>NZ_JBSSGN010000001.1:5475000-9264687 GCF_054063675.1 Bradyrhizobium sp. USDA 376
GGTGACGTTCTTGCCCGGCCCGGCCCTGCGCGCGCTGGCGCTTGAATCGGCCAGTATCGCGGTCGCGCTGCTGGATGCACTCGCCTTCAAGGCACGGTGCTACTCGGCGATGGCGCAAATGCTGGGGACGCGCTCGGTGACCGAGCGGTTGCATCGTCTGTTGGTCTTTCTCTCGAAGATCTACGGCTCGCAGCAAGGCCGTGAGATCGTGATCGGGATCCCGTTCACGCATGGTGATCTCGCCAACCTGATCGGCTCAACTCGCCAATGGGTTACGGTGCAGCTTTCCCGCATGCAGGCAAGGGGCGTCATCCGTTATCACCGGGGCCTGATTGTGATCCTCAATCTGCGCGCTCTCGATCTCGAAGTCGTCTAGGACGCGGCCCTCGGATATACCTTTAGATCGAACAGTCCGGCCTTCGCATCGGGCAGCCATCGCTCGGCAAGGTCGAGAAGAGCATGGTCACGCCACGCAGGCGCCAGCAAAGTGATGCCCATCGGCATGCCGTTGCCGAGCATTGCGTTGGGAACTGCCACCGCGCACAAGTCCACGAGATTGGCAAAATAGGAGTAGTAACCGAGGCGGCTGTTGAGCGTGATGGGATCTTCCATCATCTCCGAGATCGTGAAGGGGCGTGGCGCGGTCGGTACCACCAGGACATCGATCTCCTCGAAGAGCGCCTGGATCTGGCGTCGCAGCTTCAAGAGTCGATGCTGCGCGGCGAACGTATCTATTGCGGAAAACCGGGCAGCTGCGCCCAGCACGTTGCGGATGACGTCAAGCAGGTCTCCATGATCGATGTCCAGGAGCTTGCTGATCGCCGCATGACGTTCGGCGATCCAAGGCCCTGAAAAGAGCATTTCACCGGCTTCGGCGAAAGGCGCGAAGTCAATTTGCCTAGCTTGGCCTCCCAGTCCCGAAAGCCTCGTGCAAGCCTGCCTGTAAAGGTCATTGCATTCCGGCATGCCGAATGAATTCAGATGACCGACAGAGATCTGGCCGAACCAGAATTTGCGAGGAGATGGGGACGACGAGGCAATCCGTTGGCGGCTATAAGGATCACTGTCGTCGAATCCTTCGATCAACCCGAGCAGGATTCGACCTTCGGCAATGGAATTGCAGAAGATCGAGGGACAATCGAGCGTCGGACAGTTCGGCACAAGGCCCCGGGATGAGACGAGGCCGACGGTTGGCTTGACCCCAATGATCCCATTGAAGCCTGCGGGAATCCGGCCCGAGCCGCCGGTATCTGTGCCGAGAGCGAAGGCAACATGGCCGGATGCTACGGCAGCAGCCGAACCGGAACTCGAACCGCCGGAGACATACAGATCGTTAGCCGCGCTGGAACAGGCGCCATAGGGGGAGCGGGTGCCGGACAGTCCGGTTGCGAATTGATCCAGGTTGGTTTTGCCAAGACAGATCGCACCTGCCGCCGTTAATCTCTCGACGCATCTGGCCGATCGCGCAGCCACATATTCGAATGACGGGCAGGCTGCCGTCGTTGGCATGTCCTCGACGTCAATATTGTCCTTGACGCCGAATGGCACGCCAAGGAGCGGCAGGACTTCACCTTCCTCAGCTCGCCGCACAAGGGCATCAGCCTCGGCCAGCGCTTCTTCCATGGGCCGCACATAGATCCAGCAGTTGCGGTGCTGGTCCCGTTCGATGCGCTCATAGGCGGTTGTGATGATGGAGGCTAACTCGGCAGGCGAACGTAGAGGTCGGCTCTGCGCGGATAAGATAGCTTGCGGCACGGAATAAACTCCTGAGGGCATGACCGCACAAATATGAAGCCGCTGCCCAGCAGTGAAAGCAACTAAGCGCCTCCCGCACCGGCAGGACTCGAACCTGCAACCAGACCGTATGAGCGGCAGGAAAAAAGATGAGGTTGTTGATTTATCACCATTTTTCCTGATGTTCGGCCACGTTCGTCCCTCTTGGTGAGACGGTTTCTGGTGCGAAACTGGTGCGATCCGGCACGCGCAGAAATGGATAAACCGCTTGCGCCTCGGCGAGGCGGTCGCTTACTTCGCAGGCCGTTTGCAGTTCAAAAGCCCAGGTCCTGTCTTTACACGAAGTAAGCAACGGCTATCGAAATGAGACGGTTCGGCGTCGTCATGGCGTTCGCTAACACTGAGCACCGGGCCACGGCCGCGCATCATCACTATGTGAACGAGACTCGCCGAGTTGCTGCCGCGTGTACCCAATCCGCCTTACTGACCAATGATGGCGTTGATCTCTTCCTCGAGGAGGGCGCCATAGCGTTCGATGACGCCGGGCCCGACCTTGGCGCAGAGCAGCGTGAAGCTGAGCGCTGCGCCCGGCTTTTCTCCCGGCGTCATGATTGGCATGCCCACGCCGGCGATGCCTGGAATGAGCTCGCCCATATCCACTGCGTAGCCCCGCCGGCGGGTGTCGGCGATCAACTGCCGAACCTTGTCCTTCGTGAGGTTGCGATAGGATGCATAGCGCCCGAGATTGGCGCGGATGATGTAGTCCTGCTCGTCCTCGTCGAGGAATGCGAGCATCGCGATCGAGCCGGGGCCGACGCCGAGGGGCACGAAGCCGCCGATCGATCCTGTCAGCGTCGGCACGATGCATTCGCCGTCGCGCCGGTCGAGACAGACGGAATCGTGGTTGAAGCGGGCCATGAGATGGGTCGTGTCGCCGGTGCGCCGCCTGAGCCGGGTCAGTGCGACCTCGCAGCGGCTGATCATTCCGGGGCCGCGGGCCGCGCGCACGCCGTAGATCGCCATGCGCGCACCCAGCCGGTAGCGCCGTTTCTTGTCGTCGCGCGCGAGCAGCTTGCGGCCGACCAGCGTGTTGAGGATGCGGTGACAGGTGGCGGTGTTGAACCCGGAGCGCGCCGCTAATTCCTTCAGCGACAGGCCGTCGACGCCGCCATCGGCGACGAGGTCCAGCAGGACGACAGTCCGGTCGAGCAGCTGGGCTCCACTAGAAGATGGCTGGGCGGTCGGTGACATAAAATCTCATATTATGAAAAAACTGCCGTTGGCAACTTGTCTAATGAGAAAGATCAGCCTCCAATGATGAAAATTAGGTCGCTTAACAGAGGTGCACATTTTTCGAGCGGCCTGATTTCTGCATTCGAGCAAAGTTGACGGCTAACGCGGCGTTGCGGCAACAGCGCCCGAAGGCCCTGATTTATCCAGGGGAACAGGATGGCAGGCTTCAAGAGAATGATGGGCGCTTCTGCCCTCGCGCTCGCGACCTTCTTCGTGGCTGGCGCCGCGGTGGCGGGGACGCTCGATAACGTCAAGGCACGCGGCAAGCTGATCGTAGGCGTGAAGAATGACTACGTGCCCTACGGCTATTTGAACGACAAGGGCGAAGTCGTCGGCTTTGAGGTCTCGCTGGCCAAGTACGTTGCCAAGGAGCTTCTCGGCTCCGAGGACAAGATCGAACTCGTGCCGGTCATCGCTGCCAATCGCATTGATTTCCTGACTGCCGGCCGTATCGATGCGATCTTCGCCACACTTGGCGTGACGGCCGAGCGCGCCAAGGTCATCGACTTCACCACGGAATATGTTTCTGCCGCCGGTCCATCGGTGCTGATGGCCAAGGAGACGACGATCTCCAAGTGGGAAGAGCTGAAAGGCAAGTCGGTCTGCGGCATTCAGGGCTCCTACTACAACAAGAAGATGACTGAGGAGTTCGGGATCACTCTCGTCGCCTTCAAGACGCAGCCGGAAGCCTATCGAGCGCTGAAGGACAATCGTTGCATCGGCTTCGTCTTCGACGATATGACGCTTCAGCAGAAGCTCAAGGAGCCCGATTGGGCGAGCTACAAGATTGCCGTTGCACCCTATGAATTCCAGCCGATGGCGGGCGGCCTGCGCAAGGACGATGCCGAGTTCCGCGAAGCCGTCGACAAGGCCATCGACAAGGCCGAAGCCGAGGGCAAGCTGATCGCGTGGGAGACCGAGTTCGGCATGCCGCACTCCGACTATATTGCCGCGCGGGCAAAGGCTGCGGCGGCGAAGAAGAACTGACGGACACGGAGCCGCAGCCCTTGTTAGGTCTCGACTATTCCTGGCTCGCGGATCCAGCGTACCAGCGATGGCTGCTCATCGGTGTCGTCAACACGCTGAAGCTGGCGGCGCTCTCGTCGGGCGCCGCCATACTCATCGGCATGCTCGGGGCTCTCGGCTTCACCCTGCGGATATTCTGGCTTGATGCCCTGATCGAGCTGTTCGTCGAGGTGTTTCGCAACACGCCGCCGCTGCTACAGATGCTCTTTGCCTATTTCACGCTCTCGACCCTCGGTCTCAGGGTGACCGATCCTTCGACCGGGCTATCAGTGCCGCTGCTCAGCGCCTTTGCTTGTGCTGCGATCTCGCTCAGTCTCTTCGGCGGGGCACTGGCCATCGAAGCGTTTCGCTCAGGTATCGAAACCATGCCGCGGTCGATCGTCGATGCGGCGCGGTCACTCGGGTACGGCCGGTGGGCCCGCTTCTGGCGCATCGAGGCACCCATCGCGACCCGCATCTGCCTGCCGGGGCTGACGAACATCCTGACCAATCTCTTCAAGACGACGTCGCAGGCGTCCGTCATCACCGTGCCGGAGCTGATGTACTACGCCGGGCAGATCTACAATGACACGTTTCGCACGCTGGAGGTGATGATCCTCGTGCTCCTCATCTACGTGGCGCTAGTGTCGATTCTCACATTCGCGATGGCGAGGCTCGAGGCCTTTATGGCCTTCCCGGGATACGGAAGGGGGGTTTGATGGCGGGGTTTGTGCTCCACTACGATGACAAGAAGCGCGCCGTTCAGTTGCTGATCACCCTTGGCGTAGTGGTCTGGATTGCTGTTGATGCCGCGACGGGCGGCTCGGCTTACTGGACCCGCGTGTTGGTGCGGCTTCCCCTGCTTCTGACCGGCTCAGCAACCGGTTGGCCGGTCACCGGCGGATTCGTTCTCAACATTCTCCTTTCGATCGCTTCCATAGCGCTGGCGACCGCGCTCGGCACGATCATGGGGCTTGGGACGCTTGCGCGGGTCGGATTGATCCGAGTTCCGTCTCTTCTGTTGGTGAATTTCCTGCGCAATTCACCCTGGCTCGTTCTGCTCTTTGCCACGCTCTATTTCCTGCCCTTCGAGATGCGAATCTTCGGCACGATCGTTCCGTTTCCACCATTCGTGAAAGCCGTGATTGGCCTTGCGCTGCCGACCGCGGCGAATTTTTCCGAGGTGATCCGCGGCGCCGTCCAATCTGTTCACAGCGGCCAATGGGAGGCGGCACGTTCACTCGGCTACAATACTTTCCAGATCTATCGCCACGTGATCATGCAGCAGGCGATGCGGCGCATGATCCCTGGCTGGATGAATCTCTATGCGCTCTTGATGATCGCGACCGCGCTCGCCACGGTCACCGGAATCCAGGACGTCCTGACGATCCTGAACACTCTGCTCGCCATGGAGAACGAGCGGGTGATCGTCTATTTCTATCTGACCATCCTGTTCCTGTTCATCGCCTATTGCTATCCGATCGCGGCCATCGCGCGCCGGCTGGAACGTGCCGTGAAGGGAGACAGCCTGTGAGCCGTATCGAAGCGCTGATCGAGCTCGACAACGTCCGCAAGTCCTTCGGCGACTTCGAGGTTCTCAAGGGCATTTCGTTGTTCGTGCAGAAGGGCGAGGCCGTCTGCATCATCGGCCCCTCCGGATCGGGAAAGTCCACCATCCTGCGCTGCATCAACGGCCTGTTTCCGATCGACGAAGGCTTTATTCGCGTCGGCACGCATCGCGTGCACGAATTGAAGTCGGATAAGGCGATGCGGTCGTTGCGCCATCAGGTGGCGATGGTGTTCCAGCAATACAACCTCTTCCCGCATCGCACCGCGCTGCAAAACATCATGATGGCGCCCATCCAGGTGCTCGGACACGATCGCGCCGAAGTCGAGGAGCGCGCCCGCAAGCTGCTGAAGAAAGTGCGGCTCTCCGAGAAGGCGGACAGCTATCCGGGACAGCTCTCCGGCGGACAGCAGCAGCGCGTGGCGATCGCCCGCGCGCTCGCGATGCAACCGGAAGTGATCCTGTTCGACGAGGTGACGGCGGCGCTTGATCCCGAGACGGTGAAGGACGTGCTGTTCGCTATCCGCGAGCTGGTGGAGGAGGGCCTCACCTGCATCCTCGTGACGCATGAGATGAAGTTCGCCCGGGAGGTCTCGCAGCGAGTCTGCTTCACCGATCATGGTCTGATCGTGGAGAGTGCGCCACCTGGAGAACTTTTCGACAGTCCGCAAGATCCTCGCACGCGCGAATTCCTCGGTCAGGTTCTCTGATCACGCCGTCCCCGTTCAAAGAAAGATAAGCCGGAAAGGCTCGATTCATCATGCCCCGTTTTGACGATATCTATGCCAAGGACTTCAAGGAGGCGCCCTATTGGTGGGAGGCCGCCGAACCGGAAACCGATCTCGACCCCTTGCCGGAACGAGCCGATGTCGTCGTCATCGGTTCGGGCTATGCCGGACTGAATGCGGCGACCCATCTGGCGCGTGCCGGCCGCTCAGTCGTCGTCATCGACGGTGACCGGATCGGGGAGGGCGCCTCGACGCGGTCGGGCGGCATGGTGTCGAGCGGCCAGAAGCTGGTGGTTGGCGGTGCGATCAAGGGGATCGATCCCGCGCTGTTCTCGCGCCTGATCGGCGAAAGCAACGAGAGCTTCGATTATCTGAAGATGCTGGTCGAGACCGAGAAGCTGGATGCCGGGCTCGCACTCACGGGCCGCTTTTTCGGCGCTCACGCTATGGGCGACTACGAAACGCTGAAACGGCACGGGGCGCTGCTGGCGGAAAAGACCGGCGTCACCGTGCGTTTTGTCGATCGCGCGCAGCAGCAATCTGCGATCGGTTCGGATTACTATCATGGCGGCATGGTGATCGACCAATATGGCGGTCTGCACCCGGGCAAGTATCACAAGGCGTTGCGAGACCGGGCGCGCGCCGCCGGCGTCGTGCTGCGCTCACATGCGCGTGCAGGGATGGTGCTGGACGGAGCGAGTGGCGAGAAGATCGTGCCAACCGCGCGGGGCAGCATCCGGACCACCCACGTCGTCGCGACCACCAACGGCTACACCGATGCCGTTGCGACGCCGGGGCTCGCCAGCCGCATCGTTCCGGTGAAGAGCTATCAGATTGCCACCGAACCGCTGCCGGCAGATATGCTCGCGGAGCTCATTCCGCAGGCGCGTATGGTGTCCGACACGCGCCGTGACCTGATCTACGCAAGGCCGTCACCCGACGGGACGCGGCTGCTGTTCGGCTCGCGCCCGGGCATCTTCGATATGCCGGACAAGCTTGCCGCAAAGCGGCTCTATGTGCGCATGCTCACCGTCTGGCCGCAGCTCGCGGGTGTGAAGATCACCCATGCCTGGAGCGGCCGTGTGGCGATGACCGTCGACAAGATCGCCCATCTCGGCGCTCGCGACGGCACTGATTTTGCGGCCGGCTGCAACGGCAATGGCGTCGCGCTGATGACCTATCTCGGCTACCAGACGGCGCGCAAGATTCTCGGCGAGCAGAACCTGCCGTCGGCTTTTGACCGCGAAGAGTTCACGGCCGTGCCGTTCTATTCGGGCAAGCCCTGGTTCGTGCCGCTCTTTGCCGGCTGGTATCGCCTGCGCGATTTCCTCGATCGTCCGGGACGCTGAATTGGAGCGGCCCACAAAGCGTTCGCCGCGAAGGAGGGCAATTTGTCCAGCATAATTCCCGAGCTCGTCATCACGCCGCAGGAACTGCCGGCGAAGGTGGACGTCGTCGTCATCGGCGGCGGCATCATCGGCGTATCGACCGCGCTTTCGCTGGTTGAGCGCGGCGTCAGCGTGGCCTTGTGTGACAAGGGATTGATCGGAGCGGAGCAGTCGTCGCGAAACTGGGGTTGGGTGCGCCAGATGGGCCGCGATCCGGCCGAGTTGCCACTTGCCATCGAGAGTCTCCGGCTTTGGCGCGGCATGAACGCACGCATCGCCGGCGAAACGGGCTTTCGGCAGACGGGCATCGCCTACCTCTGCGACACCGATGCCGACGTTGCGATGTATGAGGAGTGGCTGAAGCATGCCGCCCCGCTTGGTCTCGATTCCCGCCTCGTCAGCGGCGAGGGGCTGAAGACGCTCATTCCCGGAGCGACGAAGCCGTTCCGCGCCGCATTGCACACGCCGAGCGACGGCAAGGCCGAGCCCTTTATCGCAGTCCCGGCGATGGCGCGGGCCGCGGCCGCCAAAGGCGCGCACATCCTCACCAATTGCGCGGTTCGCTCCATCGAGCGATCGGCCGGTCGGGTGAGCGGCTGTGTGACCGAGCGCGGTGAGATCCGCTGCTCCTCCGTGGTTCTGGCGGGGGGAGCCTGGTCGCGCTTGTTCGCTGGCAACATGGGCATCGATCTTCCGGTCCTGAAGATCCTCGGCAGCGTCGTCCGCCTGTCCTCCGTCGACGGCGTTCCGGATTTCGCAGTTGGTGCGGGCAACTTCGCTTTCCGTCGCCGTTTGGACGGCGGGTTCACTGTCGCTCAGCGCAACGCAAATATTGCGCCGATCACGCCGGACAGCTTCCGTTTGTTCTGCGATTATACACCGACGCTCATCAAGAGCTGGAATGAGCTGACACTTCGCATCGGCGGTCAGTTTTTTCGTGAGCTGTCGATGGCGCGAAGTTGGCGGAGCGACGAAGTTACCCCTTTCGAACAGATTCGTATTCTCGATCCGGATCCATCCTGGCGGTTCGTTCGAGGCGGCGTTCGCCATTTGCGCGAGGCTTTCCCGGTTTTCGGCGATGCCAAGATCACAAAGATGTGGGCCGGCCTGATGGACGTTACGCCGGATGCCGTTCCAGTCATAGCGCCGGTGGGGGCCATTCCGGGCTTCTATCTCGCGACAGGTTTCTCCGGTCACGGTTTTGGTATCGGCCCGGGCGCCGGCGCGTTGATGGCCGACCTAGTGACCGGATCGACGGCTTGCGTCGATCCGGCTCCGTTCCGGATCGAGCGATTCAAGCGGTTGAAAAAGGTCGCCTGATTTGAGCCTTTTGTGCTCGTCGATCGCGGATCGCGACGCCCCTACATCGGTCAGAACTTTAGACTCGAACCCGGAGAGCACGCCATGAGCGAGCAAGCAGATTTCGTTGTCGTAGGTCTTGGCGCGATGGGCAGTGCGATCCTTTACCAGTTGGCTAAGCGTGGCGTGCATGCGATCGGAGTCGATCGTTTCGTGCCCCCACACCGTATGGGGTCGAGCCACGGAGAAACCCGTATCACGCGGCAGGCAGTCGGTGAGGGTGGCGTCTATGCTCCACTCGTCCTCAACTCTCACCGGATCTGGCGTGAGCTCGAGGCGGATACCGGCGAGAAGCTTCTGCATGATTGCGGCGTTCTGGTCATGGGGCCCGGCACGGGACCGACCTCGCACCATGGCAAACCGGACTTCGTCGCACGCTCGGTCGAGGTCGCACGCGATTTCGGCATCGAGCACGAAATTCTCGACGGTACGGAAGTTGCATGCAGGTTCCCTCAATTCCTGGGCCTCGCAGGAAACGAGAAGGCTTACTATGAGCCTGGCGGCGGATATGTTTTTCCGGAGCGCTGCATCTCGGCACAACTGAGCCGCGCCGCGCAACTCGGCGCACAAATCCGTACCGGCGTTAAGGTTCTTTCAGTCGACCAACACAGCATTGTCCGTGTCGAGACCTCGAGCGGAACGATTGAGGCACAGCAGGCTGTGGTGACGGCCGGTGGCTGGACGGCGCCCTTGCTGGGAGCGCCGTTCGATCGCCTGCTGACCGTCAATCGCCAGGTTCTTCACTGGTACGAACTCGACGATCTCGCGGTCTACCGACCTGACGCGCCGGCGTTCATCTGGATGCATGGCGCGACCGACGTCGACTATCTCTATGGCTTTCCACCGCTGCCGGGCGATCGCCGGATCAAGGTCGCGACCGAACAGTATGAGATGCCGACCACCGCTGATGCCATCAACCGCGAGGTCGATCCGGCAGAGTCCGCCGAGATGTACCGCAGGCACGTCCAAAGGCGGTTGGCAGGTGCGACGCCGCGCGTGGCTCAAGCGGCCGCCTGTCTCTACACCGTCACTCCCGATCGCGGGTTCATAATTGATCACCATCCGCGTCACGATCGCATTTTCGTGGTCTCGGCATGTTCCGGCCACGGTTTCAAGCACTCCGCCGGAATCGGTGCTGTGGTTGCCGAACGATTGACCGGTGGGCGTAACCATATCGATCTGACTTCGTTTGCGATCGCACGTTTTGAGTAAGTCCAGCCGCTCTCCCATAGATGGACCAGCGCTTCGGCGAAATGCGCTCGATCGACAAAAGGGCTCCGTCAGGGGGCGCTACGACGATCCAGCGGAAAAGCGGTGGGAACTGCCGGCCGATCTCGCAAGACGCATAGCGCGCGTCTCGGAGATGATATGAGCCGATAGCTCACGGCCTATTGAGCTGCCGGATCATTCTCGCCGATGCTGGCTCTCCAAGGTTCTTCCCGGCGCCCTCAGGCGTCAGCTTGCTCTCCCTGCCAAGAAGCGAAATTCTTTCTGTTGAAAGTGGTGCATGCTTGGGCAATGAATGTATGGCAATGACCTGAGCGGGATAGCTCGGAAGCGGTACCGTGGACTGCGCGAGCTGAAGATCAAGATCAAGCTGTTGAATTACAAAGATTCAAGTTCTCCGTGGCCCCGATGATGGATTGGAGCAAGAGTTTAATTTCTTCAATCGGTTAGAGGCGGGTGTGTGCACAACATGTGCACCGGGAGATCAAGAAAAATCCATTGAAGGCCAGTGTGGGTCGACGTCTCGGACTGATTTGACTCCGCAGAAGTTGCGCGTCTGGCCCAAGAAGGAAAGCGCGAGCAGGTCGCGGTAATGGATTCTACGCAACCTTGGTACGCCACGTCTGCGATCTGCATCGAATTCTAGGCCTCGAAGAATGCATTCGTGGGCCTGTGCAGGCCGAGGTGATCGCGTAATGTTGTGCCTTCATACTCAGAGCGGAACAGACCGCGTTCCTGAAGAAGAGGGACCACGAGCTGGACGAAATCCCCAAAGCCTTCGTGAAAGTAGGGCGGCATGACATTGAATCCGTCGGCGGCGTGCCCCTCGAACCAGAGCTGGAGCGTGTCGGCGATGCGTTCGGCCGAGCCGCACAGCACCCAGTGGCCGCGGGCGGCGGCGGTGAGATTGTAGAGGTCGCGCAGCGTCATGTTCTCGCGGCGGCCCTTGGCGAGCATGACGCTGGCGAAGCTGTGATAGCTGTCCGACGGCGCGATGTCGGGGATCGGTCCGTCGAGATCGTAGGCCGACATGTCGCGGCCGAAACGGTCGGAGAGGATCGCGAGCGCGTTGCTGCCGCTGACAAAGCTCTGGAGTGTGTTGAGCTTCTCGAACGCCTCCTTGTCGGTGCGGCCGACCACGGGCATCACGCCCGGCAGCACGGTGACATCCTCCGGCCTGCGCCCGAATGCCGGCAGCCGCGTCTTCAGCGAGGCGTAGCCGGCCTTGGCTTCCTCGATGTCCTGCACCACCGAGAACACGATGTCGGCGGTGCGCGCGGCGAGCGCCTGGCCGGCCTCGGAGCCGCCGGCCTGCAGCACAACGGGCTGGCCTTGCGGGGTGCGGCCGATGTTGAGCGGGCCCTTCACCTTGAAGAATGCGCCGTCATGGTCGATCGGGCGAAGTTTCGCCGGATCGATGTAGAGGCCACGGGCGCGGTCCGCGACGATGGCGTCGTCGGCCCAGCCGTCCCACAGGCCCTTGACTACATCGAGGAATTCGCCGGCCATCTCGTAGCGGCGGGCGTGGTCGGGATGGGTGGTCCCGAAATTCGCCGCCGTCGCCGGATTGGCGGTCGTCACCGCGTTCCACGCCGCGCGTCCCCCGGAGATGTGATCGAGCGAGGCGAAGACGCGCGCGACCGAAAACGGGTCGCTGTAGGTGGTGGAGACGGTGGCGCCGAGGCCGATATGGCTGGTCGACGTCGACAGCGCTGCCAGCATCGTCAGCGGCTCCAGCCGCAGCGTGTAGGAGGGATGGGCGGCGGCATCAGCATAAAGATTGTCGCCCATGAAGATCAGGTCGAACTTGCCGCGCTCGGCGGTGCGTCCGATCTCCTGGATCGCCGCGAAGTCCTGGAAGCTGTCGACCGCGCCGGGATAGCGCCAGCCGGCGACGTGGCTGCCGGTGCCGAGGATGAACAGGCCGAGATGCATCTGTCGTTTCATGGCATCATGTCCAGAACAGGATTTTTCGCTCGAGGAAGCCGATCAGGCCGAAGAAGGCGAGGCTCGCGGCAGAGGCGACGAAGATCGCCGACCAGACCTGGACGAAGTCGATCTGGAGCACGGCCTGGTAGATCACCCAGCCGAGCCCGCCGTGCGCGCCGAGCATTTCGGTGACGATCGCCACGATGACGCTGCGCACCGTGGAAACGCGCATGCCGGCGAGCAACAGTGGCAGCGCGGTCGGCAGGCGAAGGCGCCACAGCACGCTAAAGCGGCTTGCGCCGAAGCTTCGCATCAGGTCGATGGCGCGGCGATCGACACGGTCGAGCCCGGCCAGCATCGATAGCAGGATGGTGAAGCTCACCGCCATCGCCACCATCACGATCTTCGAGCTGACGCCGATGCCGAACCAGAGCAGGATCAGCGGCGAATAGCCGACCACGGGCACCGAATTGATGGCAGTTGCGAGCGGCAGGATCGCGCTGCGGAGCGGCGGCACCAATGCGATCGCAATGGCAAGGCCGATGCCGATCAGGCAGCCGAGACCATAGCCCGCCAGCGCTTCCAGCAACGTGTAGCCGGCGGCGTCAATGAGGATTGTGCGCTTGGACCAGAGGCCGACGAGGATTTCGCTGACGGCGGGGAGCACATAGGCCGGCAGATGCAGTCCGCGCGCAGTGCCTTCCCAGCACGCGATCAGCAGGACAACGCCGAGAATACCGCGCTGGACGGCGAGCGAGGGCGAGGCCAGCGCGCGGCTCATTGCTCGGCGCTCCAGAACACGAGGCGTCGCTCGATCGCGGCAACCACGGCATAGAAGCCCGTGCCGAGCAGGGCGGCGGCGAGCAGGGCACCCCAGATCGCGACCACATTCTCGGTGAACATGGCCTGGAGCAGCAGCACGCCGAGCCCGGTGGTGTCGCCAAACCATTCGCCGACGATGGCACCGACGAGGCTCAACGATGCGGCGAGCCGCAGCGCCACGAAGATCTGCGGCAGCGCGGTCGGCATCTGCAGGCGCAGCAGCAGCTGGCGGTTGGAGGCGCCGAAGCTGCGCATCAACGCGACCTGCTTGGGATCGACCGTCTCGAGGCCCAGCAGCGTGTTCACCGTCACCGGAAAGAAGGTCAGGTAGAAGGCGATCATCGCCTTGGCGAGCAGGGTGTTGCCGAACCACAGCACGACCAGCGCGCCGAAAGCGATCACCGGAATGGTCTGCGACACCACGAAGATCGGAAAGATCATCTCGCGCAGCGCGCGGATGCGGAAGAACACGACGCCCATGAGCACGCCGAACGCGCCGCCGGAGGCGAAGCCGATCAGCGTCTCGGCGAGCGTGCGCAGGAAGCCGTCGACATAAGCCCGCGGTGTCGCCGCCATCGTCATCAGGATCGTGCTGAGGCGTGGCAGGTAATAGGGACGGATGCCGAATAGCAGCACCGCGCCTTCCCAGATCACCGCCGCGATGGCGAGGCCGAGCAGCAGCCGGACCAGCTTGCGCAGCGAATCCGGCATCGTGACTGGCCGCGCAGCCGCGCGGCCGTCACCGAGCGATGTCGCCGCAGGGCTGCTCACGGCAGCCGGTCCGCCGCCGGGACGCTCTGGATAAAGCTGGCATCATAGGCCGCGGCGAGATCGACCGGCTTGGAGATCACGCCATACTTCAGGAAGAAGTCGTGGGCGGTCTTGACCGCGTCGGCATCAATCCAGAACATGCCGTTCTTCGCCGCAGCGCCAGCGGTCATCAGGCGTTTGACTTCGGTCAGCATGAATTCCTGCTGCGCGCGGTCGAGCGTCGGGGCCGCGGCCATCACCGTATCGACGGCGCCCTTGGGATCGGAGAACGCGTCCTTCCAGCCCT
Source organism: Bradyrhizobium sp. USDA 376 (assembly GCF_054063675.1). NCBI lineage: Bacteria > Pseudomonadati > Pseudomonadota > Alphaproteobacteria > Hyphomicrobiales > Nitrobacteraceae > Bradyrhizobium > Bradyrhizobium sp. USDA 376. Next base: position 5,489,110 of record NZ_JBSSGN010000001.1, read on the forward strand.
TCAGCGAAGCGCGCAGGAACGCCTTGACCAGCTCCGGCTTCTCCTTGGCGGTCGCCTCGGCCACGATCAGCGTGTCGCGCGGGAAGGTGATGCCGTAATCCTCGGCGACGAAGGTCTTCAGGCTGTCCTTCGGCATGCGGGACTGAATGGTGTAGAACTCGTTGTAATAGGTCGCGGTGATGACATCGACGCTGCCGTCCACGAACGGCGTCACTGAAACCTGCTGCGGCTGGATCTTCAACTCATCCGGCTTGATGCCTTCCTTGGCGAGCATGCCGTTCAGCACATGGTTGGCGCCTGTGAACCAGGTGGTGACAGTCTTGCCCTTGAAATCCTGGATTGTTTTCACCGGCCCGTCCTTGCGGGTGACGAAGATGAAGGGCGTGATCTGGTGCGACACGCCGATGCAGACGATCGGCAGTCCCTTGTCGCGGGCCGCGAACACGCTGTCGGTACCGCCGGACAGACCGAACGTGTCGGCGCCGGTCGCGACAAGGTTCTCGGTCAGCAGATTGGGTCAACCGGGATTGATGGTGAGGTCGATGCCCTCGGCCTTGTAGTAGTCCTTGGCCGCTGCGACGTAGAAGCCGGCGAACTGCGCCTGCGGCAGCCATTTCAGGCGCAGGCTCGCCTTCTGCAATTCGGCGGCGGGCGCAGCCGTCACAAGCGAGCCGGTCGCCAGTGCAATGGCGAAGAGGACGGAGAAGGCGTGACGACGGCTCAACATGGTCATACTCCAGACGGTGAAAATCAATTGCGATAGGATGGATCGGTGCGGTCGAGCTGGCGCATCAGCGCCGGCCATTCGCGTTCGCCGGGCACGAGGATGTCGCCCTGCAATTCCCAGAACTGTCGGGCGGCCTTCTCGCAGATTTCGTGCGGGGGCATCACCAGCCTGGCGCCGGCAGCGGCCGCCGCCTGCATCTGCAGCTGGATCCGCGCGGCGCGTTCGAAATAATAGAGCAGCATGAAGGCTTCGCCCGGCGTCCGGCCGACGGTGAGGATGCCGTGATTGCGCATCAGCACCACCTTGTGCGGACCGAGATCGCGCACCAGGCGGACCTGCTCGTCGAGGTCGATCGCAACGCCCTCGTAATCGTGGAAGGCCTGACGGTCGTAGAAGCGCATCGCGAACTGGCTGAGCGGCAGCAGGCCTTTTTCCTGCCCGGACACAGCGACGCTCGCGTCGGAATGGGTGTGCAGCACGCACGCCGCGTCGTGGTTCGAGGTGTGGATCGCGGCATGGATGACGAAGGCCGCGACGTTGAACGCATGAGGCGTGTCGTCGAGCTTGTTTCCCCTGGTGTCGATCTTGACGAGGCTCGACGCCGTGATCTCGTCGAACAGCAGCCCGTAGGGATTGATCAGGAACTGATCCTCGTGGCCGGGCACGCGCAGGGAGATGTGATTGTAGATCAGATCGTCCATGCCGAGCTTGGCGACCATGCGATAGCAGGCCGCGAGCTTGACGCGGGCGTCCCACTCGGCCGGATCGATCCCGTTCGCATCTCTCGCCGACATCGCGTTCACTGCGGCTTCTCCTGCGCGATGGAGGATTGGAACGATTTCATGCTTTCCTCCTCGATCGCATCGAGCAGGGTACGCTTGAGGCGGACGAATTCGGGGGAGGTGACGATCTCCGGCCGGCGCGGGCGCGGGAGATCGACGACCTGTTCGAGCTTCACCGAGCCGGGACGGGCGGTCATGACCAGCACGCGATCGCCGAGGAAGATCGCCTCGTCGACGTCATGGGTGATGAAGAGAATGGTGCGGCGGTATTTCTGCCAGACGTCGAGCAGCCAGCGCTGCATCATCGCCCGCGTCAGCGCGTCGAGCGCGCCGAACGGCTCGTCCAGCAGCATCAGGTCGCGCTCGAACAGGAAGGTCCGCATCAGGGCGACGCGCTGGCGCATGCCGCCGGACAATTGATTGGGATATTGCTTCTCGAAGCCGGCGAGGCCGAACTCGGGCAGCATCTTCAGCGCCTTGGCGCGCGCGTGCTCGCGCGGCATGCCCTCGACCTCGAGCGCGAGGATGGCGTTGTCCACGACGTTGCGCCAGGGAAACAGCAGGTCGCGCTGCGGCATGAAGGAGACACGGCCGAGCAGATCGGCAGCATGGCAGCTCTTGTCCTCGAAGCGCAGGATGCCGCCGGCATCGGGTTCTTCCAGCCCGGCGACGATGTTGAAGAGGGTGCTCTTGCCGCAGCCGCTGGGGCCGACAACGGTGACGAACTCGCCGGGGGCGATGCTCGCCTGAAGCCCTGATAGCGCCGCGACAGCACCGAATGTCTTGCTGATCGCGCGAAGTTCAAGCAGCGGCTTGGGCTGAGCCTGCGGGGCATCGGTGACCAGGCCGGGATGGGGGAGGCGGGCAGCCTGCACCGGGATATCCTTGTATAATGGCAGCGGCCATTCGCATACGAAAGCGGAGCCGCGTCAAAATCCCGTAGCAACTCGTGTGCCAGTGCGATTTTCCGGCAAATCAGGCATAAGACTTGCGAGAACGACGGCGAATATCTCGGCGACACCCGCATCTCCCGGAGAAAACCGGCTATTCGTCGTAATAGGAGCGCCAATATGTATACGTATATTGGGATTGGAGAAACATAATGGCGAGTATTGGTGCACATAGCGCAGGCAAGCGCGTCAAAAATGGGCACGAAACCCTCACCGCGAGTCCAGGCATGACGCTCGCCGAAAGCTTGCGCCAGAGGCTCGAGGGCGCGATCGCAGCCGGCCATTTGGAGCCGGGAAGCCGGCTCGACGAGCAGGAGATCGCCCAGCGTTTCGGCGTCTCGCGCACGCCAGTGCGGGAGGCGTTCCGTTTGATGGCAGCCAACAATCTGGTCGAGCTGCGCGGCCGGCAGGGGGCGACGGTCCGCAGCATCAAGGCGCAGGCGCTGATCGAGATGTTTCAGGTTATGGCAGAGCTCGAAGGGCTCTGCGCGCGGCTTGCCGCAAGGCGCGTGTCTCAGGCCTGGGGTGCGGAAATTGGCGAGATACACCAGAGGCTTGTTGCAGCAGGCGAAACCGGCGACATCGACGTCTTCTATGACATCAACCAGGAATTCCACGAAGCGATCTACGAGGCCTCGCGCAACACTTTCCTCGCCGACCAGACCCGCAAGCTGCGCAATCAGGTGGCCGCCTATCGCCGTCGGGTGACGCGCATGCCGAACCGGATCGCAGATACCGTCCGCGAGCACGAGGCGATCATGCAGGCGATCCTGGCTCATGATCCCGAGCGGGCGCACAGCGCCATGCGGGACCACGTCAACCTGCTCGGCGACAACCTGCTGGACTTCCTCGCCGCCTTCGAATGACCGCCCCGGCCTCTTGGTATGCAAATTGCTAGACCTTGTATATCTAGCTTGCATCCTGGAGACCCGGAGTGGACCTGAAGCTGACGAACAAGACCGCCTTGATCACCGGCGCGTCGAAAGGAATTGGACTTGCGGTGGCCGAGCTCTTCGCCGCGGAGGGGTGTCATCTGCATCTCGCCGCCCGCAACGGCGAGGCGATGCTCGAGGCCAAGAAGCAGCTCGAAGCCCGCCATGGCGTGAAGATCACCATCCATGCGCTCGATTTGTCGAGCACGGCTGCGATGGAAAAGCTCGCGGCCGAGGTCGGCGACGTCGACATCCTCATCAACAACGCCGGCGACATCCCGGCAGGCTCTTTGGAAATTCTCGACGATGCCGCGTGGCGCCGCGGCTTCGATCTCAAGGTGTTCGGCTACATCACGCTGTCGCGTCTCTATTATCCGCACATGAAGGGCAAGGACGGCGTCATCATCAACATCATCGGCAATTCCGGCGAGAACTGGGACGCGAGCTACATCGCAGGCTCGACCGGCAATGCGGCGCTGATGTCCTTCACAAAGGCGCTCGGCGGCCGCAGCCTCGATCACGGCGTTCGCGTCGTCGCCGTCAATCCGGGTCCGGTTGCCACCGACCGCATGCTCAAGATCATGAAGCGCAAGGCGATCGACATGCTCGGCGACGAGAGCCGCTGGGAGGAGCTGTTCGACAAATATCCGGGCAAGCGGCCCGCGACGTCGGAGGAGGTCGCCGATCTCGTCGCCTTCCTGTCCTCGCCGCGGTCCGGCTACATCACCGGCACCGTGGTGACGATCGACGGCGGCATTGCCGCACGCGGCTCCGTGATCTGAGGCGTCGATGTCGGGGTTTCAATCCGCAGCGCTGGTCCGCAACCGCTATTTCGACGAGCTCTCGGCGACGCCGGGGCTCTATTGGCTCGGCCAGAACACCAACCATATCGAGAGCCATCCCGCCGTGCGTGAGGCGATGCTGCGCTCGATCGAGGCCGGCGAGTTCAATGCCTATGCGCCGCCGCTTGGCTTCGAGGCGCTGCGCGCCGCGATTGTCGCCGATCTCGGCACGCCCGGCGCGGAGGCGCTGGTGACCGAGGGCGGCGTCAACGCGCTGGCGATGATCTGCCGCGCGCGCTGCAAGCCCGGCACCACGCTGGTCACGACGGACCCGACCTGGAAGTGGCCGTGCCTGTTCGCGCGCCAGCAGGGCGCCGAGGTGATCGAGATTCCGATCTACGATCCCGCCTGCAATTACCGCCTGACGCCCGAGGCGTTGAAGGCGAATGTCGATGAGCGTACGGCGATCATTTATCTCGTCGATCCCAATAATCCGCTCGGCATTCGCTACACCCGAGAAGAAATCGAGAGCTTTGCTGCGATCGCGCGCGATTGCGGCGCGCTGCTGGTGCATGACTGCACCTACCGCGATTTTGCCGATGGCCACACGCCGGCGCTCCACGTGGCCCCGAAAGGCTCGGTGGTCTCGACCAGCTTTTCGAAATGGCTCGGGCTTGCGGGCTTGCGGATCGGTGCGCTCGTCGCAGCGCCTGATCTGTTCGAGGAGCTGGCGCAGACGTCCACGAGTGTGCTCGGCGCCAGCGTCATCGCCCAGCGCGCGGCGCAGGCGGGGTTATCGGTCAAGGCCGAATGGATGAAGAAGGTCCGCAGCACCGACCGCGCCAACAAGGCGATGATCCAGGAGGCGTCGGCCGCGATCGACGGATTGGCGCTGCCGATCATGCCCTCGCACGGCAACTTCCTGGTGCTGGAGACCATTGCGGCGGGGATCCGTCCCGAAGCGCTGGTCGAGTGCTATCGCCGGCAGGGCATCATGATCCGCCAGGGCACCTATCACACCCAGCGCTTCGGCGACCGGTTTGTGAAGATCAGCACCTCGGTGCCGCAGGCGTGGGTCGAAAAACTCTGCATGCTGCTGCCGGACATGGTTGCGCAGGCGCGTACGCTCAACGACCTGCCGCCGCAATTCTAGGGACGATGCCGATGACGATGATCACAGCGAAGGACGGCGTGAAGCTTCATGTGGAAGAGGCGGGTGAGGGCACGCCGATCCTCTTCATCCACGAGTTCGGCGGCAATCACGACAGCTGGGAGCCGCAACTGCGCTATTTCAGCCGGCGTCACCGCTGCGTCAGCTACGCCGCGCGCGGCTATCCGCCGTCGGACGTGCCCGACAGCGTGGAGGCCTATTCGCAGGCGATCGCCGCTGATGATGCGGTCGCCGTGCTCGATGCGCTGAAGATCGAAAAGGCGCACATCGTCGGCCTCTCCATGGGCGGCTTCTGCACGGTGCATTTCGGCCTGCGCACTCCGGAGCGCGCGCTGTCGCTCACGGTGGCGGGGGCCGGTTACGGCTGCGAGAAGGAGTTCGAGGAGTATTTCCGCGGAGTCTCGCTCGAAGTCGCCGACAATTTCGAGAAGCAGGGCGCGAAGGAATTTTCGAAGATCTACGCGCTCGGCGCGAGCCGCGTCCAGTTTCAGAACAAGGATCCGCGCGGCTGGCAGGAATTCGCCGATCGCCTCGCCACCCATTCCGATCGCGGTGCCGCCAACACCATGCGCGGCGTCCAGGCACGTCGACCGTCCTTCTACGATCTCGAAGACGGCCTGAAGAAGATGATGGTGCCAACGCTGGTTATCGTTGGCGACGAGGACGATCATTGTCTCCAGCCCGGCATCTTCCTGAAGAAGACCATTCCGGCCTGCGGCCTCTCGGTCTTCCCCAAGACCGGCCACACGCTCAATCTCGAAGAGCCGGCGGCGTTCAATGTGCAGCTCGCCGAGTTCATCGCCCAGGTGGAGGCGGGACGCTGGCTGCCGCGCGATCCCCGCGCGCTGCCGGGCCAGATCATGCGAACGAAGTAGTCGATGACGAGCCTGCTTCTGATCAACTCCGACCGGCTCTGGACCCGCTTGATGTCGCTCGCCGAGATCGGCGCGACGCCGGCCGGCGGGGTCAACCGTCAGGCATTGAGCGACGGCGAGATCGCGGCGTGGCGACGCGTGATCGGCTGGGCGCACGAAGCGGGCTTGACGCCGTCGACGGATGCGGCGGGAAACCTGTTCCTGACGCTGGCCGGCCGCGATCGCGCAGCGCCGCCGGTTCTCGTTGGCAGTCATCTCGATAGCCAGCCGACCGGCGGCAAGTTCGACGGCGCGGCCGGTGTCATGGCGGCGTTGGAGGCGGTGGTCTCACTGGCCGAGCAAGGCGACAAGCCCGCGCGCGACATCATCGTCGTCGCCTGGATGAACGAGGAAGGTTCGCGCTTCGCCCCCGGCATGATGGGCTCGGAGGCCTTTACCGGCGAGCGCGACATCGACGCGATTCGCGCCGCACGCGATGCAGACGGCATCAGCGTCGGCGAGGCGCTCGATCGCCTGCATCAGGCTTTTCCTGATATGCCGCGCAGGCCGCTCGGCTTTGCGGCCGAAGCCTATATCGAGTTGCACATCGAGCAGGGACCATTGCTGGAAGCGGCCGCCTGCACCATCGGCGTCGTTACCGGAATTCAGGGCAAGAAGACGTTTCAGGTGGTGATCGAGGGCGCGGAAGGTCACGCCGGTACGCTCGCGCAGCAGGAGAGGCGGGATGCGCTCGCGGCCTTTGCCCGGATGGCGTCGGGGCTCTATGCCGAGATCGGCGCCATCGATGCCGACATCAAGTTCACGATTGCCCGGGTCGCCGTTGTGCCCAACGCGCCTTCGGTGGTCCCGTCGCGCGTCAGTTTTAGCATCGATCTGCGCCACCCTGACAATGCGGTGCTCGATGCCGCGGGCGCGCGCATCACAGCTCTTTGCCAAGAGCAAGCCTCGCCGTGTACGGTCACGGTGACGCCGCTCGTTGATGCTCCTTCGAACGCCTTCGATCCGCGTCTGCGGGCAAGCATCGCGGAGGCGGCACGAGAGCAGGGGCATTCCGCCATGGCGATCCTCTCCGCGGCCGGTCACGATGCCCGTCACCTCGCAAAAATCTGCCCCACCGCGATGATCTTCATCCCGTGCCGCGACGGCGTGAGCCATGTCGAACACGAATGGGCCGAGCCCGATCATGTTGCCGCCGGCGCCTCCGTGCTGGCACAGGTGATGCGCGACATCGCCTTAGCGCCGGCGATCGAGGCGTGAGGAGTTGATGCACGACGTCGCCCCGCCGGACTATCGCGATGCGATGGCGCGCCTCGGCGCCGCAGTCAGTATCGTCACCACCGATGGGCCCGCAGGTCGCGCGGGGTTTACTGCGTCAGCCGTCTGCAGCGTCACCGACGATCCGCCGACGCTTCTGGTGTGCATGAACCGCGCGTCCTCGGCGTTTGCAAGCGTGACCGGCAACAATGTCGTCTGCGTCAATGTGCTGTCGGCTCAGCAGGAGCCGCTGTCGCGGCTGTTTGGCGGCAAGGTGCCTGCCGCGGAGCGGTTCGCGGCGGCGACATGGTCGACGCTCGAAACGGGGGCGCCCGTTCTCGCCGGCTGCGCGGTTGCCTTCGACTGCCGGATCGTTAATGTCACGACCGTCGGCACGCATGATGTGTTGTTTTGTCGCGTTGTTGCGCTGCAGGCTGGTTCGACGGAGAACCTGATCTATCTTGGCCGCGCCTACCACTCTGTACGGGCAGTGTTTTGACCCGCAGCCGTGCCGGCCGGCTTGGTAGGTCCGTTCCGCGGTCGTGAACCGCCTTGCACAGTTTTGCTACACGCCGGCACGAATTGCGGCAATCCTCGCTGCAACAACGCGCTTGACATCATATTCGATCTCAACGACCGTATCGGGCGAGCGTAGGGCAACACGGCCCATCAACGCGACGAGTTCAATCATTTCCAACGCCACGCTTTCCCAGCGTGTTTGGTTGGCGGCGAGGGCGCCCTCGGCTTGACAGCCGGCGGGCGCTTTTTTTGTTTTTGGATCGAGTGATGACGCGGAAGCTGTATCGAATAGGAGTGATGTTCTCGACGACTGGATCCTACAGCGTCGTCGCGCGTTCGATCCTTAATGGTGCATTGCTGGCGTTCCAGGAGGTCAATGCGAGCAGCTCCGACATCGAGCTGGAGCCTGTCGTCGTCAATCCGTCCGGCGACCTCGCGCGCTATCGCTCACTCAGCCTTGAACTGCTCAATTCGGGCATCCGTCAGGTTGTCGGCTGCTACACCTCGTCGAGCCGCAAGGAGGTCATTCCCTGCTTTGAGAAGTTCGACGGCCTGCTCTGGTATCCCTCGCACTACGAAGGGTTCGAGAGCTCCGATAACGTCATCTACACCGGCGCCGCGCCCAATCAGCACGTCCTTCCGCTGGTCGACTATCTCGCCTCACGCGTCGGCGGCCGCGCCTTCTGCGTCGGCTCCAACTACATCTGGGCCTGGGAGAACAATCGCATCTTCCGCGAGGCGTTGACGGCGCGCGGCGGCACCGTGCTTGCCGAGCGCTATCTCTCGGTCGGCGACACCGAGGTCGACCAGGTCATCGCGGCGATCATCGACCAGCGTCCCGATTTCGTCTTCAACAATTTGATCGGCACCAGTGCCTACGCGTTCTTCCGCGCGTTCCGCGTAGCCTGCCGCGCGCGGGGCATCGACCAGGCTGTGGAAATCCCGGTTGCGAGCTGCACGCTGTCGGAACCGGAACTGCCGGAGATCGGTCCTGATGCGGTCGATGGACACCTGTCCTCGAGCGTCTATTTCTCGTCACTGAACTCGCCCGAAAATGCCGCCTTCATCGGCGCCTATACGCGCTCCTTTCCGGATGGACCGGTGTCCTCGGCCGATGCCGAAGCCTCTTACATCGCCGTCAAGCTGCTCGCCGCGGCCTTGTCGCAGGCCGGCACCGATGACGCCCGCACCGTGCGCGCCGGCGTGGCCGATCAGCGGCTGCGCGCGCCGCAAGGGGAGGTGCGCATCGACCGGCAGACCTTTCATGCCTGGCTTACCCCGCGCATCGGTCGCTCGGCCGCCAACGGGCAATTCGAGGTGCTGCTGGAATCCCGCGAGCCGATCGCGCCCGATCCCTATCTCGTCCAGTCGTCGCCGCGCTTTGCCAGCGCAATGCGCTCTCCGCTTTTGAAAGTGGTGCAATCATGAGCTCTCGACTGCTGCAGAACTTCAAGGGCGGCCGCGCCATCGTCGTCACACGGCGAGGGGGATGGGAGAGCGCGCTCGAAACCACGCTGGCCAAGCTCGGCGTCTCGACCGAATATCCTGAAATCATCGACGGTCGCGCCCAGATCGACACTGCGAGCCTCCAGGCCGATCGCGACATCCTGTTCGTCGACGGCGATCTCGAAGGCGCGGTTGCGATCGAGATCAACCCGGCCTCGCGGTTGCCGCCGGTACCCGTGATCGGCCTCGTCGGCGTCGAGGCGCCGAGCCGACTCAAGGCGCTGGTCAATCTCGGCGCGACCTCGTTCCTGCGCAAGCCGGTGCATGGCGGCGCGGTCTACACATCTCTGTTCATGGGCATCAACCAGTTCCTGCTGCGCGCCGAGATGTACGAGCGCCTGCAGGGCCTCGAGGAACGCCGCCGCGGCCGCCGCGCAGTGATCCGGGCCGTCATCCTGCTGATGCAGCAGGACAGTCTCGACGAGGAGGGCGCCTATTCCCAGCTCCGCCGCGACAGCATGCGCGCGCGGCAGAACATGGAACTCTATTGTGAGGAGTTTCTGAGCAGGCGGGCGAAGCCGCCCGACACGTCCGGCCGCACGACCGGCATCATGCTGCAAGGCGGCAACAAGCAGGCCATCTAGGAGAAGCCAAATGACCAAGTCTGTATTGCGGGGGCTGCGCGCCGCAGCCCTCACGGGGACGCTTGTCTTCGGATTACATCAGGCGCTCGCAGCGGAAAACCCGATCAAGCTCGGCGTGCTGGAGGATCAGTCCGGCGATTTCGCCGCGGCGACGATCGGCAAGGTCCACGCCATCCAGCTCGCCGCCGACGAGATCAACAAGGCCGGCGGCATCATGGGCCGGCCGCTGGAGCTCGTGGCCTACGACACCCAGTCCGACAATACGCGCTACCAGGAATTCATGCGGCGCGTGCTCCAGCGCGACAAGGTCGACGTCGTGTTCGCGGGCTTCTCCTCGGCCTCGCGCGAGGCATACCGCCCGATCGTCGACCAGTTCAATGGCTTCGCCTTCTACAACAACCAGTATGAAGGCGGCGTCTGCGACGGCCACATGATCGTGACAGGCGCAGTGCCCGAGCAGCAATTCTCCACGCTCATTCCCTACATGATGGAGAAGTACGGCAAGAACGTCTACACGCTCGCCGCCGACTACAATTTCGGCCAGATCTCGGCGGAATGGGTCCGCAAGATCGTCAAGGAGAACGGCGGCAAGATGGCTGGCGAGGAGTTCATCCCGCTCGGCGTCTCGCAGTTCTCCCAGAGCATCCAGAACATCCAGAAGGCCAAGCCCGATTTCGTGGTCACGCTGCTGGTCGGCACCGCGCAGGCCTCCTATTACGAGCAGGCCGCCTCGGCCAACGTCAACCTGCCGATGGCCTCTTCGGTCAACGTCGGGCAGGGCTACGAGCACAAGCGCTTCAAGCCGCCGAGCCTGAAGGACATGTACGTCACCACCAACTACATCGAGGAGATCGACTCGCCGAAGAGCAAGGAGTTCTATGCCAAGTTCAAGGCAAAATTCCCGAGCGAGCCTTATGTGAATCAGGAGGCCGAGAATTCCTATCTCGCGGTCTACCTCTACAAGCAAATGGTGGAGCGCGCGAAATCGACCAAGCGCGAGGAGATCCGCAAGGTGATCGCGATGGGCGACGTCTGCATGGACGCGCCGGAGGGCAAGGTCTGCATCGACCCGAAGAGCCAGCACATGTCGCACACGATCTATCTCGCCAAGGTCGGCGCCGATCATTCGATCTCGTTCCCGAAGACCTGGGAGGACATCAAGCCCTACTGGCTCGGTGAAGCCGGCTGCGACCTCACCAAGAAGGATCCGATGGCCCAGTACACGCCGTCGAATCCGCCGCCGAAACCCTGACCCGGCGGCTGACCGCTCCGGCGCTTGCGGCACGCCTCTGGCGTTGCCGCCCGCCGGAGCGGTCACGGACATCTGCGGCGGCGCTGCCGCATCCTCCTACATCCTGGTTGATTCATGGACATCGCGACCCACGTCTTCTCGGCGCTCTATCAATTCGGCGACGCCTTCGCATTCCTGGTGCTCTCGGCCTGCGGGCTCGCGGTGATCTTCGGCATGATGGGCGTGATCAATCTCGCCCATGGCGAATTCATCATGTGCGGCGCCTACGTCACCGCTGCGACCGTGCATGCCGGCCTGCCGCTGCCGCTAGGAATACTGGCCGGCACCCTCGTGTCGGCGCTGGTCGGTGTCGTCGTGGAGCTTGCGGTGATCCGCCATCTCTACGACCGTCCGCTCGACACCATCGTCGCCACCTGGGGGCTCAGCCTGATCGCGACGCAGGGCACGCTGATCATGGTCGGCTCGACCATGGCCGGTGTCGGCACGCCCTTCGGCAGCTTTCAGGTCGGTGACTACTCCTATTCCATCTATCGCATCGTGCTGTTCTGCGCCGCGCTCGGCGTGCTCGCTGCGCTCTACGCGCTGTTCAACTGGACGCGTTTCGGCGTGCTGGCCCGTGCCACCATCCAGGTCCCGCATATGGCGGCCGCGCTCGGTGTCGACACGCGCCTGATCTACAGCCTCACCTTCGCCTGCGGGGCAGGGCTAGCCGGCCTTGCTGGCGGTCTCTATGCGCCGACCATGACGCTGGTGCCGACCATGGGCGCGACCTTCATCATGGAGGCCTTCGTCACCGTGGTGATCGGCGGCGCCGACGTCTTCCTCGGCACGGCGCCCGCGGGCGGCGTGCTCGCGGTGGTGAAATCGGTGATGACGTCGTGGCAGGGGCAGCTGTTCGGCCAGATCGGCCTCTTGGTTGCCGTCATCATCGTGGTCCGGGTTCTGCCGAAAGGCATCTCCGGCTTCGTGCTGCGCGAGCGCACCTGACGGAGTGATGGCGTCGTGACCGGTTTCCTCTCGCTGTTTCGCCGTCTCGAAGGCCCGCAGACCGTCGGCCGCGGTCCGGCCTTCTGGGGCCTGTTCGCGCTCGTGCTCGCCGTCGCGCTGGCCTATCCGCTGTTCAGCGACGGGTACACCGTCGGCAACACGGTGTACTTCTTCGTCTGGGTCTTCATCGCGCTCAGCCTCTGCCTGATCTGGGGCTATGGCGGCTCGCTCTCCTTTGGCCAGACCGCCTTCTTCGGGATCGCAGGCTATGGCTACGGCGTCCTCACCATCAATTTCGGCGCGGCCTACGGCTTCACGTTGCTGGCATTGGTGATCGCGGTGGCGATCGCCGCGCTGTTCGCGGTGCTGCTCGGCTATTTTATGTTCTTCGGCCGCATCGCCGGCGTCTTCCTCGGCATCGTCACGCTCGCGGTGACGCTGATGCTGGAGCGCTTCATGGCGCAGACTGCTGGGCCGGAATGGCACATCGGTAGTGCACGGCTCAACGGCTTTAACGGTATGAGTGCGATGCCGCCGCTCACCATCCCGTGGCCGGGTGAGCCGATCGTGCTGTTCGCCGATGTCGGCCTCTACTACCTCGTGCTCGGCCTTCTGGTCTTTGTTTATCTGGCCTTGCGCATTCTGATGAACTCGTCGTTCGGCAACGTCATCGTCGCCATCCGCGAGAACCCTGAAAGGGCCGAGATGCTGGGCTATGACGTGCGCAAGTACCAGCTCATCACCTTCGTCATCGGCGCCGCGCTCGCAGGACTCTCCGGCGTGCTCTACACGGTGTGGGGGCAGTACATCACGCCGTCCAGCATGGGCATGACGGCGGCTGCGCTGCCGCTGATCTGGGTCGCGGTCGGCGGCCGCAGTGACCTCACGTCGACGGTGATCGGCACGCTGGTGGTGCTCGCCGCGTTCCAGGCGCTTACGATCTACGGCAGCCAGTACGCGCTGGTCTTCATGGGCGTGCTGCTCGTGCTCACAGTCCTGATCGCGCCCAACGGTCTCGTGCTCGGGGTGATGAACTGGCTCGGTCGCATCGCCACCCGCCTCACGCAGAGGACCGGCTAATGTCGCTGCTCGAGCTGCGCAAGCTGAACAAGCATTTCGGTGGCCTGCACGTCACCAATTCCGTGGATCTCACACTGCGGGCCGGTGAGATCCATTGCCTGATCGGGCCGAACGGTGCCGGCAAGAGCACGCTGTTCCGCCTGATCCTGGGCGAGCATCATCCGGGCAGCGGCGACATCCTGTTCGCCGGGGAAAACATCACGGCGCTGAAATCCTTCGCGCGGATTCACCGCGGGCTCTCGGTCAAGTTCCAGGTGCCTGGCGTATTCAAGGGGTTGTCCGTCCGCCAGAATCTGGAGATCGCCCTGCAGAGCCGGCATCGCGGCGCGGAGCTCGACGCGGAGATCGGCCGGCTGCTGGCCTTCCTTGGCCTCGAATCCGAGCAGACGCAGATCGCCGGCAATCTCAGCCATGGCCAGAAGCAATGGCTCGAGATCGGCATGGCGATCAGCCTGAAGCCGCGCCTTCTGCTGCTGGACGAGCCCACCGCCGGCATGTCGCCGGAGGAAACCCACATGACCGGCAAGATGGTGCAGCGGCTCAATGCCGACGGCATGACGGTGCTGGCGATCGAGCACGACATGGCGTTCGTCCGGCAGGTCGCGCACCGCGTCACCGTGCTGCATCTCGGCCAGGTCTTCGCGCAGGGCTCGATCGACGAGATCGTTGCCGACGAGCGTGTGGCGGCGATCTATCTGGGGCAGGCTCATGCTTGATATGCCGCGCAAGGAAGTGATCCTTTCGACTCTGGGCTTGCGCGCCGGCTATGGCGGCAAGCCGGTGCTCCAGGGCCTCGAGATCGAGGTGCGGGAAGGCGAGATCGTCGCCGTGATCGGACGTAACGGCGTCGGCAAGTCGACGCTGATGAAGAGCCTGATCGGGCTCGTGCCGGCGATGGGCGGCTCGATCGTCTATCGCGGCGAGGCGGTGGAATCGCTGCCCGCGCACAAGCGGGCGCGCCTCGGCATGGGCTATGTGCCGCAAGGGCGTGACGTGTTTCCGCGCCTGACTGTCGGCGAGAACGTCGCTGTTGGCGCTGCGATCAAGGGCGGCGGCGTTCCCGAAGCCGGCCGGCGCAAGATCGTCGAAGCCTTTCCGATCCTCGAAGAGCGCTGGCGCCAGCGCGCCGGCACCATGTCCGGCGGCCAGCAGCAGCAGCTCGCGATCGGACGCGTGCTGATCGCCGATCCCAATCTGATCCTGCTCGACGAGCCCTCGGAGGGCATCCAGCCCAACATCGTCCAGGACATCGCGCGCAACATGGTCGAGCTCAATCGCAGGACCGGGGTGACCATCATCCTGGTCGAGCAGAATCTCGACATGATCCGCGCCATGGCGCAGCGCTGCTACGTCATGGACAAGGGCCGCATCGTCGCCAATCTCGATCGCGCGGCGCTCGACGACGAGGCCGAGATGCGCCGACATCTCGCGGTTTGAAGACTGACGCCTACGACAGAAGGAGAAAAGCAAATGTCCTGGCAGAAAGACTCCATCATGGCCCGCAAGGGTGTCGCCAAAGGCGAGCGCGGCACGAAATACACCATCACGGAGAGCGAGCAGGGCAAGTACCACTATGTCTACGGCCCCTATGTGAAGCCGGTGCTGACCGTCGATCCCGGTGCGGTGGTCGCCGCCGAGACCCATGACGCGTTCGAGGGCGCCATCAAGAAGGAGACCGACAGCCCATCGAAGATTCTCAACTTCCCGTTCCTCAATCCGCAGAACGGGCCGATCCACGTCAACGGCGCCGAGAAGGGCGACACACTTGCGGTCTACATCGAGAGTATCGTGCCGCGAGGGCCGCAGCCCTGCGGCACCACCGTGGTGATGCCTGACTTCGGCGGGCTGGTCTCGACCGGGCAGACCGCGCTGCTCAACCCGGCGCTGCCGGAGCGGGTCAAGAAGCTCGAGATCGACGCCAAGACCGGCACCAAATGGAACGACAAGATCACGCTGCCTTATGAGCCCTTCATCGGCACCATCGGCACCTCGCCGGAGATCGAGGCGATCTCCTCGCTGGTCCCCGACTATTACGGCGGCAACATGGATCTGCCCGATATCGGCGTCGGCGCCGTCATCTACCTGCCGGTCAACACCAAGGGCGCGCTGCTCTATCTCGGTGACTGCCACGCCGCGCAGGGCGATGGCGAGCTCTGCGGCGTCGCCATCGAGCATCCGACCGTGACCACGGTGCAGGTCGACCTCATCAAGAACTGGACCATCGCCTGGCCGCGGCTGGAAACGAAGGACTTCATCATGACCATCGGTTCGGCCCGGCCGATGGAGGATGCGGCCCGCATTGCCTATCGCGAGCTGTGCCGCTGGATGGCGGCCGATTACGGTTTCGACGAGATCGATGCCTACATGCTGCTGACCCAGTCTGGCCGTGTCAGGCTCGGCAACATGGTCGATCCCAAATACACGTTGGGCGCCTCCATCAAGAAGTCCTATCTCGCTTGAGGCCGATCGGAATGTCCACCCTTCACAAGGTCGCCGCCGTCCAGTTCGAGCCGACCATGTTCGAGAAGGAGCGCAACATCGCGCGCCTGCTCGAGCTCTGCGAGCAGGCGGCGGTGGCGGGCGCAAAGCTCATCGTCACGCCGGAGATGGGAACGACGGGCTATTGCTGGTTCGATCGCGCCGAGGTCGCGCCGTTCGTCGAGACCATCCCGGGACCGACAACAAATCGTTTCGCGGCGCTGGCGCGCAAACATGGCTGCTACATCGTCGTCGGCATGCCCGAGGTCGACGAGGACAACATCTATTTCAACGCAGCCGTCCTGATCGGGCCTGACGGCATCGTCGGCCGTCACCGCAAGACGCATCCCTATATCTCCGAGCCGAAATGGGCGGCGGCGGGAGACCTGCATAACCAGGTGTTCGAGACGCCGATCGGGCGCATCGCGATGCTGATCTGCATGGACATCCACTTCGTGGAGACGGCACGGCTGATGGCGCTCGGCGGCGCCGACATCATCTGCCACATCTCGAACTGGCTGGCGGAGCGCACGCCGGCGCCTTACTGGATCAGCCGCGCCTTCGAGAACGGCTGCTACGTCATCGAGAGCAATCGATGGGGGCTCGAGCGCACCGTGCAGTTCAGCGGCGGAAGCTGCGTGATCGCGCCGGACGGGCAGGTGATCGCCGTGCTCGACAAGGGCGACGGCGTGCTGCTCTCGGAAATCGATCTCGACGCCGCGCGGGCGCGCCGCGTGCTTGGCGAAGCCGTTTTCGCGCAGCGCCGGCCGGAGCTCTATCCGGAGCTCTTGACCGACACGTTCAGCTGGAACCCGCACGATTTCTTCGGTCTTTATGGTCACGAGCCGTGGCCGGCCGGAAAGACATCGCAAGTCAGTGTCGCGCAATTTTCACCTCGCGATGACGTCGACCAGAATCTCACGGAGATCGCGGCATTCGCGCGCAAGGCCAGCGCGGAAGGTGCTGATCTCGTCGTGTTCCCGGAACTCGCGGTGACCGGTCTCGGCAATCCCGCAAGAACGGCGCAGCCAATACCTGGCCCGGCAACCGATCGCCTCGAGGAACTCGCCGAGGAGCTGGGTCTCTATCTCGTCTGCGGCCTTGCGGAGCGCGCCGGCGACACGCTCTACAACAGCGCCTGCCTTGTCACGCCGGATGGGGACATCTCGGTCTATCGCAAGACGCATCTCACCGCTGACGAGCGAAGCTGGGCGACGGCCGGAGAAGGCTGGACCGTCGTCGACACGCCGCTCGGCCGCATCGGGCTGTTGATCGGTCACGACGCCTCGTTTCCGGAGGCGGGCCGGGTGCTCGCGCTGCGCGGTTGCGATCTCATCGCCTGTCCTGCCGCGATCAAGGGACGCTTCAGTTCGTCGCATGCCGGCACGGAGGTCGAACAGCCGAAGCCGATTCCGACCGGCCCGGATCCGCATCACTGGCATCATCTCCGCGTTCGCGCGGGCGAAAACAATCTGTTCGTCGCCTTCGCCAATGTGGTCGATCCCAAGCGTGGCTATCCCGGGCTGAGCGGCGTATTCGGGCCTGACACGTTCGCGTTTCCGCGACGGGAGGCGATCGCGGCCGGCGGCACAGGGCTTGCTACCGCTTTGGTCGACACCACCAATCTCGACAGCGTCTATCCGACCAATGTGGTGCGCCGAAAGGATCTGGTGTCGATGCGCATGCCGCACAGCTATCGCGGATTGGTCAAAGTGGCTGCGAAGAACTACTGAACCAAGAAAAGGAAGCCGACCATGGATTTGGGACTTAAGGGCGCCAAGGTTCTCGTCACCGGAAGCACCAAGGGAATCGGCCGCGCGATCGCCGAGACATTTGCCGCCGAGGGCGCCGATGTCGGTGTGTGCTCGCGCAATCTGGCCGAGGTCGAAAGTACGGTCGCTGCGCTCAAGGCCAAGGGCGTCGCAGCCTATGGCGGTGCGGTGGACGTCGCCGACGCGGCCGTCCTGAACGCCTGGGTTGGCGATATGGCGGCAAAGCTTGGCGGCGTCGACGTCGTCGTCGCCAATGTCAGCGCGCTCGCGATCGGACAGGATGACGAAAGCTGGCAGAAGGAGTTCTCGACCGACATGATGGGCACGGTGCGGCTGGTGAATGCAGCCATGCCTTATCTGGAGAAGAGCAAGGCCGGCGCGATCGTCACCATCTCCAGCGTCTCCGGGCGCGAGGTCGATTTCGCCGCCGGTCCCTACGGCACCTTCAAGGCGGCGATCATCCACTACACTCAAGGGCTCGCCAATCAGCTTGCGGGAAAGGGCATCCGCGCCAATTCGGTCTCGCCGGGCAATACCTATTTCGAGGGGGGCGTCTGGAACATGATTAAGGACAACAACCCAGAACTCTACAAGACCGCGCTGGCGCTCAATCCGACGGGACGGATGGGCACGCCGCAGGAGATGGCCAACGCGGTGGTGTTCCTGGCGAGCCGCGCGGCAAGCTTCATCACTGGGGCGAACCTCGTTGTCGATGGCGCATTGACGCGCGGCGTCCAATTCTAACGAGGGCGTGATTAGGGCAGCGGGATTTTGCAAGGACGCAGTGGACGCCCCCGTTGCCGTTGACCATCTGCGTAACCCATGCCATCTCGGACCACTTGGCACGGAATCGAACCGCCCTGCCGGTCCGGATCGCTCGTGGGAAGCAATATCGGCTGCGCGCAAACTTTCAGCTATGTCTTGATCTCTCCCGGTCAGCGCTGCATCTGCAAGTTCATCATCTCGCCGTCCGCCATCATATTCTCGTTCAAGTTGGCGTTGCGCTGGTCGTCGAACAACTGGGCGCCGGTCGGACCGCCCGCGGTCGGCCTTGCAAGACGCCATTCGAGTGAATTGGATCGCTTCAAGCCCTGCGAATAGGCGTTGTTCAATTCAGCATGGAATCCCGTCTTGAACCGACGCCGTGTGCCAGAGGTTGAGCGATGGCGAAATCTCTCAAGCTGCTTCTGGCGGAAACAGAGGTCAGAAAGGACCACCGTAGTTTCCCGGGATTCGGCGCTATTCACGCGACCAAGGTAACCCATTGGCGTTGTGGCATTAATAGTTAAGGCTGGGGCATTAATAGTTAAGAACGCGCATCCTCCCCGGCTCTGGACGGATGCGCAAATTTTCGGCATGTTTAAACCAATTTTTACGTTGGGAGGTTCAGCCGGGCCTACGCGTGACCGCAGGCAGAGACTTCCACAAAGCTAATGACTTTAAGAGCAAGAGAGTTTTCAACGCGTGCGGAATGCAGGGCCGCACCGGAAGTGGACAGGTTAGTGCGTTCGGAGTCTTTCATAGCAAGGCAGACTGGCACAGCGCAGAAGCTGCGATTGCTTGTCGCCAAGACGCTCGCCTCATTTCCTTGAACGAGCGTTAATGGCACGGTGAATTGATTTTCGACTGCAGTCACACCTGCTCTGTGTCCGCAGAGTTTGAGGAGTGTGTATTGGGTCGCGTTAGCTTCATTCGGAAGGCCGAGTTTGAATCGCGCCCTCTGGGATTCCCAAATTCTTGTTTCTTTAGAGGCGAGCTGGAGGGCCGCCGATCGCTTCCGATCGGCCGGCCAGTTTCGAGTCCGTCTTGGACAAATATTGCGCCGGGGGCGGAAGCACTGCCGGTGATTGCACGGCAGGCTTTATTTGAGGTGCGCTGCGACGGCGCGTACTCATTGCCACCCTGTCAATCGAGGCCTGCAAAGTTCGAAACCGTTACGGCATCTAGTTCATAAAATATCTGAATTCATACCCACGCGCGAATTTTGTACCACGACATTTTGGAGCATCATCAATGGCAAGCGCCAGTGGCACCACCATCCTTACAGGCACTTCCGGCAGCGACAATTTAGTCGGCGGCTCCGGCGACGACGTGCTCTCCGGCGGCGCAGGCAATGATCGTCTCAATGGTGGTTCCGGAGATGACATCCTTAATGGTGGCAGCGGCTTTGACACCGTTCTTGGCGGATCGGGGACAGATACCCTGATCTACAAGGGTTTTGAGAACCAGTACGTCCTGGGCGGGACCTACTCCATCACGAGTGCTGGCTTTTCATTGAGCGGCGGGACTGTTTGGTCAGGAACAGATCAGACGGTCCTCGGTACGGTTTCCAGTCAGACCGTGGTCGCAGGCAATGCTTTCCAAGGCTATGACTCCTATGACGGGGGTAATGGCGCGGTGCAGCTCGGCAAAGTCGGGTCTGCGCCGGATATTGACACTCTGCAGATATGGCTGAGTCCAACCCAGTTGAACGACGCCGCCATCTCGGCAGAGATTGCGTATGTCAGGAATGTCTGGCTTCCGCAGCACATCAACACGCAAACCCGACAGGCCGACAGCTCAACCTATACCTTCAAGACGCTCGATCTCAAGATTACAGGCATCGAGCAGATTGTAGTGCTTAATGCCGAAGGCACGACAAGGGTCGATCTGAGTGCGGCCACCCAGCTTGAAGGGCCGACGTCGAGCTATGTGTTCACAGCCACCTTGGATCATGCGTCCCAGGGAGTGACCACGATCACGACCGACAAGGGCGTGATCACGATTGCAGACGGGCAGACGACTGGCACGCTGACGATTGCCGCGGGGAACGGCGAGGACGTCTACAAGGATGCTTCATCGCTGACCGCGACAATCACCGGGACGTCGGCCGGCAGTCTAGAGAACCTGGTGGTCGGCACGGCGACAGCGATGGCGCATGTCAACGACACCATCACCGATACCACGGTCAATCTGAGCGCGTTGACGCAGCTGGAGGGTGCTGCTGCCAACTACGTGTTCACTGCGACGCTGTCGAATGCCTCCCAGGGGACGACCACGATCACGACCGACAAGGGCGTAATCACGATTGCGAACGGCCAGACCACCGGGACGCTGGTGCTCGCCTCGGGCAACGGCGAGGACGTCTATCAGGATGCTTCGTCGCTGACCGCCAACATCACGGGCACCTCAGGCGGCAACTTCGAGCATTTGGTGGTCGGCACCGGGGCGGCGACGGCGCAGGTCGACGACACCATCACTGATGCCACCGTCAATCTGAGCGCGTCGACGCAGCTGGAGGGCGCGGCAGCGAACTACGTGTTCACGGCGACGCTATCGAATGCCTCGCAGGGCGCGACGACGATCACGACCGACAAGGGCGTGATCACGATCGCCGACGGCCAGACCACGGGCACGCTGACGATTGCTGCGGGCAATGCTGAGGACGTCTACAACGACGCCACGAATCTGACCGCGACAATTACCGGCACCTCAGGCGGCAATTTCGAGAATCTGGTGGTCGGCATCGGCTCGGCGACGGCCCAGGTCAACGACACCATCACCGACGCCACGGTCAACCTCACCGCCTCGACGCAGGACGAGGGGGCGTCGGCGCAGTACGTGTTCACGGCGACGCTGTCGAACGCTTCGGAAGGCATCACCACGGTCCACACCGACCAGGGCGACATCACGATCGCCAACGGCCAGACGGTCGGTACGCTGGCGATCAACGCCAACAACGGCGATGACGTCTACAACGACGCCACGAGTCTGACCGCGACAATCACGGGTACCTCGGGCGGCAACTTCGAGAACCTGGTGGTCGGCACCAGCACGGCGACGGCCCAGGTCAACGACACCATCACTGATGCCACCGTCAATCTGAGCGCGTCGACGCAGCTGGAGGGCGCGGCAGCAAACTACGTGTTCACGGCAACGCTGTCGAACGCCTCGGAGGGGGTGACGACGGTCCATACCGACCAGGGCGACATCACGATCGCGAACGGCCAGGCCACCGGAACGCTGGTGATCGCCTCGGGCAATGCTGAGGACGTCTACAACGACGCCACGAATCTGACCGCGACAATTACCGGTACCTCAGGCGGCAACTTCGAGAATCTGGTGGTCGGCACCGGCTCGGCGACGGCGCAGGTCAACGACACCATCACCGACGCGACGGTCAACCTCACCGCCTCGACGCAGGATGAGGGGGCGTCGGCGCAGTACGTGTTCACGGCGACGCTGTCGAACGCCTCGGAAGGCGTCACCACGGTCCATACCGACCAGGGCGACATCACGATCGCGAACGGCCAGACCACCGGGACGCTGGTGATCGCTTCGGGCAACGCTGAGGACGTCTACAACGACGCCACGAATCTGACCGCGACGATCACGGGAACGTCGGGCGGCAACTTCGAGAACCTGGTGGTCGGCACCGGCTCGGCGACGGCGCAGGTCAATGACACCATCACCGACGCGACGGTCAACCTCACCGCCTCGACCCAGGACGAGGGGGCGTCGGCGCAGTACGTGTTCACGGCGACGCTGTCGAACGCTTCGGAAGGCATCACCACGGTGCACACCGACCAGGGCGACATCACGATTGTCGACGGCCAGACCACCGGAACGCTGGTGCTCGCTTCGGGCAACGCCGAAGACGTCTATCAGGATGCTTCGTCGCTGACCGCCAACATCACGGGCACCTCAGGCGGCAATTTCGAGAATCTGGTGGTCGGCACCGGGTCGGCGACGGCGCAGGTCAACGACACCATCACCGACGCCACGGTCAATCTCAGTGCCTCGACGCAGGACGAGGGGGCGTCGGCGCAGTACGTGTTCACGGCGACGCTGTCGAACGCTTCGGAAGGCATCACCACGGTCCATACCGACCAGGGCGACATCACGATTGCCAACGGCCAGACCACCGGGACGCTGGTGATTGCCTCGGGCAACGGCGAGGACGTCTACAACGACGCCAGCAGCCTGACGGCTACGATCACCGGGACGTCAGGCGGCAATTTCGAGAACCTGGTGGTCGGCACCGGCTCCGCGACGGCCCAGGTCAACGACACCATCACCGATGCCACGGTGAATCTCAGCGCCTCGACCCAGGACGAGGGGGCGTCGGCGCAGTACGTGTTCACGGCGACGCTGTCGAACGCCTCGGAAGGCGTCACCACGGTCCATACCGACCAGGGCGACATCACGATTGCGGACGGCCAGACCACTGGGACGCTGGTGCTCGCCTCAGGCAACGGCGAGGACGTCTACAACGACGCCAGCAGCCTGACGGCTACGATCACGGGGAGGTCAGGCGGCAACTTCGAGAACCTGGTGGTCGGCACCGGCTCGGCGACGGCCCAGGTCAATGACACCACCACCGATGCGACGGTGAATCTCAGCGCCTCGACCCAGGACGAGGGGGCGTCGGCGCAGTACGTGTTCACCGCGACGCTGTCGAACGCCTCGGAAGGCGTCACCACGGTGCATACCGACCAGGGCGACATCACGATCGCGGATGGCCAGACCACTGGGACGCTGGCGATCAACGCCAACAACGGCGAGGATGTCTACAACGACACCACGAGTCTGACAGCCAACATCACGGGCACCTCAGGCGGCAACTTCGAGAACCTGGTGGTCGGCACCGGGTCGGCGACGGCCCAGGTCAACGACACCATCACCGACGCCACGGTGAATCTCAGTGCCTCGACGGTGTTCGAAGGCGCGGTCGCCAACTACACGTTCACGGCGACGCTGTCGAACGCCTCGGAAGGCGTCACCACGGTCCATACCGACCAGGGCGACATCACCATTGCCGACGGCCAGACCACCGGGACGCTGGTGATCACTTCGGGCAATAGCGAGGACGTCTATCAGGATGCATCATCGCTGACCGCGACGATCACCGGCACCTCGGGCGGCAACTTCGAGAACCTGGTGGTCGGCACCGGGTCGGCGACGGCCCAGGTCAACGACACCATCACCGACGCCACGGTGAATCTCAGTGCCTCGACGGTGTTCGAAGGCGCCGTCGCCAACTATACGTTCACCGCGACGCTGTCGAACGCCTCGGAAGGCGTCACCACCGTCCATACCGACCAGGGCGACATCACGATTGCCGACGGCCAGACCACCGGAACGCTGGTGATCGCCTCGGGCAATGGCGATGACGTCTACAACGACGCCACGAGTCTGACCGCGACGATCACGGGCACCTCGGGCGGCAACTTCGAGAGCCTGGTGGTCGGCACCGGCACGGCGACGGCCCAGGTCAACGACACCATCACCGATGCCACGGTGAACCTCTCCACATCGGACGTGACCGACCACGATCCAACCATCACGTTCACGGCGACGCTGTCGAACGCCTCGGAAGGCATCACCACGGTCCATACCGACCAGGGCGACATCACGATCGCCAACGGCCAGACCACGGGCACACTGATCGTCAGCACCCCCAACTCGTCGAGTTTGACCGCGACGATCACGGGGACCGAAGGTGGAAACTTCGAGAATCTGGTGGTCGGCACCGGGTCGGCCACTGCGCAAGTCATCGACGCTACGCCGCCGACCGTTGCGCTCGATATCGTCGCCACATCGTTGAGCGATGGCACGCCGAGCTCGAACGTGACCTTCATCTTCAGCGAGGCTCCAGGCGCCAGCTTCACGGCCGCCGACATCACGGCGACCAACGGCACGATCAGCGGCCTGACGCAGGACGACGCCACGCACTATCATGCCACCTTCACGGCAACGGACGGCGTCTCTGCGACCGGATCGGTGTCGGTGACTGCGGGGGGCTATACCGATGCCGCCGGCAATCCAGGCGGCGCGGCGACGGATACGGTCATTATCGATCGGCTCAACCCGACCGTTGCGGTCGATATCGCGGCCACGTCGCTGAGCGATGGCACGCCGAGCTCGAACGTGACCTTCACCTTCAGCGAGGCGCCGGGCGCCAGCTTCACGGCCGCCGACATCACGGCGACCAACGGCACGATCAGCGGCCTGACGCAGGACGACGCCACGCACTATCATGCCACCTTCACGGCAACGGACGGCGTCTCTGCGGCCGGATCGGTGTCGGTGACTGCGGGGGGCTATACCGACCCCGCCGGCAATCTCGGCGGCGCGGGAACGGATACGGTCACTATCGATCGGCTCAATCCGACGGTTGCGGTCGATATCGTGGCCACGTCGCTGAGCGACGGTACGCCAAGCTCGAACGTGACCTTCACCTTCAGCGAGGCACCGGGCGCGAGCTTCACGGCCGCCGATATCGCGGCGACCAACGGCACGATCAGCGGCCTGACCCAGGACGATGCCACGCACTATCACGCCACCTTCACGGCAACGGACGGCGTCGCTGCAACGGGATCGGTGTCGGTGACTGCGGGGAGCTATACCGACGCGGCTGGAAATCTCGGCAGCGCGGGATCTGACACCGTCTCCATCGACCGGCAGGAACCAACATTCTCGAGTTGGGCGTACGTTACATCGGGCGGTTCGAACAAGCGCATTGTCGTAACGGGGGTCGACGATCCAAATGCCACCTTCAGGATCTTTGACAACACGCAAAACCGGGACCTGACGTGGAGTTCGATCACCAAGAATGGCACCACCTGGACGTTCAACAGCATCGACAATGGAGCGAACCTTCAAAACGACTCCATAACGGTGACGATAACCGATACTGCGGGGAATTCTTCCTCGCAGACGCACAAGGCGCCGGCAGGCATCGCGGGCGAGCCCATCAACTTGGGCTTGACTGATCCCACCGGAAACCATGGCGAGGTGTCGATCACCATAGCTGGAGTTCCGTCCGATTGGACCATCAGCGGAGGAACAAACAATTCCGACGGTTCGTGGACGTTGGTGACCAATGACGTCGGTTCGCTGACTGTGACGACGCCGCTGTCTTATTCCGGTGCACTCGTGCTTAACGTCGTTGAGACCTGGATGAATGCCGACGGCAGCACGGGAAGAGCGACCGTTCTCGACAACGTCGAAGCCTACGCACCAGGCAATCCGATCTTTGCCATCTCCGGCGATGATAATCTCACCGCCTCGAGCGGCAACGATCTGCTCGTGTTCTCGCAGCCAATCGGACACGATGTCGTCTACAGTTTCGATCTGATCCACGACAAGATTGACCTGATCGGCTACGCCGGGTTCACGGCGTTCACCGACATCCAGGCGCATGCGGCGAATGACGCGGTCGGAAATGCCGTGATTACGCTGGGTGATGGTCAAACAATCACATTGGACGGCATCGACGCCGGCTCGCTCTCGGCCGACGACTTCGTATTCGATCAGACACCCGTGGTCGACAACGCCGTCACGATGACCATCAGCGATGGCGCAATCCTGCCGTTGTCCGGCATCATCCAGAATACAGGAACAATTTCGCTGAGTTCGACCGGCAATGAGACCGACCTGCGGCTCATCGAACACGGCATATCGCTTGAGGGCGGCGGTCAAGTGCTGTTGTCCGACAACGTCGGAAATGTCATCAGCGGTGCGGTTTCCGACGTGACGCTGACCAACGTCGACAATACGATTTCCGGCGCCGGTCAGCTCGGCGCGGGCACCATGACGCTGGTCAACCAAAGCACCATCATCGCGACTGGGATCAATTCGCTGGAGATCGATACCGGAGCGAACGCGGTCATCAATTCCGGTACCTTGGAGGCGACCGGCCTCGGCGGTTTGGTGATCGACAGCGCGGTTTCCAACTTCGGTCTGCTCTGGGCCAATGGCGGCAACATCATTGCCAACCACGATGTTATGGGAGGCGCGGCGCAGATTAGTGGCACAGCAACACTCGAACTGGGCGGCATGGCATCAGCGGACGTAAAGTTTGACTTTGATGCGATCGGAACCCTGAAGCTCGATCATTCCATCAATTTCACGGGGGCCATCGCCGGTCTAAACGCGGACGATCAACTCGACCTGGCCGATATTCTGTCAGGTGCAGGAACGACGGCCAGTTATGCCGCAAATGCAGCGGGCGACGGGGGAATGCTCAGCATAAGCGATGGTACGCACACAGCTCATATCGCTCTCCTGGGACAGTACTCAGCGGGCGCTTTCGAAGTTGGAGCAGATGGTGCCGGCGGAACTCTGATCAAGTATCTCGATCCACACGTGTTGCTGTAAAAATTGCGGCGACATGCCGATCTTGCGTCATTTCTGCGAATAGCGGCGAAGAATGAATTTTTCAACCGTCGAATTGCACGCTGCAGTCTGCGGAAGAAGGTTTGGTGAGACGGAGCAAGCGAGTGATATGGGCTTCGATACGGATGCTCGTTCCGACGAGATCGGTGACGAGATGTCGTGCGAGGCCTTTCCATTCCGTAGCAAGAGCGCAACTTATACTCAGGTCGCAAAGTGAGTATAATCGTTCGGCCTGGGATCCGAATGCGGGGGAAATTTCTGGCCCCAGCCTGTGCACGCCTTGCTCTCGTCCGTGACGTGTGCACTGAAAATCCGAATATGTGGTTTCCCCTTCCAATTCGGGCATATATGGCCTTAGAAGAGCTCGGTAACAGAAGCCTCGTCAAACCGGATTTCTCAATCGGTCCAATTGCATATCGGATCGATCAGGTGCGAAATATCTCAGAAAAATGAATGGCTTAGATCGAAGAGTCGCCACGGCCCCGATGATGGACTGGACGGACAACGCTTGACTTTTCCGGTGGGAAAGGGCGTGTTGTAAGGAAAGTTGTACTGTCACGGTCCCGTCCTCGATAGTCCCTAAAGCCTCCAAGCCTTTCATGTTGGGTGCCAATCGCGGTGCCAAAAAGAAGCCCGCCGGCCGAAGGAAGCCGACGGGCATGATCTGGGGGCGACTGAATGTCAGTTCGCCCAAGCAGTCGATACGTTTTCAAGCGCAGCCAACGGCTCTCCGCCATCGTTGAGAATTGCTTGGGCGGCATGGAATGCTGCGTTAGCCGACAGTGCGAGTTTGACCACCGCAACCTGCTCTTTGGTGCCGTCGCTATTGGGCACGGTGATCACGAACACCAGCCGCCGGTTCGGCCCAATGCGCTCAACGCGCGCCAGCGCCTCGCAGAAGACCTCCTGAACGCCGTAGGTGTCGATGGGGCGGGTCATCGGCTCACCCCCGTCACGAGATCAGTCAGCAAGCGGCGCGCCATAAGGGGGCGCCAGTCCATGGCCTCGTCGGGGTCGCGCCAATCCATGACACAGGTCAGAAGAACCTGAACCTTCGCGGAGCGGCCGGCCTCCGTCTTGGCCGGAATACCCCACATTTGCTCCACAAGCCCAGCCATCCTTTCGAAGTGCTGTTCGCTTAAAACCACGAGCTGATCGAGCCGCCGGACCTCAGGATTCTGGTAAACGACGTCCCAGCGCTCCCGGGCACTGATGTAGCTGCCGCGCTCCTTTTCTTGCGCCAGGAGCCGGTCGTATTCCGCCCTCCGAAGCTCATCGAGCCCGCACGCCCCGTAGAGCTCGTCATCGTTGGCGTGGCACGCCTCCCAGGCCTGCAAGATCTCCTCCTCGAGCCTCAGGAGCTCGCTGTCGGCCCCAGGCGAGGCCACAGAGGCGGCAGATGCCGCTTCGCCTACCGTGGCCGGAATTGCCGCCAGTGCCATAACGGCGCCACCAGCGGCCACGCCAGCGGCTTGGGACAAGAAGCGGCGCCGCGACGGCGCGTCCTCGGATTCAACAGCGCCGCCGCTACTCCGCTTGATCTCAACGCGCCAAGCCTTCACCGCGCCATAGCGGCCGTCGACCGCGTACACGCCGGCATCGTCGCCCGCAGCGTTGGTCCAGTTGCAGGAATCCGGGACCAAGTGGAAGCCCTCGGACTGAAGGAAGGCTTCAGCTTCAGCAAGGCTTGCGAATTCCTTACGAATTGCAGACGTGTTTGTGTGTGGCGTGTTAAACACGCGATCAGCTTCGGTCATTTT
This sequence comes from Bradyrhizobium sp. USDA 376, assembly GCF_054063675.1. Taxonomy (NCBI): domain Bacteria; kingdom Pseudomonadati; phylum Pseudomonadota; class Alphaproteobacteria; order Hyphomicrobiales; family Nitrobacteraceae; genus Bradyrhizobium; species Bradyrhizobium sp. USDA 376. Next base: position 5,517,680 of record NZ_JBSSGN010000001.1, read on the forward strand.
TGAAAGCCCTTTCAGTGATCGAGGTCAGGCTCGTCAGAGGTGGTAACGACACCGCTGGTGAGCCGCTTGTTTTTCAAGCCTGAATAGGGTATTACCAAATTGTGAAAAAGGCAATACCAAAAACTGTCGGCGGAAAGAGACCCGGCGCAGGTCGCCCCGCAACGGGTAGGGACCCTGCGCGCACGTTTCGGCTTTCCGATGAGTTCATGGCAGACCTTGATGCATGGGCGGCACAACAGCCCGACAAGCCAACTCGCTCCGAAGCCGTCCGCCGGTTGGTCGAGATCGGCCTGTCTAAGCCGCAGCGGCGACAGGGCGCAGGCTCGAGTCCGGAAAGGGCCCTTCGCGCTATGGATGACATGGCTGAGGATCTGCAGAAGATCGGCCCGAAGGGGAAAAAATGAGCGAACTGGCCGGCAACTTCCCAATCGGAGATTTTGCCAAGCCCCTCTGGGGCGGCTTTCGCGCGCGTCCTCTTGCGACCGCCTGCTGGTTGTGACAATCCTAGCCCTGCGCTGCCAGACTTGATCTGCCCGCAAGGGCCAAACACAGCATGCGGCGCTCCACTGTGTGATTAAAACAGCCAGGAGCGTTCTAATGTTTGATCTAGAACTAGAAGCGCAGGACCTTGGGTATTCCGCCGAATGGCGGAGACAGAAGGCCAGAGAATATCCAGACGATCGGCGCAACCTTGAAGCCGCCGAACTGCTGGAAAAGCTAGCGGGGGAAGTCCGTGCACTACAAGGCTCGGAAATCCACCGTCGACTAGACGCCTTCGCCGAAAGTTACGAGGGAGACCTCGGATCGTTCAGCGAGGTTTGGTCAGAATACAAACGCCGCATTGGCTTTTGGGAATTCCCTGATGGCCAGAGCTACTTGAGCGACATGCTCAAAGCGATGCTTTCGCATCATAGCGAGAAAATCGCTAACTGATGTTCAGGGGCTCGGAGGTTTGTTTCCGGGCCTCTTTTTTTGCGCGGACGACAACATCGCGCCGGATCCGCCCGAAAGCGAATGAACGCCTCGGCATGGGGGGACGGAAGTTCACGGTAATTCAGGGCGGGAAGAACTAGTCCTCTTTGAGCGGGTCGGTCGATTTGTACGGACAAATCGCCGGCACCGCTCTGATCAGTCCAGAGAACCCGGCAAGGGCGAGAGGAACAATTGTGTCCTTGCCGAGCTGTCTTACCGTCGGGCTCAACAACCCGACTAGGATCAAGAGGCTTGAGCAAAAGCTAGATGCACTGAAAAGAACATCGCCCTTTTCCTTGAAGCGGTCCAAGTGAAAAGCAGGCGTGCGTTTCGTCTTAACGTCCCAAATGACGTTGACGATCAAATAAAGCGATATCCAGAAAAGGTAGTAAGCGGCCAATTCACTTGAGTTAGACGGCAGCAATACCACTGCAAGGACGATATCGAGCACACGACCTCATCGGGCGAGCACGGTCCGTACCACCACCCCAAGTAGGCCGCCGCCAATAGCCGCGAAATCGAGGAAATGGGGCCTTACCTGATCCAGAAATTCCCGAGCGGTCGCCGCGAAAGCAATGTCGAGAGCACCAAGGACGGCAACGGCCACGCCTGCACCAGCTATGGCAGCTTTTGCCAAGCTCACGAACACGAGAAATCGCGCCCAAAAAGCGGGGATGGTCATGTCAATCTCAGTGTGATGGACGGTGGCAGGCATTAACAACCCCTATATAGAGCCGCTATTCGCAAGGAAAAGTCAACCGGGGGTGGAGTAACAGCCGGGGCCAACCGGCGTTCCCATGCCCCAGGAACGCTTTTTGCCGCGCCTCAACCGCGCCTCAACGGGAAAATACTAGTCAAACATTAACGGGCCGCAAAGGGGAACAAACGTGACCGCGTCAATTTGGCTCGACCTATCTCCCGAATTCCGAGCTCGCGCGATGCAGCGCAGACACCTCCTTCCGGCCGACCGCCCTGGGGGCCAGAGGCAGCCGCGTAAACCGAGCGAACCCCACCTTCCGGCCGTCCAACCGATTTTCTCTCAACTTGAGAGAAAATTCTCACCTGCTCGTCTCGCTCTAACTTGACGCAGATCATTTGTTCACCATTTGTTCATGGAACAAATTTTTACGTGTTGCGTCGAAATTACAGGCGCGGGAGCCCGACCAATGCAATGATAGTCACGCTTATCTTCCCTCCCGCCTGATCAGAACCCATGTTTGTATCGCGAGACCGGGAAAAGCTACTCAATGCGATCATCTATTTTTTAGGTGCGACAAATCATTGTCACACCCTAAAGCTTTTCAAGCTCCTGAATTTCGCTGACTTTGAGCACTTCCGCCAAACTGGCAGAACGATCTTCAATCTTGATTATCGAGCCCTTCCAAAAGGGCCTGTACCCACGAAACTGTTTGATGAAATCAAACGTGGGGGAGATGCCGACCTTAAATCGGCAGTCGCGATTCACAAGATCAAAGACGATATAAATGATGCGCTGCTGCGCCGCGACCTGAAGGCTAAGAGCAAATTCGACAAGCAGTATTTCTCAAAACGAGAGCTACAGATTATCGAGACGGTTGCCGAGTTCTTTCGTGATCTAAAAGCCGAAGATATGAGCGAGTTTTCCCACCGCAAAGGAGAGCCGTGGCGAACTACCTATGGCGATAAGGGGCAAGGATCGGGGAAACTAATTTCGCCCGATCTGATTTTGAACGGAGAGGCTCTGCTAAAGGATTCCCCAACTATTTCACGGGATGAATTGGAAGATCGAAGGGAGCTTCTCAAAGGAATTGCATGAGCGACGACGCCATAGAACCTGGATCAGTCCTGCATTGGGCTGGTTTCGAGTTCGACGATGGCGATACAGCCGACAAATTCTTTGTAGTCGTCGGTGCGCAAGGGGGGCGACTCGGTGGCCTGATTGACGCGGTGCTGCCGCCAGAACCGAACAAGCCGGCCCGAGGTGAAGCGGAACTTTGTGGGTGGGCGTGATTAGGCGCACAGACCTTAATCCCTCTGAAACCTTTCCTTCTTAAGGACATTGACGGAGTAAGGAAAAATCCTTACTTTTGAGTGTGCCGGAAGGAAAGGTAGCCATGAGATACGGAGACATCGTCGGCTTCGTTGAATTCAGCTCCCTTACGTCCAAGGGGCAAACAACGGTGCCAAAGCCTGTACGCCAAGCGCTGGGGCTGAGCGAAGGCGACAAGATTGCTTATGAAGTTGCGGACAGCGGCGTAACCTTGCGTCGGGCTGACGATGCGGGGGACGATCCTGCCATCACCGCCTTCTTAGGCTTTTTGGCACGCGATATTCAACGGAACCCCGGACACGTCCGTGGGCTCCCGCCAGACTTGGCTAAGCACATTGAAGCGCTCGTTGGTGATATCAAGATTGATCCTGACGATGCAATCGAGGGCGAGGTCGACCTCTGACGCCGCCCCTTACCATCAATGGATGGGCACTGTATGCCCATCCTCTTTTTCTTGATCAACTTCAGCGGCTGATTTCTGCCGTTGAACGCGACAAGGAAAAGAATCCTGCGGCGTACAAAACCAAGGCCAACGCTAAATTACTTGCGGCCCTGGCCCGCATTGCGTTTGAGCAAATTCCCCAGGACCCAACGCGGGATGTATATCGGCAAGGCAAAACCCTTGGAGATACTTACACGCATTGGTTTCGGGCGAAATTCGGAAACGGAAGATTTCGGCTCTTCTTCCGCTACATGCAGAAGAACGGGCTTAAGGTAATTATTTTTTCGTGGGTCAACGACGAACAAACCTTGCGGACGCGCGGGGCGAAAAGCGATGCCTATGCCGTCTTTAAGAGGATGTTGGATGACGGGAATCCTCCCGACAGTTGGGACGTCCTCTTCGCTGCCTGTAAAGCAGACGAGAATATTGAGCGCTTAACAAATCTGTCCGAGGGACTATCGGCTCAGGGCGAGCAGAAGGCAACAGGCGCTTAGTGTCCTAAATCGGGAGGCTAGTTGGCGGCGACATTCAAAGCGGGTCGTTCCACTTTGTGGTGCCAAATGGTGACGATTACAGAGGAAAGCTCGCAAAGGCGCCAGCCGCGCCGCCGACAGTGCTACAAACCTCCGCGAGGCCGCCGACTTCGAAACCCCCGATCCGGGCGGTGCCGGCACGTCACCCTCGGGCAGCCGGACAGCGCGGCCGAACCGGCGCGTCGACACATTGATCAGCATCAGGTTCATCGCCCAGCGACCGAGCCAGTCCTCTTGCGCCGCCGTTTCCCAGCTCGGGATCGTGACCTCGCGGCCGTCCACGCCCCGGACCCGCGGGCGCTCGACCTCGATCTTGCCGCCGTGGAAGCCGATCCGTCCCTGCGTTCGGCCCCAACGGTGCGCCCGCCGCGCCGCGTTGCGACCGTGGCGCGGCCCGCAGGCCGCCGTGACATCCGCCTCCATCATCGTGCCGAGCGCCTCGATCCCTGCCGCAAGGCAGAACCGATCGAAGCTCGCCCGCACTTCTGCAAACGCTTCGTCCACAGCCCCGGTCGCCGGCGCACCAGCCGGTGTGATATCTCTCGTCATGGCGTTGCTCTCCTTTGTGGAATCAGCACCCCGAGCCTACCGGCTCAAGGTGGGCAACGCCGACCTCTTCAGAAATTCAACAGAACCCGGGACATCCCCTGGATCCAAGTCGGCGGCTTGATGCATCAAACATTCATCCACTTTCCTGATGCCGTTCTGCGGCTAAAGCTGTCGAGCTTCACGGCCGCGGTCACTGGCGCTGGGCTAATCTGCGTTGGCACTCAGCGATTCATTCGGGGCCGCTATGAGCAACGATCCCAGTACAGCACGTTCAATGTTGAGAACGGCGCGATTGATCAAATAGCTGAATACGAATGTGTGCAGTTCTCTCAATGGTCCGCTGGGATCATCGTCGATGGCAAGTTCGAGGAGCTTTATTCCTTCCCGTCTATCGCAAGCGGGCCGTAGGCCGTCCCCCGCCGGCGCTCGGATGATGCCCCCACCGGCGGAAGCCACCAGATCCGGTAGTTGATGCCACCGCGTCAGGTTTGCAAAGATTCGGGCCGCTTCAACGTCTCGATCATAGTGGCGATGCCGGAGGGAAACTCTATGGCTCGTATCAAATACTTCGTCACGCTCCTCCATAAAGATAAGGGCCTGTGGAGTGTTGTGCTCGATGGCGAGCAGTTCGGCGGCCCCTACGATACTCAGAAAGAGGCAATCCTTGTCGCAGTCCACGCAGCCCACATACAGGGGCAGGTAGGACGCGATGCTCAGGTTCTGGTTCAAGGAGAGGACAACAAAATTAGGACCGAGTGGACCTATGGCGATGACCCATACCCACCGCCCGGCTAATCGCGTTGACCTGCTGGCCGACAGGCAGGAGAGTAGAGGATGCCAAAGCCTTTGGAGGATTGGATGGTACCCCTGATCAAGGGGATGTTGATTCGCGGTGACGAACAGAGCGACATTGCGGCTTGCTTTCTGGTCAATAGTGGTCGGGTGGCTGAAATCAACACGGGACAGCGCTCGCCAGAAGTGCACACCGCGCCTGCGGAAGAATTACCACCGCCATTTCCATATCCATCGCCCTACGAGCTTTGGAAGGCTCAAACATCGTTGTTGGCCGCGCGCGTCGCACTTGAAGCCGTGCAGGAGAAGATCGGCCAAGCTCTCATTGCCGTCGGGAACGCGGAGAGCCGGATCAAGTGACGCAGCTAGCTCATCCGATATGAGCTCCCGGCGATCTTCCTAAAGTGGTGACTTTCCATTTGATCCATCTTCAATAACTCGATCATCGTCAGGCAGTGTCGTGCGTAGTCAGGATCGACGAACTGACACCGCGCATACGTTCGCTGGTATGCTTTGATCGTCTCTTCAATGTCGAATTTCTGCTCCACGGCAACTCCTATATGAAAATCATTTGGTACTTTTTGGGCTTCTTCTCGCCACCGCTGCAGGTCGCGATGCCGATCGACATGGCGAGACTGACGGCGCCGTCAATGCGGTTAGTGGCCTTATCCTTGGCAAACATGCGGTGCCCGGTCCGGTTGGATTCATAGATGACCCCTGCGAGGCACATGGTCATAGCGGGGTTCTTGTCGATGACGATGCGCTCCTCGATGATCGCGGCCTCCAGCTGATTGATGCTGTGAGGCATCCACAGATAGACCTCCTCGGCGCCCGTCTCGATTTTTCCCTTGGTCTCCGAGATGACGCGTTTTTGAAATCCCTGCGGATGAACAACACACGGAAGAGAAAGTCCGCGCTCAGACATTTGCTCGCGTAGGTTCTCGAGCCCATACTGGTCACAACCGATGGAGACGGGCTGATACTTCGCGCAGATCGTGCCGAGCGCATCTGCGACCCAGCCATAGCCAATGCGTCGGCCAGGCACCGCCTCCATGAATCCTTTCTCGACCCAGAGCGGATACGGCGCGCGATCGGCCTTGGCGCGTTCGTGCAGAGTGTCCTTCGGAGTCCAAAACCATGTCCGAGAGGCGAAGCGCCACTTGTCCACCGTCTTGTCGAGCAGCCAGGTCAAGGTGAACGCTGTCAGGTCATTCGCCCGAGAGAGATCGAGGCCTCCGAAGCAGGGATAGCCTCGCTCCGTGAGTGCATCCGCGTCGACCTCGCCGAAGACAACCTCCAGCGCGGCGCGCGAAAAGGCTGCCGTGGCACTGTCAGTCCACTGACAGAAGTGCAGCCTGCGTACAATGCTTTCTTTCGACGGCATGCCTCTTGCTTCGTTGACCTGCTCGCGGATGAACTGGGGCTGGATGGTGACGCCAAGGGTCGGATTTGCCTTTGGCCAGCATTCCTCGTCCTCAAACGGATCGTCACCCTCGTCCAACGCGCACACATAGGCGAACCAGGCGTCATTCTCCGCTTCGCCGTGTGCCACACGGATTGAGTATTCGTGCTCGCTGAAGCACACCGACTTGCGATCAAAGCCCGAGTTGGTGATCTCGAGGATCAGCGCATCCCTGTTGCCTTTGGTGCCGGCCCGCAGCATTTCAATGACTTCGTTATCGGGATGCTCGTGGATCTCGTCCACGAGCGCGCAGAAAGGCCGAATGCCCGATTTGCCGCGCTTGTCTGAGCTGATAGGTTTGAAAAATGACGAGCGGGCCGTATCGGTAAGCTGCCACACCGGGTTGATGCCGGACGGCAATAGGCGTTTGTTGAGCTGCGGCGAGCGTTGCCACATAGCGACCGCGTCGCGAAAGAGAATCGCAGCCTGGTCCCGGTCTGTCGCCGCCGAATAGACCTCGGCACGTAACTTGCCCAGCGCCATCATCATGAAATGTCCGATCCCCGCGGCGAGCGGCGACTTGCCTGACCCTTTGCCCGCCTCGATATAGGCGCGGCGGAAGCGGCGCAGACCGTCCTTGCTCTTCCATCCGAAAAGCGAGCCGACGATGAAGCATTGCCACGGTTGCAGGATGAACGGCACAGCACGGCTGGTCACGGCGCCATCGTCCGCCGTCTCCTCCACCTCCACCGTGAGAACGTCGCGGAAGAAGCCGATAACGCGCTTTACTGCGGCGACGTCCCAAACTAGGCCACGTTCCGGACCGGTCTCAAGATCGTTCAGGTGCCGCTTGCATGCTGCGCGAACATGCGGCCCGGCCACGATCTTGCCGGCGGTGACGGCCATTGCATAGGCCGTTGCCGGGTCAGGCCTCGAAGTAGGAGGCCGCCGGATCTTCTTCGGTTTGTCCATCCGTTTTCACTCTTGCTCGGGCACTTGGCGTCATACCGAATTCAGCCAACCAGGCACGTATTCTCCGGTCCGCGTCATTCCGTTGGGCAACGGCGGGGTGGACGCGATGCATTTTGTCCCCGGCTGCAGTCTCAGTGGCGTAGTATTCGGATCCGAAAGCTTTGAGCTCAGCGCGTGCGGCTAGATAATCCGCGTAGGCCTCGCAAAGCATTTCTAGCGCGACGCCATCGACCTCGGTCAGGACGCCCATTCGATCGAGAAGGCCGGTCACGTACCCCCAAGTTTCGCGCGCACGGTCAGACATATGTGCCGGTGCCGAAGGGCGGGATCGCGGGGCTTTCGGTTCACGTCCGTTGACCGGTCGCCTGCCGGGATTACCCTTCACAAGCTTTAAGTGTGTCGGCGTCGGCCTTCTACCTTTCACCAACTAAAGTCCTTTCAGTTTCGCGACTGTGCGTACAAGTGCCCCCGTGCGGTGTTTTGGTCCCGCTATCCTGGTTTCATACCCTCCCCGCCCCGGGGGCCATTCGCCCGCTATTCGCGGGGTGCAACGGATCTTCGGGCCAGCCAGATTCGTCCACAGCACCGCTGAAGCCTCGGCGCTCCGCCTTCTGCTTCGCGCTATCATGATGAGGTTTGCACAAGCTCTGAAATGGCCCCGACCAGAACAGGACTTCATCGCCGCGGTGACGAACGACGTGGTCGCAAATGGTCGCTCTCGTGCGCTCGCCGGCCTGAAGGCAGAACGCGCACCAAGGCTCGGCCTTCAGTTGTGCCAAACGAATGGCGCGCCAACGGGGAGTGAAGTACAGCCGCCGGAATGCCATAGCCTCAGGACTTCGAGCTTCTGCCATGCGGGGCCTAACTGATTTCCAACGTCACGCTAGTCGCCAGAGGCCTGCCGGTGCGCTTGTTCGATGTCAGCGCCGCATCGCGATATCGGCAGAGCTCTGTATTCACTTCAGCGACCGTGTTCATTCAGTGTTCCACTTAGTGTAGATCGGTCGCGCCGCGATCGATCCACTCGCGAAGCCTCGTCATGATTTCCTCGAAAGCGTCCTGCACCGCCTCGCGATTATCCTGCAAAACGGCCTGAGCTTCATCGACCGTCAGCGCGCCCCTTTCGACCGTATCGACGATGAACTTTTCCTCCGATTGAGCGATGATGCCGGAGACTTCAGAACGCGCTTTCGACATGATCGCATCGATGTTGTTGATCTTGGTCACCGGGTTGCGTCCTTTCCGTCTCGCCCGGCCTTCACGCAAAGCCTCCAAACGCCATCGCCAGATCCGGGGCGAACGCCTTTGGAATCGATCAGGGCGTACCACATTGAGCCGCGGTCACTACAAAACGAATGGCGCGTGAATTCCTTATCAGCGGTCCAAGTGCCCGCCCAAGGCACGAGCGGTCGCTCTTGAATTTCGAGGGTCTTTTTCTCAACCTCAATGAGGCGATCGACCAGAGGAGTCACCGCCCTGACAACGTAGTCCCTGAACGCGGGGGCGATAGCCTCCATCATCGCGCCAATCTCCCACAGCTTCTCATCCGAGATTCCGGATTGCTTGATGAATTGTTGCTTTTGCGACTCGGTGGGATCCTTGATCGCGCCGACCTCCTCCGCGGTCATCGGCACGCCGTCGATGATATATTTACGAACCATTGCGGGACTCCATGATCACCTTTTCCGCCAACGCTTTCAGCGCCGCCGCGAGTGGCAGGGCGAACGCTGCGGGTGGTGCAATTCCGACCGAGGTCAGCGCCTTGTTTGATTTGTCGATATCGGCGAGTGCCTGCTCGGCTAGGCTGACAGCGTCCAGGAGTTGCTCGGCCGCGCTACGGCGGAACGGAGCAAGTGAAGCCGCTACAGACCGAGCGTGCTCCTGCATAAGCCCTGCGACTTGGCGACGGAGTTCGCCCGCCTCGGTGCGCGCGTTCAAGACTTTCCGGTTAAGAACAATTCGCTCGGCCTCAAGTTCATCCTGTTCGGTTTTCGAAAGGACCATACGGGGGAGCGGCGACCTGAAATTGAGCCGTTCCTCGATCTCACCGAGCCGCTTGGTCAGTGACGCTTCGAACGCGACACGTTCCGCCAACGCGCGCTCGGCATCGTGCAGGGCTATAGGCTTCGCGACGGCGGCGACGATCGATTCGACGCCCGGGCAGATGAGCGACGACGGCAAGAGTTTTGAGAGAGATGCAACCACGGTCATTCGTCTTTTTCCTGATTCGGATCCCGTCGAAGATCGGCCGCGGCGATGCGTAAATAGTCAGGCATCGGAGGCTCGAGCCCGCTCGCCTCAATCACCTTGCGCAATCTCTGTTGCAACAGTGCTCCAGGCATCTCGCCATCAAGCAATAGCACGCGGAGGGCGCCGGACGGGGTTGTCCACCGTAGGAACGCGCCGCCAGCCGCTACAGCCCATGCGACGTTGTGTCCGAAATGGGTTTTGCCGATGCCGCGCGGTGCATGCACCATCGCGAGCCCTGCCTTCGGTAGCCATGGCGCGAGCAAGTTTTCCCGCGGGGGAAAATCTCGGCGGAGGAAGTCGTCGTAATTGATTGCCGAGACCTGTTTACGATCGATAGCTAGGGCAAGCGCGTCTAACTCGGGATTCGATATTCGGTCAGGATCAAGCATCGTCGCGCCCCCCGCTGGCCATGGCGGCGACCATCACCGTTTGAATCGTTTCGATGCCGTGCTCGAAATAGAGCTCATTGTAGATCGCGGCAGTGTGCAGATGATCCGCGGCGGCGGCGCGCGACATGAGACCGAACCGAACCAACTCGGCTACGCGCTCGGCTTCCGCAACGAAGGCGTAGAACTTCGCACTCGCGATGGCCGCGCAGATCTCGGTCTGCAGGGTCGACCACTGCGCCGGGTCGACCATGCGCATCTGTTCGCGGATATCGCTCTCTAAGTTCAGGGTCATCGCGCCACCCCAAACGCTAGTTGCGCGATGGCGGAGGCGAGCGCGTAGCCGATCAAGTATGATCGGGCGATCTTATTGACTTGAAGGGCGGCTGTGATATTTTCCGGTTCGATCGAGCCCGACGCCTGATCAATTACCGGAAGGTCGACGCCCGCCCCGGCGCCGGCCTTCTGCTTTTTGGAGGTCATTTAGGCGACGGCCTCCGCGTCAAATTCCCAGACCCTGCTGCGCGCCTGCTGATCGAGCCAGGCGTCAACGTCCTCGGGGCGATAGCGGACCTGATGACCGATTTTCAGATAGCGCGGGCCGGTGCCCGTCTGTCTTGCGTGGTTTAACCACGAGACGGACTTGCGGAGCCGCGCGGCGACTTCGTTTGAGGTGAGAAGCACGTTTTCTTTCCCCTTGCTAAACCAGCGCGCACCATGCGTCGCGTTGCAAGGGGTATTAGCGAGTGCGTTTGTTCCGCCCGTTCGTGCCGGAACAACTTTCTTAGCTTGGACGCTTCACGCCCCTTATTGCCTTGCGGATTGTCGAGTCCGCCATGCGTTCGAAGCCTCGTTTCTCCAGTTCATCGTTGATGGAATCTTCGATGCGCTTGCCAGCATGGCTGTGTTTCTTCCGCTTGGATGCGTGCTCGCGGGCAATCGTCCGCCACTCCTCTGCTGTGTCGCGTCGATACGTATTGTCATCGCTCCGCTTTCCGGCCCTGTCTTCAAGCAATGCGCGCCGTGCCTTTTGACGCTCTAGCGCCAGTGTCTCTGGTGTCGTGCCGGTAACTGGTGCCCGATGCGCAACCCACCTTAACCGCTCGGTTACTTCGCCCAACTGCATGGCGAGTTGCGGATCACCCGGAGAATGTTCGCGGCGTATGGACAGGACCAGCCATTCATGCACCGTCTCCCAAATCCTATCGGGCTTCCAGTCAGTGCTGCTGAGAATGTGCACCAACACGGCTTCTCGATCGCCGGGCGGGATTGCCCGCAACTTGCCAAGCAAGTCTTCGTCGTCGGGATGAAGGTCAATTGTCACGGCGCTGGCCTCCACTTCCAGCCGGCGAACTTGTCGTCGCGCTGCCGGATGTGTCCGTACCGCTGCAACGAGGCCCAGGACCGATGTCCGGAGACGAGGGCGACGTGCGGAATGTTCCAACCAGCCTCGAAGAGCCGGGAAACGCCTTCATGCCGAAGGTCGTGGAAATGCAGATCGTCGATCCCTAGCAGCTTACAGGCCCGCGTGAAGGCCGCGCCAATCGCGTCGGTGCTGTAAGGGAAAATGCACTCGTTGTTCCGCGGTTGACGCTTTATGACCGCCTCGGCCTCCGGTGGCAGTTCGCACCAGATATCGTTTCCGAGCTTGGCGCCGGGATTCTTCATGTCTCGGACGAGAACGCGGGCTGGGTGCTTATCGGTCGCCGCCTCGTGGTCAGTCCATCGAATCCGCGTGATCTCTTCCATCCGCCGGGTCGAGAACAGAGCGAAAAGGACGATGTCGACCATAGGAGCCGAATGCGGCGCGCGTTGCTGGCGCTCCTCGAAGTGATCGAGAAGGCCTCCCAACTCATCGAGGGTGGGGCGTCGCTCACGCTTATTCGATTTCGCTATGATCTTTTGCTTGCGCAGGACGAATAGCGCGTCGGACATTGCCTCCGGATCGAGCGGCCATCCCCAACCCTTCTTGGCGACGGCAAAGACGCTAGCCAGATGGGATAGATAATTGTTTATCGTCGACGGACCTGGATTCTTGAGACCGGTGACTGTGCTGATCGTGCCGGCAAATGCGACGACGTCCTTGCTCTCAACCTCACGGCACGCCATGGCCGAGATCGAGTGGCGACGGATCGCAGCGAGACAGGCCGCCTTTGTGTCGCCGATCTCGCCGCCGTGTTCCTTGATATAGCGGTCGATGGCATCAGCCAGTGTTTTGGCCCCCTGCGTCGCAGCCTTAAAAGCCTTGGGGTTATCGAGCTCCGCTTCGCGTTGTCGGATCCACGCCTGCGCCGTTTTATGATCCCTGAAGGTCCGGTTCTCACGGACAGTCTTATCGCCATGCTTGCGGGCGATCTGGCAAAGGTAAGATGGTTTGCCGTCCCTGCGTTTTCGCTGGATAATGGTCCCCATCTACAACATGCCCCTCCCATAACAACAATTGTTGTATTGGATAGTGCAAATGGCTGCAAAATGCAACAATTCGGTATATCAGGTTACAACGTATGAGCGCCGCTATTCCCGCAGGTATTGGCAAAAAGCCAAACGATTTCGAGCCTTGGACCATGTCTGTCGCACCCATGATGGATTGGACCGACCGGCATTGCCGGGTGTTCCACCGTCACCTCACCCGACGGGCGCTGCTCTATACGGAGATGCTGACAACGGGCGCCATCATTCATGGCGACCGGCAGCGGTTGCTCGGCTTCGATGCGATCGAACACCCGGTGGCGCTTCAGCTCGGCGGCTCGGATCCGCGCGAGCTCGCGCTGGCGGCGCGGATCGGCGAGGATTTCGGCTATGACGAGATCAATCTCAATGTCGGTTGTCCGTCCGACCGCGTGAAGGATGGCCGCTTCGGCGCCTGCCTGATGGCAGAGCCGGAACTCGTGGCGCGGTGCGTCGATGCAATGAAGCGGGCGGTTGCCGTGCCCGTCACGGTGAAATGCCGCATCGGCATCGATGATCAGGATCCGGAAGTGGCACTCGATACGCTTGCGCGCGCGGTGGTAGCCGCGGGCTGCGACGCGTTGATCGTGCACGCGCGAAAGGCCTGGCTCAACGGTTTGTCGCCGAAGGAGAACCGCGATATTCCGCCGCTTGATTACGATCGCGTCTATCGTCTCAAGCGCGCCATGCCTGATGTGCCCGTCATTATCAATGGCGGCATCCCGGGCATCGACGAGGCGAAAGCTCATCTCGAACACGTCGATGGTGTGATGCTCGGTCGGGCCGCTTATCAGGAGCCGTGGCGGCTACTGTCTGTCGATGCCGAGATCTTCGGCGAGGCAGCGCCGCATGCGACCATGCAGGACGCATTCGAGGCGATGATACCCTATATCGAGGCACAGCTCGCGCGCGGCACGCGGATGCACGCCATCACGCGGCATTTCGTCGGCGCTTTCCACGCCGTTCCCGGCGCACGTGCGTTCCGCCGGCATCTCGCCGAGCAGGGCGTGAAGCCGGGCGCAGGTCTCGACGTGTTGCGTGATGCGATCGCGCGCGTCGGTGTGCGCGTGCCGGCGGAGGTAGCTGCCTAGCCGCGCCTATCATGAAGAAGGGGCCGATCGCAGGATCCGGCCCCCTCCCTCGATCCGCAATCAGCGGAACAGGTCGAAATGATAGTTCACGCCGACGCGGAACGTGTGGAATTTCGCGGAATTCCAATCCGGCAGATCGTCGTGCTTGAACTCGGTGTAGAGATACTCGGCCTTGGCCGACCATTTCGGCAGGAACGCCCACTCGACGCCGCCGCCCGCGGTCCAGCCCATCTTCATCTTGTTGATCGGGCCGTCCTTCAATTCGCCCGCGGCGAGACCCGCGGTCCCGAACAACAACAGCCGTGAATCCATCGTCGCGATGCCGGCGCGGGCGCGGCCGGTCATGTACCAGGGGATGCTGACGGCTGCGCTGTTGAGGGCGTCATGGTTCTTGATGTCGCCACCCTCGAAGTCGTTCTCGATGCCGACCACGAACATCGGCGAGAGCTGATAGTTGTAGCCGATCTGCACGCCGCCGAAGGCGCCCTTGACCTTGCCGCCGCTCACGCCGACGAGGTTGTTGAAGGCATCGTCGCCGCTCTCGGCGTAGCCGGCGTTGAGGCCCGCATAGAGACCCGTCCACGAATAGACCGGCTGCGGTGCTGTGTAGGCGGCGGAGGGGGCAGCATAGCGCGGCGACAGGTCGGCAGCGCCGGCACTGCCTGCGGCGATCGTCGCGGCAAAGGGCAGGGCGCGCATCAGGCGACGCAAGGCGGCTCTGGCAGTCATGACTCAAATCTCCCACTTGGCCGCTTCCGGCGGGAAGCAGCGCTTGTCCAACCCCGATCCGGGAATGCGATAATTATAAACCGACCGGACGGTTTGTAAATAGCGGAAATGCCACACCTCTGCGCATTCGGGCGGGCCGCCCAAGATCGTGGTTGGGATGGAAGGATTTAGTCGACCGCCGTGCGCGAGCGGCGGTGGCTGCTCTGCAGCTCGGGATAGCCCGTGAGCATCAGCTTGTCGGCGCGAACGCCCCAGCTCTCCAGGCGGTCGAGGAAGCTCATGCCGAGCAGATTGGTCTTCATCTGGCCGCGCTGCACGACGAGAGCCGGCACCGATTTTTCGACGAGGTGACCGACGGCGAGACGATCGAGCGTGAGCCGGGCCGCCTTGGTGTGGCCGCCCGCGGTCTCCAGATCGACGTTATGTTCGAGCATTTCGAGCGGCAGCCCGATCGCTTTCGCCGTTTCCCAGGTCAACACCACGGAGGTCGCGCCGGTGTCGATCACCATTGGCGCGGCGACGCCGTTGATCTTCGCGCGCAGCGCGAATTCGCCGCCCTGGCCGCGCGGGATCTGCACGGCGGGGGGCGGGGCGGCGGTCTGTCCGCGGAAGATGTGCGAGACCTTATGGCTCGCGCGCGCGATCTGATCAGGGTCGCCATAGGCGACGACGGCCCCCGCTGTGCCGGCGAGCATGACGAGCACGAGGAGGAAGCGGATCATTGCGCACCTCCGCAACCGCGCAGGCCGATCAGGTGCGTTTCGGCGATCCCGCGATCGGCTGCAAACCGGCGTCCGCCATGCGGGCCGGCAACAGCGCCATGAGCGAGAGCCGTTCCGCGCTCTCCATGGCGTGCCAGCGCGCGATCTCCGGCAAGGTGCGGCCGCAGCCGAAGCACAGCTTGGTCTTGGGATCGATCATGCAGACGGCGACGCACGGCGTTTCTTTGCTCATTCGGACATAGTGGAGGATTGTCGGGCATGTCTGCAAGCATCTGGTTAAGAGCCCGTGCCCGCGCTCATGATCGGCTTGTGGCGCGGCCGGCGCTTCTCGTCGGGTAGGGCGGAACCTTCAGGCTGCAGCGGCGGAGAATCGTCCGACAGCGGCGCCAGCGCGCTCATCACCCGCTCCGGCGGGAAGGTGACGATCACCTCGGTGCCGATGCGCAGCTTCGATTTCAACGTGAACGTGCCGCCATGCAGGTCGATCAGGTTCTTGGCGATCGGCAGGCCGAGGCCGGCGCCCTGTTCGGCCGACTTGATCGAATTGGAGCCCTGGCCGAACGAGGCGAGCACGACCGGGATCTCGTCCTCGGGGATGCCGGAGCCGGTATCCTTCACCGACAGATATTGTCCGCCCGACGCGGTCCAGCCGGCCTTGAGCCAGATCTCGCCGCCTTGCGGGGTGAACTTGATCGAGTTGGAGAGCAGGTTGAGCACGACCTGGCGGATCGCGCGCTCGTCGGCCCAGAGCCGCGGCATCGCCTGCTCGAACACCTCGTGGATGGTGATGCCGCGGCTGGAGGCGCGCAGCTTCATCAAATGATGGCAGTCGGCGACGATGCCGACCAGCGATACCGCTTCCTCGTTGAGCTCGTAGCGGCCGGCCTCGATGCGCGACAGATCGAGGATCTCGTTGATGAGGTTGAGCAGGTGCACGCCGGAATTATGGATGTCGGCGGAATATTCCTTGTAGACCGGCACCGCATGCGCGCCGAAGATCTCGCTCTTCATCACCTCGGAGAAGCCGAGGATGGCGTTCAGCGGCGTGCGCAGCTCGTGGCTCATCTGCGCGAGGAAGCGCGACTTGGCGACGTTGGCGGATTCGGCGCGGTGGCGCGCCTCGTCCGAGATCGCCTTCGCCTGTTCGAGCTCGCCGATCAGCGCGTCCTTCTCGGCGCGCGCCTCGAGCGTCGCGAAGGTCGAGGAGTGCAGGCGGTGCGCCAGCAGCACGAAATAGCCTTCTGCGGCAATCGCAAGCGCGGCCAGGATGTAATTGTCCAGCGAGCCGATCATCACGAAGCTCAGCGCCATCGCGACCGCGACCGGCGCGGTGGCGGCAAGCGCGGCGATCGGCAAGTTCGCAGCCAGCATGCTCGATACTGCGATCACAAGCAGCATCAGGAACATCATCAGCGTTTCCGTGACCATGTCGAGCACGGGATGGATCAGGATCGCCATCCAGCACAGGCCATAGAGCAGGTCGAGCACGACGAAACGGGTCCGCCAGGCGCGCGTCGCCGCGGGTGAGGCGGGCTCAGTCAGGAAACGCCGGCAGCTGCGGACCATCGCACCGTGGATGCAGAGCATGCCGGCGGTCCAGAGCGCGGCCGGGATCGGCTGCATCCATAGCCCGAACAGCACGCCGGTGGCGACAACCAGCAGCATCACGACGTAGGAGGCCGATAACCGCGTCTGCGCATATTGGCGCAGCATCTCTGCGTCGAAGGCCGGCCGGGTTCCGCTGGTCGACGTTAACTTATCGCGGGCCTCGCGCACCCGCTGCGCCGCAGCCCTTCGGCTGCTCGCCGATGGAGCGCTGACCGGCTCGGCCGGAAGCTGCACAACCTCAGGCTTTTCAGCGGGGTTACTCATCGAACAACAACGATTCCTGCCCGCGCCGGGCGCGGGCCTTCTGCATTCTCTATCTCTGGCAAGAAATCCTTAAGAGGTGACTTAAGGAGCTAAAGAATTACGTTAACCCGGCGTTAATTTTGGACCCGGTCCGCGCCGTCAATGCAGTGCCGCCTGCTGGGCGACGTAGACCGCAGCCCCCGCCAGATAGCCCGCGAGCGCGGCAGGCGCGATGCGGCGGGCGTACCAGAGGAACTCGAGCCGCTCGAGCCCCATGGCCGCAACGCCCGCGGCCGAGCCGATGATCAGGATCGAGCCGCCGGTGCCGGCGCAATAGGCGATGAACTCCCAGATGAAGCTGTCCGGCGGATAATGCGCGAGGTCGTACATGCCCATGGTCGCGGCGACCAGCGGCACGTTGTCGATGACGGCGCTGAGCAGTCCGAGCACGACGACGATGACGTCCTGGCGGCCGATCGTGGCATCGAGCCATTTGGCCAGCATCGACAGCAGGCCGGCATGCTCGAGGCAGGCGACCGCGAGCAGGATGCCGACGAAGAACACGATCGAGCTCATGTCGATCCGGGTCAGCGCGTGCACCAGCGTGAGAGGCTGGCGCACGTGCTCCTCCTTGTGGCGATGCACGATCTCGCCGACCAGCCAGAGCACGCCGAGCCCGAACAGGATGCCCATGAAGGGCGCCAGATGCGTGACCGCCTTGAACGCCGGCACCGCGATCAGCGTGCCGAGCCCGAGAAAGAACATCAGGTTGCGCTCGAACCGATCGACGGCGAGGAGCCCGTTGTCCTTCGGCGGCGGTGCGATGATCTTGCCCCTGAGCGAGAAGCTGATGAAGGCGAGCGGCACCAGCAGATTGAGCAGCGAGGGCAGGAACACCGCGCTCATGATCTTCAGCGGCGAGATCTGCCCGCCGATCCACAGCATGGTCGTGGTGACGTCGCCGATCACGGTCCAGGCGCCGCCGGCATTGGCGGCAATGACGATGAGGGCGGCAAATAACAGGCGGTCGTCGCGGCGGGCGATCAGCTTCTGGATCAGCGAGATCATGACGATGGTGGTCGTCAGATTGTCCAGGATCGCGCTGAGGAAGAACGTGACGAAGCCGATCAGCCAGATCAGGATGACCTGGTTCGTGGTGCGGATCAAGGAGGTGATGACCTCGAAGCCGTCATGGGCGTCGATCACCTCGACGATCGTCATGGCGCCGATCAGGAAGAAGACGATCTGTGCGGTGGAGGCGACGGACTCGTCGAGCTGGCGGCCGATCAGCGCGTGGTCGTCGGTTGCGACTGCGTAGATGGTCCACAACAGCCCCGCGCCGAGCAGCGCTGTGGCGCTCTTGTTGACGCCAAGCGGGTGCTCGAGCGCGATCGCCGCATAGGCAAGGACGAAGATGGCGGCGATCGCGATCAGCAAGGTCGTTTCAGATCGTCAGGTATCAGCGATTGAGGCGGGCGAGCAGGCTCGACGTATCCCAGCGCTTGCCGCCCATCTTCTCGACCTCGGCGTAGAATTGATCGACCAGCGCGGTGACAGGTAGATTGGCGCCGTTGCGGCGGGCTTCGGCGAGCGAGATCGAGAGGTCCTTGCGCATCCATTCGACCGCGAAGCCGAAATCGTACTTGCCGTCGTTCATGGTCTTGTAGCGGTTCTCCATCTGCCAGGACTGCGCGGCGCCCTTGGAGATGGTCTCGATCACGGCGGCGACGTCGAGGCCACTCTTTTGAGCGAAGTGAATACCCTCGGAGAGGCCCTGCACGAGGCCGGCGATGCAGATCTGGTTGACCATCTTGGTCAGCTGGCCGCTTCCGGCGGGTCCGAGCAGCTTGCACATCCGCGCATAGGCGCCGGTGATGATCGGCTCGGCGCCGGCATAGGCATCCTGCGCACCGCCGCACATCACGGTCAGCGCGCCGTTCTCGGCGCCGGCCTGGCCGCCGGAAACCGGCGCGTCGATGAACTTGAATCCGGCCTTGGTGGCGGCCGCGTCCAGTTCGCGCGCGACCTCGGCGGAGGCGGTGGTGTGGTCGACGAAGGTTGCGCCCTTCTTCATGCCGGCAAACGCGCCATCGGCGCCGATCGTGACCGAGCGCAGGTCATTGTCGTTGCCGACGCAGCACATCACGAAATCCTGGCCCTCGGCGGCAGCCTTCGGGGTCGCCGCCGTCTTGCCGCCGAACTTGTCCGCCCATTCCTTCGCCTTGGCCGCGGTGCGGTTGTAGACGGTGACCTCATGGCCCCCTTTTTTCACGAGGTGTCCGGCCATGGGGAAGCCCATCACGCCGAGACCGAGGAAAGCGACTTTAGCCATGTGTGGTACCTTGTCCGTAGTTTGGGTTTTACGGTTGTAGCCGGGCGGGGGACGCCCAGGCGGCATCTTCGGGGTTCCGCCCTGGAGCGGATCGGGCGCACCATAAACCCTTAAGGGCGGAGGGCAACGGCTTCGTTTGGCGCCCTCCTGTGCTAGGATGGCGGACCTCAAGAACTTCAAAACAAGGGAGCGAAACATGGCATCGGGCTTGGGCGGCGTGAGCGTTGGCGTCCTCGATCATTTCAATATAAGGACCCGGAATCTGGCCGAGACCGTCCGCTTCTACGAGGACGTGCTGGGTCTGGAAAAAGGCCCCCGGCCGAATTTCGCCTTCCCGGGCGCCTGGATGTACAGCGAGGGCAAGCCGGTGGTGCACCTCGTCGATATTTCTTCGACCTCGGAGCCACAAAAGCCGGATTCCGGCGTTGTCCACCATGTCGCCTTCGTCAGCCGCGGATTTGACGGCATGAAGCAGCGGCTGACGTCCAAAGGGATGACGTTCGACTCCCGCCAGGTGCCCGGCGGCGACCTCTGGCAGATCTTCGTCCACGACCCCAACGGGGTCATGATCGAGCTGAACTACGAGGCGGCTCTGGAGCAGGGCGCCGCGCCTGCCGAGATGGCTGACGATATCGGCAGGCAGTAGCCTTTTGGTCGTTTCCGCTCTAATGGGGCATCCTGAAGCCTTGGGCATGATCTGACCGGATCATGCCCCGTTTGGGAGATGCGCTTTGAGCGTGACGCAGCAACAGGTTCTCGACAGCCTCGCCCGGATCAAGTCGCCGCGCGGGGTTGCGCTCATCAATGCCAATGTGCTGAGCCCGATCAGCGCCACCGACGGCAAGGTGTTCTTCTCGATCAATGTCGATGCCGCCGAGGCGCGGGCCTGGGAGCCCATCCGGGCCGAGGCCGAGGCCGCGGTGCGCAGCCTTCCGGGCGTCACCACCGTGATGGTGGCGCTGACCGCCGAACGCAAGCCCGGCTCCGCGCCGCCTCCGCCACCAACGCCGAGCCGCGGCGCGCCGGGCGTGCAGCCGATCCATGCCCACAAGCCACCGCAGGGTGGCGGGTCGCCCATGGCGCGGCAGTCGGAGATTCCGGGCGTCGCCGCCGTCATCGCGGTCGCCTCGGGCAAGGGCGGCGTCGGCAAGTCGACCACCGCGCTCAACCTTGCGCTGGGGTTGCGCGACCTCGGCCTCAAGGTCGGGCTGCTTGATGCCGACATCTACGGCCCCTCGGTCCCGCGGCTGACCGGTTTGCGCGACAAGCCGGAGCTGGATGGCGAGCGCAAGATGATTCCGCTCCGGCGCTTCGGCCTTGCCATCATGTCCATCGGCTTCCTGGTGGAAGAGGAGACCGCGATGATCTGGCGCGGGCCGATGGTGATGTCGGCGGTGACGCAGATGCTGCGCGACGTTGCATGGGGCCAGCTCGACGTGCTCGTGGTCGACATGCCGCCCGGCACCGGCGATGCCCAGCTCACGCTGGCGCAGAACGTGCCGCTGAAGGGCGCCGTGATCGTCTCGACGCCGCAGGACCTGTCCCTGATCGACGCCCGGCGGGGGCTTGCGATGTTCAGGAAGGTCAACGTGCCCGTGCTCGGCATCGTCGAGAACATGAGCTATTTCCAGTGCCCGCATTGTGGCACGAAATCCGACATCTTCGGCCATGGCGGGGCGCGGCACGAGGCCGAGAAGCTTGGAGTACCGTTCCTCGGCGAGATCCCCTTGCACATGGCGATTCGCGCCACGTCCGACGCCGGCAATCCCGTCGTCGACAGCGAGCCGGACGGTCACCATGCGGCGATCTACCGCGCCATTGCGGGACAGGTCCGTGACCAGCTCAAGGGCGTCATCGCCGTGGCCTGACGCGGAGAGGCCAGTCCGTCGGGACATGCGACTTTCGTAGAGCCCCGTCATGCCATTGTCGCGTTCCGAAAGCGCCCCTTCCGTGTTAAAGGCCCACGGCAGTCAAGCCCCTTCGGTTCGACGCGGCCGGAACGCGTCGCCGGAATGAGCGGCGGCAAAAGAGAAGTTAAGGGGAAACGCCCCAGCAAGGAGAGACCTGAAGATGAAGCGTCGTGATTTTCTCAAAGTGTCGGCAGCAGGCGCGGCGGCGACCGCAGTGGCCTCGCCGGCGATCGCGCAGTCCTCGCCCGAGATCAAGTGGCGCCTGACGTCGAGCTTCCCGAAGTCGCTCGACACCATCTATGGCGCCGGCGAGCAGGTGGCGAAGTACGTCGCCGAAATGACCGACAACAAGTTCCAGATCCAGGTGTTCGCCGCCGGCGAAATCGTGCCCGGCCTCCAGGCGCTCGACGCGACCTCGAACGGCACGGTCGAGATGTGCCACACCGTCTCGTACTACTATGTCGGCAAGGACCCGACCTTTGCGATCTACGCCTCGGTGCCGTTCGGCCTCAATGCGCGCCAGCAGAACTCCTGGTGGTACCAGGGCGGCGGCATGGAGCTCGGCAACGAGTTCTTCAAGAAGTCGAACGTGATCGGCTTCGCCTGTGGCAACACCGGCGCCCAGATGGGCGGCTGGTTCCGCAAGGAGATCAAGACCGTTGCCGATCTCTCCGGCCTGAAGATGCGTATCGGCGGCATCGCCGGCCAGGTGCTGCAGAAGGTCGGCGTGGTGCCGCAGCAGCTCGCCGGCGGCGACATCTATCCGGCGCTGGAGAAGGGCACCATCGACGGCGCCGAATGGGTCGGCCCCTACGATGACGAGAAGCTCGGCTTCGCCAAGGTCGCCAAGTACTACTACTATCCGGGCTTCTGGGAAGGCGGCCCGATGGTGCACGCCTTCACCAACCTCGACAAGTGGAATGCGCTGCCGAAGAACTACCAGGCGATCCTCACCAATGCGATGGCCAACGCCAACAGCTGGATGGCCGCGCGCTACGACATGCAGAACCCGGCGGCGCTGAAGCGACTGGTTGCCGGCGGCACCCAGCTGCGTCCGTTCACCAACGAGGTGCTGGAAGCCTGCCTCAAGGCGACCAATGAATTGTGGGCGGAGATCTCGGGCAAGAACGCCGACTTCAAGAAGTCGATCGACGCCATGCAGGCCTACCGCTCCGACGAATATCTGTGGTGGCAGGTCGCCGAATACACCTACGACACCTTCATGATCCGCGCGCGCACCCGCGGCTGATCTTTCGAAAGAGTCGCAAGACTGGAAAGCCCGGCCTCCAGCAGAGGCCGGGCTTTTTCTTTGTTGCGGCGCATTTGGGGTGCGAAACAAAGAATGTCGAAAACAACCCCATGCACAGTAGAGGCGGGGTGAGGGCACGTTGCCCTGGGGATGCTGCCAACAGTTTGACGGGTCGGAGCAAATCAGCGGGACAGAGCAATCATGGCGCATCTGCCTCGACCATCGTCATTGCGAGCGCAGCGAAGCAATCCAGAATCTCTCCGCGGAGGGACTCTGGATTGCTTCGCTACGCTCGCAATGACGGGTGGACGGAGCTGGGCATAGCCGTACACGTTTGACTCGTCGGGCAAAACAGTGGCATAAAGCGATAATCGCAAAATCCGAATTGGCGCGCGACGTCGATCATTTGGAGCGACGATGAGCTTCGATCCCGATGAGGTTCAACGCGCGCTGAGCAAGGCATGGTCGCTGTCGACGGCCAGCCAATGGACGGCGGACAATCCGGCGGCGGGGCAATGCAACGTCACGTCACTGCTGATCCACGCGCTCTTTGGCGGTGACTTGCTGAAGACGCCGCTGCCGGCCGGCGACCATTTCTATAATCGGATCGAAGGCGAGCGATACGACTTCACGGCGAGCCAGTTCGATCAGCCGATCGTTTACGTGGACGTGCTCACAGATCGGACCGACGCGGAGCGGGAAGCGACGAGTGAAGAGCTGGCTCAACTCAGAGCGGCATTTCGGAAGCGCCACATCAAATCAACTTGGAGACTGCGACGGCTTTCAAGCGCAACCCGTCAGCTTCCTTGCGGAAGACGCATGGCTCTCAATTCGTGTGGCGCCAAAGGGGCTCCGAAGCTATTTGGGCGCGCGGGACTTGATACTCACCATCTCGACGTGCGCGGTACGTATTTTTTCGGTGTTCCTTTCGTGGAACGATCAGGCTAACGGAAATCGGCAATCGGGCTGAAGTCGCGGCGGTATCATCACCGCCGTTCCGGCTTCACGGGACGGTATTACCGGACCCAACAAGTCCCGACGGGAATTCAACCTTCATCGAATACGGCGGCTCTCGATCCCGGATCGAGATGCCAAGACGGCCGTTGCCTGGGGACTTATCAGTGACAATGGCAATTGAGATTTTACAGCTCCTGGTACGATCGGCCGACAGTTGGCTTTTTGACGGCAGTCTTTCGGGTCTGAGCGATCGGGAATGGATGGCCTTGCGCTATCTCGCCCGCGCCAACAGGTTTTCGCGGACGCCGAGCGCTCTTGCCGGCTTTCTGGGCACGACCCGCAGCGCCGCATCGCAGATCGCCGCCGCGCTGCAGAGCAAGGGATTGATGGTCCGCAAGCCAGTTGCAGAGGACAAGCGCTCGATTGCGCTCTGTCTCACGGGAGCTGGCGAGAGATTCCTCGAGCATGATCCGATGAACGCTTTGCGAGATCGCCTTGTGGCACTTGATGTCATCGATCGATCTCAGCTGCGCGATACGCTTCGCCGCGCCTTGGCCGGGCTCGATGTCGGCAAGCGTCGCCATCATGCCGACGTTTGTACTGAATGCGTGTTCCTGATCGAGAGGGGAGAGGGGAAGGACCGGCATTTCAGGTGCCAGTTCTTTCGGAAAGCCATCGCCCAGAAAGACACGGCCCTGCTTTGCGCCTATTTCGAGGGGCGGAGCTAGAGAGGTCAGTTGCAGGAGGCCCGTAAGGCCTCTTGGCGAAGGGCATGCAAGCACCTGCTATTTCCCGCGGTACCTGAGCGCCTCGACCAGGAGCGAAAAGGCCGGCGAGGGTTGGCGGCGGCTCGGATAGTACAGATGATAGCCCGAGAACGGCGGGCACCAGTCCGATAGTACCCTGACCAGCTTGCCGCTGGACAGGTAGGGCTGCACATGTCCCTCCGTGAGGTAGGCAAGGCCCAGGCCCTTGAGCGCTCCGTCCAGCAGAAGGCCGGCGCTGTTGAAGACGAGCTGTCCGTCGACGCGTACATTCAGTTCGCGGCCGCCTTTCTCGAACTCCCACGCATAGAGGCTGCCGCCATGGGTCGGCAAACGCAGGTTGAGGCAGTTGTGATGCGTCAGATCCTGCGGAACCCTGGGGCGCTTGCGCGCGGCAAAGTAGGCGGGCGAGCCGACCACGGCCATGCGAAGGTCGGGACTGACGCGCACCGCGATCATGTCCTTGGCGACGAGCTCGCCGGGGCGAATGCCCGCGTCGACCTGCTGTGCCACGATGTTGGTGAGACCGTAGTCGATGATGATCTCGACATGGATATCGGGGTATTTCGGAAGCAGCTTTGCCAGCGCGGGCAGCACGATTTCGGATGCCGCATATTCGGTCGCGGTCAGCCGCACCGTTCCGGCCGGCTTCTCCCTGAGCTCGCCGAGTGCGGCGAGGTCGGCGTCCATCTCGCTGAACTTGGGAGCGATGCTTGCAAACAGGCGCTCCCCGGCCTGCGTCGGCGTCACGCTCCGCGTCGTCCGGTTGAGCAGCCGCATGCCGAGGCGCTCCTCCAGATTCCGGATGATCTGGCTGAGCGCGGACTGCGTCATGCCGAGCCTTGCCGCTGCGCGCGTGAAGCTGCGTTCGCGCGCCACCGCGAGGAAGGCGAGGAGATCGCCGGCGTCGTCCCGGTTCATTAATTAGCCCAGCTAATGACTGCATTCGAAATCTATCACCTAATCAGGGGAGCGCGGAAGCTCTAGGTTCGGCTTGGCCATCCAACCAAGCAGGAGCCGCGAGAGGCATGTCGGCAACAACGATGCAGGAGCAGGTCGCGCGCCTTCGCGGGGCTGCAGCCTTGCTGCCGATCATGGGCGTGGTCTTCGTGGCCTTTCTCGTCATCGGCGTTGCGATGCCCGTGCTTCCGCTTCACGTCCATGATGGACTGGGCCTCGGCACCTTCGTGGTCGGCCTCGTCGCCGGCAGTCAGTTCGCAGCCTCGCTGGTGTCGCGGCCATGGGCGGGTCACTTTTCGGATGAACGCGGAGCGAAGCGCGGTGTGGTTATCGGCCTGTTTGCGGCCGCGGTGTCCGGACTGCTGTATCTGGCTTCGCTGGGTGTGACCCAGGCGCCGCTGATCTCGGTCGCGATACTCCTGCTCGGACGCGGGCTGTTGGGCGCGGCCGAGAGCTTCGTCATCACCGCTGCCGTGAGCTGGGGGCTTGCGCTTGCCGACGGCCGCAGCACGGGCAAGGTCATCGCCTGGGTGGGATCAGCGATGTTCGCGGCCTTTGCGATCGGCGCGCCGGCGGGCTCGGCGCTCTACGCTGCCTATGGATTTGCCGCGATCGCAATCGCGACAGCGGTGGCGCCGCTGCTGACGCTGCTGCTCGTCGCGCCGCTTCCCGCGGTTGCGCCGATGCACCAGGTGCGCCTCTCGTTCGTTCAGGTCGTCGGCTCGGTGTGGGTGCCGGGTTTCGGCTCGGCCCTCGGCAGCGTCGGTTTCGGTGCGGTGACGACGTTCGTCGCCTTGCTGTTTGCGAACCGTGGATGGGCGAACGGCTGGCTCGCCTACAGCGCCTACGCTGTCGCGTTCATCCTGGCACGGGTGTTCTTCAGTCATGTGGCCGACGCAGTCGGCGGCGCAAGGGTCGCGCTGGTCTGCGCGCTGATCGAAGCCGTCGGGCAGGCGCTGATCTGGCTCGCTGCCCGGCCCGAAATGGCGCTCGCCGGCGCGGCACTGACCGGCTTCGGCTTCTCGTTGGTGTATCCCGGTTTCGGCGTCGAAGCCGTGCGCCGCGTTCCAGCGCAGAGCCGCGGCCTCGCCATGGGCGCCTACACCGCCTTCCTGGACCTTGCGCAAGGGCTCGCAAGCCCTGCGCTCGGACTGATCGCGACCGGCGCGCGGCTCAACACCGTGTTTCTCGTCAGCGCCATGACCGTGCTCTGCGCCGCGCTCGTCGCCTGGTGGCTGATCGTGCATCCCGCAACATTGGAAGGATCCTCGCGATGAAGCTGCTCGCAGTCACGCTGTTTTCGTTCTGCCTGTTTGCCGGCGACGTGGCCGCCAGCGAGCTACAAGGAGCCAATCTCATGTCGAAGCCCGAAGACATCCGCGCCGTCGCGCCCGCGCTCGAAAGCTTTGCGCAGAAGGTTCTCAAGGACGATCTCTGGAAGCGGCCGGGCCTCTCGGTTCGGGACCGCAGCATCGTCACCGTCGCGGCTCTCATCGCCCGCAACCAGACAGTCGAGCTGCCGACCTATCTCGGTCTCGCACTCGACAGCGGCGTGAAGCCGTCCGAGATCTCCGAGATCATCACGCATCTGGCCTTCTACACCGGCTGGGCGAATGCGATGGGGGCGATCCCGGCGGCGAGGGACGCGTTCAGGAGCCGCAACATCGGCGCCGACCAGCTTCCGCCGGCGTCGGGGCCGCAGCTTGCGCTCGACGAAGCCGCGGAGAAGCAGCGCGCGAGCCGGGTCGGCGAGCAGTTCGGACAGATTACGCCGAGCCTCGTGCAATATTCGAGCGACGTGCTGTTCCGGGATCTCTGGCTGCGGCCGGCGCTGGCGCCGCGCGATCGCAGCCTCGTCACCGTGAGTGCACTGATCGCAACCGGCCAGGTCGCGCAGATCACATATCATTTGAACCGGGCGATGGATAACGGGTTGACGCGTGAGGAGGCCGGCGAGGTGCTCGGGCATCTCGCCTTCTATGCCGGCTGGCCAAATGCGTTCTCAGCAGCGCCGGTCGTCAAGGACGTCATCGAGAAGCGTCCGCACTGAAGGAAAACCGGGCCATGCCTCATGTCACACGCAGGGGCGCGCTGATCGGCGCCGCCGCCGCTGCGATCGGAGTTCGCCGGACGCTTGCGGCCGAAGCACAGAAGGAAGCCCACATGGACATCGACATCAAACGGAACGGATCGCGCCCCTCACAGAAGGGCCCGGCCGACTGGTTCACCGGAACGGTGCGCATCGATCCGCTGTTCCAGGCGCCCGATCCCGCGCGCGTCGGCGCCGGTCAGGTTACGTTCGAGCCCGGTGCCCGAACCGCCTGGCATACGCACCCGCTCGGCCAGACCCTGATCGTCACCGCCGGGCTCGGCTGGGTGCAGCGGGAGGGCGGCCCGGTCGAGGAGATCCGGCCCGGCGACGTCGTGTGGTTTCCGCCCGGACTGAAGCACTGGCACGGGGCCTCGCCGACGACGGCGATGACCCACATCGCCATCCAGGAGTCCCTCGGCGGCAAAACCGTTGACTGGATGGAGAAGGTCGGCGACGAACAATATCGCAGGGGATAGCGCGCAGAGCCGCTACATCGGACTTGCGTTCTGCGAAGACCGAGGGAGCAGTGCATGGCGATCGTCTTCATCACCGGCAGCACGGATGGTCTCGGCCGGGCGGCGGCGCAATCGCTGCTCGATCAGGGATACCGCGTGGTGCTGCACGCGCGATCGGCCGAGCGCGCCGCGGCGGTTGCGGACTTCGCCTCGCATGCCGCGGGGATCGTGGTCGGCGACCTCAGGAGCGCCGTCGAGACCAAGGGCATCGCGGACCAGGTCAACGCGATCGGACGCATGGACGCGATCATCCATAATGCCGGCGTCTACACCGAGCGCAGCCGCGGCGCGACCGCGGAGGGCCATGCCGGCACGCTGGCGATCAACACGCTGGCGCCGTACCTGCTGACGGCCCTGATCGCGCGGCCGAAGCGGCTGGTCTATCTCAGCAGCGGCCTGCATCGCGGCGGCGAGGGCTCATTGCGCGACATCGACTGGACCAAGCGAAGCTGGGATGCGGGGAAGGCCTATGCCGAGAGCAAGCTGCATGCGGTCGCGCTGGCTTACGCCCTGGGACGGCGCTGGCCGCACGTCCTCTGCAATGCGGTCGATCCCGGCTGGGTGCGCACCAGAATGGGCGGCGCGGGTGCCCCCGTTGACCTCGACACCGGACAGCGTACGCAGTCCTGGCTCGCCGTCAGCGAGGAGCCGGCCGCGATGGTCAGCGGCCGCTACTGGCATCACCTCCGGCAGGAGCAGCCGGCCGGTGAGGCGACCGACGCCACATTCCAGGACACGCTCATCGCCAGGCTGGGCGAACTGACGGGCGTAGAGCTTCCAGCGGCATAAGGGATCAATAAACCGGGAGGTGTGAAGCGCCTCACATTCGCCCCGGAGAATTGGCTCTAGAAAAGCTCAGGATCCGGCAAGCTTCCGCTCTGCGCCGATGGCCGCAACGCGGTGCGCCAGCCGCGGCTGGCGCGCAAGCCGCGAGCGGCAGGCCCGAACGCCGGTTCCGCGTCGTTTTGACGATCATTCGATTGGATTACAATCGGGCGCCCATCATGGAAGGTGAGCGTCCTGGACGGAAAACAGACCGGCAGGATGCCGGCACCGCGGGATGCGGAGAACAGCGCCGGCTCGATTCGCCCGTTGCGCGCTTTTCTGTCCGGTATAGACTTGAAGTAGGCGTGAGTTTTTTGCGCCGGCTGTTGCGCGGCTGAGGGTTGCGTCGTGGCGAAAGTCGTTTTCAACTTGACCATTGAAGATAGTGGCGAAAGTCATTGCCGCATCGTCGCGGACTACAATTCATCGAGCCGCGAGATTGAAGTCGAAAAGCTCAAGCCGAGCTTCCGCCAGAATCTGAGGCCGTTGCAGGAAGCAATTCTCCAGTGCGCTGCCGCGCGCAATGCGAACGCGTCCGCGACAGGTGGCGGTGATGAAGCGAGACCCGCTTTGCGTGACGCTGCCGGAGGTCTGACCAAGGGGTCGGACGAGCGGATCGTGCAGGAGATCGGATCGCAACTCTTCGAGTTCATCTTTCAGCGCAAGATCCTCGAGCTCTATCAGGAATGTTCCCAGGCGGCGCGAAAGGACGATCAGCCGTTCCTGATCCGTCTGCGGGTCACCGATCCCACGCTCGCCTACGTGCCGTGGGAGACGATGTACGACAAGAAGAACCGCTTCTATGTGACGACGTCGCAAAGCACGCCATTCATGCGGGCCGTTGACGACTATGGCGAAGAGCGCCGGGTGTCCGCGGCAAGGCCGATACGGATGTTGGGCATGGCGGCGCGGGTCAAGGTCCTGAACGGATTGCCGCTGGACGAGATCGAGGTCGATGCCGAGCAGGTCGCGATCAAGAACGCGTTGAGCGAGCTGAACGACGGCAAGAGGCTGAAACTGTCGTGGATCCCCTCGGCGAAGGCTCGGGATCTCAACCGCCGCTTCCTGAGGGGAGACGAAGGCAAGCGGTGGGACTTGTTTCACTTCATCGGGCACGGCGGCCATGATCCCGAGCGGCAGATGGGCTTTATCGTGGTCCAGGAGGAGGGCGGGCCGAAGGGGAGAAGGCTTTATGCCGACTCGCTGAAAGAATTCCTGACCCAGCCCGGTCAAACGCCGAGTCTCGTCGTCCTGAACTCCTGCAGCGGCGCGCAGGGCGAGCCGGGCTCTCTGTTCTCGAGCACCGCCGCCGAGCTCATTCAGGGCGGCGTGCCCGCCGTGATCGCCATGCAGTTCGAGATCAGCGACAATATGGGGCTCGCCTTCGCCGATACGTTCTACACCTATCTGGCGGAAAACGTTTCGATCCAGGCCGCGCTGGCGCATACCCGGGCCGAATTGAAGGCGCGGCAATTCGCCGAATGGATTTCGCCGGTCCTGTACATGCGCGGCCTCGACGGGGAAATTTTCGTGGACCGGGCCGGATCGGAGTGAGTTTTCATCCATGCATGGCCTTGACCCGTCGATCGTAGCTCTCGGCCTCGGTGCGATGGCGATCTGCGTCGTCAGCGCGATCGACTTCCACGCTCCTTTCGATACCGCGGACATCCGCTTTGCCGTGATGCGCGATCGTTATTATTTCGCGGTCTTCGCCTACGTCACGGTCGCGGTGGTGTTCTATTTCTTCGTCGCGATCCTGATGTCGCGCGGCGTCGGACTGCTCGTTGCGATACCTGCGACGTTCGCCTTCATGGTGCTGGCGCCCCATTTGCCGGTGCTCGGCTGGGTGATCGATTTCCTGCGGCGCATGATGCAGACATTGGCGCGCTACCCGCAGGCCGTGGAGACCGTCATCGTCGCCATCGCGCGGTCACCCATCAAGGTGACGGAGCGGGCAAGGCCGGAGTTGCAGCGCGAGCTCGAAGGGTACGGCGTTCCCGCCGGGCTGATCGAGAAAGCGCTCAATGACGACGACCAGGTGCTCGCACCCGGCGCTGCGACCATGATCAAGCAGGTCGCTTCCCTCCACACCAGTTTCGTCGAGCTGCGCAACAACAAGCGGTTCAAGAGATTCTTCCGCGCCCGGAAAGCCGCCTTCGACGAGATGGAAAGGCAGTATCGGCGCATGCTGCGACGGTCGGCCCGTGCCCTCCTGCTGACGGACGACATCACGGTATCGGCCCTGGACGCGGAGGAGCTGGTGTACGAGATTTCCGACTTCATCTCCGAGGAATGCGAGGATCTGCGCGTCGCGTACCAGCGCCGATTGGCCGAGGCGACGTTGTCGGTGGTCGACAGGCGCGATTCCCGGATGGAGCTGATCTCCAGCTTCGGGTACCAGACCATTCTTCCCCAGCCGTTGCCGTTTGCGCCCCTGGTGATCATCTTCGTGCTCGACTTCGTTGTCTCGGTCGCACCGCTGTTCACCATGAACCTGTCGAGGAATTACGAGGTCGACTCGCTGACCGGAGGCCTCTCCTCGGCCGCACATGCGGTGGCCCTCACGATCTCGATCTTCTTTGCGATCTATCCGAAGGCCTCGACGAATTTCGCGCGTCCCTCGCTATATGCCTTGCCCTGGCGCTCCTACATCGTCTTCGGCGCGCTATCCTATTTGCTCGGCAACGCCGTGCTCTGGATCACCTACAGCGCGATCCCGATCGCGCCCGGCTGGCTGGCGAGCGGTCATCCGCTTGCGGCGAGCTCGCTGCTGTCCCTGATCTTCCTGGTCAATACGGTGGTCCTGAGCATTCTTCTCGACGTGCGGCTGAGGGCCGACCGACTGGACTATCACGAGGCAAGACTGAGGGACGGCGCGACCCATGCGGTGGTCATGGCGTCTGCCATGCTCTGCCTTCTCATCGGCTTCACATCGGTGAGCAGATATTTCGGTCTGAGCATGCCGTATATCTCCTGGCTGCAATACGGGTTCATCGTCGCTCTTTTCGGTGTGCTCGGCTTCGTCATGGGTTATCTCGTGCCGTCGACCGCGGAAGCCTACATCGAGGCCAACAAGCTGATCCGGAAATCGTCGGCGCTTGATGGAAATCGGCTCGAATGGGCAGCGCCGGCGCCTCAGCCGAGCACGCAGCTCAGGTCTTGATTGCACGCCGGGCCCGCAAGGGCCGTGCGGCACATGAGGACGCGACGAAGCAAACCGTCTGGACAGGGGCGAAGTCATGGCTGAACTGGAAGTAGCGAACGGGATCGTGGTTCGTAGTCCCGACGACGTCGAAATCAGGATCGTTCAGGACGGTCCTGTCCGCCGCGGATTTCGCCGGGGCACTGCCAGCCAGATCAGTGGCGCCGATCAGCTTAAGGCGGCGTTGTCGGCCTCCGACTTCACCATCGCGGCCGAAGTCGAGATGGTACCGACGCGCCCGGGAACGCGCGCGCTGCGACGGGATGCATCGACGCCGACGCAGATCGAGGTCGAAGTCGGCCCGTCCGAAAGGGCGATGGTCCTGATCGAGGGCGCAGGTGGCGTCTATGCCTGGACCTATCCGCAAGCGGCGGGCCAGCCGTCAGGGCAGCGTCGAGGTGCACGGGTTCTGGTATTTCCGCTCACGGCCGGGACGAGGGGCTCGGCGCGCGGCGTCGCCCCCGCAAGCGGCAAGCGCGGTCCCGTTCTCGACTGGGTGTCCGACAAGCTGATCGATCCGGTCCGTGCCTACGTGCTGAAGTTTGCCGCCAGAACGGCGATCGACGTGGCGACCGACTATATCGAGGAAGACCGGGAAGAGGGCATCGTGGTGGTGGCCGGGCTCGATCCGGCGGCATGGACACCGGCGCGATCGGCGCGGTCTCGATTGCCGCAGGACCGTCCGCTGAAGATCCTGCTGATGGTGCATGGCACGTTCTCGTCGACGGCGAGCGGCTTCGCGCAGCTTGCCTCCTCCGACAGCGGAAAGACGTTCCTGTCGAAGGCCAGCGTGTATTACGACGCCGTGCTCGGCTTCGATCACAAGACGCTGACCGTAACACCTCGAGAGAATGCGGCCGCTCTTGTTGCCGGGCTGCAGGCGCTCGGCATCCCCGAGAATTCCTCGATCGACGCCGTCATCCACAGCCGCGGCGGGCTTGTCTATCGTGTGGTCGAAAATCTGCTTGCGGACAAGCGGCCGGACATCCGGCTCGGCAAGGCGATCTTCGTCGGCTGCACCAATGCCGGAACGCATCTGGCCGAGCCCGAGAACTGGGCGGCGATGATCGACCTCTACACCAACGGAATCATGGCCGGCGTCCGCGCGGTCTCGTTCCTCGCAGGAGGCGCTGCGCTGAGTCCCATCGTGTCGCAGGGGATCAAGACCGTCGGCCGTTTCGTCCAGGCGTTTTCCGAAGTCGCCATCGATGAGGGCCGGGTGCCCGGACTTGCCGCGATGCGGCCGACGAGCGATCTCGTCACGGAGTTGAACGGAGCGGCCGGTCCTCTCGACGGGCTCGCAGCCTATCATGCGATCACGTCGAATTTCGTCGCGCAGATCGCACCCGACAAGGGCGTGACGAAGGAGTTCGCCGAGTTCATTGCCGATCGCGTGACAAATCGCCTGTTCCAGCTCGACAATGATCTGGTGGTGGACACGGCGTCGATGACGTCGTTCGGGACCCGGGGCCCGCGCCTTGCGAAGGATGCGACGTTTGCTTTCGGCGATACGGACGACGTGTTTCACACCACGTATTTTGCGACGGATATCGTCCCTTCGAAATTGAGCGAGTGGCTGGGTCTTGGTGCATCTCGTCCCGAGAAAGTCCCGGTCCAAATCGACCTGCAGCAGCCGCCGCCGCGGCGATCAAGACGGGGCGTGGCGTCCATCGTCGAAAGTCCGCTTGAATCTAATCTGGCTGCGCGCGAACGGGAAAGCCCCGGATCCGGCTCCATGTCGGACACGCTCACAATGCGACGGACACGATCGCGCTCCGCTCCTTCGGCGAGGCCCCCCGCGCCACAGGAGGCGCCTGCCGCAGAGCGCGCGCCGCCCGCGGCATCGACGTCGCCCGGTTCACGGACCGCGGCCTGCTATTTTGCGGCGGAGATCGAGTCTCATCCGCCGCCGAAGAAGCCGGTCCCGCTGTTCGTCACGGTTTCCCGACAGAATATCCAGGCCGCGGAGAGCCCGGCCTCGGCCGCATCGGATGCGCCGGTCAACGTCGATACGGGACGCGCGATCGTCGTCGAGGTCATCGCGCGCAAGAATTGCCGGGTCGTCGGAGACACCAGCGCCGAGATCGACCTGCCGCGGGATCAGAGGGCGGAGTCGCTGCGCTTCGTCGTGGAGGGCGCCGCGGAAGGCGCGGCCGACATCCTTGTCGAAGCACGGCAGGGACCGCGCATCCTCGCGTCATTCGCTCTGGCCCCCGTGTTCGTCGACGCCGACAGCAAGACCTTGCGCCGGAGCCAGGCCGGAGTGGCCATGGCGGCACATCCGGACGAGCCGGCGGTGCTGCGGATCTACGAGATCGTGGAGAGCGGCAAGGTGACGCTGCGCTTCGATCTTGCCTGCGTCGACCCGAACATCGCGGTTTCGGAATCGCGCACGCTTCCGGGCGGCTTCTCGCGCGATGTCTATGTTGCGGAGATATTCAAGGGCATCGAGAGCTCGTGGCTCGCAACAAACCGCCTGTATGACCAGTTCCTGTCGCGCCTGCAGGCCAACGGAATCGTCATGGCAAACGAGCTGTTGCCGGACAGGGTCCGCGAGGCGTTGTGGACCCACCGCGACGCGATCCGCGCGATCCAGGTCATCTCGGAGGAGCCGTTCATTCCCTGGGAGCTGCTCTACATCAACGATCGGAAGTCCGGGCCGGACGGGAAGGGCTTCCTCGCGGAATGGGGGCTGGTGCGCTGGCTGCACAGCACGCCGTGGCCGGGTCCGCAACTCGCCATGCGCAATGATCGCGTCAACTACGTGATCCCGGCCTATGTCGATCCCGGCCTGCGGCTCGAAGGCGCCGATGCCGAACGTCAGATGCTGGCCAAGCTGTTCGGCAGCCCCCGCGAGGTGACGGCCGAGAGCATCGCGGTGACCAGCTTCCTGCAGAAGGATGCGAGGGACTGCGACGTCCTGCATTTTGCCTGCCATGGCGAGGCGGCACAGCGGGCGGTGATGACGGCAGACCTGTTGATGACGGGCACCAAGGTTGACGGGAATTTTGCGCAGGATTCGCTCTCGGCGGATCAGGTCAAGGCGTATGCCCGCTTCGCCGAGAGCGGACCGAATCCGATGGTGTTCATCAACGCCTGCCAGACCGGGCGCGCCGGGCGCGGCATCGGCGGAGGTGTCGCCGGTTTCGTCGACGCGTTCCTGCGGCCGTACTCAGAGCGCGGCGTGGGCGCGTTGGTCGGCGCGCTCTGGTCGGTCGACGACAAGCTGGCCTACAGCTTTGCCGAGGCGTTCTATCGTTCGCTCAAGCAGGGGGAGACGCTGGTCGATGCCGTCCGCGCCGCGCGCGAGGTCGCCAAGAACCGGAAGGAGCTGACCTGGCTGGCCTATTCCGTGTATGGCAATCCGTTTGCGCGCGCCGCGGATGCTCCCTAGCCCGAACCGGGATATATCCGTCGCCCTCTGAGCGCGCCGGATCAGCTTACATGAACCTGACAGGACCTTCGGGGCCGGCCTGCCGGGTGCTTTTTCGCTGGCCGAAACCGGACGAATGGGGGAAGAGAGCCTAGATGCGGCGCGAGCCGTGCTGTGACACCGGAACATCCGGCGGGAAACGCGATGCGCCTTCTGATCGTCGAGGACAATGCCGAACTGTCGCGGCTCGTGGCCGCCGGGCTGTCGGCGGCCGGCTATGAGAGCGACATCGTGGGCAGCGCGGCCGAGGCGCGCGAGGCGGTCAGCAGCGTCAGCTATGCCGCGATGATCCTCGACCTCGGTCTTCCCGACGGCGACGGCCTGTCGGTGCTGCGCGAACTGCGCCGGCAGATGGAACCGCTGCCGGTGCTGGTGCTGACGGCGCGCGGCGGCCTGCAGGATCGCGTGAGCGGCCTGCGCAGCGGCGCCGACGACTATCTCGCAAAGCCGTTCGCGATGGAGGAGCTGGTGGCGCGGCTGGAGGCGATCCTGCGCCGTCCGGGCCAGCTGCTCGGCCGCTCGCTCAGTCTCGCCAACCTCGTCTACGACACCGAGAGCCGCCAGATCTTCGTCGACGACCAGCCCCGGATCATCTCCGCGCGGGAGACCTCGGTGCTCGAGATCCTGCTGCGCCGGCAGGGGCGGGTGGTGCCGAAGAAGAACGTCGAGGACCACATCTTCGGCCTCGAAGGCGAGGTCGCCTCCAATGCGGTCGAGGTCTACGTCTCGCGGCTGCGCAAGCAGCTCGCCGAGCACGGCGCCAAGGTCGTGATCCACACCATCCGCGGTGTCGGCTATCTGATGGCCGAGGAGAAATAGCGTGCCGGCCGCCCGGTTATCCGCCAGGCCGACGTTCAAATCGCTGATCTGGCGCATCGTGTTCCTGCACATCGTCGCGGTCGCGGTGGTCGCGATCTTCCTGCCGCTGGTGCTGTTCTGGCTGCTCAACTCGGAGGTCGACCAGCTGCATCGCGACGCCATGCGCGCGCAGGCCGAGGTGCTCGCCGAGCGCATCGTCCCGCAGCCGGACGGTACGCTGACGTTCATTCTGCCGGACAGCCTGCGAGGTCTCTATTCGGAAGCCTATGGCCGGTACCTGTACGACATCCGCGACGAGGACGGACGCGTGTTGTTCTCCTCGCGGCGAAAGTCAGGCGATGCCACGCCGCCGCGTCTGTCCGAGACGATTTCCGGCGCCGGCGTCAGCCGCGTGATCGAGGGCAGGACGGTGCGCATTCGCGTCGCCGAGGACCTTTCGCACCGCGACGTCATCATCGACGACATCATCTCGAACTTCTTCCGCCGGGTGGGATGGATCACCATCCCGAGCCTGCTGGTCCTGCTCGCCACCGACATCATCATCTTCCGCCGCGCGATCGCGCCGCTGTGGAAGGCTTCGGAGGAAGCCAGCAATATCGGCCCGGCGCGCACCGACATCCGCCTGCCGACGGAGCAGATCCCGCGCGAGATCATGCCGCTCGTTACCGCCGTGAACCAGGCGCTGGACCGCCTCGAGGATGGCTTTCGGGTGCAGCGCCAGTTCACCGCGGATGCCGCGCACCAATTGCGCACGCCGCTCACGATCCTGCGCACGCGGATCGAGACGCTGCATGACGGCGCGGCAAGAGAAGCGCTGCATGCCGACATCGAGAGCATCAGCCGCATCGTCGCGCAGCTCCTGGAGATCGCCGAGCTCGACACGCTGGTCCTCGACCCCGGCGAGACCGCCGATCTGCGCGCCGTCTGCACCGAGGTTGTCGGTTCGATCGCGCCGTTCGCGCTCGCCCAGCACAAGGACATCGCGCTGAAGGGCACCGATGCGCCGGTGCTCATCCACGGCAATGCCGAGATGCTCCAGCGCGCGATCTTCAACCTCGCCGAAAACGCCATCAAGTTCACCGCAACGGACACCGCGGTCGACGTCGAGGTCGGCGAGGACGGCTCCGTGCGCGTGCGCGATTGCGGCCCGGGCATTGCGGAAGCCGAGCGCGATTTGATCTTCCAGCGCTTCTGGCGCCGCGACCGCCAGCGCAGCGACGGCGCCGGCCTCGGACTCTCGATCGTGCGCGGCGTGGCCGACGATCACGCCGCGACGGTGGCGGTGGAGAACCTTCCCGGAGGCGGCGCGGAGTTCACGCTGCGGTTTCGGTTGGCGGATAAAACCGCCCCTTGAGCTTTCCCCCATTAGGAGAGGGGGCTCATCCGATTGGCAAAAAACTCTTGTATGACACTGTCATACCATGTGCTATAAGCAAGGGTGAAAGGACGTCGCATGCGCACCAGCAAGCCGATCACGATTACCCTTGGCCCGCAACTTGCGAGCCTTGAAGCCCGGTTGAAGTCGGGGGAGTACGCATCGGCAAGCGAAGTCTTGCGTTCGGCCCTTCGCGCCCTCGACCGGCAGGATGCCGCTCTCGACGACTATCTCGCCGCCAAGGTCCAGGCATCGATCAAGGATCCACGCGCCAGCGTTCCGGCGGCAGACGTTTTCAAGCGTTTGCGCGCTCGCCACGCGAGGAGCGCAAAGGCCGCCAAGCGTGGCGCTTAAGGTCGTATTCCGACCGGAGGCCGAGGCCGATCTGATTGGCCTCTACGAATACATCGCAGAACGTGCGGGCTATCGAGTCGCCGGCGGTTATATCGATCGCATCGAGGAAGCCTGCATGGCACTCGCCACCTTTCCCAAGCGTGGCACGAGCCGTAACGATCTCCTGCCTGGCTTGCGCACGATTGGGTTCGAGCGGCGCGTGACGATTGCGTTCCGGGTCCTAAAGACCCAGGTCGAGATCGTCACAATAGCGTATGCCGGTCGGAATTTCGAAGACGATTTATGAGCGGCGGCGAGAGGATTATTTCACCTTGCCGTTGGACAAGTCCATGATCATGCGCGTGGTCAGGTAAAGACGCGGCACGATGGTGTCGAGCTTCACATATTCGGCATCGTTGGAATGCGCGCCGAAGCCCGAGAGGCCCATGCCTTCGACCACCGCGCCCTTGGTCTTGAGCGCGGCAAAGGCGGCGTCGGTGCCGCCGCCGGTCGCCTTCTCGTCGACCTTGAGGGGCATTCCGAGTTCCTGATAGATCGTCTTGCCGTAGGCCGCCACGCGGCGCGAAGCGTCGTTGGCCTCGAGCGGCGGGCGACGCACCTCGAATTTCAGTTCGACCTTGGAGTCGGGCAGCAGGCGATTTTTGATCTTGTCCTGAAGTGCCTTCTCCAGCTCGTCGAAATCCGAGACCTTGAGCGCGCGCGCATCGGCCTGGGCCGTGGCTTCGGCCGGGATCACGTTGCGGTTGGTGCCGGACTTGGAGACGGTCCAGTTCAGCTTCAGGCCTTGCTCGGGCTTGGACAGGTCCTTCATCTGAAGCACCTGGTGCGAGAGCTCGTAGAGTGCGTTGATGCCGCCCTCGGGCCTTGCGCCGGCATGCGACGACTTGCCGATCACCGAAAGATAGGCCGAGCCGATCCCGCTGGTGGCGAGCCGCAGCGTGCCGTCGGTGCCGCCGCCTTCGAACGAGAACACCACGTCCTGATCCGAGGCGAATTTTGTGATGGTGCTGCGCCAGCCAGGCGAGGAGATCTCCTCGTCGCCATTGGTGAGCACCGTGAGCGTGCCGTATTCCCTGAAGTTCAGTTTCTGCAGCATCGCCACGGTGTGGAGAATGAGCGCGACGCCCTGCTTGTCGTCGGCAATGCCGAGGCCATAGGCCTTGTCACCGTCGATGCGGAACGGCTGGTCCTTCAGCATGCCCTTCAGGTACACCGTGTCCATATGGGCGATCAGCATGATCTTCCTGCTGCCGGTGCCCTTGAACACGGCGTGCACGGCCGGACCGATCTTCTCGGGCGTGTCGTCGAGGCGATAGATGTCGGTGGGCTGCAGGATCTCCACAGTGCCGCCGAGCTGTCTGAGCTGGTCGGCCACCCGTCCGGCGATCTGGTTCAGGCCGTCGATGTCCCTGCTGCCGGATTCGATGCTAACGAGATCGCGCAGCGTGTCGAGCAGCGGCTGCTGCTCCTTCTGTGCCAGCGCGTGGACGTCCGCCGCCGGCTCGGCGTGCGTGACAGTGGCGGCACATGCCAGCCACAGCGAGGCGATCAACGGAGCGACGAGCGAGGGAACAGGGTGCGATCGGGGCATGCGCGGCGGTCCATCGGTTGAAGGATGGGCCCGGTATGCCTGTGTTCGCGGCGCTTGTCACGCGTCG
Source organism: Bradyrhizobium sp. USDA 376 (assembly GCF_054063675.1). Lineage (NCBI taxonomy): Bacteria > Pseudomonadati > Pseudomonadota > Alphaproteobacteria > Hyphomicrobiales > Nitrobacteraceae > Bradyrhizobium > Bradyrhizobium sp. USDA 376. Next base: position 5,557,293 of record NZ_JBSSGN010000001.1, read on the forward strand.
GGGTTCTTCCCTCTCCCTTGCGGGAGAAGAAAGAGCGCACTTACTTCTGCGGCGGGCCCAGATCCAGCGGCGGCAGCTCGATCTGCGGGACCTCGATCTTGACCTTGTCGAGATCGACGTTGAGCGGCTTGTCGAGCAGGCCCGTCACCACGGACGGGAAGATGATCACCAGCAGCACCATGATCATCTGCAGGCCGATCCAGGGCATCGCGCCCCAATAGATGTCGGAGCTCTTCACTTCCTTCGGCGCCACGCCGCGCAGGTAGAACAGCGCGAAGCCGAACGGCGGATGCAGGAACGAGGTCTGCATGTTCACGCACAGCATCACGCCGAACCAGATCAGCGCCGCGTCCGGTCCCACCACCGGGGCGAGGATCTTCTGCGCGATCGGCGCGATCATCGGCAGGATGATGAAGGCGATCTCGAAGAAGTCGAGGAAGAACGCCAGGAAGAAGATGAAGAGGTTGATGAAGATCAGGAAGCCCCAGACGCCGCCGGGCAGCGAGGTCAGGAGATGCTCGAGCCAGACGCCGCCGGAGACGCCGAGGAACACCACCGAGAAGCAGGTCGAGCCGATCAGGATGAAGGTAACCATGCAGGTGAGGCGCATGGTGGACTCGTAGCCCTGCTTGATGAGGTCGCGCAGGTCGGGAATGCGCGCGGCCTGGAAGCAGATCCATGCCACCGCGAGATAGGTCACCGCGAAGGCGAGCTTGAAGATCAAGTTCTCGCTGTACAGGATCGCGACAATGGTGCCGATGCCGGCGGCGATCAGGCCTGCGGCCAGCACCTTGCGATCGTTCGAGGTGAAGTCCTTGTGGTGGATCGCGGCGAGCACGATGGCGCCGACCGCGCCCATCGCGCCGGCTTCCGTCGGCGTCGCGAGGCCCATCATCATGGTGCCGAGCACGACGAAGATCAGCACGGCCGAGGGGATGATGCCCATCAGGCATTTCTTCCACAGCGCCCAGCCGGTCAGCGTGCGGGCCTCCTTCGGCACCGGGGGCACGTGGCCCGGCTTGATCAGACCGAGAATGAAGGTGTAGCCGGCGAACAGCATGATCTGGAACACCGAGGGGCCCCAGGCGCCGAGATACATGTCGCCGACGGACTTGCCGAGCTGGTCGGCGAGCACGATCAGCACCAGCGAGGGCGGCACCAGCTGCGTGATGGTGCCGGAGGCAGCCAGCACGCCGGTGATGTAGCGCATGTTGTAGCCGTAGCGGATCATCACCGGCATCGAGATCAGCGCCATGGCGATCACCTGCGCCGCCACCGTGCCGGTGATCGCGCCGAGGATGAAGCCGACGATGATCACGGAATAGCCGAGGCCGCCGCGAACCGGGCCGAACAGCTGGCCCATCGAATCCAGCATGTCTTCAGCGAGCCCGCATCGCTCCAATATCGCGCCCATGAAGGTGAAGAACGGGATCGCGAGCAGCAGCTCGTTGGAGAGCACGCTGCCGAACACGCGGCCGGGAATCGCCTGGAGGAAGTTGAGGTCGAAGAAGCCGAGATGGATGGCGAGGAAGCCGAAGGACAGGCCGACCGCGGCAAGCGTGAACGCAACCGGGAAGCCGATCAGCATCGCCAGAACCAGGCCGCCGAACATCAGCGGCGGCATCATTTCCAGCGTAATCATTGGGTCGGCCTCTCGTACTTGGCGTCGATCGTCACATAGCCCTGGAGAGCCGCGATGCGCTTGATGACTTCGGAAACACCTTGGAGCGCCAGCAGGACGAAGCCGGCGGGAATCACGAACTTGATCGGCCAGCGGATCAGGCCGCCGGCATTGCCGGACATCTCGCCGACGTCATAGGCCTGCATGAAGAACGGCCAGGACAGATAGGCGAGCAGGAGGCAGGCGGGGATGAGGAAGAACAGCGTGCCGATCAGGTCGAGCAGGAGCTGACCGCGCTCGGACAGCAGCAGATAGAAGATCTCGACCCGGACGTGCTCGTTGCGCTTGAAGGTGTAGGACGCGCCGAACATCACCAGGATCGCGAACATGTACCATTGCATCTCCAGCCAGCCGTTGGAGGAGTAGCTGAAGGCGTAGCGGATCATGGCGTTGGCCGCACTGACCAGGCAGGACAGAAGCACCAGGAGGTTACAGACGTAGCCGATCTTCTCATTGAGAAGGTCGATGGCGTTGCTCACCGCCAGCAATGGACGCATCTTATTTTTTCTCCGTCGCGGTCTAACTTCACGGGAGCAGCATCAGCACGCATCGCTCGGTCCGCATGCGAAAAGCACGCGACCGCAGGGCTCGTTTTCCGAAATGCGTTGCGGCGTCAGTCCTCCCCTCGTGCCTTGCCGTCTTGACCGCGACCGCCAACGGGCGGGCCGGCTTATTGCTGCCGGGCAAGCAAAGGCGGTCGCACCAAACCAGCGGCTTCACCTGCCGTCAATCGGAAAATGGACAAATTGACGCGTGGTCAAAAGCTTAGGTTAGCGGCGGCCGGCCTGGAAGGCCTTCATCCGGCCGATCAGGAATCTGAGCAACTGGCTGGCCGCGTTCGGCAGCTCGCGGCCCAACCGGGTGATGATGTGGGCTTCTGCCGAGGAGAGCAGCACATTGTCGACGGGGCGGGCGACCAGCGATCCGTCCTCGAGGTCCGCGGCCACTGAAAACGCCGGTAGCAGGGTCACGCCAAGGTCGGAGCGGACGAAATCTCTCAAGATGCTGATCGAGGTCGTGGTCAGCTTCGGCGAGAGACCGATCTTCTCGGACGTTTCGGCCATCGCGAGCAACTGACGCGTGCCGTAACCCGCATGCATGATCCCAAGCGTGTGCCTGGCAATCTCCCGTAGCTTGACCGGGTGGCGGAGCTTCGCAAGCGGATGGTCGGGGCGCGCGATCAGGCAGATCGGCTGCCGGATGGCGGCGCAGGAGCGGATTCGCGGATCCTGAGGCGGATGATAGACGAGCCCGATATGGCAGCGGTCGTCGGCAATGGCGCGAATGACCTCGCTGGTGCCGGCGAGTTCCAGCGAAATGGTCAACCGTGGATGCTTGCGCCAGAACTCGCCGAGCGCGCCGCCCATGAAATCAGCGACGAAGCCTTCGCCGAGCACGAGGTCGATGTGACCGCGGTGCAGCCCCTGGAGTTCCCGCAAGCGGGCGAGGGTGTCGTCGCGGTCCACGGTGTGGCGGCGATAATGCGCGATCAGGAGCTCGCCGGCCTCGGTCGGCCGCACGCCGCGGCTGTGGCGATCAAGCAGGGCGGCATCGAGCTCCCGTTCCAGGAGGGCGATCTGCCGGCTGACCACCGACGGGTTCACCCCGAGCGCGTCGGCCGCAGCGCGGACGGCACCGTAGCGCACGGCCTCGAACAGATAGCGAAGCCGGTTCTCGTCGAGTGCATTGCTCATGCCGAAGTGTTGCCTATGAGGCAACATTAAGCAACTGCGCCGCTGATGCCCAGTCCAGGCCCGGATCCCTATGGTTTTGCGGGCACTCGCAGGATGAGGGACAGGACATGGCGGTCGTCGGCGTCGTTGGGCTCGGGAATATGGGGCGCGGCATGGCGCTCTCGCTGATGCGGGCCGGGCATGAGGTGCTCGGGACCGACGCCTCGGAACAGGCGCGCGGCGCGCTCGCATCGGGAGGTGTTGCGGTGTTCGAGAGTGTCGGGCCGCTTTGCGCCCGCGCCGATCTGCTCATCCTCTCGCTGCCGACCGCCGAGATCGTCGATGCCGTCGTGGCCGGCAAGGGCGGAATCATCACCCATGCGCGACCCGGCCTGCGCGTGGTCGACACCTCGACATCCCATCCCGAGACGACCCGCCGGCTTGCCGCGGCGCTCGCCGCGCATGGCATGTCCATGGTCGACGCGCCGGTCAGCGGAGGCCCGAAGGGCGCCATCACCGCCACCATGACCATGGTGATCGGCGGTGCGGATGCCGATGTGGCCGCGGTCGAGCCGGTCCTTGCCGACATGAGTGCGAAGCGCGTCCATGTCGGATCGGTCGGAGCCGGGCATGTCTGCAAGATCATCAACAATCTGCTGTGTGCGGCCCATCTGCTGACCGCTGCCGAGGCGATGCGGATCGCGCGCGCGTCCGAGGTCGATCCGGCCCGACTGCTCGAAGGCCTCAATGCCGGCTCGGGCCGGTCCGGCGTCACGCAAGTCAATCTGCCGACCTGGGTGCTGAACGGCGCGTTCGATTCCGGTTTCACCATGAAGCTGATGCGCAAGGACGTGCGCCTGGCGAGCCAGCTCATCGGCGAGCTCGCGCTCGACTTGCCGATCGCGGGGGAGGCCGCGCGGATCTGGTCGGAAAGCGCCGCCTCAATCGGTGACGGCGAAGACTTCAACAGGATCGTCGAGACTCAGCTCGGCAGGATGTGAGTGACACCATGACCTCCTTCATCGAAACGCGGCTGCGCGATGCCCTCGCGCCGTTCTGGCCCGATTGCACGGCGATCGGTTCTCACGTGGCGGGCCGTATCGCTCTCGGAGCGGGCGAGGTCATCACGGTTGATGATCCCGCAACCGGCGCGCCGCTCTATGCCTATCGTGATGCCGGCGAGGCGGTCGTTGCCGAGGCGGCTGCGGCCGCCAGTACAGCGCAAGCCGGCTGGTCGCGGCTCACCGGCGCGGCCCGCGGACGCGTCATGCAGGCGATCGCGCGGGCCATTCAGGGAAAGGCTGAGGAGCTGGCGCGCCTTGAGTCGCTCTCGGCCGGCAAGCCGATCCGCGATACGCGCGTCGAGGTCGCCAAGGTCGCCGAGATGTTCGAGTACTATGCTGGCTGGGCCGACAAATTCCATGGCGACGTGATCCCGGTGCCGTCGAGCCATCTCAACTACACGCGGCGCGAAGCCGTTGGCGTCGTGCTCCAGATCACGCCCTGGAATGCGCCAATCTTCACCTGCGGCTGGCAGGTCGCACCCGCCATTGCGATGGGCAACGGCGTGCTGCTGAAACCGTCGGAGCTGACGCCGCTCACCTCAATGGCGCTGGCGCATCTCGCCGAGCAGGCCGGGTTGCCGGTCGGGCTCGTCAACGTGCTCGCAGGCCACGGCCACACGACGGGGCAGGCCGCGCTCGGCCAGCCGGCGGTGAAGAAAGTCGTGTTCGTCGGGTCAGTGCCGACCGGTAGGCTCATCGCAGAAGCTGCAGCCAAGCGGCTGTTGCCTTGCGTGCTCGAACTCGGTGGGAAGTCTGCGAACATCGTGTTCGCCGATGCCGATCTTGCACGCGCGGCCATCGGTGCGCAGGCGGCGATCTTCGCCGGCGCCGGCCAGAGCTGCGTTGCCGGCTCGCGGCTGCTGGTCGAGCGCTCGGTCTATGATCGCTTCGTCAGGATGGTCGCCGACGGTGCTGCGAAGCTGAAGGTCGGCGCGCCCGATGCGGCGGAGACCGAGGTCGGGCCGATCAACAATGCCCGGCAATACGCCCGCGTGCTCAGCATGGTGAAGCAGGGCCTCGCGGAAGGCGCCACGCTTGCGACCGGCAGCGACGGCAGCACGGGGCGAGGCGGCTTCTTCGTCGCGCCGACTGTGCTGCGCGACGTCAGCAACAACATGGCGGTGGCCCGCGACGAGATCTTCGGGCCTGTCGTCGCCGCGATCCCGTTCGATTCCGAGGAGGAAGCGATCGCGCTCGCCAATGACAGCGATTTTGGTCTCGCAGGTGCGGTCTGGACGAGCGACGTCGGGCGCGCACATCGGGTCGCCGCGCAAGTCAGGGGCGGGGACGTTCTGGATCAACTCCTACAAGACCATCAACGTCGCATCGCCCTTCGGCGGCTTCGGCATGAGCGGCTACGGCCGTTCGAGCGGGGTCGAGACACTCTTCGAGTACACGCAGGTCAAGAGCGTCTGGGTCGAGACAGCGGCCGAGCCGGCTGTGGGCTTCGGCTACGCGCTGGGGATTCGGGAGTAAGGCTTTAGGCTATTGTTTGAGCGGTCGTAGATCTTGCCGGGGGCGATCGGGCAGGCTTGAAAAACGCTCTCAGCGGCTGCAATCTCCACCTGACTGAGGCCTCGATCTGGAGAATCTCGGCTTATGCCGACCGATGCGAGGATCGACGATGAAGCAGCGGCTTATCATGTGGCTTGCCGTTGTTGCGGGCGTCGCCCTGGTGCTCGGCGTCGCCTGGGCCGCCATCCTCTGGACTCGCCCGGAGCCTATTCGCATCGCGTTCGCCAATTCGCTCTCTGGCCCATCCGCCCCGGCTGGGACGGAAAGCCTGATCGCGATGCAGCTTGCTATCGACGAAGTGAACGCCAAGGGTGGCGTCAACGGACGGCCGATTGAACTCGTTCTGTTCGACGACGCAAGCGATCCAGCCGTGGCGCGCGCGAATGCGCAGGCGATCGCCGACAGCCCATGCGTCGCTGTGCTCGGCCATTATCTCAGCTCCGCATCGCTCGCGGCAGCGCCGGCATATAAGAATGCGCGGATTCCTGCGCTCACGGGAAGCGCGGCTGCCGACGATCTGACATCCACCAATGATTACTATTTCCGTGCGCTGTCGCCGGTCTCCGCACAGGCGCGCTCGATCGCGGAACATCTGCGCGCCGTGATGAAGGAGCCAAGAGTCCGTCTTGTTCACACGCGCGATTCCTACGGCAAGAGTTTTGAGCGTGGATTTGCGGCGGCCTATCCGGCGGAGCAGTTGCGTGTGTTCGGACTGGACGTCGCAGCCGGTCAGATCCGATCGATGGATGAGGTGCTGGACGCTGCCACGCAGGAGCCCGGTCCCGGTGTCATCGTCGTCGGCGCGGCAGCCGACTATATCGCAGACATCGTCAAGGCGCTGCGTCGCCGCGGCATCAAGGGGACGATCATCACAACTCAGGGCGCGGGCCGCGAAAGCTATTTGAGAAATTTCGTCAACGAGCCCGAGGAACAAACGCGTCCGGGTTTCTTCAGTGAGAATCTGTATGCGGCATCGTCGCTGATTTTCGACAGCGCCGGCGTGGCGGCGCAGGCTTTCGCCGCCGGCTACAAAGCGAGAGCGGGAACCTCCCCAAGCTGGGTTGGCGGTGGCTCGTATGACGCCGCGCGCCTGATGATCGACGCGCTGAGACGAGCTGCCGTACATCGCCGGTTTATGGGGCAGGGGATTCAGAAACCATCCGACAGCAAGGTTGCGGATCGCGACCGGGTGCGCCTCGCACTGGCCGCGATCAACAGTCCGAAATCGGCGGTCGTCGGGCTGACGGGGCGGCTCTATTTCAACGCGAACCGCGACATTCCGCGCCCGATCCGAATGGGTTTCTTCCGTTACGGCCGGTTCGTCACGGCGCCGCTGCAACTCGTGCGCATCGATCAGCCGGATGGAATCGACCTCGACGCCGAACGGGAGAAGGGCCATGTCATCGCGTTCGAGGGACGGCGCTATTGGATTCAACGCGTCGTTTATACCGGCATCGACATCATTCGCGTCAGTCGGATCGACGTGAAGCAAAATTCGTTCAACGTCGACTTCTATCTCTGGATGCGGTTCGCTGGCGACGATGAGGCGCAGACGCACGTCGAATTCCCGGCCTTGCTGGATCGCGGGGCGTTCGATGCAGCTCGGCCGATTCAGGCTGGACAGGAAGACGGCCTGAGCTATCGGCTCTATCGCATCAACGGCGATTTCAAGGCCCGTTTCGATCTCCATGATTATCCGTTCGACACGCAGGAATTGCGTCTGCATTTCCAGAACACGGAACAGCGGCGGGAACTCATCACCTATGTCATCGATCGGTTCGGCTTGCGCCTTGCCGACGACGGAAGCTCGCGGGCCGAGGACGGGGCCTATTCCGGACTTCCGCTCTGGCGATTTCTCGGACTGAACTATTTCGTCGAATCCATGTCCAGCGGATCGACGCTCGGCAAGGCGTCTTTGTTCGATGCCGAGGCAATGACGGAATTCGCAGGATTCGATGCGACCATCGTGCTGCGCCGCAGCTCCTCCATCTACATGCTGAAGAACCTGCTGCCGATGTTCCTGCTCGTGCTCGTCGTATTCGCGACGCTGTTCTTTCCCGAAACCATGTTTCGTGAACGCGTGACGATCCCAGTGACCTCGATCCTGGCGAGCGCGGTGCTGCTCGTAGCGGTGAGCAGCCAGATCGGCGATGTCGGATACACGGTGGTGGTCGAGGAGATGTTCTACATTTTCTTTGTACTATGCCTGATGACGATGTTGGCGGGCTACAAACATGAAAAACTTCGGGCCACCGGCCGAAAGCGCGCCGCTGTTGTTCTGGATCACGCAGCGCAGGTCATTTATGCCGGGACGGTGCTCGCTGTCATCGTCGTGCTCTACCGGCGTTATGCCTTGTGAGGCACGCGTTGATACCTCGCCGGTGCGCCACACCTTCTTGAAATTCGCAGCATCAGTCCGGATCTGGCCCATCTGCGACTTCAGAGAATGTCCGCTCTTCGCCGCTCTCGGGGGATGACCGGACATCGGTCTGCTAGACGCGCTAACGCGGCCCTCCGGCGCCGGATCATGCTTCAGCCGCCCGTGACGCTCATGTGCCTGGAGACGCTGGGGCGGTTGTGGCGGCGGTCGATGATGAAATCGTGGCCCTTGGGCTTCAGCCCGATGGCGCGGTCGATCGTAGCGGCCAGCAGCTCATCGTCATCAGACGCGCGCAGAGGCTTGCGCAGGTCCGAGGCGTCCTCGTGGCCGAGGCAGGTGTGCAGCGTCCCCGTGCAGGTGATGCGCACCCGGTTGCAGGATTCACAGAAATTATGGGTCATCGGCGTGATGAAGCCGAGCTTGCCGCCGGTCTCGGCGACGCTGACATAGCGCGCCGGACCGCCGGTGGACTCGGCAAGATCCGTCATGGTGAACTGCTGGGCGAGGCGCGCGCGCACCAGCGACAGCGGCAGGTACTGGTCGATACGGCCCGAGCCGATCTCGCCCATCGGCATCACCTCGATCAAGGTCAGTCCCATGCCCTTGCCGTGGGCCCAGCGCATCAGTGAGGGAAGCTCGTCCTCGTTGAGGTTCTTCAGCGCGACCGCGTTGATCTTCACGGCGAGCCCTGCGGCCCGCGCGGCCTCGATGCCTTCCAGCACCTTGTCGATCTCGCCCCAGCGGGTGATCTCGCGAAACTTCTGGGGGTCGAGCGTGTCGAGCGAGACGTTGATGCGGCGGACGCCGCAATCGGCGAGCTCCCGGGCATGTTTTGCCAGCTGCGTGCCGTTGGTGGTCAGCGTCAGCTCGTTCAGAGCGCCGCTCTGGAGATGCCGCGACAGCGAGCGCACCAGCGACATCACGTTGCGGCGGACCAAGGGTTCGCCGCCGGTGAGTCGCAGCTTCTTCACGCCCTTGGCGATGAAGGCCGAGCAGAGCCGGTCGAGTTCCTCCAGCGTCAGCAGGTCGGCCTTGGGCAGGAACGTCATGTCTTCCGACATGCAGTAGAAGCAGCGCAGGTCGCAGCGGTCGGTGACGGAAACGCGCAGGTAAGTGATCGTCCGTCCGAACGGATCGGTCATCGCGCTCGACAGCGCGGCGCGGGGATTCGCAGAAGATCCGTTCATACCAAATGCCTTGTCACTTACGGCGACGGGCGCACCTTTGCTTCAGCGGTGCTCTGGAAGCAATCTAAGCATCGGACGCGGCTAGGACAATCGGGTGGTATACGTAACTCAGCGCTTGCCTGCGTTCGGATCGGGGAACGGCGAGCCGGCTGCGGGCGCAGCGTCGGCCGGCGCCGCGGCGGTCGCGGCCGGCTTCGGCTTCTTCGGCCGGTGCGGCTTGCGGACGGGTTTCGGCGGGGTGGCCGGCTGGAGCTCCGCAAACACCGGATTGGGGTCGGTGGTGACCGCGGCGGGCGTGGTGAAATCCCCGGGATTCTTGATCACATTCACCGGCACGCTCGCGGGCTGGTACTTGGGCAGCGCGAAGGCGACCGTGAACGGCGCGTCCGGGGCGGGAACCGAGACCGAGCAGGGGGTCTTGCAGCCCGGACCGAGCGAGGTCGAGGCGTCAGCGCCGGGCGGATTGGATTCTAGCCGGACCTGGACGGTCGGCGGCGCCGATTTGAACATGTCCCAGGACATCGAGGAACAGCCGCCAAGACTTGTTGCCGCCAGGAGGCTCGCCCCCGCTAGCGCAATCGCGATCACACGACGCATGAACCACCCACTTTGACTGCGACGAACCGCCACATCCCCGGGCGGACCTTAGGGGCGTCGCCGAGGGCAGGCAACCGGCGCGCCGCGCATAGTTAATAGTTGGTTAATGCGGGGCATCTTCGGCTTTTTGCTGGGATTTCAGGGGCTTGCCGAACTCTAGGCGGTCATCAGACTGCTTGCGGCCGCCGGCAGGTCGCGCATGTGATGGATCAGCCGGTCCGGCTTCAGCTCGGCGATCGGCACGTCCGTGTAGCCGAAGCTGACCCCGATCACGGGAACCCCGGCCCGCCGGGCCACCCCGACGTCGGTCCCGGCGTCGCCGACCATGATGCTGGCCTTCACATCCCCGCCGGCCCGCGCCACCGTTTCCCGGAAAATCGTCGGATCGGGCTTCTGGACACCAAAAGTGTCGGCGCCGCAGATCGCCGCGAAGCGGCGACTGAGGTCGAGCTGGTCGAGCAGCCGCTTGGACAACCATTCCAGCTTGTTGGTGCAGACCGCGAGGCGATGGCCTTGCGCCGCGAAATGATCGAGTGCCGCCTCGAGCCCCTCGAAGGGCCGGGATTCGACCGCAATATGTTCGGCGTAATAGGCGATGAAATCCGCCGTCATCCGGTCCATGTCGGCGAGGCTGACGGTGCGGCCCTCGGCCTCCAACCCCCGCTCGATCAGCTTGCGGGCGCCGGCGCCGATCATGTTGCGGGCCGATTGCATCGGGACCGGCGGCAGGCCTTCGCGGTCGAGCACGTAGTTCAGCGCGGTGATCAGGTCGGGCGCCGTATCCACAAGCGTGCCGTCGAGATCGAAGACGAGGGTGTAGGGGGCGGTCGTGGAGGGCGAGGTCATGGGCCAAGCGCTATCGGGCCGGCCGGATCGGCGCAAGGGCCGAAGGCATAAGTTCACCTTATAAGATTGGTCCAGAGGTCTGTTCCCGCGGGGAAAACGAGGCTACATAGGCCGCCGCAAGCGGCTATACCGGCGGCACTCTCAAGCCAGAGGCGGGCGCAAAATTGAACATGGACCAGTTGAAGCGGCAGGCGGCGGCGCGTGCGCTGGAAGAGGTGCGTGACGGCATGCAGCTCGGGCTCGGCACCGGCTCGACCGCAAAGCATTTCGTCGAGCTGCTCGGCGAGCGGGTGGCTGCCGGGCTCAAGGTGATCGGCGTGCCGACCTCCGAGGCGACGCGCGCTGACGCGGAGCGTTGCGGCGTGAAGCTGACCACGCTGGATGAGATCGACCATCTCGACATCACCGTTGACGGCGCGGACGAGATCGATCCTGAGCTCAATTTGATCAAGGGCGGCGGCGGTGCGCTGCTGCGCGAGAAGATCGTGGCGGCTGCCTCGGATCGCATGATCGTGATTGCCGACGACAGCAAATGGGTGCCGACGCTCGGCAAGTTTCCGCTCCCGGTCGAGGTCATCCCGTTCGGGCTTGGCGCGACGCGCCGCGCGATCGAGAAGGCATTTGCGGACTGCGGCGTTTCCGGGCAAATGGCGGTCCGCAAGGCCAAAGACGGCCACGTTTTCGTCACCGACGGCGGCCACTGGATCGTCGATGCCCAGCTCGGACGGATCGCGGATCCCGCGAGCCTCGCCAAGGCTTTGAGCGCGATTCCCGGCGTGGTCGAGCATGGATTGTTCATCGACTTGGCCAGCTCGGCCGTTCTGGCGGGCGGCGAGGGAATCCGCGTGATTGAACGGCGAAAGCCCTAAGGAGACTAGGAATGAAGAGCGTTTTGAAATTGTTGCCGGCCGCGACCCTTGCTGCTGGCCTGGCCGTCTCGGCGGTCCCGGCGATTGCGCAGCAGGCGGCCCCGGCCCAGCCCAAGGCGGCCGCCGCGCCGGCCCAGCCGAAGGCCTCGCCGGCGGCGATTGCCGCGGCCAAGGAGATCCTGCAGATCAAGAACGCCACGGCGATGTATCAAGGCGCCGTGCCGGGCCTCGTCGAGAAGACCAAGATCGCGCTGACCCAGCAGAACCTCAACTACCAGAAGGACCTCGCCGAGGTTGCCCCGATCGTGGCCCAGCAGCTCCAGGGCCGGCAGAACGAGATCGGCGAAGGCATGGCGCAGATCTATGCCAGCGAGTTCACCGAGCAGGAGCTGAAGGAGCTCGTCACCTTCTACAAATCGCCGCTGGGCAAGAAGCTGATCGACGCCGAGCCGCGCGCCATCGGGCTGAGCATGGCCTTCATGAACTCCTGGGCCCAGAACTTCTCCGAGACCGTGATGGGGGCCTTCCGCGCCGAGATGCGCAAGCGTGGCAAGGAAATCTGACAGTACCTATCTAGTCAGAGATCCCTGAAGCGCGTCATCGCGCTTCAGGCTCGTTATTTGCGCATGATCCTGTTGGAGAACCGCTGCACACTTCTCCGGATCATGCGCTGAAAGAAGAGGTCGGAGTGGACAATGGCTGAATTCGACGTCGACCTCTTCGTCATCGGTGGCGGCTCGGGCGGCGTGCGTGCCGCCCGCATCGCGGCCGGTCACGGCGCCCGTGTGATGATCGCGGAAGAGTACCGCATGGGCGGCACCTGCGTGATTCGCGGCTGCGTGCCCAAGAAGCTGTTCGTGATCGGCTCGCATGTCCGTCACGAGATCGAGGACGCCGCCGGATTCGGCTGGACCATTCCGTCCATGAGCTTCGACTGGGCGACGCTGATCGCCAACAAGGACAAGGAGATCGCGCGGCTGGAAGCGGCCTACACGACGAATGTCGAGAAGTCGGGCGCGCAGATCGTCAAGAGCCGTGCGGTGATCGAGGACAAGCACACTGTCCGCCTGCTCGAGAACGACCGCAAGATCAGGGCGAAGTACATCCTGATCGCCACCGGCGGTGCGCCCAACCACGGCGCCGCGATTCCCGGCATCGAGCACGTGATCTCGTCCAACGAGGCATTCCATCTTGCGAGGCTGCCGAAGCGGATCGTGATCCAGGGCGGCGGCTACATCGCGCTGGAATTCGCCGGCATTTTTGCCGGCTTCGGCTCCGACGTCACCGTGATCTATCGCGGCGACAACATCCTGCGCGGTTTTGACGAGGACGTCCGCACGCATGTGCGAGCCGAGATGGAGAAGCAGGGCATCACCATTCTCACCGGCTGCACGGTGACCAAGGTCGACCGCCACGGGGAGGACTTCACCACCCATCTGTCGAACGGCTCCAGCATCGCCTCGGACCAGGTGATGTTCGCGATCGGCCGCCATCCCAATGTCGCCAATCTCGGTCTGGAGAACGCCGGCGTCGCGATCAATCCGAAGAATGGCGGCATCGCGGTCGATCATTTCTCCAGGAGCTCGGTCGACAGCATCTATGCCATCGGCGATGTCACTCACCGCTTCAACCTGACGCCGGTCGCGATCCGCGAGGGCCATGCCTTCGCCGACACCGTGTTCGGCAAGCGCGAGGTGCAGGTGGATCACGCCAACATCCCGACGGCCGTGTTCTCGCAGCCGGAGGTCGGCACGGTTGGTCTGACGGAAACCGAGGCGCGCGCGCAGTTCAGCCATGTCGACATCTACAAGACGACGTTCCGCCCCATCAAGGCGACGATGTCCGGCCGCGACACCCGCGTGCTGATGAAGCTTGTTGTCGACGGCGTGACCGATCGCGTGCTCGGCTGCCACATCGTCGGCGATTGCGCCGCCGAGGTCACGCAAGCTGTGGCGATCGCGGTGAAGATGAAGGCGACCAAGGCGGATTTCGACGCGACCATCGCGCTGCATCCGACCGCGGCCGAAGAGCTCGTTACGATGCGCACCCCGACCGCGCGCCACGTGCGTCAGGCGGCGGAGTAGGGCTATCGTCCGCCGGACGAACTCGGCCTGCATGGTTCGAGACGCCCGCTGTGGCGGGCTCCTCACCATGAGGGTCTAAGATTTCGCCGCAAAACGCGACCTCATCCTGAGGGCCCGCCGCAGCCGAGCGTCTCGAAGGATGGCAGCAAACGAGATGCGCGCCTATCCGTACAGATATCCGACCGGCTTGCCTTCGGTTCGCAGGGGACGGACGTCCTTATGGGTGATGATCTGACCGGCGAGGCCGTCGATCTCGTCGCGCTGTGTCGGGGTCCAGCTGCGAAGCTCGTTCATGCCCTTGAGCAGGCCGAGGCGGAGGACCTGGGTGTTCTCGCCGACGCCGATGAGGCTGATGGACTCCTTGCCCGCCGTCACCACGTCGCCGGCGGAAAGCTCGAAGCTCTCGCCGGACTTCTTCCTGAACTCCGCCGTGCCGCGAATGACGCGGTAGATCACGACCTCGCCCTTGGCAAAACAGGTCGCGTCCGCTGTGGCAGACGTGCTCTTCGGCAAGAGTGCGTGGCCACGCGGGTCGGTCGCGATGATGTGGCCGGTGACGAGATGCCCGCTCGGAATCTCGATGCCGATATCGCGCACGTAAACCGGCATGGCCGATTTGACAGAGCCATCGGTGAGCGGCTTGAACAGCGCGTCCAGCGCCAGGGGGTCCTGAAGCCAGAAGCCGGCATTGGCCGGGCGGTCATGCAGCGGATGGCTCCAGGCCACGCGTGGCGTTTCGTCTTCGTTGATCTGGTCCGGGCCGACGATGGTCGGGTTCGGAAAGGTGGTGGGATCGGTGATGAAGGCTTCGAGGAATTTGCCGGAATAGCCCATCGAGATCGGGTCGGGCACCACCGTCTGCGGCGTCTTCAGGTTCTCTTCGGTCGACAGGCCCGACCATGTGTAGAACAGCTGGCGATGCACGATCGCGCTTTGCAGCATCACCGCGCCGGGGCCGACATTGTACCAGCGCCCGTCATAGTCGAAGGTGAATGCGCCCGATGTGACCAGCACGAGCTGAAAGCCGCCCGGCGGAAGATGAAGGTGGAAATCGGTAGGGCCGGTATCCGGGCGGTAGATCGGCAGGTTGGTCGCGACTTCGTGCAGCAGGAAGGTTTCGTTGTTGGCGTGAAAGCCCTCGTTGGCGCGGTTATAGAGCGCCTGCGGCCGGTAGGTCGCCTCGTATTTCGCATTCTTGTCGCGGTCGATCGCGACGAAATCCCTGTCATTCAGGCGAAGCGGTGAGCCGTTCGGGCGGGTGAGCCCGGTGAATTTGAGATCGCCCGCAGCATGCACGTTCATGGCATTCTCCGATGTGAGGCCGTCATCCCGGAGCTGGGCGCACGCATCTTGCTGCTCCTTGTCGTGGGAGGGCAGGGAATCCGGCGTGACGATGTCTTGCGAATTTTGGGCCAGTCGGCGTGCGGCGCAGCGCGCGGGCTCTGCGGCTTCGCGCGGCGAGAGAAAAATCGAGGTTGCACCTGAGGTTAGATCACGCGGTTCGCCAGCCTGCGGGGCCCGTTCGCAAAACCCGCAAGTCCGGTCGAGGGACGCATTTTGTCTAATTTGTCGGCATGTCCTGCAAAGGCCATGCAGTCGTGCAGGTCGCGGGACCGGCAAATGCCGGCGGCTCAGCCTTCGGGCTCATTCGAATGACTGACGGACGGTGCGCTCGGGCTTGCCGGACGGGCTGTCCGCCCACTTCGCCATGTCCAGCGCACGCGCGTCGATGCCTTCGCACCAGAGGCAGCTCAGCTCCACGCGGCCCTTGGCCGTCAGCATCGGGACAAGCGCATGGCCGCAGCCGGTGCAGGAGGTGATGCTGTGCATGCGATTCTCCACGATCTCGAACTCAGGACGACCTTTTCGCTACCGAAGCTTGCGCGGGCGCTATGACGGCGCAGGCGCGCTGCGCTCCATCGGAGCGCTCGTTTCTGAGATCGTAGCGATCCATCGTGACACGGTTGCGATGTCGTCGTTGTGTCGTCCGAGCATCATGGAATTCCGTGACGGATTGGTCGCGCGGGAAACGCAATATTTCGGTGAGCGGTGCGATCTGTCAGCATCCCGTGCGCATCTCGTCGAGCGGGAGCGAGCTGCGTGCTCCGCACTCCGCTGTCATTCCCCGCGGAGGCGGGGAATCCAGTACGCCGCGGCGTCTCGATAATCACGGACGTCTCGGAGTACTGGATCGCCCGCCTGCGCGGGCGATGACAGCGAGGATGTGATCAGGTGCGTAAGTCCGCAACTGCTTAACCAAACATGGTAACACGGAACCGATGCGGCGGCTGGTCGCAGTCACGTCGCCTTGATTCCGACAGACCCATCTTTATTTCTGAGCGAACAAGAATCCGGGCCCCTCTGGCGAGGACGCCGACAGATGTCGGCAAACCTCGCGATGTCGGATGACCTGTCCCGCGCGAATGCGATGGATCGGCCGACTGTCGGGCCTTCTCGAGTTCCTCCGACCCGCCGTTCCCATCGCAGCTCCGCGCGGCCATTCGCGCAAAACGAGGAGCAACGATGTCTGACGCCAAATTCTCAAATCCGACCGAGATCACCGAACCGTCCAGCCTGAACGAGCAGGCCGCGGTGGCGCTGGTCATTGCCGGCGCGCTGGTCGCGGTCGCCGACCGCCGCGTCTCGCCGGTCGAGCGCGACGAGGTGATCCGCTTCATCAGGGATCGCGGATTGGCGCCGCACATCAGCGATGAGCGGCTGCTGTCAATGTTCGACGAGCTGGCGGAACGATTGGAGGAGCCGGACTTTGCCAACGTGGTGATCGACACGTTGCGGCCGGTTTCGAACATGCCGCTTTCATCGCATCTGATGGAGTTGTCGGAGCGCGTCGCGGCCGCCGACGAGGACGTGCATCCCCATGAAGTGCAGGCAATCAAGCTGCTGCGGCTTTTGACGCTGGTGCTGCCGCGGGCAAAGCAGGTCGGGCCGGATGCGGTGAGCACCGCCCCAAAGGAGTGAGCATGAGCACGGCATCGGACGAGCATACGACCGGGATCGAGGGCGCGGCTAGCCAGATGGCTGGCGGTGATCCGCGCCTCGACAAGCTCGTCCACCGCCTGCCGCCGCGCATGGGCGACACCGTCACCTATCTGCTCAAGCCCTCCAGCCGCTGGGTGCGGATCCCCTCGGGCGCGCTGCTCGTCGTCGGCGGCGTGCTCTCCTTCCTGCCGGTGCTCGGCGTCTGGATGCTGCCGCTTGGCCTTGCGCTGCTCGCCGAGGACGTGCCGACGCTGCGCTCCTCCCGTTCAAAGGTCTTCGACTGGATCGAGCGGCGCAAGCCGCATTGGCTCGATCCGTCTACACCGAAAAATGATCAACCATGACTGAATTCATCACCGCCGACGCGCTGAGTGCGCTGCTTCAAGTCGTCCTGATCGACCTCGTGCTTGCCGGCGACAACGCCGTCGTCATCGGCCTTGCCGCCGCCGGCCTTCCGGCCGCGCAGCGCCGTCGCGCCATCATCGTCGGCATTGCCGCTGCAACCGCGCTGCGCATCGCCTTTGCCGGCATCGCGACCCAGCTTCTGCAGGTGATCGGCCTTCTGCTCGCCGGCGGCGTGCTGCTGCTCTGGGTGTGCTGGAAGATGTGGCGCGAGATTCGCGAGCAGGCCGCGCACTCCAACCAGCTCGCGTTCAGCCATCGCGGCGCCGCGGATGCTGCGCCTGTACCGCACAAGACCTTCGGCCAGGCCGCGGTGCAGATCGTCGCCGCCGACGTCTCGATGTCGCTGGACAACGTGCTCGCGGTCGCGGGCGCCGCGCGCGAGCATCCCTACATCCTGGCCTTCGGCCTGTTGTTGTCGGTCGCGATGATGGGCGTTGCCGCTGACCTGCTCGGCCGCGTGCTCCAGAAGCAGCGCTGGATCGCCTATGTCGGTCTTGCCATCATCATTTACGTCGCCTTCGAGATGATATATCGCGGCTCGCTCGAGCTTGCGCCGGTCATCGCAAGTCTCTGAGCGCAATTCTTCTGAGGCGACGCTTCCTGCCTCCAATCCGGAGTAATCCATGACGTCCGAACGCAAAGCACCTTCGGCGCACGCCGTGCCGCGACCGCAAATCGGTCCGTTCGCCCAGCTCATCTTTGGTTCGCGCTGGCTGCAAGTGCCGCTTTATGTCGGCCTCATCGTCGCGCAGGCCGTCTATGTGCTGCTATTCCTGAAAGAGCTCTGGCACCTGGTTGCGCACTCGTTCGACGCCAGCGAGCAGCAGATCATGCTGGTCGTGCTCGGGCTGATCGACGTCGTCATGATCTCGAACCTCCTGATCATGGTGATCGTCGGCGGCTACGAGACCTTCGTTTCCCGGCTGAACCTGAACGGCCATCCCGACGAGCCGGAATGGCTGAGCCACGTTAATGCCAGCGTGCTCAAGATCAAGCTGGCGATGGCGATCATCGGCATCTCCTCGATCTCGCTGCTCAGGACCTTCATCGAGGCCGGCAATCTCGGTACGACGCGCAGCAATTTCACCGAGACCGGCGTGATGTGGCAGGTGCTGATCCACCTGACGTTCATCCTCTCGGCGATCGGCATTGCCTGGGTCGACCGCCTCGGCGAGACCGGCCACCGCAAGCAGGCAAGCCACGGCTGAGCATAAGGGGCCGCCTTTGAGTGCGAGACGCGCCGCGGTGCTGCGTCGAGAGCGCTAGGACGTCTGAGGATAGGTCGCGTTCTCGCGCCGCTCGCGCTCGCCCAGCTCGCGCACCAACTCCTGAAGAAACGACTCGGTGTAGGCGGGCAGGGTGCGCTCGGCGCGGACATAGATGCCGAGGTCGGACCAGACCGGGCTGCCGGCATTGTCGAGCGGCAGGAAGACGAGCTGGCTGTCGCGTGACAGCCGGCCGATGCCGAGCTGGGTCTGGAAGGCGACACCGACGCCGCGTGCGGCGAGCTCGCGCATCAGGTCGATCGAGTTGGCCTGAATCGCCGGCTCCGGCGTCTCCGAGAGCTGCGCGATCAGCGGCTGCAGCAGATGATAGATCGACAGCTCCGGCAGCGCGTTGATGACGGGGAAGGCGAGGCATTGCTCCAGCGTCACCGTCTTGCGGCGCGCCAGCGGATGCTCGCGTGCGACCACGGCGCCGAGACGAAACCGCTTCAAGGCGACCTGCCGCAGGTCGGGCGGGTGGCGGAGCGCCATGGCGATGCCGATGTCGGCTTCGCCGCGGCTTAAGGACTCCAGCACGTCCGACGATCCCTTCACCTCGGTGGTGAAGCTGACACGGCGGGCCCGGCCCCGATGGGACGCGATCAGGTCAGGCAGGACGGATTCCGTGAGCGACTCGATGCAGGCGATGCTGACGGTGCCGCTCCAGGCGCCGGAGAGCGATGCGACGTCCGAGCGGAAGCGGTCCAGGTCCTGGAGCACGTTCATGACATGCCGGGCCAGCATCTCGCCGACCGTCGTCAGCGTCAGGCCGCGCGCATTGCGCTCGAACAGGGGTGACCCAACCTCTTGCTCAAGCTTGAGAATCTGTCGGCTGACGGCCGAGGAGGCCACGTTCAGGACGCGCGCCGCGGCGCGGATCGAGCCGGTGCGGCGGACGGCGTGGAAGTACTGGATGGCGGGTGAATGAAATCGCATGGGGTCCCCTTGGGAGGACTATAGCCGTTGCCGAAACGGCAGCAATATGTGCGAAATTCTCTGCTTTTCGAGAGCGCTCCTCCTCCTTAGGTTCGCCGCCGGCTTGGCCGGCCCTGCCGGGAAGACGCCATGCCTTGCGCAACGAAGCGCCAGGGGATTTCGGGGTGGACGAGAACATCGCTTGCGAGCTGGAGCACGGGCCGGATACCCGTCTGGTCGATCGCCGACGGGCGGCCGCCTATGTCGGCGTGACCGCCGGCCGTTTCGAGCAATTGGTGCGCGACAACGTCGTGCCGCCGCCGGTCATGGTGGACAACAAGCGGCGCTGGCCGATCGCATTGCTCGATGTCGCCAGGGAAGCGGTGATCAGCAGCATGCCATGCCTGCCACAGGTGATGGCCGACGCCGCGACGGAGGCGCGCCCTTGCGAGCACGACCCGGCGCCCTCGCATGAATTGCCTGATCAGGCCTGGTTCGAGCAGCGCGCGCGATTCGTGCAGCGCGTGCGCCGCTCACTGCTCTCGGGCAACGAGATCCGCCTCCTGCGCGAGTTCAAGCTGCTCAGGCAGAACCGGATCAGCATGTTCGGCTATTACGGCAGCTTCGAAGCGCTGATGGTGCGCGGCTACATCGTCGAGATCGATCGCAAGCCGCCATCGAGCCGGCCGCTGGTGACCTATCGCCTGACCGAGCGCGGCGAGCAGGTAGTGTCGGCGCTCAAGGACGAGCCGCTGGTCTGACCGGCCGTGTGGCGCTGCCGGGCCCGTGTCGCCGTCAGAAGTCGACGCCACGCTTCCCCCGGCTGGTTCGAGATATTCCAAAAGAACCGGCTGGACCCGATCGCACGTATCGCTATATCTTATAGGATATAGCGGAACTGCGCTTCGGGGCTCTCGATGGAAATCAAAGTCAGGCAGCTCACGAGCTGCGAGGTGGCGGCCGACGGCGGCGCGATCTCGCTGGGCTTCGAGGACGTGACGGGCAATCCCGCGGCTGTCAGCGTCTCGCTCAACCAGGTCGGCGCCCTCATCATGACGCTGCCCGGACTGCTCGAGGCCGCGCTGAAGGTCCGTTATGGCGACCAGAGCCTGCGCTACGCCTATCCGCTGGCGTCCTGGGTGCTGGAGCAATCGACCGACACCACCCAGCGCATCATCACGCTCGAGACCGAAGACGGCTTCAAGGTGCGCTTCTCGATTCCGAAGGACGAGCAAAGCCTGTTGGGTGAAGCGCTGACCCAGCCGATGCCGGAAGTGACGGTGCGACCGAACTAGTGGCAGAGTGTGTTCACGACTTCCGCGAACGGGCGATGTCGCTCCTGAGCGCCTCCAGCTCCTTGTGCACGGCGCGTGCGGCGTCGCGCTCGATCTTGCGGTAGCGCGCGACAAGCTTCTCACCGAATGGAGTCAGCATCGCGCCGCCGCCGTTCTTGCCGCCGGCCTGCGGCTCGACCACGGCATGTCCGCAGATCCTGTTGATCTCGTCGACGAGGTCCCATGCGCGCTTGTAGGACATGTCCATGGCGCGCCCGGCCGCCGAGATCGAGCCTTGCGCGCGGATCTGCTCCAGAAGCTCGATCTTGCCGGGGCCGATCCGGTCTTCGCCGTCGAGGTCGATGCGGAGGCTCAACTGGGGAAGCGGTTTGGCGCTCGCGCGCGGCATGATTGGCATCTCTTGGACTTTGCCTGATGACATTGCCACTCTTGCCCGCCGTGGACAAGGTGAGCGCGCAGTCCTTCGTCACCGCACGGCGTGCATCTCCAGAAACGCCTTCACGCCGGTCACGGTGCCCGTATCCGACGGCACGTAGCCGGGCAGGGTGGCGACGGCGGCGCGAAAATCGGCGCTGCGGATGATCTCGAGGATGCGCTGCATTGGCGCGGTGTCCAGGAACGCGCGCTTGCAGACGAAGAAATAATCCTCGGTGAGGATGCGGATGAAGTCGAGGCCGAACTGTCGCGCGGCCGCCTCGACGCCGAAGCTCGCATCCGCCATGCCGCTGGCGACATAGGCCGCGACCGCGGCGTGGGTGAACTCGATCTGCTGCGCGCCGTTGATCCTGCTTTCGTCGATGCCGTTTGCTGCGAGCAACTGATCGAACAAGAGCCGCGTGCCGGAATCATGGTCACGGTTGACGAAGCGGACCTTTGGCCCGGTGAGGTCCTGAAGCGAGGCGATACGCAGCGGATTGCCGCGCGCGACCATCAGGCCCATCTCGCGCGTCACAAAACTGATGATGCGATCCTCGCGCGGATCGAGCCATTCGCGCGCCGCCTTGATGCCCTGGGCGCGCAGCGCGCCGTGCGGCAGATGCAGGCCGGAGAGGTCGCAGGCGCCTTGCGCCAGCGAGACCAGCGAGTGCTGGTTGCTGACATAGCGCAGGTCGACGCCGATGCCGGGCTCGCGGTCGAGGAATTCGCGCAGTTTTGCGACCGCAAAACCGTGGCTCGCATGCACGCGGATCACGGCGGGGCGCTGTTCGAGGAAGGGCTTGATCTCGCTCGCGAGCTCCTGGGCGAGGTTGTCGAGCTGCGGGCCGAGCCGCGCCTGCATGCGCTCGCCGGCCCAGACCAGCCGCTCGCCGAACGGCGTGAGCTTTGAGCCCTTGCCGCGCTGGGTCTCGACCAGCGGCGTGCCGAAGAACTCCGACCATTGCTCGATCAGATTCCAGACGTGGCGATAGGAGAGGTGCGCGTCGCTGGCGGCGCTGGTGATCTTGCCGGTCTTCCGGATTTCGTTGAGCACGCCGAGCATGACGGCGACGGTGCGCGGGCTGCCCTCGCGGCGAAACCGCCAGACGGCCTCGATCTCGATCTGAAGCATTGACCCTCCTTATGAACTACACTTCATATGATCGGCATCCATTTGCAGATCATATCATATTTACTCCAGCCAATAGACGCCTAGTCTGGCATACTAGAACAGGATGAAATATGATGTCAGTTGCATATGACTTTGCGCATTCGCCGGCCACCGAGTTCATGGCCCGGCCTCAGCATCTGCTCATCGACGGCCGCCGCGTCTCCGCCAGCTCCGGCCGCACCTTCAAATCCCTCAATCCCGCCACCGGGCAGGTCATCGCCACCATCGCCGAGGGTGGCGAAGCCGATGTCGAGCATGCCGTGGCGGCTGCACGCCGGGCGTTCGAAGGCCCGTGGCGGACGATGCGCGCCTCCGAGCGCGGCCAGATCCTGCTGCGCTGGGCGGACCTGCTTAAGGCACACGCCGCGGAGATCATCGAGCTGGAGTCGATCGATGCCGGCAAGCCCATTGCGGCGACGATGCGCCAGGACTTTCCGGCCGCCGTCGACACTCTGATTTATTACGCCGGTTGGGCCGACAAGATCAGCGGCGACGTCGTGCCCGTGCGCGACGATGCCCTGACCTACACCATGCGCGAGCCGGTCGGCGTGGTTGCGGCGATCGTGCCGTGGAATTTCCCGCTGATGATCGGGATGTGGAAGCTCGCCCCCGCACTGGCCTGCGGCTGCACGGTCGTGATGAAGCCGGCCGAGCTGACCTCGCTGTCGGCGCTGCGCATCGCCGAGCTCGCGCTGGAAGCGGGCCTGCCGGCGGGCGTGTTCAACGTCGTCACCGGCCCCGGCCGCGTCGTCGGCGATGCGCTGGTCAATCACCCCGATGTCGACAAGGTCACCTTCACCGGCTCGCCCGGTGTGGGGCGCGGAATCATGAAGGGCGCGGCCGGCAACTTCAAGCGCGTCTCGCTCGAGCTTGGCGGCAAGTCGGCCAATGTCATTTTCGACGATGCTGATCTTGAAGCCGCAAGCAAGGCGGCTGCCTCCGGCATCTTCTTCAATGCCGGCCAGGTGTGCTCGGCCGGCTCGCGGGTGCTGGTGCAGGAGAAGGTCTATGACGAGGTCGTCGAGCGGCTGGCTGCGCGCGCGAAATCGCTCAGGATCGGCGATCCGCTCGACCGCAAGACGGCGCTCGGCCCCGTCATCTCCGAGAAGCAGATGAAATCGATCCTCGACTATGTCGATATCGGCCGGAAGGAAGGGGCGAGCCTCGTCACCGGCGGGACGCGGGTCGGCGAGCGCGGGTATTTCATCAGCCCCGCTGTGTTCGCGGGCGTGGCGCACGAGATGCGGATCTCGCAGGAGGAAATCTTCGGCCCCGTCGTCAGCGTCATCAAGTTCAAGGACGAGGCCGACG
This sequence comes from Bradyrhizobium sp. USDA 376, assembly GCF_054063675.1. Classification (NCBI taxonomy): domain Bacteria; kingdom Pseudomonadati; phylum Pseudomonadota; class Alphaproteobacteria; order Hyphomicrobiales; family Nitrobacteraceae; genus Bradyrhizobium; species Bradyrhizobium sp. USDA 376. Next base: position 5,580,968 of record NZ_JBSSGN010000001.1, read on the forward strand.
CCCTACGGATCGCCAACGGCACCGCCTACAGCCTCGCGGCAGGCGTCTGGAGCCGCGACATCGGCAAGCTGCAGCGCTTCGCCAAGCGGGCCCGCGCCGGCACGGTCTGGATGAACACCTATGGCTATACCGACGTGCGCCTGCCCTGGGGCGGCGAGCGCGACTCCGGCCTCGGCCGCGAGCACGGCACCGCCGCGATCGACAATTTCACCGAGCCCAAGGCTGTGTGGATGAATCTGGCCGTCTGATAACCTCCCGATCGGCCAATCCTGGGCCCGCCTGATCGTCCGGTCAGGCGGGCTCCTTTTCGAGATCGATAAAATTGTCTGTATTCGGCTCAGCGGCCGCAAACCCTCTCGACAAGAAGCACGGCGCCTTAAACCAGAGCTTGGGAACCGACCTGCATCCTGCCCGCAAAAGGGCAGGGCATCATCATGTCAATCTTCAGGGAGATCGTCGTGGCGGTTGCGGGAGTGTACGCGCTCCTGTTCGCCTGCGACGCAGTGTTCGGCGTCGGCGAGGCGCGCTTCGACGACGCCTATTACCGCGCCAGCTTCTATGCGCCAAAACCGAAGGAGTTTCGGTTCGCGAGCGACACGCCGCCGGCGGTCCGCGTCAGCGAAGCCTTTGCACAGTTTGCGCCGGGCGACGCCAAGCCGAACAGGCGTTACTCGTCGCTGACGACGATCATTCGCTGACGCAGCTTCACTCCCCCTGGATCCATTCCGCGACGCCGCGCCACAGCGTGTCGCGGTGCTCGGGGCGGAAGAAGCCGAAATGGCCGATGGCCTTGGCGCCGACGTCGGACGGTTTCACCGTCAACACTTCCGGCTTGATCGCGGTGAATCCGCCCGCGAGCAGCTCGACGGCGGGCCGCGTCGCCCAGGGATCGTCGGAGAAGCACAGCGCGCGCAGCTCGCCCTTGAACTTGGCGAAATTGTCCAGCGCCGGCAGCTTTGAATCGAACAGATAGCGCGGGCTCGAGACCCACTCGGCCCATTGCAGGAACACACCCTTGGGCAAATCCTCGCCGATGCCGGCCCAGCCCGGCGCGTAACCGAGCGCGTGGGCCAGCGGCACGCCGACGAAATTCATGAAGGCGTAGACGCGGTATTTCTCCGGCGAGGTCATCAGCCGCCAGGTCGCGGCCTGCGAGGCGACGAAGGCGGCGCGGGAGATCTCACCGTTGTTCGCGATCAGCCCGAGCGCCTGGCCGCCGAAGGAATGGCCGACATAGGCAAGCGACAACGTATTGTAACGCTCGCGCATCCAGCGCACGGCGGCGGTGACGTCGAGCGCCGCCCAGTCCGACATCGAAGCCTTGAAGCCGACCAGCGATTTCGGCTGGTTGTAGCCGACCATCGCCGGCAGCCGGGAGTCGCCGATGCCGCGATAGTCGTAAGTGAGCACCGCACAGCCGCGATGGGCGAGATAGGAGGCAAAGCCGCGGTAGATCTTGCGCGGGACGGCGGTGGCCGAATTGATCAGGACGGCGTGGCGCTTGGCGCCGCGCGGCAGGAACAGGGTGCCGGCCAGCCCATACCCGTCGGTCGCCGGGAAGCTGATCTCGTCGATGAAAACGTCGTCCAATGCCGCGTCCATGGGCGGAAGGTGTCTTGCCGGTTTCCTCGCTACCCCTAGCAAATGCGAATTCAGCTTTGCCCGCAAGGGTTTGCAATGCGAAATGGATTTACAACTGGCGGTCCTTTGCCAGCCTGTGTATAAGGCGGCCCTCGCAACCCACAGATCAGGTTGTGCTTTTTGCTTCACGGAGAGATTGCGATGTCCGAGCGGTGGACGCCCGAGTCCTGGCGCAGCAAGCCGGTGCTACAGGTGCCCGATTATCCCGACGCCAAGGCTCTGGCCGACGTCGAGGCGCAGCTTGCGACCTTTCCGCCGCTGGTGTTCGCCGGCGAGGCGCGCAATCTGAAGAAGGCGCTGGCCCGCGTTGCGGCCGGCGAGGCCTTCCTGCTCCAGGGCGGCGACTGCGCCGAGAGCTTTGCCGAGCACGGCGCCAACAACATCCGCGACTTCTTCCGCGTGCTGCTGCAGATGGCGGTCGTCTTGACCTATGCCGGCGCCGTTCCCGTGGTGAAGGTCGGCCGTATCGCAGGCCAATTTGCAAAACCGCGCTCATCGCCGACCGAGAAGGTGAACGGCGTCGAGCTGCCGAGCTATCGCGGCGACATCGTCAACGACATCGCCTTCACCAAGGAAGCGCGCGTGCCGGACCCGCAGCGCCAGTTGATGGCCTATCGCCAGTCGGCCGCGACGCTGAACCTGCTGCGTGCGTTCGCGACCGGCGGCTACGCCAATCTCGGCAGCGTGCACCAATGGATGCTCGGCTTCCTCAAGGATAGCCCGCAGTCCCGCCGCTACAAGGAGCTGGCCGATCGCATCTCGGACGCGCTCAACTTCATGCGCGCCTGCGGCCTTGATCTCGAGGCCCATCCCGAGCTTCGCTCGACCGATTTCTACACCAGCCACGAGGCGCTGCTGCTCGGCTACGAGCAGGCTATGACCCGCGTCGATTCCACCACCGGCGATTGGTATGCGACGAGCGGCCACATGATCTGGATCGGCGACCGCACCCGCCAGCTCGATCACGGCCATGTCGAATATTTCCGCGGCATCAAGAATCCGATCGGGCTGAAGTGCGGCCCGTCGCTGAAGCCCGACGAGCTCTTGAAGCTGATCGACGTGCTCAATCCCGACAACGAGCCGGGCCGGCTGACGCTGATCGGCCGCTTCGGCTCCGACAAGGTCGGCGAGCATCTGCCGAACATGATCCGCGCGGTGCAGCGCGAGGGCAAAGTGGTGGTCTGGTCGTGCGATCCCATGCACGGCAACACCATCACCTCGACGTCGGGCTACAAGACGCGCCCCTTCGACCGCATCCTGTCCGAGGTGAAGTCGTTCTTCGCGATCCACGCCGCGGAAGGCACCCATGCCGGCGGCGTGCATCTGGAGATGACCGGCAAGGACGTCACCGAATGCCTCGGCGGTGCCCGCGCGATCACGGACGAGGATCTCAACGACCGCTACCACACGGTCTGCGATCCCCGCCTCAACGCCGAGCAATCCATCGACATGGCCTTCCTGGTCGCCGAGCTGCTGAAGCAGGAACGCGCCGGCAAGACCAAGCCGATGCCGGCCGCAGCGGGGCTCTAGGACCTTGCTGCGAATCTGGAAGGCCACGATCAATTCCCGCAACGGTCTGGCTTTTGCGTTCCGTTCGGAGCAGGCCATCCGCGAGGAGATATTTGCGCTCCTCGCGTCGCTGCCGCTGGCCTGGTTCATCGGCGCGACGGCGATGCGTGCGGTCGAACTGGTTTGTGCGGTCGCGTTCGTGCTGACGGTCGAGCTGCTCAACACCGCGATCGAGAAGCTCGCCGACCGCCTGACCATGGATCACGACAAGCAGATCGGCCGCGTCAAGGACATGGGCTCCGCTGCCGTCGGTGTGGCGCTGCTGATGGCGGGCGCGTTCTGGATCTTCGCCATCGTCGAGCGGCTGGGTTTCGTCTGACGAGAATTGAAAAGGGCTCCATGACCGAACGTCTCAACGCATTCGCGGTCACGCTCGCCCAGCTCAATCCGACCGTGGGCGACATCGAGGGTAATGCCGCGAAGGTGCGCGCCGCTCGCGCGCAAGCCGCCGGCGACGGCGCCGATCTGGTGCTGTTTCCGGAATTGTTCATCGCCGGCTATCCGCCGGAGGACCTCGTGCAGAAGCCGGCCTTCCAGGCCGCCTGCCGCGCCGCGATCGAGGCGCTCGCGCGCGAGACCGCGGACGGTGGTCCGGCCATGCTGGTCGGCACGCCCTGGGTCGAGGGCGGCCGGCTCTACAATGCCTGCGCGCTGCTCGACGGCGGCCGTATCGCCGCCCTTCGCTTCAAGTGCAATCTGCCGAACTACGGCGTGTTCGACGAGAAGCGGTTGTTTGCGCGCGGTCCCGCGGCCGGCCCCGTCACGGTGCGCGGCGTCCGCATCGGCGTGCCGATCTGCGAGGACATCTGGCTCGAGGAGTCCGAGGACTACGAGAACGTGGTCGAGACGCTGGCCGAGACCGGCGCCGAGATCATCCTGGTGCCGAACGGCTCGCCTTACGCCCGCGACAAGAACGACGTACGCCTGTCGGTCGCGGTCGCGCGCGTCACCGAGAGCGGGCTGCCGCTGGTCTATCTCAACCAAACTTGCGGCCAGGACGAATTGGTGTTCGACGGCGCGTCCTTCGCGCTTAACGGCGATCTCTCGCTCGCAGCGCAACTGCCGGCGTTCGAGGAAAACGTCGCCACGCTCCGCTTCACCAGAAACGGCGACGACTGGCGCTGCACGGGGCCGATCGCGGAGCAGGTCGAGGGCGACAAGGCCGACTACGCAGCCTGTGTGCTGGGCCTGCGCGACTATGTCGCCAAGAACGGCTTTCCCGGCGTGCTGCTCGGCATTTCCGGCGGCATCGATTCCGCACTCTGCGCCGCGATCGCGGTCGATGCGCTCGGCGCCGACCAGGTCCATGGCGTGATGCTGCCTTATCGCTACACGGCGGCACATTCGATCGCCGACGCCGGCGAGCTCGCCGGCCATCTCGGCATCCGCTACGAGGTGTTGCCGATCGCGGAAGCCGTGACCGGGTTCGAGACCATCTTGTCCGGCATCTTCAAGAACCTGCCCCCAGATATCACCGAGGAGAACCTCCAGGCCCGCACCCGCGGCACATTGTTGATGGCGATCTCCAACAAGACCGGCCTGATGGTGGTGACGACAGGCAACAAGTCGGAGATGTCGGTCGGCTACGCCACGCTCTATGGCGACATGAATGGCGGCTTCAACCCGATCAAGGACATCTACAAGACGCAGGTGTTTCGGCTGGCGAGCTTGCGCAACAGCTGGAAGCCGGATGGCGCGCTCGGCCCTGCGGGCGAGGTCATTCCCCCTGATATCATCACGCGTCCGCCGACGGCAGAGCTGCGCGAGAACCAGACCGACCAGGATTCATTGCCGCCCTACGATGTGCTCGATGCCATCCTCGAGCGGCTGGTCGAACGCGAGGAGCCACTCGAGGCGATCATCGCCGCCGGATTCGGCCGCGAGATCGTCACCCGCATCGACCACCTTCTCAACGTCGCCGAATACAAGCGCCGCCAGGCTGCGCCCGGCGTGAAGGTGACACCTAAGAACTTTGGCCGCGACCGCCGCTATCCCATCACCAACCGCTTCCGCGACAAGGGCGAGGGGCTGCCCGCGCCGGACGAGACGCTGGTCTCGCGCGGCAGCAATGCGTCGATCGACGCGTTCGAGGGGTAGCGCCGGGGGAGAGGCGGACGGTCTCGCTACACGTCTATCTGTCATCATCCGCGAAGGCGGATGATCCAGTACTCCGCGGCGGACGTTGTAGAAACCGGCTCCTGCCACGGAGTACTGGATGCCCCGCCTTCGCGGGGCATGACAGTGGAGCGTGCGGATTCAGTGAGTGCTACGACGGGCTTGCGAAAAAAAGCACGCGCAGGAAGTGCGTGTATTCAGATTCGAGCACCATGATCGACACGAATACCAATACCGCGATCGGCGGCAACAGGATGGCATAGGCCAGGGCCAGTCGCTCCCAGGCCATGTGCATGAAGACGGCGACGATCAGGCCGGCCTTCAACATCATGAACAGCAGGATCAGCGACCACCTCAGATAGCCGTGCAGGCCAAAATAGTCGACGAGATAGGAGCACGTGCTGAGGACGAACAACCAGCCCCAGACCACGAGGTAGAGCCTGATCGGGTGCTGTTGACCCTTGGCGTGAACGGCTCCCGTTGCGACTGCGCCATGCGCCGGAGCGTGGAGCTGTCCTTCCATGTGTATTGCCGCGTTTGTCATGCGCCGACCTCACCAAAGGTAGAAGAATGCAAAGATGAAGACCCACACGAGGTCGACGAAGTGCCAGTACAGGCCCGTGATCTCGACGATCTCGTAGTACCCCTTGCGGCTCGTGAAGAAGCCGCGCCTCTCGACGTCAAAGTCGCCGCGGAAAACCTTCCGCGCAATGGCGATCAGGAAGATCACACCGATCGTCACATGGGTGCCGTGGAAGCCGGTGATCATGAAGAAGCTCGCGCCAAACTGCGGCGCCCCCCATGGATTGCCCCAGGGCCGGACCCCCTCCATGATCAGCTTGGTCCATTCGAAGGCCTGCATTCCGACGAAGGTTGCGCCGAAGGCTGCAGTGACCAGCATCAGGATTGCGGTTCTCACGCGATCGCGGCGGTAGCCGAAATTGACGGCCATCGCCATCGTGCCGCTGCTGCTGATCAGGACGAACGTCATGATGGCGATCAGGATCAGCGGAATGTGCTGGCCGGCGATGTTGAGGGCGAAGACTTCGCTGGGGTTGGGCCACGGCACGGTCGTCGACATGCGCGCCGTCATGTAGGAGAGCAGGAAGCAACTGAAGATGAAGGTGTCGCTGAGGAGGAAGATCCACATCATGGCCTTGCCCCAGGACACGTTCTTGAAGGCGCGCTGATCCGACGCCCAGTCGGCGGCGATGCCGCGCCAGCCTTCAAGCCGCGCAGGCGATTGGCCCGGATTTGTCAGCACGGTCTCAGCCATCTGGTCTTGCCTCCCTAGCTCAGCAACCGGCGGCAGATGTCGACGAAATCATCGGTCCAGCCGGTGAGAAGACCGAGCAGGACAAGCCAGACCAACAGCAGGAAGTGCCAGTAGATGGCGCACAGTTCCACGCTCAATCGCATGTCGGCGATCTCGGCGCCGCGCCACATCCTGGCTGAGGTGCGGCCCAAGGCCACCAGGCCGCCGGTCAGATGCAGCCCGTGCACCGCAGTCAACAGATAGAAGAAGGAATTCGCCGGATTGGACGCCACGAAATATCCGGCAGCCCCGAGCCGTTGCCAGGCCAGGAGCTGTCCGGCGAGGAAGATCACGGCGCATGCTCCGCCAGCGAGCAGGCCGATCATGACGGTCTCGGTATCGTGTCGCCGAGCAGCCACGTACGACCATTGCAGCGCGACACTGCTCAGGACCAGGACGCCCGTGTTGACCCACAGCAGCCGCGGTACCGGCATCGGCCGCCAGTCCACCACGCTCATGCGCATCGAGTAGGCGCTGATGAAGAGGACGAATAATGCGCTCGCGACAGCGAGAAACACCCCAAGTCCGACCTTCGCTGCGGGCCACGTCATGGCATCCCCGCCGGGGAAGTCGCCGACCGCGCCTTCCTCCAGCCAGGGCTTGGCCGTCAGCCGCTGCTGCGACAGCCACCATCCGGCGATCACCGCAAGCACAGCCAGGAACAGGATGATGGCACTCACGAAGCAGCTCCCTGAACGAGCTGCGTCGCGCGTGGCGGCTGGTTCTGCGGAATGAAGTCCTCCGCGGCGCCAGGCACGCTGTAGTCATAGGCCCAGCGGTACACGACCGGGAGCTCCTTGCCCCAGTTGCCGTGTCCTGGAGGCGTCTCCGGCGTCTGCCACTCCAGCGTCGTCGCCCGCCACGGATTGCCGCCTGAGGCTTCACCCTTGAACAGGCTCCAGACAAGATTGAACAGGAACACCATCTGGCTGAAGCCGACGGTCAAGGCGATTACGGAGATGAAGGCGTTCAGTGAATGGGCCGAGGACGGGATGAATGACGCGTCCCCGAGTTCGAAATACCGGCGCGGAACCCCGAGCAATCCAAGATAGTGCATCGGGAAGAAGATCAGGTAGGCGCCGAGGAAGGTGACCCAGAAGTGGAACTTGCCCATCACGTCGTTCAGCATCCGCCCCGTCACCTTGGGGTACCAGTGATAGATCGCGCCGAGCACGACCATGATCGGCGCCACGCCCATCACCATGTGGAAATGCGCGACCACGAACATGGTATCCGAGAGGGGCACGTCCACGACGACGTTGCCGAGGAAGAGGCCGGTGAGCCCGCCGTTCACGAAGGTGATGATGAAGCCAAGGGCGAACAGCATCGGCACCGTGAGATGAATGTCGCCGCGCCACAGGGTCAGCACCCAGTTATAGACCTTGATCGCGGTGGGGATCGCGATGATGAGCGTCGTGGTGGCGAAGAAGTACCCGAATTGCGGGAACATGCCGCTTACATACATGTGGTGTGCCCATACGATGAAGCTGAGCGCGCCGATGGCCACGATCGCCCAGACCATCATGCGGTAGCCAAAGATGTTCTTGCGCGCATGCGTGCTGATCAGATCGGAGACGATGCCGAAGGCGGGCAGGGCGACGATGTAGACCTCGGGATGGCCGAAGAACCAGAACAGGTGCTGGAACAGCAGCGGGCTGCCGCCTCCGTATTTGCTGAGCTGGCCCATCTCGATGAGGGCGGGCATGAAGAAACTGGTTCCCAAGAGACGGTCGAGCAGCAACATCACCGAGCCGACGAACAGCGCAGGGAATGCCAGCAGCGCCATGACGGTCGCCGTGAAGATGCCCCAAACGGTCAGGGGCAGACGCATCAAGGTCATGCCACGGGTGCGTGCCTGGAGCACGGTCACCACATAGTTCAGTCCGCCCATGGTGAAGCCGATGATGAAGAGGATCAGGGAGGCCAGCATCAGAACGATGCCCCAATCCTGCCCGGGCGTTCCCGAGAGGATTGCCTGTGGCGGATACAGCGTCCAGCCGGCGCCGGTGGGGCCGCCGGGCACGAAGAAGGTCGACGCCAGCACCAGGACTGCGAGCAGGTAGACCCAGTAGCTCAGCATGTTCACGTAAGGAAAGACCATGTCCCGGGCGCCGACCATCAGCGGGATCAGGTAGTTGCCGAAGCCGCCCAGGAACAATGCGGTGAGCAGATAGATCACCATGATCATGCCGTGCATGGTGATGAACTGGAGGTATTGGTTGGCATCGATGAAAGAGAAGGTGCCGGGGAATCCCAGTTGCAGCCGCATGAGCCATGACAGCGCCAGGGCCACCAGCCCGATGGCCGAGGCCGTCAGCGAATACTGAATGGCGATCACCTTGGCATCCTGCGAGAAGACATACCGTGTCCACCAGCTCCTCGGATGATAAAGCTCGACATCGGGTACTTCGGCAGGCGGGACGCCTGCGACCCCTTCATATGGAATATCGACCATAGAAACCTCCTCGGTCGTTTCCATCGGGGGTGAGGCGTTGGCCTCATGCACCCGATTCATCTTCGCGGCGGCAGCTTGCTACTTGCCGCCGGATTGGTACGTCGCCTTCACGACGGCTCTTGCCGGCGACAATTCTGCAAACGTCTTTTGTTGCTCCAGCCAAGCGTGATATTCACGCTCTTCGTCGACGATGACCTTGGCCCGCATCTGATAGTGAGCAGCGCCACAAAGCTCTGCACAGAGAACATCGAACGTTCCGGTTCGGATCGGGGTCATCCAGAAATAGGTCACCATGCCTGGGACCATGTCCATCTTGGCCCGGAACTCGGGCACGTAGAAATCGTGCAGGACATCGACCGAGCGGAGCAGAACCTTGACCGGCTTTCCCACTTGGAGGTGCAGGTCGCCGTTCTCGATCACGACGTCGTCCTGCGCGTGTGCGTCGTCACGATTGAGCCCCATCGGATTGTCGGCAGCGATGCTGCGGACATCGGATGTGCCCAACTTTCCATCCTTGCCTGGAAGTCGGAAGCTCCACTGCCATTGCTGGCCCATGACCTCGACCTCGGTGGCATCCGCAGGCACCGTCACGAACTGGTGCCAGACCACGAGGCCAGGCGCCAGCATGGCCGCGACGCCGACGCCGGTCCCGACGCTCAGCCACCACTCGAGCTTTTTGTTTTCCGGATTGTAGTCAGCCCGTCTTCCCTCTTTGTGGTGAAAGCGGAAGACGCAGTAAGCCATGAAGGCGATGACCGCGACGAAAACGAAGCCCGTGATCCAGAACGTGATGTTGATGGTGTGGTCGATATAGGCCCAGTTGGTGGCGATCGGCGTCCACCACCACGGGCTGTAGATGTGAAACAGCACCGAGCCGATTGCGACCAGAAGCAGTATCAGTGCGACAGCCATCCTGATCCATCCTTGCCATCGAAGGCTGCGGATACGAATCCGGGGCGGAGCTCATGTCTGTCGCGATGGCTGGCCTTTCTTGGTTGGCATCTTTGCCATCGCCGGCCTTTTGCCTCGCCCATTCCACTGGTCGCGAAAGAGAACGCTCGCGACCATCAACTCTAAGGGCGTCTGCGTCTAAAATGATACCAGCCCTATCCGGCGTCAATAGAGCAATGGAGGTGCACCGACGTGGCGTGGTTGCCATCGCTCGGCAAATCGGCATGGCATCAGGTGCGCATGTTGGGTCTGGCTGATGCAACGCACAAATCTGCGCTGGTGCACAATTCACCCAACCGTGAGTGCAGCTGTGCTCCGCGCGCGCTAAGCTTGCGAGGCAGGTCGCGACGGGTTCCGTCCGGCCAGGCTCGTTCGCTGAACCTGGGTTGCCGTACCCGACCCATCGCGGTTCCTGCTCGTCAGGCGGACACGCGTGGCTGAAAAGCGCGTGTTATCGAAAACCGCGATTTTCAGCACGGGAGGGTCCGTTCATGGCCACTCTGTACTCCCCCAACCTCATCAGGCGGCACGTGTTCGGCGAAGCGGCCTCCTATCCCATTCGCAAGATCAGCTTTTCCGACCTGACCGAGGCCCTGCGCCTGGGTTGGGAGGATTTCCAGGCGATGCCGAGCCACGCGATCATCGTGTGCGTGATTTATCCCGTTCTCGGTCTCGTCCTGTTCAGGATGGTTCTCGGCTATTCGGTGCTGCCGCTACTGTTTCCGCTGGCCGCCGGCTTCGCCTTGATCGGGCCCTTTGCCGCGATCGGTCTCTACGAACTCAGCCGGCGTCGCGAGCGTGGCGAGGAGGTCGATGCGTGGGATGCGATCAAGGTGCTGCGCGCGCCGTCGTTCGGTGCCATGGTCGAGCTCGGCGTGCTCCTGCTGGTCCTGTTCGGGGCCTGGATCGGTGTCGCGAACGCAATCTACGTCACGATCTTCGGTCACGCGGCGGCCGCAAGCATTCCCGACTTCGCAACGCGCGTGCTGACGACACCGGAAGGCTGGTCGCTCATCCTCGTCGGTTGCGGTGTCGGCTTCCTGTTCGCGGTTGTGGCCTTGTGCGTCAGCGTCGTGTCGTTTCCGTTGATGCTCGACCGGCATGCGACTGCGATCGACGCGATCCGCACGTCGCTCCGGGCGGTGGCGGAGAATCCGGTTGCGATGGCCGGATGGGGCCTCATCGTGGCGGCGCTGCTCGTGATCGGCTCGCTGCCGCTCTTCGTCGGTCTCGCCGTTGTTCTGCCGGTGCTCGGTCATGCCACCTGGCACCTCTATCGGCGGGTGGTCGAGCCCAATCCGAATCCACCGGACGAGCTGCCGCCGCCCCCGAAGGGAAAGCGCTATGCAGCGGACTTTCCGGCCAATCTCTTCCCGTGGAGCCGCGAGGGCGAGCAGTAACAGCGAAACGGCCGCGCCTGGCGGCCGCCTTCGCAGGGCATGACGGGCTAGGGCCTACTTCTGCTGCTGCGGCAGGAAGGTCGGGCCGACCGAGCGGATCGGCTTGTTCTCTGAACTCGGCGCAGCCGTGCCGGTGTCTGCCGGTGGTGTCGCGGCCGGTGCGGTGGCCGTCGTCGGCGCGGGCGCCGCGCCCTTCTTGGCGTTGGCAGGCTGCGGCGCGCCCTTGTTGAGGCGCTGCTGCTGCATCTTCCTGGCGCTCTCCTCGGTGACGATGATGTCACCCTGCTGCTCGGCCGCGGCCTTGTCGTCGGCCGATTTGAGCGCATCCGCCCAGGTCTGTCCGGCCGCCTTGCAGGAGCAGGACGGGTTGAACTCGCTGCGGAATTTGAACGCGGTCGGCAGCGCCGTGTAGGGCTGGCCGCCGATGGAGACCGCCGAGTTCATGTCCTCGCCGGGATTGCGATGGGTGTAGAGCACGGCCTCGGCGGCCGGGCACAGCGCCTTGCAGGTCTTCTCGTCGTCGGGGAAGCGCGCCGGCACGGTGGCAAAGGAGATCGGGAAATAGGCGCCGTCGCAGGTGCGCACGCACACGGTGCGGAAGGTGCCGGATTGCGGGCCGAGGTCGGAGGGCGGCACGGCTTGCGGATTGTTCGGGTTGTTGTTGCCACCGAACAGGTTGCTCAGGAAGTTGCCGCCGCCTTGCGACTGCACGGCGTTGGCATATTGTGGGCCGCAATTGTTCTGCGCCAGCGCCATCAGCACCGAGCGGCGCTGGTTGTCGCGCTCAGGGCTGAAGCCACCGGCGCCGCCGCGCAGGCGTTCGAGATTGCCGGTGATCTGATCCAGATTGGCGCGCATCTGCTGGATCTGGGTGTTGACCGGCCCGCACTGCGCTGACTGGCCGTTGAACAGCGAGAAGAAGCCGGAGGAGTCGCAGCCCATGCGCTTGGCCTGCATCGTGACGCGGTCGAGCTCGGCCTGCTGCTTGGCCTGGGAATCCTGATAGCGGCGGATCTGGTCTTCGCGCGCGGGATCACCGCCGCCGCCGCCACGATCGAGCGCAGCGAGCTGGCCTTCCAGCCGCGCGCACATCGGATTGGGGCCAAGCCCGTTCTGGCCGGGCTGAGGCGGCGGGCCGGGCGGGCCGGCCTGCGCGAAAGCGCCATTGGCGAGCACGATGGTGCTCAGGAGCACGGTGCAGGCAAGGAGGGAGCGGGCACGGGAGAGAGACAAAAATTCAGGCATATCCGCCATTCTAGCGAGGTCACGGCCCAGCGTGACTTTCCAAGTGACTTTCCAAAGTAACTTGGGGGCCGAAGCGCGCCCTCCAATAGCCGCTTCCTGCGGCATCGTCACGTCGTTTCGGGGGCCGAAGACTGGTCCTAAGGTCCGCCAGCTCCGAGGGAATTCAGCGCTGGCAGGTGATTGCGACATATTCGTTGCAATGGCCATGGGAGCAGTTTGCGCCGGTTTTGGGGACAGAGCCGGTAATTTCGTCGGGATCGACCCGGCGATAGCTTGATGCCTGGGCAAAATCCCGTGACTGGCAGTAGGTCCGTGCGACCTGCGCCCCGCATTTGTCGCCCCTGGCCAGGCACTGGTCGACGCCGTAGCCGTCCGCCTGGTTGGCGATGATGAAGACGCGCGTCTCGGCGAATGCGCCGGAGGCCGCGACGAGGGAGGCACAGGAGACGAGCGCGAACAGGGATCGCATGGGGGTACCGGGGGCTGGAGACCGCTCGCGCTTAATAAACTCAAAAGGTTAAGGGGAATGGAACCATTGCGGCGGGTCGGCGCGCATTGCGGGCAGAAGGCGGCATTTTCGCGGCTCCCTTGACGGAAGGTGGCCTCATAGCCCATATGTTCCCGCATGAACGGTCTCCTCGCCATTTGCATCATTTGCGAGATTACGAGCTAGCGATTCGCTGGCTGGAGCCGTCTTTTCTCAAACACATTGAGAGCACTGGACGCCCGGCCAACAGCCGACGGGTGTCCATATGGAATTACGCCTTTACGATACGCTGACGAAGGAGAAGCGGCCGTTCGTACCGCTCGATCCGAAGAACGTCCGCATGTATGTCTGCGGACCGACCGTCTATGACTTCGCCCATATCGGCAATGCGCGGCCGGTGATCGTGTTCGACGTGCTGTTTCGGCTGCTGCGCCACCTCTATGGCGAGGCGCACGTCAAATATGTCCGCAACATCACCGACGTCGACGACAAGATCAACGACCGCGCTGCGCGCGACTTTCCCGGCCTGCCGCTGAACGAGGCGATCCGCAAGGTTACCGAAGAGACGGGCAGGCAGTTTCATGCCGACGTCGATGCGCTCGTTGCGCTCAGGCCGAGCGTCGAGCCGCGTGCGACCGAGCATATCGCCGAGATGCGCGAGATCATCGAAAGGCTGCTCAAGGGCGGCTTTGCCTATGCCGCCGACGACCACGTGCTGTTCTCGCCGCAGGCGATGAACGCGGCCAACTCCACGCTGCCGCGCTATGGCGCGCTGTCCAATCGCTCGCTGGACGAGATGGTCGCCGGCGCCCGCGTCGATGTCGCGCCCTACAAGAAGGGCAACACCGACTTCGTGCTGTGGAAGCCGTCCAAGCCCGGCGAGCCGTCATGGCCGTCGCCGGCCGGCATTGCGGCTGAGGGGCGCCCGGGCTGGCACATCGAGTGCTCGGCCATGGCCTGGAAGCATCTCGGCGAGCATTTCGACATCCATGGCGGCGGCATCGATCTCGTGTTTCCGCATCATGAGAACGAGGTCGCGCAGACCTGCTGCGCGTTCCACCGTGAGCGCATGGCGAACACCTGGATGCACAACGGCTTCCTGCAGGTCGAGGGTGAGAAGATGTCGAAGAGCCTCGGCAACTTCGTCACTATTCGCGAATTGCTGGGTTCGTGGACGGGGCCCGTAATTAGGTATTCGATGCTGCAAACGCATTATCGGCAACCGATTGATTGGACCGTTGCTCGCCTTGAGCAATCTCGCCAAGAGATTGGTCTTTGGGCTGCAATGTACTCGGGCTCCGCAGCTCAACACGATTATCAGCAGAGAAAGTTCAGAAAAATTGCGCCGACGCCGACGCAAGATCTCGTCGATTCGCTTCGCGATGATCTGAATACGCCGAATGCTGTCGCTGTGTTGCGAAAGCAATTCTCGGAAAGGTCAAGTGCGGAGGGGCTCACTCCCGAGTTCTTTCAGAATTGCGAGTTCTTGGGGCTGCTCAATGGTGAAACTATTGGTGCTCTCGAGGACACGAACGTATCCGGTTCGAACGTAAAGCCCGGCTCGCTTTTCGAAGCGATGCCTCATGTGCTGAAGCTTAGGGCTGGGATGGCCAACAATCTTCCCGACATTGTGCAGCAAGCCGAGTCTGAGCTAGCGAAGATCGGCGTCAAAGCGAAGGAGCGCCATCACTATTACATTGAGCTGGTCCCATTAGAGAAATCTGCGGAGCTCGATGTGGCCGCCGTTGATGCGCTCATTTCCGAGCGGGCGGCTGCACGAGCTCGGAAGGACTTCAAAGAATCAGACCGGATCCGCGATCAGCTCGCCGCGATGGGCATTGCGATCAAGGACTCCAAGGACGGGACGACCTGGGAGGTCGCGCGATGAAGCGGCCCGACACGCCTTTTCCGCGGCACTGGCTCTATTACATCGCGCTGAAGATCCTGCTGCTCGGTGCCGCTGTGGCGATCGCGTTGAAACTCTATGGGATGTGGTGAAGACGATGGGACAGACTTTGCCGAAGCCCGCCTTGCGGCCCTTCCTGCCTGATGACGTGCCGGTGCTCGCTGCGATCTTCACCGCCAGCATCGAGCAGCTGACCGGCGACGACTACAGCGAGGCGCAGCAGCAGGCCTGGATGGAGGCGGCGGAGGACGAGGAGTTCGGCAAGCAGCTCGCGTCCGACCTGACGCTGATCGCGACGCTCGAGGGCTCGCCCGTCGGTTTCGCCTCGCTGCGCGGCGCCGATCACATCCGCATGCTCTACGTGCATCCGGCCGTCAGCGGGCAGGGCATCGCGACCATGCTGGTTGACGCGCTGGAGAAGCTCGCCGGCGGCCGCGGTGCCAAGAGTCTCTCGGTCGACGCCAGCGACACCGCGGAGGGCTTCTTCGCCAAGCGCGGCTACACAGCCCAGCAGCGCAACAGCGTCACCATCAACGACGAATGGCTCGCCAACACCACCATGAAGAAGACGCTCGGAGCGGCGCCATGAACAAGCAGCGTCTCTATCTGTTCGACACCACGCTGCGCGACGGGGCGCAGACCAACGGTGTCGATTTCACGCTGACCGACAAGCAGGTCATCGCGGCGATGCTCGACGATCTCGGCATCGACTATGTCGAGGGCGGCTATCCCGGCGCCAATCCGCTCGACACCGAGTTCTTCGGCTCCAGGCCGAAGCTCAATCATGCACGCTTCACCGCCTTCGGCATGACGCGCCGGGCAGGGCGCTCGGTCTCCAACGATCCCGGTGTCGCTGGCCTTTTGGAAGCGAAAGCGGATGCGATCTGCTTCGTGGCAAAATCCTCGGCCTATCAGGTGCGGGTCGCGCTGGAGACGACCAAGGAGGAAAACCTCGCTTCGATCCGCGACAGCGTCGCCGCCGCAAAGGCGGCTGGCCGCGAAGTGATGCTCGACTGCGAGCACTTCTTCGACGGCTACAAGGAAGACGCCGCATTCGCACTCGCCTGCGCCAAGACTGCCTATGAGGCCGGCGCGCGCTGGGTGGTGCTGTGCGACACCAACGGCGGCACCATGCCGAACGAGGTCGAGGCCATCGTCACCGAGGTGACCAGGCACATCCCCGGCGATCACGTCGGCATCCACGCCCATAACGACACCGAGCAGGCGGTGGCCAATTCGCTCGCCGCGGTGCGCGCCGGCGCGCGGCAGATCCAGGGCACGTTGAACGGCCTCGGCGAGCGCTGCGGCAACGCCAATCTCTGCTCGCTGATCCCGACGCTGAAATTGAAGAAGGAGTTTGCGGACGCCTTCGAGATCGGCGTCACGTCCGAGAAGCTGGCGACGCTGGTGAAAGTGTCACGCACGCTCGACGACATGCTCAACCGCGTGCCGAACCGGCATGCGGCCTATGTCGGCGAGAGCGCCTTCGTCACCAAGACCGGCATCCATGCCTCTGCCGTGCTGAAGGATCCGCAGACCTATGAGCATGTGCTGCCGGAGCTGGTCGGCAATCATCGCAAGGTGCTGGTGTCCGACCAGGCCGGCCGCTCCAACGTCATCGCCGAGCTCGAGCGGGCCGGCATTGCTTACGAGAAGAGCGATCCGAAGCTGACGCGTCTCGTCGAGGAGCTGAAGGAGCGCGAGGCCGCGGGTTACGCCTACGAATCCGCCAACGCCTCGTTCGATCTCCTGGCGCGGCGCACGCTCGGCAAGGTGCCGCATTATTTCGAGGTCGAGCAGTTCGACGTCAATGTCGAGCAGCGCTACAACGCGCTCGGCGAACGCGTCACGGTGGCGCTGGCCGTGGTCAAGGTCGACGTCGCGGGCGAACATCTGATCTCGGCCGCCGAGGGCAACGGCCCCGTCAACGCGCTCGACGTTGCGCTCCGCAAGGACCTCGGCAAGTACCAGAAATATATCGAGGGCTTGAAGCTGATCGACTACCGCGTGCGTATCCTCAATGGCGGCACCGGCGCGGTCACGCGCGTCCTGATCGAGAGCGAAGACGAGAACGGAGACCGCTGGACCACGGTCGGCGTATCCCCGAATATCATCGACGCCTCGTTCCAGGCGCTGATGGATTCGGTGATCTACAAGCTCGTGAAATCGGGCGCGCCGGCGTAAGCCCCACGACGGCTGTCATACCCCGCGAAAGCGGGGTATCCAGTACGCCGCGGCTTCTCCGTAACGCCGCGGCGTCTCGGAGTACTGGATCGCCCGGTCGAGCGGGGCGATGACAGTTGGGATGAGGAGAGGGCAAGGCATGATCGACCACATCTCCGTCGGCGTCAGCGATCTCGATCGCGCCGCAAGATTCTACGAGGCAACGCTCGCCACTCTCGGCCTCACCCGCCTCGTCACGCGGCCGCGGACGGTCGGCTTCGGCAAAGCCTATCCGAAATTCTGGATTAATTTGCGCGAGGCCCTGCCGCGCGTCGCGCCGGAAAGCGGCGCGCACATCTGCCTGCGAGCGAAGACGACCGGCGAGGTCGATGCATTCCATGCGGCCGCGCTTGCGACCGGTGGCGCTTCCGACGGTGCGCCCGGCATCCGTCCTCATGACCGCGTGCGTTACTACGCAGCCTTCGTCACCGATCCCGACGGCAATCGGATCGAGGCGGTGACGTTCCCGCAGGATTGATCAGAGCTTGCGCGCGACTTCCGGGGCGAGCTGCTTTTGCTCTTCGGCGATCTGTGCCGCGGCCGCCTTCAGCTTCGGCAGGATCTCCTCGACGCGATCGGCCTTGATGATGTCGACCGTCAGGCCGGCGCGGATGAACTCGGTCTGGCGCATGTGCGACAAGAGCGAGAACAGCGGCTCCCAGAAATTGTCGATATTGGCGAGCAGCACCGGCTTGGCGTGACGGCCGAGCTGTTTCCAGGTCAGCTGCTCCACCAGCTCCTCCAGCGTGCCGACGCCGCCCGGCAGGGCCACGAAGGCATCGGAGCGTTCGAACATCAGCCGCTTGCGCTCGTGCATGTCGGGAGTGACGATCATCTCCTGCACGCGGGTCAGCGCGTTCTCGCGCAACCGCAGGAATTCGGGAATGATGCCGGTGACGGTGCCGCCGTTATCGAGCACGGAGGTCGCGACCGAGCCCATCAGGCCGAGCGAGCCGCCGCCATAGACGAGGCGGATGTTGTTCTCGGCGAGGGCTTTGCCGAACGCCTTGGCGCCTTCGGTGAAGCGGGGATTGGTTCCGGGGCCGGAGCCGCAATAGACACAGACGGTTTTGATAGTGCTCATTGGTGCCATGATGCATTGCAGCGAAGAGGCGTCAAGCCCAATCGGCGATTCGGACTGTCCGGAAATCTACCGGTAAATGGCGAGAAACAATCGAAGATTCGCCATCTGGCGGGGTGCGCGACCATCGGGAAGGCTCTATATGACAGGCGAAAATCGTTAATCGCAGCGACGCCCGCATCCGGCGGGCTTTCAGGTTTGTTGATGGACCAACCCCAATCGTTCGACGGCGCCGACGTTCCTGATCCTCCCGGGGGACCGCTGGAGCGGGCCACGCTGATGGGCACGCTGGCGCATCTGTGGCCCTATATCTGGCCGGGCGACCGTTTCGACCTGAAGATGCGCGTGGTCTGGTCGCTGGTGCTGCTGCTTGCCGCCAAGCTGATCACGCTCGCCGTGCCGTTCAGCTTCAAATGGGCCACCGATGCACTGACCGGCGCCAACACCGCGCCTGTGGCGGCCGACAATTGGCACCTCTGGGTGATCGCGTCGCCGCTGCTGCTGACCGCGAGCTACGGCGTGATGCGCATCCTGATGGCGGTGCTGACGCAATGGCGCGACGGCATCTTCGCCCGCGTCGCCATGCACGCGGTGCGCAAGCTCGCCACCATCACCTTCATCCACATGCACGAGCTGTCGCTGCGCTTTCACCTGGAGCGCAAGACCGGCGGCCTGACGCGCGTGCTGGAGCGCGGCCGCGAGGGCATCGAGGTCATCGTGCGTATGGTGATCCTGCAGCTGATCCCGACCATCGTCGAAGTATCGCTGCTGATGGCCGTGCTGCTCTGGCAGTTCGACTGGCGCTACGTGGTGGCGACGCTGATCACGGTCGCGGTCTACATGTACTACACCTACATCGCGACCGAGTGGCGGATCGGCATCCGCCGCAAGATGAACGATTCCGACACCGAGGCGAACACCAAGGCGATCGACTCGCTGCTCAACTACGAGACCGTGAAATATTTCGGCGCCGAGACGCGCGAGGCGCAGCGCTACGACAGGTCGGTGGAGCGCTACGAGGAGGCGAGCGTCCGCACCTATACCTCGCTCGCCGTGCTCAACACCGGCCAGGCCGTGATCTTCACGATGGGACTGACTGCGACCATGCTGATGTGCGCGATCGGCGTGCGCAACGGCACCAACACGGTCGGCGATTTCGTGCTGGTGAACGCCATGATGATCCAGCTCTACCAACCCTTGAACTTCATGGGCATGGTGTATCGCGAGATCAAGCAGGCGATCATCGACATCGAGAAGATGTTCAATGTGCTGGGGCGCGAGGCCGAGATCAAGGACGCGCCCGACGCGCAGCCGCTGGCCATTACCGCCGGTACGGTGCGGTTCGAGGACGTGCGCTTCGCCTATGAGCCGACGCGGCCGATCCTGAAAGGCATCAGCTTCGAGGTGCCGGCCGGCAAGACCGTTGCGATCGTCGGTCCCTCCGGTGCGGGCAAGTCGACCATCTCGCGGCTCCTGTTCCGCCTCTATGACGTGTCCGGCGGCAAGATATTGATCGACGGCCAGGACATCCGCGAGGTCACGCAGGCCAGCTTGCGCGCCGCCATCGGCATGGTGCCGCAGGATACCGTGCTGTTCAACGACACCATCCGCTACAACATCCGTTATGGCCGCTGGGACGCCAGCGATGCCGAGGTCGAGGAGGCGGCGCGCCTTGCGCAGATCGATCATTTCATCCGCATGGCGCCGAAGGGCTACGAGACCCAGGTCGGCGAGCGCGGCCTGAAACTGTCGGGCGGCGAGAAGCAGCGCGTCGCGATCGCGCGTACTGTGTTGAAGGCGCCGCCGATCCTGGCGCTGGACGAGGCGACCTCGGCGCTCGACACCCACACCGAGCACGAGATCCAGGGCGCGCTCGACCGCGTCGCCAAGAACCGCACCTCGCTGGTGATCGCGCACCGGCTCTCGACCATCGTCGGTGCCGACGAGATCATCGTGCTGGACCAGGGCCGGATCGCCGAGCGCGGCACCCACGCCAGACTGCTCGCGCTGGGCGGCCTTTACGCCAGCATGTGGAACAGGCAGCGCGAGGCCGAGGCGGCGCGCGAGAAACTGGCCAAAATGGCCGATACCAGCGAGGCGCCCAACCGGGAGCCGCCGCCGGTCGCCGACGTCCTGACGACGCCTGCGGCCGCGGAGTGACCTTGTCTCCGGTCCCAACTCTGGCCTAAACAGGCGCCCACCGCGCGGGGAAGCCCCGCGTGCCAACAACTCCAGGCGGCAGATAGCGATGTCCATTCTCGATTCGATCCAGCGTCAGATCCCGCCGATCCACAAGGAGGGCTATCCCTTCATCGGCGCCTTTGCGCTGGCGAGCCTGATCCTGTTCTGGCTGTGGTCGCCTTTGGGGTGGATCGGCACGATCCTGACAGTCTGGTGCGCGCTGTTCTTCCGTGACCCCGTGCGGGTGACGCCGGTGCGCGAGGGGCTCATCGTGTCGCCGGCCGACGGCCGCGTCTCGATGATCACCATGGCGCTGCCGCCGGCCGAGCTCGGGCTCGGCGACCGGCCACTGCCGCGCATCTCGGTGTTCATGAGCGTGTTCAACTGCCACGTGAACCGCAGCCCGATCGCGGGCAGGGTGGACCGCATCGCCTACCGGCCCGGCCTGTTCATCAATGCCGAGCTCGACAAGGCGAGCGAGGACAATGAGCGCAACTCGCTCGTCATCTCGACGCCCAATGCGCGGATCGGCGTGGTGCAGATCGCAGGGCTCGTCGCCAAGCGCATCGTCTGTTTCGTCAGGGAAGGGCAGGCGATCGGCGCCGGCGAGCGCTTCGGCCTGATCCGCTTCGGCTCGCGGCTCGACGTCTACCTGCCTGTCGGCACCAAGGCGCTGGTCTCGGAAGGGCAGACTGCGATCGCCGGCGAGACCATTTTGGCCGACCTTGCCGGCGACGACCCGAGCTACGCCTTCCGCGCCAATTAACCAAAGTCGGTCCTTGCGGGCCTTCCGCCGCAATGGCGGAGGCGAACGGGGCTTGCTATATCTCGCCCTGAGATAAGGACGAGCCATGACGCCCTATGACGTGAGAGATCCCGATGTACGCCGCCGGCGGTTCCGCCCCATTCCGGTGCGGATGCTGGTGCCCAACGTCATCACGCTGCTGGCGATCTGCGCCGGCCTGACCTCGATCCGCCTGTCGATCGAGGGGCGGATGTCGCTCGCCGTCTACGCCATCGTGTTCGCGGCCGCGCTGGACGGTATCGACGGCCGCATCGCGCGCATGATCAAGGGCCAGTCCAAGTTCGGCGCCGAGCTCGACAGTCTCGCCGACTTCGTCAATTTCGGCGTGGCGCCCGGCCTGATGCTGTATTTCTGGCAGCTGCACGAACTCGGCAATGCCGGCTGGATCGCCGCCATGGTGTTCGCGATCTCCGGCGGTCTCCGTCTTGCGCGCTTCAACGCCACCATGGACGATCCGAACAAGCCGGCCTTCGCCGCCAATTTCTTCACTGGTGTGCCGGCGCCGGCCGGCGCGATCACGGTGCTGCTGCCGATCTATGTCGCGTTCCTCGATCTTGGCCGGCTGCCCGCGGCGGTGACGGCGGCCTATACGCTCCTGATCGCCTTCCTGATGGTGTCGCGCCTGCCGGTGTTCTCCGGCAAGACCAAGCGCATGCGCGTGCCGCCCGAGCTGGTGCTGCCGGCTTTCGTGGCGGTGATCGTCTTCATCGCGCTCCTGATCGCCTATCCCTGGCACGTGCTGTCGATCGGCACGGTGCTGTATCTTCTCGCTTTGCCGCTCGGCTACAAATCCTATCGCGACCAGGCGCGCGCGATGGAAGCCGCCGCGCCGTCCGGTGGCGAGATCCCGTCGCCGCCCTCGGCGCCGACGCTGGCGAATTTGTCGGAGCCGCCGCACGACGAGGACCGGCCCGGACGGCTGCACTGAGCAGCCCCGCGCGGATATCTGCCATGAGGCCCTCTGAGTTGGGTTGAGGCCTGATCTCGGCTATATCGCCCCGTGCCGGCGGCATCGCGTCAATCAGCCGCCAATCTGGGAGAGAATGCCGTGACTGATACCGCGACCGGGCCGCTGCCCGCTTCCGTCCTCGAAGCGCTGGGCCGCTACGACACCCCGACGATCTGCAACGCCATGGAGATCGTGGCGCCCGAGCGCCGGCTGATCGGCTACACCACCAAGCAGCTGGTCTGCCCGTTTCCCGACCTGCCGCCGATCGTTGGCTATGCCCGCACGGTCGCGATCCGCTCGGTGCTGAAATCCTCGCTGCCGGCTGAAGAGCAGTCCAAGCGCCGCATCGAATATTACGAATATGTCGGCACCGGGCACGGTCCGCGCATCTCGGTGATCCAGGACATCGACGGCCCCGATGTCGGCTATGGCGCGTTCTGGGGCGAGGTGCAGAGCAACGTCCACAAGGCGCTCGGCTGCCTCGGCGTCATCACCGACGGCTCGATCCGCGACATCCCGCAATGGGCTCCTGGCTTCCAGGCGCTCGCCGGCTCGATCGGCCCGTCGCACGCCTGGGTGCACGCCGAGAGCTTTGGCGGCGAGGTGCGCGTCGCCGGCATGACCGTGAAGTCGGACGACCTCATCCACGCCGACCAGCACGGTGCGATCGTAATCCCGCTCGACGTCGCCGCAAAGCTGCCGGAAGCCGCCGAACTGTGCGGCCGCCGCGAGACGCCGATCCTGGAGATCGCCCGCAGCCCCGACTTCTCGCTGGAGAAGCTGAAGGCCGCGCTGAAGCGCTCGGCGGAGATCCACTGACGGATGATTGGGTGATCTACGGCCGCGACGCCGGCCGTAGATCGCCTTGTTCCGTCAGAAACAGGGCGGCCTGATCCGGCTCGCCGAGCACAGCGGCGGCGCATCCGATCAGGGTGAAGCCGCCGGCAAGATCCCACAGGGTAAGGTCGTCTGCGCTGTCGGGGCAGTGAATCAACCGTGCTGCGATCACAGCGAAGGCAGCCTCGACAAAGAGCAGCACACTGAACGCCGGCAGTACGAGTTCCGGCTCGAGCAGGTGGAACGCCAGCACCGCCGGCAGCGCGGTGAGAAGACTGAACAGCGTCAACATGGCAAATCGGCTCCTGTGATGGAGCATGCCGTACCCACGCAGAATACCCCATGATCCCTCGTCACGGATGTGACGCAGGGCCGCAGTCCGAGGACGTCACAATGACGATGAAGGACCGAACGATCCTGATAACCGGTTCCACTGACGGCGTCGGCCGCTACGTCGCGCGCCGGCTGGCTGAAGAAGGTGCGAGGGTCCTGATCCATGGCCGCGATGCGGCGCGTGCGAAGACGCTGAGCGACGAGATATTGAAGGCCGGCGGTATCGCTCCGACTTTCTACCAGGCTGATCTGTCGTCGATGTCGGGCACGTGCGCGCTCGCGGAGGCCGTGAAGCGGGATCACCAGCGCCTCGACGTTCTGGTCAGCAATGCCGGCATCGGCTCGCAGAATGACGGACCGCAGCGGCAGGTGAGCGTCGATGGTCACGAGCTCCGATTTGCCGTGAACTATCTTGCCGGTTTCCTGCTCGTCCATCTGCTGCTGCCGTTGCTGATGACCGCGGCGCCTTCGCGCATCGTCAACGTCGCCTCGCTCGGCCAGCACCCGATCGATTTCGACGACGTCATGATTACCAGGGGCTACAGCGGTTCGCGGGCCTATGCGCAGAGCAAGCTCGCGCAGATCATGTTCACGATCGATCTGGCGCAGCAATTGAAGGGCGCCAGCATCACCGTGAACGCGCTGCATCCCGCGACCTACATGAACACCACGATGGTGCGCGCCGGTGGCATCACGCCGATGTCCACGGTGGAGCAAGGCGGTGCGGCGATCCTGCACCTCGTCGAGGGCGACGACGTCGCTGATAAGAGCGGATTGTTCTTCAGCGGCATGAACGAGGCGCGCGCAAATCCGCAGGCCTACGATGCCGACGCGCGCAAGCGCCTGCGCGCGCTCAGCCTGGAGCTGACGCGCCTGTCGTCCTAGCGCGCCCGGTCATGGTTACCGAAGTATTGAGATTCGTGTCGCCGGACGGCGATCGCAACCGGCTGCGACACGGCCGGCCGCACCGTCCGGACTTAACCTTTACGCGGCTTTAAGGGCGGCCCTCTAGGGTTTCCGATGCGGTTCGGGGTTGGGCCGCGCCAGCGGCCAGGACGGCCGTTGTTGTGTTCGCGTTGGAGTCTTCCATGGATATCATGACGAGCGTCGGGCTCACTGCGGGCACCATCGTCATCGTGGCGATGATCTTCATGGGCGGCGACCTGCACATGTTCATCTCCGAACATGCGATGATCATCATCTTTGGCGGCTCGATTTCCGCGACCATGATCCGCTTTCCGCTCTCGGCGCTCCTGCACGGCCTTCCGCTCGGCGCCAAGTTCGCCTTCACCATGAGCCGGCTGTCGGCGCACGACCTCGTCGACGAGCTCGCCCGCATCGCCGAGATCGCCCGCAAGCAGGGCCCGGTGGGGCTCGAAAAGGTCGAGACCGACGAGCCCTTTCTCGCCAAGGGCATCCGCTACGTCGCCGACGGCTACGACCTCGACTTCATCCGCGACAATCTCGAGCGCGACCGCGACAATTTCCTGATGCATCTCGACGAGGGCAGCAAGATCTACCGCGCCATCGGCGACTGCGCCCCGGCCTTCGGCATGATCGGCACCCTGATCGGCATGGTGCAGATGTTCGCCAACATGACCGATCCTTCCAAGCTCGGCCCGTTCATGGCGACCGCGCTGCTCGCTACGCTTTACGGCGCGCTGGTCGCGAACCTGTTCTGTCTGCCGATCGCCGACAAGCTGCACGGCAAGCTGCTGGACGAAGAGACCAACCGCACCCTCATCATCGACGGAATCCTGATGATCCGCGACTCCAAGAGCCCGACCTTGGTGCGCGAAATGCTGCTGGCATATCTGCCGGAGAAGCATCGCCACGCCGACGGCGAGCCGGTACCGGCGTAAGGCCGCTCCCCGGGATCGACAGAGATGGCCAAGAAGAAGCGCGGCGATGCTCACGGCGGCGGTCACGGCTGGTTCGTGACCTTCGCCGATCTGATGGGCCTGATGATGAGCTTCTTCGTGATGCTCGTCGCGTTCTCGACGCAGGATGCCAACAAGCTGAAGATCGTCGCCGGCTCGATGCGCGACGCCTTCGGCGTGCAGAGCGAGGCGCGCTACGCCGGCATCGTCGAGTCCGACGGCCTGCCGACGCGCCCGCGGCTGAAGAACGTCGATCACATCCAGCCCGAGGATGCCTCCAACACGCCGACGCCGGACCAGGAGGATCGCGACCGCACGTCGGGCGCCAAGATGAAGATCGACCGCAATTTCGCGCTCGCCGCGGCCTCGCTGCGGCAGGCCCTGCAGGACATGCCGGAACTGACCGAGATGTCCAAGCACATCATGTTCGAGGAGACCAAGCAGGGCCTTAATCTCGAGATCGTCGACCAGGACGGCCGTTCGATGTTCGCCGACGGCTCCAAGGTACCCTATGACCGCACCCGCCGTCTGATCGAGAAGCTCGCGGTCCCGCTCAAGGCCACGCCGCTGCGCGTCTCCATCGCCGGCCACACCGCGGCCGGATTCGTGCCGAGCCGCAGCGAATACGGCGCCTTCGATCTATCGGCCGACCGCGCCAATGCCGTGCGCCAGATCCTCGAGCGCGAGGGCCTGCCGGCCTCCCACATCTTCGCGGTTTCCGGCAAGGCGGACACCCAGCCGCTGTTTCCGGACGATCCCTCGCTCGCCGCCAACCGGCGCGTGACCATCACGCTGATGCGCGAAGATCCGCCGCTGCCGCCGAATTTGAAGCCTTAGGGCATGATCCGGAGAAGTGGGTACCGGTTCTCCCTCGCGACAAACGCGGGACGCGTTTGCGCGGAGATCATGCCCAAACGATAAGCCCCCTTGCACTACCATCCTACCTGAGGCATCTCGTCGCGCTGGCGACGAGCGTGGCCGCGCCGTCACAGCATCCGGCCCAGTGCCTGCTATGCTGTGTCCGATTGACAGGCGCGCAGGAAGCGTCAAAAGGCGCCGGATCAAATCCAGGGAAGAAGCGTTTTCCACCTTCATGACGGCGAGCATCACATCGACCGAGACCCAGGACGGGCCGGTCACATCAGGCTTTTGGGCCCTTACGCTCGGGAGCATTGGCGTCGTCTTTGGCGATATCGGCACCTCGCCGCTCTATGCATTCCACGAGGCGATGAAGGGCGCGGCCCATGGCGAACCGGTCTCGCGGGTCATGGTGCTCGGCGTGCTCTCGCTGATCCTCTGGGCGCTCTTTATCGTCGTCACCGCCAAATACGTCCTGCTCCTGCTGCGCGCCGACAATAACGGGGAGGGCGGCACGCTCTCGCTGATGGCACTCGGCCAGCGCGCGCTCGGGCGGCGAAGCTGGTTCCTGCTTGCCCTCGGCGTGGTCGGCGCCTCCATGTTCATCGGCGATTCCATGATCACGCCGGCAATTTCGGTGCTGTCGGCGGTTCAGGGTCTGAAGCTCGTGACCCCCGCCTTCGAACACTATGTCGTACCGCTCACCGTCATCATCCTGGTGTTGCTGTTCGCGGTCCAGAGCAAGGGGACCGCGCTGGTGGCCTCGGCCTTCGGGCCGGTGATGGTGGTCTGGTTCACCGTTCTTGCGATGATGGGCGCCGTCCACATCGCCGACGATCCGTCGGTGCTCGCCGCGATCAATCCCTATTACGCGCTGCAATTCCTGCAGTCGCACGGCACGATCGGCCTCGTGACGCTCGGCGCCGTGTTCCTGGCGGTGACCGGCGGCGAGGCGCTTTACGCCGATCTCGGCCATTTCGGCCGCAAGCCGATCCAGTCGGCCTGGATGTTCTTCGTGCTGCCCTCGCTGCTGATCAACTATTTCGGGCAGGGCGCGCTGGTGCTGTCCGATCCGAGCGCGATCGAACACTCCTTCTATCGCATGGTGCCCGAATATCTGGTGCTGCCGTTGGTTGGCCTAGCGACCGCCGCCACCGTGATCGCGAGCCAGGCGGTGATCACCGGGGCCTATTCGCTGGTCTATCAGGCGGTGCAGCTCGGTCTGCTTCCGCGTTTCGAGGTGCGCTACACCTCCGAAACCCATGCCGGCCAGATCTATCTGCCGCGCGTCAACCGGCTGCTGCTGATCGGCGTGATGCTGCTGGTGCTGCTGTTCCACACCCCCAGCAATCTGGCTTCGGCCTACGGCATCGCCGTCTCCACCACCATGGTCGTCGACGGCATCATGGGCTTCGTCGTGATCTGGAAGCTGTGGAACTGGCGCGCGGCGACGGCTGCAGCGGTGATCGTGCCCTTCGTCGTCGTCGACATGAGCTTCTTCAGCGCCAATCTGCTCAAGCTGCTCGAAGGCGCGTGGGTACCGCTGCTGTTCGGCGCGGCCATGGCCGGGACGATCTGGACCTGGCGCAAGGGGACCGGCATCCTGCTCCAGAAAACGCGCCGGATCGAGGTGCCGCTGGACGATCTGATCCGGAGCCTGGAGAAGCGGCCGCCGCACATCGTCAAGGGCACCGCGGTGTTCCTGACCAGCGATCCCTCCTTCGTGCCGACCGCCCTGCTGCACAACCTCAAGCACAACAAGGTGCTGCACGAGCACAACGTGGTCCTGACCATCGAGACCGCGCATACGCCACGGGTCGATCTGTCCGAGCGGTTCCGCATGGAGAAGATCAGCGAAAAGTTCTCCAAGGTCCGCCTGCGCTTCGGTTACATGGAGCAGCCGAACGTGCCCAAGGCGCTCGCGATCGCGCGCAAGCAAGGCTGGCAGTTCGACATCATGTCGACGTCGTTCTTCGTGTCGCGGAGGTCGCTGAAGGCCTCGGCGCAATCGGGCATGCCGCTCTGGCAGGACCATCTGTTCATTGCGCTGAGCCGGTCCGCCAACGACGCCACCGACTATTTCCAGATCCCCACCGGGCGGGTGGTTGAAGTCGGCACTCAGGTGACTATCTGAAAACGCAACTCCTGAAGCCATGCGAATTTCACATGGCAAAGGCCCAGAATCGGGCTAGGCTATGCCGGCAGCGCAGGACTATAAGCCGCGCGCCCTTTCTGCCATTGTGCAGTGAAGCATTTTAGAGGCCTCCAGGCTCTCCCATGACAAGTGACGTAGCGATTTCCGCCCCGGAAACGACGGCGGCCAATGGGCATGGCGAAGCCCACACCACCGCCCGTTTCGGCGCGCTGACGCTCGGCAGTATCGGCGTCGTCTATGGCGATATCGGCACCAGCCCGCTCTACGCGTTCCGCGAGGCGGTGACGGCAGCTTCGGGGACCGAAGGCCTCGCTTCACCCGCGGCCGTGCTCGGCGTGGTCTCCCTGATCCTGTGGGCGCTCATCGTGGTGGTGACGCTCAAATACGTCGTGATCCTGCTCCGCGCCGACAACAACGGCGAGGGCGGTACCCTGGCGCTGATGGCGCTGGCCCAGCGCGCGGTCGGAGCCGGCGGGGCGACCATCGTCCTGCTCGGCATCATTTCCGGCGCTCTGTTCTACGGCGATGCCGTGATCACGCCGGCGCTCTCGGTGCTGTCGGCGATCGAAGGCATGAAGGACGTCACGCTGACGTTCGAGCCCTATATCGTTCCGCTGACCGTGGTGATCCTGGTCTGTCTGTTCGCGGTGCAGTCGCGCGGCACGGCGCGCGTTGCCGCTTTCTTCGGTCCGATCATGTGCGTCTGGTTCGCAGTCCTCGCGGCGGCGGCGGTCCATCCGATCATCCAGCAGCCGCAGATCCTGTTCGCGCTGAACCCGCTTTACGCCGTATCGTTCATGTTCCACCACGGCATCATCGGCTTCGTGACGCTGGGCGCGGTATTCCTGGCCGTGACCGGCGCCGAGGCGCTCTATGCCGACCTCGGCCATTTCGGCAAGCGGCCGATCCAGACCGCCTGGCTGTTCATCGTGCTGCCGTCGCTGGCGTTGAACTACCTGGGGCAGGGCGCTCTCGTGCTCGGCGACCCCGGCGCGATCGTCAGCCCGTTCTTCCAGCTCTTTCCGCAAGGCTTTGTCCGCGGCTGCATGGTCGTGCTGGCCACCATGGCTACCGTGATCGCGAGCCAGGCCGTCATCACCGGCGCCTATTCGCTGACGCGCCAGGCGATCCAGCTCGGGCTGCTGCCGCGCTTCGAAATTCGCCATACGTCGGAAGCCCATTCCGGCCAGATCTTCATCCCGCGCATCAACCAGCTGCTGCTGGTTGCCGTGGTGCTTCTGGTGCTGCTGTTCCGCTCCTCCAGCGCGCTGGCCTCGGCCTACGGCATCTCCGTCACCGGCACGATGGTGGTCACGGCGATGATGGGCTTTGTCGTGGTCTGGAAGGTGTGGCGGTGGTCGCCCTTCGCCGCTGCCGCTCTGATCGCGCCGTTCCTGTTCCTCGACGTGACCTTCCTGGCCGCCAATTTGCTCAAGGTGTTCGAGGGCGGCTGGGTGCCGCTGGCGCTCGGCGCCCTCATGATCATCCTGATGTACACGTGGCGGCGCGGCAGCCGGCTGCTGTTCGAGAAGTCGCGCAAGCTCGAGTTCCCGCTCGCCGACCTCGTGGCCATGCTGGAGAAGCGGCCGCCGCAGCGCGTGCCCGGCACCGCCGTGTTCCTGACCTCGGACCCGCTCAGCGCGCCGACCGCGCTGATGCATAGTCTGAAACACTACAAAGTGCTGCACGAGAAGAACGTCATTCTCACCATCGAGACGGCGCAGACCCCGCGGATCGATCCGGCCGAGCGTGTCCGGCTGGAGCAGATCTCGCCGACCTTCTCCAAGGTGACGCTGAAATTCGGCTTCATGGAATCGCCCAACGTGCCGAAGGCGCTGGCGATCGCCCGCAAGCTCGGCTGGCAGTTCGACATCATGTCGACCTCGTTCTTCCTGTCGCGCCGGGCGCTGAAACCCGCCGCCCATTCCGGCATGCCGCGCTGGCAGGACCGGCTGTTCATCTCGTTGAGCCGCTCCGCCAACGATGCCACCGACTACTTCCAGATCCCTTCTGGCCGCGTGGTCGAGGTCGGCACCCAGGTGACGATCTAGGGCTAGGATTCAAAGCGCACTTCAACTCGCTGCGATTTAGCTTTAACTTGCGCCGCGCGGCTCAAGCCTTTGTGGCGCTTGATTTTCGGTGCCCGAGAGGCGAGGTTGCCGCCGGCCGGGATCGCCCCGGCATACGCCTTGCGACGTTGGAGGATGAAGTGGCAAACCAGGTACAGGATCTGACCCCGGACGAGGTCTCCAAGGGTGTCGCGGAAGGGCGCTATCTGCTCGTCGACGTCCGTGAACCGAACGAGGTCGAGGCCGAGGCCTATCCCTACGGCGTCGTGGTTCCGCTCTCGACCTTCGATCCCAAGGCGATCCCCGATCCCCAAGGCAAGGAGGTCGTGTTCGCCTGCCGCTCCGGAAAACGCTCGGTGACGGCCTCGCTGGCGGCACAGGCCGCGGGTCTTCCTTACGACAAGCATCTGGCCGGCGGCATGCTCGGCTGGAAGGCGGCGGGTCTTCCCAGCAAGGTCGGTGGCTGATCGGCCCCAATGCCTAACAAGATGCCCAAGAGCTCGTCCCTGAACAAGGTCTTCGCCGACCTTCCCGTCACCATCTTCGAGGCGATGTCGCAGGCCGCGCGCGACAACAACGCCATCAATCTCGGCCAGGGCTTTCCGGACGATCCCGGCCCTGAGGACATCCGCCGCGCCGCGGCCGAGGCCTCGCTGAACGGCTACAACCAGTACCCCTCGATGATGGGCCTGCCGGAGCTGCGCCAGGCGATCGCGACCCATTACGGCCACTGGCACGGCCTCAAGCTCGATCCGATGAGCGAGGTGATGGTCACCTCCGGCGGCACCGAGGCACTGACCTCGGCGATCCTCGCGGTGGTCCAGCCCGGCGACGAGGTGGTCTGCTTCCAGCCGGTCTATGATTCTTACCTGCCGATCATCCGCCAGGCCGGCGGCATTCCGCGCCTCGTCCGTCTTGAGCCGCCGCACTGGCGGCTCAATGAGGACATGCTGAAAAGCGTCTTCAATTCAAAGACCAAGGCGGTGCTGTTCAACAACCCCTTGAATCCCTCGGCGGTGGTCTATCCGCGCGAGGACCTCGAGCTCTTGGCGCGCTACTGTCAGGAGTTCGACGTCATCGCGATCTGCGACGAGGTCTGGGAGCACGTCACCTTCGACGAGCACAAGCACATCCCGTTGATCACCATCCCCGGCATGCGCGAGCGCACCATCAAGGTCGGCTCGGCCGGCAAGATCTTCTCGCTGACGGGCTGGAAGATCGGCTTCGTCTGCGCCGCGCCACAGCTCTTGCGCGTGGCCGCCAAGGTGCACCAGTTCCTGACCTTCACCACCGCGCCGAACCTGCAGGCCGCCGTCGCCTACGGCCTCGGCAAGTCCGACGACTACTTCCTGTCGATGCGCAAGGATCTGACGCGGAGCAGGGACCGCCTGACCAAGGGGCTGGAGAGCCTCGGCTTCCCCGTGCTGAAGTCGCAAGGAACCTACTTCCTCACCGTGGACCTGTCGCCGCTCGGGCTCAACGAGAGCGACACCGAGTTCTGCTGGCGCATCGTGAAGGACTACAAGGTGGCCGCGATCCCGGTCTCGGCGTTCTACGAGCAGGACCCTGTGACCTCGGTGGTGCGCTTCTGCTTTGCCAAGAAGGACCAGACGCTCGACACCGCGCTGGAGCGGCTGTCGGACGCGGTGCGTGGACGCAAGAGGTAGACAGAGATGACGAACGTCAGCCGCGCGGGGTTTCGCCTCGGTCTTGCAATCGCCGCAGCGCTGACGTTGCTGTCGCCTCCCGCAGGGGCCGAGGAGCGGGCCGTCAACTTCTACAACTGGTCCAACTACATGGCGCCGGATGTCCTCGAGGCCTTCACCAAGGAGACCGGCATCAAGGTGGTCTACGACACCTTCGACGCCAACGAGACGCTGGAGACGCGCCTGATGGCCGGCAAGTCCGGCTACGACGTCGTGGTGCCCACCGCCTATTTCCTGCAGCGCCAGATCAAGGCCAACATCTTCCAGAAGCTCGACAAGTCGAAGCTGCCGAATCTCGCCAATGCGTGGGGCGTGGTGACGCAGCGCCTCGGCATCTACGACCCCGGCAACGTCTACGCCGCCAACTACATGTGGGGCACGACGGGCATCGGCTACAACGTCGCCAAGGTGAAGCAGATCCTCGGGCCGGATGCCAAGATCGACAGCTGGGACATCGTCTTCAAGCCGGAGAACCTGGCGAAATTCAAAGACTGCGGCGTGCATATGCTCGACTCCGCCGACGACATCTTTCCGGCGGCGCTGAGCTATATCGGGCTCGATCCGAACTCGACCAAGCAGGCGGACCTCGAGAAGGCCGCCGACGTCGTGGGGAAGGTTCGCCCGTCGGTGCGAAAATTCCACTCCTCCGAATATCTGAGCGCGCTCGCCACCGGCGAGATCTGCTTCGTGGTCGGCTGGTCCGGCGACATCATGCAGGCCCGCGCCCGCGCGGCCGAAGCCAAGAGCGGTGTCGAGATCGGCTACACCATTCCGAAGGAGGGCGCGCAGATGTTCTTCGACAATCTCGCGATCCCCGCGGATGCCAAGAACGTTAGGGAAGCCTACGAGCTGATCAACTATCTCTACCGCCCGGACGTCGCCGCCAAGAACTCGGACTTCCTGTCCTACGCCAACGGCAACCTCGCCAGCCAGAAGCTGGTCGATCCGAAGATCCTTGATGACAAGAACATCTATCCGGACGAGGCGACGCTCGCAAAACTGTTCGTCATCACGGCGCGCGAGCCGGCGACGCAGCGGGTCATCAACCGGCTGTGGACCAAGGTGAAGACGGGGCGCTGAGGCTTGCCGTCATTCCGGGATGGTGCGCAAGCACCAGACCCGGAATGACTACAATGGGGCGCCTACCGCCACCGCCGATGCAGCCACAGCCACTGCTCGGGATGCTCGCGCACCCAGCTTTCCACCACGCTGGTGATCGCCTGAGTCGTGCCCTGGATGTCGATCTTGCCCTCGGCGTCGCGCACCGGCTTGATCTCTTCGGTGAGCTCGCCGCGGAAGCGGCCGCCGGGCAGGCGGATGATGCGGACGCCGTGGATCGGGCATTCGACCTGGCGCAAGAGGCGCGCCAGCATCGGATTGGCGCGGGTCTTGCGGCCGAAGAAGCTGACCTCGACGCCGGCGGTCAGGTACTGGTCGATCAGCATGGCGACGTGCTTGCCGTCCTTCAGCGCCTGCGCAAGGCGCAAGGGCGCATCGCGGCCGGCCGGGATCAGCGTGCCCATGTTGACCTGGCGCATCTCCTGGATGATGCGGTCCGCAGACGCAATATTCGGCCGGCGGTAGAGGATCGCGGTATCCAGCTCGTGCGCGACGGCGGCAAGCGCCGGCAATTCCCAATTGGCCAGATGCGCTGCGAAGATCAGCGCCGGCTTGCCGTCGTCCCTGATCTGGTCGAACAGCTCGATGCTGCGCGGCGACAATTCGATCCGGCTCTTTTCCGGGTGATCGCGGTCATAATCCCAGACGTGGTCGATATGGGCGAACTCGGCGCCGACGCGGCCGAGATTGTCCCAGACGCCCATCAGGATCTGCTCGATCTCCTCCGGCGACTTCTTCGGTGAAGGCTGCGCTGAGATTGGCACGGCCGATGCGGTGCTCGCGCAGGCGCGGGCCGATCAGCTTCACGACGCGTGCGAAGAAGTCCGAGGTCTTGACCGGATCGAAATAGCGCGTGGTGCGCAGCATGCCGACCGTGGCGGCGCCGATCAGGCTGCCGCCGATCGATTTGGCAGCCGCCCGCGCGCGGGCCTTCGTGCTCGCAGTCAGCAGCGCCATGCGTCCGGTCAGGCCGGTTCGCGGGTCAGGATCAGCGAGGCGTTCTGGCCGCCGAAGCCGAACGAGTTCGACATCACCGCGGTGACGCGGGCATCGCGCGCCTTGTTGCCGACGACGTCGAACAGGATCGTGGGATCCGGGGTCTCGTAGTTGATCGTCGGCGGGATGCGCTGGTGCTCGAGCGTGAGCAGCGAGAAGATCGCTTCCACGGCGCCTGCGGCCGAGATGGTGTGGCCGACCATCGACTTGTTGGAGGTCACCGGAATCTTCTGCGCGAGCTCGCCGAACACGGCCGATGTCGTGTTGAACTCCATCTTGTCGTTCTCGGGCGTCGCGGTGCCGTGCGCGTTGATATGGTCGATCTGGCCCGGCTCCATGCCGGCATCGGCCAGCGTCTTGTTCATGCAGCCGATGATCGGCTTCCCATCAGGAGACGAGCGGGTGCGGTGGAAGGAATCGGTGAGCTCGCCGCAGCCGGCGATCACGCCGAGAATCTTTGCGCCGCGGGCGGTGGCGGCTTCATAGCTCTCCAGCACGAGCGCGCCGGCGCCTTCGGCCATGACAAAACCGTCGCGGTTCTTGGAGAAGGGGCGGGAGGCCGCCTGCGGCGGATCGTTCTGGGTCGACAACGCCGAGAGCAGCGAGAAGCGGACCATCGCTTCGGGATTCACGGTCCCGTCGGTCGCGACGCACAGCGCCGCATCGGTCTCGCCGCGGCGGATCGCCTCGACGCCGAGCTGGATCGAGGTCGCGCCGGAGGCGCAGGCCGTCGACAGCGAGATCGGCGAGCCCTTGGTGCCGAAGGTCTCGGCGAGATGGCTGGCGACCGAGCCGAACATGAAGCGGTGGTGATAGGCGCTGTACTTGCCGCCGCCGGATATCCGCAGCAGATCGTCGTAATTGATGTCGAGCTTGCCGACAGCGCGGCCGAGCTCACGGCGCTGCGGCCATTCGACCTCGACCGGCGCGACTGCCAGGAAGAGGGGGCCCGGAAAATCGGCCTTGGCGCCGATGCCGGCCTGCTCGAGCGCTTCCTGCGTGACGAGCTCGGCCATCCGCTCGGAAAGGGCGGTGGACGAGAACGGATCGACGCTGACGAAATCGACGGTGCCAGCCATCGTGGTCTTCAGACCCTCGACCGGAAAGCGCGTGATGGTGCGAATGCCGGATTCGCCGGCCACGAGCTTGGCCCAGTTGTCGGCCTTGCCGGCGCCGAGCGAGGTCATGATGCCCATGCCGGTGACGACGACGACGGGACGCCCGAATTTGTCGCGTGGTGCAGTCATGTGTCCCCCGATCAAGCTAGAGCATCATCCGGCCAAAGCGCGAAGCGCTTCAGCCGACCGCCTCGACCAGCGCCATGCCTTCGCCGCGCCAGTGTCCGGCCCCCACCACGACAATCTGGGTGGGCGCCCCCTGCATTTCAATCTCGGTTCCGGTCGAATCGTTCGGCGGGAACAGCGCGCCGCGCGAGATCGACAGCGCCGCGAGCGCGATGCCGAGCGGGAATTGCGTCTCCATGGTGTGACCGAACATCGTGCCGGTCGAGCGCACCGGGAAGTCGGCATGGCCCTTCAGGAAGCCGCGCTCTTCCGAGGTCGCGGGCTCCGCGCCGGTCGCCCCCGTGATGATCGCGCCCTTGCCCTCGCGCTTCGGCAGCTTGGCCCAGAGCTTCTCCAGCGTTGCGGCCATGTCGCCCGGCTGCTTGCGGCGGGCGAGATCGGCGACGACGCTCGACAGCTTTGCGAACGGCTTTGCGCCGCGCGCCTCCGCATGCGCGCGCGACTCCAGCACCAGGAACGCGCCGGCCGAGCCGAGTGCGAAGCCGGCATGGTCCTTGCGCGCCCACACCGGCGCGAACTTGTCCTTGAGGTTGAAATCACCGAATTCGTAGAGGACCATGAGGTCCTTGCGCTCGCCATTATGCGAGCCGCCGACGAGGGCAATGTCGCTCTCGCCCGAGGCGATGCGTGCAAGCGCGATGCGGGCGGCATCGGCGCCGGCGACCTCTTCGCCCATGAAGGTGCGCGAGGTGCCGCCAAGGCCGTGCACGATGGCGATGTTGCCGGCGAGCAGGTTGGAGAGCTGCGCCAGAAAGAGCGTCGGCCTGAGATCGCTCATCAGGCGCTCGTTGAGGAAGCCGGGCGCGTTGGCCCCCTTGGCTTCGGCCGTGAGCACGCCGGTGTCGACGTTGAGGTCGCGCTCGCCGCCGCCGGCGGCGACCACCATGTCGATCTTCGACAGGATGTCCTTGTTGCCCTTGATCCCGGCGGAGTCGAGCGCGAGCCCGGCCGCATAGGTGCCGATGCGCTGCCACGCCTCCATCTGGCGCTGGTCGCCCTTCTTCGGAATCTGGCTGTCGAAGGTCACGGGCATCAGGGGATGCACGATGTAGGGCGCAAAGCCCTTCTCGTCGACATTGATGCGCTTCTCCTGGAGCGCGGCCCAGTTGGCGTCCAGGCCTTCGCCGAGCGAGGTGGCAAGGCCAATGCCGGTGATCCAGACTTCCGTCTGGCCGGGCTTCGAAGCGGTGTCAGTCATGGCGATACGGCCTGTTGCGGAAAGCCGACGCGCTCGGCGACTTTCGCCATGTACCCGCGCATGTCCGCATTGGGGAAGGGGATCAGCGTGAAGGTGAGCGACGAGTTCGCGCGCAGCTTGCCGCCGACCCTGATCTTGGCTTCGGTCATGGCATAGCCCGAGCCCTCATGGGTGAGGCTCGCCTCGATGCTCATGAGATCGCCGGGGAAGACCGAGCCGCGGACCTTGCCTTCCTTGACGGCGGCCAGGATCGGCATGCGCTCGAACTTGAACACGCCGAGCTGAAGCCAGCCCGAGGCCTGCGCCATCGATTCGATCAGGAGCACGCCGGGCATCAAGGGATAGCCCGGGAAGTGCCCCTCGAAGATGGTGCTCTCCTTCGGGACCTGGGCTTCGACGACGATCTTCTTCTCGTCGACGTTGAGGTCGACGATGCGATCGATCATGTGGAAGTATTCGAGTTGCATGACCGCCCGATTAGGCGCTCGCGCCTTTGGCGGCAACCAGCTCGTCGATGCGCGCGCACAGATTCTTCAGCACGAAATATTGTTCGGTGGTCGCCTTGCCGTCGTTGACCTCCTGGGTCCACTTTTCCAGCGGCAGCTTGATGCCGAACTGCTTGTCGATCGCGAAGGCGATATCGAGGAAATCGAGGCTGTCGATGCCGAGGTCATCGATGGCGTGGCTATCCGGCGTGATCGTGTCGCGCGGGATGTCGCAGGTTTCAGCGATGATCGTGGCGACCTGATCGAATGTGGAAGACATCACTAAGCCTTTGATATATTGCGGATATTTGTCAGATTTTCCAGAGTGGCACGATGGGAGGGCATCGCGCCCCTGATGACGCCCTCAAACCCCCCTCCGGCCGGGTCGAAAGCCCGTATATCGGAGCGCCGCCCTGAGTTCAATGGAGCCGGGCGGGGCCTAGGGACAGGGCTGGGGACGCCGCCGGCAGGGGCTTCGGCCGGAGACGGGGCCTAGATATGCGGTGTCGTGATCTTGGCGCAGTCGCGGCGGCCCATCAGCACGCAATCCTGGGTCCGGCGCAGGTCGGCGATGCTCACCGCGAGCCAGATCCCGATCGCGGTCAGCGCGATGGTGAAGGCGAGCGCGGCGATGTTGGCGAGCATGCGGTGGCGGAAATCGTCGGGCCCGGCGCGGGGCTGCTCGTAGCGCGACAGGTCGAGCGGCTCGGGCGTGACGCGCAGAGGCTGCACGGTGCCGTTGCCCCGGTGGCCCCCCGGGGTGGGCGCGGTGCGCGGCCTGAACTGGAGCACCCGGTGCTCGTCATCCGAGCTTATGGGCCGCTGGGTTTTCATGGGGCGAGGATCACTCCGAAGCAGCGATTTTTAGATAGCACACGTGGTGAAAGCGTTGCAGAAAATCTTCTCAACGCAAACGTGCATTGCGCTTATTGCACGCCCTCTCGCGGAAGCCCGAGAGTTCGCGGAGCCGGGTCGTCATGCCGGGCAGGACATGCGGGTTGCGTTGCAGCAACGAAAGATCGCGCCGCGTGCACCTTGTGAACATCGGCTTGTGATCTGCTTTCGCAGGTCGAACGCATTTACCGCCATGGGGCCCATGGCATAATCCAGGGAACCCGGGCAACCGGTTGCAATGATGTGAGGGGCCCTTCGACCATGACCACGACCAACGCGCGCGAGCCGAGAGTGCATCCGGTGCCGATCCTGTCGCTTCGGCCGACGCAGATGACGGTCGGCATGCGCGAGGTCAAGGAGAAGCGCAAGCGCTGGCGCGAGCACGGCAAGAAGAAGCAAGCCGATCTGCTCGGCACCCACATGATCCCCGTCGTGCACGGACCTGACGAGCGCTATTACGTGATCGACCATCATCATCTCGGCCGCGCGCTGCACGACGAGGGCATCAAGGAGGTGCTGGTGACCGTGGTCGGCGATCTCCGCATGGTCGAGCGCGAGGCGTTCTGGGGTGTGATGGACAACAAGCGCTGGGTCTACCCATACGACGCCAAGGGCGAGCGGCGGTTGTTCCGCGATCTGCCGAAGTCGGTCGCCGATCTCAGGGACGATCCCTTTCGCAGCCTTGCCGGCGAGCTCCGTCGCATGGGCGGCTTCGCCAAGGACACCACGCCGTTCTCCGAATTTCTGTGGGCGGACTTTCTGCGCCGAAAAATGTCGCGCAAGGCCGTGGATGCCAATTTCGACAGGGCGCTGGAGAAGGCCCTGGCCGCGGCCAAGAGCAAGGATGCAATCTACCTGCCCGGCTGGTGCGGTCCGGCGGAGGATGATTGAGCGCAACCGGTCATATCAGTCGCGCTGGAAGATCTTGGCGCCGGGATAGGCGCGCCGCGCGTAAGTGACGACCAGCGCGCGATCCTGGGTGGCCAGGAAGGGCGTTCGGATCCGGCTCGATCCGATGATGAGGTGCCATAAACCATTGAGCTTCTGAATGACGACTTTCATTTGAGTGGTCCTCGACGATTCCGCATTCCAGCAAGTGCTGCCTGTCGCGGCAGCCTTGCGATTCACGATCGTGATCACGGGGGCAAAATTCCCGGTTCCGCTCACGTCCGCTGCAAAGCTACGGCGACACTTGTTAGTTGGTTGCGGCATGCGGCCTGATAAGCCGGCTCTCATCACAGCCGCTTGAGCGACATCATTTTCCGCGCCGACGAAACCGTACTGAAACAGAGCGGTCCCAACTATGGGGTTATCGAGCTCACACAGGAGGCAGGAATGCGCCGTCTGTTTTTCGCAATTGCCGTGCTCGCCGTCGCCACAGCAGGGATCTCGGCCTCGTTCGCCGCAGTTCATCACGCCAAGACACTGACATTTGCCGAGCGCTTTGCCCCGGCGCTCGACTTGATGGCGAAGCAATAGCGGCCTCGCGCTTCGCGGCCGCAGGCCGGGCGGCGGTATGATCACTTCGGATCTTGCGGGCCGGGTGAAGTGAGTAGCCGCTCGATCTCTGCGGCGGCCTCGCCGTCGCGCGCCTTTTGCAGCAGCGTGTAGCGCTCGGCGCCGGCCGGCAGCTTGCTCGCTGCGGCGCGGGCGTCCTGCGTGAATTTGTTCAAGCGCTCCTGGAGCGAGCGGGCCGGTCGCGTTCGCTTGCGTTTCCTGGTCATGAATTGCCCTTTCCGGCGCAAGACAACCATGGCCGCGCGGGCACTGTCCTTAACTTTTGTTGGAGCTGCCGACCGACCCGGGCGTTCCGCTGCACCGGGACCGGGCGACGGTGTCGATGAGCGGAATATTTTGGAACTGGCGGATTTTGACGGCCTTTACCTGCAGCAGTCGTCAACGCTCCGAGGGCGCCCGATGCCGCGCTTCCATTTCGACATCCACGAGAACGGCCGGGTGTTTCCCGACGAAGACGGGCAGGATCTTGCGAACGAGAACGACGCGCGCAAGGAGGCGGTCATGACCGGCGCTTCCATCGCCCGCGATGCCTTCGTCTCGGGCAGCGCGCGGCACGTCGTCATCGACGTTCGCGAGGAGGGCGCGCCGTTCCTGAAGGTGTCGATCACGCTCGAGGTCGACGAAGCTTAGGCCTGCGGTGTCGGCAGGAGCGTGACCTGTTTGCACCTGCGGCAGAGCGGCGCATGCGATTTTGACGTATCGCAAAGAGGCGCCGTCGGCGGCCGGTAAGGTCTGCTTGCATGACTGCCGAACCAGCGTTGCGCTCCCGCGTAGGCAAATGGACTCCGGATCATGCCGACCTGGAGACGCCACGATGAGCCTGATCCTTCGCATTCTGTTCGTTCTCGCCGGAGCCATCACCGCGCTGTTCGTCGCGCGGGATGCGCTCAACTTCACCATCATCCAGACCTTCGTCGCCATCCTGCTCGTGACCGCCGTCCTGCTCGCCGGGAGTCTCTGGAGCCTGCGGCGGAAGACGTGAGCGGCAAGGCGGGCGCGCGACCGGCCGGACTGAGCGAGGCCGGGGCGAAGGCGCGGCTGGAAAAGGACGGCGCCAACGAGCTGCCGCGACCCGAGCGGCGCAGCCCCTTGCGCATCGTCGTGGAAGTGCTGCGCGAGCCGATGCTCCTGCTGCTGCTTTGCGGCGGGCTGATCTATCTCGTGCTGGGCGATCTCAAGGAAGCGCTGATCCTCCTGGCCTTTGGTGCGATGTCCATCGTAATCACGGTGGTGCAGGAGACCCGGACCGAGCGCGTGCTGGACGCCCTGCGCGACCTCACCAG
Organism: Bradyrhizobium sp. USDA 376; assembly: GCF_054063675.1. Classification (NCBI taxonomy): domain Bacteria; kingdom Pseudomonadati; phylum Pseudomonadota; class Alphaproteobacteria; order Hyphomicrobiales; family Nitrobacteraceae; genus Bradyrhizobium; species Bradyrhizobium sp. USDA 376. The sequence continues at coordinate 5,621,926 of NZ_JBSSGN010000001.1, forward strand.
CCCGCGTGCGCTCGTGGTGCGGGACGGCGCGCGCCGGCGAATTCCCGGCCGGGAGGTCGTGCGCGGCGATCTCCTCGTCCTCGGCGAAGGCGATCGGGTTCCCGCCGATGCCGCGCTCGTGGATGCCCGCGATCTGCAGATCGACGAGTCCCTGCTGACCGGCGAGTCCGTGCCCGTCCGCAAGCAGGCCGCGGACAGGATCGCAGCAGTGGATCACCGGCCCGGCGGCGAGGATCAGCCCTTCGTGTATTCCGGCTCGCTCGTCGTGCGCGGCGAGGGGCTGGCGCTGGTCGAGGCGACCGGCCCGCGCAGCGAGATCGGGAAGATCGGATTGTCGCTGCGCGGCTTGCAGGCCGAGCCGCCGCGGCTGCAGCAACAAACTGCAAGGCTGGTGCGGCTCTGCTTCCTCGGCGGCGCCGTGGTCAGCCTGGCCGCCGTCGCGCTCTATGGCGTCTTGCGCGGGGATTGGCTGCAGGCGCTGCTCGCAGGCATCGCCATCGGCATGTCGATGCTTCCGGAAGAATTCGGCGTCGTGCTCACGGTCTTCATGGCGATGGGAGCGTGGCGGATCTCGCAAGCCCGCGTGCTGACACGGCGCGCCGCCGCCATCGAGGTTTTGGGGTCCGCGACCGTCCTGTGCACCGACAAGACCGGGACACTGACGCAGAACCGCATGTCCGTCGCCGAGCTGCGGCTGCCCGATGGGGCGCGGATGCGCCTTGCGGCCGGAGAGGATCGCGCCAGGCCGGAATTTGTCGAGCTGGCGCGCTGCGGCGCCCTGGCGAGCTCTCCGGAACCGTTCGATCCGATGGAGAAGGCGCTGCACCTGTTCGCGCAAGAAGCCTTGCGGGACGGCGATGCGATGGATGGCGAGCGGACGCTGCTGCACACCTACGGTCTGCGCCCCGAGCTGCTGGCCATGACCCAGGTCTGGCGGACAGCCGGGCGGGCCGACCTCGTCGCATGCGCCAAGGGTGCGCCCGAGGCGGTTGCGCGCCTGTGCAGGCTGAACGATGCCGATCAGGAGTCGGTGCGGGATGCCGCCAGCGCGATGGCGAAGGACGGGCTTCGGGTGCTGGGCGTCGCCGTTGCCGTCTGCGATGACAGCTCGCTCCCGCAGTCACAACAGGCGTTCGCGTTTCGATTTGTCGGCCTGGTCGGGCTTGCCGATCCGCTGCGGCCCCATGTGCCGGAGGCGGTTCGCGAATGCCGTGCGGCCGGGATTCGCGTCGTCATGATCACGGGCGATTATCCGGCAACGGCGGTTGCCATTGCGAGCCACGCCGGCCTCGACGTCCAGGATGTCATGACCGGCGATCAGGTCAGGCTGGCGGATGATCCGGAGCTTGCACAGCGCGTCAGGCAGGTCAGCGTGTTCGCGCGGGTCCTTCCGGAACAGAAGCTGCGCATCGTCCAGGCGATGAAGGCCAACGGCGAGATCGTGGCGATGACCGGCGACGGCGTCAACGACGCGCCATCGCTCAAGGCCGCCCACATCGGCATCGCGATGGGCGGGCGCGGCACCGACGTCGCGCGAGAGGCGTCGTCGATCGTCCTGCTCGACGACGATTTCGGCTCGATCGTTTCGGCCATTCGCCTGGGGCGCCGCATCTATGACAATCTGCGCAAGGCGATGGCCTTCATCTTCGCCGTTCACGTCCCGATCGCCGGACTTGCGCTGTTGCCGCTGGTGTTCGGGCTGCCGCTGATCTTCAGTCCGGTGCATATCGCGTTTCTGGAGCTGATCATCGACCCCGTGTGCTCGCTGGTGTTCGAGGCGGAGCGCGACGAGCGCGATGCGATGACGCGCCCGCCGAGACGGGCCGACGCCGAGCTGTTCTCGTGGGCCTTGGTCGGCTGGAGCGTTCTTCAGGGCGCGCTCGCGTTCGTCCTGACCGCCACCATGTTCGTTGGCGCACCGCGCTCCGGCCTTGTCGCCGACGAGGCGAGGGCGCTCGCCTTCGTGACGCTCGTGGTTTGCTTCGTCGCGCTGGTCCTCGTCAACCGGTCCTTCAGCGCCTCGTTCGTGTCGGCCTTCTTCCGGCCGAACCCGGCGCTGGCCTGGATCTTCGCGGCGGTCGCCGCCGTTCTCGCCACCGCGCTGCTCTGGCCGCCGGCCTCCAGCCTGTTCCGCTTTGGTCCGCTGCATGCCGATGATCTGTTGATCACGCTCGGCGCGGGATTGCTGCTGCTGACGGTGCTCGAACTGCTGAAGCCGCTGTGGACGCGGCGGCTGCGATTCTAGTTCACACCCGGAGGGCCCGGCTTCGGCGGCGCATTGGTTTCGTGCGTCTCGTGCCTGCCACCGAGCATCCGGTGCAGCCAGTGCTCGGTGCGGTTGCCGACGGTGAGGATCAGGAAGGCCAGCGTCAGCGCCGTGCCGACGATCGGCCACTCGCCGACGCCGCAGGCGATGCCGAGACAGGCGGCGAGGAAGGTGTAGGCGGCACTGGTCAGGCCGCGGACGCGAAACCTCTCGCTTTCGTGGACGATGACGCCGGCACCGAGGAAGCCGATGCCGGTGAGGATGCCCTGGATGACGCGGCTCGCCGCATCGGTGATCTTGCCGGCCTCGGCGAACTGCACGGCCAGCAATACGACGGTTGCGGTCGAGAGCCCGACGATGCCGAGCGTCTTCAGCCCGATCGGCTTGCCGTGCAGGTCACGATTGAGGCCGATGGCGCAGCCTGCGAGCGTGGCGACGCCGAGGCGCAGAAGGATCTCGGGCCAGTCCAGCACGGTCATTGCTCTTTCATTTCTTCGGCAGGCGTCCCATCAGATAGAACTCCTCGTTCGGCCGCATGCCCGTGAAATTCGCCAGCCGGTTCGACAGCGCGAAGAACGCGGCGATCGCGGCGATGTCCCAGATGTCGTCGTCGCTGAAGCCGTGCGGTTGAAGCGCGGCGAAATCCTCCTCGCAGACGCGCTGCGCATCGACCGAGACCTTCATCGCGAAATCGAGCATCGCCTTCTGGCGCGGCGTGATGTCGGCCTTGCGGTAGTTCACCGCGACCTGGTCGGCGATCAGCGGATTCTTGGCGCGGATGCGCAGGATCGCGCCATGGGCGATCACGCAATACTGGCACTGGTTGGCGGCGGACGTCGCCACCACGATCATCTCGCGCTCGGCTTTCGTCAGGCCACCGTCCTTCTCCATCAGCGCGTCGTGATAGGCGAAGAACGCGCGGAACTCATCGGGGCGGTAGGCCAAAGTGAGGAACACGTTCGGCACGAAGCCGCTTTTTTCCTGCACGGCGAGCAGGCGGGTGCGGATGTCCTCGGGAAGCGTGTCGAGGGCGGGAGCGGGGAAGCGTTGCGCGGCGGTTTTTGTCATAGGCATGGATTCCGGCTTGGGGCCGGCAACATAGTCGATGCGGGCTACCGCCTCAATGTGCGGCTCTTGTGCCCCGGACGCAGCGCAGCGCCTCTTCAGCGGTGCGCTGCAGAGCCGGGGCCCAGAATTTCAACAGGAATGGTGCGTGCGGCGTGGGTCCCGGCTCTGCGCGGCAACGCTAAGGGCGTTGCAGCGCGTCCGGGACACCAGAGCCTTACCGCAGCGGCTTCTTCAGCAGCGAGAAGCGGTCGGGATCGAGTCCCATCGAGGGCTGCAGCATCGGGGCTTCGAGGCTGGACATCGTCTTCGTGGGCGGGGCCGAGAACACCGGATCGTTCGGAGAGGAATCGCGCTGCGAGGTGGCGCCGCGCCAGCGTTCGAGCACGGCGCCGACGAAATGCATGTCGTGACCGGCGGTGACCGACGGTACGCTGCTGATGGTGGCTTCGCCGCGCGGCAATTGGTGTGGAGGCACCTCCTTGAAGCGCAATCGGGTCGGCAACGCGACGCCTTCACCGAACGCCAGCACCTCGCGGGTGCCGAGCGAGGGAACGAAGGACAAGAGGTTCGCGGCCGCGTCCGATACAGCGGCGCGCAGCAGCGCCTGGTCGCGATCGTTGGCAAGACGCATCGTGAACAGTGTGTTGCACTGGGAGATGATGGTGGCGTCGAGCTCGGCCGGGCGCTGGGTGATCAGCCCGAGATAGACGCCGTATTTGCGGCCTTCCTTGGCGATGCGCGACACCGCCTTGCGGGTCGGGCCGAAGCCGACATTGCGGTCGGCGGAAGCGTAGCGGTGCGCTTCCTCGCAGACGAACAGCAGCGGCGAGACGCCGTCGCTCCACAGGCCGAAATCGAAGGCCATGCGGCACAGCACCGAGACGACGGAATCGATGACTTCCGCCGGGAAGCCCGCGAGCTGCATCACCGTCATCGGCTTGCCGTTCGCCGGCAGGCGGAACAGATGGCTGATGACCTCGGCCATGGTGTCGCCGCCGACATTGGCGTTGTCGAACATGAAGGCGTAGCGCGGGTCGTTGCGCACCGCTTCGATGCGCGAGATCAGCTTGTGATAGATGATGCGCGAAGAGCGGTTCTCCAGCTTGCCCATGCGCTCGTCGATCAGCGACAACAGATCGACGAGGCGGTACGGCACCGGCGTGTCGACGGTGTAGCCGACCTGCTTGGGATCGATGCGCTTCAGGCCGATACGGTCGGCGTTCTGGTACTGGGTGTAGACGCCCTTGGCGAGCGGGATCACCTCGGCGAGGATATCGAGCTCCTCCGGCACGCCGGGGCGGCCCGCGAACAGCACGTCGACGATTTCCTCGAAATTGAACAGCCAGAACGGCAGCTTCAGGTTCCGCGGGTTCAGCACCAGCGCGCGGTCGCCGAAGCAGCGGCCATATTCGTTGTGGACGTCGAGCAGGAAGATGCGCAGGTTCGGCCGCGCCTTCAGGATCTCGTTGAGCAGCAGCGAGACGCCGGTCGATTTGCCGACGCCGGTCGAGCCGAGCACCGCAAAATGCTTGGACAGCATTTCCTCGACGTCGACATAGGCGATGACGGAGCGGTCCTGCTGGAGGAAGCCGACATTGATCTGGTCCGATCCGGTCGGCGCGTAGATCGTGCGCAGCTCCTGGCTGGTGATCAGCTCGACCGCATCTCCGATGGTCGGATAATTGGTGACGCCGCGCTGGAATTTGGCCTTGTCGGCGGCGTTGAGGATTTCGCCGAGCAGGTCGACCGAGGCGATCGCGATGTAATTGTCCGTGCTCGACAAATTCTCGCAGGAGACCTCGGTGATCATCGCGACGATGACCGAGCTGGCGCAGCGAATGCTGACGAAGCGGCCGACGGTGGCCCGAACCTCCGAGATCGGCATCTGGCTGGTCGCCAGAAGCCCGACCCGGGCGAGCGATCCACGTACCGAAATCACGCGTCCAAAGGATGTCACGATGAATCAACCCGGCAAGAGCGAGGAATTTGTTCCAGACTATGCGCGGCCGTCGCTGGACAAACGGTTAAACGACGGGCGCGCCCGCTCCGTTAAATCTGCGGTAATTCGGTCGGGAGCTTTGTCGCTAATGGATATTTGTGGGTGGAAACGCCAGGAAAATGCTGCATTTCGAGGCCCGCCGGGGGCGAAGGCGGTCTTAAGGAAGATTTTACCATCCGGGCAGGCCGCGCTCCGTCCGAACCCAAGCGAGCGGACGGGAGCCATTCGCAACGGGGCGTGGCGGTTGATTTGTTGACGGGACCTAATCATTTGTACATTAGTACAAATGAAATCGTAACCATCGCTGCCGCGCAGAGGCGGGCGTCGTTGTGTCTCAATCGAGCCGTCGGTCAGGCGGAAGCGGCCACGCCTTACTGGACCAGCCCTGGAGGAAATCATGCAGCCCGAACCGATCCTCGATCTCGCCCATCTCGGCCATATGGAACTGCTGACGCCGAAGCCCGACGAGAGCCTGAAATTCTTCGTCGACGTGATGGGGATGACCGTCAGCGGGCAGAAGGGCGAGTCCGTCTATCTGCGCGGCTGGGACGATTACGAGCGCTATTCGCTCAAGCTGACGGCGTCGAAGACGTCAGGCATGGAGCACATGGCGCTGCGCGCGCGCAGCCAGCAGGCGCTGGAGCGCCGTGTTGCGGCGCTGAAAGGATCCGGCTTCGACATCGGCTGGATCGACGGCGACATGGGGCAGGGGCCGACCTTCCGCTGCCGCGACCCTGATGGGCACATCGTCGAGCTCTATTACGAGACCGAGTGGTACCAGGCGCCGCCGGAGCTGAAGCCCGCACTGAAGAACCAGGCGCAGCGCTTTCCCGCCCGCGGCGTCAATGTGCGTCGCCTCGATCACCTCAATTGCCTTGCCGTCGACATCAAGGCCAACCGCGAGTTCTTCGAAAACTATCTCGGCTGCCGGCTCACCGAGCAGATCGTGCTCAATGATGGCCGCGAGGCGGCGATGTGGCTGACGATGTCGAACAAGAGCTACGACTTTGCCTATTCGCTGGACCATTCCGGCGTGCCGGGCCGCTTCCACCACGTCACCTACGCGCTCGACAGCCGCGAGGAGATCCTTCGCGCCGCCGACATCTTCCTGGAGAATGGCGTGCATATCGAGACCGGCCCGCACAAGCACGCGATCCAGCAGACCTTCTTCCTCTACGTCTACGAGCCCGGCGGCAACCGCGTCGAGGTCGCCAATGCCGGGGCGCGCCTGATCCTCGCGCCCGACTGGAAGCCGATCGTGTGGACCGAGGAGGAGCGCAAGAAGGGCCAGGCCTGGGGATTGAAGACGATCGAGTCCTTCCACACTCACGGCACGCCGCCGGTGGAGGCGAAGAAGCACGGTTAGAGCAATCTTGCCGACAGCATCGCTCTCTCCGTTCCCTCCCTGTCGCACACGACATTGGGCGTGCCGAGCGAGATCGGCCTGCATGGTTCGAGACGCCCGCTTTGGCGGGCTCCTCACCATGAGGGTCTGATATCTCGCTGCAAAACGCGCCCTCATCCTGAGGGCCCGCCATAGGCGGGCGTCTCGAAGGATGGCCGCAGGCGAGCCTCGTGCCACGCCTTTCTTCGTATCGCCCTAGTGCGCTGACGCTCGCACGCGTGCGATCGTCTCGCGCACGCCGGTCCAGGCCGGTTTGTCCGGCGCGAACTGCCGGCGCAGGAAGGTGACGAGCTCCTCGACCTGGGCGTCGCTCATGCTGTTCCTGAACGCCGGCATGTAGCCGAGATCGCTCGAGACCGGCTCGGTGATGCCGTGCAGGATCACCTGCACGAGATTGTCCGATGTCGCGCTGTGCAGATTGCTGTTGAGCGCGAGCGAGGGGCGGCTGCCGAACAGCGGCAGGCCGCCGACCTCGTGGCACACCGCGCAGGCGCCTTGATAGAGGCGTGCGCCGGTGGAGGCGGCGACGGTGACCTGCGTCGCGCTCTCTAGCCGTGCCGCAAGCGCGTCCGGCGTCTCGGCTGCGCTGTCGTTGAACGAGTTGAGATAGACCGCCATCGCACGGATGTCCTGGTCGGGCAGGGCCTTGAGGTCCCTGACGATTGGGGCCATCGGGCCGGCGGCGACGCCGTGATAGCGCGAATTGCCGGTGCGCAAATAGGCGTAAAGCTCGTCCTCGTTCCACGGGATCGGCGCGTGCGAGAGCGAGGTCAACGGCGGCGCTTCCCAGCCCTCGGCAAAGCCGCCGGCAAGATAGGCATTGCGCTGCTCGGCGCCGAGCGCGTTGCGCGGCGAATGGCAGGCGCTGCAATGACCGAGGCTCTCGACGAGATAGGCGCCGCGATTCCAGGCCTCGGATTTGGCGGGATCGGGCTTGAGCTCCGCCGTCCGATGGAACAGTGCGTTCCAGCCCGCGAGCAGCGGGCGGAGATTGAACGGGAAGGCGAGCGTATTGGCGGGCGCCGGCGCGCGCACCGCGGGCTGGGCCATCAGGTAGGCATAGAGCGCCTGCATGTCGGCGTCGCTGGTCCTGGCAAAATGCGGGTAGGGAAACGCGGGGTAGAGCTGGCGGCCGTCGCGATGCAAGCCATCGCGCATCGCGCGCTCGAACGCGGGATAGGACCAGGCGCCGATGCCGGTGTCCACATCAGGCGTGATGTTGGTTGAATAGATCGTGCCGAACGGCGTCTGAAGCGCACGGCCGCCGGCGTTGAGCACGCCATTGAAGCTGGTATGGCACTCCGCGCAATTGCCGAGCGCTGCGAGCTCTTGGCCACGCGCGATCGTCGCGGCGGAATAGACCGATGCATCGGGCCGCGCGATCGGCGCGATGGCACGGCCGGGCAGAAACGCGGCGCCGATTCCTATTGCGGCGGTGCAGACGGCCGCAACGGTCGTGAAGATGCCGGCGCGCTTGGCGAACGGATTTTGCCAGATGCGCGACGACGGCTGCGTAGCGGGTGCGGGCAGGGACTGCGGTGCGGGCGATGTTTCACCGTGCAGTCCCCTCAGGATGCGTTCCGGCGTGAACGGCGGCTCGCGGAAGCGGACGCCGGTCGCATCGAAGATCGCATTGGCAATCGCAGCTGCGCTCGGCACGGAAGCGGACTCGCCGACGCCGAGCGGCGGCTGGTCCTGCCGCGGCAGCAACAAGACGTCGATTTTGGGCACGTCGGGGAAGGGGATGATCGGATAGGCGCCCCATTCGCGCGCCGCCACCGCGCCGCGCTCGAACGAGACCTCCTCCATCAGCGCGCGGCTGGTGGCCTGGATGACGTTGCCGTGGATCTGGTGGCGCACGCCGTCCGGATTGATCATCAACCCGGAGTCCTGCCCGGCGACAACGCGCGTCACGCTGACGTCGCCGGTGGTCTTGTTCACCGCGACGTCTGTGACCCACGCCGACCACGCCGCGCCATAGCCGGGAAACTTGCTGTGGACATAGAGCGCATAGGCAAAGCCGCGCCCGTGCACGACCTCGCCGTCCTTCTCCTCGCGAACCGGGCGCGGCGTCCAGCCCGCGCGCTCGGCCACCGCGTTGACGAGATCGACGGCGCGCGGGTCTTTGAGATAGCGCAGGCGATATGCGATCGGATCGACGCCGGCCTCGGTCGCGGCCTCGTCGATATAGGATTCATGGGCAAAGGTGTTCGGCAACGCCGAGACGCCGCGAAACCAGGAGGCGCGCACGATCGGCGCCATGTCGTGGGCGACGACGCGCATGTGGTCGTAATCGTAAGGCGGGATCGCGGTGCGGTCGCCCATCTGGAGCACGGCGGGATCGGGCGAGATGCGACCGGTCAGCAGCAGCGCCAGCGTTGGCGCGGCGTTCGAGGGATAGCGCGTCGCGAGATCGTAACCGGCGATGCCGCCTTCCGAGTCGAGCCCGCCATTGACGTCGATGAGCTGCGCGGTGCCCTTGGGCTCCCAGGCATGCTCCTGCTCGCGCGTCAGCTGCACGCGCACGGGCCGGCCGACGGCGCGCGACAGCAGCAGGGCGTCGGCGGTGACGTCGTCGGCGCAATTGCGGCCGTAACACCCGGCGGCCTCCAGCCGGATCACCTCGATCTCGCTCTCGGGACGCTCGATCAGCAGGGCAAGGTCGCTGCGCAGAACGTGCGGATTCTGCGTGCCGGACCAGACGCGGATATTGCCGTCCTGGAAATCGGCGACCGCGCATGAGGGGCCGATCGAGGCGTGCATCTGATACGGCCAGACGTAGGTGCGCTGCATCGGCTTGGCCGCGCTAGCAATCGCCTTATCGACCTCGCCCTTGTCGATCAGCGTGCGCGGTGTCGACGGATTGGCGCGCAGTGCGGTCTCGACATCCGCGAGATCGGTCAGCGTTGGCATCGGCTTCCAGCTCACCGCGAGCTGCTCCGCCGCGCGGATCGCATTCTCCTCGCGCTCGGCAACGATTCCGACGAAATCGCCGATGTGGACGACGGCGACGATGCCGGGAATGTCGCGCACCGAGGATTGATCGACCGCGAGCAGGCTGGTGCCGACGAACGGGCCGGCGTCGACGCCGGCATAGGGCGGACGCACCACGCGGCCGTGCAGCATGCCGGGCACGCGGATGTCGTGCACGAAGGTCAATTCGCCCGTGGCCTTGGCCGGCAGGTCGACACGCGGGACGGAGTGGCCGACGATGGCATAATCACCGACGGGCTTCACAGTGACATCGTCTTCGAGCTCGAGCCGGATCTCGTCGCCGCCGATCAGCTCGCCATAGCTGACACTGCGGTTGTCGTGGCCGCGCACGAGGCCGTCCTCGATCTTGAGGTCGGCCACCGGCAGCTCCAGCCGTTCGGCCGCGCGTGCGATCAGGAAGTGCCTGGCCTGCGCCGCGGCCTTGCGCAGGGGCACGGCGGTGATCTGGATGGTTTCGCTGGCGATCGTCGCGCCCTGGTTCGGCACCACCGATGTGTCGCCGAGCACCACGACGACGCGCGCAAACGAGACGTCGAGCTCTTCGGCGACGATCTGGCCGAGCGCGGTGCGGATTCCGGTGCCGAGATCGACATGGCCGTTATAGGCGGTGACCGAGCCGTCCGCGGTGATGCGGATGAAGGTCTCGGATGTGACCTCGTCCACGCTGCGGGCGACGACGAGCGAACCCGATGGGCGCTCAGCTCCGTTCGAAGCAGGGGAGGCCATCAACCTGCGGCCTCGGCGAGCTGGCCCGATGCGCGCATCACCGCGCGCAGGATTTCGACATGCGTGCCGCAGCGGCAGAGATTGTAGCGCAGCGCCGCCAGCGCCTCCTGCTCGGTCGGACGCGGGTTCTGCGCAAGCAGCGCCTTGGTGGTCATGATCATGCCGTTGAGGCAATAGCCGCATTGCGCGGCCTGCTCATCAATGAAGGCCTGCTGCACGACATCAGGCTTGTCACGGGTGCCGAGGCCTTCGAGCGTCACGATGTCGCGGCCGGCGCAGCCGCCAATCGGAATCACGCAGGAGCGCGCCGCGGCGCCGTCGATCAGGACAGTACAGGTGCCGCATTCGCCGAGACCGCAACCATATTTCGGGCCGTTGAGCGCGAGGTCGTTGCGCAGCACATAGAGCAGCGGCGTCTGGCGCTCTGCAGTGACCTCGTGGATCCTGCCGTTCACGGTGAGGCGGATCGGTGTTTGCGTCATCCTCGTTTCCAAGCCCAACACGATGCAGTCGTAAAAATTCTACGCCGCGACGATACCGTTTGTACACAAACGTGCAAGCCGTGCATGCCGCACTGCAGCGCGAGTGCCTTCTTTGTGGACAGAGCCGATAGGCAAATGAGGTTTTATGCGGCAGCCACATCTTTTGCGCTGCACCGCCGCTTGACAGGCGTAGGGGACCGCGCGCAACATCGTTCGTATGCGAATGATAACGACGTCTCCGCTGGCTTTCGACATGGTGATGGAAACAACGAGCGCCGCCACCGACAAGATCCGCTGCGATGCCTGTCCGGTGATGTGCTACATCAAGCCGGGCGCGGCGGGCGCCTGCGACCGCTATGCCAACCACGACGGCAAGCTCGTCCGCGTCGATCCGCATGTGATCCTGGAGCGTACCGTCTCGCATGGCGGCAAGCTCGTTCCGTTCAGTCGCACGGAAGACTGGGACGGCAAGATCGTCCACGAACCCTCGACCTTCGTCACCGCGATCGGCGCGGGCACGACCTATCCCGACTACAAGCCGGCGCCGTTCATCGTCTCAGCAGAAGTCGACGGCGTCGACATGGTGACCGTGGTCACCGAGGGCATCTTCTCCTATTGCGGCATCAAGGTGAAGATCGACACCGACCGCTATCTCGGCCCGGAGACCGCGACCGTGCGCGCGCAAGGCGAGGCCGTCGGCCATGTCACCACCAGCGAATACGGCTCGCAGATGCTGTCGCTCGGCGGCGTGCATCACCTGACCGGCGGCTCCAAGAAGGAGGGCCGGGTCACCTGCGACACGCTGATGGACCTCGCCAATTGCAAGGCGGTGGAGCTGACCATCGACGGCGGCGCCACGGTGGTGGTGCAGGCCGGCCAGCCGCCGATCGTCAACGGCGTGAAGGAAGAGCGCATGCGCGTCGGCTGCGGCTCGGCGACGATCGGCATGTTTGCCAAGCAATGGCACGGCAAGGTCGACGAGGTCGTCGTGGTCGACGATCACATCACCGGCGTGCTGAGCGAGCACCAGGCCGGCAAGCTGCTCGACATCGCCGACACCGGCATCAAGATGAAGGGGCGTCGCTCGACGCCCGGCCGCTACTTCCAGGTGGCCGATCCCGGCACGGGCTGGGGCGGCACCAACATTTCCGATCCGCTCTCGATCCTCGGGCCGTTCGACAAGAAGGAGGCGAAGGCCGGGCTGACCATGTTGATGGTCTCCACGACCGGCGAGCATTCGTCCTATTACGTGCTCGACGAGGCCTTGAATCCGGTCGAGACCGAGATGCCCGCCGATCTGAAATTCTCCGTCGAGCGCATCCAGGAGAATTGCGAGCCGGCGCTGTGCACGGTGCTGTTCATGGCGGGCGCGGGCGGCTCGTTGCGCGCCGGTGTCACCGACAATCCGGTGCGGCTGACGCGCTCGGTGAAGGATGCGCTGACCCGCGTCACCAGCGGCGGCGCGCCGGTCTATGTCTGGCCGGGCGGCGGCATCACCTACATGGTCGACGTCACGCAGATGCCGGCGGGCGCGTTCGGCTACGTGCCGACGCCGGCGCTGGTTGCGCCGATCGAGTTCACGATGAAGCTGACGGACTACGCCGCGCTCGGCGGACACATGGATTACGTCAAACCGCTTGCCGAGGTGCAGAACGGCGAAGATGTCCGGCAGCTGCCCTGGCAGAACCCGATTCCGGGACCCCGGGCATGACGAGGCTCCCGCAAATCGCATTGCTGTCTGATGGCCGGCGGCTGCATTTGCAGGATGGTCCGATTGATCTGATCGTCGAGGCGAGGGGGCGCACGGATGCAGTGCGTGCGGCTTATGACGCCGCGGCGCACCGGTTCACCGGATTGCTCGACGAGCTCTGTGCGGAACTGCCTGAATTGCGCGGGGCGGCCGAAGAGAAAACCTCGCTGAAGGGCGCTGTCGCGCGCCGCATGCACGCCGCTGTCGCGCCCTATGCCGCCGATTGCTTCATCACGCCGATGGCCGCGGTGGCCGGCAGCGTGGCGGAGGAGATCCTGGGGGCAATGCTGGGTGCCGCGACGCTCGATCGGGCCTACGTCAACAACGGCGGCGACATCGCGCTGCATCTCGGCAAGGGCGAGCATTTTGCCGTCGGCCTGATGGACCGGCCGGACCGCGACGGCGTGATGCGCGCGATGAGGGTCGATTCAGATGATCCCGTGCGCGGGATTGCGACCAGCGGACGCCACGGCCGCAGCTTTTCGCTCGGGATCGCGGACGCCGTCACGGTGCTGGCGGCAACGGCCTCGCAGGCCGATGCGGCCGCGACTGTCATCGCCAATGCCGTCGATCTGCCCGGGCATCCCGCCATCATCCGAATGCCTGCGAACGAAATTCAGCCCGACAGCGATCTGGGCGCGCGTCTCGTGACCCGCGATGTCGGCGAGCTGTCTCACAATGAGGTCGCGACCGCGCTGGAATCTGGCGCGGAATGTGCACGGCAATTGTTCGATCGCGGACTGATCGAGGGCGCCGTGCTGCGGCTTTGTGGTGATATGCTTGTCATCGGAACAAAGGATATAGAAGAGCAACGATCGCGCCCGCTCGTGCTGGAGAACGCGGTCTGTGCCTGAACAGGGAAGCGAAACATGAGCGCGATCATCCGCAAGATCGTCACCGTCGTCGAAGAGACGCAGATGGAGATGGGACGCCAGGTCTCGCCGCCGACCCGGCGCGCGGCGGCGATCGCCGTGATCGAGAATCCCTTTGCCGGAAAATATTTCGAGGATCTCTCGCCGCTGATCGCGATCGGCGAGGAGCTCGGCGAGCTCCTGTCGAAGCGCGCGGTGGCGGCGCTCGGCATCGAAGGCGCCAAGGCGCAGAGCTACGGCAAGGCCGCGGCCGTCGGCGAGAACGGCGAGCTGGAGCATGCGGCCGCCATCCTTCACCCCAAGATGGGCGCGCCGGTGCGCAAAGTGTTGGGTAAGGGCGCGGCGCTGATCCCGTCGTCGAAGAAGCGCAGCGGGCCGGGCACGACGCTCGACATTCCGCTCGGGCACAAGGATGCCGCCTTCGTGCGCAGTCATTTCGACGGCATGGAGGTGCAGATCAACGACGCGCCGCGCGCCAACGAGATCATGGTCGCGGTCGCCGTCACCGACAGCGGCCGTCCGCTGCCGCGCGTCGGCGGGCTGACGGTTGCCGAGGTCAAGGGCGAAGACGGTTTGAGATAGAAGACGCAAGCGAGTTCAAAACTGGAGGTTGGGATGCGAGCAAGAAATTACTTCGTCGGCGCGGCCTTCGCGCTTCTGGCGGGCGGCATGGCCCATTCGGCCGTGGCGCAGGACATCAAGATCGGCGAGATCAACAGCTACTCGCTGCTGCCGGCGTTCACCGAGCCCTATCGCAAGGGCTGGCAGCTCGCAGTCGAAGAGATCAACGCGGCCGGCGGCATCAACGGCAAGAAGCTGGTCGTCATCTCCAAGGATGACGGCGGCAAGCCGGCCGACGCGCAGACCGCCGCCAACGAGCTCGTCTCGAGCGAGGGCGTCGCGATGCTCGCGGGCACGTTCCTGTCGAACATCGGTCTTGCGGTCTCGGACTTCGCCAACCAGAAGAAGGTGTTCTTCCTCGCGGCCGAGCCGCTGACGGATGCCATCACCTGGTCCAAGGGCAACAAGTACACGTTCCGCCTGCGTCCCTCCAACTACATGCAGGCCGCGATGCTGGTGGAGGCTGCCTCCAAGCTGCCCGCAAAACGCTGGGCGACGATCGCGCCGAACTACGAGTACGGCCAGTCGGCGGTCGCGGTGTTCAAGAAGCTGATGTCGGAGAAGCGCCCGGACATCCAGTGGGTCGACGAGCAGTGGCCGCCGCAGGGCAAGATCGACGCGGGCCCGGTGGTGCAGGCCGTTGCCGCCGCCAATCCCGAGGCGATCCTCAACGTCACCTTCGGCGCCGACCTCGTCAAGCTCGTGCGCGAAGGCAACACCCGCGGCCTGTTCAAGGGGCGCGAGGTGGTGTCGTTCCTGACCGGCGAGCCCGAATATCTCGATCCGCTCAAGGACGAGACGCCCGAGGGCTGGATCGTCACCGGCTATCCCTGGTACTCGATCAAGACGCCCGAGCACGACGCGTTCCTGAAGGCCTATCAGGCCAAGTACAACGACTATCCGCGTCTCGGCTCGATCGTCGGCTACCAGACCATCAAGTCGGCGGCCGCCATTCTCGCCAAGGCCGGCTCGACCGATCCGGAGAAGCTGATCGCCGCGGCGGAGGGGCTCTCCATGCCATCGCCGTTCGGCGAGATCACCTTCCGCAAGATCGACCATCAGTCGACGCTCGGCGCCTACGTCGGCAAGACCGCACTGAAGGACGGCAAGGGCGTGATGGTGGACTCGTCCTACAAGAAGGGCGCCGACTATCTGCCCAGCGACGCCGAAGTCGAGAAGCTGCGGCCGAAGGATTGATCGTTCTCTATCTCTCCCTCTCCCCGCTCTTCGCGGGGAGAGGGTTGGGGTGAGGGGCTCTCTCCACGCCCCGCGCTGGTGGAGAGAGCCCCTGACCCGGATCGCACCGGACGATGCTTCGCATCGCCGGGGGCGATCCGACCTCTCACCGCAAGAGCGGGGAGAGGTGACTTCAAACCCAACCCGGACCGCCGATGGCCTTTTATGTCGTACAGTTTCTGACCGGTCTCGCCAGCGCAGCGTCGCTGTTCCTGGTGGCGTCGGGCCTGTCGATCATCTTCGGCGTGACCCGGATCGTGAATTTCGCGCACGGCGCCTTCTACATGATCGGCGCCTATATCGCCTTCACGCTGACCGAGCGCCTCTCCGGCGCGTTCGGTTTCTGGGGCAGCATCGTGCTGGCCGCGCTTGCCGTGGCGCTGATCGGCGTGCTGGTCGAGATGGTGCTGCTCCGGCGCATCTATCATGCGCCTGAACTGTTCCAGCTGCTTGCGACCTTCGGCCTGACCCTGATGGTCGAAGACCTCGTCGTGTTGATCTGGGGGCCCGACGATCTCGTCGGCCGCCGCGCGCCGGGCTTCAAGGGCGCCATCGATTTCTTCGGCCAGAACATCCCGAGCTACGATCTGTTCCTGATCGTGCTTGGCCCGGTCGTGCTCGGCATTCTCTGGCTGCTGTTCCAGCGCACGCGCTGGGGCGTGCTGGTGCGCGCGGCGACGCAGGACCGCGACATGGTCGCAGCGCTCGGCGTCAATCAAAAGTGGCTGTTCACATCGGTGTTCGCCGTTGGCGTCTTTCTCGCCGCGCTCGGCGGCGCGCTCCAGATCCCACGTGATGCCGTGCATCATGCCATGGATCTGCGCATTATCGTCGAGGTCTTCGTCGTCGTCGTGATCGGCGGCCTCGGCAGCATCGTCGGCGCCTTCGTCGCGGCGGTGCTGGTTTCCGAGCTCAACGCCTTCGGCATCCTGATCTTTCCGAAGATTTCCATCATCCTGGTCTTCCTGGTGATGGCGGTGGTGCTGATCGTGCGGCCTTGGGGCCTGTTCGGCAAGCCGGAGGCGGCCGCGCGCAAGACGCCGGGTCTCACCGTCAATCCCTGGCGGCCGCTGACGTCGAACGAGCGGCTGGCCTCGCTGGCGGCGCTGGTCATCGCGGCGACGCTGCCGCTGTTCGCCGGAAACTACGCACTGACCGTCGGCTCGGAGATCGCGATCTTCGTGATCTTCGCCGTCAGCCTGCACTTCCTGATGTCGGTGGGCGGCCTCGCCTCGTTCGGCCACGCCGCCTATTTCGGGCTCGGCGCCTACGGCATTGCCTTCCTCGCCAAGATGGCGGGGCTGCCGATGATCGTCTGTCTCTTGCTCGGACCGCTGCTCGGCTGCATGGGCGCCGCCGTGTTCGGCTTCTTCGCGGTGCAGCTCTCCGGCGTCTACTTTGCGATGCTGACGCTGGCCTTTGCGCAGATCGTCTGGTCGATCGCGTTCCAGTGGGTGAGCGTCACCGGCGGCGATAACGGCATTCTGGGTGTCTGGCCGGAAAAATGGGCGGCGAGCCCGTCGCATTTCTACTGGCTGGCGCTCGGCGTCGCCGCGCTCGTGACCATCGCGCTGCGGGTGATGGTGTTCTCGCCGTTCGGCTACGCGCTCCGCGCCACGCGCGACTCGGTGCTGCGCAGCGAGGCGATCGGCATCGACGCCAAGCGCATCCAGTGGACCGCCTTCGTGATCGCTGGCACCACGGCCGGCATCGGCGGCGCGCTGTTCGCCTATCTCAAGGGCAGTGTCTTCCCTGACAATCTCGGCATCTCGCTCTCGGTCGATGCGCTGGTCATGGTGTTGCTGGGCGGCGTCGAAACGGTGTCCGGCGCGGTGATCGGCGCCATCGTCTACAAGGCGCTGAACATCTGGCTGGTCAGCCAGACCGATCTGTCGAAGCTCGTGCTCGGCGGCTTCATCGTGCTGATCGTCGTCGTCTTCCCCAAGGGCATCGTCGGCATGCTGGAGATGCTGGCGCAGCGCCGCCGGAAGTCGTCGCCGCCGGGATCTCCCTTGCTTGCCAAGCCGATCGAGTCCGCCGAATGAGCGTCGCACCCCCACTTCTCGCGGTCGAAGGCCTGACCAAATCCTATGGCGGCATCCACGCCGTGCGCGGCGTCTCGTTCTCGCTGCGCGCCGGCGAAATCCTGGCGCTGATCGGTCCGAACGGCGCGGGCAAGAGCACCTGCTTCGACATGCTCAACGGCCAGAACAAGCCTGATAGCGGCCATGTCCGCCTGCTCGGCGAAGAGACAACGGGCAAGAAGCCGCGCGAGATCTGGCGCATGGGCGTCGGCCGCACCTTCCAGATCACCGCCACCTTCGCCACCATGACGGTGCGGGAGAACGTGCAGGTTGCGCTGATCTCGCACGGGAAGCAGCTCTATAATCTCTGGGGTTCGGCGCCGAGCTTCGACCGCGGCGAGGCGGGACGCTTGCTCGAACTGGTCGGCATGGGCGGCTATGCGGATCGGCCCTGCGGCGAGCTCGCCTATGGCGACCTCAAGCGGCTCGAGCTCGCGGTCGCGCTGGCCAACCAGCCGAAGCTGCTGCTGATGGACGAGCCGACCGCCGGCATGGCACCGCGCGAGCGCGTCGACCTGATGCGGCTCACGGCTCAGATCGCGCGGGAAAAGTCGATCGGCGTGCTCTTTACCGAGCACGACATGGACGTCGTGTTTGAGCATGCCGACCGCATCATCGTGCTCAACCGCGGCACGCTGATCGCCGAGGGCTCGCCAGCGGAAGTACGCAGCAATCCCCAAGTGCAGGCGGTCTATCTCGGCGAGGGTCTGCTTTACGATGCCGAGCATCGCGAGGGAGCCTCGACATGAAGCTGACGGTCGAGGGCCTCAACAGCCATTATGGCCCGGCACACATCCTGTTCGACATCGGCTTCGAGGTTGGCGAGGGCAAGGTCGTCGCGCTGCTCGGGCGCAACGGCGCCGGCAAGTCGACGACGTTCCGCTCGATCGTCGGTCTCGTCGCGCAGCGTTCCGGCCGCATCATGTTCGAGGGCAAGGACGTCTCGGCGAAGCCGACCCACGAGATCGTGCGCGATGGCCTGGGCTACGTCCCGGAGGAGCGGCGCATCTTCACTGACCTCACGGTGGAGGAAAATCTCGAGGTCGGCCGCCAGCCGAAGCGACCGAACGCGCCGCACTGGACGCGCGAAAAGCTGTTCGCGCTGTTTCCAAACCTTGGCGAGATGAAGAACCGCCCGGGCGGACGCATGAGCGGCGGCGAGCAGCAGATGCTGACCATCGCGCGCACGTTGATGGGCAACCCGTCGCTGGTGCTGCTGGACGAGCCGTCGGAAGGCCTGTCGCCGAAGATCGTGGAGCAGATGGTCGATGCCATCCTGACCATGAAGAAGGAGGGCGTCAGCATCGTCGTCTCCGAGCAGAATCTGCATTTCGCGCGGTTGATCTCCGACCGCGCCTACATCATCGAGCGCGGCCGGATCTGCTTCGGCGGCACCATGGCCGAGCTCGACGCGCGTCCGGACATCCGCGACGCGCATCTGTCGTTGTGAGGGCAAAGGGAAGGGCAGCGGACGGATGGCGAGAAGCGTCGCGGCGAAGAAGAACGTCAAACCTGCAAAGCCGCCTTACGTGCTCGACGAGCAGGTCGGCTTCATCCTGCGCCAGGTCTGGCAGCGTCACAGCTCGATCTTCTCGCGCGACATCGGCACCAACCTGACGCCGACGCAATGGGCGGCGCTGTCGAAACTCGCCGAGACCGGTCCTTGCTCGCAGAACCAGCTCGGCCGGCTGACGGCGATGGACGTCGCCACCATCAAGGGCGTGATCGACCGCCTGACGGCGCGCGGCCTGACCGAGACCAGCCAGGATCCCGAGGACGGCCGCCGCCTGCTGGTCAGCCTGACGCGCGCCGGCCAGCAGCTCGCGGAGAAGCTCGCGCCGAACGCACTCGCGATCACGCGGGAAACGCTAGCCCCGCTCGACGTCAAGGAGCGCGAGACGCTGATGGCGCTGTTGAACAAGCTGCGGTGATTTCGGTCTCGTAGGGTGGGCAAAGCGAAGCGTGCCCACCATTCTTCCTTAAGCGTAAGGATGGTGGGCACGGCGCTTCGCGCCTTTGCCGACCCTACGGCAGTTGAACAAGGTGTGGGTACTGGCGACTAACCTCGATGAAGGGTTTATCGAGGTATTTCGTCATGAGAGCCGCGACGCGATTAGCGACGGTTTTGAGCCTCGGCGCGGCGCTGGTGAGCATTTGCACTCCAGCCTTCGCCGCCCAGCCCTATGAAGGCTTCTGGGCTTCGACCAAAAAGGACTGTCGCGACGACGACAGCGCCAGCCGCATGAGCATCGAAGGCGGCAACCGCCTCTATTGGTACGAGACGCGCTGCCGCGCCAGCGAGATCACGGCGGACGGCAAGCAAGGCTGGAAGATGCGGCTCGCCTGTGAGGGCGAGGGCGAGAAGTTTCGCTCCAATCCGCGCGTCTCCATCGCGGCGGATGGCAGGCTGGTGATGGACAACGGCCCGGTCGGGCGCGCGAAGCGCCAAACCTATGTGCGTTGCGAGGGGCTGAAGCCGCGCTGATCGCTTACGTCTTTCCCGGCCATTTGGCGCGGTAGCGGATTTCGCTGCCGTCAGCGAGCCGCCGCCACGTCCCGAATTCCGGTGTATGCGGCGCCCGGGCCGTCAGATCGATCGGATAGACCCGGCTCGGTTGGCCCTGGATGTTGATCGCGAGCTGCCGGTGCGAGGTGCGAAACGCCAGCTCGACCTCGCCTGCGATGACGGGCTGGTCGCCGTCGCGATAGAAGGCGGCGGGCGTCACTTCGCCCGGCATGGTGTTGAGGTCGGTCTGCAGCTCGATGGTGATGCCCTGCGCTGTCGCCGGCACTTTTACTCCGGCCGGAAAACGGACCTCGAACACGAGCAGGGGATTGTTGCCGTTCCGGTTGAGCCAGGGCGTCGCGGTCGCATAGGCGTAGGCGATGTAGATGCCGATACCGGCGACGCAGAGCAGGACGACGACGCCGAGCGACTTCAGGCTGTTGCGCGCGACGCTGCCACTGCCTGCATCCTTATCCTTGCCCGAGCGCGTCACCAGCCAGCTGGCAAGCACCGCGCCGGCGATCGCGCCGATGGGAGAGTAGAAGAACAGTCCCAACAGGCCCGATGTGATCGGGTCCGCGCGGTTGCCGAAATCGAGGATGGAGAACAGCACAAAGACCGCGATATAGCCCGCTACCGCGCCAGCAATGCCGACGCCTATTCGCGATGAGTTCTTCATGTTGCCCTCGATGGTCCAGCAAGGAACTGCCGCCGCCGAGGGCTGCCTGCGTTAGACGCAGCAGGCAGCAGACTTGTTCAACGCCTTCGAGGGGCGATGCGGAGCGGCGGGCCGCTCCGGCTGCGTCACTTCGCCACCACCTCGGGCACCCGGCCGGCCGGCGGGGTGTTGCGGCTACGCTGGGTGCGCACGATGCCGTCGATGATGGTCATGCCGATGCCGGGGAGGTCGCCGAGCTGGACGCTCTCCAGGATATTCTTGCCAGGCGAGTGCTGGGCCTTGTCCATGATGACGAAATCCGCAGCGCGGCCGACCTCGATCAGGCCGCAATCGAGCTGCCGCATCCGCGCGGTGTTGCCGGTGGCGAGGCAGAACGCGATCTCGGCCGGCAGTTCGCCGAGCGAGGACAGCATCGAGACCATGCGCAGGATGCCGAGCGGCTGTACGCCGGAGCCGGCCGGCCCGTCGGTGCCGAGGATGACACGGTGCAGGTCGCCCATCTCGCGCGCGATGCGCAGCGTGTAGAGCGCCGAGCGCTCGTTGCCGTTGTGAACGATCTCGAGCCCGCGCTTGCAGCCCTCGCAGATGCAGCGGATCTGGTCGTCGGGCAGGGCGGTGTGCCCGCCATTGATGTGGCCGACCACGTCGGTGTCGGCCTCCAGCACGACGTCCTTGTCGATCAGGCCGGAGCCGGGGATCGAGGGGCCGCCCGTATGGATCGTGCTCTGGATGCCGTATTTGCGCGCCCAGCCGACCATTTTTCGCGCGGTGGGACCGTCTTTCACACCACCGAGGCCGACCTCGCCGAGCAGCTTGACGCCGGCGGCGGCCATCTCCTTGAAGTCTTCCTCGACCATCTCGCATTCGATCACGGGCGCGCCGGCGTGAACCTTCACGCCGCCCGGACGCAAGGTCCAGAACGCGCGCTGGGCGAAGATCGCCATCGCCTTCAGCCCCACGACGTCGCGAGGGCGGCCGGGCATGTGCACTTCGCCGGCCGAGATCATGGTGGTGATGCCGCCATGGAGGGAGCTGTCGATCCAGTTGATCTGGTTCTGCCGCGGCGTCCAGTCGCCCGCCACAGGGTGGACGTGACTGTCGATCAGGCCGGGGGTCACCGTCGTGCCGTTGGCGTCGACGATGGTGGTCGCGCCTTCCGTGTCGAGGTCCTTGAAGCGGCCGATCGCGGTGATCTTGCCGTTCTCGGCGACGATGGTGTCGCCGTCCAGGATCGGCTTTTCCAGGGCGCCGGACAGGATCAGGCCGATGTTCCGGATCACCAGCTTCGAGGGTCCGGTGGCCTGGGGTGCGTCATGCGCCATGGAAGGGGCTCCTTATTCGTAACTGCAACGCTTCCGATCTTGGGCAGCCTTGACCGCGGGATCAAGCCGGATTATTCATTAGTATACGAATGATAGTGTACAAACGACGCATAGCTGACCGCCTCGGAACCGCAAGCAAGCGACACGGAAGGGTGAGATGAGCAATTTCAATCAGGAAAGCGTTTTGAGCGTCCACCACTGGACCGATACGCTGTTCTCCTTCAAGACCACCCGCAGCCCGACCTTCCGCTTCCGCAATGGCGAGTTCACCATGATCGGGCTCAAGGTCGGCGAGAAGCCGATGCTGCGGGCCTACAGCGTCGCCAGCGCCAATTACGAGGACACGCTGGAGTTCTTCTCGATCAAGGTGCCGGACGGTCCGCTGACCTCGCGCCTCCAGCATTTGAAGGAAGGCGACGAGATCATCGTCAGCCGCAAGGCCACCGGCACGCTGGTGATCGACAATCTGGAGGAGGGGCGCAACCTCTACCTCATCGGCACCGGCACGGGCCTTGCGCCGTTCCTGAGCGTGATCAAGGATCCCGAGACCTACGAGCGGTTCGAGAAAGTGGTGCTGCTGCACGGTTGCCGGCACGTCAAGGAGCTCGCCTATGGCGAGATGATCACCGAGCACCTGCCGAAGGACGAGCTGATCGGCGAGTACATCCGCAACCAGCTGATCTACTACCCGACCGTGACCCGCGATCCCTTTCGCAACCGCGGCCGCATCACCGACCTCATTACGTCAGGAAAGCTGTTCACCGATATCGGCCTGCCGGTGCTGGAAGCCGCCCATGACCGCGTCATGATCTGCGGCAGCCCGGCGCTGGTGGCGGATACCCGCGTGCTGCTTGGCGAGCGCGGCTTCGTCGAGGGCAATCACGGTGAGCCGGCCCAGTTCGTGGTCGAAAAGGCCTTTGCCGAGCGCTAAAGCGTTTTCGAGCGAAGTGGATGCCGGTTCGCGTAAAGAAAACGCGTCAAAATAAGAATCTGGAGCCCCGTTCCGGGGCTCTAGGCACAGAATTTCTGCGCGAGAAGATCGTATTTTCGCCACCGCCGGGGCGTTGCGGCGCCGATTCGGCGCACGATACTATGTGGGACCGAATCAGCGGAGTTCCCACATGGTTGCGGACAGCGACAGCAACATCGCCTGGCACCGGGTTCAGTTGAAGAAGAATCGCGCCGAGTTGAAGGCGCTCGAGACCGCGCGCTTCACGATGGGCGAGAT
Source organism: Bradyrhizobium sp. USDA 376 (assembly GCF_054063675.1). NCBI lineage: Bacteria > Pseudomonadati > Pseudomonadota > Alphaproteobacteria > Hyphomicrobiales > Nitrobacteraceae > Bradyrhizobium > Bradyrhizobium sp. USDA 376. The sequence continues at coordinate 5,645,164 of NZ_JBSSGN010000001.1, forward strand.
CGCCTCGTCGAAGCGAAACGGCCAGACGCAGAAGACGATCGCGGAACTCAAGCGCAAGATCGCGCAGTCCGAGCGCGCCATCGCCGATCACGACAAGCGCACGCGACGTCCGCTTGGCACCGACCTGCAAAGCCTCAGCAATGGCAGCTGGAGCCATTGGGACTCCTATACCAACCAGCAGCAACGCAAGACCGGCCAGCGTTCGCCCGGACGCGGATAGGCTCTCTTGTCCTTCCTCCGGTTCCGGCTCTTGCGCGCCGCCGCGCGCACACCATCTGGTTGAGGCGCACCACCAACCATTCCGGTGATCCCATGACGCCGCGCCTCGATTTCACCAGCGAGGCCTTCTTCCGCGATCCGCCCAAGGCGATCGCGGCATTGCGCGCATCCGGTCCGGTGGTCGCGACGCGTTTTCCGCTGGTGGGCGAGGTCTGGATCACCACCACGCACGACGTCACCGCTCAGGTGCTGAAGGACAGCACCACATTCTCGCTGCGCAAGGAAGATGGCGACCTCGCCGGCCTGCGCTGGTGGATGCCGAAATACGTCAAGACCATCGCCAACAACATGCTGACGATGGACGAGCCGGATCACACGCGGCTGCGCAGTATCGTCGATGAAGCGTTTCGCCGCCGTGCGATCGTGGCGATGGAGCCGCGCATTCGCGCCATTGCGGACGAACTTGCCGGCGAGCTGTTTGCCGGCGGCAGTCCCGCCGATCTCGTCCAGCGTTATGCCCGCCTGCTGCCGCTGTCGGTGATCTGCGAACTACTGGGCCTGCCGACCGCCGATCGCCCGAGGTTCATTGCCTGGGCGAATTCAATGTCGTCGCTGACAAACGCGCTCAGCTTCTTTCGGTTGCTGCTGGCGTTCCGCAAGATGCGCGCCTACCTCGAGCGGCAGTTGCAGATCGCGCGCGTGCAGGGCGGCGACGGCCTGATCGCCGAGCTGGTCCAGGTCGAGCGCGAGGGCGGCCAGATCACGCCGGACGAGATGGTCTCGATGGTGTTCCTGCTGCTGGCTGCGGGCTCTGAGACCACCACGCATCTCATCAGCGGTTCGGTCTATGAACTTCTTAAGGATCCGGCCTTGCGCGACTGGCTGGAGCAAGACCGCAGCCGCATCGCTCTCGCCGTCGAGGAGTTTTTGCGGTTCGTCTCGCCGGTACAGTTCTCCAAGCCGCGCTATGTGCGGCGGGACATCATGCTCGAGGGCGTGCGGTTGAAGAAGGGCGACCGCGTCATGGTCATGCTGGCCGCGGCGAACATGGATCCGGCGGTGCACGACCAGCCGGAGCGGCTTGACCCCGTGCGCAAGCCGAACCGCCACATCTCGTTCGGGACGGGAATTCATTTCTGCCTCGGCCATCAGCTCGCGCGGATCGAGGCGGCGTGCGCGCTGGAGGCGCTATTCACGCGGTGGCCGAAACTCGGTCTCGCCGTCGATCCCGCGCAGGTCCGCTGGCGCAGGCGGCCAGGCCTCCGTGCGATCGCGAAGCTTCCTGTTACGGCAGAGGCCGGGGGAACAGATGTCGCGGCGTCTGCGCGAATGATGGTTGATCGTTCCCTTGCACAGGCAGACTGACGTTTCCTGCGCTTCGGAAAATCGTCGCAGCTGTGTTCAGTCAGGAACGGTGTTCGGCGGTCGCTGTTGTCACCAGGACTTCGGCGCGCGACGAACAGGTTCCGTGCCGCAAGGATTCCACATCTCTTGAGGAGTCTGGATCATGAGCACCAGAATGCCACCTGTTCCGCCCGACAATCAGAGTCCGAAGGGAACTGGCGACAGCAAACAAACGTCAGCCAAGCAGACGCCGCGCGGACAACAGCGCACGGAAAATCCGGACCAGCAGGGAAACCAAGGCAACATCAAGCAGAACACGACCAATCAGGGTTATCAGCAGGACCGTTGAGGAGGACGACGCTTCATGTCGACATCCACCAAGACACCGAACAGCATCCGTCAGGGCGGACCCGGCGCATCGCACGAGAACGCAAAAGCGCCGCTGGAGATCAAGAAGCCGCCCGCCGACGATCCGCAGCGAAGCCACAGCCGCGTCTCGGGTGGCGGAGGCGAGCACGACTCCCATCACAGGCACGATGAGGCCGGCAAGGGCGGCGGGAGGTAAAGACCGGAGACCCAACATGCAAGGCAAAAAGACCCATGAGCAGCAGGTACGCATTCTCGAGCGCAAGCCTGATCTCCCCGACGCACGAGAGCTGGATCAGGCGTTGGTGACCAAACCCGGGGACTCGCGACAGAGCCAATTTCCGGTGAGCCGGGGTGGTCTCAATCAGGAGAGCGACCACAACAAGCACAACAGTCCCGGCCAGAGCGGCCACAAGCGGCCGAAGCCGATGCCGGGGCAACAGAAGCACTGAGCCTTCGCAAGATCACTGCAAGAGGCAAGATCACTGCAAGAGGAGAGAGCGATGCCAGGTGGGCATGGCAGCAAGACGCATTTCAGGTCCGGCATGCATGGCAAGGGCGACGGCACCGGCGGATTGACCGACGTACCCAAGGACATGATCGGCGACAACATGGTGCTATCGAACCGCGACAAGAAGCAGCATTCGGACATTCGCGGCATGGACGGCAAGTCCATCCAGACCGAACAGTACCAGGATCATGCGGCGAACCGGCTCGATGAGGAGCCGGGGACCGACGAGACCTGAGAAAGGGTCCTCCCGACCAACCATGCGGACCGGTGTTCAGCCGGTCCGCTTTTTTGTCGGCGCAAGCTCGCGCTCCCAGCCGAACACGGAGCGACCGTCGAGATCGGGCGAGGCAGCACGTTCACCCGCGATGAACGACTCCACGGACGGTCCACGCGCGGTGCGCTCCAGCCGCCGCGCCTGGTCGTCGAGGCGCCTGATCGCCTGCATCTCTTCTTCACGCCCGAGCTTTGCGTTCTGGATCGCACCCTTCAGCACGCGGATGGTCTCGTCATAGACCTTGATCGGGACGGGATAGGGATGCCGGTCCTTGCCGCCATGGGCGAGCGAGAAACGCGCGGGATCCGTGAAGCGATAGGGCGCGCCGTGCACGACTTCGGCCACCATCGCCAGCGAGCGCACCGTGCGCGCGCCGACGCCGGGCGTCAGCAGCAGCTCCGGGAAATCGACCGGGCCGCGCTCGGCCGCCGCGGCCAGCGTGCCGTGCAGGCGGCGCGCGAACACGTCCTTGGGCCTGACATCGTGATGATCAGGCATGATCAGATGCGGCAGCATGGCTTGCGCCGGCTCGGTCCCGGTGAGCCGCTCGAATTCGGAGACGATGCGATCGGGGCCGAGATCGGAGAGCAATTCGAGCTGCGCGCTGCGCGAGACGTCGGCGCGGTGATCGGTGAGATTGACGATCTCGCCCTGCTGCGGACCATCGATCGCGCTATGGGGCGCATCGACAAAGCTCTTCAGCGCCTCGGAATGCCAGTGATAGCGGCGGGCCTGGCGCTTGTCGCCGTTCATACCCTGCTGCACCACCGTCCACTTGCCGTCGGCGGTGACGAAGAAGCCGTGCAGATAGAGATCGAAACCGTCCTGCACCGCGGCGCTGTCGACCTTGGCCACCAGACGGCTGGCGCGCGTGAGCTTGACGCCGTCGAAGCCGACGCGCTCTCCGAGCTGCAGCAGCTCGTCCGGTGTCTTGCGCGAATGCTGGCCGCGGCCGCCGCAGACATAGATGCCGAGCTCGTCCTGGAGCGGGCCGAGCCCGCGCTTCAGCGCGCCGATCACCGAGGTGGTGATCCCCGAGGAGTGCCAGTCCATCCCCATCACCGCGCCGAACGACTGGAACCAGAATGGATGCGACAGACGCTGAAGGAATGCATCGCGTCCATAATGATGTACGACCGCCTGCGTGACGATCGCGCCGAGCGTTGCCATGCGGCTCGCGAGCCACGGCGGAACCCGTCCGGTGTGGAGAGGAAGATCGGCGCTGCCGGTTCGTCTGGTCATGCGAACCACAAACTAGCGCAGGTCGGCGACGGTTGCACCAGCGGAATGCTGCGTTGCACGGGGCGGGGGAGCGAAGCCGGGCGGGAGGCGTTGAGCGCTGACGCGCATGCAAGACGGGGACAGCAATGAATTGGCAGGCCCTCATGGCCGACATCGACAAGATGTTCGGGTGGATACCATCATGGTTCATCGGTCTCGGCCTGGTCGCCGGAGCGATGCTGCTTGCCCTGTCGCTTTATCGGTTTGCCGTTTGGCTGCTGAATCGCGCCTTCGGGACCCGGCTTCCGCTTCTGAGCGTGTTCATCGAGCGCACGTCCGGTCCGGCCCAGCTGGCGCTGTGTCTTGCCGCCGTCGCGCTGGTTCTGCCGCTCGCGCCGCTCGACGACACCATCCGCACGCCGCTCACGCGCCTGTTCGTCGTCGCCTTCATCGCGCTGATTGGCTGGATCTCGATCCGGGTCGTCGACATGAGCGCGGCGCGCTATTTGCAGAATTTTCGCGACGTCACCGAGAATTTCGTCGCGCGCAAGCACGTCACGCAGGTGCGCGTGTTCAAGCGCGTCACCGATACCATCATTGTCATCATCACGGTCTCGGCAGCGCTGATGACGTTCGATTCGGTGAGGCAATACGGCGTCAGCCTGTTCGCCTCCGCGGGCGCTGCCGGTATCATCGTCGGTCTTGCCGCCCGTCCGCTGCTCAGCAACCTCATCGCGGGCCTGCAGATCGCGATCACCCAGCCGATCCGGATCGAGGATGCCGTGATCATCGAGAACGAGTGGGGCTGGGTCGAGGACATCGCCTCGACCTATGTGGTGATCCGGCTCTGGGACTGGCGCCGCATGGTGGTGCCGCTGTCGTACTTCATCGAGAGGCCGTTCCAGAACTGGACCCGCGATACCGCCTCCCTGATCGGCGTCATCGCGCTCCATGTCGATTATCGCGCCGACGTGCCGCACATCCGGCGCTGGCTGGAGGAGGCGGTGAAGCAGTCGAAACTATGGGACGGCGAGGTGGTCAATCTCCAGGTCATCGACGCGGATTCGCGCACCATCGAGCTTCGCGCGCTGGTCAGCGCCAGGAATGCGCCGCAATCCTGGGACCTGCGCTGCGAGATCAGGGAGAAGCTCGTCGCCTTCATTCGCGACGAGATGCCGGAAGCGCTGCCGCGCGAGCGCGCGATCCTGATCCCGTCGGCCGATGACGATGCCGACTTCCTGCGGCTGCCGCCGGAGAAGATGCGAGCGAGCGCGCGCAACTGAAGCGCGGGCTTGGCCCTATGCGGCTAGCGCAGCACACCGCAGCCGAATTCTAATCGTTCGCAGGTTCGAGCGTCGTCAGCAGCTTGTGCAGCAACCGCGTTGCGCGCTCGATGTCGGCGTCCGAGAGGCCGCCACGCACCATTGTGTCGCCATGCTCGAGAACGTCGGCCATGACGCGCTCGGCAAGCGCGCGGCCCTTGGCCGTCAGCCGGACCGGCTTGCTGCGCTTGTCGGCCGTGCCTTCCGCCCGCGTGATGAAGCCGCGCTCCTGCAGGGAATTAAGCACCTTGGTCAGTCCGCCCGACGAGATCAGGATGGCCGGGTAGAGCTCGGTTGGGATCATCTCGTAGGGCGGAGCGACGCCGCGGAGCGTGATCAGCACCTCGAATTCCATGAATGACAGGTCGTGCGCGGCGATCTGCTGCGCCACGCTGTCCTGCATCAGGCTGTTCAGGCGGTAGATGCGCACCATGAATTCGCCGACGGCGGTGACGGATTCCGGCCAATGCTTCTTCCTGATGGCGAGAAGCTTGTCCGCGGGATAGCGCGGTTCGGTCACGGTGGGCTCCTGACGTAAAGTTCATTTCCAGATGTCTTGCTAGGAAGATAGTTGCGATGTACCTTTCTAGAAAGATAAATGGCCGGCAGCCGCCGGCCAGCGAGACGATGAAACGGACCCGACGCGCGCGACAAGTCGGCGCGCGAACGGGAAGGCTTTTGCCAAACGGAGACGATCGATGTTGAAGCGATATCTGACACTGACCTTGACCGCAGCGGCGATCTTCGCGGCGCCCGCCGCCTTCGCAGCGGGTGGCCAGACCAGAACGAACCTCGCCACGGCCAAGAGCACGACGAAACAAGCGACCGCGCGGCAGGCTTTCGGTGCCGTGCCGGCCAATGCTGCGACGAATTCGGCCGATGGCGTTGCGGTTGCCCGTCCGCCGGCCCAGCCGGGCGCGTGGTAAGATCGGACGGGACGAAGGCTGGCGCGTAAGCGCTCCAGTCGTTGCGTAACCTCTGAACGGGCGGCGGCATGGTCTCACGGGATCGTTAGCAGCGATTAGCTTGCTGGAAAGATACAAGGCGCTTACGCGATCCGGCAAGACGAACCTCGGACCACCTGCCTGAAGGGCATTGGAACATGAATCATTCCGTGGCAGAGATCACCACCGAGCGGGCCAGCATCTACCTCCAGCAGCTCTGCAAGCATTTTGCCCACAAGCTCGCAGTCGAGTTCACGCCAGAGCACGGCACGATCCCGTTTTCGGTTGGTACGTGCCGGCTGGAAGCCGTGGGCGACAGGCTCACGATGAAGGCTGAGGCCGAAAACGCGGACCTCCTCGTGCAGGTCGAAGGCGTCGTCGAGCGGCATCTTCTTCGTTTCGCCTTCCGCGATCCGCCGGAGATCGTCTGGCGGTCCGCGGAGCAGGCGGCGAATTAAGGCCTATTCGCGCGTCGCCTTGGTCGCGCCGCGCAGGCCCGCCTGCTGCTGGATCGTGTCCAGTGCACCGGAGGACCGCTCCTCGGTCACGAAGCGGTTGAGCAGGGGAAGCGCGTCCTCGCGCCCTCGGGGAATCGCGATCGCCATGTGCTCCAGTCCCCAATTGCCGTCGAGGATGCGCGCGCCCGGCATCTGGTCGGACATCTCGAACAGGGTCGGCTTGTTGGTGGCGTAGAGGTCGATTTCGCTGCGACCGAACATGGCGATGGCGACCTTGACGCTTTCGGCGGGAACGATGGTCGCATTCTTGAACTTCGCCGGCAGGGTGCGCTCGGAGGTCGAGCCCTTGGTGACGCCGATCTTCACGCCCGGTTTGTCGATATCCTCGATCTTGCCGATCGGCGAGTTCGCGGGAACGAGATAGCCGAGCTCGATCGAGAGTACCGGCTGGCTGAAGCTGACCTCGCTCGCGCGCGCCGGCGTGGCGTTGGTCACGGTGAAATCGACCTGGCCGTCGTGGATGGCGCTGACGATGTCAGCGACGCGCTGAAACCTGACATAGTCGACACCGATGCCGAGCCGTTTTGCCAGCTCGCCGCCTAGATCGTAGGCGAGGCCGTGCGGCTTGCCGGCCGCATCATTCACCATCGAGGTCGGACTGCCCGGATAGATGCCGACCCGCAAGGTGCCGTTCGGTGCCAGCAGCTTTGCTTCGCCATCGGCGCGCACAGGCGCGCCGATCAAGCTGATGATTGCGGCCGCGAGCAGGGCGGTGCGCGCAAGGCGTCCAGAAGAGGTGCTCATGGGAAGAGCCCTACTGCGCGCGGATGTTGGCGGCCTTCAGCACCGGCTCCCATTTGGTCGCCTCGGCATGCATGTAGGCGTCAAAGTCCTTGGCGGAGGAGCCGACGGGGGATGCGCCGATCTTGGCGAGTGTCGACAGTACGCTGGGGTCTTGCAGCGCGGCCTTGAGGTCGGTCTCGAGCTTCGCGACGATCTCCGGCGGCATCTTGGCCGGACCAAGCACGCCCCACCAGACCGAGACGTCGTAGCCGGACACGCCGGCCTCGGCGACGGTCGGAACATCCGGCAGCGCCTTGGAGCGTTCGGCCGAGGTCACCGCGAGCGCGCGCACCGGGCCGCCTTCGAGCTGGCCGATGGCTTCCGCGAGCGGATTGATGCTGAGCGGGATCTCGCCGGCGATCACGGCCGTCAGCGCCGGCGCGCCGCCCTTGTAGGGGATCGCGACGATCTTGGTGCCGGACATGTATTTGAGCAGCTCGCCGGCAAGATGCGCCGACGTGCCATTGCCGGACATGCCGTAGGAGAGCTTGTCCGGCTCCTTCTTGGCGGCGGCGAGGAGATCGCCGAGCGTCTTGTGGGGGCTGTCCTTGGCCACGACGATCGCGAGCGGGGAGGAGGCGACCTCGGTGATCGCGGTGAAATCCCTGAACGTGTCGTAGGGCACGCTCGGATAGATGAACTGGTTGAGCGGATGGCCGCTGGCGACCAGGATCAGCGTGTAGCCGTCAGGCGCGGCCTGCGCCAGCGTCTGCGAGGCGACGATGCCGCCGGCGCCGGGACGGTTGTCGATCACCGGCTGTTGGCCCCAGATCTTGGCCAGTGCCTGGCCGAGCGTACGCGCGAGCACGTCGACCGCGCCGCCGGCCGCATAGGGCACCAGGATGTGGGCCGGCTTGCTCGGATAGTTGTCAGCCTGCGCGGTGCTCGCTGCCAGCAGCAGGCCTGCGCCGACGGCGAGCCGGCCGATCGTTGTGTTCAAACCCAGCATTCCCAGCACTCCTTGCGGGCATTCCGTCCCTGACGGCGGTCTCTCGGCCGTTCCGGACGTCGCCCATGGTTCTTGTTGACGAGACCTGATCTTTTGTACGATAGTACAAATCACATGGTACGCAAGCCCACCAGCAAGGAATCGGCCCGCAAGCCGAACATGCGCGAGGCGATCCTCGCCGCGGCCGAGGAGCTGTTCGCCACCAACGGCTTCAATGCCGTCTCGGTGCGCGACATCGCGCAGGCCGCCGGGGCCAATCCCGGCAGCGTCACCTATCATTTCAAGACCAAGGACGGTCTGCTGCTGGAAATCTACCGGCGCCATTGCGGGCCGATGAATTTGCGCCGCTCCGAGCTGCTCGCCGCCGCAAAACGCGTGCGCGATCTGCAGGACCGGCTGGAGGCGATCGTGCGCGCCTATGTGGTGCCGGCCTTCACCTCGGGCAGCGATCTCGCCGGCGGCGGGGCGCGCTTCACCCGGCTGCGTGCGGTGATGTCGGCGGAAGGCAACGAGGTTGCGCGAAAGATCATCGCGCAGACCTTCGATGACACCAGCCACGCCTTCATCGACGCGATCCACGAGAGTCTGCCGCACATTCCGCGCACCGATATCGTCTGGCGGAGCCATTTCCTGCTCGGCGCACTCTATTATTCGCTGGTGACGCCGGATCGCGTCTCGCGCCTGTCGCGCGGCGAGGCCGACGGCAGCGATGCCGCGGGCGCCATCGAACAGCTGGTGCAGGCCACCGTCGCCGCGTTCCAGGCGCCGGCGCTCGACCAGGCCGCGCCTGCGCGGCGGCGACCGGTCGTCAGCAGCAAGACTTGAAAGAAACCGTCTCGCTCGGCGGTTCAAGTGATGGCCATGATGTACACGCCGACCATTCCGCCGCCCGATCCGAACACGCGCTCGCCGAAGTTCAAGCTGCCAAAGCTGTCCTGCGACGCGCATTGTCACATCTTCGGGCCCGGCTCGAAATATCCTTACGCGCCGGACCGTTCCTACACGCCGCCGGACGCGCCGCTGGAGGACTTTCGCGCACTGCATGCCAAGCTCGGGGTGGAGCGCGCGGTCATCGTCAATGCCAGTGTGCACGGCACCGACAACACGGTGGCGCTCGATGCGATCTCTGAGAGCAATGGCGCCTATCGCGCGGTCGCCAATATCGACGACAGCATCACCGAGCGTGAGCTCCGTGTGCTGCACGAGGGCGGCTTCCGCGGCTGCCGCTTCAATTTCGTCCGCCATCTCGGCGGCGTGCCCGACAAGCGCGTGTTCGACCGCATCGTCGCGATGGTCACGCCGCTCGGCTGGCACATCGATCTGCATTTCGATGCGATCGACCTGCCTGAATATGCCGACGTGCTGACCAGGCTGCCACTGAGCTACACCATCGACCACATGGGGCGGGTGAAGTCGGCGGACGGGCTCGATCAGCTCCCGTTCAAGATCCTGATCGAGCTGATGCAGCGCGACGAGAAGTGCTGGGTGAAGATCTGCGGGTCCGAGCGGGTGTCCTCGGCCGGTCCACCATTCACGGATGCGGTGCCGTTCGCGCGAAAGATCGTCGAGACCGCGCCCGACCGCGTCATTTGGGGCACCGACTGGCCGCATCCCAACGTCAAGGTGATGCCCAATGACGGCGACCTCGTCGATCTGATCCCGCTGTTCGCCCCCGAGCCGGAGTTTCAGCAGAAGATCCTCGTCGACAATCCCGCGCGCCTGTTCGAGTTCGACCGATGACGGCGATCGCGATCGACAAGCCGCGCGGCCGCGCCTGGTGGAAGGAGCTCTGGATCCAGGTGCTCATCGCCATGGCGGCCGGCATCGCGCTTGGGATCGCAAGCCCCGAGGCGGGCGCCAAGATGCAGCCGCTCGGCGACGCCTTCATCAAGGCGATCCGGATGCTGATCGCGCCGATCATTTTCTGCACCGTCGTGCACGGCATCGCCCACATGGCCGACATGGCGCGTGTCGGGCGCGTCGCGGTGAAGGCGATCGTCTATTTCGAGATCATGACCACGATCGCGCTGATCATCGGGCTCATTGCCGTGAACCTGATGCGGCCCGGCGTCGGCATGAACATCGATCCCGCCAGCATCAATGCCAGCGCGATCGAGCCTTACGTCAAGCAGACCGGGGCGATCGGCTTCGTGCCGTTCCTGATGAACATCGTACCGGCGACGTTCGTCGGCGCTTTTGCCGAAGGCAATATCCTCCAGGTGCTGTTCATCTCCGTGCTGTGCGGCTTTGCATTGGTGCAGCTCGGCGAGCGGGCCGCGCCGCTGGTCCATCTGATCGACATCGCCGCCAAGATGGTGTTTTCCGTCGTCGGCTTCGTGATGTGGGCGGCGCCGGTCGGGGCATTCGGTGCCATTGCGTTCACGGTCGGCAAATTTGGAGTCGGTTCGCTCGCTTCGCTCGGCAAGCTGCTCGGCGGCTTCTATCTTACTTGCCTGCTCTTCATTGTCATTGCGCTCGGTCCCGTCGCGCGGCTGTGCGGCTTCTCGCTGCTCAAGCTGATCCGCTACATCTGGGAGGAGCTGCTGATCTGCATCGCCACGACCTCGTCGGAGACGGTGCTGCCGCGGATGCTGACCAAGCTGGAGAAGGCCGGCTGCGAGAAGAGCGTGGTCGGGCTGGTGATCCCGACCGGCTATTCCTTCAACCTCGACGGTACCTGCCTGTATCTCGCCGCCGCCTCGGTGTTCCTGGCGCAAGCGACCAACACGCCGTTCGGCCTCGCCGAGCAGATCGAGCTCTTGCTGATCCTGCTCGTGACCTCCAAGGGCGCGGCGGGAATCGCAGGCGCGGCCTTCGTCGTGCTGGCGGCAACGCTGTCGGCGACCGGCACCATTCCGGTGACCAGCGTGGCGCTGGTGCTCGGCATCCACCGGCTGATGTCGCAGGGGCTGACGCCGACCAACCTGATCGGGAACGCGGTCGCGACCATCGCGATTGCCAAATGGGAAGGCGCACTCGATGGCGAGCGCTTGCGCCGCGTGCTCGATGGCGAGGAACCGGTGGCCGCTGCTGCCTGAACGAACTTGCTGCCGGCATGACGCAGGCGGCCTATGATGCTTACGAATGAGAGAGGGGAGTTTGTCCCATGAAAACAGGTCTCGTCGTCACCGCCCATCCCGGCGATTTCGTCTGGCGCGCCGGCGGCGCCATCGCGCTGCATGCGAAGAAGGGCTATCGCATGAAGATCGTCTGCATGTCCTTCGGCGAGCGCGGCGAGAGCCAGTTCGCGTGGAAGGAAAAGGGCGCGACGCTGGAATCGGTCAAGGCCGGCCGCAAGGACGAGGCGGAGCGGGCGGCCAAGCTGTTAGGCGCCGAGATCGAGTTCTTCGACTGCGGCGACTATCCGCTGAAACTGACCGAGGCGCATTTCGACCGCATGGTCGACATCTACCGCGAGCTCAATCCGAGCTTCGTGCTGACGCACGCGCTCGAAGACCCCTATAATTTCGACCATCCGAACGCGGCGCATTTCGCGCAGGAGACGCGCGTCGTGGCGCAGGCCATGGGGCATAAGCCCGGCGCGCAGTACAAATACTCGGCGCCGCCGGTGTTCCTGTTCGAGCCGCATCAGCCTGAGCAGTGCAATTACAAGCCCGACACGATCCTCAAGATCGACGAGGTCTGGAAGGAGAAATACGAGGCGTTCCAGATCCTCGCCGCGCAGAAGCACCTCTGGGGCTATTACGAGCGCGTCGCTCTCAACCGCGGCATCCAGGGCAGCCGCAATACCGGCGTTCCCATGACCTACGGCGAGGCCTATCAGCGCCTGTTCCCGACCGTTGCGGAGGAGCTGGCATGAAGCCCGTCGTCGTCCGCAACATCGAGCGTGCCGATCCCGCCGGCATGGCGGAGTACGGCGTCTCCACCGTGCACGAGGCCTATGGCCGCCTCGGCCTGATGAAGCCCTATCTGCGCCCGGTCTGGGCCGGTGCGTCGATCGCCGGTCCCGCGGTCACCGTGCTGGCGCAGCCCGGTGACAACTGGATGATCCATGTCGCGGTCGAGCAATGCAAAAAGGGCGACATCCTCGTCGTCGGCTGCACCACCGACAATACCGACGGCATGTTCGGAGAGCTGCTCGCCACCTCGCTGCAGGCGCGAGGCGTGCAGGGGCTGATCATCGATGCCGGCTGCCGCGACGTCAAAGCGCTGCACGAGATGAATTTCCCGGTGTGGTCGCGCGCGGTCTCGGCCAAGGGCACCGTGAAGGCTACGCTCGGCTCGGTCAACGTTCCCGTGGTCTGTGCCGGCGTGAATGTCGACCCCGGCGACATCATCGTTGCCGATGACGACGGCGTTGTCGTGGTGCCGAAACGCTATGCGGCCGAGGTGGCCGAGAAGGCGAAGAAGCGCAACGCGGATGAAGGCGGCAAGCGTAAGCGCCTGGCCTCGGGCGAGCTCGGCCTCGATATGTACAGCATGCGCGAGGCGCTGGCGAAGGCGGGCCTCGTCTATGTCGACAATCCCGAGGACGTCTGAAGCGTAATATTGTTTGAGCATGATCTATTCGGAAAACCGCTGCACACTTTTCCGGATCATGCTCGCGAGAAGCGGAGCGGGCGGATGGAACGTCTCAAGCTGAAAGCCGTGCTCGGCAGTCATCCCCATGTGCAGGCGGTGAAGAGCGGCGCGCTCCGCTCCGACCTCTTCGAGCTCGACTTCATCGAGTACACGCCGACCAACACGGCGTTCAAGCCGATGGTGCGCGAGCAGGCCTTCGACGTCTGCGAGATGGCGATCGTCACCTATCTGATGGCGAAGGCGCACGGCAAGCCGCTGGTGCTGCTGCCGGCAACCATCCTCGGGCGCTTCCAGCATTCCTACGCGCTCTATAATCCTGCGCACGGAACGCTCGGGCCGTCCGATCTCGAAGGCAAACGCGTCGGCATCCGCTCGTTCACGACCACGACGGGCGCCTGGATCAGGGGCATCCTCGCCAACGACTACGGCGTCAATCTCGACAAGATCCGCTGGATCACCTTCGAGGATCCGCACGTGGCCGAATATGTCGACACCACGGAGCGCGCGCCCAAGGACAAGAAGGTGTTGCAGATGCTGCTCGACGGTGAGCTCGATGCCGTGCTCGGCGAGACCTCTGATAATCCCAAACTGAAGCCGCTCTTCCCTGATCCGGCCGCGGAGGCGGCGAAGTGGTACGCCCGTCGCGGCGTCGTGCCGGTCAACCATCTCGTGGTCGTGACAGAGAGCCTAGCAATATCGCGCCCCGATGTGGTCGCAGGCGTCTATGATCTGCTCAAGTGGAACAAGGCGCAGGCGGGACCGGCGGCGACGCCCGACCTCGTTCCGTTCGGGATCGAAGCCAACAGAAAACCGCTTGAGCTGATCATCGACTATGCATTCCAGCAGGCGCTGATCCCGCGCCGCTATGTGGTCGAAGAATTGTTCGACGAGACGACGCGAGGATTGAACTGATGGCGGGTGATCCCAGGCGCTGGCAGATCGGACTGGTCGGCTATGGTGAGGTCGGCAGGATTCTGGCCGAGGATTTGCGCCAGCAGGACATCAAGGTCTCAGCCTATGACATCAAGCTCGGGGGCGAGCAGGGCGCGCCGCTAAGGGAGCATGCGGCGAAATTCGGCGTAACGCTCGCGGCGTCCCACGCCGAGCTGACCGCGAAATCCGACTTCATCATCTCTGCCGTCACGGCGAGCCAGGCCGTGCCGGTCGCAAAGGCCTGCGCGGCCGCGATCAACCAGGGCACCTGGTTCCTCGATTTCAACTCGGCGTCTCCCGGCGCCAAGCAGCGCGCCGCGGCGCTGATCGACGGCGCGGCGGGGCGCTATGTCGAGGGCGCGGTGATGACCTCGGTGCCGCCATATCGCATCAAGGTGCCGCTGCTGCTCGGCGGGTCCGGCGCGAGGGAGCTGGAGCCGCTGCTGAACGCGATCGGCTTTGCGGCGAAGGTTGCGAGCGACAAGTTAGGTGTGTCCTCCGCAGTGAAGATGTGCCGCAGCATCATGATCAAGGGCCTCGAGGCCATGGTCATCGAGAGTTTTACGACCGCGCGCGCCTATGGCGTCGAGGATGCCATGCTGGCGTCACTCACCGAGACATTCCCTGCCATCAACTGGGAGAAGCAGGGCGCCTATTTCTTCCAGCGCGTGATCGAGCACGGCCGCCGCCGTGCCGAGGAGGTGCGCGAGGTCGCCGAGACCGTGCGCGAGGCGGGGCTGACGCCGTGGTCCGCGCAAGGCACGGCCGAGCGCCAGGCCTGGGTGGCCGATCTCGCCGATGAAGGGCTGTTTGGACCCAAGGGGACCAAGGAGTTTGCCCGCAGTGCGGACTGGCGCACCGAAGCGGATCGGATCCTGGCGAAGATCAATCGCGCGAAATAGCGCGGATCCGGTTCAAGATTACGCCGCGCAACAGCCCGTGAGCTCGTCGCGGGCGCGGTCGATCAAGTCGATCAGGCTTTTGGCTTCCCGGGCAACTACGGTCGTACGCTCAGTGCGGAACTCGGCGAGGATCATGCGAATGCACTTGTCAGCGGTCTCGAGCGTCCACAGCGCGCGGGCCATATCCTCCTCGGTGCGGATCGCCGAGAGATCGAGGCCTGACAGGACCTCGCCGATGCCGTTCAGCCGCTTGACGGCGGTCTCGGCAGGCGTTCCGGCCCGAATGGAATGAGAGTCGATGCTGCTGAATGCGCTGAACATGTCCATGCTTCCCCGTTGAATGCAGACATCAGTGCGGTCTCACCATGACCGGCACCGCGGGACTTGCATTGCGTGCACCTATCGGGAATTCGGGGAGAATCTACTATCCGGGAGAGTACCGGATTCGGAATTTTGGAACTTTGAGCGGTAACATCGAACGGTAATCCGGCGCGCTGCAATGCAGATATGCGTGAGCGTCCGTTCACGGGCCTGGGCGGAACAGCGCGGGCCGCTGCTGCGCGAAGGTCTGCCGGCCACCCCGGAAGCCCATCATCACGTCAGGCAGCTCGGCGATGGCGAATCGGCTGTCCCTGGTATCGAGCACGATCAGATCGGCGGGATTGCCGACCTTGATGCCGTAGTCACCGAGGTTCATCAGCCGCGCCGGCAGTTCGGTCACGAGATCGAGGCAGGTGTCGAAGTCGCTGACCGAGGCATGTGCGACATTGGCGTAGAAGTTCGCCATCCGCAGCAGCGAGGCGTCGCCGAACGGCGTGAAGGGATTGAGCACGTTGTTGGTCGCAACCGAGCACAGCACGCCGTCGGCCGCGAGCTTATGGGCGAGCGTCAGCCCGCGCGGCGCATTGTGGGTGGCCTCGCGTCCCATCAGGTAGAGATCGGTCGCGGGCAGCACCGTGACGGCAACGCCTGATTTCGCCAGTTGCGCGGTGGCAGCTTTCATCCGATCCGGCGGCAATGCCGACAGCTTGGTGGCATGGCCGATTGCCACGCGTCCCCCGTAGTTGCGCCGCTCGGTCTGCCGGCAGACCTCGTCGAGATGCCACCATGAGGGATCGAGATCGAAATCGAGATGGAGGTCGACGTCGACGTCGAATTCCTCAGCGAGGTCGAAGATGCGCGCGAGATGGGCGTTCGGGTCGGTGTCCATGTAGGGACAGCCGCCGATGACCTCGCCGCCGTTGCGCAGCGCCTGGATCAGCAGCTCCTCGGCTCCGGGATCGTTGGTCAAGCCTTCCTGCGGGAAGACGCAGAGTTCGAGGTCGATCGCCCAGGCATGGTCGCGCTTGAGCGACTTGACCGCCTCGAAGCCGCGGAGGCCAATGCGCGGATCGATCTCAACATGCGTACGCATCCGCGTCGTGCCGTGCACGATGGCGCGTTCGAGCACTTTTGCGCCGCGGGCGTAGACGTCCTCGACCGTGAAATCCTTCTTCATCCCCGCCACGGCGCGGATCGCCTCCGAGACGCTGCCGTGATTGTGGCCGCAGCGGCCGAGCAGGCAGGCCTTGTCGAGATGGATGTGGGTGTCGACGAAGCCGGGCAGGGCGAGGTGCCCGCCGAGGTCGACCTCGACGGTCTCGCAGGCGAGCTTTGGCTCAATCGCGACGATGCGGCCGTCCTTCACGCCGATATCGACGGGCGCGGCGGATGAGCGCAACAGCGCGTTGCGGAAGATCAGGTCGAAGGCGGCTTGGGTGGTCATGGCGTCGAATTCAGGTGTGGTAGCCTAGCGGAAGCCGAGGGAGCGGGCAGCTCCAGATTGTGTGCAGCCAAGGTGTCGGATTGTTCAAAAAATGTGCATGCACTTTGAGGCCTGAATTGTAGAATGTCGGCACCCTCGGAGAACCCCATGTCCGCTCCCGCCAAAGCCGAACGCCCGATGACCGACGCCGAGATCGTGGAGGCTTACCTGACGGCCTCGATGATACCCGATCCCGACGCCGCCGCGGCCTACATGAAGCCCGGCACGGCGATCACGTTCACCGGCGGGCGCGAGTTCGATCATCCGCGCGGGCCGACTGGCTTCAACGCCAGGCGCTATCGCTGGGTCAAGAAGAAGATGGACCGGTTCGACGTCTGTCCGGGCGCGGACGAGACCGTGGTCTACAGCGTCGGCACGCTCTATGGCGAGTGGATGGACGGCACCCCGTTCGAGGGCAATCGCTATGTCGATCGCTTCGTCGTGAGGGGCGGCCAGATCGTGAAAATGGACGTCTGGAACGACAGCGCCGAGCGCATCCTCGTCCAGCGCGGGATTGAAGCCTAGCTTCTTCGCGCGACCTTCGGCAGCTTGACGACGCGGTCGCTCGTCACCTCATCGGCGTAGGGCGCAAGAATATCGAGGAGATCACGGCCGCGCTGCGGAGTGGGAGCGACCAATGCGCGATTGGCCACGGAATCCAGGTGATGATGCATCAAATCCATCACCTTGGCCTCGTCGCCCTTGGCGAGCGCTGAAATGATCGCGCGATGCTCATTGATGGCGCATTCGGTGGAATGCGGCCGGCTGTAGAGCGACAGCGTCAGGCAGCAGCGATAGGCGACCTCGCTGACATAGCGCACCAGGATCGGGCTGTTCGTCATGTGGGCGAGCAGGATGTGGAATTCGGTGGCGAGCCGGATCGAGACCGCATCCGTGCCGCCGCGGGCGCGATCCTCGGCGTCGACATGGGCATTCAGCTCGGCGATCTGCGCCTTGGTCAGCTTGCCCGCGAGCTGACGGACGACGAGGCGCTCGAGCTCGATGCGGATGTCGAAGGCGTCGCGCGCCTCCTGCCAGCTCGGCGTCGCCACCACCGCGATCCGGTTGCGGCGGAGCTCGACGAGGCCCTCGGCGGCGAGCTGCCCCAGCGCATGGCGGGCAATGGTGCGGCTGACGCCGAAGCGTTCGCCGAGCGCATCCTCCGGCAGCTTGGCGCCGGGCTCGAGCGCCTGCTGGCTCGATGATGGCACGCCGCAACGCGCGGCAGATCACGCTGACCTTGTCCGACGATTCAGAAGTCTTGGTGCTCGCGCGCGCCGCCATCGGCGAATCCTTGAGGGAAGGTCGAAACCTCTCTTTAGCACAGGCTTGCGCCAATCCAGCGCTCCAATTGCATGCAGTTTGGTGTCTGGATTGCCTAAATCGAATCCGGCCATTCGGCGGGCGATTTGGCCAAATCATTGATTTCGCGGGTATCGGCGGCTGGCACCCAGCTTGCATGCACTTTTGGTGTGATGCGCATGCAACCCAAGTCCCAGTTTGACGGCCAGCCCGTTCCGGAAGGCGCGACCGCCATCGAGCTGTCCGAGGCGTCCGTGACCTTCGGACGCGGCGACCGCGCCGTGCCGGCTTTGTCGAAGACCAGCTTGAGGATCGCCGACGGCGAGTTTGTCGCACTGGTCGGCCCGTCCGGATGCGGCAAATCGACCATTTTGCGGCTCGTCAGCGGCCTGGTGCAGCCGACCAGCGGTGTCGTCATCGTCGGCGGCCGCGAGGTCGCGGCGCGGGCGATGCGGGTCGGGATGGCGTTCCAGAACCCGACCATGCTGCCGTGGATGACGATCGAGCGGAACATCATGCTGCCGCTGAAGATCGTCGAGCCGTTCCGCTCCAACTTCCGCAAGCTGCGCAAGACCGAATTCCGCGACAAGGCCAACGCACTGCTCGAGCAGGTCGGCCTCCGGGGATTTGGCAACCGCTATCCCTGGCAGCTTTCCGGCGGCATGCTTCAGCGCGCCAATCTCTGCCGCGCGCTGATCCACGAGCCGCGCATGCTGCTGCTAGATGAGCCCTTCGGCGCGCTCGACCAGTTCACGCGCGAGGAGCTGTGGGCGATCCTCCAGAACCTCTGGATGACGCACAAGCCGACCGTGCTGCTGGTCACCCATGACCTGCGCGAGGCCGGCTTCCTTGCGAGCCGCATCTGCGTGATGAGCGCGCGACCCGGCCGCATCCTCGACGACAGCCGCGTCGAGTTCGCGCGGCCGCGCACGGTCGCCATGACCTTCGAGCCGGATTTCGTCGCGCTGAATCAGAAGCTGCGCGCCTTCATCGAGGATGCGCGCAGCGCAGCGCAGCAGGGAGCAGGCTGATGTTCGGGATCGATATCAGGCAGAAGGCGTGGTCGGCGGGGCTGATCGTGCTGTTCTTCGTCGCCTGGGAGCTGTTCTGCCTGATGACGGGCATGTCGGACCTGGTGCTGCCGCGACCCTCGCAGGTGTTTGTGACGCTCGTTCAGCGCTTCCCGGTGCTGTGGCCGCACATCGTGCAGACGCTCGCCACCACCATGTTCGGCTTCGTCCTTGGCGTTGCGCTCGGCGTCGCCCTTGGCGCGATCATCGGTGTGTCCAAGACCGCCTACGACACCTGCTATCCGCTTCTGATCGGCTTCTCCTCGATTCCCAAGGTCGCGGTGGTGCCGATCTTCGTGCTGTGGTTCGGCTCCGGCACGGTGCCGGCGGTGCTGACGGCACTGTCGATCTGCTTCTTCCCGATCGTCGTCAATATCGCCACGGGCTTGGCGACCACCGAGCCCGAGCTCGAGGACGTGCTGAAGGCGCTGGGCGCCAGCAAGCTCGACATCCTCTGGAATGTCGGTCTGCCCCGGACCATGCCATTCTTCTTCGCCTCGCTGAAGGTTGCGATCTCCTACGCTTTCGTCGGCGCGGTGCTGTCGGAGACGGTCGCCTCCAACCGCGGCATCGGCAACGTCATGATGACCGCGTCCTCCAATTTCAACGTGCCGCTGGTGTTCGCCGGCCTGTTCGTGCTCGCCGGTCTCGGCGTCGCGCTCTACGTCGTGTTCTCGCTGATCGAAGGACAGGTCACCGGCTGGGCAACGCGCAAGAACGACGTGATCGCCACCTGATTTTCAAACCGTCACGCAACGAAGCTTGAGGAGGTCTCGATGTTGAGAAACGTAACTGCCGCGCTGCTGGGATTGGCCCTGTCCGCAGGCGCCGCCATGGCGGAAGACACCACGATCAAGTTCACGCTGGGCTGGAAGACGCAAGGCAGCGACGCCGCGTTCTTCTATGCCAAGGACAACGGCTTCTTCAAGGAGGAGGGCCTCAACGTCGTCATCGACCAGGGCGAGGGCTCCGGCGCCACCGTCACGCGCGTGATGTCCGGGGCCTATGATGCCGGCTTCGGCGATGTCAACGCCATCATCCAGAACGCCTCGAGCAAGCCGCAGGAGGCACCCGTCATGGTCTACATGATGTGGAACCAACCGCCATTCGCGATCGTCGCCAAGAAGACCAGCGGCATCAACACCATCAAGGATTTCGAAGGTCACACCCTCGGCGGCGCGCAGGGCACGCCGACGACACGCCTTTTGCCGGTGTTCACCCGCAAGAACGGGCTCGACGGCGAGAAGATCAAGATCTCCAACATGGCGCCGAACCTACAGGAGCCGATGCTGATCAAGGGCGACATCGACGCTGCGCTCGTCTTCAACATCACCAGCTACTTCAACCTGGTGCTCAACCGCCAGGACCCGGACAAGGACTTCAAATGGTTCTCGTTCGGTGAGTACGGTCTCGATCTCTATTCCAACGGCGTGATGGTCTCGAAGAAGCTGATCGCGTCGAACCCGAAGGCCGTCGCGGGTCTCGTGCGCGCCATCAACAAGGGCGCGATCGCGGTCGCCAAGGACCAGAATGCCGGCATGAAGGCGGCGCTGAATTACGACAACCTCATCAACGCCGATGTCGAGAAGCGCCGGCTGCAATATTCCTTCGAGAAGCTGATCGTCTCGCCGGAGATGAAGGAGATCGGCATCGGCGACATCAAGGACGACCGCATGACGCGCGCCATCGGCATCGTGGTCGAGGGCTATCAGCTCGCCCGCGCGCCGACGCCTGCAGAGGTATTCTCGCGCGAATTCCTGCCGCCGCGCGCAGAGCGGGAGCTGGTGTATACTGCCAACTGATTTCGGAGGGACAGCCATGGCCACGGACATTTCGGCATCCAGCCTGTTCCGTGGCCCTGACCGCGGCGTCAGCGATAATGTCGTGCTGCGGCACGACGGCGGTGTGATCACCGATATCTCGGAACGAGCGGGGCCGGGGCCTCGCTCCTTCGTCATTCCGGCGTTCGTCAACGCCCATGATCATGCCCGCGCCACAGCCTCGTCCTTCGGTGCGGTCGGCATGCCCCTGGAAAGCTGGATCCTGCGCACGGCGCTCGGCACACCTGTTGATCCCTACCTCGCCGCGGCCTCTGCCCTGGCTCGTTCCGCCAAGGCCGGCTGCGCGGCCATGATGGTGCACTATACCCGCCCGAGCGGAACGATGCCCTTGGTGGAGGAAGCCAAAGCCATCGCAAAGGCTGCATCCGAGGTCGGCATCCGCATCGCGTTTGCGATGGCCGTGCGTGACCAGAATCCGATCGTCTACGGCGATGCCGAGCCGGTGCTCGCAGGGCTTGGCCGCGACGATCGCAAGTCCATCGAGGATCTCTTCGTCCGCGCGCCGATGTCGCCCAAAGCGTATATCGAGCTGACCGATGCCATTGCGGCCGCGATCGCCGGCCCGATGATGGACGTGCAGCTCGGGCCCGCCGGCGTGCAATGGTGTTCGAAGCCGCTGCTGGAGGCGGTCGCCGAGAACTCCGCGCGGACCGGCCGGCGCATTCACATGCACCTCCTGGAAACCGTGTACCAGCGCGCCTGGGCCGACCAGCATTTTCCCGACATGGTGCGCTGGCTGCGCGACATCGGCTTCCTCTCGGAGCGGCTGACGCTGGCGCACTGCATCCACGCCCGTCCCGACGAGCTGGAGATGATCGCAACCTCCGGCGCGCGCATCGTCACCAATTTCAGCTCGAACATGCATCTGCGCTCGGGCCTCGCCCCGATCGCCGCCGCGCACAAGTGCGGCTGCGCCATCACTGTCGGCGTCGACGGGCTGGCGCTGGACGAGGACGACGACATCCTGCGCGAGATGCGGCTGGTGCAGATGGCCCATGGCGGTCTCGGCTTCAAGGCGACATGGACGCCGGCCGAGATGTTTTCGCTCGCCGTCCGCAACGGACGCCGCGCCACCGGCGCGCCGGGGAGCGGGGAGCTCGCTGCCGGCAACCCCGCCGACTTCGTCGTGATCGACCTCGACCGGCTCGATCGCGACCGGATCATGCCGGTCGATCCCATGGCGCTGCTGTTCGCGCGCGGCAACGCATCTCTGGTGAAGGAGGTCGTCGTCGCCGGCAAGACGATCGCGCGGGACGGGGTCTGTATGGGTGTTGACCTGCCGGCCATCGAACAGGAGTTGCGGGCGATGTACCGCGCCAATGTCGTCAAGCTCGAAAGCTTCCAGCGGATGTGGCCGCCGCTGTCGGAACGGCTGGGCGGCTGGTTCGAACAGCAGCTGACCTGTCAATGAGGCGGCTCGCCCCGCCGGGATGTATATAAAAAGGCGATAGCTGGTAAACCCTGCCTCGTCTGGCGCCCGATGCGTCTATACGCTATCAGCTCCGCGATTGCGTCTCGACATCCGTCGAAGACCCCCTTGAGGAGCCCTCCGATGCGTCTACCCACCATTCTTCTGGCCGTGACTTGTCTTGCGGGCGCGGCTTCGGCCGAAGACCTCACGGGCACGCTCCAGAAGGTGAAGGAGACCAAAAAGATCACGCTGGGCTATCAGGAAGCCTCGGTCCCGTTCAGCTATCTCGACGGCAACCAGAAGCCGGTCGGCTTTGCCATGGACATCTGCCTCAGGATCGTCGATGCCGTGAAGAAGCAGCTCAACATGCCCGACATTTCCGTCGAGACCCTCGCGGTGACGTCGTCGAACCGCATCCCGCTGATGGTCAACGGCACGCTCGACCTGCATTGTTCTGCAACCACCAACAACGCCGACCGCCAGAAGCAAGTTGCCTTCACCAACACGCACTTCCTCAGCGCGACGCGGTTCGCGGCCAGGAGGGCGGCGAAGATCAACACCATCGACGATCTCAAGGGCAAGGCGGTCACGGCGGTGGCCGGCTCGGTCAACCTGACGCAGCTCGCCAAGGTCAACACCGAGCGCAATCTCGGCATCAACATAATGCCGGCCAAGGACCAGGCCGAGGCGTTCCTGTTGCTGGAGACCGACCGGGCCCAGGCCTACGCGCTCGACGACGTCCAGCTCGCGGTCGCGATCGCGCGCTCGAAGGAGCCGCAAGCGTTCATGATCAGCGAGGAGACGTTCTCGAAGCCCGAGCCCTACGGCATCATGCTGCGGCGGGAGGATGCACCGTTCAAGGCGCTGGCCGATCGCGCCACCGCGGAGCTCTATGCGAGCCCGGAGATCGAGGTGCTCTACAGGAAGTGGCTGGAGTCGCCGACGCCGCCGAACGGCCTCAACTACAACGTCCCGATGTCGCCGGCCCTGCGCAGCGCCTTCAAGACCCCGAGCTCGAGCGCCGATCCGGACGTGTATCTGGTGAAGTGAGGCGAGGGTGCTGGCGCGCGGCGTGTCGCTCGGGCGGCGCGCCGGCGTTCGGGAGCTCCACTAGGCCCGGTCGCCATTTCGTGATCGGCTTTAGATTGTGAACGAATAGATAGCTTCCTATCTAATCGGCATGGCGCCGTCGCAGGCTCACATCCACGCCGAAATCGGTCGGCTCATCACGCGCCTGGGCCGGATGTGGCGGCGCGAGTCCGACACTGCCCTGTCCAAGCACGGCCTGTCCTATGCGACCGCGATTCCGCTTCTTGTGCTGTCGCGCCAGGGCGAGAATGTCCGGCAAGGCGTGCTCGCGGATGAGCTCGGCATCGAGGGGCCCTCGCTGGTGCGCCTGATCGATCTGCTCCAGGCCGAGGGTCTGGTCGAACGCCGGGAAGATCCCACCGACCGTCGTGCCAAAACGTTACATTTGACGAAAGCGGGCGCGGCCAAGGTCGAGGAGACCAACCGGGTGCTGCGCCGGGTGCGGGCCAGCCTCCTGAAGGATATCGGGCCCGAGGAACTTGCGATAACATTCGAGACTCTTCAGCGCATCGAACAGCGGGCCAGTCGCCTGCAAGAGCCCAAGATCGGTCTTGAGAAGACTGGTCCTGAGAAGACTGGTCCCGAGGCGAAATAGCCATGCGCGCAGACGAGCCGTTCCTGGTCCGCCACGCGGACCTCATTTTTGCTTTGAAGACGTTCGCCGCGTCGATGCTGGCGCTCGTCATCGCGCTCGCGATGGACCTGCCGCGGCCCTATTGGGCGATGGCGACCGTCTACATCACCTCGCAGCCGCTGGCGGGGGCCACCAGCTCCAAGGCCTTCTTCCGCGTGATGGGCACGCTGGTCGGGGCCGTCATGACCGTGGTGCTGGTGCCGAACCTGATCGACGCGCCGGAGCTGCTCTGTCTCGCCATCGCGCTGTGGGTCGGGCTTTGTCTCTATCTGTCGCTGCTCGACGGCACGCCGCGCAGCTATGTCTTCATGCTGGCCGGGTACACGGTGGCGCTGATCGGCTTCCCCTCGGTGTCCGAGCCCGGTGCCATCTTCGACACCGCGGTGGCAAGGCTCGAGGAAATCTCGCTCGGCATCATCTGCGCCAGCCTGGTCTCGACCATCGTGTTTCCCCGCAGCGTCGCGCCTGCGGTCGCCCATCGCGTCGACACATGGCTATTGGATGCGCGCCGCCTGAGCCAGGCGGTGCTGCTGCGAGAGGGCAATGACGAATTTCGCCGCAGCAAGCGTCTCAAGCTTGCGACCGACATCGTCGAGATCGACACGCTCTCGACCCATCTTGCTTATGACCGCCTAACCGACCGCAACGCGGTGACGGGCCTTGGCGAAATCCGGCTCCGGATGTTGACGCTGCTGCCGGTGATCGCTTCGCTCGAGGACCGGCTGGCTGCACTGGGCGAGGAAGCAATGCGGCGGCAGCCCGAGCTGGAGCGACTGCTGGGAGACATCGCGCAATGGATCGTGAGCGACGTCAGCGCACGGCAACCGGCCGACCGGATCCGCACCGCGATCGCGGAGCAGCAGGCGGTGCTCGACGACAGCGCTGACTGGGAACGGATCATCACCACAAGCCTGCTGTTGCGGCTGCGCGAACTCGTCGACCTCTCGCGCGACTGCCGTGAGCTGACCGAGGCGATCGCCGCGAACCGCAACGTCTCGACCATCGATCTGGCCTTCCATTCCGAGGCCGGCGCCGCGCCGGCGCGCCACAGAGATCGCGGCCTTGCGCTGTGGTCGGCGGCCGGCGCCGCCACGGCCATCCTGATCTGCTGCGCATTCTGGATCGGCACCGGCTGGCCGGACGGCGCGTCGGCGCCGATGATGGCGGCGGTCGCCTGCTCGTTCTTCGCCGCGCAGGACGAGCCGGCGCGTTTCATCCGCAGCTTTGGCATGTGGTCGTTGGTCGCGATCGTCGTCGTTGCGGTCTATCTGTTCGCGCTGGTGCCCGCGATCTCCCATCTCGAGGTCCTGATCGTCGCGCTGGCGCCGACCTTCCTCGTTTATGGCTTCCTGATCAGCCGGCCGGCGACGGCGGGCACCGGCATGGCGCTCGCGGCGAACACCGCGACGCTGTTGGCGCTGCAATCGACCTACAGCGCGGATTTTGCGGCCTATGCCAATTCGGCCGTCGCCTTCTTCGTCGGTGTCGTCATCGCCGAGCTGGTGACGCGGATTGCGCGCGGGGTGGGCGCCGAATGGATCGCCAATCGCCTGGTGCTGTCGAACTGGAAGACGCTCGCGGTCGCTGCCGAACGCCGCGGCAAGCGCGACCGCGCGGAGTTCGCAGGCCTCATGCTGCACCGGCTCGGGCTCCTGGTGCAGCGTATCGCGTTCCTCTCGGAAAGCGATCGCCGCGACGCCGACAGCCTGGTCCAGCTCCGCATCGGCATCAACATCATCGACCTGCGCCGCGCCCGTTACGGGCTTGCGGCCTCCACCATTGCCGTCATCGACGACATGCTCGACCAGCTCGCCATGGCCTGCCGCAACTATGCGGGGAATGGCATGCCGACCCAGCTGCTCACGAGCGTCGATCGGGCACTGGCCCAGGCAGTCAAGGATCCCAATGACAGCGCGCGCGAAGACGCCCTGATCGGTCTCGTCGGTATCCGCCGCGGCCTGTTTCCGGACGCGCCGGCCTATCGGCCGCGCGCAGAGAGTGTTGCGGCATGAGATATGTGATCGACATCTACGGTGTGCTGGTGCCGGCGCTGCTGCTGTGGATCATCATCGCCTACGTCCTCAGCGCGCTTTTGCGCCGGCTGATGCAGCGCTTCGACCTCTACCGGCTGGTCTGGCACCGCGCGCTGTTCGATTTTGCCATCTTCGTCTGCCTGCTCGGCGGCGTCGTCTATCTCTCGGAGTACCTCACATGAAGGGGAATCTTGCCTGGTTCGGACGCATCGCGCTGACCGTCATTGCCGTCATGCTTGCGCTCGTCGTCGGACGCGAGCTCTGGGTCTACTACATGGAATCGCCGTGGACCCGTGACGGCCGCGTGCGCGCCGATGTGGTCCAGGTCGCGCCCGATGTCTCCGGCTTCGTCACCGAGGTGCTGGTCAAGGACAACCAGAAGGTCCGTCGCGGCGACGTGTTGTTCCGGATCGACCGCGAGCGGTTTGCGCTGGCGCTGCGGCAGGCCGATGCGTCGGTGGCCGGCCATCAGGCGACGCTCGACCAGGCCAATGCCGATCTGAAGCGCTACAGCACGCTCACGACCGATGCGGTGTCGCAGCAGAAGCAGGAGCAGGTGCTGGCCACCCAGCTGCAGGCCAAGGCGGCCTTCGATGCGGCCGTCGCCGACCGCGCGGTGGCGCAGCTCAACCTCGACCGCAGCGAGGTCCGCGCCTCCGTGAACGGGGTGATCACCAACATGGATCTGCGCCCCGGTGCCTATGTCACCGCCGGGAAGGGCGTGATGGCCCTGGTCGACACCGACACGCTGCATGTCGAAGGCTATTTCGAGGAGACAAAGCTCGCGCGCATCCGCATCGGCGACAAGGTGCAGGTGCGTTTGATGGGCGAGAAGACCACGCTCACTGGTCACGTC
Source organism: Bradyrhizobium sp. USDA 376 (assembly GCF_054063675.1). Lineage (NCBI taxonomy): Bacteria > Pseudomonadati > Pseudomonadota > Alphaproteobacteria > Hyphomicrobiales > Nitrobacteraceae > Bradyrhizobium > Bradyrhizobium sp. USDA 376. The sequence continues at coordinate 5,672,032 of NZ_JBSSGN010000001.1, forward strand.
GAAAGCATCGCCGCCGGGATCGAGGATCGCGACCGCGCGGAAGGCGCGAGCATGCTCGCCAACGTCAACCCGACGTTTAGCTGGGTGCGGCTGGCGCAACGCGTGCCGGTGCGCATTGCGCTGGACCCGGTGCCTGAAGCCTTGTCACTGGTGGCGGGACGTTCCGCGACGGTGGAGGTATTGGACTAACGCAGCGAGCAGATGATCGCGCTTGGCCTGGGGAAAACCGGCGACAAGCGTTTCAATGCCAAATCTTAAGGCTAATCCTGACTCGCGTGTGTTGAGTCGGGGGACTGTATGGGCGTTTGGTTTTTAGTCCTAGCAGCCTGTGTCGTCGCCGCGTTGCTCCTTTTGGCGTTCTGCCGATAGCGCCGATAGCAGATGCAATTGTTGCTGCGAAGCATCAGCGAGCCGCGGAATTGCGGTTCCAGAGCGATGGTTTTTGACTGTGCATGGATGAACGCGTTCACTCCGGGATCGGAGGCGGACGTGAGCTGGTTGTTTGTGTTTCTCATTGCCGCAAGCGCTGTCGTTCTGATCGCCCATGCGATTGACGCGATGCGTTCTTGATACGGCCTGCGATTCGGTTTCGTCGGTAGCTCGGTAAGCGCCGAAAATGTTCCGAGGCGGGCGAGCGTCAATTTGAGGAACCTGGCCCTGCGAGCCAGGGTTGTCACAGCAGGAGGAATACGATCATGCTTGCGTTCTATCTGCCGATCATCATTTTCGGAGCGATGCTCGAAGCGATTTTGAATCAGAATGTATCTGCGCCCATCCAGGAGCCGCCGAGCTTCGACTAGACGCCGATCCCCTTGCGCAGCCTCTAGTACTGACGCGCCAGCATCGGCTTAGACATTCGAGTATTTCCTCAGCTCGAATCGCGCGATCTGATTCCGATGCACCTCGTCCGGTCCGTCGGCAAGACGCAGCAGGCGCGCGGTGGCATAAGCCTGCGTCAAACCGAAATCGTTCGAGGTGCCGCCACCACCGTGCGCCTGGATCGCCCAGTCGATGATCTGGCAGGCCATGTTCGGCACGGCGACCTTGATCATCGCGATCTCGGCTTTCGCGACCTTGTTGCCGACCGTGTCCATCGCGTAAGCCGCGTTCAGCGTCAGCAGCCGGGCCTGCTCGATCATGATGCGGGCTTCCGCGATGCGCTCCTGCGTCACCGTCTGCTCCGAGACCGGCTTGCCGAAGGCGATGCGGCTGCGGACGCGGCGGCACATCTTTTCCAGCGTGCGTTCGGCAAGGCCAATCAGGCGCATGCAGTGATGGATGCGGCCGGGGCCGAGGCGGCCCTGCGCGATCTCGAAACCGCGACCTTCGCCGAGCAACATGTTCTCCTTGGGCACCCGCACATTGGTGAAGACGACTTCCGAGGCGCGGTCCGGCACGCCGTAGAAGCCGAACACGGGCAGGGGTCGCTTGACCTCGATGCCCGGCGTGTCCATCGGCACCAGGACCATGGATTGCTGCTTGTGGCGATCCGGATTGTCAGGATCGGTCTTGCCCATGAAGATGCAGATCTTGCAGCGCGGGTCGGTCGCATTCGTCGTGTACCATTTGCGGCCGTTGATGACGTAATGGTCGCCGTCGCGCACGATCGAGCTCTCGATGTTGGTCGCGTCGGACGAGGCGACCGCCGGCTCGGTCATGGCGAAGCAGGAGCGGATTTCACCCGCGAGCAGCGGCTTCAGCCAGCGCTCCTTGTCCTTCTCCGAGCCGTAGCGTTCCAGCACCTCCATGTTGCCGGTGTCGGGCGCGGAGCAGTTGAACACTTCGGGCGCAAGGTGCGAGCGGCCCATCACCTCGCAGAGCGGAGCATATTCGAGATTGGTGAGCCCGGCGCCGTGGCCGGACTCCGGTAGAAACAGATTCCAGAGACCCTCAGCGCGCGCCAGCGGCTTCAGCTCCTCGACGACGGGATAGACCTTCCACGGTCCGAGCTCTTCGGCCTCGCGATAGAAGCGTTCCTCGTTCGGATAGATGTGCCGGTCCATGAAACTTTCGAGCTTGCGCTTGAGCTCAACGACTTTGGGCGACATCGGATAGAGCATTCTTTCGTCTCCTTGATCGGACAGCAACCGCGGCTAGGCGATTTCCAGATAGTCCGGCCCGGGCAGCGTCGGGAAGGGCGCCGTCGGCAGCATCTGGTACCAGAACGCGACCGAGGCGATGTCGTCCTGTAACGGAAGATATTTTCCGTCCCTCGCGCCGGGCAGCCAGCCCAGCGCCTGGATCGTCACGCGCAGATCGCTTCGGAAGCGGACGGGATCGGGGATGTGCCAGCGATAGAGGCCAAAGCGCTGCTGCGATCGGTAGACGCCGTCGGGGCGGATCACCTGCGGCAGACCGGCATAGGGCGTGGTGAACTCCTGATAGCGCGATTGCTGTGCAGGACCCTGGCTGGCATGGGCGACATGGGGATCGAAATTGTAGGCGCCGCAGAAATAGTCCTCGGTGCCGGTGCCGCAGATGGTCGGGAACGCTCCGTCGCCGTCGATGAAGAACTTGATCTCGCCTTCGCCCCACCAGCCATTGTTGTGGACGCCCCAGGCCATGTAGGTGCCGACATAGTGGCCTGTGCCCTTGACGCCATCGAGGATGGTGTAGACCTCCTTGAAAGGAAGCGGGTTGGTGCGGCGGAATTGGGCATGGAAATAGGCGCAGTCCTCAGGCACATCGGTCAGCGTGTAGTTGATCTGGTAGTAGATCGTGAGCTGCTCCTCGCTGCGGTTCTCCAGCGTGAAGCGCGCGCGTTTGCGGAACGGCATTTCCCAGTAGCAGTTGAAGGCGCGGCCGGGATTGACGCAGACCGCGAGCGAGGAGACCTGCGCGAACTCCTCCCACCCGCAGGCGAAGAAATCGCCGGCCGGACATTCCACGCTCGGCAGCGTTTGGTCATCCCAGTAGACGCGCAGGATCGAATGGCGCAGACGTCCGCGCGCCAGCGTCATCCAGATCTGCTGGATCGCGCCCTGGCCCTCGATGTCGGCGAGCGTGAAGGTCGTGCCGGGCTCGATGACGACGTAAGGCGAGACCTTCCAGCCCTGGCCGAGATCGCGGGCCTGACGCGCGGCGGGGCCGTCGACGGACATGCCGCCTTTGCCCTTCTCGCCGGTGAAGTTCTCCGGGCTGATCGAGCGCGTCAGCGCATTCGACAGGCGCGACAGATTGCCGAGATGCATGCCCAATCCGGAAAACGTCATGATGTCCTCGATCCAAGGTGAGCGAGGCCTCAAGATATCGCTCCCGAATTGACCAAAAGATAAAAACCGCGCGCTGAATTGTCCGCACGCGGTCGGGTGCCGTCATGCGACGCGGTACTCCCTAAATTTCTCGCGCAACGCCGATTTCAGCACCTTGCCGGTGCCGGTCATCGGGAATTCGTCGAGGAATTCGACGGCGTCGGGCAGCCACCAGCTCGCGATCTTCGGCCGCATGTGCTCGAGCAGCGTCTTGCCGTCGACGGTGGCGCCCTTCTTGCGGACGACGAGGAGCAGGGGGCGCTCCTGCCATTTCTCATGCGCGATGGCGACGACGGCGGCTTGCAGCACGTCGGGATGCGACAAGGCGATATCCTCGAGCTGGATCGAGGAGATCCATTCGCCGCCGGACTTGATCACGTCCTTGGAGCGGTCGGTCAGCGTGACGTGGCCTTGGCTGTCGATCACGGCCATGTCGCCGGTAATCAGCCAGCCGTCGCGGTCGAGGCCTTCCTCCAACTTCATGTAGCCGGAGGCGACCCATGGCCCGCGGGCGCGCAAATGACCGACCGTCTTGCCGTCGCGCGGCAGCTCATTGCCGGCGTCGTCGACGATGCGCAGAGCGGTGCCGAAACAGGCGCGGCCGGAGACCTGGCGCCGGTCGAACTTCTCCTTCTCGCCGAGATGCTCCGAGCCGGGGCGCAGACCCGGCATCGAGCAGCCCAGCGCCTCGGTCATGCCCCAGGCCTGGATATAGTCGACATTGTACTCGCGCTTGAGCTTCTCGACCATGGCGCGCGGCGGCGCCGAGCCCGACGACAACGTCGCGCGCAACGTCGAGAATTTGTTGCCGGTGCGACCGAGCCAGTCGAGCAGGATCAGCCAGAAGCTCGGTACGCCCGCCGACAGCGTCACCTTCTCGCCTTCGAGCAGCTCGTACAGCTTGTCGGGCTCGTAGTTGCGGCCGGGCAGCACCAGCTTCGAGCCGGTGTAGGGCGCGGTGAACGGCATGTTCCAGCCATTGCCGTGAAACAGCGGCGCCATCGGCATCATCACTTCGCGCACGCCTTCGACATGGCCCGGCAGGAAGTCGAAGTTGCAGCAGGTCATGGTTTGCAGGATCGCGGCGCGGTGCGAATAGATCACGCCCTTGGGATTGCCGGTCGTGCCCGAGGTGTAGCAGATGGTGGACGCGGACTTTTCGTCGAACTCCGGCCAGGCAAACCCGGCGTCGTTCTCTCGTCCCAGCAATTCCTCGTAGCAATGGACGTTGGCAAGCTTCGTCTCCGGCATCCGCTCGCGCGAGGACATCACGATATAGGCTTCGACCGTCCTCAGCTGCGGCGCGATCGCTTCCACGATCGGCAGCGTGGCGCGGTCGATGAACAGCAGGCGATCTTCGGCGTGGTTGATGATGTAGACGAGCTGCTCGGGAAATAGCCGCGGGTTGACGGTGTGCAGCACGTAGCCCATGCCCGGCGCCGCATAGAACATCTCGAAATGCCGGTGCGTATTCCAGGCCAGCGTGCCCACGCGGTCGCCGTGCTTCATGCCGAGCCGCTTTAGTGCTAGCGCCATGCGCTTGATGCGCGGATGCGCGTCCGCATAGGTGTAGCGATGGACGTCGCCCTCGATCTCGCGCGCGACGATCTCCGCTTCGCCGTGATAATCGGCGGCGTACTGGATCAGGCCGCTGATCAGCAGCGGCATGTCCATCATCAATCCCTGCATGGTCTCCTCCGGGCCGCCATGTCGTTGCATGGCGTAGGCTTGTGATTTGCGCGAGGGTAGCTGAACGTCACGCGGCGTTCACGCAAAAAACAGCGGACGTGATTGCATGCGTCACTTTTTCGGGGCTAATTTGAGGAGAGCTGTCGGCGAAGCAGCGTCCGCCGTGGAGGAAATGAATGTCAGCGGAAAGACACAAGACCGGTACGGCCGGCTCATCTACCGTCGATATTTCCGCACTCCGTGCGCGCTATCGCGACGAGCGCGACCGCCGTCTGCGCGCCGAGGGCAAGGCGCAGTATGTCGAGGTCACGGGCGAATTCGGCCGCTATCTCGACGATCCCTGGGCCGATCCCGGTTTTGCGCGCGAGGCCGTCAGCGAGCAGACCGAAGTGCTGATCGTCGGCGGCGGCTTTGGCGGCCTGCTCTGCGGCGCGCGTCTGCGCGAAGCCGGCATCGCGGATTTTCGTATCGTGGAAAAGGCCGCCGATTTCGGCGGTACCTGGTACTGGAATCGCTATCCTGGAGCTGCCTGCGATACCGAGAGCTACATCTACCTGCCACTCCTGGAAGAGACCGGCTACATGCCGGTGCGAAAATATGCGCGGGCGCCGGAGATCTACGAGCACTCCCGCCGCATCGGCCGGCACTTCTTGCTCTATGAGCGCACGCTGTTTCAGACCGTCATCTCGCGCATGGAATGGCAGGAGCAGGAGGCGCGCTGGCTGGTCGAGACCGATCGCGGCGACCAGATCCGCGCGCGCTTCGTCATCCTGGCCGGCGGTCCGCTGAGCCGGCCGAAGCTGCCGGGGATTCCCGGCATCGAGACGTTCAGGGGGCACAGCTTCCATACCAGCCGCTGGGACTACGCCTACACCGGCGGCACCGCTGAGGGTGATCTCACGGGCCTTGCCGGCAAGCGCGTTGGCATCATCGGCACCGGCGCCACCGCCGTGCAATGTGTGCCGCATCTCGGCCGCTCCGCGAAGGAGCTTTATGTCTTCCAGCGCACGCCATCGGCAATCGGCGTGCGCGACGACCGGCCGACGGACCAAGCCTGGGTGCAGGGCCTCAAGCCCGGCTGGCAGCGCGAGCGCATGGACAATTTCACCGCCGTGATCTCGGGCGAGCCGTTCGAAAAGGATCTGGTGCAGGACGGCTGGACCGGTCTCCTCGGCGAGATCCTGCTGGCACCGCGCCGGCAGCCGCAGCCGGTGACCTCGATGGAAGAGGTGCTGAAGGTCATCGAGCAGGCCGACTATCGCAAGATGGAGGAGATCCGCGCCCGCGTGGACGCTGTTGTAAGGGACGAAGCAGCCGCTGCGGCGCTAAAACCCTGGTATAAAGCGTTCTGCAAGCGCCCGTGCTTCCATGACGAATATCTCGACACTTTTAATCAATCCAATGTGCATCTCGTCGATACCAAAGGGCAGGGCGTCGAGCGCATCACCGAGAATGCGGTCGTGGTCGACGGCAAGGCCTATGAGCTCGACTGCCTGATCTATGCCAGCGGTTTCGAGGTCGGCACCGACTACGCCCGCCGCATGGGCTTTGAGGTCTATGGCCGCGACGGCATCAGCCTGTCCGAGCGCTGGCGCGACGGCGTCAAGACCATGCACGGCTTCTACAGCCGCGGCTTTCCGAACTGCTTCCTGATCGTCACGGTGCAGGCCGGCCAGAGCGCGAACTTCCCGCACATCATCGACGAACAGTCGCAGCACATCGCCTATGTCATCGATCAGGCGCGCAAGCGTGGCGCCCGGACGCTGGAGCCGACGCTCGCGGCCGAGAACGCCTGGGTCGAGGAGGTGGTCAAGGCCGCGATCGGCCGTCAGACCTATCTCGCCGAATGCACGCCCGGCTATTACAACAATGAAGGCGTGTTCGATCCGATCGCGGCCAGAAACAGCCAGTACTGGCGCGGACCGGTGGCGTTCCTGCGGCTGCTCGACAAATGGCGCAAGGAGGGCAATCTGGATGGTCTGGAATTGAGTTACGGGACGGCCGCGGAGGCCTGGGCTTGAGCGACATGATCCCGGCTCCAACAGGCGCCACGCGGCTCCACGTCATCGTCGGCGATCCCATCGCGCAGGTGCGCTCGCCGGCTGGCGTGTCGGCCGCCTTTGCCGCGCGCGGGCACGACGGCATTCTCGTGCCTGTTCAGGTGGCACCAGGGGATTTGGCCGACTTCCTCTCCGTGGCAAGGCGGCTGAAGAACCTCGACGGCATTGTCGTGACCATCCCGCACAAATTCGCCTGCTACCAGGCCTGTGCGAGCGCGACGGCGCGCGCGCATTTCCTGCGGACCGTGAACCTGATGCGCCGGCGTCCCGACGGCTCATGGCACGGCGACATGGTGGACGGCCTCGGCTTCGTCGGCGCGGCGCGGGCGAAGGGCATCGATCCGAAGGGCATGCGGGCGCTGCTGGTCGGTGCGGGCGGTGCGGGATCGGCGATCGCACTTGAGCTGGTCGAGGCCGGTGCCCGCGAGCTTGCGATCCATGACAGTGCAATCGAGCGCCGTGACACACTGGTCGGCCAACTCAACAGGCTGGGCAAAGCGTCGGTGCGGGCCGGCTCTGCGGATCCGGCCGGCTTCGACTTCGTCGCCAATGCCAGCCCCGCCGGAATGAAGGATGGCGACCCGCTGCCGGTCGACGTCGCGCGGCTTTCGTCGTCGACCTATTGCGGCTGCGTCATCACCAAGCCTGAAGTTTCACCGTTCATCGCAGCTGCCCGCAGCATCGGCTGCGTGACCGGGACCGGCACGGACATGTACCAGCAGCACCAGAGCATCATGGTGGATTTTCTACTGGGCGCGGAGGGGACGTAAGGCGCCGGTGTCAAGGGCCTTGCTTGGATTGATTGTATCTGTCGGGACTTGAGCGATTGCAACGGGCGTAGGATCATGCGCTCGCACGAGCCGGTCGTGCAGTCAGGGAGAGGAACGGGCAATGGTCATGGGCAGGACAGTCGCGACGGCAGTGATTGGCGCGACCGCGCTGCTTCTCTCCGTGCCCATGGCCGAGGCCGCGCAATGCGGCAGCTCGCCGGCCGGCTTCGAGGCCTGGAAGCGCGAGTTCAGCGCGGAGGCGCAAGGAAAGGGCATCGGCCCGACCGCAATCGGCGCCCTGATGCAAACCAATTACGCCAGCGCGACCATCGCCGCCGACCGCGGCCAGCGCAGCTTCTCGCTGTCGCTCGACCAGTTCCTGGCCAAGCGCGGCGCCACCACCATCGTCGCCAAGGGGCGGCAGCTCAAGCAGTCGCAGGCCGCTCTGTTTGCCTCGATCCAGCAGCGTTACGGTGTCCCGCCCGGGCCGCTGATCGCGATCTGGGGCATGGAGACCGGCTTCGGCAGCCAGCGCGGCAACCAGAACATGCTCTCCTCGATCGCGACGCTCGCCTATGACTGCCGCCGTCCCGAATTCTTCACCGACCAGCTCTATGCCGCGCTGAAGCTGATCGACCGCGGCACGCTGTCGGGATCAACCCGCGGCTCCATGCATGGCGAGGTCGGCCAGACCCAGTTCATGCCCAAGAACATCCTGGCTTATGGCACCGGCAATCTCGAGGTTGCCGCCAATGCATTGAACTCGACCGCCAATTTCCTCAAGGCCCATGGCTGGCGTGCGGGAGCCGGTTACCAGCCGGGCGAACCGAATTTCGCGGCGATCGAGGCCTGGAATGCTGCCGGCGTCTATCAGAAGGCAATCGCGCTGATGGGCCGGCAGATTGACGAGGGGGGAGGGGCGGCGGCCTCGCGCTGACGAGAGCCCGTCACGCGAACCGGCGTCCGCTCCGCTAGAAAAACGCTCTTGCTCAGCAAGGCGTGATACACTGGTGCGAGAAAGTTGTTGCTATCGGGAACCGACGGCACGAGGTTTGCTTTGATCCGTTTCAGGGCTGGGCATGAGGAGACTCAACTATGGCAACCCAGATCGTGATGGACCAGACTGGCGACACCCGCCACGAGTTTGATCCTGGCAATGCCGAAGCGCTGGCGCGAGCCGAGCAGCGCTTTCGGGAGCTGACCGGAGCCGGCTTCACCGCCGCCTTCCGAACCGGACCCGGCGAAGTCACCCGTATCAAGTCGTTCGATCCGACCGCGCAGGAAACGCTGTTCTATCCCCGCTTGGTCGGCGGCTGATCTGAGCTGCTCATGTTCGCGGCATTGTGGTTCCGCGCGCCCGCGCGTGCCCGTTTGCACGCGCTGCGCGAACTCTACCGGCGCTTCTTCGGCGAGAACACGCCCGATGCGCGGGGCCGCCGGCTTCTGGCCGAGTGGCTGACGCCGGCGCAACGCGCACAGTTCGAGCAGCACCGGTATTTCGACGTCATCGGCTGCGATACCGGCAAGAAGTATCGCATTCATTATGGCACGGCCGCCAACGTCCACGAGGTCGATGACGCCGGTCACGCGACGATGGGGTGGTGCTTCGTCCCCTCAGGCTTCCTCGTGCCCGGCGACGTGATGCTCGCGCAGAAGATCGCGCTCGAGACGGATGAAAAGGCCGCGCTCGCGCTCGCCAACCGGTTTCCGCCGGCAACGCATTCAGAGCATTTTTACCGGCGGCCGTTCTAGAGCATGACCCGGACCCGAAGGGCCGCGTTAGCGCAAAGTGTGCTGCGGTTTTCCGAAAAGATCATGCTCAAACGAAGAGCAAGCGCTCAGTAATGCGTGGTGCGATAGGCATCCAGCGCATGCGCCGCAAAGATGCCGATGCTGCAAAGTCCGAGCAGGGCGGAGATCAGCTCGATCATAGCTCGTCCTCCCGTGGCGATTGCGCGACGAGGTTCTGGCAGCAGGCATAGTCGTAGATCAGGTCGAGGAGAAATTGCATGGTGGCCGTCCCTGTATTTATTTTGACAACGACTTAACCGGCGATCTGTTTCAGGCGTGTTTCGTCGCATCGGGAAAGAGGTTTCGCGGGGGAACCCCGGGCTGGTTTGTGCGCCGCGGACCCGTTAGATCGCAATTTCGCTAAATTCTTTGAGTCGCGCGGTCCCGGCAGCGGCGCACCAAATTGCGAGGCAAAATCATGGCGCAGGTCGAGTGGTTCGACGATCTCACCATCGGAATGCGGTTCAAATCCCCGGAAGTTCAGGTCACCGAGGCCGACATCAAGCGCTTCGCCGCCGAGTACGATCCGCAGCCGATGCATCTCGACCATGAGGCGGCGAAGGAGACCCTGTTCAAGGGGCTCGCTGCCTCGGGATGGCACACCGCCGCGATCGCCATGAAGCTCGCGATCCAGACCCGCCCCTTCGGCCCACATCCGCTGATCGGCGCCGGTGTCGACGGGCTGCGCTGGACCATGCCGGTTCGGCCCAACGACCGCCTGCATCTGGTCGGCGAGGTCATGAGCCTGACGCCTTCGAAGTCGAAGCCGCAGGGCATCGCGCTGGTGAAATGGACGATGTTCAACCAGAACGGCGAGGAGGTTTACAGCTTCACCCCGATCGCGATCGTGCCGCGACGGGGGTAGGGACGCTGTTCGCCTTACCGGCCCGAAGCCCTTGCGAGCCGCCGGCAGAGATGGTCATCTCGGCGCGGGGAACGCGCTGGAGGCCGACATGAAACGATCTCTTCTCGCCGCCGGAATTCTCGCAGGCGCCTTGAGCGCAGCCGCCTTGAGCTCGAGGCCCGCGCTTGCGCAACAATCCAAGGTCGGCGACTGGACCATCGAGAAGCGTACCCAGGACACGCATTGCAATGCGAGTCGCGGCTACAAGGACAAGGAGGACGAGAACCGCGACTACGTCATCGTCATCACCTATTCCGACAAGGCGATCGTGATCGTGATGATCTACGACGGCTGGGAATGGGACAAGGTCGGCGAGATCCTCCGGGCCGATGTCGGCACCGATGACGCCGAGATCATGAAGAAGGCGAAGTGGGAGGTCATGGACAAGACCACCGTGCGCGGCATTTTCGAGTACGACCAGTCGATCATGGACCGCCTCTCCAAGGCCAAGCGCCTCACGCTCGATTTCGAGGATGACGACGACAGCATCGAGATGCAGATTCCGCGTGCCGGCGAGGCGCTCGCCGCGCTGAAGTTCTGCGAGGAGAACCGGAAGTAACTTGTCGACGCCGGCCGTCAGGATCGGCGTCCATGCAACAGGCCGCAGCGGGCTGCCGGCGCTGTTCGCCGGCTCCGCGCTAGGGGGGATCGCCTTTCACCGCGTCAACGAGACGGTCTTTCGCAAGACCGTGCTCGTTCTGTTGCTGATCTCGGGGATTTCCCTGATTTAGTGACCGGTCTCGTGGCTCACGCCCTGGACCGGCGCCGCGCTGATGTCGCTGCCGTGATGCACCAGCGGCTTGTTGCCGGTGACGGTCCGCAGCAGCACATAGAACACCGGCGTCAGGAACAGGCCGAACACGGTGACGCCGATCATGCCGGAGAACACCGCAACGCCCATCGCCCGCCGCATCTCCGAGCCGGCGCCGGTCGAGAGCACCAGCGGCAGCACGCCCATGATGAACGCCATCGACGTCATCAGGATCGGACGCAACCGCAGCCGGCTCGCTTCGATCGCCGCGCGGAACGGCGTGCGGCCTGCGAATTCGAGCTCGCGCGCGAATTCGACGATCAGGATCGCGTTCTTGGCGGACAGGCCGACGAGAACGATGAGTCCGATCTGGGTGAAGACGTTGTTGTCGCCCTTGGTGATCCAGACGCCGAACATGGCAGCGAGCAGGCCCATCGGCACGATCATGATGATCGAGAGCGGCAGGGTCAGGCTCTCATAGAGCGCGGCCAGCACCAGGAACACCAGCAGGATCGCCAGCGGGAACACCCAGATGCCGGAATTGCCGGCGATGAACTCCTGATAGGTCAGGTCGGTCCATTCGAAGGCAAAGCCCGGCGGCAGCACCTCCGCCGCGATCCGCGTCGCCACCTCCTGCGCCTGTCCCGAGGAGAAGCCGGGCGCAGCCGCCGCGTTGATGTCGGACGACAGGAAGCCGTTGTAGCGGATCGCGCGCTCGGGCCCCGCGCTCTGGCGGATCTTGAGCAGCGCCGACAGCGGCACCATGTCACCCGAGGAGGAGCGCACCTTCAGCTGCCTGATGTCGTCGGCGCGCGCGCGGAACGGCGCGTCGGCCTGAACACGGACTGAGTAGGTGCGGCCAAACTTGTTGAAGTCGTTGACGTAGTAGGACCCGAGGTAAATCTGCAGCGTGTTGAACACTTCCGTCACGGGCACGCCCAGCTGCAGCGCCTTGGTGCGGTCGATGTCGGCGAACAGCTGGGGCACGTTGACCTGGAAGCTCGAGAACACGCCGGCGATCTCCGGCGCCTTCTGCATCGCCGCCATGAACGCCTTGGTCGCCTCGTTCAGCGCGTCATAGCCCAGGCCCGCCCGATCCTCGATCTGCAGCTTGAAGCCACCGATGGTGCCGAGGCCGTTGACCGGCGGCGGCGGGAACATGGCGATGAAGGCCTCCTGGATGCCGGCGTATTTCTTGTTCAGCTCGGCCGCGATGGCATTGCCGCTCAGTTCCGGACCCTTGCGCTCGTCGAACGGTTTCAGCGTCGAGAACACGATGCCGGCATTGGAGGAGTTGGTGAAGCCGGAGATCGACAGGCCCGGGAAGGCAACCGAGCTCTCGACACCGGGCTGGGTCAGAGCGACGTCGCTCATCTTGCGGATCACCTCTTCGGTGCGGTCGAGCGTTGCGCCGTCGGGCAGGCGCGCGAAGCCGACCAGATATTGCTTGTCCTGGCCCGGCACGAAACCGCTCGGCACCTGCTGGAACAGCAGGGCGGTGAGGCCGACGAGCACCACATAGAGCCCCATCACCGCGGCCTTGCCCGAGATCACCTTGGTGACGGTGCCGCTGTAACTCTGCGAGGAGTAGGTGAACGCCCGGTTGAAGCGGCGGAAGAACCAGCCAAGGCTCTTCTCCATGATGATCGTGAGCTTGTCCTTCGGCTCGTTGTGCCCCTTGAGCAACAAGGCAGATAGCGCCGGCGACAGCGTCAGCGAGTTGACGGCCGAGATCACGGTCGAGATCGCGATGGTCAGCGCGAACTGCTTGTAGAACTGCCCGGTGAGGCCGGAGATGAAGGCGAGCGGCACGAACACGGCGATCAGCACCATCGCGATGGCGATGATCGGACCGGAGACCTCGCGCATCGCCTGATAGGTGGCATCGCGCGGCGACAGCCCGGCTTCGATGTTGCGCTCGACGTTCTCGACCACGACGATGGCGTCGTCGACGACGATGCCGATCGCGAGCACGAGGCCGAACAGGCTGAGCGCGTTGATGGAGAAGCCGAACACGTGCATCACCGCAAAGGTGCCGACGATCGAGACCGGCACCGCGAGCAGCGGGATGATCGAGGCGCGCCAGGTCTGCAGGAACAGGATCACCACCAGCACCACCAGCGCGATCGCTTCAAGCAGCGTATGGATCACGGCCTCGATCGAGGAGCGCACGAACTGGGTGGGGTCGTAGACGATCTGGTAGGACACGCCCTCCGGCATGTTCTTCTTGATCTCGTTCATGGTGGCGCGGACGTTGTCGGAGATCTGCAGCGCATTGGAGCCGGGCGCCTGGAAGATCGGGATCGCCACCGCCTGCTTGTTGTCGAGCAGCGAGCGCAGGCCGTATTCGGACGCCCCGAGCTCGATGCGCGCGAGGTCGCGCAAGCGGACGACTTCGCCGCGGGTGCCGGTCTTGACCACGATGTCGCCGAACTGTTCTTCGTTGGCGAGCCGGCCCTCAGCATTGACCGAGAGCTGGAGATCGATACCCCTAACGTTCGGGGAGGATCCGACCACGCCGGCGGCGGCCTCGACGTTCTGCGCCTGGATCGCCTTGACGATGTCGCTTGCAGTGAGCCCATGCTCCGCCGCCTTCTGCGGATCGACCCAGACGCGCATCGAATAGTCGCCGGCGCCATAGAGCTGGACGTCGCCGACACCATCGATCCGCGCGAGGCGGTCCTTGACGTTGAGCACCGCGTAGTTGCGCAAATACGTCATGTCGTAGCGGCCGTTCGGCGACAGCAGATGCACGACCATGGTGAGGTCGGGCGAGGACTTCTTGGTGATGATGCCGAGCTGGCGCACCACGGCCGGCAGGCGCGGCTCGGCCTGTTGCACGCGGTTCTGCACCAGCTGCGTCGCCTTGTCAGGATCGGTGCCGAGGCGGAACGTCACCGTCAGCGTCATCGCGCCGTCGGTGGTGGCTTGGCTCGACATGTACAGCATGTTCTCGACGCCGTTGATCTGCTCCTCGATCGGCGTTGCCACCGTCTCCGCGATCACCTTGGGGTTTGCGCCGGGATAGGTCGCGCGCACCACGACGGAGGGCGGCACGACATCGGGATATTCCGAGATCGGCATCGCGAACAGCGAGATCAGGCCGGCCAGGAAGATCAGGACCGACAGCACGCCGGCGAAAATCGGACGATCGATGAAGAACTTTGAGAGATTCATGGCTTTGCCCCTGGGCAATATCCTGCGTGTCTCCGCCAACTCCCCCCGTCATTCCGGGGCGCGCGCTAAGCGCGCGAACCCGGAATCTGGAGGTGAGGTGGTCGGAGTTTCCAAACTGCTGGATTCCGGGTTCGCGCTATGCGCGCCCCGGAATGACGTAACTAGACTAGCGTTGCACCACGTCCTGGTTGCTGTGGTTCGAGGCCTGTTGTCCACGCGCGCCCATCGCCGCGACCTCGGTCTTGAGGAGGGCGCCGGGGCGCACGCGCTGCAGGCCGTTGACCACGATGCGATCGCCGGGCTTCAGGCCGGTAGTGACGATGCGAAGACCATCGACGGCGCCGCCGAGCGTGATCGGCCGGTAGACCGCGCGGCTGTCGTCGCCGACCGCCATCACGAACTTCTTGTCTTGATCGGTGCCGATCGCGCGCTCGTCGATCATCACCAATGTCTGCTGCTTCGGCTGTCCCATGCGCACGCGGGCGAACTGGCCGGGGATGAGACGTCCGTCCTCGTTCCCAAACACGGCGCGGACACGGATCGTCCCGCTCTGGCCGTTGACCTGGTTGTCGATGAGCTGGATGTGGCCCTTCGCCGAGAGTCCGCCTGACGTCGCCATCTCCACCGGGATCTGGTCGAGCTTGCCGCGCTGGCCCGATGCATCTGCGATCGAGTTCAGCGCGCGCAGCACGACCTCTTCATCGGCATCGAAGGAGGCATAGATCGGATTGACCGAGACCAGCGTGGTCAGCACGGGGGAGGCGGTGCCGGCGGCGACGAGATTGCCGACGGTGATCTCGATCTTGCCGACGCGGCCGTCCACCGGCGCGCGCACCTCGGTGTAGTCGAGATTGAGCTTTGCGGTCTGGAGCGTCGCTTCGGCGGCTTTCACATTGGCGATCGCCTCGCGATTGGCGTTGTCGCGCTGGTCGTAGTCACGCCGGGTGACCACGGCATTGCCGACCAGCTGCGCACCGCGCTCGAGCTCGCTCTGGGTGAAGACGACGCGCGCTTTCGCAGCTTCGAGCTGGGCGGCGGCCTTGTCGACCTCGGCCGCATAAGGCGCTGGGTCGATCTTGAACAGCAGGTCGCCGGCCTTCACCAGCGCGCCTTCGGTGAAGTTGGTCGACAGGATCGCGCCGGCCACGCGCGGACGAAGCTCGACGCGTTGGATCGCCTCGAGCCGGCCGGAGAAGTCATCCCACAGCACGGTCTGCTTTGGCTCGATCAGCGCGACCGTCACGGGGACGGCCTGTTCAGCCGCGGCCGCCGTTGCGGTCGCCTGGGCGGCATGGAAGTAGTGGCCGGTCGCGATCGAGCCGGCTACGGCGAGGGCGCCCACGATGGCGACGCCGCCGAGAAGGCGGCGGATACGGCCGGCGCGGGAGGTATTTTGGGAGGGGGGCATTTGCGCGCTCCAGATATGTAGTGTTCACTACAGATGTGGAGCTGGATATCGCAGCGCAAGATACTTATGTACCGTTCGCTAAGAAAATTGTAGCCGCTTACCGCAAGAATGGGAAGGCGAAAGAGAAAATAAAGCGAGAACAATTAGATAGCATCGGGCGTTGATTGGGGCGAAGCGCCGATTGTGAGGAGACTGAAGACATGGGCATGGGACGCCCCCGCGAATTCGATGCCGATGTGGCGTTGGACCAGGCGATGGAAGTGTTTTGGCGCCATGGCTATGAGGGCGCCACGATTGCCCAGCTCACCGAGGCCATGGGCATCAACCCGCCGAGCCTCTATGCCTGCTTCGGCAATAAGGAAGGCCTGCTGAAGGCCGCGCTCGATCGTTACACCAAGCTGCGCGGCGCCTGGATGGACGAGGTGGTTGCTGCCCCAACCGCCCGCGACGTCGCCGAGCGGATGCTGATGGGCATCGCCGACAAGCAGACCGATCCCGCCAATCCGCCCGGCTGCCTGCTCGTGCAGGGCGGCATCGCCTGCGGCACCGGCTCCGAGAACGTCCCCTTCGAGCTCGCCGCCCGGAGAGCCCAGAACGAGGACCAGCTCCGCGACCGTTTCATTCGGGCCAAGGCCGAAGGTGATCTCAAGCCGACGTCGGATCCCGCCGCGCTCGCGCGCTATGTCTCGGCGGTGTCCGTCGGCATGGGCGTGATGGCGTCGTCAGGCGCGGACCGCGAAGCGCTGCGACAGGTGGCTGATGTCGCCGTGCAGGCGGTCGAGGCTCAGTCGGCGGACAGAACGTAGCTATTTCGCAGATTGCATTGCAGCCAGTGCCGGCGGTGGCACGAAGCCGCCGAACTCGCGCTCGATCAGTCCGGCCAGTGCAATCGTCGTGCGGTCCTCGAGATAAGGCCCGATGATCTGGACGCCGATCGGCAAGCCTGACGCCGTGCGCTCGATCGGCACGGCGGTCGCAGGCAGTCCGCAGGTCGAAGCGGGGTCGGCCCAGATGAAGCATGCATCGGAGTAGTTGTGGGGCTTGCCATCGATGTCCAGCTGCCGCGCATCGAACGGTTCGGAGTGATCATGCGGAAAGGCCGGCACGGCGGCGGCCGGGTAGATCGCCGCGTCGAACTCGCGGAAGAACTGCTGCCACCGTTGCTGAAGTTGCAAGCGGGCCGCGTCGGCCGCGAGCCAGTCACGATGGATCATGCCCCAGCCGCGGGCACGCTCGGCCTGCAAGCTGCGATCGTCGGGCGCGAGCGCTGCAGCATGTCCTTGCGCCTCTGCGAGTGCGGCCGGTGTCAGGCGCGGACTTCGCGCGGCGTTGAGCAGCCTCATGTAGAGCCGCGCGGACTCGGCGAGATCGGGCAGCGATGCGCTCGCGCGCGCGACTTGCGCCCCCGATCGTTCGAGTCGTTCGGCCAATCGTCTGATGGCGGAACGCACAGCGTCACCCGTCGGCATCAGCGGGTGAGTATCGATCACGAGGATCCTGAAATCCCTGAGCTGCTCATGCCGCGGGGCCGGCAGCGCAAGGCGATAGCCGATCCCGTCGCGCGTTTCGTCGGGGCCGGCGATCACGTCGAGCGACAAGGCAAGGTCCGGGGCGGTGCGCGCCATCGGCCCGACGACGGCGAGATCCCCTTGGCCAGGCACGGGCGGCGCCGGCGGCAAACTATATCCACGCAGCGGGAGGAGGCCGAGACTCGGCTTGTGTCCGAACACGCCGCAGAAATGCGAGGGCACCCGGATCGACCCGCCGATATCCGAGCCGATCGAGAGCGGACCGAACCCTGCGGCCAGCGCCGCTCCCGATCCGCCCGAGGAGCCGCCGGGCGAGCGGCCGAGATCCCACGGATTGTTCGTCGTCCCGTGGATCTCGTTGTAGCTCTGAAAATCCCGTAAGCCGATCGGGATGTTGGTCTTGCCGATGATGATGGCGCCGGCCGCCTTCAATCGCGAGACGACGAGGGCATCTTCGGCCGGTTGAAAATCCCTGAAATGCGGAAAGCCCCATGTCGTCGGCAGGCCGGCAACGTTGAACGGTTCCTTCAAGGTCACGGGAATGCCGAGCAACGGCAGCCGCTCGCCGCGGCCAAGCGCGGCATCGGCGGCGCGCGCGGCCTCTCTGGCGCGGTCGAAATCGCGAACGATGATCGCGTTGATCGGCCCGTCCAGCGCTTCGATGCGGGCGATGGTATGCGCGAGCAGCTCGGACGCAGATATTTTGCGCGCGTGCAGGGCGCCAAGGAGTGCGCCGATCGAGCCATAGTTCAGGTAAGCTGCGTCTGCGGTCATCACGCGCTCCATTGTATCCCGGCCGAGACCTTGTAGCCCGGATGGAGCGTAGCGCAATCCGGGACATGTCCCGACGCGGATGCAGAACCCGGATTACGCTATCGCTTCATCCGGGCAAGCTCGCCTGCGGCTCATCCTTCGAGACGCCCGCCTGCGGCGGGCCCTCAGGATGAGGTCGCGTTTTGCGGCAGGATATCAGACCCTCATGGTGAGGAGCCCGCCAAAGCGGGCGTCTCGAACCATGCAGGCCGTGCTCGTCCAGCAGCCTCTCAGGAGGCTTCCTTCAGCACCGGCGAAGCCGTTTCCTCCGCCTTCAGCTCCTCGAGACTGCGATGCCGCGGCTCGATGCCGAGGGCCCAGACCGTGATGATCTGCACCACCAGCAGTCCAATCATCAGCGCCATCACGCCGGCGACGCCGCGCGACTCGAACAGCGAGACCACGAGGAACGGCGTGACGATGGTGGCGCCGCGCCCCAGCGTGTTGACGATGCCGGAAGCGCGCAGACGGACCTCGGTCGGAAACAGCTCGGGGATGTAGATGCCGAACAGAAGGGCGACCAGCACGTAGATCGGCACGGTCAGCGCGAAGCCCACGGCCGGCAGCAGGATCGGGTCCGAGATCATGGGGTAGAGGATGCCGAGCACCACCGCGATCAGCGATGCGCCAATGATGGTCGGCTTGCGGCCCCAGCGGTCCGCGGTCAAGGCACCGATGGCCGAGCCGATCGGCGCACCGAGCGCCATCAGCAGCGAATAGCCGAACGAGGTTGCGATCGAGAGGCCCTGCTTGACGAAGAACACGGGCAGCCAGGTCACGAAGCCGTAGAGCAGGGTGTTGATCGTGATCAGGCAGACGGCGCCGACGATCATCCGCGACAGCAAGGGGGCGGTGAACAGCGTGCCGAGATCGGGCGCGACCGGGGCGGGTGTGGTGGGTGCCGGGGGCGGCAAGGGGTGGCCCTGCGCCGCCTCCTTCTCGATCGCTTGCATCAGCGCTTCCGCTTCCGCGGTGCGACCCACGGCCTCCAGCCAGCGCGGCGATTCCGGCAGCGATTTGCGCATGTACCACACGACGAGCGCGCCGACGCCGCCGAGCACGAACATCGAGCGCCAGCCGAATTGCGGCACCAGCACGGATGCGACCAGCAGCGCCGCGGGCAGGCCGGTTACGACGCACACGGCCGTGAAGCCGAGCCATTTGCCGCGGGTGCGCGCGGGCACGAACTCGGTCATCGTCGAATAGCCGACGACGTTTTCTGCGCCAAGGCCGACGCCCATCACGAAGCGGCAGGCGATCAGGAAAGCCATGTTCGGCGAGAACGCGGCGGCGAGGGAGGCGATGCCGAAAAGCAGCAAATTGAATTGATACGTGAAGCGGCGTCCGTAGCGGTCGCCGAGGAAGCCGGTGCCGAACGATCCCAGCATCATGCCGACGAAGGTCGCCGAGATGAAGGCCGCGTTCTGGGCGAGGGTCGAAAAGCCGGTCTTCAGCGTCACGCTGAGCACGGTCCCGGCGATATAGATGTCGAAACCGTCGAAGAACATGCCGATGCCGATCAGCAGCATGATGCGGCGATGGAATGGCCCGATCGGAAGCCGATCCAGACGGCCGCCTGCGTTCACCGATGTCGACATTGACGCTCTCCCTTGACTGTTATCCCCGTTGATGCGGCTCGCCTTCTGTGGGCGGTCAGCCGCTTGCAGTTTTGCTAGTTCAGTCGCTTCTGATTGGCCGTGTCGCGGTACCAGTCGAATGGCTGCTCGTGGGTCGCGACCATCACGCTCTTGGTGTTGAAATGGTCGTTGAAGCTCTCGGTGCCGCATTCGCGGCCGATGCCGGAATCGTCGACGCCGCCCCAGGGGGAGGCCGGGTCGAGCCGGTGATGATCGTTGATCCAGACGATGCCGGCCTTGACGGAGGCGGCGACACGGTGGGCGCGCGCGACGTCGCGGGTGCGGATCGCGGCCGCGAGGCCGAACGGCGAGTCGTTGGCAAGCCGAAGCGCATCGGCCTCGTCGTTGAACGGCGTCACCGAAGTGAACGGCCCGAACACCTCCTCCTGGAAGATCCGCATGTCGGATCTGACGTCGGCGAACACCGTCGGCTCGACGAAATAGCCGTTGTCGTGGCCCGGCACCTTCGCGGCAACGCCGCCGGTAACGAGACGCGCGCCGTCCGCGTGACCGTAGCCGGCGTAGGTGAGAACGCGGTCGCGCTGCTTGGCGGAGATCACGGGCCCCATCTGGGTGCTGGGATCGAAGGGATCGCCGACGCGGATCGTGCGGGTCTTGGCCTGCAGCTTCTCGACGAATTCGTCATAGATCGAGGCCTGGACCAGATGGCGCGAGGCGCAGACGCAGGTCTGACCTGCGCCGATGAAGGCGCCGAACGCGGCGTAATTGACGGCGCGGTCGACGTCGAAATCGTCGAACACCATCACAGGCGTCTTGCCGCCGAGCTCCATGGTCTGATGCGCGAACACCTTTGCGGCCGCGCTGCCGGCGATGCGGCCGGCCTCGGTGCCGCCGGTCAGGACCAGCTTGTTGATGTCGCCGTGTTCGGCCAGCATCTTGCCCGCGCTCTGGCCGAGGCCGAGGACGATATTGAAGACGCCGGGCGGCAGGCCCGCTTCGGTGAAGATCTGCGCGAGCTTCAAGGTGGTCAGCGGCGTGTATTCGGACGGCTTGACCACGGTGACGCAGCCGGTCGCCAGCACCACGGCAAGCGACTTGCACAGGATCATCAGCGGATGGTTGAACGGGGTGCAATTGGCGACGATGCCGATCGGGGTGCGGAGCGTGTAGTTCAGATACGCGCCTTCGACCGGAATCACGGAGTCGCGGCGCGACAGCGCGACGCCGGCAAAGTAGCGGAAGAAATCGGGCAGGCGGGAGAGCTGGGCGCGGGTCTCGTTGACCGGGCGGCCGTTGTTGAGGGTCTCCAGCCGGTACAGGCTGTCGAGATTGGCCTCGAACGCATCGGCGAGCCTGTTGACCAGCCGGGCTCGCGCACGCGTGTCCATGCCGCCCCAGGCCCTGCCTTCGAACGCGGCGCGCGCGCTTTTCATGGCGCGGTCGATGTCTTCGGCGGTCGAATTGGGAATGCGGGCGATCACGTCGCCGGTCGCGGGATTGCGGATATCAAGCATCGCGCCGTTGCCGGCTTCGACTTCACGGCCATCGACGAAATTGCCGTGGACTTCGACGTCGATCGACGCGGGTTTTGACGGGATGTTCATGACGACCTCTCTTCCACGATGACGGCGTTGCGCTTGAGCGCCGGCAGGACGCGTTTTTCGGTGGCCCCGATATGGGCCTTGATGATGCGCGCGGCGGTTCGCGTCTCGCGCCGCTGCATGGCATCGATCAGGGCGACGTGCTCAGCCACGAGTTTTGCCGGATCGTGGCCCTTCAGATTGGAAATGCTGACCCGGACCAGCCGGTCGGCCTGTCCGATCAGGTCGCACAACGCCGTCGCCATACGGCGATTGCCGGAGGCATGGGCGAGCGCGCTGTGAAAGGCGCGATTGTAGGCGATGAAATCCTCGTGGTTGCCGGAGAAGCGGCGGAATTCGTCGAGCGACTTCAAGACGCTGTCGGGCGCGCTCTCGATGGCTTCGGCGACACAGGCCGGCTCCAGCGCAAGACGGAAGCGCAGCAGGTCGCGGGCGTCCGAGAGCGAGATCGGCGTGACCCGGTAGCCCTGGCGCGGCTGCACCGTGACGAGGTGCTCGCGCTGCAGCCGCAGCAGCGCATCCCGAACCGGCTGCCGGCTCACGTCATAGCGTTCGGCCAGGTCCTGCTCGCGCATTTCATCGCCTGGAGCGAAGCGACAAGCTAAAATATCAGATCTGAGACGATCATAGATATTCTCGCGCAAAAGCATCATAGTTCTGGTCTCCCTGGCGCTAATAT
Source organism: Bradyrhizobium sp. USDA 376 (assembly GCF_054063675.1). NCBI lineage: Bacteria > Pseudomonadati > Pseudomonadota > Alphaproteobacteria > Hyphomicrobiales > Nitrobacteraceae > Bradyrhizobium > Bradyrhizobium sp. USDA 376. The sequence goes on from NZ_JBSSGN010000001.1 coordinate 5,694,053, forward strand.
CTCAGTCGTGATATTTTACGTCAAGAGCCAAATGCTTGAATTCCCTGACAGTTGATTTATCAGTCGGGGCCTTCGGGGCACGCGAACGAGCGATGAAGTGAGGGAAGACCGGACATGGACAGGCTTCTTGCCAACGGGACCGTCAACGCCGCGCAATCGGGCGACGGACCGCCGCTGTTTCTGTTCCACTCGCTGTTGTCGGATCGGGCCAGCTTCGATGCGATCGTGCCCGCGCTTCAGGGATCGTTTCAGGTCATCGTGCCGGAGTTGCCGGGGTTCGGCCGCTCACGCGCAGTGGAGGGCGGACTTGTCGCTGTCGCGGACCGGATGGCGGAGGCTGTGCGGGATGGCGCTGGCGGTGCGCCGGCGATCGTGCTCGGCAACGGCTATGGTGGCTTCGTCGCCTTGCAGATGGCGATCCGGCATCCGGCGATCGTCAGCAAGCTCATTCTCGCCGATAGCGGCGCAGCATTCTCCGAGCCCGGCCGCGAGGCGTTTCGCAACATGGCTAAGGCCTCGCGGGAAAAGGGGCTGCAGGCCATCACCGACGTCGCGATGCGCCGCCTGTTCGCACCCGAGTTTCAGGAGCGGCACCCCGAGTTGATGCGGGACCGTCGTGAGGCGTTTCTGCGGACGGATCCCGACGTGTTTCGCGCCGCGTGCGATGCGTTAGCCGGCCTTGATCTCCGCGCTGAACTTGCCGCGGTGAAGGTTCCGGTGCTCGTTCTGGTCGGAGAGCACGACGAGGCGACGCCTCCGCCGATGTCGCATGAGCTGGCCGCCGCATTGCCGCGGGCCGCACTCAAGATCATTCCGGGTTGCGCGCACGTGCCGCAGCTTCAGTCGCCGCGGCAGTTCCTCGCAGCTCTCGAGGGCTTCCTGCTTTGATCGCTGCTTGGCGCCTCGTGCCAAAGCGCAGCGCCTTGCGTTCGAAGCAGCGATGGCTTTCGAAGAGTTAATGGGAGCGGCTCGGCGGCGAACACTCAACCGGCCATCGTGCCATCCGGCGTCTGTTTTGCCCGACGTGTCAAACGCCAGTGCTCGCCGGGCTCGCGCCATGCCGCGCGAAATTCCTCAATGATTTGTACTGTGCACGGGGTTGTTTTCGCGTTTTTTGTTTGAAGGTTCCCGGGGCGGAACGTCAGCCATCAACGTCCGTACCGAGAGGGCCACCCCTAAGAGTTTTTACACACAGTTCTGGCACGTTCCGCGCGTCCATAGCCGCAACCTGCGTCGTCGCCTCTCATTGCGCGCACGAAAAGACAGGGCCCGCGGGCATCGAGGGGGCGTGAGCCATGACAGCACTTGCTTCGGACGCCGGCCGCGCCAAGGGTGGGATCGTGCCGATCCTGTTGTGCGTCGTGCCATTCAGCCAGATTCCGCTCGACGCCTATACGCCCGGCCTGCCGCAGATGGTGGTGGATCTCGCCGCCGATCCCGCCTCGATGCAGAACACCGTCACCGCCTATATGCTCGGCATGAGTCTGGCGCTGGTGCCGGTCGGCATCGCCTCCGATACGCTCGGTCGCCGCAACGTCCTGCTCGCGGGACTGTCGGTGCTGATCGCGATGAGCATCGCCTGCGCGCTCGCCACCAGCGCCTCGCTGCTGCTGGGCTTGCGCTTCCTGCAAGGCATCGGCGGCTGCACCTGTCTCGTCGTCGCCTATGCGGTCGCCGCCGATTGTTTTCGCGGCCGCGAGCTCACCGCGATCTCCGGCCTGCTTGGTGCTGCGTGGGGGCTTGCACCCGTGCTTGCGCCTGCGGCCGGCGGCTTCATCGTCGAGCTGACCTCGTGGCGTGGCGTCTTCGTCGTCATCGCCATCGCGGCGGCGATCGTTGCCACGATCGTCGTGTTCCTTCTGCCCGAAACATTGCCGGCCGAGCGGCGCGCGCCGTTCGATCCGCGCCGCACCGCCGGCATCTTGCGCGATGCACTGGTGCGTCCGGGCTTCCTGGCTTTCGTGCTGGTGTTTGCCGCAGCCGCGAGCGCGCAACTGGCGTTCGGCGTCGTCGCGCCGTTCTTCTACCAGACCGGTCTCGGCTATTCGGCGGCCATCTACGGCCTCGTTGCGCTCGGCCTCGGCGGCGTCAATCTCGCCGGCGAGCTCGGCTGCGCGCATTTCGCGCGCTTCATGCCGGCCCGCGTGATGGGCTTCGGTGCCTTCGCGCTGTTTCTCGCCGGCTCGGTGGTCCTGACCGTAACAGGCATGACCCTCGGCCTCGATTTCATGTCGATCACGATCGGCGGCGCGCTGGTGCTCGGCGGCTGCGGCGTGCTGTGCCCGATGATGTACGGCATGGCGCTCGGCCTGTTCGAGTGCGACCACGGTCTGATCGGCGGCCTCATCAGCGCGCTCTGCTATCTCGCCGTCAGCGGCGCCATGGCGATCGCGGCGGTGCTGCCGGAGGCAACGCAAGCGCCGATCGGATGGCTTTATCTCGGCCTCTGCGCCGTCGCGGGCACGCTGCTTGCGATCTCGCTGCCCTCGGCGCGGCAGGCCACACAGACTTAAGGAAGGAACCAGACCATGGCCACTGTTGGTATTCGCGGCACGTTCTTCGACTTCGTCGACGACCCCTGGAAGCATGTCGGCAACGAGCAGGCCGCAGCCCGCTTTCATCAGGACGGCCTCATGGTCGTCACGGACGGCGTCATCAAGGCGTTCGGCCCTTATGACAAGATCGCCGCCGCGCATCCGGGCGTGGAGATCACCCACATCAAGGACCGCATCATCGTCCCCGGCTTCATCGACGGCCACATCCATCTGCCGCAGACCCGCGTGCTCGGTGCCTATGGCGAGCAGCTGCTGCCGTGGCTGCAGAAGTGGGTCTATCCGGAAGAGCTCAAATACCGGGATCGCAACTACGCGCGCGAGGGCGTGAAGCGTTTCCTCGACGCGTTGCTCGCCGGCGGCACAACCACCTGCCAGGCCTTCACGAGCTCCTCGCCGGTCTCGACCGAAGAGCTGTTCGAGGAAGCGAGCAGGCGCAACATGCGCGTCATCGCGGGCCTCACCGGGATCGATCGCAACGCGCCGGCCGATTTCATCGATACCCCGGAGAATTTCTATCGCGACAGCAAGCGGCTGATCGCGCAGTACCACAACAAGGGCCGCAATCTCTACGCCATCACGCCGCGCTTCGCCTTCGGTGCTTCGCCGGAATTGCTAAAGGCGTGCCAGCGCCTCAAGCACGAGCATCCGGATTGCTGGGTCAACACCCACATCTCCGAGAACCCCGCCGAATGCAGCGGTGTGCTGGTCGAGCATCCCGACTGCCAGGACTATCTCGGCGTCTACGAGAAGTTCGACCTGGTGGGGCCAAAGTTCTCCGGCGGCCACGGCGTCTACCTCTCCAACAACGAGTTCCGCCGCATGTCGAAGAAGGGCGCGGCGGTGGTGTTCTGCCCGTGCTCGAACCTGTTCCTCGGCAGCGGCCTCTTCCGGCTCGGCCGCGCCACCGATCCCGAGCACCGCGTGAAGATGTCGTTCGGCACCGATGTCGGCGGCGGCAACCGCTTCTCGATGATCTCCGTGCTCGACGACGCCTACAAGGTCGGCATGTGCAACAACACGCTGCTCGACGGCAGCATCGATCCGGCGCGCAAGGACCTTGCGGAAGCCGAGCGCAACAAGCTCTCGCCCTATCGCGGCTTCTGGTCGATCACGCTCGGCGGCGCCGAAGGCCTCTACATCGACGACAAGCTCGGCAATTTCGAGCCCGGCAAGGAGGCTGACTTCGTCGCGCTCGATCCGAACGGCGGGCAGATCGCGCAAGCCTGGCATCAGTCGCTGATCGCCGACGGCGCCGGTCCGCGCACGATGGACGAAGTCGCGAGCATGCTGTTCGCCGTCATGATGGTCGGCGACGACCGCTGCGTCGACGAGACCTGGGTGATGGGCAAGCGTCTCTACAAGAAGAGCTGAAGCGATCGCTCATGAGCGCATCTCCTGACACAGCCGGCCAGCCGGTCGCCCTCGTCATCCAGCGCCGCATCGCGGACGACGGCTTTGCCGCGTTCGCACGTTGGAACGGTGAGGTCGGCGAGGTGCTCAAGACCTGGCCTGGCTTCCTCAGCCAGGAGGTGGTGCCGCCGCAGCCGCCCGCGCATGTGGATTGGGTGACGATCCTGCGCTTTGCGAGCCCGGCCGCAGCACGAGCCTGGCTTCAGAGCGAGGTGCGGGCGAAGCTGATCGCGGACGTGCAACGCTTCTTTGTCGGCTCGGAGGACGTTCACATCCTGCCCGACACCGGCGTTCAGCGCGACAACGCGGTGTCTGCCGTCATCTCCTTCAAGGTCCCCGACGGGCTCGAGGACGCGTTCCTGAAATGGCAGCAACGTATCCAGGCCGCCGAAGCCGAGTTCAAGGGGTTTTTGCGCCACAAGATCGAGCGGCCGATTCCCGGCCTGCATGACGAGTGGATCATCATCCTGTCGTTCGACAGCGATGCCAATCTCAATGCCTGGCTCGACTCGCCGTTGCGGCAGACCCTTCTCAAGGAGGGCGCGCGCTTCAACGCCGGCATGAACGTGAAGCGGGCGAGCTACGGCTTCAATTTCTGGTTTCCAGCCGGCAAGACCCAGGCTCCGGAGCAGGGGCCAGGCTTCATTTGGAAGAGCAACCTCATCGTCCTGCTGGTGCTCTATCCCGTGGTCTATCTCTGGGGTTATTTCATCAGCCATCCGCTGATCGACAGCCACGGCGTGCCGGTCTGGCTGTCGCTCTTCGTTGGTAATCTCGTCAGCACCCAGCTGCTTGGCTGGTGGCTCGTGCCGGCCGCCTTCAGGGCGCTGGACTGGTGGGTGACGCCGAAGGCGGCGATCAGTCGCCAGATCGCCGGCTACGCGCTGCTTGCCGTGCTCTATGCCGCCTCGATGGGCCTGTACGCGCTGCTGCTCGCGTGGCATTGGGGACGGTGAGACCGTCCACCGTGTTGTCGTGGAGAAGGGCGGTCGCTGGACATCGACGACTATGTTCGCCCTGACATTTCTTGGCACCTCGGCCAGCGTTCCCTCGGCGGAACGCAATCATCCGGCCCTCCTGGTGGAGGCCGCGGGCCAGCGCATTCTGGTCGATTGCGGTGAGGGCACGCAACGCCAGCTGCTGCGCAGCGGCGCTGGCTTTCGGCGACTCGACCGCATCCTGCTGACGCACGCGCATCTCGATCACGTGCTCGGCATCCCCGGCCTGTTCTCGACGCTGGGCTTGCGGCAAACCTCCGACGTCATGACCATTCACGGCGGGGAAGGCACGCTCGACATCGTCATCCGCATGCTCGCAGGCCTGTGGGGCGCGGGCAGGGCGCCGATCCCGGTGGAATTCGCAGCCCTCACCGAAGGGCAGGTCATCGACGCCGGCGACTTCACCATCGACTGCTTTCCGGTCCGCCACCGCGACACCAACAGTTTTGGCTTTGTCTTCAAAAGCCCTGCTCGCCGCCATCTTCAGTCCGATCGCCTCGCTACGCTCGGTGTCCCCGACGGTCCCTTGCGCGGCGAGCTGGCCGCCGGCCGGCCAATCGTCATCGATGGCCGCACGGTCGATCCGGAAGATGTGTTGGGGCCGCCGAGCGGCGGCAAAAAGCTCGTCGTGATCGGCGACACCGAGACGACGGATGGACTCTCCAAACATGTCGCCGATGCCGACATGCTGGTGATCGAGGCAACGTTCCTCGATCGCGACGCGCCGACCGCGCGGAATTACGGCCATCTCACCGCGGCAGAGGCGGCATCCTTTGCAGCCGCCAATAACGTCGGCCAGCTCGTGCTGACCCATATGTCAGGACGCTACGAAGACGAGGAGATCCTGACTGAAGCGGCAAGGATCTTTCCGAACAGCCGGATCGCCGCCGACTTCGACCATGTGGTCATCTAGAGCATGATCCGGAAAAGTGCGCAGCGGTTTTCCGAAAGATCATGCTCAAACAATAACCTAAAGCGCGATGGCGATTCATCGCAATCTCATCGCGCTTTCGCCGCGACCGTGCTCAACTCGACAATCCCGACTTGATCGCGAGATCCTGCGCCTGCTTCGTCACCTGCACCAGACGCGGCAGCGCCTGGTCGCGAAAGGCCGGCATGTCCATCCGCATCGCATCGACGGTGACGCTCAATGCGGCGATCACAAGGCCTTGGGCATCGAAGATCGGCGTCGCCAGCGTGCGCAGGCCATAGGCGTTCTCGCCGTCGGAGACGGCGTGGCCTTTCTTCTTCACCTGATCGAGCCGGGCGAGCAGGGCATCGAGGTCGGTGAGCGTGCGCTCCGACAGCTTCACGCGGGGGCGCAGCTCAAGCCGCGCGATCTGCTCGTCGCGCGCCAGATGCGCCATCATGACGTGGCCGAGCGCAGCGCTGTAGGCCGGGATGCGCGTGCCCGGGCGGCGATCCATCTTGTGGCGATCGAGGCCGGCACCGACGCGCGCAAGATAGACCACGTCGCCGCCGTCGAGGATGCCGAGCGAAGCGGCATCGCCCACTGCAGGCACGAGCTCGCGCAGCAGCGGCTCGACGATGGTCCGCAAGGATCCGTGCGACAGCACGGTGTAGCCGAGTTCGAGGCAGGCGATGCCGAGGCGGAACCGGCGGCTCTGCGGAACCGCCTGGAGGTATCCGAGCTCGATCAGGGTCTGGATCAGCCGGAACGCGGTCCCGCGATCGAGATCGGCCCGTGCGGCAATCTCACTCAGGGTGAGCTCGAAGGCCTCGCTGGTGAAACTTTTGAGCACGGCAAACGCCTTGCCGACGGAAGCGACGTAATTCTTTGGATTTTTCGGTGTCGCTTCAGGTTTGCGCTTTGCGGCCTTGCTATCAATCTTGGCCATGCCCGAATGCCCCGCCATGACAGCTGCCCTTGACGCGGCGGCAGCCTGATCTTACCAACGGGGCAGATCATAACAAATGTTCGCATTCCGAACAACATCGATTTGACGATCGGAGGAAGTTTGTCGACATCATCGCTGCACCCTCATGGTGTGTTCTCCGCCGCGTTGACGCCCCTCGACGCCGAGCTCGCCCCCGATCACGCGCGCTTCGTCGCGCATTGCCGTTACTTGCTGGACGAAGGCTGCGACGGCATCGCGCTGCTGGGGACCACCGGCGAGGCGAATTCCTTCTCCGCGGCCGAGCGGATGGCCCTGCTCGAGGCGGTGGTGGCCGCGGGCATCGCGCCGCAGCGGCTTCTCCCCGGAACGGGCGTCGCCGCGCTTACCGAGACCATTGCGCTGACGCGTCACGCGCTCTCGGTCGGTGTCGACACCGTGGTGATGTTGCCGCCGTTCTACTACAAGGGCGTCAGCGACGACGGCATCTACGCGTCCTACAGCGAAGTCGTGCAGCGCATCGGCGATGCCCGGCTCAAGGTCGTGCTCTATCACATCCCGCAGATGTCGGCGCAGCCGATCTCGCATGCGCTGATCGAGCGGCTGCGCAAGGCCTATCCGGCGACTTTCACCGGCATCAAGGATTCCTCCGGCGACTTCGCCAACATGACCGCGATGGTCGAGCGCTTCCCGGGCTTCTCGGTTCTCGTCGGGGCAGATCCGCTGCTCCTGCCGCTGCTGCGCAAGGGCGGAGCGGGGTGCATCACCGCGACATCCAATCTCGTTGCGCGCGACCTTGCCTATGTCTACAAGCATTTTCGCGACAGCGACGATGACGCGGTGCTCAAGGCGGCACAGGCGCGCATCGTGAAAGCGCGCGAGCTGGTCTCGCGCTTCCCGCAGATGCCCTCGCTGAAGGCGATCGTCGCCGAGCGCACCGGCCATGCCGGATGGCAGCGCCTGCGGCCGCCACTGGAGTCGCTGCCGCCGGCTCAAGCGAAAGAGCTGCTTGCGGATGCTGCAGCATTCGCTGCCGCGGCCGTCTAGACCTGGACCGGGCGACGAGGCGAACCGATGTCCGATTCTTTCCAGGATGCGTTGGCCGGGCTCGCCGCGATCGTCGGCGACAAGCACGTCATCGCGTCCGGCCCCGACCAGGAGCCCTATGTGGTGGACTGGCGCGGGCGCTATCACGGACGTGCGGTCGCGGTGGTAAAGCCGGGCTCGACCGCCGAGGTCGCCGCTGTCGTGAAATTCTGCGCCGCTAGGCGGCTCGCAATCGTGCCGCAGGGCGGCAACACCGGCATGTGCGGGGCGGCGACGCCCGACGATCACGCGGGTAATGTCGTGATCCGGCTCGATCGCATGCGCACTGTGCGTGACGTCAGCCCGCTCGCCAACACCATCACGGTGGAGGCCGGCTGCATCCTTGCCGAGGTGCAGAAGGCGGCGCGCGACGTCGATCGCTACTTTCCCTTGAGCCTCGGCGCCGAGGGCTCCTGCCAGATCGGCGGCAACATCTCGACCAATGCCGGCGGCACTGCCGTGCTGCGCTACGGTCCGACGCGCGATCTCGTGCTCGGGCTGGAGGTCGTGCTCCCCGATGGCCGTGTCTTCAACGGCCTGCGTGCGCTGCGCAAGGACAACACGGGCTACGCGCTCAAGCAGCTCTTCATCGGCGCGGAGGGCACACTCGGCATCGTCACAGCGGCGGTGCTGAAACTGTTCGCGCCGCCGCGCAGCTCGGCCCTGGCGCTGTTGAAGCTGCAAGGCGTGGAGCAGGCGCTCGAGATCATGCAGCGCCTGCGCGGCGCAGTCGGCGACCGGCTCGGCAGCCTCGAGATCATGTCGCGCTCGCAGATCGAGGCGATCGCCGCGACGGTGCCGCATGTCACCATTCCCTTCGAGCTGACGACGCCATGGTATCTGATCGTCGAGCTGACCGACACGCTCGCAGGCGTTGACCTCAACGAGCCACTGGCTGCCGTCCTCGCGGATGCCATGGAAGCGGGGCTCGCTGAAGACGCCATATTGGCTTCCAATCTGGCACAGGCAAAAGCCATCTGGGCTGTCAGGCACAGCGTGTCCGAAGGCAACAAGCGCAGCGGCTATGTAGTCTCGCATGACAGCGTGGTGCCGCTGGAGCGTCAGGCGGTCTTCGTCAACAATGTCGAGGCGCGGATCAAGTCGGCGGTCCCGCATGCGAACGTCGTGATGCACGGCCATATCGGCGACGGCAACATCCACGTCGTGGCTCTGATCGACCGGGGGCATTGCCAGGACCCGGATGCGACGGCGCGGCTCGTGGCTGATATCAACGAGATCGTCGATGACGAGACCGCGGCGCAAGGCGGGGCGATCAGTGCCGAGCACGGCATCGGCATCACCAATCGCGGCAGGCTTGCCCGCGTTGCCGATCCGCTCGATATCGAGCTGATGCGCGACATCAAGCAATTGCTCGATCCGAATGGGTTGATGAATCCCGGCAAGATTTTTGCCGCGGGAGCGAGATGACGATGACGAACGTCCGGCTGCTTGCTGACGATCTGACCGGTGCGCTCGACACCGCGGCGGAGTTCGTCGGCTTGTGCGGACCGTTCGACGTCACCTGGCCGGAAGCTCCGGCGGCGCATGGCTCGCGGAGCCTTGCGATCGACAGCGGTACCCGCGAGCGCTCGAAGGCTGAGAGCGTCGAGATCGTCGGGCGGCTGGCGCCGCAGCTTGAGGGGGCGACGATCGCCTACAAGAAGGTCGACAGCCTCCTGCGTGGGGCGTGGGCGGCCGAGCTCGGCGCCTGCCTGCACGGCGGCCATTGGGCATCCTGCGTGGTCGCGCCCGCGTTCGACTATCAGGGGCGCCGCACCGCAGGCGGCCAGCAATTCGCACGCACGGTGCAAGGCGAGTGGCATCGGGTCGGCGACAATCTGGTGGATCAGTTGAGGCAAGACGGCATCGAGGCGCGGCAGGGTAGCTCCGATACGCTGTCGCAGGGCGGTGTTCAGGTGTTCGATGCCGAGAGCGACTTCGACCTGGACCGCGTCGTCGAGATGGGGCGGCGCATGCCGGGGCCTGTGCTGTGGTGCGGAAGCGGCGGATTGGCCGGCGCGCTTGCGCGTAGTCACCGTGCCGATGCGCCGAGCCAATTGAAGTTGCCGGTGCTGGGGCTGTTCGGCTCCGACCAGCCCGCCACCGCCTCGCAGCTGGCTGCGTGCGGCGAGGCGACGATTGCGCTTGCGGAAGGCGAGGGCGCGACGCGCGTCCAGCGCAAGCTCGGCGACGACGGTGTAGCCATGGTCAAATTCGCTCTCGCTGAGGGCCTGTCACGCACTGAAGCGGCGCGGCGGATTGCGCGCGAAATGGCGGCATTGATTGCGGCGCTCGATCCGCCCGGTACACTGATCGTCGCCGGCGGCGAGACCCTGAAAGCCGCATGTGTTGCCCTTGGCGCGCATGCGCTCCAGGTGACAGGACGCATCGTGCCGGGATTGCCGCGCTCGATCCTGCAAGGCGGGCGCTGGTCCGGCGTAGATGTCATCTCGAAATCCGGTGCATTCGGGCCCAGCGAGCTGTGGCGTGACCTGCTCCGGGACAATCATCTGCTCAAAATGGAGAGTCCGATATGACCTCTCGTCACCTTGCCATCACCATGGGCGATCCGGCCGGGATCGGGCCGGAGATCATCGTCAAGGCCTGTGTCGGGCTGAAGGACCGGATCGCGAAAGGCGATCTGCGCCTGCTCGTGATCGGCAGCGGCGCGGCGCTGGAAGGCGCGAAGGCCGCACTCGGCGTCGACGTCGCGATCCCGGAGGTGACGGCCGACGATCGCGAATGGCCAAACCTCTGTTACCTGCAAGCGGACGCCGAGGGTGATCCGATCAAGCCGGGCGTGCTCAGCGCCGATGGCGGCCGCTTTGCCTACAAGGCGATCGAACAGGGCGTGCGCCTGACGCAGGCCGGCCGCACCGCGGCGATCGTGACCGCGCCGCTCAACAAGGAAGCCCTCAACAAGGCCGGCTATCATTTCCCTGGCCATACCGAGATGCTGGCGCATCTCACCGGCGTGCGCGGCTCGGTGATGCTGCTGGCCCATGGCAACATGCGCGTCAGCCATGTCTCGACCCATGTTGCCTTGGAAGACGTGCCGAAGCGCCTGACGCCGGAGCGCCTGCGTATGGTGATCGATCTCACCAATGACGCATTGCGCCGGCTCGGCATTGCAAAGCCCAAGATCGCGATCGCCGCGCTCAATCCGCACGCGGGCGAGGGCGGCCTGTTCGGCCGCCAGGATATCGACGTATCTGCGCCGACGATCGCGAAAGCGGTCGCAGACGGCCTCGACGTCGTCGGCCCGGTGCCGGGCGACACCATCTTCGTCAAGCTGCGTGCCGGCCAGTTCGATGCCGCGGTCGCGATGTATCACGACCAGGGGCACATTCCCGTCAAGCTGCTCGGCTTCCAGGTCGATCCGGCGACCGGCCGCTGGCAGGAGCTCTCCGGTGTCAACATCACGCTGGGCCTTCCGATCATCCGCACCTCCGTCGATCACGGCACCGCCTTCGACATTGCCGGCAAGGGCATCGCCAACGAGCACAGCCTGATCGAGGCCATCGATTATGCCGAGCGGCTCGCTGCCGGCGCCTCCGCAGCCAAATCATGAGATCGAACGCACGATGACCAACGCCTTCACGCCCATCGAAATCCAACGCCCCACCATCCTGGAGTTCGGCAACGGCACGATCACCGCTGCGGCGCGCTTTGCCGAGCGGATCGGCGCCAGGCGGCCGCTGGTGATTTCCGATCCGTTCAATGCGCGCCGCGTCGACACGCTGGCGCTGCCGGGGGCCGTGAAGGTGTTCGGCGACGTCAAGCCCGAGCCGGACCTGCCCAATCTCGAGAAGGCGGTGGGAATGGCGAAGGAGGCCAAGCCCGATCTCGTCGTCGGCTTCGGTGGCGGCAGCGCCATGGATCTCGCCAAGCTGGTCGCGGTGATGTGCACCTCTGACGTGCCCTTTGCCGACATCGTCGGGCCGGAGAAGGTCGCCGGCCGCAGCGTCGCGCTGATGCAGATCCCGACCACGTCGGGCACGGGCAGCGAAGCCGGCACCCGCGCGCTGGTCACCGATCCCGTCAGCCAGAACAAGCAGGCGGTGCAGAGCCGCTTCATGCTCGCCGACATCGCCATCGTCGATCCGGACCTGACCATGACCGTGCCGAAGGAGGTCACTGCAGCGACCGGTGTCGACGCGCTGGCGCATTGTGTCGAGGCCTACACCAGCCGCAAGGCGCATCCGACGATCGACCTCTACGCGCTCGAAGGCGCGCGGCTGGTCGGACGCTATCTCAAGCGCGCGGTGGCCGACGGCAGCGACCGCGAGGCGCGCGCGGGCCTGTCCCTGGCCTCGCTCTATGGCGGCTATTGCCTCGGGCCGGTGAATACCACCGCGGGCCACGCGGTGGCCTATCCGCTCGGCACACGCCACCATGTCGCGCACGGTCTCGCCTGCGCGGTCATCTTCCCGCACACGCTCGCCTTCAACATGCCGGCGGTAGAAGAGAAGACAGTTGCGGTGCTGGGTGCGCTGGGGCTGCCCGAGCAACGCGATCAGAAATTCGCGTTCGACGCGACCTACAAGTTCTGCAACGAACTCGGCATCGAGATGCGGCTGTCCGCACTCGGCGTACCCAGGAACGATCTCGGCGTGATGGCGGATGAGGCTCACGCCATTCGCCGCCTGCTCGACAACAACCCGCGCGATTTGAGCCGGGATGCGATTCTGAACATGTACGAGGTCGCGTTCTAGCCATCTCGGCCGCGCGCGGCAGCCAATCAACAACACAGTGAAAACAGAGGAAACTTCGATGAGATCGATGTGGCTTGGTCTTGTGTCGGCAGTGCTGCTGGCGACGTCACCGGTGCAGGCGCAGGACGGCTATCCATCCAAGCAGGTGACGGTGATCGTTCCCTTCGCCGCCGGCGGCACCGCTGACATTTTTGCGCGCATGGTGTCGAACCATTTGCAGGTGAAGCTCGGCAAGCCCTTCGTGGTCGAGAATGTCGGCGGCGCCGGCTCGATCCTCGGCGTGACGCGGCTGGCGAAGTCGGCGCCTGACGGCATCACGCTCGGCCTTGCCAGCACCTCCGCGCTCGCGATCAACCCGTCGCTCTACGGCCCGAAGCTGAGCTATCAGCCGGACAAGGATCTGATCCCGGTTGCCCAGATCAGCGTCGTGCCCAACGTGCTCGTGGTCAATCCCAACAAGATCAAGGCGCGCACCGTGCCGGAGCTGATCGCCTACCTGAAGGCCAACCCGGACAAGGTCTCGTTCGGCTCTGCCGGCGTCGGGACCTCGCAGCATCTCGCCAGCGAGCTGTTTCAGCAGATGACCGGCACCAGGATGGTGCACGTGCCCTACAAGGGCTCGAGCCAGATGCTGACGGACCTGCTCAGCGGCCAGATCGATCTCGCCTTCGACAACGTGCCGCTGCTGCTGCCGCAGGTGAAGACCGGCCAGCTCGCGATGCTCGCGACCGCAACGCCCAAGCGCGCCGACTTCGATCCGCAGGTCCCCGCGGTCGCCGAATTCCTGCCGGGCTTCGAGGCCGTGGCCTGGCATGGCTTCTTCGTTCCGGCCGGCACGCCGAAGCCGATCGTCGAAAAGCTCTCGGCCGAGATCCGCGCCTTCATGCAGCAGCCGGAGACGGTGCAGAAGATGGCCGAGCTCGGCGCCGCCGCGGTTGCGGTGGATTCCGAGCCTTTCGCGGCCTACATCGCCTCCGAGACGGCGCGTTGGAAGAAGGTGATCGAGGCGGCGAACATCAAGCTGGAGTAGGGCGCATCGCTAATCTTGCGATACCTGAGATGGGCCGGATCACGACTTGGCCGCTTCTGCGCGGTCCGGCCCGAAACGCGTTCCGTTCGTTCACATCAGGGGATCCTGGAAAGTACAGGTGACGCCGATCGGCCCGTTTGGAATCTCCTGCCGCAGCTCCGGGCGGGACACAATGACGGTACGGTCAGGATTGGCAAACGACTCCCGCATCTCGATCATGAGCGCGTTGTCTTCGAGCGTCATCAGACGGCCTGCTTCAATCGCCCCATCCGCAGCTCGGGCCACGCAGTACCTGAAGTTCACGGGATCGTATTCCGGAAGCGGGAACAGGTCGCGGCTCTTCGGGTCCGTCGGCCGCTCCATCACCCATTCCACGGATGATCCGAGCGGTTCGATCTCGCCGGGTGGCGGTGGGACGAGGAACGAGCGGAACTCGCCGGTGCTCTGGTTCTTGATGAAATACAGAATGTCTCCGCTGACCTGAACCGCCAGACCGGCGAGGATCTTGTTGCCTTCCTTGATTGGCAGATTGTCGATCAACGTAATCGCTTGTGGCTCCGGAGGCGCTGCTGACTTGCCGGTCGCCTCATCCGGCTGCGTGTTATGCCACCAATCCCACCACGCAAAGTGCTTGGGCTTGCGGTTGGGCCAGTGGCCGGTGCCGATTTGAGGCAGGGAAATATTCGGCAGCACGCCGTTGCGGCCGTCGAGTCCCACCCACAGCAGCGATTTTGGATCGTCCGCGTGCGTGCCCAGGGCCGACGCGGATGGCTGGCGCACGTCCGGCACATTCCATCCGGCTGCCGCAAAGACGATCTGCTGGGGCCAGGGCGTGGAAATGAGCGCCCCCGACCAATTCAGCATCGATTGAAGCGCTCCCCCGCTGGACGGGGGATCGATGCTGGCGAAGGTCGGCTGCTTCGCCGAAAATTGCTCCGAGACAAGCTCTGTCCAGAACTGGAACAGTTCCGGCTCCGTGACGGCATCCGGCTTTTGCGGAATGCCGTAGCGATCGAGCTCGGCGGGGGACGCATTGCGCAGGTCGAAGCCGTCAGGCACGACTTCGTAGAGGCCACACCGATCAATCTCGGACATATTTCTCTCCCGCGGAGATGCCGGTGTCCTTCTCTTCGTCGAAGACGCCGGTGTTCTCCCACTCGGCTTTGGCGTTCTCGACGAGCTTTGTGAACTTCGGCAGGTAGGCCTCGTCCAGGAGAATATTGTCGATGATTGCCTTTGCGAGTTTCACTCCGGCCTTCGTATCGAACGGATAGTGAAGGCCGGCGATTTCCCGGTTTCGCGAAATCCTGTCGGCAAGAGCGCCGAGTGTCTTGTCGATCGTTGTGCGACCCGCGGCGCTCGGATCGGAAATACCAAGTGTTCGCGGCATGACTTTGGTCAGAAGCGCTGCGAAGACGTGGGCCTGAGTGGCGTGACCGCTCGGGAATGAGGCATGTCCACCGTGCTGGATCGGCGACATGAATCCGGGGACCACCTGCGTGGGGCGCGGGCGATTGAAATGCGCCTTGTAGTGCATCGTGATCAGCGCGGTGAGCGCGTCGGCGACGATCAGCATGCGCGAGGTCGCCGGGTGTGTCGTCGCCGTCGCTGACACGAGATGCAGGAATTTGCTGATGAATTCGTCGGCCTCGGTGACGATTTCATCCATGGCAGTCGCGCGTTCATTGACGGCCATGTTTCTCAAGATGGCAATGTCGTCGTCGAGAGTCGCCTTCCATGGGGTTGGGCCTTTGCCGAGCAGGGCAAAACCGCCGAGCCTTTTGAGCCAATCGCCCTGACTGGCAAGATCGGACATCACGACCCACGCGTACCACCGGGTCGACCAGAGCCTCATGCCAAAGCCGGTGGCGTCGAACCTGGCGCCTTTGACGTCGCGTTCGCTTACGAACGGGCGATCGACGCGGTCGGCGAACATGGCGCCGCCCGATCCGCCCGTACTGCCGTATCCTCCATACCCGCCATACCCCCCGTATCCGCCATAACCGCCATATCCGCCATATCCGCCATATCCGCCCGCCATATGTGCCTCCTCTGTTGCGATTTGTCGGTGCTGCCTCAGGTGTTTCCGTGCCGGAGTGTCGACGCCAGCCGTGAAAGTGCTGCTTCGATGCGCGCCAGGGTCGGCTTTGGCCATGGCGACGTCGCGATCCATTTCAGGTCGAGATGGCCGTCCGTGATCAGCGGCCGCGCAAAAGTCTGTGCATCGTCGAGACGTTCGCTTTCCACGAGCGCAGCAACGAGAACGCGCAGGTTCACCTGGTTGCTGGGCAGCAGCGTCGCGACCCGTGTCGCGTGTTCGATGGCCGGGTTCAAATCGTTCATGGCAAAGTGGGCCTGAGCCGAAATCATCTCTGCGAACCAGGCGTGCCGGTCTCGCGGCGACAGGCGTAGATTGATGGCCGCATCGCCGAGTGCGTCCGCATATCTTTCGCAGCGAACATGCACGGCAGCCCGGTATGCGAATGCGAGCGCGAGGTTCGGGGTGAGCTCGATGGCGCGGTCGAGCTGTTTGAGAGCGCCGACATGGTCATGCCTGCATTGCGACAGCGCGTAGCCGCCCACGGCATTGGCGAGCGGATCGGCCGAGTTGCGCTCGAGCGCTCGTTCGGCGAGCCCCCGCGCCGTTTCGAGCTCGATCGACGCATTCGCGGACCATCCGCGCGCCACGCGCTGCATGTGCCAGATCGCGCTGTAGGACAGCGGCGGAGCCCAATTGGGGCTGAGCATGTGCGCACGCTCGAAGTTGGTTCGCGCCGTCACGAAGGTCGTGTAGTCCGGGCTGAACATCTGGTCGTAGCCGACCAGGGCCAACTGGTATGCGTCGAGATCGTCCGGCCTCTTTTGCATTGCGCGATGTAGCTCCCGGTCGCGAACTTGAGGCGCCAGCGAGCGTATGACCTCGACGGCGATGCGGTCCTGCAGGTCGAAGACGTCGGCTGCAGTCCCGCTGAGGCGATCGACACGAACGACTTCGACCGTTTCGGCGGCAACGAGCTCGGTCGAGATTCGAATCTGGTCGCCGGCGCGCTGAATGCTTCCGTGCAGCAGATATTGCGCATTGAGATCGCGGCCGATCGCGCGCAGATCCGGTGTCTGCGACATCGGAATCATGGTCGAGCCGCGCGAGATCACGAACAGCTCTTTCAGGCTCGACAGGGCCTGCACGACGCTGTCGACGATACCGATCGTGAATTGCGGCTCGAGCGTCGGCGACAGCGCGCGGAAGGGCAGAACGGCGACCGATGGCCGGCTGACGGCAAATCCGGCCAGGCTGACCGCGGGGGCTGTTGCCGCCGACACGACCGGCCGCGTGACCGTCTCGGGTTGCTGCTGTCGCAGGCCGGCAATCAGCTCCTGCGTGAGCTTGTGCGGCTCGATGTCGTAGGTGTCTTCGAGCTGGCGCCAGAGCCGCGCATAGATCGCGAGCGCGGCACCGATGCTTCCGGCCGCGATGTGGCTCCTGATGAGAACGCGAATGGCACGCTCGTTCTCGGAATCCAGCCGGTAGATGGCCTTCGCTGCAGCCTCCGCGGTGGCCGTGACATCGGCTTGGCCCTCGTCGGGAAGCAGCCTCGTCAGGGCATCGATCAGCCGTTCGTGGATCAGCGGTCGCGTCTCTGCAAGCCAATCCGAAAACGCGGGATCGACACCTTCCAGGTCGTCGAGAATGTTGTCGGTCAGGCGTTCGTGTGCGAGCAGGGTGGGATGGACGATGCCGCGCTCGGCATCCGCGATGATTTCCGTCAGGTCACACGCCACCCGTTCGATATCGAGTGCCACGTGCATCTGATCGGCATGGAAATGCGTGCAGCCGTGTGTCTTCAGTTCGCGCTGGATCTGGCTCAGCGATTGACGCAGCGAACCCTTGGCAAGCGGATCTTCCTTCTCGCTCCAGAGCAGGCCGACCAGTTTGGTTCTGGGCAACTGGCGTGCGGAGGAGAGCACCATGTAGCCGAGAAGCGCTTGCGCTTTTCGGCCGAGCGCGATCTCGTGTCCGTCCACCGATGCTGAAAATGCTTCGATTATATTCAGCCGCAGGCGGCCGGTCGTGCTCCCGCCTGCCGCCTTGTCGCCGCCAACTCCCGACATCTCGTCCCATCCCCCGTCGACATCGTCGACGACAATACAGGAGGGCAGGTCCCGGGAGCTGAGGCTTGGTGAAATGCTGATAATCGGCTCGCGTTGTCCGCGAAGCCAATGACTCGTGAGCTCAGGAATGCAGCCCGCCGGATCTGGTGCAATGCAGAAATGGTACATCTTGGGTTGTCAGACGGTCAAGGGTTGCTGAACGATCGGAATGCGACCTTGCGGGCGAAATGAAAATCGTTCCTCACTTGGAGCCGACGGGCGTGAAATGAGCGTGAATGGCGAGTTTTCGCTCAACTGCACCAAGCGCGCGATGCGGTCGCAAGCAATCGGCAACCCACGCGCGAGTCCGGTCTGACTTGGTCGCCGGCCGGCATGTGTCGCGGTCCGGCACAAGCTCGGCCCGGTCGGTATCGTGTGGTGGCAGGGGCCTGGTCTTCGCTGCGGGAGCCCGCCGGCTCGCCCGATTCACGGGCCATTCACGTTTCGCTTCGCTTCGCCCGCCTATGGTTCGCCCGCGATCGAAGGATCGCGCAACTTGGCGAGGGAGAGGTGCATCATGACTGTCCTGCTGAGAAACACCTTCAAGGCCTGGATTGACCGTGCGCCGGGGGCGCCGCCCAGGCTGATCATGATCGGCGACGTGCGGGTCCCGGGCAATGGCCAAGCCCGCCTGACCAGGCGCTCACCGCAGGGGATCAATCCGAAGATCCTGATCCTCGATGTGAATGCGGAGCAGCCGGCCGGCGCGGCGCGGGAGGAGATCACCACGATCCCGCTCCGCTACGAGGAGAGCCCGCCGCAGGACGAATATGGTCAGGTGATGATCGCACATGGCCGGGGCGAAATCGTCGTCAGCATCGGCCGCGTGCATTAGCGGACGTTCGATCCGGTCCCGCCATTGGGCTGACGAGCCATCCACCGGAGCGCTTGCCAGCCCAGATGTGAGCGGGTAGAACGCTGCCACGCCTGAGCCGTGATTTGCGCCAAACGCGCTTCCGGCCACAGTCGGACAAATCAGTAAGCCATTGAATTTGTTCGACTATTCCGTTGGGGAATGGTGTAACGGTAGCACAACAGACTCTGACTCTGTTTGTCTTGGTTCGAATCCAGGTTCCCCAGCCAGTTCCGGCGCTTTCCCAGGTCCTGATTTTGTCGGCCGCGGCTCCGTACCATTTTGGAAACCGGCGTGTCGTGCCGGGCTCGCGACGGTTTGCCTCAGTGGAAGTCGCGCCTTCGATGTCGGCCCGCTGCGGGCGCCGTCGTCCTTGGGACACATACAACCCAAGGAGATTCCTGATGCCCTATGTCGATGGTTTCGTGCTGGCCGTGCCGAAGGACAAGATCGAGGCCTACAAGGCCATGGCGCGAACGGGCTGCGCGGTCTGGATGGAGCACGGTGCGCTCGACTATGTCGAGTGCATCGGCGACGACGTCCCCTATGGCGAGCTGACGTCGTTTCCGCGCGCGGTGATGGCGAAGGAAGATGAGGTCGTGGTGTTCGCCTGGATCGTCTATCGCGACCGGGAGACGCGCGACGCCGTCAACAAGAAGGTGATGGCGGACCCGCGGCTCAAGCTCGGCGATATGCCGTTCGACGGCAAGCGCATGATCTATGGCGGCTTCACGACACTGCTGCGGGCAAGCGACGTAATCAGTTGAGCGAAGTGGATCGGGGAGACCCGTAGCCCGGATGAGCGAAGCGACATCCGGGGATGCGGCCGCTGTTGTCCCGGGTGTCGCTTCGCTCACCCGGGCGACACGTATCGCTGCTCCCCCATGCAGCATCGTCGCAGACCGTTTCACCTTGCCGGTCGCCAGCTGGCATGCCATCCTCCCGCAGCCAGGCATAATCAAACGGAGGCGGGCGTTTCGCCCAGGCTCTCCAAAAAATCTTGGTTGGGGAAACCCTTTGGGAGGTCTGATTTCATGACATTGAAGCAGGTCACGGGGCTGCTTTGCGCGGCCGCAATGTCCCTTGCGCTCGTCTCGGGCGCAAAGGCGCAGGAAAAGAACCAGGACAAGGTCGTCAAGATCGGCGCGATCCTGCCGATGTCCGGCGGCACAGCCTCGATCGGCGCGCACGCCAAGGCGGCGCTCGAGGTCGCCATGGACATCATCAACAACGCGCATCCGGAGCTCGGCAGTCTCCCGCTCGCGAAGAATGCCGGCCTTGCCGGACTCGGCGGCGCCAAGGTCGAGGTGGTGTTCGCCGACAACCAGGGCAGCCCGGCGACGGGGCAGAACCAGGCGCTGCGGCTGATCACCGAAGAGAAGGTCGCCGCGATCCTCGGCGCCTATCAGTCCGGCATCACGCTGACATCGAGCGCGATCGCCGAGAAATACGGCATCCCGTTCCTCACGCCGGAATCGGTTGCCGCCAATCTCACCGAGCGCGGCTTCAAATGGTTCTTCCGCACCACGCCGATCGCGCCGGACTTCGTCCGCATCTATGACGAATTCCTCACCGACATGAAAGCGGCCGGCGCCAAGACCGACAGCATCGCGCTGGTCCATGACAACACCGAATACGGCACCTCGGTCGCCAACACGATCGCTTCCGGATTCAAGGCGAAGGAGCGCAACGGGGTCATCGACATCGCCTATGCCGTCAACGCCACCGACGTGCAGGCCCAGGTGCTTCAGCTCAAGGAGAAGAAGCCCGATGTCGTGCTGATGATCAGTTACACGTCAGACGCGATCCTGTTCGCCAAGACGATGCAGTCGCTCGACTACAAGCCGCCGCTGCTGCTCGCGGACGACGCCGGCTATTCCGATCCGTCCTTCATCAAGGCGGTCGGCAAGCTCTCGCAAGGTGTCTTCAATCGCTCGTCCTGGGCGGTGGGTCCGCCCGGATCGCCGTCTGCCATCATCGCCGACATGTACAAGAAGAAGAGCGGCGAGGAGATGGACGACACTGTCGGCCGCCAGATGCAGGGCTTCTTCGTGCTGGTCGACGCCATCGACCGCGCCGGCTCGACCGATCCCGCCAAGATCCAGGCCGCGCTGAAGGCGACCGACCTCAAGCCCGAGCAGCTCATCATGGGCTACAAGGGCGTGAAGTTCGATGACAAGGGCCAGAACATCCTGGCCTCGGCCTACATCATCCAGCTTCAGGACGGCGAGAACTACGTCTCGGTGTGGCCGAAGGCCAATGCCCAGAAGGCGCCGCTGCTGCCCTACAAGGGCTGGTGATCATGCGAAGGCGGGACCTGCTGGTCCCGCCTTTTTCACAAGGCTTGGTAGAGCAACGCAGCTCATGTCCTTTGTTCTCGTGCAGGTGATCGTCGGCGGCCTTCTGCTTGGCGCCGTCTACGCCCTGTTTTCCTCGGGCCTCACGCTGGTGTGGGGCATGATGAACATCGTCAATTTCGCGCATGGCGACTTCGTCATGCTCGGCATGTACGTCGCCTATGTCGTCTACACCCTGATGGGAGGAGGGCCGCTGCTCGGTGCGCCGCTGGCAACCCTGGTGCTCGCCACGCTCGGCATCGTGGTCTATTTCGGCCTGATCCGCGACATCATGAAGGGGCCGATGCTGGCGCAGATTCTCGGCACCTTCGGCCTCGCGCTTTTGCTGCGCTATTCCGTGTTCTGGTGGTTCGGCGCCAACTTCCTGTCGATGCCGCCGAACATCGTGGGCGGCACCTATGCCTTTGCCGGCTTGCGCATCGAGGCCTCGCGGCTGCTCGCGGGCATCGTCGCGCTCCTGGTGACGCTCGGCCTGCATCTGTTGCTGACGCGCACCTCGCTCGGCTCGAAAATGCTGGCGGTGGCGGAGGATGCGACCGCGGCGCAGCTGATGGGCATCCGGCCCGACACCATGCAGGCGATCGCTTGGGCGATCGCGGCCGGCGCCACCGGCCTTGCCGGCGCGCTGATCGCGAACTTCTTCTACATCGTGCCGACCGTGGGCGAGACGCTCGGCATCGTCGCCTTCGTCACGGTGTCGCTCGGCGGCTTCGGCAGCGTGCCCGGCGCGCTTGTCGCAGGACTCCTGATCGGCGTCATCGAGTCGCTCTCCGGCTATCTGATCGGTGCGATCTACAAGGACATCGTCGTCTACGTCCTGTTCCTGTTCTTCCTCTGGTTCCGGCCACAGGGCCTGATGGGGAAGATGTGATGCGGCGCTGGATCTGGCTCTCGGTCGTCGCAGCCTTTGCGATCGCCTATCCGCTGCTGCTGTCCTCGCCGTTCCAGCAACGCCTCGGCGCGCTGGTGTTGCTCTATGCGATCGCGGCCTCCGCCTGGAACATCGTCGGCGGCTATGCCGGGCAGGTGTCGGTGGGGCATGTCGTGTATTTCGGCTGTGGTGCCTATGCCGCGATGGGCGCTTACGCCAAATTCGGCCTGTCGCCGCTGTTCGGCATTCCCGGCGGCATCGTGCTGGCGGTCGGGCTCGCCGCGATCGTCGGCGTGCCGACGCTGCGGCTGTCAGGCCACTATTTCAGCATGGCGACGATCGCGGTCGCCGAAACGATGCGGCTGATCGTGACCAACACCGAATGGCTTGGCGCGGCCGTCGGCCTTTCCGGTCCGACCGTGCCGCGCAACATCTTCGATCTCTCGTTCCTGTCGGCGCTGCCCTACTACTATCTCTTCCTCGCCATCCTCGCGATCACGCTTGCGATCACCTGGTGGATGACCAACAGCCGGATGGGATTTTACCTGCGGGCGATCAAGGATTCCGAGCGTGCCGCGCGCTCGCTCGGCGCACCCGCCAGCCGCACGAAACTCTACGCCTACGTGCTGAGTGCCGCGCTGACCAGCGTTGCCGGCGCGCTCTATGCGATGATGTTCGGCTTCGTCGATCCCGAGTCCGGGCTCGGGATCCTGATCTCGGTCAAGATCCTGATCATGGCCGCGCTGGGCGGGGCGGGGCTGCTGTTCGGACCGCTGCTGGGCGCCGCGATCCTGGTGCCGCTGGAGGAGATCTCCAACAGCTGGCTCGGCGGCAAGGGCGCCGGGCTCACCTTCGTGGTCTATGGCGCGATCATCGTGCTGATCGCGCGCTTCCAGCCGGGTGGGCTGCTCAGCCTGCTCATGCGGCGCGGCAAGCCCAAGACCGACACGTTGAAGACTGACACGTCGAAGACCGACACGGGAGCAAGCCATGCTCCTTGAAGCGCGCGGCATCACCAAGGCGTTCGGTAGCTTCAAGGCGGTGGACGACGCCTCCGTGACCCTGGAGCAGGGCGACATCCTCGGCCTGATCGGCCCGAATGGCGCCGGCAAGTCCACTTTCTTCAATTGCCTCACCGGCGACCTCAAGACCACCTCCGGCCGCGTGCTGTTCGAGGGGAGCGACATCACCGACGTCGCGCCCGAGCAGCGCGCCGGGCTCGGGCTCGCCCGCACCTTCCAGGTGCCGCAGACCTTCGAGGGCATGACGGTGCTGGAGAACGTCATGATCGGCGCTTTCCTGCGCACCGCGCATCGCAAGGAGGCCGAGACCAGGGCACGCGCCGTGCTGGAGCGCGTCGGCATGATCAGGCTTGCGGAGGCGCCGGCGCGCTCGCTCGGCACGCCCGGCCGCAAGCGGCTCGAGATCGCACGCGCGCTTGCGACCGAACCGAAGGTGCTGCTGCTCGACGAGGCTATGGCCGGCCTCAACGCGCATGAGGTGAGGCTCGCGATCGATCTCGTCCGTGACATCCACCGCTCCGGCATCACGCTCGTCATCGTCGAGCACATCATGGAAGTGATCATGTCGCTGGCGAGCCGCGTGATGGTGTTTCACCAGGGCAAGGAGATCGCGCGCGGCTCGCCCCGCGAGGTCACCTCGAACCCGGCTGTGATCGAAGCCTATCTCGGAAAACGCGCCGCGAAAGCCGCCGCCGGCCATACGCCGGTCGAGCTGATGGGCGGGCCGGACCTATGAGCGGGGCGCTTCTCAGGATCGAGCACCTCGAGGTGCGCTATGGCGACCTCATCGGCGTCTCCGACGTCTCGCTGGAGGTGCCGGAGGGCAGCGTCGTCGCGCTGCTCGGCTCCAATGGCGGCGGCAAGACCACGACGCTGAACGCCATCGCCGGCCTCATTCCCGTGCATTCCGGCTCGATCAGCTTCCGCGGCGAGGAGATCGCGGGCCAGAAGGCATTCGCGATCGTGCGCAAGGGGCTGGCACTGTCGCCGGAAGGCTGGCGGCTGTTCGTGCAGCAGAGCGTCGAGAACAATCTGATGTTAGGTGCGACACCGCTGCACGACAAGTCGCGCCAGGCCGCGTTGCTCGAGCGTGTCTACGAGATCTTCCCGCGCCTGAAGGAGCGCCGCAACCAGCGCGCCGGCACCATGTCCGGGGGCGAGCGGCAGATGCTCGCGGTCGGGCGCGCCCTGATGAGCGACCCGAAGCTGCTGATGCTCGACGAGCCCTCGCTCGGCCTCGCGCCGGCGGTGGTCGAGTCCATGTACGAGACTTTTGGTCGCCTGCATCGCGAGGGCCTCACCATCCTGCTCGCCGAGCAATCGATCGAGCTGGCGCTGGAGGTCTCGGACTTCGCGACCGTGCTCCAGGTCGGCAAGAGCGTGCTGTCGGGCACCGCGGCGGCGCTCGCCGAGGACCCGCAGGTGCAGAAGGCCTATCTCGGCGTGGACTGACCGGCTTCCGCCTGGCTGCGAAGCTGCTCGGCCTTCATGGTTCGAGACGCCCGCTTTGGCGGGCTCCTCACCATGAGGGTCTAGGATTTCGCCGCACAGCAGAGCCTCGTCCTGAGGAGCCCGCCGCAAGCGGGCGTCTCGAAGGATGGCCGAAGGAAAGGCTGCTGCGGCAGTCGGGGATCAAGACGTTCGTTACTTGATCTTGTCGTAGGCCGCCGCGAAATCGCCGAGCGGCATCGGGATCGCGATCGTCTCCTTGGCCATGTTCTGGAAGGAGACCTTCAACTGCTTGCCCGACCGCAATGCTGCGAGCAGGTCCGCTGCGATCGGCGTCGAGGCGTAGCAGCCGCGGTTCTCGCAGGTCTGGATCTGGAGATCGGCCGTCTTGCCCTCGTCGACCTGGAGCTTGGCGCCGACGGGAAGGTTGAGGCCGAGCGGCAATTGCAGCAGCGCGATGGGCGTGCGGGTGTCGGGTGCGATGCGGATGTTGATCAGGACGACGGTCTGGCCGGTCTTGGTCAGCACCGCGTTCTGCTCCATCGCGCATTCGAGCGGCGCCTCGCGGCTGGCGCTGGTGCAGCGGACGATCCAGCCGGGCTGCCCGGGAGCGCCGTCGGCCTGCGGCTGCGTGGGTGCAGGCGCGGGTTGCGCGGCCGGGGCAGGCGCTGCGTTCTTCTTGGCGCCCTGCTGGGCATGCGCGGCGCCCGTCGACAGCAGGAGGGCAGCGGCGAGGGCGGCAAGTCTGGATTGCATGGGCATGGCGAAACCGCGTTGGCGTGAACCGGGGGGCTCGCTGTAGCGTCGCGGGAGCCGCGGCGCAAGCTTACTCGGCGGCTTCCTTGACGGTGCGGTGCTCGTGGGTCTCGTGGCCTTCGCCGTCACCCGTACGGCCCCAGCCCGAGAACCAGTTGTTGAGCTCGTCGAGATAGAGATAGACGACGGGCGTGGTGAACAGCGTCAGCGCCTGGCTGACGATCAGGCCGCCAACCATGGCGTAGCCGAGCGGCTGGCGGATCTCGGCGCCGGTGCCGTGGCCGAGCATCAGGGGCACGCCGCCGAGCAGCGCCGCCATCGTCGTCATCATGATCGGGCGGAAGCGCAACAGCGCGGCCTGGCGGATCGATTCCGCCGGCGTCTTGTGCTCGTCGCGTTCGGCGGCAATCGCGAAGTCGACCATCATGATGCCGTTCTTCTTCACGATGCCGATCAGCAGAATGATGCCGATGAGCGCGATCAGGCTGAAGTCGAAGCCGGCCGCCATCAGGATCGCGAGCGCGCCGACGCCGGCCGAGGGCAGGGTCGACAGAATCGTGATCGGATGGATGTAGCTCTCGTAGAGGATGCCGAGGATCAGGTAGACCACGACCAGCGCTGCGAGGATCAGCAGCGGCACGGTGCCGAGCGACTGCTGGAACGCCTGCGCGGTGCCCTGGAAACTCGAATTCAGCGTCGGTGGCGCGCCGAGCTCGGCCATCGCCTTCTGCACGGCCTCGGTGGCCTGACCGAGTGCGGTGCCTTGCGCGAGATTGAAGCTGATTGTGATCGCCGGGAACTGGCCCTGGTGGCTGATCGAAAGCGGGCGCACCGGATCGGTGGTCCAGGTCGCGAAGGTCGACAGCGGCACCTGGTCGCCGGTCAGCGGCGATTTCAGATAGAGCTTGTTCAGGCTGTCGAGATTGCCCTGCAGCTCCGGCAGGATCTCGAGGATCACCTTGTAGGTGTTGAGCTGGGTGAAATACTGCGTGACCTGCCGCTGTCCGAAGGCGTCATACAGCGTGTCGTCGATCAGCTGCGGCTGGATGCCGTAGCGCGCTGCGGTGTCGCGGTTGATCTTGAGCTGGACCGTGGTCCCCTGGGTCTGCTGGTCGGTGGCGACGTCGCGCAGCTCCGGCAGCGTCTGCATCTTGGCCAGGATCTTCGGCGCCCAGTCGTTGAGCTCGGCGAGATCGGCATCCTGCAAGGTGAACTCGAACTGCGTACGCGTCGGCCGGCCGCCGAGCCGGACGTCCTGGGCCGCCTGCATGTAGAGGCGGGCGCCGGACACCTTCTCGAGCTTGGGACGCAGCCGCGCGATGATCTGCTGCGCCGAGGCCTCGCGCTCGTTGCGCGGCTTCAGCGTGATGAACATGTTGCCGTTGTTGCCGGCGCGGCCGCTGCCGCCGATGTTCATCGCGATCGTGGCGACATCGGGGTCTTCCATCACGATCTTGCCGAGCTCGACCTGACGGCGCTGCATCTCGGCGAAGGAGATATCCTGCGAGGCTTCCGAGGTGGCGGTGATCAGGCCGACGTCCTGCTGCGGGAAGAAGCCCTTCGGGATCAGGACGAACAGGTAGATCGACAGGCCGAGCGTGGCGAAGAAGATCGCGAGCGTGGTGCGCCGCCAGGCTAGGGCATGGTCGAGCACATATTCGTAGCCGCGCAGCATCGAATCGAAGGCGCGCTCGCTCCATTGATAGAAGCGGCCGTGCTGCACCTCGCCATGGGCGCGCAGGAAGCGCGAGGCCATCATCGGCGTCAGGGTCAGCGACACGAACATCGAGACGAAGATCGTCATCGCCAGCACGACGGCGAATTCGCGGAACAGGCGGCCGATGATGCCGCCCATCAGCAGCAGCGGGATCAGCACGGCGACCAGCGAGATGCTGATCGACACGATGGTGAAGCCGATCTCCTTGGAACCGCGGAAGGCCGCCGCCATCGGCGATTCGCCTTCCTCGATATAGCGCGTGATGTTCTCGAGCATCACGATGGCGTCGTCGACGACGAAGCCGACCGCGATGGTGAGTGCCATCAGTGACAGATTGTCGAGCGAATAGCCGACGACCCACATCAGCGCGCACGCGCCCAAGAGCGCCAGCGGAACCGTGACGGTGGGGATGACGGTGGCCCAGAAGCTGCGCAGGAAGATGAAGATGACCATGACCACGAGGGCGATGGTCAGCAGCAGCGTGAACTGGACGTCCTCGACCGCGGCGCGGATGGTCGTGGTGCGGTCGCTGATGAGCTCGATCTTGATCGCGGGCGGGATCGCCGCCACGAGGCGGGGCAGGGTCGCCTTGATCCGGTCGACCGTCTCGATCACGTTGGCGCCCGGCTGCTTGAAGATCACCAGGAACACGCCGCGCTTGCCGTTGGCCCAGGCCGCCTGCTTGGCGTCCTCGGCGCCGCTGACCGCCTGGCCGATGTCGCGGATGCGCAAGGGGCCGCCGTTACGATAGGCGATGATGACGTCGTTCCAGTCCTTGGACTGGGTCAGCTGGTCGTTGGCGTAGATGGTGTAGGCGCGTTTCTCGCCGTCGATATTGCCCTTGGGGCTGTCGACCGTGGTGATCGCGATCTGGCTGCGCACGTCCTCCATCGACAGGCCCTTGGCGACGAGCTTCGCCGGGTCGACCTGGATGCGGATGGAAGGCTTCTGCTGGCCGCCGATGAACACCTGCGCCACGCCGGAGAGCTGGCTGATCTGCTGGGCGAGCTGGGCGTCGACCGCGTCGCTGACGCTGGTCAGAGGCAGTGTCTCCGATGTCGCCGACAGCAGCAGGATCGGCGCGTCGGCCGGGTTGACCTTGCGGTAGGTCGGCGGCGACGGCAGGTTCTTCGGCAGCTGGCCGCTGGCGGCGTTGATGGCGCCCTGCACGTCGTTGGCGGCGCCGTCGATGCTGCGGTTGAGGTCGAACTGGATGGTGATCGACGCCGTGCCGAGATAACTCGTCGAGGTCATCTGGGCGATGCCGGGGATCTGGGCGAACTGGCGCTCCAGCGGCTGGGCCACCGACGAGGCCATTGTCTCGGGGCTGCCGCCCGGCAGATTGGCGGTGATCTGGATGGTCGGGAAGTCCACCTGCGGCAGCGGCGCGACCGGCAGCAGGGGATAGGCGACGAGACCGACGAAGAGGATGCCGGCCATCAGCAACGAGGTGCCGATGGGATAACGGATGAAAGGTGCCGAAATCCCGCCCTCGGTCATTCCCGTCGTACCTTGTTCTGCGCCGGATCCGAACTTGCCACCGCCGTCGAGACGAGGCTTCCGGGCTGCACCTTGAATTGACCGCCAGTGATCACCTGCTGCCCGGGCGTGAGCCCTTCGTCGACGACCGAACGGCCGTCGATGGCGTAGCTGACCTTGATCTTGTGCACTTCGGCCTTGTTGTCCTGATTGACGGTGTACGCGTAGAGGCCGTTGGTCGAATGCTGGACCGCGTCATCCGGAACCACGGTCGCATCCTTCAGCGTCCGCACCAGTAGGCGCGTCGACACCGACTGTCCCGGCCACAACGTGTGGTCCTTGTTGTCGAACACCGCCTTGAGCCGAATAGTCCCGCTGGTGGTGTCGACCTGGTTGTTGATGACCGCGAGCTTGCCTTCGGCCAGCGTCTTCTTGCCGTCGGTGGTGAACGCGATCACCTTGAGCGCGCCGGCCTTCTGTCCTTCGCTGATGTAGGGAAGCTGGTCTTCCGGCGCGGTGAAGATCACCGCGATCGGCTCCACCTGCGTGATCGTGACGATGCCGGTCTGTGTGGAGGCGTTGACGATGTTGCCGACGTCGACCTGGCGCAGGCCGGCGACGCCGGTGATCGGCGCCTTGACCTGGGTGTAGTCCAGCTGGGTCTGGGCGTTGGCGATAGCGGCTTCGTCGGCGGCGATCTGGGCGGTGAGCTGGGCGACGGTGGAGCGCTGGGTGTCGACCCGCTGTGCGGTGGCGAATTCGCCGAGCTTCATGGCACGCTGGAGCTCGAGATTGGCATTGGCCAGGCTAGCCTCGTCCTGCGCCTTCTTGGCCTTGGCCTGGTCGAGCGTGGCTTGATAGGGGCGGGGGTCGATCGAGGCCAGAAGATCGCCCTCCTTGGCGATCTGGCCTTCGGTGAAGGCGATCTTGTCGATCTGGCCGTCCACCCGGCTACGGACCTGGACGGTGTTGAAGCCCTGTACCGTGCCGAGACCGGTCAGATAGACCGGGAAGTCGACCTTCTGGACCGGTGCCACGCTCACGGGAATGGCGGGCGCGCGAGGCGGGCCTTTCTGGGCTGTCTGGGATTTTCCGGGGTCCGGCGAGCCGTATTTCTGCCAACCATAGTAACCCGCGGAGGCCACGGCCGCGAGGATCAGAATCCAGAGGATCGGCCGGGTTTTTTTCATGTCGGCTCGTGTCGGCTCTTGTGCCCTAGGTTACGAATTTTGGGGCAATCGTTGGGTTCCAAGGGCGTTTGTATAATACACGCCAAGTTCCAGTGTAAACAGCACTATCGGGTGAGAAATCTAAACAATTGGAAAGCTTTGCACCGCCTAGGCAACTCTCTGGCGCGCCGGTGTGCAGTGCTGCATTTTCTTAGAGCGAGCGATCAGCGAGTAAGAATAAGGCAATGCTCGTGGAGGGCGTGGCGCGGGCACAGCGGGACTGGCGAAGCACCCGGTCAGGCGCCGGCGATGCCCACTTTGCAAGAACGGTTCTAAATCGAGTGAGCCGCGTTTCGGTTGTCAGGAAAATCGGCATCGTCCATATCGGCGCCGCCACAGATGGAGCGCAGGATGGACGAACTGAACGGCAAGCTGATCGCGTGCCAGATTCTGATCACGGGATTGATTGCGCGCGTTGCCAACGAGCAGCGCGATCCGTTGCGCTTCCTCACTGACTTCCGCGACGAGATCAAGGCCGTGGTCAATGGCGTCAACATCGCCGGCATGGACAGCACCGATCGTGTGCGTGCCGTCGCGCAGAAGACTGTCGACGAATTGTTCTCGCTGATGAAGCCGCCGAGCAGCGATTGAGTGAGTGCCGGCGGGGCCGTACACGTTTTCTGCGATGCGCTGGCTGCGCGAGATCGAATGCTCGAACATCGAAGTCTGTACGCAGTCCGATCTGGACAAATTCAAATGTGCGGACGGATCAGTCGCATTGACCGGATTTTGCCCGAGCGATAGCACGGCCCTGTTGTTCGCATCGCCGTCTCAGTCAAGCACATCAATGATGTGTCGACGCAGCAGCGACGTGATCACGGCAATCACAAAGCAGATTAGAACGCTTCAAATTTAGAACCGTTTAAATCTGTAAGCGTCGACGAGATTAGAATTGTTTTGAAATGGACGGATTCAGCCGGAGTGTTGCTCTGCTCTCGTTGACCCTCATTCATGTGCCCGCTAGCACCGTTGCGTCGCGTTGTCGCAATGCGGCCAATTGTCGTTGAGAAGAAGTGGGGCGTGAAATGGGGAATGTGAGGTCACCGCGGTCGCTGCGTTCGGCTGCGTTGAGGAAGTCTGTCGACAACAATTTTGAAGCTGCTGCAGGCAAGACGGTTTCCGCCGTTGCAAGCCTGATCGCTGTCGCGTCGGTGTCGAGCGGCGCGGAGGCGCAGCAATCGAACCTGCCGCCGGTGACGGTCGATGCGCCGGTCCAGCGTCCGCGGCCCACAGCTTCAAAGCCTACGCCGGATCAGGTCCGCGCGCGCAACGCGCTTCGCCGCGCCGCGCAGCGGCAGCAGGCAGCGCAGACGGCTGCTCCTGCGGCGCCGGCCGGCGAAGTGGACCGGAATCCCTATTCCGATCCGGCCGCGCCCTACAAGGTCGACCACGTCCAGGCTTCGGGCAAGTTTCCCGAGAAGATGCTGAACACGCCGAAGTCCATCACGGTGCTCAGCAAGGAAGTGCTCGAGGACAAGAACGCCACGACGCTGAAGGAGATCGGGCGCTCGACCGCCGGCGTGACGCTGGGCTCGGGCGAGGGCGGCAACGCGTTCGGCGACCGCTTCTTCATCCGCGGCTTCGACGCGCGCAACGACGTCTTCATCGACGGCATCCGCGATCCCGCGGTCTCCATCCGCGAGAACTTCTTCACCGAGCAGATCGAGATCCTGCGCGGCCCGGCGTCCTCCTATGCCGGCCGCGGCACCGCCGGCGGCGCCATCAACATCGTCACCAAGCAGGCCGGCGATCGCAACTTCCAGCGCATGGATACCGAGTTCGGTACCGACCGGACCAAGCGCGTCACGCTCGACGTCAACCAGGTCATCGACCCGACCTTCTCGGTGCGCACGGGCGGCCTGTTCCAGGACGCCAACGTCGCCGGGCGCAACTACGTAACCGACAATCGCTGGGGCAGCTTCATCTCGACCAAGTACACCCCGACCAACGACATCAAGATCACGACGAACTACGTCCACACCGATCTCAGCGGTTATCCCGATTTCGGCGTGCCTTACTACAAGCAGGGCAACGTGCCGGTGACGTCGGCGGGCATTCCGCGCGGCAACTGGTACGGCTTCCTCAATCGCGACTTCCAGACCGCGCGGCAGGATTTCGGCACCGGCACGATCGAGTACAAGGTCAACGAGGCCATCACGCTGACCAGCAAGGTGCGTGGCGAGCACTCGCTGCTCAACTATATCGGCACGCTGCCGCAGAACCCGAATACCATCAGTGGCAATCCGCTGCTCTGGACCACGACGGCGAGCGCGCAGAGCCGCTACCAGAACGTGGACGTGTGGGCCAACCAGAACGAGGCCACGTTCAAGCTCGACACCGGCGGGGTCAAGCACACTGCGGTGTTCGGCGTCGAATATTCGAACGAGAACATCTCGATCGATCGCTATGCCGGCCTCGCGTCGGAACTGTCCGGCTCCGCTTTCACGAGCACTGGCGCCGTGACAGGGGTCAATCTCTACTCCCCGCAATACACCAACATCCCCTTCGGCACGCCGTCGCTGCTTGGAAACCCGACGCGCTATGGCGTCAACACCAGCAGCGTCTATGTCATGGACACCGCGAACTGGCAGGACACCATCATCGTCAACGGCGGCGTCCGCTATGACGGCTACAGCCAGAGCTCGTCGACCAACGCGAACTTTCTCAAGCAGAACGCCGATCTGGTGAACTACAACGTCGGCCTGGTCTACAAGCCGATGTCGATCGGCAGCATCTATGCGGCCTATGCGACCTCGGCCAATCCGTTCGGATCGGAGCTCGACGCGACCGGCACCGAATACGGCGGCGTTCCTCCCAACACGGCTATTCTGCTTGGGCCCGAACGCAACAAGGCCGCTGAACTCGGCACCAAATGGGAGCTTGCCGATCGCCACCTGCTGGTGACCGGTGCGCTGTTCCAGACCACCAAGGACAACGCGCGCGAGAATAACGCTGCGGGCTTGCTCACCGCGAACGCGGCCTACCGCATCCAGGGCATCGACATCGAGGCCGAAGGCAAGATCACCGACCGCTGGAGCATCTTCGGCGGCCTGGTGCTGATGCAGTCGAGGGTCACGCAGAGCAACATCCCTTCCAACATCGGTCTCAAGCTCGCCAACATTGCCCACCAGTCGTTCAGCATGCTGACCAAGTACAAGTTCGACGACGGCTGGGAGCTCGGCGGCCAGGCGGTGTATCGCTCCAAGGTCTATGGCGGCACCTTCGCGGCCAATACCAACGAGCTGCCGAGCTATTGGCGTTTCGATGCGTTCGTCGAAAAGAAGATCGACCAGAACTGGACCATGAAGTTCTACGCGCAGAACCTGACCAACAAGCTCTATTACGACTCGTTCTATCGCAGCAACGTACCGTTCGTGGCGGTCGCACCGGGTCGGGCCTTCTACCTCGTGACGACGGCGAAGTTCTGATCATGTTGACGTGCCTGCCTGGCATCCTGAGCAAAGATGATGTGGCGGATTTCCGCCACATCATGGACGCCAGCGCGTGGGAGGACGGCCGCTCCACCGCGGGTGCGCAGTCCGCCATGGTCAAGCGCAACGAGCAATTGCCGCCGGACAGCGAGGTCGCGCGCAAGCTCGGCAACCGCATCATCTCGGCGCTGACGTCGAACCCGCGTTTCATCGCGGCGGCAATTCCGCTCCAGATTTTCCCGCCGCTGTTCAACCGCTATGCGGCGGACAGCGGGCACCATTTCGGCCTGCATGTCGACAATGCGATCCGCGGCGACCGCCTGACCGGCCTTCGCATCCGCACAGACCTGTCGGTCACGCTGTTCCTCGCCGAGCCGGAGGAATATGACGGTGGCGAACTTGTGATCGAGGACACCTACGGTTCGCACGAAGTCAAGTTGCCAGCCGGCGACTGCGTGCTCTATCCCTCGACCAGCCTCCACCTCGTCACGCCGGTGACGAGGGGAACGCGGGTTGCGTCTTTCTTCTGGCTTCAGAGCATGATACGGGACGATCAAGCCCGGAGCATGATCTTTGACCTCGACACCGCGATACAGGCGCTGGTGGAACGGCTCGGGCGTGACGATCCCGAAACGGTCAAATTGACGGGTATCTATCACAACCTCATTCGCTACTGGGCCGAAGTATGAAGACCATGACCTTCCAAGCCAGCCTTGCCGCAGCTGTCCTTCTGGCGGCCGCCTGGCTCGCATCGCCTGTTTCTGCCCAGACACAAACCCAGCAGCCGGCTGCCCAGGCACCCGTCGCTGCTGCGGCCCCGGCTCCTGCGGCTCCGGTCGCCGCCGCGCCCGCGGCTCCCCCGGCCACCGCACCGGCGGCCGCGAAGTCCGAGGCGGTATCGGTCGGCGCCCCGGCCATGAAGGAATTGTCGCCCTGGGTGATGTTCATGTCGGCGGACGTCATCGTGAAGGCGGTGATGATCGGGCTCGCCTTTGCATCGCTGATGACCTGGACGGTCCTGATCGCGAAGTCGATCGAGCTGTCGGTGGCCTCGGCCAGGCTTCGTTCGTCGCTGAAGAAGATCGCGGAGGTGCGGTCGCTCGCCGAAGCCCAGATGGCGCTCGGCGCCAAGGAGGGCATCCTGCCGTCGTTCCTGGCGGCGGCGCTGCGCGAGGCGCGGATGTCGGCCGGCCTGTCCAGCGATGCCGGCATCAAGGAGCGCGCAGCCTCGAGCTTCCAGGAGATCGTGCGCGCGGAGGCGCGGCGCATCCGCATCGGCATGGGCGTGCTCGCGACGATTGGCTCCACGTCCCCCTTCGTCGGCCTGTTCGGCACGGTCTGGGGCATCATGAACAGCTTCATCGGCATCTCGAAGTCGCAGACCACGAACCTCGCCGTGGTCGCCCCCGGCATCGCCGAGGCGCTGCTCGCCACCGCGATCGGCCTCGTCGCCGCCATTCCCGCCGTCATCATCTACAATCACTTCTCGCGCGTGACGAAGGGCTATCTCGAACTGGTCAGCCGTGCCTCGGGCGCGGCGGCCCGGCTGCTCTCGCGCGATCTCGACCGCACCCACGGCAGCGTGCATTCGCGCGCAGCGGAGTGAACCATGGCCGTCTCGCTCGCAGACAATGATGACGACGACGATTTCTCGGAAACGCATGACATCAACGTCACGCCGTTCATCGACGTCATCCTGGTGCTGCTGATCATCTTCATGGTCGCAGCCCCGCTCTCCACGGTCGATCTGCCGATCGACCTGCCGACCTCGAGCGCGACGCCGCAGAAGAAGCCGGACAAGCCGACCTATCTCAGCATCAAGCGCGATCTGGCGCTTGCAATCGGAGAGGACTCCGTGCACCGGGCCGATCTGATCGCCACGCTCGATTCAATGTCCGACATGAGCAAGGACAAGTACGTCTTCCTGCGTGCCGACCGCTCGGTGCCTTATGGCGAGCTGATGGGCGTTATGGAGCTGTTGCGCTCCGGCGGCTACACGCGGGTGAAACTGGTTGCGCTGGAAGGTCCGGCCGGGCAGGCGGGACCGGCAGCGGCGCAGCCATAGGGATTGCCATGTCCGACGCCGAGCACGAACCCAGATCATCCCGGAGGCTGTGGATCCTGGCCGCGATCGCGGCGGTCGCGCTCCATGTGGGTGGGGCCGCGCTCGCGCTCGCAAACCTGCAGGCCGATGACGGGGACGAAGGGCTCGGCGCTGCGGGAGCGGAGTTCGCGGTCGAGATGACGTCGCCGCCGGCGCGCGAGACCGATATGCCGCCCGGGCCGACGGACTCCGACGAGCAGGAAGAGCGCCCGGCGTTGCCCGAGCAAAAGGCCGAGGTCAAGGAGACGGATCTGCCGCAGGACCGGCCGCAACAGGTCGAGGAGGCCGATCGGATCGTCACCGAGAACAAGCCGAAGAAGGAGCAGGACGACGATCCGAAGATCGCCGCCGTTGAAACGCCGGCCATGGAAGCGTCGCAGAAGTCGGTCGCCATGGAGCGGCAAACCTTCGAGGACGCCACACGCGAGGCCGAGAAGGCGATGGCGCCGGTGCTCGGCATCGGCAAGGACCTGCTGAAGCTGACGGCCGACTGGAACCGGAAGATCAGCGCGCATCTTTCGGCGCACAAGGTCAATCCGGAGGGCAAGGAGCCCAGTAACCAGACGGCAAAGGTGAGCTTCGCGCTCAACCGGCGCGGCAACGTGCTGTCGGTCGACGTGGTGCAGTCGTCCGGCGACGCAGCCTACGATGCGGCTGCCATCTCCATGGTCCACAAATCCGATCCGTTCCCGACGCCGCCTGCCGCGCTGACCGAGGATCGGTTCGAACGCACCGTCGACATCGTGTTCAAGCCGGCGGACGAGAAGAAAAAGAAGAAGCAGGCTCAGCGCCAGTAAAACCGGATCCCGACATAGACCACCACCAGGCAGGCGAAGATCAGCGCCACCGGGAGGGGCCGTTTCTGGGTTCCAGCGGCCGTGCCAGCCCCGAAAAAGTTGGTCGTCTTCGGCTTCGGTGCGGGACGCCGGAAGGCGGTAACATTGTCCGCTGCCGGCTCGGCCTGGCGGGGACGCACATCGGGCGGAGTTCCCCCGCCACCCATCTCGGCATAATAGGCCTTGTAGATCGCGGTGATGGTGGCCTCGGTGGCCTCGCCCTCGCTCATCTGCGCCAGCAGGTTCTTGTAGCTTGCGAGGAACTCCTGGGCCTCCGGAGGCAGCGCGGATGACCCGTTGAGCTTGGCCATCATCTTCCAGGTGGCAAAATCGGCGCGGGCACGGGTGTCCGCGCGTCGCGCGATCAGCATATCGGCAGCTTTGACCAAGTCGGCCTCGAGCCCTTCGGCTTTGTGTTCGGGTGTCACCGTCAACTACGCATTGCCGGTCAGGAAGAGAACAGCCTGAATCACATAACCGGTCAACGTTCGCAGTATTGCTGAAATAAC
Source organism: Bradyrhizobium sp. USDA 376 (assembly GCF_054063675.1). NCBI lineage: Bacteria > Pseudomonadati > Pseudomonadota > Alphaproteobacteria > Hyphomicrobiales > Nitrobacteraceae > Bradyrhizobium > Bradyrhizobium sp. USDA 376. Next base: position 5,730,465 of record NZ_JBSSGN010000001.1, read on the forward strand.
ATCAAGATTTAGACCGAACTGCGAGCCCGCGAGCGGCAGCAGGATCAACAGGCCGATCAGGATCAGCATACCGAACGGCTCGAGCCGGGCCAGCGGCAAAGCGAGGGGGCGGGGCAGCAGCCCCACCGCGACGCGCCCGCCGTCGAGCGGCGGAATCGGCATCATATTGAACACGGCCAGGATCGCGTTGATGACCAGCGAATTCTTGAGATTGTCGAAGATCCACTGCGCCGACCCGGCCGGCGCCAAGGGCAGGGCGTGGAGGGCGAGGGCCGCCGCGAGCGCCAGCAGGATATTGGTCGCGGGCCCGGCCAGCGCTACCCAGACCATGTCGAGCCTGGGGTTGTTGAGCTTGCGGAAATTCACCGGCACCGGCTTGGCATAGCCGAACAGGAACGGCGAATGCGCAAACAGCAGCATCGCCGGCAGGATCAGCGTGCCGAAGGGATCAATGTGCTTGATAGGATTGAAGCTGACGCGTCCGAGCTGCCAGGCCGTGTTGTCGCCGAGACGGTGCGCGACGAAGGCGTGCGCTGCTTCGTGGAAGGTGATGGCCAGCACCAGCGGCAGCACCCACACCGACACGTCATAAAAGGAAATGTTCACGGCTCGTCTATCCCGGTTTGCTCGTGGCCTTGCAGCCGTCCCAGCCAACCGGCGGTGCAGCAACGCTTCAGCTCAACATAGGGTGGCCGGTTCCGGAATGCCACGCTGCAGGGGGGCGGCGGGCCGAACCCGCCGTGCAGTCGTGCAAAATTCAGACTGGGATCGTCCCCGGATATTGCGTCAGACCGTCATCGAGCTTCACCCAGGCGAGCTTCTCGCTGACCCAGATGTGCTCGGTCGGCGCAAAGGCGTTGCGGTCGTCGAAGGTGGCAAGCGCCACACCGGCCAGCGTGCCGTTGCGCCGCCAGGCGAACAGCCGCGTGCCGCACTGCTTGCAGAACACGCGGTCGATGTTCTCGGACGACGCGTAGCGGGCGGTCTCGCCCTCGACGGTGAGGGCGCGCTGGTCGAACTGCGCCCGGGCGAAGTAGGGCGATCCCATCGCCTTCTGGCAGATGCGGCAATGGCAGATGCGGACGTTGAGCGGCTCGCCCTCCGCCTTGAACCGCACCGCGCCGCACAGGCATCCACCTTCCCGGATCATGGCATCCTCAATAGGTTGCGCGTCCGCCCGAGATGTCGAACACGGCGCCGGTCGAGAACGCGCAGTCCTGCGACGACAGCCACGCCACCATTGCGGCGAGTTCCTCCACCAGCACGAAGCGCGCTTTCGGGATCTTCGACAGCATAAAGTCGATATGCTGCTGCGTCATCTGGTCGAAGATCGCGGTCTTCGCAGCCGCCGGTGTCACCGCGTTCACGAGGATGTCGTGCGCGGCGAGCTCCTTGCCGAGCGACTTCGTCAGCGCGATCAGGCCGGCCTTGGACGCCGAATAATGCGCCGCGTTCGGGTTGCCTTCCTTGCCGGCGATCGAGGCGATGTTCACGATCCGCCCGTATTTCTGCTTGAGCATTTCGGGCACGATCGCCTTGCTCACGATGAAGGGGCCGTCGAGGTTGATGCGCAGAACCTTGCGCCATTCCTCGAGGTCGGTCTCCCAGACCGGCTTGTTGACACCGGCGATGCCGGCATTGTTGACGAGGATGTCGATCTTGCCGAAGGCCGCGAGCGTTGCATCGCGCGCCTGCTCGACGGCTACAGTGTCGGTGACGTCGACCTTGAAGACTTTCGTTTCGCCGCCGATCTCTTTTGCGGCTTTCTCTGCCAGCGCCGCGTCGAAATCCCAGATCGCGACCTTCGCGCCTGATGCAACGAAGCGCTCGGTGATGGCGCGGCCAAAGCCCTGCGCACCGCCGGTGACGACAGCGACGCGGCCGTTGAGGTCAATCTTGTTCACTAATCTGTTCCTTTCTCACAAATTCGGCGGCAGCGGCGGTTTGCTCCCTCGCCCCGCTCTTCGCGGGGAGAGGGTGGGGTGAGGGGTGTCTCCACATACGCATGAGGAGATATTGTGCCTCGCCCCTCACCCGGATTGCACTGGACGATGCTTCGCATCGCCAGGCGCAATCCGACCTCTCCCCGCAGAAGGGCGGGGAGAGGTTAAGAGATCAGAGCATGTAGCCGCCGTCGACGACGAGGTCGACGCCGGTGGTGAAGGCGCTCTCGTCGCTGCCGAGATAGACCGCCATGGATGCGATCTCCTCGGCGGTGCCGAGCCGGCCCATCTTCTGGCGGGAGACGAACATCTCCTTGCCCTGCGGGCCCTGCGCGGCGGCGCGGTCGAGCATCGAGGGCGTTTCGACGGTGCCCGGGCAGATCGAGTTGCAGCGGATGCCCTTGGTGATGAAGTCGAGCGCGACCGCGCGCGACAGCAGCGACACCGCCGCCTTCGACGAGCTGTAAACGTAGCGGTTCGCCGGCGGCCTCAAGGCCGCGCAGGACGAGATGTTGACGATGCTGCCGCCGCCGCCCGCGATCATGTCGGGCAGGAAGGCCCTGATGGTCCGATGCATCGACTTTACGTTGAGGTCGAAGGAGAAATCGAAATCCTCTTCCGAGCACTCCAGGATGGTGCCGTGGTGCACGAAGCCGGCCGCGTTGAGCAGGATGTCGATCTTGCCGACGCGCTTGGCAAAGGCGTTGACGTCGGCGGTGTTGCGGACGTCGAGCTTGGCGACCTCGGCGATGCCTTCCTTGGTCAGGTTCGCGATGCCGGCCTCGTTGATGTCGGTGGCGATCACGGCTGCGCCTTCACGCGCGAATGCGATGGCGCAAGCGCGCCCGATGCCTGCTGCCGCTGCCGTGACGACGGCGCGCTTACCCTTGAGGCGGTCTGCCATGTTCTTGTTCTCCTCTGAATTTTTTGTCGTCATTCCGGGGCGCGCCTCTTGGCGCGAACTACGGTGCGCAATTGCGCACCTGAGAATCCATCGGGCCACAGCGTCGGCTGATCAATGGATTCCGGGCTCGCGACTTCGTCGCGCCCCGGAATGACAGTTGTCAGTGATTATCCCGCGCCACACCAAAGGTGCCGGCGACGTTCTGGTAGCGCGTCGCGAGCTCCATGCAGGCGCCGGTCGATTGCTGGCCGACGGTGTTGCGGTAGATCTCCTGCCACGGCGTCTGGTTCGGCGGATGCTTGAAGCCGCCATTGGCCTTGAGCTCGGCGTGGCGCTGCTTCAGCTCCTCGTCCGGGATCAGGATGTTGGCGCTGCCCTTGTTGAGGTCGATGCGCACCTTGTCGCCGGTCTTCAGGATCGCAAGGCCGCCATTGGCGGCAGCTTCCGGCGAAGCATTGAGAATCGACGGCGAGCCCGAGGTGCCGGACTGGCGGCCGTCGCCGATGCAGGGCAGGGACAGGATGCCGCGTTTGATCAGCGCCGCCGGCGGCTGCATGTTCACGACCTCGGCGCCGCCGGGGTAGCCGATCGGCCCGGTGCCGCGGATGAACAGCACGCAGCGCTCGTCGATGTCGAGCGCGGGATCGTCGATCCGCTCGTGATAATCCTCCGGACCCTCGAAACACGATGGCGCGGCCCTCGAAGGCGTTCAGATCCTTGGGGTTGCTGAGATAGCGATCGCGAAACTCCTTGGAGATCACGCTGGTCTTCATGATCGCGGAATCGAACAGATTGCCCTTCAGCACCAGGAAGCCGGCATCCTTCACCAGCGGCTTGTCGTAGGCAAAGATCACGTCGTTGTCGGGCTTGGGCGCATCCTTACAGTTCTCGCCGATGCCGCGGCCGTTGACCGTGACCGCATCCTCATGAATGCGCTTGTGCTTCATCAGCTCGCGCACCACCGCCGGCACGCCGCCCGCGCGGTGGAATTCTTCGCCGAGATAGAAGCCGGCCGGCTGCATGTTGACCAGCAGCGGCACGTCGTGGCCGACCTTCTGCCAGTCGTCGATCGACAGCTCGACGCCGATGTGGCGGGCCAGCGCGTTGATGTGGATCGGCGCGTTGGTCGAGCCGCCGATCGCCGAGTTGATCACGATGCAGTTCTCGAACGCCTTGCGGGTGAGGATGTCCGAGGGCTTGAGATCTTCCCAGACCATCTCGACGATGCGCTTGCCGGTCTCGTAGGCGATCTGGCCGCGCTCGCGATAGGGCGCGGGGATCGCCGCGCAGCCCGGCAGCGAGAAGCCGAGCGCTTCGGCCAGCCCGTTCATGGTCGAGGCCGTGCCCATGGTGTTGCAATGGCCGACCGAGGGCGCCGAGGAGGCCACGATCTCCATGAACTCCTCATAGTCGATCTCGCCGGCGGCGAGCCGCTCGCGCGACTTCCAGACGATGGTGCCGGAGCCGGTGCGCTCGCCGTCGTGCCAGCCGTTCAACATCGGGCCGCCCGACAGCACGATCGCGGGCAGGTTGACGGTCGCCGCCGCCATCATGCAGGCCGGCGTCGTCTTGTCGCAGCCGGTGGTCAGCACCACGCCGTCGAGCGGATAGCCGTAGAGGATCTCGACCAGGCCGAGATAGGCGAGGTTGCGATCGAGCGCCGCGGTCGGGCGCTTGCCGGTCTCCTGAATGGGGTGGGTCGGGAATTCCATCGCAATGCCGCCGGCCTCGCGGATGCCCTCGCGGACGCGGTGGGCGAGCTCGATATGGTGGCGGTTGCAGGGGGAAAGGTCGTTGCCGGTCTGGGCGATGCCGATGATCGGCTTGCCGGACTGGAGCTCGGCGCGGGTGAGGCCGTAGTTCAGGTAGCGCTCCATATAGAGCGCGGTCATGCCCGGATTATGCGGGTTGTTGAACCATTCCTGCGAGCGAAGGTGGCGGCGGGTGCCGTTGCCGGCCGCATGCCCATTGGTTGGCTTTTTTGTCATTGTTGTTTTCTCCTGCAATGCAAACGCACTGGCGTCAGTCACCGGCGTGGATCTTGGGCTGTCGGCTTGTGCGATGCCCAACGGCGTGAGCGATGGTCTGCCTGCCCGTTGGCGGGTCGTTTCCTCACAAGTGCGATACTAGTCATGGCTGCTTGGTAACGCTACCATTTTGTTCGGTGCGGCGCCTACGGCTGGCCTGTTGTCCGAGTGCCGCGCCGACGAGCTTTGCCGCTCGATCACCTTGAAGCCGAGGTCGAGCACCGGCTGCTCCGGGCGCCGTCCCTCGATCGCCTCGATCAGCATGGCGGCGGCCGTCTTACCCATCTCGTAGCGGTTGGTGCGCACGCTGGTGAGGGTGGGGACGGCGGAGGCCATGAACTCGAGATCGTTGAAGCCGACGATCGCGATCTGCTCGGGGACGCCGATCTCGCGGCGGCGGCATTCGAACAGCACGCCGAGGGCGAGGTCGTCATTGGCGCAGAACACCGCGTCGAGGTCGGGCTGGCGCGCCAGGAGATCGGTGAAGAGGGCGCCGCCGAGCGTGACCGAGGTCGGCGTCGCCGTCGTCACGACGAGGCGCTGCTCGAACAGGCCGGCGTCCTTCATGGCGGAGACATATCCGTCCAGCCGCCGCTGCACCCTGGGATCCATGCGCGCGCCGACGAAGCCGATCTTGCGGCGGCCTTGCGCGAACAGGTGGGCAACCGCCGCGCGTGCTGCATCATAGTGGGAAAAGCCGATCATCATGTCGACCGGATTGGGTCCGATCTCCATGATCTGCACGATCGGGCAGTCGGCCGCCTCCAGCATCGCGCGCGATTCAGCGGTCTGGTCGATGCCGGTGACGATCAGCCCGGCCGGCTTCTGCGCCAGAAACAGGCGCAGCAGCTTCTCCTCCTGGAGAATACTGTAGCGTGTATTGGACAACTGGATCGAGTAACGGCTGCCTTCGGACGCGTCGTAGATGCCGCGCAGCACGTCCGAAAACACGTTGTTGGTGAGTGACGGAATCAAGACACCGATCACCTCGGTGCGCTGCGAGGCCAGTGCGCGTGCCGCGAGGTTGGGCACATAGCCGAGCTCCTTGGCCGCGCTTTCGACCCGCGTCCGCTTGGCGACTGACAGCGCTTCGGGATTGCGGAAGAAGCGGGACGCTGTAATCGGGCTCACGCCGGCAAGCTCGGCGACTTCCGCCAGCCGGATTTTGCCTGACTTGGTGCGTTTTCGACCCATTTGCTGCTCTTAACACAGTCACTGCCGCAAACAAAGGAACGTTGACAGCGCTACCAGCAACGACTAACCAAAGACAAATTGCCAAAGCCGCGCAAACTGCCGACAATGTAGCCTGCTAGAGTGGGCTTCGTTCGGCGAAGTTCAGAAAAACAAGACGGTGGCGGCGTGACAGTTGCGTCGCCTGAGTCGGAGGAGGGAGCTAGATGTCGTCTGTGCAAATCCGCGACGTGCGGAAATCGTTCGGCAATTTTGAAGTCCTGCACGGCGTCACGATTCCGATCGAGGACGGCCAGTTCGTCGTTTTGGTTGGCCCCTCCGGCTGCGGCAAGTCGACGCTTCTGCGCATGCTCGCAGGCCTCGAGAACATCACCTCCGGCACGATCTCGATCGGCGACCGCGTCGTCAACAATGTCCAGCCCAAGGAGCGGGACATTGCGATGGTGTTCCAGAATTACGCGCTCTATCCGCACATGACGGTGGCCGACAACATGGGCTTCTCGCTGAAGCTGCGGAATGCCGGCTCAGATGAGATCAACAAGCGCGTCAAGCGCGCCGCCGAGATCCTGGCGCTGTCGCCGCTGCTCGACCGCTATCCGCGCCAGCTCTCCGGCGGTCAGCGCCAGCGCGTCGCCATGGGCCGTGCCATCGTGCGCGATCCCCAGGTCTTCCTGTTCGACGAGCCCTTGTCGAACCTCGACGCCAAGCTGCGCGTCGCCATGCGCACCGAGATCAAGGAGCTGCACCAGCGGCTGAAGACGACCACCGTCTACGTCACCCACGACCAGATCGAGGCCATGACCATGGCCGACAAGATCGTCGTCATGCATGACGGCATCGTCGAGCAGATGGGCACGCCGCTCGAGCTCTACGACAAGCCGGAGAACCAGTTCGTCGCCGGCTTCATCGGCTCGCCCGCCATGAACTTCCTCAAGGGCCATGTGCGCGTCAACGGCGTTGCGACCTTCGAGGGACCGAACGGCGTCAAGCTGCCGCTCAAGACTGCGCCGGCGGCCTCCGACGGCCGTCCCGCCGTCTATGGCGTGCGGCCCGAGCATTTCACCATCGCCGATGACGGCGCCGAGGCCGAGATCATCGTGGTCGAGCCGACCGGCTCGGAGACGCAGGTGTTCGCCAAGCTCGGCGGCGAGCAGGTCGTCGCCGTGTTCCGCGAGCGTCACCAGTTCAATCCGGGCGACAAGGTGCGGCTGAAGCCCGACCCGTCGCTGGTCCATCTGTTCGACGATGCGACAGGCAAGCGCATGAACGCCTAGCGCAAACGACGACAAGTCATAAGACAACAAAAAGCATCACAGGGAGGACAACATGCAAGACTTTACCCGCCGGACTCTGCTTCAAGGCGGAACGGCTCTGGCTGCGACCGGCATGCTGACCGGGCCGGCGCTGTTCGACTTCGCCAGGGCCTGGGCGCAGAGCGCGCCCTGGAAGGCCGAGCCCGGCGCCAAGCTGACCGTGATGCGGTGGAAGCGCTTTGTGCCGGCGGAAGACGATGCGTTCAACGCGATGGTGGCGGCGTTCAAGACTGCGACCGGCACCGAGATGAACGTGTTCAGCGAATCCTTCGAGGACGTGCAGCCGAAGGCCTCGGTTGCGGCCAACACCGGCTCGGGGCTCGATCTTGCCTGGGGTCTGCACACGCTGCCGCAGCTCTTCCCCACCAAAGTGCTGAAGATGAACGACGTCGCCGATTATCTCGGCAAGAAGTATGGCGGCTGGACCGATGCGGCCGCCAAGACCTGCAAGCTCGGCGACGACTGGCTCGGCATTCCCGTCGCGACCAACGGCGGCTACATGACCTACCGCAAGTCGGCGCTCGACAAGGCCGGCTTCAAGGAATTCCCGAAGGACTTCCCCGGCTTCCTCGAGATGTGCAAGGCCCTGAAGGCGAACAACACGCCGGCCGGCTTCGCGCTCGGGCACGCCTCGGGTGACGGCAATTCGTGGCTGCACTGGGTGCTGTGGGGCCACGGCGCCTACACGGTCGATCAGAACGACAAGATCATCATCAATTCGCCGGAGACGGCGAAGGCGCTGGAGTATTGCAAGGCGCTGTATGAGAGCTTCATCCCGGGCACGGCGTCCTGGAACGACTCTTCCAACAACAAGGCGTACCTCGCCGGCGAGCTCTATTGCACGGCGAACGGCATCTCGATCTACGTGGCCGCCAAGACCGACGCGACCAAGAAAGAACTCACCGCGGATACCTATCACGCGCTCTGGCCGGTCGGCCCGGTCGGCAAGCCGACCGAGCTGCAGCTCGCGCTGCCGATCCTCGCCTTCAACTTCACCAAATATCCGAACGCGGCGAAGGCCTTCGTCGCCTTCATGCTGGAGAAGGAAAACTACGAGAAGTGGCTGGACGGCGCGCAGGGCTATCTGACGCAGACCCTGAACGCCTACGAGACGGCGCCAATCTGGACGGCGGATCCCAAGAACGCCGTGTTCTCGCAGGCCTCCAAGCGGACCCTGCCGGCGGCCGGCATCGGCACGGTCGGCGAGAAGGCGGCGACCGCGATCGCCGACTTCATCGTCGTCGACATGTTCGCCAACTACTGCACGGGCGCCAAGGATGCGAAGGGCGCGATGACGGAAGCCGAGCGCCAGCTGAAGCGCATCTATCGTTGAGGATCACGGGGCGGGCGGCCATCCGGCCGCCCGCTCGCCAACATTTCGATCAGGGATATCGGGCATGGCTGATGTCGCAATTCCCCGGGCCAAGCCTCAGATGAGAGAGGCGAGCGCCTGGAACCAGCTCAAACACAATCGCAACTGGCTCGGCTTCTGGTTCATGGTGCCGGCCATGGCGTTCCTGATCTTCTTCCTGGCCTATCCGCTGGGGCTCGGCATCTGGCTGTCCTTCACGGACACCCGTATCGGCAGGGTCGGGCACTTCGTCGCCACCGAGAACTATGAGTGGCTGTGGGACGATTCCATCTTCTGGCTGTCGGTGTTCAACACGCTCCTGTACACCTTCGTCGCCAGCGCTCTCAAATTTGCGATCGGGCTCTATCTCGCACTGCTGCTGAACGAGAATATGCCGTTCAAGGCGATGCTGCGCGCGATGGTCCTCATCCCCTTCATCGTGCCGACGGTTCTCTCGGCGCTCGCGTTCTGGTGGATCTTCGATTCGCAATTCTCCATCATCTCCTGGTCGCTGAAGCATCTCGGTCTGATCGACCAGAACATCAACTTCCTTGGCGATACGACCTGGGCACGCATTTGCGTGATCTTCGCCAATATCTGGCGTGGCGTGCCGTTCGTGGCGATCACGCTGCTCGCAGGCCTGCAGACGGTGTCGCCGTCGCTCTATGAGGCGGCAACGCTCGACGGCGCCACCCGCTGGCAGAATTTCCGGCACATCACCTATCCGCTGCTGACGCCGATCATCGCCGTCGTCATGACGTTCTCGGTGCTCTTCACCTTCACCGACTTCCAGCTGATCTGGGCCATGACCCGCGGCGGCCCGGTCAATGCCACCCATCTGATGGCGACCCTGTCGTATCAGCGCGCGATCATCGCCGGGCAGCTGGGCGAGGGGGCCGCGATCTCCAGCGCCATGATTCCGTTCCTGCTCGCTGCGATCATGGTCTCATGGTTCGGATTGCAGCGCCGGAAATGGCAGCAGGGAGAGAGCAATGACTGACCTGCCCACCAGATCCATCGATCTCAAGAACGTGCTGTCGGGCTCGGGGCCTACGGCCGATCACACCGAGGGCATGAGCTATCTGCAGTCGGTGCCGCGCCGGATCGTGACGCTGTATCTGCCGCTCGCGATCATCGTCGTCATCCTGCTGTTCCCGTTCTACTGGATGGCGCTGACGTCGGTGAAACCCGACGAGCAGCTGCTCGATCTCGACAGGTACAACCCGTTCTGGACCTGGAATCCGACCTTCAAGCATTTCCACAAGCTGCTGTTCGAGAGCTACTATCCGCATTGGCTCTGGAACACGATGTACGTGGCGGTCTGCGCCACGGTGCTCTCGATCATCGCGTCGGTGCTGGCCGCCTATGCCATCGTGCGGTTGCGCTACAAGGGGGCCCACCTGGTCGGCGGGCTGATCTTCCTCGCCTATCTGGTGCCGCCGTCGATCCTGTTCATTCCGCTCGCCACCGTCGTGTTCCAGTACGGCCTGTTCGATTCGCCGCTGGCGCTGATCCTGACCTATCCGACCATCCTGATCCCGTTCTCGACCTGGCTGTTGATGGGCTATTTCAAGACCATCCCGTTCGAGCTCGAGGAATGCGCGCTGATCGACGGGGCGAGCCGGTGGCAGATCCTGATCAAGATCGTGCTGCCGCTCGCGATTCCCGGCCTGATCTCGGCCTTCATCTTCTGCTTCACCCTGTGCTGGAACGAGTTCATCTACGCCCTGACATTCCTGCAATCGACCAGCAACAAGACGGTGCCGGTGGCGATCGTCAACGAGTTCGTGGACGGCGACATCTACCGCTGGGGCTCGCTGATGGCGGGGGCGCTGGCCGGCTCGCTGCCGCTCGTCATCCTTTACGCCTTCTTCGTGGAGCATTATGTGTCGGCGATGACCGGCGCCGTGAAGGAATGATCGCGGGGCTTGCCTGAGGGCGCGCCAATACAATTCAAGAGCGGCGCGTTCCGGCCAATAAGAAGGAGTTAAGCTCTTGCACATTCTGGTTCTCGGCGCCGCCGGCATGGTTGGCCGCAAATTCTGTGAACGGCTGCTGCGTGACGGCCGGCTCGGCAAGAGCGACATCACCAAGCTGACCATGCATGACGTGGTCGAGCCGAAGAAACCGGAGAAGGCCGGTTTCCCCGTCGAGACCGTCTCGGGCGATTTCGCCGTGCCGGGCGCGGCCGAGAAACTGATCGCCGGCCGTCCCGACGCGATCTTCCATCTCGCCGCGATCGTCTCGGGCGAGGCCGAACTCGATTTCGACAAGGGCTACCGCATCAACCTCGACGGCACGCGGATGCTGCTCGACGCGATCAGGCTCGTCGGCGGCGGCTACAAGCCGCGCGTAGTGTTCACGTCCTCAATCGCGGTGTTCGGCGCGCCGTTCCCGGATGCGATCGGCGACGAGTTCTTCCACACCCCGCTGCTCAGCTACGGCACCCAGAAGGCGATCGGCGAACTCCTGCTTGCCGACTATTCGCGCCGCGGCTTCCTCGACGGCATCGGCATCCGCCTGCCGACCATCTGCATCCGGCCCGGCCTGCCCAACAAGGCGGCATCGGGCTTCTTCTCCAACATCCTGCGTGAGCCGCTGGCCGGCAAGGAAGCGGTGCTCCCGGTCTCCGAGGACGTCCGCCACTGGCACGCCACGCCGCGCTCCGCGGTCGGCTTCCTGCTCCACGCCGGCACCATGGACCTCGCGACCGTCGGCCCGCGCCGCAACCTGACCATGCCCGGCCTGTCGGCCACCGTCGGCGAGCAGATCGCGGCACTGAAGCGGGTTGCCGGCGACAAAGTCGCCGCCCGTATCAAGCGCGAGCCCGATCCCTTCATCGTCGGCATCGTCGGCGGCTGGCCGCGCAATTTCGATGCAAAGCGCTCGCGCGAGCTCGGATTCACCACCGCCGAGAAGAATTTCGACGATATCATCCGCATTCACATCGAAGACGAGCTCGGCGGCAACTTCGTCGCCTGACCTAACCGATGAACAGCGTGGATATGACGATGGCGAGCGTTGCTTGCATCGGCGAATGCATGGTCGAGCTCCGGCAGGCCCAGGGAGGCGCGTCTGCCGGGCAGGGGCAGGGCGGCGGGCTGTACTCGCGCGGCTTCGGCGGCGACACCCTCAACACGGCCGTGTATCTCGCGCGGCTCGAGGTCAAGGTCGACTATCTCACCGCGCTCGGCGACGATGCCCTGAGCGATGAGATGATCGCGGCCTGGAATGCGGAGAGCGTCGGCACGCGGCGTGTCGTGCGGCTGCCGGGCAAGCTGCCCGGCCTCTACATGATCCAGCTAGATGCCAAGGGCGAGCGCCAGTTCTTCCACTGGCGCGACAGCGCGGCGGCGCGCCAGCTGATGAGCCTGCCGGAGACGGACGAACTGCTCAACTCGCTGATGAGCTATGACATCGTCTATCTCTCCGCGATCACGCTCTCGATCTACGATGCGGCCGGACGCGATCGCCTGTTCGCGGCGATCAAGCGTGCGCGCCTGCTCGGCACCCGCTTCGTGTTCGACACCAATTTCCGCGCACGCGGCTGGCCCGATCGCGACGTCGCCCGCGAGGTCTTTGCCGCGGCCTTTGCAGCCGCCGACATCGTGCTGACCTCGACGGAGGACCTGCTCGCGCTCTATCCCGGCGAGAGCCACGAGCAGCTGATGGCGCGCATCCCGACCCCGGAGCTGGTGTTCCGGCTGGCCGAGCCGGTCAGCCTGCTGCGCTTTCCGGGGGGGACCCGCGAGGTCCGCGCCGAGCCCATGACCAAGCCCGTGGTCGACACCACTGCTGCCGGCGACAGCTTCGCCGCGGCCTACATTGCGGCCCGGCTGGCCGGCGCCGAGCCGGTCGAGGCCGCCCAGGCCGGACATCGCCTCGCCAGCCTCGTGATCTGCTATCCCGGCGCCATCATTCCGGGCTATGCCATGCCGCCGAAGAAGCGGCACCGACCGGCGGCCTCTCGCCAGGCCACCAAGTAAAAAGCGACCAAATGAATCGAGATCCATGACCACGTCTGCCCAACAGAACCACCTCGTCGCGCTGTTCAAGGCCGCGACCGTCATTCCCGTCCTCACCATCGAGCGCATCCAGGACGCCGTGCCGCTGGCGCGTGCGCTGGTTGCCGGCGGCGTCCGCACGCTGGAGGTGACCCTGCGCACCCCCGTCGCGATCGAGGCGGCGAGGGCGATGATGGCCGAGGTCCCCGAGGCGGTCGTCGGCATCGGCACCATCCTCAATCCGGCCGACTTCACCCGTGTCGAGAAGCTCGGCGTCGCGTTCGGCATCAGCCCGGGCCTGACTCCTGATCTCCTCAAGGTCGCAACCGACAGCTCCCTGCCGTTTGCGCCGGGCATCGCCACGGCCTCCGAGCTGATGATGGCGCTGTCCTACGGCTTCGATGTCGCAAAATTCTTCCCGGCCGAGCAGGCGGGCGGCATCAAGGGCCTGCGGGCGCTCGGCGGCCCGTTCCCGGGCGTGCGGTTCTGCCCCACGGGCGGGGTCGGCGAGGCCAATGCGGCGACCTGGCTCGCCGAGCCCAACGTGGTGGCGGTCGGCGGTTCCTGGCTGTGCCCGACGGCGGAGATCAGGGCCGGGAACTGGGCCGGCATAACTGCCATCTGCCAGCGCACCCTCCAGGCCCTGAAAGCTGGGTGAAGTCTTGCCATCCCTGCGCTAAGACTTAGCTCAGGTGAAAGACCCAGGGAGAAGAGACCATGACCGCCAGCATCGTCGGATGGGCGCATACGCCGTTCGGCAAGTTCGACACCGAAACCGTCGAAAGCCTCGTCACCCGCGTCGCCAATGAGGCGCTGGCGGATGCCGGCATTTCCGCCTCCGACGTCGACGAGATCGTGCTTGGCCATTTCAACGCCGGCTTCTCGCCGCAGGATTTTACCGCCTCGCTGGTGCTCCAGGCCGACCCGAAGCTGCGCTTCAAGCCCGCGACCCGCGTCGAGAATGCCTGTGCCACCGGCTCCGCCGCGGTGCACCAGGGCCTGCGTGCGATTGCCGCAGGCGCGGCCAAGATCGTCCTGGTCGTCGGCGTCGAGCAGATGACGCGGACGCCGGGCCCGGAGATCGGCAAGAACCTGCTCAAGGCCTCCTACCTGCCTGAGGACGCCGACACGGTCGGCGGCTTTGCCGGCGTGTTCGGCAAGATCGCCAGCTCCTATTTCCAGAAATACGGCGACCAGTCCGATGCGCTGGCGCTGATCGCAGCCAAGAACCACAAGAACGGCGTCGCCAATCCCTTCGCCCAGATGCGCAAGGATTTTGGCTTCGACTTCTGCCGCGCCGAGAGCGAGAAGAACCCGTACGTCGCCGGCCCCCTGAAGCGCACCGACTGCTCGCTGGTCTCCGACGGCGCGGCGGCGCTGGTTTTGGCCGATGCCGAGACCGCCAGGGGCATGAGCAAGTCGATCGGTTTCCGCGCCACCGCGCATGCCCAGGACTTTTTGCCGATGTCCAAGCGCGACATTCTCCAGTTCGAGGGCTGCACGGTCGCCTGGCAGCGCGCGCTGGAAAAGGCCGGGATCACGCTGTCCGATCTCTCCTTCGTCGAGACCCATGACTGCTTCACCGTCGCCGAGCTGATCGAGTACGAAGCGATGGGCCTGACGCCGAGGGGGCAGGGCGCCCGCGCCATCAAGGAGGGCTGGACGCTCAAGGACGGCAAGCTGCCGGTCAATCCGTCCGGCGGCCTGAAGGCCAAGGGCCATCCGATCGGCGCCACCGGCGTCTCCATGCATGTGATGACCGCGATGCAGCTCGCAGGGCAGGCGCCCGAGGGCATGCAGCTCAAAAATGCGAAACTCGGCGGTATCTTCAACATGGGCGGCGCGGCCGTCGCCAACTACGTTTCGGTGCTCGAGCCGCTCAAGTAAGCTCTCGTAGGGTGGGCAAAGGCGCGAAAGCGCCGTGCCCACCTTTTCCTTGCGTTAGATCATGGTGGGCACGCTTCGCTTTGCCCACCCTACGGCTCCTGATTGATTGGCGAGACGCGCATCATGAGCACTAACTACGAAGATTCACTTTCCCTCGAAGCACTGAACGACCGCATCGCGATCCTCGAGGACAATATCCGCCAGCTCATCGAGCAGGCCGCCGCCGCCTCCGGCGAGCAGAACGAGTCGCGGATCGCCGATCGGATCAACCAGCAGAATGACGAGCTCGAGCGGCTCTTGAAGATCCGGGAATCCCGCCAGAAGAAATAGCAGCCGATATCGCCACGCGGCGCATGCGGCCATACCCCGGCCGCCCTTGCGTGCGCGGCGCCACTGTCTTTAGCTGGACCGAAATCGCCGGGCCGCATCCAGAGCCCGCGCAATCGGGAGCGAACGATGGGGCCGCTGAAGGGCATCAAGGTCATTGACATGACCACCGTGCTGATGGGGCCCTATGCGACCCAGATGCTCGGCGACTACGGTGCTGAAGTCGTCAAGGTGGAATCGCTCGACGGCGATGTCACCCGCCTGATCGGCCCGATGCGCCATGCCGGCATGGGCCCGGTGTTCCTCAACACCAACCGCAGCAAGCGCTCGATCTGCCTCGACCTGAAGAAGCCCGCGGGGCGCGAAGCCGTGCTGCGCATGCTGAAGGATGCCGACGTGCTGGTCTACAACGTCCGCCCGCAGGCGATGGCGCGGCTGCAGCTCGGCTATGACGTCGTCTCCGAGATCAACCCGCGCCTCGTCTATGCCGGCGTGTTCGGCTTCGGCCAGGACGGGCCCTATGCCGCAAAACCCGCCTATGACGATCTGATCCAGGGCGCAACCGCGTTGCCGGCACTGATGGCGCAGACCGGCGACGGCGTGCCGCGCTATGTGCCGAACGCGCTGGTCGACCGCATCGTCGGCCTCACCGCGGTCGGCGCGATCTGCGCCAGCCTCGTGCATCGTGACCGCACCGGCCGCGGCCAGCGTCTGGACATCCCGATGTTCGAGACCATGGCCGGCTTCGTCATGGGCGATCACATGGGCGGGCTCACCTATGAGCCGCCGCTCGACAAGGGCGGCTATGCCCGCCACCTCTCGCGCGACCGGCGGCCTTACAAGACCTCGGACGGCTATCTCAGCGTCATCGTCTACAACGACAAGCAGTGGGAGAATTTCTTCAAGGCGACGGGCCGCGACGATCTTCGCGCCGATCCCAAATTCGCCACCTTCGCCGGCCGGGCCGCCAATATCGACGTCGTCTATGCCGAGCTCGCGCGCATCTTCGAGACTCGCACCACGGCGGAATGGATCGAGCTGCTCACCAGGGCGGACGTGCCGGTCATGCCAATGCACGATCTCGCCTCGATCCTGCACGACGAGCATCTGGAGGCGACCGGATTTTTTCCGGTGGTGACCCATCCGACCGAAGGCCCGATCCGCAGCATGAAGGTGACGGCGACCTGGTCCGAGACGGAGGCCGAACCTGTCAGGCTCGCGCCGCGGCTCAACGAGCACGGCGCGGAGATTTTGCGCGAGATCGGATACTCCGCCGACGAGATCGCCGCCATGATCCGCGATGGCGTCACGCGTTCGGCGCCGGAGTAGGGAGGAAGCGATGAGCACGGCTTTCTCATCCGTCATTCCGGGGCGATGCGTAAGCATCGAACCCGGAATCTCGAGATTCCGGGTTCGGTCCTTCGGACCGCCCCGGAATGACGAGGAGGAGAGACGATGAGCTTCATCACCGGCGTCGGCCTCACGCCTTTCGGCAAGCACGAGGGCTCGTCCTCGCTCGACCTGATGAGCAAGGCCGCGCAAGCCGCGCTCGACGATGCCGGACTGAAGCGCGCCGAGATCGACGGCGTCCTCTGTGGCTACTCCACCGTCTCCCCGCACATCATGCTCGCCACCGTGTTCGCCGAGCATTTCGGCATTCGCCCGTCCTACGCCCACGCCGTCCAGGTCGGCGGCGCCACGGGCCTCGCGATGACCATGCTCGCGCATCATCTCGTCGAAGCCGGCGTCGCGCGCAACGTTCTGGTCGTTGCCGGCGAGAACCGCCTCACCGGACAGAGCCGCGACGCCTCGATCCAGGCGCTGGCGCAGGTCGGCCATCCCGATTACGAGGTGCCGCTGGGCCCAACCATTCCCGCCTATTACGGCCTCGTCGCCACGCGCTATATGCATGAATACGGCGTGAGCGCAGAGGACCTTGCCGAATTCGCGGTGCTGATGCGCAGCCACGCCTGCACCCATCCCGGCGCGCAATTCCACGATCCCATCACGGTCGCCGACGTCATGGCCTCGAAGCCGGTGGCGATGCCCTTAAAACTGCTCGACTGCTGCCCGGTGTCCGACGGCGGCGCGGCGTTTGTCATCAGCCGCGAGCGAACCGGGGAGACAGGCGTGCGCATCCGCGGCTGCGCGCAGGCGCATACCCATCAGCATGTCACGGCTGCCCCCGCACTCAGCGAGCTCGGCGCCGAGATCTCCATCGCCCGTGCGAAGGAAGCCACAGGCCTTGCGATATCAGACGTGCGCTACGCCGCAATCTACGACAGTTTTACGATCACGCTGGCCATGCTGCTGGAAGACCTCGGCCTTGCCGGCCGCGGCGAAGCGGCCGCACGCGTCCGCGCCGGCCATTTCGGTCGCGACGGGGCGATGCCGCTCAACACCCATGGCGGCCTGCTCAGCTATGGCCATTGCGGTGTCGGCGGCGCCATGGCGCATCTGGTCGAGGCGCATTTGCAGATGACGGGGCGGGCGGCGAATCGCCAGGTGCGCGACGCCTCCGTTGCGCTGCTGCACGGTGACGGCGGCGTGCTGTCGTCCCATGTCAGCATGTTTCTGGAGCGGGTGCGATGAGCAAGCGTGTAGCGGACTGGACCAAGGGCGAAGAAGCCATCACCTACCAGACCTGCACCTCGTGCGGCCATGTCCAGTATTTCCACCGCGCCTTCTGCGCGGCTTGCGGGGCATCGGAGCCGCGCGAGGCGCGCGCGAGCGGCAAGGGCAGGGTGTACGCGACCTCGCTGGTATGCCGCGCCGCCACGCCCGAGACGCGTGCGCACGTGCCCTACAACATTTTGCTGGTCGATTGCGCCGAGGGTTTTCGCATGATGGCGCATGGTGACAACGGACTCGCCATCGGCGATTCGGTTGTCGCGAGCTTCAAGCCGTTCGCCGGAAAGCTCGTGCCGTACTTTGCCAAGAACAAGGCCAAGAGCAAATAGTAGGATCCGTCATTCGGGGGCGGTCCGAAGACCGAACCTGGAACGGGAATTCTGGGCCTGGCCTGTGCGAGGGCCACCCCGGAATGACGAAAACTCTTAAAACGCTTTACTCAACGCCCGTAGAACAAGATGCTGGCGATGACGAGCATCGCCGTCACCGCCAGCATATGCGCGAGCGCTCCCGAGGCCGCCCCCTTGGTGGCTTCCTTCATGCCGTTTTCTCCCTAGACTTGGGCGTGACTCATCGTGGCGCGGCAAGCGCGCACGACGGCCAATTGTTTTTACTCGGAACACCCCTTGCGAGTATCCGCCGCGATTTGTCCCCACGCGGCGAATATCGACTGTGTCAGGGTCGATCAGCAATGCGGCGGCATTTTGACTCGATGATGTTGCTCCTGCGTCCGCTGGCAATTACAGTTTCGGGGAACTCTCGCCGATGGCGACAAGAAGCATCAAAAGATCAGGGAAAACTTCAGGAAAATCATGGCCCGCATTCAGTACAGCGACCCGTCCAAGGCATCCGACCGCACCCGCGAAATCCTCGACAAGAACCGCCACGCCAACATCTTCCGGATGATGGCGCACTCGCCGAGCTATTTTGAGCAGTACTGCCGCCTGGGTGGCGCGATCAGGCACAAGGGCGAGCTCGATCCGGTCGTGCGCGAGCTTGCGATCACGCGCACCGGTATCCTGTGCCAGGCTCCGTACGAGATTGTCGCGCACAAGCGCATCGGCAGGAATGTCGGCGTCACCGACGAGCAGAACGAGGCGCTCGAGAACTGGCAGGCCGCGAGCTGTTTCAACGAGGTGCAGCGCGCCGCGCTCGTCTTCACCGACGAGATCGTAAAATTGAACAAGCCGACGGATGCGACCTTCAGAGCGATCGCGTCGAAGCTCACGCCGGCCGCGCTGGTCGAATTGCAGCTCTCGGTCGGCTTCTACATCATGACGTCAAAGTTCCTGGAGACCTTCGAGATCGACCTCCAGCCGGTCACCGAAGTGGTGGGCTGATCCGACACAAGCGGCGAGGGATGCTCATGACGATCGATGAATATGCGGTCTGGGCCGCGAGCGTTGCGAAAGTCGACGAGCATCCGTCCAACGAGCGGCTGTCCTATCTCGGCCTCGGCCTCGCGGGCGAGGCCGGCGAGGTCGCCGACCACATCAAGAAGCTGCTGCGCGACAACTGGCTCGACCAGGCGGGTCTCGTCGATGAGCTCGGCGATGTCATCTACTACTGGGCCTGCCTCTGCGCAGCGACCGGCCAGAAGCCGTCCGAACTGCTCGAAAAGAGCGCGGCGAAGATCAAGCGGCGGCTGAGCGAAGCTGCGAGCCGCTAGGCCAGGTATGAGCTGGGGACGGGATCACCTCTCCCGTAGGGAGAGGTCGGATCGCATCGGGAGATGCGATCCGGGTGAGGGGTTCCAGTCGCAATTGTACGCTGCGGCCCCTCACCCGGATTGCTTCGCAATCCGACCTCTCCCCGTCGGGGAGAGGTGAGGGACCTCAGCTCGCTACGTCGACGTCAGAATATCCACCTTCGCGTTGGCGACGATCAGGCGGTCGGCCAGCAGCCGGGCGAGGTTGCGCATGATGCACTCGCTGGCGCGCGGGTGTTGCTCGCGGAAGCGCTCGAAATCCTTCAGCGGCACTTCGAACGCCGTCGCTGCCATGTCGGCGAAGACGTCGGCCGAGCGGGTCTGCTCCAGCAGCGCCATCTCGCCGAACGCCATGCCGGCGGTCAGGGTCGCGAGCCTCACGCCGTCGGGCAGCGTGACATGTACGGCGCCGCTGCGCAGGAAGAACAGGGCGTCGGCAGCATCGCCGGTGGTGAGGATTTTTGCGCCGGACTGATAGGTCCTGATGGTGCAGAGCGAGGCGAGATCGGTCAGCTCCTGCTCGCTCAGCCCTGCCAGCAGCGGCTGTTCGGCGAGCTCGGTGGTCTCATGAAAATCGATCGAGCCGCCATAGCGGTAGACGATCTGGTCTTCGGCCCATTCGATCGCGGTGTCGAGCAAGTAGAAGTCGCGCACGTTCTTCAGCTCCGCGGTCCATTCGCGCAAGCTGTTCCACTCCTTGGAGGCGCGCCGGACGCCGGACAGGACAACGGTGACATTGAGTGCGGCGAGCTCCTCGAAGGCTTCGGCGACGAGACGCGCACCGGCGCGCGTGGTCGAGGTCACGCGGTGGAGGTCGAAGATCACGAATTGCGGCCGCGGCCGCCCCGCGAGCCGGCGCGAGACGTAGTCAACCGCCGACAGCGACAGCGTGCCGACCAGCTCGATGATGCGCACCTCCTGCTCATGCGCGGCCAGGATCTCGCGCTCCTGCGGCCGGCGCACGCGGCGGGACGGGCTCTTGCCGATGTCGTAGTCGGCGATGACGGCGTTGCGCGCGTCGTCGCTGCGGTTGAGCATATGCAGGTCGTAATGCGAGGACAGCGCCTCGCAGACCTTGATGCCGCGCACGCTGTTGCCGTGCTTGTCGAGTTTTGGCGAATAGCTGCCGAGGCCGAGGCGGGCAGGGAGCGCGGCGAGGATGCCGCCGCCGACGCCGCTCTTGGCGGGGATGCCGATCCGGTAGATCCATTCGCCGGCATAGTCGTACATGCCCGACGAGGTCATCACCGACAGCGTGCGCGAGATCGCATACGGCGTCATCACCTGCTCGCCGGTCACCGGATTGACGCCGCGATTGGCGAGGGTCGCCGCCATCACCGCGATGTCGCGCGCGGTAACGAGCACCGCGCATTGCCGGAAATAGACGTCGAGCACGGCGGCGACATTGTCGGAGATCACCGCATTGGTCTTGAGCAGATAGCCGATGGCGCGGTTGCGGTCGCCGGTTTGGCTTTCCGACGTGTACACGGCCTCTTCCACGGCGAGGTCGCGGCCGGCAAAGCGACTGAGCGCGAGGCGGATCTGCTCGAACGCTTCGGGGCCCTTGCTGTCGTAGATCAGTCCGGTGCAGGCGATCGCGCCGGCATTGACCATCGGGTTGAACGGATGGTTGTCGGAATTGAGCCGGATCGAGTTGAAGGGATCGCCCGACGGCTCGACGCCGATCGCGCTCTCGACCTTGCTCGCGCCCAGCAGGTCCAGCGCCAGCGCGAATACGAACGGCTTTGACATCGACTGGATGGTGAAGGGCACCCGGCTGTCGCCGACTTCATAGACATGGCCGTCCAGCGTGGCGAGGCTGATGCCAAAATAGGCAGGGTCGGCCTTGCCGAGTTCGGGGATGTAGTCGGCCACATGGCCGGACGTTTCGGCCGAGAATTCGTTGAGGCACGTATTCAGAAACCGCAGCAAAGGCGGGTTCGAGCGGGTCCAGGCGGAGGCGAGAGGCGATGTCATCGCCTCTCTTGTGCAACGCAATCAGGGTGTGTGCAACCCGTTCGGCACCATGGCCTGCCGCCGGACCAGCAGCAGGGCGACCAGAACCGTGGGCGCGAGGATGGCAAGGCCGAGCAGCGTCACCTGCATCTGCGACAGCGGCATGATGCCGCCGCCGGGCGTGGCGACCACGAAGCCGCCGATCACCAGCAGCACGCGGATCGGCCATTCCAGCATCCCGGCGCGGCGCAAGTCGCCGACGAAGGACTGGTAGCCCTGGATGCCGCCGCAGATGAAGAGGATACCGAAACAGGCAAGTCCCGTGAGTCCAAGCGCCTCCAGATACGGATTGGGGCCCTGGAGCAGCAGCGCCGGATTGAGCACGAAGAAGAACGGGATGAAGTAGATGATGCTGCCGACCCACATGCTCTCCCAGCCGGTCTTCATCGCGGGCGCACCGGCGATGCCGGCCGCCGCGAAGGAGGCGATCGCCACCGGCGGGGTGATCGAGGACAGCATGCCCCAGTAGAAGATGAACATGTGCACGGCCATCTTGTTGAGCCCGAGCTTCTCCAGCGCGGGCGCCACCAGGATGGCGAGGAAGATGTAGCAGGAGGTCGTGGTCAGCCCGAGCCCCAGGATCAGGCTGGTGATCGCGCACATGATCAGCAGCAGGAAGGCATCGCCGCCAGCGATGCTGAGCAGGTCGTTGGCGAGGCTCGAGATCACGCCGGTGAGCGAGAAGGCGCCGATCAAAAGGCCACAGCCGGCGAGGATCGCGATCAGCTCGACGAACGTCTTGCCGTTGAGCTCGAGGAATTGCAGCCAGCGCGCGCCGCCCCAGTTCTTGCCGGGGAAGAATTCGTTCAGCGCCGCCAGAAGGCACATGCCCCACAGCGCGGCATTGAGCACGCCGTACCAGAACATCGCAGCCGTTGCTGCGACCGAGGCTGCCAGCACCAGCGTGTTGCCGAGCTTCCACCGCGCCGGACCCGACCATTGGTGCAGGATCACCAGCAGCACCGAGGCATAGAACGGCGCATGGCTCTCGCGCTTGAAGTAGAGCAGCATCACCACGAGCACGACGATCACGAAGAGATAGTACCAGCCCTCCTTGAACGCATCCCAGAACCGCGGCAGCTCGGCGCGCGGCAGGCCCTTCAGCTTGTGACGGGCGGCATAGGCGTCGACTTGCGCGAACAGGCCGGCATAATAGAGCACCGAAGGAATGGTCGCGGCGAGCGCGACGTCGGCATAGCCCGTGTTCATGAACTGCGCCATGACGAAGGCGGTGGCACCCAGCACCGGCGGCGCCAGCACCGCGCCGGTCGAGGCGCAGGCCTCGATCGCGCCGGAATAGGAGGGCGTGAAGCCGGTCTTCTTCATCGCGGGGATCGTCATCGTGCCGGCGGTCAGCACGTTGGAGACGATGCTGCCGCCGACGGTGCCGAGCAAGCCGGATGCGAACACGCAGACCTTTGCAGCGCCGCCGCGGAAGGTGCCGCACATCGCAAAGGCGATGTTGATGAAGAACTTTCCCGCACCCGTCATCATCAGCGCGGTGCCGAACACCAGGAATCCGATCACCGTGTCGGCAAAGGCCTGGATGGGAATCCCGAGCAGGCTCTCGCCGGAGAGCATGTGATAGGAGGTCGTCTGCTGCAGCGTCGATTGCGTGCCGCGGAACGGCCCAAGCCAGCTCGAATCCGCAAACAGCGGATAGAGCGTGAAGGGCAGCACGCTGAGCAGCAGGCTCCAGCCGCCGGTACGGCGCAGCGCCTCCATCAGCACGAACCACATGACGAGCCCCGCGGCGATCACGTTGGTGGGCGCGCCGTCGAACTCCCAGCCGAGCTGGGCCGCCTTGCGGATGTTGAGCATCAGCCAGATCGCCGAGCCGAAGGTCGCCGCGAACAGCAGAAGGTCGTACCAGGGGATGCGGTCGAGCGGCGCCTTCTCCGATCCCGGGAAGATCAGGAAGGTGAAGGGCAGCATCAGGGCGATCAGCAGATAGAAGTATTCGGTGTTGAGCTGGGTGTAGTCGATGAAGAACCGCAGCGAGAATTGTTGGTTCACACACAACAGGATGGTCGCCGCCGTGGCCGCCATCAGCACCCAGCGCCAAGCGCCCTTCAAGGTGCGGACGCGCGTGACCTCGGATTCCTGCAAGTCAGCGGCGGCGCCGAGATGCGGATCCTCGAACACGACGCGCCTGGCTTCGTCCTGGGGGCCGGTGGAGATTGAAGCAGACATGATCGATCCCGGACGTGGGCTGCTAAATGCTCATAGAAGCAAATGGCTGCTGGTTGAATCGGTCGGGCCGCAGGCTCTGCAACCTCTCCCGCTTGCTGGAGAGGTCGGCGCGCAGCGCCGGGTGAGGGCTTTCTCCTCTGGGGGAATCCCGCCGTGGAGACGCCCTCTCCCCAACCCTCCCCCGCAAGCGGGGGAGGGGGCGCACCTGTCGCGCAGCAACGACCAAGCTCAATCTCAGCACCTTCTATTCCTCGAATCCGTTCGGCATGTCGGCTTTGGCCAGCGCCGCCGCGCGCGCCTTCATCCAGCCGTCGAGAAACGCCTTGTCATCCGATGGCGGATTGGACTTGCCGTAATCCGTCCACGCCGCGGCGAGCACCTCCTGACGCTTGATCAGCTTGTTGTTGTGCGCGTCCTGGGCATCGCTCCATTGCCCGGATTCCTTCAGCGCCTTCACGGCGCCGGGATGCACCGGCACCACCCAGTTCTTGGTCTGGCGGTCGGCGGCAAGGCCGCCTGCGCCGGGTGCGGAGTCCTTGTAGGCATCGTAGTTCACGATCATCGCCTTGGTGATGGCGTAGACTTGATCGGCCGGCTGCGAGGCATAGGCGACGAAGATCGGGTAGGGGTAATTGCCGAGCTCGACCGGCTTCTCCGGCGAGATGCCGGCGCCGCAGGTCGCAGTCTGCGGGAAGAAGAACGAGCCGACCTTCTGCATCCGCGCCCAGCCCTCCTTGTCCTTGGCCGGTAGCGGTGGCCAGATCAGACCGCGCGGCGAGGTCTCGGCTTCCTTGGCGGGGCCGGTGATGGTGGTGCCGAAGGCGGCGTCGACATCGTTGTTGATCAGGCCCTTCCACATCGCGCCGTAGCTTGCGAACTCGACCGCCTTGACGTCCTTCTGCGTCAGCCCGGCAAAGGCGAGCACCGCGAGCGAGTTCTGGTTCAGCGCGGGCGAGCCGACCACGAAGCCGACGCGCTTGCCCTTGAGGTCCTTCAGCTCCTTCACGCCGGTATCCGCTGCGACGGCGAGCGAGGCGCAATTGCAGTCGACGGTCGAGAGCAGGGTCTGGAGCGGTTGCGGGCCCCATTCCTTCGAGCCGAACTCGAACACGCCCTCCTGCGCGAAATAGGTGCCCGATCCCATCGCGGCGGAGGCCGCGCGCTTGGCGCGCAGCGGCGCGAGGCGGGCGACGTCATTGCCTGCGGGCAGCACGCGCACGTCGGTGCTGTATTTGTCCTTCATCATCTTGCCGACGCCGACCGCGATGTTGAAGCCGGCGGTGCCGGTGTCATAGGCGGTGAACGTCAATGTCGCCGGCAGCTTGATGTCTTCGGCGAATGCATAGCGTGTAGACGCAAAAGAAATGCCCGCCACCAAGGCAGGCGCGAGCATGAGCAGCCCACGAAGCATGTTTCCCTCCAATGATCCTCGCTTTGCCGCGAAGACTTTCATTCTTTGTTTGAAACAGATTTTTGTTTGAATCGGATCATGTCATCCGCATCACGCGATGGCAACGCTGTCCCGCGCATGCAGGAACGCGACTGACAGATTGTCGCGGAAACCCACGGATAACGCAGTCAGTTCGCGACGATCGCGATCGCCTGTCCCTCGGCAACGACATCGTCGAGCTTCACCAGAAGCGATGTGATCGTGCCGCTGGCGGGCGAGGGCACCGGGATCTCCATCTTCATCGCTTCGACGACCACAACGTCATCACCATCCGCGACGGTTCCTCCAACCTGCACGGGAGTTGCGCAGATGCGCCCCGCGATTTCAGTGACGATCTTTATTTCTGGCATGCCAATCGCCTTTTTGTTGTCGTTGCAAAATGCCTGAGGTAGCTTCGTCTGCAAGTGGAATTTAATTCCGCAGAGCGGAACAAACGGTAGGGATCATGGGACGACGTTCGGAGCGGTTGAGTAGGCAAGGTGCGCTCGCTGGCGAAGCCGGTGAGGGTGATGTCATCCAGGTGGTGTCGCGCGCGTTCGACGTGTTGCGATGCTTCGAGGGCCACGAGGCAAGGCTCGGCAATCTCGAGATTTCAAATCGCTGCGGCCTGCCGCGCTCGACGGTGTCGCGGCTCACGCACACGCTGACGCGCATGGGGCAACTGGTTTACCTGCCGCGTGACCAAAAGTATCGCATCGGCCCGAGCGCGGTGGCGATGAGCGCCTCGATGATGAAGGGCGCGCAGCTGCGCAGCATGATCCGCCAGCGGCTGCAGGAAATCGCCGAGCAATTGCCTGGCACGGTCGGCTTCGTCGTGCCCGATCGCTTCCATCTCGTCTATCTCCAGTTCGCGCGCTCGGCCTCTGCGCTCGGCCTGCACGAGGGCACCGGCAGCCGCATCTCGATGGCCTCGACCGCGGCAGGCGCGGCCTACACCGCGGCGCTGGCGCCGGAAGTCGGCGATGCCTTCATTGCGGAGATGGAGCGCGAAGCGCCCGAGGCGGCGAAGATCCTCAAGCCTCGCATCGACGCCAACCGGCAGTCGCTGCGCGAACGCGGCTATGTCGTGGCGTGCGGCCTGTGGAGCCCGCACATCAACGGCCTCGCGGTGCCGATCTGGTCGCCGCAGTATCAGACCTTCGTCGTCATCACGATCGGTCTTCTCTCGGCGATGTATGACGAGCAGCGTCTGCATGACGAGGTTGCTCCGCTCATGCTCGCGCTCGGCCGCTCGCTCGGCAGCCTGATGGAGGGCGCGGAAGGCGACGTCTTCAACAACCGCATCTCGCGCAAACCGGTCGCAATGGCGGTGCATAACAATAACAAGCCGATCAATTCGGAGGGAGTAAATGAACTGGAAGCCGGAACTCGACGAGCTCGCCCGGCGCGAAGCCTTCGCGCGGGAGATGGGCGGCGTTGACAAGGTCAAGCGACAGCATGACCAGGGCCGGCTGACTGTTCGGGAGCGTATCGACAAGCTGATCGACAAAGGCAGCTTCCACGAGATCGGTGCCGTCTCCGGCATCGGTGAGTACGATACCAGCGGCGATCTGAAGAAACTGACGCCGGCGAACTGCGTGTTCGGCCGCGCGCGCGTTGACGGCCGTACCGTGGTCGTGGTCGGTGACGATTTCACCGTGCGCGGCGGCTCGGCGGATGCGTCGATCTCCGCCAAGCCGCTGATGGCGGAAGAGATGGCGCACGACTTCCGTCTGCCCATCGTCCGCATCATCGAAGGCTCCGGCGGCGGCGGCTCGGTCAAGACCATCGAGACCAAGGGCGCAGCCAATTTGCCCGGCGGCATCGGCGGCACGCGCTGGTACCGCTTCACGACGGAGAACCTGGCGCGCGTGCCCGTGGTCGCGCTCGGCCTCGGTTCGGTCGCAGGCCTCGGCGCCGCTCGGCTTGCGGCCAGCCATTACTCCATCATGACGCGGAAGTCCGCGATGTTCGTCGCGGGCCCGCCGGTGGTGAAGGCGCTGGGGCAGGACCTCTCGAAGGAGGAGCTCGGCGGCGCCGAGATCCAGACCCGCGCCGGCGCGGTCGACCATGCCGTCGACACCGAAGAGGAGGCGTTCGCCTGCGCGCGCCGTTTCCTGTCCTATCTGCCGTCATCGGTCTACGAGTTGCCGCCGACCTTGCCCTGCACCGACAATCCGGAGCGCGGCGACGAAGCGCTGATGAATGCGGTGCCGCGCAACCGCAAGCAGGTCTACAAGATGCGGCCCATCATCGAGTCCGTCGTCGACAAGGGCTCGTTCTTCGAGGTCGCCAAGAACTTTGGCAAGCCGATCATTGTCGGTCTCGCGCGGCTCGAGGGCCGGGCGGTGCTGCTGCTCGCCAGCGACAGCTTCCATTACGGCGGCTCCTGGACGGCGGATGCGTGCCAGAAGGTGGTGCGCTGGGTCGACTTCGCCGAGACCTTCCATCTGCCGGTGGTCTATCTCATGGACTGCCCGGGCTTCATGATCGGCCTCGATGCCGAGAAGGCCGCGACCATCCGCCACGGCGTCCGCGCCATGGCGGCGGTCAACCAGACCACCGTGCCCTGGTGCACCGTGATCCTGCGCAACGCCTTCGGCGTCGCCGGCGTCGTGCATCAGCCGGCAGACCGCTTCTCGATCCGCTACGCCTGGCCGTCGGCCTATTGGGGTTCGCTGCCGCTCGAAGGCGGCATCGAAGCCGCCTACCGCGCCGACATCGACGCGGCCGAGGACAAGGTCGCAAAACTGAAGGAGATCGAGGAGCGGCTGAACAAGCTGCGCTCGCCGTTCCGCTCGGCCGAAAAATTCTGGGTCGAGGAGATCATCGATCCCCGGAAGACGCGGTCGCTGCTGTGCGAGTTCGCGCGGCTGGCCGAGCCGCTGCGCAAGGCCGGGCCGCCGGAGAACATGACGATCAGGCCGTGAGGCCCGGCCGTCACTCACTCCCGTGTCCCGGCTCTGCAGCGCACCGCACCGGACGATGTTTCGCATCGCCGGGGGCGTTGCGCTGCGTCCGGGGCACGAGAGCGTGGTGTGGGGCATGCCCGCCTCAACATCGTCATGGCGAGCGTGCCAAGCCGCAATCCCCCAGCGCGGCAACGTTCGGGCAATCTCCGCAACATTTGTAAACATCTTCGCCAACATCTCGCGGCTGTTCACGCGTAGGACGCGCGCGGATTTTACGGATCAGGATTGGCAGATGCTATTGAAGTCCATGGCCGGACGTATCGGTGTCGGCGGGATTTGGCTTGCGCTCGCCGGCATCAGCCCGTTGCGCGCGGAGGCTGTGTTCGACAGCCTGGCCGGCGCATGGTCGGGCACCGGCACGATGAAGCCGTCGGACGGCCCGCGTGAAAAGGTTCGCTGCAAGGTGGCGTACAACGTCACGCGGCCCGGACGGTCGCTGACCCTGGACCTGCGCTGCGCGAGCGATGCGTACAAGATGGTCCTGTCCGCCAACATCGAGCAGAGCGGGACCGAGCTTTCGGGAAACTGGTTCGAGAGCGAATACCGCCAGGGCGGCAAGGTCTACGGCACGAACAAGGATGGCCTGATCGAGGCCCGGATCGAAGGAAACACGGTGGCCGCGCTGGTGACGATCCAGACCAAGGCCACTCATCAGTCCTTCCTGATGGAAGCTCCGGGCTCCTGGATGTCGGAGGTCGCAATCGAATTGAACAAGGAAGCGAAGTGACCTCGATCTCCGCCTGCGCGGAGGCGCGCGATCGGCGCCTCGAAGCCGCCGGCGACCGGGGGTGCCGCCCGTATTACGCGTCCCTGCACCCCATCGCTGCAATCTCCGGGAACCTGTTTAATTGGCGTTAATGATGCCCACTCAATAAGACACGTCTCAATTTGTTGCGGTCCATGTTTATGGATTGCCCGTAAGCGTTGATTAAGAAGCCCATCCCCATAGTTCCACACGTGATGAGGTGGAATACCCCTTCAATCCGCTCTGATCACACCCGTTTTGGGACGTGTCGCTGCCGCAACCACGGCAATCAGGGTTAAGGGCAATGCTCCGCCGCGCAATGCTTCGTTTCGCGAGAGACCGAAAGGCTAACGTGGCCATCATCTTCGCCTTGATGATGGTTCCCACCATCTTTCTGCTGGGCATGGCGCTCGACTATACGTTGGCATTGCGCAAGCGGGAGCAATTGAACGCGGCCGCCGACGCCGCCGCAATCGCCGCCGTCAGGCCGGCGATGCTGACGCAGACCGACACCTCCGTGGTCAGGGCGACCGCGGAAGCCGTGTTCGCAGCCAAGGCGAACCTCGCCGGCCTGGCGTCGGTCCCGACGCCGACGGTCACCATCACCGACACCGGCCTCGCGCGCAGCATCACGGTCTCCTACACCGCGCAGTCCGTCAACAATTTCCCCGGCGTTCTCGGCCAGCAGACCTGGCAGATCGGCGGCACCTCGACGGCGAAGGCGTCCAGCGCCCCGAACATGAACTTCTACCTGTTGCTGGACGACTCGCCATCGATGGCGATTGCGGCGACCCAGGCCGACATCAACAACATGATCGCGGCCACGAAGAACCAGCCCACCTACGCGAGAAATTGCGCGTTCGCCTGCCATGAGGCGCATCCCAACAACGCAAATCCCAGCTCGACGAACAAGGACAATCTCACCGTCGCGCGCGCGAACAACGTCAAGCTGCGCATCGATCTCGTGACGAACGCCGTTACGCAACTGATGGTCGGACCCTGGACGTGCCCGCAGTCGGGCGTTTCGGGTGGCGTCATGCAGTGCATGTCGGCGATCAACAACACCACCTACAATGCCGCCATCTACACCTTCGACTACGGCCTGAACACGATCCAGACGCTGACCACGCCGACTACCGCCGGCACGAAGATCCCCAATATTCAGCTCCTGACGGTCGACCATCAGAACTGCCCCGTTCTCAACAGTAGCGGCAACTGCATCTACACCACCGACTACGGTACGGATATCTCGGGCGGCCTCACGGGCGTCAACAACGTGATGCCTGCGCCGGGCACCGGCACCAACCAGGCGGGCGATACGCCGCAGGAGGTGGTCTTCCTCGTCACCGACGGCGTCGAGGACAAGCTGATCCCGAAGTCGGGAGGCACCTGCGACCCCAATGCCACCTATGCGCTTCCGGCAGCCAACTCGACGACTTTGCGATGCCAGCAGCCGCTCGATACCGCGATCTGCACGACGATCAAGAATCGCGGCATTCGCATCGCGGTGCTCTACACCGAGTATCTGCCACTGCCGACCGAAAACTGGTACAACACCCGCATCGCGCAGTTCAACAGTCCGTCCTCGTCGACCGGCACGATCGCGACACGGCTGCAATCGTGCGCATCGCCCGGCCTGTATGCGAGTGTGCAGACAGGTGGCGACATTTCCGCGGCGCTGACCAACCTCTTCATCAAGGTTGCGTCCAGCACGGCCAGCCTCGTACAGTAGAGAAAAGCACCATGACGGGGCCGGGTGTTGCAACAACGACGAGACGCCGCAATCGCTGCGCTGCTTTCGCGCGGGACAGCAGGGGCGCCACGGCCGTCGAATTCGCGCTCGTGGCCGCGCCGTTCCTCGCCCTCATCATCGCGCTGATTCAGACGTTCCTCGTCTTCTTTGCCCAACAGCTGCTCGAGAACATCACGCGTCAATCCGCGCGCCTGGTCATGACCGGGCAGGTGCAGTCTGCGCAGATGACCCAGGCCGCCTTCAAGCAGAAGGTCTGCGATCAGATCTCGATCCTGTTCACCTGCAGTGGTCTGATGGTTGACCTGCAGGTGGCCAATTCGTGGTCCGCCGCCAACACGGGCATGCCGACCTTGACCTTCGACGGTTCCGGGGCCGTCACGAACACCTGGCAATACAATCCGGGAGATGCCGGTGACATCGTCATTCTCAGGGTGATGTATGTCTGGCCCGTCATGCTCGGGCCGCTCGGTTTCAACCTCTCGAACCTTTCGACCGGCAACCGGCTGCTCACGTCGTCGGCCGCGTTCCAGAACGAGCCAGGAGCCTCCTGATGATCGCCGCCTTGTCGTCTCGCGCTCGGCGCCTGCTAGCCGATGTCCGCGCTGTTGCAGCGACGGAGTTCGCCATCGTGGCGCCGTTCATGCTGGTGCTCTACATCGGCGGCGTCGAGCTCGGGAACGGGCTGGCGATGAACGTCAAGGTCACCGCCACCGCGCACAGTGTCGTCGACATGGTCACGCAGAACACGTCAATCAGCACGGCGCGCATGCAAGCCATTCTCGGCTCGGCGCAGGCAATCATGGCGCCTTATCCCGTCAAGGATTCCAGCGGCGCTTCGCTCATTACGATCACGGTGTCCGAAGTCTCTACCGACGGCAGTGGAAACGCGACTGTCCAATGGAGCGAGTCGACTGCCGGTTCGACGGCGGCGAGAAAGAAGGGTGACCCGATGACGTTGTCCTCGTTCACCGCGCCTGATCCGAAGAATCCCAGCAATGCGAACATCTCGCTCATTCTCAGCGAGGTTACCTATGATTACAAGACGAACCTCGGCTACACCATCACCGGCACCGTGAAGCTGAGCGACAGCTATTACCTGTTCCCGCGCTGCTCGACGAACAGCCCGGCCGTGTCGAGCTTTCCGTACTACGACGTGAAGTATTCGTCGTCGTCGACGACCTGCACATGCATCCAGCATCTGCAGCAGAAGAGCTGCTAAGGCGTCATTCGGAAAAGCGCGCAGCGGTTTTCTCATCGCGCCTTGGCCGCGCCGGAGCCGGGGCGTCTGCGCTGCCGTTCGCTCCTTTTCGCAGGCCATCGTCGTTCGTTCACGGCCGCACGGACGACCTCCGTCACGGTCCTGCGGACCTCGAGGAAGGCCTTGGTTTGTGGCCGGTCCGCGAGTGCGACCAGGGCGAGGGAACGCGACAGCGGCGGATCGACGATGCGGCGGGCGTGATATTTCTCAGCCGCGATGTCTGCAAGGACCGTGGCGCGGGAGAGGATTGCACATCCGAGCCCGGCTTCGAGCGCCATGCGCAGCGCCGACAGGGAATCGACCTCGAGCGTTGGGCTCGGGACGATCTGGTTGCGCAGGACCTGAGTCTGGATGATGGCGCGGGAGGCCGGTAGCGGCGTCAGCCCGAGCACGCTCTTCTGCGGAATGGCGGAGAAGGGAATCGGGCCGGAGGACCGGCCGATCAGGCCCGGATGTCCGACCAGGAAGAGATCTTCCTCGTGCAGCCACTCCACATCCAGCCGGGCATCCCGCGGCGGATTGTACGCCAGCGCGAGATCGACCGTGCCCGAGAGGACGCGCTCGATCAGTGCCGGTGACAGCGATTCGATGATTGTCAGGTGCACGCCGGGAGAGTGCGTACGGACCGCCTTCATGAGATCGAGCGCGACCATCGCGATCGCGGTGTGGCTGAGGCCGAGGCTCACCGGTCCCGTTGCCGCCTCGTTATAGGTCCGCACGTCCTCCTCGGCCTTGCCCAGGCTCGCAAGCACCGCGCTGCCATGTTCGTAGAGCCGGCGGCCGGCCGCGGTCAGGGCGATGCCGCGTGGCCGCCGTTCCAGCAGCTTCACGCCGAGATCGGCTTCGAGGGCCGCAACGTGATGGCTGAGTGCGGACTGCGCGATGTTGAGGGTCTCGGCGGCCCGTGACAGCACGCCGGCGTCGGCGATCGCGATGAAGTATCTGATCTGCCGTAACCCGAGCGCCATCGCATTGCTCCCGATCGATCTAATAATCAGATCATGACGATCTTCATATTATATTTGTCAGATGTCTTGGCGCCCGGCAAGCTCCGGCCGAACCAATAAGAACAGCTCCGGGGAGTGTCGCGGCATGGACCTGCCGAACAGGATCGTCATCACCGAGGAGGGGCCGCGCGAAGGCTTTCAGATCGAGCCGGGGCCGATCGCGACCGCGGACAAGATCGCCTTGATCGACGCCCTCTCGGCGACCGGTCTCTCGCGCATTCAGGTTGCGTCCTTCGTCAATCCCAAGCATGTGCCGGGCTGGGCCGACGCTGAGCAGGTCGTTGCGGGATTCAGTCCCCGCGCAGATGTCGCGTACACGGCGCTGTGGCTCAACGACAGCGGATTGCAACGCGCCTCGGCTTTCAAGGGCAAGCTCACCCTCGCCGGATTCATCTCGCTGAGCGCCTCCGAGCCGTTCGCGCTTCGCAATCTCAACCGCGATCGTGCCGGGCAGGTCGAGGCGATGCGAAACTATGTGCGCGCGCACCGCCAGGCGGACGTGCCGATTGCCAAGATCATCGTCATGGCCGCGTTCGGCTGCAACTTTGGTGGCGACGTGTCGGCGGCAAAGGTGGTCGAAACCGTGTCGGACGGGCTCACGATCGCGCGCGAAGCCGGCATCGAGGTGCGCGAGGTGTCGCTCGCCGATTCCATGGGCTGGGCCACACCGCGGCGGGTCGCCGCGGCCGTTGGCGCCGTTCGCGACCGCTGGGCCGATCTGCGGATCGCGCTGCATCTGCACGATACCCGCGGCCAGGGCATCGCCTGCGCCTATGAGGGGTTGCGACTTGGCGTCACCGCGTTCGATGCCGCGGTGGCAGGGCTCGGCGGTTGTCCGTTCGCGGGACAGCCGGGTGCGCCCGGCAACATCGCCACCGAGGAGCTGGCGCTGCTGTGCGAGGAAATGGGCATCGCAACCGGCCTCGACATCGAGGCGCTGATCGAGGCCGGACGGCTTGCCGAGCGGATCGTCGGACACCGCCTGCCAAGCGCCGCGCTGCGATCGGGCACGCTCGCCGCCATGCGGCGGAGGGCCGGGGCATGACCTCCGCGAAGCCGCTCGCCGGACTGAAGGTGCTCGATTTCGGCCATACCATCATGGGTCCGTGCGCGGGCGTTCTGTTCGCCGATCTCGGCGCGGACGTCGTGAAGATCGAGCCCGCCGACGGCGACCCGACCCGCCGGCTGCCGGGCTTCGCAGCCGGATTCTTCGCGACCTACAACCGCAACAAGCGCTCCATCGCGATCGACCTGAAGCGGCCGGAGGGGCAGGCGATCGTGCACCGGCTGGTGAAGGATGCCGATGTCGTGCTGGAGAATTTCGGACCCGGGACGATCGAGCGGCTGAAATGCAGCTGGGACGATCTGCGCAAGATCAACCCGCGGCTCGTGTACCTGTCGATGAAGGGTTTTCTGAAAGGCCCCTACGAGAACCGGGGCGCACTCGACGAGGTCGTGCAGATGCAGTCCGGCCTTGCCTACATGACGGGGCCGCCCGGCCGGCCGCTGCGCGCAGGCGCGCCCGTGATCGACATCCTCGGCGGCGTGTTCGGCGTCGTGGCGGCACTGTCGGCGCTGCGCGAACGCGACATCACCGGCGTGGGACAGAAGGTCTCGAGCTCGCTGTTCGAGAGCGCGACCTTCATGCTCGGCGCGCTCGTCGTCGGCAGTGCCGTGATCGGCGGACCAATGCCGCCAATGCCGGCCCGAAAGAATGCCTGGGGCGTGTACGACGTCTTCACGGCATCGGATGGCGGCCAGGTCTTCATCGGATGCACCTCCGACGGGCACTGGCAGCGCTTCTGCGACGCGTTCGGCTTCGACGACTGGCGCGACGATCCGAGGCTCATCGGCAACGCCAATCGATGCGAGGCGCGCGACTGGATGCTTCCTGAGCTGGAGCGACGGATCACGCAACTGCCGCTCGAGGAGATTCTCGCCAAATGCGAAACTGCACGCGTGGCGTATTCGCGGGTGGGGCGGCCGGATGAACTGTCGCTCGATCCGCATCTGCTGGCCAATGGCGGACTGCTTGCAACGGCCATCGCCGGCTTTGGCGGCGGACCGCTGGTCGGAATTCCGGCGCTGCCCGTCGAGTTCGGCGACGCGCGCGACCGGCCGGGCCTTGAACGCCAGCCGCCTCGCATTGGCGAACACACCGACGACATCCTCGGCACGGCCGGATATTCGGCGCGCGAGATCGCCGATCTCCGCGCTACCGGCATATTGAGCGCGTCCGCGAACGTGCCTGCATAAAATAAGAGAGTGGCCGAGCCACCATGCTGCAACAGGGAGGAAAGGGATGATGATGTCCCGCATGCTGCTTCGTTGGAAAGCGCGTATTCCGGCAGCCGCGATCGCGCTGCTTGGGCTGGTTGCGATGGTGGAGCCTGCAAGGGCGCAAGCCTATCCCGCGCGAACGATCACGATCCTGGTCGGCTATTCCGCGGGAGGCCAGGCCGACGCGCTTGCGCGCATCATCGGCAAGCAACTCGGCGACACCTTCAAGATCTCCGTCGTGATCGAGAACAAGACCGGCGCCAACGGCATGATCGCTGCGCAGGCGGCGGCGCGGGCGGAGCCGGACGGATACACGGTGCTGATGGTGACGGACGCGATGCTCACCATCGATCCGCACCTTGCCTCCAGCAACCATTTCGATCTTTCCAAGGCGATGGAGCCCGTCGTCAGTGTCGCCTGGTCGCCCCTGTTGCTGGCCGCGGCCAAGGACTTGCCGGCCAATTCTGTTGCCGAGCTTGTGGCTTTCGGCAAGCAGAAGCCGCAGGCGCTGAGCTTTGGCAGCGCCGGCGCTTCGACGCCGCATCGCCTCGCCGGCGAGATGCTGCAGAAGTCCGGCGGATTCACCATGACCCACATTCCCTACAAGGGAACGGCGGCGTCGGTGAGCGACCTTCTTGCGGGGCAGATACCGCTGATCTTCGGCGCACCCACGGCCGTGGAGCCGCTGGCAACGGCAGGTCAGATCAAGCTGCTCGGCGTCACGTCCGAGCAGCGCTACCCGTTGCTGCCGGGCGTGCCGGCCATCAGCGAGACGTATCCCGGCTTCAAGATCATCAGCTATATCGGACTGATGCTGCCGAAGCAGACGCCACCGCCGGTGATCGCGGCCCTCAACAAGGAGATCAACGCGATCCTCGCAACGGAGACGATGCGCACATGGCTCGACAAGCAGGGCATGGTCGCAACGGGCGGCAGCCAGGACGACTTCAGGCGCCAGATCGACATCGACTACAAGGCACGGGGCGAGCTTGTCCGCGCGCTTGGCATCACAGGCGAGTAGGGGCATGCCGCGGACGCTGTTCGAGAAGATCTGGCAATCCCATACGGCCAGGACGTACGGAACGCGGGACCTGCTGTCGCTGGATCGCGTCTTTCTCCACGACATGACCTCGCTGCCCGCCTTCGAGACGCTGCGCGAGCGCAACCTCGCGGTGGCCGATGTCGCGCGCACCCTGGCGGTGATCGATCACACCGTCGCGACCGCGCCGGGCCGGACGGAAGAGACCTATCCCGTGATGGCGCCGACGGTGCGCGCGTTCCGGCGGGAGGTTACCGAACGCGGCATTCCCCTGATCGGGCTTGGCGATCCCGCGCAGGGCATCGTCCACGTCGTCGCCGCGGAGCAGGGCGCCGTGCTTCCGGGAATGACGGCGGTCTGTGGCGACAGCCACACCTGCACCAACGGCGCGCTGGGGGCGATCGCCTTCGGCATCGGCAGCACGGAGATCGCGCACGCGCTCGCCTATCAGGCGCTCTGGCTGCCGCGGCCGAAATCGCTGCGCGTGACCGTCAACGGTGTTCTCGATCCCTGGGTCAGCGGGAAGGACATTGCGCTGGCGATCATCTCGCGTTTTTCGACGGATGGCGGCACCGGCTGCGCCGTCGAATATGCTGGCAGCGCCATCCGGGCCCTTTCGGTCGAGGAGCGGATGACGCTGTGCAATCTCTCCATCGAATTCGGCGCCCGGATCGGGCTGGTCGCACCTGACGATGCTGTCTTCTCCTATCTCGAAGGACGTCCGCGAACGCCAAAGGGGGCCGCGTTCGACGCGGCAGTTTCCGCCTGGCGCGATCTTGCGAGCGATGACGAGGTGCACTTCGACAAGGAGTACGCCATCGACGCGCGTTCGATCGCACCCATGGTGAGCTGGGGCACCAGCCCGGAAGATGCGATCCCCGTCGATGGCGCCGTCCCTGATCCCGGGACAGCGAGGGACCGGTCGCAGCGATCCCGATGGGAGCGGGCGCTCATCTACGCCAACCTCGAGGCGGGCAAACCCATCCTGGGGACACCGATCGACGTCGCCTTCATCGGCTCCTGCACCAATGCCCGGCTTTCCGATCTTCGCGCCGCAGCGCGCATCGTCGATGGACGCAAGGTCGCGCCGGCCGTGCGCGCGCTGGTGGTCCCGGGGTCATCGGGCGTGAAACGACAGGCCGAGGCCGAGGGGCTCGACCGGATCTTCCGCAAGGCAGGCTTCGAATGGCACGAGTCGGCGTGCTCTCTCTGCGCGGCGCTCGGGCCCGATGTCGTCGGCCGCGGCAAGCGGTGCGCCTCCACCTCGAACCGGAACTTCGAGAACCGGCAAGGTCCGGGATCGATCACCCATTTGATGAGCCCGCCGATGGTGGCCGCCGCGGCGGTGAACGGTGCGATCACCGATGTCAGGACCTTGGCAAGGACCTTGGCATGACGGGCAAGCTCACCAGCATTGAAGGCATTGCCGTTCCGCTGCTGTGGGACAATGTCGACACCGACGCCCTTGTCCCTGCGGCGCCGCACAAGCGGATCAATGGCGGCGGCCGGGACCGATTGCGCGAGGTCCTGTTCCACGAATTCCGCTTCGACGCTGCGGGGCACCTCAAGCCGGATTTCGTGCTGAACGACGTGCAATTCGCGGGAGGGCCGATCCTGCTGGCCGGCGAGAATTTCGGCTGCGGCTCCTCGCGCGAAGTCGCCGTATGGGCTCTCATGGACTACGGCTTCCGCGCGGTCATTGCGAAGAGCTTCGCCGAGATCTTCGAGCAGAACGCCTGCAAGAACCATCTGTTGCCTGCGAGGGTCGATCCCGCGACCCATGCCCGCATCGCGAGCGAGTTGAGCCGCCCCCGGCCGCCGCAAATGTCGATCGACCTCGTCGGCCGTTGCATCGCAATCGACGGTCAGGCCATTGGCTCGTTCAGCGCAGACGAGATGGGCCTGGAGATGATCGTCCAGGGCGTGGACGAATTCGCGCTGACCGCGAGTTGCGTCCCGGACATCACGGCGACGCAGCGTCGCCTGACCGAAGCGTGTCCGTGGCTTGCGGGGTGAGTATGGCTTCCGAATTTCCGACCTCGACGTGCCGTTCGACGCCGGCCGCTTCACGCTGTTCGTGACCTGGCACGCGCGGTTCGAGTCTGATGCCGCCCATGGCTCGCTGCGCGAGCAGCTTCTCGCATGCGCTTCCGACTGTGCGGCGAAGGGCGGCGATGCAGGCCGGACCTACAACTGGTTGCGAAGAAACGCGCTATCCATCAGGACGTAATAAGCCCAGTTCATGATGTCCAGAGCAGCAGCGTTGGAAAGGTACCAACCCAACGGCCCAAAGCGCGCGTTTGCAGAGGCGAGACAGATGAATTGGTTGAGGGCTACACATTTCCGCGCAGCATCATCAGCCTCGGCGGCTTCGGGTAGGCGGTCGATGCACGCCGGATCGAATTTCGTCAATGGGTTCTCTGAAAACGGATCCAGCACCGTCTTCACGATTCCCCGCAGCTCAGTCGAGTTGACAGATCGAACGGCCTCACGGGACCGGGCCGAGCGCGCATTCCAGTACGCTGATAGAGATGAGAGACCGCTGAATGACGGTACGGAATCAGCCGTCGGGACGTCGTGTTTGGGGGAGCGGTGGGGCGCAGGACCATATTTCCAGATTGATCGTACGGGCGTGTATTTTTTTTCGAGCAGGAGATCAGCGAATTTCTCACATCTTGCATCGGGATCCTCGAGCGGGTTTCCGTCGATGCGCAGCGTCCTGAGCTGCTTCGGCATGGGCGCGCTCTTGTGGGCTGATGCGGCGAGCAGAATCTCGCGAAGCGATGCCGCGCCAGAGTTGTCGTAAAATCCTCCATCGACCACACGCATCCCGCCCTTTGGCGTGTGGATCACTCCGGGAGGACTGATGATCGGAAATCGCGCGCTGTTTAGCGCTGCTACGCCGATCTGCATGTTCTTGAATGCGGCGTACGGTTTCCAACCAATATTCGACATCACGACGCGGTTGCCGCTATCCGCATCGGTTGCGGTGAAAATCAGTTTCGGGCGAGCTTTCAGGCCGGCATCAAGTTGCCCGAGATTGATGGTGTATCCTTCCGGCGAGCTCCGGTTCGGGAGCTTTTCCCGGATGGTCCGCAATGCCGAAGCCTGCCAGCTATCGACGAGGGCTTGGCCGCGATGTGCATTCCGGGAGAAGGGCTGCTCGGGCGTGAGCATGGCCGCGAGCGGACCGGCCAGATGGTCCCGAACGAGGGTTCCGTACACCAGATTCGTAAGCGGCAAGGGGACATTGAACCACTTGCCCGGCGGCTGGAGCGGCGCCTGCTTTACGAGAGCCGGGATATCAGCCGTTTTGCATTCGCTCCAAGCCGATGCCTCGCTTTCCTGCGCGCTCACCAGCTCCTGCCGAAGCATGGCCCAGGTTGCGATGCCGAGCGCCCCGCCGGAAACGCCGCTGGCGGCAAAGACGTGCGTTCCAAATCGGCCGCATGTGATGTCATCGGCGAGACTGAGGATCGTCGCTGTAAAAAGCGCTGCGCGCAAGCCGCCCCCGTCCGCATGGATCGCGTAGGCCGACCTCTTCGTGTCGGAGGCCTGCTTGACGGCCGACGTGGCCGCCGGCTGGCTTGCAAGCTTCTCCTGGCCAATCCTTTCGTTCGAGAGTGACCACCAGACCACAGCGATCAGCACCAGCACGATAGCGATGTCCGGACGCCTTCCGGCGAATGTCCATCGCCGCGCGATGTAAATCAAAGCTGCTGCCGATGCGGTTATGAACGCAATGTGGGACAGGGCTGTAGCGAGGCTGCCGATCTGTTGTGGTAGCTGTACCGAGCGAGCATATACGACGAGAGCCAGTACAACCCATAACACGCCAAGCACAAGCCCGGGCCACCCGATCGCCTGCTTTGGCCAGGCGAACCAAGCAACAATCGCGATGACGGCGATTGTGATCCATTCCATCCAGCGCACGAAGAATATCAGGCTCCAGCGCTCGTTCGTGCCTTCCTTGAACATCACCCAGGCATAGAAGGCCGCAGTGGCGATGGCCAAGCTCCATAGCAGAATGGTTTTGCCCTTGAACTGCTTGCCGGCGGCCCAAGGAATGCCGCAACACACCAGGATGACGATCGATACCAGGTATGGCTCACCTTGAGCGCGCGGCAATGTCTGTAACGCGGAGGCGTGCATAATGACTGTCGACAGCACGACGATGAGCCAGGCACAGGGCCTGACCCGCTCGAGTATCTTTTCGTCGTTGCCGGAGTCGGATGGCCGATCCCGGGGGGCTCCGGTGATACGCGTAGCCAGGCCAAGGACTGCGATCAGTAACATTGAGGCGACCCAGAACGCCAGGTATCGCCATACGCCAGCCCATGGCTGTTCGCCGGACAGGACGCCGACCTGCCCGGAATCAATATCGTACATGATGCCAAGCAGAAGGTCTGAGGTCTGATCGAACCCAAGAAACAACAATGCCAGAAGCGCTGTGACGATCGCCGCGATCCAGGCCCTCAAGACAAGCGTATCCCACACGGCCACAAGACCTGCCACTGCCCACTGTGCGACACACACGGCTCGCCCGAGGAGTGAACGGTACTCCGGCAATTTCCTCGCGGTCGACGCATCGCTGCGATCCCCGTCTGGGGTCGGATCGCCAGGGGCGGCGCAGTTTTCTGGGACAGCCGGCTCGGTCATGGATTCGCTATCCTTCCAGCCTCCCGCGCAGCTTGCGGCATGATCCTCGCGCAATCAAGTCGTGCGGCCGGCCTGCTGGCGCCGCGCTCCGGTCTTGGAGCGTTCTCTTGCGTCGCCGATGTTATCTGCCGGTTGCTCTGCCCTCGTCACCCGTCCGGATGATGCTGCTCCGCCGGGGCGATACCGACTGTGTTGCGGCAGCCCTTGCGCCAGGCGCAGGGGAGAAATTTTCGTTACGGCTCACCGACTGCCAGTACGCGTCGGAGAGTTCGGAATAATCGCATTATGCCGGTGTTTTGCCCGACGGGTCAAATGACTTGGCGGATGCGCTAAGTCATTGATCCGCCACGCCCGGCTACTGTGCATGGGGTTGTTTTCGCGCTTTTTATTTTAGAAGCGCTCCGCGAGGCAGGCGCTACGCGCTCTCCGTCTCCCGGTGGACGTCGTGCACCACGAGGCCCATGCCTTCGTCCGGCATCTTGATCCAGTCGCGGCGCTTCAGCGTGCGCTTGGTGTCCTCGTAGCCGCTCGTCCAGTGCTCGCGCATCGAGGTGCCCGAGAACTCGTGGTCCTTGGCATCGCCCTCATAGGCCTTCTGCTGGTAGATCAGGTGCAGGATCGCGATCTCCGGCATGTTGCGCAGGCTCGCCTTGAGCTGACGCTCCTCGTCGGACAGCTGCTCCTCCGGCAGCTTCGCCAGCGCCTTGTAGAGTAGGACCTTGAGGTTGTGCGTGCGGCGATAGACGTCGGTGTTGTGGCGCGTGCGCGAGGAATACATGATGTCCTTGTGGCGGGCCATCACGTCCTGGATCGAGCGCGGCAGCACGCCCCGCGCGCTGAACAGGTCGACCTGGAACACCAGCGAATTGAGCGCGTCCTCCTGGTCGAGCAGATGCTGCAGCGGCGTATTGGAGACGATGCCGCCGTCCCAGAAATGATCGGTGCCGATCCGCACCATCGGCAGTGCCGGGGGCAGGGCGCCCGATGCCATGATGTGCTCCGGCCCAATCTCGTCATGGGCGTTGTCGAAATAGATGAAGTTGCCCGAGAGCACGTTGACCGCGCCAACGGCGAAGCGGACCTTCTTCTCGTTGATGAGGTCGAAGTCGACGAGCTCGCGCAGGCTCTCGCGCAGCGGTGTCGTGTCGTAGTAGCTGGTCGCGGTGCGGGCACCGACCGGGCTGAACCAGGGATTGACCTGATTGGGCGTGAAGAAGCCGGGCTGGCCGAGCGTTGAGGTCATCCACGCGCTGGTGAGGTTGCGCCACTGGCGGAAGACGTCGCCGTCGGGCGTGTAGTGCCAGATCTTGCGGTTGGTGATGCGCTCCCAGAAGACGCGCAGCGCCTCCAGCCGTTGCTCCGGCCGGTTGCCGGCGATGATCGCGGAGTTGATGGCGCCGATCGAGACGCCGCAGACCCAGTCGGGCTCGATGCCGGCCTCGTGCAGCGCCTGGTAGACGCCGGCCTGGTAGGCGCCGAGGGCGCCGCCGCCCTGCAGCACCAGCGCGACGCGATCGCAGCGCTCGGGGCGCCAGCCCCGCGATGGCGGCTGATGGGTCTGATGTGCCGGATGCGACGTGCGGGCGTCCATGGTGATGCCTCCCTGCCGAGCATGATCCGGAAAAGTGCGCAGCGGTTTTCCGAGAGGATCATGCTCCAAGAATAGAGAGCCAAACGATTGCGTCGCGCGGTGACGGCGTGATGACAATTTCGGCGATGATGCATCGACCGCATGCGCGTCAACCGGAACGGGAATGGCGGCGGTCGCGGGCCTGACGGAAATCCTTCACGGCGCAGTCAACGAGCGGGGCTAGCAATTTGTATCTACGTCTGACGCTGCCGGGCGGACGTCACATAAATCATCACACAGGAGATCAGGATGCGCAGGGAAAACGTGCTGAGACTTCCGTCCATGCCGGCGGCCGGGCCGAGCTATCCGGCCGGGCCCTATCGCTTCGTGAACCGCGAATTCCTCGTCATCACCTACGAGACCGACCCGGACCTGATCCGCGCCGGCCTGCCTGAGCCGCTGGAGCCGATCGAGCAGCCGATCGTGCATTACGAATGGATCAAGATGCCGGACTCCTCCGGCTTCGGCAGCTATACCGAGTCCGGCCTCGTCATTCCCGCGCGCCTCAACGGCGAGGAGGTGAACTTCGTCTCGCAGATGTACCTGGACGACGATCCGCCGATCGCCGCCGGCCGCGAGATCTGGGGCTTCCCCAAGAAGTATGCCCATCCGAAGCTCGAGATCGTCAAGGACACGCTGACCGGCACGCTGGAATATGCCGGCCAGCTCGTCGCCATGGGCACCATGGGCTACAAGCACGAGAGCATGGCCGGTAACGGCGATCTGACCCGCGCCACGCTGTCGAAGACGCAAATCAATCTGAAGATGATCCCGGGCGTCGACGGCCGGCTCGAAGTCTGCCAGCTGGTCGCGATCAACCTCACCGACATCGTGCCGAAGGGCTCCTGGATCGGACCCGGCCGGCTACATCTGGTGCCGCACGTCAATGCGCCGGTTGCGGACTTCCCGGTCCGCCGCTGCCTCGGTGCGCACCACTACATCGCCGACCTGACGCTGCCGTTCGGCCGCGTCGTGCACGACTATGTCAAGGAGGCGGAAGCCGCGGCTGCGACGGGGCTGGCCGCAGAGTAGGGCGTCATCATCAAACTGTAACACTGGCGTAATTGAGTACCCGCGTGGAGCCGGGCGATGCCGTCAGCCATCGTCCGGAGACGGGGCATTTGTTGACGGTTGGGGTTGGCCATGGCTGAGCCGGCGAAGCTTGTCAGCGCGATGTCGAACGCCGACCCCGCCATTCCCGGCCTGGTCTGGGCGTTCCGCCTGCACAGCGACGGCAGCGCCGAGGCGCTGCCGATCGACCAGCCGATCGAGTTCAGCCATGATGGCCGGCTCTGGCTGCATTTCAACCTGACGGACGCGCGCATGCGTCCCTGGATTGCGGCGTCCAGCCTGCCGGCGCTCGCGTGTGATCTGCTGCTCTCGCACGACACCTTCCAGCAGCTCCACGTCATCGATCATTGCGTCTATGGCGTGTTCTCCGATCTCGTCCGCGACATCGACAGCGCGACGGAGGAGACCTCGTTCCTGCGCTTCGCCATGACCGAGCGGCTGCTGGTCAGCGGCCGCCATCAGGCGCTGTGCTCGGCGGACGCGACGCGGC
The DNA here is from genome assembly GCF_054063675.1 of Bradyrhizobium sp. USDA 376. Classification (NCBI taxonomy): domain Bacteria; kingdom Pseudomonadati; phylum Pseudomonadota; class Alphaproteobacteria; order Hyphomicrobiales; family Nitrobacteraceae; genus Bradyrhizobium; species Bradyrhizobium sp. USDA 376. Next base: position 5,774,293 of record NZ_JBSSGN010000001.1, read on the forward strand.
GGGTGCTCGAAGGCGGCTACCGCGTCGACAATGTCGCCCATCTCCTGGAAAAGATTGTCGACGAGGTCGCCGACACGCTCGACCGGATGGTCGACAAGCTCGGGCAGGAGATCGACGACACCGAGGAACGCATTCTCGCCGATGAGGCCAGGCCCGAGATGCGCCGCAACCTCGGCCGCCTGCGCCGGACCTGCGTCCGGCTGCATCGCCAGCTCACAGGCCTGCGCGTGCTGTTTCACCGCCTCGACCAGAAGAACACCGACCATCTCGCACCCGCGCTTCGCATCCATGCCGGCAAGCTGGCGCAGCGGCTCGACGGTCTCGATCACGACATCGTCGAGCTGCGCGAGCGCAGCCGCCTGCTCGAGGAGGAGCTGCGCTTCAAGAACGAGGAGGAGAGCAATCGTCACCTCCACACGCTCTCGATCGTGACCTCGCTGCTGCTGCCGCCGACGCTGGTCACCGGCATCTTCGGCATGAACACCAAGGGCCTGCCGCTCACCGACGTCGAGACCGGATTTCTCTGGGCGGCGGTACTGATGGGCTCCTCGGTCGGCGCGGCCTATCTCTTCATGCGGCGCACGGGCATTTTCAAATAGCGCGCGCCGATCGTGAGTTGGAGTACCCAAAAATCCCTGGCGGCTGCAATCGCGCTGGCCTGCACGACGACAAGCACGAGCGCATTCGCCGGTGCCAAGGACGAGAGCGCGGCGGCGTGGCTGGCGCCAAAATGGTTCAACGAGTGGCACGACGGGCTCGCCAACAAGGGCCTGAACTTCGACGCGACCTATATCGCGGACAACATCGCCAACGTTTCCGGCGGCGTGAAGCGCGGCGCGATCCATTTCGGCCGGCTCGATCTGTCGGTCGATGCCGATCTCGACAAGCTGGTCGGCTGGACCGGCGGCCGCTTCTACGCCAGTGCCTTCGTGATCTACGGTCAGGGGCTCTCCCGCAACTACCTGATGAATCTCGCGACCATCAGCGAGATCGAGGCGCTGCCCGACCAGCGGCTCTACAACGCCTATTTCGAGCAGAGCTTCTTCAATGACCGCCTGAACATCCGGGCCGGCCAGCAGGCCGCGGACGTCGAGTTCTTCGACAGCCAGACCGACGACCTCTTCGTCAACGGCACCTTCGGCTGGCCCGCGATCAAGGCGAGCAACCTTCCGGCCGGCGGCCCGGCGCCGCCAATCGCGGTGCCCGGCATTCGCATCAAAGCCGCGCTGTCGGACAAGGTCACCTTGTTCGGCGCGGTGTTCAACGGCGATCCCCCAGGGCCGGGCGATCAGGACCCGCAGCTGCGCGACCATCACGGTCTCGCCTTCCGTGTCAACGATCCGCCCTGGCTGATTGGGCAGGTCCGCTTCAACTACGACATCGATGTCGGAGGACGTCCGCTCGCCGGCAATTTCACGCCCGGCGCCTGGAAGCATTACGGCTCGTTCGACAGCCAGCGCTTTACGGCCGAGGGCCAGTCGATCGCCGATCCCGCCGGCACCGGCCTTCCGGCCAGGCTGCGTGGCAATTACGTTCGGCCGCATCGCCTACAGCCCTCCGGATCGCAATTTGATCGATCTTTACCTCGACGGCGGCATCGGCTTCGTCGGCTTCACGCCGGGCCGTCCGCTCGACCGCTTCGGCGTGGCGATGGCCTACATGCGGATATCGAAGACCGCGCGCAATCTGGATATCGATACGAATTTCTATACCGGCGTCCAGGGGCCGGTGCGCAGCAACGAGACGCTTATCGAGATGATCTACGAAGCGCACATCAAGCCGGGCTGGCTGATCGCGCCTTACTTCCAGTATGTGTTCCGCCCCTCGGGCGGCATCCCGAACCCGAACGATCCGACCGGAGTCTCGCGGATCGGTGACGCCGCAGTGTTCGGCGTCACCACCACGATCAGGTACTAGCTTCAGGCCGCCGCGGGCTGGAGCTTCGGCTGCCGCGACAGCGCCAGCACGATCAGCGCGGCGAACACGCAGAGTGCGCCGGCAATGAAGAAGGCCGGCAGATAGCTCTGGTAGACCGTTCGCGAGAAGCCGGCGCCGAATGCCGCGGTGCCTGCGCCGAGCTGATGGCCGGCAAAGATCCAGCCGAACACCAGATTGGCGCGCTCGGGGCCGAATTTTTGCGCGGTGAGGCGCACCGTCGGCGGCACGGTCGCGATCCAGTCGAGGCCGTAGAACATCGCGAAGATCGAGAGCCCGTAGAACGAGAAATCGCTGAAGGGCAGGAAGATCAGCGAGAGCCCGCGCAGGCCGTAGTACCAGAACAGGAGCCAGCGATTGTCGTAGCGGTCCGACAGCCAGCCCGACATGATGGTGCCGAAAAAGTCGAAGATGCCCATCGCGGCGAGCAGGCTTGCGGCCTGCACCTGCGGGATGCCGAAATCGAGGCACATCGGGATCAGGTGCACCTGCACGAGGCCGTTGGTGGAGGCGCCGCAGACGAAGAAGGTCGCAAACAGGATCCAGAACGCGGTCGACTTCGAGGCGTCGCGCAGCGTGCCGAGCGCCACCGCCGTGATCGAGCCGTGGCTGACCGGTGGGGCGGGCAGGGGCTCGGTGCCCTCGTCACCGAATGGGCGCAGGCCGACATCGCTCGGCCGGTCGCGCATCGCGAGCAGGACGGCCAGCGCCGAGACGCCGAGCATGATGCAGACGAAGCCGAGCGCCAGCCGCCAGCCGAAGCGTTCGGTGAGGCTTGCGAGCAGCGGCAGGAACACGAGCTGGCCGGTGGCGACGCTCGCGGTCATGATGCCGACGACGAGGCCGCGGCGCGCCGCGAACCAGCGCGTGGCGATGGTCGCGCCGAGCACCAGCGCGGTCATGCCGGTGCCGATGCCGATCACGACGCCCCACAGCGCGATGAGCTGCCAGATCTCGGTCATGCCGAGCGAGAGCACCAGCGCCGAGACGACGATGAGCTGCGCGGTCAGCGTGACGTTGCGCAGGCCGTAGCGGTTGAGCAGGGCGGCGGCGAATGGCGCCATCAGCCCGAACAGGATGAAGCGGATCGACAGCGCGGAGGAGATCTGCGCCGTGCTCCAGCCGAACTCCTTCTGCAGGGGAACGATGAACACGCCGGGCGCGCCGACCGTGCCGGCGCTGATCAGTGCGGCAAGGAAGGTCACGCCGACCATCACCCAGCCGTAGTGGATGTTGCGGCGGGAAAGCGCTGCCGCGAGCCAGTTCGAGATCATTGGGCCTCAGTGTTGTTGGCGAGCCTCAACGGACCCGCGTCATCGTTGCAATCTGGCACAATTGAGGGAAGTCTGAAATGCCAGACTTCCCTCAATTCCGGACATTGACGCTAGTGCGCCAGTCGCTCCACTGCGATCGCGGTCGCCTCGCCGCCGCCGATGCAGAGCGATGCGATGCCGCGCTTGAGGTTCTGCGCCTCGAGTGCATGCAGCAGCGTCACGATCAGCCGTGCACCAGTGGCGCCGATGGGGTGGCCGAGCGCGCAGGCGCCGCCATTGACGTTCAGCTTGTCGCGGGGAATGCCGAGATCGCGCTGCGCCGCCATCGCCACCACGGCGAAGGCCTCGTTGATCTCGAACAGGTCGACGTCATCGGCGCCCCAGCCGACCTTGTCCAGCAGCTTGCGGATCGCCGGGATCGGCGCCGTGGTGAACCATTGCGGCTCCTGGCTGTGGGTGGCGTGGCCCTTGATCTCGGCGAGAACAGGCAGGCCGCTCCGATCGGCAAGCGAGCGCTTCGTCAGCACCAGTGCGGCAGCGCCGTCAGCATTGGCCGAGGAGGCCGCCGGCGTGATGGTGCCGTTGGCGCGGAACGCCGGCTTCAGCCCGGGGATCTTTGCCGGATCGACCTTCAGCGGATGCTCGTCGATGGCGATGATGCGCGGGCCGGCCTTCTCGGTCAGCGTGATCGGCGCGATCTCGGCCTTGAAGGCGCCGCCCTCGACCGCCTTGCGGGCGCGGCTCAGCGTCTCCATCGCATAGGCGTCCTGGTCCTTGCGGGTGAACTGGTAGGCCTCTGCAGTGGCCTCGCCGAAATCGCCCATCGAGCGGCCGGTCTCGTAGGCGTCTTCCAGGCCGTCCATCATCATGTGGTCGATAATGCGGTCATGGCCGACGCGATAGCCGCCGCGCGCCTTGGCGAGGAGATACGGCGCGTTGCTCATGCTCTCCATGCCGCCGGAGACGACAATCTCGGCCGAACCGGCCCGGATGATGTCGTGCGCCAGCATGGTCGCCTTCATGCCGGAGCCGCAGACCTTGTTGACCGTGGTGGCGCCGGTGGCGTCTGGCAAACCGGCGCTGCGTGCCGCTTGGCGCGCCGGTGCCTGACCTTGTCCGGCCGGCAGCACGCAGCCCATGAAGACCTCGTCGATCTTCTCGGGCGCGAGTTTGGCGCGCTCCAGCGCCGCGCCGATCACGTGCGAGCCGAGCTTATGTGCGGGGAGTGGTGACAATTCGCCCATGAATCGACCGAGCGGCGTGCGGGCGGCGGAGACAATGACGACGGGATCGGCGGCTTCGGCCATGATGAGACTCCCTGGCGATGACGTGTAAGATTATGATCATCATATGATGCGACGCAAAAAATGCAACCGCGCGGGGGATGAGAAAATGTCGTGGTTCGGATGAGATTTGGTCGAGGAGCGCGGAAAGCCTGCCTCAGCGTCGTCCCGGCCTAGTGCGCAGTTGCGCACGGGGGCCGGGACCCATACCCGCCGAACCCAATTGGACGAAGACTGGTAGCTGCGAGCTTCTCGTCCCAACTTCTTCACGGCGTATGGGTCCCGGCCTGCGCCCATGGGCGCAAAAATAGGGTTTGCGCGTTGGATTCGCTTGTGATTCCAAATTGGGATGGCACACGAATCGCTTGTGAACGAGGACTGGGCGCGTGTTGTCGCCCGGCTTGGCGGCGCCGAAGCGCTCAACGTTAGCGCGCGCGAGACGAAGGCGTTTGTCCGCCCGCGGGAGATCAGCAATGCGGTGGATTTGCTGCGCTTGATCCTGGCGTATTGCCTTGGCGAGCGAGGTCTGCGGTTGACGGCGGCATGGGCCACGTCGGTGGGCCTTGTCGATATCTCCAACGTGGCTCTGTTGTATCGGTTGCGTCAGTGCGGAGATTGGCTGGCGAAGTTGATAGGTCAAGCACTGGCGAACGGTGCGCCGAAGGCGAGCTACGGCCGCCTGATCCGCATTGTTGACGCCACGACGGTCCCGAAGGCTGGGACGAGCGGCAGGAACAAGAACGCGGTGTGGCGCATACACAGCGCGTTCGATCTTCCGCAGGAGCGCTTTGGTCACTTCGAGCTGACCGATCAGCGAGCGGGCGAGACGCTGGACCGGATACCGGTGATTGCCGGCGAAATCCGTCTTGGCGACCGCGCTTATCTGCAACCGGAGCGCATGGCACGTCTCGTCGATGCCGGCGCGGACTTCGTGATCCGGTCCGGCTGGAAGAGCGCGCGTTGGGTTGATGCCAAAGGTGGCCTGGTCGATCTGACGGCCGAACTGCGCAAGGCTTCGGCATGTGGCCTGATCGATCGACCGATCTGGATAAAACGCAAGTCTGGCGCACCGCTGCTCGCTCTGCGCCTGGTTGCCGTCAGGAAGCCGGCGCAAGCGGCCGCGGTCGCACGACGCAAGGCGCGCCGAACGGCACAAAAGGGAGGCCACCAGCTCTCCAGGCAAACACTTGACGCCGCAGATTGGGTGATCCTGGTGACCTCGCTCGCACCGGCGGACTTCTCAACGAGCGATGTCCTTGCCCTCTACCGGCTGCGATGGCGTATTGAACTCGGCTTCAAGCGGCTCAAGAGTTTGATTGGCCTGAAGGGCCCTCCCGGAACTGACGAGCGGTCCGCCAGGCCCCACATCCTCGCTCATCTGCTGATCATTCTCCTGCTCGAGCCACTCGTCGACGAACTCGAGGACTCTCCCGCTTGGCCGAGGCCGCCTGACCCGTCCAGGGACCTGGCGTCTGCTCCGCCAACTCGTCGCCTCACTTCGACAAGCAATCATGCCCCAACCCGCGATTGCTTGCCTGCGCAGACTTCGCTCCACGCTCGGACGGCACCTACACGAACCACCAAGACGAAAACGTCGCTATCAAGCAATGCAACTATTTTAGCGCCCATGGGCCTGCGCCGGGACGACACCGAGGGTGGTTCTAAGGAGGGTGCAAACAATAGGCCGCGTTCAGCAGCCTCGGGCCTACCGCTTCCGGTTCACAAACGCGCCCATCAGTCGCGTCGGCTCGTCTGTCAGGAACGACTCGCCGAACACCTTGACGCTGAGGTTCACCGACTCCGTCAGCGGCAGTTCCTCCCATTGCCGCAGCAGCGCCTTTTGCGATCGCAGCGCCTCCGGGCCGCATTCGAGCAATGCCTTCACCAGATGCTCGATCTCCGCATCGAGGCCGCCCGCGGGCGCGACCTTGTCGATCAGTCCCCAGGCCAGCGCGGTAGGTGCGTCGATGTTCTCGGCCGTCATCACCAGCCAGCGCGCGCGGGCCCAGCCGATCAGGCGCGGAAGCAGCGCGGCATGGATCACCGAGGGGATGCCGACGCGGACCTCCGGCATGCCGAAATGGGCGTCGTGCGCGGCGATGCGGAAATCGCAGGCGGCGGCGACCTCGAGCCCGCCGCCCAGGCACCAGCCGGGCATGCGCGCGATCACCGGGGCCGGGAACTGGCGCACGGCCTCGCAGAGATCGCGCAGGCGGCTGATGAAGGCTTCGGCCGATTTTTGGTCGAGCTTTGCCATCTCCTTGATGTCGGCGCCGCCGATCATGCTTTTCTCACTCTGGCCGCGCAGCACCACGACGCGGATGCTGCGGTCGGAGCTGAGCTGCTGCAAACCTTCGCGCACCGCGTCGGTCACGGGCGAGCCCAGAATATTCAGCGGGCCGGCGTTGCAGATCACGACATGAACGACACCGCGCGCATCGCGCGTGATGCCGCAGTGGTTGTTGAGCATTTCCATCATTGAGTCTCGAAGGTTTCGTGGACAGGCGCGAGGCGCGCATGTCGGTGCACTTCCGGGGCGAAACGTCCTGCTTGTCAAGCGGGTGGGGTGGAGAGTTGCCAGGGTGAAGTCCGTGACATAGTATGATGTATATCATACAACGAGGCGCCCCATGACCGACACCGATCAACTCGACCTGTTTTCGCCCGCGCAAAGGCGCGAGCGCGTGGTGGACTGGCAGGTTCCTGCACGGGTCGCGAAAGTGGCCATGGGCCTGTCAGGCATGGACGCCATGCTGGGCATCCGCGATGGCCGCCTGCCGCCGCCGCCGTTTGCAAAACTGATCGGCTTCACCATGGCGGTGGTCGAGCCGGGCCGGATCGTGATGGAACTTGAGCCGCGCGAGGATCTCGAAAATACCATCGGCCTCCTGCACGGCGCGACCGCCGCGGCGCTGATCGATACCGCCATGGGCTGCGCGATCTCGACGCGGCTGGAAGTCGGGCAATCCTCCGTGACCCTCGACCTGAAAATGACCTTCCTGCGCCCGCTGTCGGTGCGTTCCGGGCTGATCTCGGCCGAAGGCAAAATCATCAAGCTGGGGCGCCAGACCAGCTACACCGAGGGTTTCGTCCGCGACGGCAAGGGCGCGCTCGCGGTCCATGCAACTGCAACCTTCTCCATGATCGGCAATGTCTAAACACGAATTAATCCACCGTTCGGTCCATTTCTGTGTTATGAGATGATCTCCGACATGCAATGAGACGTCCATGCGCTATTCCCGGGAACATAAGCAGGAAACCCACGACCGGATCGTGAAGAAGGCCTCGGTGCGGCTGCGCGAAAAGGGCGCCCACGGCATCGGCGTCGCCGACCTCATGAAGGAGGCGGGCCTGACCCATGGCGGCTTCTACGCGCATTTCGATTCCCGCGAGGCGCTGGTGATCGAGGCCTTTGCCTATGCCATGGACCGCTCAATGGAGCATTGGCGCAAGATCACCGGTGAGGCCTCGCCCGAGAAGCGGCTGGCGCTGATCGCCGAGGCCTATCTGTCGGCGCTTCACCGCGACAATCCCGGCCACGGCTGTTCGATCCCTTCGCTCGGCGCCGAGATCGCCCGCGAGAGCCCGAAGACGCGCAAAGCGTTTGCCGGCAAGCTCGACGAGATGATCGAGATGATGACCGACTACATCCCGAACCTGCCGCGCAAGACCGCCCGCAAGCAGGCAATCGCGACCTTGGCGACGATGGCCGGCACCATGCTGCTGGCGCGCATAGCCGGCTCCAGCGAGTTGTCCGACGAGGTGCTGAAGGCGGGCCGGGACGGCGCGCTGGGCGGCGCGAAGCGGGAGCCGGTGAAGGCTGCACCGGCCAAGAAGAAGCAGAACTAGGCGAGATGTCGTAGGGTGGGCAGAGGCGCGGCAGCGCCGTGCCCACGTTCTTTCCATGATTGCAAAGATTTGGTGGGCACGCTTCGCTTTGCCCACCCTACGGGACCGGTGCTACCTTCCCGCAAACAACGCCCGCTCGCGCTCGACAATCTCCGAGATGTAATCCGCCACCGCCCTGATCCGCGCCAGGTCCTTGCTGTCGGCGTGCATCAGCATCCAGAACGTCCGCGTGATCGAGAGGTCGTCCGGCAGCACGGCCATCAGCTGCGGATAGTCGCTCGCCATGAAATGCGGCAGCACCGCGATGCCGAAGCCGGAGAGGGTGGCGTTGAGCTGCGCGATCAGATTGGCGCTGCGAAAGCGCGCGGAGATCCGCGGCGACACCTGCGGCAGATAGTCGAGCTCCGGCGTGAACAAGAGCTCCTCGATGTAACCGACGAAGCGGTGCTGCACCAAATCCTGCCGGGATTCGATTTTCGGGAAGCGGTCGAGATAGCCGGGGGCGGCATAGAGTCCGAGGCGGTAGTCGAGCAGCTTGCGGCCGACGATGCGGCCTTCCTTCGGCATGGTCAGGCTGATCGCGATGTCGGCCTCGCGCTTGGAGAGACTGAACAGCCGCGCGGTAGCCACAAGTTGCAGGTCGAGGTCGGGATACCGGTCCGCGAACGGTGCCAGCCGCGGCGCGAGGAACGCGGTGCCGAAGCCATCAGGGGCGCCGATCCGCACCGTCCCGGTCAGCCGCGCCACCGAGCCGCCGACCTGTTCCTGGTTGGCGACGATGGTCGATTCCATGGCTTCGGCGCTGTCGGCGACGCGCTGGCCGGCCTCGGTGAGGAGATAGCCGGTCTTGCGCCGGTCAAACAGCTTGGCCGAGAGGTGCTTTTCGAGCCGATCGACGCGGCGGATCACCGTGGCGTGGTCGACGCCGAGCTGTTTTGCCGCAGCCGACACCGAGCCGCCCCGCACGATGGCCAGCACGAAGCGAAAGTCGTCCCAATCGATAGCGCCTTGATCCAGCATTTTCGCACATCTATGGTGCATTATCTCAGACTTGAATCCTATAAAATGCAGGTCAATAGGATTTGTCAAAGCGTTCAGGCTCGACTTCCAAGGAGATCATTCCATGCGTTCAATCGGACATTTCATCGGTGGCAAGGAGGTCAAGGGCACCTCGGGCCGCACCGCCGACGTTTTCGAGCCGATGACCGGTGAGGTTCAGGCCAAGGTCGCGCTGGCGTCCAAGGCCGAGGTCCGCGCCGCGGTCGAAAACGCTCGCGCCGCGCAGCCGGAATGGGCTGCGACCAATCCGCAGCGCCGCGCCCGTGTGATGATGAAGTTCGTCGAACTGGTGCAGCGCGATTACGACAAGCTCGCCGAACTGCTGGCGCGCGAGCACGGCAAGACCGTGCCCGACGCCAAGGGCGACATTCAGCGCGGCCTCGAGGTCGCCGAATTCGCCTGCGGCATCCCGCATTTGATGAAGGGCGAATACACCGAAGGCGCCGGCCCCGGCATCGACATCTATTCGATGCGCCAGGCGCTCGGCGTCGTTGCCGGCATCACGCCGTTCAACTTCCCGGCGATGATCCCGATGTGGAAGTTTGCTCCTGCGATTGCCTGCGGCAACGCCTTCATCCTGAAGCCGTCGGAGCGCGATCCCGGCGTGCCGATGCTGCTCGCCGAGCTCATGATGGAGGCGGGCCTGCCGGCCGGCATCCTCAACGTCGTCAACGGCGACAAGGAAGCGGTCGACGCCATCCTCGACGATCCCGACATCAAGGCCATCGGCTTCGTCGGCTCCACGCCGATTGCGCAGTACATCTATGAGCGCGCCGCCCAGACCGGCAAGCGCTGCCAGTGTTTTGGTGGCGCCAAGAACCACGCCATCATCATGCCCGACGCCGACATGGACCAGGCCGTCGACGCGCTGATCGGCGCCGGCTACGGCTCGGCCGGCGAGCGCTGCATGGCCGTGTCCGTCGCTGTGCCCGTCGGCAAGTCCACCGCCGACCGTCTGATGGAAAAGCTGACCCCGCGCGTCGAGTCGCTCAAGATCGGCACCTCGATCGATCCCTCGGCCGATTACGGTCCGCTGGTGACGCGCGAGGCGGTCGAGAAGGTCAAGAGCTACATCGACATCGGCATCAAGGAAGGCGCGACGCTCGCGGTCGACGGCCGTGGCTTCAAGATGCAGGGCTACGAGAACGGCTTCTATCTCGGCGGTTCGCTGTTCGACAACGTCACCAAGGACATGCGGATCTACAAGGAAGAGATCTTTGGCCCGGTGCTCTCGGTCGTGCGCGCGCACGATTACAAGGAAGCGCTGGCGCTGCCGTCCGAGCATGACTACGGCAACGGCGTTGCCATCTTCACCCGCGACGGCGACGCCGCGCGCGACTTCGCGGCCAAGGTGAATGTCGGCATGGTCGGCATCAACGTGCCGATCCCGGTGCCGATCGCCTACTACACCTTCGGCGGCTGGAAGAAGTCGGGCTTCGGCGATCTCAACCAGCACGGTCCGGATTCGGTCCGCTTCTACACCAAGACCAAGACGGTGACCTCGCGCTGGCCGTCCGGTGTCAAGGAAGGTGCGGAGTTCTCGATCCCGCTGATGAAGTAAACCTCTCAGGAGCGAGGCCGGGATGCAATTCGCTCTGAACGAGGATCAGGTCGCGGTTCGCGACATGGCGCTGGCGTTTGCGGCGGAGAAGATCGCGCCGCACGCGCTGCGCTGGGACGAGGAGAAGCATTTCCCTGTCGACGTGATGCGCGAGGCCGCCGCCCTCGGCATGGGCGGCATCTACATCCGCGACGATGTCGGCGGCTCCGCGATGACGCGGTTCGACGCGGCGCTGATCTTCGAGGCGCTGGCGACGGGCTGCCCGACCACTTCGGCCTTCATCTCCATTCACAACATGGCGAGCTGGATGATCGATGCCTTCGGCAGCGACACCCAGCGTTACACCTGGCTGCCGAAGCTCTGCACCATGGAGCTGATCGCGAGCTACTGCCTGACCGAGCCGGGCGCCGGCTCGGACGCGGCAGCGCTGCGTACCCGCGCGGTGCGTGACGGCGACCACTACGTCCTCAACGGCCAGAAGCAGTTCATCTCCGGCGCCGGCGGCACCGACATTCTGGTCGCAATGGTCAGGACCGGCGGCGGTGGCCCCGGCGGCATCTCGACGCTCGTCATCGACGGCAAGACGCCGGGCGTCTCCTTCGGCGCCAACGAGCGCAAGATGGGTTGGAACGCGCAGCCGACCCGCGCCGTGATGTTCGAGAACGCGCGCGTGCCGGTCGCCAACCGGCTGAGCGAAGAGGGCGTTGGCTTCAAGATCGCGATGGCCGGCCTCGACGGCGGCCGCCTCAACATCACGGCGTGTTCTCTTGGTGGTGCCCAAACGGCGCTCGACAAGGCGCGCACCTACATGAAGGAACGCAAGGCCTTTGGAAGGCGCCTCGACGAATTCCAGGCGCTGCAATTCCGCCTTGCCGACATGGCGATCGAGCTCGAGGCCGCACGCACCTTCCTGTGGCGCGCCGCCGCTGCGCTGGATCGCAAGGACCCCGACGCCACCATGCTTTGTGCGATGGCCAAGCGCTTCGGCACCGATGTCGGCTTCGAGGTTGCCAACCATGCGCTGCAGCTCCACGGCGGCTACGGCTACCTCAGCGAATACGGCATCGAGAAGATCGTGCGCGATCTGCGCGTGCACCAGATCCTCGAAGGCACCAATGAAATCATGCGGCTCATCGTGGCGCGCAAACTGATCGAGGGCGCACGATGAGCGCAGTGGAAGAGGGCGATCTCGTCGCCCGCGTCGAGGGCGCGGCCGGCATCATCCGGCTGAACCGTCCCAAGGCGATCAACGCCGTGACGCTGGAGATGTTTCGCGACATCGAGAAGGCGCTCGACCGCTTCGAGGCCGATCCTGCCGTCGCATTGATCGTGCTGGAAGGCGCCGGCGAGCGCGGCCTTTGCGCCGGCGGCGACATCCGCACGCTCTGGGAGAGCTCGAAGGTCAATGGCGACCTCGGCAAGATCCTGTGGCGCGAGGAATACATCCTCAATGCCCGGATCAAGAAATTTCCAAAGCCGTATGTCGCCTTCATGGACGGTATCGTGATGGGCGGCGGCGTCGGGCTTTCCGCGCATGCCAGCCACCGCGTCGTCACGGACCGCACGAAGCTCGCGATGCCCGAGGTCGGGCTCGGTTTCTTCCCCGACGTCGGCGGCACCTATCTGTTGTCGCATTCGCCGGGCGAGATCGGCACCTATTTCGGCCTGACCGGCCAGACCATGAACGGGCCGGACGCGATCCACGCGAAGTTTGCCGATTGGGTTGTACCCGCGGCGAAATTGGCCGAGCTGCGCGCAGCGCTGACGAAGGTCCGTCCCGGTGCGACCGCCGCCGAGGTCGGAAAGCTTATCGACGGTTTTGCAACCGGCGAGACCGCAGGGCCGGTCGCGGCGAAGGAGCCGGCGATCGACGCGCTGTTCGGCTTCGACCGTATGGAGGACATCGTCGCGGCGCTGAAGCGCGACGGCTCCGACTTCGCTCAGGCCACGCTGAAGACACTTAACGAAAAATCGCCGCGCGGCATGGTGGTGACGCTGAAGCTGCTGCGCCTCGCACGCGCATCCTCGAGCCTGGAGGAATGCCTGGTGCGCGAATATCGCGCCGCGCTGGAAGTGTTCCGCAGCGACGATTTCCGCGAAGGCGTGCGCGCGGCCGTGATCGACAAGGACCGCAATCCGACCTGGTCGCCGCCGCGGATCGAGGATGTCACGCCGGACATGCTTGCGCCGTATCTCGCCGAGATCGGCGCCGACGAGCTGAAGTTCAACTAATCAACGTTACAGCGGAGGAAACGACAATGGCCACGATCGCATTCATCGGTCTCGGCAACATGGGCGGCCCGATGGCCGCTAACCTCGTCAAGGCCGGCCACAAGGTGGTCGCCTTCGATCTCGTCGAGGCTTCGCGCAATCAGGCCAGGGCCGACGGCGCCGGCATCGCCGACAGCGCCGCGGGTGCGGTGAAAGGCGCCGACGTCGTCGTCACCATGCTGCCGGCCGGCAAGCATGTGCTCGGCGTCTGGAACGAGGTGGTTCCTGCCATGACCAAGGGCGCGCTGATCATCGACAGCTCCACCATCGACGTCGAAAGCGCGCGTCAGGCGCATGCTCTGGCCGCCAAGAGCGGCGTGCTTTCGGTCGATGCGCCGGTCTCCGGCGGCACCGGCGGCGCCAAGGGGGCGACGCTCACCTTCATGTGCGGCGGTGACGACAAGGCATTTGCGGCGGCAAAGCCCGTGCTCGAAAACATGGGCAAGAGGATCGTGCATTGCGGCGGCGCCGGCGCGGGGCAGGCCGCAAAGATCTGCAACAACATGATCCTCGGTATTTCCATGATCGCGGTGAGCGAGGCTTTTGCGCTCGGCGAAAAGCTCGGGCTCTCGCATCAGGCGCTGTTCGACGTCGCCTCGACCTCGTCGGGGCAGTGCTGGTCGCTGACCACCTATTGCCCGGTTCCGGGTCCAGTGCCGACCTCGCCGGCCAACAACGATTACAAACCCGGTTTTGCCTCGGCGCTGATGGTGAAGGACCTGACCCTGGCGCAGGACGCCGCCAAGGCCGCAGGCGCAGCGACGCCCCTCGGCAAGCATGCGCAGGAGATCTATCAATCTTTCGACGCAGCCGGGCAGGGCGGGGTGGATTTTTCCGGAATTATCAAGCACGTTCGCAGCCTCGCTGGAAAATAGCGAGGCTTCGTAGCCCGGATGGAGCGAAGCGAAATCCGGGACAGCTGCTTCCAATTGTGATGTCGGCCCCGGATTGCGCTTCGCTCCATCCGGGCTACGCTCGAAGGTCAATTGGACAGGCTCTGACCATGACGACATTTCAGGACGCGCGCGCGTTTCTGCTTCATAACCGCACGGACTACGAGACCGCGGTCAGAGACTTCCGCTGGCCCGATCCGGTTCCCTTCAACTGGGCGCTCGACTGGTTCGATGCCGAGCTAGCGGCGAACGCGGAGAGCAAGGACCGTCCTGCGCTCTGGATCGTCGATGCCGCTCAGGACAAGCAGACAAAACTCTCCTTCGCAGCGCTCTCGAAGCGCTCGAACCAGGTCGCGAACTTCCTCCGCTCGCAGGGCTTGAGGCGCGGCGATCATCTTCTGCTGCTGCTCGGCAATGTGGTCCCGCTGTGGGAGACGATGCTCGCCGCGATGAAGCTCGGCGTGGTCGTGATCCCTGCGACAACGCTGCTCACCGCCGACGAGCTGCGTGACCGGCTCGATCGCGGCAAGGCGAGGGCGGTCATCGCGGCGCAGGATCAGGTCGCAAAATTCGCGAGCCTCGGCGCCGGGAATGTCGTCCGTATCGTTGTCGGCGCGCCCTCCGATGGCTGGCTTGCCTATGACGAAGCTTCGACGGCTTCCGAAAGCTTCACGCCCGACGGGGCGACCAACGCCGACGACCCGATGCTGCTCTACTTCACCTCGGGCACCACGGCAAAGCCGAAGCTCGTCCGGCACAGCCAGCGCAGCTACCCCGTCGGTCATCTCTCGACGATGTACTGGATCGGCCTGAAGCCCGGCGACGTCCATCTCAACATCTCCTCGCCCGGCTGGGCCAAGCATGCCTGGAGCTGCTTCTTCGCGCCGTGGAACGCGGGCGCGACCGTGTTCGTGGTCAACCAGCCGCGCTTCGACGCCAAGGCGCTGCTCGCGACCATCGGCCGCTGCGGCGTCACCACGCTGTGCGCGCCGCCGACGGTGTGGCGCCTGTTCATCCAGGAGAACCTGGCCTCGTTCAAGGTGGCTCTTCGCGAAGTCTGCGGCGCCGGCGAGCCGCTCAACCCTGAAGTCATTGACCAGGTGCAGGCCGCCTGGGGCCTCACCATCCGCGACGGCTATGGCCAGACCGAGACGACCGCGCTCGCCGGCAACTCGCCGGGCCAGCCCATCAAGATCGGCTCGATGGGCCGGCCGCTGCCGGGCTATCGCGTGCAGATCAGCGATGCCGACGGCAACCCCGCGAGGGAGGGCGAGGTGACGCTGGTGCTGGGCGATGATCGTCCCGCCGGACTGATGCAGGGCTATCAGGGCGACGACGGCAAATTGTCCGGCGCCGAAGGTGCACTCTATCGTAGCGGCGACGTCGTGTTCGAAGACGCGGACGGCTATCTCACCTTCGTCGGCCGCTCCGACGACGTGTTCAAGTCCTCCGACTACCGCATCAGCCCGTTCGAGCTGGAGAGCGTGCTGCTCGAGCATGAGCTGGTCGCCGAAGCAGCCGTGGTGCCGAGCCCGGATCCGATCCGGCTCGCGATCCCCAAGGCCTTCGTGCTGCTGACGTCAGGCGCGGAACGCACGCCGGAGACCGCGCTGTCGATCTTCAAGCACCTGCATACCCGCCTGGCGCCGTTCAAGCGCATCCGCCGCCTCGAAATCGTCACCGAACTGCCGAAGACGATCTCTGGCAAAATCCGCCGCGTGCAGCTACGACGGCTCGAACGCGACGATGATCGCAATGATCCGCTGCGCGGCCGGGAATTCCGTGAGGAGGATTTTCCGGAGCTGCCGAAAACACGGAGTGAGACCTAAGTGAACGAAGTCTGGAAGAAGCCGCCGATTACGCTCGAGGCCTATCAGGCCATGGTCGGCAAGGAGATCGGCGTGTCGTCGTGGCACCTGATCGACCAGCCCCGCATCGACACCTATGCCGACGTGATCGAGGATCACCAGTTCATCCACGTCGATCCGGAACGCGCGAAGAAGGAAACCGCCTTCGGCACCACCATCGCGCACGGCTTTCTCACGATGTCGCTGCTGTCGATCATGTCCTATGAGGTGATGCCTGTGATTGCGGGCACCACGATGGGCGTCAACTACGGCTTCGACAAGCTGCGCTTCATCTCGCCGGTGCGCTCCGGCAAGCGTGTCCGCGGCCGCTTCGTGCTGGCGGAAGCGCAGCTCCGCAAGCCCAATGAATTGCAGTCCCGCACCAACGTCACGGTGGAGATCGAGGGCGAGGACAAGCCGGCGCTGGTCGCCGACTGGCTCGGCCTGATCTATTTCGCCTGACCTGAGGCGTCGTTGCCGGGCTTGACCCGGCAACCCATCGCTGCTCAAAAGCCTGTCGATTTTGATGGATGGCCGGGTCAAGCCCGGCCATGACGGTCTAACATCTAGGAAACGCACTCATGGCAATCAGGTTCGACGGACGCGTCGCCATCGTCACCGGCGCAGGCAATGGTCTCGGACGCGCGCATGCGCTGGGGCTGGCGAGCCGCGGCGCCAAGGTCGTGGTCAACGATTTCGGCGGCGCGCGTGACGGCACCGGTGGTTCGCTGTCGCCGGCTGAAGCCGTGGTCGAGGAGATCCGCAAAGCGGGCGGCACCGCGATGGCCGACGGCGCTGATGTCTCGAACTTCGAGCAGGTCACCGCCATGGTCGAGCGCGCCACAAAGGAGTGGGGCAGCGTCGATCTGATGTGTGCCAATGCCGGCATCCTGCGCGACAAGTCGTTCGGCAAGATGGAAGCCGCCGATTTCCAGAAGGTACTCAACGTGCATCTCGTCGGCACCTTCTATTGCTGCAAGGCGGCCTGGGCCGGCATGCGCGACCGCAATTACGGCCGCATCGTGCTGACGACGTCGTCCTCCGGCCTCTACGGCAATTTCGGCCAGGCCAATTACGGCGCGGCGAAATCGGGCATGGTCGGCCTGATGAACGTGCTGGCCGAGGAAGGCCGCAAGAACAACATCCGCATCAACATCATCTCGCCGACGGCGGCGACCCGCATGACCGAAGAGCTGCTGCCGCCGCAGGCGCTGCAACTGATGAAGCCGAACGCGATCACGCCCGCGGTCGAGTACATGCTGAGCGAGGACGCGCCGACCCGCACCATCATGGGCGCCGGTGCTGGCTCCTTCGCGGTGATCAAGATCGTGGAGAGCGAAGGCATCAACCTGCCGGAGTCCGAATGGACGCCCGACGCGATCGCCGCGCACTTCGCGGAGATCAGCGACATGTCGAAGGCGAAGGCCCTGCAGGGCGCGTTCGAGCAGACGCAGAAGTACGTGGCGCAGGCCGCGGCGCGGGCGGGGATCAAGCTCTGACTGACGTCGCCGTCATCGGTGCCGGTCCCGCCGGGCTGATGGCGGCGGAGGTGCTCGCGTCGGGCGGCGCCCGCGTCACCGTTTACGACGCCATGCCGTCCGCGGGCCGTAAATTCCTGATGGCGGGCCGCGGCGGGCTCAACCTCACCCACAGCGAGCCGCTGCCGGATTTCCTCGCCCGCTACCGAGAGGCGATGCCGCATTTGCGCGCCGCGGTCGAAGCGTTTCCGCCCGATGCGCTGCGCGGCTGGAGTGCGGCACTTGGACAGTTGACGTTCGTCGGCAGCAGCGGACGGGTGTTTCCAAAAACGTTCAAGGCGTCGCCATTGCTCCGCGCCTGGTTGCGGCGGCTCGATGCGGCCGGCGTGCAATTCGCATTTCGGCATTGCTGGACTGGATGGGACGAGCAGGGGCGGCTGCAATTTCAAACACCCGATGGCCGGCTTGCCATCGCTGCCGATGCGGCCGTACTCGCGCTCGGCGGCACAAGCTGGCCGCGGCTGGGCTCGGATGGGAGTTGGGTCGCTCTTCTCGCTGCCAAAGGCATTGCCATCGCAAAACTGCGGCCGGCCAATTCCGGTTTCACGGTCGCATGGTCCGATGTGTTCCGCGGCCGTTTCGAAGGCCAGCCGCTCAAGGGTGTGGCGCTGACGATCGGCGCGCACACGGCGCGCGGCGAAGCCATGATTACCCGCAGCGGCATCGAAGGCGGCGCGATCTATGCACTCTCGGCGGAGTTGCGCGAGGCGGTGCTGGAGCTCGGAGAGGCGCGGCTGACGATCGCCTTGCGTCCCGATCTCGACGCCGCCGCACTGACCACGCGGCTGTCAGGGACGCGCGGCAAGCAATCGCTGGCGAACTTCCTGCGCAAGGCCGCGCAATTGTCGCCGGTCGGCATCGGCCTGATGCAGGAGGCCGCCATCGCCTCCGGCCGTCCGCTGGCCGCGTTCTCGCCGGCCGAGCTTGCTCAGCTGATCAACGCCATTCCGGTTCAGCTCACCGGCACAGCCCCGATCGATCGGGCGATTTCGACGGCGGGCGGGATTTTGTTCGACGAACTCGACGAACATTTCATGCTGCGCAAATTGCCCGGCGTGTTTGCGGCCGGCGAGATGCTGGACTGGGAGGCGCCGACCGGCGGCTATCTGCTGCAGGCCTCGTTTGCGACAGGGGCTGCGGCGGGCAGGGGCGTGCTCGCGTGGCTCGAGGAATCGTAGGGTGGGCAAAGGCGCGAAGCGCCGTGCCCACCATGTCTCCGCTCATGCCGGCTTGATGGTGGGTACGCTTCCGCCTTCGCTCTTCGAGCTTCGGCGGACAAGTCGCTTTGCTCACCCTACGGTACTGAAGCGTTCTTAGAACGCCGCCGCCCTTCGAGGCCTCCGCTTCGCTCCGGCACCTCAGGGTGACGGCATCGCGACGGCAGTCTAACGAGAGCGTCATCCTGAGGTGCTCGGCTTCCGGTGCGGCTAGCACCGGAGGCCGAGCCTCGAAGGATGCGTGGGCGCTCCGCAGCGCCTACCGCAGCTTCCCGCGTGCCGCCACCGGCAGCGTGCCGATGATCTCCTCGCCGCGCACCATCACCACCTCGTCCATCATGTTGACGACGACGCAGACGTGGTTCGGCACGATGCGGACGACGTCGCCGACATTCGGGCGCGTGTTGCTGCGGGACAGGTCGAGGAAGCCGTGCTCCTCGGCGAACTTCGCGATTCTAGCTTCGGGGTGCTCGAGGATCAGGCCGTGGCCGTCGAGGCCGCCGGTGTCGGTGGTCAGCGTCTTCGAGCCGGCGTCCAGAATGCCGCGCTCGGGCGCGGCGCGGCTCACCACCGTCGAATAGATGTGCAGCGCGCAGTCGTCCCAGGTGGCGGAGCCGGCTGCGACCTGCATGCGATCGTTGTAGATGTAGGTGCCGAAGCGATGCTCGGTGCCGCCCTTGAGCTTGCCGATGTTGACGAGGTTCGGGGTGCCGCCGGTCGAGACGATCTTTGCGTCGAGCCCGTGCGCGCGCACGCCGGCCAGCGCCTCGTCGTAGAATTTTTGTGCGTCGGCCCAGCCGGTTTCGGTCGGGTAGAGCATGAAGCCGGCGAATTGCAGTCCCTTGGACGCGGCAATCTCGCGTGCCAGCGCGATCGCCTCGGCCGGCGTCTCGACGCCGGCACGCTTGCGGCCTGTGTCGCATTCGACCACGACCGAGAGCGGACGGCCGGACGTCGCAGCCGCTTTGGGCAGGCCGGCGACGACGGTCGAATTGTCGGCGGCCACCGTCATGTTCGCCTTCGCCTGCAGCGCGCCGAGCCGCGCCATCTTCTCGTCGCCGAGGAGGTTGTAGCTGATCAGGATGTCGTCGATGCCGGCATTGGCCATGATCTCGGCCTCGCCGAGCTTCTGGCAGGTGATGCCCTTGGCGCCCGCCGCGACCTGCATCTTGGCGATGGTCGGGTTCTTGTGCGTCTTGATATGGGGGCGGTTGGCGATGCCGGCGTCGTCGCAGGCCTTCTGGATGCGCGCGATGTTGCGCTCGACCCTGTCCATGTCGATGACGGCGCAGGGCGTGCCGTATTCGCGGGCGATTTTTGCGGCGAGGGCTGTTGTCATGGGTTAAGCCTGTTCTATCTCTTCGCGGAGCATTTCAAGTTCGAGCCAGCGCTCTTCGGCAGCAGACAGTTCGTCGTGCGCCTTGGCGATCGCGGCCGACGTATCGTCGAATTTCTTCCGATCTTTCGCATAGAGATTGGGATCGTCGAGCACGCGCTGCAATTTTGCAATATCGGCGTGCAACGTCTCCATCTTCTTCGGCAACGTTTCCAGCGCGTGCTTCTCATTGAAGCTCAGCTTCCGCTTGGACGCGGACGAGGGAGCCGCGGCGCGCTCCTCTTTCTTCTCCGCAGCCGGTTGCGCCTTCGCCGTCTCGCGCTTCAGGTCCGCGCCACGTTGCGCCAGCATGTCGCTGTAGCCGCCGGCATATTCGATCCACTTGCCGTTGCCTTCCGGTGCGATCACCGAGGTGACGACGCGATCGAGGAAGTCGCGGTCGTGGCTGATGAGGATCACCGTGCCCTCGTAGTCGCCGAGCATCTCCTCGAGCACGTCGAGGGTTTCGAGATCGAGGTCGTTGGTCGGCTCGTCCAGCACCAGCAGGTTCGAGGGTTTTGCCAGTGCGCGCGCCAGCATCAGGCGGCCGCGCTCGCCGCCCGAGAGCACTTCCACCGGCGTGCCGCGCTGCTCCTGGCCGAACAGGAAGTCCTTCATGTAGCCGACCACGTGCTTCGGCCTGCCGCCGACCATGATCTGATCGCCACGGCCGCCGGTCAGTGCTTCCGCCAGCGTCGATTTGGGATCGAGGCTTTCGCGGTGCTGGTCGAGCGTGGCCGTCTCCAGATTGGCCCCTAGACGCACGGTGCCGGAGTCCGGCTGCGAGCCCCCGGTGAGCAGATTGACCAGCGTGGTCTTGCCGGCGCCGTTCGGGCCGATGATGCCGAGCCGGTCGCCGCGCTGGATGCGCGTCGAGAAGTTTTCGACGATTTTCCTCTCGCCATAGGCCTTGGTGACGCCCTTGGCCTCGATCACCAGCTTGCCGGATTGCTCCGCTTCCGCCGCAGCGAGACTGGCGGTGCCCGCCGTGCCGCGATAGTTGCGGCGCTGGTCGCGCAGCGCGTGAAGATTGGCGAGGCGCTTGACGTTGCGTTTGCGCCGTCCGGAGACGCCGTGGCGCAGCCAGTGCTCCTCGTCGACGATCTTGCGGTCGAGCTTGTGCTGGTCGCGCTCCTCTTCCGCGAGCACCTCGTCGCGCCAGCTCTCGAACGAGGCAAAGCCGCGGTCGATCTGCTTGATCCTGCCGCGGTCGAGCCAGGCGGTGGAGCGCGAGAGATTGGTGAGGAAGCGGCGGTCGTGGCTGATGATCACCAGCGCGCCGCGGCGGCTGTCGAGCTCCTGTTCCAGCCACTCGATGGTGGAGAGGTCGAGATGGTTGGTGGGCTCGTCCAGCAGCAGGATGTCGGGCGAGGGCGCCAGCACGCAGGCGAGCGCGGCGCGACGCGCCTCGCCGCCGGAGAGATTGTGCGGGGTCTCGTCGCCGGTGAGGCCAAGCTGTTCGAGCAGGTAGCGCGCCTGGTGATGGTCGTCACCCGGCGCAAGCCCCGCCTCGACATAGGCGAGCGTGGTCTTGTGGTCGCCGAAGTCGGGTTCCTGCGGCAAATAGCGGACTGTCGCGCCGGGCTGCACGAAGCGCGTGCCGCCGTCGGGCTCGACAAGGCCCGCCGCGATTCTGAGCAGCGTCGACTTGCCCGAGCCGTTGCGGCCGATCAGGCAGACGCGCTCGCCTGGCGCGACATTGAGCTCGACGCCCGACAGCAGCGGCGTGCCGCCAAAAGTCAGCCTGATGTCCTTCAGTTGGATCAGCGGCGGCGCCATGATCAGCCCTGACTCGTTGCGGCCGCGTCAGTGCGTCGGCGCTGGATCCGGCGCAGCGTCTGGTCGAGCGCCGAGAGGAAGGCGGAACGGTCGCGCGGCGCGAACGAGCGAGGGCCGCCGGTGACTTCGCCCGCGGAGCGCAGATCCGTCATCAGGTTGCGCACCGCCAGTGTCATGCCGATCGACTCTTCCGTGAACGGCTTGCCATTCGGTGCGATCACGTCGGCCCCTCGCTTGACGCAACGGCTCGCCAGCGGAATGTCCGATGTCACGACGACGTCGCCGGGCTTCGCCCGCTCCGCGATCCAGTCGTCGGCCGCGTCCATGCCGGCGCCGGCCGCGACGCGCTCGATCAGCGGGTCCTGCGGCACGCGGATGAAATTGCCGGCGACCACGCTCACGGGCACGCCGTGCCGGATCGCGACGCGATAGATCTCGTCCTTCACCGGACAGGCGTCGGCGTCGACAAAGATGCGGGTGGGAGTGTCGGTCATTCCGGCGCGTGGTACCGCATTCGGGCCGCAAAGGCGAGGGGATTGACCGCTGTTCCCCGGGGCCTACGATCGCCCCTGAAACAACAAGAATTTGGGGAAAGGCCCACATGCCGAACCGGCTCGAAACCTGGCGCGTCGAGGCCTACAACACCGCAAAACAGTCCGAAAACAAGATGCATGACGACACGGTGGCGCGCCGCTTCGGCTTCGAAGGCGGGCTCGTCCCGGGCGTCGACGTCTTCGCCTACATGATGCACGTGCCGATCGCACGCTGGGGCCGCGATTTCCTCACGCGCGGCCTGGTCGAGGCGCGCTTCATCAAGCCGGTCTATGACGGCGAGGCCGCCGATGTCGACGCCACCGAGCATAATGGCCTGCTGACGATCGAGGTCTTCAGCCGCACCACGCTCTGTGCGACCGGAACGGCCTCGCTGCCGGCGGCCGCGCCAGCGGTATCGCTCAGCGACTATGTCGAGGTCCCCGCGATCGCCGAGCGCAAGCCGGTCAGCCTTGCCACCTTCGAGACCGGCAAGTGGCTCGGAACGGCGCCGCGCCGCTGGACGGGGCAGGCGGCGACAGAGTATCTCGCGGACATCAGGGAGACCGACCCGATCTTCGCGCGCGAGGGCCTCGGTCATCCCGGTCTGATCCAGCGGGTCATGAACAGCGTCCTCGTCGACAACACCATTTTGGGCCCGTGGATCCATGTCGGCAGCCGCATGCAGCTGCTGTCCGCCGCGCGCGCCGGCGATGAGATCACCGCGCGGGCAAAAGTCACCGCGAACTACGAGAAGAAGGGTCACCGCTTCGTCGAGCTCGACGCGCTGGTCATCGCCAACGGCACGACGCCGCTGGCGCACTGCCAGCACACCGCAATCTACCAGCCGCGCGAGCAGGCGGCGGCGTAGCATCAAGCACTGTCATTCCGGGGCGGTCCGAGAGGACCGAACCCGGAATCTCGAGGTTCTCAGGTGCGCAAAGTGCGCACCATAGTTCGATGCTTCGCATCGCCCCGGAACGACTGGTGAGATTCAAAGTCGGAGTCATGCCCCGCGAAGGCGGGGCATCCAGTACGCCGCGGCTTCTCGGTCAATCGCTGCCGCCTCGGCGTACTGGATCGCCCGGTCAAGCCGGGCGGTGACAGTGGAGTTTGTGGCGACGATAGCGCCCCTACGCCGCTTTCCCCTTTGCGTCCTCGATCGCACGCCACACCCGCTCCGGGGTCAGCGGCATGTCGATGTGCTTGATGCCGTAGTCGGAGAGGGCATCGAGCACGGCGTTCACCACGGTTGACAGGCTGCCGGCGCAGCCGGCTTCGCCGCAGCCCTTGCTGCCGAGCGGATTGGTCGTGGCCGGCACCGGGTGGTCGCCGACCGTCATGAACGGCACGTCCTCGGCGCGCGGCAGGGCGTAGTCCATCAGCGAGCCCGTGATCGGCTGGCCGCTCTCGTCGTAACGGACATGCTCCATCAGCGCCTGACCGATGCCCTGGACGACGCCGCCATGGAGCTGGCCCGCGACCAGCAGCGGATTGATCACCGTGCCGAAATCGTTGACGGCGCTGTAGCGCACGATCTGCACCACGCCGGTCTCCGGGTCGATCTCGACCTCGGCGACATGGCAGCCGTTCGGGAACGCCGAGGCGACCGGATCGCTGGTGTGGTCGACATCGAGCGAGTCGGGCACGCCGTCCGGCACCTTGCCGTCATGCAGCTTTTTGGCGAGCTCCATGATGTCGATGCTGCGGTCGGTGCCGGCGATCGTAAAACTGCCGTCGGCGAACTCGATGTCGGCCTCGGACGCCTCCAGCATATGCGCGGCGGCACGCTTGCCTTTTTCGATGACGAGCTTGGCGGCCCCCACAATGGCCTGGCCGCTCGCGGTGATCGAGCGCGAGCCGCCGGTGCCGTTGCCGGTGTGGACGATGTCGCTGTCGCCCTGCACCAGCTTGACGTTCTCGAAGGGGACGCCGAGCTGCTCGCACAGCACCTGCGCGAACGGCGTGGCATGGCCCTGGCCGTAATCGAGCGTGCCGGTGATGAGCTGCACGGTGCCGTCGGGGTCGAACACGATCTTGCCGAGCTCGGGGCTCGGCGGTGCAGTGACCTCGAGATAGGAGCCGACGGCGATGCCGCGCAGCCTGCCGGCTTTCTTGCTCTCATTCTTGCGCTTGGCAAAATTCTCGTGGTCGGAGATCTCGAGCGCCTTGTTGAAGACGGCCTGGAAGTCGCCGCTGTCATAGGTGACGCCGGAGGACGCCGCGAACGGGATCTGGTTCGGCTTGATGAAGTTGCGCTTGCGCAAGGTCAGCCGGTTGATGCCCATCTCGTCGGCGGCGCGGTCGATCAGCCGCTCCATGTAGTAGTTCGCCTCGGGCCGGCCGGCGCCGCGATAGGCGCCCATCAGCGTGGTGTTGGTGAGCACCGTCTTGATGTCGACGCCCATCAGCGGCGTACGGTAGACGCTGGAAAAATTCTTGCCGGTGTTGAGCGAGAGCGGACCCGGCGCAACGCCGGTGATATAGGCGCCGAGATTGCCGTAGCCGGACAGCTTTGCCGCGAGGAAGTGCCCCTCGGCATCGAGCGCGAGCTCGGCATGGATCTTCTGCGCGCGGCCGTGGCTGTCGGAGAGGAAGCTGGTGGAGCGCTCATCGAGCCACTTCACCGGACGTCCCAGTGCCTTCGCCGCGTACAGGATGCACATGTATTCGGGGTAGTTGATGTTCTTCATGCCGAAGGAGCCGCCGACATTGGCGGTGAGGATGCGCACCTTCTCGTTCGGCACCTTCAGGTTCTTGGCGAGGTTGGCGCGGTTGCCGGCGACGCCCTGCGTCGGCACCTGGAGCGTGTAGCGCTCGGTCTTCTTGTCGTAGGAGGCGAGCCCCACGCGCGGCTCCATCGAGACCACCGCAACGCGGGTGTTCTCAATGTCGATCCTGGTGACGTGGGCGGCGCCGGCAAAGGCCGCATTGACCTTGTCCATGTCGCCATAGTGGTAGTCGAGCGCGACGTTATCAGGGATGTGGTCGTAGAGCTGCGGCGCGCCGGGCTGGGCGGCTTCCTCGGGATCCGTCACCGCCGGCAGCGGCTCGATGTCGAGCTCGACCGCCTCGGCCGCGTCGCGCGCCTGGGCCAGCGTCTCCGCGACCACGAAGGCGACGGGATCGCCGACGAAGCGGACCTTGTCGGTGGCGAGCGGCTGGCGGTTGGTCTGGAGCAGGGCCGAGCCGTCACGGCTCTTCAACGGCAGGCCGCAGGTGAAGGGGCCGTAGCCGGCGGCATCGAGGTCCTTGCCGGTCCACACCCCCAGCACGCCCGGCATCGCCCTGGCGGCATCGAGGCCGATGCCGCGGATGACGCCATGGGCATGGGTCGAGCGGACCACCACGGCATAGGCCTGGCCGGGCAGGTTGAAATCGTCGGTATAGCGGCCCTTGCCGCGCACCAGGGTGTCGTCCTCCTTGCGGCGGACGGGCTGCCCGACGCCATATTTTTGCAGTGCAATAGCGTTTTCGAGCGTGGACGATTTGGTGTGTTCTTGCATGGAATCGACCTGAAAAGCCGGCAATTGCGCGATTTCGCGGGGCGCCTGGAGGGGGGCCGGACCCCCTTCAGATAGCCCACGGACCCGTTCACGACAACGCACGAATGGGCATGGTCCTATGTGATGCGATGTTGCGCAGGCCCGCCGCGCTGCTAATGTTTCAGGCGAAAAAGCAATTCCGGATCGGCCCATCGGGCCGTGGAAAGACAGTTTGTATGAATGACCATACGCGGCTCCGCGACGGCCATGGGCTGCACGGTGAGCTGGAGGGGTCGATGGCAGCGGTGGCGTTGGCCACCGACCCGGCCGTCCCCGCGCAAGTCGCCGGAACCGGCGTCTACGCGGCGCTGGACCTCGGCACCAACAATTGCAGGCTGCTGATCGCCTGTCCGACCCAGGACGGCTTTCGCGTGGTCGATTCCTTCTCGCGTATCATCCGGCTCGGCGAGGGGGTCTCGGCGACCGGCTCGATCAGCGAGGCCGCGATCGAGCGCGCCATTGCGGCGCTCAGCATCTGCCGCGACAAGATCAATCTGCGCAAGGCGCGGCGGTTGCGGCTGATCGCCACCGAAGCCTGCCGCGCAGCCTCGAACGCGGAAGGGTTTCGCAGCCGCGTCGCGGCCGAGACCGGGATCGAGCTCGAGGTGATCGACCGCGAGACCGAGGCCTCGCTCGCCGTGCTCGGCTGCTCGCCGCTGGTCGACCCGAGGGGGCGCGGCGCCATCCTGTTCGACATCGGCGGCGGTTCCACCGAGCTGGTGCGGATCGAGCGCGACCCCACCAATCCGGAGCCGCGCATCAAAGCCTGGATGTCGATCCCCTTCGGCGTGGTCACGCTCGCCGAACAGTTCGGCGGCCGCGACGTGACGCCGGAGATCTATGCCGCGATGGAGCGCGAGGTCGAAAACCACGTCGCGCCATTCGCCGAGGAGCACGGCGGCGATCTCACTGAGATGCATCTGCTCGGCACGTCGGGCACGGTGACGACGCTCGCCGGCATCCATCTCAATCTGCCGCGCTACGACCGCCGCCGCATCGACAGCATCTGGATGAACGATACCGACATCACCGCGACCATCAACAAGCTGCTCGGCATGAGCTACGAGGAGCGCGCGAACAACAGCTGCATCAGCGTCGAGCGCGCCGACCTCGTGCTGGCCGGCTGCGCCATCCTCGACGCCATCCGCCGCGCCTTTCCGCTGCCGCGCCTGCGCGTCGCCGACCGGGGCCTGCGCGAGGGAATGCTGGTCGAGATGATGCGCGAGGACGGCGCGCTCAGGAGCTGGTGAGAATGGCCAAGGACACCACCGGCCGCTTGCACGTCCAGGTCAAGACCGGCGGCAAGCGCAAATTGTCGTCGAAGCTGTGGCTGGAGCGTCAGCTCAACGATCCCTATGTCGTGAAGGCCAAGGCCGCGGGCTATCGCTCGCGCGCCGCGTTCAAGCTGCTCGAGATCGACGACAAGTTCCGGCTCTTGAAGCCCGGCATGGCCGTGGTCGACCTTGGCGCGGCGCCCGGCGGCTGGAGCCAGATCGCGGCCAAGCGCGTCGGCTCCACGGAAGGCAAGGGCAAGGTCGTCGCCATCGACCTGTTGGAAATGCCCGAGATTCCCGGCGTCGATTTCGCGCAGCTCGACTTCATGGCCAACGATGCGCCGGAGAAGCTGACCGCGATGCTGGGCGGCGGCGCCGATGTCGTGATGTCCGATATGGCCGCCAACACCACCGGCCACCGCAAGACCGACCAGCTCCGTATCGTCGGCCTGGTCGAGACCGCCGCGGCGTTTGCCTGCGACGTGCTCAAACCCGGCGGCGCGTTTCTGGCCAAGACGTTCCAGAGCGGCGCCGATGCCGAGCTGCTCGCCCAGCTCAAGCGCGATTTCGCGACGGTGCGTCATGTGAAGCCCGCGGCGAGCCGGCAGGATTCCTCGGAGCGCTACGTGTTGGCGACGGGGTTTCGGGGCGGGTTGTAGCGGGTTGCAACGTCCCGTTTTGCACTAGTGCTGCAATGCATTGTTCGGCTAGTTTCATCGCGGGATTCCCGGGGTGAGGCCAAAATGAAGTTTCGAGCATTTTCGGGCGTTGCGGCAGCAGCTTTCACACTGATGGTGGCGCAGCCGGCCGCAGCGCAGTCCGGCGGCATCAGCATCTATCAGGAAATCAACAACAACGTAGTGCAGAACATTCTGCAGAACGTTCGTGACCAGTTGCGCCGGCGAGACATTGTTCTGCCGTCCTCCGGCAGACTCGCGCTCGGTGTAGGCGGATCGGATTTCGACAACCGTGATCCGTTCGCTGCCCGTGGTGTCGATGATCCCTTCCGGGCTCTTGCTTACGCGAAAGCGCCGGGCGCGGCCCCTGCTGTCGCTTCAGGCTGGCTCTACAGCGGCAATTTGATCGGCGGCGTAGACCGCTCCATGACCGCTGGCATCGTGACCGACACCTCGTCAGTCACCGGAGCATTCGATGTGACGAAGATCGGGATTTTCGCCGGTGACGACGCGCTTACGTTCATCGGGACGGGGGGTGGCTCCTGGTCCCACCAGGGCGGTCTGTTGACAGTCGACACCACCGCACCTTCGACCTCGGTCACAGTCGCATATCTGAGGGGAGGCCTTTCCGCCGATCTGACCAGCTTCGTCGGCTGGACTAGAAGCACGCTGTCAGGCTCCGGATTCGCCCCAGCGGTCATTGAGGGCAACTCGCTCGGCTTCACCGGAAACGTGCAATACCGGTTTGATTTTCCCTTTTCGGTGTTCATCGAGCCCGGGATCGGAATGACCTACTCCGAAGGCTACTCGGAGAACTTCGGGACCAAAATTTCCGACACGACGGAGGTGCACGGCGGGGCCCGGTTCGGGACCCAAATGAGATGGATGGATTATACGGTTCAGCCATCCGTCTCCTTGTTCGCCTATCAGATCACCGACTCGAGCGCGCTCGGAGTTGTCGGGCCAATCATCCCCACGAGTGCAATCGGCTATCGCGGGTCCGGCAAGATTGCCGTTGTCTGGAGCCCGAGTTTGACCTCCTATCTCGAGGTGCACGCGATCGGACCGGCTGGCGGTCCCAGCAAGCCGCTCGCAGGATACAGCCCGACCCAGACCACGGGAGTTCAAGCCGGTCTCCGCTACACGTGGAATTGAGCAGCCATCGCGTCTGGAGCACGGCCCCAAGCCCTTGATCGGCCTCGAGGGGTGTGCTCCACTTTAGGTCGAATATTTTGAGGATAGCCACAATGCATATCGGAACGCTTTCCCGCGCAGCTGCGACGCTTGTACTCGGCACCATCCTGATGCCCGCCTTGGCAAATGCCCAGAATGTACAGAGGCCCAACGTCGGGACCGGCGTGACGTCCCGCACATTGCCCAACCCCAATACGCCAAGGGTTCAGCCTCAGGGATTGCAGTCCGGAAGCTACGCCAATCCTGCCGCAAACCGTTTCAACAATCCTGCGTCGCAACCGAACTTTGCCTTGTCCGGTCCTTATGTGGGAATGAAGTATATCGGGAATGTCCCGTAGAGGTTTGTCCTCCGGCTTCTGAACGCAGCGTCCGCGCTGTTCTCGCCGCCGCGGCGAATGCTGACGCGCAGGCGCAGTTTGAAGTCATGATGCTGTGCACGACATCGCGAGCCTCTGATTATCCAAGCCTCTGATCCCGCACGTCCTGGGTGTCCTCCGTCGCGGTCTTGACCGCCGCCTTTTCCGCACCCTTGCCCGCGCCCTTGCGGCTGGCGATCTCCACGGCCTTGCGACCGGAGATCTCGTGACCGGCGTCGACGGGCATCTGCCAGAAGAACCAGCTCGATGCCGCCGAGGTCAGCGCGACCACGACGAAGGCCGGCGCGAACACCGTGGCGTCGATCTCGCTGATATGGTGGAACCACATCGTCGTTTCCACGCAGGCCGCGCCGACGGCGACGCCGGCGGAGACCGCGAGCTGCTGGTTGACGCTGACGAGCGTGGTGGCCCGGCTCATCTGCGCGGTTTCGACGTCGGCGTAGGCGACCGTGTTGATCGCGGTGAACTCCAGCGAACGGAAGAAGCCGCCGACCACCAGGATGACCATGATGATGAGCAGCGGCGTCGTCACCGTGAACAGCGCGCAGACGGCGAGGAAGAACGCGCTGACGATCGCGTTCACCGTCATCA
The DNA here is from genome assembly GCF_054063675.1 of Bradyrhizobium sp. USDA 376. Taxonomy (NCBI): domain Bacteria; kingdom Pseudomonadati; phylum Pseudomonadota; class Alphaproteobacteria; order Hyphomicrobiales; family Nitrobacteraceae; genus Bradyrhizobium; species Bradyrhizobium sp. USDA 376. The sequence continues at coordinate 5,804,363 of NZ_JBSSGN010000001.1, forward strand.
GGTTGCGAAAGCCGAAGGTGCGGATGATGCGCGCGGCCAGCGTCTTCATGCCCATCGCACCGAGCGAGGAGGCGAAGGTGACAAGGCCGGAATGGAACGGCGACAGGCCGAAGCCGATCTGCATCAAGAGCGGCAGCAGGAACGGCAGTGCGCCGATGCCGAGCCGGAACATGAAACCGCCGAACACGGCCGCGCGCAGCGTGGGCAGCTTCAGGAGCGAGAAATCGAGCACCGGCGAGCCCGTGCGCCTTGCGTGAATGACGTAGAGCGTCATCGAGATCGCGCCGCCCGCGATCAGCGCGGCGACGGTGCTCCAGGGCAGCAGGTTGAGCCCGGCGACCGACAGGCCGAAGGCGATGCCGGCAAGGCCAATGCCCGCCAGCACCATGCCGTAGAGGTCGAACGGCTCGCGTTCCTCGCTCTTGATCGGGTCGATGAAGCGCAGCGCCATGAAGATGCCGAGCAGCCCGATCGGGATGTTGATCAGGAAGATCCAGTGCCAGGACGCGTAGGTGGTGATGAAACCGCCGAGCGGCGGGCCGATCACGGGACCTATGAGGGCAGGGACGGTCACCCAGGCCATGGCATTGACCAGCGCGCTCTTGTCGACCGAGCGCAGCAGCACGAGGCGCCCGACCGGCGTCATCATCGCCCCGCCCATGCCTTGCAGGATGCGCGCGAACACGAAGTCGGTGACCGAGGTCGACAGCGCGCAGCCGACCGAGCCGACCATGAACACGCCGACCGCGATGGCGAACACCATCCGCGCGCCGAAGCGGTCGGCGGTCCAGCCGCTCGCCGGGATGAACACCGCGAGCGACAGCAGGTAGGAGGTGATTGCAAGCTTCAGCGTCAGCGGGCTGGTGCCGATGTCGGCCGCGATCGCCGGCAGGGAGGTGGCGATGACAGTCGAATCCATGTTCTCCATGAAGAGAGCAGTGGCCACGATCAGCGGAATGATGCGTTGCTTGTCGACCATGACGGATCGGTAATGAAAATCGGAAGGAATGGCGAGAATTGCGGCTTATCACCGCCGCCGGGCCGCGACCATTGCGGATCGACGCATAGCACCTAAATCCCGCGTAACAACGGTGTGACCCTCTCTCGTCATTCCGGGGCGCGCCACTTGGCGCGAACCCGGAATCCATGGGCCCGCAGGGATCGCTGCGGGATGGACCCGGGCTCGCGACTTCGTCGCGCCCCGGAACGACGGCGGGTGGCCCGCCGCCTGGCTATCCACGCCGAATTTACCCTAAAAAGCCTGTGCATGGCTGGCCGGCGGCTCGAATTGCTTTGATTCGTCACGCGGGCGTGCTATCGACCCGCGTCAACCCCACCGATGGGCTCCGATTCTCCGGCGATGCCGCAAGGTACGCCGAGGGCGGCGCTCATCCATAGCTATTTGCGGCAGGGCCGCAGGAAGGAGTTGGCAGATGGCCACGGTGCAACTTCAAGGCATCCGCGAAGCCTTTACGTTCGACGACGTGCTGTTGAAGCCGGGCCTTTCGGACGTCATGCCGGGCGAGGTCGACATCCGCTCGCGCGTCACCCGCGCCATTCCCCTCAACATTCCGATCATGGCCTCCGCGATGGACACCGTCACCGAGGCGCGCATGGCGATCGCCATGGCGCAGGCCGGCGGCCTCGGCGTCATCCACCGCAATTTCGATCCCGAAGGGCAGGCTGCCCAGGTGCGGCAGGTCAAGCGCTACGAGTCGGGCATGGTGGTGAACCCGCTCACCATCAGCCCCGAGGCGACGCTCGACGACGCGCTCAAGCTGATGAGCGATCACGGCATCTCCGGCATTCCCGTCGTCACCGGCGCGAGCAAGACCACGCCGGGCAAGCTGGTCGGCATCCTCACCAACCGCGACGTCCGCTTTGCCACCGACCGCCGGCAAAAAGTCTCCGAGCTGATGACGCATGAGGGCCTCGTCACGGTGCGCGAGAATGTCAGCCAGGACGAGGCGCGGCGGATGCTGCACCAGCATCGCATCGAGAAGCTGCTGGTGGTCGACGAGCAGTATCGCTGCGTCGGCCTCATCACCGTGAAGGATATGGAGAAGGCGGTCGCCCATCCGCTCGCGTGCAAGGACGCGCAAGGGCGCCTCCGCGTTGCCGCCGCCACCACGGTCGGCGATACCGGCTTCGAGCGCACCGAGCGCCTGATCGATGCCGGCGTCGACCTTGTCGTGGTCGACACCGCGCACGGCCATTCCCGCCACGTGCTGCACGCCGTGAACCGCATCAAGCGCCTGTCCAACTCGGTGCAGGTCGTCGCCGGCAACGTCGCCACCACCGAGGGCACGCAGGCGCTGATCGATTCCGGCGCGGATTGCATCAAGGTCGGCATCGGCCCGGGCTCGATCTGCACCACGCGCATCGTCGCCGGCGTCGGCGTGCCGCAACTCACCGCGATCATGGATGCGGTCGAGGCGGCCAAGAAGGCCGACATCCCCGTCATCGCCGACGGCGGCATCAAGTTCTCCGGCGACCTTGCCAAGGCGCTCGCCGCCGGCGCCGACATCGCCATGGTCGGCTCGCTGCTCGCCGGCACCGACGAGACGCCGGGCGAAGTGTTCCTGTGGCAGGGCCGTTCCTACAAGGCCTATCGCGGCATGGGCTCGGTCGGCGCGATGGCGCGTGGCTCGGCCGATCGCTACTTCCAGCAGGACATCAAGGACTCGCTCAAGCTCGTGCCCGAAGGCATCGAGGGCCAGGTGCCCTACAAGGGCCCGGTCGGCAACGTCATGCACCAGCTCGCCGGAGGCTTGCGCGCCGCCATGGGCTATGTCGGCGCAAAGGACATGAAGGAGCTGCACGACAAGGCCCAGTTCGTCCGCATCACCGGCGCAGGCCTGCGCGAAAGCCACGTCCACGACGTGACGATCACGCGCGAAGCCCCGAACTATCCGGGCGGGGGTTAGTTACGCCTGACGCAAGGTTAGGTGTTGATCGCTGTCAGTGATGGGATCGGCGGAGCGGAGTGATCCAACTCCGCGGCGTCCGGTCTCTTGCTGTTGATGAACGACCAGATCAGCGCGACCTGCCACCCCAGGAGTCCGAACCAGGCTTCGCCGCCGAGGCCGACCCAACTGAGGATGCAGATGTCGACGGAGCAGAGGACGGCCACCGAGACGCTGAGGAAATTTGTCAAGAATACGAGCACGACATGGCGATGATTGAGAAAGACTGCGATCCATGTTGGCAGGAGGATAAGCACCAAAGCTGCAAGACCGCCTGCCGTTGTATGTAAGTCAGGGGACGTGCCTGCGAGCCACGCCATAAGCGTCGGGCCGATCACAAGCAGGAGTATCGGCAAGGCAGCGATGATGACCACTATTTTCCATGCGGTGCTCTTCGGGGCAGCGAGCCCCATCTGCCCGACTTGCAGCCTCAACGGCGCCATTTCCTGTCCAACTGTCATTTTGCCCATGGATCTTGTTGGTGAGGCCGCCGCGCACGGCAAAGGCGAGGCGATCTTCCCGGTACATCCTAGACTGGTGCGCTGATCGCGGCCTTAATCCGGCGCTTAAAATTCTAGGGAAGGATGACAACTTCCTAGCCTGCGCGGTCGAGGAGCGCCGTTCGTTTCCGCACTCGTGCCCCGGACGCAGCGCAGCACCTCTTCGGTGATGCGCTGCAGAGCCGGGGCCCATTTCTCCGCCTGATCGCGCGCGGCCATCTGGGTCCCGGCTCTGCGCAGCAGCGTTGCACGCTGCAGCGCGTCCGGGACACGAGAGAGGCACCTGTTTCCACTCCACCGCTTTTGTATTGACGCGCCTCGCTGCCTCCGCTTCCGTCGCCGTCGAAAGAAATCCGGAGGAAGCCATGTCCCAAGCCAAGCGCATCGTTCTCGCCGCACGTCCCGTCGGCGAGCCCAAGCCGTCTGATTTCCGCATCGAGGAATTCGCAGTGCCGACACCGGGGCAGGGCGAAGTCCTGCTGCGCACGATCTGGCTGTCGCTCGATCCCTATATGCGCGGCCGCATGAGCGAGGGGCCGTCCTACGCCGCGCCGGTGCCGATCGGCGGCGTGATGGAGGGTGAGGCGGTCAGCGAGGTCGCGGCCTCGAACAATCCTGACTTTGCCAAAGGCGACATCGTGCGCATCCGCTCCGGCTGGCAGACGCATGCGATCTCGAACGGCAAGGGCCTGATCAAGGTCGATCCGAAGCTCGGGCCGATCTCGACCTCCATTGGTGTGCTCGGCATGCCCGGCATGACCGCCTATACGGGCCTGCTCGACATCGGCAAGCCGCAAGAAGGCGAGACCGTCGTCGTCGCCGGCGCCTCCGGTGCGGTCGGCTCGGCCGTCGGCCAGATCGCCAAGATCAAGGGCGCCCGCGCGGTCGGCATCGCCGGCGGCAAGGACAAGTGCGACTACGTCGTGAAGGAGCTCGGCTTCGACGAGTGTCTCGATCATCGCGAAACCGATTTTCCGGCAAAGCTGAAATTCGCCTGCCCGAAAGGGATCGACGTCTATTTCGAGAATGTCGGCGGCGCCGTGTTCGAGGCGGTGTTTCCGCTGCTCAATCCGTTCGCCCGCGTGCCGGTTTGCGGCCTGATCGCGCATTACAACGACACTGAGGCCAAGCCGCCGAGATGGGCCGCATCCATGATGCGCGCGACCCTGACCAAGCGGCTGACCTTCCGCGGCTTCATCGTCTCCGACTTCGCGTCCCGCCACGGCGACTTCCTGCGCGACATGTCTGGCTGGGTCCGCGACGGCAAGGTCAAGTACAAGGAGTTCGTCACCGAGGGCCTGGAAAGCGCCCCTGGCGCCTTCATGGGCCTGCTGAAGGGGGCCAATTTCGGCAAGCAACTGGTCCGGGTCGGGCAAGATAAGGCTTAGCTGCAAGGCCTGATTTGGCCGCATCCAGCCCCGTCGGGGCGGTGGATGGTTAAGAAAGAGTCACTAATCGGTCACACCTGCCCGCAAAAGCCGCAGGTGTGACCGCCTGTTCATTGACGGACTAGCGAAGGCATTGAATCATCGTGCATATTTTAGGTGCTGCGATGTTAGAGATTGTTCTTTTCTGCGTAATCCTCCTGGCCGCCGGCTATTGGGCGACGATGTTCGTCATGGGCCGGCGCGACGACGTCATCCATGGCAAGTTCGTTCACGCCGAGGAGGAGGGCGATTTCACGCCAGCCGCGATGCCTGCGCCGCCGCCGTTCCCGAAGCGTCCGGTCAAGGCTGCGCAGCCCGCGAGTGTCCGGACCGCCAGTGTCCGGCCCGCGACCACCGAGGCCAAGCCCGTGAACAGCGCGGCGCTACAATCCTTGCTGGCCGCGATCCAGCAGGATCTCAAGAGCGTCGCTTAAATCGCAACGCTCAGACGCTGCCGCGTTCGATCAGGGACAATTCGACCGCGAGCCGCTGCTCGGCTGCCGGCGCACCGGACAGCCGCGCCAGGAGCAATTCCCCGGCAATCCGGCCCAGGGCCGCCGCATCGAAGGAGATGGTGGTGAGACCAGGCGTGATCTGATCAGCGACGTCGTTGTCGCCGAAACCGAGCACGGCGAGATCGCGCGGCACCGAGAGGCCGCGGGCGCGGGCTTCGATCAGCGCGCCGGTCGCGAGCAGGTCGTTGGCGCAGAACACGGCATCGACGTCGCCGCCGCGGTCGAGCAGGGCGGTGAAGGCGGCACGGCCGTCGACGAGGCCCGTGATCTCGCCGACACCGATCTCATGAACGATCTCGAGTCCAAGTTTGGCGGCTGCCGTCCGAAAACCGTCGCGGCGGAGCGCGCCACGGCCGCTGCTGCGGCCGACGAAGGCGACGCGGCGATGTCCGGCCTCTGCCAGCCTGCGCGCCGCCATGGCGCCGGCATCCGCATTGGGCAGGCCGACCAGCATGTCGATGGGATCGCGCGGAAACGCCCAGGTCTCGATCACGGGAATGCCGAGCTCGGCCAGCGCCGTGCGGTTCTCCTCGAGCTCGATGACGCCGGTGAACATCACCGCGGCGGGGCGGATGCCGCGCAGCGACTGGATCATCGCGACCTCCTTGGCATAGGAGTAGGAGGTCTGGCCGACCAGCACCTCGAAACCTTCCGGCTCCAGCGTTGCGGCGAAGCTGCGCACGGCGAGGCCAAACTGCTGGCTGAGGATGTTGGAGACGAAGGCGACGACCACGTTCGACCGGCCCGAGCGCAGCGCGCGCGCATGCGGGTTGGAGGCATAGCCGGTCGCCTCGATCACCTCGAGGATGCGCTCGCGGGTCTTGCGATTGACCTTCTCGGGATGGCGCAGCACCCGCGACACCGTGATCGGCGCGACGCCGGCGCGCTCGGCGACTTCCTCGATGCGCGGAGGCCGTCCGGTCGCATTGCTGCGGCCGGGCGGCGCCGGAATGCGCACCACGTCGTCATAGCTTGGCTTGGCCGGATCGGTCATCGAATCCTTGAAGAGTGTGACGTTAGGTCAGAGCATGAAGAGATCACATCGGATTGCAACCGCAACGGCAGTGCGCTCCCTCCCCCGCTTGCGGGGGAGGGCTGGGGAGAGGGTGTCTCCACGTCGGGATCGTCCAAGGCTTACGGACGAAATCCCCAAGAGGAGAAAGCCCTCACCCGGATCGCTTTCGCGATCCGACCTCTCCCGCAAGCGGGAGAGGTGCAGCGAACTCGTGGCGAGGTCTCACCGCACCATCACCTCCTCACGTGACAGCGCGCGGCCGACCTGGACCAGGCAGTCGCCGCTCTGGCTGTCGGTGTGCAGGCGCTGCGAGATCACGATGCCCTCGGCGGGGAAGCGCAGCACCTCTTCGGCAAGCTGGGGACGCTCGAAGTCGTGATACCATCCGGCGATGTCGCCGGCCTTCACCCGCGCACCGACGGTGACAGCGGGCTCGAACCAGCCACGGCGCGTCGCGAACACCGCCTGGGCATGGCTCTGCAATGCCAGCAACTCCGTCGCGCGCTCGACCGGTGCATGCGGCCCCAGCACCGGCGCCTGGACGAGGCCAAGCGCGAGCAGCAACCGGTCGACCGCGCGCGCGGTGAACGCCATGGTCTGCGGCGTGACGGTGCCGCCGCCGCCGAACTCGCCTGACAAGCCAATCGCGCCGGCGCGCGCGGCCGCGGCCATCGAGGTCGGCGCCGTGGCGCCGTTCTCGGCGACGAAGGCGAAGGGCATGCCGAGCCCTTCCATCAGGCGCAGCGCGTGGCCGAACATCTCGGGCGGTCCCTGCCGCTCGATCAGCGCGCAAGGCACGTGCGCCATCGAGGTGCCGCCGGAGTGGATGTCGAACACGACGTCGTGACGCGGAAACAGCTCGTGCTCGAGGAAGTGCGCCAGGCGGAAGGTCGGCGTGCCCGCGGCATCGCCCGGGAAAGCGCGGTTGAGATTGCCTTCGTCGAGCGGCGAGCGGCGGCGCGCCGCCATCACCGCGGGCAGGTTGGCGAAGGGCAGGATGGTGATCTCGCCCTTGATGGCGCTCGCATCTAACCGGCGATACAGCCGCGTCAGCGTGATCTCGCCCTCATATTCGTCGCCGTGATTGCCGGCCATCAACAGCAGCTTTGGGCCTGCGCCGTTCTTGATCCGGAAGATCGGGATCTTGAGCTGGAAGTAGGGGGAGCGGTCGATCGAGAAGGGAATGCCGAGATGGCCGGACCATTTCTGGTCCTTCTCGAAGTCGATCTCGTGGAAAAGTCCGGTATGCATGGGAAGCCTCGAGGCCGCGTCGTCGCCGGCGTCGGCCGAAGGTTGAAAGAAGGGCGGCGGCTTAGAGCAGCGCGACCGCGGTCATCTCGACGCGCAAATCGGCGAGGCGGGCTTCGACGCAGGCGCGCGCCGGCGGATTGGCCGGATCGATCCAGGCGTCGTAGACCGAGTTCATGGTGTCGAAGTCGGTGATGTGCGGCAGGAAGACGTTGACCGCGATCAGCTTGGAGCGGTCCGAGCCGGCCTCCTTCAGCAGCGCGTCGATCTTGGCGAGCACCTGCTGGGTCTGCGACACGATTCCCGCCTTGCGGTCATCGGCGACCTGGCCTGCGATGTGCACCATGCCGCCGGCGGCGACGGCCTGGCTCATGCGCGATCCCACGACGTAACGTTTGATCATCTCAATTCTCCTCGTGAAGGTCGGCTCCCGCTGATGCGGGAGCCGTGTGCGAGTTTTTACAGCGTCGGCAGCGTCTGCTCTTCCTTGAACCATTTCAGCTGAAGTGCGCCGAGCTTGCCGTTGAGCTTGTTGAAGAAGATGTCGGTGTTGATCCAGTTGAGCAGGTTCTGCTCGCCCTGGCGCACGCCGATATGGGCCGGCGACTGGCGGATCAGGAACTTCAGCTCGACCTCCTTGGTCGGGTTCTGATCCTGCACCTTCAGCGCGATGGCGCTGTTCTCCGCAAACGTGTCGGCCTGTCCGGCGAGATAGGCTGCGATCGCGGCCGGGGTGTCCTCGAAGCGCACCAGCTTCACCTTCGGCGCGTTGTCGGTGAGCCAGACGTCGAGCGTCGAGCCCTTGGCCACCGCAACGCTGCGGCCGTCGAGATTGTCGGGCTTCTTGCCGGTGGCTGCGGGAAGCGACTTCGCGCCATAGACGCCGAGATTCACCACCGCATAGGGCTGCGAGAACATCACCTGCTGGGCGCGCTCGGGCGTCGCGCCGAGACCGGCGATCAGCATGTCGATCTTGTCCGAGAGCAGGCTCGGGATGCGCGCAGCGCCCGTCACCGGCACGAGCTCGAGCTTCACGCCCATGTCGGCGGCGATCAGCTTGGCAAGATCAGCGTCAAGCCCGGCGATCTCGCCCTTGTCGTCCTTGAAGCCCCAGGGTGCTGCGTCGGTGAGAATGCCGACGCGAATCTTTCCGGCGCCGAGCACGTCCTGGAGCTTGTCGGCCTGCGCGAGGGTTGGGGCAGCGAGCACGGCGAGTGCAGTGGCTGCGATCGCAAAGAGGGACTTCAGTTGTCTCATGACTCTCTCCTGGTGGCGGATGGCTGGTTGATCATTTCGCGGAAGCGATGAAGCTTGCGAGCTCGGGGGTTTCAGGATTGGCGAACAGTTTTGCCGGTGGTCCCTGTTCCCAGACGCGGCCCTGGTGCATGAAGACGATGCGGTTGGCGACGTTGCGGGCAAAGCCCATCTCGTGGGTGACCAGGATCATGGTCATGCCCTGCTTCGCCATTGCCTCCATCACCTTCAGGACTTCGCCGACGAGCTCGGGGTCGAGCGCCGAGGTCACCTCGTCGAACAGCATGAGGTGAGGGGCCATGGCGAGGCAGCGCGCGATCGCAACGCGCTGCTGCTGGCCGCCCGAGAGCTGCTCGGGCCAGGCGTCGATCTTGTCGGCAAGGCCGACGCGGGTCAGCACATCCGCGGCCAGCGTGCGCGCTTTCGCCTTGTTGATGCGGCCGGTGAGCAGCGGGGCCAGCGTGATGTTGCGCTCGACCTTCAGATGCGGAAACAGGTTGAAGGCCTGGAACACGATGCCGACGCGCTGACGGAATTTTTTGAGGTCAGGCATCCCAGCGTGGACCTTCTGGCCCTCGACCCGGATCTCGCCGGAATCGACGCTCTCCAGCGCGTTGATGCAGCGGAGCAGCGTCGACTTGCCCGAGCCGGAGCGGCCGATGATGGTGACGATCTCGCCTTCCTCGACATCGAGCGAGACGCCTTTGAGCACCTCGACCTTGCCGAATGTCTTGTGCACGTCGCGGATTTCAACGAGAGCCATCGAGGCGGGCCTCCAGTGAGCGGGACCAGAGCGTGAGCGGCAGGCACAGCGCGAAATAGATCGCAGCGACCAGCGCGTAGGTGAGCAGCGGCTGGAACGTCGCCGCGCTCACCACTTGCCCGGCGCGGGCGAGCTCGACGAAGCCGAGGATCGAGGCGAGCGAGGTGCCCTTGATGAACTGCACCAGGAAGCCGACCGTCGGCGGCAGCGACAGCCGCAGCGCCTGTGGCGCGATGATGTGGCGGAACTGCTGCCAGGGGGAGAGACCGAGGCAGGCGCCGGCCTCCCATTGCGCCTGCTTCACGGCCTCGAGGCCGCCGCGCCAGATCTCGCCGAGGAAGGCGGCGGTGTAGAGCGTGTAGGCGACGGTCACGGCGATGAGCGCCGGCACCTGTATGCCCAAAAATACCGGCATGCCGAAATAGAAGAAGAACAAGAGGCCGAGCAGCGGCACGCTCTGGATCACCTGGATGCACGCCGCCATCGCCCAGCGCAGGCCCGCGAACCGGCTGATGCGGCCCAAGGCGAGCCCGAGCGCCAGCGGTGCGCCGAAGGCGAGCGCGAGCGCGACCAGCGCGACGGTCCAGCGCAGCGCCGCAAACAGCGAGACGAAATCGATGAGGGAAAAGGATCGCATCGCTCGTCCCTCAGCGCCGCCGCGGCCAGCGGAAGGCGGCCAGACTGATGACGGCGAACAGCGCCTTGAACGACATTGCCATCGCGAAATAGACCGCGCAGATCACCGCATAGACCTCGAAGCTGCGATAGGTGCGGCTCTCGATGAAGCCGGCGACGTGGAACAGCTCGTCGGCGGCAACTTGCGAGGCGAGCGAGGTGCCGAGCAGCAGCAGCACGAACTGGCTGGTGACCGCCGGATAGGCGTTGCGCAGCGCCGGCGGCAGGATGATGTGGCGAAACACCTGCCAGCCCGATAGCCCGAGGCACTGACCGGCCTCGACCTGGCTGCGCGGAATGGAATCGAGGCCAGCGCGGATGATCTCGACGGAGTAGGCGCCGAAATAGAGCGACAGCGCCACGGCGGCGGCTTCGAAGGCCGGCAGCTTCAGGCCGAAGTTCGGCAGCACGAAGAACACGATGAAGATCTGGATCAGCGACGGCGTGTTGCGGAACAGCTCGATGTAGAAGCGCACCAGCCAGCGCAGCGGCGTGATGCGCCCCTTCAGCGCGACCGCGCCAGCGATGCCGATCACGAGCCCGGCCAGCGCCGAGATCACCGTCAGCTCCAGCGTGACGATGGCGCCGTCGATGAGCTGGTTCTGGTAGCGCCAGAGCGGCAGGAAGTTCATCGCACCGCTCTCAGCCGAACTGGGTGGGGAGGGCGCGCGTCACGACGCCGTCGGCGTCGAGGCCGAAGATGACGCGCCAGCGGTCGAGGCAGGTGCAGGGATGCGAGATGCCGAAGGCGATGATGTCGCCGACCGCAAGCGCAGCTTCTGGCGCGACGGAGAGGAACGCATGCTGGTCGTTGAGGCGCGTCACGGTGAGCGCAGTAGCGAGCCCTTGCAGCTCGACGCCGTCGCGGAAGACGCGCAAGGGCACGGGCAGTCCCTGGTCGAAGGAGGCATCGCGCATACCGAAGCCTGCGATCGCAAGCCCGGCTTCGGGCCGCGACAGCACCTCGGCCCAGAGCGTCAGCGCGGGCCGGAAGCCCTCCATGGCGGAGTGGCGCAGACCGTCAACGAGCAGGCCGCCGCGGCGATCGACTTCCGCGAAGGCGCGCGCATAGATGCCGTGGTCGGCGAAGAACAGCGCGCCGGAGCGCAGGATCACGCTGGCATTGCCGTCGGCCTGCGCCACCGGCGCCAGCGCGTGTGCGACGATATCGAAATAGGCGGAGCCGCCGGCGCTCATGATCAATGATCGCTGCGGAGCGGCGGCGCGCACCAGCGCGAAGGCGTCGATGGTACGCTCCAGCAGCGCCGCGATCGCGCGCATCGTGGTGTCGGTATCGGACGTTGCGGCTGCGCCCTCATAGGTCGCGACGCCGCCGAGCACGAGCCGGTCGGCACCGAGCACGGCCGCGGTCGTTGCCTCGACCGCGGCGCGATCGCGCGCGCCGGCGCGGCCCGCACCGAGCTCGACCAGCACCGACAATTCGCTGCGTCCCGCGATCCGCGCCGCCTCGGCAAGCGCTGCGACCGCGGCCGGTGAATCCGCGAAGGCGTGAAATTCGACGTCGGGATAGGCGCTCAAGTGCGCGCCGAGCCGCCGGCCGGCGGCGAGCCCGCCGATCTCGTTGGCCAGCAGCAGACGACGCTCGCCGCTCGCGAGCAGCACGGCAGCCTGCTGGATGTTGGCGACCGTCGTGCCCCAGGCACCGGCTGCGCGCAGCGAGCGCGCCAGCTTCGGCGACATCGGCGTCTTGGCGTGCGGCGCGACGGCAACGCCGGCGCTCTTGCACCAATTCAGGAAGAGGTCGCGGTTGGCGGCGAAGGCGGCTTCATCAAGGGTGAGGGCGGGCAGGGCGAGATCGCCGCGCGCAGGTGACCAGCGCTGGCTGCCGATGTCCTCAGTGGCGACGCCATCGACCAGGGGAATGCCCCGAATGGTCGTCGAAAGGCGTTGGCTATCCCACCGGGACAAGAACTGCATTGTCGCTCCCTCGGCGGCCCTCGACCGCTAAAGCGAACGATATGTTCGAATGACAACGTTGTCATTAGTTAAATTTAGCCAAGATGGGGACAAATTCGATGCAGTGCGGTATCTTGGTAAGGATAAGTGCCGTCGGATTGAGCTAGTGCTCCCCGCCCATCTGGACGAGGACTTCCTCGATATCGATATCGGCCTGACCCGCCGCCCTGAGGTGGCGGACCTCGAGGCTATCGCGTCGGAAGCGGTACTCGACGAGGCCGGTCTCCTTGATCGCGATGCGGTCCTGGCGCGCGTCGTTGATCCTGAAGCCGACCGACGGCGCCCAGACGTGACGGGTGTGGTGGAAGGTGAAGTCGCGCCGCTGATGCACGTGGCCGCTGGCGATGAGGCGCAGGTCGACACGCGCGAACATCTCGATCAGCCGCGCGCGCGCCGGCTGCGGCACGTAGCGGATCGAGGTCTCATGTGTCTCGGGATCGTCAGGCAGATTGAGAAACAGCGGCTTGTGCAGAAACAGCGCGACCGGCCTGCCGTTCACGCGCGCGATCTCGGAGGCGAGCCAGTCGAACTGCTCGGCCTCGAAGGCGAGTCCTGAGTTCATCACCAGCGTGTTGAGGCCGATGAAGCGCCAGCCCGCGGCTTCGAACGACCAATGGTCCTCGCCGATGATCTCGCAGAATTGCCGGCGGTGCGCTTCCGTGACCGGCGGCTTTGGCGCCGGCCCGATCGCAGTCGGATTGTCGCCGATGTCGTGATTGCCGGGGATGTAGCGGCAGGGAACGGGCAGTGCGTTATGCAGACCCTTCGCGAATTCAACATCGTCGCGGCTGGTCGGCCCATCGAAGGAAACGTCGCCGGTGTTGATGACGAGGTCGGGTCTGTCGGCATCGATGTGCTCGCAGACCGCCTGGAAGTTCGCGATCAGGCCGGGAAAGCGCCCGCCGAGATGGGTGTCGGAAATCTGCGTGAGGCGAAATTCGGACATGGGCCGATCATAGGCCGAGCCACGCGTCGGAACGATGACGGCACGCCACGTTTCGCGACCGAACAAAGTTTAAAGCACGCGATAGCGGATCGTGTAGGCGTCCTGCGGGGCGACCGCGCCCGCCAGTGGTGAGGCGATGCGGTCGGCGAGGTGCCAGGGGCCGAACTGCTCGGTGCGATGCGGCTCGGCGGGCAGGCGCAGGCGGAATTCGAACGTGCCCTTGCCGGGCAGGTTCACGACCAGCACGCGGTCCGCGGTGCGATGGTTGAGCCCGACCGCGCCGCGCAGCACCGCGCGTCCGTCGGCGAGGTCGCGCACGCCGTCGACCAGGGCCAGGGTCTGGTTGCGGTCGGTGTGCAGCTCGATCTGGGTGTCGGTCACCGCCGCCAGCATTTCCCGGGGCATGCGGATCTCGAACTCGACCGCAGGCTTCGACGGGTTGAGGCCGAGATAGGCGAGCGCGGCGTGGCGCATGTCGTAGGCGGCAAAGGCGAGCAGGGCGATGGCGGCGAGTGTGGCAAGGCCATGCCTGATGACATCGCGCCAGCTCCGGTAGCTCAGGCGGAAATACACGGTCATCGCCAGCGCCACCGCGAGCGCCGCGGCGATACCTGATAGCGCCGACATCAGGATGCCGAGTCCGCCATCGGCGGATTCGGTCAAAAGGCTGGACAGGGTGTTCATGGCGCTGGCTCGCCTTGCGCCCCGAAAAGGGGCCGAAATTGCTTGAACAATCAGGGGTTGGTCGCAAGAGCGGGAACACCGGTTCAACTCGCTGATTGTCAGCGTGAGAAGTCGCGGCTAATGACGGTCCGCGGCGATCCGCCTTACGGGAAAGTTCCGATGTCCGTCCAAATGGTCCTGCTGCCTGTCTTCGTGCAGGTCGGTCTCACCTTCGCGCTCCTGATCGGCATGGTGTTCGCGCGCCGCCGCTCGCTGGTCTCGGGCGAGACCAAGATCCGCGACATTGCGCTGGGCGAGCCGAACTGGCCCAAGGACGCCACCCAGGTCGGCAATTGCTACCGCAACCAGTTCGAGCTGCCGGTGCTGTTCTACGCCTTGATCGCGCTGGCGCTGCCGCTGCGCCATGCCGATCTCTTCATCGTACTGATGTCCTGGGTATTCGTGGTGGCGCGCTTTGCCCATGCCGGCGTGTTCGTCTCCTCCAACGATCTCGGCCGCCGCTCCACGATCTGGCTCGCCGGCGCGCTCGTGCTGCTCGCGATGTGGATCTACTTCGCGCTGAGAATGCTCTTGCTGATCTGATGCTTAGCCGTCGGATCTAATCTGAAAGATTTGAAATGACCCCCGCTGCCCGGCTGTCCGCAGCCATTGAACTGATCGACACCATCGAGAAGGACCGCGTGCCAGCGGCCAAGGCGCTGAAGGAGTGGGGCACCGCGCACCGCTTCGCCGGCTCCGGCGACCGCGCCGCGATCGCCGGCCTCGTTTGGGACGTGCTGCGCCGCTACGCCTCGAGCGCTTACCTCATGGACGCAGACACCGCGCGTGCACGGCTGATCGGCATGCTCCGCCTCGAGCGCGACATGGACACGGCCACCATGGCCGCGCTGTTCGACGGCAGCCGCTTCGCGCCGGCGCCGCTGACGGAAGGAGAGCAGGCGGCGCTCAGCCAGCGCTCCCTGAAGGACGCGCCTGCTTCCGTCGCCGGCGACTACCCGGAATGGCTCGATCCGCACTTCGCAAAAATGTTCGGCGAGGACCGTTCGGCGGAGACGGCTGCGATGGCGAGCCGGGCGCCGCTGGATCTGCGGGTCAACACGCTAAAATCCAATCGCGACAAGGTGCTGCGCAATCTTGCTCATCTTCATGCGAAACCGACGCCGTGGTCGACAACGGGTTTGCGCATCGAGCTTTCGGCCGATGCGCGCAACCCCGGCATCCAGGCGGAAGAGGATTTCATCAAGGGCGCCATTGAAGTGCAGGATGAGGGATCGCAGCTTGCGGCCCAGTTCACCGCGGCAAAACCCGGCGAGCAGGTGATCGATCTCTGCGCCGGCGCCGGCGGCAAGACCCTGGCGCTCGCCGCGCTGATGCAGGGCAAGGGCCGGCTGATTGCGACCGACCGCGACAAGCGCCAGCTTGTCCCGATCCACGAGCGCCTGTCGCGCGCCGGCGTCCACAATGCCGATATCCGCACGCCCAAGGGCGAGGCCGATCCGCTCGCCGACATCCGCAGCTCCGCCGACCTCGTCGTGATCGATGCGCCCTGCACGGGAACCGGAACCTGGCGCCGCAACCCGGACGCCAAATGGCGCATGCGGCCGGGCGCGCTGGAGATCCGCCTGCGCGACCAGGCCGAGGTGCTCGAGCGGGCGGTTCCCCTGGTCAAGCCGGGCGGCCGCATCGCCTACATCACCTGCTCGGTGCTGTCGGAAGAGAACGGCGAGCAGGTGAGGGCGTTCGTCGGCCGCCATCCCGACTTCGCGGTGGTGCCGCCCGAGCAGACCGCCAGCGTGCTCTGGGACAAGGCCGAGGCTTTTGCCGACGCCGCGCTGCGGTCGGACGAAGGCTGGCTGATGACGCCGCGCCGCACGGGAACCGACGGCTTCTTCGTCTCGGTGTTGAAAAAGGTCTCGTAGGGTGGGCAAAGGCGCGCCCTTCGCGCGCCGTGCCCACCATCTCTCGATCACCTGAGAAAGACGTGGGCACGCTTCCGCCTTCGCTCTTCGAGCTACGGCGGACAAGTCGCTTTGCTCACCCTACGGCACGACAACGCCGATGATCGACGTTGTCATTCCGCCCCAAAACAAAAGCCCCGCGGACCGATCCCGGTCGCGGGGCTTTCTTTTTCTAGCGTTCTGCCGGTACGTCCGCGGTCAGAACGTTGCGCCGGCGTTAGCCGACGCGGAGATTGTCAGCCGACGACTTGCCGCTGCGGCGGTCGGCGACGATGTCGAACGAGACCTTCTGACCCTCGTTGAGGGAAGAGAGGCCGGCGCGCTCGACGGCGCTGATGTGGACGAACACGTCCTTCTGGCCGTCGTCCGGCTGGATGAAACCATAACCCTTTTGGGTGTTGAACCACTTCACGGTGCCCATAGCCATGGGAAATTTCCTTTAGTTAGTTAGAGACGGTACGCACGTGGACCGGAACGCGTCGCTGCGCCCATAGTCCTGATGAGTCGATGTTTTGGAGAAATCATCTGAAGCGTGCGCGCCTGTCTTAGACGAGGCGAAGCGGCCCAGTCGTTCGGCCAAGTATCGATGATCACAATATAGCGAGATAATTGGACTTCTTCAAGGCACCACCCGTGGTCCGGCACGTCCCGGGACTTTGCTATTTTGCGGTGCAAATGCACCGCAATTCAGCCCTCAATCGACGATGAAAAGCGTCGCTCCGGTGGCCGTCGAGGACCGGTGCGCGGCGTCGCCGAAGTCCGAGACCTGGTAGCTCATGCCCGCCGTCAGCTTGAACTTGCGGCCGTCGCGCAGTTCCGAATCGAGCTCGCCCTTGACCACGAAGATGACGTGGCCGCGGTCGCACCAATGGTCGGCGAGGTAGCCCGGCGAATACTCGACCATCCGCACCCGGAGATCGCCGATATTGAGCGTGCGCCAGAGCGCCTGGCCGCTCTCGCCGGCATGCGTCGTCGGCGCAACCTTGCTCCAGTCGGTGACGGTGAAGGGGGAGGTGGGGAGTTTCATCGGGGAGTCCTGTGTCAGAGCCGGCAGTGTTTTTGTTATCGCACGGCGCGCCCGCAGTCTCCGTCATTGCTGTCGATGTTCAATAATTCGCTGATTGGATCGCGGTGGTCTTGGTCGCGGCAAAGGTCTTGGGAGTTTGTCCCGCCAAGGCCTGATGGGGTCTGTGGTTTGTTGTAGTAGACGAGGTACTCGAACAGTTCATTGGCGAAGTGGTCGAGGTTGTCGAAGGTCGCGCCGTCGATGACGTCGTCATCGAGGGTACGCCAGAAGCGTTCGACCTTGCCGTTGGTCTGCGGCCGATAGGGCCTGGTGTAGCGGTGTTTGATGCCGAGCTCGAGCAGCATGGCCTCGAACGGATGCTCGCCCGGCTTGGTGCGGGCGGCGAACTCGGCGCCGTTGTCGGACAGGATTTCCTGGAAGACGAGCCCATAGGTGACGTTGAGGGTGTTGATCATCTTCAGGGTCTTGAACATGACCGGCAGCGCCTTCTTGGATGTCAGGACCTCGGCCCAGGCCAGACGCGAGCAGCTGTCGATCAGGCTGATGATGTAGGCCGTGACCGGGGGTGGCGCGAGGAACATATCGCGCGGCAATTGATGCAGATCGACGTGGCCCAGCTCCCCGAGCTTGTCCTTGATAATACGGCGTTTCTCCTCACGCATCGCCGGCGTGCGGCGGTTCAGGCGGTAGCGTTTCAGCACCCGGTAGATCGTGATCGGCGAAGGTACCGTGTCGCGCGTTTCGCGCAAGACGGCATGAATCTCATAACGGTTCATCCCCCGCTTGCGATGGGCGACGATCTCCGCCTCGATCCCTTCCGGCTCGCGCCGTTCCCGCCACTTCGGGCCGCGCCGCCGCGGCAGCAGATCCGCGTCCTCGCCGCTCTGCAGATAGCGATTGTAATACTTGCGGAACGTCTGCGAGCAGGTCCCGTGGTGCCGGTAGAAGTCGCCGACCCGCTCGAACAGCGGCGATCGGCCAGCCTTCACCGCCTCATACTCCGAAATCAGAAAGCGCCACTTGTGCAGATAGTTGCGTTCAACCGTTCGGTCATAGCTGTTGTCTCGCATCGGATCGTTCCTCCGCTGGAGCGATCCAATCAGCGAATTAGTGAACATGCACAATTGCGAGCGCAGCGAAGCAATCCAGAAATGCATCCGCGGCGGCAGTCTGGATTGCTTCGCTCCGCCCGCAATGACGATGTTGAAGCAGCGCGCTCCATTTCCATCACCGTCACCCTGAGGTGGCCGCTTCTTCAGCGGCCCTCGAAGGGCGACGGCCCGGCTGCTGCATCCGGGCCGTGCATCCTTCGAGGCTCCCCATGCGCCGCTTCGCGCCGCATGCCTCGCACCTCAGGATGACGGAAAAAGAGCGGAATCGCTGCGCCAAAAGCAGTCGTCACCCCACCAAATGGTTCGCCGATCCCTGCACGATCAGCCCCGCATCGTTCACCCGCAGATACTCGCAGATCTTCTTCCCGCGCTCGTTCGCGTAAAACACCACGACACTGTCAGGGCTGACGAACACATCGATCAGCGAAAAATGCAGCCCCGGCAGCAGCCCCAGCGCCTTGCCCCAATAGGCCCGCAAGCTTTCCGTGCCGCGCACGGTCCCGCTGGCATCGAACCCCAGCATGGGGATGCGGTCCGAGGTCATCACGGCCGCCTCGTCATAGAGCGCGAGCACGCGGTCGAGGTCGCGCGCGTTCCAGGCCTCGACCCAGGTCCGGCCGAGCGCGGCCAGCGTTGATGGCTGATGATGTTGTGACATGAGCGTTCTCCCTGATCGGCCCCTGTTGAGTAGCGAGGCAAATTAGGTCAATATGACTTACCTATATCCATTTGTCCATGCCCAAAGAAGAATGTGGGCGCGCGAGCGAGCGCGGTTGCGGGCGGGGGCTCCGTCGCGTATCTGCTTGCCATGACAGCAGCACAGAACGACCGCTCCGCGTCGACGCCCTCCGTGGCCTCGGCGCATGACAAGATTCTCATCGTCGACTTCGGCAGCCAGGTGACGCAGCTGATCGCGCGTCGCGTGCGCGAGGACGGCGTCTATTGCGAGATCGTCCCGTTCAACAAGGCGGAAGCCGCCTTCAACGAGATGAAGCCGAAAGCGGTGATCCTCTCCGGTGGCCCGGAGTCGGTGCACGAGGCCGGCTCCCCCCGCGCCCCGCAATTGATCTTCGATTCCGGCGTGCCCGTGATGGGCATCTGCTACGGCCAGATGACCATGGCGGCCCAGCTCGGCGGTGAGGTCGAGGGCGGCCATCATCGCGAATTCGGCCGCGCCGATGTCGAGGTGAAGGCCGGAAGCAAGCTGTTCGAGGACGTCTGGACATCAGGCAGCAAGAACCAGGTCTGGATGAGCCACGGCGACCGCATCACCAGGATGCCGCCGGGCTTCTCCGTCGCCGGCACCTCGCCGAACGCGCCCTTCGCGATCATCCAGGACGAGAAGCGCAAATATTACGGCCTGATGTTCCACCCCGAAGTGGTGCACACGCCCGACGGCGCAAGGCTGATCCGCAACTTCGTGCGCAAGATCGCCGGCCTCACCGGCGACTGGACCATGCGCGCCTTCCGCGAGGAGGAGATCGCAAAGATCCGCCAGCAGGTCGGCAAGGGCAGGGTGATCTGCGGCCTTTCCGGCGGCGTCGATTCAGCCGTCGCGGCCGTGCTGATCCACGAGGCCATCGGCGACCAGCTCACCTGCGTGTTCGTCGATCACGGCCTGATGCGCCTCAACGAGGCCGAGCAGGTCGTCGACCTTTTCCGCCACCACTACAACATCCCGCTCGTGCACGTGGATGCCTCGAAGCAATTCCTCGGCGAGCTCGAAGGCGTCACCGATCCCGAAGTGAAGCGCAAGACCATCGGCCGCCTCTTCATCGAGGTGTTCGAAGCCGAAGCCAAGAAGATCGGCGGCGCCGACTTCCTCGCGCAGGGCACGCTCTATCCTGATGTGATCGAGAGCGTCTCCTTCACCGGCGGACCTTCAGTCACCATCAAGTCGCACCACAATGTCGGCGGCCTGCCCGAGCGCATGAACATGAAGCTCGTCGAGCCCCTGCGCGAGCTGTTCAAGGACGAGGTCCGCAAGCTCGGCCGCGAGCTCGGCCTCCCCGAAATCTTCGTCGGCCGCCACCCGTTCCCGGGCCCGGGCCTCGCCATCCGCTGCCCCGGCGACATCACCAGGGACAAGCTCGACATCCTCAGGAAAGCGGACGCCGTCTACATCGACCAGATCCGCAAGCACGGCCTCTACGACGAGATCTGGCAGGCCTTTGCCGTGCTGCTCCCGGTGAAGACCGTCGGCGTCATGGGCGACGGCCGCACCTACGATTATGTGGTTGGCCTGCGCGCCGTCACCTCCACCGACGGCATGACCGCCGACTTCTACCAGTTCGACATGAAGTTCCTGGGCGAGACCGCCACGCGCATCATCAACGAGGTGAAGGGCGTGAACCGGGTGGTGTACGACGTGACCAGCAAGCCGCCCGGGACGATTGAGTGGGAGTGATTTAGGATCGTGTCACGGCGTCTCGCGCTGTACCACGATTGCGAAAAAAATGAATTGCGACAAGGGTTTACTTATCCCATGTCGTATCAATCGATTTCGCTCTATCCCGGCCATTTTGTCGGTATGGGTGACGGTACAGTTTAGAGCGGCGAAAATCACCGCTCGCTGTACCGTCAAGCAGGTTGACGGTATCAAGCGGCGAATCCAACCTGGAGGCTGCTTTGCCTGATCTGACCGACAAAACCCTGGGCGCACTGAAACCCAAGGACAAGCCCTACAAGGTGAGCGACCGCGACGGCATGTATGCCGCCGTCCTGCCCACCGGCACGATTTCTTTCCGCTACGACTACCGCATGAACGGCCGGCGCGAGACGCTGGCGATTGGTCGTTACGACAGTTCGCCGAGCCGCAGCAGGCAAACACGCGAGCCCGAGGCGCTGGAATTCGGCATGGACGTGTCACTGCGCGAGGCACGCACGCTGCTGGATCGCGCCAGGCGCGACGTGGAGCGGGGCGAGTCACCGTCACGGGCGAAGGTGGAGAAGCGCACCCAAGCGGCCGAGGCGCTGACCTTCGCGGGCTGGGCAGAGAGCTACTTCCAACACAAGGCCGATCCCAAGAGCGGAGCCGAGCAGCTGGCGGACAGCACGCTGGCGTTTCGCCGCTCCACGTACCGCCGCGTCATCGAGCCAGAGCTAGGCCGGCTCAAGCTGGAGGAAGTGACGCCGCAGCGGCTGATGAGGCTGTGCGATGACGCCAAGGCGAAGCGCGGCCCCGCCGTCGCTGTCCACGTCCGCGAAGTGGTGCAGGCGGTGTTCAGGCACGCGCAGGGCAGGGGCCAGGCCGTCAGCAATCCGGCCGAAGCATTGCGAGCAAGCGCCATTGCTACGTTTAAAGCGCGCGACCGTGCATTGACGCCAGCCGAGATTCGCAAATTCCTTGCTGCGCTGGAGCAGGTAGCCACCACGCCCACGCTACGCCTGGCGTTGAAATTCGTTTTACTGACTGGCGTTCGCAAAAGTGAATTCATTGATGCGATCTGGGGCGAGGTGGACTTCGACGCCGAGCGCTGGACAATTCCTGCCGCCAGGATGAAAGCCGGGAACGCGCATGTGGTGCCGTTGAGCGAACAAGCATTGGACATTCTGACCGCATTGCGTTCGTGTTTTGGGTCTAGCCAATACTTGCATCCAGGCCGATACGACAGCGAGACGCCGATTTCCAATGCAACACTAAACCGCGTAATTGATGCGGCGGTGGAGCGAATTAAAAAAGACGCCCCCGAATTTCAAACGTTCGGTGTGCACGATTTGCGCCGCACCTTTTCCACCGGCCTCAATCGCGCGAAATTCGATGAGCGGTGGATTGAAATGTCGCTGGCCCACGCACCCCGCAATCGAATTGCGGCCGTCTACAACACAAACCGTTATCTGGCCGAAAGAAAAATTATGCTGCAGTGCTGGGCCGACATGGTGGACGCCTGGGTACGCGGCGAGTCAGCGCGCGAGCTGATCGCGGATGCCAAGCGGCGGGCGGCAGAGGTACACGAAGATGACCTGGACGATGATCTATAGACGCGCGCGCATCGTTTAAACACTACAAGCCCGGCCATGCGCCGGGTTTTTTTATTGCGTTCAAGCAGCTTGATCGTCGCTGTACTGCACTGTTTCAAATTGTTGCAATTGCAGTCGAGGTAAAGATTCCCCTCTGAGAAATCGCGCCTAAATCTCACGCGTATTCATTGGACATCATTTGCGCTCACGGCGCTTTATTGTGTTTTTTGGTGGGGTGCGCAAAATCGCGTCCCATAGCAACACACGGAATCGCAACAAATGCGCCTCAATACTTTTAAGCCTCATTCGCTGGATCGATTCATTCGCCAGCGCCAATTACTCGAAGGCGGTTACGTTCCGTTTTCTCACGCGACGCTTTGGCGAAAAGTCGCGGACAAGACGTTTCCGGCTCCGGTGAAGCTGTCGGCCGGGGTGACTGCCTGGCGGGAAAAGGATGTGCTGGAGTGGCAGCGTACTCAGTCGGAAGCGACACCAGCATGAGGACCGGAAATAAGAAAGCGCTGCGGGTGGGGACCGAGCAGCGCCTTCAGGAAGCAGGCAAAACCAATCACGACTTTACCAAGGTGAATTCTATCAATCATCGTATTTCAGCGCAAATCCGATCGGCCCAAACGTTGGCCAACGACAACGCACTAATTGGCGCGCAAATGCAGCGCACGCTGGCTGGGGGTGCGGCATGAGCGAGCGCGAAATCTCCAACCCGGCCGACTTCCTCGCTTGGCACCGTGAAGCGCAGGCGGGGCTTGAACGCCGAGCAGCGTTGATGCGCCAACAGATGGAAAAGAATGCAATGCGTTGGGTGCAGCGCGAGGTAAAGAGCGGCTGCGACATCCAGGAGGCAGGCGACCGATTTGTGAGGGCAATGAAAAGCCTTCGGACACCAGCGGACCAAGCCGCCGCTGCAGTCGTCGCGCTGTCGCAGATCGGCTGGAGGCCAAAGCAGCGGGGGCGTGCTGAATGAATGCGCCTCTGTCGCACGATGAAGCCAAAGCGTTTTTCGATGGATTGTCGAAGCGCATCGCACGAGAGAAAAACGAACGTGCAGAACGCGGCGAGACGCTGCCCGATCTGCCGACGCCGGACCCGCGCGCGAAGCAACGGCCGCAGCGCAAGCCGGCTCCAATGCCCATGCCGCCAGTGAAGCCTGTAGACGGCGAGCGCTACCAAGAAGGCGACGACGCGCTGGCAGCATCCGATGTGCGCGTGTCGATGATCCTGGCCGAAGCGATGGCGGGTCGATTTCTGTTTGAGCATGGTTCGAACAGGTGGCGGACCTATCGCGGCGGACGCTGGGACGAATGCACGGTTGGCGAGGACATCGAAGAAGCCAAGCTGCTAGGGCCGGCAATGCTGCGTGAAGCGGCCACCATCGCGGCGACTGAGCCTGATGCAGCTGCTCGGTTGACGCGGCTTGCCATGCGCGCCATGTCGTCGGCTGGCGTCGGTGCCGCGCTGAAGCTCGCGCAGTCCGATCCGCGCCTGGCGGCACACACCAGCGAGTTCGATCAAGACCCCGATTTGCTGAACGTGGCAAACGGCGTGATCTACCTGCCCACCGGCGAGCTGCGCCCGCACGATCCGGCCCTACGCATCACCAAACAATCGCCGGTCGAGTATCTACCTCGCGCGGCCGCGCCGCAGTGGCTGAAGTTCCTGGACGAAATCAGTTGCAACGATCCCGACTGGGTGGACTACCTGCGCCGAGCGCTGGCTTACACGCTGAGCGGGCGCGTCGATCAAGAGAAGTTTTTCTTCATGCTCGGTGGCGGCGCGAATGGCAAAAGCGTGCTGGTCAATCTGATGCAGCACATCCTGGGTCCGTATGAAACCAGCGTGCCGCCGAGCTTTCTTGAAGAACTGCGCAACAAGGATGGCGAGGCCGCCAGCCCGGTGAAAGCGAGCCTGCAGGGCAAGCGCATGGCCCTCGCCAACGAAGTTCGCGCGGGTTCGACACTCAGCGAACAGGTAGTGAAGGAAATCTGCAGCAACGATGCGATTGCGGCACGCAGGCTGTACGGCGACACGTTCAGTTTTCGGCCCACGCACAAGCTATGGGTGCGCGCCAACAACCGGCCCATCGTGAAGGACACCGACGATGGAATTTGGCGGCGCTTCGACCTGATCCCCTTTGACCGAAAGTTTGAAGGGCACGAGAAGGACACCCGCCTGGGCGACAAGCTCAAGGCTGAAGCGGCGGGCGTGCTGGCGTGGCTGGTGGCGGGTTATGCCGAATACGCTGCGCGTGGCCTCCAGCCTTGTGCGCGAGTGGCCGCAGCGTCTGCTGCATATCGGCGCGAATCGGACGTGTTCCTGCAATGGCTCACGGACGAAACGATGCAGGGACCGACTGAAGCATGCGAACAGAAGCGCGCCTATGGCAGCTATCGCGACTGGTGCGACGAAAACGGGCACCGGTCCTGGTCGAAGAAATCGTTCACCACCGAGTTGCTGAAGCGAGGCTTCAGTGAAAGCAAATCCGGCCACCTGCGCAATTACCGGGGCTTCAACCTCTGTGCCGACAACCGGCCGTTTTGAAGTTTGGACAGGATGGACAGGATATAGGGCTGTTCAGGGTAACTTTCTCAATTCACTTCATGAGAGAACTTCCCGGAAACACCCCTAAATGCTGTCCAAGCTGTCCAAAACGTGAAAGCGTTTAAACACATAAAGAGTTCAAAAATGAGATTTGAGAATGAGTGGTCAACAGACGCGCAGCGAAGCAATGCGCCATCTACTGCACCTGATGCGCTCGCTGTCTCTGCAGCTGCTGCGGCAAGAGCGCTTCGGTGCGCACAGTGGCGACGTGCTGTTGATGTGTGCGGTAGCCATCGGGCATGCCGAGCACAAGCCCATGACGGCCTTGAAGCTGGGGCAGTACGTGGGTATCCCGAGGGCTACGGCAGCACGCAGGCTGCAGCGCCTGGAGGCCATGGGCCTGGTGCGTCGAGGGGAGCGCGGCAGGTACGCGCTGACTGCCAAGGCGGTGCGACGTGTCGAGGCGACCGGGCGCTAGATGCAACGCTGTTGCAACAACACAACGCTATAAAAAAGATAGCGGGTCCTTCCGGGCACCGGGTACTAGGGCGGGGGTATCAGCCCCGCGACGCTGTACCTCTCGGTGGCCTTAAAAAACCCATTTCCGTTTCATCAAGTGAAATCAAACCATCATGACCGCTGAAAACACTTTCGAATCCACCGCCACCGAGCTGGCGGAAATGCACAGCCTCACCACGCGCCGCGTGCGTCAGTACGTCGAGGACGGCGCACTGCCACGCTTGGCACGGGGCACCTTCGATGCTGGGTGGTTTGCCCACCTGCGCATCGGCGAAAAGGTGGCCGCTAACCTCCGCAATCGGCCCGCTGCACGCGACCTGGTGGCGATGGGCTGGCTGTCCGCTGTAGGGCGCGAACCGAACGATGCAGACCTGGAGGCATTCGGAAATCTGTTCGAACGCAATGGCCTCTCGCGAGCCGTC
The DNA here is from genome assembly GCF_054063675.1 of Bradyrhizobium sp. USDA 376. Taxonomy (NCBI): domain Bacteria; kingdom Pseudomonadati; phylum Pseudomonadota; class Alphaproteobacteria; order Hyphomicrobiales; family Nitrobacteraceae; genus Bradyrhizobium; species Bradyrhizobium sp. USDA 376. Next base: position 5,829,887 of record NZ_JBSSGN010000001.1, read on the forward strand.
GCGATGATGGCGCTGGGTGCCGCTTCGGCGAGGCGCGCAGCATGACGGTGCTTGCATTCGACGGCCAGGTGCTGGCGGCCGACCGTCGCACAACCGACCACCGAGGCGCTGTGCAAACCACTACGAAAATTCATCGCTCACCTGGCGGCGAGCTGCTGGCCGGCACAGGCGACGCGGCGGTGTGCGCCGATCTGAAAGCGTGGTATCTCGCAGGGGCTCGCCCTGACGATTTCCCGGTGACGGCGCGCGCCAATGTCGCCGACCTGTACGTGTTCTCACGCAGCGGCGTCCTGCACTACTACGCTGGCCCCCATCCTTGCACCATCGAATGCCAGCACGTTGTCGCCGGCTCTGGCGGCGAAGTGGCCAGAGGTGTCCTGCACATGGGGGGCACCGCCGTGCAGGCCGTGGAAGCCGCATGCCTGTATCGTGGTGACTGCGGCGGTGGCATCGACACGCTGGGGCTAGTGCCATGACGGCACCCCTCCCTGGCATCGCCCAGGAAATCGCCGATGTCATCGGCCGCGAACGCACGCTGTTCCTGATCGGCCAGTTGCCGCGCCATTTCGGTGGCGTGCCGGGAAAGAAATGCTGGCGGGTGCTGCTGTACGTGCCTCGCGTTGACCGTCTGCGCGACGATCACCGCCTGGTGGCCATCCTGGGCCGCGCCTATGCCGAAACGCTGTGCCAACACTTCGGCGGCGAAATCCTGCAGGTTGCGAACTGCAACAGCGTAGCAGTTGCCTTTCGCAATCGCGAGCTACTGAAATCTGCCGCAGCGGGGCTACCTCGTTCCGAGCTAGCGGCGATCTTCGATTTGACCGAACGCCGAGTGGCGCAGCTGGTGGCGAGAGCTCGCACTTGACTGGAAATACCCCCGGAGGATTTGCAGGCGGGTAATCACGATCATGGGCACGTACATAGGAATTAACAACTCACCCCCATGACCATCAATCACACCAAACTTGCCAATCTGATCCGCTCGGCGCGCTCCGCGCAGGGCTTCGCGCCGCAAGACCGCGCCCATCCCGCAACCAGCAAGCCGCCAGCTGTTGTTGGCATCGTCCGATTGAGCGAAGCGCTTCCCGCGCCCACTCCCAGAAATGTCCCGCGAGTACGACATGCGCACGCGGTCCGCTCCGGCAGGCAGCACGAACAGCATTTCGCATCAGCTGCTCGAAAACAGCCGCGTCGCTCGCGCTGGAGCCGTCATCATCCCGGTGGCAGATGCCCCTGACACGGTGAACAACGACAGCGGCATCGTTGCCTGGTACAAGCGCCCGACCCGCTTCAGCGTAGTGACTGCCGCGCCGTTTTCGGTGGTTGCCGATGGCGCGGATGTGCCCGTGGTCGAGCCTTCCGTTTTCCGCGCCGGCATCGACCTGGGCGAGGCCGCAAGTCATGGCATTCGCTTTGAGTTGTCCCGCGCCGACCAGCGCGAACGCAGCGACGAAGAAGTTGCCTTCGAAATTTCCCGTTCGTTTGCGCTGGGCCTCGCGCAAGTCGCAGACAGCGTGTTGCTCGCCGCCGTGGCCGCCGCAACCCCCAGCGCCTTTACGTTGGCAAAGGCTGCCACCAAGGGCCTGATGTTCGGCGAGCTGCGCGCGATTGCCGGCACTACTGCTGCTGGTGCGGCTGTAGGCGCTGACGGTGTGCTGCGTGCTGCTGGGATCAGTGCAGAACTGACGGACCAGACGGCCGGGACGTACATCGGCGCTTGGTACCGCAGCGCCGTGGGTGTTGATGATGAGATTCGTGTAGTCATCGAACGGCGCGACTTGCAAGGCCGCCTGCAAATCACGGCCTTCGTGAACGCACAGGCGCTGCTGCCGGACCCCGCCGCGTTCTGGACCGCAGCATGAACGCTGTAGCTCTCAGACGTGCAGCCAGGCGCGAGAGCGCTGCGGCGGCCGAACAGGAAGCGGAACTGCCGGGTTCTGTGCTGCGAGTGCTGGATGGCACCAAGCTGCACCAACGGCCATCGGGCGATGAAGAACGCATTCTGGTGTGCATCCCCGGCATTCAGGCGCTGCCGTTCATCGGCCCTGACCAAGCAGCAAAGGCCCTGTCGGCGCACTTCGACCTGCAGCCGCGACAGTTGGAAGCCGCCGTGGGCTACCTGTCTCGTGTGGTGAAGATTCGGCGCAGGGAGCTGAAGCGCCAACAACGCGGCACCGGCTTCGCACTTCGCTGGAAGGAAGAACTGTGAACCAGAAACCTGAACCCAGTCGCGCAGATGCGCGCATCAGCTTGGTAGTGCCCTGCGAACTGCGGCGCGCTGTCGAGAAGCACCAGCAAACCATTTCAAAGCGCACAGGCTGCAGCGTCAGCCTGAACAGCGCGGCCACCAGTCTGCTGAAGCAAGCGCTGCAGCAAGCCGGCACGGCCTGATGAACACCCGTGCCAGCGGGCAACCTGGCGGGACATGAACGGTTGGATTGTTCCGGCGCGCGCGGCGTCGGTGAGCAGAGGAAGTCCCCCTTTGCACCGCGCACTTTTCGGGCTGGCGTGACCCTCTCACGCCGATGTGGCAACCAACATCGAAAGATAGCGGTTCTGAATTTTCGGTGACGCGCGGCATCGTAGCCGGCCACATGGCAACCGCGCACCCATCACACAAGGCACACACCACACCATGGACCTGTTCAGTTTATTTTCGCTCGCGAATGCCGAGGCTGATCGCATTGCCCTTGATACGACTGTTCCTGCGACCGACCGGCAAGCTGCGGCACAGGTGCGGGATGCCCTGAAGAACCTGCGGGGCACAGCGTTTCGGCTGCGGGGCTACCTGCCGCCAGTTAAGCCCACTCCAGTGGACGCGACGTAGCACTGACTAACCTCCAGCTATCGCCTGGTGGCGCTCCCATAAAGAACAACCGAATGAACGAAACAAATTTCATTGATGGCCGACTGGATCGCGCCATCAAAACCCTGAGCGCTCAACGTGCGAGGCTCGAAGGCATCGAACCTCAACACCCCAGCGTGAACAGCGTCGCGCATGAGCTGCGCATCGCGGCAAGCGAATTGATGGTGGCAGCGATCTGCCTCCAGTCCCAGCAACGGGCCGCAGCGCATCCACACCCCCTGTTCACAACTTAATTTCACTGGCCTTGTCGCCTTCAGGTTGCGCTATAAAGGGCAATCACTGGGGGGGCGGAATGCCAGGCTCGATGCTATTGCGGATTTGGGACGTGGAGCACGGCGCGTGCGCGATGCTGCATCACACGCTGAATGGTGTTGCGGGTCGTTTGGCGATGATCGACAGCGGCGACACGCACGACTGGACGCCAGCAGATTTCATCACAAGGAATCTGGCCCGCCGCAGGCTTGACTACCTGTTCATTACGAACGCCGACCAGGACCACATGAGCGGGCTTCAGGGCCTGTGGGACGCTGGAATCGAAGTGCCCGTGATGCACCACAATCCAACCTTCGGCCCGCAGGCGTTCGAGGCAGTGAAGCGTCAAAGCGGGCCGCTGACGCGCGACGCGCAGCGCTACATGCAAAACATCGGCACGTTTACTGCGCCGATTGATTACCCCTTCAACACGAACATGGGCGGCATCACGGCCACGATGTTCTACAACGCTTGGCCGGTTTTCCAGAAGACGAACGATCTGAGCCTTGTGGTGTTCATCAAGTACGGTCCGTTCGGCATCCTGTTTCCCGGCGACCTGGAGGGGCCTGGTTGGCGAAACCACCTTTTGAACCCCTCATTCCGCGCAATGCTTGCGGACGTTGATGTCCTCGTTGCCTCACATCATGGCCGCGACAACGGGTACTGCGAAGACGTTTTTGCCTATTGCCATCCAATGGCAGTAGTGATGTCGGACAAGGCCATCGTGCACGACACGCAAAACATGATTCAGGCCTATCGCAGTCAAGTGGTGAAGCGCAACCCCAACGGTGTGTTGGTCCGAACCTCCGGGCTTAACAGGCGGGTGCTCACCACTCGCAAGGACGGCTGGATTCAATTCGAAGTAGACGACCAGGGAAACTTCAACATCGACACCGAGTATCGGGGATGAAAACACGCTCCAACGTCCTGAAGGCGTCCAACATGAAATGGCTTGCCGGGTTGGCGGCATTCGACATCGCAGCGGTGTTGTTGTTCGTGGCGCCGGGCCTTGTTGACGCCAGCACGCTGGCACTAATGCGCCTAGGGTCTGCCACGGCGCTGCCGGTGCTCGTTTTGCTATTCACAGGCTTGCTGTCTCACGAAGCCAAGGCTAGGCTTGTCTTCTGGAGGATTGCCAACCCGCAGCCGGGAAGCGAGGCGTTCACGAAACACGCGCCGGCTGATGCCCGTATCGACATGAAGGCGCTGGCTAAAAATGTTGGGGCGCTACCAACCGAGCCAAGCGAGCAGAACGCGAAGTGGTACAAGCTCTATCGCCTGGTGGGGGATGATCCGGCCGTGTCTGAGGCGCACAAGCTGTTTCTGATGTACCGCGACATGGCGGTGATGTCGCTGTTCCTAGCACCGCTCGCGCCGGCTGCGCTTTGGTATGCCGGCGCACCAGCGGGCAGCCTATGGGCCGCTGGCGGCATCTTCGCCGTGCAGTACATGGTGTCCGCCATCAGCGCCCGTCACAGCGGCACGCGCTTCGTGTGCAACGTGCTGGCGATTCATTCGACGCGCAAGGTGCCGGCAAAAACGCGTGTCGGTGGGCAGCCGTGAGCGCCTTCGCCGTGGCTCACCACCAGGCCCGCTTCGGCGGGCTTTTTGTTGAGTGGTGCGATCATTGGGCTTCAGCACAGGAAGCACCATGGCAACAAGACAACCCGTGACCAGCAGTGACTTGGTGGACGAACTCACATCCATCGTGGCGCTTCTGAACGCGCAGAAGGCGGCGATCCAAACTAACAGGGACGCGCTCTCAATCGTTGCGCGCGACATTGGCAAAGCGATGAAGGAAATCGAGGCCCGGATATGTGCCTTCCGCCTCAAGATGTCGGCGGGTGTGCGCGCTCAGAGGCCGCCGCGCCCCAAGGCTGCGCCGCGTAAGCCGGCACGCTCAAGCCCTGTATCAGAGGACGAAGCGCAAGCGTTTGGCGACAGATTGCGCGGTAAGCTGGGTTGACGGTATGTTTGACGGTATAGCGAGAATGCAACGCCCGGAGCGCCTTTATTCATGCGGGTTTCGCTTGCCAGTTGATTATCGAGTGGGAGTGAGGGGCTGCTAAGGTAGCCCCAAGTATTCAAGGATTAGGAACTCATGGCCGATTTGGCGAAATGGAGACGCGACTGAGCACGCGGTGACTGCCAAGCAAGTTGCAGGTATTGCATCTCGCTTTGGATCGTCGTCTTAGCGCGTAGGATGGTGGAGCGCAGCGAAACCCGTCGCCGGTGCAGACGGGTTTGACGCGTGTCGTTGCCGACGGGTTGAACTGAAGCATGGGATTTGGGGTATTCATCCATCGATCGGACTCGATCTACGATGACAGCCCGGCTGAACGATACCAGTTTCCCAGTCAGTACTTGCGCCGCGTTCAAGCCTGCATTGGCGATTGGATCATCTATTACGAACCGAGCAAGGTAGCCGAGACGCGCGGCTACTTTGCGATTGCCCGGGTTCAGCAGGTTATTCCCGACCCAGGTGCTCCGGGAATGTATCTCGCGCTGATTGAGCCGGGAAGCTACCTCGATTTTGCGAACCCGGTTCCTTTCAACGGCGCAACTGGTCCCGTTGAGCGCGGCGTCTTGAACGAGCATGGGAGAATTTCGGGGCGCGCTCAGTCGGCAGTCCGCCCAATATCGCCGGACGACTTTAATAGAATACTTGAACTCGGTTTCGCAGAAGGCGCGCCGTTGTTGCCCCGAGTTGATAGCGATGTTCGATTGTCTCAACTCGATGAGGATCAGGCGCCGTTCATATTTGAGCAGCAACGAGATCGCATCAGCCTCACGGTATCAAGAGTTCTGCGCGATCGCGTTTTTCGCCGGATCGTGCTGCGCGCCTACGACGAGCGCTGCGCCATTACCGGGCTGAAGCTCATCAATGGAATGGGGCGCGCAGAAGTCGCGGCGGCGCACATTCGGCCTGTGGAGGCAAATGGGCCGGACATCGTGAGCAATGGAATCGCTCTGTCCGGTACTGCTCACTGGATGTTCGACCGAGGTCTGATCAGCTTGGCCGATGATCTGGAAATCTTGATCTCGCGCCAGACAAACGACCTGGAAGGAGTTCGATCAGTCATCAATAGGACCGGTCGTGCGCTTGAGCCAAGAAGACCATCGGATCGGCCTCATCCACATTTTTTACAGTGGCACCGCGAGCACTGCTTTAAGCAATGAGCATGTAAGCAGTATCTCGCTGCTTCAGCTCCACCCATTCATCTCGCTCTCACCCCGGTGCCCAATTGTCGCACCTACGCTGTGAACCGCTTCACACACACGTTCACATCAACCATGCGACAAAATACCTGCTGTGATTGTGCGTGGTAAACCACCACCACATCAGCCTGAAATGAGCTGCACACGCCAGAACGACATGTTGAAATAGCCTTCAACCGGCTGATCGCCGGTCGATGAGCTACGGAGACACGCTATGGCTGACACACACGGACAGAGCATGGTTGGGACGTGGACCAAAACCACGGCGGCTGCGTGCGCAGACAAATATCCCGCCACCCTCACATTCCTGGCCGGCACCTACCGCGGCATGCGCGGCGAAGGGCAGGGCATGGTGTGGTGGGATGCGGGAATCTACCGTCTCGAAGATTCCAAGACACTCGTCGTCGGGACGGCGAACGATGAGCTTGTGACCTATCACATTTCACTCGAGGCCGACCGATTTGAGTTCACGGATTCAGAGGGCTGTCTTGTGACGTACCGGCGCGCCTAAAGCGCGATGAGATTTGGATGAATCGTCATCGCGCTTTAGGTTGTTGTTTACGCATGATCTTTCCGGAAAACCGCTTCGCACTTTGCGCTAACGCGGCCCTCCGGGTCCGGATCATGCTCTAGGATTGCGCGCCGGATTTTTTTCACGCCCGATTTTTTACGCCCTGGCCAACAAGAAACTCGCTTCAACCGCCAACGAGCCCGCTGCTCATGTCGATCGCCTCCACGTTTTCAACGAGGAGATTACGACATGTGCAATTGCTCAGAGCATGAATCGACAAGCCTATCGAAGATGACCGAGGCTTCGGTCGCGCCGGCCATGAAGCCGCAGGTCCCCCTGTCGCGCCAGATCAGTTTCAGCGATGACGATGCCGGCGACCACGCGGCCTCGACCGATCTGCAGCCGATTCCGCCGTTCAGGCTCTGCAGGCTCGACTTCCGCGAAGGCTGCTACCAGATCAACATCAGGCCGACGGCCGGCCTCGTGTCCTTCGAGGGCACGCTGCGCGTCGATCGCTCGGCGCCCGACGGCGGCGCGGACCATCTGATCGTCAGCGGCGATCTCTACTCGAAGCGGCCTGTGATCGGTCCGATCCCGCCGATCCCGCCGCTGCCGCCTGTGGGCAACAGGGACGAAGATGAAGCAGCAGCGGACGCAGGCCTGACGAGCCTTGCCGCGTCGCTCAGCGCGGTCGATGAGCCCTTGATTCCGCTTCCGATCCGCAGGCCAAGAATCCCCATCTTCCCCCGCGCGCGCTATCATTCCTATCTCAGGGTGACCAGCGTGTCCGCGCCGATCGCGGTCCCGGTGCCGAAGAAGTGCGAGCTGACGATCGTCGCCGAGCAGTTCAACTACACGCAGCCGCCGGCCGGCCAGTTCAAGGGCACGTTCCCGTCGACGCCGTCGCGCACCGTGACGATGAAGCTTGCAAAGGTGCCGGCGCCGTTCCCGTTCTCCCTGACCGGCGGGCCGTTCTACCAGGGCCGGCTGTTCGAGGGCGGCGTCGACAAGGGCAGCGTCACGCTGGCCTGGGTGTCAAAGTTCTTCCGCCGCTGCACGCTGGAGATCGACACGCTGGCCGGCGCCGTCAGGCCCGCACCGGTGCCTGATGGCGCCGGCGGCACGGAGTTTTTTGACACGGTCTTTGCCAAGACCGGCTGGCAGCTGACGGTGGTGCAGGACCAGCTCAACGTTCCCGTGCCTGCAGGCGTGGTGGCGACCAATTGCTGGAGCTCTTCGGACCTGCACGCGCTGATGACCAGCGTACGCAAGCCGTCGACCAACCTCGACACCGAATGGCGCGTGCACATGATCGTGGTGCCCGCAAAGCTCGGCTGCTCGCGTGGCATCATGTACGATCAGATCGGCGTGCCCCGCGAGGGCTGCGCCAGCTTCTCGGATGACGGCTATCCCGTCGCGGACTCCTCGAACTTCGGCCTTGCCGCCAACAAGAAGCAGCGCGACGTGCCGCGTGCGTTCCTGCGCAGCGCGACCCACGAGCTGACCCACACGCTGAACCAGATCCACCAGGAGCAGGAGACGGCGGCCGACAACTCGATCATGACCACGACGCCGAGCGTCGCGGACGTGCTCGGCGGTCCCGCGACCGGCGCGCCCGGCGTATTCCCCGACCAGATCAAGCTCGCGCACAACACCAATGTCCGGCATCACCTCAATCACATGCCCGATCCCGTCATTCGTCCGGGCGGATGGCCGTTCGCAAGCTGGTTCCCGACCGGCGCGCCGCAAGCCGCCGACCGGCACGACTTCGAGCCTTCCGAGCTGGCGCTGACGGTGACGGCCACGACCGACCGCGTCGCGCTCGGCCAGCCGCTGGATCTGACTTGGACGATGACGAACAACAGCGGCGTGTCGCTGCGCGCGCCGAACGACGTCAGCACCGAGGCCCTGTTCACGTCGATCACCGTCACAGACGGCGAGGGGCGCGAGCGGCCGGTGCGGCCGTTCGTGATCCTGTGCGAGCACGCAAAGCTCGCCGAACTCGAGCCCGGCAAGAGCGTCACGGCCTCGGCAAAACTGTTCTGGAGCACGGCGGGCTTCGCCTTCGAGAAGCCGGGCCGCTACCGCGTCGACGTCGCGGTGTCGTGGTCGGCGCAGGGCGTGATGGTGGGCGTGCAGTCCGGCATCGACGTGTTCGTCGATTATCCGACCAGCGCCACCGACAACCATTCGGCCAATCTCGTGCTGCATCCCGAGGTCGGCAAATGGGTCGCGCTCGGCGGCGATGCCTATCATCTCGGTGAAGCGTGCCGGCGCTTGCAGGCGCTCAGCCAGACCGAGGCGCCGGCAGCGATGGCCGCCGGCGACGGTGCGCCCGCGCCAAGCGTGCTCGCCGGCTTTGCCGACCTGATGCCCGACCGCGCCAAGCTCGCGAGGTTACGCCCCGAACTCACCGCCGACAGCGGCGGCCGCGCGCCACGCGGACCGGCGCGAACGGCGGCGCCGGGACGTAAGCGCGCGGTGAAGGCAAAGAAGCGCACGGGGCGAAAAGGGTAGGGCGTTTCGCCTGGCCTCGGTGAAGACCGTTGGCGTTTGAATGACGGCCGCAGCTACGACGACGTCGTCGCAGGTGTGGCCGTCACCTCTGGCGCGTATGTGCCCAGCACAAACGCGGGATGTCTGCCGTTTCATCCGGTGCTACGACACCTGCCACGCCTGCTCCGGAGCCAACGTCCATGTCAACCACCGTCGCCGCCCAGCCGCCCGCAACATCCGCCGAGACCGATCCCGAAACCCTCGGCTGGATGCGCGGCTTCCCGCCGGCGCCGGCGCGGACGATCACATTCCAGAACGGCTCCTTCCGCAGCTTCCCCGAGCTGCGCTGGGCCTGGAGCAATGTGCGCCAGCTGGTGCCGACCGTGAACGTCTGGCGTGGGCCGGGGCCGGCCTCGGTGTTGCCGCGCGAGGACCACGACATCGGCGCGTCGTCCTCGATTACGATGGACGGCCGCCCGATGACGTTCGCAAAAATGCTGGAGGAGACCTACACCGACGGCATCGCGGTGCTGCATCGGGGCAAGCTGATCTATGAGCGCTATTTCGGCGCGTTGAAGCCGCACAAGCCGCATATCGCGATGTCGGTGACCAAGTCGTTCACCGGCGTGCTCGCGGGTATGCTGGTCGCCGAGGGCAGGATCGATCCCCAGGCGCCCGTCACGGACTATGTGCCGGAGCTGAAGCCGAGCGCGTTTGGCGATGCGCGCGTGCACGAGGTCATGGATATGACCACCGGCCTCGAATACACCGAGGTCTACACCGACAAGAACTCGCATGTCTGGGGCCTCAGGCGCGCCAACGGCATGGCGCCGATCCCGCCCGACTATGACGGCCCGACTAATATTTTCGATTTCCTCGTCGCGCAGAAGAAGCAGGGCGAGCACGGCAAGGCCTTCGCCTACAAGACCGTCAACACCGACGTGCTCGCCTGGATCATCAGGCGCGCCAGCGGCATGACGCTGTCCGATCTGCTCTCCGAGCGCATCTGGCAGCCGATGGGTGCGGAGGAGGACGCGCATTATCACGTCGACCGCATCGGCACCGAGAGCGGCGGCGGCGGTCTTTCCACGACACTGCGCGATCTCGCCCGCTTCGGTGAGACCATGCGCAACCACGGCCGCTTCAACGGCCACCAGATCGTGCCGTCGAGTGTGGTCGAGGACATCGCGCGCGGCGGCGACCCCGAAAAATTCAAGCCGGCCGGCTACATCACGCTGCCCGGCGCCTCCTACCGCAATCAATGGTGGGGCACGCACAATGAGCACGGCGCCTACATGGCGCGCGGCGTCTACGGCCAGGGCATCTATGTCGATCCCAAAGCCGAGATGGTGATCGCGCGCTACGCCTCGCACCCCGTCGCCGGCAACGCCGCCAACGATCCCGTGACGCTGCCGGCCTACATGGCGCTGGCGAAGCAGCTGATGGCGGGCGGGTAGGGCAATCTACGCGTTCTTCCCTGCCAAACCGCAAGATCGGTCGAGCGCACCACGGCCGTCTGCGGCTAACTGCAGCCGTCACGGAGGAGGGACGATGAAGGCGGCGCTGCAGAACTATCAGGCCCGGATGCGGCGGGTGCTGGAGCATATCGACCGGCATCTCGACGATGATCTGGACCTGGACAGCTTGAGCGCTGTTGCAGCCTTCTCGAAATTCCATTTCCACCGGCAGTTCACGGCGACCTTCGGTCTATCAGTGCATCGCTATGTCCAGCTGGCCCGTCTGAAGCGCGCGTCGCATCGGCTGGCCTACACGGGCGCCGAAAGCGTCACGGACGTTGCGATGGAGGCCGGCTACGACGCACCGGACGCCTTCGCCCGCGCCTTTCGGCGACGGTTCGGGCAATCGCCGTCGTCGTTCCGGAACTCTCCCGACTGGGAGCCGTGGCTTGCGGCCTTCGGGCCTCTCGACAATGCGAGGAGCAAGCTCATGCAGAAGACCTTTACCACCGACGACGTGACCATCCGCGATGTGCCTACCACGAAGGTGGCGATCATGGAGCATCGCGGCGACCCGGCGACGCTGCCCGCCACCATCCAGCGCTTCATCGCCTGGCGCAGGAAAGCCGGCCTGCATCCCAGCACAAGCCCGACCTTCAATGTCTGGCGTTCCGAGCGGCGTCCCTCGACGCCCGCCGACTACAGCGTGGACCTCTGCGTCGGCACCGACCAGCTGATCGCTGCGGACGGCGAAGGGATCGAGGCCGGCGAGATCCCCGGCGGCCGCTGCGCGGTGCTGCGCGTCGTCGGCCACACCGACAATCTGGAGCCCGCCGCGCTCTATCTCTATCGCGACTGGCTTCCGGCCAGCGGCGAGGAGGTGCGCGACTTCCCGATCTATTGCCAGCGCCTGAGCTTCTTCCCGGAAGTGCCGGAGCATGAGACGGTCGCGGAGCTGTTCCTGCCGCTGAAATAGGTGTGGTCGCGTAGGGTGGATTAGCCCGCGGCTGCGCGAAGCGCAGTCTGCTGACGTAATCCACCTCTTCAGCTTCCGCGGGGACACATAGTGGTGGGTTACGCCGAGCAGATGCGCTTCGCGCATCTGCAGGGCTAACCCACCCTACAGGTCCTGCGCCATCTCGCGCATGCCCGTGAAAAACTCCACCAGGCTAGACGGCGCGCGTTCGCCGAGGCAGAGCTCCAGGATCTCATGCGCGCCCACCGCGGCTGATCCGCTGCGGGCAAACATCGCGCCTTCGTAACTCGCAAGCGCGGCTTCGATGTCGTCGGGACGTGCGGCGATGGCCTTGCCGAGCTCGGCGCCGTCGAGCATTGCGAGGTTGGCGCCTTCGCCGGCGGGCGGCATCAGATGCGCGGCATCGCCGAGCAGGGTGACGCCGGCCACGCGCTCCCAGCGATGCTGGTTCGGCAACGCATGGATCATGCGCAGCACCGGCGGCGTGTCGGCGGCGGTGATCAGCGCGGTGAGCGCCGGCGCCCAGCCGTCGAACTCGGCCGCGATGCGCGCGGCAGCAGTGGGGCCGTCGCTGAAGTCGATTCCGGCGATCCATCCAGCGGGCCGGTTCAGCGCGATGTAGGCGTGCAGCGTGCTCCCGGGCTCGCGATGCGCAAAGATGCCCTGGCCGGGCGCGACCGCGAACAGTCCACCGCCGCCGACAGCTTCAGCCGTCGCCTTGTGCCGCGCGTCGGCGTCGTGGAGATACATCTCGATGAAGCAAGTGCCGACATATTTTGGTTCAGCATTCGACAGCCGCGGCCGCACCTTCGACCACGCGCCGTCCGCGCCCACGAGCAGGTTTGTGCTCACGCTGGAGCCATCGGTGAATGTCAACTCATGCCGCCCGGCGCCATGTGTGACAACACCGGTGAGCTTCTTGCCCCATTGGATCGCCTCGGCGGGCAGGGAGTCCAGCAGCAGGCGCCGCAGGGCACCCCGATGCACCTCGGGCCGTCCGCCTTTGCCGTCATCGGGCTCGTCGAGCAACACGTGGGCGTGCTGGTCGAGCACGCGTGAGGCCTGGCCGCCCTCGTGGATGAGGCCGCGGAACTCGTCGAACAGGCCCGCCGCCTTGAGCGCGAGCTGTCCACTGTCGTCGTGGATGTCGAGCATTCCGCCTTGTGTGCGAGCCGTCGCCGAAGCTTCGGCCTCGTAGACGGTGGCGGGAACGCCATGAAGGTGGAGGACTCGCGCGAGGGTGAGGCCGCCGAGGCCTGCACCGACAATCGTGACCGGTGGCGTCATCGGGCGTTCTTTACGAAGGTTATGGAACGATGTTCCATAGTATTGGAGCAACGTTCCATTCATGTCAAGATGGCGTCCATGGCGAAGAAGGCTCACCGAATTGAACGCCGCACCGACGCATTGTCCCGCGAGCGGATCATCGCGGCCGCGATCGACATTCTCGACAGCGGCGGCGAGGGCGCTTTGACCGTCCGTGCGCTCGCTGCGCATCTCGCGACGGGAAGCGGCGCAATCTACTGGCACGTCGCCGACAAGAACGAGCTGCTCGCTGCGGCGACCGACGCGGTGATCGCGCGCGTCATGAGCGAGATCGTCAGCGGCGCCAAGCCGCGCGAGGCAATCCGCGCGGTGGCTCTTGGGGTGTTCGACGCGATCGACGTCCATCCCTGGGTAGGTGCGCAGCTCTTCCGCGAGCCGTGGCGACCCGCGATGCTGGAGATCGTCGAGAGCGTCGGCGGCCGGCTCGAGGCGCTCGGCGTGCCCCGGATCGCGCAGTTCGACTCCGCGTCCGCGCTCGTGCACTACATCCTCGGTGTTGCCGGGCAGAACGCCGCGAACGCCCGCGTTCATGCACCCGATACCGATCGATCGGCCTTCCTTGCATCCGTCGCGGACCGGTGGGCGGCGCTCGATCCCGCGAAATATCCGTTCGTGCGACAGATGGCGCCGCAGTTGCGCGATCATGACGACCGCGCGCAATTCCTTGCCGGCGTCGATCTGATCCTGGCCGGTATCGAGGCCGTTCGATAGGCAGCGAAACCCATCGAGCGAGCCGTAAGTTTCAACCGACGAAAAAAATGGCGCCGAGCGGAAGTCCGGTGATGAAGGCCAGGAACGCGAGGTAGAGCAGGTCTGCCACCGGACGGCCGGCTTCGCGCGCCCGGCCGGGTTTTGCCGGATCGTAGTCCACCTCGACCTGCGCGCCGATCCGGCGCGTGGTGTCGTTGCAGCCCAGCACCGAGGTAAACGTGAACTCCCGGCCGGACACATCCTTGAACCGGATGATCGGCCGATCGGGAGACTCGTCACCGGGATCGATGCCGACGACCGTGCCGGCCGTGCGGCGGCCCCTGCGCAGAAGAACGAGGTCCCCATAGAGGTGGCCGAACAGCACGACGGCAAAGCCGGTGCCGACGAGGAAGAAGTAAGTCTGCTCGACCGATGGATTGAGCCCGACCAGTCGCGCGGCAGCCTGAAAAGGCATCAGCGCCGTCTCGAACAGGGCGGATACATTCATCCAGAAATGATTCCAGATCTGCTGCAAGGTCGATCTTCAACCTTTGGCTTGGAATGGTATCAGCCGTCCGCCTTCTGTCGCTCTAGATCAAATGCGGCTTCCACGCCAGTTCGATTGCCCCAGTCAGTTAAGGACAGGTGATAACGAGCCCGCTGATGCTGCGATGGCCGGTCAGCGCGTATCAACGATTGGCCGAAGTTACGCGTCGCCAAACCGTCACAATGCATTTAATATAAGTATTGACTTATATTAGTGAGGGGCGATATTTGCCCGTGTGCTCAACGAAAGCAGGGGAGGACCGCAAGTGGAGATCGACGTCGCCAGGGTCTTGGGGCTTGTCACGCGCTCGGTGAAGAATTTCGAGAAGGACGGAAAACCGGCCAGTACGGTGACACTGACACGTCTCTACGAGACGAGCATCGACGATCTCTGGGACGCGGTGACCAGCAAAGAGCGCATTCCGCGCTGGTTTGCGCCGGTCGAGGGAGACCTTCAGCTCGGGGGAAGATACCAGGTCAAGGGGAATGCCGGCGGCACCATCACTGCGTGCACGCCGCCGACGCATTTTGCCGCGACATGGGAATTCGGTGGCGCGATGAGCTGGATCGATGTCAGGCTGACATCGGAGCGAAGTCAGGCGCGTTTGACGCTGGAGCACACTGCGATCATCGAGGACCACTGGAATCAGTTCGGTCCAGGTGCGGTTGGGATCGGTTGGGATCTCGCTCTTGCGGGACTCGAGCGATATCTTGCGACCGGAGCATCGGTCGATCACGAGACGGCCGAAGCATGGATGCGCTCGCCTGAGGGCAAGGACTTCATGGCGACAAGCGGCGAATATTGGCGCGCGGCGCATGTCTCAAGCGGGGTGGACCCGGCTTCGGCAAAGGAGCGCTCGGACCGCACCATCGCATTCTATCGCGGCGAGATGCCGCCCGACATCGCGCATCCGGGCACGGGAAGCTGATGCACGCCTTCGAGGTCCTCGCCGATCCCGTCCGCCGTCGCATCCTCGAGCTGCTTGCGCCCGGGGAGATGGCGTCCGGTGAGGTCGTCGAGGTGATCGGGAGCGAGTTCGGGATCACCCAGGCGGCCGTGTCGCAGCACCTCAAGGTGCTGCGCGAGAGCGGCTTTGCAACGGTTCGGGCGGAGGCGCAAAGACGCCTCTATTCGGTCGACGTCGCAGGGCTTCAGGCGGTCGACGCGTGGATCGGTCGGTTCAGGAATTTCTGGGAGCCGAAGCTCGACGCGCTCGCGACCGAAATCGCGCGCGGCAAGCGGGAGCGCCGCAACGCGCCGATCACCAAACGGAGCGGAAAGAGGGCGTGAGCGCGAAAAGGCGTGTAGGGTGGATTAGCCGGCGGCGGCGCGAAGCGCAGTCCGCCGGCGTAATCCACCATTCTCTCGCGGCGCCGTGCTCAAATTGGTGGATTACGCTGTCGCTAATCCACCCTACGAATTCCGAGCCATCTTCTCGAACTTCTTCACCAGCCGCTCGCGCTTCAGCCGCGACAGCCGCTGGATCCAGAACATGCCGTCGAGCTGGTCGATCTCGTGCTGGTGGCAGACGGCGCGCAGGGCCTCCGACTCTTCGGTCTGCAGGTTGCCGTCGAGATCCTGGTAGCTGATCCGCACGCGGGCGTGGCGCTGCACCTCGTCGTTGACGCCGGGCATCGAGACGCTGCCTTCCTTGTGCATGATCATCTCGGGCGAGGCCCATGTGATCGCCGGATTGACGTAAGTCTGCGGCCCCGCCTTGGTGGCGAGCTCGAGCACCACGACGCGCAAGGGCACGCCAATATGCGGCGCCGTGATGCCGATGCCCGGCGCGGCGCGCATCGTGTCCAGCAGGTCCTGCGCGAGGTCGCGCAAGCTCTCGTCGAACGCGGTGACGGGGCGGGCCGGCATTGCGAGACGGCGGTCGGGGTAGCGGACGATCGGGCGAATGGTCATTTGAGGGCTCCTACCACTCACGGATGGTTGAAGCATCCCATTCTTGACGCCCTACCAACTGGAAGGTAGTTAACTCGCCATGACCAACGTTTCCACGACCGCCGACGACATTCTTGCCTGCGCACGCAGCTTGATCATCGCTGGCGGATATAACGGCTTCAGCTACGCGGACATCGCCGACGTCGTCGGCATCCGCAAGCCGAGCATCCACCACCATTTCGCCAGCAAGGTCGATCTGGTCCGCACCCTCGTGTCGCGGTACCGCGAAGAAGCGGAGGCGGGCCTGGCTGCCCTGGAGCGCAATGTCCCCGATCCTAGAGACCAGCTCAAAAGCTACGTTGCGTACTGGGAGGCGTGCATTGCGGACGCGACGGCGCCATTCTGCGTCTGTGCGCTGCTCGCCAGCGAGCTCCCGATGCTGCCGGAGGAGGTGGCGCTCGAAGTCCGCGCGCATTTTCGCGCACTGGCGTCGTGGCTGACGTCGGTGATGGAGCGCGGCAAGCGGAAGGGGCGGCTTCACCTCTCCAACTCGGCCAAGGTCGAAGCTGAAGGATTCATGGCAACCATCCACGGTGCGATGCTGTCGGCGCGCGCCTATGGCGATCCAAAAATGTTCGGCGTGATCACCGGCCCGCTGCTGGAGCGGTTGTCCGCCAAGCACTGAAAGATATCGGCGAGACGATGACAGCACCCCGCGCAGGCGAGCGGGGGGTGAGGACATCTTGCTGCGTGCGAAAACTACCAACTAGTAGGTAAAGGAGACACTGCAATGGCGCAATATCAACTGGACCTGGTTCGTGCCGAGCGCGAACGATGGCTGAAGCAATACTATTTCTTGCGAGCGGCGTTCTCCGTCGCGTGGGTCGTTGCCGCGTTAGCGGCCGGGCCGTCGTCTGCCGCGATCGCCGGCGTCTTGCTCGTGCTCTATCCGGCATGGGACGCCGCGGCCAATTTTGTGGATGGCTTGCGCAGCGGTGGGCTCAATCAAAACCGCACGCAGATGTTGAACGTCGTGGTCAGCCTTGCGACCGTGATCGCGGTCCTCCTCGCGTTGCAGGCGAGCATGAATTGGGTCCTTGGTGTGTTCGGCGCCTGGGCGATCCTGTCCGGATTGCTCCAGCTGGGGACGGCCGTGCGGCGCTGGAAGAGTTTTGGCGCGCAATGGGCCATGGTGCTCAGCGGCGGCCAGTCGGCCCTCGCTGGCGCGTTCTTCATCTTCCAGGCCACGACGCCGATGTCTCCATCGATCGCGACCGTCACGGGCTATGCCGCGGTCGGTGCGGTCTACTTCCTGGTCTCCGCCGTCTGGCTCACGGTCAGCGAATGGCGCCGGCGCGCCAGAACGGCTCAGCTGGGATGATCCGGTGGCGGGGTAAGTCGGGCGTGCGTCAACCGTCGAGCGTGCGGATGGCTCGCCACGCATCTGGATCCGATTTGCGAGCGTCACAGGAACAGGCGCGGCTGAGATTCCGCCGCGCACGTGCGCCATGATTGCGCAGCCGCGCCTAAGCAGCCTGCCGCATGCGTTCGATGCTCTGAGTTATGTGATTTCCAGCATCGTCAGCCACCTTCAGAGACAAGTCCGCCATCCGGCGGCTGGTATCCAAGGCGCTACTGATCGTGTCGCGCATCAGATCGGTTTGCACAGCCGCCCAATCTTGAGGAGTTCGGCAGCGCCAGAGTTCATTCGTGCGGTCCATGGTTCTCTCGATCTGCTGTCGAACGAAATCGAAGTACTCGCGCGACGCATCGTTCATTCCTTTGGCGACTGCGGTCGTAGAGTACATGATTGCTTCGGCATTGCGGACCGAGCGTTCCGCTGCCCGCTGCGCTTCATTGCCGGTCAAACCGAACGTGCGACCTAGCTGATCAGTCGAGCGGCCCATCATTGCCGTGGCCATGTCGACGCCGAAGCGCCAGGTGTTTTGCAACATCTCGGCATTTTGTCGCAGGAGATGGCCGCTGGCTTGCGTCACCTCCTCCCCGGCCTCGGCGGTAGCTAAGCCGATCCGTCTGGTCTGCTCAGCGGTCCTCTCGCCGGCGCGGCGGATTGTGTCCTGAGGACTTTGGGTGGACTTTTCCTCCTGGCGTGGATTGGCCATTCGTTGCTCCATCGTTCTTGTTGGTGAGATCGGATCCTGCTCTCCGTCACAGGTGCGATCCTCAGAGCAAACGTGGGCATTTCCGGACCGTTCCGGGGCGAGCGATCTTTTAATCAATCCTCCGTCATTGCGCGCAGGAACGAGCGCTTCAACTTCCAATTATTCCTTGGTTGGCTCGTCTGCTCCGCGCTGCGGGGCAGATGTTTTTAGCCCTGTATCTCAAGGCTCAGTAATGACCACCGCCGAAACCGTATTGTTCATCGCTGCCTTGTTATTGGCACTTCTCGTCATCGGTAACATCGGCTTCTCCAAACTGGCCGAGCGAAGGAATCCACCAATCGGCAAGTTTCTCGAGTGCGACGGCGTAATACTCCACTATATCGATCGGGGCGATCCCGCCGCTCCTTGCGTCGTGCTGCTCCATGGCAACGGATCCATGATCCAGGACTTCACAACCAGTGGGCTGGTCGATCTACTTGCTCGCACTCACCGCGTGGTGTGCTTCGACCGCCCGGGCTTTGGCTATAGTCAGCGGCCGCGGCTCCGAATATGGGGCGCACCGGCTCAAGCAGCCCTGTTGGTGAAGGCGCTCGGGCAACTCGGGATCCGTGATCCTGTGGTGCTGGGCCATTCTTGGGGCGCCTTGGTCGCTATCGCTCTCGGCCTGCGGAAGGATTATGCGATCCGGGGTCTTGTGCTTGCGTCCGGGTACTACTTCCCGACCGGCCGATTGGACGTGTGGTTGATGTCAGGTCCAGCCATACCGGTCTTGGGCGACTTGGTCAGTTACACTGTCGCGCCTATGATTTCGTGGGCCGTCTTGCCGGGAGCCCTCCGCAAGATCTTCGCGCCCCGGTCTGTACCGCTGACGTTCAAGAATGGATTTCCAGCATCTCTAGTTCTCAGGCCCACACAGTTGAGAGCGGCTGCGGAGGAAAGTGCACTCCTGATTTCAACCGCAGCACAATTCCAAGCCGATTATTCGACCTTGGGCCACCAGGTGCAAATATTCCACGGGGTAGAGGATCAGGTGATCGAACTCAGACAAGCGCGAGATTTACATAAAACGCTGCCTCGGTCCGATCTTCACCCCGTGCCCAATGCCGGGCATATGGTCACGCATGCAGACCCGGCTGCCATTGTGGAAGCCGTCAATTCAATGACGAACTCTTAAGGCCGGCAGCGTGTCTGTATCGGCCGATCTTCCGGTTCAGCAACTTCGCATTCGAGTTCGCGGGGAACCTCAAAATTGCTGCCGTCTTGGGTCTAACTCACATGACGCCGCCGGGTTTATAGATGCACAGCCTAGTCCGGATAGGGTGTGCCGTCCTTGTGCACGAAGCGGCCGTCGGAATTCGCGCTCATCATGTCGATGTCCGAGCATGTCGTGAGATCGTCAGGCGAGCGCGAGCCGACTTCGAGATAGACCGCCGTCACACCCGAGCGGTTGATCATGTGATGGCCGTTGCCGCTGCCTTTCGGGAAGGCGGCGCAGTCGCCTGCGCGCAGCACGGTTTCGCCCTGATCCTCGATCAGCACCACTTCGCCTTCGAGCACGTAAACGAACTCGTCCTCATGCGAATGCCAGTGCCGCTGGCTGGACCAATTGCCCGGCGGCAGGCGCATCAGATTGACGCCGAAATCGGCAAGGCCGCCGGCGTTGCCGAGCCGCTTGCGGATGCGCTCGGCGCACGGGGCGTCGAAGGGGGCTGGATAGCCCGAGCCCTTGCGGGCCGGGACAGTGGCGATGTCGATCTTTGGCATGAAGGCGTCCCCGGGATTTCACATCGAACTTATGTGGGGCAAGTCGGCTGTGCCAGAGGCGGCGTCGCGTGCGGCCAGCACCTTGCCTTGGGTTACATATGGCTGTATGTAACTTGTATGGCTCATATCAGTATCCGTGATCTGCAGAAGATTTCCGGCGAGGCCATCGGCGCGCTGCCGGGTCCGACGCCGGTGAAATCCGGCGAGCGGACGGTCGCTTTGCTCATCCCCCTCAAGGCAACCGATCCGGAGCGCTTGGCTGCCGTGCTGGGGCGCGCGGAGCGGCTGGCCAAGGGGCGCGATGCGGCTGCGGACGATGCCGCGCTGGCCGGATTCGGCGAGGTTGATCCGGTCGATTGGTCGGTTGCAGCCGTGAAAGCCCTGACGCGCAAGCGGAAGACGTGAGACGGCCGTCGACGACCCTTGTCATCGACGCGGCCATTCTGGTCGCCGCCGTTCGCGGCCGAAGTTCGGGCGCACTTCTCGCCGCCGCGGAGAAGGTGATCCTGGTGACGACGGACCGTGTCGTTCAGGAGACGCGCCGGCGCATCGCGCTCGGGTTGCTGCGCCCCGATCTGCTGGATGTGCTGGACGATCTGACGGAGTTGCTGACCATCGTCCCCGTCGCTTCGTTGGAGCCGATCATTGCCCGGTGCGAGGAGACGCTTCGCGACGCGGTCCCGAGCCGCAACGGGGCGGTGCGCGACGCCTACGTGCTGGCTTTGGCGTGGAGCGTCGAGGCCGACGTCTGGACCACCGACCGTGACTTTGCAGGAGCCGGCGTCGCGACCTGGTCGACGCCCAATCTCATGCGGGGTCTGAGCGAGATCTGACCGCTACAACGGGCAGGATGCGCGAAGCGCCGAAGGGGCCGATGCCCGATCGCGATGATCGCGAGTCCGGCCGGATGATGCCATTCTGCCAGTGTTTTGCCCGACGGAGCAACCGTTTCCCGGCAACGCTAGCCGCGGGCCTCGTAAGTCATTGATCCCACAGCGGCCGGCTACTGTGCATGGGGTTGTTTTCGCACTTTTTGCTGGCAGGTCACGAAAGCGTGCGGCAAAAATGGCGTGCCGCTGTCGGCCGGCGCAATTCCCATTCGTCTTCCACCCAGAACAAATCTGACGGGAGACCAAAGATGCTTCGTTCCCACTATCGCTGGGTGATCGTCGCCGCAGGCGGCCTGCTCGGCTGCGTCGCGATCGGCGGCATGTTTTCGTTGCCGGTGTTCCTGCAGCCGATCGCAAAGGACACGGGCTGGTCGGTGACCGGCATCTCCAGCGCGATGACGATCGGCTTTCTGGCGATGGCGTTCACCAGCATGGCCTGGGGCACGGCGACGGACAGGTTCGGACCGCTGCCGGTGGTGCTGACCGGGTCGACCGTGCTGGCGCTGAGCCTGTTTGCCGCGAGCCATGCGACCTCGCTGATCGTGTTCCAGTTCGTGTTCGGCCTGCTGGTCGGCGCCTCCTGCGCGGCGATCTTTGCGCCGATGATGGCGACGGTCACCGGCTGGTTCGACACGAACCGCAGCCTCGCAGTGTCACTGGTCTCCGCCGGCATGGGCATGGCGCCGATGACGATGGCGCCGCTTGCGGCCTGGCTCGTCTCCGGCCATGACTGGCGCACGTCGATGCAGATCATCGCGCTGGTGGTTGCCGCCATCATGATCCCGGTCTCGCTCTTGGTGCGCCGTCCGCCCGCGCTGGCGCAGGCCGCGGCCGCACCAATGGAGGAGGGGACTGCACGAAACGAGATGTCGATGGGCGAAGCGCTGCGCTCGCCGCAATTCTTCATCTTGCTCGCCACCAACTTCTTCTGCTGCGCCACCCATTCCGGCCCGATCATTCATACCGTGTCCTATGCCATCAGCTGCGGCATCCCGCTGGTCGCGGCGGTGACGATCTACAGCATCGAGGGGTTTGCCGGCCTCGGCGGGCGCATCGCCTTCGGCCTGATGGGCGACCGCTTCGGTGCCAAGCGGGTGCTGGTTTCGGGGCTGCTGCTGCAGGCGTTCGGCGCGCTCGCCTACGTCTTCGCGCAGCAACTCGCGACGTTCTACGCGGTCGGCGCCATCTTCGGCTTCATCTACGCCGGCACCATGCCGCTCTACGCGGTGCTGGTGCGCGAGAACTTTCCGCTGCGGATGATGGGCACGGTGATCGGCGGCACGGCGATGGCCGGCAGCCTCGGCATGGCGACGGGCCCGCTCGCCGGCGGCCTGATCTATGATGCGTTCTCCAGCTACGCCTGGCTCTACATCGCCTCCTGGGCGATGGGCCTTGGCGCCTTCCTGATGGCGATGACGTTCAAGCCATTCGCGAAGCCGCAAGGCGAGGTGGCGCCCGCGGCGGCGTAAACGTGAGATCGAGGCGCGGCGTCAGAGCTGCGTCTCGATCGCTGTCTTGTCGATGATCGACCACACCTGCCGGATCCTTCCCTCGCGGAATTCGTAGAACACGTTTTCGCAGAAGGATACGCGCCGCCCGTTGACGGCAAGTCCAAGGAAAGTCCCCACCGGCGTGCAATCGAATCTCAGCCGCGCCGCGATCGCGGGTGGGTCCGACACCAGCAGTTCGACGTTGAAGTGCAGGTCCGGAATCTCGCGAAAATCCTGCTCGAGCATCGCGCGATAACCGGACAGCCCGAGCGGCCGCGCGTTGTGCACGACGTCGTCGTGCACGAACTGTCCGAGCGCTGGCCAATCCTGCCGGTTCAGGCAGGCGATGTAGTCGTGATAGATGGCGGCAAGCTCGTTCCTGGTCATTGCAGGTTCCTTCGGCTCACGCGCGCCGCTGCAAATGCTCGATCAGCGCGCGCAGCTTCGGCGCGACGTTGCGGCGGCTCGGATAGTAGAGATAGAAGCCGGCGAAGAACGGGCAATAGTCCTCCAGGATCGGCACTAGCTCGCCGCGTGCGATCGCGGCGCGGAAGCTCGCCTCCATGCCGAAGGTGATGCCGGCGCC
Organism: Bradyrhizobium sp. USDA 376; assembly: GCF_054063675.1. Lineage (NCBI taxonomy): Bacteria > Pseudomonadati > Pseudomonadota > Alphaproteobacteria > Hyphomicrobiales > Nitrobacteraceae > Bradyrhizobium > Bradyrhizobium sp. USDA 376. The sequence continues at coordinate 5,852,973 of NZ_JBSSGN010000001.1, forward strand.
GGCCACGGCGAGCTTGATCATCAGCGCCATGTCGTTGGTTGTGATCTCAGGTGCCACCGCGACGCTGAACTCCTTGCCGCCGTCGGAAAACTCCCAGCGATAGGGCGTAACGTTCGGTGCCGGACGCCAGCCGATGCAGCGAAAGGATGCGAGCTCGGACGGGTGCGAGGGGACGCCGAAGCGATCGCGAAAGGCCGGCGCGCAGACCGCGAGCTGGCGTTCGTCGCCGGCGATCGGCAGCGCGATCATGTCCTGCTCGATCACCTCGCCGAGCCGCACGCCGGCATCATAGCCGGCTGCGACGATGTCGAACTCCGCGTCGGTCACGGTGATGTCGAGCTGCACTTGCGGATTGGCTTCGGCAAAGGCGGCAAGGAACGGCCCGGACAGGAAATGCTCGGCGATCGAGGAGACCGCGAGCCGCAACACGCCGCGCGGCCGCCCGCCGAGCGCCTCGGTGTTGCCGAGCGCGGCGCGCATGTCGGCGATGGCAGGGGCGATCTCCGCATGCAGCCGCTCGCCGGCCTCGGTCAGGCTGACGCTGCGCGTCGTGCGCTGGATCAGCGCGATGCCGAGCCTTTCCTCCAGCCGTCGGATGGTCTGGCTCACGGCCGAGCGGGTCACGCCGAGACGGTTTGCGGCGGCCCGAAAATTCCGCTCTTCGGCGACCAGCGCAAAGACGGCGAGGGCGTTGAGGTCGGTTTCCATCGGTTAGCGCAGCTTGCCAGCGTGGTTAGATATGATCGTCTTATCACAGCAAAGGCCTCGGTCCATCTTCCCTGCAATCACTCCGAAAGCGACGGGAAGATCCTCATGCCAATCGACAAAGTCATTCTCATCACCGGCGCCTCCAGCGGCATCGGCGCGGGCATCGCACGCGAACTGGTCGCGGCCGGCGCCAAGGTTCTGCTGGGCGCGCGACGCACCGATCGCCTGAGCGCGCTCGCGGCCGAGCTGAACGCGGCCGGCGGAACGGCGCTCGCCCATCCGCTCGATGTCACCGACCGCGCCAGCGTCGCCGCCTTCGCCGATGCCGCCCGCGGCGTCTGGGGCCGGGTCGACGTCATCGTCAACAATGCCGGCGTGATGCCGCTGTCGCTGATGGCCTCGCTCAAGGTCGAGGAGTGGGACCGGATGGTCGACGTCAACATCAAGGGCGTGCTCTACGGCATCGCCGCGGTGCTGCCGGAGATGGTGGCGCGCGGCTCCGGCCATGTGATCAACATCGCCTCGATCGGCGCCTTGAGCGTGTCGCCGACGGCGGCGGTCTATTGCGCGACGAAATATGCGGTGCGGGCGATCTCCGACGGCCTGCGCCAGGAGCACGACAACATCCGCGTCACCTGCATCCATCCTGGCGTGGTCGAAAGCGAGCTTGCCGATACTATCACCGACCCCGTGGCCGCAGACGCGATGAAGACCTATCGCGCCGTTGCGCTTCAGCCTGACGCGATCGCGCGGGCCGTGCGCTTCGCCATCGCGCAGCCCGATGATGTCGATGTCAACGAGATCGTCGTGCGTCCGACCCGGACGACCTAGAGCCGCTTCTCGAAGAACAGGTCCGGGTAGGGATCGTCGTTGAAGCGCGGAATTTCGCGCCAGCCCGTGGTGCGGTAGAGCCGGGCGGCCTCGGGCAGAGCGCTGTTGGTGTCGAGCCGCAACACGGCGATACCGAGCTCGCGTGCTGCGGCCTCGGTCGCGTCCATCAGGCGCCGGCCGAGCCGCAGCCCGCGCGCGGCGGGCGCGACCCAGAGACGCTTGATCTCGGCATAGCCGTGATCGGTTCCCTTCAGCCCGACGCACCCGATCGGCAGCGTGTCCGACATCGCGACAATGAACGTTCCGCGCGGACGGCGCATGTCCTTGGCATCGGGATCGCGCGACAGCGAGACGTCAAAGCCCTGTTTGAAGCGGCGGCCGAGCTCGGCATAGTATTCGCCGAGGCAATAGCGCGCCTGTTCGGATCGCGGGTCCATCTCGTCGAGCGTAATGCGCTCGCGCGTCAGTGCGGAAGCGATCAGGTCCATCGCCGCGAGCAAGGCCTCGCGCTGTGAATGCTGTGCAAGGAAGCCCTCGGCCTGCGCGTTCGACAGCGCTTCATACGCCGCGAATTCGCGCCGGCCCGTGCGCGTCAGCTTTGCCACGCGGCGGCGGGCGTCGTCCGCATGCGCGGTGGTCTCGACCAGTCCCTCGTCCTCGAGGCTGCGAAGCAGCCGGCTCATCAGCCCGGAATCGAGCCCGAGATAGTCGCGGATCTCGGCGACGTCCGAACGCCCGTGCCCGATCGCATTGAGCACGCGCGCGGCACCCAGTGGCCGCCCGCGGCCGAGAAACGAGGTATCGAGTGCTCCGACGGCGGAGGTGACGGCACGGTTGAAGCGGCGGACGCGGGAGACGGGGTCGAACATGATGTCTGACTTTAGTCAGGTAATAATTTCTGTCAATCGTGTCGGACGGACCCGGTGAGTTGATAGCAGTGGATTTCGATCTGAGGCCCGTTATGCCGCGATTGCGCAAACGTTAGTATGCCGCGCCAATCGCCCGCCATCGCGAAAGCCAGCAAATGACATCTGTTCCAGCCCGCAGCGCGCAACGCAAACCGGCCAAGCTGTCTCGCGCGCACCCGCCGACGGATTTGTCGCCTGTCGAGTGGCAACGTGCGCTACGCCGCCAGTTCGGCCGTGAGCAATCCTTTCACTTCGAGAATTTGGGCGCCGATCCGTTCTTCTCGGAGTTCAACGTCACCAATCCGGCCTCGAAATCGAGTTATCGTGTGGCGATACGCAGCCTTGGACCCGGCGGTAATTTCTGCTCATGTCCGGACTATGCCACCAACGAGCTTGGGACCTGCAAGCATCTCGAGTTTGTGCTTGCTCAACTGGAAAAGAAGCGCGGCGCCAAAGCGGCGTTCGCCCGAGGCTACCAGCCGCCGTTTTCCGAGCTCTACTTGCGCAATCAGGGTCTGCGTAGCCTACATTTCCGTGCCGGAACCGATTGTCCGACGAAACTGAGGGAAGCAGCCGCCCGGCTGTTCGATCAGGACCGCGACGGCCTCCTGCCGGAAGACCGTCTGGGCGAGCTCGACGATTTCGTCGGCCTGGCATCGAAGAGCGGACATGAGCTGCGCGCCTACGACGATGCGCTCGATTTCGTCGCGGGCCGCCGGGATGCCGACCGCCGGGCAGAGAAACTCGCCCGGGTGTTTCCGCGTGGCGCGGCTGACCCGAAGTTGCATCGGTTGCTGAAGGTGCCGCTCTATCCCTATCAGGCCGAAGGCGCGTTGTTCGCCGTGCGCACGGGCCGTGCGCTGATCGGGGATGACATGGGTCTGGGCAAGACCATTCAAGCGATCGCAGCGACGGAGATCCTGGCCCATCATTTCGGCCTATCGCGGGTTCTGGTGATTTGTCCGACCTCGCTCAAATATCAATGGCAAAGCGAAATGGCCCGATTTACGGGGCGGCGGGACAAGCGAGGGGCGCGCGTCATCGATGGTGGTCGCGCGCAGCGCCAGAACGACTACGCGCTCGATGATTTCTGCAAGATCACGAACTACGAAAAGCTCCAGCCCGATCTCGAATTGATCGCCGGCTGGTCACCGGAATTGGTCATCGTCGATGAGGCCCAGCGCGTCAAGAACTGGAATACGATCGCCGCGCGAGCCCTGAAGCGCATCGACAGCCCATACGCAATCGTGCTCACGGGAACGCCGCTGGAGAACAAGCTCGAAGAACTGATCTCCATCGTCCAGTTCGTCGATCAACATCGTCTGGGCCCGACCTGGAAACTCCTGCATGACCATCAGGTCAAGGACGAGGGCGGCCGCGTCACGGGCTATCGGGCACTGGACAGGATCGGCGAGACCCTGGCGCCCGTCATGATCCGCCGCCGGAAATCGGAGGTGCTGCGGCAACTGCCGAGCCGCACCGACCAGAATGTGCTGGTACCGATGACTGAGCCACAGATGAACCTGCATCGAGAAAATGCGGACACTGTGGCCAAGATCGTGCAGCGCTGGCGCAAGATCAAATTTCTCTCTGACAAGGATCAGCGCCGGCTGACCTGCGCGCTCCAGAGCATGCGGATGTCCTGCAACAGCACCTATCTGCTGGACCAGGAGAGCGACCACGGTGTAAAGGCAGACGAACTTGCTGCACTGCTTGATCAACTGTTGACCGCGCCAGACGCCAAGGCCGTGGTGTTTTCACAGTGGACGCGCACCCACGACGTCGTGATCCGCCGTCTCCAGGCGCGCGGGATCGGCTATGTCAGCTTTCATGGTGGCGTACCGTCCGAGAAGCGGCCGGAACTGGTCCAGCGCTTCCGGGACGACCCAACCTGTCGCGTCTTCCTTTCGACGGACGCCGGCAGTACCGGTCTCAATCTCCAGCACGCGTCGACACTGGTCAACATGGACCTGCCATGGAACCCGGCCGTCCTCGAGCAGCGCATCGCGCGCGTCCATCGCATCGGCCAGGCGCGCCCGGTTCAGATCGTCAATTTCGTTGCGAAGGGGACCATCGAGGAAGGCATGCTGTCGGTGCTGGCATTCAAGCGCTCGCTGTCGGAAGGCATTCTCGACGGAGGCAGCAACGAGGTTTCGCTGGGCGGTTCACGCCTGAATCGCTTCATGAAGGATGTGGCGAGCGTAACCGGCGGCATGGGGAGCGGCGAAGCCGTCACGGTGGCAGAGGAGGCCGGTCCCGTCGAAAGCGCCAGCGATGCCGGATCCTTGGGCGATCGCGCGGGAGAAGCCGCGCTCGTACAAGCCGGAGAAGCCACGATGGGATCGCGCGATGTGTCGTCCGATCCGTGGCAAACGTTGGTTCAGATGGGGACTCAGCTCATCGGTGCCATTGCCGCAGCGAATGGCTCCGGTTCTGCTGCTCACCCCTGGCTCGAGCGCGATCCCGTCAACGGTTCACAAAGTCTCAGGATTCCGCTCCCTTCCCAGGAGACCGCCAGCCGATTGGGCGACCTGCTGTCCGAACTGGCCAGAACCTTGCGCGGAGGGACGGCTTAGCTGATCACGCCACAGGCGGAAGCAGCGACGTCCAGCCGCTACGCCGCGACGCGATACGAGCGGCCGCGCGATGCCTTGTCGAGCATAGCTCTTGTGCCGTTCGTTGCCGGCCTCACTTCGCCAGCGTCAGCAGCGGCTTGTCCTTGGCGACGATATAGGTCGCAAGCTCGCTGGCGATCTCAACGCCGACATTCTTCGCCGCATGCACCGTGCCGGCAGGGATGAACAGCACGTCGCCGGCCTTCAGCGTCACCGGCGGCTTGCCCTCGACGTCGTATTGGATGGCGCCCGCCAGCACGTAGATGATCTCTTCGCCTGGATGGGTGTGCCGGCCGAACGCGACGCCGGGAGCAAGGTCCACGCGCACCTGCACGGCCTCGCGCCCCGGCGCGCTGAGATCGTGGCGCTGGAGGTCGGCGCGGGTGATGCCGGCTTGCGCCGCCGCGGCCGGCAGTGTGAACAGGTTTGCCGCGAGCAGGACTGCGCTCGACAGCATGCGCAAGGTTCGCAGATGACGATGGCTCATGGTCGGCTCCTTGTGGTGAGCTAGATTGTCCGCGCCGCGCGGGCCCGGCCGATGCCGGCCGGTCCGCGTCGTGCGGTTTCAGACGAGGGTGGTGGTCACCTCGATGTTGCCGTGCACCGCCTTGGAGTAGGGGCAGATGCCATGAGCGGCCTCGATCAGTTCCTGCGCGACCGCGCGATCGACGCCGGGGACGCTGACGTCGAGACGGGCGCGCAGGAAAAAGGCGCCGCCGGCGTTGTTCAGGTCGATCGCGGTGTCGACCGACGGCTCGCTCGGCAGCTTGATCTTGCGCTGCGCGGCGGCGAGGCCGAGCGCGCCGAGATAGCAGGCCGACCAGGCGGCGGCGAACAGGTTTTCGGCGGCCGGGTGCGGCTGGGCCAGCTTGACGTTCAGATAGCCGTCGCTGGAGTGCGCGGCGCCGTCGGCGCCCGAGGTGACGTGAGTCTTGCCAGTGAAGAGAACCTTTGCAGCGGAGGTCATGGTCGTATCCTTCGGTTGAATTATTGATCGTATCCGATCTAATCGTATGCGCGTTGAAATAAACCCGTTGCGCCCACGGATCAAGCCCTTCCGATTTAATCGGATGCGATTTATATCGATCCACAGATCACGAATTGCGGAGGTTCCCGTGGCCCGTTCCCCCAAGACCGCCGGCAAAGACCGGAAATTGTCGAATTTCCTCTGCTTTGCGGTCTATTCGGCCAATCTCGCCTTCGGCCGGGCCTATAAGCCCCTGTTGGACAAGGTCGGCCTGACCTACACCCAGTACATCGCCCTGGTGGCGCTGTCGGACGAGGACGAACAGACCGTCAGCACACTGGGCGAGAAGCTGTTCCTGGAATCTAACACGCTGACGCCGATCCTGAAGAAGCTCGAGCAGATGGGGCTGATCAAGCGCCAGCGCGATCCCGCCGACGAGCGGCAGGTGCGCCTGAGCCTGACGCCGGCGGGGCGCAAGCTGATCGAGCAGGATCTCGGCGGGTCCCTGATCGAGGCGACCGGCCTCGGCGACGAGTTTCCGGTGGTACAGAAGACGGTGAGCAGATTGCGCGACAATCTGCTGCGTGCGACCAAGGCCGACGACTAGCGCATCGAGACACACAAGTCGGGAGTTTCCGCCGCGGCACGCCCGTTGCCGAGGCCGGACCACTGTATGGGAGGACAGCGTGACCAATGCGAGTGAAGCGGCAGACCGGTTGATCGCAGCGAGAAGCAGCGGGCGGCCGGTGGCGTGGCGCGACATTCTCCCTTCGGATCGTGCCGGCGCCTACGCCATCCAGGATGCCACGCTTGCCCGAATCGGTCCGTCCGGCGGCTGGAAGGTCGGTGCGTCGGGCGCGGATGCCGAGCCCGTCTGCGCGCCGTTGCCTGCGTCCGGCCTGCTTGCCTCCGGTGCGCGGCTCGGCCCGGAATTCCGCCTGCGCGGTGTCGAAGTGGAAGTCGCGCTGCGGGTCGGGCGACGGCTCACGGCTGACGACGCCGCGTTGCCCGATCGTGAACTGGCACGTGCGTTCGATGCCGTCTATCCCGCCATCGAAGTGGTCGAGACGCGCCTCGAGGATTGGACGAACAGCGCCGCCCTGGCCCAGCTTGCCGATTTGCAGAGCCACGGTGCGTTGCTCATCGGAGCAGCCTCGACAGTCAGCCCTGCTTCCATCGATCTGAAGGGCGTTGAGGCGGACCTATCCATCGGCGACATCCGCCGTCAAACTGTTGGAGGCAATCCCGCAGGCGACATCTGGCGTCTGCTACGCTGGCTCATTCGCCATTGTGCGGACAGAGGTGTGCCTCTGTTGCCGGGACAGATCGTCACAACCGGTTCGTGCACCGGCATGGTCTTCGCAGAAGCGGGGAGCAGTGCCCGCGCGGGCCTTGCGGATTTCGGCGAGGTTGCCGTCGACTTCTGAGACAGGAAGAATGAAGGTTCAGCATCGCCGCGAGCGCGGGGATGGTCATGCCGGCGGGGCGAGCCCCAGCGCCTTGCGGGCCTTGCGCGTCAGCCTTGCCGCGATCATCGCATGGGCCTGCACCAGATAGGCCGTGAGCTCGGCATCCGGCAGCGCGTTGTTGCTGACGAGCTGCACCCATTTGGCGCGGGCGAGATACGGTGCGGGCCGTGCCAGGCCGTGCTCGATCAGCATCCCATAGGCCATGTCCGAGACCTTGAACATGTAGCCGCCGGAGCCCGCGGCAAAGCCGCCGCCGAGCGCGAACATCTTGCCGCCGACCTTGAATACGGAGGTGCCCTCCCACTGCACCACCTTGGTGACGGCGGGCAGGCGCAGGCAGCGTGCTTCGAATGTCTTGGGTGTCATGCGATCGCTTCCGAGGCGCAGGCCAAATCTTTGTGGCAGCATGCGCGTTCCAACCGGGGATCAATTGCCATGTCGCGTGTTTCGATCAAGACCAGGGACGACCTGCCGGAAGCCTTGCGGCCGCTGTGGGACAAGATGACGAGCTACGGCGCGTTCGAGAACCAGGCGGGTGTCATGGCGCACCGGCTGCCGATCTTCAAGCACATGTGGTCGCTGCTGGTCGATCTCGCCGAAGAAGGAAATGTTTCGAAGCGCCATCTCGAGCTCGCGCTGGTCACGGTCTCATTGCTCAACAAATGCGACTATTGCGTCTCCCATCACGCGCCGAAACTGGCGGTGCAGGGCGTGTCGGAGCAGGGCGCTGCGCGCCTCGTGGACTACAAGGATCATCCCGAGCTCGATGAACTCGACAAGCTCGTGGTCGAATATTCCATTGCCGTCACCAACAACTGGAACAAGACTCGCGACGAGATATTTGCCCGCCTCCGCGCGCACTTCTCGGAAGCGCAGATTGTCGAGCTGACCTGGCGCATCGCGCTCTGCGGTGCCTTCAACCGCTTCAACGACATCCTGCAGCTCGAGGTCGAGCAGGGCGTGCCCCATAGCGAAGCCGCCGAGTAACCGCTGGCGCCGGACCGGTCCCGAGCAAGGGACCGGGGCGCCGTGGCCCCAATCACAGAGTTGTGGGTTGCGCCTGGACTATCGCAAACTATATCGTAAGATATGTTTTACAAAAGGACTTACGATATGCGCCACGGACGAGACCACAAAGACTTCCATTTCGGGCATTTCGCCCATTTCGCCATGGGCCGGCACGGCGGCGGGCGGCATCGCTTCGGCCGCAGCGGGCACGGCTTCTTCGGGCGCGGCGGCGACGATTTCCCCGGATCGCGGCGGCTGTCGTCGCAGGATCTCCAGCTGGTGATCCTGGCGCTGCTCGCCGAAAACCCGGCCCATGGCTATGAGCTGATCAAGATCATCGAGGAGCGTTCCGACGGCTTCTATACGCCGAGCCCCGGCGTGATCTATCCGGCGCTGACCTATCTCGAAGAGGTCGGCCACAGCAGCGTCCAGCAGGACGGCGGCCGCAAGCTCTACAGCATCACGCCGCAGGGCGAGGCGCACCTGGCCGAGAATCGCGCGACCGCCGATGCGATCCTGCAGGCGTTGTCGCGGATCGGACGCCGCATGGACGAGGTGCGCGAGGCCTTTGCTGGCGTCAGCGATCTCGACGGTGGCGCCTCGGACGAGCTGCACCGCGCACGCCACAATCTCAAGCGCGCGCTGCGCTCCAAGCACGACAGCGACTCCGCCGAGGCGCGCCGCATCGCCGCGATCCTCGATCGCGCCGCCGCGGAAATCCTCGGGAAGTGAAGCGCGGCACCGAGCTCAGCCTGAAGCTGGCATGACGGAATCGCTGGCGCGATAAGCGTCGGGAACGATGAACACCTCGTCGGCACGGCCATAGCCGCCATCGGGGACTTCCTCGATCAACACCATCGTGTGCAGCCGTGCTGCTTCGCCAAAATAATGGACGAACAGCGCCGTGAGGTTATGCACGATCTCCGCCTTCTGGGCGCGCGACAGCGCGGCCTGCGGAATCTTGATGTTGGCGAACGGCATGGTGGCTCTCTCCTGTAAGACTTCGCGTCAGATCACGCCGCCATTGGCGCGGATGATTTGGCCGTTGACCCAGCCGCCGTCGCTCCCCGTGAGGAAGGCGACCACGCCTGCGATGTCGTCGGGCTGGCCGAGGCGGCCGAAGGGGTTCATGGCGGCAATGGCGCGCACCTGCTGCTCGCTCTTGCCCTCGAGGAACAGCCGCGTCTCGACCGGCCCCGGCGCGACCGCGTTGACGGTGATGCGGCGGCTGCCGAGCTCCTTGGCGAGGATGTGGGTCATGGCTTCGACCGCGGCCTTCGTTGCAGCGTACACGCCATAACCGGGCTGATAGAGGCCGACGACGCTGGACGAGAAGCTGACGATGCGGCCGCCGTCGCGCAGCCGACGCGCCGCTTCGCGCAGAGACCGGAACACGCTGTCGAGGTTGATCGAGATCTGCCGCGCGAAGGCTTCGTCGGTCACCTGCGCGAGCGGACCAAGCTCCATCACGCCGGCATTGTTGACGAGGATGTCGACGCCGCCGAAGGCGCGCTCGGCCGCATCGAATAACCGCGCGGGCGTTGCCGGATCGGCAAGATCGGCCTGCACGGCGATGGCGCGCTCGCCGGCGGATTCGATCTCGGCCACAAGCGCGTCGGCAGCGTCGCGGCCGCTGGCATAGTTGATCGCGACGGCGATCCCGTCCCGGGCAAGCCGGCGGGCGATCGCTGCGCCGATGCCGCGGGAGCCACCGGTCACGATGGCGGCGCGATGAGATTGGTTGGTCATGGCGGGTCTCCTCGATGGTGTTGGGCCGAGGAATACCTGCTCGCTGTGGCCGGATAATCGCCCTGGACTTGCCATCACTTGTCGGCTGTGGTGAACAATCCGCCATGGACCGCTTTGACGCCATGCGCCTGTTCGTCCGCCTCGTCGAACGGCGGAGCTTTACGGCCGCGGCAGCCGACATCGGCATTCCCCGCTCGACAGCGAGCGAGGTCTTGCGCAGTCTCGAGGCGCATCTGGGTGCACGGCTGCTCGAACGAACGACGCGCCATGTCACTCCGACGCTCGACGGCGAGGACTATTACCGCCGCTGCGTCGCCATCCTGGCCGAGGTCGAGGAAGCGGAAACCGCGATGCGCGATGCGCGGCCGCGCGGCCTGCTCCGCATCGATGCGCATCCCTTGCTGACCCGCACCTTCATCCTGCCGCATCTGCCGGCATTTCTGGCGCGCTATCCCGAGCTCGATCTGCAGATCGGGCAGGGCGACCGGCTGGTCGATCTCGTGCGCGAGGGCATCGACTGCGTGATCCGGTCGGGCGAGCCCGAGGACAGCGGCATGATCCTGCGCCGGCTCGGCACCATTGCCGAGATCACGGTGGCGAGCCCGGCCTATCTCGCCAGGCACGGCATGCCCGCGGCGCCGGATGCACTCGACGGCCACCAGATGGTGGCCTTCGTCTCCTCACGCACCGGCGATGTGCTGCCGCTGGAATTTTCCGTCGCCGGCGCGCTGCGTCACGTCGTGCTGCCGAGCCGCGTGCGCGTCAACAATTCCGATACCATGGCCGATCTCGCCCGGCTCGGCTTCGGCCTCGCGCAGGCGCCCCGTTATCGCTTCGCCGATGATCTCGCCAGCGGTGCGCTAATCGAGGTGCTCGCCGACTATCCGCCGTCGCCGACGCCACTCTCGGCGCTCTTTCCACAAAACCGCCAGCTCGCGCTGCGCCTGCGCGTCTTCCTCGATTGGATATCGGGCATCTTTGCCGAGGCGAAGCTGTGAGGGGGCGTGCCGCTGCGGAAAAATGTTGAAGCCGTCGCACGCCTCTTTGTGAGTTGTGCCGCAGCTATGGACGGCTACGATACGATCGTTCCCTGACACAGGGCACACAACGACCGGGAGGCGACATGAGCGGGCAGGAACGCAAAGTGAAGGGATCGGACCTGTTTGTTGCGGCCCTGGAGAACGAAGGCGTCGATCGTATTTTTGGCGTTCCCGGCGAGGAGAATCTCGATCTCGTCGAATCGCTGCGCAACTCCCGCATCGAGCTGGTCCTGACCCGCCACGAGCAGGCCGCCGCTTTCATGGCGGCGACGCACGGACGGCTGACCGGCAAGCCGGGCGTATGTCTCTCCACACTTGGTCCCGGCGCGCTCAACCTGTCTACCGGTGCGGCCTACGCGCATCTCGGCGCGATGCCGATGATCCTGATCACCGGCCAGAAGGCGATCATGAGCAGCCGGCAGGCGCGCTTCCAGATCGTGGACGTGGTCGCGACCATGAAGCCGCTCACAAAACTGTCGCGGCAGATCGTCAGCGCCTCCTCTATTCCGACCGTGGTGCGCGATGCCTTCCGCGTCGCGATGGAGGAGCGGCCGGGCCCGGTGCATCTCGAACTGCCCGAGGACATCGCGGGCGACGAGGTGCCCGCCGTCCCCGTGATTCCGATCCATCCGATCGAGATCCCGGTCGCCCATCGCGCTGCGCTCGACCGCGCCGCCGAGATGATCCTGGCAGCGAAGCGACCGCTGGTGATGATGGGTGCGGCAACGAGCCGGCCGCGCTCGACGCACGGCATCGCGAGCTTCGTGCGGCGCACCGGCATTCCCTTCTTCACCACGCAGATGGGCAAGGGCACCGTGCCCGGCGGCACCAATCTCTACATGGGGACCGCCGCGCTGTCCGAGCGCGACTATGTCCACGATGCCATCGACGCCGCCGACCTGATCGTGGCGATCGGTCACGATCCGATCGAGAAGCCGCCCTTCATCATGGGGCCGTCGGGGCCGAAGGTCATTCACGTCAGCTACACTTCGGCCAGCGTCGAGCAGGTCTATTTCCCGGACGCCGAGGTCGTGGGCGATGTCGGCCCGAGCCTGGAGCTGCTCGCCGATAGCCTCGAAGGCAAGCTGCCGCAGGCGGCTGCGCTGTTGCCGCTGCGCGAAGGAATTCTCAGCCACATTGCCGACCGCGCCACCGAGGCGCGCTGGCCGCCGACGCCGCAGCGCATCGTGCACGACATCCGCCAGGTGATCCCGGAGAACGGCATCGTCGCGCTCGACAACGGCATGTACAAGATCTGGTTCGCGCGCAACTACCGGACCCGCGTTGCCAACACGCTGCTGCTCGACAACGCGCTGGCGACGATGGGCGCAGGCCTGCCGTCGGCAATGATGGCCGCGATGCTCTATCCCGACCGCCGCGTGCTCGCGGTTGCCGGCGACGGCGGGTTCATGATGAACAGCCAGGAGATGGAGACTGCGGTCCGCCTCAAGCTCAACCTGGTCGTGCTGGTGCTGGAAGACAACGCCTACGGCATGATCCGCTGGAAGCAGGCCGTCGATCACTTTGCCGATTACGGCATGACCTTTGGCAATCCGGATTTTGCGCTGTACGCCAAGGCCTATGGCGCCAAGGGTCACCGCATCGCGAGCATCGACAGCTTTGGCCCGACGCTCGAGGCGGCGTTCAAGGAAGGGGGCGTCCATTTGGTGTCGATTCCGATCGACTACTCCGAGAACGTGCGGGTGCTCGTCGACGAGCTGCGCGCGCACGAAAAATCGAAGGCGTGAAAACGGCGGTCTCGTGCTCCGGACGCAGCGCCGCGCTCCTTCAGCGGTGCGCTGCAGAGCCGGGGCCCACGCATCTGCGCGCTCTATCGCCTCCTGGGTCCCGGCTCTGCGCAGCAACGCCAAAGCGTTGCAGCGCGTCCGGGACACGAGAGCAGCAACCGCACTTGTGCCGCGCGTCCCGATCGCCGACACTCACAATCACTCAACCAACCACAGGACTATGAAATGACTCGCGTTCGTTGTGTCACCGAGATGGGCATGGGCGTCGACGTTCACGGCAGGGACTCCACCAAGGCGGCGAAGCGCGCGGTGTCGGATGCCATCCGGCATTCGAGCCTCGGCTTCTTCCGGATGATCGGCAAGACCGCGAACGACATGTTCGTCGATGTCACGATCGGGGTGCCCAACCCTGAGGCGGTGGACAAGGAAGCTGTTGCGAAGGAGCTGCCTTACGGCACCGTGACCGTGACTGCGGTCAAGGGCGGGCTGGAGATTCCCTCGGCCACGGAAGTCGCCAACGACCCCATCCTCATCGCCAATGCCGCCGTCATCGTCAGCTTCGACAAGGATTAGGCCGGTGTCCGATAGCGATGTGGCGCTGCTGGATCGCCCGATCTGGAGCGCGCTGACGACGAGCCAGAAGCATCTGGCCGAGGGCGGCCCGCAAGCGCTGCGCTACCCCGTGGACATGACGCCCTTTGCCGACATGGTCGACATGTCCGCGGCAAGCTTTGCCGCGCTCGGTGATTTGCTGTCGGGCACGCAGGTCGCCGCGTTGTTCACGCCGGAGCCGGTCGAGATTCCCGCGGGCTTCAAGGTCGTGCTCGCCGACACCGGCGAACAGATGATCGGCTCGCCCGCCGACAGTCCGCTTCGCGACGCCGAGATTGTCGTGCTCGGGCCCGCCGACGTTCCTGCCATGATGGCGTTGACGGAGCTGACGAAGCCCGGTCCATTCGCGCTGCGAACTCACGAGCTCGGCACCTTCCTCGGCATCCGCGCCGGCGGCGAATTGGTCGCGATGACGGGTGAGCGGATGAAGCCGGGAAAGTTCGTCGAGATGACGGCGGTCTGCGTGCATCCGGACTATCGCGGGCGCGGCTATGCACAGGCGCTGCTCGCTGCGGTCGCGCGCCGGATCGAGGCGCGCGGCGAAATTCCATTCCTGCACGTGTTTTCGAACAATACGTCTGCGATCGCGCTGTATCAGCGGCAGGGCATGCGGATCCGACGTCGCCTGCACGTCACCGCGCTGATGAAGCAGGGATGAGCGTTTCTCGGCGGGGCTTCATATCCACCGAATTCGCGCTATATCGATCCCAACCACAATTGGGGGGAACACATGGACGCCAGGACGACAGATTTTTCCGCCGCACGGACAGCAATGCAGCGCTACGTCGATCAGGAGATCATTCCGGGCGTATCCTGGGCAGTGCTGCGCGGCCGCGAGGTCGTCGATCAGCAATGCGTCGGCTTCGCCGATCGCGAGGCGAAGACGGCGCTCCGGCCCGACCATATCTTCCGTGCGTTTTCCAACACCAAGATCTTCGTCACCTGCGCGATCATGCTGTTGGTCGAGGAGGGCCGCGTCGGGCTCGACGACGCGATCGAGAAGTTTCTGCCGCAACTCGGCAACCGCAAGGTCCTGAGGCAGGGCGCGGCCAGCCTGGCCGATATCGAACCGGCGAAGGGCCCGATCGTGATCCGCCAGCTTCTGACCCACACCTCCGGCCTCAGCTACGGCATCTTCGATCCCGGCACGGTGCTGTTCAAAGGCTACAACGAGGCGCGCGTGCTCAATCCGCTGACGCCGCTCTCCGACATGATCGACAAGCTCGCCGATCTGCCGCTGTCCTATCATCCCGGCGTGGGCTGGGAATATTCAGTGGCGACCGACGTGCTGGGCCGCATCGTGGAGGTCGTCTCGGGCAAGCCACTCGACGCCTTCCTCAAGGCGCGCATCTTCGATCCCCTCGGCATGACCGACACCGGCTTCTCCGTGCCCGAGACGCAGCAGGGCAGGCTGGTTGCGCTCTATAATGGCGCTGATGTGCTCGATCCGATGAAGCCGGGCCTGACGCGCGCAGACAATCTTCCGTTTCCGCAAGCCTATCGGCGTCCGTTCCCGCGGCTGTCGGGCGGCGGCGGCTTGGTTTCCACCTTGCCCGACATGCTCGCGCTGGTGCGCGCATTGTTGCCGGGATCGGATGCGCTGCTGAAGCCGGAGACGCTGCGGCAGATGATGACCAACCAGCTGCCCGCAGGCCAGACCATCCGCTTTGCCAATCTCGGTCCGATCCCCGGCAAGGGCTTTGGCCTCGGCGGTGCCGTCACCTTCGCGCCGACGCCGTTCGATCCCCAGAATTCGACCGGCGAATTCCAGTGGGGCGGGCTTGCCGGCACCCATTGGTGGATCTGCCCACAGGCCAATACCGCGGGCGTCCTGATGGCCCAGCGCTACATGGGCTTCTGGAATCCGTTCTTCTTCGAATTCAAGCGCCTGGCCTACCAGGCCGTTGGGGGCTGACACGAAAAAATCGCCCGCGCCGGCGAATCCTTTCCGGCCGGCGCGCCCCCTTGATGGTCGAGGCATTTTGCTTCGGCTCATCTCGGAGGATGCGATGGCATTTTACAGGAAGGACATCGGCGGCCTGCATCAGGTGGCGCGGATCGCGAAGGCGCGGCTGCATCGCGCCCGCGCCTTGATGCGGGAATATCTGACGAGATGAGAGACGATCAAATATCAGAGGAAGAGAATGAGATGTTGTGGGCGGGAGACATCGCCTCCCGCCCACAGTTTCGCGTCAGTCCTTCCACGGGTCGAACTCGCCTTCGCCGGCCATGGCGACGGCGAAGGGCCGCAGCGTGTGCAGCACCCGCACGGTCCCGGCGTGCTGCGCCAGCACGTCCGGCAGGCGGCGATAGGCCATCGGGCTCTCGTCGAGGTCGGCACCGATCAAGGTGACGCCGCGCTCGCTCAGCCATCGGTCCATCTCCGCGCGCGAGAAGCGCCGCTTCGCCTCCTTCCGTCCGAACAGGCGGCCGGCGCCGTGCACGGTCGAATAGAGCGAAGCCTTGGCCTCCGGGCTGTCGACGCCTTCGAGGATGACGGCGTCGTCGCCCATCGAGCCGCCGACGAATCCCTTCTGGCCGGGAAACGCCGGGGTCGCGCCCTTGCGCACCACCCACAGATCGCGGCCCGCGTGGGTCTCACGCCAGGCATAGTTGTGGTGGTTGTGCACGCTCTCGGTCACGCTGCCGCCGATGATCCGGCGGACGCGTTCGACCACCCACTCGCGGCCCGCATAGGCATAGCGCCCGGCGAGCTGCATCGCCGCGATGTAGCGGCGGCCGAGCTCGGAATCCTCGTCGACCACGGCGGGCGGGACATTCATTCCGTCCTTGCCGCCGGCGGCCTTGAGGTAGCGCGTCGCGGAAGTGTGCCCGAGACCCCGGCTTCCGAAGTGGACGCCGATCCAGACAAAGCCTTCCTCGTCGCGCATGAGGTCGACATAGTGGTTGCCCGAGCCGACCGTGCCGAGCTGGCTCACCGCCTTCTGGCGATAGGCCTCCATGTCGCTCTCGCGCCAGGCGTCGCTGTCGTCGAACAGCTCGTGCTCGGCCCGTTCCGCGTTGGCACGGCCGACGCCGAACGAGATCACCTTGGCGACGTCGCGGATGATCGTCGGCACGATCGCCGCAATGTCGTCGAAGCGCGTGTCGAGCCGGGCCGCCATGTTGCCGCAGCCGATGTCGAAGCCGACGCCGGAGATGCTGATCTGCTTCTCATAGGCGATGACCCCGCCGACCGGCTGGGCGTAGCCGAGATGACCGTCGGCGCAGATCACGCCTGATACGACATTGCCGACCGCCATGCAGTTGCGCATCTGCGCGATGGTCGCCTCCTCGTGCGGGCCGAAGATCTTCAACGGCGCATTCTGGAAGCGGGCCTCCTGCGGGCGCAGGGTCGCGATCTCGCTCGCGGCCGCATTGGCCTCGCGGGCGAGATGCTCCTTGCGCGCGGCATCCCGGTACGAGCACCAGGCCGGCTGGCCGCGTCCTTCGCCGACGCGCGAATCGGGATCGACGCCGGCGGCAAGGCAAAGCTCGCGGGCGCGCTCCATGTAGGGATCGGATCGTCGCATGGTCGTGGTTCCTGCTTCACATCCTACGCGCACCTTAGCCGGCGCGCCCGGATCATTTCAGAGAATTCGGGGGCCCCGGGCGCGCCTCGCGTCCGCGCGGCGGGCAACAAAAAACCCTCCGGAGCGGCAGGCTCGGGAGGGTCCGTGAGAAGCGGACTGTTCGATCTTGCGGTCAGGCAAGATCGCTCCCATGAGCCGGGCATGCGACATCGAATAGCTCTGAGCTATTCGATATGCGGGCAATTCTTTCGTAGCGGTGCAGCATCGCTCGGTTCATGGTGCTTGTCGCGAACGGGAGTGTTCGCGAGGCCGCGGGAAATACGCCTGCAACTTGCGGATGTCAAGCGAGGTGCGTGTGTAAATTGCAAGACACTGACGACAAGACACGAATGCCTGACGTGCCAAACTATCTCGGCCTCGACGGATTTCGCTTCGGCTGGGTCGCAGCCTGGATCGACGAGCGCGGCGATCATGGCTTCGATTATTCACCGAACTTGATGCGCCTGCTCGCGATCCCGCACGCACGCGCGATGATCGACATGCCGATCGGATTGAAGGCGAGCGGCTATCGCGCTTGCGATCTGCGTGCGCGCGAACTCATCGGGCCTGCGGTGTTTCTCGGCGCGCGCCGCGACCTCTGGACGTTCCCGGACATGGCCGCGGCCAATCGCCATTACTGGGAGCACGAAGGCAAGGGCAGGGGCGTGTCGGCGCAGCTCTGGAACATCAGGGACAAGATGAGAGAGGTCGACGAAGCCATGACGCCAGCGCGGCAGGCAGTGATCGGCGAAGCGCATCCGGAATTGATCTTCTGGAATCTCGCAGCGCAAGTCCGTCTCGCGAGGAAGACGTCGGCGCACGGCCTCGAACAGCGCATCGCGCTGCTGGAGCAACGCGGCTTCACGCGTCTGCCGAAATGGTTGACGCTGCGTCACGGCACGGGCATCGGCCGCGACGATCTCATCGACGCCTGCGCCTGCGCGGTCGCGGCGCGCTACAGTACGCAGCGTGTCGGCGGGGAGGAGATCGATCCGCGCGGATTGCGGATGGAGATCAATTTTTGAGGCCGATCAGCCCTCCCGATCGGCTTCGAGTTGGCAGCGACTCATGCGACCCGGAGTCGAGGAGGCGCCTTCGTCGTCCAGTCTTGTTGCTCTCGCTTCGTACGCGTCGGCCATCGCTCGCAACCGTTGCGCGGCTTCGCTATGAGCGAGCTCGTTCGCGACGCGGCGACAGCGTTCAGCGTGGTCGAGCAAGGCGCGCTTCTCGATGTTCATGCAGCGACAACGCGCGAAGGTGCCATTGGTCCCTGCGCGGGCCGCCGGAACAGCCGATGGCTTCGCAGCGAGTCCGGGAAAAAATGGCAATATATTCATGCCGCCTCGGAACGTGGCGCTTGAGCCGACGTTTACACCAAAGGCTGTCGAGGGACAAAACACCATGTACGACGTGTGCCAATTGGCGACCGCGATGCTCGCGATTGCCTTTACGGCCCTGCTGTTGGTCACGGGTCAAGGATTCATCGAGTATCGACTGCAGCATGAAGCAATGACCCCGATCGTGGCGATGGCAACGCTGCCGCGATAAGCGCGGGGTTCGCCGGGACGAATAGTGACTTGCGCGGTGCGGCATCTTGCCTAGATTGAGCACGCCTCAGTCCATGCACCAAAGGTCCCGATGTCCGATCTCTCCGCCTTTCTCATCACCAAGCGTTGGCCGGCCAAGAATCCCGAACTGCTGCAGCTCTATTCGCTACCGACGCCGAACGGCGTCAAGGTCTCGATCATGCTGGAGGAGATCGGGCTTCCCTACGAAGTTCATCTCGTCGATTTCGGCAAGGATGATCAGAAGACGGCTGAATTCCTCTCTCTCAATCCGAACGGCAAGATCCCGGCAATCCTCGATCCCAACGGTCCCGGCGGCAGGCCGCTGCCGCTGTTCGAGTCTGGTGCGATCCTGCAATATCTCGCGGAGAAGACCGGCAAGCTGCTGCCGCAGGATGCCGCGCGCCGCTACCAGACCATCCAGTGGCTGCACTTCCAGATGGGCGGCATCGGGCCGATGTTCGGCCAGGTCGGCTTCTTCCACAAATTCGCCGGCAAGGATTTTGAGGACAAGCGGCCCCTGGAGCGCTACGTGGGCGAGTCGAAGCGGCTGCTCGGCGTGATGGAGACGCATCTTGCCGGCCGGCAATGGTTCATGGATGACGACTACACCATCGCCGACATCTCCATGCTCGGCTGGGTGCGCAACCTCATCGGCTTCTACGGCGCCGGCGAGCTGGTCGCGTTCAGCCAGTTCAAGTCCGTCGGTGCCTGGCTCGAGCGGGGGCTTGCGCGTCCGGCGGTGCAGCGCGGGCTGAACATTCCGAAGCGGCCGTAAGATCAGGTCAGTGCTTTGTAGATCATGTAGAGCGCCATCAGCGAGACGAGGGCGATCATGGCCCGGCGCAGCGCCGATTTGCTGACGCCGTTGGCCGCGCGTGCGCCGAGATCGGTGCCGATCCACATGCCGGCCAAAATGCCGAGGATGGCCGGCCATCCAACCATGAGCCCCTTGCTCCAGTAGATCGAGGCGGCCGGAATGTTGGTCGGGATCACCGAGAAGATCAGGCTGACGAGCTGCGCCTGATGCTGCGGCACGCGCAATCCCGCAGCGAGGCCGACGGTGATTGCGAGCCCGCCGCCGATGCCCATGAAGCCGGAGGAAAATCCGGCCAGCGTGCCGATGAGGAGCAGGGGCAGCGGGGGCAGATCGTCCTCAGCGCCAGCCTCGCTGCCGGCGTCCTTGCGGTCGCTACGCAGAAGCAACATTGCGATCAGTGCGATGAGATAGACCACATAGGTCCATTGCAGCACTGCGTCGGACACCGCCGCCGCGGCATAGCCGCCGCCGGCGCCGCCGATGAGAAATCCGAGGCCGATCCAGACGATCCACGGCAAGGGGCTGCGATTGCCGCTCTGCCAGTAGCGGCGCGCGCCGGCAAGGCCGGTCGGAGGGATCTGCGTGATCAGGGATGTTCCCTGTGCGACGTGTTGTTCTGCCCCGAGCAACAGCACGGAGAAGATGACGAGGCCGCCACCCGGACTCGTGCCCGTGAAGCCCGATGCCAATCCTGCGACAAGACCGACGCCGGCGCCGGCGAGGAGTTCATGGATCCAGCTCATCGTTCATGTCCTGGTCCGTCGCTTGACGTCCGCCTTCGGCGTGCGCAGGCCATCGATCACGGCATCGACGGCCGCCATGCAGGCCGCGACGTCAAAGTCCTCGCCCCAGCATTTTTGCAGCACAAAGCCCTGGAAGATCGCGATCAGCATGCGCGCGATGGCCTCAGCGCCGAGGTCGCGCTTGATGAGCCCGTCGTGCTGGCCGCGCTCGACCAGCGCCACGATCAGCGCGCGCGGCATGTCGATGCCTTCGACGACGCTGCTGCGGACGCGGCGGTTGCGCAGCGCCTCGGCCCAGCCATGGATGCCGACACGGCGGCGCGCTTCGCCGGCGGGATCGGTGAGCCATTGCGCGTAGACGCGAACCAGCGCGTGCAGTCCTTCGATCGGATCGCCGGACCCTTGCGCGACCGAGTTGAGCACGGCCTCGCGGCGATGCCGGTCGTCGGCCAGCGCCTCGATCAGATCGTCCTTGCTCTGGAAGTAGAGATAGACTGCGCCGTGGCTGAGCCCCGATCGCTTCACGATGTCGGCCATGCCGGTCTGGTGAAAACCGTCTTCCGCGAAGCAGGCGAGGGCGGCCTCGAGGATCTGCTGCCGCCGGCCTTCGCGCTGCTTGTCGCTGATCTTGGGCATCGGCCGAGTTCCTAAATAACTGATAGCCCGATCGTTTTAGTTGTTGGCCGGTTGCGGCCGTACCTCAGTCTGCAATAATAAAAAACGACCGGTCAGTCATTGTTATTGCCAAAGAGGATTTTGGTCAAGTCCTGGCCGCCAGCAGACGGGAAGCAGGCAGGATTATGCGGGTGCGACTGCGCCGGGCTGCGGTCCGTGATCGGGCGCGGCTAGAACAGCCGTCCGCCGTTCGGCACGGGCTTGCTCGGCTGTACCAGGACGACCTTGCCGTCGGCATCGGGGAAGCCGAGCGTCAGCACCTCCGAGACGACAGGCCCGATCTGGCGCGGGGGAAAATTGACGACGGCTGCGACCTGCTGTCCCACCAGTGTCTCGAGCGGATGGTTCTCGGTGATCTGCGCCGAACTCTTGCGCACGCCGATCGCGGGTCCGAAGTCGATCCAGAGACGCCAGGCCGGCTTGCGCGCCTCCGGGAACGGTTTGGCGTCGACGATGGTGCCGACGCGGATATCGACCGCGAGGAAGCTGTTGAAGTCGATGGTCGGCGAGGCGGTCGCCGCGGGATCATGGGTGACGTGCATCATGTGTCCGTTTTGCAGAGCGGGCTTCGTTTGCAATATTGTCGCGCGAAGCGGAGTTTCGTACAACGCCGCTGCCGAAGCATCACGCATGCGCGAGGAGTTGTCTTGCCCAACATCATCTACGGCATCAAGAACTGCGACACCATGAAGAAGGCGCGCACCTGGCTCGACGGTCATGGCGTGGCGTACGCGTTTCACGACTACAAGGCCGCGGGCGTCGAGAAGGACAAGCTCAAGCAGTGGAGCGACAAGGTCGGCTGGGAGACGCTGCTCAATCGCGCCGGCACGACCTTCAAGAAGCTCCCCGATTCCGACAAGGAAGGCCTGACCGAGAAGAAGGCGCTGGCGTTGATGCTGGCGCAGCCGTCGATGATCAAGCGGCCGGTGCTGGAGATCGGCGGCAAGCTGCTGGTCGGCTTCAAGCCCGACATCTATGCCAAGGAAGTCAAAGCCAAGTAAGTCTGGCCAAGTAGGTCGGCGCTAGTTCAGCTCGACGATCTCGGTGGCCTCGCCAGGCTGATCGGCGAACTCGACGACGTCCGCGGCCGCGATGCGGCCTGGAACGCGATGAAAGAGATTGCGGTCGATCACGGCGCACAGTTTGGGGCGCGGCAGCGCGTCATTTCCGCGCATCAGATTCTTGATCTCGAAGCCGCCGTCCTCGCAGAAGGTCTTGAGCGAGGCGATGACGTGACAGACCTTGCCGTCGGTCAGGAACGGCAGCAGCAGGCGCTCGTAGGCGACGACGCGCCCATAGATGTCGTCGACGTCGGCAACGCTGTAGACTGGAAGCCCGCGCGCGACGCATTCAAGGTAGACGGGCATCACCAGGGGCACGAGGCGCGGCCCGATATATTCATCGAGCGGCACGCCCTTGCCGGTATGCCCGTAGGCGCGCGAGATGCGCGTGCCTTCGCTCTGGATGATGAGGCGAGGGAGGGCATCCGAATTGTCCACCGTATAATAGATGAGATCGGACAGCTCTTCCTCGAGCCGTGCCGGCTGGTACTCCCAGATCGCCGGTGCGATCTGCTGGCGCGCATAAAGTCGCAGCCACGTGTTCAGCAGATCTCGCTGCCTGATCGACTTGACGACGGAGGGAGCGGCGCTTGCGAAATCCAAAACAATATTCCCGGCAGATATACCCGCAGCATGATGCCGCTTGCGGGAAAATTTTCTATGAAGGCTGGCGCGCAGGGCGAAAGACCGTTAACGACGGCTTGATGGCCGGTGCTTTTGCGAACCGGGAGGCCGGGCAGGCACAACATCAAACATCTCCGACTAAGGGAGCATTTGTATCCCAGCCGGAGGCCTGATCTGCTCAGCTTTCCGCCTTGCCTAACCCCCGTCACCTCCGGCATATTCCGCGCCCGGAGGCGGCGTTCCGGATGGGCTCCAAGACCTCCGGAATGCCGAAGCAACAAGGACAGCCACGCGTTGCGCGGGCAGGGGGAAATCTGTTTGGCCGATGAGTTCATTCTTGAAACGGAAGGCTTGACCAAGGAGTTCGCGGGCTTCTTCGCCGTCCGCGACGTTGCGCTCAAGGTTCGCCGTGGGAGCATTCATGCGTTGATCGGCCCGAACGGCGCCGGCAAGACGACGTGTTTCAATCTTCTGACCAAGTTCCTCAAACCGTCTGCCGGAAAGATCCTGTACAAGGGGCAGGATATCACCGCGATGGCGCCGGCCGACGTGGCCCGCATGGGACTTGTCCGTTCGTTCCAGATCTCGGCGGTGTTTCCGCATCTCACCGCGCTGGAAAACGTCCGCGTCGCGCTTCAGCGCCAGCACGGCAGTTCCTTCGATTTCTGGCGCTCGAAGTCGGTGCTCAACCGTTTCAACGATCGCGCGCGCGAGCTGCTGAACGATGTCGGCCTCAGCGAGTTTGCCAATACCCCCGCGGTCGAGATGCCCTACGGGCGCAAGCGCGCGCTGGAGATCGCAACCACGCTCGCGCTCGACCCCGAGATGATGCTGCTGGACGAGCCGATGGCCGGCATGGGCCACGAGGACATCGACAAGATCGCGGCGCTGATCAAGCGCATCTCCGCGAAATACACCATTCTCATGGTCGAGCATAATTTGAGCGTTGTCGCCAATCTCTCCGACATCATCACCGTGCTGACGCGCGGGCAGGTGCTCGCGCAAGGTCACTACAGCGAGCTCACCAAGGACGAGCGCGTCAAGGAAGCTTACTTGGGAGCCGGTCATGCCTGACACTGCGATCGCCGAGGCTCCGGCAAAGGCTGCGACCGGCGGCAACATCCTCCAGGTTCGCAACCTCGAAGCATGGTATGGCGAGTCTCACATCCTGCACGGGATCAACTTCGACGTGAATGCGGGCGAGGTCGTCACCCTGCTCGGGCGTAACGGCGCCGGCAAGACCACCACGCTGAAGTCGATCATGGGCATCATCGGCAAGCGTGCCGGTTCGGTGAAGTTCAACAACCAGGAGATCATTCGCGCCACCTCCGACAAGATCGCGCGGATGGGCATCGCGTTCTGCCCGGAAGAGCGGGGGATATTCTCCAGCCTCGACGTCCGCGAGAATCTGATGCTGCCGCCGGTGGTGCGCGAAGGCGGACTGCCGCTGGACCAGATCTTCGATCTGTTTCCGAACCTGAAGGAGCGGCTCAACAGCCAGGGCACGAAGCTGTCCGGCGGCGAGCAGCAGATGCTCGCGATCGCACGCATCCTGCGCACCGGCGCGAGCTTCCTGATGCTGGACGAGCCGACCGAGGGCCTTGCGCCCGTCATCATCCAGCAGATCGGTCATACCATTGCGCGCCTCAAGAAGGAGGGCTTTACGATCCTCCTCGTCGAGCAGAACTTCCGCTTCGCGTCCACCGTCGCCGATCGCTATTATGTGGTCGAGCACGGCAAGATCATCGACGGGTTTTCCAATTCGGAGCTCGCCGCCAACATGGACAAGCTGCATACCTATCTCGGTGTCTGACGCCCCGAGCCATTCAATAGAGGATTTCCCGGAGGAAATATGAAACAGCATTTTTCTGCACTTCTTCTCGGCGTGGCGTTGGGATTCGTCGCAAGCGGCGCGTCGGCACAGGACAAGACCGTCAAGGTCGGCGTGCTGACCGATAATTCCGGTCTCTATTCCGACCTCGGTGGCGCGGGCTCCACGCTGGCCGCCCAGATGGCGATCGAGGATTCCGGGCTTGCCGCCAAGGGCTGGAAGATCGACTTGATCTCCGCCGATCATCAGAACAAGCCCGATATCGCCACCACCATCGCGCGCCAATGGATCGACGTCGAGAAGGTCGACATCTTCATGGATGTGCTGAACTCCGGTGTCGCACTCGCGGTCAACAATGTCGTCAAGGAGAAGAATTCGATCCTGATCGACACGGGGGCGGCGACGTCGGATCTGACGAACGCCCAATGCTCGCCGAACACCATCCATTGGGTCTATGACACCTACATGCTGGCCAACAGCACCGGTCAGGCGCTGGTGAAGGCTGGCGGCGATTCCTGGTTCTTCCTGACTGCCGACTATGCGTTCGGCGCGGCGCTGGAGCGCGACACCGCGGCGGTGGTGCAAAAGTCGGGCGGCAAGGTGCTCGGCAGCGTCAAGCATCCACTCAATTCTTCGGACTTCTCCTCGTTCCTTTTGCAGGCACAGGCATCGAAGGCGAAGATCGTCGGTCTTGCGAATGCCGGCGGCGATACCACCAATTCGATCAAGCAGGCCGCCGAGTTCGGCATCGTTGCCGGCGGGCAGAAGCTTGCCGGGCTGCTGTTGTTCATCACCGACGTTCACTCGCTCGGCTTGAACGTGGCGCAGGGGCTCAATTTCACCGAAACCTTCTATTGGGATCTCAACGACGGAACGCGGGCCTTCTCCAAGCGCTTTTCGGAGCGCATGAAGAACAAGGCGATGCCTTCGATGGTGCAGGCCGGTGTCTATTCGGGACTGATCCATTACTTCAAGGCGCTGGAGGCGATGGGCGGCAATCCGCATGACGGCGCCAAGGCGGTCGAGAAGATGAAGTCGATGCCGACCGACGATCCGCTGTTCGGTCAGGGCAGCATCCGGGTCGATGGCCGCAAGATTCACCCGGCCTACCTGTTCGAGGTCAAGAAGCCCTCGGAATCGAAGGGGCCGTGGGACTACTACAAGCTGGTGGGCACCGTCCCCGCGGACCAGGCGTTCCGGCCGCTCTCCGAGAGCGCCTGTCCGCTGGTGAAGAAGTAACTCTCGTGGCCCGCCGGGCGGCCGTGCCGCCGGCGGGCTTTCATTTTGGTGGCGGAAGCTAATCCCGATGCAGGCTCTCTACGCACAGCTACTGGTGGGACTGATCAACGGCTCGTTCTACGCGCTGCTCAGTCTCGGGCTTGCCGTGATCTTCGGCATGCTCAACATCATCAACTTCGCCCATGGCGCGCTCTACATGATGGGCGCCTTCGTCGCCTATTTCCTGCTGAACCTCGGCGGCATCAATTATTGGTGGGCGTTGCTGCTGGCGCCGATCATCGTCGGCATCTTCGGCATGATCCTGGAACGGACCATGCTGCAATGGCTGACCGGGCTCGACCATCTCTACGGCCTGCTCTTGACCTTCGGCATCGCGCTGATCGTGCAGGGCCTGTTCCAGAACTATTTCGGCTCCTCCGGCCTGCCTTACGCCATTCCGGATCAGCTCAGGGGCGGCATGAATCTCGGCTTCATGTTCCTGCCGATCTATCGCGGCTGGGTCGTCGTGTTCTCGCTGGTGGTCTGTCTTGCCACCTGGTTCCTGATCGAGAAGACGCAGCTCGGCGCTTACCTGCGCGCTGCCACCGAAAACCCGACGCTGGTCCGCGCCTTCGGCATCAACGTGCCGCGCATGATCACGCTGACCTACGGACTCGGCGTCGGCCTTGCGGCGCTCGCCGGCGTGCTCTCGGCGCCGATCAACCAGGTGCGCCCGCTGATGGGCGCCGACCTCATCATCGTCGTGTTCGCCGTGGTGGTGATCGGCGGCATGGGATCGATCATGGGCTCCATCATCACTGGCTTCGCGCTCGGTGTGATCGAGGGCCTGACCAAGTATTTCTACCCCGAGGCCTCCAACACCGTCGTGTTCGTGCTGATGGTGCTGGTGCTGCTGGTGAAGCCAACGGGATTGACGGGAAGGGCGGCCTGATATGACAACCCTGACGGACGATACGCTGCCTGCGACCCCGCGTGCGATGCGCGACGAGATGATCGTATTCGTGGTGATGGCGCTGCTGCTGGCGGCGGTGCCATTCACCGGGGTCTATCCGTTCTTCGTGATGCAGGCGCTGTGCTTTGCGCTGCTCGCCTGCGCCTTCAATCTTCTGATCGGCTATGGCGGCCTGTTGTCGTTCGGCCACGCGATGTTCTTGGGGACAGCCGGCTATTGCAGCGCGCATGCGCTGAAGGTGTGGGGGCTGCCGCCGGAGCTCGGCATCCTCGTCGGCGTCGCCGCGGCTTTCGCGCTCTCGATTGTGACCGGCTACATCTCGATCCGCCGCCAGGGCATCTATTTCTCGATGATCACGCTGGCGCTGTCTCAGCTGCTGTATTTCATCTACCTCCAGGCGCCGTTCACCCATGGCGAGGACGGCATCCAGGGCATCCCGCAGGGACGCATGTTCGGCGTCCTCGATCTCTCCAAGCCGACGGTTCTGTACTACGTCGTGCTGGTCGGCTTCCTCGCCGGCTTCCTGTTGATCTTCCGCATCATCAATTCGCCGTTCGGTGAGGTCCTGAAGTCGATCCGCGAGAACGAGCCGCGCGCCATCTCGCTGGGCTATCGGACCGACCAGTACAAGTTCCTGGCCTTCGTCCTGTCCGGCACGCTGGCGGGCTTCGCCGGAGCGCTGAAAGTGTTCGTGGCGCAGAATGCCTCGCTCACCGACGTGCATTGGTCGATGTCGGGCGAGGTCGTGCTGATGACGCTGGTCGGCGGCCTCGGCACCATCTTCGGCCCCGTGGTCGGCGCCTTCGTGATCATCGCCATGCAGCAATATCTGGCGAGCTTCGGCCAGTGGGTGACGGTGATCCAGGGCGCGATCTTCGTGATCTGCGTGCTCACCTTCCGCCGCGGCGTCATCGGCGAAATCGCGCATTACTTCCGGCGTTCACTCTAAGTCATTGATTTAACTTGGGGTTGTCCGCCGCCTGAAAGCGGTGGATGAACCGGTTCCGCAGGCGTGAGATGACACGCGTGCGGATCGAAAATGGTCTATGACAGTTTTGTGACGGCCCGCTCGGGCCGGGCCATTTTCCAACCGGTAGCCTTCCCCATGATGCGATGGTTTCGTGCGTTCCTGCCCAAGGAAGAGCGGTTCTTCGACCTGTTCGACCGCCATGCCCAGACCGTGATCCAGGGCGCGATCGCGCTCCAGGGCATGCTCAACGGGGGCGAGGAGACGCCGGTCTATTGCCAGCGCGTCAACCAGTTCGAGAACGATGCCGACAACATCACCCGCGAGGTGCTGACGGCGGTGCGCCGCACCTTCATCACCCCGTTCGATCGCGGCGACATCAAGAACCTCATCACCTCGATGGACGATGCCATCGACCAGATGCAGCAGACGGCCAAGGCCGTGATGCTGTTCGAGGTCCGCGCTTTCGAGCCGCCGATGCGGGAGATCGGCGCACTTCTGATCGAATGCGCCAATCTGGTCGGTCGCGCGCTGCCGCTGATGCAGTCGATCGGCCCGAACGTCGCCATGCTGACCGCGATCACGGAAGAGCTGACCAAGCTCGAGGGCCGGGTCGACGATCTCCACGACATCGGGCTGAAGGAGCTGTTCCTGAAGCACCGCGAGGGCAACGCGATGGATTTCATCGTCGGCGTCGAGATCTACGACCACCTCGAGAAGGTGGCCGACCGCTTCGATGACGTCGCGAACGAGATCAACAGCATCGTCATCGAGCAAGTGTAGGGCAGGCCCGTGGATGCTGCGTTGGGTGTTCCCGTCCTGGTCGGACTGATCGCCGTCGCGCTGCTGTTCGACTTCCTGAACGGCCTGCACGACGCCGCCAATTCGATCGCGACCATCGTCTCGACCCGCGTGCTGCGGCCGCAATTCGCGGTGTTCTGGGCCGCATTCTTCAATTTCATCGCCTTCATGGTGTTCGGCCTGCACGTTGCCCAGACCATCGGCACCGGCATCATCGATCCAGCCGTCGTCGACGCTCAGGTGATCTTCGCAGCCCTCGTCGGCGCGATCGTCTGGAACCTCGTGACCTGGGCGCTGGGCATCCCGTCCTCGTCGTCGCATGCGCTGATCGGCGGCCTCGTCGGCGGCGGCATGGCCAAGGCGGGGATTTCGGCGGCGGTGTGGAGCGGACTGTCCAAGACGGTGCTGGCGATCGTGCTGTCGCCGCTGGTCGGCTTCCTGCTCGCGATGATGCTGGTTGCGATCGTGTCCTGGGCCTCGGTGCGCTCGACGCCGTTCGCGGTCGACCGCGCCTTCCGTATCCTGCAATTCGCCTCGGCCTCGCTCTACTCGCTCGGCCATGGCGGCAACGACGCGCAGAAGACCATGGGTATCATCGCCGTGCTGTTGTATTCGCAGGGCCATCTCGGCAGCGACTTCTCGGTGCCGTTCTGGGTGGTGCTGTCCTGCCAGGCGGCGATGGCGCTGGGCACGCTGATGGGCGGCTGGCGCATCGTCCGCACCATGGGCCTGCGCATCACCAAGCTGACGCCGATGCAGGGCTTCTGCGCCGAAACGGGCGGCGCGGTGACCCTGTTCATGGCGACCTTCCTCGGGGTTCCCGTCTCGACCACCCACACCATCACCGGCGCCATCGTCGGCGTCGGCGCGGCCCGCCGCGTCTCGGCGGTGCGCTGGAACGTCGCAAGCTCGATCGTCTATGCCTGGGTGATCACGATCCCGGCCTCGGCGATCGTGGCCGCGCTGACCTGGTGGGTGGTCAGGATCTTCGTCAGGTGACGAGCTTCAGCCCGACGATGCCGGCGACGATCAGCCCGATGCTGGCGAGGCGGAAGGCCGTGGCCGGCTCGCCGAACAGGAAGATGCCCAGCGTCGCGGTGCCGACTGCGCCGATCCCGGTCCAGACCGCGTAGGCGGTCCCGACCGGCAGCGATTTGAGCGCAACTCCGAGCAGGATGACACTGCCCGCCATCGCCGCGAGCGTGATGACGGAGGGAACAAGCCTGGAAAAACCCTCGGTGTATTTCAGGCCGATCGCCCAGGTGATCTCGAGAAGACCGGCGACGAACAGGATGCTCCAGGCCATGGCGACCCTCCGTTCAAGGCAGGGCCGTCCCCGCATGCAATGACGTGTGAAAAGGAGGGCCGTCCCTCCCAAACGGCGATATGGGGCTGGCCGGAGGGCTCCGCAATCACCAAATCAGGCTTGATCCGGCCCATTTTCCCTGCCAAACGCTCCCGCCATGTCCGACATCGCCACGACCGCAGCCGAATCGCCGGCCCGTTCCCCGCTTGCCACTGAGGTGGCGCGGCGGCGGACCTTTGCGATCATCTCCCACCCCGACGCCGGCAAGACCACGCTGACCGAGAAGCTGCTGCTGTTCGGCGGCGCCATCAATCTCGCCGGTCAGGTCAAGGCCAAGGGCGAGCGGCGCAATACGCGCTCCGACTGGATGAAGATCGAGCGTGAGCGCGGCATCTCGGTCGTGACCTCGGTGATGACCTTCGAGTTCGAAGGCCTCGTGTTCAACCTGCTGGACACGCCGGGCCACGAGGACTTCTCGGAAGACACCTATCGCACGCTCACCGCGGTCGATTCCGCGGTGATGGTGATCGACGCCGCCAAGGGCATCGAGGCGCGCACCCGGAAGCTGTTCGAGGTGTGCCGCCTGCGCGACATCCCGATCATCACCTTCATCAACAAGATGGACCGCGAGAGCCGCGACGTGTTCGAGCTGCTCGACGAGATCGAGAAGACACTGGCGCTCGACACCACGCCGATGACCTGGCCGGTCGGCCGCGGCCGCGACTTCCTCGGCACCTATGACGTCGTCAATGGCGGCGTGCGCCTGCTCGAAGGCGGCGGCGCCAAGACCGGTGCGGCGCAGCAGATCGAGATCGCCGAGCTCGCCAAGCTCAACGCCAACCTTGATGTGTCCGCGGTGAAGGACGAGCTCGAGCTCGTCACTGAAGCCTCAAAACCGTTCGAGCTCGGCGCATTCCGTGAAGGCCATCTGACGCCGGTGTATTTCGGCAGCGCGCTGCGCAATTTCGGCGTCGGCGATTTGCTCGAAGGTCTCGGCAAGTTCGCGCCCGAGCCCCGCGCGCAGGAGAGCGACCAGCGCAAGGTCGAGGCCACCGATCCGCGCATGAGCGCCTTCGTATTCAAGATCCAGGCCAACATGGATCCGAACCACCGCGACCGCATCGCCTTTGCGCGGCTGTGCTCGGGCAAGCTCAGTCGCGGCATGAAGGCCAAGCTGGTGCGCACCGGCAAGAGCATGCCGCTGTCGAGCCCGCAATTCTTCTTCGCACAGGATCGTTCGGTCGCCGATGAAGCCTTCGCCGGCGACGTCGTCGGCATTCCCAATCACGGCACGCTGCGCATCGGCGACACGCTGACCGAGGGTGAGGATTTCACCTTCGTCGGCGTGCCGAGCTTTGCACCGGAAATCGTCCGCCGCGTCCGTCTCACCGACGCCATGAAGGCGAAGAAGCTGAAGGAAGCGCTGCAGCAGATGTCGGAAGAGGGCGTCGTGCAGGTGTTCCGTCCGCGCGACGGCGCCCCGGCGCTGGTCGGCGTGGTCGGTGCGCTGCAGCTCGACGTGCTGAAGGCGCGGCTGGAGGCGGAATATTCGCTGCCCGTCGAGTTCGAGGTCAGCGAGTTCCAGCTGGCGCGCTGGGTCTCCTCGGAAGACCGCAAGAAGCTCGACACCTTCATCGCCGCCAACACCTCGAGCATCGCCGACGACGTCGACGGCGATCCCGTGTATCTCGCCAGGAACGAGTTCTATCTCGGCTACACCCGGGAACGCGCCGAGGGGATCGAGTTCACCAACGTCAAGGACGTCAAGAAGAAGGGGTAATGTTTCCCAGACGTTCTCTGTGGTGCAGGACGGCAACGCATAGCGAGGTCGACGGTCATGAGGCGGCGCGAATTCATCATGCTCGCTGCAGGCGCGGCGGCCTACCCGCTTGGCACATCCGCGCAAGGTAACGTGCGGCGAATCGGTGCGCTGGCGGGAGGCAAGGCCAGCGATTCAGAGAGCCAGGCCAGCTACCAGAAACTGAGACAGCGTCTAGGTGAACTCGGGTGGGAGCAGGGACGCAACATCCATATCGAATATCGCTGGTGGGCCGGCGATCCGAATCTGGCGGATGCTCAGGCGGCTGAGCTAGTGGATATGCGGCCTGATGTGCTTCTGGCAATCAGTACTCCGTCCGTGGAAGCCTTGCGGCGACGCGCGCCGACGTTGCCGATTGTCTTCACGGTTGTTGCCGATCCAGTGGGTGCCGGTTTCGTTCAAAGTCTGGGCAAGCCGGGTGGAAATATTACAGGCTTCACGACCTTCGAGCCTGAAATGGCCGGCAAGTGGCTGCAACTGCTCAAGCAGGCGGCACCGGAGATACGAAGGGTCGCCGCGGTCTTCAATCCGCGAACAGCTCCCATGATCCTGATGCCGTCCGTGGAGGCGGCCATTCCGGCAGTCCAGCTCCAGCTAGTTCCGGCGCCGGCGCACAATGCCGCCGAGCTCGAACAGGCGATCTCCCGCTTTGCAGAGCAGCCACACGGCGGGCTGCTGATCTTTCCCGACGCATTTCCAATCGTTCACCGGCGATTGATTCTAGACTTGGCGGCCGCCCACCGTCTGCCGGCAATGTATCCGTTCCCTTTCTTCGTCACGGACGGTGGGCTGATGTCGTACGGAGTCTCGATTTCTCATCTCGTCGGTCGCTCGGCGGACTATGTTGACCGCGTGTTGAGAGGAGCGCGTCCTGCGGATTTGCCAGTCCAGCAGCCGAACGAATTCCAGTTCCTGCTCAATCTCAAGACAGCCAGCGCGCTGGGACTGAGTGTACTGCCTACGCTGGTGGCGCAAGCGGATCAAGTCGTCGAGTGACGCGGGTTTTCTCTCCCGAGTGAGCCTGTTCGGCTGGAGGGCGCATACTTTGCTTGGGGGGCTTTCCTACATTTTGGCGGCAAGCCCATCTTCTCATCGCGGCAAGCCTTGATCCTTTCACAACCGTCGCTACCTGTCGTGCAAATGCCAATGCGTCTCGGCACATGTGGCGCTGCATTCTTGTTCTTCTCTTGCTGGCAACAACTTCGGAAGCCGCCGACGCGCAGCGACGCCAGATCAATCCGATTCCGTTTTCGCACGAGCCGTGCAGCGTGCTCGACTATCGGCCCTGCACGCCGTCTTATTGCAGCCCGCTCGAGCCCGGCCCCTGTATTCCAGAGATCGACTATCCCTATGGGCAAAATCTCCAGCTGACGATCGAGAGCGTGCCTTCGGAGGCCGATCGCGCCAAATACCGGAAACCGGATCACGATCTCGACACGATCGGCGACCTCTTCGCCGAGCTGCGCACCTGCTGGGCGCCGCCGGCGGACAATGCGCGGGCGGGCATGCAGATGGCGGTGCGCTTCAGCTTCAACAAGGTGGGCGGCCTGATCGGCCCGCCGCGATTGACCTTTGCGACGCCTGGCGTTCCGGCCGCCACCCGCACGACCTATCTCGACGCCATCAATGCATCGCTGAACGCCTGCCTGCCGCTGAAATTCACCAGCGGTCTCGGTGGTGCCCTGGCCGGCCGGCCGATCGCGATCCGCTATGTCGATAACAGGCGGATCGGCCAGTAGACGAAGCTCTCACCCCTCATCCTGAGGAGCGCGCTCGCGCGCGTCTCGAAGGATGAAAGGCCCCCGTTGTTGCGACAGTCGGGCCTGCATGGTTCGAGACGCGCGCAAGGGCGCGCTCCTCACCATGAGGGGGAGAGAGTTGCGACCGGCGGCCAATCGATGATACCTCAGAGGTGGGGGCGCTTGCCAAAGGGGAGGATGTCGTGGGTCTGCTGGTCATGATCCTGGGGCTGGTGCTGTTTTTCACGGCCCATGTTTTCACCACGAAACGCGAGGCGCGCGCGCAGGCGATCGCAAGCCTGGGCGAGGGGACCTACAAGATCCTCTATTCGGTGGTCTCGCTCGCGGGGCTGGCGCTGATCATCTGGGGCTTTTCCCATTATCGCAGCTCCGGCTGGATCGACGTCTGGTATCCGCCGAAGGCGCTCAAGCACATCACGCTTGCGCTGATGCTGCCCGCGGTCATCCTGGTGGTCGCCTCATATTTGCGCGGCCGCATCTATGCGACGCTGAAGCATCCGATGCTGGCCGGCATCAAGCTGTGGGCGGCGGCGCATCTGCTCGCCAACGGCGATCTCGGCTCGATCATCCTGTTCGGCTCGTTCCTGGGCTGGGCGGTCTATGACCGCATCTCGCTGAAGCATCGCAAGGATGCCGGCGCCCCGCCGATTCCGGTGGGTGGCGTCACCAATGATCTGATCGCGGTTGCAGTCGGAGTCGTTGCCTATCTGGCGCTGGCCTTTGCGTTCCATCCCGTCGTGATCGGGGCTCCCGTCATGGGAGTCTAGCCGATCAGCGCAAGACAGCTCAGCATGCCCGTGCGCGGAAGGTGACAAAGCAACAAGCCGAGGCCCTCCGATGGACTGGTCGCATTCAAAAATCCCGCCGATGAGGTTCGAGGCGCGCTTTGGCGATCGGGTGGTCCCGGCGTTCTCCGACCGGCCGGCGAGTCTCTGGGCGATGGTCGCGGACGCCTGCACGCGAAATCCCTATGGCGAAGCGCTGATCGCAGGCGATGTCCGCCTGAGCTGGCGGCAGGCGGTGGAGCGGGCCGCGCGGATCGCGGCGGGCTTTCGCAAGCTCGGCCTCCAGCGCGGCGATCGCGTCGCAATCCTGCTCGGCAATCGCATCGAATTTCCGCTGCTGCTGTTTGCCGCCGCGCATGAGGGCCTCGTCACGGTGCTGCTCGGCACGCGCCAGCAGAAGCCGGAGATCGCCTATGTGCTCGCCGATTGCGGCGCCAAGATCCTGATCCACGAAGCGGGGCTCGCCGAGCGGCTGCCCGAGGCGCCTGATGTCCCCGACGTGATCCACCGCATCGCTGTCGATGACGATCCGCATCTGTCGCGCTTTGCGGTGTTCGCAGACAATCCTCCGGCGCCGGACCCGGTCGAGACGAGCGAGGAGGACACCGCGATGATCCTCTACACCTCGGGCACGACAGGCAAGCCGAAGGGCGCGATGCTCGCTCATTGCAACATCGTCCATTCCTCGATGGTGTTCGTGTCCTGCCTGCAATTGACGGAAACCGACCGCTCGATCGCAGCCGTGCCGCTCGGCCATGTCACCGGCGTCGTCGCCAACATCACCACCATGATCCGCTGCGCCGGCGCGCTGATCATCATGCCGGAATTCAAGGCGGCCGATTATCTCAGGCTCGCCGCGCGCGAGCGCGTCACCTACACCGTGATGGTGCCGGCAATGTACAATCTTTGCCTGCTGCAGCCCGATTTCGACAGCTATGATCTGTCGAGCTGGCGCATCGGCGGTTTCGGCGGCGCGCCGATGCCGGTCGCCACCATCGAGAAGCTCAAGGCGACGATTCCCGGCCTCAAGCTGATGAACTGCTACGGCGCGACCGAGGCGACGTCGCCCTCGACCATCATGCCCGGCGAGTTAACGGCGAGCCATATCGACAGCGTCGGCCTGCCGTGTCCCGGCGCCCGCATCATTGCGATGGGAGCGGACGGGCGCGCGCTGCCGCCCGGCGAGATCGGCGAGCTCTGGATCCAGAGCGCCTCCGTCATCAAGGGCTACTGGAATAATCCGAAAGCCACCGCCGAAAGCTTCACTGGCGGCTTCTGGCACTCGGGCGATCTCGGCTCGGTCGATGCTGACGGATTCGTGCGTGTGTTCGACCGGCAGAAGGACATGATCAATCGCGGCGGCCTGAAGATCTATTCGGCCGAGGTCGAATCCGTGCTGGCAGGTCATCCCGCGGTGATCGAGAGCGCGATCGTCGCCAGGGCCTGCCCGGTGCTGGGTGAGCGCGTCCACGCCGTGGTGGTGACGCGCAGCCCGGTCGCTAGCGAGGCCCTGCGCACCTGGTGCGCCGAGCGGCTGTCCGACTACAAGGTCCCCGAGACCATGGCGATCACATCGGAGCCGCTACCGCGCAATGCCAATGGCAAGGTGCTGAAACGGCAGCTGCGGGAGCGCTTGGGAACCTGAACCGGCCTGCGGTTCTCCGGGTCTCCCGGGTGGTTAACGCCTTGATCGGGCTCGCTTTGCCTTGCCACCGCCATATCGTTAGGGTACCTCGCCGCCACACGGGGGACGGGATTCCTGACGCGAACGCTTTGGCGCGCGCACCCGGACGGGCATGGGATTAGCATAAGTGTCTGAATTATTTGACGAAGTCGACGAGGCAGTACGTCGCGAACAGCTCAAGAAGCTGTGGGACAAGTATTCGATCTACTTCATCGCCCTGATGGTGCTGGTCGTGGTCGCCGTCGGCGGCTGGCGCGGTTACCAATATCTGGAGGCCCAGAAGGCCGCCGAGGCCGGCGCCGCCTTCGAGAAGGCCGTCGAGCTGTCCGAGCAGGGCAAGCACGCGGAGGCCGAGACCGCCTTCACAGAGCTCGCCGCCAAGGCTCCCTCCGGCTATCGCACCCTGGCGCGGCTGCGTGCTGCGGCCGAGGCTGCCAGCCGCGATCCCAAGGCGGCTGCCAAGCTGTATGACGACGTTGCCGCCGACCGCGGTGTCGGCGGCGAGTGGCAGGATCTGGCCAGGATCCGTGCCGCTGGCCTCCTGGTCGACAGCGCGTCCTATGCCGACATCCAGCAGCGGCTGGAGGCCTCCGCCACCCCCAAATCGACGTTCCGCCATACTGCCCGCGAGATGCTGGCGCTGTCGGCCTGGCGCAACAACGACATGACCGCGGCCCGCAAATGGCTCGACGCGATCGCCGAGGACGGCGAAACGCCGCCCGGCCTGCGCTCGCGTGCCGAGGCGCTCGCGGCCCTGCTGCCGCCCGTCGCCAAAAGCTGACCAAGAGCTGACCGACGGGCTCTCTGACCTGAACGAGATACGATATGCGCCGTACGCCACGCTTGATCGCAGCCGCCGTCCTGATCGCCTTCACCGGCGTCCTGGGCGGCTGCTCGAGCTTCGATCCAAGCGACATGCTCGACTTCCTCGACACCAAGAAGAAGCTGCCGGGCGATCGCAAGCCGGTCTTCCCCGAGGGCGTGCCGGGCCTCGAGCAGGGTGTCCCGAAGGAGATGTACAAGGGCGCGCAGCAGCAGCCGGATCCGAACGCGCCC
Source organism: Bradyrhizobium sp. USDA 376 (assembly GCF_054063675.1). Classification (NCBI taxonomy): domain Bacteria; kingdom Pseudomonadati; phylum Pseudomonadota; class Alphaproteobacteria; order Hyphomicrobiales; family Nitrobacteraceae; genus Bradyrhizobium; species Bradyrhizobium sp. USDA 376. The sequence continues at coordinate 5,889,888 of NZ_JBSSGN010000001.1, forward strand.
GCCGTCGCGGCTCTGCCCGCCGAGCCGCCGCCGCCCGAGCCGGCCAAACCGGCCAAGGGCGCCAAGGCGAAGAAGACCCATCAGCCGGCCGCAACCGCGGCTGCGCCGGCTGACGCGCCCGCCGGCGAGGTCGATGGCGAGGCCCAGCCGGAGGCCGCGCCGCCCACCGCCGCGCCCCCGCCCAAGCAGAAGATCGTGCGCAAGCGCACCACCGCGCCGCCGCCGGATCAGCCGGTCCAGCAGGCGCAGCCGACCCAGACCACGCAGCAGCAATCGCAGGGCGCTTTCCCGGCGCCGCTGCCGAGCGGCAGCTTCTCGCGATAATTCCCTTGCATTGACAGGCGCAGCCCCGGCAGCGCACGAATGACCGATGTCCTTCACGATCGCCATCATCGGCCGGCCCAATGTCGGCAAGTCGACGCTGTTCAACCGCCTGGTTGGGCAGAAGCTCGCGCTGGTCGATGACCTGCCGGGCGTCACCCGCGACCGCCGCGAGGGTGAGGCCAGGCTCGGCGACCTCCAGTTCATCATCATCGACACCGCGGGCCTCGACGAGGGCGCCAGGGGCTCGCTCACCGCGCGCATGCAGGAGCAGACCGAGACCGCGATCGCGCAGGCCGACGCGCTGTTCTTCGTGATCGATGCCCGCATCGGCCTCACGCCCACCGATCGCGCCTTCGCCGATTTCGCCCGCAAGGCCAACAAGCCGGTGCTGCTGGTCGCCAACAAGAGCGAGGGCAAGCATGGCGACGCCGGCGCGATGGAATCCTTCGCGCTCGGCCTCGGCGATCCCATCCAGATCTCGGCCGAGCACGGCGAGGGCATGGGCGAGCTTTACGACGCGCTGGCTAAGCTCATGCCGGAGCCTGTCGATGACGATGAGGTCGAGGACGACGAGCCGCTGTCCGAGGAAGAGGCCGCGACGCGCCCGATCCGGGTCGCCATCGTCGGCCGGCCCAACGCCGGCAAGTCGACGCTGATCAACCATCTGCTCGGCGAGGAGCGTCTGCTGACGAGCCCGGAGGCCGGCACCACGCGCGATTCCATCGCGGTCGAGATCAACTGGAAGGGCCGCGATTTCCGCGTGTTCGACACGGCCGGTTTGCGGCGTCGCTCGCGCATCGAGGAGAAGCTGGAAAAACTCTCGGTCGCGGATGCGCTGCGTGCGGTGCGCTTTGCCGAAGTCGTCGTGCTGATGATGGACACGCAGAACCGTTTTGAGGAGCAGGACCTCCGCATCGCGGATCTGATCGAGCGCGAGGGCCGCGCGGTGGTGCTGGCCGTCAACAAATGGGACCTGATGGAGACCAAGGGCGGCGGCGCGATCTCGGGCCTGCGCCGCGACGCCGACCATTGGCTCCCGCAGGTCAAGGGCGTGCCGATCGTCGCCGTCTCAGGCCTGATGGGCGAGGGCATCGATCGCCTGATGCAGGCGATCCAGGACGCCTACGCGATCTGGAACAGGCGCGTGCCGACGTCCGCGCTCAATCGCTGGTTCGAGCAGGCGATCCAGGCCAATCCGCCGCCCGCGGTGTCCGGCCGCAGGCTGAAGCTGAACTACATCACGCAGACCAAGGCGCGCCCGCCGAGCTTCGTGCTGTTCTGTTCGCGTGCGGATGCGGTGCCGCAATCATACTTGCGCTACCTGACCAATTCCATGCGCGAGACGTTCGAGCTGCCCGGCACGCCGGTGCGTATCACCCTGCGCGAGAAGGCCAATCCCTTCGCGCACAAGCGCAAGCGGCCGTCGTGAGCGACGGCGCCGGCGAGGCGACGGCGCGGGGCGCTGCGCCGGTCCGGCGCGGCGCGGTCGCCTTCATCTTCGTCACCATCCTGCTCGACATGGTCGCGCTCGGCGTGATCATGCCGGTCCTGCCAAAGCTGATCGAGGGCTTCGTCGACAACGACACCGCGCATGCGGCCCGTATCTTCGGCCTGTTCGGCACCGCCTGGGCACTGATGCAGTTCGTGTTCTCGCCGGTGCTCGGTGCGCTGTCGGATCGCTTCGGGCGGCGGCCGGTGGTGCTGCTGTCGAATTTCGGGCTCGCCGCCGACTATGTGCTGATGGCGCTGGCGCCGTCCCTGGTGTGGCTGTTCATCGGCCGCGTGATCTCAGGCATCACCTCGGCCAGCATCTCGACCGCCTTTGCCTACATCGCCGACATCACGCCGCCGGAGCGGCGTGCGGCGGTGTTCGGCAGGATTGGCGCCGCCTTCGGCGCCGGCTTCATCCTCGGCCCGGCGCTGGGCGGCCTGCTTGGCGACATCGATCCGCGCCTGCCGTTCTGGGCCGCGGCAGCCCTGAGCTTTGCCAATGCGCTCTATGGATTGCTTGTCCTGCCGGAATCGCTGACGCCGGAAAGACGCGCGCCGTTCCACTGGACCAGCGCCAATCCGGTCGGCGCACTGCGTCTGCTCCGCAGCAACGCAGCACTGGCCGGATTGTCGATCGTCAATTTCATCGCGCAGGTCGCGCATGTCGTGCTGCCCTCGACCTTCGTGCTCTATGCGACCTATCGCTACGGCTGGGATTCCAAGACGGTGGGCCTGACGCTGGCGATGGTCGGCATCTGCGCCATGGTGGTGCAGGGGCTCGCCATTGGTCCGATCGTGCGCGTGCTCGGCGAGCGGAAGGCGCTGTTGCTCGGCCTCTGCTGTGGTGCGATCGGCTTCGTGATATTCGGCGCGGCGCCGACCGGGCCGCTGTTCTGGATCGGCATTCCCGTGATGTCGCTGTGGGGCATCTCGGGCGCTGCCATGCAGTCGCTGATGACGCGGCTGGTCGCGCCCGATCAGCAGGGCCAGCTGCAGGGCGCGACCGCGAGCGTGCAGAGCTTGTCGCAGCTCGTCGGCCCGTTCCTGTTCACGCTGACGTTTTCGTATTTCATCGGCGCCGGCGCGCCGCTGCATCTGCCCGGCGCGCCGTTCCTGCTCGCGGCGGTGCTGATGGTGATATGCGTGGCGATCGCGGTGCGGGCGCTGGCGGCGACGAAGACGGTCTCGTAGGGTGGGCAAAGGCGCCTAAGCGCCGTGCCCACCATCTTCTCCGCGACCTCCAGAAGCGGTGGGCACGCTTCCGCCTTCGCTCTTCGAGCTACGGCGGACAAGTCGCTTTGCCCACCCTACGACAGCTGTTTGCGGGGCGCCGCCAAATCGTAGGGTGGGTTAGCCTCGCGGATCGCCCGAAGCGCAAGCCGCGAGGCGTAACCCACCTCTTTCATTTCTGCAGAGACAGAAGTGGTGGGTTACGCCAGCGGACTGCGCTTTGCGCAGCCGCGTGCTAACCCACCCTACGACTTCTTATTTCTTCACCAGCGGGCAATCGCTCGCCTCGAGCGGCTTGGCGGCGTCCTCCGGCGCGATGGTGGCGACCAGCTTGTAATAGTCCCACGGGCCCTTCGACTCCTCAGGCTTCTTCACCTCGAACAGATAGGCCGGGATGAGGCGGCGGCCGTCGGCGCGCAGCGGGCCTTTGCCGAACAGCGGATCGTCGGTCGGCAGCTCCTTCATCTTGGCGACGACCTTGGCGCCGTCATGCGGATTGCTGCCGATCGCGTCCATCGCCTTCAGGTAATGCAGGATCTCGGCATAGAGGCCCGCAACCGTCATCGAGGGCATCGAGCCCTTCGGCGAGAGCTTCTGGAAGCGCTTCGACCATTCACGGGTCTGGTCGTTGAGATCCCAGTAGAAGGACTCGGTGAAGGTCAGGCCCTGCGCAGTCTTCAGGCCGAGCGAATGCACGTCGTTGATGAACAGCAGCAGCGCCGCGAGCTTCTGACCGCCCGAGACGATGCCGAACTCGGCGGCCTGCTTGATCGCGTTGGTGGTGTCACCGCCGGCATTGGCAAGCCCGATCACCTTGGCCTTGGACGATTGCGCCTGGAGCAGGAAGGACGAAAAATCGGAGCTGTTGAGCGGGTGCTTGACGCCGCCGAGCACCTTGCCGCCGGTGGCCGTCACGACGGAACTGGTGTCGCGCTCCAGCGCATGGCCGAACGCGTAGTCCGCGGTCAGGAAGAACCAGCTGTCACCGCCCGCCTTGGTCAGCGCCTTGCCGGTGCCGTTGGCGAGCATATAGGTGTCGTAGGTGAAGGAGATGGTGTTGGGCGTGCAGGCCTTGCCGGTCAGGTCGGCGGTCGCCGCACCCGAATTGAGCAGCACCGAGTTCTTTTCCTTAACGAGGTTGCTCACCGCGAGCGCAACGCCGGAGCTCGGCGTGTCGGCGATGGCGTCGACCTTGTCGGCATCGATCCATTGCCGGGCGATGTTGACGCCGATGTCGGGCTTGTTCTGGTGATCGCCGGAGAGAACCTCGATGGTCCAGCCCTTGGCCTTCAGGCCGGAATCCTCGACCGCCATTTTCACCGCTGCGACCGAATTCGGGCCGCCGATGTCGGCATAGAGGCTCGACATGTCGTTGAGGACGCCGATCTTGATGGTCTTGTTCTGCGCGTAGGCGGATGTCGCAAAACCGAAGGTGGCACATGCCAGAAGAGCCGCAGTGCGGCGCGCGAACGTCGTCGTCATGAAAGGTCTCCTCCATTGTCAAATATTCGGACGGCTCTCTTGCGGAGCCTTATTCCTGTCGATGGCTCTACCGTGTCCCGCGGTTTGCGGCAATGCGCCTAAAGCCGGATGGCGCCAAAGCGCGATGACTATTCGTCGCAATCTCATCGCGCTTTAGCGTCATCCGACGGTTAACTTTTGGGCAAAATGCGTTGAGACGCTATTTGAGCGCGTCCGAGGTTAGCTTGAATTTCTGGATGCGCTTTCCGGTATCGACCTCGGCGGTATAGACGTTACCCTTGGCGTCGATCGCCATGGCATGCACCCAGTGGAACTGGCCGGCGTTGCGGCCGCTGTGCCCGAAGCTGCCGACCACGCTGCCGTCGTCGCGCTTGATGACCCTGATCTCGTTGTTCTCGCCGTCGGCGCTGAGCATATAGGTCTGCTTCGGATCGGGCCAGATCGCGATATCCCACACCGCGCCGTTGCCGAGCGTGTTCTTCTCGAAGAAGAACTCCTTCACGAAGGTGCCGTCCTTCCTGAACACCTGGATGCGGTTGTTGATGCGGTCGCAGACATAGACGAGGCCGTCATTGGCGAGCTTGACGCAATGGACGGGATTGCCGAATTGCTGCGCAACCGGCGCCTTGGGGTCGTAGGGACCCTGCTTGTCGTCGTTGGGCTTGTTGCCGTAGGCGCCCCAGTGCCGCTTGTAGGCGAGCGTCGTCGCGTCGAACACGATGACGCGGCGGTTGCCATAGCCGTCGGCGACGTAGATTTCGTTCGCCTCCTTGTCGATCGCGGTCTCCGCGGGCTTGCCGAGCTGTGTCGTGTCGTTGCTGCCGAGGCTCGGCGCGATCTTGCCGATCTGCGCAACGAACTTGCCGTCGAGCGTGAATTTCAGGATCGCGTTGTCGTTGTCGGCATTGCCGCCGACCCAGACAAAGCCGCGCTCGTCGACCTCGATGCCGTGCTCGCGGCCGACCCATTCGTAGCCTTCGCCCGGGCCGCCCCATGAGCGCAGCAAATTGCCGTCGCTGTCGAATTCGAGCACGGGCGGGGCCGACACGCAGCATTTCGAGCGCGGCGGATTGAGGCTCGCGCCTTTCTCGTCATCGGTCAGCGAGCGCGGGCGATGGATCACCCAGATATGGCCCTGCCAGTCGACGGTGATGCCGCCGACCTGGCCGAGAATCCAGTTGTTCGGCAGCGGCTTTGGCCAGGAGGGCTCGACGGCGAAGGTCGGGACGTCACCCGCAGTCGCCGTGCCCGGAAGCACAAACGCGATGGCGGCGATCAGGATGGAGAAGGCGTGAGAGACATTTGCGAGCGCACGCGAAAAGCCTGCGCGATCATGCCATGGCGCCATGGCAACCTCCCATTTTGTTGGCTTGCGGCTTGCTGCCGCCTAAGCGCGGGCAGTCAATCGCGGGGAGGTGTTTGAGTCAATCAGGCCGGCGAGCGGAAGCTCATCAGGCTGCGGGTCTTGTAGTCGTAGAACTTGCCGGTCTCGGTCCAGTCGGGCGCACACAGCGGCACGATGAACTCCGCGACCTGCTCCGGCGTGTCGAGCGTCTCAGGGTCTTCGCCCGGCATCAGCGTGGCGCGCATGCGGGTGCGGATCGGCCCCGGGTTGAACAGGTTGACGCGCAGAGCGGTGTTCGCGGTCTCCTGCGCCCAGGCTCGCGCCAGCGTTTCCAGTGCGGCCTTGGAGGCGGCGTAGGGGCTGACATAGGCAGTCGCCTTGTTGGCGGCGCCCGAGGTGATGAACACCGCGCGGCCGGCGTCCGACTGCTTCAGCAGCGGCTCCATGCAGCGGATCAGCTGGAAGTTCGCGGAGACGTTGATGGCCATCACGTCGTTGAAGGCCTTCAGCTCGATATGACCGATCGGCGAGGAGGGGCCGAGCACGCCGGCATTGCCGACGAGGATGTCGAGCTTGCCGTAGCGCTCGTGCAGGCCTGCGCCGAGCCGCGCGATGCCGTCGGAATCGGTGAGGTTGAGCGGCACCAGCGTGGCGCTGCCGCCGTCCTTGCGGATCTCGTCGTCGAGCTCTTCCAGCCCGCCTTGCGTGCGCGCGGTGGCCACGATATGGGCGCCGGCTTTGGCCAGCGCCTTGGCGGTGGCGAAACCGATGCCGCGCGAGGCGCCGGTGACGAGAGCGATGCGGTCGGCGAGGGGCTTTGTCATTGGCGGGGTTTTACAGGCGTGGACGGCCGGGACAAGCCCCCCGCGTGGTCGTCATTCCGGGGCGATGCGAAGCATCGAACCCGGAATCCAGAGATTGCAGGACAATATCGAGATCCCGGGTTCGGTCCTGCGGACCGCCCCGGGATGACGCCTTCGCCGTCAGCTCGCCTCCGCCAGCAGGGACAGCTGCCGCGGCTGCGGCTCGGTCTGGGTCTGGTCGGTGAGGTGGGTCGGATAGGCCCCGGTGAAGCAGTGGTCCGAGAATTTCGGATTGGCGGGGTCGCGGCCGGGCTCGCCCATGGCGCGGTACATGCCGTCGATCGACAGGAAGGCGAGCGAGTCGGCGCCGATGATCTCGCGCATCTCCTCCAGCGAATGCGTCGCTGCGAGCAGACCGCCGCGATCGGGCAGGTCGATGCCGTAATAATCAGGATAGAGGATCGGCGGCGAGGCGAGACGGAAATGGACTTCCTTGGCGCCCGCATCGCGCATCATGCGCACGATCTTCTTCGAGGTGGTGCCGCGCACCAGCGAGTCGTCGATCAGGATGATGCGCTTGCCTTCGATCGCGGCGCGGTTGGCCGAGTGCTTCATGCGCACGCCGGACTCGCGGATCGCCTGCGTCGGCTGGATGAAGGTGCGGCCGACATAGTGGTTGCGGATGATGCCGAGCTCGAACGGCACGCCGGAATGCTGGCTGTAGCCGACCGCGGCGGGCACGCCGGAATCCGGCACCGGCACGACCACGTCGATCGGCACGTGGCTCTCGCGCGCGAGCTGCGCACCGAAGGCCTTGCGCACCTCGTAGACCGAGCGGCCGTGGACGATGGAATCCGGCCGTGAGAAGTAGATGTACTCGAAGATGCAGGGGCGCGGCGCCATCGGCGGGAACGGCTTGTGGATGTCCTGGCCGTTCTCGTCGAACACGATGACTTCGCCGGGCTCGATGTCGCGCACGAAGCGCGCGCCGATGATGTCGAGCGCGCAGGTCTCCGAGGTCAGGATCGGGCAGCCGTCGAGCTCGCCGAGCACCAGCGGGCGGATGCCGCGCGGATCGCGCGCGCCGACCAGCTTCTTGTTGGTCAGCGAAACCAGCGCATAGGCGCCTTCGATCTCGCGCAGCGCGTCGATGTAGCGCTCGATGAAGCGGGCGCGCTTGGAGCGCGCGACGAGGTGCAGGATCACCTCGGTATCGGTGGTCGACTGCATCATCGCGCCGTGCTTCACGAGCTCGCGGCGGAGCGTCAGGCCGTTGGTGAGGTTGCCGTTGTGGGCGACCGCGAGGCCGCCGGCGTTGAGCTCGGCGAACAGCGGCTGCACGTTGCGCAGGATGGTGGCGCCGGTGGTGGAATAGCGGACATGGCCGACCGCGACATTGCCGGGCAGGCGGTCGATCACCTCGCGGCGGGAGAAGGTGTCGCCGACGAGGCCGAGGCGGCGTTCCGAGTGAAAGCGGCTGCCGTCGTAGGAGACGATGCCGGCGGCTTCCTGGCCGCGGTGCTGCAGGGCGTGGAGGCCGAGTGCGGTGATGGCGGCAGCGTCTGGGTGACCGTAGATGCCGAAGACGCCGCATTCCTCGCGCAGCGTATCCCCTTCCAGATCGTCCTGAAGCTCCAGCGCGGCCGGGCCCAAACCGGCCTTGGCGTCGAGATCAAGTTGAGCGTCCTGGTCAGGGTGTCGCATCTCGTTCGCGCCTCTCTCTGGGCTCAAGTCAACGTGCCGCGGGTTTCTCGATCAGTTTTTTCAAACTGTCACGAGCCGGTTTACTGTATCCGTCGCCACTGCCCGAAGGCTGCTGCTCGGAATCAGCTTGATCATCATCTGGTTTGTTTTTCTTGAATCTCTTCAAGATGGTGTTCTCGGGGTCGTCAGGCAAGAGGGCCATCAGCCAATCCCCGGTTCCCTGGAGCACGACACGGGATTTCGCCCCCGTGACCCAGTCCGGGCGCTGCTTGTCCGGCACCAGCCAGGTGAAGAACAGGAAGGCGACGACGACGATCAAAAGCCCGCGAGCCAGGCCAAACAGGAAGCCGAGGGTGCGATCCAGCGCGCCGATGCGCGAATCCAGGATCATGTCGGAGATCCGGACCGTGATCACGGAGACCACGACCAGCGTGCCGACGAACACGCCGGCCACCACGACCACGCTCGCCACCGTGTCGTTGTTGAAATAGGTTTTTGCGGTCGGCAGCAGCTTCGAGAACGAGTAGAGCGTCACGATTGCCGCCGCGCCCCAGGCCGCGATCGACAGGATTTCGCGCATGAAGCCGCGGACCATCGCGAGCAGGCCCGAGATCAGCATCACACCGAGCAGGATCAGGTCGAGGAGTGTTACTGGCATCGGCTGGTCTGGTCCGCTCGTACTTCAAAAGGTGCTCAGCGAATCGGTGTTTGGCCGCCGCCCTAAAAGAGGGGCAGACGGCGTTCCCGGCAAGGCCGCAACCACGCAATCCCACGCTGCTTTTGTGACGGCTGTATAGCGGCGGGGGCCTCCGACGTCACCTCCGGCTACCCCTCTCCACGGCGGAATCTTGCCGGTGTGGCATTTTTCTCTGCCGGTGCGCTGGATTCGCCCCGGCGGGAGCCTTTGGCTGCGATCTCGGCCACCAATGTGGTCAGGCTGTTGACCGCGTTCAGGGACAGTCCGGCGTCACCGCCGGCATCTCCTCGCGCCGATTCGGGCAGCACGGCGCGCTGGAAGCCGAGCTTTGCCGCTTCCTTCAGCCGGGCCGGGGTCTGCGCCACCGGGCGGATCACGCCGGAGAGCGAGATTTCGCCGAAATAGACCGCATCGGTGGGTAACTGCGCATTAACCAGCGAGGACACCAGTGCCGCGGCGGCGGCGAGGTCGGCCGCCGGCTCGTGGATGCGCAGGCCGCCGGCGACGTTCAGATAGACGTCGTGGCCGGACAGCTTGACCCCGCAATGGGCCTCCAGCACCGCCAGCACCATCGAGAGCCGGCTCGGGTCCCAGCCGACCACGGCCCGGCGCGGCGTGCCGAGCGAGGTCGGGGCGACCAGGGCCTGCAATTCGACCAGGACGGGCCGCGTGCCCTCGATGCCCGCAAAGACTGCGGTGCCGGGCGTGCCGAGATCGCGCTCGGACAGGAACAGCTCGGACGGGTTGGTGACCTCACGCAGTCCAAGCCCGGTCATCTCGAACACACCGATCTCGTCGGTCGGCCCGAATCGGTTCTTCACGGCGCGCAGGATGCGGAATTGCTGCGAGCCTTCGCCCTCGAACGACAGCACCGCGTCGACCATGTGCTCGACAACACGCGGACCCGCAATCTGGCCGTCCTTGGTGACGTGGCCGACCAGGATGATGGCAGCGCCGGTCTTCTTGGCGAAGCGGATCAGCGCCTGCGCCGAGGCGCGCACCTGCGTCACCGTGCCGGGCGCGGATTCCACCGTGTCGGTCCACATGGTCTGGATCGAGTCGATCACGATCAGCCGCGGCACCGCGCCTTCCGACAGCGTCGAGACGATGTCCTCGACCGAGGTCTCGGCGGCGAGCTGCACCGGCGCATCCGACAGGCCGAGCCGCTCGGCGCGCAGCCGCACCTGCGCCACCGCCTCTTCGCCGGAGATGTAGACGATGCGATGGCCGGCGCGCGCCATCATGCTGGTCGCCTGCGTCAGCAGCGTCGATTTGCCGATGCCGGGATCGCCGCCAACGAGCAGTACGGAGCCGCGGACAAAACCGCCGCCGGTGACGCGGTCGAGCTCGGTCATCCCTGAGGACAGGCGGGGCGCATCCGGGCTCTTTCCGGCGAGGCTCTCCAGCGCGAAGGTCCGGCCCTTGCGCTTGGAGCGGATCGAGACCGGCACGCTGCCGCTCGTGTCTTCTTCCGCGAGCGTATTCCACTCGCCGCAGGACTCACACTTGCCCTGCCAGCGGTTATAGGCCGCGCCGCAGTTCTGGCAGACGAAGGAAAGCGTGTTCTTGGCCATTGGACATCAATCGTGCTCAGGGAGAGTGCGCCGCGTTCCATAGCATGGAGAGCCCCGCCGCAACCATGATCGCGTCCATCAGCAGACGAAATACGTCCGGCTTCAGGTGCAGCACGAAGCGTTTTGCGATGAACGCGCCGGACATCAGCGAGGCACCCGCGATCAGGCCTTTGATGAAGACATCGCCGGTCAGCGCGCCGAAACGCTCGAAGGTCACGGATTTCGCGAAATAGAGGCCGAGCGAAGAGGCGGCTTCGGTGGCGAGGAAGGCGCCCTTGGACAGGCCATAGAACAGGAACAGTGGCACGCTGAGCGGGCCGGTCGAGACCACGATGCCGGTGAGATAGCCGATGATGGCGCCGCCGATGGCGAGATGCCAGAGATTTGCCTTGAGGTCATGCCGCGCCAGCCAGTGCCGCGCCGGCACCATCGCGATCAGGAAGATGCCGATGGTGAGGTCCACGGCGTGCGCGGGCAGCGCCAGCAGCGTGCGCGCGCCAAGGGCTGCGGCCGGAATGCCCGTGACCGAATAGGCCGCGCAGGCCCGCCAGTCGACCTCGCGCCACCAGGCCAGGATCCGCGAGAAATTCGCCATCACGGAGGCCACCGCCATGATCGGCACGGCCTCCTTCGGCCCGTAGGCATAGACCAGCACCGGCATCAGCATGATCGATGAGCCCGTGCCGACGATGCCTGAGATGGTGCCGGCGAGCAGGCCGACGGTGAGGACGAAGAGAAAGGCCAAGGGCAGGGCTCCGGGAATCGAACGAGTGTAGCCGGGTAAGACCTGCGGGGCGAATGCAGTTACGACATAGTCGGTGTCGTCCCGGCCTAGCGCGCAATTGCGCGCTAGGCCGGGACGACATTGGAAAACAATACTTAAGCCGTCTGGATCAGGGATGAGATCGCGCCCCGCACCGGCATGCCGGCCTGTGCGCCCGGCTTGAGGCACTTTTGGGCCGCCGCTTCGCATCCGACCTGGAGGGCGATTTGCAGTGGAACCTTCTCGTGGATCATCGCCGCAAATGCGCCGACGAAAGTGTCGCCGGCGCCGGTCGTGTCGACCGGCGTGATGCGCGGCGCGGGCGCGTGCAAACGGGTTCCGCCCGCTGCGCCAGCCAGGGCGCCTTGCGCACCGGCGGTGACGATGCAGGTGAGGTTGCCGGCCTTCGCGAGCTCCGCGCTTGCTGTTTCGTAATCGGATGGAGCGAGGCCGATGGCGGTCGCGGCGTCGAGCGCCTCGTGCTCGTTGACGAGGAGATAGTCGGTCACGGCGAGAAGCTCCGTCACCGTCTCGCGCGTCATCTTCTCCGGGACCGGCGCGAGATTCCAGATAACGGTGCCTGAGGCCGAATTCGTCCGGCGCGCCGCTTCCAGCGCCTCTTCGAACGGCACCTCCATCTGGAGCACGAGCACCGTGCCGGGACTGAAAAGCCCGGCTGGCAGGTCACCGGCGCTCGCGGCCATGTTGGCGCCGCTGGCCACCGTGATTGCATTCTCGCCGGACTGATCAACCGTGATGAAGGCGCAGCCGGTGGGCTCGTCGGCCCTGACGACGAGCGCGGTGTCGACGTCATTCGTCCGGAGGTTCTCGATCGCGCTGTCGCCAAATCCATCCCGGCCGACGCGGCCCGCCATCCGGACCCGTCCTGCACCCGCGATCCGCGCGGCGGCGACGGCCTGGTTGGCGCCCTTGCCGCCGAAATGCGTCTGGTAGGATGGTGCGAGCACCGTCCGGCCGGGGCCGGGGATGACCGGGACCTGTGCGACCAGATCGATGTTGAGCGACCCGAACACCAGGATCATGAGGGGATGTCAGCCTTGCTCGTCCATAACGCGCAGCTTCTCGACGCGGCGGCGGAAATCCTCGTCGGTGGAGAATTCGGCGGACAGGTAGGACGAGACGAGGTCCACCGCGAGCCAGGCGCCGACGATCTGCGCGCCGATGCATATGACGTTCACATCGTCATGCTCGACGCTCTGATGCGCCGAGTGCACGTCGTGGCAGACCGCGGCGCGGATGCCCTTCATCTTGTTGGCGGCGATCGAGGCGCCGACGCCGGTGCCGCACACCATGATGCCGCGCACGGCTTCGCCAGACGTCACCTTCTGCGCCACCGCGCGGGCGATGTCGGGGAAATCCACCGGCTTGTCGTCATAGGAGCCGACGTCGATGATGTCGTGGCCGAGCTTGCGGATGTGGTCGATGACGGTCTGCTTGAGCGGCCAGCCGGCGTGGTCGGATCCGATGACGAGACGCATGTGGTGTCCTTCTTGATTTGGCATTGGCCGTGACAGCCGCAACACGGCTGTCACGGTTCTCGTGGTTTCAGCTACGCATGTCCGTCGGCAGATCGACGCCGTGGAATTTCTTGTAGATCGCGTTGAGCTTGCCGTTCTTGACGTTCTCGGTGATCCAGGCGTTGAGCTTGTCCATCAGGCGCTGCTCGCCCTTCTTCAGGCCGATGGCGAGGTCGAAGGTCGCCAGCGGAATCCGGGACTCGAACACGCGCGAGGGATTCTTCACCCCGATCTGGTTGATGATGGTCGCGGACGAGCCGACGCAATCGACCTGGCCGGACACCGCCGCCGTCACCATGGTGGCGTCGTCGTCGTAGCGGGCGATCTTGAGGTCCTTGTCCTTCATGTTGGACAGGGTGGTGTCCTGCGTGGTGCCGCGCGAGACGCCGATCGACTTGTCCTTCACGTCGGGCCAGTCCTTGACGGTCGACGACTTCAGGCAGCCGACGTCGGATTGCAGCGTCGCATAGCGCTTGGTGAAGTCGATCACCTTGGCGCGCTCGGGCGTCACCGACAGGGTCGAGATGATGATGTCGGCCTTGCCGGTGAGGACGTTGGGGATGCGGGTCGCGCCGGTGGTCTGGATGAACTCGAGCTCGAGCCCCCAATCCTTGGCGAGCAGCTGCGCGACCTCGACGTCCGAGCCGGTCGGCTTCATGCTGCTGTCCATCATGCCCGAGGGCGGGATGGCGAGGTCGGTCGAGATGCGGATCTTCTTCGCCTGCGTGATGTCGTCCAGCAGATCGGCCGATGCGGGCGTTGCCGCCATCATGATGAGGCCGCACAACGCGGCGGCGGTGCCCAGCAATGTCTTGTTTGTCATTCTTGGTTCTCCTCTCCCTGTTATGATTTTAGGTTTCCCGTTCCCACGAATTGCGTGAGTTCGGGCGTGGTCGGCGACGTCAGGATCGAGGCGGGTCCGGTCTCGTGGACCTTGCCGCGATGCATGAAGACGATGCGGTCGGCGATGCCTTTGGCAAACCCCATCTCGTGCGTCACCATCACCATGGTCATGCCGTCGGCTGCGAGTTGCTCGATCACCTTCAGCACTTCGGCGGTGAGCTCGGGATCGAGCGCGGAGGTGACCTCGTCGAACAGCATGACCTTCGGCTGCATCGCCAGCGAGCGGGCGATCGCGGCGCGCTGCTGCTGGCCGCCGGAGAGCTGCTCGGGATAGGCGTGCAGCTTCTCCTCCAGCCCGACCTGCGCCAGCACTTTTCGCGCGAGATCCTTGGCATGGGACGTCGCCATGCCCTTCACGGCGCAGGGGGCGAGCGTGATGTTCTGCTCGATCGTGAGATGCGGAAACAAATTGTAGCTCTGGAACACGATGCCGACGTCCTGGCGCAGCGCGCGCAGGTCGACGTCGGGGCGGTCGACCCGGTGGCCGCAGACGACGATCTCGCCGCCATCGACCTTCTCGAAGCGGTCGATGCAGCGCAGCGCCGTGCTCTTGCCGGAGCCGGAGCGGCCGATCAGCGCCAGCACCTCGCCGCGTTCGACGGCAAAGGAGACGCCATCGAGCACCCGCAGCGGGCCAAAGCTCTTCTGCACGTTGCGGAGCGACACGATAGGTTCGGAGGAGAGGTTCTGCTGCATGTCAGGCCGGTGCGAGGTTGGACCTGCCGCGCCCCATCCGCCGTTCCAGCCTCTGGCTGAACAGCGACAGCGGATAGCACATGGCGAAATAGGTGACGGCGATGATGGCGTAGATGGCGAACGGCTCGAACAGCGAGTTGTTGACGATCTGGCCCGAGCGCATCAGCTCGACGAAGCCGACCACCGAGGCGAGCGAGGTGTTCTTGATGATCTGCACCATGAAGCCGACGGTCGGCGGCGTCGCGATGCGGATCGCCTGCGGGAGAATGACCTTCATCATGCGCTGGGTCCGGCTGAGCGCCAGGCCTTCGGCGGCCTCCCATTGCGGCTTCGGCACGGACTGGATGCAGCCGCGCCAGATTTCGCCGAGATAGGCGGCGACGTAGAGCGTCAGCGAGGCGCTCGCGGCCGTGAGTGGCGAGACCTTGAGGCCGATGGCTGCGAGGCCGAAATAGCCGAGGAACAGGATGACGAGCAGCGGCGTGCCCTGAACGAGCTGGACATAGGCTGCGCTGGCGAGCCGCACCGATTTCAGCGGCGAGATCCGCGCGAGCGCGATGACGAAGCCGACGATGCCGCCGCCGATCAGCGCGATCACCGACAGGCCAATGGTCCACAGCGCACCCTGGCCGAGGAACATCAGATGATTGATGTTGAGATGTCCGCCCATGCTCATCTCACAGCGGCGTGCCGAGCCGGCGCCGGCGCGGAAACAGCACGAGGCCGAGGCCCCAGAAGCCCGCGCGCATCACCAGCGACAGGATGACGTAGAGCACGGCGACGATGATGTAGGTCTCGAACGCGCGGTAGGTGTCCGACTGGATATAATTGGCGACCGCGGTGAGCTCCTCGGCCGAGATCTGCGAGCAGACCGAGGAGGCCAGCATCAGCAGCACGAACTGGCTGGTGAGTGCCGGATAGACCTTCTCGACCGCCGGCAGCAGGATGATGTGCCAGTAGATCTGCAGGCGCGACAGCGCCAGCCCTTCGGCCGCCTCGATCTGTCCGCGCGGGATCGCCTCGAAGCCGGCGCGCATGATCTCGGCGGTGTAGGCGCCGACATTGATCGTCAGCGCGGCCACGGCGACCGCGAAGGCGGAGAACTTCAGCCCCAGGCTGGCGAGGCCGAAATAGACCAGGAAGATCTGCACCAGGAGCGGCGTGTTGCGGATGGTCTCGACATAGGCCTTGCAGGCGCCCGCGATCAGCGCGTTGTGCGTGCCGCGCCCGACCGCCGCGAGCGTGCCGAGCAGGGCGCCGAGCACCGTCGCGAAGGCGGCAAGCTCCAGCGTGAGGACGGCGCCGGCGAGAAAACTCGGCCAACGCTCCAGCACTGCGGGAAAGTCGAGTTGCAGGCTCATCGCCGTTGCTTCAGCCGGTGGTCTGGTTGGTCATGCGGTCATAGACGCGGAACAGCGCCTGATTGCCGTTACTGCCTTCGCCATGCGCGCGAGCGTCGACATACTGGCTGGTGACGAGCGCGGTGCCGGGCAGGGGCACGTTCAGTGCCTGTGCGTGCTCCTGCACCAGGCGGAGGTCCTTGAGCTGCAGATCGATCCGGAAGCCGGCGGATACGTCACCCCCGATCATTGCAGGGCCGAGCTTGTCGAGCATCCAGGAGGCAGCGGAGCCGCCGAGCAGCACCCGGCGCAGCAGATCGAGATCGAGGCCCGAAGCACGTCCGAGCGCGAGCGCCTCGCAGATCGCCTGGATGTTGATGCCGCAGATCAGCTGATTGCAGAGTTTTACGGTCTGGCCGGCGCCGGACGCGCCGACATGGGTGATGGTGGTGCCCATCGCGCGGAAGAACGGCTCGGCCTGCGCGAAGGCGGCCGCATCGCCGCCGGCCATGATCGAGAGCGCGGCATTCTTGGCGCCGACGGGCCCGCCCGAGACCGGCGCGTCGATGAAGCTGACGCCGGCCTTTTGAAGATCGGCATGGATGCGCCGGACCGCGACTGGCGAGATCGTGCTCATGTCGACGATAAGCTTGCCGGGAGGAGGGGATTTCAGCAGGCCGTGCTCGCCGTAGATGGTTGCCTCGACGTGGGGCGTGTCGGGCAGCATGGTGATGACGATGTCGGCGCCTTCAGCGGCATCGGCAGGGCTCTTGGCGCGCGTCGCGCCGTCCTTGACGCTGTCGGCCAATGCGGCCTCGTTGAGATCGAAGACGCGCACGGTGTGGCCGGGCTTGAGGAGGTTGCGCACCATCTCGCGGCCCATCGTGCCGATGCCGATGAAGCCGACATTGCCCTTGTCGTTCCGTCCCATGTTATCGATCCGTTTCTTGGTTAGTTTCTTGGTTCGTCCGCGATCAGCCCGAGGCGCTGGTCTTGTCGATGTCGCCGACGACGGCGCGCCTTCGGTATTCGTCGCCGATGGCAAAATGCTTGCGCAGCGTCGCATCCGCGCGCTCGGGATCGCGCGCGATGAGGGCTTCGAAGATGCGGCGGTGATCGTCGATCAGATAGGTCTTCATCGACGGGAAGGCCTGCACCAGTTCGCGGCGGCTGCGATGCGAATGCGTCAGCAGGCCCGCCATCGAGCTGTGCAGCACCGTCAGCGTCTCCGAATGCGATGCGACGACGATGGCGCGGTGGAATTCGAAGTCGGCCATGCCGCCGGCATCGGCCTCATCGATCGTCTCCCCGATCTTCGCGAGCGCGCGCTGCAGGCGTTCGAAATCGGCAATGTTGGCGCGCTCGCAGGCGAGCCGGATGGCCTGGCATTCGATCGCGACGCGCGCCTGCATGACGTCGTCGAGCATGTCGGCCTGCTGGGCCAGCGCGAAAGTGAAGAAGTCGTTCAGGACCGAGACGTCCGGGCGGGTCACCACGGTGCCGATGCGGTCGCGGATCTCGACGATGCCGAGCACGGTGAGGGCGCGCAGCGCCTCGCGGACGATCGGCCGGCTGACGCCGAGCAGGGTGGCCAGCTCGCGTTCGGAGATCAGGCGGTCGCCCGGCTTGAGTGAGCCCGCAAGCAGGCGCTCGCGCAGGAAGGCGAACACCTTCTCGAACCCTTTTTCGCCCTCAGTGGTCCGCTTGAGCTCCATCCCAATTCTCGTTTGGTCTGATCTTGGTAAGACCAGTATGCTAACCAAGCGGCCGAGGTCAAGGGGTTCGGGTCGCCCGGCCGGGAGGCGGGGTGAGCCGGCTTCGACAAGCGCCTGCTAAGGCATTGAATCGGCTAGGGCCGGCTACTGTGCATGGGGTTGTTTTTCGTCTTTTTTATTGGGCGGCCCAGGCAGCCCGCCAACCCCTGCATGCTGAAGTGCGGGATGAACCTTGCTGCTGACAGCATGTTGGCAGCAGCGGCCGGCTACGACCATCTCCTGACAAACGGGGAGAGCGGGTCATGCCGATCGAGGCAAGCTGTCATTGCGGCGAGACGGTGTTCGAGGTGACGGAGGCGCCTTCGAGCGTCACGCGCTGCACCTGCTCGCTCTGCGCCAAGCGCGGCGCGCTGTGGGCCTATTACACGCCCGCGCAGTTTCGCCTGCTGTCGCCGGCCGACAACGTCGCGACCTATCTCTGGGGCAGCCGCACGGTCAAACATCATTTCTGCGCCAATTGCGGCTGCGGCACCTATTCGGAATCGCCGGACTGGTCGAGCGGCAAGCCCGATTTCGACAATCCCAAGGTCGCAGTGAACGCGCGCCTGTTCGACGATTTCGATCTCGATGCGGTGCCGGTGAACATGATCGACGGCAAGAATCTGTGGTGAGCAACGCAGGCGCGCGCAGCTCCTGCTGCACTACCGTCCTCTTGAGGCCGTTTTGAAAAGCTGGTTTGTTTCCGCCTCTAGAAAAAGGGGAGGAAACCCATGATGCGTCCTTTTGCGCGAGTGATGCTCGCAATGTGTCTGGCCGTTGCAGCCGGCTTCAATGCACAGGCGCAGACCAAGCCGAAGGTCACTTCGCTCGGACCTGACTTCCCCAAGGCGGCGCTGTTCGTCGGCAACAGCTTCTTCTACTACAACAACGGTATGCCCGGGCATCTCACCTTCATGGAGCGGGCAGCCGATGCCGCCAACAAGGCGGCCTATCGCAACACCATGGTGACGATCGGCGGCTCCGGCCTCGACTGGCACGACATGGACAATCTGCTGCGGCCGGCCGGTATTGGCGCCTATTCCTTCGACGAGCAGAACGTCGTGATCTTCAACAAGCCGGGCAGGCAGTACGACGCCGTCGTGATGATGGATTGCAGCCAGTGCCCGATCCATCCGCAATTGAAGGACGCATTCACGACCTTCGCGAAGAAGGACAGCGAGATCGTCCGCGCCCACGGCATGCGGCCGGTGCTGTTCATGTCCTGGGCCTATGCCGACAAGCCGGAGATGACGGAAGCGCTGGCCGAGGCCTACACCATCGCCGGCAATGCCAATGACGCGCTCGTCATTCCCGCCGGTCTCGCATTTGCGCGTGTGCGCAAGCTTGTGCCCGAGCTCAATCTCTATGCCCCGGACAAGCGGCATCCGAGTCCGGCAGGCACGTATCTGGCTGCCTGCGTGACGTTCGCTGCGCTGAGCGGCCGTACGCCGGTCGGCAATTCCTACAACATGGGGCTCGATGCGGAGACGACGCAGCTCTTGCAAAAGGCGGCGTGGGATACGGTGCAGGAATATTACGGGCGCTGACTTGGCGCGATCTCGTAGGGTGGGCAAAGCGAAGCGTGCCCACCACTTTGCTCGCGAGAGAAAGATGGTGGGCACGGCGCAAGCGCGCCTTTGCCCACCCTACGGCACCTACGGCATCACGGCGCTTTCAACACCACCCACGCCGGCGCGTGATCGCTCGCGCCGTCTTCGCCGCGGACCTTCTTGTCGACGCCGGCTTTCGCCAGCCGCGAGACGAGTGCAGGACTGAGCAGCAGATGATCGAGCCTCAGGCCCGCATCGCGCGGCCAGCGGTTCCGCTTGTAATCCCAGAACGTGTAGATGCGTTTCTCGGGATGCAGCGCGCGGATCGCATCGCACCAGCCTTGTTCGACGAGCGAGGCAAACGCCGCACGGCTCTTGGGCTGGATCAGCGCATCCTTGTCCCATGAGCGCGTCGGATAGATGTCGATCTCATCAGGCGCGACGTTGTAGTCGCCGGCGAGCACGACAGGCAGCTCCTGCTTGATAAGGGTTTTGGCGTGGCGCTTGAGCCGCGCGAACCAGTCGAGCTTGTAGTCGAATTTCGGCCCCGGCTGCGGATTGCCGTTCGGCAGGTAAATGCTGGTGACGATGACACCGCGCACCGCCGCCTCGATGTAGCGTGCCTCGTGATCGTCGTGGTCACCCGGCAGGCGATCGCGCGTGAGCACAGGCTCGGCGTTGCGGGCGAGGATGGCGACGCCGTTCCAAGTTCTCTGTCCACACCACACTGCGCCATAGCCGGCCTTTTCGATGGCCGCCGCCGGAAATTCGCCATCACTTGCCTTCAACTCCTGAAGCGCGACGACATCGGGCTTTGCCGCGCGCAGCCATGCCAACAGATTGGGCAGGCGGCGGTTGACGTTGTTGATGTTGAATGTCGCGATCTTCATGTAGAGCTACCGGCTCTCGCCTCCCGCCTTCCGGAGATACAATGTCCAAGTTGAGCTTTGCCGCTATTGCTTTCGTCGTCGCGTTCTCCGGGGCCACTTCGGCACAGTCAGCCGAAACGCGCGGCGCGTGCAAGGCGGACTATGACAAATTCTGCACCGGCATCGCGCCGGGTGGCGGCATCGTCGCCTGCCTCAACGCCAAGCGCGACCAGCTCAGCGCGACCTGCAAGGCGGCGCTGGACAGCAGGAAGAAGAAGTAGGTCTCGTGTCCCGGACGCGCGGAGCGCGAGCCGGGACCCAGAAAGCGACACGGTACACGGTTGAAAGATGGGCCCCGGCTCTGCAGCGCATCGCTGAACCGGACGATGCTTCGCATCGCCGGGGGAGCGCTGCGCTGCGTCCGGGGCACGAGAGCGTCGCTTAGCTCGGCAGCGGCGGCGGGGCTGCGGGCTGCTCGATCGGCGGCGGTGAGGGCGGCTGCTCGGCGTTCGGCGCGGGCTCCGGCTTTGCCAGCGGCTCGACCACGTTGCCGCCCTTGTAGACGCGGGCATAGCGATGGCCGAGGCTGGTCAGCACCTCGTAGCCGATGGTGCCGAAATGATGCGCGAGCTCGTCGACGGTGATGCCTTCGCCGAGCAAGGTCACCATGTGGCCGCGCCGCACCGCGTTCGGCGGCAGATCGGTGATGTCGATCGCGATCAGGTCCATGGAGACGCGGCCCGCGACGGGGCAGCGCTTGCCCGCGACGATCACCTCGGCACCGCGGGTGCCGTCGTTGGAGCTGGCGGCGCGGAAATAGCCGTCGGCATAGCCGACCGCGATGATCGCCAGTTTCGTCGGCCGGCGCGCGGTCCAGGTGCCGCCATAGCCGACGCTCTCACCGCGCTCGACATTGCGGATCTGCACGATGCGCGCCTTGAGGTCGGCGACCTGCTGCATCGGATTGTCGGCCTCCGGCGTCGGGTTGACGCCGTAGAGCGCCGCGCCGGGCCGCACCAGGTCGAACTGGAAGGGGGCTCCTAAGAAGATGCCGGACGAGTTCGCGAGCGCCGCCGGCACGCCGGAGAATTCGCTGGCGATGCTGCGGAAGGAAGCGAGCTGCTTGGCATTGACGGGGCTGTTGAGCTGCTCGGCCGAGACCAGATGGCTCATCACCAGCGTGATGCCGTGATCGCCGGCGTTGATGCGGGGGATGATGGCCTGCGCTTCCGACAACGTCAGGCCCAGCCGGTTCATGCCGGTGTCGATGTGGATTGCGGCGCCGCCGTTCCAGCCGGTGCGGCGGCAGAACACGTCCCATTCGGCGAGCTCGTTGAGGTCGCCGATCACCGGGCGGCAGTTGATCTGGGCGTAGTGCTCGCCGGTGTTCTGGAAGTAGCCACCGAGCACGTAGATCGTGGGCTCCGGCACGGCCGCGCGCACCTTGCGCGCTTCCTCGATGGTGGCGACGAAGAAGGTCTTGCAGCCGGCCTTGCTCAGCGCGCGCGCGACCTGCTCGGCGCCGCAGCCATAGGCGTCGGCCTTGATCACCGCCGAGCATTCGGCCGGCACCGCCGTCTTCTCGAGCTTGCGCCAGTTGGCTATGATCGCATCGAGATCGACGGTGAGCACGCCGCCGTAAGCAGCGAGCGCGGCAGCCTGATTGGCCTCCGCGGAGAGAGGGCCGGATTGCTGGTTCATTTTCGGATCGGACGCCATTGTCATGGCGCCGTTTTACGCAAGAGACAGGTCTGGTTCAAGGAACTCAGTAGTCGTTGCCGCTGCGAGCCGGCAGCTGACTGTCAGGCGCGAGGTCGCCGAACCTCGTGACCGAGGCTTCGAACGCCAAATCGACGGTGCCTGTCGGACCGTGACGCTGCTTGCCGATGATGACTTCGGCTTTTCCGTGCGCAAGACTCATGTCAAGCTGCCACTTCTCGTGTTCAGGCGTGCCTGGGCGGGGCTCCTTCATCGCGAGGTAATATTCCTCGCGGTAAACGAACAGGACGACGTCGGCGTCCTGCTCGATTGATCCGGATTCACGCAAGTCGGAGAGCTGCGGCCGCTTGTCGTCGCGGGATTCGACCTGGCGTGAGAGCTGGGACAGCGCGATCACGGGAACGTTGAGCTCCTTGGCGAGCGCCTTCAGGCTGGTCGTGATCTCCGTGATTTCTTGCACGCGGCTGTCGCTGGCGCGCTTGCCCGAGCCCGAGAGCAGCTGGATGTAGTCGATCACGAGCAGGTCGAGGCCCTTCTGTCGCTTCAGTCGGCGCGCGCGCGCCATCAGCTGCGCGATCGACAGACCGCCGGTCGCGTCGACATAGAACGGCAGCGACTGCAGCTCGATCGAGACTTCCCGGATCTTGTCGAAATCGGCTTCCGAGATGCCGCCGCGGCGGATGTGGGAGGAGGGAACGCCGGTGCGCTCGGCCACGATACGCGTAGCGAGCTGGTCGGCCGACATTTCGCAGGAGAAGAAGCCGATCACGCCGCCATTGGCCGCCTTCGTGGTGCCGTCGGCCTGGAGTTCCGGAACGTAGGCCTTGGCGACGTTGTAGGCGATGTTGGTCGCCAGTGACGTCTTGCCCATACCGGGACGTCCCGCGACGATGATGAGGTCGGAATGCTGCAGGCCGCCCATCTTGGTGTCGAGGTCGCGCATGCCCGTCGAGATGCCGGACAGCTTTCCGTCGCGCTGGAACGCCTTGGCCGCGAGGTCGACGGCGACCGCCAACGCCTGAGAGAATTTCTGGAACCCGCCGTCATAACGGCCGGACTCGGCGAGTTCGTAGAGTTTGCGCTCCGCGTCCTCGATCTGGGCCCGAGGCTGGAAGTCGACCGGCGCGTCATAGGCGACGTTGACCATGTCCTCGCCGATGCCGATCAGGTCGCGCCGCAATGACAGGTCGTAGATGGTGCGACCGTAGTCCTGCGCGTTGATGATGGTGGTCGCTTCGGCCGCAAGCCGCGCCAGATATTGCCCGATGGTCATGCCGCCGACATCGGTATCGGCGGGCAGGAAGGTCTTCAGCGTCACGGGCGTGGCGATCTTGCCCATCCGGATCAGGCTGCCGGCGGTCTCGAAGATGGTCTGGTGCAGCGGCTCGAAGAAATGTTTCGCCTCCAGGAAGTCGGAGACGCGGTAGAAGGCATCGTTGTTGACCAGGATGGCGCCGAGAAGGCTCTGTTCCGCCTCGATATTATGCGGCGCACTCCGATAGGCAGGAGTTCCGGCCTCGGGCGCGAGTTTGAGAACGTTCGAATCAGTCAGGGCCATGGTCGGACGTGCTTAGCAATTTTCTTGGGCAGATGCGGGGCCGGGATAAAGCGCCGCCTCAAGCCAAAGCGGAAGCGAAAGCTGTCCGCTATCAACCGCTCAGTTAAAATGGTGGATGATTAGCAGCCGCAGCATGCGCCGCGCTTGACTGATTTTGGCGGAACTCGCCCGTCCCAAATGGCGACCGGGCCCTGGCCATGGAAAAAGTCCGAAACCATGAACCTTATGGATTGGCGTGCAGACCTATCTGGAAGCGCGCGAAATGACGCGCACTGGCCGCCTTCGGCTCGGCTTCAGACCAGCAGGAGGTAGACCAGCGCAACAAGCGCCGCCCCAACGCCCGTGACGATCAGGGCGTAATCGGTGCGGAGGTCGTCCTGCACGTCGAATGAGGTTTGGGTCTCTTTGCTCATGGCGACGGTCTATGCCGGACCCGACCAGACTAATGTGAAGTAGATCACAACTCCCCGGAATCTTTCGGGGTAGGGCCGGAACAGGCAGGCGGGCAGGGGATTGTCCCAACCCGCGACGGAAAGACGAGGCGAGCGATGCGGCCAGAACGGCAGCACCAGATGTGGCGGAGTGAGGCAGGCAGCCGGCTTTGGCTGTCCGGGTTGATCGCTGCCATGCAGCACGCCGAGCGTCCGGAAGTGCGCCGCCAGCCGGTCGCGCCGGAGGTTCTGGCAGAACTGCGGGCGCAACTGGCGTTAACGGCCTCTTTCCGCGCGTCCCCGATATCGATGCTGCGTCATTAAGACCTATTCACCCGCGAGCCTCAGTCTTGTCCTGGCGCCGCCTTCGATGGCCCGCAGGCGGGATTCATTGCGTGCGATGTAGTCACGGGTGATCGGCACCACGCCCTGACGCTTGGTGAGCTGGATCTGGAAGTTCATCATGGCCTGCTTGCGGAACGTCATCTCGCAGGCCGCCAGATAAAATTCCCACATCAATGCGAAACGCTCGTCGTAGAGCTGCACGGCCTCCTCGCGCCGGGCCATGAAGCGCTCCCGCCAGGCTTTCAGCGTCTCGGCGTAATGCAGGCGCAGGATCTCGATGTCGCAGACCAGAAGGCCCGCACGCTCGATCGCCGGCAGCACCTCCGACACAGCGGGGATGTAGCCGCCGGGGAAGATGTATTTGGCAATCCAGGGATTGGTCGAATCCGGCCCTTGCGAACGGCCGATCGAGTGCAGCAGCATGACCCCGTTCTCGTTCAGGAGTTCGGCGCAGCGCTGGAAATAGGCATCGTAGAACCTCGCCCCGACATGTTCGAACATGCCGACCGAGACGATGCGGTCGAACGGCCCGTCGATGTCGCGATAGTCCTGGAGCAGGAATCTGGCCGATCCGGTCAGGCCCTTTTCCGCCGCGCGCGCATTGGCGATCTGCAGTTGCTCGGTCGACAGCGTGATGCCGGTGACGTCGGCACCCGCGATCTCGGCGAGATAGAGCCCGAGCCCGCCCCAGCCCGAGCCGATGTCGAGCACGCGCTGGCCCCGCTTGATGAGCAGCTTTGCGGCGATGTGGCGCTTCTTGGCGAGCTGCGCATCGTCGAGCGTCGTCTCCGGCGTCTCGAAATAGGCGCAGCTATATTGCTTGTCGGCGTCGAGGAAGAGCGAATAGAGCCGGGCGTCGAGATCGTAGTGATGGGCGACGTTGGCGCGAGAACGCGAGCGCGGATTGAATTGCTTCAGGTGCCGCGTCAGGTAGCGCAGGTGCCACCAGGGCTTTGCCCACTGCGGCAATAGGTCGGGTTGATCGAGCAGGACCGCGAGGGCATCAGCTATGGTGCCGCGTTCGACCACGAACTCGCCGTCCATATAGGCCTCGCCTAGCCCGAGCTCGGGATTGACGAGGATCTTGCGCTCCGCCTCCGCGGTGACGAAGCGCACTGCGACCGGCTCGCCAGAGCCGTCGCCGACAGTGAACTTCGATCCTGCCGCCGTGGTCACCGTCATCGAGCCGCGACGGATGAACTGAGACAAGAATCGACGCAACAAGCGGTCCATCGACACCTTCCTCTCGAGCGAACCCGAAGAGATGCGACTAAGCCGGCCTTCACATCTGACGCTCAGGGTCCCGCTCGGGTTCCTATGCGTTTGCATCTAAATTTAGGGAGGATGTTCCGAAGGTGCTATTGCGTTGTGTTCAATGCGGATATTCGAAAAGCGCTTAACCACACCTTGCGGGCGGAGCCTGCTTCCATTCGCGGCTCAATCCGCTAAAAGGTGACCCGCCGGCGCGCCGGATTGCCGGCTGCGCGGAAAATCAATGGAGATGATGGGAATGTCGAGCCGAGCGCTCAGCCTCGCGACGGTATTGCTTCTGATCGGCTTCGGCGCGACCGATGCCGTCCTTGCGCAGGCGACGAACCTCGAAGCCGGCAAGACCCCGTCCCAACTCTTCGCGCAGACCTGCAATGCCTGCCACAAGAGCCCGCGCGGGCTGCTGAAGTCCGTGGCGCCGGGCTCGCTGCCGGGCTTCCTGCGCCAGCACTACACCACGAGCTCGGACATGGCGGGCATCCTCGCCTCCTATCTGGTCTCCAATGGCGCCACCGACACCCGCTACCAGGCCAAGGACGGCAAGAAGGACGGGTCCAAGGAGAAAGAGGCCAATACGGCTCCGGGCCAGTCGCCTGAACATCAGGGCCGCCGCCAACGCTCTCAGGACGCTGCCAAGCCGGAGGGCGAGGGGGCCGCTCCGGCCGCCGAGGGGCGCCAGAAGCGCGCCGCGCGGCCGGCTGAGGAGGGCGCAAAGCCCGAGGGCCAGCCGGCGCCAGAGGGACGCAAGGGCAAGCGTCGCGGCAAGCCCGGGACCGAAGACGCACCGAAGGTCGATACCGCCGCGCCGGCCGCTGAAGACAAGAAGAGCGAACCGAAGGCGGAGTCCAAGCCCGAGACTGCGAAGGTGGACTCCGGTGAACCCAGGTCCGAAACCAAGCCGTCCGAGAAGCCCGCCGAGGCCAAGCCTGATACCGCCAAGGTCGAGCCGCGCGGCAGCGAAGCTCCGGCGCTGCGGTCCGATCCGGTACCGCAGGTGACGCCGGCTCCGCCGGCTGCCGCCGCAAGGCCCGCCGAGCCGGCTGCGCCCAAGGCGGCGGAAGAGGCGGCTCCCAAGCCGGCTGCACCTGCCGCAAGCACCGAACCGGCGGCCAAGCCGCAGGAGCCGGCGCCTGCGACCGCTGCGGCCCCCGCGCCGGCGGAATCCTCCGGCCCGCCGACCCCGCCGATCTCGCGGTAAGCCCCCCATTTTCCGATCGACCTGCGAAGGCCGCGTCATCGCGGCCTTCGCGTCGTCTTGACCGCTGTTAGAGTGACGCTCTAGAGTATTACTCTAGGAGGCGCGGATGACGGCGAGCGTGCGTGACGATCTGTTGGCGGCGGGGCTCGCCGTGTTCGACCGCGTCGGTTTCGAAGGCGCGACTGTGGCGGCGATCCGCACCAAAGCGCGTGCCTCCAACGGCAGCTTTTTTCATGTGTTCGGCTCGAAGAAGGAGCTTGCGGGCGCGTTGTTCCTCGAGGTGCTCAGGCACTATCACGCCGCGGTGCTGGCGGCGCTCGACCCTGTTCCCGATGCCGGGCAGGGCATCGATCGGCTGATCCGGGCGCATCTCGATTGGGTGGTCACCAGCCGGCGCGAGGCGCGCTATCTCTTCGAGATCTCGCGCAGCGAATGGGGCGAGGACGTGCGCGACGCCCAGCGCGCGCAGAATGCGCGGCTTGCCGAGGGCATCGAGCGCTGGCGCGCGCCGCTGGTTGCCAGTGGTGAACTGCTGCCGATGACGCCGGTGATGTTCGTCAGCCAGCTGATCGGCCCGGCGCAGATTTTTTGTCGCGCGTTTCTGTCGGGGCGTGATCGCGCCGATCCACGCAGCGAAGCTGACACGCTGATTGTTTGCGCCAACCGTGCGCTGCGCCCGCCCGATCGCATCAACAAGCAATAAGGAGAGGCCTCATGCGAACCGAAGCAGATCCCGAATTTGAGCCGATCGCCGCGCGCATCCACGCCAATGTCGGCCGGCAGGGCTTTATGAACCTGGTCGGCGCCGAGCTGTCGGAATTGTCGCGCGGCACTTGCACCATCGCGGTGGAGCGGCGGCCGGAGCTCTTGCAGCAGCACGGCTTCTTTCACGGCGGCGTCACCGCCTTCCTGGTCGATAACGCCACGACGATCGCGGCGGCGACCTCGCGCGGCCAACCGGCGCTGACGGCGGAATACAAGCTCAACCTGTTGTCGCCCGCGGTCGGCGAGAAGCTGATCTGCCGTGCCCGGGTGATCAAGCCGGGTCGCCAGGTCTCGGTGGTCGCCGCCGACGTGTTCTGCGTCAGTGACGGCGTGGAGAAGCATACGGCAACCGCGCTCGCCTCGATCGCGATGCTGAGCGAGGACGTCGGCGCCAAAACGAAAAGCCCGGCCGCTTGAGGCGACCGGGCTTTTGATTGTGTTCGTCATTCCGGGATGGCGCATTAGCGCTGGACCTGGAATCTCGAGATTCTCAGGTGCGCAATTGCGCACCGTAGTTCGATGCTTCGCATCGCCCCGGAATGACGAGCTGGCGTATTTACTTCTCGGTCTCTTCCGCAGCCGGGGCCGGCTCGACCTCGTCGTGCTGGGCTTCCGGATCGAAGAACTCGCCGGCGGCGGCGATCGCCTCGGCGGCCGCATCGCGGTCCTCGTTGCGGGTCGAGATGTCCTCGCCGCGGTTGATGCGCTCGGCCTCGTCCTGGCTGCGGGCAACCGTGACGGTGATCTCGACCTCGACCTCGGGGTGGACGGCGACGGTGATGGTGTGCTTGCCGATGGTCTTGATCGGCGCGTCGAGCTGGATCTGCGGGCGAGCCAGAGAAACGCCGTCGGCTTCAAACGCGATGACGATGTCACGCACGTTGACCGAGCCGAACAGCTGGCCGGCTTCCGAGGCCTGACGGATTACGACGATGTTCTTGCCCTCGATCTTCTCGGCGACCTTGGCCGCTTCGGCCTTGGAGGCGAGGTTGCGGGCTTCGAGATCGGCCTTCATGCCGTCATACTTGGCACGGTTGTCGGCGGTGGCGCGCAGCGCCTTGCCACGCTTGAGCAGGAAATTGCGGGCATAGCCGTCGCGAACCTTCACGACTTCGCCCATCTGGCCAAGCTTGTTGACGCGTTCCAGCAAAATGACTTCCATATTCGTTCTCCTTTGAAGTGCTCTGGGTTTCAGTTTCAGGGTTGGACTTAAGGGGTTGGCAGCGGTGGCGGCTGCCGGTTGCGCAGGAAGCGCTCGCGGAAGCCGAACACGGCGTCCGCAAGGCCGAGGATCACCATCGCGATGACGGGCCATCCGAACACGACCACGACGGCATAGGTCGAGCCGAGCCAGAAGGTGCGGCTCTTCAGCGCCAGCGTCAGCGTATGCAGCACGGCAAAGCCGGTCAGCGCATAGCCCATCATCAGCGCGGCCGTTGTGATCTGCGCGACGATTGCGAGCAGCCCGCCGGTGAAGCAGAAGGCGAGCGCGATGCAGAGCGCCACCAGCGTCATCGGCGGCAGCTCCGCCGTCTTCAGATCCGGCCAGGGACGGCGCAGCCGGCCCGATGTCGCCGTCACCTTGGCACTGAGCCAGAGGTTGAGGGTCAGCGTCATCATCGCGACGATGGTCGCGGCGGCCGGCGCAATGCGCACCAGCGCGTCGACGAACTGGCCGGCTTCACCGGAAGTCTGCGGATCGGTGGTGCGGAGGATGCGCATCAGGCCACGCCGCAGCGTGCCGGTGATGGTCTCGGCGTCGGTGCCGAGCGTGAGCAGGGCGGCGATCGTGGTCAGGGCCGCGAAGCCCGCGATCCACACCAGAAGGCGGCCGACCGGATACCATTCGAGCTCGGGCTCGGCCGGCGCCTCGGTGGCGCCGTCAGACGCGACGGGGCTGACCTGCCGGCTGAGCAGGGCGAGGTGGCCGAGCCACCAGGCCGGCAGCGCGACGGTGACGGCGAAGGCGATACAGTAGGGCAGGCCGAACAGGGCGCCGAGGCCGATCGCAGCACTGATGCCGCCAAGGCTCGCGCAGAGCGGTCCCCAGCCGATCGAGGCGACCATCAAAGGCAGCGGCGCAAGATAGAAAAGGACGAGCGAGATCAGCGCGCCTGAAACGATCGAGGCGAACATCAGGGCCGACGCAGCGCCGGCGATCAGGGCTATCAGTCCAAAGGCCATCATCAGCTGTCCCGCTCCCTTCGAGCGGTTAGAGGCGACTTGCCCCAACCATCGGCGACCGGACGACCCGGAAGCCTTATGAGTTCAGAAAGTGCAACCGGCGGCGCGACGGCCGCCGGTCGAATTGGTCGTATCAGCGAATGACGTAGGGCAACAGGCCCAGGAACCGCGCGCGCTTGATGGCGCGGGCGAGCTCACGCTGCTTCTTCGCGGACACCGCGGTGATGCGGCTCGGCACGATCTTGCCGCGCTCGGAGACGTAACGCATCAGCAGCTTGGAGTCCTTGTAGTCGATCTTCGGAGCATTGGCGCCCGTGAACGGGCAGCTCTTGCGACGACGGAAAAACGGACGGCGTGCACCAGCTTCAGCCATTGATCTTACTCCCCATCCGTCGTGGTTTCAGCTTCTTCGCGCGGACGGCGCGGGCCGCGATCACCGCGGAAGCCACCACCGTCACGATCACCGCCGCGGAAACCACCCTCGCGGTCGCCACGGAAGCCGCCTTCACGCTCGCCGCGGAAGCCGCCGCCACGATCGTCACGCTCGCGATCGCGATCGGCCTTGCGCATCATCGCCGACGGGCCTTCCTCGAGTTCCTCGACGCGGACGCTGAGATAGCGGATCACGTCTTCGCTGATGCGCTCCTGGCGCTCGATCTCGGCGATCGCCGCGGACGGCGCGTCGATGTTGAGCAGCACGAAGTGCGCCTTGCGGTTCTTGTTCATGCGGTAGGTGAGGGAGCGAACGCCCCAATTCTCGGTCTTGGTGACCTTGCCGCCGAGACCCTCGACGATACCGGTCATCTGCGCAGTCAGCTCTTCGACCTGCTGCGGGCTCGCGTCCTGACGCGCGAGAAAAACATGCTCATAAAGAGCCATGGTGGTCCTTTCCTCATGTTGGCGCATCGCCCGGCGTCAAGCCCTTAAGAGACCTTCGGAAAGGACTCTGGGATTAAGCTCAGAAGGCGGAAACACGGGACGACGGGCCGACTGGCCCTGCCACATCAAAATCACGAATGATTTGCTGAGACCGTCCGTTCAGCTCCCGGCCGGGGTCTGCGGATGCGCGCCTTATACGGATTTTGGCCGGCTTTGCAAGGTTCTGGGGCCAGGTTTCGGCCCGGGTTGCTGGTGCCGGCCCGGGATTGGTCCACCCATACCACATCCAGCTTGATCTATTTGTTTGTATGACATACAAATAACCGGAGCGAGAGAACCCCATGGCGGAAAAGTCGGTCCATGAGCCGTTCGAGGCGGCTGGCGATCCCAAGCATGCGGCGCGTGCTACGCGCTCGGCCGGCCGCAAGATGCGCTCGCTGCTGCTGGATGCGGCAAGCCCGCTGTTTCGGGAGCGGGGACTGTCGGGCACAGCGATCACCGACATCGCGGCTGCCGCGAACGCATTCCCGAGCCAGATCACCTATTACTTCCGCACCAAGGAGGCGCTCTTCGTCGAATGCGCCTGCCGCGACCTGCTGTACCTGGCCCGCGCGACCGAGCAGGCCGCGCTGAAGGCGCGCACGCCGCGGGAGTACACCCATGCGCTGGCCGAGACGGTGACGGCGAGCGATTCGGTCGCCTTTTTCGCGGAGGCGCTCACCTTGACACGTCGGCGCCAGGATCTGGCGCCGCTGGTCGAGCGCACCATCGAACGCCTGCACGCCGAGGGCGCGCGGGCCTATGCCGGCCAGGTGGCGCGCCATGGCTGGCGCTCCCTGCGCGCGCCCGACGAGAGCTCGCGCCGGTTCTGGGCCGTCGCCATCGGCGTCATCCTGGAAGGCTACGCCATGGGCCGCTCGCCGGATGAGCTCTGCGCCGAGATGCTGCGCGTGCTTGGCGAGCAGGCGAAGTCCACCGGCGAGGCCGCACGCCTGCGCCTTGTCGACGACCGCGATGCAGCTCCCCCTTCGGACGAGGAGAGTTAAACCATGACTGCGCTTCGCATGCGTGCCCGTGATTTCCTGACCGAGGACCAACTCGCCGATGTACGTCAGCGCGTGACGTGGAAAGGCATCGCGCTGATCGCGCATGCCTGGGCGCTCATCATTGGCGCGATCGCACTGGTCGCGTGGTGGCCCAATCCGATCACCTATGTTCTCGCCGTCGCCGTCATCGGCTCGCGCCAGCTTGGCCTTGCGATCCTGATGCATGACGGCGCGCATGGCTGCCTGTCCGCCGACGAGAAGATCAATCTGGCATTGAGCCAGTGGTTTTGTGCTTATCCGCTGTTCGCGGAGACGCGCAGCTACCGGCGCTATCACCTGCAGCACCACGCGCGGACCCAGCAGGAGGACGATCCCGATCTGGTGCTGTCGGCGTCGTTTCCGATCACAAGGCTGAGCTATCGCCGCAAGTTCATTCGCGACATCACCGGACAGACCGGTTACCAGCAGCGCAAGGCGCAACTGCTCAATGCGCTGGGGCCGAAGGACTGGCCGTGGCGGCAGCGTCTGGCGCATTTCTGGGACAAGCTCGGTCCGCAATGCATCGTCAATGCCGCGATGTTCGCAGCGCTGGCCGCGGCCGGTGTGTGGTGGGCCTATCCGCTGTTATGGCTGGTGCCGCTATTCACCTGGATGATGGTCATCACCCGCATCCGCAACATCGCCGAGCACGCCGTCGTGCCTGACAGCAGTGATCCCCTGCGCAATACCCGTACGACACACGCCAATTTTCTCGAGCGCCTGTTCATCGCGCCGTACTACGTGAACTACCACCTCGAGCATCATCTGTTGTTCTACGTGCCCTGCTACAATCTGCCGAAGGTGCATCGTCTGCTGAGCGAGAGCCGGCATGCCGGCCGCATGGAAGTGCAGCCGAGTTACGCGGCGGTGCTGCGGCTCGCCACGGCAAAGCCGGACCGCGACGACCGGCCGGGACAATTGGTCAACAGCGCGCGCCGCGCGCGGGCCGGGGCGAAGGTCGATGCCAACCAGACGGCCGGTGGGTTTTGAGGGACCGCATTCCCGGTTGAATGCCCGTCGAAGTTCCCTTCTTGGCTTGACATTCCGGCCCCAGACAGTGTCTACGGCCCCCTTTGGAGCATGATCGGGAACCAAGGCTTGGGCCGGACGTAGTCGGCTGCCGGCTTCTCGAACACAATGGCTCGAGCGATCCAGGGAGCGCCGATGACGGCAGCATTCACATTTCCGGGGCAGGGGTCCCAGGCGGTTGGCATGGGCAAGGCCCTGGCCGATGCCTTTCCGGTGGCGCGCGCCGTGTTCGACGAGGTCGATGCCGCGCTTGGGGAGAAGCTCACGGCCACCATCTGGGATGGTCCGGCCGAAACCCTCCAGCTCACCGAGAACGCCCAGCCGGCGCTGATGGCGGTGTCCATCGCCACCCTGCGCGTGCTGGAGGCTGAAGCCGGTTTTTCCGTGGGGCGGGACGCGGCCTTCGTCGCCGGCCACTCGCTCGGTGAATATTCGGCGCTGGCCGCGGCCGGCAGCCTGACGATTTCCGATACCGCGCGGCTGCTTCGCACCCGCGGTCTCGCAATGCAAAAAGCCGTGCCGGTCGGCGCCGGTGCAATGGCCGCGCTGCTCGGCCTCGATTACGAGGCCGCCATGGAGGTCGCGGGCGAGGCGGCGCAGGGTCAGGTCTGCCAGGCCGCCAATGACAATGGCGGCGGGCAGGTGGTGGTCTCCGGCGACAAGGCGGCGGTCGACCGCGCCGTGGAGATCGCCAAGGGCAAAGGCGCCAAGCGCGCGATGCTGCTGCCGGTATCTGCGCCGTTCCATTGCAAACTGATGCAGCCTGCCGCCGACGCGATGGCCGAGGCGCTGGCGAAGGTCACGATCAAGGCGCCGGCCGCGCCGCTGGTGTCGAACGTGCTGGCGAGCGCCATCACCGATCCCGACGAGATTCGCCGCCGCCTGGTCGAGCAGGTCACCGGCACCGTGCGCTGGCGCGAGTCGGTTGCCTATATGGCTGGGCAGGGCGTGACCCGCTTCTTTGAAATCGGCGCAGGCAAGGTGCTGACGGGACTCGTCAAGCGTATCGCCGACGGTGCCGTCGGTGTTGCCGTAGGCGGCCCGAACGACATTGCCGCCGCCAAGGATGCATTGGCCGCTGCGAAGCAGGCCTAAGTTTGCGCACGATCTTTCCGGAAAACCGCTGCACACTTTTCCGGATCGTGCTTTGGAGGAGTTTTTAATGTTCGACCTCACTGGCAAAAAGGCGCTCGTCACCGGCGCGACCGGCGGCATCGGCGGCGCGATCGCGCAGGCGCTGCATGCGCAGGGCGCCACCGTCGCCATATCAGGGACGCGCAAGGAAGTGCTGGACGAGCTTGCCGGCAAGCTCGGCGAGCGCGCGCACGTGCTGCCCTGCAATCTCTCCAAGGCCGACGAGGTCGAGGCGCTGGTGCCCGCCGCGGAAGCCGCGATGGGGCAGGTCGACATCCTCGTCGCCAATGCCGGCATCACGCGCGACAATCTCTTCGTGCAGCTTCGCGACGAAGACTGGGAGGAGGTCATCAACGTCAATCTGACCGCGACCTTCCGCCTGGCGCGCGCCGCCACCAAATTGATGATGCGCAAGCGCTTCGGCCGCATCATCGCGATCACCTCGGTGGTCGGCGTCACCGGCAATCCGGGGCAGGGCAATTATACTGCATCGAAGGCGGGCCTGATCGGCATGATCAAGACTCTCGGAGCCGAATACGCCAAGCGCGGCGTGACCGCGAACTGCATCGCGCCCGGCTTCATCAAGACGCCGATGACGGATGCGCTGAACGACAAGCAGCGCGAGACCATCCTGACCAAGGTTCCGGCTGCCCGCCTGGGGACGCCCGAGGACATCGCCGCCGCCGCCGTCTACCTGAGTTCGAACGAAGCGGCCTATGTCACTGGCCAGACCATCCACGTCAATGGCGGCATGGCCATGATCTGAAGCCCTCATCCCGCACCGCCCACAGGGGCGGCGCGGGATGCGGCAAACGGCCGTTTCCGGAGCGAAATGAGGCTTGTAGTCAAGGCAATTGAAGTATGATAACCGGACCTTCAACGGATGGGCAAAGAACGCCATTGCAGGTTTTTGAAACCCTGTATATTGGCGATGCGGAGCCTTGGCCGTCGTTCGCCGGGCCCTGCATCGGTTAGGATGGGGCCAAATCAAAGTTCGTAAGCGAAGGCACTAAACGACCACGACGGCTCGTATCGTCCCGGGGGGTCGGGTCTACAGGGAACAACACGAGGTTAAGCAATGAGTGACATTGGCGAGCGGGTTAAGAAGATCGTGGTCGAACACCTTGGTGTTGAACCCGAGAAGGTTGTCGACGCTGCGAGCTTCATCGACGACCTCGGCGCCGACAGTCTGGACACCGTCGAGCTGGTGATGGCGTTCGAAGAAGAATTCGGTTGCGAGATTCCGGACGACGCTGCGGAAACGATTCTCACCGTCGGCGACGCCACGAAATTTCTCGAGAAGAACGCGAAGAGCTAAGGCTCTTCTATTTTCGCGGGGACAACAATTGAAACCGGACGGGCCGCTTCGCAGCGGCCAGCCGGTTTCTTGTTATTGGCCGTGAATCTTTCGATGCGGAGTTTTCGGATATGAGGCGGGTTGTCGTCACTGGTCTCGGCATGGTGTCGCCGCTCGGCTGCGGCGTCGAACCGACCTGGAAACGCATCCTCAACGGCGAAAGCGGTGCGCGCCCGATCGAGAGCTTCGATGTCTCCGATCTTCAGACCAAATACGCATGCACCGTCGTGCGCGGCGACGGTACCAACGACACCTTCAATCCCGACAAGTGGATGGAGCCGAAGGACCAGCGCAAGGTCGACGACTTCATCATCTTCGGCATGGCGGCTGCGGGTCAGGCGCTCGACGATGCCAACTGGCATCCCGAGACCGAGGAGGACAAGTGCGCGACCGGAACCATGATCGGGTCCGGCATCGGCGGCCTCACCGGTATCGCCGACACCGCGATCCTCCTGAAGGAGCGGGGGCCGCGCCGGGTGTCGCCGTTCTTCATCCCGGGCCGCCTGATCAATCTCGCCTCCGGCTACGTCTCGATCGCGCACGGGCTGAAGGGGCCGAACCATTCGGTGGTCACGGCCTGCTCGACCGGGGCGCATGCGGTCGGTGATGCCGCTCGCCTGATCGCGCTCGGCGATGCCGACGTCATGGTCGCCGGTGGCGCCGAATCGCCGATCAGCCGCATCGGCATTGCCGGCTTCAACGCCGCGCGTGCACTCTCGACCGGATTCAACGAGACACCCGAAAAGGCCTCGCGTCCCTACGACAAGGACCGCGACGGCTTCGTGATGGGCGAGGGCGCCGGCGTCCTCGTGCTGGAAGAACTGGATCACGCCAGGCGCCGCGGCGCCAGGATCTACGCCGAGGTGATCGGCTACGGTCTGTCGGGCGATGCCTATCACATCACGTCGCCGTCGCCCGATGGCGATGGCGGTTTCCGCAGCATGTCGGCGGCGCTGAAGCGTGCCGGCCTGACGCCGTCCGATCTCGACTACATCAACGCGCACGGCACCTCGACGCCGCTCGGCGACGAGATCGAGCTCGGCGCGGTCGAGCGTCTGCTCGGCAATGCCGCCTCCAAGATTGCGATGTCCTCGACCAAGTCGTCGACCGGCCATCTCCTGGGCGCGGCCGGCGCGATCGAGGCGATCTTCGCCATTCTCGCGATTCGCGATAATGTCGTGCCGCCGACCATCAACCTCGACAATCCGTCGGTGGAGACGGCGATCGATCTCGTGCCGCATAAGGCGAAGCAACGTGAGGTCAACGTCGCGTTGTCGAACTCTTTCGGTTTTGGCGGCACCAATGCGTCGGTGATCGTCCGGCGTTTGGCCAGCTAGTTTGCTTTTGAGACGAATCCACCGTTTTGCCGTATTCGGCGATAGTCATAGAAGTGGGCGCGTGCATTTGGCTGGGCAAGCGATTGTCAGGCCGAGATTGAACCGGCAGGATTCAGGTTGCTTCGATGAGTGAAAGGCCGCCCATTTCGCCCCGGAGTCCGCGGGCAGCGCTCGAGCCCGAACAGGTTCCGCCGCCGCCGAAGCGATCGGAGCGCGCGCGCAACCCCTTCGTGGTCGTCGGCAATGCCATCATCACCCTGCTGCTGATCGCGATGCTCGGCGCCGGCGGGGTGTATTATTACGGCCGGCAGGTGTTGGAAGCACCCGGGCCGCTCAGGGAAGACAAGATCGTCAACATCCCGCAGCGTGCCGGCAAACGCGACATCGCCGAGACGTTGAACCGGGAAGGCGTCACCGACGTCAATCCGTGGGTGTTCATCGCCAGCGTCGCGGCGCTGAAGGCGAGCTCGGACCTCAAGCCCGGTGAGTATTCGTTCCAGAAGAACGCATCCTTGCGCGACGTCATCGCCACCATCGTCGAGGGCAAGGTGGTGCAGCATGCGGTGACGATCCCGGAAGGCCTGACCTCCGAGCAGATCGTGGCGCGGCTGTCCGACAACGACATCTTCACCGGCAGCGTGCGCGAGCTGCCGCGCGAGGGAACGCTGCTGCCCGAGACCTACAAGTTCCCGCGCGGCACCACGCGCGAGCAGGTGATCCAGCGCATGCAGCAGGCGCACAAGCGCGTGCTGGCGGAGATCTGGGAGCGCCGCAACCAGGACGTTCCGGTCAAGTCTCCCGAGCAACTGGTGACGCTGGCCTCGATCGTCGAGAAGGAGACCGGCAAGCCCGACGAGCGCAGCCGCGTTGCCGCCGTGTTCGTCAATCGCCTGAAGCAGAGGATCAAGCTGCAGTCCGATCCCACGATCATCTATGGCCTCGTCGGCGGCAAGGGCACGCTGGGACGTCCGATCAAGCGCAGCGAGATCACGCAGCCTTCGCCCTACAACACCTATGTGATCGACGGCCTGCCGCCGGGCCCGATCTCCAACCCGGGCCGCGCCTCGCTGGAAGCCGCCGCCAACCCGGCCCGCACGCGCGACCTCTATTTCGTCGCCGACGGCACCGGCGGGCATGCCTTCACCGAGACCTACGACGCGCACCAGAAGAACGTCGCCAAGCTGCGGGCGATGGAGAAGCAGATCCAGAACGACACGGTCGAGCCGGCCGAGGACGCGCAGCCCCCCGGCCGCCGCGCCTGGCGCTGCCGACGCGCCGACCGCGACCACGCCGGCGCGGCCGAACCAGCAGAAAAAGCCGCCGGCGACGCGCCCGGCCAATCCAGCCAATCCCGCGCCGGCCCGGCAGGGCGCGGTGCAGTCCTCGCCGCCGGTGGTCCAGCGCTAGGCAGTGCAGACCTGCCTACGGCACTTTGCGGATTCCACTTTCCTGCAAAATAGTCTTAAGATTCGCGTGGCTTGATAGCCTCGCGAATCCTTTCGTTCCGGAGAATCTGACCTGATGGCGCTGTCGTCCATGACCGGCTTTGCCCGAAGCCACGGCGCTAGCGGGCCGTACACGTTCGAATGGGAATTGAAGTCGGTCAACGCCAAGGGCTTTGACCTCAGGGTGCGGCTGCCGCAGGGGTTCGACGAGCTCGAGGCCCATGCCAAGAAGCGCGCCGGCGAGCTGCTCTCGCGCGGCACGGTCTACGCCAATCTCAACGTCAAGCGCACCAATGCGGCCGCCACGGTCCGCGTCAACGAGGACGTGCTCAATGCGGTGCTGAAAGCCGCCGCGCTGATCTCCGGCAAGGTCGACGCCGTGGCGCCCAGCATCGACGGCCTGCTCGCCATCAAGGGCGTCGTCGAGGTCGCCGAGCCCGAGGGCGAGGAGGAGGAGGACAAGGCGGCCCGTGCCGCTGCCGCGGAGGCCTTCGACAAGGCGCTCGACGAGCTCGTCGCGATGCGCAAGCGCGAGGGGATCTCGCTCGGCCAGATCCTGACCCAGCGGGTCGACGAGATCGAGACGCTGGCGAAGAAGGCGGAAGGCTCGCCGGGCCGCAAGCCCGAGGCGATCAAGGCGAGGCTCGCCGAGCAGATCGCGACCCTGCTCGACACCTCCGACCGTTTCGATTCCGACCGCCTGATGCAGGAGGCGATCCTGATCGCGACCAAGGCCGACATCCGCGAGGAGCTCGACCGCATCGCCTCGCACATCGCGCAGGCGCGCGAGCTGATCGGCAAGGGCGGCCCGATCGGGCGCAAGCTCGACTTCCTGGCGCAGGAGTTTCACCGCGAGGTCAACACCTGCTGCTCGAAGTCGAACGACATCGAGCTCACCAATACGGGACTCGCCATGAAGAACGTGGTCGAGCAGTTCCGCGAGCAGGTCCAGAATCTGGAGTGATCGATGACGACGGGCGGTCACGGAACTGACGGTGTCGAGCGGCGCGGCTTGATGTTCGTGCTGTCCTCGCCGTCGGGCGCTGGCAAGACGACGTTGTCGCGGATGTTGCTCGAGCGGGAGCCCGGCCTGAAGATGTCAGTGTCGGCGACCACGCGCCAGATGCGGCCGGGAGAGGTCGAGGGGCGCGACTACTTCTTCGTCACCAAGCCCAAGTTCGAGACGATGGTGGAGCAGGGCGAACTGCTCGAATGGGCCACCGTGTTTGACAATCTCTACGGGACGCCGCGTGCTCCGGTGGAGGCGGCACTGTCGGCCGGGCAGGACGTGCTTTTCGACATCGACTGGCAGGGCACACAGCAACTGCACCAGAAAGCGAGCGTCGATGTTGTTCGCGTCTTCATCCTGCCGCCTTCGGCCGCCGACCTCGAGAAGCGGCTGCATTCGCGCGCGCAAGATTCCGACGAGGTGATCCGCAAGCGCATGAGCCGCGCCAGTGACGAGATGAGCCACTGGGCCGAGTACGACTACATCGTGATCAACCACGATGTCGACGCGGCCTTCGCCGAGGTGCAGTTGATCCTGAAGGCCGAACGGCTCAAGCGCGAGCGGCGGACGGGCCTCGTCGGCTTTGTGCGAGGGCTGCAAGCTCAGCTGCAGGGCTAGGCTGCGACAGTCGCGGCCCTTCCCTCAGCAGCCGTTCCAGCATCGTCGTGATGATGTCGACGTCGACTGCATCCTGATTGCGGTCATCGTGTTGTTCAGCGGCCTCGTTCGCAGCCAATCGGGGCGCACGGGTCTCGATCTCGAACTGCTTGTCGAACATCGGGATCTTTTCCGCATCGGGCTGCACGGCTTCGGCAACGGCCGGCGGCTCGTGCGCTTCGATCACATCGATCTCGCGGTCGATCGCGGCAAGTTGCGCGGCCTGCGGACGCACGGCATCGAAGTCGATCGGGCGCGGCTGC
This sequence comes from Bradyrhizobium sp. USDA 376, assembly GCF_054063675.1. Classification (NCBI taxonomy): domain Bacteria; kingdom Pseudomonadati; phylum Pseudomonadota; class Alphaproteobacteria; order Hyphomicrobiales; family Nitrobacteraceae; genus Bradyrhizobium; species Bradyrhizobium sp. USDA 376. The sequence continues at coordinate 5,929,615 of NZ_JBSSGN010000001.1, forward strand.
TGTGCGCGCGGTGCGGCCGGCATCGCATTGAGCCAGGGCGCACGGTCCTGGTTATGGTGCTCCCGATCGTCCCAATTCACGCGACGGTGTTCACTCGCCTGGACGCGGACGCGCGCGCCGGCGAAGCGGTAGATGAGGCTGGCGAGGATGCCGGCGAGCGCCAGCGCGCCGCCGACGACGAGCAGCAGCATCTGGAGCGAGCCCGTCGGCTTGTCGGCGGGAATTTCGGCCGCGGCCGGCTTTGCGCTCGGCTGCGGGGCTGGCGCGACGGGAGCGGGCACCGGCTGCGGCGCAGCGGGCGTTGTGGAGGTATCAGGCCAGCGCGTGGCAACAGCGGGCTGTTCTGAATTGGCGTCCGTGGTGGCGCCCGGCGGCTGCTGCGCGACCGGCGGCGCAGTCGCTGCGGCAGCGGTCTGCGGGGCGATGTATTCGGCACGCGCATTCTGCACGGAGGGCGGCGCGGCTGCATCGGCATTTTGACCGTCGGTCGTCGCCTGCGCGCTTTGCGTGGCGTTGCTGCCTTCGGCGCGTAGATACCAGCATTGCCGCTTGGTCCCGCGCTCGACGCGATAGCGCCAGTGCTGCCCCTTTGGCGCGGCGCCCTTCGGTGAAGCAAGGCACTCGTCGGCCGCACCGGCCGTATTCGATGCGCTCGGCGCGTTCTGCGACACGGCGGCGAGTGGTGCGCCGGCAATGATGCTGCCAACAAGCGCAGATACGAATTTCGCGGTTCGGTTGCCCATCCTGGTCTCCCGGTTACGCATGACGCAACTCTTAACCATCCCTTTCTCGTCAAAGAGTTGGGTGGCAATGAGCCGCAAATCCGGAGAGGATGTGGCTTGAATTAGGCCTGCGGCGCGTTCGTTCCGCCGCGCTGCCGGCCTTTTTCGGCCAGACTTTTACGACGTCAGGTCCAAGTTCCCGAGAAGCGGAAGGCCGCGACAAGACTCCTCGCATTAGAGTTCCCCATGGCTTCGCGATCCCGCGGCAACTCCTGCCCGAGGCTTGCTGTCGTTTGCCGCCCGTTGGATGCCAAAGGGCGCAGGGAAGGCCGGGCGCCGGCTGGCACCCGCAGATCCGTGCGCTACGGAAAGTGCACACGGGGTGGATCACAGGTGTTGCCGGTCGCCCGGCCTTCCCTGCGCGGATGGTTTTAACGGTGTCCTTCGTGCTCTCCCCGGGGAGCGATGCACTATTGCCCCCGTCGCCTTGCCGATGACTGATGCGCGTGCCCGGTCGGGCCGCCACATCACCGCAAGCCTTGACGCACAGACCCCGGGCGTCAGGACCACACGACTTCTCCGTCCGCGGACGGTTTTGCCGGATCATCAGGGGCTGGCGCGTGCTCACTCCCGACAATCGACGAAACCGCTGTAACTGCGCCGTGTCGTGCCGCGTCACGTGAGGACTCACGGTTGCCCGCCCTGTCACCACGCTGATCGCGCCGGCGCTGCCGCGTCCACCGCACCCCGGCCCGCATCTCGTGACGGTCGCGAACGCCCCTTTGGCTGGGCCAGGATGGGGTGCTGTATGCCACAAATCCGAAATTCGGAAAAGCAAAATATTTTTGCGGACGAGACTTGACGAGATGTTTTGCCCGACGCCTTGCGAGGGGCCCGCCCCAACCTCTGCCCGTCATCCCGGGCGCGCGGAAGCGCGAACCCGGAATCCATCGTGCGGCAGAACGTGCGGCCCGATAGATTCCGGCCCCGCGTGCCTCGCGCGCGCATAGAAACTTCTCAGCTCTGCCGCCGTTGAATCGCGGCTGAGGTGATGCCATGCTGGTCGAGGATCAGATCAAGAATTTTGCCAAGAAGCTCGTGGAGGGGCGTCCCGATGCGGCGACGCTGCGGGCGCTGGTGCGGGTCCGGAAACCGACAGCCATCCATTTTCGCGACGATGGCATCGTGCCGAACAATCCGCGTTTTCCGGTGCTGTTCTATCGCGGGGCGGTGAAGCTTAAGGGCCGGCGTTTCCCGCCAGAGGTCATCATCGACACGCTGTTCGATACGAATGGCTGGGGCCGGTCGTGGCGCGACACCGTGTACGGCTTCGTCCACTATCATTCGCAAATCCATGAAGTGACGGGCGTAGCGCGCGGCACGGCCAGGATCGAGTGCGGCGGGATCAAGGGCCGCATCTTGAGTGTGAAAGCCGGAGACGTTCTGGTTCTGCCCGCGGGCACCGGACACCGGCTGATCGAGTCCAGTCGGGACTTTCTTGTTGTCGAAGCTTACCCGCCGGACGGAACGTACGACGAGTGCACCGACATGCGAGAGCGTCCTGACGCCGTCAAACGCATCGCCAGGGTCCGCAAGCCGAAGACCGATCCTGTCCACGGAACCGGCGGCGCGCTGCTCATATCATGGGCGAGGAAGCGGTCGCGATCGTGACCGGGCAGGCGGCGCTCCACCGCATCATGAGCGCGCAGCGCTGGTGCACCCGTCGTGAGCTGCATGGGCAGGTTTCGGAGCTCGGCGACGGGTGCCGAGAAAGAAAGCGCCGGCCGACAAGCACAGGGTGAGGGCACTGAACAGGAAGGTGGCCCGATGGCCGATGCTGTCGAAGAGCAGGCCGCCGAAGGCGGCGCCTGTCGCGATGGCCAGCTGGACCACCGCAACCATCAGGCCGCCGCCGGCCTCGGCATCGTCAGGCAGGGTCTGGGCCAGCCAGGTCCACCAACCCACGGGCGCCGCCGTGCCGATCAGGCCCCACAACCCCAGCAGAATGGTCGTCGCGACGAGCGATGATCCGAAGGTCACGAGGCCAATGGCGATGGCGGCCATGGCGAGCGGCATGGCGATCAGTGCGGCATGGAGGTGCGGCCTGAGGATGAATCCGATGAACGATGTGCCCACGAGGCCCGCAACACCGAGGATCAGAAGCAGTGCAGAGAGGGTGGAAACACTTGCGTGGGTGACGGTCTCGAGGAACGGGCGCAGATAGGTGAAGAGCGAGAACTGCCCGAGGAAGAACAGCGCAGCGGCGAGCATGCCATAGGCGACCTGCGGCCGGCGCAAGACACGGAAGGTGGCCGCAGCGCCGGACCGCGTCCGATCGGGCATTGCGGGAAGGGTCAGGAATTGCCAGACGAGCGTCGCTGCCGCGACCGGCACGACGCAGAAGAATGCGGCGCGCCAGCCGATATATTGGCCGAGAAAGCTGGCGAGCGGCGCTGCGACGGTGGTGGCCAGCGCATTGCCGCCGTTGAGGATGGCAAGCGCCCGCGCCACGTCGCCCGCGGGTACAAGGCGCATCATGGTCGCCGCCGACATCGACCAGAAGCCGCCGACCACGATCCCGATCAACGCCCGGCCACCCATGAGCGTCACGTAATCGGGAGCTGAGGATACGACACTGCCGGACAGCACCATCAGTGCGGTCAGGGAGAGCAGCAGGGAGCGGCGATCGACGCCGCTGGTCACGGCCGCGATGAACAGGCTCGTGAGCACGGCGAACAGTCCGGACACCCCGATCGCCTGCCCAACCTGGCCTTCACTCAGGTGTAGATCGGTCGCGATTGGCGTGAGCAGGCTCACGGGCATGAACTCGGAGGCCACCAGCGTCGAGGCGCACAGCGACAATGCAAGAACCGCGCTCCAGGGCGCGGCAGGAGAGGGAGATTGAGCGGTCATGCCGCAGAGCTAGCGGCTCGGTGTTTATTTGATTAGCCGATAAATCTGGCTTGGAGTTATCGGGATAAGCCATGAATATCCGTGATGAATGACGGTCGCAAATACGGAGAGCGACGTTAGATAAGTGATGGGTTTCGCAAGGGCTCAACCCATCCTACGGACCTACTACGGACCTACGGACCGTCGCGAGCACCTATTTCCACACGCGCGCCAGCATCAGCGCCAGAAGCCCCAGCATGGCGCTAACGAGGCCGACCATCGCGTAGGATTGCGCAAACACACCGGTCTGAATGAAGACCTGTGCCGCGATGGCAAAGCAGATGACAGCGAGAAGCAGGCAGGCGCAACCGACGATGATCGACAGATATCGTACTGCAGCTGCGACCGGCCTTGCGGGGAGTGCAGGATCGCTCATGCAAATGACAACAGCTCTGCTGACTGGAGGTTCCGGTTTCGACGCGCGCGGAGAACATCAGTCACGTGCGCAGCAATCGACCAGTGCTCGCCAGATGCGTTTGACTTCGACGGTCCTCTCAAGCTCGCGGACGTGGTTCTCGCTCACCTGGGACGACGTTGTCTCATGGCGCGGTTCGCGCGGCGCGATCCAGCGCTCGGAGATGGGATCGTACCACTTGCCTGGATTGACCAACTCGTTGCTCCTCTTTTCGATCCCCATGCGTGATCGCTCATCCCACGCGCCCGCTACCGGTGTTTGGCGTGTTCTTCGGAGCAGGCTGCGCCTGCTCTTGTCATCGGCTCCGACCCGGTCGTAGCCTTGCTGGAGAGCCAACGCGCTGGCGGCGCGCGACGTTCCAATGTCTCGCCTGAAGCGGAATCTGCGAAGAGAATCTAGGCGCTAGCGCTTCGGCGCGTTCCGATCGTCGGTCGAGGATTCTCCGGCTGTCGTGCGCTCCTCGCGCGTGCGGAGGTCTTGGGACACCGCCTCCAGCGATCCTTGGCTGTCTTCGGCTTCGGGCGCCTGGCCCGACTTGCGGTACTTCCTGACCAGCCGCTTGATGTCGTCGACCGCCTGGAGCAACGGCGGCGTCAGCGAGAACAGCGCGCCCATCGCAATGGCGATGATGGTGTGGCGAAGCGAGACCTTCTCGTCCTCATCGAAAGGGTAGGCGTTGGGCTCGATGGCTGCCGGCGCGAGCCCGGCCGATGAGCGCGGATGATCCGGCTTCCGCGGCTTGCGCGGCGGCATCATGATGACGACGAAGAGCACGTTGATCAGCAGCCAGATGCCGAGAATAATGAGAAAAGTTCGCATTCCAGAAAACCAAAAAGTAATGCGGCGTCGGTTCAAACCGGCATTGAACGGCCATTCATGGGCCGATGCAAGTTGTGGTTTTCCCGGCGGCAAGTCCCGGTCGAGTGAGGCACGACGAAATCACTATCGGAATCCGGCAAAACCCTGAGGCGTCCAGTGGAAAGCGATGGCCGCGGTCGGCGCCGCCGCCGTCGGTCATCCGAAGCGAGTCTCCTGCGGCCGACTCCTGGCCGCGTGTGCGCGCCAGGCGTCGATCGCGCGGTTCGCGAGTATCAGCTCCCGGCGTTCGCCGGTCCTGAGCTGCGCTTCAATGAAGTCGAGAAGAAAGTTTGCAGTCTCGTCCGGCGCGCCGAGCTCGCCGCTCTGCTCCAGGCAGCTCCAGGCAATGAAGAATGCGCTCTCGACGGTGCAGCGGATGGACATGTGCTGCCAACGCAGCGCAGCCGCCGGTGTTCCGCGGCGAGGCATTCGATCTCGCCGCAGGGAGCTTCAGGTTCCCCGTCTCCTAGTTCTTCAGCACGATGCGGCCGACGACCTTGCCGGCGCGCAGCTCGTCGATCCATTTCTGCACGTCGCCCATCGGCTCCTCGCGCATCGGCGTCGGCTTGATCTTGCCGGCGCGGGCGAGCGCCATGAGCTCGTGGCCTTCGGCGAGCGTGCCGACCATGAAGCCTTCGACGGTCAGGCGCTTGTAGACCCATTGCACCATCGGCAGCGTGAACTGGCCGCCCATCAGGCCGGAGACCACGACCTTGCCGCCGCGCGCGGCGACCGCGACCGCAAAGGCCATCGACTTCTCGTTGCCGGCGAAATCGACCACCTCGTCGAAGCCGCCCTCGGTCTCTTTCAGGATGCGCTTGATCACGTCGGGCTCGGACGGATCGTAGGCAACGGCCGCGCCGTTCTTCAGCGCGGTCTCGCGCGCGGCCGGCGAGAGGTCGGCGACCGTGATCGGCTGCTTGAACATGGCCTGCGCGAACGACAGGCCCATCATGCCGACGCCGCCGAGGCCGATCAGCAGCAAATTGCGCTGGCGCGGACGATCGACCAGGCGCTTGAGCGCGCCGTAGGCGGTGACGCCCGAGCACATCAGCGTCGCGGCCTGGTTCACGGGCAGGGGATCGTAATCGAGCAGGTACTTTGCGTCGGGGACCAGGACATGGGTGGCGAAACCGCCGTCGATGGAGACGCCGAGGAAGCGCTGCTTGGCGCAGAGATTCTCGTCGCCGTTGGCGCAGTCGCGGCACTGGCCGCAGCCGATCCAGGGAAACACCGCTTTCTTCGCCCCGATGAGGCCGGCGGGAACGTCGGGACCGACTTCGTCGACGACACCAGCGATCTCGTGGCCGAGCGTGAAGGGCAGTGTCATGCCGCGCGTGGTGTCGAGCTTCTTGCCGCCGCCGAGATCGGCATAGCCGTCCTGGATGTGCAGGTCGGAATGGCAGAGACCGCAGCGCTCGATGCGCACCAGCACCTCGCGTCCTTGCGGCTTCGGCGTGTCGACGATGGTCTCGCACAAGGGCGCGTCGAACTTGACCAGGGACTGCCTGCGCATCAAGGCCATATTCCTTCCTCCGAAATTCCTGTTATTCAGCTTCGTTTCGTATATCTGCCAATTCACGCGCCATGGCAACAAAGCCTGCGATGGGAATGGTCTCCGCGCGCCGCGTCGCATCGACGACGGCCGCCGCGGCAAGTCGCGCGGGATCGACACCCAGCGATTTCAGGCTTTGCCGCAGCATCTTGCGGCGCTGACCGAAGGCGGCGGCCGCGACCTGCTCGAGCAGCCTGCGGTCGCAGGGCAAGGGCTCTGCGCGCGGCTTGAGGCGCACGACGGAGGAGGTGACCTTCGGCGGCGGCACGAAGGCGGACGGCGAAATGTCGAACAGGATCTTGGTCTCGCAGCGCCAGTTGGCGAGCACGCCGAGACGGCCATAGGCCTCCTCGTCCTCGCACGCGACGATGCGCTCGCCGACCTCGCGCTGGAACATCAGCACCATCATGTCGTACCAGGGCGGCCAGGGCTCGATCGTGAGCCAGTTGATGAGAAGCTGGGTTGCGATGTTGTAGGGCAGGTTGGCGACGATCTTTGCGCGTTCGCCCGAGAGCAGCGGGCGCGGGTCGAAGGTCATGGCATCGCCATGCACGATCTCCAGCCGGCCGGGATAGCGCGCGGAAATATCCCGCAAGGCCGGGATCGCGCGCTCGTCGTGCTCGATCGCGATGACGCGCCGGGCGCCGAGCGCGAGCAGGGCGCGCGTCAATCCGCCCGGGCCGGGGCCGATCTCGACGATGGTGGAATCCTCAAGCGGCGCGGCCGCGCGCGCAATGCGCGCGGTGAGGTTGAGATCGAGCAGAAAATTCTGGCCCAGGGATTTGCGGGCCGACAGCGCGTGCTGGCGAATGACCTCGCGCAGCGGCGGGAGGTCGTCGATCGCGCTCATCAGCTTTGCGACGCCGCCATGCGGCTCGCAAGCTTCAGCGCGGCAATCAGACTCGCGGGGTTCGCTTTACCGGTGCCGGCGATGTCGAAGGCGGTGCCGTGATCGGGCGAGGTGCGGATGAAGGGCAGGCCGAGCGTGACGTTGACCGCATCGTCGAAGGCGACGGTCTTGATCGGGATCAGCGCCTGGTCGTGATACATGCAGACCGCGCAGTCATAGAGGTTGCGCGCGGCGTCATGGAACATCGTGTCGGCGGGCAGGGGACCCCTGGCCTCGATGCCGTCATTGCGCAGAACTTTAAGCGCCGGCGCAATCACCGTCTGCTCCTCATGGCCGAGCGAGCCGTCCTCGCCGGCATGCGGATTGAGGCCGGAGATGGCGATGCGCGGCCGCGCGATCCCGAAGCGGGATGTCAGCTCGGCCGCGACGATGCGCACGGTCGAGACGATCAATTCGCTGGTGAGCTGGCTCAGCGCCTCGCGCAAGGAGACGTGGATGGTCACCGGCACCACGGCAAGCCGCGGCGACCACAGCATCATCACCGGCTGCGGCACGCGGCCGTCCTCTGCGGCAAGCTCGGCGAGGAATTCGGTGTGGCCGGGATGGCGGAAGCCGGCGCGGTAGAGCACGCTCTTGGCGATCGGATTGGTGACGACGGCGCCGGCGCGGCCCTCGCGCACGTCAAGGACCGCCTGACGGATCGAGGCGAGCGCGGCGGGCGCGCTGGTGGCGTCGGGCTTGCCGGGCTCCGCCGTCGCGCGCTCGCCGGTCGCGACCACGGGCAGAGCCTCGGCGAAGGTGGTGGCGGCCTCACTGGGGCTCACCGAGGCGATCCGGATCTCGGCGCCGAGCGCCTTGCCTATGACCTTGGCGCGCTGCGCGACGAAGGCCTCGTCGCCGAGCAGATAGAAGGCGGGCAGGTTCAACTCACGGCGCCGGAGCCAGGCCGCAATCGTGATGTCGGGGCCGATGCCCGCGGGCTCTCCCAGGGTCAGGGCGAGGGGCTTGATCGGGGCGTCGGCCATCAGCGGTTGCGATATTCGATCATCGCCGCCTTGCGGAGCTCTTCGAGATAGGCCTTCTGGGTCTTCTCGTACTTCTCCTGGTACATCTTCTCGCGCACCTCGCGCTTCTTCGGCGTGTCGATCATGGTCGGCTTGCGCGAGCACAGCACGACCATCTCGATGCCGGCCTTGGTGACCTCCGGCGCGGTCAGATGGCCGATCGGGGTGTCGTCGAGCACCTTGCGCAGCGCCTCGGGCAGGTCCGCCGTCGTCTTGGTGACGCTCTCGCGAATGGTGGCGTTCGGCGTCGAGCGGAACAGCGAATTGGCTTCCTCGCAGCTGCCGACGCGGGAGCGATATTGCTCGGCTTCCTTCATCCGCGTCTCCTGGAAGGCCGGGGACGAGCCGCGCGGCACGATCAGCACGATCGGCTGCATCTTGTATTCGGTGCCCTCGACCTGCAGCTTGTCGCCGGTCTGGGCCTGCACGGCCTGCGCGACGTCGCGCTCGCCGACCATCAGCTTCTCCTTGAAGCGGCCGCGCACGAGGCTGGTCCAGACCATCTCGGCCTTCATGCGGCCCTTCAGGGTTTCAGGGCGGACGCCCTTGGCTTCGAGCGACTTGGTCAGCTGATCCGGCGAGACGCGCATGCGCTGCGCCATACCCTCGTAGGACTGGTTGACGTCGCTGACACCGGGATCGACGCCGTATTTCTTGCCTTCCTTGAGCTTCACCTTGTCGTCGATCAGCTCGTTGATGACCTCCTGCCGGCCTGGGGTCTTCTGCGTCGTCAGCTGGTCGAGCTTGGCGCGCTGGTCGATGTCGAAATCGGTGATGGGATCGCCGTTGACCATGACGACGATGTTCTGCGCGCGCGACGGCGCGCCGGCCAGAAGCAGGGCGGCGAGGACGAAGAGGAGGCGGAACATAGGCAAGGCAGTCGTCATGGATCTCGCTCGCATGTCAGCCGCGGTGAACCTGCGATTGGGACAACGCGACCGGCACTTCAAACCGTTTACTGGAGGCCGCTGGAACTGCTGGTCGTCGACGAGGTCGCCAGCGTACGCAGCCCGAACGTGAACATGTACGCATGGCTCAGCACCGGCGGGGTCGTGCCCGCGGAGTAGCTGTACGAGGTTACATAGTTCGCCGCCAGCACGAAGCAATCGTCGACATAGCCGGCGCCGAGCACATACTGGTTGATCTTGTTGGCCTCGAGGTCCCAGCGCGCCGAGCCCGACACCACCCAGTTGGTCGCGACCTTGAGCGAGCCCGAGGTCAGGATGCCCTCGCGGCGCGTCAAATAACCGAGTTCCGGCTGCGCCGCGTAATTGCCGTACATCACGCTGACCGACCAGCGGTCGAAATTGGCGCGGCCTTCAGCCTCGAAACGTTGGACGTTCCAGGTCTGCTCGTCCATGCGGGAGCGGACGCTGAACGTGTAGGTGCGGTTGGGCGAGTAGGCGATGCTCGCCACGTAGTCGGAGCGGGGCTTGTCGAGGCCGGAATCCACGCCCGTGTTGATGGAGTCCTGGACCGCGAAGGAGTTCAGGCCGAACAGCTGGTAGGACTCGCCGAACAGCACCTTGACGGCGCCGCCCCTGTCGAACTGCGTGGTGGACTGCACGCCGACATTGGCGCGGCCGCCGCCCTCGACGCGGTCGTAGCCGGAGAATTTGTCGACGCTGAACAGGTTCGAGGTGTCGAACACCATGCTCTGCGCGTCCTCGTTCGGCAGCTTGCCGGCATAGGTCTCGTTCGGACGGATGATGATCTGCGCGATCGGCTCGATGGTGGTCGAGCCCCAGGGCTGAACGTTGATGAAGGGGTAGCGGTATTCGAGGCCGACGGTCGGCATCAGGCGGAATGCCTGGGTGTCGCCGACCGGCAGATAGTTCGACACGCCCGGCTGGTTGGAGACCGAGGAATTGATCGCGTCGGCGCGCAGGCTGGCGAACGGCGTCCAGATCTGGCCGAGCGGATCGGTAAAGGACTTGCGCCACTGCGCTTCCGCGGTGAGGCGGGTATAGGTGCCGGGGAAGCCGCGCAGCAGGCACTGCGACGGCGTGCGCGCGAGCGGATCGGCCGAGGCGGTGGTGCACAGGCTGTTGGTGTTGGCGAGCGTCGTGATCGGATCGAACACCGCGTTTTCGCGCGACAGGTTCACGAAATTGGTCTTGTAGCTGAACTCGCCGCCGAACACCGGATAGTTCAGCACGTTCGAGTAGTCGATCACGGGATAGACGACCGGGACCTTGTCCTGATTGCCCGAGTAGCTCAACCAGTACATCGTGCGTGCGTCGAAGAAGCTGCGGTTGCCGACGCCGGTCAGATAGAGCTGCGACAACGCGTCGGTCGGCAGATTCAGGAACGAGCCGAGCGGGTCCTTGTAGGCCGCGAGGCGATAGTCCGAGAAGAAATAGTAGTCGGACATCAGGACGCCGTCCCAGCCCCAGACCCATTTGTCGTTCAGCGCGAACTGACCCTTGGTGTCGACGGCGCCGCGGAACTGGCGGTCGCCGGGCTGCCCGGCAAATGCTCCGGGATCGAGCTGATCGATGCCGTAGGCCCGGATCTGGTAGGCGCCGTCGATCAGACGCTGACGGAATTCACCCTGCACCAGCACGCCTTGCCGCGACAGGAAGCGCGGCGTGAAGGTCGCGTCCATATCGGGCGCAATCGCCCAATAATAGGGAACTTCGGCGCCGAAGCCGGTGTTCGTGGTGCCGGGGAAGTAACCGGGCATCAGGAAGCCGCTCTTGCGCTTCACGGTCGGGTCGGGCGTCGAGAAGTACGGCATGTAGGCGAGCGGCACGCCGAAGAACTCGAGCTGTGCCGTCTCGAAGTACAGCATCTTCTCCTGCTGGTCGTGGATGATGCGGGCACCCTTGACCTGCCACAGCGGCGGCTTCTTCGGATCGTCCTTACACGGCGCGCAGGCCGTATAGACGCCGTTATCGAACACCGTGTAGTTGCCGCTGGAGCGGTCCGCGCGGCTCGCGGCCATGCGGGTCTGGTCGGCGGTGTCCACGCGGAGCGAATCGACGAAACCGTCACGGTAGTCGTCGGAGAGATCCATGATCTCGGCATAGGTGATCTTGCCGTCGGCATCCGTCATGCGGATGTTGCCTTCGGCATGGAGCCGCTTGGTCTTCTGGTCGTAGATGACCCTGTCGGCCTCGACGCTGGTGCCGTTGTAGAACAGCTGGACGTTACCGACCGCGGAAACGCGCGAATTGTTGTAGTCGTAGTCGACCTCGGTCGCCTGAACCAGCATCTGGTTGTCGTTGGCGACCTTCGGCGGCTTCGGGCGCGGCGGCAGCGGATTGTAGGTGAAGCTCTGGGCGGAGGCGGGGGCCACGGCCGCAACGTCCATGAGCCCGCCGAGCGATGCCACGGCGGCAACGGCGAGCAGGAGCCTGCGAATGGACAAGCCGCACCCGTTCGCGCGCACCACAGTACGCCGCGTCAAACGAGACACGCGCCCTCGTTGGACGGCAGTCACTAACCGTCCTCCTGATAGAGCAAGGCCAAAAAGCCGGTGAGGCCGCCCACAACAACGGGCAACCACGCCGCAGCGATCGGATGCATCAACTCAGCCTTGCTCAAGTCCTCAGTTACTTTCGACAGAACGTAGAGCAGAAAGCCTGCGCCCACGCCACTCAAAACCATCTTCTGCACGCCGCCCATCCGGAAGAAGCGCAACGACACCGAAGCCGCGAGCATCACCATGGCGGCGAGCAAAAACGGCTGCGCCAGGAGCTTCTGATACTGGAGTCGATATCCGGCTGTCGCGAAGCCTGAGCTTTCGGAGGAGCGGATGTAGCTCGGTAGTTGCCAAAAGGACACAGTCTCGGGTGTGGAAAAGCTGTTGCGGACCTGGGCCTCGGTCAGCGTCGTCGGAATCTCCAGGCTCGCCTGGTCGACCGGCGGCGCGTCCAGCGTGAAGCGGCGGACGCCCCTGAACAGCCAATGGCCGGCCTCCAGCGTGGCTTCGCGCGCCTCGACGCGTTCCTTGAAGTGCTGCTGTGTGTCAAACCGGAACAGCGTGAGCCCGGTGAGCCGGATGCCCTGCTGCTCGCTGCGCGCGGCGTTGATGATGGTCTGGCCGTCGCTGGTCACCTGATTGAGCCAGAAGCCGGAGGCATCCTGGATGCCGCCGCCGGGCGCCGAGCCGAACAGCTCGGCCTCCATGCGCTTGGAGAGCTCGCGTAAGTTCGCCGACATCGGATTGTAGGCGACGGTGGCGATGACCCCGATCAGGAGCGCGCTGCCGAGCGCCGGCGCGATGAACTGCCAGGCCGAGATGCCGGCGGCGCGCGCAACCACGAGCTCGAGCCGGCGGGAGAGGGCGAGATAGCAGGTCATGGCGCCGATCAGCATGCAGAACGGCGTCAGCTTCTCCAGCAGCTGCGGCACCCGGAACAGCGAGGTCTCGGCCACCATGATCGCGGAGGCGGATGCAAGGCCGGAGGTCTTGCGCACCATCTCGATGTAGTCGACCAGCACCAGCAGCAGGAAGATGCTCGCGAACACGCCGAGCGCCGCGACGACGAAGCGTCCGGCGAAATAGCGCCCGAGTGTGTTGGTGAGCATGCTCATGCGGTGGCCGGCCGTCCGAACAGCCGCGCAATGCGCGCGTTGGACCTGTTGATGGCCTCCATGAGGCGGGGAGGCGGCTCGACCACGACGCCACCGATGATCATCCACAGCCCGACGCCGATAGCGCCCATGACCATCGCATATTGAACGAGCACCGGCTCCGGCGATTTCACCGCCATCACCGAGCAGGCGAAGCCGGCCATGCGCAGGCCGAACACCGCGAGGATCGAGGAGCCGATCGAGAAGTTGCGGCTCTGGCGGGTGGTGCGAGGCGCACCCAGGAAGGCGAAGGTCAGCACGGCAAAGGCGAAGGGATAGACCGGTGCGAGCAGGCTGTCATGCAGGGCTGAGCGGAACTGTCCGGGAATCTGCTTGTAGACGGGGTCGTCCTCGGCCGGCGAGAACAGCTCCCAGAGATAGCGCTCGCGGATGCCGAGGGTGACGTCACGGCCCTGATTGCCGAACTTCGACATGTCGAAGCCGTAGCGGCCGAACGCCACCAGCGCCGGGTCGCGCTTGCCGGCCTCGAAACGCTGGAGATTGCCGTCCTTCAGCACCAGGAAAGAGCCGTTCTCGTTCTTCACGACCTCGCCTTGCTCGGCGACGATCGAGACGCGCTCGTTCGGATCGCGACGGTCGTCGATGAAGATGCCTTCCAGAATGCCGCCGGGCTTGCGCTCGCGGATGCGGATCGTCAGGTTCTTGTCGAGCTGGGCGAAGCGGCCGGGCTGGAGGATGTTGGTGAGCACGTCGGCGGTGATCTCGGCGTCCCACTGCTTGATCCGCCGCATGCCGTCGGGCGCCAGATAGGCCGCGATGAAGGCGACCAGCAGCGCCACCACGCAGGTGGCGTAGAAGAACGGATAGAACAGCCGGAACGGCGAGAAGCCGGCGGCATTCATCACGATGATCTCGGAATCGGTCGCGAGCTTGTTCAGCGTGTGCGAGATCGCGATCATCAGCGCGATCGGCGAGATGATCAGGACCAGAGCCGGAATGACGAGGCTGGTGATGCCGAGGAAGGTGAGGATGGTCTGACCCTGGCTCGTCATCAGGTCGATGCCGCGCAACGCCTGCGTAATCCAGATCACGCCGGTGAGGCTGACCAGGACCAGCGCAAACGACGCCAGCGTCGTGCGGAAAATATACCTATCAATCGACCCCATGCGCTACCGCACGAATCCCACTCAAGCCCCACTGCAGGCCGGAACTCCGGCTGTCCAACCAATCCCCGATCTGGAGATCCCCAAGGTCGGCCAGCCACCGCTTCCGCCGGCTTACTCTCTCACTACCATCCCTTTGATCCGTCAACAAAATGGCTGCCCCGTGGCACCCTCAATATATGGTTAATATTTCGCGCGTTGTGGCTTGGCGGCCACGGCGGTGCTTGGCATCGGGCGGGCGGGTGGCCCATAGTAGGCAAAGTTCAGTGAATCGCCGTTCAGCTCCGGCCAGTGGCCGGGACCGCCGAACGGAAAAAAGCCCCATGTTTTGGAGGAGTTACCCATGTCCGATGCCATCAAGGTCGGCTTCGTCCCGTTGTCTGCCGCCGCCCGTGGCATCCTGGTCGTGTTCTGCGACGACGGTTTGAAGCTCGGCCCGGCGACGGCCAAGGCGCTCGGGAGCGCTGCCGATCTCGTGAAGCGGGCAGCCGCCGCCGCCGGCTTCAAAGGTAAAAGCGGGGCTGCCCTGGACATCCTGGCGCCGGAGGGGGTGAAGGCCACCCGTCTGGTGGTGATCGGGGCCGGCAAGCCGGCGAGCCTGAAAGCGAGCGATTTCCTCAAGTTCGGCGGCGTGGCGGCGAGCAAGCTCACGGCCGGTACTGCCGCCATGACCATCATGGCGGAATTGCCCGACGGCGCCATGACCAGCGAGCAGGCGGTCGCGATCGCCTCGGGGCTGCGCTTACGCGCCTACAAGTTCGACCGCTACAAGACCAAGAAGAAGGACGGCGAGGAGGGCGGCTCGCGCGCCGACATCTCGCTTGCGGTTGGCGACGCCACCGCTGCGAAGAAGGCGTTTGCCGCGGCCGGCCACGTCGTCGACGGCGTGATCATCGCCCGCGACCTCGTCAACGAGCCGCCGAACGTGCTTTTCCCCGAGGAGTTCGCGCGCCGCGCCAGTCAGCTTCGCAAGCTCGGCGTCAAGATCGAGGTGCTCGACGTCAAGGCGATGCACAAGCTCGGCATGGGCGCGCTGCTCGGCGTCGGCCAGGGCTCGGCGCGGCCGAGCCGCACCGTGATCATGCGCTGGGACGGGGCCAAGAAGGGTGAGGCGCCGGTTGCCTTCGTCGGCAAGGGCGTCTGCTTCGACACCGGCGGCATCTCGATCAAGCCGGCCGGCAGCATGGAGGACATGAAGGGCGACATGGGCGGGGCGGCCTGCGTCGTCGGTCTGATGCACGCGCTCGCGGCGCGCAAGGCCAAGGCCAACGTGGTCGGCGCCATCGGCCTCGTCGAGAACATGCCCGACGGCAATGCGCAGCGGCCGGGCGACATCGTCACCTCGATGTCGGGCCAGACCATCGAGATCATCAACACCGACGCCGAAGGCCGCCTCGTGCTCGCCGACGTGCTCTGGTACGTCGCAAAGAAGACCAAGCCGAAATTCATGGTGGACCTGGCGACGCTGACCGGTGCGATCGTGGTCGCGCTCGGCACCGAACATGCTGGCATGTTCTCCAACAATGACGAGCTCGCCGAGCGCCTGCTTGCGGCCGGCATCGAGAGCGGAGAGAAGGTCTGGCGCCTGCCGCTCGGCCCGGAATACGACAAGCTGATCGATTCCCAGTTCGCCGACATGAAGAACACCGGCGGCCGACATGGCGGCTCGATCACCGCGGCGCAGTTCCTGCAGCGCTTCGTCGACGGCACGCCCTGGGCGCATCTCGACATCGCCGGCACCGCAATGGGCGCGCCGAAGACCGACATCAACCAGAGCTGGGGAAGCGGCTATGGCGTTCGCCTGCTCGATCGCCTGGTCGCCGATCATTACGAGCGCAAGTGACCAAATGACCGAAGTGCTGTTCTACCATCTGCAAAACATGACGGTGGAGAACGTGTTGCCGCCGCTTCTCGAGAAATCGCTCGAGCGCGGCTGGCGCGTCGTCGTGCAGTCGACCTCGGAGGAGCGCGCCGATGCGCTCGACGCGCATTTGTGGACCTATCGCGACGATTCCTTCCTGCCGCACGCGACCTGGCGGGTGAACGATGCCGCCGACCAGCCGATCGTGCTGGCGATCGAGGAGGGCAATCCCAACGGCGCCAATGTCCGTTTCCTGGTCGACAACGCCGCGCTGCCGCAGGACGCGCAGGGCTATGAGCGCATGGTGCTGCTGTTCAACGGCGACGATCCGGATGCGCTTGCTTTGGCCCGTACTGCCTGGACGGATTGCAAGGCGCGGGGATTTGATGTCACCTACTGGCAGGCCGACGAACGGGGCAGGTGGCAGCGGCGGAATTAGCCGTCCACCGCAATTAATGATAATTTGTACTTTTCGGGCGATGCTGGCTTTGGCCACCTTCGTGCCGCAAAGTGATGTTGGGACAATCGCTTAGGGCTGGTCCTTCACGCGGGGAATTTAGTTTATCGTGCGACATCAAAAGCTTCCCGGCTCGCTCATAGTTGCGTTGGCCGCCGTAGCACCGCTGGTTGCGGGCTGCTCGGGGACGGATCTGCTGTCGAAGGACGCCGAATGGTTCCAGAGGCCGGGTCGTCTCTTCATCAAGAACATCTCGATCGAATCGCCGCCGCTGACCCCGGACAAGCCGGTGGGCGCCGAGGATCTCGTCAGTGCCGACGGCGCCTGTCCCGGCATGGCGCCGGCCCCGGGGCTTGCTGACGCCAATGCATCGACGACGGCGCCCGCGCCGACGGGCGGTACGGTCGCGCTCGGTCACACCGAATGCGACGTGGTGCGCGGCATCGGCGCGCCCTCGACCGTCAATCTTTCCAATGACGCGGCCGGCCGTCGCGTCGCCGTCGTTACCTGGACCACCGGGCCGCGCGCCGGCATCTACACCTTCACCTCCGGCCGCCTGTCCTCGATCGAGGGCACGCCGGAAGCGCCGGTCATGCCGAAGGGGACGAAGCCGAAGGCGAAGAAGAAGCAGGCGTAAGGCGAGCTTGCGGGACGGCTATGGCCGTCCTTTCATTGCATCTTCGAATGACAGGATCTGACCGCTCGGTCCCCGGAACGTGGTTTTCTCGGGCCAAATCTTCTCGATCTCACTGAGGAAATGACGAGCGAGCGGTTTCCAGTCCACGTCTGGTTTGAGCGAATAGATGCTGAGCGTCATGCCTTCATCGGCACGAGGCGAGTGCACGTATGCGAGCCAGGGCTCATGGAATAGGTTGATGCTGAGGCCCGCCTCGTTGCACAGGTCCAGTGTGTGCCATGTGCTGCGTCCGTTTCGAAGCTGTTCGTCGCCGCGAATTGACAGCGCATGCGCGTGACCAAAGTCAGCGAATGTTTGCTCGAGGCTTTTCCAGTCTTCGGCCGGCACCTTCAAATTTGCATAGATTTGCGGTCTGACCGACGTGCGCCCGTCTCTGAAGAGATTGTGGCAGCTTCTGTCCCTTACGACGACCGGCAGGATAAAGATGCCACACGTCAGAATGGCGGCAGCAGAAACGACACTCCACGATCGCCGGCCGGATCCGGACAATCGCATGGCAGCCCAAAAAGCGAGGCCGCCAACAAGGCCCAACAAGCCCGCCAGTCCCAGGGTGCGAGTGTACTCAATCCAGAAAAAAAGGGTTGGCACGCCATTGACGATTGTTGGCCTGCCGTCGGTCGAGGCGTTCTGGACACTGAGCATCGACACCAATGCCAGGACGCCGAATGGCAGTGCCGCGACGAGGAAACCTCCTAGAGCGCAGGCTGCAATCCCGACGCGCGATCGCCTGCGGCGGACGAGAAAATAGAGTGGAACACCGAGCAGCACGGCGTGGGCGATTGCGACCATGAACGTCGTCATCGTCAAGTTCAGGACTTGCGTGACGACGAGGATGTTGATCGGCTCTTCGATCTGCACGCAAAATGGGATGACAAACGCAATGGTCGCGCCGAACGCTGCAAGCAGGGTTGCTCCCATCAGGTGCAAATGCTGCTGAAGTCGCATGTCTGACCGTTGCCCACAGGTTGTCGCAGTCTATCCCGCAACTGACCAACCTACGGCATGATGCGGAAAAGTGCGAAGCGGTTTTCCCGAGAGACCAGGCGCAACCGATATCCACCCGCGTCGGCGGCGCGATCATGATCGTGATTGCGACACTTTTGCTGAAGTCGCTTTCGTGATGGCGGTGCGGCCGGGAATGCGCTCATATGGCGTGAGAAAAAAACTGGAGGAAACATGCGGTTCATTGCCCTCGTATCGGCTCTGCTGTTGCCGTTTGGCGCGGCGGTCGCCCAGGACTATCCGTCGAGAACCATCACGTGCTGGTGCCATACGCCGCGGGCGGGCCGACGGACACCATCGCGCGCCTGACCGCGGCAGGCATGGCGAAATCCCTGGGACAGCAGGTTATCGTCGAGAACGCGACCGGCGCCGGCGGCACGATCGGCACGACCCGCGCCGCGCGTGCCCAGCCGGACGGCTACACGCTGCTGGTCCATCATGTCGGCATCTCGACCGCGGCCACGCTGTATCGCAATCTGAGCTACGACACGAAGACCGCCTTTGCGCCGATCGGGCTCGTGACCAATGCGCCGATGACCATCATCGCGCGTCCGGATTTCCCGGCCGACACGCTCAAGGAACTGGTCGCCTACGCCCAGCAGCAAGGCGACAAGCTGACTTACGCCAATGCCGGGTTAGGTGCGGCATCGCATCTCTGCGGCATGCTGTTCATGACGGCGATCCAGAAGCAGCTCACCACGGTGCCCTACAAGGGCAACGGTCCGATCATGAACGATCTGCTCGGCAAGCAGATCGATCTCACCTGCGACCAGGCGACGAACACGACCGGCCCGATCACGGCCAAGCAGGTCAAGGCCTATGCGATCACCACCAAGGAGCGGCTGAAGAGCCTGCCTGATCTGCCGACCGCCGACGAGGCCGGCCTCAAGGGTTTCGAACTCGGCGTCTGGCACGGCCTCTATGCGCCCAAGGGCACGCCGCCCGCGGTCGTTCAGAAGCTGACGGCGGCGCTCCAGGCAGCACTCAAGGACCCCGCTTTGATCGCCCGGTTCAATGACATCAACACCGAGCCGGTCCCGCAGGACAAAGCCACGCCGGAGGCGTTAGGTGCGATGCTGGCGAGTGAGGTCGATCGCTGGGCGCCGATCATCAAGGCAGCGGGGCAATATGCGGATTGAGTAAAGATCATGCCGTTCAGCGACTTGCGGCTGGGTAGTTTGTTACCCGTACTGTGCATGGGGTTGTTTTCGAGGTTTTGAATCTACCCCGCCGCCTCGTCGAACTGCGTGCTCGCCTCGAGCCATTGCTCTTCCGCGCGCGCCAGCGCGTCGGCGGCATTGGCGCGCGCTTTCGACAATTGCGCGGCCTGCCTGGGGTCGCGCGTAAAGATGTCGGGCAGGGCCAGCGCGGTGTCGATCTTGGCGATGATGTCGCTGACGCGGGCGATCTCGCTCTCGGCTTCCGCGATGCGCTTCTTCAATGAGCCACGATTGTCCGACTTCGGGCGCTGCGGCTTGTCGCTCGGCGCACTGCGCTCGCGCGGAGCGGCGTCCGCGTTGCGCGCCGACAGCACGAGGCGGCGGTATTCGTCGAGGTCGCCGTCATAATTGGTGACGGTGCGGTCGGCGACGATCCAGAGCCGGTCGGCGCAGGCCTCGATCAAATAGCGGTCGTGCGAAACCATGATGACGGCGCCGGGAAATTCGTTGATCGCCTCCGCAAGCGCGCCGCGGCTGTCGATGTCGAGATGGTTGGTCGGCTCGTCCAGGATGATCATGTTGGGGCCGAAGAAGGTGGCAAGGCCCAGCAGGAGTCGCGCCTTCTCGCCGCCCGACAATTTGCCGGCTTTGGTGTCGGCCGCCTTGCCGGAGAATCCGATTGCGCCGGCGCGCGCCCGCACTTTTGCTTCGGGCGCATCGCCCATCAGCTTGCGGACGTGGTCATAGGCGGAGGCGTCCTCGTTCAATTCGTCGAGCTGGTGCTGCGCGAAATAGGCGATCGACAGCTTGTCCGCGCGCGTAACTCTCCCCGAGAACGGCGCCAGGCGTCCGGCAAGCAGCTTTACAAGTGTCGACTTGCCGTTGCCGTTGGCCCCCAGCAGCGCGATGCGGTCGTCATTGTCGATGCGCAAGGTGACGCGGCCCAGCACAGGGCTGGCTGGATCGTAGCCGACCGAGGCGTTGTCGACGGCGATGATCGGCGGCGACAGGATTTTTTCGGGGGCGGGGAAGCTGATCTCGCGCACATCCTCGGTGACCAGCGCCGTGATCGGCTTCAGCCGCTCCAGCATTTTCACGCGAGACTGTGCCTGCCGCGCCTTGGACGCCTTGGCCTTGAAGCGGTCGACGAAGGCTTGCAGGCGGGCGCGCTCGGCCTCCTGGCGCTTGACCGCCTTGGCATCGAGCAGCTCACGCGCGGCGCGCTGCTCCTCGAAGGAGGAATAGGTGCCCTTGTAGAGCGTGAGCTTGCCGCGCTCCAGATGGAGGATCTGGTCGACCGAGCTTTCGAGGAGATCGCGGTCGTGGCTGATCACGATCACCGTGCGCGGATAATGCGCGAGGTGATCCTCCAGCCACAGCGTGCCTTCGAGGTCGAGATAGTTGGTGGGCTCGTCGAGCAGCAACAGGTCGGGGACGGCAAACAGCGTCGCGGCGAGGGCGACGCGCATGCGCCAGCCGCCGGAGAATTCGGCGCAGGGGCGCAGCTGGTCAGCGGCGGAAAAGCCGAGGCCGGAGAGAATCGCCGCCGCGCGGCTAGGTGCCGAATGCGCGTCGATGTCGACGAGGCGGGTCTGGATCTCCGCGATCCGGTGCGGATCGGTCGCGCTCTCGGCTTCGTGCAGCAGCGCGTCGCGTTCGAGGTCGGCCTTCAGCACGACCGTGATCAGGCTTTCGGGGCCGTTCGGGGCCTCCTGCGCCAGGCTGCCGACGCGCCAGCGCGGCGGCAGGGTCACCGTGCCGTGCTCGGCGGCCAGCTCACCCCGGATCACCTTGAACAGGGTGGATTTGCCGGTGCCATTGCGCCCGACCAGGCCGACGCGCGATCCGGGCGTGATCTGCACGGAACTCTGGTCAATCAAAAGGCGTCCGGCGAGGCGGATGGAGAGGTCGTTAACGGAGAGCATGCGGCCTTGTCACCGTAAGGCGCGCCGAACGCAACTCGTTTTTCCGTCAGGTAATTGTTTGAGCATGATCCCCGCGCAAACGCGTTCCGCGTTTGTCGCGTGGGCAAACCGCTTCGCACTTTTGTGTTCAGTGCGCCTCGCGCTCGCGCCGCCTCAGCTCGTTCAGGAGTTGCTCGAGATGCGTCGGCAAGCGCGGTTCGGGCCGCAGGCTCTGCTGGAGCCGTTCGCCCACGGCGTCGCAAATCGAGCGGCTGGTCCGCCGGTCGATCTGTTCGCTGTCATTGGCGAGAAGGCCTGTCATGACGGGTTCCATGTTGCAGAGTAACGACACGGTACCAAGTCATTGACCCCCAAAATGGTTTCGCCATTCTCGGGGGATCTCCGGCGTTCTAGCAAAAATTGTATGAATTCGCCGTGCCTGCCAAAAAACGAGGCCCCGGCGGGGGATCACCGGGGCCTCTCTAGGGGGTACCTTTAGGGGGCTTAGGTACCGTTGGAAGGTGCTTGGGAAGGTGCTGTCGGGCTCAGTAGCAGCGGTTGATCAGCCGCCAGCGGGGTCCCCAGGGGGTCGGGACCAGCCGGCGCACATAGCAGCCGCCATAACCGTAGGAGACGACGGGGCCGCGGGCATAGTAGCGCGGTCCGCCCCAGCCATAGCCGTGGCCCCAGCCGCCGCCGTGCCAGCCACCGCCATGCCAGTGCGCGGAGGCCGAGGTCGGTGCCAGCGCGGCACCCAGCGCGACCGCGGCGACGGCGGCAAGCGAAAGTTTCCTCAACATGGTGATCTCCTCAGAACTGCCGGCGCGGGGCTATCGCGTCGATGGAAAGGCCGCCGAAACGTTCCGCCTGATGATCAGGCTTCGGTTTCGATAGGCCCGACCTTACGCCGGCGAGGCTGAACCAAACCCTGAATGGGGGCTTCAGATTCGGTTCATCTGGGTGAAATCTCGGTAATCCCCGTCAGGATCCGCCTGGATCAGCCTGCGGCGAAGCGCCTGTGAGAGGGGGTCTGGCGGTCGCTTGCCGTCCGGCAAAGGCGCCGATATAAGCCCCGCAACTCCGAACCACCGCTTTCTTCCCCCAAGGACAAGATTATGGCCATCGAACGCACTTTCTCGATCATCAAGCCCGATGCGACCGCGCGTAACCTGACCGGTGCGGTCAACGCCGTGATCGAGAAGGCGGGCCTGCGCATCGTCGCGCAGAAGCGCATCCGCATGACCAAGGAGCAGGCCGAGACCTTCTATGCCGTCCACAAGGCCCGCCCGTTCTTCGGCGAGCTCGTCGAGTTCATGACTTCCGGCCCGGTCGTCGTCCAGGTGCTGGAAGCCGAGAACGCCATCGCCAAGTACCGCGACGCGATGGGCGCGACCGATCCGTCCAAGGCGGCCGAGGGCACCATCCGCAAGCTCTACGCAAAGTCGATCGGCGAGAACTCCGCGCACGGTTCGGACGCCCCGGAGACCGCCGCGATCGAGATCGCGCAGTTCTTCTCGGGCAACGAGATCGTCGGCTGATCCGTCAGCCGCCAGGTTAATATCCACGGGGGAAAGGACACATTGTGAGCTGGCTCTGGCAGATCTTCGATCCCGCTACGATCGGGGCATTCTTCACCCAGTTCCGCAATGAGATGGCCGAACCGACTTTCTGGATTGCGGTCGGCAAGATCATCTGGATCAACATCCTGCTCTCCGGCGACAACGCGCTGGTGATCGCGCTCGCCTGTCGCGGTCTCTCGCCGCGGCATCGGCTGTGGGGCATGATCTTCGGTGCGGGCGCGGCGGTGATGCTGCGGATCATCTTCACCGGCATCGTCGCGACCCTGATGGAGCTGCCGTATCTCAAGCTGGTCGGCGGTCTCGCGCTGATCGTGATCGCGGCAAAGCTCCTAGTGCCGGAAAACGAGGACGAGGACGACGTCGAGTCCGCCTCGCATCTGTGGCAGGCCATCCAGATCGTGGTGGTCGCCGACATCGTCATGAGCTTGGACAACGTCATTGCGGTCGCCGCCGCGGCCAATGGCAGCGTGCCGCTGCTGATCCTCGGCCTTGCCATCAGCGTTCCGCTGATCGTCGCCGGTGCGGCGCTGATCATGGCGCTGCTCGCAAAGCTGCCGGTGCTGGTGTGGGCCGGTGCTGCGCTGCTCGGCTGGATCGCGGGCGAGGTGATCGCGACCGATCCCGGCGTCGCGCCGAGGCTGCACACGCTGTTCGACGGCCCGCTCGGCGCGTCGCTGGATTCGATCCTCGGCGCGTTCCGCATCCCGCCGCAATTCGGTCATGGCGGGGGAGGCGGCGAATATCTCTGCGCAGTGCTCGGCGTCGTCGTCGTGCTGGTCGTCGGCACCATCTGGCGCCGGCGCAGCCTGACCCAGGCCGCGCTCGAATCCTCCGAGCGCCACGCCAAGGCGTCGGCGGAATGACGTCGACGCTCTAATCAGCGTGGCTTTCCTCTCCAGCAATGAGAGGCGAGCAAGTCGCTGAGATGCTCGCCGCGTGGCAGTACACGAGCGATCACGGCCATGGGTTCGGCGCAAGAGCCGAAGTCTCTCATCATTGCGTTCGCATCACCGGCGCGCATCGCGCGCTTCGCGGGACCTCGCGTTGCGCGGTAGCGCGCGTGGGCGTTGCGTGGAGAGGCTTCCTTTGCAACCACCACGCGATTTGGATCTTGTCTTATTCTAAACTATTGAGATTCAAGGGTACTTTCGTTGACTCGACGAAGGTTCCCGCGGCACGTCGCTCCGACGTTCATGTTCATGAAATCGGAAGCTGGTGCGATGTCGTCGAAAGTGATTTGCCGTCCTGTTGCTGTTCTTGCCGCTCGCATCAAAACACTTCTGACGTGCGCCAGCCCGAGAGCCTTCGCGGTCTCCGTGGTCTCCATCGCCCTGTTCAGCGACGGCGTCCTGCACGGCACCAGTGCGCAAAGCGCTGTGCCGGAGACGGCGCGGGAAACCACGCTGCCGGCCGTGACCGTCACCGCAGACGCGCCGAAGCCACGCGCACGTCCACGATCCAATCCAGGCCGGAGGGCGGGCCGCAGCGCGCCCGCCAACGAGCGGGCCAAGTTGCAGGCCGAAGCTGCCCCCAATGCTGCGAGACCGGGCGCGCTCCCGCCGTCTTATGCAGGCGGGCAGGTCGCTCGCGGTGGCCAGGTCGGCTTGCTCGGCAACAAGGATTTCATGGATACGCCGTTCAACATCACCATTTACACGGCGAAGAAGATCGAAGATCAACAGGCTGTCACGGTCGCCGACGTCGTCAGCAACGACCCTTCGGTCCGTTTCACGGGCCAGACCGGCGGCATTCTCGACTCTTTCTTCATCCGCGGCTTTCCGATCGGGGAGGGCAATGTCGGAGAAATTGCCTTCAACGGCGTCTACGGCGTTGCACCGAACTATCGTGGGTTCACCGATTACGTCGAACGCATCGAGATCATCAAAGGCCCGACGGCGCTGCTGTACGGCATGGCGCCAAACAGCAGTGTCGGCGGCACCATCAACGTCGTTCCAAAGCGTGCCGGGGATGTCGATCTCACACGGGTCACGACCGATTACGCGACGAGTTCCCAGCTCGGTACGCATCTCGACGTGAGCCGGCGGTTCGGCGAGAACCGCGAATTCGGCGTTCGCGTCAATGGCAGCTATCACAACGGCGATACGCCGCTGGACAACCAGACCCGGGAAGCGCATGTCGGCGCCGCGGCATTCGACTATCGCGGCGAGAAGTTCAGAGCCTCGCTCGACTTCATCGACCAGGAAGAAAAGTTCGACGCGCCCACGAGGCCGTTTCTGGTCGCAACGGGCGTAGCGGTCCCGACTGCGCCGGTCGGCCGGCGCAATGTCACGCAGGCCTGGGAATGGGCCAAGGTTCACGACAATTCGCTGCTGGCGCGCGCCGAATACGATGTGACTGACTCCGTGACGGTGTTCGCCGACGGCGGCGGCGGCAGGACCCAGGTCGATCGTCTGTTCGGGACGCCGACAATCCTGAACGCGGCGGGCAACACCAGTTCGACACCGGGTCATTTCAAGTTCGACATCGACAGGAACGTGGCCGACGCCGGCGTACGCGCCCGGTTCGAAACCGCGGCGATCAGTCACGCCGTGACCTTCCAGGGCAGCTACTACACGGATGAGATCGCGCGGGGCTCCGTGTCCGGCACGCCGGTGTTGTCCAACATCTATGCGCCGATCGCCCGTCCTCAGCAGTTCGTTCCGGCTCCCGCGACCGTGCCGAAGCTGTCGGATACCGAACTGACTGGCCTTGCGCTGGCTGACACCATGTCGGTCTTCCAGGAGCGCCTTCAGCTGACCGTCGGCGTCAGGCAACAGGGCGTCAAGTCGAACAACTACAACACCACCACGGGAGCCGTGACCTCCGCCTATGACCAATCGGCGCTTACGCCGATGGTCGGCGTGGTCGTCAAGCCCTGGAGCAACGTTTCGCTGTACGCCAACTACATCGAGGGGCTCAGCAAGGGCGATATCGCGCCGACGACGGCGGCCAATCAAGGAGAGGTCCTGGCGCCGTATTTCAGCAAGCAGAAGGAAGTGGGCGTCAAGGTCGATTTCGGCATGCTGGCGACCACGATCAGCCTGTTCGAGATCACCAAGCCGTCGGGACAGCTGGGTGCCGACAACGTCTTCCGGGCCGATCAGGAGCAGCGCAATCGCGGCGTGGAATTCACCGTGTTCGGAGAAGTGCAGCCGGGCATCCGCGTCCTTGGCGGCGTGACGCTGATCGACGCGGAGCTGACAAAGACGAGCACGCTGGCCAACCTCGGCAAGACGCCGATCGGCGTGCCGGAGGTGCAAGCCAATCTGTCCGCCGAATGGGACACCCCGTTCGCACCCGGACTGACGCTGGTCGCAAACACCATCTATACCGGGCACCAATATCTGAATGGGGCAAACACACAGGTCATTCCGGCCTGGACGAGGCTCGATCTGGGCGCGCGCTACAACACGCGCATCAACAACCGGCCCGTCACGCTTCGGGCTCTGGTTCAGAACGTGTTCGATACCAATTACTGGGCCGGCGTGGCGAGCTTCTCCGCTCTGGCGCAGGGCGCGCCACGAACCCTGCTCTTGTCGATGTCGACCGATTTCTGATCCAGGCCGGCTACGGAGCCAGGCGCTGACGACGGGTGCTCTGAATGGACGAAACGATCAGGGCACCGCGACAGAACAGCTCCGCGCCCGGCCGATCCCGAATGAGGCCCGGACGCGCGCGGCGCGCGCTGCTGTGGGCTCACCGATGGCTGGGATTGATCGGCGGAATCGTCGTCGTGCTGATAGGTCTGACCGGAAGCTTCATTGTCTTCTACCGGGAGATCGATGTTGCCCTGAATCCGGAGCTCTATGCTCCCGCCGGTCCGGATCAAAGGGTGACATTATCGGACGTGATGCGCGCCGCCGCGGCAGCGGATCCAGCGCCGATTGCCACGATCCTGGCGCCGGACCGGACCTGGCCGGTCTGGATCGTCATACATTCGCATGAGACGGAGGCAGGCCGTTACCCGAACCGTTGGACGACCATGGTCGATCCTTCGAACGGGAAGGTGCTCGGGCGGCGTGACTACGTCAATGCGTTCGCGCTGAAGGTTTATCGTCTCCATTACACGCTGTTGCTCTATGAGTGGTGGGGCAGGGAGCTGGTCGGTGTCGCCGGGTTCGTGCTGCTCGGTTTGACGGTGTCGGGCCTCTTCCTGTGGTGGCCGAAGCCCGGGCGATTCTGGCGATCGGTCTCGGTGCGCAAGAACGTCTCGCTGCTTCGCTTTGTTCTGGACGTTCATAGTGCGGCGGGCTTTTGGGCGCTGTTCGTGCTCTTGTTGATCTCAATCACCGGCGTCGGCATCGTTTTTCCCGACCTGGTGCGTCCCATCGTTGGCCTTCTGTCGCAACCGGCGCCTGATCGCTCGCCGCGGGTCGAAATGCCGCCTCCGGCGGGGACGCCGCTGCTCTCACCTGACGCGATCATGCGACGCGCCCAGGAGGCCAAGCCGGGCGGCACGGTCGCCATGCTGAACCCGCCAACCGCAACGCGCAACACCTGGCGTGTGCAGTTCCGTCCCGACGGCGCTGATCCCGCCGTCCGGTCGCGGGGGGCGATCTGGCTCGATCCATGGAGTGGTACAGTGATGCACGACCGCACCGCAGGCGCCATGTCGATGGGGGACCGCTATCTGGCCGAGCAGCTCTGGCTCCACAACGGCGCGACGTTCGGACTTGCGGGACGCCTTTTGGTTTTCACGGCCGGATTCGCGCCGCTCGCGTTGTTCGTCAGCGGCGTGATGATGTGGCTCAAAAGGCGTCCCGGGAGGATGAGAACCGGCTGACGGCTCACCGCCTCACGATCGAGCCTGATCGCCCGACCAGGCGGGCGAGCTGGCGGAAGCGGCTGCCGACGCGGTCGGCGACGAGGTCGACGAGCCGGTGCTCGAACACCAGCATCAATTTGCGGCCCTGGGTGCGGAAATGCGTGGCGGGCAGGACGCCCGGACGCGCCGCCGAGATCAGATGCGCGACACGGAATGCCGCGCCGAGCAGGCGGGCGCGTTCGAGCTGCGCCGGCGTCAGCAGCTCCTGCATGGTGACCGGCGGCTGGTTTTCCTCGCTGAGGCCCGCATAGCGATAGAACACCGACAGGCCGACAAAGGCGCGCTCGGTGTGGGTGATCACGCCGAAATTGCCGTTGACGACGAGGCTGAGCGTCTGCTCGCCGCGATGGTCGGGATGCACGCGCCAGCCGATGTCGGAGAGCAGGCACGCGGTGTGGCGCAGGCGGCGGTCCTCCTCGGTCTCGCGTAGCTTCACGACGCGTGCGAGGCGGTCGGTCCAGGCGATCAGCTCGCGGGCGTGCTTGGCCGAGCGTGACAGCAGCTGGTTGAGCTCCTCCGCGGCGCAGATCAGCCCGTCCTTGTTGCGCTCGGACTCCGGCAGCTTCTCGTGCAGCAGGCCCTCGCGCACGCCGAAGGTCGAGAACACGATGTTCTTGGGCTTCGCCACGCGGATGATGTGCTCGAGCACCAGCGCCGCATAGGTGAGGAGGGGGCGACGCGCGTCGGCGACGATCTCGATGTCGGCGAGCATGTCGGCGGCCGCAAGCCGGCGCAGGCGGCGCGAGAAGTCGAGCGCCTCGGTCGCGGAAATGGAATAGCCGTGCATCACCTGGAGCGGATAGCCGCTCTGGATGATGTGGATGCGCGCGAGCGCACGCCAGGTGCCGCCGACGGCGTAGAAGGTGCGGCCGCGGCCGGCAGTGAGCAGCTGCACCTCGTCGATCTCCTCGCGCACGATGCGGTCGGCGCGCTTGAGCGATTTGTGCGCGAGGTCCTGGAGCGCAAGGCCGCCGAGCGGCAGCGTCACGCCGCTGCGCACGCTGTTCCTGCGCACGTCGATCAGCTCGAGCGAGCCGCCGCCGAGATCGCCGACGATGCCGTCGGGATGGTGGATGCCGGAGATGACGCCGAGCGCCGACAGCCGCGCCTCGCGCGGGCCCGACAGGATCTCGATCTTGACGGCGCAGATGCGCTCGGCCTTCGCGATGAAGTCGGGGCCGTTGGAGGCGTCGCGGCAGGCGGCAGTGGCGATTGCGAACACGCGCCCGACCTGCATCACGCGGCACAGCGCGCGGAAGCGCTTGAGCGAGGTCAGCGCCTTGTCGACGGCATCAGGGGCGAGCAGGCCCGTGCTCTGCACCTCGCGCCCGAGGCCGCACAGCGTCTTCTCGTTGAAGATCGGAATGAGGCTCCGCGCCAGCGCCTCGTAGACGACGAGACGGACCGAGTTGGAACCGATGTCGATGACCGCGACAGTGGCGCCGCGCCTGCGCGGCCGAGTCACGTCGGGAATCCCGGATCAGGATTGATGACGTTCATTCCGGCGCGTGAGACGGCGCGGCGAGGATTCCTTGAGCGACTTTCCACGGCCAGACAGACTCGGATTTGTCATGAAGTAGTTGTGGACGTTGAAAGGCTCCTCGCCCTTCGCGGCCTTCATACGCGTTGAGGACCCGTCCGGCAACAACTGCCAGCTTTGCTCATTGTCCTTGAGATTCGCGACCATGATCTGTTCGAGAACCTGCTGATGCACCGTGGGATTTTGCAGCGGACACAGCACCTCGACGCGGCGGTCGAGGTTGCGCGGCATCATGTCGGCCGAGGAGATATACACAGCCGCTTTCGCGCTCGGCAGGCCCTGGCCCATGCCGAAGCAGTAGATTCGGCCGTGTTCCAGGAAGCGTCCGATGATCGACTTGACGCGGATGTTCTCCGACAGGCCGGGAATGCCGGGCCTGAGGCAACAGATGCCGCGCACCACGAGCTCGACCTGCACGCCGGCCTGCGAGGCCTCGTAAAGGGCGTCGATGATGTCGGGGTCGACCAGCGCATTCATCTTCATCCAGACCGCGCCGGGACGGCCGTGCCGCGCATGCGCGGTCTCGCCCTGGATGTGCTCGATGATGCGCTTGCGCAGCGTCAGCGGCGACACCGCCATCTTTTCCAGATCGCTCGGCGCCGCATAGCCGGTGATGAAGTTGAACACGCGCGCGGCGTCGCGGCCGATGGTCGGATCCGAGGTGAAGTAGGAGAGGTCGGTATAGATACGCGCGGTGACCGGGTGGTAGTTGCCGGTGCCGGTGTGGACGTAGGTCGTGAGGTTGCCGCCCTCGCGGCGCACCACCATCGACAGCTTTGCGTGCGTCTTCAATTCGAGGAAGCCGTAGACGACCTGCACGCCGGCGCGCTCGAGGTCGCGTGCCCAGCGGATGTTG
Organism: Bradyrhizobium sp. USDA 376; assembly: GCF_054063675.1. NCBI lineage: Bacteria > Pseudomonadati > Pseudomonadota > Alphaproteobacteria > Hyphomicrobiales > Nitrobacteraceae > Bradyrhizobium > Bradyrhizobium sp. USDA 376. The sequence goes on from NZ_JBSSGN010000001.1 coordinate 5,959,618, forward strand.
GCTTCTTCGTCAAAGCGCGCCTTGAGCTCGATCAGCGCGGTGACAGACTTGCCGGCCTCGGCGGCCTCCGCGAGCGCGCGCACGATCGGCGAGTTGTTGGAGGTGCGGTAGAGCGTCTGCTTGATCGCGACGACATCGGGGTCGCGCGCGGCCTGTTGCAGGAACTGCACCACCACGTCGAAGGATTCGTAGGGATGATGGACGATGAGGTCCTTCTGTCGGATCGCGGCGAAGATGTCGCCGCCATGCTCGCGCACGCGCTCGGGGTGGCGCGGCACGTAAGGGGTGAATTCGAGATCCGGCCGGTCGAGGCGGGTGAGCTGCGAGAGCTCGTTCATCGCCTGCACGCCGTCGACCAGGAACACTTCGTCGTCGGCCGCGGACAGCGCGTGCTGCACGAAGCTGCGCAATTCCTCGGGCATCTTGGAATCGATCTCGAGCCGGATCACCGAGCCGCGGCGGCGGCGCTTCAGCGCGGTCTCGAACAGGCGGACGAGGTCTTCGGCCTCTTCCTCGATTTCGAGCTCGGAGTCGCGGATGATGCGGAAGGCGCCCTGGCCCTGGAGGTTGTAGCCGGGGAAGAGGCGGTTGATGAACAGGCCGGTCGCCTGTTCCAGCGAGATCAGCCGGACGACCTTGCCCTCGGCGGGCAGGCGGATGAAGCGGTCGATCTTGCCGGGCATGCGGATCAGCGCGTTCATCTGCTTGCCGTCGGCCTCGCGCGTCAGCTGGAGCGCGATGGTGAAGCCGAGGCTCGGAATGAACGGGAAGGGGTGGGCCGGGTCGATCGCGAGCGGCGTCAGCAGCGGGAACACGTTGTTGAGGAAGTAGTCCTCGATCCAGGTCCGTTCCGCCTTGGTAACGTCCTTGCCGTCCACCAGAACAATGCCGACATCGGCGAGCGTGCCGCGCAGGTCGCGCCAGATCGCCTGCTGGTCGGAGGCGAGCCGCGAGACGGTGCGGTTGATCAGTGCCAGCTGCTCCGACGGCGTCAGGCCGTCGGGGCTGCGCTCGGCGATGCCCTCGCGCACCTGCGCCTTGATGCCGGCGACGCGGACCATAAAGAATTCGTCGAGGTTGTTTGCCGAAATCGACAGGAATCGCACCCGCTCCAGCACGGGATGGCTGGGATTGACCGATTCCTCCAGGACGCGGCGGTTGAAATGCAGCCAGGACAGCTCGCGGTTGATGAACCGTTCGGGGCTCGATGCGATCGCCGGAAGGGCCTCGGTCTCCGGGGCTTTATCTTTGATTTCAACGGCTTGCGCAGAGTCCATGAGAAGTCGATCCATCCAGTTCACCCCAATTTGCGACTTATGCGCAAAACCGGCGGGAGCATGTGTTAGAGCGATGACGTTTCGATGACATTGATGTTCCGCCGTTCTGCGCCGTCAAGCGGTGTTGCGGCCCGGGCCGGGGTCAGGCGTCCCGAAGCAGCTCGGCGGCCAGCGCCCGGGTGACAGGGCGGCCGAGGCGCAGGGCCTCGCTGTCGAGCAATTCCACGGCCTGCCGGGCCGCCGCCGAGGACCGCTCCAGCCGGGTGGCGAGGTAGCCGACCACGCTCTCGTCCACGCTGAGCTGGCGGTCGGCGCAGAATTTGACGATCAGGCCGCGGAACAGCTGGTCGTTGGGCGGCAGCAGCGTGACCACAGGGACGGCGCGCAGCCGCGAGCGCAGGTCGCGGAGCTCGATCTCGAGCGAGGCCGGTGCGTCGCGTCCAGTGAAGAGGACGTAGGCGCCGTCCTCGCGGGCGAGGTTCATCAGGTGGAAGAGGGCGCGCTCGTCAAAATTCTTCGCCTTGATATCCTCGACCACTAGGGCGCCGGTCGCGAGCGCGGCCGGAACACCCGCGGCGGTCAGTCCATTCGCCGTGGTCGAGCGGGCCCCGGCTTCCTCGGCCCAGATCGCGGCCAAATGGCTTTTGCCGCTGCCTTCGGGCCCGCCCAGCCACATGATGCGGTTCGGCCATTCCGGCCAGCCGTCGATCAAGGCGAGGCCAGCGGCGTTGGCGGGTCCTTCGAGAAAATTGTCCCGGCTGAGGCTCTCCGCATGCGGAAGCGAAAACGCCAATTGTCGGGGGTGAACGCCGCCTGCCACGCTAGCTTTGCTCCGTGCCGGCGCGCCGGCTTGGTTTGAAGAGATTCGACTTCATCGAGCGGGAGTTGGCCTTTTGCGGGGCCGCATCCCACCTCATTTGGCCTCGATCGTGCTCATGTGCCGCAGCCACTCGACGAGGTAGAGCGACACGGAGGAGAGCGTGAAGACCGTGACGAGGCCCATCATGATCATATCATAGGGCGCAGGCTTGAAGCCGAAGGCAAGAGACGCCAGCACCAGGGCGGCGTAGGCGACCTGGGCGGCTGTGTTTAGTTTGGATACTTTCGACGGCTTCATCTCGACCGGCTTGTCGAACAGCCAGGACACGATCACCGCAGTGACGATCATGATGTCGCGCGACACCACCAGGATCACGATCCAGCGCGGGATGTCGCCCCAGATGCCGAGCGCCAGGTAGATCGAGACCAGGAGCGCCTTGTCGGCGAGCGGATCCAGCAGGGCACCGAGCTCGCTGCGCATGTTGAAGCGCTTGGCCAGGAAGCCGTCCACGGCGTCGCTGATGCCAGCGATCAGGAAGACGGCAAACGCCACCTCCATTTGGCTCGACACGATGGCCCAGACAATGATCGGGACCAGCATGATGCGGCCCAGGGTAATGATATTCGGAATACTCACGCAGCGCTTCCCGGCACCGGTCTCACCTCAAATCCGGCCCGTTGGAGGCTGAACCGGTTGATATGTCTACATAGTATAGGGAGGAGCGCCATGCGAGCCATTGCGTGTCCCCGGAATTCGACGTAACCAGCCGCAAACCCACTGGAAATCGGGCATGACCGACCGCAAAAACGGCCTCACTTACGCCGATTCAGGCGTCGATATCGACGCGGGCAACCGCCTGGTCGATCTGATCAAGCCGATGGTGCGCGCCACTGCGCGGCCCGGCGCCGATGCCGAGATCGGCGGCTTCGGCGGCCTGTTCGACCTCAAGGCGGCCGGTTTCAGGGACCCCGTCCTGGTCGCCGCCACCGACGGCGTCGGAACCAAGGTGAAGATCGCGATCGAGACCGGCCTGCACGGCGGCATCGGCATCGACCTCGTCGCCATGAGCGTCAACGACCTCGTGGTGCAGGGCGCCGAGCCACTGTTCTTCCTGGACTATTTCGCCTGCGGCAAGCTCGATCCGGAGGCCACCGCCGCGATCGTCGCGGGTGTTGCCGAAGGCTGCCGCGAATCCGGCTGCGCCCTGATCGGCGGCGAGACCGCCGAGATGCCCGGCCTCTACAAGGACGGCGATTACGACCTCGGCGGCTTTGCCGTCGGCGCTGCCGAGCGCGGTACCTTGTTGCCGCGCAAGGATATCGCCGCGGGCGATGCCGTGATCGGCCTCGCCTCGTCGGGCGTGCATTCCAACGGCTTCTCGCTGGTGCGCAAGATCGTGGAACAATCCGGCCTCGGCTTCGGGGCCCCGGCGCCGTTCGCGCCCGTCATGACGCTCGGCGGCGCGCTGCTGACGCCGACGAAGCTCTACGTCAAATCCTGCCTCCGGGCGATCCGCGAGACCGGCGCGGTGAAGGGGCTCGCCCACATCACCGGCGGCGGCTTCACCGACAACATTCCGCGCGTCCTGCCGAAGGATCTCGGCGTCGGCATCGACCTCGCGCGCCTGCCGGTGCTGCCGGTGTTCAAATGGCTGGCGGCGCAGGCCGGCATCGCCGAGCTCGAGATGCTGCGCACCTTCAACTGCGGCATCGGCATGATCGCGATCGTCGAGCCTGACAAGGTCGATCAGGTCGTGCAGGTCTTCACCGATGCCGGCGAGACCGTGGCGCAGCTCGGCACCGTGATCCCGGCCGAGGGCGAGCATCGCGTCGTCTATAACGGTCACCTCGATCTGGCGCTGTGATGAAGCGGCGCGTCGCCATCCTGATCTCCGGTCGCGGCTCCAACATGGCTGCGCTGATCAAGGCCGCCAGCGCGCCGGATTTCCCGGCGGAAATCTCGCTCGTCATCTCGAACAAGGCCGATGCGCTCGGGCTCGAACGGGCCAAGGCGGGCGGCGTCAACACGCTGGTGATCGAGAGCAAGCCGTTCGGCAAGGACCGCGCCGGTTTCGAGAAAGTGCTGCAGGCCGCGCTCGATCAGCACGGCATAGAGCTGATCTGTCTCGGCGGCTTCATGCGCCTGTTCACGGCCGAGTTCACCAAAGCCTGGTACGGGCGGATGCTCAACATCCATCCCTCGCTGCTGCCGTCCTTCCCCGGCCTCGACCCGCACGGCCAGGCCCTGCGCGCCGGCGTGAAACTGTCCGGCGCGACGGTGCATTTCGTGATTCCCGAGACCGATGCCGGCCCGATCGTGATGCAGGGCGCGGTTCCCGTCGGCGACCACGACACCGCGGACACGCTGTCGGAGCGCATCCTCGAAGTCGAGCACCGCATCTATCCCGAAGCGCTGCGGCTGGTCGCGACCGGCAAGGTCCGGATCGAGGGCGATGTGTGCAGGACGGCGGGTAGCTCGGCGTCGGAGAATTTTCTGATTGCGCCGGTGGTGAGCTGAGGCGTCGCCTTCGTTTCGTCCCCCCAAACGAAATCCCCCGGCAGAGCCGGGGGCAACGTCATGATCTCTCGCGTGTCGCTTTGAGAAAAATCAGGAGACCTTGAGGTTTTCCGCGGACGATTTGCCGCGGTTTTCCACGAGGTCGTATTCAACCACCTGGTTCTCGTTGAGGGTGGAGAGTCCGGCACGCTCGACGGCGGAGATGTGGACGAACACGTCCTTGTCACCACCATTCGGCTTGATGAACCCATAGCCCTTGGTCGGGTTGAACCATTTGACGGTGCCCTTTTGCGGCATCGCTAGTCTCCTCCACTAGATAGAAAAAAGACGCGGCCGCTTTTTCGCGTGCCACGCCACAAACGGGCTTCCGGAAGTCTGTTCGAGTCTCATCGTCGCGAAACGCACAGTCGAGCGGCCAATTCCGATTGTGTCGGATATTGCAACATGAAAATCGCGCGTTAGCAAGCCGCGCGCGAATTTCAAGGCCGGGGGTGGGTACCATCGTCTGCTATTTGCGACCTGTGGCCGCGGAACCACAATCGAGGGCAATAGGCTCGGTGACAGCCTGCCAACCGGTTGACCCTCCGTGGCAGTTCGGCACAAATCGCCGCACACGCGAGCCGCTCGTGTTGCATTTTTGCGGACCGCCCTTTGCTTCGGGATTAGTCGTCATGCGCTGCACCTCGCAGCCCACAGGGACACGGCAGACGATCGGGCTGAACCGCGTTCGCCGGATCGCGACGGCTATTATGATGGCGTGCGCATTCGCCGTGATGATGTCGGCCACGCCTGTCCTGGCGCAAACGCCAACGCCGACACCAACTCCAACGCCGACCCCGAGCCCGACTCCGACCCCAACGCCCACGCCGTCACCGACCCCGACTTCGACCTCGATCAATTACGATCAGTCGATCGGCAGCAGTGCGCTCAATCTCGGCTCGAATTTTCTGGAGCGGCTGGGCAACCAGGCATCGGGCGGCGTCAACCGCGCGTTCCGCACCAATCCCGGCGGGGGCGGGGCGTCCGCGACCACGGAAGACCCGCGCTACCGCACCTGGTTCGAAGGCTACGGCATCTCGGTGCGGACCGATCCGCAGGGCGATTTCGTAGGCGACAAACGCAAGACGTTTGGCGGCGTGGCCGGCTTCGGCGCGCGGGTCGCGCCAGGCGTCAATCTCGGCTTCTCGGTCGACCAGAGCCACACCGACGTCGACGTGCCACTGGCGCTGCAGTCGGCGACGATGGACCTGACGCAAATCGGCTTCAACGGCTCGGTCGACAAGGGCCCGTGGACCTGGGCCTTCGCGGTGGTGCACGGTTTCGGCAAGGTCCATTCCAGCCGGGATACCGGCTTTGGCCTTGCCACCGCCGGCTATCGCGCCGCAGTCGACGGCGCGCTGACCGAGGTCAGTTACTACTGGACGAAGGACCAGATGCGCATCGTGCCCAAGGGTGCGCTCGAATATGTGCGCGCCACCAGCGCGGCGTTCCAGGAGGCCGGCGGGCTCGATCCGCTCAATGTGGGCTCGACGGCGCTCTCGCGCGCACGCGTCATGATCGGGGCGGAGATCGGGCGCTACTTCATCTTCGACCAGAAGATCCTGGACCTGTCGGCCTACGGGAAGTTCGTCGACAATTTCTACCAGAACCTGGGATCGGTGCAGGTCAGCCTCGGGACCCAGAGCATCGTCGTCCCCGGCATCGGCGAGAGCCGTTACGGCGTGGATGCGGGCGGCTCGGCCTCGCTCAGCCTGACCAACACGGCGCGGCTCTACATCAACTACGATGGCAAGTTCCGCAACGAGTTCACCTCGCACCAGGGCACGGTCGGCTTCGAATATCGGTGGTGAGCGAGCATGATCCGGACCCGAAGGGCCGCGCCAGCGCAAAGTGCGTAGCGGTTTTCCCTCGCGACAAACGCGGAACGCGTTTGCGCGGAGATCATGCTCCCAAAAATGACGCTCACGTCGGCGTTGCCGCGACGTAACCGGTCAATCCAAAGCCCTCGCGCGCGGCGGTCATCATCGACACCAGCGCGTTCGGATGGATGAACTCGTCGCGGAAGCAGGGATGAACCCTGGGATCGAAGATCTTCTTTAGCCAGTCGACCACGATCTTGTGGCGCTCGGAGGCGCGAAACTCCCTGTGATAGGTGAGCCAGAGATCGGCGTGGTGGCTGACGCCGAGATCCACGGCAACGAGCGGTGCGCCGAGCGCGATCGACACGGTCGGCAGGAAGCCGATGCCGGCGCCGCGCTCCACTGCATAGAGTACGCCGACCGACGAATTGGTCTTGATGCCGACGATGCCCTCGAGCGATTTCAGTCCGAGCACGCGGGCATAGGCGCCGTCGTCGACCTGCGGCGCATTCTGCTTGATGATGCGATGGTCCTGCAGATCGGCCAGGGTTGCCGGCAAGCCGTACAGTTTCTCGTACTCCTTGGAGACGAAGGGATAGATGTGCAGGCGGCCGAGCTTGGCGACGATCAGATCGGGATTGGTCGGCGGCTCGAGCTGGATCGCGATGTCCGACTCCAGGCGCGCGACGTCGGCCTGCTCCATCGCGCAGCGCAGGTCGACGGTGATCTTGCGATAGGTCTTCTGGAAATCGATCAGGCGCGGCAGGATCCAGAAATTGCCGGGGCCTTCCGTCACCGCGACGCGGACGGTGCCAGACGTATCGTTCGACGAGCGCGAGGCGCGGCGGAAGACGTTGAAGGCGTGACGCTCCATGTGCGCGACGTCGGCAATCATCGCTGTGCCTTCGTCGCTGAGCGTGAGCCCGCTCTGGTCGCGCAGGAACAGCTTGCAGCCGATGCTCTCTTCGAGGCGATCGATCCGGCGCATCAGCGTCGTGGAGGTGAGGCTGAGCTCTTCGGCGGCGTTGCGGAAACTTTTATATTTTGCGCACGCTAAAAACAGCTTCAAATCGTCCCAGGACGCGCCCAGGGCTTCTTCACGGTGCTGCATCATCGCAGCACCCCGGTGCAATAACTGCTGCATACTCCTGATCCCCAACCGCTAAGCTCGGCATAGCGGGGCATGAAAGTCGCAAACGATAGAGGGGCGATCTCGGTATGGAAAGGGGCTCGTTTGCCGCAAGGCATGATTTCGACGCGCTGCCGCTCAGTCCCGAAGTCGAAGTCCGTTGCGCGCAATTTTCCGAAATTGCGGCGCTTTCGGAGATGGCGCACCGGCTGGTGCCGGGCGTGCAGATCGGGACGGCGGAGCTTGCGAAATATTACACGTTCGATCCCCAGAGCATCCTGACATTCAGCCGGAAGGGTCGTCTGCTCGGCGGCATGGCCTTCCTGTTTCTCAACGACCGCGGACACGATGCGCTGCTGCTCGACGAGATCTGCCTCACAGCGCCCGAGACGCACTATCTCGCTTCCGCGCGGGAAGACGTTGCTGCGATCTATATCTGGGCGATTGCCGCGACGGGGCGCGGCATCGCGGGTCTCGGCAAGGCCGCGGCTCATCTGCGACAGGTAAGATTTCGCGGCGCGGATTGCTATGCGCAGCCGTCAACCGTGGCCGGACGCGACATCATGAGAGCGACCGGATTCGAACCGGTCCCGAGCTTTCAACCTGACCTGTGGTGCTACGAACGCCCCTGGCATCGGCAGTCGTTGCGCATGCCGGGCGCGATCATCCAAGCAAGGAGTTTTGCAGATGCACGGCACTAGGATTCCTCTCGCCAAGCCCGACTCCCGCGCCATCACCATCCGCCTCGCGCGCGATCCCAGCGATCTCATGCTGGTCACCGCCATTCGCTCGGCGGTCTATCTCGCCGAGCAGGATTGTCCGTTCGAGGAGGAGTTCGACGGCAACGACATGGTCGCCGCGCATTTCATCGGGTATGTCGGCAACGAGCCTGCGGGCTGCCTGCGGGTGCGCTTCTTCGGCGATTTCGCCAAGGTCGAGCGGCTCGCGGTGCGGCACCAATACCGACGCTCGCGCGTCTCCTTCAAGCTGGTGCAGGCGAGCGTCGACTATGTGAAGCGCAAGGGCTTTCGCAAGATCTACGGCCAGGCCCAGGACCGGCTGGTCGATTTCTGGGCCCATTTCGGCGCCAAGCCGCTCGGCCACAACCGCAAGATCACCTTCTCGGATTTCTCCTACACGGAGATGCTGCTCGAGATCGAGCCCGGGCCGGACGCGATCACGCTGGACAGCGATCCTTACGTAATCATCCGTCCGGAGGGCGATTGGGACCGGCCGGGCGTGCTCGATGCCTCGGCGGGGCGGGCGGTGACCTCGCCGCTGCGGGACCTCGCACTCGCCGATCGCTGAAATTGGTGCAGGTGCGCGCAAGATAATGCTGGCTTCCATCACCGACGACCCGCCGATCCTGGTCTGTGCAGATCTCCAGGTCGAATATCTGACCCCCGGGCGGCGCCATGTCATCCTCGACGGCGAGGCCGCCACCATGCGCTGCCTGGAACTCCTGACGCTATGGCGCGACAGGCTCTGGCCCGTGATGCATCTGAAGCGCATCGCCCAGGCCGCCTGGTTCAATCCGGCATCGAGGCTGACCGATTGGATCGCCGAGGCGAAGCCGCGGCCCGGCGAGATGACGTTCGAGCATCCGCTGCCCTCGGCCTACAGCTCGTCGCGGTTCGTGGACTACATGTCCAATATCCGCAATGGCCGCTGCGTGCTGATCGGTTTCTCGCTGGACGAAACCATCCTGGCCACCGCCGTCGACGGGTTTCACCGCAGCCATCGCTACCAGGTGGTTGCCGATGCCGTGGCCTGCCGGCAGCCGGGCATGGGCGATGCCGCCGCCTATAAGCAGGCGGTGGTGAACGTTGTCGGAAACTTTGCTACAATCCAATCCAGCGCCGAACTGATCAAAACCAGCGGCGCCGTTGCGGTGTAGGCGGCCGCGATCGGCGGATGGGGTGGGAGATTGTCACGGGGAGAAGAGCTCAAGGAGCTGGCGAGCGAGCTGTCGCGCGTAGCCGAGAGGGCGCGCCGCATCGGCTTGCCCACGACGGTCTATCTGCTTTCGATGGCGCTCGTCGAGGTGAGGGAGGCCGCTGCCGCCGACGATGGCGATGACGACAGCGCGGCCTGAGAACCGCCAACTCTGCAATTTTGTGCAACGCTGCTGAGCGCTTGCTGCCGACGAATTGGCGTTGCAAGTTTTGCCTCGTCGCAATAGCCAAGTAACTCGATCATCAGGTGACGAAGCTGGCCGCGCCGGCGACGCGACTATTCGAAGGATTTCGCAAATGTCCATGCTGCCCAATTCGCAAGAGGCCCGGGATGTAGCCTACCAGCTCCATCCCTACACCAACGCGCGCACCCATCAGCAGGCCGGTCCCCTGGTGATCGAGCGCGGCGAGGGGCCTTACGTGTTCGATGCGGCGGGCAAGCGCTATTTCGAGGCGATGGCGGGCCTGTGGAGCGTCGGGCTCGGCTTCAACGAGAAGCGGCTGGTCGAGGCGGCGCACAAGCAGATGCAGGCGCTGCCGTTCTATCACACGTTCTCCGCCAAATCGCACGGACCCTCGATCGATCTCGCCGAGAAGCTGGTGGCGCTCGCGCCGGTGCCGATGAGCAAGGTGTTCTTCACCAACTCCGGCTCCGAAGCCAACGACACCGTGCTGAAGCTGATCGCCTATCGTTCCAATGCGCTCGGCCAGCCCCAGCGCAAGAAGGTGATCAGTCGCCTTCGCGCCTATCACGGCGTCACCATCGCATCGGCCAGCCTCACGGGCCTGCCGAACAACCACCGCTCGTTCGACCTGCCGCTGCCGAACGTCCTGCACACGGGATCGCCGCATTTCTACAAGGATGGCGCGCCCGGTGAGAGCGAGGAGGCGTTCGCCACGCGCCGGGCCGAGGAGCTTGATGCGCTGATCAAGAAGGAAGGCCCGGAGACGATCGCGGCCTTCTTCGGTGAACCGGTGATGGGAGCGGGCGGCGTCATCGTGCCGCCGGCGACCTATTGGGACAAGATCCAGGCGGTCCTGAAGAAGTACGACATCCTGCTGGTCGCCGACGAGGTGATCTGCGGCTTCGGCCGCACCGGCAAGATGTTCGGCTGCGAGACCTACGGCATCAAGCCCGACGCGATGGTGGTCTCCAAGCAGATCACCTCGAGCTATTTCCCGCTGTCGGCGATCATGCTGAACGATCGCATGTTCGAGCCGATTGCGGACGAGAGCAACAAGATCGGCGTGCTCGGCCACGGTTTCACCGCGGGCGGCCATCCCGTCGGCTCGGCGATCGCGCTCGAGAACCTCAAGATCATCGAGGAGCGCGGCCTGGTCGCGCACGCCGCCGAGCTCGGCGGCTACATGCAGGGCAAGCTGCGTGAGCTCACCAGCCATCCGCTGGTCGGCGAAGTCCGCGGCGTCGGCATGATCGCAGCGCTCGAGCTGGTGCTCGACAAGGGCCGCAAGACCGCGGCGGCAACGCCCGGCGCCGTCGGCGGCATCGCCAGCCGCATGCTGCAGGAGCGCGGCGTGATCTCCCGCAACATGCTGGATGCCATCGCCATCTGTCCGCCACTGATCGCGACCAAGGCCCAGATCGACGATCTGGTCGCCGCGATCGCGGGCGTGCTCAATGACATGAAGGCGGAAGTGGCGAAGCTGACACCGGCGTAGAGGCGAGCGTTTCAGTGTGGCCGGAGCAGCCGACCACATCCACCGGTGTCGTCCTGGCGAAAGCCAGGACCCATACCGCGTGATCTATCGGTGGGGGTGGTAGCAGGTGGCGAGTCTTCGCCAAACGCCTCCCTGGGGTAATGGGTCCTGGCTTTCGCCCATGGGCGCTAAAATAGGATTTGCGCATTGGATTGGCTTGTGATTCCAAATTGGGATGGCACACGAATCGCTTGTGAACGAGGACTGGGCGCGTGTTGTCGCCCGGCTTGGCGGCGCCGAAGCGCTCAACGTTAGCGCGCGCGAGACGAAGGCGTTTGTCCGCCCGCGGGAAATCAGCAATGCGGTGGATTTGCTGCGCTTGATCCTGGCGTATTGCCTTGGCGAGCGAGGTCTGCGGTTGACGGCGGCATGGGCCACGTCGGTGGGCCTTGTCGATATCTCCAACGTGGCTCTGTTGTATCGGTTGCGTCAGTGCGGAGATTGGCTGGCGAAGTTGATAGGCCAAGCACTGGCGAGCGGTGCGCCGAAGGCGAGCCACGGCCGCCTGATCCGCATTGTTGACGCCACGACGGTCCCGAAGGCTGGGACGAGCGGCAGGAACAAGAACGCGGTGTGGCGCATACACAGCGCGTTCGATCTTCCGCAGGAGCGCTTTGGTCACTTCGAGCTGACCGATCAGCGAGCGGGCGAGACGCTGGACCGGATACCGGTGATTGCCGGCGAAATCCGTCTTGGCGACCGCGCTTATCTGCAACCGGAGCGCATGGCACGTCTCGTCGATGCCGGCGCGGACTTCGTGATCCGGTCCGGCTGGAAGAGCGCGCGTTGGGTTGATGCCAAAGGTGGTCTGGTCGATCTGACGGCCGAACTGCGCAAGGCTTCGGCATGTGGCCTGATCGATCGACCGATCTGGATAAAACGCAAGTCTGGCGCACCGCTGCTCGCTCTGCGTCTGGTTGCCGTCAAGAAGCCGGCGCAAGCGGCCGCGGTCGCACGACGCAAGGCGCGCCGAACGGCCCAAAAGGGAGGCCACCAGCTCTCCAGGCAAACACTTGACGCTGCAGATTGGGTGATCCTGGTGACCTCGCTCGCACCGGAGGACTTCTCAACGAGCGATGTCCTTGCCCTCTATCGGCTGCGATGGCGCATTGAACTCGGCTTCAAGCGGCTCAAGAGTTTGATTGGCCTGAAGGGCCCTCCCGGAACTGACGAGCGGTCCGCCAGGCCCCACATCCTCGCTCATCTGCTGATCATTCTCCTGCTCGAGCCACTCGTCGACGAACTCGAGGACTCTCCCCGCTTGGCCGAGGCCGCCTGACCCGTCCAGGGACCTGGCGTCTGCTCCGCCAACTCGTCGCCTCCCTCCGACAAGCAATCATGCCCCAACCCGCGATTGCTTGCCTGCGCAGACTTCGCTCCACGCTCGGACGGCATCTACACGAACCACCAAGACGAAAACGTCGCTATCAAGCAATGCAACTATTTTAGCGCCCATGGGCTTTCGCCAGGACGACCGCGGGGAGGGGCGAGGCAGCTACGCCCGCTGCACCCCGATCACGCGGCCTTTCTCGATCGCCAGCGCCAGCTCGCCGCGCTTGAGCTTCAGGGCGGCCTCGCCGAACAGCTCGCGGCGCCAGCCGCGCAAGGCGGGGACGTCGGCCGCATCGTCGGCTGCGATCTCCTCTAAGTCGTCGACGGTGGCGATCACCTTGCTCGCCACCGCGTGGCGCTCGGCGGTCATGCGCAGCAGCACCTTCAACAGCTCGACGATGGCGGCGCCGTTGGAATTGTTGCGCGGCTTCTCCAGCTTCGGCAGCGTCGAGAAATCCCGCGCCAGCCCGCGCTCGACCGCGGCGACGATGTCCGCGCCCCATTTGGATTTCTCGAACCCCTTCGGTACCGAGCGCAAATGCGCAAGCTTTTCCAGCGTGTTCGGCGCGTGGGTTGCGATGTCGGTGATCGCCTCGTCGCGCAGCACGCGGCCGCGCGGCACGTCGCGGCTCTGTGCCTCCTGCTCGCGCCAGGCGGCAACCTCCATCAAGACGGCGAGGTCTTTCGGCTTGCGCACGCGCGTCTTCAGCCGCTCCCAGGCGCGCTCGGGGTGGAAGTCGTAGGTCCTGGGCGAGGTCAGGATCTCCATCTCGATGGAGACCCATTCGCTGCGGCGGCGCTTCTTCAGGTCGGCGTCGAGCGCGGCGAAGACGTCGCGCAAATGGGTGACGTCGGAGACCGCGTAGTGCATCTGCTCCTTGGTCAGCGGCCGGCGCGACCAGTCGGTGAAGCGGTGGGTCTTGTCCGGGCGGTGGCCGGTGACCTTCTCGACCAGCTGGTCGTAGGCGATGCTGTCGCCGTAGCCGAGCACCATCGCGGCGACCTGGGTGTCGAACACCGGGTGCGGGATGATGTTGGCCTGATGCCAGATAATCTCGATGTCTTGGCGGGCGGCGTGGAAGACCTTCAGCACGCCCTCATTGGCCATCAGCTCGAAGAATGGCTTGAGATCGATGCCAGGGGCGAGGGCGTCAATGACCACGGCTTCCTCGGCGCTGGCCATCTGCACCACGCACAGCAGCGGGTAATAGGTGGTTTCGCGCAGGAACTCGGTATCGACGGTAATGACGGGGTGCTTGGCCAGCCGGCTGCAGGCAGCCGCGAGGTCAGCGGTGGTGGTAATCAAATCCATGAACGGCCCATGACACTTGATATCAGCCGTTCTGCCGAAAGTGCTGTGATGTCAAGGGCCTCTAAGCGAATTCGAGCCTTGCATCGGGCCGGAATCGCCTGTTTCCGACGAAATTCCTATTCGTAGCGGATCCGGTGCGAGGATTTGCGGGCGCAGGGCAGCGCCACCACGACCACGCACATGGCGACCAAAGCCAGTCCCAGGAACTCGAAAACCAACAGATCCACGGCGAAATCTCCAGAAACATTGGTAGATTTGTCGGGGGTGCGTTGAGGGTCTGTTAATTCCAACGGTTACCGGCGGCGGGCCGGGCCGGATGGTGGACGGGGGGTTAACGGTGGGCGGCGGAGGCAAGATGCGTAGGGTGGGTTAGTCCTGCGGCTGCGCGAAGCGCAAGCCGCTGGCGTAACCCACCACTGTTTAAATCCGCGGAGGCAGAAGAGGTGGGTTACGCCGGGCGAACTGCGCTTTGCGCAGCCGCCCAGCTAACCCACCCTACGAAGATATGAAGACCTTACGGCAGCTTCAAAGACGTCTCCGCATTGTACGGCTTCAGCGTCTCATCCGCGGCCTTCTGGGCGGCGGCGAGGGCTTCCTTCGGCTGCTTCTTGCCGTTGAGGACCAGCATCACCTCGTCCTCGAGGTTCTTGCGCACTGGCACGGTCTTGTACGTCGCGAACCAGGGCTTTGCGACGTCGAGCTGCTCGACGGCGGTCTTGGCGTCCGGGTTCTTGTTGAGGAAGTCGACCATGTCGGGCGTCTTGTAGGCGGCCATGTTGGGCGCGAAGTAGCCGGTGGCGCGGCTCCACCAGCCGCTCTTCTCGGGCGATGTCATCCACTTGATCAGTGTCCAGGCGGCCTTCTGCTTCTCGGCCTCGAGGCCGGCCGGCATGATCAGCGAGGCGCCGCCGATCGGCACGGCGTTGCGAACGTTGCGCGGAATGAAGGCGACCTTGTAGGCGAACTTGGCATTGTCGCGCACATAGGTCAGCGAGCCCGTCGACAGCATCATCATCGCGGCGTTGCCGGAGATGAAGGAGGTGCTGACGGCCGGGCCGGGCGTGGCGCCGGGCGGATGCACCTTGTGCTTGCTGACGAGGTCGTTCCACCAGGTCAGCGCGCCAAGCATTGAGGGCGTGTCGTAATAGACCTCGCCGCCGAACTCCTCGTTGTAGTAGCGCCCGCCATTGCTCATGGTGAGCGTTTCCATCATCCAGCCGCAATAGTCGTAGGCGCAGGGGATTGCGATGCCCCATTGAGTCACCTTGTCACCCTCGCGCTTGGTGAGCTTCTTGGCCCAGTCGGTGAGTTCGGCCCAGGTCTGCGGCGGCTTGTTCGGATCAAGGCCCGCTTCCTTGGCCTTGTCGGCGTTGATGTAGAGCAGCGGCGTCGAATTGTGGAACGGCACGCCGTAGACTGAGCGGTTGATCACCGCATTGCCCTGCAGCGCGGGGAAGAACTGGCCCAGGAACTGGTCCTTGGTGGTGCCGTCGGCGGCGATCAGGGGATCGAGATTGGTGAGCTCGCTCTCGATCTGCATGTCCAAGAGGAAGTTCGCCGACATGATGACGGCGGCCGGCGGCTTGCCGGCCTTGATCGACGCACGCGTCTTGATCAGCGTGTCGTCATAGGAGCCGGTGTAGACGGCGGTAGCCTTGATCGCGGAATGGGTCTCGTTGAACTCCTTGATCAAGGTGCCCATGTCGCGGGCGAGCTTGCCGTCGACGGGGACCGGGAAGAACAAATCGATCTCGGTCGGACCTTCGGCCATCGCCGGGACGGCGAGGGCGCCTGCCATAGAGCCTGCCATGGCAAGGCCGAGCATGAGCCTGCGGGAGAACAGCATCGGAAAATCTCCTATTTGATGCCTGAGGTGACGAAAGAGCTGATGAAGCGCTTCTGGAAGATCAGGAAGGTGACGAGCAGCGGCGCGATCACCATCAGCGTGCCTGCGGCGATGGTGCCCCAGGCCTGGGTGCCTTCGGCGGTCTTGGTGAACACCGAGAGGCCGACCGTGAGCGGCCGCTTGTCGGGCGAATTGATCACCATCAGCGGCCACAGGAAGTCGTTCCAGTGGCTGGTCACGGAGATGATGGCGAACGCGGAGAAGCTCGGCATCGACAACGGCACGTAGATGTGGCGGATGCGCTGGAACAGGCTGGCGCCATCGATCAGGGCGGCGTCTTCCAGCTCGGTCGGGATTGCCTCGAACGCCTGCCGCATCAGGAAGGTGCCGAAGGCCGAGGCGAAGAACGGCATCATCACGCCGGCGAGCGTGTCGTAGAGACCGAGCTGAGCCACGAGCTTCAGGTTCGGCACGATCAGGAGCACCGGCACCAGCATCAGCTGCATCAGGAACAGATAGAAGATCAGCGTCTTGCCGGCGAAGGCGAGCCGCGCGAAGGCAAAGCCTGCGAGCGTGATGGTGACGAACTGCACCAGCAGGATGCCGGTGCAGATGATCGTGGTGTTGAGGGTGTAGCGCGGGAAATCGCCGATCTCCCAGGCGTCCCTGACATTGTCGAGCGTGGGTTTGAGGCTCGGCAGCAGCTCCGCCATGGCGTTGATGCCGTCGGAGGCGGGGCGCAACGTCGCCACGCCCATCCAGAGGAACGGGATCAACCAGATGATTGCGAGCAGCACGGTCAGCGCAAAGCCGAGCTTGGGCGTGATCTCGCCGCGGGTGGCGAGCGGTGCGTCCTTCCAGAGCGCATCGAACAGCTTCATGGCCCGCCCTCCCGGTTGGCCATGGTGCGGAAGGACAGTGCGGTGAGCCCCATCAGTGCGGCGAGGGTCAGCAGCGTTGCCGCCGAAGCCTTGCCGACGTCGTAGTGCTCGACCGCCTGCTGGTAGATGTAGAACAGCACGAGATTGGTCGAGTTGGACGGTCCGCCCTGGGTCATGACGAAGACGTGGTCGACCTGCGTCACCGCGTTGAGGATCGCGATGACGGTGACGAACAGGAAGGTGGGCTTGAGCTCCGGCAGGATGATGTGGCGAAGCCGCTGATAAGGCCCCGCGCCGTCGAGGTGTGCGGCTTCCATCACGTCCTCGGGCACGGCCTGCAGGCCGGCGAGGAAGAACAGCATGTAGTAGCCGGCGTTCTTCCAGATCGTGATGACCATGATCGCGTAGAGCGCGATGTCGGGGTCGCCGAGCCAGTTCGGCAGCACCGGCAGCACCCGGCCGATGTAATAGTCGAGCAGGCCGACATTGGGCAGGAAGATGAACAGGAACAGCGCCGAGGCCGCGACCATCGGGATCAGCACCGGCAGGAACAGCGCGGCGCGCAGCGCGCTGTTCACGGCATGGGTGCGTGACAGCGCCAGCGCAAACAACAGCGCGAGGGCGATGCTCGGCACCGCCGTGCCGACAGCGTAGATCAAATTGTTGACGACGGCGCCGGTGAAGGCGGGGTCGGCGAGCACCGCGCTGATATTGTCGAGGCCGACGAAGCGCACCGGCGCCTTGGGCGTGGCACGCTGGTAAAGCGCGTCGATGAGGACGCGTCCCATCGCGCCATAGGTGAACAGCGCGAGGAAGAGCAGCGAAGGCAAGAGCAGCAGATAGGCGGGCAGCGAGGCTTTGAAGCGGTTCGAAAACCGCTTCAGGACGTGCAGACGCGGCGCCGCCGAAGTCGCGACCGGGAGAGCCGCGGGTTCAGCGAGGCTCATCTCATCGCGCCGGGAAATTGAGCGCATAGTCGCGGCCGTCCACTCCTGCCGGTGGCTCGAAGGGGAAGCGCAGACTGGTGTCGAGGAAATCGTGGCTGTGCACGACCAGGTTCTCCTGGTCGATCAGCACCACGCCATAGGCCGGCGGCTCGTGGCTGGCGAGATGCTCGGTGGCCGCAGCGTCGAGCTCGAACCAAACCTGGTGGTTGGTGCCGCGCAGCGTCGAGAACGGGATCTTGCCGTAGCTACCGAAGATCGGCCGGTGCACATGGCCGAAGAAGAGATGGCGGATGCGCGAGCGGTACGGCGCGATGACTTCCGCGAATTCGGCGCTCTGCTTCAGCGCGATCTCGTCCATGGCGTGGACGCCGACCGGGAAGGGCGGATGGTGCATGAACACCACGAATTGCTGGTCGGCCGGCGCTGCAGCCAGCGTGTTTGCCAGCCAGCCAAGGCGCTTGGCGCACATCTCGCCGGCGTGGCTGGTCTCGTCCAGCGTGTCCAGGAACACGAACAGTCCGTGCTCGGTGGTGCGTGTGCCCTGCACGAAGCCGTTGGCATCGCGCGGCGCGGACCGGAGGCCGTCCAGGCAGGCGACGCGCTTGTCGTGATTGCCGACCATGGCGATGTACGGAATGTTCAGCGCAGCCATCGCCTCGGCGAAATTGGCGTAGGATTCGGGCTCGCCCCAATGGGTGAGGTCGCCGGTCACCACTGCAAACGCAGCGTCGGACTGGTGCTTGTTGATGTCGGCGATCGCCGCATCCAGCCGGGCGCGCGGATCGAGCCCATAGAGCTTCAGCCCCGGATTCGCGAGATGCGTGTCGGTGATATGAATGAATTTGAAGGGCATGGCGCTTTGTCGGGACTGTGTTGGAGGATGGGCGCCTCCGGCAGGACGGCCCTGGCAGCCCGTTAGAGCGCGTGTGTTTCAGTTTGATGACAGCGGTTCCCGAAGGCCTGCCGAAGGTGTGGACGTGCCGTGGATAAGCGGAGGAGGCCCGCTGCGGCCGGATGCTGCCTCATGATTGAGGTGCGGGATCCGATCTACCTTGCCGCGAAGATGCGGCTATGATTTGCTCGCGCTGCTTACCGAATTGCATCACGAGATCTTCGCATGGCGATGCCGCGTGTTCTCCGCAAGCTGAGATTGCTTGCTGCTTTTCTGCTGCCGGTCGTTCTCTGGGTCCCGGAAGCGGCAGGCGCCGAATTCAACTTCGCCCGCTACAAGGAGACCGATCTCGACGAATTCCTGTCGCGGCGGCGCCCCGCCAGCGGCATGGACGTCTATCCAATGTCGCCGCTGAAGCTCGATGTCACGCTGGCCTCTCACGGAGAGCCGTGTACAAGCGGAGCGCTCAAGCGATCCCTGATCATGGGCGGCATGCCCAAGCAGGATGCCGACAGCCTGCAGGCGACCAACTGCATCATTGTGCGTTCTGCCAAGGGAGCCGAGCTCAAGGTCTTCATCCAGGACGTGGTCTACGGGTTTCTTCCGAACGAGGTGCCGGTCGGCGACAAGCTGTCGCTCTTCGCGATCCATGCCTTCACCTCGCCGGAGGGGCCGGGACTGCTGGTCAACGAGTTCCTGACCCCGCGCAGCTTTCCGCGCGCCGACAAGCCGGTGGACACGACGATGACCGCCTGCGGATGCTGGACCCATGATGAGCATCCCGGCCAGGATTTCACCGTGGATACGTCGGGCGCACCGGTGGTGGCAATGGCAGACGGCGTCGTCGTCAAGATCGAGACCAGCGAGCAGGCGCCTGCCGACCTGCCTGTGATCGGCGGCTGCGGCCGCTATGTTGTGCTCAAGCACACCTTTCCGAATGGCGGGGTGGTTTACACGCGTTACGTCCAGCTGGGCCGTATCAATGGGCAGGAGGGCCAGGCACTCGCGGTGGGAGCGACCGTCAAGGCCAAGGACACCATCGGCGAGATCGGCCCCAACAAGGTGCTGCATTTCGAGCTCCGCCCTGTCGCTCCCGGCAACACGAGGGACGACAATGTCTGGGTCGAGCGATACGGCAAGACGCCGGACATGGAATGGTCGCGCTACGATCCTGTCGACCCGCAGAAGTTCAACGTCGCATCGTTCGGCGGCGTGAGGAAGGCGACGAAGTAGAAGGTGCGTAGGGTGGATTAGCCCGCGGCTGCGCGAAGCGCAGTCCGCTGGCGTAATCCACCACTGTGAGCCAACGTCAAGTTGTGCTATCGATGGTCTATGTCCGACTACCGCCGCGCGTTCGTTCCTGGAGGATGCTGGTTCTTCACCGTGAACCTGCTCGATCGGCGGAAGGCTCTTTTGACCGACCAGATCGAAATCTTACGGGACGCGGTCGCCGCAACACGCCAGAGCCATCCTTTCGAGATCGATGCTTTCGTGGTCCTGCCGGATCATCTGCATGCAATCTGGAAGTTGCCACCGGGCGATGCCAATTTCTCGGTGCGCTGGCGGTTGATCAAGACACGCTTTGCTAAAGCACTCCCGCCGAACGAGCGGCTGAGTGCCGTCCGTGCCGCACGGAACGAACGCGGCATCTGGCAACGCCGGTTCTGGGAGCATCTCGTTCGCGACGAGGCCGACTACGCGCGCCATATCGAGTATTGCTACTACAATCCTGTCAAGCACGGGCACGTGTCGAAGGTTTGCGACTGGCCGCACTCGTCGTTTCACCGTGACGTGCGGGCCGGATTGTTTCCGGAGGATTGGGGTGGGGACACCAAGATCGCAGGCGAGTTCGGTGAGCGGGTGTGATGTTAGCTCTTAGGGTGGATTGGCCGAAGGCGTAATCCACCTCTTTGCTTTCCTGCGTTGAGAGAAGTGGTGGATTACGCCTTCGGACTGCGCTTCGCGCAGCCAAGGGCTAATCCACCCTACGCACCGCGGTTGTCGCTACGTCCCGCAGAACGTCTGCAGCACCCGCTGCTCCGGTAACGGTGGATCGGCGTAAGCGGCATACTGCGGCTGATCCTCGAAAGGCTTTGCCAGCACCTTCACCAGTTCCTCGAACGGCGCGTAGTCGTCGTTGTTCACCGCAGCCTGGATCACGGCTTCGACGCGGTGGTTGCGCGGGATGAACATCGGATTGACGGCGTGCATCGCGGCCTGCCGTTCCGCTGCGGTCTGCGGCTCGAGCGCGATGCGCGCGCGCCAGCGTTTGGCCCACTCGTCGAAGGCTGAGGGATCCATGAACTGGGCGCGAACGTCGGCGCCGTCATCACCAGCGGCGTCGCCCAGCTTGCGGAAGGTGAGAGTGAAATCGGCCTGGTTCTTGGCCGTGGCGTCGAGCAGGTCCTGGATCAGCGCTTCGTCGCCGTCGCGCTCCGTGAATAGCCCGACTTTCTTGCGCAGACCCGCCTGATAGGCCGCGCTGAATGTTTCGGCAAAGGCGCCGAGAATATCCTGGGCTTCGGCGACGGCCTTTTCCTGATCGTCGGAGAACAGCGGCAGCAGGCATTCGGCGAGGCGCGTCAGATTCCACAAGCCGATGCGCGGCTGGTTGGCATAGGCGTAGCGGCCCATCTCGTCGATCGAGGAGAAGACCTGCGCGGGATTGTAGGCGTCCATGAAGGCACAGGGGCCGTAATCGATGGTCTCGCCCGAGATCGATGAGTTGTCGGTGTTCATCACGCCGTGGATGAAGCCGACCAGCAGCCAGCGCGCGATGAGCTCGGCCTGCCGTGCGACGACGGCAGCGAGCAGCGCATGATAGGGCCGTTCCGCATGTAGCAGCTCCGGGTAGTGCCTGATGATGACGTGATCGGCGAGCCGGCGGATCGCCTCGGTGTCGCGGCGGACGGCAAAGAACTGGAAGGTCCCGACGCGGATGTGGCTGGAGGCGATGCGGGTCAGCACCGCGCCGGGTAGCGCGGTCTCGCGGATGACGTGCTCGCCGGTGACGACGGCGGCAAGCGAGCGCGTGGTCGGGATGCCCAGCGCGTACATCGCTTCGCTGACGATGTATTCGCGCAAGACCGGCCCGAGCGCCGCGCGGCCATCGCCGCGGCGGGAGAACGGGGTGGGGCCGCTACCCTTCAGTTGGATGTCGCGGCGGATGCCGTCCCTGTCGATGACCTCGCCGAGCAGGATGGCGCGGCCGTCCCCGAGCTGGGGCACGAACTGCCCGAACTGGTGGCCGGCATAGGCCATGGCGATGGGATCGGCGCCGGCGGGAACCGTCTTGCCGGCCAGGATCTCGGCGCCTTCGGGGGTCTCCAGGAGGTCCGGATCGAGGCCAAGCTGAACCGCCAGAGGCCGGTTCAGCTTGATCAGCCGGGGGGCGGCCACGGGGGTCGGCGCGACGCGGGCAAAGAAGCTGTCCGGCAGCGCCGAATAGGAGTTCTGGAAGGGGAAATGGACCGTCATGGCCTCAAGATAGGGCTGGAACGGCCATCGGCAAAGGCTCCGGACCTGATAAGCCAAAAATGGGCGCTTCCAGCCCAAATCGGGGCGTTCCCTTGGTTGCCGCCTTGGGTTGCCGCTTTGGGCCTCGTCGGGTAAACCCTGCCGCAACTTCGGACCGGTCGTTTCAGGCCGTCCGATTCGCTTCCTCCGACATTGATTTTGGGACGACCATGCATCGCTACCGGTCACATACATGCGGCGCGCTCCGCGAGAGCAACATCGGCGAGACCATCCGCCTCTCGGGCTGGGTCCATCGCGTTCGCGACCATGGCGGCGTGCTGTTCATCGACCTGCGCGACCATTACGGCCTGACCCAGTGCGTGGTCGACCCGGACTCGCCGGCGTTCTCGCTGGCCGAAAAGCTGCGCTCGGAATTCGTGGTCAAGATGGACGGTAAGGTCCGCCGCCGCCCCGAAGGCACCGACAATGACGACCTGCCGACCGGCAAGGTCGAGGTCTATGTCAGCGAGATCGAGGTGCTGGGCCCGGCCGGCGACCTGCCGCTGCCGGTGTTCGGCGACCAGGAGTATCCCGAAGACATCAGGCTCAAATATCGCTTCCTCGACCTGCGTCGCGAAAAACTGCACCAGAACATCATGACGCGGGTCGAGATCATCAAGTCGATGCGCCGGCGCATGGAGGGGCAGGGCTTCTTCGAGTTCAACACGCCGATCCTGACCGCGTCCTCGCCGGAAGGCGCGCGCGACTTCCTGGTGCCCTCGCGCATCCATCCGGGAAAATTCTACGCGCTGCCGCAGGCGCCGCAGCAGTACAAGCAGCTCTTGATGATGTCGGGCTTCGACCGCTACTTCCAGATCGCGCCCTGCTTCCGCGACGAAGACCCGCGCGCTGACCGTCTGCCCGGCGAGTTCTACCAGCTCGACGTCGAGATGAGTTTTGTCACGCAGGAAGACGTCTTTGCGGCGATGGAGCCCGTGATCACCGGCGTGTTCGAGGAGTTCGCCAAGGGCAAGCCGGTCACCAAGAACTGGCGCCGCATCCCGTTTGCCGAAGCGCTACGGAAATACGGCAGCGACAAGCCGGACCTGCGCAACCCCATCGAGATGCAGGACGTCTCCGAGCATTTCCGCGGAAGCGGCTTCAAGGTCTTCGCGCGCATGCTCGAGGATCCCAAGAACCAGGTCTGGGCGATCCCGGCTGCGGGCGGCGGCAGCCGCGCATTCTGCGACCGCATGAATTCGTGGGCGCAGGGTGAGGGCCAGCCCGGCCTCGGCTACATCATGTGGCGCGAGGGCGGTGAGGGCGCAGGTCCCCTCGCGAACAACATCGGGCCCGAGCGCACCGCGGCGATCCGCGCACAGATCGGCACCAAGGAAGGCGATGCCGCCTTCTTCGTCGCCGGCGATCCCGACAAGTTCTGGAAGTTCTCAGGCCTTGCCCGCAACAAGGTCGGCGAGGAGTTGAACCTCACCGACAAGGAGCGGTTCGAGCTCGCCTGGATCGTCGACTTCCCGATGTACGAGTACAACGAGGACGACAAGAAGGTCGACTTCTCGCACAACCCGTTCTCGATGCCGCAGGGCGGCCTCGACGCGCTGAAGGGCCAGGACCCGCTGACCATCAAGGCGTTCCAGTACGACATCACCTGCAACGGCTACGAGATCGCCTCGGGCGGCATCCGCAACCACGTGCCGGAAGCGATGGTGAAGGCGTTCGAGATCGCAGGTTACGGTGAGCAGGAAGTGGTCGACCGCTTCGGCGGCATGTACCGCGCTTTCCAGTACGGCGCCCCGCCGCATGGCGGCATGGCGGCGGGTGTCGACCGCATCGTGATGCTGCTCTGCGGCACCACGAATTTGCGCGAGATCTCGCTGTTCCCGATGAACCAGCAGGCCATGGACCTCTTGATGGGCGCGCCGTCGGAAGCCACGACCAAGCAGCTCCGCGAGCTGCATGTCAGGGTGAACCTGCCGCAGAAGTGAGGCTTTGGCGGATGCGCGGCGGGCTGCGTCCGCAATGACGGAGCCGTAGCCCGGATGGAGCGGAGCGCAATCCGGGGCGTCTCGTGCGCGGATGGAATTGTCCCGGATTACGCTGGCGCTCCATCCGGGCTTCTGTAACGGGCCTTGGTTAGTCAATCCCTTTTTGCGTGATCCGATCGCTGGGCACTTGCTTCTGTACGGGATCGGCGCGGAGGCCGTCGCCTGATGGGGTGCATGAGGAGCCGGCCGGCCAATCTACGGAAGCGTGGTTGTGATCCACTTCCCGGATGGCGGCCTGACCGGATCCATCGTCCCAGCGAAGGGACCTCGCGCGGACGAGCCTGGTGTCGTGGCCCGCCCGGAACCGATCGATACTCCTTAGCTCAGCTTGTCGTGGCTTTGGCCATCGGGTTGAACGGCGTGGCGTCGGCGAGCATGCGATGCAGGATCACCGCGAGTTTGCGCGCGAGCGCCACCTTGGCCTTGCGCATGCCTGCGCGCCGGGCGATCCGCATCGCCCAGCCCTTGAGCGCCGCGCAATTCCTGACCGGCTTGGTCAGCATCACGTGGGCCGCCTGGTAGAGCGCCTCGCGCACGGAGGCATCGCCGATCTTGCTGATGCGGCCGGTGTAGTCGGTTTCCCCCGATTGGTACTTCTTCGGGGTGAGGCCAAAATGCGCCCCCGTCGCCTTCGATGAGCGGAAGCGCTTCGGGTCGTCGACCGCCGAGGCGTAGGTCAGCGCCACGATCGGGCCAACGGACGGCGTCGTCATCAGGAGGCGGGCTTGAGGGTGCGATCTGGCGAGCCTGGCGACCTGCTTGTCCAGGCTGTTGAACTCGCGCCGCAGCACGCCATGAGCTTCGAGCAGCGCCTGCGCCACCACTTCAAGGCCTGGATGGCCTGCAACGAGCTCCCGGATGCGCTCGGCGAAGGTGCGCTCGGTGGTCTTGCCGACCTTCAGCCCAAAGCCGCGAAGCACGCCGCGCAGGCTGTTCTCGATGTCGTGCAGCTTGGATTGCAGCAGCTTGCGGGCCGTCAGAATGGCGCGCGTCTCCTGCGCCGCGACCGACTTGCAATGCACCGGCCGGAACCAGCCGAGCCGCATCAGCTGGGCGATCCCGCGCGCATCGTTGCGGTCCGACTTGACTGGCATCGCCTTGAAGGCATCGCGAACGTGACGCGTCTCCAGAAGCTCAACCGCAAGCCCTGCCTCCCGCAGAGCCGCGTAGAGCCATTGCGACAACGGGCCTGCCTCCAGGCCGATCCGCTCCAGCGGCAAGGCCAGCGACCGGAACCAGGCGATCAGGGCCTCCGGCTCGCTCGCAACCTTCGTCTCGCGCAAAATCTTGCCTGTCCCATCGACAAGGCAGACGCTCGAGCATTCCAATGACACGTCGATTCCTGCATAGTGATACATGGTCGTCCCTTAATGATGCTTGGAGCGGGCTTGCCCGACTCCGTTGAACACCATCAGTTTGAGGGACGACCGCCTTCCAACCAACAGGCCGCTCGCGAGCGCGCTTCCAAATCGCGCCGTAGCGAGCGGGCGGCCGGCCCGTTACCCCATCTACGGGCCCCGTTTCCGCAGGAACGGGGCGAGCCGCTGTCGCCTACAATCCCGTTGACGCCTCGATCCTGAATTGCGCCAGCGCGTTCTCAGGGGCGGTCTGGGTGAGCTGCATCAATTGCATCAGCGGCACCTTGGCGCGGGGCGTCAGCTTGATCGTGAGCGTCTGTCCCGACGTCTCCACGAAGCCGGCGAGCGCATCCACCGCCGCCTTGGCATCGAGATTGGCGGCCGTGACTTTCTCGCCCTGCGCGCGGATCATCTCGACAATGGCGCTGCGCGCGGCATCGCGACTGAGGTTCTGCATCCGCGAGAACTGCGCCACGACGAGATCGACGACGCCGCTGTCGCGCAGCGAGAGCTCGATCGCGCCGGTCTCAACCTGCCCGGCCTGGCTCATGGCTTGCACCGGATCGGTCGTGAACAGGCCGCGCGGCACGTTGGCGAGCGCCAAGCGCGCCTGCGCCCGGGCGAGATTGCCGAGATCGATGGTCGCCGGCGCGAGCGCGAAGGTGCCCGAAGATTCCGTCCAGGCTGCACCGAGATCGAGGTCGATCGCGAGCTTGTCGACGCCCGCCATGATCAGCGGCCGCTGCGCCGGATTGGCGGGATCGGTGGGCGTGACCATCTTCACGACCAGATTGGCCTTGCTCGGGATCGATCCGACCAGCTGTCCCCAGTTCAGGCTGATCGTGTCGATGGTGACGAGCTGCCGGGTGTTCTTGAAAGGAGAGACCACGCCTTTGATCTCGGCGCCAGCGAGCACGCGGAACAGGCCCAGCATCTGATCGGGTGAAGGCGTCTGGCCCGGATTGCTGAGGCTGGCGGCCCAGCGCATCAGATTTGCTGTGCTGAAGGATTTGAGCGCGAAGCGCTCCATCTTGAACTGACCTTGTGGAGATGGCGTATCGACGCCCTCGACCGCGAATTCGTCCTTTTTGTACTTGATGGCGGTGACCCTGCCGGCCCCTTGCGGCGTGCCGACGGAGATCTTGTTGACCTCGGCCCTGCCGATGCGAAGACCCTCATAGACTCCGGCAAGCTTCTCCATCAACTCACGCGACTGTGCCGGCGTCGGAACGGCTGATTGATCCTGCGGCAGCGCGGCAAATATCTCGGCCAGCCGGAACTTCGATGGCTGCACGTCGATGTCCTCCATCACGAAGCCGTCGATATCGACACGCACCCCCTGAGCCGATTTGAGCGCGTAGGGGCCGGCCGAGACGTGCCGGTAGACGCGGTGATAGGTCTCGTCACTGCTGGTCTGCGGATCGAGCGCGGCGATGATCGCGGTCGCATCGAAATCATTGACGATGACGTTCGACAGCTCGCCGGTCAGCTTGTCCGGCTTGCCGGGCTGCTTCACGTCGACCGAGATGGCGGCGCGGTCCGCCTTCATCGCATCGATCCTGCCGTGCTTCAGGTTCTGGATCGTCAATCCGGAATAGGTGACCTCGCCGCTGCCGCCGAGACCGCTGCCGGAATCGAAGCTCATCGTCAGCGTCGGTGCCGTGAGCGAGGACGCCGTGACGCTCGCGTATTGACCGAGCACGTAGCGGTAGAGGTCGATCAGGGAGCCGTTCGCCGGCGCCGTCCCAGTGCGAAAAGGGCCGGCATAGTCGCGCATCGTCAGTTGCGGGATCCTGTAGGACGCCTTCATCTTGGCTGGGCCGACCTGGTCCAACGCGACGTCGATGCCGGTGATGTCGAAGCTGTCGGCCGAAAACCTGGTGTCGTCGATCTGGCGGACGCCCGTGCCCTTGATACCGGCGATCTTGATCCGCGCCTGTGACTCGCCGCCAGGTGTGACGACGATGTCATCGATCGTCAGCGTCCGGCTCGCCAGCTCGAACCCGATCTTGCCGTGGCTCGCCTTGCCACCTTGCTTGCGGATCTGCTCGAAGGCCGCCTCGACCTCCGCGGTGGCCCGGTGCTGGACGTAGACATTGAAGCCGAACCATCCGCCCGCAGCGAGCACGGCTGCCACGATCAGGCCGATCAGGATTCGCTTCATTCCCAGCTCCAGTTGCTCGTTTTGCACCGCGCAACCTGCCATATTCGCGAAACGCCGTGCGGTCCAGGGAAAGCTATGGTTTTCAAATATTTGACGGCGCGGCCTGTTGATGGGGCCGCAATCCGATGTTGCCACCGGGGCGCCCGGCGTGCTTCATCCCGTTTCCACGACCCGGAAATACCCTCCGCTTGGATGGCCGCCCCGGATCGTGCATTTTGAGGCCGGTAACGCGAGGCGAGACACCGCATGTCGTCCTATTCTGATGATCTCCACCAGGCGGCGCTCGCCTATCATCGTCTGCCGCGCCCCGGAAAGCTCGAGATCCAGGCAAGCAAGCCGCTTGCCAACCAGCGCGACCTCGCGCTCGCCTATTCGCCGGGCGTTGCGGCTGCCTGCACCGAGATCGCCAAGAACCCGGCCGAGGCCGCCACGCTGACCACCCGCGCCAATCTGGTCGCCGTGGTCTCGAACGGCACCGCGGTGCTCGGCCTCGGCAATATCGGCCCGCTGGCCTCCAAGCCGGTGATGGAGGGCAAGGCCGTCCTGTTCAAGAAATTCGCCGGCATCGACGTGTTCGACATCGAGATCGCCGCCGACACCATCGATCGCGTGGTCGAGACGGTGGCGGCGCTGGAGCCGACCTTCGGCGGCATCAATCTGGAAGACATTCGCGGACCGGAATGCTTCGAGATCGAGGCGCGGCTGAAGGAGCGCATGAAGATCCCGGTCTTCCATGACGACCAGCACGGCACCGCGATCATCGTCGCCGCCGCCATCACCAACGGCCTCCGGCTGAACGGCAAGAAGCTGTCGGAGGTCAAGATCGTGGCATCGGGGGCAGGGGCGGCCGCGATCGCGACGCTCAATCTGCTGGTGTCGATGGGCGCGCAGCGCAAGAACATCTGGGTCTGCGACATCGACGGCCTCGTGCACGAGGGCCGCAACACCTCGATGGATCGCTGGAAGGCGGTCTATGCGCAGAAGACCGACAAGCGCACGCTCGGTGACGTCATCGGCGGCGCCGACATCTTCATCGGGCTGTCGGCTCCGGGCGTGCTCAAGCCCGAGATGGCGCAGGCGATGGGCGACAAGCCGCTGATCATGGCGCTCGCCAATCCGACCCCGGAGATCATGCCGGAGGAGGCGCGCAAGGTGCGGCCCGACGCCATGATCTGCACCGGCCGCTCCGACTACCCTAACCAGGTCAACAACGTCCTGTGCTTTCCCTTCATCTTCCGCGGCGCGCTCGATGTCGGCGCCAGCGCCATCAACGAGGAGATGAAGCATGCCGCGGTCGAGGCCATCGCCCAGCTCGCGCGCGAGGCGCCGTCGGATGCCGTGGCGCAGGGTTTTGACACCGGCGAGACGCAAGGGTTCGGCCCGGGCTCGCTGATCCCGAGCCCGTTCGATCCGCGGCTGATCCTGCGCATCGCACCGGCCGTGGCGAAGGCGGCGATGGAATCGGGCGTGGCGACGCGACCCATCACCAATTTCGACGAGTACACCGCGCTGCTCGAGCGCTTCGCCTTCCGCTCCGGCCTCGTCATGAAGCCGATGTTCGCGAAGGCCAAGACCCAGCCGGTTCGCGTGATCTACGCCGAAGGCGAGGACGAGCGCGTGCTGCGCGCGACGCAAGTCGTGCTGGAGGAGAAGCTGGCGACGCCGATCCTGGTCGGCCGTCCTTCGGTGGTCGAGGCGCGCATCAAGCGCTTCGGCCTGTCGATCAAGGCGGGCAAGGATTTCGATCTCGTCAATCCCGAGGACGATCCGCGCTATCGCTCCTATGTGCAGTCCTATGTCGAGGTCGCCGGCCGCCGCGGCGTGACGCCGGATGCGGCGCGCACGGTGGTGCGCACCAACAACACGGTCATCGCCGCGCTCGCGGTGACGCGCGGGGAGGCGGACGCGATGCTCTGCGGCGTCGAGGGCCGCTACATGAGCCATCTGCGCCATGTCCGCGAGATCGTCGGCTTCTCGCCGGGGATCAGCGATTATGCCGCGCTGGCGCTGCTGATCACCAGCAAGGGCGCCTTCTTCATCGCCGACACGCAGGTCCGCCCCAATCCGAGCGCGGAGGAACTCGCCGAGATCGCCTCGCTTGCCGCGGTCCACGTCCAGCGCTTCAACATCAAGCCGAAGATCGCCTTCGTCTCGCATTCGGATTTCGGCAGCTACGATACCGAGTCCTCGCGCAAGATGCGCCGGGCGACGCAGCTCCTGAAGGAGAAGCATCCGGAGATCGAGGCCGACGGCGAGATGCAGGGCGACACGGCGCTGTCCGCCGCCGCCCGCCGCATGGTGTTGCCGCACTCCAAGCTCGAGGGCGAGGCCAACATCATGATCATGCCGACCCTCGACACCGCAAACGTCGCCTATCAGATGATCAAGTCGCTGGCGGACGCGCTGCCCGTCGGCCCGATCCTGGTTGGTCCGGCGCGCCCGGCACATATCCTCACGCCCTCGGTGACCGCGCGCGGCATCCTCAACATGACCGCGGTTGCAGTCGTCGAAGCGCAGGAGCGCGCGGCGCGGCAGCAGCCGACGTTGTTTACGTAAGGCGTGAGTTCTTCGCGTCTCCCCGCGTGCGGGGAGAGGCCGGAATTTGCGAGAGCAAATTCCGGGTGAGGGGGCTCTCCGCGAGTCCATCTGCCGCCGTGATTGCGGAAGCAGCCCCTCACCCCAACCCTCTCCCCGTAAGAACGGGGCGAGGGAGCAGACTCAGCGCCTGCCAGTTTTGAATTACCTTCAGTTTTCCATTTCCCCGTTTGAAAACCGCAGGCGGACTCTTCATAATCACGGGAAGCGACCCGCGCTTAGCGTTTTGCCAAGAGGCCGATCATGCCAGCGTTCGTGACTTTCGGGCGGATCCTGTTCGCCGTGCTGTTCATCTACACGGGCGCAACCAAGCTGTTCGCCATCCAGGCGACCGCCGATTTCATCGCCACCAAGGTCGTTGTGCCTGACGCGATCGCGCCCTACGCCAAGCAGGTCGAGACGGCGACCGCCATGACGACACCGCAGCTGCTGGCGATCGCGGTGGGCGGGCTCGAGATCGTCGCAGGCCTGATGATCGCGCTGAACTTCGGCGCGCGCTTCTTTGCGATGCTGCTGATCATTTACGTCGCGGTCGCAACCATCTTGTTCTACGACTTCTGGAACCAGGTGCCGCCCGACAACGCCAAGATGCTGGTGGATGCGCTCAAGAATCTCTCGATCATCGGCGCGCTCTGCATGATCATCGGCTACGGCCGCACCACGCGCCCGGCCGAGGCGGCTTACGGGGACGTTTAAGTTAGTCCGCCACCCTGCGCCACGGCGTGACGGTCACGTCATGCGCCGCGTCGAGCAGGTAGGGCGCTCCCGGCCTCATCCCGTGGGAGGCCAGCACCTCATGAGGCGTCCGTTCGGGCACGCCGACAAAGCAGCCTTCGCCGTCGGGGAGCTGCACATGGGGGGCTTCCGACAGCCAGAACGTGTCGTAGCGGTCCATGAACATGTCGAACACGACGGGGCCGCCGATGATTGCGACGGTGCCGGAGGCGACGTCGGCGAAGGCGCAGGCCTCCTCGAAGCTCGCGTGCTCCGGATTCCACAATGTCGCGTTCGGCATCTCCGGATCGACGGTGAGCGCCCTGATCTTGCGGGTCAGGATCAGGCGCTTGCGCTTCGGCGAATTCGGCTGCTGCTCGTGCGAGTGCCGGCCGTGCACGATCAGTGCGGCACGATCGAGCGCCTGCTCGAAGAACAGCTTGTCGCCTTCGAATTTCAACGTCTCAGGCATGATGTGCGACGGATCGGCGAGCATGCCGTCCGCGGAGACGATGACGTAGCCTTCGATGCGGAAAGACAAGTGCAGGCTATTCGGAAACGGTCGTCACCACGGAATTGACCGGGCGCTGGCTCACCGTCGGCAACTTGGCGTCCTTGAGCAACTCCTGGTCGTATTCGGGCAGCGTCGATGCCGGGAATTTTGCGCGCATCGCCACCACCTTGTAGCCGCCGGCCTTCAGGCGCTTGAGCAACTCGGGCAGGGCTTCGGCCGTGTGCTTCTGGAAATCGTGCATCAGGATGATGCCCTTGCCCTTGGCGTCGAGCTTCTTCATCACGGTCTCGATCACCTTCTCGGGCTTCGAGGCCTTGAAGTCGAAGGAGTCGATGTCGCAGGAGAAGATCGCCGTGTTGCGGTTGCCGAGATAGGTGACCATCTCTGGCGGATGCTGGAGCGCTGGGAAGCGGAAGAACGGCGAGGGCGAGATACCGCCGAGCGCCCATTTCACCGCGGAAAGACCCTTCTCGATCTCTTCCTTGCGCTGCGCTTCGTTAAGCTTCTTGTTGTTGAGATTGGCGTGCGACCAGGTGTGGGTGCCGACCGTGTGGCCGGCCGCATAGACCTGCTTCAGGATCTCCGGCTCGTAGGTGGCGTGCTTGCCGATCGAGAAGAAGATGCCGGTGGTGCATTCATCGGCGAGCGCCTTGAGCACCGCGGGCGTGTTCTTCGGCCAAGGCCCATCGTCGAAGGTCAGCACCACCTCCTTGTCGCGCAGGAAGTCGAGCTCCTTGAAATGCTCGAAGCCGAAGCCGGGACCGCCGGTGGTGTCGATCTCGACCGTGCGCGCGACACCGAGCGCACCCTGTGTGTTGCAGGCCGCGCGCGCCGGCTGCGGCGCCTGTTTCGGCGGGGGTGGATTGACGAAGCCTGCCGGCGCGGCTGCCGCTGCGGGTGCAGCTGCCGGAGCCGCAGCGGGCGCTGCGGCGGCCGGTGCTGCCGCCGGTGCGGCTTGGGTGGCGGCGGGCTTGGCGGCCTGCGTCTGCGACCATGCCGCGCCCGTCATCGCTAGAGACATCGCGCTTGCCAAAATCAGTCCTGCCGCCACGCGCATGGTGTTGTCCTCGCGATTGATCCCGTTGTTCCGCCGTGGCTTTTCGCCTCCAGCCAAACATTCCCGCCCCAAACGATCCTAGCCTAGATGGTGGGCCCTCGCCATTGCAACGGCTGTTTGGCATCCCGCCACAATTGTGCCCAACCCGATTGGGTCCCACCCGGGCGTCAGCTGTCGGCCAGCGTCTTGGCAATGGCTGTCTTGATTCGCGTGTCGGTCGGCTCGACCGCGGAGGGAAACACCCCGGCGATGTAGCCGTCACGGCCGATCAAGTATTTGTGGAAGTTCCAGCGCGGAACTTCGCGCGGCCGCGCCTCGGCCGCCCATTTGTAGAACGGATGCGCCTTTGCGCCGATCACCACAGCCTTGGCCGCGATCGGGAAGGTAACGCCGTATTGGTGGTGCGCGGTCTCCGTGATCTCAGTGGAGCCGCCGGGCTCCTGGCCGCCGAAATCGTTGGAGGGCACGCCGATCACGGTGAGCCCGCGCTCGCGAAACTCGCTCCAGAGCTCCTGCAGGCCCGCATATTGCGGGGTGTAGCCGCAGAGCGACGCGGTGTTCACCACCAGCAGCGGTTTGCCCGTGAAGGCGGCGAGGCGGATGTCGTCTCCGGATAGTGCCGGGAAGGTGAAGGCGTAGGCCGAGATCCGGCTCATGCCGCCATCGGCGTACGCGCGCGTCATCGGCGCGGCTGCGCCTGCAAGCGCCGCGACGAGCAATGTCCTGCGGTTCATCATGACGGCGTCCCCGAAATGATCCGGGGAGGATGTTACTCCGGCGGCGTGACCGGGTCGCTCAACACCGCGTTATCGCGCGCTAGTACAGCCGAACTATGAAATCGGTGCCTTCGCCGGTCTCGCCCTGGTTGATGCCCTGGTCGGAGACGATGATCGAGCCGCCGGAGGTCAGCATCTCGTTGACCTTCGCCATGGTATCGGCGGGGACCGAGATGCGGTCGAGCGCCTCGGCCGGGCTGTCCGGCGTTACCACCGGCTTTGCGGCGACGGGGATCACGGCGGCGCCACCCTTGCGGCGCGCAACGCGGCCGTCGTCCTCGCGCGCGGCGGAACGGGCGGTGACGGGCAGCGACAGCACCGACCAATGCAGCGCATTGGAATCGGCCTTGTCGACTTCGGCGGTGAAGACATGCGTGCCGAGCGGCCGGTCGCTCGCGGCGATCGTCACGGGCACCTCGAATAGCGGCGCAAAATTCTGGCGCACGTAGAGCTTGGAATCCTTGCGGCTGATGAAGACGGCGATCTGGCCGGCCCGCTTGGGCGCGTCCGGCTTTGCCGCCGGCGCGGGATCGGCGACGCGGGTCTCGTCTTTTTTGGCGTCCGGTGCGGGCGCCGTAGCCGTCGCGGCGGCGTCGGGCTTCTTGGCGGAATCGGCAGCTTCAGTCTTCGCCGTCTCGGACTTTGCCGCTTCTGACTTTGGCGCGTCGGATTTTGGCGTGTCGCTCTTGGCAGCCTCGACCTTGTCGTCGGTCGCCGTCGGAGCCTTGGGCGCTTCCGCGGCCTCGGCGGTCTTCGTCTCGGAGGTCGCAGGCACGTCAACCTTGTCGGTCGATGCGGCGGCTTCGTTGCGCGCCCGTGCATTGCCGGTCGTCATGTCCGACATCACGGTGTGGCCGACGGACGAGCGCAGATCCGGCATTGCCTCGGCGCTGGCGGTCCTGGTCTCGAGCGGCTTAGCTTCAGTGATCTTGGCTTCAGTGATCTTGGCGGTCGCGCCCTTGTCGGCCTTGTCGCCGACATTGGTCTGCGGCTCCAGGCTGGCCGCCGGCTGCGGCGGCACGCGCACCGAAGCGAGCAGCGGATGCTGGAAGCTGTGAGGCGTCATCTCGCCGGGCGTGACGATGACGCGCGCGCCCATCTTGGTCCAATTCCACATCTTGACCGCGAACGCCATCGGCATGCGGATGCAGCCGTGCGAGGCCGGATAGCCCGGCAGCACGCCGGCATGCATGGCAACGCCGGACCAGGTGATCCGCTGCATGTACGGCATCGGCGCGCCGCTATAGATGTTGGAGTGGTGGAATTTGTGCTTCTGGATGACGCTGAAGACACCCATCGGCGTCGAATGGCCCGTCATGCCGGTCGATACCGGGGATTCCGCGAACACGCCGTTGGTGTCGTAGACCGTCACCTTCTGCCGATCGATCGAGACGACGATGACGAGGGGACCTTGCGGCTTGCTGCCGGCTTCCTTCTCGGCGACGATCGCTTTCTTGCCCGCGGCGCCGCGCTTCTGCGGCGGCTTCTGGCGCGGAATGTCGGGATGCCGATCCTGCCGGGCGTAATAGGACCCGTCGGAATAATCCGTCCAATAATAAAACGCTGCGTCAGCCTGGCTTGCCGTTCCGATCGCACCCGCAGCCGTCAAAATGGCGACCCGCCAAATCCGCGCTGGCTTGGCAGCAAAACCGGACCCGTTCACGCTATTCATCCTCGAATCCATAATCCCAATCAGACATTAGTCTCGCAGAGGGGATACGCGTTCACCAGCAAGGCGGTTCTGCCATCAGCTGCTTTTGTCCAAGACGTAGCAAAAAAGCCTCACGGAGCGGTAAACGGCGGCCGCGCCCGGCTTGCCGTCGTCTTCCTGACCGGCCGGCCGATGCCTACATTGCGGGGACTTGTTACCGGAGAACTTCATGTCATCTCGTTTCCCCGGTCTTTCCGGCATCCGCTTGAAAGGCCTCGCTTTATTCCTCCTGGCCCTGGTCGTGCCGCTGGCTTCCGCATCCGCCGCCGATGAGCCCGATCTGATCTTCCGCCGCTCCACCGTGTTCAAATGGATGAGCCCGAACGACAAGCTCGCGACCTATGGTCTCGACGACCCCGAAGTCGAGGGCGTGGCCTGTCATTTCACGGTGCCGGAGAAGGGCGGTTTCAAGGGCTGGCTGGGGTTGGCCGAGGAGGTCTCGGATATCTCGCTGGCCTGCCGCCAGGTCGGTCCCATCAAGTTCAGGAGCAAGATGGAGCAGGGCGACGACATGTTCCGTCAGCGCCGCTCACTGTTCTTCAAGAAGATGCAGATCGTGCGCGGCTGTGATGCCAAGCGCAACGTGCTGGTCTACATGGTCTATTCGGACAAGCTGATCGAGGGCTCGCCGAAGAACTCGACCTCGACCGTGCCGATCATGCCGTGGGGACCGGCCGACGCCAACGTCCAGAAGTGCGGTGAATTCTTCACTCAGTGACGAACCTGCGTTCACTCCAGTGACGCGCTTGCGTTCACTCAGTGACGCGTTCGCGGCTGACGCGCGGTTTTGCGAGATGCGAGCCGGTCAGCCGCACGAACATCTGCGGCGCGGCTTCGAAGCCGCGGCTCGACTGCTGTGCCATTTCGTTCGCCGAAGTGGCGCGGCTGCGAGCAGGTCGTTGATCTCCGCGGTCCGTCCGTTGGTCCGCCTCGCGCGGCGTTGCGCGATCTTGCGCCATCATGATGGCTATTCCTCACGTGGATGCGCCCGGTGATCCCGGCGTCTCGGTTTCGATGGCTTGGGTCGCGGCCAAAGCATCCCCGGTTCGACCGGACCCAGCCTTCGTTTGGCTCCTCTTCAGCAGAAAAACGTAAAACGCATGTGAAGCGTGCAAGGCGGGCGCATGACGATGCCGGCGCCCGGTACCGTTGCGCACTGCGACAGCGACTTGCGAGGCCGCTTTGAGCCGCCGCGCGACCTCACTGAAATGATTGGCATTTTCCGAGAATTGTTTCGTCGCCTCGAGCCGGACGAAACAATTCGCAACCGGATGAAACCATTTTCCGCTTTTGGCGCATCACGCGCGAAACCGCCCATGGTTATCAGCTCCACAACGACGACGGCGCACTGCCGGCCACGGAATTGAGGGACAAGACCATGCGCGCGCTCAGCTTCATCCTTGCTTTCGGCTTCGTGCTCGCCGGTTCCTCATTCGCGGGCATGCCCGACGGCAATCTCCCTGGCGTCGGCACCTTCCAGTACACTGGCTCGCCGGTCATGACGCCGGCGCCGCAGCCGATCGTGGTCGCCGCGCGCTTCTGATCGCCACTGCGAAAATCAGCCGGCAAGGCCATCATGTTGCTTCGATTCTGCGCCGCAGCGTTCATCTCCCTTCTGACGATCAATTCCGTGCAGGCGCAGGTGCGCGCGCCGTCGCGGCTGCCGGATCCGCGCAGCGAATTCGTGCGTCAGTGTGCGCCGCGCATGCTCGGGCGCTGGGAGCATCCGGAAGAGGTCTGCGGCTGCCTGCACGACCATGCCGCCGCTGTGGTCGAGGACCGCGATTTGCGCGAAGCGCTGCTGCGCGGCATCAGCGAGACGGGCGTGCCGACGATCGAGACCGATTGGGTGCCGACATCAAAGCAAAGCGAGATCGGCCCGACCTTCACCAAGATCGCCAAGCCGACCCTTCAGTGCATGTTCGATCCGGCCAAGTAGCTGCTCAGATCATCATTTCGTTTTCGGCCCGTGTCGCGGCACGCAGGAGCTCGTGCGCGAGACGCCCTTGTCGGTCATCTTCGCGCCGCGCACTTCCTTGACCTGACCGGCAGGGCAGGTTCCGTCATCCACGAGCACGCGCTGGCCGAGCTTCAGATCCACGATGTCCTGCTCGCGTCCGATGGTCGCTGCGCGTGCCGTCGAGGCAAGCGCGATGGAGATCAGGAGCGAGAGGCAGGTCGCGTGGCGCAGCAGCATGATGTGAGTCCCGGCATGGATGCCGCAATCTAGGGAGCGGCGTGCGATTCTCATAGTGAAGCTTCGTCACGTCCGGCGAGCCGGCTTGCCCCTTGCGCGCAAGGACGCGCGCGCCTCTCGTGCGAGCCGCGCGGCGGATGCCACCAGCTGCGGAACCGGATGTCCGGAAAATCCCAGCACGAAACCGGGCAGGGGCCGTGCGCGCGAATAGGTGTCGGCGAGCAGCCAGCCCTCCGCGCCGGCTGCCTGCTTCGCCTCGGCTGCGACCGCCAGCTCGACCGATGGATCGAACCGGGCAACAAGATGCAGGCCCTGTGATGGCACCGGCACCGACAGCACACCGTCGGATGCGGCTTCGAGCGTCCCGGCCAGTGCATCGCGCGCCTCGCGATAGAGCTTTCGTACCCGTTTCAGGTTCGCGGCGAACGCGCCGGAATTGAGCATGTCGGCCACCGCGCCTTCCATCAGCGTGCCGGGAAAGCGGTCGAGCGCGGCGCGTGCGGCGGTCACATCGCCGATCAGGCGCTCGGGCAGGGCGCAATAACCGATGCGCAAGCCGGGAAACAGCGTCTTGGCGAACGTGCCCATATAGATCACGCGCTGGAGGTGATCGATGCCGGCGAGCGACATCAGCGGTGCGCCGTCATAGCGGAACTCGCTGTCGTAATCGTCCTCCAGCACGAAGGCGCCGGCTTGCCTCGCCCAGTCCAGCAGCTCCAGCCGTCGCGGCATCGACATCTGCACGCCCAGCGGAAACTGATGCGACGGCGTCACATAGGCCGCGCGCGCGGAGGGAGCCGCGGTGCGACCCCTGGCGACGCGCATGCCGTGCTCGTCCACCGGAACGGGCACGGCGCGATAGCCGCAATGCATGATGGTTTTTCGCGCGGCAGGGTAGCCTGGGTCTTCGCACCACACTTGATCGCTCGCCTTCAGGATCGCGCTCAGCACGATGCGCAGCGCATGCAGCGTGCCTGACGTCAGCATGATCTGGTCGGGATCGCAGCGCAGCCCGCGCGCCGACAGCAGATGATCGGCAATCGCGGCGCGCAGCTCGCGGCTGCCGCGGGGATCGCCATAATGCAGATGCTCGGACCCGAATGCGCGCATGCGGCGGCCGACGAAGGCGCGAAAGCGCTGCACGGCGCGTTCGTCGATATGGGTGCAGCCGAGCGCGAACGCGCCTTGTCCTGGCGTTTCCACCTTCACCTTCGGCTTCTTCGGCTCAGCCGCGCGCGCCGGAATCCGCGCGGCGACGAAGGTGCCGGAGCCGACAGTTGCGTCGGCAAAGCCATCGGCGATCAGGCGCTCATAGGCGGTGACGACGGCGTTGCGCCGGAAGCCCGTTTGCTTCGCCAGCGTCCGAGACGGCGGCAGCGGCTCGCCGGGCTTGACGAGGCCGGAGACGATCATCTCGCAAAGTGCCTGGTAGAGCCGGTGCGCGGCGGAGGCGCCTGGCGTGATGTGCACCCCGGTGAGGTCGAGTGGAAGCTCGGGCTTTGACGGAGAAGGGGTCTTGGCCGCGGAAAAATTGGTCGGAATTTTTTGCATGGAATTGGCACTATCGCAGACCAAATCCGCGGCTACAACTGGCCTGGAATTGTTCCAAGCCCGATAGGAGCGGCCGTGAGCCAGACCGAAACCTCGAATTCGTATCCGACGTCAGCGCGCAACCAGGTCAAGCGCCGTCACGACCGCGGCTTCTACGATCACGACACGGTCCACCGCATCCTGGATTCCTCGATGCTCTGCCACGTCTCCTATGTGATCGACGGCCAGCCCTATTGCACGCCGACCTTCTTCTGGCGCGAGGGAACGAGGCTCTACTGGCACGGTTCGAGCGCGAGCCGCATGTTGCGCAACCAGACCAGGGGCGAGCGTGTCTGCCTGACGGTTTCCCATCTCGACAGTCTCGTGCTGGCGCGCTGCGGCTTCAACCATTCCGCCGATTACCGCGCGGTTATGGCGTTCGGCACCGCCTATCTCGTCACCGACCCCGAGGAGAAGGAGCGTGCGGTGATCGCGATGGTCGACCGCTTCTTCCCGGATCGCACCGCGAGCCTGCGGGCGAGCAGCACGCAGGAGATCAAGGCGACCTCCTTCATCGCCATGGAGATCGAGGAGGCCTCGGCAAAAATCCGCGCCAAGGGCGTGGCTGACGACGACGAGGACTATGCGTTGCCGATCTATGCCGAGCGCATCCCCGTGCGCACCGTGCTCGGCGCGCCGGAGCCATGTCCGCGCCTGCTCGAGGGTGTAAGCCGCCCTGCGACGCTCAATGGCTATTCGGAAGGCCGACTGCTCGAAGATGCATTGCGGGATGCATATTTTGTGGAGTACCCGAACGGCTGAAATCGGCTAGCTTGCGCGCTCCTAGGGATCAATGAAGTGCCAGGAGTTGCCTGATGAATGCCGAAACGCAGCAAAGGATTCTCGACGCCGTCGACGCCGGTTTCGAAGCCCAGCTTGCGACCACACGCGATTTCGTCGCGATCCCCTCGACCCGCGGGGCCGAGGGGCCGTGCCAGGACATGATCGGCGACCTCCTGCGCGAGCGTGGCTACGAGGTCGACGACTGGCACATCAACGTCGACGATCTCAAGGATCTGCGCGGCTTCGGCCCGATCGAGCACGATTTCTCCAAGGCGCGCTCGGTGGTGGGTACCTACCGTCCGCAAACGAATGGCGGCAAATCGCTGATCCTCCAGGGCCACTGCGACGTGGTGCCGGCAGGGCCTCTCGAGTTGTGGGACACGCCGCCGTTCTCGCCTGTCATCAAGGACGGCAAGATGTTCGGCCGCGGCGCCTGCGACATGAAGTCGGGCACCATCGGCGCGCTCTATGCGCTCGACGCGATCAAGGCGGCGGGCTTGAAGCCAACCGCGCGCATTCATTTCCAGTCCGTGATCGAGGAGGAGAGCACCGGCGTCGGCGCGCTTTCGACGCTGCAGCGCGGCTATCGTGCGGATGCCTGCTTCATCCCGGAGCCGACCGGCGGCAAGATGGTGCGCTCGCAAGTCGGCGTGATCTGGTTCCGGCTGCGCGTGAAGGGACACCCGACCCATGTCGCCTTTGCCGGCTCCGGCTCCAATGCGATCATGGCGGCCTATCATCTCGTCCACGCCCTGCAAAAGCTCGAGATCGAGTGGAACGAGCGGGCCAAGGCCGATCGCCATTTCAAGACGCTGAACCATCCCATCAACTTCAACCCCGGCATCATCAAGGGCGGCGACTGGGCCTCCAGCGTCCCGGCCTGGTGCGACGTCGACTGCCGCATCGCGATCCTGCCGGGCTGGTCGGTCGCCGATCACCAGAAGGAGATTCTGGCCTGTGTTGCGGCTGCCTCGCGCAACCACCGCTTCCTCGCCAACAATCCGCCAGAGATCGAATGGTCGGGCTTCCTGTCGGAAGGCTATGAGCTGACCGGCGCGGCGGAGCCGGAGGCTGCGTTCGGCAAGGCCTTCAACAAGGTCTATGGCGGTGCGGTCGAAGACCTCGTCTTCACGGCGCTGACCGATACGCGCTTCTACGGCCTGAACCACGGCATCCCGAGCCTCTGCTTCGGCGCCAGCGGCGGCGAGATGCACGGCTTCAACGAGTATGTCGACCTGGACTCGCTGAAGAAAACCACCAAGGCGATGGCGCTGTTCATCGCGGAATGGTGCGGGGTGGAGAAGGCGTAGCGGTCGCCTCAGGCACGGCTCTCGTAGGGTGGGCAAGGGCGCACTTGCGCCGTGCCCACGAGTTCTACCCGACATGACCAAGTGCGTGGGCACGCTTCGCTTTGCCCACCCTACGGTCTCTCGGTCGGAGCGCCACTGCCCAATCCACCGGCTTCCTCAAATCCTTTAAGCTTAAAATAAAGACTAGGATGCGGCCGTTCCCGGTGGCAGACTAGCGCGCGGTCGCAGGACCTGAGTCCGCCGAGGGATGAACGATGCGCGATTGGGATGATGCTTACGCCAATTCGGCCCATATCCCGGGCTCGGACAAGTTGCCGGCGCTGTGGACGGAGCGGGCGGCCGCCTACCGCGCCGGGCTGAAGGAGTTTCGCGCCGACATCGCCTATGGCTCCGGTGAACGCCAGACGCTTGACCTGATCCTGCCTGACGGCGGCAGCAAGGGCCTCGTCGTGTTCGTCCATGGCGGCTACTGGATGCGCTTCGACAAGTCGACCTGGACGGATCTGGCCGAAGGTGCACGCCATCATGGCTGGGCCGTAGCGCTGCCGAGTTACACGCTGGCGCCCGCCGCGCGCATCTCCGACATGACAGCCGAAATCACCGCCGCGATCGCGAAAGCGGCCTCGCTCGTCTCCGGCCCGATCCGGCTCGCCGGGCATTCGGCCGGCGGCCATCTCGTCACCCGCATGCTGTGCGACGACAGCCGGCTCGAACCCGCGGTCTTCAACCGCATCGCCGGCACGCTCTCGATCAGCGGCCTGCACGATCTTCGTCCGCTGCTCAAGACGAAGATGAACGACACGCTACGCATGACGATGGAGGAGGCGACGCTGGAAAGCGCGGCGCTGCATCGGCCGCGCGGCCATTCGCCCGTGACCGCCTGGGTCGGCGGCGGCGAGCGCCCCGAATTCATCCGCCAGTCCGACCTGCTGGCCAATGTCTGGACCGGTTTCGACGTGGCGACGCACCTCGTGATCGAGCCTGCGCTGAACCATTTCACCGTGATCGACGGGCTCAAGGATCCGTCGTCGCAGATCACCGCGCGCCTGATCGGCCTCGACTGACGAGGGCCGGGACGATCGATCGAAAGGGCAAGCCATGACGTCCAGCGATTACGATCCCGCAAGCGAAGGCGCCGAGACCGATTTCGCCCGGCGCATGTCCTATGGCAATTATCTCGCGCTCGACGCGATCCTCGGCGCCCAGCATCCGCTGTCGGAGGCGCATGACGAGATGCTGTTCATCATCCAGCATCAGACCACGGAGCTGTGGATGCGGCTTGCCATCCACGAGCTCAGCGCGGCGCGCCGCGCCATCGCCAAAGACGAGGTTGCCCCCGCGATGAAGATGCTGGCGCGGATGTCGCGCATCTTCGAGCAGCTCAACAACGCCTGGGACGTGCTGCGCACCATGACGCCGAGCGAGTACACGCGCTTCCGCTCGCAACTCGGCCAGTCCTCGGGCTTCCAGTCGCGCCAATACCGCCTGATCGAATTTTTGCTCGGCAATCGCAACCATGCGATGCTCAAGCCGCACGTTCACGATGCGGAAACGACAAAACTGCTCGAGGCCGAGCTGGCGACGCCCAGCCTCTATGACGAGGTGCTCAGGCTTGCCGACCGCAACGGACTGAAGATGCCGGCGGCCGTGCTGGCGCGCGACGTCCGCGAGACCCACAGCTTCAACGAGGGCGTGCTGCAGGCCTGGCGTATCGTCTATGAGGCGCCGGAGACGCACTGGATGCTCTACGAGCTCGCCGAGAAGCTGGTCGATTTCGAGGACTATTTCCGGCGCTGGCGCTTCAACCATGTGACCACAGTCGAGCGCGTCATCGGCTTCAAGCGCGGCACCGGTGGCACCGGTGGCGTCAGCTATCTCAAGCGTATGCTCGAGGTCGAGCTGTTTCCCGAACTCTGGCGCGTCCGCACCATCCTGTAGAAATGGCCATGACCAGATATCGCGTCTATGACGACACCAAGGCTCTGTTCCATCTGCCTGACGGCGTGATCTATCTCGTCGGCAACTCGCTCGGCGCGTTGCCGCTGGGCGTCGCCGAGCGCGTCAAACGCGTCATCACGACCGAATGGGGCAACGAGCTGATCCGCGCCTGGAACACCGCAGGCTGGTACGCCCAGCCGCGCCATGTCGGTGACCGCATCGCCCAGCTGATCGGTGCGGAATCCGGCTCGGTGATGGTCGGCGACACGCTGTCGCTGAAGGTCTACCAGGCGTTGGCGGCTGCGCTCGACATGAATGCCTCGCGCAAGGTCGTCCTGTCGGATACCGGCAATTTCCCGACCGATCTCTACATGGCCGAGGGCCTGATCGCGACGCTCGGGCGCGGCCACCAATTGCGCCTGGTGGCCCCGGAGGAGATCGAGGCCGCGCTGTCCGAGGAGATCGCGGTGCTCTACATCACCGAGGTCGACTACCGCACTGGCCGCCGCCACGACATGGCGAAGCTGACTGCAAGAGCGCATGCGCTCGGCATCGTCACGGTCTGGGATCTCGCCCATTCGGCCGGTGCGCTGCCGGTCGATCTCGCCGGCTGCGGC
Organism: Bradyrhizobium sp. USDA 376; assembly: GCF_054063675.1. Taxonomy (NCBI): domain Bacteria; kingdom Pseudomonadati; phylum Pseudomonadota; class Alphaproteobacteria; order Hyphomicrobiales; family Nitrobacteraceae; genus Bradyrhizobium; species Bradyrhizobium sp. USDA 376. The sequence goes on from NZ_JBSSGN010000001.1 coordinate 6,002,947, forward strand.
GCCGATTTCGCTGCGGGGTGTACCTACAAATACATCAACGCCGGCCCGGGGGCGCCGGCCTTCCTCTACGTCGCACCGCGCCACGCCGATACTGCGCGTGCGGCGCTGTCGGGCTGGATGGGCCACGCAAAACCGTTTGCGTTCGAGCTTGCCTATGCTGCCGCCGGCGGCGTCGAGCGCATGCGCGTGGGCACCCCGCCGGTGCTGGCAATGGCCGCGCTGGAGGCCTCGCTCGACATATGGGATCGTGTCGATATCGCCGAGGTCCGCGCGCGCTCGCTGGCGCTCGGCGATCTCCTGATCGCCGAGGTCGAACGCCGCTGCCCGTCCTTGAAGCTCGTCACCCCGCGCGCGCATGAACGCCGCGGCTCGCAGGTCTCCTTCGCCTTCGACGGCGGCTACGCCGCCATGCAGGCGTTGATCGCCCGCGGCGTCATCGGCGATTTCCGTGCCCCCGACATCATGCGGTTCGGCCTCACGCCGCTGTATATCGGCGAGAGCGAGATCATGAAAGCGGCCGAAATCATCGAGGAGGTGATTTCGGGCGAGGTGTGGCGGCGGCCGGAATATCAGGTCGTGAACGCCGTGACGTGAGCGGGGAGGACCGGCACCGCGGGCGGATCCTCCCCGCGTTCAGGCGCCGAACGTGCCGTAAGGCGCGAAATGCGGGTCGTAGGACGGGCTCTTGATGATGCTGTGGAGCTGTCGGCGGCGAGCCCCCATGTTGCCGCCGTCATAGAGCGGAAAGCACATCGCGTCGTTCATGAGCTCTGCCAGCGGGTGCATGTCGGTGTAGCTGTCGACCCCGACCAGGCGCATGCAGTCGTAGACGACATCCACGCAGGTCTCCGAGCAGAACACTTTCGTCATCACGGCGAGCTCGTGCTCCTTTCCGCCCGAGAGATCGTATTGCTGGCAGGATTTCCAGGTCAGGTAGCGGCAGGCTTCGATCTTCATCTTTATGTCGGCCAGCATGTAGCCGACGGTTGGATAGTCGATGATGGGGTGGGGCCCGGAGCGGGCATCCTTCCTGGCAAAGGCGAGCGCGTGATCGAAGGCGGCCCGCATGACGCCGACGCAGGCGGCGCCGATCAGCGCGGCGGTCCAGGCGAAGTTGGTGGAGACGATCTTGATCCCGTCGCCGGGCTTGCCAATGATGTTGTCGGCGGGAACGCGGACATTCTCGAACTTCATCCGCGGCGAGATCGTGGCACGGTGCCCCGCCGTGTCCAGAATTCCCGTCACCTGCACGCCGGGCAGGTTGCCCGGCACCATGATGACGGCGAGCGACTCCTGCGCACCCTTGCTCGGATCGGTTCGGCACACCACGGCATAGAGATGGCAGTTCTTGCCGTCCCAGCCGGTCCCATTGGTCGTGTAGTGCTTCTCGCCATTGATGACCCATTCATCGCCCTCGCGCCTGGCGAAGGTCTTCACGCCGTAGCGCGGATCGGGCGCATCGAAGTTTGCGCCACCCGTCACCTCGGTGAAGGCCAGCGCGCCAAGCCGGGTTCCGTCCGCGATGAAGTCGGGCAGGAAGCGCTTCTTCTGCGCCACGGTGCCGAAGAACACGATGGGTTTGACGCAGAGACCGGTCCCGAGCAGCGTGCTCGGCACGTTGACATCGACCGCGGCCAGCTCTTCGGCGGCGATGGCGAAGTCGAGTGCGGGAACGTCGGTGCCGCCGACCTCCTTCGGAAACAGCCCTTTGACGAAGCCGGCTTCGACCGCCTTCTTGTGAAACGGCCGCGTCGCATAGAAGCGCTCGTCCGGCTTGCTGTACTGGCGGATCGTCGGCCGGACGTCCTTCAGCACGGTGTTGGCGAAGCTGCGTGCGCCTTCGCGAAGCGCGGCCTGTTCCGGGCTGAGCGTGAAATCGATAGGCATGGCTTCCTCCTCAAGACATCGAGACGTGTCGACGCGCCGCCGTCCCATGGCGCGCCTCGATTGAGGAAGGAAGGCTATGCGCGGGCGCAACGACGGTCTTGCCCGACAGCGCCCAGGCTTTGTGCTGACAGTGAACAAGCTGGATCGGGCAGCCCTTCTGTCTCATCTGTTGCCGAATGTTTGTGCTGCATGCCGTTGCTGCTCTGGCATGGAAAGTGCTTTTTCAGAGGCCAGTCTCACTCTGTGTCGAGGATTTGCCATGGAGACCTGGACCACGAACGATCTGCCCGAGCGGGATCAGTTCAGCTACTGGAGAGAGGTCCTCTGCGAGGCCTATATCGCGCTCAATCCGGTACGCGAGCCCGCGGCGGGCGGTTTTGCCGGGCATGTCACCGCCCATCCGCTTTCGACGATCAACGTCACCACCATCTCGTCCGGCCGTCAGAAGATCTATCGCGGGCGCTCCGAGATCAGCCGCATGCCGACGGAAGTCTATTTTCTCAATCTCCAGCTCCGGGGGCAATGCTGCATGCAGCAGGGCGATCGTGCCGCGCTGCTCAATCCCGGCGAATTCTCGATCGTGGATTCGACGGAGCCTTATCTCAACGACTATTGCAGTGACGATTGGGAGCAATACTCGTTCCGGATTCCGCGGCATCTGCTGCGCCCGCTGCTGCGCAATCCCGACAAGGCGACGGCCACGATCGTCGCCGACAATGGCGGGGTCGGCACGGTCGCCATCGATCTGCTCAAGTCGATCGTGCGCAATGTCGAGGGACTTTCGCCGACCGGCGCAATGCTGAGTAGTAGCATGGTCGAGCTCGTGGCCATGTCGCTCGGTGCGACGCAGGCGACCCAGGAGATGGCGAAAGGCTCCGCGCGGCAGGCGCTATGTGCCTCGCTGGTCGCTCACATCGAGACGAACGTCGCCGATCCCGAGCTGGCGCCGGCCAAGGTCGCCGCCCATTTCGGCATCTCCGTGCGCTATCTGCACAAGGTGCTGGAGGAGGGCGGCCGCTCGTTCGGCCGCCTGGTCCTGGAGCAGCGCCTCGAGCGCTGTGCCAGGGATTTCGTGAAGCAGAAGGCGGACAGCGAGACGGTGACCGAGATCGCCTTGCGCTGGGGCTTCAACGACCTCTCGCATTTCAGCCGGACATTTCGCCAGCGGTTCGGAAAGACGCCGCGGGAATTTCGCAGCGAGGGCGCGTGAACCGCCGGCGCCTCGTCAGGCGGCCCGCTCCAGGCGCCTGAATGCACTGTCCATGTAGAGCAGGGGATCGACGTCCTGCTCGGCGAGCCCGACCTGCAAGACCTCACCCAGGAAGATGGTGTGGGTCTCGTAGGCGAGCCGCTGCACCACCTTGCAATCGAACGCGGCGAGCGCCGAGGCCAGCACGGGCGCGCCGGTGATCAGCGTCTGCCAATCGCCGGACGTGAACCGCTCTGCGCGGCGCGCCGATTTTGAAAAGACGTCGACAAGTTCGAGGTCGGCGGCGGCCAGCAGGTTGACGGCATAGACGCCGGACCGATCGATGACATCGTGCGCCGAGGCGCTCCTGTTGATGCAGACCAACAGGGTCGGCGGCGCCGTGCTGACCGAGCTGATCGCGGTTGCAACCAGCCCGGCGCGCTGTCCGGCGGCGGCGCTCGTGATGAGCGCGACGCCGGAGGCAAATCTCCGCATGCCCGACTTGAAGGCGTTGGCCCTCGACATCGCGTCGAAGGCGAGCTCGGAACGGTCCATGGCAGGCTCGTTTCTCATGCGCGTTCCGTCTGCCACTTGACGCCGGTGCTGCCTGCGCTCTTCTCGCCGCCGCCCTTGAAGGCCCCGCGATAGCGCGCGGCGGGGTGGCGCTCGTTCAGCCGGCCGCCGCTGCCGGGGAACATCTTCTCGCGCAATGTGCCCGGCGTATATTCGCGCTGGGCAAGGCCGCGTTTCTGAAGCACCGGGATGACGTGTTCGATGAAGTCGCGATAGGAGCCCGGAAAATACTGGCAGATCATGTTGATGCCATCGACGCCAGCATCCTGCCAGGCCTCGAGCTGATCGGCGATGCTCTCGGGCGTCCCGACGATCCGGCTGTTGTAGGACAGCGCGTAGGCGAGGTCCTGGACGCGCGCCTTCTTGCCGGGATTGCTCGCCTCGAACATGCTGATGAATCCGCGCAGGCCCTCGATGTTGGCCTGTTCGATCGGCATGTCGCGGTCGAGCATGCCGAGGTCGATGCCCATGTCGCGGCTGATATGAGCGGCGAGACCGTCATAGCTGACGCCCTTGTCGATCTCGTCGGACTTGCGCCAGGCCTCTTCCTCGGTGCTGCCCACGACGAAGGAGAAGCCCTGGATGAACTTCAGGTCCTCCGGCCGCCGTCCGTTCGCCTCCGCGACGGCGCGGGTCGCCGCGATGCCTTTGCGCGCACCTTCAATGGTCGGATAGAGCACGAAGGTGCCTTCCGCGTTGCGTGCGGCGAAGGACTGGCCGACCGGCGAGGCGCCGGCCTGGTACAGCACCGGCGTGCGCTGCGGCGAGGGCGAGCAGAGATGCGGCCCCAGCACCCGGTAGCGCTCGCCGGAATGATAGATGCGGTGGATCTTGCTGGCATCGGCATAGACGCCGTTCTCCCTGTCGCCGAGCACGGCACCTTCGTCCCACGAGCCTTCCCAGAGCTTGTAGACCACCTCCATGTATTCATCGGCGCGGCGGTAGCGCTCGTCATGCGGGATGATCTCGTCGAAGCCGAAATTCTGCGCGGCGTTGTGGCTGACGCTGGTGACGATGTTCCAGCCGATCCGTCCGTTGCTGAGATGATCCAGCGTCGACAGCCGGCGCGCGAAGCTGAACGGATGCTCCGACATGATGGAGCTGGTGAAGGTGAGGCCGAGATTCTCGGTGACGCCGATCAGGACCGCGGAGAGCGCAGCGGAATCGTTGCAGGGGATTTGCAAGCCTTCCCTAATGTAGGTGTCCCATGATCCTTTGTAGGCCGGGTCGATGCCGATGACGTCGGCGAGGAACAGCGCGTCGAAGCAGCCTTGCTCCAGGAGCTTGGTCAGCTCGATCCAGGTGCTGAGCTTGTCGAAATGCATCTGCGTGCTGTCGGGGTGGCGCCACAGACCGTGATAGATGTGGGAGACGACGTTCATCGAGAAGCAGTTGAGGATCAGACGATTGCGCATGGACAGGCCCCTGGGTTGCGAAGGTTTCGTCGGATCAGAGGCTAGCGACGTGCCGGTGGAGCGTCTTGCTTCCGCGCGCCCGGCGTTTGTGCTGGGAGGGAACAGGTGAGGTGAGCGTGCGGTGCTTGAAATTCACGTTCGGTGTTTCCACAAGCGTCATTGCTGTGCATGTTCACTAATTCGCTGATTGGATCGCTCCAGCGGAGGAACGATCCGATGCGAGACAACAGCTATGACCGAACGGTTGAGCGCAACTATCTGCACAAGTGGCGTTTTCTGATTTCGGAGTATGAGGCGGTGAAGGCTGGCCGATCGCCGCTGTTCAAGCGGGTCGGCGACTTCTACCGGCACCACGGGACCTGCTCGCAGACGTTCCGCAAGTATTACAATCGCTATCTGCAGAGCGGCGAGGACGCGGATCTGCTGCCGCGGCGGCGCGGCCCGAAGTGGCGGGAACGGCGCGAGCTGGAAGGGATCGAGGCGGAGATCGTCGCCCATCGCAAGCGGGGGATGAACCGTTATGAGATTCATGCCGTCTTGCGCGAAACGCGCGACACGGTACCTTCGCCGATCACGATCTACCGGGTGCTGAAACACTACCGCCTGAACCGCCGCACGCCGGCGATGCGTGAGGAGAAACGCCGTATCATCAAGGACAAGCTCGGGGAGCTGGGCCACGTCGATCTGCATCAATTGCCGCGCGATATGTTCCTCGCGCCACCCCCGGTCACGGCCTACATCATCAGCCTGATCGACAGCTGCTCGCGTCTGGCCTGGGCCGAGGTCCTGACATCCAAGAAGGCGCTGCCGGTCATGTTCAAGACCCTGAAGATGATCAACACCCTCAACGTCACCTATGGGCTCGTCTTCCAGGAAATCCTGTCCGACAACGGCGCCGAGTTCGCCGCCCGCACCAAGCCGGGCGAGCATCCGTTCGAGGCCATGCTGCTCGAGCTCGGCATCAAACACCGCTACACCAGGCCCTATCGGCCGCAGACCAACGGCAAGGTCGAACGCTTCTGGCGTACCCTCGATGACGACGTCATCGACGGCGCGACCTTCGACAACCTCGACCACTTCGCCAATGAACTGTTCGAGTACCTCGTCTACTACAACAACCACAGACCCCATCAGGCCTTGGCGGGACAAACTCCCAAGGCCTTCGCCGCTACCAAGACCACCGCGATCCAATCAGCGAATTATTGAACATCGACAATTGCGAGCCCGATTGGATCACCGTCACCCTGAGGCGCGAGCCGCGGTGCGCAGCAGCGCGAGCGAGCCTCGAAGGGCGACGGTCCGGCTGCATCGCGGCCGTTCATCCTTCGAGGCTCCCTGCACGGTGCTGCGCACCGCACAGCTCGCACCTCAGGATGACGGGGTAGACAGTTTCGAGCGCGTCCCCCACAACGCCTTCACGATCGCATCGAGCCCGTCGGTCAACGCCGCAGGTCCCGGTTGCAAGATGATCGGCGACTTGATCTCGACGATGCGGTCGTTACGCACGGCGGGGATCTCGCTCCAGCCATCGCGCGCGCGGATGCGGGCAGGGACGACCTTCTTGCCGCACCATGAGGCGAGGATGATGTCGGGTGCGGCCTCGCGCACCGCCTCTGTCGAAACGATCCGATCCTTTGCCGCCTGCCGATGCCGCAGTTCTGGGAAGACATCCGCGCCCCCGGCGAGCTCGATCAGTTCGGAGACCCAGCCGATGCCGGAGATCAGCGGATCGTCCCACTCCTCGAAATAGACCTTTGGCTGCGGCGAGGGGCGGGGCGTTGCTGCGATTGCGGCGAGGCGCCGCTCAAAACTCTGAGCGAGGTCCTCCGCGCGCTCGACCGCGCCGACCAGCGCACCCAGCGTTCGGATCATCGCCAGAATTCCGGCAACATCGCGCTGGTTGAAGATGTGGACGTCGACACCGGCGCGGACGAGATCGGCGGCGATACCAGCCTGAAGATCGGAGAAGGCCAGCACCAAATCCGGCTCCAGCGCCAGGATCTTTGGGATGTCCGCGGAGACAAAGGCCGACACCCGCGGCTTTTCCCGGCGCACCTGGGGCGGACGGACGGCGTAGCCGGAAACGCCGACGATGCGGTCCTGCTCGCCGAGCAGGTAGAGTGTCTCGACCGTCTCTTCGGTCAGGCAGACGATGCGGCGGGGCGGGTAGTGGCGCATGGTGCACCATATGCGCTCATGCCGCGGCTGATGTCACGGCGGCCATTACCTCGGACGTCATTGCTATGCCGCGCGAAGCAATTCACCTTGAGAACACAAGGAATTGGGAGGAGATCCGATGACGCCGCTCGAGAAACTTAAAGCGATGAAGATGCCGTTCGCCGAGCTCAAGGGCGTCGAGTTCGTCGAAGCCGAGAAGGACCGCGTGGTGGCGCGGATGACGGTCCGGCCCGATCTCTGCACCCTGCACCACACCATCCATGGCGGCGCGGTGATGGCGCTGGCCGATTCCGTCGGCGCTGCGGCAACCGTGATCAACCTGCCCGAAGACGCCAAGGGCACCACGACGCTCGAAAGCAAGACCAATTTCATCGGCGGGGCCAGGGAGGGGGCCACGGTCATCGCCACCGCCACCCCGGTCCACCGGGGCCGGCGGACCCAGGTCTGGACCACCCGGCTGGAGACCGAGGATGGCAAGCTGGTGGCTGTGGTGACCCAGACGCAGCTGGTCCTGTAAGGCTACGGGGCGTTGATTTTGTTAACGAAATAGTTATCCCCGATGCCGCTAAGTTGGGTAGGTTCCCGCCTTGAAAAACGTGTTGCGTTGCACAATATAGGGGTCCTAGGGATTCGAACGCCTCCTCGAGGGACACCAAGAGGAGTTTTGACGTGGTACTTCAAGAGACCGTCCGCACTGCCCCGGGCTATGTGCGGACCCTGATCCAGCAGGAAGAATTGCCGCTTCTGCGCGATCACCTGCTCAGACTCGATGCCGAAAGCCGGCACGACCGTTTCAACGGCTTTCTCGACGACAGCTTCATCGAGCGTTACGCCGCCCGCTGCGCCGAGGATGGCACCGTGATCGTCGCCTATATCGTCGACGGCGTGGTTCGCGGTGCGGCCGAGCTGCATCCGCCGGAAGACGATTCACTGCCTGAGGTGGCTTTCAGCGTGGAGGCCTCGGCACGCCGCCAGGGCGTCGGTACCGTGCTGTTCCGCCGCCTGATCGCGGAGGCGCGCTGGAAGGGCTACAAGCAGCTGCGCATCACCACGGGTGCCGAGAATCACGCGATGCGGGCGCTCGCCAGGAAGTTCGGCGCGCATCTGGCTTTCCGCCACGGCGAATCGACCGGAACGATCGATCTCGCCAAGACGCCCGAGGCCGAGCTGGCGGATCTCGCGGCGGCGCCGTTCACGGCGGGCCGCGCGCTGCTCAGCTTCAACTCGACCTGCTGGAAGATCATCTCCAGCATGTACGGCAATCGCGCCGCCTAGCTCAGAAGCGCACTGGAATCAAAAAGCGGACCGGCAAAACCGGTCCGCTTTTGTATGTCGGATCGAGAAATAAGCGCTCAGGTACCGGTGCGCGTTGCGGTGCTGAAGCGGCGCACGACGCGGCGTTCGACCACCACCGAGCGCTGCGCGCCCTGTTCGCCGGCGATCACGCGCGTCGCGGTGATGCGGCTGTTGGTGCGGGCCTGCTTCTTCACCTCGGCCTGGACGACATCGAGCGGCATTCCCATCAGAGCTGCGGCGATCTCGGCCTGCTGCTCCTGGTCGTCGGTGATTCCGACGGCGGCGAAGATCGCCTCGTCCAGGGTCGGCGGGTCGTGACGCACGCGCCGCGTGCCATATTTGGTATTCCAGTCTGCGCTCATGGTAGCCTCATTTCGATCCGGGATACCTAGTGCTGCCTATGTTGCATTGCAATATGAATTTGGTGTGGCATCTCAGCTATTCACCGCTTGCATCGATCCGGCGTCAGGGCGGTGACGGAACACCGGCATCGGCCTCCACCCGGTGCTGCGGCCAGCGCTTCAGGGCGGCATGTCCGGCCTCGGTGAGCCCGTAGATTCCCCGCTCAGCGCGCTCGAACCAGCCATACACATTGTTAAGCAAGATCTTGCCGGCATCGGGACACCGCACACGCAGCTCGCGTACGGGCCGCGGGCCGGACGCGAGTTCCGACGCGCAAGCCAGCGCCTGCTGCCGGTAGGCCGTCATGATCGGTGCGCGCGTGCTGCCGCCGAGCACCGGATCGCCCTGGCGGCGCTGATGCTCGGCAACGAGTCGCGAGCGAATCTTCGGCTCGCGGCGCGGGGCCGCCGTTGGCGGCTTCACCAGCACCTCGACCTGGCCGCGGTCGGTCACCCCGAGCATGCCGAAACCGAGGCGACGGCAGAGATTGCGGTAGCGCGCGTCGCTCTCGCGTCCCTTGCCGCGCGCGGACATCTTTGCGGCGATCCAGACCTCGTCGCCCGCCGGCGCGCGGTCGACCGCCTGCAGGATCAGCTCGAGATTGAAGGCGAGCTTGAGCTCGCCGATCACCACGACAGGCGGATCGCCGGCGCTGAGGCCGACGAGATCGCAGCCGCCGATCTCGCCCTTGACCGTGAAGCCGAGCTCTTCGAGGAAGCGTTTGACGGGCAGGTAGAGCGCGGTTTCCACGGGTGGTCCGATCGAAGAATCAGTTGCGTGCAGTCTAGAGCCTTCTCGGCTCCGATTGAATCCGAGGCGCGCCCGGACGTTTCGATCTGAACGCAGCTACACCCGCCCGCCGACCGGGATCAGCGCGCCGGTGATGCCGCTGGCGGCATCGCTGGCGAGGAACAGGATCACCTCGGCGAGCTCCTGAGGCGTCACCCACTTGGAAAAGTCCGCCTTCGGCATGTCGGCACGGTTGGCCTTGGTGTCGATGATCGAGGGCAGCACCGCGTTCACGGTGACCTTGCCCCTCCACTCGCTGGCGAGCGCCTCGGTGAGGCGATGCACGCCGGCCTTTGAGGCGGCATAGGGGCCCATGCCGTTGCCGGCCTGGAGCGCGCCCATGGCGCCGATGTTGACGATGCGGCCGGCGCTGGACGCGGTGAGATGCGGCAGCGCCGCGCGCGAGGTGTTGAGCGCCGTCAGCACGTTCAGCGCATACATGCGTTGCCACGTCGTGATGTCGCCGTCGCCGACGGTCTCGAAGGCGAAGCCGCCGGCGACGTTGACCAGTCCGTCGAGCCGGCCAAAATGCTTCGCCGCCGTATCGATCGCCGTTTTTGCCTGCGCGGCGTCGGACAGATCGACGCCGCCGATTTCGATGCGCTCGGGCGTCGCTGGCAGTTGCGAGGGGGCATGATCGATACCGGCGATGAGTGCGCCGCGAGACTGCGCGATGTCGGCAACCACTTTGCCAAGCGCGCCGAGCACGCCGGTGACGACCAGAACCTTGCCTTGCATCATCGTTCTCCCGCCGCAGCCGCTACGCTTGCAGATAGCGCGCCTTCAGTGCGGTCCGCTCTGCTGTGCCGAGCTTGAGCCCATCGCGCAAGTAGGTTTCGAGATCGCCATAGTCGCGCCCGACGGCTTCGAAGGCGGCTGCCAGGTACGAGGCCTCGACGGAGCCGATCGCGTCGAGAACGTCGGCGGGAAGATCGGCGGCGTTCGAAGCGTCGCGCTTGTAGTGCCGGTTCGTCAACAGATAGTCCTCGGCAATGACGTCGTCGCCGACGCCCAGCGCATGCAGGATCAGTGCGCTGGCAAAGCCGGTGCGGTCCTTGCCGGCGGTGCAGTGGATCACGAGCGGCGCGCGGTCTTCGAGCAGATGGCTGAACAGTGCGCGAAAGCTATGCGTGTTGTGGCGAACATAGTTGCGATAGGATTCGCGCATGAGCTCGAGCGCGACCGGTGCGGTCAAGTTGCCCCTCGCGAGCTCGGCGCGCAGCGCGGCGACGACGGTCGGCTCGATCGGCAGCGAGTACACCGCGATCTCGTTGACGACGCAGACGCCGGCCGCACGCTCCTCGACACCGCGAAAATCGAATGCGCTTCTGACACCGAGGGCGCGGACGATCTCGACATCGGCTGCGGTGAGCTGTCCGAGATGATTGGAGCGAAAGATGTGCCGCCAGCGCGTGGTGCGGCCGTCGGCGGTCCGATAGCCGCCGAGATCGCGAAAGTTGCTGGCGCCTTGCAAGGCGAGATGGCGGGCAGGGGAGTCCTTTAGAGAAGAGTCTTGCATGGGATCAGCTTGGGTTATGGTTCCACCGGACGCACGGCGGGCGTCCTTGAGGTCTATTACAGGGGGCGATCATGGGCCGGCACAAGGCCATTGTTTTGGCGATCACCATGCTGGCGGTCGGATTTTTTGGAGTACGGCAGGCGCATGCGCAGACGTTCAAGACCTACCGCTGCGCCGATGGTACGCAGTTCATCGTGGGATTTTATGACTATGACAAGCGCGCCTTCCTCCAGATCGACGGCGAGCCCGTCACACTTGCCAAGCGGCTGTCGGTCTCGGGCGCACGCTATTCGGGCGCGGGAATCACGCTTGTCATCGGCAAGACCGGCGCGACCACGGTCAAGCATCTGAAGCGGCCGGTCACGGCCTGCGCGGTGATCGAAAAGCCCGGGCTCTAGCTGGAAGTCCACCAGGAATCAAAAAGGGCCGAAACACCGTTGTTTCGACCCTTTTTCAAACTGCTGCCGGTCGCTTGCGAGAGCCCGGCGCTATCAAACCAGCAGTTGGCATTAGCGTTCCCATTTGGGCTTGGCTTCGTCGACCGCGTCCTGGTGGTACCAGCTGTCGCTGCAGATCGAGACGTTCGCGGGAAGCGAAGCGTGATCGGCGGGAAGGCGGGTCTCGCCATAGCGGCGTCCGGCGAGAGCTGAGCGGCCCCCGACAGGGAATTGGTAGATCGTCGCAGATCCGTGACTCAGACCATTGTTCATCATTGCGATTCTCCTTGGTCGAAGCGCCTTGGCCTCCATGGTGCGCCCGACTCGTTCGATTGTGGTTACTGGAATCCCCATATCGGCCGCGCATCCCGAATTGGAAAGTGCTGAAAAGGAAATCAGTTTCCGCCCAATTTGTAGGCACGCAGCTAACTGCACCCCCAAAGGCACCCTGTGAATGGCTAACGCCTAGGCCATTCCAAAGGTTGCTAGGCAGGGGCCCGGGGCTTTACGAAAATTGCCGGACGTTGATGCGCGTTTCATCGGCAACCTTCGGCACAGATCGGCCTGCTCCAGAATCAGGCGTTTTCCGCGGGATTTTTGCGGTGCAGCTTCACGCGAAGGTGCGCCGCTATGACGCACGCCGCTGTGGACGATCGGCCGGCGGCGGGGAGGGACCGGCCGTGGTGGAAAACCTGCCAGGCTGCGGCCTTTTGGCACGCAAAATGCTTGTAGAGCGCCGGCCGATGATGGCCGGGTACAAACGTGCGGGGCTCTCAACCCCACCTTTCGCATCATCTACAGAGAGGCTCAATGACCAAGTATAAGCTCGAGTACATCTGGCTCGACGGATATACGCCGACTCCGAATTTGCGCGGCAAAACTCAGATCAAGGAATTCGCGTCGTTCCCGACGCTCGAGCAGCTTCCGCTCTGGGGCTTCGATGGCTCCTCCACCCAGCAGGCCGAAGGCCACAGCTCCGATTGCGTGCTGAAGCCGGTCGCGGTGTTCCCGGACGGCGCCCGCACCAACGGCGTGCTGGTGATGTGCGAAGTCATGATGCCCGATGGCAAGACCCCGCACGCCTCCAACAAGCGCGCCACCATCCTCGACGATTCCGGCGCCTGGTTCGGCTTCGAGCAGGAATACTTCTTCTACAAGGACGGCCGTCCGCTCGGCTTCCCGACCGCCGGTTATCCGGCGCCGCAGGGCCCGTACTATACCGGCGTCGGCTTCTCGAACGTCGGCGACGTCGCCCGCAAGATCGTCGAAGAGCATCTCGACCTCTGCCTCGCGGCCGGCATCAACCATGAAGGCATCAACGCGGAAGTCGCCAAGGGCCAGTGGGAATTCCAGATCTTCGGCAAGGGCTCCAAGAAGGCCGCTGACGAAATGTGGATGGCCCGCTACCTGATGCTGCGCCTCACCGAGAAGTACGGCATCGACATCGAATTCCACTGCAAGCCGCTCGGCGACACCGACTGGAACGGCTCGGGCATGCATGCCAACTTCTCCACCGAGTACATGCGTACGGTCGGCGGCAAGGAGTACTTCGAAGCGCTGATGGCCGAGTTCGACAAGAACCTGATGGACCACATCGCCGTCTACGGCCCGGACAACGACAAGCGTCTGACCGGCAAGCACGAGACCGCGCCGTGGAACAAGTTCAGCTACGGCGTTGCCGATCGCGGCGCCTCGATCCGCGTTCCGCACTCCTTCGTCAACAACGGCTACAAGGGCTATCTGGAAGACCGTCGTCCGAACTCGCAAGGCGACCCCTACCAGATCGCTTCGCAGATCCTGAAGACGATCTCCGCCGTGCCGACCGACAAGAAGGCCGCGGCCTAAGATCCTCCCGGCCCGGGCTGGGGGGCTGGCCCGGGTTGGCATTCAATCCGCCGGAGCTGCAAGGCTCCGGCGGATTTTTGCATTCTGATGACAGCCATCCCCATGATGCGCGGGGGCTGCGCCGCGTGAAACTTGTCCACCGCCGCCGAAAGCGGGATAGAGTGCCCGTGGATGCGCGCTGGGGCCGGGGACACGGCTGGTGTTTGAGGGTTTCTACAAGGTGCGGTTTCAGCTCGGCGACGCCGTCGGCCGGAGCGTGATGCATGCCGGCAATGGCAAGATGCTCGGCGGCAATTCGGCCTTCGCCCATATCGGCACCTACGAGAAGACCGATGAGGGCGTCGACGTCGTGATCAAGACCGTCCGTCACAATCCCGATCCGAACTACCGCGCCATGGCCGGCACCGATGATGCGACCTTGCTGGCGAAGGGCTGGGCCGACGGCGATCTCTATCGCTTCAAGGGCGAACTGAAAGAACTGCCGGGCGTGCCGTTCCAGTCGGTGATGACGCCGATCACGGAAGATGAGGTGCCGATCGCGGGCGGCGTCGGCGAGGGCGGCATCGCCGATGGCCTCTACTCGATCCACCTGCGCATGCTCGACGGCATCGATGGCGGCCTCACCGGCGTGATGCTGCTCAACCAGGGCCGCATCCTCGGCGGCGATGCGGCGTTCTACTATCTCGGCAGCTACACCGCCGCGAAGGGCCGCTGGAAGGGCCAGATCCTCAATCAGGAGCATACGCCCGCCAAGAACGATCCGATCTTCGGCGGCCACGAGGTCGGTATCGGCTTCTCCGGTAGCTATGATGCCGAGGAGGCGGTGCTGGAGGCCACGGCGCTCGCCGGCAAGCGCAGCCTTCGCCTCACCGCCGCGCTCAAGCTGATGCACCGCGCCTGAACGCTATCCCGGGAATTTACATGGCACACACCATCCGCATGCTCTCGACGCTCGGCCTGGCGGGCGCGATGCGCAGCCTGTCCTCGGCCTTCGAGACCGCCAGCGGCATTCATGTCGATGCGGACTTCGCGCCGACGCTGGCCCTGCTCAAGCGCCTGCGCGCCGGCGAGGCCGCCGATCTCGTGATCCTCACGCGCGAGGGGCTCGACGAGATGATCGGCGAGGGCCGCGTGGTTGCGGAAAGCGCGGCCGATCTGGCGCGCTCCTTCGTCGGCATTGCCGTGCGGGCAGGGCAGCCGCATCCTGACATCGGCAGCGAAGCCGCGCTGCGCCAGACGCTGCTCGCGGCGCGGTCCGTTGCCTATTCGCGGCTGGGTGCGAGCGGCGTGTACTTCGCCCAGCTGATCGTCCGGATGGGGATCGCGGCCGAGATCAACGCCAAGGCCACCATCGTCGAGCAGGGTTTTACGGCGGAGCGGCTCGTCAGCGGCGAGGCCGATCTCGCCGTGCAGCAGATCAGCGAGCTGAAGCAGGTCGGCGGCATCGAGGTGGTCGGCCCGATCCCGCATGATTTGCAGACACCGGCCGTCTTTTCCGCCGGCCGCACGACAAACGCGAAGAACGCCGTCGCGGCCGATCGGCTGCTCCGCTACCTGGCCTCACCGGAGGTCGTTCCTGTCCTCCGCCAATCCGGACTCGAGCCTTGAATTTGCCGGGGCGGGGACGCAACTTGTCGTCCATGCGAACCTATCTCCTTGCCATCGCCGTCGCGCTCGCCGCGCCCCTCGCGGCGCATGCGCAATCGGCCGACCTTGTGCTGTGCGACCGGGTTGCGGCCGATCCCAGCGATCCCGACAAGCCGGCCGACGTGAAGGGCGTTGCGGAGATTGCTGCCTCCGACGTCGCGACCGCGATCAAGTTCTGCAAGCAGGCCGCGCCATCCTCGCGCCGAGCGATGTTCGCGCTGGGGCGCGCCTATGCGGCCAACCGGCAGACGGCGGAGGCGATCGCCGCCTGGCGCAAGGCGGCCGACAAGGGATCGAGCGCGGCGATGGTCGAACTCGGCGTCGCCTACGGCAACGGCTCGGGTGTTGCCAGGGACGAAGCACAAGCGCGAAAGTTGTTCGAGAAGGCGGCGCAATCAGGCAATCCGCGCGGCGTCAGCAACCTTGCCGCGCTCGGCAGCGCAGGTGGCGGGGCGCCGGCCGATCCCGCGCAGGCCCGTGCGCTGCTCGGCAAGGCCGCCGAGACCAATGCGGAGGCGCAGTACCAGCTCGGCCTGATGCTTTCCGAAGGCGATGGCGGCGCGAAGGACGATGTCGCGGCGCGCGCGCTGTTCGAGAAGGCGGCGGCGCAGAACCATCCCGGCGCGCTGGAGCGGATGGGCGCCTTCGCGCAGGAGGGCCGCGGCGGCGCGAAGGACAAGGACGCTGCAAAGGCCTATTACGAGCGCGCTGCAGCGCTCGGCGATGAGGACGCCAAGAAGGCGCTGGAGCGCATTCGCTGTCCCTATGCGATCAAGGACAAGCAGGGCAAGCTCGTCACCACGCTGTGCTTCTGATTGACCTCGCCCTTCGGGAGGGAGGGCTATCGCACATGGAAGCGGGTTGCCCGCGGCCATCCTTCGAGACGCCCGCTTTGGGCGGGCTCCTCAGGATGAGGACGGAGTGCGCGTCCGTCGTTTCAGCAGGCACCGATGCTGATGAGCCTCATCCTGAGGAGACCGCTGGAAGCGGTCGTCTCGAAGGACGAGGCGCGCGCCGAGGCCGTCCAAAATGACATATGTGATTGCCTTGCTTGAGCAGGGATGAGTCGAGCGTCCGCCTGCGCAGCTCACTTCATGTAGTAGGCGAGATTGTTGCGGGCGTCGCGATAGGTCGTCTCGAGGAAATCGGGATACTCGGCGGCGGCCTGCGCCACGGCGCGCACGATGCAGGCCCAGAAATCGCCGTCCCATTTGAAATGCGCTTCAGTCGCGCCCTCGAACTTGACGGCGGTGATGATGGCCCGCCGGATCGCATCGTCGTCGGCATCCGGATGGGCGCGCTTCACGTAGGCGAACATCGGCCCTTCATGGGCATGGTCGCGATCGTAGCGGTATTTCGCGGCCATCTGCTGCGGCGTGAGGGTGCGATTGATGCGGACCTCTTCGGCGGCCGGACGCCCTTCGATCGAATCCAGTCGGTAGCGCCAGCGCCAGAGTTCGAAGGCGGCGTCGAGCAGCGGCCGCTTCGCCGCGCTGGCGACGAATTCGGCGACCTGCTCTTCGGGAGATGGCTCTGTCTGGTTCATGCCCCTTGGTCGTGCGCCTGCGCCGGCGGGTTCGATGGAGGAGCAGGAACCAGCTCCGGCAGCGGCCGTTGAACCCCGACAAGCGGGAGGCCCGATCATGATCCGCAAACTGGCATCCGGCGAATATCGCCTCTATTCACGCAAGGTGAATCCGAAGACCGGCAAGCGCCGCAACCTCGGCACGTTCAGGAGCCGTGCGGCGGCCGAGAAGCACGAGCGCGAGGTGCAGTATTTCAAGCGTCACTGAGGCGGGGAGCGGGCCCTCGAAAACAAAACGCCGAAAACAACCCCATGCACAGTAGCCGGAGCACTGAAATCGCAGCGAAATCCCGATCTGCTGTTTTTACGAAAATTGTTTGATCCGTTGTTTGACCCGTCGGGCAAAACAGGGGCATAATGGCAACATGGCAGAGCAGGTCCTTGAATGAGCCCTGCGCGGAAAAGCCGGGTGGAATCGGTGCGGCAGCGGTGCTAGGTAGCCCGCGATTCTTTTTGATTTTGCGGGTTTATCGCGTTGCTGGACGGACTCTACAAGGTTGAATACGGGGTCAACGATGCGTTCGGCCGCAGCATCATGTGCCTGCATGACGGCAAGATGCTGGGCGGCAATTCGGGCTTTGCGCATCTTGGTACCTATGTCGAGCGGGACGGCGAGATCAGCGCCGAAGTCATCACCGAGCGGCACAACCTCGATCCCAACTACAAGCCGCTGATGGGCGCCGACGTCGCCTCGATCGGGGCGCGCGGCCGCCTGCACGGCAACGAGATACGTCTTCAGGGCGGTGCTGACACCATGCCGGGCGCCCATTTCTGGGCCAACATGACGCGGCTCGACGACGGGGCGCTGCCGCCGCGCGGCGCGATCGGGCCGGGCGGCATCGCCAACGGGCTCTACGGAATGAGCCTGCGGGCGCTCGACGGCGTCGATGCCGGGCTGTCCGGCGTGATGCTGCTGATCGACGGCCGCATCCTCGGGGGCGATGCGTTCTTCTACTATCTCGGCTCCTATTCCTCGGCGGACGGCCGCTGGAAGGGCGAGATGCTCAACCAGGAGCACACGCCGGCGAAAGGCGAGAACCCCGTGTTCGGCGGTTTCGAGGTCGGGATCGGCTTCTCCGGGACCTGCACGGAAGACAGCGGCGAGCTCGAAGGCATTGCGCTGGCCGGCAAGCGCAGCCTGCGGCTGGCGGCTTCGCTCAAGCTGATGCGGCGGGCTTAGGGCGCACACTCATTGGCGTAGTCCACTTCGTGAGCTGAAGCAGGCCTCACGCCTCGCCCAAGCCAATCTCGACCCTTAGCTGACTTGCGCGAGTGCAAAGCGTGCCGCGGTCATCGCCGCCCGCTTCCGAACCTGTACTCCACTTCTATCTCGATTGGTCCGCCAGTATCGCGAAGATCACGCCGTACTTCCTCGCGCACGGCACGGCGGGTTGCGTCAGGGAGGGAGACGAATGCCTGTCCGGGTACCCCCGCACCTTGTTCGACAGGTGCGAAGTAAGCGTCAAAGGAAGGTAGCGCGAAGCTATGGGTTTCCGTGACAATCTCGACATCCCGGAAATTTGCGGCCTCAAATAGCGATTTCAATTTCATCTCGTCGCCAAGTGAAAATACGCGAGCGGTAGCCTCCGCCAACGATGGCAAATAGCGTGCAATGGAGAGGTTAATCCGAAAGTTGTAGGACCGCTCTGGCACTGTGCTCACTGAGACAGCGGCGCGCCCGCCGGGGCGAAGTACGCGATGGAATTCAGTGAGGCCGCGCTGTGGGTCGGGGAAAAACATCAGTCCGAGACTGCACACTACCGCATCGAAGCTTCCATCCAAAAATGAAAGCGCCTGCCCATCCTCTACTGTGACCGATGCGTTTCTTGCTTGGCCAAGGCGCGCACGCGCCCTCTCGGCCATTGCCGGCGAAAGGTCGGCGGCAGTGACGTGGCCCGCCGAGCCGACGACGGCAAGGGCCGCTTCGGCCGCGAGTCCAGTGCCCGTGGCAATGTCGAGGACGCGCATCCCCGGCGTGATATGGGCCGCACGCAGCAAGAAAGGTGCGAAATGGGTCGTGACTTGCGCGAACGCACCGTCGTACCCGGCCGCCGCTTGAGCTTCGTAGCTCAGTTCCTTCGCCATGGGCACCTCCATTAATCGACACCCCGCCATTAAAGTCGGGACCATGCCTGAAGACCAGCCTAATTCCGGGATCAAAGGCACCCGGGATCAAGGAGGCGCTCATGGCGGAGGCCTTGAACTATAAGGCTCAAGCGGCAGCCGGCTACGATGGCATGTTCGCGCAGGTCACGACCCATTTTGCACCCGGCTTGCTGCGTGCGGCTCGTATCGCGCCGGGAATGCAGGTCCTGGACATTGCCACAGGCACCGGGCTCGTTGCCGAACCCATCCTTGACGCCGTCGGTCCAACGGGTTGCCTCATAGCTGCCGACCTGTCTCCAGCGATGGCCGAGAAGGCGCGCGAGCGCCTCGGCCGGTCGAGCAACGTGTCGGTCACAGTGGAGGATGGACAGGCACTTTCATTCCCGGATGGAAGCTTCGATGCGGTCGTGTGCAGCCTTGGACTGATGTTCTTCCGCGACCCGCAGCGCGGCCTCGCCGAATTCCATCGTGTGCTTCGCCCCGGCGGGCGCGCCGCTGTCTCAGTGAACACGGTGCCGGAACGGTCCTACAATACCCGCATCAACCTTGCGGTTGCCCGCTACCTGCCATCGCTGGCGGAGGCTGCCGCTCGCGTATTTGCGCTCGGCGACGAGATGAAATTAAGATCGCTTTTTGAGGATGCAAATTTCCGGGATGTGGGGATCACTCTGGAAGCCAGGGTTTTCACGCTGCTTTCGTTTGACGCCTACTTCGAACCAATCGAAGCAGGCGCAGGATCGGCAGGGCAAGCATTCATATCCCTGCCGGCGGCCGCCCGCCGCGCCGTGCGCGAGGAGCTCCGCCGCGAACTTGGCGATGCCGGCGGGCCCATCGAGCTGGAGATCGAGTACAGATTTGCAAGCGGACGACGCTGAACGACCCGCCCTGCGCGAGGTTCTGACAGCGGACCACGGCATCACTCTTTGACTTCGGCGCGCCTCTCGAGTTTGCAGGCTGGAGGAGAATCGCGATGATCGAGAGACCTCAGCGGCAGCCGCAAACGCCTCTCGTTCGTGATGCGGGGGACGATGAAGCTCCATCTGCAGAGCCGGCGGATCGTGAAGATCAGAACTCGTTCTATTATGCGAATTGTTGTCTTGGTGTCTTTCCAACTGACCCGGTCGATCTTCACGATTTCGCAAAAGGGCAACTCTTGGCTTTGGCGATATTTGTTCCGGTCGCGATAGCGCTTTTCATATTTTCTGCTTTGTAAGGCCTTCCGCCTGATGGGCGCAGCGGCAAGTCCGCCATGGCGAGGTGCAGCACCGTTTCGAGGAATTGGACGATGCGCTCGATGGCGAGGTCGGGATCGGCTTCCCCAAGACGTCTACGGAGCATCGCGCAGGCCGGCTAGCGCAGCCTGCGCCTTGCGGTTCGCGCAAGCTGATGCGAAGGGCTTAGACTTGGGGCCACTTGTCCTGCGGCATCAACGATCGGGAAAAAGCGGCATAAGCAGGAACGTTCGAGAAGATTGTCGAGTTGGAAATCATGCGCGTTGCGGCGTGGCTGATGGCCTGACGGACGCTACTCTACGGCGGATTCGCAGCACTGCCGCTCGAGGATCATATGTACAAGACTGCGATATACGATGAACTGCGGCAGGTTGAGCGCGATGTCGTCGAAGGGGAAAGACGGCTCGCAGAGCAAGAGGCGCTCATTGTCGAGATGAAGCGCCAGAATGAGGACACGGCCAAGGCCGAAGCCGAACTTGAACGAATGCGGGCTGAGCAACGATGTCGCGATCAGGACCGGCAACGTCTCCTCTCGCTGCTGCAACCCTGAAACGATGCCCGCGATGAAATCCCGTCACGGTCGTGGCGGCAACCTCGCGCGATGATCCAGCAAGGTCCATTGCAGCGCTCGACGCCGATGCTTGCTCGTCACGACAGGGACGAGGGCACGCTTCGGCAGTGAGTCAGCGGCCGGATTCATTGTGCTGACCGACATTGTCGCACCCGTTTTTTCCGGGAACTCCGGGGAACATCGACCGTTCTCCACGTTGCTCTCATTCGGAGACGTGAGCTTGAACCGACGCCAGCTACTTCGCGCATCAGCTGCTGTTTCAGCTGCCGCTATACTCTCGCGTGCAACGGACGCTCAGACGGGCGCTTCGTCGTCTTTCAGCCCATCCTACGTGCGCCAACTTGCTCGCTCCCTTGCGGCCAAGCCATTCGAGCCTCCCGACGAGAAGCTGCCGGCTGCACTGTCGAATCTCAACTACGACCAATATCGATCCATTCGCTTCACACCCGACAAGGCGTTGTGGCGTGACGAGAAGCTGCCGTTCGAGGTGCAATTTTTCCACCGCGGCTTCTTCTACAAGAACAGGGTCGACATCTTTCAGGTGGCGGACAGGAGCGTCATGCCGGTCCCGTATCGGCGCGATGACTTCTCCTTCGGCGACGGTCTCGGGCAATGGCAAGATGCCGACGTCGGGTTTGCCGGATTGCGCATTCATGCTCCGATCAACAGGCCGGATTACTATGATGAAGTTTGTGTGTTCCTCGGCGCCAGTTACTTCCGAGCCGTCGCGAAAGGGCAGACATATGGTCTGTCCGCACGCGGACTCGCGATAGATACAGGCGAAGCCAAAGGCGAAGAGTTCCCGGTCTTCAAGACGTTCTGGCTGGAGAAGCCGGCGCCAAACGCCGCTTCCGTCGTGGTGCACGCGCTGCTGGACAGCAAGAGCGCGGCAGCAAGTTACCGATTCACGATCCGGCCGGGCCAAACCACGGTACTGGACGTCGAGATGGCCCTCTATCCTCGCGTAGACGTCGAACATGCCGGGCTTGCGCCCATGACCAGCATGTTCTTCTTCGGACCGAACGACCGCAAGGATTTCGACGATTTCCGCCCCGCGGTTCACGACTCGGATGGACTTGCGATGCTCAACGGCAGAGGTGAACAACTCTGGCGACCGCTCAACAATCCGCGCGATCTGCAGATCAGCAGCTTTGCGGACGTCAATCCCGGCGGCTTCGGCCTGATGCAGCGGGAGAGGAGTTTCTTCGCTTATCAGGATCTCGAATCCAGCTTCGAAAGGCGCCCAAGCCTCTGGTTCGAGCCGATCGGCGATTGGGGGGAAGGAGCGGTAAAGTTATTCGAGATACCGACCAAGGAGGAAGTCCACGACAACATCGCCGCACTCTGGCAGCCGAAGCAGCCGCTGGCGGCAAAGAGCGAGCACATCTTTACCTATCGGCTGCACTGGGGGCCGGACGCACCGAAACCCAAGGCACTGGCACGATTCACGCGCACCGGGATCGGCAGCCGGGGCGAGGGTAGCAAGCTGTTCGTGTTGGAACTCATGGGAGACCAACTCAAAGAGATCGATGCCAAGACCATCAAAGGCATGGTGACCGCCGAAAAGGCCGAGATCAGCAACATCGTCACGCAACCCAATCCCATCACGGGTGGATGGCGTCTGAGCTTCCAATGCGCCGTCAAGAGGCAAGCTGCGATCGAGTTGCGAGCCTTTCTGGTTCAGAACGAAGAGCCGGTCTCGGAAGTATGGGTCTATCGATGGACGCCCTGAAGCTGTCGCCCGCGCCGCGGCGAGACGCCCTCAGCAGCCCGTTTTTGCCGCCGGAAAGCCCGCTTCCGATGCCGCCGTGCCGGCTGGATCGCGCGTTTGAAGCGAGACGGTCGCCGGTCCATCCGGGTGCTACTTTGATGGTTCGCCGCCTCTTCCTTTTTGCCGGAACGGGGGGCCTGACGGTTATTGGCGGCTACGGCATGTATGACGTGGTGAAGGTTGGGGGCGTCACGTTCCTCGAGGCGATGCTGCTCGGTCTGTTTCTCGTGCTGCTCGCCTGGATCGCATTCTCCTTCATGTCGGCGCTTGCTGGATGTTTTGTACTGCTGATGCGCAGGCGCCCCGGTCTTCCGATCGACACGACGTGCCCGCTGCCTCGTGTCGCGTCGCGAACGGCCATGCTGTTGCCGACCTATAACGAGGACCCGGATCATGTCATGGCGCGGCTGCGCGCGATGTATGAATCGGTCGAAGCGACGAGCGCCGGGAACCAATTCGACTGGTTTTTGCTGAGCGATACGACCGATCCGGACATCTGGATTCGTGAAGAGATGGCGTTCATTCGCCTGCGCCACGCCTGCGGCGGAGATCGGCTGCATTACCGGCATCGCTCCGACAATACCGCGCGCAAGTCGGGCAACATCGCCGACTGGGTCAGGAGATTCGGCGCGAACTATGACTGCATGATCGTTCTCGACGCGGACAGCCTGATGGAAGGAGACACGATCGTCCGCCTTGTTCACGCGATGGAGGCTCATCCGGCTGCCGCACTGATCCAGACACAGCCGGTCATCGTCAACGCGCGCACGATGTTCAGCAGGCTGCAGCAGTTCTCGGGGCGCATGTACGGTCCCATCATCGCAGCCGGCAATGCCTGGTGGCACGGCGCCGACAGCAACTATTGGGGCCACAACGCCATCATCCGGGTCCAGGCCTTCGCTGCGGAAGCCGGACTGCCGGAGCTGCGTGGTCGCAAACCCTTCGGCGGGCACATTCTGAGCCACGATTTCGTCGAGGCCGCGTTGATGCGCCGTGCTGGCTGGGCGATCTATATGGCACCTACCGTTGGCGGCAGCTTTGAAGAAGTCCCGCCGTCGATCCTGGATTTCGCGGGCCGAGACCGTCGCTGGTGTCAGGGCAACCTTCAGCATCTCGCCGTGTTGCCCGCGCGCGGGCTGCACTGGATATCGAGGCTGCATCTGCTGACGGGGATCGGCTCCTACCTGACCGCGCCGCTGTGGCTTCTGTTCCTGGTGCTCGGCCTGCTCATTTCACTGCAGGCGCACTTCATCCGGCCGGAATACTTTCCGAAAGGGTTCAGTCTGTTTCCAACCTGGCCGCAACAGGACCCCGTCCTTGCGGCCTGGGTCTTTGCCGCCACAATGGGCCTTCTCATCCTGCCGAAGCTGCTGGCTTATCTGGTGATGATCAGCAATCGTGAAGAGCGGAGGGGCTTTGCAGGCAGCACCCGCGTATTTGCCGGGGTCGTTTGCGAGACGCTTGTCGCGGCATTGATCGCTCCCTGCATGATGATCTTCCAGAGCAAGGCGGTCGTGGAGATTCTCGTTGGCCGAGACGCCGGTTGGCAGGTGCAGCGCCGGGGCGATGGGGGGCTTGCTCTCGGCGAAGTGTATCGCAAGTTCGCCGGCCCCACGCTTTGCGGGCTGGTCCTGTCGCTCAGCGCTTATGCCGTTTCCTTGCCTCTCCTGCTATGGATGTCGCCCGTGGTGCTGGGCCTTCTGCTTTCAATTCCCTTGGGCATCGCAACGTCGTCGCGGTTGAGGCGACCCGGAGTCTTTGCCACGCCGGAAACCAGCCGTCCGCCCGCCGTGGTGCTCCGTGCAAACGAACTTGCTGCGTCCGAGTCCACCGAAATGGCCGGGGCGCTACGCCAGCTCAGCCAGGATTCGGAGCTGCTGGGCGAGCATCTGGGCTCGCTGTGCCTTCCCAGTCCGCGCAGGTTTGGTCGTATCGACGTGCCTCTTGCTACGGCAACTGCCAAAATCGAGGAATGTGAAAGCCTGGAGGACGCCGCAGGCTGGCTCGACAAGTCGGAATTGCGCGCCGTTCTTGGCCACCCCGGCTTGCTCGAGAGAGTCCTTGCGCTGTCTCCCGGCAGGCAAGAGTAGCCACCCCGCTGGTGCGAAGCCTGGTTCCGCTGGCGTGTCTGGGGGAATCCGGGTCCCGCCGGGCTTCCCCTGGCGGGCCATATGCCCTATGACGCTGCAACGCAAAAATCCCCCCAAAAGACCCCATGATCCGCCTCGACAACGTCAGCAAGCAAGCCGGCCACCAGATTCTGTTCATCGAAGCCTCCGCGGCCCTCAACAAGGGCGAGAAGATCGGCCTTGTCGGCCCGAACGGCGCCGGCAAGACCACCCTGTTCCGGATGATCGCCGGTGAGGAACTGCCCGATGAGGGGCAGGTCTCGACCGATCGCGGCATTACCATCGGCTATTTCAACCAGGATGTCGGCGAGATGTCTGGCCACAGCGCCGTGGCCGAGGTGATGAATGGCGCAGGTCCCGTCAGCGAGGTCGCGGCCGAGCTGCGCGAGCTCGAGGCCGATATGGCCGATCCTGACAAGGCCGATCAGATGGACGAGATCATCGCGCGCTATGGCGAGGTGCAGCACCGGTTCGAGGAGCTGGACGGCTATGCGCTCGATGGCCGGGCGCGCGAAGCGCTGTCCGGCCTCGGCTTCAGCCAGGAGATGATGGACGGCGACGTCGGAAAACTCTCCGGCGGCTGGAAGATGCGCGTGGCGCTGGCGCGGATTCTCCTGATGCGTCCCGACGTCATGCTGCTCGACGAGCCGAGCAACCATCTCGATCTCGAAAGCCTGATCTGGCTGGAAAAATTCCTGCACGATTACGAAGGCACGCTGCTGATGACCTCGCATGACCGCGAGTTCATCAACCGCGTGATCTCCAAGGTGATCGAGATCGACAGCGGCTCGCTCACGACCTATACCGGCGATTACGAATTCTACGAGCAGCAGCGGGCGCAGAACGAGAAGCAGCAGCAGGCCCAGTTCGAGCGCCAGCAGGCGATGCTCGCCAAGGAGATCAAGTTCATCGAGCGCTTCAAGGCGCGCGCCTCTCATGCGGCGCAGGTGCAGAGCCGGGTGAAGAAGCTCGACAAGATCGAGCGGGTCGAGCCGCCGCGCCGGCGCCAGAGCGTCGCCTTCGACTTCCTGCCGGCGCCGCGCTCGGGCGAGGACGTCGTCGCCTTGAAGAACGTCCACAAGGGCTATGGCGCCAAGCGCATCTATGACGGGCTCGATTTCATGATCCGCCGCAGGGAGCGCTGGTGCGTGATGGGCGTCAACGGCGCCGGCAAGTCGACATTGCTCAAGCTTGTCGCCGGTGCAAGCGAGCCCGACCAGGGTACGGTGGCGTTAGGGGGCAGCGTCAAGATGGGCTATTTCGCCCAGCATGCGATGGATCTGCTCGACGGCGAGCGCACCGTGTTCCAGTCGCTGGAGGACCAGTTTCCGACGGCGGGGCAGGGCAGTTTGCGCGCGCTCGCCGGCTGCTTCGGCTTCTCCGGTGACGACGTCGAGAAGCGCTGCCGCGTGCTCTCGGGCGGCGAGAAGGCGCGCCTCGTGATGGCGAAGATGCTGTTCGATCCGCCGAACTTTTTGGTGCTGGACGAGCCCACCAACCATCTCGACCTCGCCACCAAGGAGATGCTGATCACGGCGCTGTCCGATTTCGAAGGCACCATGCTGTTCGTCTCGCACGACCGGCATTTCCTGGCGACGCTGTCGAACCGCGTGCTGGAGCTGACGCCGGAGGGCATCCACCAGTACGGCGGCGGCTACACGGAATACGTCGCGCGCACGGGGCAGGAAGCGCCAGGGTTGCGGTCGTAGTGCGCTTGTAGCCCGGATAGAGCGCAGCGCAATCCGGGTTCCTGCCACGCGCGCGGTCGTGCGATGCGGATGGTCTGGCCCCGGATTACGCTGCGCTCCATCCGGGCTGCAAGAGCGCCGACGGGATCCCGTAGCCCGGATGGAGCGTAAGCGTAATCCGGGATCACTCTCCGCGTTCACCGAAACTGCCGTTGATCTCGCCGCTGCCGCCCCACTCGGCGGGCAAGATGCCGGCACGAACGTAGCGATGGAGCGAAGAGTAGGGCCAGTCGATCGGTGACGCGACGAGGCCGTGCTTGACGGGATTGAAATGGATATAGTCGGCGCATCGTTCGAAATCCGCGTCGTCGCGAATGGTGTGCTCCCAAAATCGTCGCTGCCACAGGCCGAACTCGCCGCGATGATTGCGACCGACTGGTATGCCTGAAGCGACGAGCCGGTGCGTGAACAGGCTCTTGATGCGTCGCCATCGACCGGAGAAGTCCGAGTCATTTTCCGGCAACGTCATGATGACGTGGAGATGGTCGGGTAGGATCACGATCGTGTCGATTGTGAACGGTCTTTCGATCCGGGTCGTCTTAAATGCTGCGCGCAGCTGCGCGACGTGGTCGACCAACGCGGACGATCTTCGATCGTCCAGCGTCGCGGTGAAGAAGTAGGCGCCGCCGGGTACGAAATTTCGCCGATAGCGAACCATGCGAGAGTTTCCCGGATTGCGCTTCGCTTCATCCGGGCTACAACCAAATCGAGAGAGTTGCAATGGAGGCGCGGGGTTGCGGAGCTAGAGCAGTTCCTCATGGGCCTCGGCTGGCGATCTGCGCGCTCATGGAATGATGCCCAGGCTTCGCCCCGCCGCCACCGGCCGGACGATGCCGTAGCCGTAATCGTAGTTGGGCACTCCGCCGCCCTGGGGCCGCGCCGTCGCTTTCAATACCGCAATCATGGTTGCCGGATCCGTCGCCGTCGGTGGCCGCAGGGTTCGCAGCGCGGCGACGCACCCGGATGCGATGGCGCATGACGTCGACGTTCCCATATCCGGCTCGAAGCCGCGCGGACCGCGCTGGATCTTCGAGCCGAGAAACTGCGTGTAGGCGGTGATGTCGGGCTTCTGCGGAGACATGCCCGCGATCGACGGTCCTTGCGAGGAATAACAGACGCGCACGTCGTGGATGTCGCAACCGGCGAGCGTCAGCACTTCGTCGTAGGCGTTGGCGCCCATGATCGTTCCCTCCGTCCGCTGCAGACACACGGCATTGGGGCAGCCGTCGCCGCAGTTGCCAGCGGCGAAAACCACGTCGGCCCCGAATGCCGTGAGCAACCAGACGTACAGTCTGAAGGGGTGATTGGGATTGTCGATGTAGCGCATGGGATCGCCGGGCGGGAAGTCGTCGAGGCTCGGATGAAAGATGCCCCAGCTATTGTTGACCACGAGCGCGGTCTGCGGAATGGCCCCGATGACCGCCCAGCGCCAGATCAGGACCAAGTAACCGCGCATCATTTCCCCGATCGTGGCACTGACGGTGTGCTCCCCGGCCGGACGTCCAAGCAGCAAGGGATAATCGAGCAGCGTCACGTTCGGAGCCACCACGAGCACGCCGTAGGCGCACATCGTTCCGTGTCCGATGCGATGGTGGCCCGGCTTTGTCGCCACGGTCGGTGGCGTCCACGAATTGCCGACATCCAGGTCCGGGTTGAAGCCGAACCGCTGCGCAAGATG
Source organism: Bradyrhizobium sp. USDA 376 (assembly GCF_054063675.1). Classification (NCBI taxonomy): domain Bacteria; kingdom Pseudomonadati; phylum Pseudomonadota; class Alphaproteobacteria; order Hyphomicrobiales; family Nitrobacteraceae; genus Bradyrhizobium; species Bradyrhizobium sp. USDA 376. The sequence continues at coordinate 6,030,944 of NZ_JBSSGN010000001.1, forward strand.
TGACCTGCAGATGCCGGTATCAACGATCGCGACGGCAACACCCGCACCATAAAGGCCGTTGTGCTGCAGCGTCGCAGTGTTGAGGTCCAGCCGAACCGCTTCGGTATCGCCCGTGGCCTTGTTGGCAGGGGGCAAAGCAAGCTGGCCGCGCACATCAGGATCCAACCAGACCGGCTCGCCGTTGTTGAAGCCCGGCTTGGCGAGGCTCGCGGGATCAACGTAGGCGCGGATCAGGAATTTCTTCGATTTCTCGAGCGCGAGGAGCGAGGACGCTTTTTCGGCCCTGTCCTTGATCGAGACTGCAGGCCGCTGATCAGCGCCATCCCAGATCGGCAGGGCGCCGAACTCATCGTCGATCACAAAGTCGGGCGCCGCGTTCTCGTGGACGTATTCGCGCATCGTGCCGGCCGGATTATCGCCCTTGAGCAGGTCGTTTGCCGCCTCGACGAGCACGCTATTCTGATTACGCTGCGCCAGCACCCGTACATAGCCGGTGCGCAGTTCCCAAGGCTTCATGACTGCCTCCGCTGCCGTGGTCAGGTTGCGCGCGATCTCACTGCCATTCGGTCTTCGCGAGTTCGAACGTGGTCGCGTAGAACGGGCAGGCCTTCAGAAAGGGCCTTATGGCGACCGCGGCCCTGGCGCCCGCGTCGATGTCCTCGCGATAGTGCAATCCCGCGATCATCCGGTTCATCCCGACCCGCGCCGCCAATGCGCGCAACGGCTCCTTGTATTGGGGCAGCAGGTCAGCCAGGCATTCGGAGGTGAGCGTGCCAATGAGCGCGTGTCCGGCCGGATAGGCCGGGTGTCCCGGGACCTGGACCGGCGGATACAGCGTCGGGCAGACCTGGCTTGGTCGCGGCTGGTACCAATAGGGCGGGGGCCCGGCACCAGCCGGGTTCGGATATTGGAGCTTGAGCTCGACCATCGCAAACTCGCCGACCCGGGCCATGATCTTCATCAGCAGGAACGTGTGTGGGTGGGACGTGGCGCTGATGTTGAGAAGCTGCAGCCAGCGCATCTGAAAATTCTGGTTCTCCTCCACGATTTCGCCGAGCGCTTCCGGCCGCTCCGCGACAGCCAGCACCAGGACCTCGTCGATCATCTTCGCAGTGACCGGGTAGGTGGGCGGTGGCAGCGCGACCGCCGCCTGCCATTGCTTGCCGTCGATCTGCTGCGACAGAAATTCCGGCAGGATCGCTATGGCGCGCAGATCCGGATCCCATTCCGCGTCTCGGAACCTGGCGCTGTAGTCCCGCGTGATGGCGATCTCGGCAAGCGGCCGATCGGCGCGCATCGCGAACACGGGCGATCCACCGCCGCCCGAGCCGCCTGACCAGTTTCCTCCGAACCAATTGCCACCAAACCAGTTGCCTCCGAACCAATTGCCCCCCATGACGGGATCCTCCTGTGGTTCGCTGCAAATGCAGCATGGTTTCAATCCGGCAAGCCTGCCTCTCGCAAATGGTCGATGAAGCGTTCCCGCAAACCTATTTTGAAGGGGCATCGCTCGCGATAGGCCGAAAGCTTGAATCGAGGCTGGATGTCCAGAAGCATCCTGGTGATGCCCCGGGCCTCCTCCTCCTGGCCCTTCGCAATGTAGGCGGCTGCCAGAATACGCAGGTTGGCGGACAGCCGTCCGTTCAGAGCTGCGGTCTTGCGGGCCCACACAACCGCCTCGTCGTAATTGCCGTTGATGTAATGCGCTTGGCCGAGAAACATCAGGTAAAAATATGCCTGGGTATCGGCCGGCGACAGACGCAATCCCTGTTCAGCGCGCGTGATCGCTGACTGGCCCTCCTCAAGGTAGCCGTACACGCCACTGCTAAGGGTCCAAGCCATAGCATTTCCGGGCGACGCGCTCAACGCTCGATCAAAGAGGTCGAGCGCTGCGTCGTAGTCCTTGAACAACAGCGCCTTGGTGTGTCCGAGAACGGCCAACGCGAAACCGTCTGCCGGCGCACGATCGACCGCCGCAGTGGCAAGGCGCGCCGCTTCCGCCGCATCGGGGCCGCCCTCGGCGCCCCAGCCTTGCGCGACATTGTGAATGTGCCAGAGCGCTGCATAGGCATAGGGAGTGGCATAGCTCGGATCCGAAGCGATTGCGGCCTGCAACAGTTCGCCCGCCCGGCCGAAGTCGAAGAAATTCATGCGATACATGAAGTCGATCGCCTTCATGAGCAGCTCGTAGGCATTGAGATTGTCCGAGCGCTTTTGCAGCGCGCGCTTCAGCTCTGCCTCGCGGACCTGGGGAGCGATGCTCCATACGATGCGCGTCGCAATGCGGCTCTGAAATTCAAACAGTTCGGAGACATCGCCATCATAGTGATCTGCCCAGAGCATGATCCCCGCTTCGACGTCCTTCAATTCCACGCCAATGCGAAGCCGCTTGTCGGCTCGCCGGATGCTGCCGCTCAGGACGTATCGGACGCCGAGGTCCTGGCCGATCTTCTGGCTGTCGATCGGTCCGCTGCGATAGGGAGACGTCGACATGCTCGAGATGACGAACAGCCCGCGGAGGCTCTGAAGCGCCACGACGATCTCGTCGGCCGTCCCGTCGCCGAAGTAATCGTCCTCCGGATTCGCTCCCTGCGTACGAAACGGCAGGACCGCGATGTAGGGCACCTTGGCCTGGCGGCTCGCCTTGCGGCCGCCGCTCGACGGCAATCGTTCTGCCTCCGGCAGCAGCAGAGAATAAGCGTGAACAGGGCGGGCAAGATGCTTGAGCCGGAGCACGCCCAGGTCCTGGACAGGTACGTCGAGCCGGTCCTTGATCTGCTGGAACATCTCGCCTGAAAGCACCACGCCGCCAGCCGGCGCCGATTGCTCGAGTCTCGCCGCGATGTTGACGCCCTTTCCGAAGATGTCCTCGGATTCGACGATGGTCTGCGCAACGTTCAGACCCATTCGAAATTGTATCTTCCGATCGTATCCTTCCCGGGTCTGCGCGGCCGCGACTTCGGCTTGCAAGGCGACCGCACAGCGCGCCGCATCGAGCGAGGAATCGAAAGAGGCGAGAAAGCCGTCCCCCGTATTCTTCACGATCCTGCCGCGGAAGGAGACGATGCACGGGTTGATCACGCCGAAACGAAGCGCTCGCAGGCGGATGTGCGTTGCCTCCTCCGCCACCTCGGTCAGGCGAGCATAGCCCACGACGTCGGCGGCCAGAATTGCGAGCACGCGCCGCGATGGCGGGGCCTCTGCAACATCGATCCCCGGATGGTTCACCTTGACCACCCCGCTACCTGGCAGAACGGGGACGGGATAGCAGAACGTGACGCTATCGACAGCGCGCACCGGGCACCTCGTGCTCCAAACAAGGTCAACGCCCGCTTACGCGCGCGCCGACATCTAGCTGAACGAAGCGGCCCCCAAATCATAAACAGCGAACCTCCCTTCCGGTGAGCGCCATGTCAGACGAGGCACGGTTGTCGTGTCCGCGAACTTGGGAAACTCGCTCCCCGAAGCGGGTAGTGGGCCTGATCCTGACGGCCTTTTCAGCCCTATCTGCATAGAGCCACAATCGGTTTCAGCAGCTTGACCGCAAAGCGGAAGACCTGAGAGTCACCGCGTTGCGCAGCTCCATTTTACAGCCGAACTGGAAATGCGCTGTGAATTAAATCATACATAAACACGTAAATTCGTGCCACCGGCCCAGCGGTTGTATTCCGCCGATTTGCTCGTGGTCCACCGTGAGGATGGGCGCTGATCGGCGCCCATCCCGTGCGGCCGTCAATCGGTTACCGCAAAATCTCGCGCAGCACCTCGCCGTCGACCTGGCGCGGCCGGACGCCCAGCAGTTGCATGATGGTCGGTGCCACGTCGAGATTGCGCACACGGCGGATCGTCGTGTTGTGGCGGATCTGCGGGCCGGCGGCGATGAAGGTCGCGCTCATCACCGGCAGTTTTGGATCGTGGCCGTGGGCGCCGTAGAAGTTCGGCATCGACAGCGTGGTCGTTGCCGCGTTGAACGGCGCATCGCCGAGCCGGGCGACGCCGGGGTTCTGGATACCGTCGAAATTGTAGCCCGGGGCCATCAGCGCGAACACATCGCCGAAATCCTGGCCGATGGTCTTGCTGGTGCATTGCCCGATCCCGGCCTCGCATTGCAGCGGACGGGTCTCGACCACGGTGAAGAGTCGTCCGCCCTCGAGCGAGAAGTTGAATTTCGAATTCGGATCGACCGCGTTCTTCACGGCGTCGGTGATCTGCGTCACCAGCGCCGTGTAGGTCGCGGGATCGACGGTGCCGCCCTGTTCGCGCTGCTGCAGGTTGACGTAGATGTTGACCGCCGGACCCGAGGTGCGGATCGCCACCTTGCTGGTGTCGATACCGGCATTCTTCAGGATGTTGGTCATGCTGACCGAGGTGTGGAACGGTGCGAAGCCGTGGTCCGACACGACGATGATGTTGCTGTCCGGCCCCGCCGCCTCGGTGATCTGCTTCACCGCCTTGTCTGCGGTCTGATAGGCGAAGCGGATGTACGATTTGTAGCGGGCGACCTTGGCGGCGTCCTGGCCGGCGCCGATCGAGCTCGGGTCCTTCGGATTGGTGCCCTGGCGGGGATCGGTGAGCAGGAATTGATGCTCGGAGCCGTCAGGCTGCTCGATATAGATCATCACCAGGTCGGCGTCGGGATGGTTCTTGATCGCGCGCTCGCCGATATCGGCCTGGTAACGCACGAAGGTCTTGACCATGTCCTCGTACATCGCCTCGATCTCGATGTCGGGGAAGTCGGTGAAGCCCGGGCTGAGCCGCTCCGGAATGCGGAAGTCGGCCTGCGGGCGCCAGAACCCGATGCTGTTGTTGATGTCGTCGACGTCGGCCAGCACGGCCGCGTTGCGCGGGATGTAATTGGCGCCGTAGCGGGCAAAGCGCACCACCGACAGATCGGGCGCGAGCTGCGAGACGAAGTAGGCGGCGCCGACCCTGGCGCCGCTGCCCTCGAGGAAGAACGGCGCGTTCTCGCCACCGAGCTTCGCATAGGCGGGTCCAGTCGCCGGCGGCTTGAACGGCCCGGCCGTGATGCCGCGCGTGGCATCGAAGAACACGAGGGTGTCGTAGTTCACCTTGTTGTCGTTGGTGGTGTCGAGCGCCGCCACCCGGATCGCGTATTTGAGGTCCTGCGTGGCCGCGCTGGTGCAGGTCGCGGTCTGCACCGAGGCGCATGAGAACGTCTCGATCGGCGTGGGCGTTGCCAGCACCGGGCTGAACGAGAAGCGGCCGGCCGCCTGGAGCGCCGCGCCCACCGCCGGATCGGGCGCGAAGTTCGTCTGCGTGAGCGAAAAGCCCTGCGCGCCGAGCCCGCCGAACGCGCCGAACGGCACGGTGTAGTCGGTGACGCGGATCGGTTGGGCCGGCTGCACCACGGTGCCGTTGATCGAGATGTCGGCGCCGTCGCCGCCCGGCCACGTCGCGGTGACCACCTTCTTTCCCTGCTGGCGCAGTTGCACCCACAGCGGCGCCGCGGTCGGCTGCGGCGAAGGCCCAAGCGGGCTCTCGCGATAGCCGCCGATCGGCGCCGCGAAGCCGCTGAGGCTCGATGTGATCGGCCCGACGATGGCCTGGAAGGTGTTGGAGGGGATGTCGTTGTGGACGGCGGTCGAGCCGGTCGCGATCTCGATATGGGAGACGGCGGTGAGCGACGGCGATGCCGTGATGTTCTGCAACGCCACCGCGCCATGGCGGCTCAGCCGCGCCAGCCCGCCGTCGCGCGGCAGCACGCCTTCCTCGATGAACTGCTGGATGAAATCGGGCTTTGCGCCGTCGAGCGAGATGAGGATCACTGGCGATCTGCGGCCGTGGTGATGGCCATGGTCGCGATCGCGGAAGTTGTCGGAACCGCGGTCGCGGCCGTTGTCATCCTGATCTGCGTGCGCCGGCGCAGCGCCAGCCAGCGTTGCCGCGAGCGATATGGACGTTATCACGGAGAAGAGCTTCTTCACTTAGGTGCCCCATGCTTTTTGCTGCACAATCTGTGCGCGATCGATCTGGAATGAGGCAGAGATTATCGAGCGTGGCCGACGACGCGCGTGTGACGCCCAGGCGACGCATGTGCGTCGCTGTGTGAATGCTGTCGCAAGAGTCCAACTGACGCTCTGTCGCGCCAGCGATGGGAACTCGCCAGCGCAAGTACGCGCCCATGCATCTTGAACGCTACGAACTCGTTCGCTACGCTGAAGAAAATCAGGGGAGGGCGCGTGAAGCAGCTCAGGATCGGCGACATCACCATCGATGCGGTGATCGAGCGGGAGGGGCCCTGGCGGCGGCCGCAAGATTTTTTTCCGGCTTATGACGAGGGCGTGTTCAAGCGTCATCTGCCGACGATGGAGCCGGAGGTGTTCGATGCTGCGCGCGGCATGATGGTCATCACCTACCAGACCTTCGTCGTGCGCACGCCGCGCTATACCATCCTGGTCGATACCTGCACAGGCGAGGACAAGGGCCATCCGCCGCCGTTCGATTTTCCCGGCAAGGAGCGCTGGCGCAACGAGCTGTTCGCGCTCGGCATCGGCTTCGAGCAGATCGATTATGTGTTCTGCACGCATCTGCACATCGACCACACCGGCTGGAATACGACCTTGCGCGACGGCCGCTGGGTGCCGACGTTCCCGAACGCCAAATATGTCTTTCACAAGGGTGAATACGCGGCCTGGGAGGCCGAGAACGCCAAAGGCAACAACCCGCCCGGCACCGTGTTTCACGACAATTGCCTGCCGATCGTCGAGGCCGGGCAGGCGCTGCTGGTGGATGACGACTACGCACTGGATGACACCGTCACGCTGACGCCGACGCCGGGGCATTCGCCCTGCCATTGCTGCGTGAACATCTTCTCGAAAGGCCAGCGCGCCGTGGTCGCTGGCGATCTCATGCATCACCAGATCCAGTGCCGTGAGCCGGACTGGTCGGCGAGGCCGGATTGGGATCCGAAGCAATCAGCGGTGTCGCGGCGAAAGTTTTTTGCTTCCGTTGCGGATACGGACACGCTAATCCTGCCGATCCATTTTCCCGCGCCGACGGTAGGGTGGATCAGGCCGCTGGATGGGGCGTTCGACTATCGGTTCAGGCGGGAGTGATGGCCTTCACCTCGCCCCGCTTGCGGGGCCGCGACGAGCTTCGCTCGCGCTGAGAGGTCGAATTTGCGCGAAGCGCAAATTCGGGTGAGGGGGACTCTCCGCGAGTTCAACTGCCACCGTCCCCGCGGAGACTCCCCCTCACCCCAACCCTCTCCCCGCAAGCGGGGCGAGGGGGCTTACCTTCATCGCGGCGCGCTTTACGCGCTGACTTCGCACTTCTTCATAAAGCTGTTCTTGGCGGCGCCGGCGAGCGGCTTGCCGTCGGCGCTGACGGCCTTGGGCGCGCAGGCGTCGGCCTTGCACTTCTTCAGGAACGAGGTCTTGGCGGCGCCGGCCAGCGGCTTGCCGTCCTTGCCGACCGCCTTGCTCTCGCAGGTGTCCTCTGCGAAGGCCGAGCCCGCTGCAAAGGTGGCAACGATCGCAGCCAGGAAAATCCGCTTCATCATGGGTGTCTCCTAAACCAGAAATGGCGCTGAGGATTGGAGCCGGGAATCGTGGCGCAATCAAGCAGGATCGGGCTGTGCCGGGTCGTGGTGTGCGGATATTTTCCGGCGCGCGCTGAATGCATCACGCCTTTACGCGTGCGCGGCCTGGGGGCTGCTTTTGGATTCGCGCCACGTGCTTGCTGCACTGCGCGCAGACCACGCGGCGCGGACCTGCTAGGCTGATCCCGTTGCAGCAGGAACGGAGCGTTGCCATGGACGCCGTGACGAGCCCGCAGACCGCCGACCAGCACTCCCCCATCTGGTTCAACCTGAGGCCATGGAATGGCAGAAGACGCGCTTTCCCGGCTGCGAGGCCAAGACCTTGCTGTTCGATCGCGGCACCGGCCTGATGACGGCCCTGATGCGCTTCGCGCCGGGATCGGTGCTGCCCGACCACGAGCATGTCGGCATCGAACAGAGCTACGTGATCGAAGGCGCGCTTGTCGACAAGGAAGGGCCCGCCAAGGGCATCGCCTGCAAGGCCGGCGAATTCATCTGGCGCGAGGCCGGCAGCCGGCACGCCGCCTGGTGCCCGGACGGCGCGCTGATCCTTGCGATCTTCCAGGTGCCCAACAAGTTCTTCGAGGCCGACGGCCGCGTGGTCGACGCCTCCGGCCAGGACTGGGACGAGGCCTGGGGGCACACGGCGGCGCAGCGGGCGCGGAGCGCTGGATAAGCCCGTTCGGCTTGGCTCAGACGCTGCCGCCGATGCTTCTGACGAGCATCGTGACCTGAACGGCAATCAGCCGCCGCATCTCCTTGCCGCTCCGGGCGGTTTCGCGCAGTCCCCGCATGCCGAACACGAGGCATCGCGCCAGCACTTCCGGCTCGTCCGCTCGCTCGTCCGTTCTCTTGGCGGACCGCGCCTGATCGCGGATGAGGTCGGCAACCAGCGACTGGAAATTGTCGTAGACCTGGCGGACCGCAGGGAAGCGGAGGTCGAAGAGATCGGCCGAATCCGGATGCGCCTCAATCAGATCGAAGCCATGGGATCCCCAGGATTTGCAGGCGTGGAGCAGCTTGGCGTGAAGGCCATCGAGACGAGCGATCGCGGCCTGAATCTCGCGGTGCTTCTGCTCGTCCATGGCCCGGATCACCGCCGCGAACACGGCATCCTTGTCGGGAAAGAGCAAATAGAGCGCCGGCCGCGATATCCCGGCCGCAGCGGCGATGTCGCCCATCGTCGTGCGGGCATAGCCGTAGCGCGAGAACACCTCCGTCGCGGCGGCGACGGCAAGCTGCTCTTTGGACATATGGGATTCAGCCATGATCCTCACTATCGTTCACTCGTCGCATCTTGACAAAAAATCGATAATTGTCAATTTGTCAGAAGCTGGCCACAATGCCTTGGAGGGTCCTGCGATATGAACGACGACGCGCGGCTGAAGACCTGGAATACCTATCAGGCGGCATGGGGACCGATCGACGAGAGCGAGCGGCGCCGGCTGCTCGAACAGAGCGTTGCGGTGGATTGCGTCTACACCGATCCCGGCTCGCAGGTTGCGGGACGGGAGGCGTTGATGGCCCGCATCGGGCAAACGCAGCTGAAATTTCCGGGTGCCTATTTCAGGAACGACAGCTTCCTCGAACACCACGAGCAGGGGCTTTTCCGCTGGACGATGTACGACGGCGCCGGCCGCGTCTTCGTCAAAGGCGAGAGCTTCGGCCGATTCGGCGAAGATGGCCGCCTGGTTCAGGCGACCGGTTTCTTCGAAATCCCCGCGGCCGCTTCCTGATCGTGCGCCGGCCGGGTTGAGGATCGATACTGTCTCCAGATGGTCTCAGACGCCGCGCGCGAGCAGCGCCTTGAAGTCGGTCCGCGCGCGCTGCGCCTCGGCGCGCGCGACGTCCGAGGCGTCGCCCATGCCGAAATAGCCATGGATCAGGCCGGGGCCTTCGTGATGCTTGACGCGCACGCCGGCGGCCTCCAGCGCCCGCGCATAGGCGGCGCCCTCATCGCGCAGGGGATCGAACCAGGCGGTGGTCACGATCGCGGGCGCGAGGCCTTTGAGCGATGCGGCGCGCAGCGGCGAGACGCGCCAGTCGGCCGCGTCGGCGGGATCGGCGAGATAGTGGCCGCAGAACCATTCCATCGTGGCGCGCGTCAGGAAGTAGCCTTCGGCATTCTCGGCGCGTGAGGGAAAGCGCGCGTTCTCGCCCGCATCGGCGTAAGCGCCGACGACGTCGGTCACGGGATAGACCAGCAATTGCGCGGCGAGCCTGATGCCGGCATCGCGGCAGGCGATCGCGGTGGTGGCCGCGAGATTGCCGCCAGCGCTGTCGCCGGAAACGCCGAAGCGATTTGCGTCGCCGCCAAATTCCGCGACGCGGCCAAACACGTCGCGCACCGCGGCAAAGGCATCCTCGAAAGCGCCAGGAAAGCGCGTCTCCGGCGGACGGCGGTAGTCGACGGAGACGACGACCGCGCCGGTCTCGATCGCGAGATTGCGCGCCTGCCGATCATGGGTCTCGAGATCGCCCGCGACCCAGCCGCCGCCATGGAAGAACACCACGGTTGGAGCGGGCGTGGTGCCGACCCGGTAGACGCGCGCATCGAGCGGGCCGGCGCCGCCGTTTACCTTGATATCCTGCACACGATCGACGGGCGGCGGCGGAATGGCTGCGCGCGAGGCAGCCAGTGCGCGCAAGGAATCACGGGCGCTCTGTGGCGTCATGACCGCGGGATCGCGCATCGGCATGAGCGGAATGATCTGGGCGATGACGGGATCGAGCGGCGCGGCCATGGGAGTCCTCACAGGGTTCTTGGTCTTGCTTGCGGGTTAGCATAGATTTTGCGCGCCGCATCGGCAACCAGCCGGATGTTGCGATGCTGCGGGGATGAGCGGGGAGGTTAAGGGGTGGAATTCGAGACGCTGGTCCAGTCGCGCCGCAGCGTGCGCGGTTTCAAGCAGCAGCCGGTGCCGCGTTCGGTGATCGAGGCGATCATCGAAAGCGCCAAGCGCGCGCCGTCGTCGATGAACACCCAGCCCTGGCATGTTCACGTGCTCACGGGTCCTCCGCTGGAAGAGGTGCGCCGCCGCAACATGGAGGAGATGGTTGGCGGCGCCAAGGTCAAGCGCGACATCGTCAGCCATGGCGAATATCAGGGCGTGCATCGCACGCGGCAGGTCGACATCGCCAAGAAGCTGTTCGGTGCGATGGGGATTGCGCGCGACGACAAGCCGATGCGCCAGGACTGGGTGCTGCGCGGTTTCCGCCAGTTCGACGCGCCGGTCTCGCTGGTGCTGACCTATGACCGCGTGCTCGATCCCGGCGCGGTCTGCCATTTTGATCTCGGCGCGCTCTGCTACGGCATCGTGCTCGCAGCCTGGGACCGCGGCCTCGGCTCGGTCATCAACGGGCAGGGCATCATGCGCTCCGACATCGTGCGCGAGGTCGCTGATATCCCGGAGGACGAGGTCATCATGACCTGCGTCGCGATGGGTTATCCCGACGACGGCTTTGCCGCGAACGAGGTTCGCTCGGACCGCGAACACAACGACGAGTTCGTGCGTTACGTGGGTTTTGCCGATTAGCACGACAAAGAGGAGATTGTTCTCCGGCGAAAATTTTTTTGGTGCGGAGTCGTCAGCAAGCTCTTGCAATCTCGAACGTGCGGGAGGAACAATATCCGGACTGAAAGGTTTGTTGCTGGCGCGAGGGAATTGATATGCGGCGGCTGGCTAGCCTGGTGCGGCGATTGTTCGGCCCGCGAGTGCGGCGTCCAATCGATGATGATCCCAATCTTCCTTTCACATCCGACGAGTTCGGGCGGCTGATCCGGAGCGGCAAACGCGAGGACATGAAGCTGCTGGCCGAAGGTCTGGCCTGCAACTCGATTCCCCGCCGCGCCAAATACCGGGCGACGCACTAGGGCAGGTGTTCGAGGGGAAGGGCCGCGTTTACCGCGTGAGGGCGACCTGCTTGAACGAGGCGACCAGCGCGTTCTCCAGCTTGCCATTCATCCCGCAGAGAATGTTGTAGGCCTCTGCGCGCGGCATCGTCGGTTTGTAGTGGCGGTGCTCGATGAGTGCCGCGAAGATGTCCGAGATGGTGAGAATTCGCACGATATCGCCGATGCTTTCGGCGCACAGCCCGTCCGGATAGCCGCTGCCGTCGAGATATTCGTGATGATGCAGCACGGCATCGAGGATCTCGGGCGAAATTCCCTCGTGGTCCTTCAAAAACCCATAGCCCGCCGCCGGGTGCGTTTCGATCAGAGCGCGCTCTTCGGCATCGAGACGACCCGGCTTGTCGAGAATGGCGAGCGGGATCTGGGCCTTGCCGATGTCGTGAAACATCGCGGCCGAGTAGAGACGCTCCAGATCGGCTTTGCCCACGCCGAGGCAAAGACCGAAGTCGATGGTGACGCCGGTCACCAGCAGGCAGTGCTGATAGGTTCCCTCGTGGTGGCGGCGTACCGTCGTCAACCACTCGGACAGGCCATGCTCGATAATGCGATCGGCAATCCGGCGCCCGGCTTCCCTGGTGCCGTCGACGTCGAGCGGCTGGCCAAGGGTAACGGACGTGAACATCGAGGCGATGGCAGTCGCTGCGGTCTCGACCGCGTCGACCTGCTGCGCCTCGCCGCCCGGTGAGGCGGTCATCGGGGCGGCATGATCGGACAGGGCCGCCAGCAATTTGATCCGGTTGATCGTGCCGGGAAGCACGAGCGTGGCCCCGAGCGCATAGGCTTGCGAAATGCCGACGTGAGAAGTGTGCTCGAGCAGGAAGACGCGTTTCCTGGCCTTTGCCAGCTTGCCGGCGCGCTTCTTGATGGCCGTGATGTTGTCGACGTCGCGCAACTCCGCGCGGACGACGATCGCGTAAGGCACCTGCGCGAGCTTGGCATCGGCGTCAAGGCGTTCGCCCGCGACAGTGAACTTCTCTTCAAGGATCGAGCGGATGCCGGATAGCTTGCCGGACGTGTCGGCCAGCACCTGGACGAGTGGGCGCGCCGTCTCTGCCGCCCGGACACCGCCGTCGCTATTGACGGCGGTTTTTGAGATGGTTCGCGCGCTCTTCACGGTCTGACCTGGAGTTACGACACCGGACTTCAATGCGTGGAACGGAGTTTCGGATCATCTGGTTTGGGACGAGCCCGGCGCGGTGGCTGCCGATGCGCTTGCAGTTCTCTTCTTGCCGTCTGCAGTGATGAAGTGAACGCCGGCCGTGGTGCCGTCGATCCACACCAGCTCGCAGCGCCGATAGGCGAGCCCCGTCGACGACAGCACCATGAAGAATTCCTTCGCCTGCAGCACGTCGAGCGTACCCTCGACCTCGACTTTCGCGCCGGTCTGCGACACGTCGAGCAGAACGCAGCTGCGCCGCCAGGTGCCGTCCGAGCCCATCAGATTGACGGGCTGCCGGTGATCCATTTTCACGCGAGACGCCTTTCGACCGTCGAACCTCATCGGCTAACCCCCACTTTTGCGCTGCGATGTCCCGGATCGCTTGAGCCTGCCCCTGCTGCGATTTCTCCCCAGCGCACCGTCCATTGGCTGGTCGACAAGAGCAGTGTTTCAAAGATGAGCTGCGCGCGTTTGCGCTGTGCGAAAGAGAGTCGAACGCCGCTGCGGTTGCTGAGGATCGCGAGCGTGGTCGCCCAGTTCAGCCGCGAGGCACGGCAGGCCATGACCAGGCCCTCGCAATTCTCGTCGGTCATGACGTGCTCGATGATCTCGATCGGAGCCCCCGAGAGCACCGACAGCGCGGTGACCAGATTTGCAGTCTCTCCGCGGATCGCAAAGCGGTTCACGGTGGAGTCGTTGAGCTTGCCGACCCGGGCGAGGGCGACGATCTCCGGCCTTGCGTTCGCATAGGCCGCCCGACAGGGTAGAGCGGGTGTTGTCGGACCGGATGCCGCATCGTGCATCGGCGGCACGGCGGAAGCGTCGGGCTTGGCCGGCGGTGTCTTGTCGGGTAGCGTCTTGCCGGCGGGAGCGGACAACAACTTCCTGACGATGAGGTCGGGGGTATCAGGCCTGAGCGCCAGCGCCTTGATGATTTCGTCATCCTGCCCGGCCCCGGCGATCAGTGCGGCATAGGCCGCATCGGAGAATTTCGTCCCCGGGTTCTTGATCAGCGCGGGATAAATCGGCCGGCCACCGTGCCTGATCAGCGCCTCGGTCACATCAGGCGGGATGCTGTTGCGGGCGCAGATCGCGCGTTGCTGCCGCTCGCCGCGCGAGCTCGCAATCGCAACGAGATCGGGCGCGGAAAGTGCCTGCGATTCGAGCAGGAGCGGACAAGCGACGTCCGGATCGTCGTGCAAGGCCAGCCGCAGCAGTGTCCCCGGCGGCGCCACGTTCAGTCCAGCGAGCGCCTTGCTGAGCCGCATCAGTGCGTTAACCGCGACCCGTTCCGTCAGGCGTAGCAGGACACCATCGACCACACCGACCAGCATTTGCTGGGGGTGATCGCGGTTCGTGGTAAGCAGGTGGGTGATGCCTTCGAGAATGCGCGTGCAACGCTCCGGCGGGCAAGTTGCGACCGCGTCTTCCAATTCAACAAGACTATCGGCAGGCAAATTTGCCATCATGGCAGGAGCCTGAATTTGAAATAGTTTTGACGATTTAACGACCATCATTGCGCCTGACAGACGTTAATTTGGATTTGAGATTTTGAACGCCGAGGTATAAAATAATCGACGTTGCAACCTGAAACGCTATCGAAATTCGGCAGGACGAGTTGCCGCAGCTTGTTCCTTCAACGGAACGCTCGCCAATTGATGCGGGCGGGGTAGGGTAATTCTTTCGGTCTAACGGGGGCACCGAAGGGGGGAGTTCAGATCGGCGCTATTGCCGGACGCGCGTCGTTTCAGGGCGCGGCTTTTTTTCATTAGCCATGAGCAACAATGATGATGATGCGCCGGGATTGGCGCCAAAGATATTTCGTTTCTCCGATGTCGACGAGTTTCGCAGTTCGATACGCGGGTTGAACATCGAGTTTACGCCGTTCGTGCGACGGATCGCGACCGAGCAGGTGATCCTGCGCCTGCCGGGCTGCGACGTGAACGTGACGCGGACGTTTCCGCGCGTGGTGGACGCGCAGCTGGTTGCCGACTGTACGGCGGTCGGTTTCGCGATGGACGATCTCGAAGTTCCCATTCGCTTCAATGGCGCGCAGCGCGACCGCGCGGTCGTGGTCATCGGCAGCAGCGGCGCGGCCTACAACACCATCGAGGAAGTGCAGAGGCAGATCGGCTCGATCGTGTTTCACCCCGAGGTGAAGGATCGTGGCTGGCCCGAGACGCAGTCCAGCTTCAAGATCTTCGAGACCAGCATGTCGGCGCTGCTCCGGCTGCGGAAGGTGGTCCGCGAGGTAGTGGCGGCCGCGTCCGAGCCGATCGATCCCGCTGAGGTTCCGTTGCAGGGGATGGCGATGAAGGAGTCCCTGTTCGGTGCGGTCGACACCGTGTTCGCCAACCTCATCGCCGCGCGATGGACAGTGCGGCCGAACGACGGGCGGCAGTTCAAGATGTTCCAGGACATTCGCGCGCTGCTGTCCGAGGATCTCTCGCAGCCGATCTACAGCGAGGAGATCGCACGCAAGCTCGGCCTGTCCGTCCGCACACTGCATGACGTCGTCCGTCGCTATCGCGGCATGAGCCTGCACCGCTATTTGCGCCTGCGCCGGCTCTGGCTGGTGCGCCGGCGGCTGCTCGCCGGCGCCGACAGCGTCAAGGCCGTGGCATTGGCGTTCGGCTTCTGGCACCTCAGCGATTTCTCCAGAAGCTACCGCGATCAATTCGGCGAGACGCCGTCGCAAACGCTGGACCGCGGCCGATAAAGCATGATCCGGAAAAGTGCGAAGCGGTTTTCCGAAAAGATCATGCGCAAACAACAACCTAAAGCGCGATAATGATTCATCCAAATCTCGTCGCGCTTTAGCGCGACAAATCAATCGGGCGCGCCGCCTGCTTTCGTGCTAGCTTGCCGGCCATGAGCAATCGCATCCTCGTTTTGTACGGTTCCTACCGTTCCGATCGCATGGGCATCCGCCTTGCGAATTTCGTCATCAATCGCCTGCGCAGCCGCGGCGAGGAGGTCGAGTTCATCGACGCCAAGGCCATCGGCCTGCCGATGCTCGATCGCATGTACAAGGAATATCCCAAGGGCGCAGCGCCCGAAGCGCTGGAGAAGCTGGCCGGGCAGATCCGCGACGCCGACGGCTTCGTCTTCGTCACTGGCGAATACAATTGGGGCATTCAGCCCGGATTGAAAAATCTGACCGACCACTTCCTCGAAGAATGGTTCTGGCGCCCGGCCGCGATCGTGAGCTATTCCGCGGGCCGCTTCTCGGGCGCGCGCGCGGCGACCGCCTGGCACGGCACGCTGTCGGAGATGGGCATGGTGGTGGTGTCGAGCACGATCGGCGTCGGCCCGATCGCGCAGACGTTGTCGGCAGAGGGCGAGCCGATCGGAGAGGGCGGCAAGGCGCTGGAGCGTGCGTTCCCGCGCTTTGCGGATGATCTCACCTGGTGGATCGAGGCGGCGAAGGCGCAGCGGGCGCGCAAGGCGCCGCCGTATTGAGTCGTCTTACGCGGTCCTGACCTCGCCGAGGAAGCGGTCGAACTGACCGGCGAGATCGCGCGACTGGGTCGAGAGCTGCTCGGCTGCGCCCAGCACTTCCCTGGCGGCAGCTCCAGTGTCGTCGGCGGCGCGCTGCACGCCTGATATGTTGGTGTTGACCTCCTGGGTGCCGCGGGCGGCTTCCTGGACGCTGCGGGCGATCTCCTTGGTGGCCGAGCCCTGTTCTTCGATCGCAGCCGCAATCGCGGTGCCGATCTGGTCGATCTCGGCGATGACGTCGGCGACGTTGCGGATCGCGGCCACCGTTTCGTCGCTCGCGGTCTGGATCGCGGTAATCTGCTCGGAGATCTCGGTCGTGGCCTTGGCGGTCTGGCCCGCCAGCGACTTCACTTCGGAGGCGACCACGGCAAAGCCGCGGCCGGCGTCGCCGGCGCGGGCGGCCTCGATGGTCGCGTTCAGCGCCAGCAAATTGGTCTGCTCGGCGATGCTCTGGATCAGCGTGACGACGTCGCCGATCTTCTGGGCGCCCTCGGCGAGCGTGCGCGCGGTGTCGCCGGTGCGGCGGGCATTGTCGACGGCGCGGGCGGCGATCTCGGTGCTTTGCGCGACCTGACGGCCGATCTCGGCGATCGAGGAGGTCAGCTCCTCGGTGGCGCTGGCGACCGTTTGCACGTTGGTCGAGGTCTGCTCGGAGGCAGCGGCGACCACCGCGGCCTGGCTGTTGGTCTGGGCTGCCGTCGAGGTCATCGATTGGGCCGTGCTCTCCATCGTGGAGGACGCCCGGGACAGGCCGCCGACGAGCTCGGTGACCTTGGCCTCGAATGTGCGCGTGAGCTCGTCGAGCGCGTGCGCGCGGCGCATCTTGCCGTCGTTCTCGGCCTGCTTCTCGGCTGCGAGCCGCTCGGCCCGGATCATGTTGTCCTTGAAGACCTGGACGGCCGCGGCCATCGCCCCGATCTCGTCGGAGCGCTCGGCGCCCGGAATCTCTTCCGCAACCTCGCCGTCGGCCAGCCGCGACATCCGCGTCGTCAGATTGACGATTGGCGCACAGACGCGGCGGCGAACCGTCACGACGAGGCCGATGCTGGCGACCAGCACGGCGGCAAGGCCGAGCAGCGCGATGATGAAGCTGGTGCGCGCGGCCGACGAGGCGCCGGCGAGGACCTGCTCGGCGTTGTCGTAGAAGGCGTCACGGACCTCGATGATGGTGCTGAGGCCACGCTGCGTGGCGGCGTAATAGGTGTCCATGTCGTGTTCGTACTTGCCGCTGACCGCGCCGTCCTTGACCAGCTTGAGCTCGCGGCCGAACTCCTCGACATAGATCGCGTTGAACTTCTCCAGCGCAGCGGCGACGTTCGCCGGGGTTGCCGGATTGCCGCGCAATTCCAGCAGCGACATCACGATCTGGTCGTTGCGGCCTTGCGAGCGGCTGATGTCCGCCTTCTCGGCGTCGGTCGCCGGCTTCTTGCCGCCGACGAGGTTCTTGTGCAGGCTGGAGTTGAAGCCGCCGACGTCGCGCAGCGTCATCGCGATGTTGGCGTAGCTGGCCTGCCGGTAGGCGTCGCCGTTGAGGATTGCCATGCGGCGGACCTGCTCGTTCAGCAGCGCGGTCACGCCGCCGTTGAGCAATGCATTGTCGGCGACGATCTTCTTGGCGGCGTCCTTGCGCGCCTCCGCCGGTCCGGCCAGCGCCTTGTCGATCGCCTCGCGCAGCGCGGTGAACTTGGCATTGATGCCGTCGATGTTGCTGCCGATGGTGGTGCCGTCGTCGAACGGGCCGGGCAGTTCCTTGCGCAGCGCATTCATCTTGTCGCGGGCCCCGTCGGTCTGCTTGCGCAGCTTGTCCTGCTCAGTGAGCAGTGCGGGGTCGATGGTTGCAGGCCCGTAGAGGATGTTGGTGGAAAAGCCGCGTTCGGGATTGAGGTAGCGCGGGATGTCGCTGACGGCTCGGACGATCGCGAGCCGCCCCTGCGCCTCGGTGATGCGCTCCATCGTCTGGTATTTCGTCACGGCGACGTAGACCGCGAGGCCGCCGCCCACGGTCGAGAGCGAGACGATGGCGGCGGTCAGGAGCGTACCGATTTTCATGGGCAGTCCGGCAATTGGCGCGGGAGGAGAATTATTTTGCCCGAACAATAGGCAGCCGGCGTTAATCCGCGGTTTACGCTGACGGCCGGCATGCCCCGCCTACGTGCGTCCAATCGTCCGGACGCGGAGGTCGCGTTAGCGCGACGCCTGATCGAGCTTCGCGAGGATCTCCAGCGTCGCGCCGTCGCGCTCGCCTGCGAAATAGCGGGCGAGCGCCTGATCGAAGACGGGCTCGTCGGACACCGCGCCGAACAGCGTCATCGACGAACGGAACTTGGCGTCGTCGGGCGCGCCGAGGATCGCGTTGATGCTGCGCCCTTCGACGGCGAGCACGAGTCGCGTGCACGCGGTCAGGCGCGGGCCGAGGACGGGGTGGGCGAGGTAGGCCACGGCCTCCGCGCGCGAGCCGATGGCGTAGCGCTGCGACATGGCGCTGAAGCCGAGGCCGGCGATCTGCGGGAACACGAACCACATCCAGTGGCTCTGCTTCCGGCCCCGGGCCAGCTCGCCCTGGACGTCGCGAAAAACCGGGTTTTGGGCCTGGACGAAGCGTTCTAGGTCGAAAGGATTGGTCATTGGATACCCCCGGGGGTGCCTAACCGGCCGCGATTATGCCTAACTTTTGGCTCCCAATGTGGTAGCTGGTATAGAGTCTCTCCGGGTGGGGGTTGGGTCCCCCGGGGGTCGATTTGGGGATCTGATGGTTTCCGACGCAGCGCACGCCGAGAGGCTGTTGTCGCGCCGCCGTATTGGGCGAGCCGAGACGATACTGCTGTCTTTTGCTGCCATCGCTCTGGCGCTGGGCGCTGCCGCATGGGTCGCCGACCTCGGCGATTCGACTCCGCTGGTCACCGCCGCCCTGCCGCCGGCCAATACCCCTTCGTTCGAGGACCGTTTCGCGTCGGCGTCTGGAAACCCGCCCGCCCGCGAATTCGGCCTGCGGACGCTGGAGCGCTCCGCCGTGAACGCGGTCCAGCTCAAGCTCCGCGACGCCAAGGCGATGCTCGCCCAGAAGCTTCAGGGCGACGAATGGCGCTCGACCCTGACCGATGACGACCGGACCGCCGTCGAGGAGCCGCGACCGGCGCAGCATGCCGATGCCGTCCCGATGCCCCGCTCGCGCCCGGTCCAGGCGGACTTCTCGGCCCAGATCGCCTCGAGCCAGGCCTATGCCGAGACCAATCCCAGGGTCGACAACCGCAACTTCTTCGAGAAATTCACCGACAAGATCAAGCTGGCCTCGCTGACCCCCGGCGACGGCCTGCTCGGCAAGGCGCCGGACCTCGCCGCGCTCGGCTATGATTCGCGCACGGCGGTCTACGACATCTCGGCCAAGGCGCTGTACCTGCCGAGCGGCGTCGCGCTGGAAGCGCATTCGGGCATGGGCGCGCTGATGGACGACCCCCAGCATGTCGACCAGCGTATGGTCGGTGCGACCCCGCCGGCGACCTACGATCTGAAGCCGCGCGAAAAGCTGTTCCACGGCGTCCGCGCGCTGCGCATGACGCCGACCGATGGGACCAGCGCACTTGGCCGCGTCGGCCTGCTCACCCACAACTACATGCTCGGGCCGCGCGGCGATTCCAACGGCTGCGTCTCGATCAAGGACTATGATCGATTCCTGAAAGCCTGGGACAATGGCGAGTTCAACCGCCTGGTCGTGGTGCCGAGCCTGAGCGGATCGGCGACCGCCTCGCAGCGCGCCAGCACCGCCTCCTGATATTCGCCGGACGGCGGGGCTGCCGTTTCCCCTTCGTTAAGCCGTCATCGTCCAGAAGCAGCCCATGAGTGATCCAGCAAGTTCCGAAACCCCGCTGCGCACGACGTTCAAGATCAAGCTGAACGGCGACACGCTGGCGATTGCGACCGTCGGGCAGGCCTATCAATTCCTGACCAATTTCAAATCGGTCGAGTGGATGGAATTCCGTTCGCTGCACGAGGACGCCATCGCAGCCCTCGAAGGTGCGGCCGGCAATGCCATGCTGGCGGTGCAGGCGACCAACGCCGTCCGTGCGCTGTTCGTGTCCGCGAAGCTGCTCTGAGCAGGCGTTCCTCCTCTCCAATGCTCGAACCCGTTCCCTGGGGGCTGCGACCAAGCTTGGCGCGTTTCGCGCCAGGGAAAGGATCGCATGGATATTTCGGAATTCATTGCAGGCGTCGATCGCGCCGGCACGAAGCAACCGACGCCTGCAGCGCTCGAGGCGTTCGAGAAATCGATCGGCTGCCGCCTGCCGGATGAGTATCGCCAATTCCTGCTGGCCTGCGCCGGCGGTTATTTCCAGGGCTCTGCCGAATTCAACTGGCCGGAAGGGCATTGGGCCGGAGCGGTTCAGGAGGTGCTGGGATTGCGGCGCGACGAATGTTCGCTGGTCCAAACGCGGCAGACGCCGCAATGGCCGACAATCGACGAACTCCTGTGGATCATGAGCGACTGCGGCGGCAACCCGATCTGCATGACGATCGACAAGACGCATTTCGGCAAGATCTGGTTCATCGATCACGAGGTCGCCAACTACGACGAGGGCTGGACGCTCACGGAGGCGATGTCGGACCAATGGGGCTACGTACTGCCGCTTGCGCCGACGTTCGGTGACTTCATGGCCGGCCTGTACGAGGAGGCCGAGGCCGCGTGAGGTGAGGGCGCCCGCGATGACGAAGCAAGGTGCATCGTCGTTGCTCATTTCCGTGTCCCGGACAAGCCGCACCGCGAGAGCGGTGCGGCGCAGAGCCGGGACCCAGAGGCTTCACGTCCGGTCGGTGCGTGGGCCCCGGCTCAGCAGCGCATCGTCGAAGGGACGTTGCGCTGCGTCCGGGGCACGAGAGAAGCTCAGTGCCTGTTGTCGCCGCGCCCGTCGTCGTCATCGTGGAAGTCGTGGTCGCCGCCCGGCCGGAAGCCGGGGTCGATGCAGGCGAAACTGCCGGCGTCGTTGGTCAGGCCGCTGCCCTTGTAGGACGCGATCTTCGGATAGACGCAGAGCGGCCGCGTGCCGCTGGCCGGGAAGTTCTGGGCAATGCGCGGATCGAACAGCCCGCCGGTCGGATAGGGCGACGTCGCGTTGGTGTTCGCCGCGATGATGCGGTCTGGCGCTGTGCCTTTCTCGACCCAGTCGGTGATGGCCTTGAGCTGGTTCCCGGCGAAGCTCGCCGTGGCCGCGCCGCCGCCACAATGGGCCATGTTCGGCACCATGAACAGCCGCGCGAAGTCGCTCGCGCGCCGGCCCATCTGCCGGTCCATGTTGCGATACCAGCGGGCGATCGCAGCGCCGGAGAAGATGCCGTCATTGACGGAGGAGGAGATGATCAGCTTGCCGCCGCGAGCCCTGAACGGCCGCAGGTCGGTCGAGGTCGCGGCCATGAAGTCCATGCTGCTTTCGGGATAGGCCGCCGTCTTGGTGAAGATCTTCGGCGCGTCGGTGTCGAAGTTGAATTTGAACACGAAGGCTTCCTGGCCGTTCGGCCCGTTGACGGGCGTGACGACCGGCGGGGTCTGGAAGATCATCGGGATCGCGCCCGCGCCGAGCGTCAGGTTGATCGCGGTGTTGACGTTCGGCACCGGCGCGGTGACGACGTTCCAGAGCTGCCAGCCTGCGCCCGGCGCGGTGGGCGGCGTCCAGATGCCGGCATCCCAGAACCAGTTCGAATAGAGCCGTTGTCCTTTGGAGTTGACCGGTCCGGCATAGATCTTCTTGAGCGCGTCCACTTGCGCGGGGGTGAGGCAGGTGCCGCCATGTGGCGTGCTGCCGTGCGAGCCGGTGCCGCAGGTATAGCTGGCGAGCGCCGGATACACCTTCTTCGCCGTGCAGGCGTGATAGTTGTCGATGATGCCGTCGACCAATCCGTCGAGCGCGTCGCAGGCGCTCAGGATCGCGGCCGAGGCGACCTGAAGATCCTGCGCGGGAAACGTGTCCGGAATGAACGGCTGTCCGTTGACGTCCTTGCTGGTTGAAAGCGTGCCGAGCAACTGCTCGTTCCAGGCCTCGGCAAGTCCTGCCTGCGGCAGGTTGAAGCCGGGATTCTGCGAGATGACGCCGTCGAACAGCCAGGGGAAGCGCTGCGAGGCCATCATGGCGTCGCGTCCGCCGTTCGAGCAGCCCATGATGTAGGAATAGACGGTGTCGAGGCCGTAGAAATAGGAGATGATCTGCTTGGAGATCGTCGCGGTCTTCTCGATGCCGTTGTAGCCGTAATCCCTGCGCGCTTGCGCGTCGATCGCGAAATGCGCGGAGCCGCCGGCATTGGGATCGTCGTCCTGATGTCCGCCGACGACATTGTTGGCGTTGTCCTCGTGGCCGCCGTCGTTGGCAGCGACCGCCCAGCCCTGGCCGAGCTCGACGCCGGCGGCGCCTTGCGGATCGGCATTGAGGCTGCCGTCGGTGCCGCCGCCGCCCATCATCTCGAAACGGCCGTGCCAGGTGTTGGGCAGGTTGAGCGCGAAGCCGATGCCGTAGGTGAAATGATTGGGATCCTGCGTCGAGACGCGCTTGTTGATGATGCCGATCACGGTGCAGTAGCCCGATTTCTGGGTCGCGCTCAGGATCTGCGTGTTCGGCAGCGTGAGGCCGGTGAGGGCGGTGCAGGACGCGCGCGGCGCAACGCCGCTCGGCGGGAATCCGTGCGCAATGGCCTGCGTGCCGAGAGCGGCACAGCCGGCCATGATCGTCGATGCGAGAAATAGGCGTTTCATCTCAGTCCCTCCCAGTTTCATCAATGATGGTCGAACGGATGCGCCCGATGAGGGCGCGTTCGTTCAGTCGGTGTCGTTGACGATGTCGTTGCAAAGCAGAGGTGACGCGGCGCCATTTGCACGCAACGCGCAGAGGCGTGCTGCGCGAGTCGATCGCACCGCGATGCGTAAGCGCACGCAGCTCGGCGCCCATCTCTGATGGAAGCACGGACGTCATCCCCCTTGGTCCCGCTCGTGTCACGGCGGGCTTTTTCGATCCTAGGGCGGCCGATGTTGCCGTGTCAACATGACGCGGCGCGCGAGTGCGCAGCGCAACCTGTCGTAGAAGCTGTGCTCGCAAAGCTCGCGATCCCGCCCGGCTTCTCGATCCGGCCCGCCTGCGATAGACTCTCGTGTCGAATCCCGGATCGCCGGCGCGGATGCCGCTACGCCGGCCAGTGAAAGATCATCGTCGATGGAGCCGGAGAAGGCAGGCGTCAGGAAGCGATCGTCCAAGGGCGCGCAACGCCGGGCGCCTGCCGCAAAGCCGCAGCGGTTCGCGCCTCGAACTGCGGCGGCCGCAAAGCCCGCCCGGCCCAAGCTGCTCGCCTCCGACGATCTGTCCCGTTCGCTCGGCTATCGCATCCGCCGCGCCCAGCTCTGGGTCTTCAAGGACGTCAGCCGGCGGCTCGCCGCCTTCGAGATCAGCGCGGCGCAGTTCTCCGTCCTGTCGGTGATCGAGGCCAATCCGGGCGTCAATCAGCTCGCCATTGCGCAATCGCTGTCGATCGAGCGGGCCGGGCTCGGGCGCCTCGTGGATCATCTGGAGCGACGGGGTCTGGTGCAGCGGTCGGCCTCCGCGATCAACCGCCGCTATTACGTGCTGTACCTGACACAGGCCGGCGCCACACTGCTGGGCCGCTTGCGCCCGGCGATTGCCGAGAGCGAGAAGACGCTCGCGGCCAAGATCGGACCGCGCGCGTTCAAGGAATTGCAGCGGGCGCTATCGGTCTTTCTCCAGGACGCCTGAGGCTTGCGGCAAGCCCTTGGTTCGGTGCGCCGTTTGGCGGCCGATGGCTGCGGCGCCATGCGTTCTCGCAGCTTGAACTCTGCGCCAGGAACAGGCAAACGGTCCGCCAAGGCCGTGGCCAAAGCCGGTTCACAAGGCCACCCATTTCGAGCCTGACTTCAAGGGAGAGACCCGATCATGAAACGCCGTACATTCCTCAAGGGCGGCGCAGTCGCCGGCGCGACGACGCTGGTTGCAGCACCTGCGATCGCGCAGAGCGCGCCGGAGATCAAATGGCGCCTGACCTCGAGCTTCCCGAAATCGCTCGACACCATCTACGGCACGGCGCAGACCTTCGCGAAATATGTTGCCGAGGCCACCGACAACAAATTCCAGATCCAGACCTTTGCGGCCGGTGAGCTCGTCCCGGGTCTTCAGGCGCTCGATGCGGTCAGCGTCGCCTCGGTCGAGATGGCGCAGACGCCGCTCTATTTCTACATCGGCAAGGAGCCGGCGCTGGCTTACGCCACCGGTGCGCCGTTCGGCATGAACCATCGCCACCAGGAGTCCTGGTGGTATTTCGGCGGCGGCGCCGACCTCACCAACGAGGCGCTGAAGCCGTTCAAGGCGCACGCCATCCTGTGCGGCAATTCCGGCACGCAGATGGGCGGCTGGTTCCGCAAGGAGATCAAGACCGTCGACGATCTCAAGGGTCTCAAATTCCGCATCGCCGGCATGGGCGGCCATGTGCTGGCGCGGCTCGGCATCGTGCCGCAGCAGCTTGCGGGCGGCGACGTCTACTCGGCGCTGGAGAAGGGCTCGATCGACGCTGCCGAATTCGTCGGTCCCTATGACGACGAGAAGCTCGGCTTCCAGAAGGTCGCGAAATACTACTACTTCCCCGGCTGGTGGGAAGGCGGCGCCATGCTGCACATGATCGTCAATGACGAGAAATGGGCGAGCCTGCCGAAGCACTATCAGGCGATCGTCAACCAGGCCGCGTCGGCCGCGGGCGCCTGGATGCTCGAGAAGTACGACAGCGTGAACCCCGCCGCGCTGAAGCGGCTGATCGCCAACGGCGCCGAGCTGAAGGCCTTCCCGCAGCCAGTGCTGGAGGCCTGCTACAACGCGACCCAGGAGCATCTGAACGAGCTCGCCGGCAAGAGCGACCTGTTCAAGCGAACCAAGGACAGCCACGACGCCTATATGAAGGAGCTCTTGTTCTATACGCAGATTGCGGAGAATTTTTACGACAACTATCTGCTGAGCAAGATGCGCAACAAGACCTGAGCGCGCAGCGATCGTAGGGTGGGCAAAGGCGCGCTTGCGCCGTGCCCACCTTTCCTTGCATCACGTGCAAAGGTGGGCAGGCTTCGCTTTGCCCTCCCTACGGGACTGATCGTGTGGCGTATTATGCCGCTCCCAGTCCCAGCTTCGCATAGATCCGCCTTCCCTAGGCGCCGAACGCGTCGGTCGTCTTTATCGGCAGGTCGCGCGGGAAGGGCAGGTCGATCGGGAATCGGCCATCTTTGCCGGTCCCGCCGTCAGTACGGCCTGGCTTTGGCCGCGCATCGTCAGCTTTTCTTCATCCCGTAGACGTGGTCCGGCCCCGGAAAGGCCCGCGATCGCACGTCGGTTGCGTACCCCTCGATGGCCGCTTCGATCGCCGGACCAAGATTGCCGTAACGCCGGACGAATTTCGGGGGTCGCGGCGACAGCCCCAGCATGTCCTCGAGCACGAGCACCTGGCCGTCGCAGGCCGCGCTCGCGCCGATGCCGATGGTGGGAATGGCGATCGTCTCCGTAATCTTGCGCGCCAGTGGTTCAGCCACGGCCTCGATGACGACCGAGAATGCCCCGGCATCGGCGACCGCTTTCGCGTCATCCTCGATCGGCCCCCAATCCGTTTCGCTGCGCCCCTGGGCGCGGAACGAGCCGAGCGTGTTGATGGATTGCGGCGTCAGACCAATGTGGCCCATCACCGGGATGCCGCGCCCGGACAGGAATGCGATCGTCTCCGCCATGCGGGCGCCGCCTTCGAGCTTCACCGCGCCGCATTGCGTTTCCTTCATGATCCGTACCGCGGAGTTGAACGCCTGCTCCCTGGATGCTTCATACGAGCCGAACGGCATGTCGACGACGACCAGCGCCTGCTTCGAGCCGCGCATCACCGCGGCGCCCTGAAGGATCATCATGTCGAGCGTGACAGGCACCGTCGTCTCGAATCCGTGCATGACGTTGCCAAGGGAATCGCCGACCAGAATGACGTCGCAATGCCGATCCACCAGTGCGGCCGTATGCGCGTGATAGGACGTCAGCATCACGATCGGTTCGCCCTGCTTGCGTGCACGGATGTCCGGCGCGGTCTTGCGCCTAATGGCGGACTGAACTGACATGCTCGGGCTCCATATCCGGGGACGCGGATCGAAGCCGGATGGCATGAGCGTGTCAATGCGCGATGATTGAGGCTGTGATCAAAATCGACGCGAGCAAAGGAGGAGGAGTGGGGGCTCGCTCCGCCCTCCATCATTGCGAGCGCAGCGAAGCAATCAGAGCCTCTCTGCGAAGGCAGTCTGGATTGCTTCGCTATGCTCGCAATGACGACCTTGATGCAGTTGCGCGCTAATCTATCACCGTCACCCTGAGGCGGCCGCTCCTTCAGCGGCCCTCGAAGGGCGACGGGCCCGGCTGCCAGCTCGGCCGTGCATCCTTCGAGGCTCCCCATGGGACGCGTTGCGTCCCATGCCTCGCACCTCAGGATGACGGGATAGGGAGCGCCGGCCGCCGATCCCCCCACGTAACCCACGGAGAAATTAACCGGCCGTTAACCAAATCCGCCGCATCGTTAACCATTCAATAACGGGGAACGAGTCGGCCGCTATGGAGGCTGCAGCAAAAGTCCAACGTCAGATGGTGCGCCTGCGCGGGCGTTCCTATGTGGCCTTCGTGTTCGTGCCGACGGTTCCGGTCCAGGACTGGCTCCAGGAGATCGACGCCACCATCGCGCGGTCGCCGGGCTTCTTTGCGGGTCGGCCCGTGGTGATCGACCTGTCCTCGGTCGATCTCAGCCAGGCCGGCATCGGCCATCTGCTCACGAGCCTTCAGGACCGCAACATCCGCGTGCTCGGCATCGAGGGCGTCGACGAGGGAAGGCTGACCCCGATGATGCCGCCGCTGCTGTCGGGGGGGCGCAGCTGCGTGGTCGAGCCGACCGCGGCCAAGAAGCCTGAGGCGAAAGCCGAGGCCAAGCCGACCTCGCTGCTGCTGGAGGCCCCCGTGCGCTCTGGCCAGACCGTGATCTTCCCCGAAGGCGACGTCACGATTCTCGGCTCGGTCGGGTCCGGCGCCGAGGTCGTCGCCGGCGGCTCCATCCACATCTACGGCGCGCTGCGCGGCCGCGCCATGGCGGGCGTGAACGGTCACACGAGCGCGCGCATCTATTGCCAGAAGATCGAGGCCGAACTGCTTGCAATTGATGGGTTTTACCAGACTGCGGACGACATCGACGCCGCCCTGCGCGGCAAGCCGGCGCAGGCCTGGCTGCAGGGGAATACCATGCGAATTACAGCACTGAACTGACCAGCAAAGGAGACATTTCAGATGAGTAAGGTACTGGTCGTGACATCAGGCAAGGGCGGCGTCGGCAAGACGACGACGACCGCCGCGCTGGGAGCCGCGCTGGCGCAGCGCGGCGACAAGGTCGTCGTCGTCGATTTCGACGTCGGCCTGCGCAACCTCGACCTCGTGATGGGCGCCGAACGCCGCGTCGTGTTCGACCTCATCAACGTGGTGCAGGGCGTCGCCAAGCTGCCGCAGGCCCTGATCCGCGACAAGCGGCTGGAGAACCTCTGGCTGCTGCCGGCTTCGCAAACCCGCGACAAGGACGCGCTGACGGAGGAGGGCGTCGGCAAGGTCATCGCCGACCTGCGCAGCCGGTTCGACTGGGTGATCTGCGACAGCCCGGCCGGCATCGAGCGCGGCGCCTCCATGGCGATGCGCTTTGCGGATGAAGCCGTGATCGTCACCAATCCGGAAGTCTCTTCGGTGCGCGATTCCGATCGCATCATCGGCATGCTCGATTCCAAGACCGTGCGGGCCGAGAAGGGCGAGCGGGTCGAAAAGCACATCCTCATCACCCGCTACGATCCCTCCCGCGCCGCGCGCGGCGAGATGCTGACCATCGACGACATCCTCGAGATCCTGGCAACGCCGTTGCTCGGCATCATCCCCGAGAGCCAGGACGTGTTGAAGGCCTCCAACGTCGGCACGCCGGTGACCCTGTCGAACGCGGATGGAGCGCCTGCGCGGGCCTATATGGACGCGGCCAAGCGCCTTTGCGGCGAGAACGTGACGATGCACGTTCCCGCCGAACGCAGAGGTCTGATGGATCGTCTGCTGCGACGGAGGGCTGCATGAGCATGGGTCTGCTTCGACTTCTCCGCGGTAACAAGGCCTCGGCACCCGTCGCGCGCGAACGGCTGCAGATCCTGCTTGCCCATGAACGCGGAATGCGCGGCCAGCCCGATCTGCTCGGTGTGCTGCGTGAGGAAATTCTCGCCGTCGTGTCCAAGCATGTGACGCTGGACCCGACCAAGGTGATCGTGCGGCTCGAACGCGGCGACGAGGTGTCGACCCTGGAGGTCGATATCGAGGTGCCCAACGACATCGAGCGCAAGCGCGTGGCGGTCGCGTAGGGGACGCGGCCGAAGACTTCCAATCTTGGGGTGGGTGAGAAGGCGGTCCGCCGGGCATGGCGGGCCGCCTTTGTCATGTGTGCTGGTATGAACGGAACGGGGCCCGGGACTCGGTCGTTTTAGGACATGCACGGGGGCGATCGAGCGAACCCGTGGTTTCGTCAAACGGGAGAGCGCCCATGATGTCCGAGGTCCAGGTCCACACCGTTGCACGGCAGATGCTCGAACAGCACGGTTTTGCTGCGATTGCGAAGGCCGCGGAGCAGGCCCAGGCCTGTGAGGGCCGCGGCGAGGCCGATGAGGCCAAGGAATGGCGCCACATCGAGGCCGCCATGAAGATCATGCGCGGCCCCACCCAGGGCTGACCGAGGAAACGGGCTGTCAGCGGTCCTCGTGATCCGTTCCCTGTGCCGGGGCGCGGTGTTGCGTCTGCGGCTGCCCGCGTTCGCCTGTCTCCTTGCAGGGAAGCTGCTCCCACGTTCCGTCCGGCGCCTGCTGATAGGCGCTGCACGATGACGAGGTCGATTTGTCATCGCCTTTCTGGGTGCCGGTGTTTCTTGCGAAGGCCGGGGCGGCCATCGCTGTGCTGGCCGCGAGCGCAGCGGCAAGGACGAAGTAGGCAATCCGCATGGGCGTCTCCTGTTCGAAGAGGCCGCATGCTGGCGAGGAATGTGACGATTGTTGGCCACGGCGGCAGTTCCGCCGTGGCGTGCTTAACGCCGGGAAGGACCCGCCGAAGGCAATATCCGCGAACCGGCGCCCATTTCGCTCGTAACGCTTTAGCCGCCCTTGCTGCGGATCAGGCCGGCGAGGTTGGTCTTCTGCGCTTCGCACCAGCCGGGCATGCCGAGGCGGCGCTGGTCCATATCGGTGGCCTGCGTCGCGACTGCGACCTCGGCCATCAGATCGTCGTCCTGCTTCTCGCCCATCTTGCCGCCGGTGTGCATCCAGGCGATCGCCTTGCGCACCTTCTCGGTGGTGCCGTCGGGCAGCTGCATCTGCTGCGCTTTCTGCACGAGGTCCTGATAGACGAGATCGGTGCCCGGACATTCGACCTTGGCGGCGAAGGCCTGCAAGACCATCGTCACATAGGTCGCCCGCGGCGGCGCGTCGCCCGCCTGTGCCGGCGCGGCGAGCAGCAAAAGGCCCGTCATCAGAAAACCAGTGCGCATCCTTGGTACCTCCTCGATTTTTGGGGAGGCTAGCGTCCGACGCGCCGCTCCGCAATGGTGCCGGGACGCAATTGTCGCTCCGTGGCGCGGTGCGCTATCGTGGCGGGCCCCAGCCTCGGAGAGCGACATGAGCCTGTTCAGCGCGCCGTTCGATCCCGCAACCGATACGGCGCTCGTCACCGGCGCAGGCAACGGCATCGGCCGCGCGATCGCGCAAGCCCTGGTCGGGGAGGGCGTGCGAACCGTGTTTGCCGATATCAGCGCGGACCGGGTGAGTGCCGCAATCAGCGCGAGCGAGAGGCCCGAACGCGCGGTGCCATGGGTCGGCGATCTCGCAGGGCTCGAGGCCTGCGATGCGCTGTTGGCCGCCTCTCATGCTGCGCTGGGGCAGGTGACACATTTCGTGCATAGCGCCTCGCCGCCGCGGCGCGAGGCCGATCATGCGCTCGCGGTCGATCGCAGGACCTGGCAGGAGATGCACGCCGTCAATCTCGATGCCGGCTTTCATCTGGCGCGCGAGATCGCAAAGCAGCTGATCGCAGCGAAGCGGCCCGGCTCGTTCCTGTTCCTCACCTCGCTGCATGCGGGCACGCCGCGCAACCTGCCGCATTACTCGACGGCGAAGGCGGGAATGGCGATGCTGGTGAAGGAGCTGGCGAAGACTTTCGGGCGGCACAACATCCGCGTCAACGCGCTGGTGCCGGGTGCAATCGCCGCGGGCGGGTTCGTCGCGGATGCTTCGCTGGCGAGACACATTCCGCTCGGGCGTCTCGGCGAGGCGAGCGACCTTGCGCCGATGGCGCTGAGCGTGTTGTCGAACAAGCTCTCAGGTTACGTCACCGGCGCGGCCTTCGTCGTCGACGGCGGGCTGTCGCTGACGAACTGGTTCGAAGCGCCGGTGCTGGAAGAGTAACTAGCGCTGCCAGGCCGGCACGGGATCGAGCGGCGTGCGATAGACTTCGTTGTGATCGCGGTCGGTGACGCGCACCGCGCAGCCCTTCTGCTGCAGCTCCGGCTTCACCTGCGACAGCTCGCATGCCAGTTGATCGGCGCGATCGGAGGCAACCTCGATGTCCTCGAGGATGATTCCGCCCTGGTTCTTGAACTCTTCACCAACCACAAGATCGAAGGAGTAGTAAGGCATCCGTAGTCCCCCGGTTTGACGACTAAGTCTCAGTTGCAAGTCTTGAAAACAAGTCTTCAACGGAAGTCCCGACACGTTTCGGATGGTACCACTGAGTCGATCTTTATCGAATGAACAAGCCGCACAATCTCTGTGCCTATGGCGCAGAAATGATGTGCAGCACGTGAGCTCGGTAAGGTTTTATTAAATATGTCGGCGCGATCATAAGGCATGGAATTGCAACAGAACCGGGCTCCGGGAACCGGCAGTTGCAAGAGAAGGCCGGCGGCATAAATCCCGACGGCCTTTTCTCATGGAAACGATCGAAGCATCGTTTCCCGTAGTAACCCGGACTCAACGCATCACATCGACTCGGACAGCGTTCGTGACGTTGTTGCTCTAGCGCAGCGGCATCGGCGGACGCACGACAGGTCCATCGTCATCGGCAACTGCTTGCGTCGTCGTGACCGGTGCAGGCGGCGGCGCCGCGGCTGCTTGCGACGGTGGCGGTGCAAGCGGCGCAGGTGAGTAAGCCGGCATGTAGGTGTGCGACACGGCCGGCTTCGGCTTGCGAACCGGCGGCGGCGTCGGCACTGGTGCGCGCGGCGGCAGCGCGGACACGCGTGCGCGCGGATCGACGGGCGGCTTCGCTTCGACGACCGGCTTCGGCGCAGGCGGCTTCGCCATCTCGCGTGCCATCTGCTCCTGGCCGGCCTTCAGCTCGGCGATGTTGGCCTTGAGTGTTTCGATCTGCTGCGCCATGGCCGCGAGATCTCGCGTCATCGATTGTACCGACTGTGCTGCGTCGGTCTGCGTCGCCGCGGGCGCGGCTGCTGCAACCTGAGCTGCAGGCGGACTTGCAGGTTGATCGGCCGCAGCTTGCGCCGCAGGTTGATCGATCGGTTGATCAGTTGCAGCTTGCGCCGCCGGCGGGACCGCCTGCGCGGCGGCGACCGGTGCCGTCTGCGATGCCGAAGGCAGCAGCGAGGTCAAGACCGGTGTCCACTCGGCGAGCATGTGCCTGGCGGTATCGCCGTGCTTCTCCCAGGCAACCGTGGCAGCCGCGCTGCCGCCCGCAAACAGGAACGTGACGAAGGCGCCGCGCAGCCACTTACGGGCAGCGGAACGTTTGGGCCGGCTGGGACCATCGCCGGCCGCGACGCGCACGGCGGTATCGACCGGGGGTACTGAAGTGGGCGGCTCCGAGACAGGACTGAACTTCGGCTCGGGGCTGAACTTCGGCTCGGAATTGATTTTGGGCTCCGGCGCGAATTTCGGCTCCGGGCGGGGCGTGATGTCGGGCGCCAGCGCCGGCGCCACGCTGGTGGGGCGCGAGGCCATGATGATCTCGGGCGAGATCTGAATCGCATCGTGCGGATCGTTGTCCTTGACCGTGTCCTTCACGATCTCATCGACGATTTGCTTGCTGTTCAGCGTTGCGAGCATCGCAGCTCCTTTGAAGCCTCCATCGTTTCGCATTGGCGCGAGCCGATCAGTTGAGAGGAGCCCATCCAACCTGATGAGCCCGGGCAGATGACGCACGAGTCCAGCCGGGTTTGACCAAAGCAAGGCGAGGGGATGGAGATGATGCGACGCTCTTCCGCCGTTTGTGGTGATGGAACCCGGCTGATCGAACACGCGCAATTGTTCCGGTCTGCCTTGTTTTCAGCACGATTTGGGCAGCATCTAGCGGTGCTGGGGGGCGCTGCTATCCGCTATCGGGGGGCCGGTGGTGCCAAGATCTGTTCTCGCTTTCTTCGTCGTTGCCATGCTGCCGCTCGGCGGTTGCATGCAGACGACGCTTTCGCCGTCGACCAACGCGAGCATGACGCCGCGCGACCGGCAGTTGCTCGCGCATACGCCTTACGCCCAGGCGAGCGTGCCTGAGCAATATCTGCGTCATATCGTCGATTATCCGCGCAAGGAGATGCCGGGCACGATCCTGGTCGATACCGATGCGCGGTATCTCTATTTCGTGCTGCCCGACGGCAAGGCGATCCGCTACGGCGTCGCGGTCGGTGAGGAGGCGATGGCCTTCTCCGGCGTTGCGCGCGTCGGCCGCCTCGCGGAATGGCCCGACTGGGTGCCGACGGCGGACATCCAGGCGCGGCTTGGACCATATCCGGCGCGCGTGCCCGGTGGTCCCGCCAATCCGCTGGGCGCGCGCGGCATCTATCTCTATGTCGGCAACAAGGACACGCTCTACCGCATCCACGGCACCAACCAGCCCGAATATATCGGGCAGGCGATCTCGTCGGGCTGCATCCGGATGCGCAACGAGGACGTGATCGATCTCTACGACCGGGTGAAGCTCAATTCGACCGTCGTGGTGCTGCCGCCCGGACAGAATGCGCAGGCCGGACCAGGCGCGCGCTGGCGCGGATAGGGCGTTCGGGCGAGGAGCACCGGCGCGCTGCTTGCGGACAATTTTACCCATTGTCTTGCGCGGGCCGTAACGCTTCGTGTCTAGCGTGCAGCGAGCAAGGGGTTGCTCGCATGTATCTCGTCAAGAATTCGCCGCGCGCGCTGTTCGCCGCGCTGATTCCGGTCGCCATCGTCGAAGCTGTGCTGATGGTCTTTGCCATCGCCGGTGGGCAGGTGACCGATCCCGCAGGCACACCGGCGCCGGACCAGATCCTGGTGCTGTTCGCGGGCCGCATGGCCATCAATGCGGCCTTCCTGTTTGCCGGGCACATCGTGCTGAGGCAATGGACAATCTCGAGCCGGCTCGCCTATGGGCTGATGGGCGGCGTCATGGCCGCGGTGAGCTACGGCATTGCCATCCGCAACCACATCCAGCTGACCGCACCCGGCGACGGTACGGTGGTGACGATCGGTCTGTTGCCGACGATCGCGGGAATGATCGGCGGTTTCCTCTATGGTCAATTTGCCGGTCTTAGTCCGGTTGCACGCGCGGCCGGCGCGACTCCTGCCGCTGACGCACCGGCGGCGCCGCCGCCAATCATCTTCGACGGACCGGTCCGGGTCCGCACCTCGATCGCCGGCATCGCGATCGCGGCCCTGATGCCGACAGTGCTCGCAACGCTTCTGCCCTACACGCTGGTGCCGCTCCTGATGAACGGTTTCGCGGACAAGAGCACCGCTCATATCTTCGCATCCGTGATCCCGGCGCAAACCTTCATGGTCATGATGGTGATCTCGGTTATTCCTTCGAGCATCTTCATGCTCTGCGTGCACCATGTCGCGCGAGCCATGAGCCGCCGCAGCGCGTGGGAATACGCGGCGATCGGAGGCGTGGCGGCGTTCGCCTGCGTGCTGCTGCTGGTATTGGTGGTGCCGATCCTCGCTGCTCTCCTGGTGCCGGCGGCATTTTGCGGCGCCCTCATGGGCGCGCTCTATCGCCGCTTCGCCGGCCTCGAGCCGTTGCCGTTGCCGGAAGCGGTGATTGCGACCGACCCGAACGCGCTGGTCGGCGCCGATCATCCGTCGCGACACCAGCACGGCGTCGTCCTCAGCAACTGATCGCCAGGGGCGGAAACGTGAAAGAGATTGCGGCGCTTGGTGCGGGAATAGCGATCGCGGCCGTGGCGGCGGCCTGGTTCATGACCGGACCCGTGGTGGTCAACGCAGAAGTCAAAACGCTGCAGGCAAGCGCGAACATGCCGGTGTTCAAGCCGGTGCCGTCGGACCTGGCGCGCTAGTACGCCGACGACGATCACATCGTTTTGAAGCGATGACGGGTGAACGGCTTCACAGCCGACCCGCTCCGATTGCGCTAGGCCTTGATGGCTCGCTGCCATTGGAGGCATCATGCAAAAATACTTTGATCCATTGAATGAGAACGACCGCCGCATTGTGCGGAAATGGCGCCTGGCCGCGTTCGGCTTTTATGGCTCCATCCTGGCCGGATTGGTCCTGTACGTCGCGCTGCACTGGAATCCGGAGGTCAATTATGCCTCGGCTGATTCCGCAGCACACGCGAAGCTCGTGGGTACGCCTGGAGGGCGCGTGCCGTTCTCGCCCTAGTTTTCAGGCCGCGCGATGTGCCACTGCAGGGTCGTGGCCGTGCCGTTGGTATCGCCCGGGGCCTTGTCGGCCGGCGAGGTGTAGAGCGGACGGTAGCGGTACGCCCACATCTTGCTACCGTCGTTGCGGTTGATCACGGTGAAGTCGCCGACCGCCCTGGCGTCGGCGGTTGCGGCCAGCGGCACCCAGCTCTCCGTGCACTTGCCGTTGCAGTTCGAGGTCTTGCCGGTCGTATCGCGCTCGTAAGTGTAGAGCGTCATGCCCTTGAGATCGACCAGCTTCGGACCCTGCTTGGTCAGCACCACCTTGGCCGGTGCGGTCGTCGCCTCGGGCTTGGGCGGAGGAGGGGCATCGCCGCCGCCATGGCCGTTCGCGAGTGCATCGCCGGTCGAGAGCGCGATGGCCGCGGCCGCAATGAGGAACCTGAACATCCCGATCTCCGAACGGCAAAGTTAATCGCGCGTTAAGCGCCGAATGGGGCCGACCGTAGCAGCCGAAGGTTAGTTCCAGGTTTCGCCGCACTGCGACGATTACGCACAAAATATGCTCATTCGCGCAGCGGGGCGCGGCTGAGCTCGTTGCCGGCGGCGATCGCCTTGCGCAGGAGCCGCATCAGCTCCTCGCCTTCCTTCGCGCTGAGTCCGCGCAGCATGATGCGCTGCGCGGACTCGACCGCCGGCGTGATCTTGCGCAGCGCGCGCCGGCCCTCGTCGGTGATCTCGAGCTCGCGGGCGCGGCGGTCGCGGGGGCTGGCCCGGCGCTCGATAAGACCCTTCTGCACCAGGCGATCGATCACGCCCGTGATGGTGGTGCGGTCATAGGCGATCAGTCCTGCGAGCGTCACCTGGTCGAGCCCCGGATTGGCCTTGATGGTCGCGAGCGCGGCGTATTGCACCGGCGTCAGGTCGAAGCCGGCATCCCCGACCTCGGCCAGGAACACCGCGACCGCGATCTGTTGGAACCGGCGCGCCAGATGCCCGGGCATGTCGTTGTTGTCTTTCACCGAATTCTCCTCGAGGGCAGGGACGGTGCGGATCATTGACAAGTATACTGATAGTCAGCATACTGAGCAATATCGAAGAAGACGTTGACGGGAGAGGTGCTCATGCAATTCCATCTGAATGGATTTCAGCCGGGCGACCCCGAGATCGCCGACCCCGCCGAGCGGATTCAGGCCGCAGGCGCAGCGGGCGCGGTGCCTGACGAGGTCGATGTCCTCATCGTCGGCTGCGGGCCCGCCGGCCTGACGCTCGCTGCACAGCTTGCTCAGTTCGGCGACATCAAGACCTGTATCGTCGAGCAGAAGCCGGGCCGCCTGCTGGTCGGGCAGGCCGACGGCATCGCCTGCCGCACCATGGAGATGTTCCACGCCTATGGCTTCAGCGAGCGCGTGCTGAAGGAGGCCTATTGGGTCAACGAGACGACATTCTGGAAGCCGGACGAGCGCATGCCGGAGACAATCGTCCGCAGCGGAAGGGTGCAGGACGTCGAGGACGGGCTGTCTGAATTCCCGCATGTCATCCTCAACCAGGCGCGCATCCATGACGGCTTTCTCGACATCATGCGCAAGGCGCCCGGCAAGCTCGAGCCCTATTACAGCCGCCGCCTGCTGGATCTCCATGTCGATCCGGCCGCAGGTCCCGCCGACCATGCCGTGACCGTGCGGCTCGAACGCGTCGATGCCGGAAACGAAGGCAAGGTCGAGACGATCAGGGCGCGCTATGTCGTCGGCTGCGACGGCGCGCGCAGCACGGTGCGCAGATCGATCGGCCGCGAGCTGCACGGCGATTCCGCCAACCATGCCTGGGGCGTGATGGACGTGCTGGCGGTGACCGATTTTCCCGACATCCGCTTCAAGTCCCTGATCCAGTCGGCCAAGGACGGCAGCCTGCTGATCATTCCGCGCGAAGGCGGCTACATGGTCCGGATCTATGTCGAGCTCGCCAAGCTCGATGTCGGCGAGCGCGTTGCCAATCGCAACATCACCGCCGACGACGTGATCGCGAAAGCGCAGCGGATCCTGAAGCCGCATACGCTCGACGTGAAGGAGATCGCCTGGTGGTCGGTCTACGAGATCGGCCAGCGCCTGACCGACAAGTTCGACGACGTGCCGGAAACGGAGATCGCCAGCCGCCTGCCGCGCATCTTCATCGCCGGCGATGCCTGCCACACCCACAGCCCGAAGGCCGGGCAGGGCATGAACGTCTCGATGCAGGACGCTTTCAATCTCGGCTGGAAGCTCGCCGCTGTTCTGCGCAAGCGGTGTGCGCCGAGCCTGCTGCATTCCTATTCAGCGGAGCGCCAGGCGGTTGCCAAGGAGCTGATCGATTTCGATCGGGAGTGGGCCGGCATTCTCGCTTCGGCCGCCAAGGCCGGCGGCGCCGATGCCGCCAAGACGCAGGACTATTTCGTCCGTCACGGGCGCTATACCGCCGGCACTGCGACGCATTATCGGCCATCGCTTCTCACCGGAGCGACGTCACATCAGCATCTCGCGCAGGGGCTTGTGATCGGCACGCGCTTCCATTCCGCGCCGGTGATCCGGCTTGCGGATGCCAAGCCGGTGCATCTCGGCCACGCCGCGCAGGCGGACGGCCGCTTCCGCATCTACGCGTTCTCGCCCGCGGAGAATCCCGCAGCGTCGGGCTCGGCCATTCGTGCCTTGTGCAATTTCCTGGCCGAATCTCGGAAATCTCCAATCCGGCGATATACGCCCAGTAGCGGCGACATCGACGGCGTGATCGATCTGCGCGCGGTGTTTCAGCAGGATCATCGCGAACTCGCCATCGAGGCGATGCCGCCGATGTTGCTTCCGAGCAAAGGCCGTTACGGCTTGTACGACTACGAAAAGATGTTCTGCCCTGACTTCAAGAGCGGTCAGGATGTCTTCGCTATGCGCGGCATCGATCGGACTGCCGGCTGCATGGTCGTGGTGCGCCCGGACCAGTATGTCGCGACCGTGCTGCCGCTCGACGATTTTGCCGGGCTCGCCTCGTACTTCGACGCTTTCATGCTGCGGTGAACTGACGCTGGAAGCGCTGCGCGCGCCGTGCCGATGAATGGCGGATGAATATTGAACTCCGCGCGTGGCGCGCTCTCAATCTTTCGGCTGCTTAGACGATGACAGACGGAACGCTCGTTCCGCCTGCGCGTTCCGTCTCGCAGAGGAGGAACACGCCATGAGACTCAGAAGCATTTTGGTTGCAGCATTGCTGCTCGCCCCAACGGCCGCGCTGGCCGCGCCGGGCATCGTCACCGTCTCGACCGGCCTGCGCGCCGGTCCAGGCTCCGGCTTTCCCCTGGTCGATCGCATCCCCGGGGGAGCCCGCGTCAACATCCATGGCTGCCTGCGCGGCAATGCCTGGTGCGACGTGAGCTTCTCCGACGATCGCGGCTGGGTGTCTTCGCAATATCTCGAATATCTCTACCGCAATCGCTACGTCTATCTCCCCGACTATGTCGACGTGATCGATGTGCCCGTCGTCCCGTTCGTGCTGACCTCGTACTGGTCGAGCTACTATGAGGGGCGGCCCTGGTATCGCCGTCACGCCTACTGGAATAATTACTGGACCTCGCATCAGCGCTTCGCCACGCGGATGACGATCGACCCGGGCGCAGCCCGCATCGGTCGTGCGGCGACGCGTGACGCGACGATCGCACTGGAACGCCAAGGCGTGCGTGGCAAGGGTGCCGCCGCGATCTCCGGACGTGACGCCGCGACCTCACGGCGCGATGCCGCGATCACGAAGCGTGACGGTGCGATCGCGACGCGCGACGCGGCGATCGCAAAGCGCGATGCTGCGATCACGACAAAGCGTGACGCCGCGATCACGACAAAGCGTGACGCCGCGATCACGAAACGTGACGCTGCGATCACGAAGCGTGACGCCGCGATCGCAAAGCGCGACGCTGCGATCACGAAACGCGACGCTGCGGTTGCCGCCGACCGGACGCGTGCCGGACGGAGCGAGCGCATCGCGCATGAGCGGACCAATGTGCAGACTCGCAGTCCCCGCGATGCTCAGGCACGTATGACGCGCGA
This sequence comes from Bradyrhizobium sp. USDA 376, assembly GCF_054063675.1. NCBI lineage: Bacteria > Pseudomonadati > Pseudomonadota > Alphaproteobacteria > Hyphomicrobiales > Nitrobacteraceae > Bradyrhizobium > Bradyrhizobium sp. USDA 376. The sequence goes on from NZ_JBSSGN010000001.1 coordinate 6,069,817, forward strand.
CCAGGCCGCGAGCCGCGCCGCGGTGCGTGCTCAGCCGACGCCACGTGCGCATGAAGCACCGCGTGTGTCGACTGCACCTGCCGCACGGCCCGCGACGCCGCATGTCGCGCAGCCGAATGTGAGCCACGGTGCGCCGATGAATGCCCGTGCGCAGATGCCGGCGCCGCGTGCCGCTGCGCCTGCAACGCCGCACGGCGGTGGCGGCGCTCCGCACAATGCCGCTCCGCGTGGCGGCGGTGGTCCGGCCGGCGGCCCCGGCGGCGGCCACGAGAAGCGCTAGCATTGCCTCAAGGAAAGCCCGGCCCTCGCGCCGGGCTTTCTGCTGATTTGATCCGAGTTCCCTGCGCGTACAATTTAAGAAAGTTCTTCGCGGGCAGATTTCATCGATCGTAAGATGTGTACCCAAAGATGCAATCATCCACTCGGGGCAGCGGGGCACGGGAGGATGACGATGAGACAGAGCCAGGCGGACACGCGCCGCCAAAATGTCGCGAAGCGGTCGATGACCAAAGAGGCCAAGCAGCTGGCCGGCCTGATCGCCGGACTGCGCAAGTCCCTCGATGGGATTCACAAGGAGCGGATGAGCAAAAAGCTGACCGGTGCCGAGATGGGCATGCTCGACGAGCGCCGTAACAATTTGCTGCTCACCATCGCAGCCCTCGACGATCGCCTCTCGGCGGTGCAGGGGCTGATCGATCTCGGCCGTCCCCACATCATCCGCGTCCATTGATCGGGGCGCGGACTTAAGGCTATCGGTTTCGTCGCGGCGGCGACGAGGCCAGGCCTTGCTGCCTGCTCTGGGTGGCATAGGGATTGGCGTAGCACTGCGCGGACTGCCCGGAGGCCGTCGCGGCGCACTGCGCGATCGTCGTAAAACTGCAATCGATAGTGCTGCCGTCGATGGTGTAGACCTCGATGCAGACGGGATAGCGCGGATCGTAGGTCTGCGCCGCTGCCGGCGCGCCGGCCGAGGCGATGCCGAGCAAGCCCGCGACAAGCTGAATCGCCTTCATGATCGTGCGCATGATCAAACTCCGTCGGCCCGCCGGAGCCAAGCACAATGCTGCCTGCGGATGGCACCAAATTGCCACGCTCCCGGCGAATTGCCGCCAAAGCCCGCTGCCACGAGGGGGCGGGTGCAGGGCAACGCAAGGGGATGCGCATTGGCCTACAAAATGGTCGCAGAACGCGACAATGAGAAGTACAGTTTCGCCCGCGAGAGCCGGCTCCTCATCGTGGCGAAGGCAAAAGTGTGGGCGAGCGAGGGCTGGCGGGTCGTCATCACCGACCAGGACGGCAAGGCCTACGCGCCGCCCGAATTCGATCAGCTGCTGGCGGCGTGACCGGGGAACTCTAGATTTTTGACGCGTTTTCTCGACGCGAACCGGTCATCCACTTCGCTTGAAAACGCTCTGGGGGACGACGTTGATATCGCTATTCCGACCGGGGCGCGGCCTGATCGCGCCCCTGACGATTCTTGCCGCGGCCGCCGCGCTGACGGCGACGGTTGCGTCCGCGCAAAATCTCGATGCCGGCAAGTCGCCCGAAAAACTGTTTGCCGACGGTTGCGCGACGTGCCACCGCAGCCCGCGCGGCCTCGCCAAGGGACGCTTCAGCCTGACGCTGTCCTGGTTCCTGAAGGACCATTACGCAACCAGTTCCGATTCCGCCAAGGCGCTCGCCGCGTATCTGGAATCCGTCGATGCGCAGCCGCCGCGCGCTGCGGCCAAGCCTGGCACAAAGCCGTCCAAGTCCGCGCCGCGTCCGCCCAAGCCGGTGCAGAGCCGCTAGTCACGGCCAGAGAAGATCCCGCGCGATTGCGCTCTCAATCAAAAATAGAATGAGATTGTCTGAGCTGCCGTGAGGTGGTATTAAACCTGAAGTAGTTTATGTCTATAAAGCAACCTAGATGTCCCGTCGGACAGATCTCGGGATTTGGTCGCACATCACTTTTGAGCTCGGGCGAGGGCGGGGCGGTTGAGCTCGCATCTGTGAGGTCCTCCGATGAAGCATTGGCAGTCTTTGGCCTTGATGCCGCTCGCGTTCGCCACGGCGATGCTGGTGGCGCCGCTGCGGCCGGCCGCGCAGGCGCAATCGCCGCAAGCGGCACCGCCCTATATTCCGCAGGCCAAGTTCTGCGCCAATGGCAGCAACGGGCTGTGCTCCATCGTGCCGGCCTATATCGGCCCCGATCCGGGCCTTGCGGAAACACAGGGGTACAACGGCCTTTACGGTCAGCCGCCGCAGAGCGAGAAGGCGGACGTGCAGTCGCCGTTCGACAACATGGCCTGGCAGATGTTCGTCGCACTGAACTGGGTGGCAAGCGGCGTCAAGGAGCCGGCAGCGCAGGGACTGACGCAGCCGGGCCGGCGGGTCTGGCAGGCCTATCCGACGGTCTCTTCGCTGTTCGGCAACGCGCCCGTCATCGCCGGCTGCCCGCAGGCGCTGGCTCTTCCGATCTTCCATATCGGCTCGAACGGCAAGGGCCAGCCGATGCCGAACAATGAAGAATATCTGCAGGCCGCAACCAACAAGCCGCTGATCGACGTCAACGGCAACTGGACGCTGTTCGAGCGGCGCGTCAACGAGATCGAGGCGCAATATCTGCGCGCGCCCGGCGGCCAGAAGACGCAGACGCTGACGACCAGGGCCGGCCAGCTCGAATTCATCAAGAAGAATCCTGGTGGTGCCGACTTCACGTCGTCGGCCACGGTCCCGGACGGCACCAATGGTTCGATCGAGATCAAGGCGTCGTGGCGCATCCTCGATCCGTCCAAGGACGATCCGTCAAAATTCTTCACGCAGAACATCCTGCTTGCGGTATCAGGCGATCTCGTGCGCGACGGCCGTCCGTTCTGCCGCAGCGAGCGGGTGGGGCTCGTCGGCATGCACATCCTCCAGCGCAATCCGCTGGACAAGACCAATCCGGCGCTGCGGCCGCAATGGATCTGGGCGACGTTCGAGCATGTCGACAACGCGCCGCTCGCAAACGCGCCCTGCAACGTTGCGGACGGCTGCGGCACCGACAAGGCCACGAACTGGATCAACCAGCCGAGCTGCGGGCCGGCCAGTCCCGCCCCGGGCGCGCATTTCTCGTTCTTCAACACCGGCGCGCCGTCGAGTCTCGGCACCAATATCTCGCCGCAATCGCCCGGCGTCAGCAAGACGGCATTCCCCTGGAATCCGCGCAAGCCGTATGCACTGGGCGGCACCACCAGTGCAACCGCGCAGCCACAGGCCGTGCGCTGCTGGCGGATTTATCCGACCACGTCCACCCTGAACGAGCAGTGGCGGATGGCGCTTGGCTCGCTCAAGAGCGTATTCCAGAACTACATGCTGGTCGGTACGCAATGGGGAGGCAATGTCGAACCGCCGACCCCGCCAAATCCGATTCCATCCAACGCCGTGCCGGGCATGCTGTCCAACATGACACTCGAGACCTATATCCAGAACTATCTGAGCAATGGTCCCGCAGGTCCGGGCTCCTGCGTCAGTTGCCACAACTTCGCGACGCTGGTCGATGGCAAGACCTCGGCGAATTTCAGCTTCCTGCCGGGGATCGTGGAGCCAGCATCGCTGCGTGCGAAGATCAAGACGGCGCCGTGAGCGTGGGGCGGCTCTAGCCGCGCCGATGGGTCTGCGCGATCAGCCGGTCGTGCACGGCGCGCAGATCCGCACTCATGCGCGTCTGTCCCGTCGTGACAAAGGTCAGCCAGGCGCCGTCGGCGGCGAGGCGCACGATGTGCAGCTCGGGCGTGCCGTCGGTCGCGCGGTGGCGCTTCAGCCGGGCCTTCATCCAGTCGTTCCAGAGCCGGCGCAGTGACGGATCGGTGACGACGACCATGCTCAGCGCCGCCCATGGCGTGGTGAAGCCGAAGGCCTTGCCGGTGAACACGGCATTGACATAGGCGCGCGTAAAACTGCCGCGCGGCTTGGGATCGGCTTCGATGGCAGCGTCGATCTCGGCATCGACGCGGCCGAGCAGGTCGGCGAACAGGCCCTCGATCAATGCCTGCTTGCTGCCGAAGTGATGAAATAGTCCGCCCTTGGTGACGCCGGCCGCCTCCGCCACCGCCTGCACGGTGACGCCGGCGACGCCATGGTCCATGGCAATGGCCGCGGCGTGGTCGAGCAGGGCGCGCCGCACCTGTTCGGGCTGCTTGGCGCGGGTATAGGCGTTTCCCGGCATCAATGCACCGTCGTCTCCGAGAACAGGTTGATGATCACGACCCCGGATACGATCAAGGCGATGCCGACGAAGGCCGCCGCGTCCAGCATCTGGCGGAACAGCACGAAGGAGACGGTCGCGGTCAGGATGATGCCGACCCCGCCCCAGATCGCATAGGCGATGCTCAAGGGGATAACCCGGATCGCGACCGACAGCGCGTAGAACGAGGCGACGTAGAACAGCACCATGGCAAGCGTCGGCCAAGGCCGCGTGAATTGTGCGGACTGCTGCAGGAAGGCGGACGCGGTGACCTCGAAGACGATGGCGAGGGCAAGCGCTGCATAGGCGTTGAAGGCGGAGGTCATGTCGGGCTCGGGCATGGGCAAGAAAGATACCGCGCGGTAGGTATCTTTAGCATGCGGGGCTTGGCTTTGCGGTCAGCAATTATCACGTGTGAGTGACGAGCCTGCGACACCCCGGAACCCGGCATGAAGCTGCCGCGGGGTGAATCGTGCGGCGGCTTCAAGCTCTTATGGTGGTTCCGATACGGCGCTAGTCGATCCGCACGGAAAGTTCGACGTCTTCGGCAAAGGGCGTGGACAAATAGCCGCTGCCGGGCGCGCGCACCCGCGCCAGATAGCCGGGACTGTCGTCGGCGTTATCGGCGACGATGATCGCACCCGGCCTGAGATGGCCTTCGACCAGATCCAGGATCTCAGGGTAGAGCGCTTTGGCGCCGTCGAGCAGCACGAGATCGATCGTATCGGGCAGATCGGCACTGAGCGTTTGCAGCGCATCGCCCTCGCGGATTTCGACGAGGTCGATCAAGCCGCCGGCCGACAGGTTCGTCCGCGCCCGCGCCGCTTTCGACGGCTCGAACTCGCTGGTGACGAGGCGGCCGCCGCCATTGTCGCGCAAACCTGCGGCAAGGTGCAGGGTCGAGATACCGAACGAGGTACCGAACTCGACGATCGCTTTGGCGCGGGAGCTGCGCGCCAGCATATAGAGCAGCGAACCGGTCTCGCGTGAGACCGCGAGCGGCGCGTCCTTCAGACGTCCATAGAGATCGCGATAGTCGGTCTTGCTCCGCAGCATCCGCGCCTGTTCGGCATCGGACAGATCCGCGACGGCTGCGTGCGTTGCGCCGCTTGCTGCCTCGGCCTCGATGAAGAGGCGATCCAGCAGCGGCGCAAGCGATGTGATGGTCGGGGTGGTCATTCGAGGTCTCCAGGGTTGGCGGCGAAGCGTGTGCTTGCGTCGAAGCTGAAATACGACTAATTCGTCGCATTCGCTATTCGCATTGCCCGAGGGCGCCATGGCCGATCGCCGAAGCCGTTCAGTTTCCTCACGAAAACAGCCGCAACAGGCCCGCTCCACGGAGCTGGTGGCGGCCATTCTGGATGCGGCTGTTCAGGTCCTGGCGAAGGAGGGCGCGCAGCGTTTTACCACGGCGCGGGTGGCGGAGCGGGCCGGGGTGAGCGTCGGCTCGCTCTATCAATATTTTCCGAACAAGGCGGCGATCCTGTTCCGCCTCCAGAGCGATGAATGGCGGCGCACGAGCGACATGCTGCGCGGCATCCTCGCGGACGGTGCGAAGGCGCCGCCGCTGCGGCTGCGCGCGCTGGTTCATGCCTTCATCCGCTCCGAGTGCGAGGAGGCCGCGATCCGCACCGCCCTCAGCGACGCCGCTCCGCTCTATCGCGATGCGCCCGAGGCGCAGGATGCGAGGGCTGCCGGCAAGGGCATCGTCGCGGCCTTCATGCGGGAAGCGCTGCCCAAGGCAACGGAGGCGACGCGCGCTCTCGCCGGCGAGCTGATCACGACGACGCTGAGCGAGGTCGGCAAGAGGTTCTCGGAGGCGCCTCGCAGCGAAACGGAGATCGTGCGCCAGGCCGACGGACTGGCCGACATGTTCTGCGCCTATCTCGGCGAGCTTGCGCGGCGCCGAAATCATTCCTGACATCCGCGTTTCGCAGGCCGATATCGTTTCGGCCTGAGCCGCATGATGGGTTAGCCTTGCCTCGTCCTTCGTCGAACAGATCGAGCGCCGCGCCATGCATGTCCTCCGTCCCCAATTCCGCATCGAGGAGCAGCGTGCACTGGAATTCGCCGGGCAACGCGGCTTCGGCGTGGTCGTAGCGGCGGATGAGCGCGGGCCGCGTGCCTCGCACGTGCCGTTCGTGCTGGCAGAACGCGACGGACGCGCCATCGTGCAGATCCACCTCACCGCCAAAAATCCGCTCGTTCCGCTGGCAGATGGCGCGCGGCGATTCCTGCTGATCGTCGCCGGCGACGATGCTTACATTTCCAATGACTGGTATGCCTCGCCGGACAACGTCTCGACTTGGCTCTACGAGGCCGTGCACCTGTCGGGCGTGGCGCATCTGCGCGGGCTGGACGAGAACCGCGAGCACGGCGATGCGCTGCTCGCGGTCGCCGAGGCGCGGTTGCCGAAGGCCCCTTGGGACCTCGCGCAGATGGAGCCGGAGAAGCGCGAGAGCATGCTGGCTGCGATCCGCGTCATCGATTTCGTGGTCGATACCGTCGAAGGGCAGGCCAAGCTCAACCAGCACAAGAGCGATGCGGATCATGTCGCGATCGCGGGCCGCCTGGCGCGGTCGGAGGAGACGGGGCATCGGCGGCTGGCGCGGAAGATGCAGGCGCTGCGCCCGGGGCTTGGGTACGATTTTTCGTGATCCGGGCGGCGCTTGCCTTGCAACGCGATTGACCTTACGGACCTCCGCATGCTCGTCATCTCGATTCAAAGCCAGGTGGTCCACGGCCATGTCGGCAACAGCGCGGCCGCCTATGCCATGCAGGCGGAAGGCGTGAACGTCGCGGCGGTGCCGACCACGCTACTGTCGAACCATCCGCGCTATCCGAGCCTGCGTGGGCGGGTGCTGGAGACCGAGCTCGTCGCCGATCTCCTGAAGGGTGTCGAGGAGCGCGATCTCGTCGACGAGGCCGCGGTGCTGGTCACCGGCTATCTCGGCTCGCCCGGCAATGCGGCTGCCGTCGCTGATTTCGTCGAGCGCGCCCTGATCCGCAATTCCAGGCTCATCTATCTCTGCGATCCCGTGATCGGGGACGATGGCCGCGTCTATGTCGCCGACGGCATCCTGGATGTGGTGCGGCATCGGCTGCTGCCGGCCGCGAACCTGACGACGCCAAACCAGTTCGAGCTCGAACTGCTTGCTGGCCTTGCGATCGCGGATACGCAGGGCCTGCGCGCGGCGTGCGCGGCGCTCGCGGGCGAGGGCCGCATCGACGTCGTTGCGACCGGCTGCACGCTCACGGACACGCCCGACGGGCAGGTGGAGACGATCCTTTGCGCGGACGGCCAGCTGTCGCGCTTTGCGACGCCGCGACTGCCGATCCGCCCGTATGGCACCGGCGATCTGCTCACCGGCCTGATCGCGGCGCATCTGGCCAAGGGCAAGGCGATGGAGGCCGCGGTACGGCTCGCGGTCGAGACCATCTTTGCCGTGCTGGTGCGCACGCAGGAGGCCGGAACGGCCGAGATGCGGCTGGTGCCGCTGCCGTCGGTGGGACGCAAGCCGTAACGGCTCAGGTCGCGCGCTTGCCGGCCGATTGCGCCGATTTCTGCGGCTTGGCCGGGCCCTTCTGCTCGCGCGCGGCCTGCGCCTTCGGCAGCTTGGCATGCGCCACGGCCCGCGCCTTCTTCGGCCTGGCGCTGGCGACGTCCTTGCGGTCCGCCGTGCCGCGCTTCGAGATATATTCGGCGCCGTCGATGGGGCCGACATGCGGCGGATCGCGGCCGAGATAGGGCCGGCCGATGCCGTACGCCTTGCCGTTGGCGTCGACCCATTTCCACAACACTTCAGTCGAGACCCAGCGCTGCGCACGGTTGTTGCCCTGGGTGCTGACGATGTCGGCCGCCATGCCGTGGCCATAGCCGCCGCGCGTGCTGCCGCCGTGATAGGAGCGGTCGGAGGCGGCCTTCAGGCCGCTCGCGATCGACTGGCGATAATCGTCGCGGAATGCGCTGGTGATGCCCGGCGACAGACCGGCGGCCTCGGCGGCGAGCAACGTGCGGAACAGCTTTCGCTTAAAACTCTTGTCCATGCCGCCGATGACGTAGTCCATCATCGACATTTTCGCGTGCTCGGCCGCCTTCGGATCCTTCCAGCCGAAATCCTCGTCGACCAGCTTCGTGAAGCTGCGCATCACGGTCACCATCTTGCCTTTGCGCTTGACGGTGACGGCGCGGCGCTCCTGCACCTTGATCGAGTCCTCCTTGGGCGTGCGCTGGTAGAGCGCCCAGAGATAGCGATCGATACAGGCTTCGATGACGAAACATTCGTCGAGCACGGCGATGGTGTCGGCAGGTGGTGACGCCTTGCTCGCTGCGGGCGCCGGCCCGGTCGCGAGAGAAGCGGGCGAGAGCGCGTCCGTGGCCACGATCTCGGCGGGATCGGCGGATGCAAGCTTGACCGGCTCCTGCGCCGGCGCGGCCTCGCTGGCGGCGGGCGCCGGTTCGGGCAGAATTTGCGGTGCTGGCGGCTCGGCCGGGAGGATCAGCGCCGGATCGGCGGCAGCGAGCTTGATGGCGGGAGCGGGCACCTCGGGCGCCGCTGCCTCGGTGACCGCCGGAATAGGTGTTGCGGCAGCAGCGGCTGCGATGTCGGCCGTCAACGCAATGCCATCCTCGATCGTCGCAGCGCGCGGAACGTCGGCGAGATCGAGACGGCTGAGGTCTTTGGCACGCGAGATTGCGGCCACGTTGGCGCCGCTGTTCTCGATCAGGGCAGGGGCATAGGCGGACAGAGAGAGCGCCAGCCAGCCGGCCATGACGGCCGAGGGGCACGCGACTGCCACTAGAAGAGACCGCCGATCATTCATGATCCCTGCCTCCAAACGGTTCTGCCCGAACCAGTCTTGTCGGAACAGTCTTGCAAAGAAAGGCACGCAGCACGTCGATTGTTCGGGGGACGGTGTGGCGGCGCAATGGCGTAAATTGGCGAAAACGGGCTTTTTGTAGGAAGTGTGGCCTCGGGGCCACGCGCGGGTTCCATTGGGTTCCACGAGCCGGACTTCGATAAATACGAATCGGAGGACTCGGGGGCAACTTTCCCAAAGTGCAGCGCGTTGGTCGGCCATGACGCATTCCTCGCTTCGTCCCATGGACGCCTTCGATCCCACCGAGCCCGCCATCCTGCACGATCGTATCTCCGGCAGGATCATCACCTGGACCGCCGATCAGGCCGACGATTACCGGCGGGCCAGCCGTCTCCGCGGCGATGGGACCGTGGCCTGGAAGACCTATGTCTTCGACGGCTGGGGCGACGTCCTCGGCGGCTGAACCCGCCGAATCAGGGAATCCGTCCAAGACGTTGGGCGCGTTAAACATATTGCCATGCGTGGGACGCGATATTGCGTTGCAGCAGTGCATATCGCAATGCAGCAAATCAGGCTTAGATGTGCTCCGAAACTTCCTTCTGGAGCATCACCAATGAACAAGAAGACTTTGTCGATCGCAGCCGCCGTCCTCGCCATCGCGGGCTCGACTGCCACCTTCGCCGCCGAGCTGCCGGCCTATGAGGCCAATGGCATTCCGGCTTCGCCCCTGCAGGTCCGCGTGCTCGGTGCCAACAAGGTCGAGCAACAGGTGTCGGCGCCCGCCGCCAGCGTCACGGCGCTCCAGACCAGCGTCCTGGCGCCGCGCAAGGTGAAGACCGCGACCGTGGGCTCGGCCCGCTAAGCTTCCGCGACAGGCACGGTGCGCGCATCGTGCCTGCCGCAAGATTCGGGTTTTAAGAAGGCCTCGTGTCTCGTTGAAACCGCGTTCCCTTGGGAGCGCGGTTTTTCTTTGCGTCCGCGAATAGCGCTTCTTCATCACGCGTGCGCGGATCGAGAATCCGAATTGAAAAAGAAGCGCGCGATGCCGCCGTTGTGTACGGCCGTTCAAGACGCGTGTGATCTTCTTAATAGTTGTTTCGCAGATCGCGGCGCCTGATGTGCGCGCCGCATATCGAGCGGCCAATTTCTGGAATCATACTGGAGGTCGTTCATGCCCGTTGCGCAAAGAGCCGTTGTTGCCCCGACGTCGACGCGTGAATTCATTCTCAGGCAGCTTGCACTGTTTGCGGCCGCCGCGCTGTTCGTGTTCGTGCTGAGCCTGACCTACGGCCTCGATCTCAGCCCCGGCTTGTTCTGATGGGCTACGCGCGTCGCGCGCGCAAGCGCGACGGCGAGCGGCCGTAGAGCTCGGCGAAGGCGGCGTTGAAACGGCGCAGGCTGCCGAAACCCGACTGGAACGCGATCTCCGTCATGGTGTGATCGCCGGCATCGAGCAGGCGTTTTGCGCGCTGGACGCGCAGCGTCTTGGCAAGCTGCTGGGGCGTGGCGCCGACATGCCGCTCGAACAGCCGCGCCAGATGACGCGAGGAGATGCCGAGCCGCGTCGCGAGCGTCACCACCGAACATTCGTCGAGCGCGCCGTCGTTGATGAGCTTCACCGCGCGCGCCACGGTCGAGCGCGTGCCGTTCCAGGCCGGGCAGAACGGCGCGGTTTCGGGACGGCAGCGCAGGCAAGGCCGGAAGCCCGCGGCCTCCGCCGCCGCAGCCGTCGGATAATAAACGACGTTGCGCGCCAGCGGCTGCTTGGCGGGACACACGGGACGGCAATAGATGCCCGTGGTCTTCACCGCCGTGAAGAAACGGCCGTCATAATCGGGATCGCGGCGCAGGCGCGCAGCGTTGCAGATATCGAAGCTCAGCATGGCCGGATCATAGCGCAGACCTGCGCACGCGGAAGAGGCGCGGGATGACCGAGTCCGATTGTGGCGAGCCGCAATTCGCATCGCGGCCTAGAAGCAGCTCTCATCTCAACGCAGCCGGAGAGCCCGCCGTGACCACCCCGAAGGACGTCGTACTGAAAGCCTGGAAGACCTTTTCGTCGCGCGATGCCGAACGCATCGCCGCGCTGTTCACCGACGATGCCGAATGGATCGCGCCCAAGGGCAACGCCACCGCGGTCGCGCTCGATCACACCGACCACATGGTCGGCGCGCGGCAGATCGCGCGCTTCATCGCGCAGGAGATGCACAAGCTGTTTTCGGAGGTCGATATCGCCTTTCGCGGCGCTTATGCCGACGGCGACGTCGTGATCGTGGAGGAGCGGATGCGCGCGATGCTCCCCGGCGGCAAGCCATATGAGAACGACTACTGCTTCGTGTTCACAGTGGCGGGCGAGCGGATCCGTGAGGTGCGCGAATACATGGACACGCGCAAGGGATGGCGGATGGTGTTCGGGGAGGGGGCGTGAGTTGCGCGCCAGCCCTGCGGCGGCATGGGTTGAGCCGATGCCTTCACTGACATAAGGCTTGATCCATGGATCAGCGGACGAGCGGCGCTGACGCTCCCATTCAGAACAGCGATGCGGCACCGGCGCTTCTTGGCGTGGTCTGCGGCCTGTCGGCGGCGCTGTTCTGGGCGCTGGGCTTTGCCGGCACGCGGCATGGGCTGAAGGTCGGCTTCACGCCGGTCGATCTGCTCGTGCATCGCTATGTCTGGTCGGGCATCGCATTCCTGCCCTTGGTGTTGCGCGCCGGCATCTCCGATCTCTGCGGCATCGGCTGGGGCAGGGGCCTTGCGCTGATGGTGCTCGGCGGCCCCGTGATGTCGCTGATCTCCTACACCGGCTTCCTGTTCGTGCCGCTCGGCCATGGCAGCGTGATCCAGCCCTCCTGCGCCACGCTCGGCGGCCTCCTGCTCGCAGCATTGGTCCTGAAGGAGAGAATCTCCGCCTCGCGGCTCGCAGGCGCCATCATTATCGTCGCCGGTCTCGGCGTCATCGGCGCGGAATCGATCGGCCACATCGGCGCCGAGGGCGTGCAGGGCGATCTGATCTTCGTGCTGACCGGATTGATGTTCGCCGGCTTCGGCGCAGCGTTGCGGCACTGGCGCGTCTCGGCCGTGTCGGCTGCGCTCGTCATCAACGTGCTGTCGCTGCTGCTGCTGCCGCTCTACATCGCCGTCGTTGGCCTCGCGCACGTTGCGGCGATCGGCGCGTGGGAGAACGCGATCCAGGCGCTGGCGCAGGGCGTGCTTGCGGGTCCGGCCGCGCTCTATCTGTTCGCGGTCTCAGTGCAGCGCCTCGGCGTTGCCCGCGCCGCGGTGTTTCCGGCCTGCGTGCCGGCGCTGACGCTGCTGACCGGCTGGCTCCTGCTCGGCGAGCCGCCGACGCTGTTGCAGACGGCCGGCCTCATGACGGTGCTGTGCGGATTCTATCTGGGGCAGCGGCAGCGCTAGGCCCCCGGAAAACGGGAAGGCCGCCCCGGGGGGCGGCCATTCAAGTCTCAAAGCTGTGATGCAATCTAACGCGTCGTCGAAATGCCAGCCCCGGGTTGATAAAATAGCTACGCGCTACAAAGGCCTGCCCGGCAGGAGGCAGATTACACATTTTTCCCGATTGGATAAGGGGAATTGTATGTTCCAAGGAAGGAACCGGCGTTAGCGTTACCGCGCGGGACCGCCGGCGCGTGCTTACGCCTTCCGCACGAACTCCGACTTCAGGTTCATCGCGCCGATGCCGTCGATCTTGCAGGCGATGTTGTGTCCGTCGCTGGCGTCCTGGAGGCGGATGTTGCGCACCTTGGTGCCGCCCTTCACGACCGAGGAGGAGCCCTTGATCTTGAGATCCTTGATCACGATGACGCTGTCACCGTCGTTAAGCATATTGCCGTTGGCATCGCGCACGCCTGCCTCCGGCGTCGTGTCCGCAGCCGCATCCGCCGCACCGCTCCACTCGTGGCCGCACTCCGGGCAGACCCAGAGGTCGCGGTCCTGGTAGGCGTGCTCGGAGCTGCACGCGGGGCATTTCATCGTGTCGGTCATATCTGTCTCATTCAAAGCTTCGTTCGCGGCGCGACCGTAGGGGCGGGAACCGGGAAAGCAAGGGAAAGCTTAAGGACGGCGCGGCCCGGTCCTCGCCTGCCGGTGCGATATCACCGGAACAGCGCCACGAAGATCACGTAGAGCCAGCCCAGGATGCCGTGGATGATCGCCCACAGGATCGAATGGTTGTTGGTGTAGGAGATCGCGATGGCGAGCGCCGAGCCGAAGCCCACGCCGTATTTCGCGCCCTCGACGCGGACGCCGTAATAGCGATTGCCGTTCATGGTGATCCTTCCTGCGGATTGCGATGACGCGTTGATTGGTGGGTAGCAAAAGAAACGTCGAAAACAACCCCATGCACAGTAGAAATCGTCAGGGATTTCAGAGTTCTGCGATACCGAACATCGCGTGACCCGTCGGGCAAGGCCGAGCCATGGGAGGAATGGCGCAAGGACGAGACTTGCGCCCTGTCGCTTGGACCGATTTCGGCGATACCGAACAGCATTTGACCCGTCGGGCAAAACAGGGGCATGATGGCATTGTGGCACTGGCGACGGCCGGGGGCTGATGCGTCGCGGGGCGACATGCCGAAACAACTCAAGAGACAACTGAAGACCTACCAGACCTCGCTCGGCTTCTACGACCAGGCGGTCGCGGCCCCCTCGATGAAGGCGGCGCTCGAGGCCTGGGGCGCCAGCTCCAATCTGTTCCATCAGGGCGTTGCCCGGGAGAGCGACGATCCCGACATCGTCGCCGCGACCTTGGCCAAGCCGGGCGTCGTGCTCAGGCGTCCGGTCGGATCGGACCGTCCGTTCACCGAGAGTGCGGAGCTGCCGACCGATCTCGCCGACGCCGAGAGCAAGCCCAAACGCAAGCCCAGGCCGAGCAAGCGCGCCGCCAAGACGGCACACAAACCGTCCCGCAAGGTCGACGATCAAGACGCGCGAAAGGCCGCCGCGGCGTTCGAGAAGGAAGAGCGGCAGCGCGAAGCCGAGCGCCGCAAGGAGGAGGCCGCCCGTGCCAAAGAGCGCGCGCGCCGCGATAAGGCGGTCGCCGCGGCCGAGGCGGCGCTGGACGAGGCGAGGCGGGAGCACGCGGCGCGCACCGAGGAGATCGAAGCCGAGCGCGCCGCTCTTGACGAACGCGCCGAGGCCGAAGAGACCCGCTGGGGCAAGCAAAGGACGAAGCTGGCTGAGGCGTTGCGTCGGGCGCGCTCATCCGGGTCAAGCGTGCTGCCATAACCGTCAAAAAGTGCATCGGTACGACGCCCCCCGGACCCCAATGGCTTCTTGGTGACGGCCAGAGCAAGCGCCTCGTCCTTCGAGACGACCGCTCCGCGGTCTCCTCAGGATGAGGCTAAGCAGCATTGGCCCGGTTGAAATTGCCGCCGCGCGCTCCGCCCTCATCCTGAGGGCCCGCCATCGGCGGGCGTCTCGAAGGATGGGCTGCGGGGCGAGCTATCCGCCACGCATCTTCATATGCGATAGTCCTGCCCCGGTCCTCAGTACATTTCCCGATGGCGGCAAGCCATCGGTCGGGACACGTTGGCACGGAAAACGTGACGATGGCTTGCAATGGATGCCATGGCCATGCCGACCGGCCGCATCGAGCTGAAGCTTCGGAAGGTGTCGCAGCTCTTCAACACGCTGGATCCGTCGCCCTTCAGGGAAAGTGAGCTTGCGCTCGAAGCCGAAGACTACATCGTGGGCCGTGCGCAGGAATTACCGATCGATGCGTCCATCGCGATCGTCATTCATCTGCCGTCAGACGAACTTTCGAAACCGTCCGCAAGCGACATCGTCATCGCGGTGAAGGATCATTTCGACCTCAGAAGCCAGGCCATGACCCGGGAGATGCGGGAGCTGTTTAGGACCGGACGGCTCTCGCTTGCGGTTGGCCTTTCCATCCTGTCGTTTTGCCTGGTGCTCGGCTGGCTCGTGTCGCGAAAGCTGGACGCGAGTCCCGTTTCCCGGATCCTGCAGGAGAGCTTCCTGATATTCGGCTGGGTTGCGATCTGGAAGCCGTCCGACATCTTTCTTTACGCCTGGCCCCCGATTGCCCGCCGCAGGGCGCTTTTCCGCCGGCTCGCGGCTGCCGATGTCGTGCTCGATAGCGACGTCCCCTGGCTTTCCCATTCGTCGAAGGAGGAAAAGGATGTCGAGGCCATGTAAATTCGAGTCCAGCATCTTGAACCACGAAGAACAGCAGATCGTTCTGACGTCCCACCATCCCGCGATCGGAGACGTCGATCGCGCGGCATTGGAGACATTGCGCAACCTCCTGCGTGACCTTCGCGACAAGGAACGAACGCTCGGGCACCGCCAACGACGCGTCGCGAAAGGTTCGGCCGATCCCGGTGGCCGCCGCACGCCGGGGGCGGGGGCAAGCACGTTCCGGCGCAAGGAGGTTTTTGTTGCCGCCCTCAAGCGCGTCAACAAGGAGCTGAGACGACTCCAGAACTTTGAAGCGAGGCGCGAACTTGGCGAAGCCGCCCGGCGGGCGCTGGCGCTGCGCCGGGCCAGGCAGTTCGCGCGCCCGGAAAATCATCCCACGTCACATGACGGCATGCGCGCACTGCCGAGCCGTCGTCGAACCGTCAAACTTCCTCCCTCGAAGATTGGGCGGGTTTCACAGGCCAACAAGCGGGCACAGGCGAGGCGAGACTCACGGCGCTGACCGGATGTCGCCGCCGCTGCGACGGGGAAGGGCTATCGCAGATGGCTTCTTGGTGACGGCCAGAGCAAGCGCCTCGCCCTTCGAGACGACCGCTTCCAGCGGTCTCTTCAGGATGAGGCTAAGCAGCATTGGCCCCGTTGAATTGCTGCCGCGCACTCCGCCCTCATCCTGAGGGCCCGCCATCGGCGGGCGTCTCGAAGGATGCGCTATGGACGAGCTATCCACCACTCTTCTTCATATGCGATAGCTGCAACGGGGAAGCGAAATTCGCTTGCCTTGCCTTGAGTCCTTTTGCACTCTGCCGGCAAGGAGACCAACGCATGACAAAAATGACGCTCGCCTGTGCGCTCGGAACGGCCCTGGTGCTGTGCAGCCAGGGGATATCAGGTGCGGAAGCCCGGACGCGGAAGGCCGTCGTCGTTCGTGCACCACAGGAGAGGCTCATCGTCACGGCGCCGGTGCTGAGGCCGACGCCGTGGGATTACAACGTCGTTCCGCGCTATCGCTATCGCCCGGAAGACGACCGCGTCGATCCCTACGGCCCGCCGCTGGTGCCGTCCTATATTCGCTATGAAGCGTGGCGCTGGCCGTATTGGTGGTAATGATCGACGCTTCGCAGGGTGGGCAAAGGTCCGTAGGACCTCCTACCCGTGGTCAAGAGGTAGACGTCCTTGATGGGCGAGCATAGCGCCGTGCTCGCCGCCGTCCAGGACGCTTCGCGCCGGCGTTGCCGGTGCCGACGGCCTCCTGGACAGCGTCTGCGCGCGGCGCTGTGGCGATCGGCAGGTCGGGACGAAGGAATGGTCACACCGGCCGAACAAAGGAATGAGGCTCAGGCTTTAGTGGAGGTCCTTGCGCTATAGTCCGCCTCGTATGGGGTGTGTCGCTTGAGCGTCGTGCACAAGGCAAAGAGCAAGCGATCCCCTACAGTGCGCAGAGCACGCGCGTGGCCATGTCCTCGCTGTCGCAAGGCATCATAGCGTCGCCTGCTGGCCTCATCGTGTTGGATGGCGACCCGCGACCAGTGATGGACGGCGCTCTGTAGCCGCCTGTTGCAGGCGAGGCGACGGATCACGAAGCGTTGCTTGCCGCTTTGCCGCGTCACCGGCGCGGCCCCTGCCAAGGCGCGCAGAGCATGATAATCTCGCCTGCGCAGAGGCTCTGCGGCCTCGGCGAGCAGCGTGGCGAGATGGATCCTGCCGATTCCTGGCCAGGAGCGAAGGATCGTCACGTCGCACTGCTCCGAGCTCTGCCCCGAGGCCTTCTCCTCGCCTTCGATTGCGACGCACAGACGGTCCAGGTTCTGATGCGCCTCCTTGATCTGCTGATTGACCAGGTGCAGTCGTGCCGCCAAGCTGCGGATGTGTGCGCAGGCGGCCTCGGTGGTGCCGGGTGCCACGAACAGCGGGGCCTCGCGTAAAGTTTCGAGCACCCCCGCCGCATCAAGGCGGCGGATGCGATGGGCTTTCAGAACGCGTGCAATTGCCTTCTCGCTGGCCTTGGCCGCACGGGCCGGCGTCGGCACCATCTGCCAAAGCGCCAGGAACCATTCGTCAGCGACATCGTCGGTCAGCTTGGTGGCCTGCGGATAATATCGCCACAACTGCTTGCGCAGCCGGTTGGCAAGACGTGTGCGCTCCTGCTGCAGTTCGTCGGCCAAGCGCGACCACTCGCGCAGCTCGATCATCGTGGGATCGTCGACCACAAGCCGACGGAACGCCGCGCGATCCGTGCGGAGCGAAGCTCCGAGCACATGGGCATCGCGGCGGTCATCCTTGGCACCAGCCACCGTGAAGCGATCACGGAAGCGGTCAAGCTGCTTGGGATTGATCGCGAACACCGCAAACCCGTGTTCGAGCAACACCTCCACCACCGGGCCGTGCGGCATCTCGATCGCCACGGCGATCTGCCCCGGTGCGGCGTTGGTCTTCTGCAGCAGCCAGTCGCGCAACTCCGTCAGGCCCGCACCCTCATGGGCGAACTCGCAGTGAGCAACCTGTCTTCCTTCGGTATCCAGCAGGCAAACGCTATGGCTCTGCGTTGCCCAATCGATCCCGACGAACCAGCGTACATCTTCGAGCATTGTTGGGACCTCCTTGCTCTCAAAAAGCGGGCCACCGCGATCCTGATCGATCCCTGTACTGGCGCTCTCGGCGCGAACCTCCTACTGGATCTCGACCGCGGCCGCTCTGCCGGGGCGCGGCTCCTACGTCGGTGTTCAAGACACAGGTGGGCAAGGCTGCTCCCGGCGGATCGGCCCGTGTTCCAGTCTACACCTTCGACTGGATGCGAACCCCAAAAGGGTACAGGGTGGGTTAGCAAAGCAACTGCGCGAAGCGCAGCTCGCGCAGCGTAACCCACCGCTTCTGCCTCCGCGGAAATCAAAGAGGTGGGTTACGCCAGCGGACTGCGCTTCGCGCCGCCGCAGGCTAACCCACCCTACGGCACTACGCCCCCTTGCTAGTCCCCGTCCTCCGCCGCAAGCCGCAAAAGCTGCCGCTGCATCGCGTTGAAGCCCGCGACGAGGGGAGGTTGCGCGACGATGCATCCATCATCGCTGCGTGCGGCGTCAGCGATCGGGAAAAAATGGCAAAGCTGCGACTGTCAAGAATACATCGGTGTAGAATGCCACTTACCCCCGTAATAAACCAATACGGTTTGGGGTTCTGGGTGCGTATTGGGAGGATCAATCATGGCAAGTGTCGAACAATTGCGCAGACGGGAAGGCGTGAACCTGGTCCAGCTCGAGGCGGACATTGCGTCGGTACGCCCGGGAAGCTCTCTCACGTCCATTGCTTTGCCTGATTACGTCGAGCACACCGCAGGCGTCACGCGCGTCGGCGCGCTCAGTGCAGAGGCGGTCATTCGCGACTATGAGTCCGCTGCAAAAGAGATCGAGGCCATGGGCACCGAGTTGATCGACGCCGCGCAAAAATGCGAGGCGCTGACGGCCCAGGTCCATGATGCGATCGCCTTCATGCGGGAAACGGCGGCGGGGTATCGTGAAGAGGGACGGAAGATCTTCAAGCGCATCGAAGAATGCGCGCTGTTCACCGAGGACGTCCGCAAGACATGCGAACATGTCAAACGCAGAATGGCGGAAGTCTCGGTCGGCCCGTCTTCCGATGAGGAGCTTGCACCGGAAGACTCCGAGCTGCCCGGGATCGCCGCCAAGGTGTCGATGAGCGAAGTACCGTGAGGGGGGCGTAACTCCGTAGGGTGGGTTAGCTCCGCGACTGCGCGAAGCGCAGCTCGCGCAGCGTAACCCACCACGTCTGCCTCCGCGGAAATCAAAAGAGGTGGGTTACGCCAGCGGACTGCGCTTTGCGCCGCCGCAGGCTAACCCACCCTACGGCACTTCACATCCAATCGCGCCTTTCGGGCTCACCAATCCGGATCGCCGTAGTAAGGATCGGCCATATAGCGCGGCGGCATCCAGGGGCCTCGCGGCGGCGGCCTGGGCCGCCGGGGTGCGGCCGCTGGGACGTGCGGCCGGGCCTGCGCGGCCGCTTCGTTGTTCACACTGCGCACGACGGGCTTTGCGGCGGCAGGCGCGGATGAAGTGGTCAGTTGCGTTTGCAGCGCCTGGACCTGCGCAGCGAGGCGCGCATTGTCCGCCGCATCCTTCTCCTGTGCCGCCTTGAGCTGCTGAATGGTGTCGGCTTGCTCACGCAGGGTCTGCTCGTTGCGGCTTTTCAGCTGCTCGAGCTTCCCGTTCATGCTCGCAAGCTCGCTCGTGATGGCCTTGAGCGATTGCGCGAGATCGGACGATGACGCCTCAGGCGCTGTGGCGCCGGGCTTCGGGACGCTTTCCGCATCCTTGGCGACCGGCGGCGCGGGCACCGGGCTCGGCTCATCCGCAGCAGCCAGTCGCATTGCCCGCGGCTGCACTGGGCTTTCCACCGCGGACGCCTGCGGAGGCGTGCTCGCGGCCGGCGGAGCCCATCGCGCCATGATCGACTTGCCGATCGACTTGGCCTCATCGCGATATTGCGAAGCGAAGGCGGCACCGAGAAGGCCGATCGCCAGCACGAGGCCGACCAAGGCGCGCATCATGGTCCGATCTCCCTTCAGGCCTTGATCGCGAAACTTGGCGTTCGGAATCTTGGCATTCGGAACCCTGGCATCCGGTGTCGGCACCTTGTTTCCGGAAGTGGCGGCTGCCGGCGCACCAAGGCTTGCGTGCGAGGCCCGCGGGCCTTCGCTGTCGCGTTCCATTCCGGAAACCAGCCGGTCCAGCCGCGCAAGGTCTTCCTCTGCACTCTTGATCCGGTCATAGGCCCGCGCCAGCTCGCCGTCGGCGCGCGGCTCGTCCGGCTTGGCGGCATCAGGCTTGGACGCATCAGGCTTGGACGCATCAGGCTTGGACGCATCAGGCTTGGCAGTATCAGGCTTGGGGTCGTTCGTCTCAGGCACCGAGCGCTCTCTATTCATTTTCGTGTCAACGGATGAGTGCGGCAGTCCGAGTTGTGAGAGGATAGTTTCCGCTGCCGTCGTGATCAAGACAGGGCGGTGCGGGAGAATTTATGGCGACCTCGGCACACGATGCGCGACACGGCGCGGTCGCGCGATCGCTTTAGATCTTCTGGCGCTGAAACAGCCGGGGGCTGCTTCCCCAGGCATCCCTGCGACGTGCTATGCTATCGCGGGAGGAACCGCAATGAGGCTCCCTACCACGATACTCGCCCTGCTTCTTTCAAGTCCGGCCGCCGCCCAGGAGTGCCAGACATGCTCAATGGCCGACGCCTGCATGAAGGAATACGCCAAGACGACGGCGGAGGCCCAACGGGTCACCAAGCAAGGCATCCGGGACTGGAAGCAGAATCTGGACAGAAAGGCCTCCGCGGAATTGTCCAGCAGAGGCATCCTCGCACTGCAAGACGCCATGGAGGCCCAGGTTCGGACGGAGCTGGAGCGCCTGAAGGAGTGCCTGGCGAAGATCAGGTAGGGTGCAAAGGAGGATCCGATGAAATCGCTTTTGCTGCTTACGGCGAGCGGTCCGCTGCTTGTTCTCACCTCGCATGAGTCCCTGAACGACCTGAAGCTTCTCGGGGTGCTCAGGCAAAAAGGTATCGGCAAGTTCGTCGCGTTCGAGGTTCCCTTGTCGCTCGCCAGGGAGCGCTACGGCGGGCACTTTCAGGCGGTCGAAAGCAACCTGCACGAGACCGATGATTTGAGAGTGCTCGACTTCAATGGCCAGCGGGTGTTTCAGCTCTTTCGTTTCGAAGAGCTCGGTTCACCGATCCTGATCGAACAGTCGTGATCGGTTTTGCCTTGCGGCATGATCTGTTTCGAAAAAACCCGTTCATGGCGTTGCGGTGGCGAAAGGGACCGGTCGAGCAGCGCTGTTCTCACCATGAACGTTCCCATGGAGGAACGGGCGCTGGCTCATTCCGTTTCCTTGAGGGGCTTGTCAGAGGAGGACAACATGAAAACGATGATCATCGCGCTCTCTGCTGCCGTTGTCATGGCGACAGCACCAGCCGTGTTTGCTCAGGGCGTATCGAGCAAGACGCCAGGTCAGGAGATGCAGCAAATGGGTTCCAAGAAAGGCGAGCCGGGCGCTTCCAGCTACGCTCCTGGACATAAGAAGAAGCATCACGCGAAGGCCTCGAAGAAGACCAGCCCCGGCGCGTCGAGCTACGCTCCAGGACAAACCACAGGTCAAACCACCGGCGCGAGCACGAGGCCGACCACCGGCGGCTCGAGCAAGTCAGGGTACTGAACTCCAGGCGGTCCTTAAGTCCGGGGACTGACGGGACACAACGGCCGGTCGGACGCAGGATGGGTTGAGCCTCTCGAGAAACCCATCACGTCAAATGGTGGGTAGGGCTTCCGGTCGTTAGTGACGAGTGGCGCGGATTTCGAGCGTCGTCTGGGTGAGCTTGGCCACGAACCCCTCAAGATGCATGACCCTTTGTCTGGTCATTTGTTCATGCAGCTCGGCGATCTTCTGGGATTCGGCGACAAAGGAGTCGCACGCCTGTTTCGCGTACTCCATCTGAAGCTCAAAGGCCTCGACGGGTGAGCGCGCCGTCGCGAGCTTTCCCAGGAAGGTCCAGGCGTGCTCAAGCGACGTCTTGATGTAGCCGCTATAGGCATCGGCAATCGCCTGCGTGCCGGCCAGGGAGGGTTCCACCGGTGCGACGGGCGCGCTGGCAGCGATCTCCATCCCGGACGGCAAGGCTGCGGGCGAGGGTATCTGCGCACTGATCTGTGGGCTCGTCTCTACCTCTTGCTCGGTATCTTGCTTGTTCTCTTGCCTGTTCTCTTGCCGTTTCTCTTGCTCGTTCTCTTGGCTGATCTCCGCCGAGGCATCCGGCAATGGATGCGCTGCAGTTGCGTGTTGCTCGCCGGCCCCGGTCCGTTGCCCGGCCTTCTTCTTCCCGCCGCGCCGGCCGGATTTTCCCGTTGGCTTATTTTCTATCCTACTCAACATTGCAAATGGCTCCTGAATATCGTGAAGCCGCGAGCCTCCGTCGCGTTTGCGCTGAAATCGCGATTGTGGGTTGTCGCTTGCGTGGCGGCCATGTGGTGAGATTTTGCCGGGCATCGGCAGGGCCGTAGGGTGGGTTACGCCAGCGGACCGCGCTTCGCGCGACCGCCAGCTAACCCACCCTACGGATCTACGGATCTTCCGCCGCCAGCCGCAGAAACTGCCGCTTCATCGCGTTGACCTTCCCGACATAGCCCGCGACGAGGTGATCGCCGCAGCGTTCCCCTACGATCATCTGAAACTTGCGGCGCGCGAAGGCTGTGGCGGGACCCGCGCCGCAGAGATGGATGAAGGCGGCCAGATCCTGCTTCTGCGGCCCGCTCGCCTTCACATCGCCCGCGAGGCCGAGAACCATGGCCACCTGGCGGTCCAGATACACCGACGTCAGTTCGATGGCGTGGCTCGGGATCGCGCGGATATAGAAGAAGGCAGATCCGCAGCCGGTCTCCGTGACCGCGTTGCCGCGGACACAGAACCGCGCGGCGTCACGGTAGGCCGGACCGGTCATCTGGAAGAGCCCGACGGCGCTGGAGGCAGGCCGGTAGATCGCCAGCGGATTAAGACTCCACCGCCAGCGCCAATAGGTGCGCGCCACCGGATTG
This sequence comes from Bradyrhizobium sp. USDA 376, assembly GCF_054063675.1. NCBI lineage: Bacteria > Pseudomonadati > Pseudomonadota > Alphaproteobacteria > Hyphomicrobiales > Nitrobacteraceae > Bradyrhizobium > Bradyrhizobium sp. USDA 376. The sequence goes on from NZ_JBSSGN010000001.1 coordinate 6,092,618, forward strand.
CCAGAACTCTCCACCTGCGCCAGCGCGGCCAGCAATTCGGGGGTGATGGTGGTGGTGGAATAGGTGCGGAAGAGGGGGCCATAGTGGCGCCAAGTTTCGGCGGGCTCCTTGTCGAGGGAATTGCCGACGAAGAAGAACAGTTCTGTTGGCTTGCGGATGACGTGGTAGGCGAGGTTCAGGAAGGCGACGGCGGCGAGCAGGATCGCGGAGGCGCCTGCGATCCGGACCAGCTGCGGAGCTCGCGCGAACGTCTTGCGCACCCATCGAGCGCCCCGCCGGATGTTGCGAAGGCGAGGGAGGAGGGGCTTGCGCTTTCCTGGCATGGGTCTCGGGGGAAGTACGTCAAAAGACTCGTATTATCAATGGCCTGTCAGGCCTTTGCGTGATCCGGATTAACGATGAAGCGGTGGCGCCGGTTGAGGCTTTCCTCGAATGGCACCATATTGTGGGGATGTTGAAAGATGCGTTCGAGAACCTGACTGCAGCCGTGACGACGATCAACACGCCGATGCCTGACCGCATCGACGAAGGGACGCTGCTGGCATGTCTGAAGGGGGAGATCTCCGAGCGAAAATGGCGCGTGCACGTGCAGGCGTTGTTCGACGAGGTCGATGTATCAGTCATCCACAATCTCGTCGTTGATCATATCGTGACGTTCGACGAGTTATTGAAGGCAATCGAGGCCTGGCAGGTCACGGAGTCCGAGAATGAAAGATGGGTCAGGGAGATGGCTTCCCTCGAGGTGGGAAGATCTCCTGCAGAAGGCGCTGATCGCCCTCGATAGTCTGGAGGGGGGCGCCGGACCGTGGACGTTCGGCGGCGGCACCGCGCTGACGCAGATTCTGGGGCATCGGATCAGCTACGACGTCGATATCTTCCTGGATTCAAGCACAGACTTGAAGAACCTCGCGCCGAACATGAACCCGGTGACGAAGTCGCTTTGCGATAGTTGGCAATGGCCGGGCAAGTACCTGAAACTCGTCCTGCGCGACGTCGGTGAGATCGATTTCCTGAACGCCCCGTCGTACACCGCCAATCCGACATATGAATTGAGGTTTGGCGCGCGCTCCATTGCGGCGGAGCGGTCTGCGGAAATCGCGACCAAGAAACTGGTCTATCGCGCATCGACCTACACGGCCCGCGACGCCTTCGATCTTGCCGCGATCCACTTGCATGAGCGTTCAGCGCTGGGCGAGATCGCGCAATCTCCGGCCATCACCCATCATGTCGTGTCGGCCGCGCTGAACCGGTTGAATCTTGCGAAGGGTCAGTATCAAGCGGACATGAGGAGACTGATCAACGCGACTCCGCGGGGCGAGGAATTCATCGACGGAGCCTGCGAGATTGCGCTGGAGGCGCTTGTGGAGATTCGGGATCTGATTCCGAAAGATGGGACCGAGCCAAGCAGCTCGTAGGAAACCCATCACTCTTGTCGATGAGTTGGTGATGGGTATCGCTTCGCTCCACCCATCGAGTTCCACCCACGGGCTGCATTCGTCTGATAGCCGAGAATATTCTTCCGATTTGGCAGGGAGATTGAGCAGGCAGATCCGCGCCCGTGCGCGGCGGTGAAATGAATTGCTCGCTCTCGGCCGCTCAAGGTCGATCACGATGATGTTTTTATATGATTATCATCATCTCATTGACGGCACGGCGCGGGTGCATATTTGCGGCTTTGAACATGTCATCCAGGAGAATTGCCATGAAAACGAAGTCACTTATCATTGCGGCCGCTGTCGTGATCTCGCTGGCCGGTGCAACTGCAGGATTCGCTGCCGAGCTGCCAACCTATGAAGTGAACGGGCTGCCGATCTCGCCGGTTCAAGTCGGCGTGCTGGGAGGGGCGCATGTCCAGGAGCAACCGCAGGTCACGGCCATCGTTCTGCCTTCGCATCAGCTTAAAGTCCCGACACCGCGGCCGAAGCGGACAGCGGAGCGAAGTCGCGAAGGACGGGCAATGGATTGATGTTCCTGGTCTCCAGATCGACGGGTCTCGCCACCCATCGTATGGATTACGCCGCGTGTTAAGTTGACCCCGTGACGTCTCCACGTCCGGCGAGCAGGCCGGTGACCGAGATGTCCTCGTCCAGCGCTTCCCAATGCAGGCCGGCCCGGCTCAATTCGACTTGGTTACGCTGGCCTGGCGTTGCATGCAGCAGGCGCGGAAACCACGCAAGCGGCATGCCGAGTGTCCGGCCATCGGACAGTTCGACCCACATCGTGTGTTCGTCGAAGCGATCGCGGTTGTCCTCGACCACGCGCAGGATATTCGAAAGTTCCTGCGGATTGAAGCCATAACGGCGATCGATATGCCGGGCTCCGGCGATAGGTGGGCCGTCATTCGATTGAATATGTGGGACTCGATTTGTCCAGGTGTATTCGGCGACAAAAAGGGCGGCCTCTCGGCCGCCCTTCGTGGATGCCCGGGACAAGCCCGGGCATGACGATCGTTGCTACTCTGCTCTCTAATGCGTCACGAACACCCCGTCGTGCTGCCGCAAGTATCGCACTTCATGCACGTGCCATTCCGCACCAGCGTGAAGTTGCCGCACTCCGAGCACATCTCGCCTTCGTAGCCCTTGGCCTTGGCTTCGGCGCGGCGCTCGGCCTTGGTGGGGACGATGGTTTGCGCGGTGCCGGCCTTGCTCCACTGCAGCTGCTCGAGCTTCTCCGTGGGGGAGAGGTCGTGGCTCGTTTCCTGCTTCAGGGCGACGGCGCCTTCGATGGCATCGCTGGCCCGGGCCGACGTGCCGTGGGAGGCGAGGGCCGTGACCTTGCTGCCGCCGGTCGGAGCACTGTCGTTGCCTGGCGCGATCGCGGCGGAGCCGCCGCGCATCACGACGAGGTTGTCGGTGCGGGAGCGGGTGAGGCCGCGCGAGACCAGCTTGGTCGCGTGCTGGGTCTCGTCCGGCTCCTTGCCTTCCTCGACGCCCTTGCCGAGCGCGTCGAAGTTCGACTCGGTCGGATCGACATGGGCGAGATCGAAGCGCGACATGTAGCTCACCGCCAGCTCGCGGAAGACGTAGTCGAGGATCGAGGTCGCGTACTTGATGCTGTCGTTGCCCTGCACGGGGCCCGCCGGCTCGAAGCGGGTGAAGGTGAAGGCGTCGACATATTCATCGAGCGGCACGCCGTATTGCAGGCCCAGCGACACCGCGATCGCAAAATTGTTGATGAAGGAGCGGAGCGCTGCGCCTTCCTTGTGCATGTCGATGAAGATCTCGCCGAGACGGCCGTCGTCATACTCGCCGGTACGGAGATAGACTTTATGTCCGCCGACGACCGCCTTCTGGGTGTAGCCCTTGCGGCGATCCGGCATCTTCTCGCGCTCGCGCATCACGATGATGCGCTCGACCAGCTTCTCGACGATCTTCTCCGAGACCTGGGCGGCACGTGCGGCCATCGGCTTCTCGTAGAGCGTCTCGACCGCATCGTCCTCGTCCTCATCATCGCTGATGAGCTGCGAGTTGAGCGGCTGCGAGAGTTTTGAGCCGTCGCGATAGAGCGCGTTGGCTTTCAGGGCCAGTTTCCACGACAGCATGTAGGCGGACTTGCAGTCCTCCACCGTGGCGTCGTTCGGCATGTTGATGGTCTTGGAGATCGCACCCGAGATGAAGGGCTGGGCAGCTGCCATCATGCGGATGTGGCTCTCGACCGACAGGTAGCGCTTGCCGATCTTGCCGCAGGGGTTGGCGCAGTCGAACACCGGATAGTGCTCGGCCTTGAGGTGCGGGGCACCTTCCACCGTCATCGCGCCGCAGATGTGGACGTTGGCCGCCTCGATCTCGCGCTTGGTGAAGCCGACGGCCTGGAGCAGGTCGAAGCCCGGAGCCGCAATGGCTTCTGCGCCGATACCCAGCTGGTCGCGAATAAAATCTTCGCCAAAGGTCCACTTGTTGAAGGCGAACTTGATGTCGAAGGCGGTCGGCAGGGCCTTCTCGACCTTGGCGATGGCTTCATCGGTGAAGCCTTTGGCCTTCAGCGTCGAGGCGTTGATGCCGGGCGCGTTGGAGAGCGAGCCGTGGCCGACGGCGTAGGCCTCGATCTCCGCGATCTCGCTCTCGCGATAGCCGAGCGCGCGCAGCGCGGAGGGCACCGCACGGTTGATGATCTTGAAGTAGCCGCCGCCGGCGAGCTTCTTGAATTTTACCAGCGCGAAGTCGGGCTCGATGCCGGTGGTGTCGCAGTCCATGACGAGGCCGATCGTGCCGGTCGGCGCGATCACCGTGGTCTGGGCGTTGCGATAGCCGTGCTGCTCGCCGAGCTCGAGCGCCGCATCCCAGGCCGCCTTGGCATGGGTGACGATGTCGGCTTGCGGGCAGGAGGCGTGGTCGAGCGGCACCGGGTTGACGGAGAGCGCCTCGTAGCCGGAAGCCTCGCCATGGGCGGCGCGGCGGTGGTTGCGGATGACGCGCAGCATGTGCGCGGCGTTCTTCTTGTAGCCGGGGAAGGTGCCGAGCTCGGCCGCGATCTCCGCCGAGGTCTTGTAGGTGATGCCGGTCATCACAGCGGTCAGCGCGCCGCAGAGCGCGCGACCTTCCTTGGAGTCATAGGAGAGCCCCATGGTCATCAGGAGGCCGCCGATATTGGCGTAGCCGAGGCCAAGCGTGCGGAACTCGTAGGAGAGCTCGGCGATCGCGCGCGAGGGGAACTGCGCCATCATCACGGAGATTTCGAGCACGATGGTCCAGAGCTGGCAGAGGTGCTCGTAGCCGGCGACGTCGAACTGTTTTGTCGTCGTGTTGTAGAACGTGAGCAGGTTCGCGGACGCCAGGTTACAGGCCGTGTCGTCCAGGAACATGTATTCCGAGCACGGATTCGACGCGCGGATGTCGCCGGACGCCTTGCAGGTGTGCCAGTCGTTCATCGTGGTGTTGAAGTGCAGGCCCGGGTCGGCCGACGCCCAGGCGGCGTAACCAATTTTTTCCCAGAGGTCGCGCGCCTTCAGCGTCTTCGTCACCTTCTTGGAGGTGCGTGCGTTCAGGTTCCAGTCACCGTCGGTCTCGACGGCACGGAGGAAGTCGTCCTTCAGCGAGACCGAGTTGTTGGAGTTCTGGCCGGAGACCGTGAGGTAGGCTTCGCTATCCCAGTCGGTGTCGTAGGTGTCGAACTGGATGTCCTTGTAGCCCTGCTTCGCAAACTGGATGACGCGCTTGATGTAGTTGTCAGGCACGAGGCTGCGGCGCGCGAGCTTGATCTCGCGGCGGAGCGCTGGGTTCTTCTCGGGGTCGAAGCAATCGTCGCCCGAGCCTTCGCAGTTCACGCAGGCCTTCAGCACCGCCTTGAGGTGCTTCTGGTTGATCTTGGATCCGGTGACGAGGGCGGCAACCTTCTGCTCCTCCTTCACCTTCCAGTCGATATAGGTCTCGATGTCGGGGTGATCGACGTCGACGACGACCATCTTGGCGGCGCGGCGGGTGGTGCCGCCAGACTTGATCGCGCCCGCGGCGCGGTCGCCGATCTTGAGGAAGCTCATCAGGCCGGACGAGCGGCCGCCGCCGGAGAGCTTTTCGCCTTCACCGCGCAGACGCGAGAAGTTCGAGCCGGTGCCGGAGCCGTATTTGAACAGGCGGGCTTCGCGGACCCAGAGGTCCATGATGCCGCCCTCGTTGACGAGGTCGTCACCGACGCCCTGGATGAAGCAGGCGTGCGGCTGCGGGTGCTCGTAGGCCGACTTGGACTTGGTCAGCTTGCCGGTGAAGGGGTCGACGTAATAGTGGCCCTGGCCGGGGCCGTCGATGCCATAGGCCCAGTGCAGGCCGGTGTTGAACCATTGCGGCGAGTTCGGCGCGACCATCTGCATGGCGAGCATGTAGCGGAGCTCGTCGTAGAAGGCCTGGGCGTCCTGGTCATTGGTGAAATAGCCGCCCTTCCAGCCCCAATAGGTCCAGCAGCCGGCGAGGCGGTCGAACACCTGCTTGGCGCTGAGCTCGCTGACATAGCGCTCCTTCTCAGGCAGCGCGGCGAGCGCATCGGTGTCGGGCACGGAGCGCCACAGGAAGGAGGGGACGGATTCCTCCTCGACCTTCTTCAGGCGCGCGGCAACGCCGGCTTTCCGGAAATACTTCTGGGCGAGCACGTCGGAGGCGACCTGCGACCACTCGGTCGGCACCTCGACGTTCTCAAGCTTGAACACGACCGAGCCGTCGGGATTGCGAATCTCCGACGTGGTCAGGCGGAATTCGATTCCCGCGTAAGGTGACTGTCCCGTGGTGGTGTGGCGCCGCTCAATCCGCATGGTCTTGCCCCGTCCTTTTCTTTGACCGGTCCCGCCCCTCGTTGAGGGCGTGCCGGGTCGTCATTTCGCTTCGCGAGTCCTCCCGGCCGTTCGGCCTTAAGGCTTCGCAGTTCAGCCGGTGGATTCCGGCCCAGTTTCTCCCGACGCGATTCCTCGATGCGTGCATCGATCACCCGCCGGCATGTCCACGCCCATCCGCCCCAACGGGATGTGCGCGACATGCGTTCAACGCCCCACAACGTCACTTCTTCAACCGATGCCATTCGAGCCTTTTGCCGGCCCGTTCTGGCGCCCGAAAAGTCCCTTTCACAGGGCGACAAGCCCTTATTCCGCTGCCTTTGGCCGGCCGGCGGAGTGGTGATTTGCGAGACCCTTTGGGGGAGTGCCGGCGGGACGCAAACTCACTCGCGCCGAACGGACCGAAAGCTAGGACTCTCCGTTGCGCCCGTCAAGAACTAGTGCGAGTTCCTGAATCAAATACTAAATATGGTGGATTGCGGGGGATAACAGGGGGCAAGCCCGCACCTGTTGTTGAGCCAAGTATCAGTGAGTCCTCAGGGATTCCCAACCGAAAAAATTTCCATCCCGTGATGATCCGGACCTTCATCCCGCTGTTCACAGGGCAGGTATATTTTTGGACGATGGGATTGCGTCAGCAGGACTCACGTAGCCCTACGGAGGGTGAGGGCAGGCATGCCCGCCGAGGTGGTGGTCGGAGGTGCGAATCCGCGCCAAGCTGACCTCGATTTTGCCGGACTGCCCACATGCATGATTCGACTCGCCCGGTGCTGCGGCCACGCATCGCCCCGGCCGGCCTGATGTTCCTTGCGATCACCTCGATCGGCTGGGGTTTCAACTGGCCGGTGACGAAATTCCTGCTCGCTGAGCTGCCGCCGCTGACCCTGCGCGGGGTCACCGGCGTGCTCGGGGCCGTGCTGCTGGCAGCGCTGGCGCTCGTCCGCCGGCAGAGCCTGAAGGTGGAGCCTGCGATCTGGCCGCGCCTCCTCACCGCCGCCATGCTCAACGTCACCGGCTGGATGGTGCTGATGGGCCTGGCGCTGCTCTGGCTGCCGGCGAGCGAGGCGGCGCTGATCGCCTACACCATGCCGGTCTGGGCCTCGATCATCGCCTGGCCGGTGCTCGGCGAGCGGCCGACCGTGCTGCGCACCCTCGGGCTGGTGATGGCCTTTGCGGGCCTCGCCTCGATCATGGGCGGCAACGGCATTGCCGCCAGCGCGGAGAAGCTGCCGGGAATCATCATGGCGCTGGGCGGCGCGTTCGGCTTTGCCGTCGGCACGGTATTCTCGAAGAAGTACCCGATCCATCTGCCGCCGATCACGGCCGCGGCCTGGCAGATCGGGATCGGCTGCCTGCCGATCTCGATCATCGGCCTCCTGATCGAGACCACGCATCTGTCGCTGGTGACGCCGGTCGGCTGGTGGCTGCTGGTCTATTCCACCGTGGTGCAGTTCTGCATCGCCTATGTCAGCTGGTTCGCAGCGCTTTCGCGCCTGCCGGCCTCGGTCGCCGCGATCGGCACCATGGCGGTGCCGGTGATCGGCGTCGTCGCCTCCGCGCTTGCGCTCGGCGAGCCGCTCGGGGCAGGACAGATCGCCGGGCTGGTGTTCACGCTGGCGGCGGTGGTGCTGGCGACGCGCTAGCCCTGAACGCCGGTGTATCAACCAGGCTGAGGCTCTTTCTCTCGCCGGCGTAGCCCTGAGCCCGACGGTTTCAAGGGCAAGTCAGCAGGTGCGACAGCAAAGACTTCGAGTGCCTGGTCGTAGCCTTTGATGCTCCGCTGTCCGAGCGATGCCAACGGAATGCTGTCCCGCACCCTGCCAGCGATGGTCGGATCAGCCAGGATCTGTGCGTCCTTCGCGAGATCGCAGAGCCGCGACGCCAGGTTCACGACGGCTCCCATCGCCGTGTAGTCCAGCCGACCGTTATAACCAACCGTCCCTACCGTTGCCGGCCCCATGGCAACGCCCACACCAAAGCCGATCGCGTGGCCGGCGTCGCACCACTTGCTGGCGATGGACTGCACCGTCATTTGCAGGTCGATCGCGAGGCGGACCGCTTGAGTTGCCGGCTGTTCACATGCGACCGGGGCATTGACGAGGAGCATGACTCCGTCGCCATCGAAGCCGATGAGAGTTGCCTCATGACGAGTCGTAACGGCGCCAACGGCCTCATAGTACTCGCGCATGACGGCCATGATGACATCAGGTTCATTGCGCGTGGAGAACGCCGTGAAGCCGCGCAAGTCGCCAAAGATGACGGCGACTTCGCGTCGCTGCGCTTCGAGCAATTCATGGGAATGCTCGATCAATTCGGCGACTTGTGACGGCAAGAACTGCTTCAGCCGTTCGATCCGCGCAGATTTTTGCTGCGAGATCGCCAGTTCAGAAGCCATTTCATTGAAGCGCAACGCCAGTTGCTGCAACTCGTCACCACTGAAGATCTTGATGCGATGTTCAAATTGTCCGGTTCTGATCCGCTCCACGCCCTCTTCCAGTTGCTTGATCGGGCCAGACATTCTGTGCGCGCGCCAATAGGCGAGCGCCAGCGCGATGAGAACACCAAAGGCAATGAGAATTGCGGAGCGCCACAACGCCGCGCGAATTGATGCAAAGGCTTCCAGGACCGGCTGCATCGCAATCACCGTCCATCCCACGTCGGCGGCATGAACGGATAGCGCCACCACCGGCTTGCCTCGGTCCCCGGTTATCACCGCCGCTTCGCTCGCCGCGCCAACGAGATGCTTGATCCGGCCGAAACTGCCCGAACTGGCGCGGCCGCGCAGAACCAGGCTGATGTCGGGATGGGCGATCAGGTGACCGGAGTCATCGATAACGATGGCGTAGCCGGTCTCGCCAATTCTAATAGCTGCGATGACGTCCCAGATCAGCTTCAGATTGACTTCGGCGATCGCAATCCCGGCAGCCGGCAGGCTGCCGGCAACCGCCATCCTCATGTAGGGCTCTGAATCTCGCTGGTACTGAACCGGTCCGTACCAGACCTTGTTGGCCCGTGCGCCCAGAACAGCGGGGTCCGCAGACATGTCAATACCGCGCCCAGTCCTGTTCAGATGCAGGCGGGAAACAAAGACCCGTTCGGTGCCGGTCTCGTCCAGAAGCGAAACCGAAACGATCGCAGGCACCTGCTGGAGGAGGCGCAAGGCGTCGATCTTATGTTGCGCATCTTCAGCAGACCAGGGAAACTGCACCATCCAACCCAGCTGATCTCGGATGCCGTCGGTGAACGCCTCGATTCTGTCCGACGCCGCGCGAGCATCGGCTTGCAGCACCGCGCTGATCTGGCGACGCTGGTCCCGGTAACCGAAAGATGCCTCGACGGCCGCGCCGAGTATCAGAGGCACGACCGCGGCGACAAACAGCGTCGCGAAGTACTTGCAAAACAGCGAGCGACGCGGGGGCATCGCACACGAAGAGGACTGCGGAGCACCGTCCGTCATGACTGCCCTCAGGAGATCACCTTGCTGGCGCGAAACAGGATCGATGACACATCGAGGTCAATACCCAGACGCTTGGCTGTCTTCAGATTGACTGCCAGTTCAAACTTCTCGGGGCGCATTACCGGAAGATCGGATGGATTTTCACCGCGCAGGATGCGATCGGCATAAGTGGCAAGCCGATAATAGGTCGTGCGCTGGTTTGCGCCGTAACTTAAGAGACCTCCAGCGTCACAATATTCAGACCAGCCAAACATCGAAGGCAGCCGGTGCTCGATTGCAAACTCCGCAATCTTCGCACGATGCACCAATGTCACAACATCGGGAAATACAAGCAGAGCATCGGCGCCCACTTTGCCGGCAGCCGTCAGCGCATTCTCAATTTCGCGGGCGCCACAGAACGGAACGTAGGCTGCCTCAATGCCCAGATTCCGGCATGACTCCACAGTCGCACGCCATTCCAGCGGCTCTCCCGGATGATCCGTGTTCGAGAAGACCGCCAGTTTCTGGAGCTTTGGATAAATGTCCCTGAGAAGCTCAACGCGCTTTCCTGCCAGCTCGAGCGACAGGAACGTGCTGCCGGTGAAATTGGTGCCGGGGTGAGCAAGGCTCTTCACCACACCCAAAGCGACGGGGTCACCGCTCAATGCAAACAGCACGGGGATGTCGGTGACCGCAGTCATGACGCGCGTCGCCGGACCGCTCGAGACGACAAGGTCGATATCGCCCCGGTGCAACTCGGAGACAATCTTGCGCAATGCCTGCGGATCTCCAGGGGCATAGTGCGTCTCGAAGGTCACGGTCTTGCCCTCGACGTATCCCAGCGCGTGCATTCCCTCGCGAAAGCCGTCCAGGAAGGGATCCGGTTGGGATCCGGTGGAGACCCAGAAGATCCGATGCAGCTTGGCTCCGTCCTGTGCCCGTGCGATCGCAGGCCAGACCAGCCCCGCACCAACCAATAAGATGAACTCTCGTCTTCTCATGCGAGCACCTGTCGAAGCTGCGCCGTCAATTGCGGCCGCAGACCGAGACCCTAGCTGTGCATTTGGTGACTGCGCTCGACATCGCGCTCCGCCAGTGGACCGTCGCGACGCCGACTCCAACATTAGTAGTCGAGAGCGTGCTCAGAGACTGGTCTGGTGAGACGATTTGTCCTTGAGATGCGCTTGATTTTCGCTTGAGACCGGTCCGATCAAGACCAAAACGGCCTTACTCGTTGCATAACGCGGTTCCGGAACACCTCTAGCGCGAATCCTGGGCGAGCCACGGCGTCTCAAGAGGACAACCGGAACTCACATCCTGAGCCAGTGCGCGCGACCTTATATGTACGTGACCGCGGCGCGCCTTCGTGAGTCCACGCGCTAGCTCGGCGCTATCCCGCCGCCACCATTCAGCGCCTTCCGGATCATCTCGGCGAGCTGGTTGCGGCGGTAGGGTTTTGTCAGCAGCAGCACGCCGTCATCTAACTTGCCGTGGTGGACGATGGCGTTGTCGGTGTAGCCGGAGGTGTAGAGCACCTTGAGCCCGGGGCGCAGCGCTGCGACCTTCTCGGCGAGCTCGCGCCCGCTGATGCCGCCGGGGATGACGACGTCGGTGAAGAGCAGGTCGAAGGCCTGGCCGGCCTCGATCATTTCCAGCGCCACCCGGCTGTCGGGCGCCGGCGATGGTCTTGTAGCCGAGACTCTGCAATTGCGCGGTGACGAAGTTGCGCACCAAGGAATCGTCCTCGACCACGAAAATGGTCTCGGCACCGCCTTCGGCCTGCGGCGCAACGTTTGCGGCGACGTCGGGCGCGCCTTCGCCCGGCGGCAGATAGAGCTTGATCGTGGTGCCGTGGTCTTCCTCGCTGTAGATCTTGATGTGGCCGCCGGACTGCTTGACGAAGCCGTAGACCATGGAGAGACCGAGGCCCGATCCCTTGCCGACCTCCTTGGTGGTGAAGAACGGCTCGAACGCCATCTGCTGGGTCTCGGCCGACATGCCGGTGCCGGTGTCGCTGACCGCGAGCATTACATAGGGGCCGGGCCGAACCTCCGCATTGGCCTGCGCATAGGCCTCGTCGAGCACGACGCGGTGGGTCTCCAGCAGCAGCTTGCCGCCGTTCGGCATGGCGTCGCGGGCGTTGATCGCCATGTTGAGCACGGCATTGGTGAGCCGGGACGGATCGATATGCGCCGTCATCGCCCCCTGTTCCAGCACGGTCTCGATCTGGATCTGCTCGCCGAGGGTGGGGCGCAGCAGTTTTGCGATGTCCGTAATCGCGGCGTTGATCTCGACGTTGCGCGGCTGCAGCGGCTGCCTGCGCGCGAACGCGAGCAGATGCTGGATCAGCTCGGCGCAGCGCTCGGCGGCATCGTCGATCAGGCGCGCCACGCGCTGCAGCTCCGGCTGGTGCTGCAGGCTCGCGACCAGCGTCTCCGTGTTGCCGGAGATGACGGTCAGCATGTTGTTGAAGTCGTGCGCGACGCCGCCGGTCAGCTTGCCGATGGCATCCAGCTTCTGCGACTGGTGCAGTTGCCGCTCGGTCTCGCGCGAGGTGGTCGCGTCGTGATAGACCAGCACCGCGCCCGAGACGTCGCCTTGCCCGTCCAGCATCGGCCGGCCGCTGATCATGAGATGGCGCACCTGATTGTCGCTGTGCGGGCGGACGATCATCTCCAGATCTTCGAACTCCTCGCCGCGCAGCACGCGCGCCGAAGGCAGCTCCCGGGCCTTCATCGGCGTGATGCCGTCGCCGTGAAAGACGTCGGAGAGCGCCCGGAGATTGCCGAGGTTCATGCCGGTCCGGTGCAGCAGCATGCGTTCAGCGGCCGGATTGGACAGCAGGACGTTGCCTTCGGCGTCAATGACCAGCACCGCTTCCGCCATGCTGCGAAAGGTGCTCTGGAGCACGTTGACCGACAGCCGCAGCTCATCATGCGCGGTGACCAGATGCTCGGTGCGCTCGGCGACCGCGGCCTCGAGTTGCTCCTTGGCGGCCGTGGTCTCCAATAGCGTGCTCTTGAGCGCGAACTGGGTGCGCTGGCTCTCGCGCATCACCATCACGACCAGCAGCAGGATCACCAGCGCGCCGGCGACGTCGATGCCGAGCAGCACGATGCCGGTGCGGCGCGAATCCTGGGAGCGCGCGGCGAGCAGGCGTTCCTCATCTGCGCTCAAATGGTCGAGATTGGTCATCACCGTGTCCATCAGCCCGCGGCCTTCGGCCTTGCTGTTGAGCGCGGTGATGCCGGCCTGGTCATTCATGGCGCGCAGGCGCATCGCCTCGGCGGCGATCTCGACCCGGCGCAGCGCCAGCGGCTCGGTGCCTTCCAGCAGCGCGACCTGATCGGGATTGTCGCGCACGCCGCGCTTGAGATCGGCGAGGGCCGGCGCGATCTGGGCGTGCACCGCCTCGAACTCGTCCTTGAAACCCGGGCTGCGATAGAGCTCGTAGCCGCGCGCGGCGCTCTCGGCGCGGCGCAGCAGCACGCGCAGGTCGGAGATCTTCTTCTGCACCTGGACGGTGTGATTGACCCACGCAGCCTCGGACCGCGACTTCACGTCGAGGGCAATCGAGGCTGCGGTGATGATCAGGAGGATTGCAAGTCCAGCACCGAGAATGACGCGCTGCGTTGGAATCAAGGGGCTTCTTTCTTGTCCTTCGGTGCGCTCACGCCGGCGAGGCATTCCCGGATGCTGGTCAGCAGCGCTTCCGGCGTGAATGGCTTGCGCAGGCAGCGGCTTGCGCCGAGCTCCAGCGCCATGCGCAGGAAATCGGGAGAGGGCGAGGCGGACGAGGCGAAGGCATAGCCGGACATCGCGATCAGCGGGATCGCCGGCGCGCGCTCGTGAAAGATGCGGATGGATTCGAAGCCGCGCATGTGCGGCATGAAGATATCGACCAGCATCACGTCGTACGCCTGCGTTTCCAGCGCAGCCAATCCGGTTTCGCCGCCGTCAGCCAGCGTGACGTCGAAGCCCTGACGTTGGAGGAGGACCTCGATGGTCGCGCCGACCATCGGATCGTCATCTACCACGAGGATACGCGGCATGACATTTCCCAGTAGATCGAAGTCCCCACAAGCAATGGTGATATCCGCGAATCGTGGGTCGGGTCAATTTTGGATTGGATCAAGGTAGATATGCACGGCGGGGTGAATAGAGGTCCCTTTGCTTCAACTTGTATGCAACGTCGAAACTAAAGCTCGGCACACGTGAAACAGGTGAGGGGTATGACACTCGCGAAAAAGGCGCCGCATCGCTGCGACGCCTTTTGCTTCAAACGTGTTCGGTCCGCTTACGGGCAGGGATGACGCTGCCCGTCATAGCCGAGATATGTGCCGGAGGCCGGATCATACGATTTGTAGCGCTGCGCGCAGTAGGCTGCCGAATCGCCGCCACTGTCGGGCACCACTGCTACCGATGGCTCATCATAGTAAGTGTCGCCATAGTAGTAGGGATCATCGTAGTACCCGCCGCCGTAATAGGCATACGAGCCGAGGCCGCCGATCGCGGCGCCTGCCGCGAAGCCGGGCCAGAAGCCGCCGTGACGATGACGCCAGTGACGGCCACTCCAATTGCCGCTACCGCCCTGCCAGTTGCCCGCGGTTGCGACGCTGCGGGTCCCGCTGAAAGACGGCGAGATGGCGGGACGTGTCGCCGTGCCGGCTACGAAACCACTGCCGCTCGGACGTACAGCCGTGCCGGCTGCGAAACTGCCGCCGCTCGGACGTACCGCCGCGCCGGTCGCGAAATTGCCCGCGCTTGGGCGTACTGCTGAGCCGGCCGCGAAATTGCCGCCACCACTGTGGAACGCGGCACCGCCACCGCCCATCCGTGCGCCACCGCCGAAGCCGCCGCCACCCATGCGTGCACCGCCACCACCGTGGAACGCGCCGCCGCCACCGCCGCCGATATGGGCGCCGCCGCCCGCTGCAGGACGATTCTGGGCGAAGCTCGGGCTCGCCAACGGAAGAACCAACGCCACTGCCGCAGCGACACTCAAAACTTTCACACTTTTCATGATGAAACTCCTTTCCCGGAAGCCAAACCCCATGAAAGGGCTGGAGTTCCTGGGATCACGCCGGTTTGCGCCTGATGGCAGCTTTGCGCGGGGCCGCTGTACCGGGCATGAACGGATCGCGTCCCATTTGCGGCAGCATCGGTGTCGCGGGACCGCATTTGTGGCGGGGACGGCCGCACCCGGCGAACTGGACATTTCGCCGTCCGGATGGCATCAGGACCCGACGAAGCAGGGCCCTTGCCGCATGAAACAGTTCTTTCTGAAGTTCTTCACCTGGTGGAGTGGCCAGACGTTTGGCACCCAGCTCTGGACCAAGCGGTACGGGGAACTGGTCGGCCAGGACGAGCAGGGCAACCTCTATTATCGCACCCGCGGCGGCGCGATCGATCCGACCCTCGGCTTCGAGCGGCGCTGGGTGATCTATAATGGCTATGCCGAGGCGAGCCGCATCCCGCCGGCCTGGCACGGCTGGATTCATCACGTCGTCGACACCCCGCCGACCGAGATCAACTACCAACCCCGCGAGTGGGAAAAGCCGCACCAGCCGAATCTCACCGGCACGGCCAACGCCTACCGGCCCTCGGGCTCGACGCTCGCCAGCGGCAAGCGTCCCAAGGCGACCGGCGACTACCAGCCCTGGACGCCCGGCTAACCGCCCGCGATCTTCATCGTCCGGCTGGATGCACATGCATCCGCGCTACGCCGCTGTGGACAACGGGAACAGCGGGGATGCCGCTTACGTGGTCGTTGCGCGGATGCGGGCGATGCGGCTCAATGATCCCATCTTACGGAGATGGGAGACCATCGCGTTCGGTTCGGGCAACAGCTCGCGACTGTCCCGAAATGCAGCGGCCGCCGACCAGGACTCGATCGGGAGATAGGCCCCCGGTCAGGAAGCTCCGAAATCGCCCGATGTGAATGTGCAGCCGCCGTGAGACAGGAAAGGCCGCTTGGGAAACCGAGCGGCCTTTTTCTTTGATGGCACTTCGTCAGCCGGTTTGTGCGCCTCAGTCGTAGCGCACCTTCGGGAAGAAGTCGCCGCGGCCTTCAGGCGTCATGTCGAGCAGGCCCCAGAGCGGATCGACCAGATCACCGGCGCGATGATGCTGCTTCGGCGCGGCCGGCGCGAAGCTCATCTCCGAGCCCCAGAAGTGCCTGATCTTGCCGTTCGCTCTCTTGAAGACGTTGAAGATCGTTTCGTCCCAGTTCTGCCCCCCGGGAACGTGGTGCTGCGCGCGCATACCCCTGGAGAATTTCGAGGTGTCGCCGAAGTAATCCGCGTCAAAGCTGTTGCCGGCGGTGGACAGCAGCGACAGATGTTCCCAACCGCGCTCGTGAGCCCAGGCGGCGAGACGCGCGATCGGCGATTTTGCAACGATGTGAAGCGCGGCACGCTCGCCGACATGCCGTGCGGCGCCGTCGAGCCCGTCAAGCAAATGGGTGCAGCCGGGGCAGGGCAGCTCGCGCTCCGGCCCATACATGAAGCTGTACAGGATCAGCGTGTCACGCGGGCCGAACAGCTCCGACATCCTGACCTGTTCCGGCATGCTCGTTTTGCCGATGCGCTCGAAGACGTAATCCTGGGGCACCTCGCCGCCGAGCGGCAGCGCGCGACGCCTGGCGGAAACGGCCTCAATCTGCGCCCGGAGGGCAATCTCCTCATCCAGCAACGCATTTCGCGCGGCACGATATTCAGTGCTTTCGTTGGGGTAGTGGAGATGCTCCATGACTGCGCTCCGGATGCTGCGAGTTTTGTGCGGGTTTAACTCGTCCCCCAAAACCTCAGTTCCAGCACCGAAGGGTGGAATGCCTACTTCACACGCGCCGCCGCGCGCTCGACGGCATCGAGGCGGTAGGCCTGCAAAGGCTCAATGCGCTGCTTGACGACAGCGACCACTTCGGCGGGCGCGGTATCGGGCGAGCCGGAATTGAACGGCGGCGCCGGATTATATTCGATCCCGAGCTGGATCGCCTCCGCCGCGGTGCGATTGACCAGGATCGAGACCAGCGTCAGCGCGAAATCGATGCCTGCGGTGACGCCGCCGCCCGTCACGCGATTGCGATCGATACAGACGCGCGTCTTGGTCGGCGTCGCCCCGAACTGGCTGAGCATCTCCATCGCGCTCCAATGGGTGGCGGCGCGGTAGCCTTTCAACAGACCGGCGGCGCCGAGCGCCAGCGAGCCCGTGCAGACCGAGGTGACGTATTTGGCGCCCTCTGCCTGCCGGCGCAGGAATTCGAGCACCTCCTCGTCATTGAGCAGATCGTCGGTGCCGCGGCCGCCGGGCACGCAGATCACGTCGAGTTGCGGGCAATCGGCGAATGTCGTGGTCGGCGTCACAATGAGCGCGGAATCGCTCGGCACCGGCTCGATCCGTTTCCAGATCAAGTGCAGCTTTGCGCCGGGGACGGCGGAGAACACCTGCAGCGGGCCGGTGAAGTCGAGCTGGGTGACGCGCGGGAACACCAAAAGTCCAATCTGGAGCGGCGCCGACATGAGAACCTCCAATGAAGAGCTTGACGGGCGCAAACTGGCATGATGCCCTTCTGTCCAAAATGGCATAATTCCCTCACTTTCGGACATGACCCATGATCGGCATCCTGATCTTCCCGGATTTCCAGCTGCTCGACGCGGCAGGTCCCATCTCGGTGTTCGAGGTCGCGGCGCGTGCGTCCGGCAAGCCGCTTGCGCTCCGGGTGCTGGCGGCGAAGGCGGGGCTCGTGCGCAGCTCGTCGGGTGTCGAGATGATGGCGCGAGATCTCAAGTCGGCGAATGCGATCACGACGCTCGTCATCGCGGGCGGCGCCGGCGTCGCCGAGGCCGCGCGCTGCGAGGTCACGCGCGCCTTCGTGCAGCGGCTGGCGAGGCGCGGCGTGCGGGTCGCGAGCGTCTGCTCAGGCGCCTATGTGCTCGCCGAGGCGGGCCTGCTCGACGGCCGCCGCGCCACCACCCATTGGGGCCGGACGCGCGACTTCGTCGCGCGCTATCCCAGAGTGAAGTTCGAGCCGGACCAGATTTTTACCCGCGACGGCAACGTGTGGACGTCCGCAGGCATCACCGCGGGCATCGACCTCGCGCTCGCGATGGTCACCGAGGACCATGGCGAGGAAATCGCGCAACAGGCCGCGCGGCAGCTCGTGCTCTACCATCGCCGCAGCGGCGGCCAGTCGCAGTTCTCCTCGCTCCTGGAGCTGAAGGCGCCGAACGGCCGCTTCGGCGCGCTGCTATCCTGGGCGCGCGAAAATCTCGACGCGCCGCTGACCGTGGAGGAGCTCGCCGATCGCGCCGGCATGAGCGCGCGGCATTTTGCCCGCGCCTTTGCCGCCGAGACCGGCACGACGCCGTCGAAGGCAGTCGAGCGGCTCCGGCTCGAAGTCGCGCGCGAGCGGGTGCAGTCCTCGCGCGAGGCGATCGAGCTCGTTGCGGAAACCACCGGATTTCGCGACCCCGAGCGAATGCGGCGCGCCTTCATCCGCGCCTTCGGCCAGCCGCCGCAGGCGCTGCGGCGCGCGGCGCGGGCGGGGTAGGAAATCTCACTGGCCGTGCGACCATGGAGGCGACGATGAGCGGAATGGAGTACAGCAATGAGAACGCGAAACGGCTCCAGAGAATCTATCTCACGGGCGATGTGAAGGCCCAGCGCGCGGAGACCATCCGGCAGCTCGATCTGTCTGCCGGCGAGCGCGTTCTCGATATCGGATGCGGTCCGGGCTATCTCTGCGAAAGCATGGCTGAGCTCGTCGGGCCTCATGGATCTGTCGTAGGCATTGATGTGTCGACCGACCTGATCGCCGACTGCAACCGGCAGAAGGCGTCGGAGTGGATTTCATATGCCATCGGCAACGCGACGGAATTGGATCAGCCCGATGCATGGTTTGACGCCGTCGTCTGCACTCAGGTCGCCGAGCACGTGCCCGATGTCGACCGCGTCCTCATCGAAGCATTTCGCGTCCTGAAACCGGGCGGCCGAACGATTTTTGTCGCAACGGATTGGGACGCCGTGGTCTGGCATTCCGACAACCTAAAACGCATGGCTGCCGTCATGAAATCATGGGAGGCGCATTGCGCCCATCCGCGTCTGCCCAGATCGTTGGCCTCCAGATTGGTCAAGGCAGGATTTCACCTGGACGGAGCCTCCGTCTTTCCGATTCTCAATTTGAGCTACGATGACGGGAGCTACAGCAAGGGACTGGCACAGGGGATCCGGGATTTCGTCGGCCGCACGAACGACGTTTCGGCCGATGAGCTCAATGCATGGCACAGCGAGTTCGAACGCCTCGCCGGGGCGGGACGATATTTCTTCAGCACCAATCGCTATATCTTCAGGGCGTCGAAACCTGCTGGGGCGCCGACGTGAGAGCGTTCTAGCTCGAGCTGTCAGCAACCGTCGCCCTGGACGTGTCTGCATGCGCCGTCAGGCGCCGTGCGATCGGCGTCAGCAGATAGGGCGCAAGGTGAATCGGAAATTGCGTCAGCGCGAAATAGAGCCAGGTCGTGGCCGGCAGCGCGCCTGCGGTTGCCGCCAGCATCAGGCCGAGATTGCGCTGTGACACCATCAGGCCGATCGCAAAGGCACGCTCGGTGCCGGCGCGGCGGAAGATCAGCGTCGTCACGGCGAGCAGGGTGAAATAGACCGCGAAGGCGAGCAATGCGACGCCGATCGCGAACACGGGATCGGCGACGAAGTCATGCGCGACGTCGCCCATCACGGCGGACGCGAAGACCAGCAGGATGAGGATGTTGAGGCCGTCGATCGGCCGCTTGTGGCGTTGGATCGCAGCGGCGCCGACAATCCAGCGGATCGCAGTCGCGCCAATGAGCGATGCCGCGAGGATGCCGAGCAGCTTCAGGCCGAGCGTCAGCGGCGAGATGCTGAGCATGCCGCCGAGAAACAGGCTCGCGAACAACGAGGCCGTGAACGGCACGAGCGCGGTCGCGGTGACCAGCGTGACCAGCGGCAGCGTGGCATCGAGGCCGATCAGCGCGGCGAGCGCGGGCGCTGCCATCATCGGCGAGGCCATGCCTTGGAGCATCAGCGCAAGGAAAAGACCGGGCGAGCTTCTGTCGAGCCCGCTTCCATGGGCGAGCAGCCCGACGACCAGCGGCACGCCGAGCGTGGTCCAGGCCGTCGCGCTGGCGATCAGTGCCGGCCGGCGGAGATGGCCGTAGAGCGCGACGAGATCGACGCGCATGAAGGAGATGCAGAGCAGGCAGAGGATCGCCTCGGTGACGTAGGGCCGCAGCAGCGCGCCGAGCGGCGGCACCGCGACCGCGATGAAGGCAATCGCCGCCACCGCGCGCGTGCCCTGCTCGCCGAGCCAGGTCAGGGCGCGCAGGGGGAGGGCGAGGACGGTTTTGAGGACGGAGGGCATCTCGATCGGCGTTGTCGGACTACGGAACTGTCACCCCAATCCCTTCAGCCACGCGCCGATCTCGCTCACGGCGACATTGGCCTGTTGCAACAGCTTGCCCATGGTGAAGAAGCCGTGGAATTGGCCGGGATAATGCTTGTACGCGACGGGCACGCCGGCCTGCTTCAGGCGCGCGGCATATTCGTCGCCTTCGTCGCGCAAGGGATCGGCGCCGGCGGTCAGCACATAGGCCGGCGGCAGGCCGGAAAGGTTTTGCGCGCGCGCCGGCGAAGCGCGCCAGTCATGGATGTCGGCGGCTCCATTGAGATAGTGGTCGCGGAACCAGCGGATCACCGAATGCGTCAGCAGCACGCTGGTCTCGGGCTCGCGGTGCGAGCCGTGCGTCATGGCGAAATCGGTCGCCGGATAGATCAGCAGCTGGCCGGCGATCGCGGGGCCGCCGGCGTCGCGGGCGGCGAGCGCGACGACCGCGGCGAGATTGCCGCCGGCGCTGTCGCCGCCGATCGAGAGGCGCGAGGCGTCGATGCCGAGTTCGCGCGCATGGGCGGCAATCCATCTGGTTGCGGCGGTTGCGTCGTCGACTGCCGCCGGAAATTTGTGCTCGGGGGCGAGGCGGTAGTCGACCGAGATCACGACTAGTGCGCCTGAAACGGCAAGCTGGCGGCAGACGACATCGTGGGAGTCGAGATCGCCGATCACCCAGCCGCCGCCGTGGAAGAACACCAGGGCCGGCGACAGGCCATCGTGCCGGCGCGGTTCGTTCGGAACGTAGAGGCGGGCGGGGATCTCCCCGTGCGGGGCCGGGATCGCGAGAAGGGTGACGCGGGCGAGTTCCGCCGGCTCGGGGTTGGTGGCAAAGCGCGCCTGCAGGTAATAGGCGCGGGCCTCCAGTGCGGTCAGGGTCTCGTAGGCGGGGCGGCCGGCCTCCTGGAAGGCCTTGTAGATGGCGGCGGCGTCGGGATCGAGCACAACGGGCATCGGGGGGACCTCTGAGGCTTCTGGTTATGGTTGGACGTCGTTTCGGAAGGCGAATGCCCGCCTTGTGCTCGCCTTGGGCCCCAGGGAGGGGTATCCGACTATCCCATCCGGGAGCCGGTCTGGCCAGCCAGCGCCGGGAGGGGCAGGGATGCCGCCCTTCCCCCGCCGTATTCGGCGTGTTAACCGGAGGGCCTGCGAGCGGCGGTATCCCCTGTAGAATGTGTCCAACAAGCCCGATTCGCTGTTGAAGCCGCGCGAGATGCTTAAAACCTTTACCCTGACAGGCCTTGCGGCGCTGCTGGCCGCCACCGCGCTGACGGCTGCGACCCCGGCGCAGGCGCAGATCGGCACGATCTTCTCCGATCCGCCGCCGCTGCGGCCGCCCGGCAACATTCCGCGTGGCCAGCCGCAGCCGCAGCAGATTCCCGAGGACGACGAAGAGGTGCCGGAGCTGCCGCCGCAGGGTCGCGTGCTACCGTCGCGCCCGATGCCGCCGGGCCGGCAGGGGAATGTGATGCCGGGGCCGGTCGAGACCCAGCCGCTGGCGCCGCCGCCGGGCTCCAGCGTCGCGCCGCCGAACCAGCCCCCCTCCGCGGCGGTCACGCCGCCCGGTCCGCAAGGTGCTCCGGGTGCGCCCGGTCAGCGCCCGCCGCAGCAGAAGGGCGCGCCGGGCACGGTCCCGCAGACGCCGGCGAGCCTCCAGCCGGGCGACGAGGTCGTGACCGAGCCGCCGGCCCAGAAGATCGTCAACAAGAAGGCGACCTTCTCCGGCCTCGACAAGATCACCGGGCGCATCATCAATTTCGACGAGGAGATCGGCGAGACCGTCCAGTTCGGTGCGCTCAGGGTCAAGACCGACGCCTGCTATACGCGGCCGGCGACGGAAGCCACCAATACCGACGCCTTCGTCGAGGTCGACGAGATCACCTTGCAGGGCGAGGTGAAGCGGATCTTCTCAGGCTGGATGTATGCGGCAAGCCCCGGCCTGCACGGCGTCGAGCATCCGATCTACGACATCTGGCTGACCGACTGCAAAGAGCCGCAGCAGACCATTGCGACCGCGGCACCGGATCCCGCGACCAAGCCCGCGCCTCCGCCGCCGCCCGCGCAGAAGAAGGCCGCGCCCAAGCAGGCCGTGCAGCAGCGTCCGCCGCAGCCGTTGCCGCCTCCGCCGCCGCAACAGCAGCCGGCTCCGCCGCCGCCACCGGAGCAGCGGCCGGGTCTGTTCGGTCTCCCCGGGTTCGGCCGCTAGGCCAGCTACCGATTATTGTCGCGAGGCGATGATCTCGAGTGTGCGCGCACCCGGGATCGCGTCACCGGACGAGAGCCTCAGGAATTCGCCGGGCTCACCCGCGAGCGCCTTGTCGAGCAGCGCGGTATAGCGCCGCCGCGAAATCTCGACCGCGCCAAAGCTCTTTAGATGCTCGGTGACATATTGCGTGTCGAGCAGCTCGAAGCCGCCATGGATCAGCCGCGCCACCAGGTGCACCAGCGCGACCTTGGACGCATCGCGCGCGGTGTGAAACATGCTCTCGCCGAAGAAGGCGCGTCCGAGGCTCACGCCGTAAAGCCCGCCGACGAGGTCGTCGCCCTGCCAGGCCTCGACGCTGTGGCAATGGCCGAGCTCGAACAGGCCGCCATAGAGATCGCGAATGCGCTTGTTGATCCAGGTGTCCTCGCGCCCGGCCTGCGGCGCGGCGCAGCCGGCGATCGTGGCCTTGAAGGCGGTGTTGACGGTCACGCGGAACGCATCCGAACGCACGGTGCGCGCGAGCCGCGAGGCCACGCGAAAACCGTCGAGCGGGATGACGCCGCGCAGCTCCGGCTCGACCCAGAACAGGGTCGGATCGTCGGCGCTTTCGGCCATCGGAAAGATACCGCAGGCATAGGCGCGCAGCAGTACGGCCGGCGTGATCTCAGACGAGGCGGAATCGCGCGAAGTCATGGCCTGCGACAATAGCAGGATCGCAATGCGGTTGCGATGGGGGGCGGATCAGCTCGCGGCGGCGCTGCTGGCCTTGCCGGGCGGTGCGGAGGGCAGGCGCTGGAACCTCAGCACGATGCGGGTTCCGCTGTGGGCGGGGTCGCGCTCCACCGAGGCGTCGAGCTTGGTGGCCATGGCCGCGACGATGCGCTGGCCCATGCCGGTCGAACGCGGGTCGGCCTTGACGTTGTCGCCGACGCCGTCGTCGGCGATCGTCAGCAGGAGATCCTCGCCCTGCGAGGTCAGCTCGACGTGGATCGGGCCGGCGCCGTCGGGATAGGCGTATTTCACCGCGTTCATCACCAGCTCGTTGACGATGATGCCGACGGCGACCGCGCGGTCCGGGTCGATCTCGATCGGCTCGGCCTTCAGCGTCAGGCGCGACATCCGGTTGCCTTCGGCCGAGCGGCGGAGATCCTCGAGCAGGGACTCCAGATACTGGTTCAGGACCACGCTCTTCAGGTCCTGCGAGGTGTAGAGGCGACGGTGCACCTGCGCGACCGCGGCGACGCGGCCCATCGCGTTGGTCAGCGCGGCCTTGACCTCTTCCTGCGCGGCGGAGCTGGCCTGAAGGTGCAGCAGCGAGGCGATGATCTGGAGCGAGTTGCCGACGCGGTGATTGACCTCGCGCAGCAAGAGCTCGCGTTCGGCGGCAAGGGCGGCGTAGCGGTCGCGCGAGGCGTGAATCTCGGCTTCCGCCTCCTCGCGTGCCTTCTGCAACTCGGCCTGGCGCAGCGCGCCCTCGGCGGCGACGTGGAGCAGGGGGATGAAGTCGCCCTTGACATCCTTGACGAGATAATCGGCCGCACCGGCCTTCAGCGCGGTGACGGCGATGCTGGAGTCCTGCGAGGCCGTGACGAATACCACGGGAGGGGCGCCCGGGATCGCCATGATCTGCTCGAGCGTCTCGAGGCCGTCGAGGCCCGGCATGTACTGGTCGAGTGCCACGACGTCGATGCCGCCTTCGATGCTGTCTTCGGTGCTGTCTTCGGTGTTGTCTTGGGCGCAGGCGCGGCGGATGTGCTCGAGGCCTTCCTCGCCGCTCGCGGCATGGACGACCCTGTAGCCGCGCCGCGTCAGGCCGCGTTCGACCAGCCGCGCGAGCGCGTCGTCGTCGTCGATATACAGCAGTGTCGGCGTTTGCTGGTTCATGGGGCGGCGGGCGGGACCTGGATGACCGAGAAGAACAGCCCGAGTTGCCGGATGGCGTTGGCGAAATTCTCGTAATTGACGGGTTTGGTGATGTAGACGTTGCAGCCGAGCTCGTAGCAACGCTTGATCTCCTGGGAATCGTCGGTGGTCGTGAGCACGACCACGGGCGAGGCCTTGAGATATCTGTTTTCCTTGATCTGCTTCAGGATGTCGATCCCGCTCATGTCGGGCAGGTTGAGGTCGAGCAGGATCAAGAGGGCGTTGCCCTTCTGGGGCAGCCCGCTGCCGTCGGCGCCGAACAGGTGCTTCACCGCATCGGTGCCGTTGGCGAACGAGATGATCTCGTTGTTGACCCCGGAGCGGCGGATGTTGCGCTCGATCAGTCGGGCGTGCCCCTCGTCGTCCTCGATCATGATGATGGTGACTGGCTGCGTCATCGATCTGCGTTCCGGGTGCTGGCGTTCCAGGCGACGGGCAGCGTGATGGTGAACGTGCTGCCCGCGTTCAGTTCCGACGATACCGACATGGTGCCGCCGAGACGGCGCACAAGTGCACGCACATGTGCAAGACCTATGCCCTGTCCCGGCTTGTCCTGAGTTCCCGCGCGGCGGAACAGGTCGAATATCCGCTGATGATCCTTCGGATCGATGCCGCGGCCGTTGTCGCTGATCTCGAAGATAGCGTAGCCGAGCTTGGTCCGCCCGCGAATTCTGATCTCGCCGGGCACCCCATTCTTCAGGTACTTGATCGCGTTGTCGATCAGATTGGAGAAGATCTGCTCCAGCGCAAGGCGGTCGCTGATGATATCAGGCAGCGGCTCGACGTGGATCTCGGCCTGCGCTTCCACGGCCTGATGCGCCAGCGTCGACACGATGGCCTCGACGAACTCGCGGATGTCGATCTTCTCCGGCTGGAATTCGCGCCGGCCCTCGCGGGTGAGGTTGAGGATCGCCGAGATCAGCCGGTCCATCTTGGCGATCGACGATTTGATGAAGCCGAGCGCCTCGGAAAAATCCTCGGAAAGCTGCTTGTCGGGACCTTCGAGCGCGATCTCGCCGGTGCTGGCGGGCGCCAGAGGCGGCCCGTCGGCCGGGACGTGGGTGAGGCTGCTGACGCGGCGGAAGATGTCGCCGCCGAGCTCTTCGAGCTCGCTGGTGAAGCCCATGATGTTGACGAGCGGTGAGCGCAGATCGTGGCTGACGATATAGGCGAAGCGCTGGATCTCGTTGTTGGCCTCGCGCAGGTCGGCCGTGCGTTCGTCGACGACGGCCTCCAGGTTGAGGTTGGCATCGCGCAGGCGCGTTTCGGCCTCGTCACGCATGCGTGCCGAACGCCGCACCAGCCAGATCGAGATCAGGGCGAACACCACCACGAGGCCCGAGCCGATGCCGGTGAGGGACGCGGCCAGCGTCTGGCTGCGGTCGGCATTGACGGAACGCTGCCGGAACAGCCGTTCCTCTTCGCGGATCATCGCGTTGGCGAGGTTGGTGATCGTGGTTGTGGTGGTGCCGGCGGCGGCCTCGCGGACGAGCGCCCTGGCATTGTCGGGCTGACCTTGCTTGATGAAATCCATCTCGCGCGCGAACTGGCCGAGCCGGACCTCGATCGCGGCGCTCAGCTTCTCGAGGCTGTCGCGCTGCGTAGAATTGTCGCCGATCTGGCGCGTGAGCTTGTCGAGCGCGGGAATAATTGCTGCGACGGCTCTCTCATGATCCGACTGAAAATCCGGTCCCTGCGTCAGGAGAAAGCCGCGGGCGCTGCTCTCGGCGCGTCGGATCTCAAGCAGCAGCGCGTTGACCTGGTTCTCCACCTCGATGGTGTGGAGCACCCATTTGCTGTCTTCGCGGGCCTTGTTGACGAGGTAGACGGAGCCGGCGCTGATCACGGTCAACACCAGAAGGCCCGCTGCGAACAGCAGGACCTGCCAAAATGCGCGCCGCCGCTGCGCTCTAGCCGTCACGACGGTATCGCCCCGCGCCGAACAATGGAATTTCAACGCCCCTTCTTCGAACAGCTCCCAACTGCTGAAAACGCCCGCGAAGGCAATGGGTTCCCGGCGACGGGGATTTATTTGGGGGCGGGTTCCGCCTTGCCGGCCAGATACTGTTCCAGCCAGTGGATGTGATAGTCGCCGTCGATGATGTCGTCCTGGCGGACCAGGTCGCGGAACAGCGGCAGTGTCGTCTCGATGCCTTCGACCACCATCTCGTCGAGGGCCCGGCGCAGCCGCATCAGGCACTCGGCGCGGGTCTTGCCGTGCACGATCAGCTTGCCGACGAGGGAGTCGTAGTAGGGCGGGATCTGGTAGCCCTGATAGACCGCGGAATCGATGCGCACGCCCAGCCCGCCGGGCGGGTGGTATTGCGTGATGCGGCCCGGTGAGGGCCGGAAGGTCTGCGGATTTTCCGCGTTGATGCGGCACTCGATGGCGTGGCCGATGATCTGAATCTCGTCCTGCTTCGCCGGCAGCTCGCCGCCGGCGGCGATGCGGATCTGCTCCAGCACGAGGTCGATGTCGGTGATGCTCTCGGTAACGGGATGCTCGACCTGGATACGCGTGTTCATCTCGATGAAGTAGAACTCGCCGTCCTCGAACAGGAACTCGATGGTGCCGACGCCGAGATATTTCATCTCGCGCATCGCTTTCGCGCAGGTCTCGCCGATCCTGGCGCGCGCGGCGGCGGCCAGCACGGGCGAGGGGCCTTCCTCCCAGACCTTCTGGTGACGGCGTTGCAGCGAGCAATCGCGTTCGCCGAGATGAATCGCGCCGCCGCGGCCGTCGCCGAGGATCTGGATCTCGATATGACGCGGCTTCTGGAGGTATTTTTCGAGATAGACCGAGGCGTCGCCAAAGGCGGATTTGGCCTCGTTGGCTGCCGTCGACAGCGCCAGCTGGAGATCGGCCTCGCTGTGCGCGACCTTCATGCCGCGGCCGCCGCCACCCGCCGCCGCCTTCACCAGCACGGGAAAGCCGATCTTCTTCGCGATCGCCATGGCATCATCGTCGGGGCCGACTGCACCGTCCGAGCCGGGCACCACGGGGATGCCGAGCTTCTTGGCGGTCTTCTTGGCCTCGATCTT
Source organism: Bradyrhizobium sp. USDA 376 (assembly GCF_054063675.1). Classification (NCBI taxonomy): domain Bacteria; kingdom Pseudomonadati; phylum Pseudomonadota; class Alphaproteobacteria; order Hyphomicrobiales; family Nitrobacteraceae; genus Bradyrhizobium; species Bradyrhizobium sp. USDA 376. The sequence goes on from NZ_JBSSGN010000001.1 coordinate 6,119,901, forward strand.
GTCGCCCATCAGGCGGATGTGCTCGGCCTTCGGGCCGATGAAATGCAGATTGTGCTCGCTCAGGATTTCAGCGAAGCGCGCATTCTCGGACAGGAAGCCGTAGCCGGGATGCACGGCATCGGCGCCGGTGATCTCGCAGGCCGCGAGCAGTGCGGGCACGTTGAGATAGCTGTCCTTGGATGCCGGCGGCCCGATGCAGACGCTCTCGTCCGACAGGCGCACATGCATGGCGTCGGCGTCGGCGGTCGAGTGCACGGCGACGGTCGCGATCCCGAGCTCCTTGCAGGCCCTGAGGATGCGAAGGGCGATCTCGCCGCGGTTGGCTATGAGGATCTTGTCGAACATGTTGTCCTGCAGCGAATGGCGAGTGGCGAATGGCGAGTAGGGAAGGCTGATGCCATTCGCTATTCGCTATTCCCCATTCGCGTCACTCAATAATCACCAGCGGCTCGCCGTACTCGACCGGCTGGCCGTCCTCGACCAGGATCTGCGTCACCGTGCCGGCGCGCGGCGAGGGGATCTGGTTCATGGTCTTCATGGCTTCGATGATCAGCAGGGTCTGGCCGACCGAGACCTTGTTACCGACCTCGATGAACGGCTTGGCGCCGGGCTCCGGTGCCCAATAGGCGGTGCCGACCATCGGCGAGGTTACCGCGCCCGGATGCTTGGACAAATCGGCCGCGGCCGCCGCGGGCGCGACGGCGCTTGCCGCCACCGGCAGAGCAGCGGCAGCGGCCGCAAGCGGCATCGGCATGGTCGCGGCGACGCTGATGTTGCGGGCGACGCGCAGGCGCAGGCCCGCGCGCTCGATCTCGATCTCGGTGAGGCTGGTCTCATCGAGCAGAAGGGCGAGCTCGCGGACGAGCGCGGAATCCTCGCTGGAAAACTTTGCGGCTGCTTTGTCGTCTGGCTGGCGCGCCATGTTGCTTGATCCGAATGTTCTGTTGGAAGGGAGCGTCAGGCTTTGGGCTTGATGCCGAGCTTGGCGGCAAGGCCCTGGATGGCGAGCCGGTAGCCCTCGATGCCGAAACCGCAGAGCGAGGCGAACGCCGCGCGTGCGGTGTAGGAGTGGTGACGGAAGCTCTCGCGGGCGTGGATGTTGGTCACGTGCACTTCGACCGTCGGGATCTGCACCGCGAGCAGCGCATCGTGCAGCGCGATCGAGGTGTGCGAATAGCCGCCGGCATTGATGATGATGCCCTTCATCTTGCGCGCATGCGCTTCGTGGATGAAGTCGATCAGCTCGCCCTCGCGGTTGGACTGGCGGCAGTCGGCCTTGAGACCGAACGTCGCCGCCGCCTCGCGGCACAGCGCCTCGACGTCCGCCAGTGTCGCATGGCCATACTTTTCGGGCTCGCGCGTCCCCAACATGTTGAGGTTCGGCCCGTTGAGAACGAGGATCGTGTCGGTTGCAGGTTGTGCCATTCCAATCCCGGAAGAGGTGCTTCGGCGTGGCGGGGTTATAGGTAACAAAGCGTCCTAGGGGAAGCCTTGAAGGACCTCCCAAGGGGCTTCAGGCACCTCATCCGGGGTGCAAAAACCTGTGCGGAAGCTACGGAAATTGCTTGTTAACCAGTCCAAAGCATGGCTGCCGGCCAAACGCAAGGAGGCGGGCATTGCAGCCCGCCTCCAGGGATTAGTCGTCACCTGCCTTACACTTCGAGGATCGCCACGATCTCGTAGGTGTTCGGATCGATGATCACGATCTGCTCGCGGACCATGACGTAGCGATAGGTCCGCCACTCCGGATAGATCGTCACGACCCGGGACGGCAGGGCGTGCAGCTCGATGCCCTCGCGCGGAATGCGGGTGCCGACCGAGACCGAGAAGTTCACGTTGGTCACGGGGGCCACGCGCTGCTCGCGGATCACCGAGGTGATCTGGGTCCGCTGCTCGGTCGAGAGCTTGGCGCCCGCGCCAGCCTGGCCGACCGTCGTGCTGGTGCCGGTCTGGCCCTGGGCGTTCTGGTTGGTGCTGGTGCCAGTCCCCTTCTGGCTCTCGGTCGAGGTGCCGCTCTTGCTGCCCTCAGCCTTCATGTCCTTGTCCTTCTGGCCGGACTTGGGAGTGTCCTGGCTCATGCTCTTGGACTTGTCTTGCTGGGACTTGTCCATCTGACCCTGCGCGCGTTCGTCGGTGCGCTGGCCCTTGGTCGCGCCTGCCTTGTCCTCGGCCGCGTTCTTGTTCATCGCGCCACCGGAGGGACGCTCGTCCTTCATCGCGCCGGACTTGTCTTCGGACGCCCGGCCGCCAGCCTGGCCGACCGTTCCCTTGTCACGCTTGTCTTGCTTGTCCATGGATTCCTGCTTGCCCATGGAGCCGCTGCGCTCGCCAGAAGGCTGCGTACCCTGCTGGGTCTGCTGGCCACTGCCGTAGTCCTTGGTTCCGGTTCCTTGCGCGTTGGCGAAACCGGTGCCGGCGATCAGCGCCAGGGCTGCAACCGAGACCAAAAAGCGATTAGTCATTTGAACCTCTCCTCACGTGATTTCTTTGCGTCATTGCCCGCGCCGACAACGAAAGGAGAGCGCGGTCGTTCCGAATTCCAGGGGTTCCGACGAGCTTTGTTTGTTGAACGCCGGATGAACGGTCTCGCCCGGATCGCGACAAACTGCGACGTTCCGAACCCGCGCAAAAAAAAGAGGCCGGCTGTGAGCCGGCCTCTTTCAACGCAATGTCGTGGCGCTCAGCAGGTCGCTTTGCCGCAGCGGGCAATGCCGATCTTTTCCTTCAGGCCCTCAACGCCGACCGCGCCGATCACGATCTGCTTGCCGATCACGTAGCTCGGCGTGCCGTTCATGCCCATCGCCTCCGCGAGCTTGAAGTTCTCCTCGATGGTGGCGCGCACCTCGGGGCTGGTGAGGTCCTTCTCGATCTTCGCGGTGTCGAGGCCGGCTTCCTTGGCGGCCTGCATCGCGCGTGCCTTGTCGGCCGCGCCGCGGCCGCCGAGCAGCTTCTGGTGGAAGTCGAGATATTTCTTGCCGGAGGGATCCTGCATGCGCACGGCGACGGCGACCTGCGCCGCTTCGACCGAGCCCTGGCTCAGCACCGGAAACTCCTTCAGCACGACCTTCAGCTTCGGATCGCTCTTCATGAGACTGAGCATGTCGTCCATCGCGCGTTTGCAATAGCCGCAATTGTAGTCGAAGAACTCGACGAAGGTGACGTCGCCGTCCTTGTTGCCGAGCACGACCTGGCGCGGCGAGTTGAAGATCGCATCCGCATTCTGCGCGATGCTGGCTTCGTGCTTCTGCGTTTCGGCCGCGGCCTGGCGCTTGCTGAGCTCGGTCATCGCCTCCTCGAGCACCTCGGGGTGGGTGACGAGATAGTTCTTGATGATCGCCTCGATGTCGGTGCGCTGGGCATCGGAGAAGCTGTCGGCCGACGCGGGCGCGGTCACGCCGAACATGGCGAGCGCAAACAGCGCGGGGGCAAGCAGACGCAGCGAAGGCATAGGCAAATCCTCTTATCCAAAGCAGGTTTCGGAAAACGTCCCGGCGGACTCAAAGCTCGGTGTCGTGACGTCGTGGTCTTAAGGCGTCGTTCCAGTTTGTCGTCAGTTGCGCGGCGGCTTGGCCGCCACGATGTCGTCGGCCTTGACCCATCCGGGCGTGCCGACGGCGAAACGGGTTTTCGCGCGCGTGGCGAGCTCGCGGGCGGTCTTGTTGTCGCCGCGCAAGTAAGCGGCCTGCGCCGAGGCGAGATCCGCCTCGGCATAGTCGCCCTTCCGGCCATAGGCCATCGCGAGCTGGGTATAGCCGAGCACCGCCTCGGGCTCCCGCGCCACGGCGGCGCGGAGAATCCGAACAGCATCGTCGGTGTAGGCTTTATTATCGGTTCCAACCAGAGCCTGCCCAAGTAACATCTCGATGAGGGGGGCGTTGTTGGAGAGCTGTACCGCCTTGCGCAGGGGAGCGATGGCTTCGGCGGCCTTGCCGCTTTCCAAAAGGGCCTGGCCGCGCACCTCGTAGAAGTACGGGTTGTTGGGCTGGACCTGGATCAGCGCGTCGATCTGGGCGAGCGCGCTGCGCAGATCGCCGTGCAGATAGGTGCTGATGGCCCGGGCATAGCGCGCCGGCATGCTGTCGTTGGTCTGCGGATAGCGGCGATACACCGTCTCCGGCCGCTCCATGAAGGCCGAGATCTTGGCGCGCACCATGTCGTGACGGAGCTGGAGCGCGGGATCGTCCTTCTTGTCCCAATAGGGACTGCTGCTGGCGAACTCCTGCAGTGCTGCGACGCGCTCAGCGGGCATCGGGTGCGACTGCAGATAGGGATCGGCGCCGCGGGCGGCGAACAGGCTCTCGCTGGTGAAGCGCTTGAAGGTCTCGTACATGCCCTTCGGCGACTGCTGCGTCGCGGTCAGGAATTTCACGCCGGCACGGTCGGCGTTCTCCTCCTGCTGGCGCTGGTAGGACAGCAGCGTGCGGCGGATCATCTCCTGCGGCCCGGCGATCGCGGCCGCGCCCGCATTGGCAAGGCCGTTGTTGCCGGCGCTGCTGGAGCTGCGGGTGCTGCCGGCGGCGATCGCGCCGGCGCCGAGCAGCATCGCGATGATCATCTGGGTCTGCGCGTTGGCGAGCTGCTCGCGCAGCTTGGACAGATGACCGCCGGCCAGATGCCCGGTCTCGTGCGCGAGCACGCCGATGATTTGGTTCGGCGTCTCCGACTGGACGATCGCGCCCCAATTGACGAAGATGCGGCGGCCGTCCGCGACGAACGCGTTGAACGAGCCGTCGTTGATGATCACCATCTGGATGTTCTGCTTCTCCAGACCGGCGACGCGCAGGATCGGGCGGGTATATTCGCGCAGCAGCTGTTCGGTCTCGGTATCGCGCAGGATCGGCGGCCCCTTGCTCTGCGCACGTGCCGCCGGGAGCGGCGCCAGTGCGATCGCCGCAGCCGTGACGAGGGCGGTGAGGGCGGAGGCCTTCTTGCGCAATGCGGTCTCGAGCAACATCAAGCGGTCTGGGTCAAACGGTCTCGGCAAGGGGACCTGAAAAGCAGTTTTCGTGATTGGTTTTGGCGATTGGCGGCGGACCGGATACGCGATATGGCCTATGAACCGTACCCCTTATGAGCCGTACAATGCGGCCAGTCTGGGGCGCAAGCGCCCCGTTTTTAAGGACCGGACGGACCGGTCCGCCAGCGAAATAGCAGAAATCGATGCAGGATGCGACATTGAGGAACCGGTTGGGGCAGTGGCTCGAGCCCTCCCGCCGAAGCGATGTTCCCCCGTTCATGGTGATGGACGTGATGGCCGCCGCGGCCCGAATCGAGGCTGCCGGCGGCCATGTCATCCACATGGAGGTCGGCCAGCCCGCGGCCGGCGCGCCGAAAACCGCTATTGCGGCCGCCCATGCGGCGCTCGAGGCGGGGCGGATCGACTATACCTCCGCGCTCGGCATCCCCTCCTTGCGCGAGCGCATCGCGCGCCATTATCGCGATGCCTATGGCTGTGACGTCAGCCCCGAGCGGATTGTGGTGACCACCGGCTCCTCCGGCGGGTTCATTTTGGCCTTCCTGGCGATGTTCGAGCCCGGCGATCGCGTCGCCGTGACGGTGCCGGGCTATCCGCCGTACCGCCATATCCTCACCGCGCTCGGTTGCGAGCCGGTGCTGATCGAGACCACGAACGAGACACGCCATGCGCTCACCGGCGAGGCGCTGCTCGCGGCCCATCGCAAGACGCCGCTGAAGGGCGTGCTGGTCGGCAGCCCCGCCAATCCGACGGGCACGATGATGTCCCGCGAAGCGCTCTCCGGCCTGATCGCGGCGGCGGAAGACGCCGGCATTCGTTTCATCTCGGACGAGATCTATCACGGGCTCGACTACGCGTTTCCGGCGGTCACCGCGGCGGCGCTATCCGAGCACGCACTCGTGATCAACTCGTTCTCGAAGTATTTTTGCATGACGGGCTGGCGCGTCGGCTGGATGGTCGTGCCCGAGATCCTGGTGCGCCCGATCGAGCGGCTGCAGCAGAACCTGTCGATCTCGGTGCCGTCACTGTCGCAGATCGCCGCCGAGGCTGCCTTCGACGGCGCGGCCGAGATGGAGGAGATCAAGCACGGCTATCAGGAAAACCGGCGGATTCTGATCGAGGGATTGCCGAAAGCGGGCCTCAGCAAGTTCCTGCCTGCCGATGGTGCGTTCTATCTCTATGCCGATGTCTCTGATTTCACCTCGGACAGTTTCGAGTTCGCCAAGCAGATGCTGGAACAGGCTCGCGTGGCGGCGACGCCCGGCGTCGATTTCGATCCCATCCATGGCCGTTCATTCATACGGTTCTCTTATGCGCGTTCGGCAGAAGAGATGCGGGAGGCAGTTGACCGGATCGCTCACTGGCTTAAATAGCCGCCAGTTTTCGTCAGCCTTCCGGAGTGCAACTTGTCTGACCGTTCCGCGCCCACCGCCGCCACGCGTTCTCCTCTCGCCGCATTGATGTGGCCGACCCGTCCGGGCGAAACCGTCGGCGCACTGCGCGCTGTTGTGCTGGTCGCGCTCGGCACCGCGCTGATGGCGCTGTCGGCCAAGGTGAACCTGCCGCTGCCTTACGTGCCCATGACGTTGCAGACGCTGGTGGTGCTGATGATCGGCGCTGCCTATGGCTGGCGCCTTGGCAGCGCAACCATGATCGCCCACCTCGCCGAGGGTGCGCTTGGCCTGCCGGTGTTCGCCGGTCCCGTGGGTGGCATTGCACCGCTGGTCGGCCCGACCGCGGGTTACCTGTTCGGCTTTGTGCTCGCTGCCTTCATCACCGGCTGGCTCGCCGAGCGCGGCTGGGATCGCAGCGTGGTGCTGCTGTTCGCCGCGATGGCGGTCGGCCACGTCGTCATTCTGGCCTCCGGCTTCGGCTGGCTGGCCTTCGGCATCGGTCTTGGCATGGCCAAAGCCTGGCAGGTCGGCCTTGCGCCGTTCATTGCGGCGTCCCTGGTCAAGAACGCGCTGGGCGCGACGCTGATGCCGGCAGCCCGCCGGATCGTCGACCGTCGCGGGTAAGACGCGCAATCACGAGCGGTTCCGATTGACAGGGCCGGCCAAGTTGATCTTGGCTGGCCCCAACGTTTGAGGGGGAGTGAAACGATGACGACGACAACGATGGCGGGGGCGCCGGTCGCGCCGACCTCAGCGAAGCCGTGGTACAAGATTCTCTATGTCCAGGTGCTGATCGCCATCGTGCTCGGCGCCATCGTCGGCTGGCTGTGGCCGACGTTCGCCACCAATGAGTGGATCAAGGCGATGGGCGACGGCTTCATCAAGCTGATCAAGATGGTGATCGCACCGATCATCTTCTGCACCGTGGTCTCGGGCATCGCCCACATCCAGGACGCCAAGAAGGTCGGACGCATCGGCGTCAAGGCGCTGGTCTATTTCGAGGTCGTCTCCACCTTCGCGCTGGTGATCGGCCTCGTCGTCGGCAATCTCGTCAGGCCGGGCGCCGGCTTCGGCAATGCGGCGGCAAGCGAAGCGGCGGTTGCGAACTACGCCAAGCAGGCCGCCGGCCAGAAGTCCGTCGACTTCGTGCTGCACATCATTCCGGACACCGTGGTCGGCGCCTTCGCGCAAGGCGAGATCCTGCAGGTGCTGCTGTTCTCGGTGCTGTTCGGCTTCGCCATCATGAGCCTGGGTGAGCGCGGCCACACCATCCGCAGCTTCATCGACGATGCCGCGCATGCGGTGTTCGGCGTCATCTCCATCGTGATGCGCGCGGCGCCGATCGGCGCGTTCGGCGCGATGGCCTACACCATCGGCAAGTTCGGCACCGGCGCGATCCTCAACCTGGTCGGCCTGATCGCGACGTTCTACGTCACGGCAGCGCTGTTCGTGTTCGTCGTGCTCGGCATCATCGCGCGCATGGCGGGGTTCTCGATCTTCAAGTTCCTCGCCTACATCAAGGACGAGCTGCTGATCGTGCTCGGCACCTCGTCATCGGAAAGCGCGCTGCCGTCCTTGATGGAGAAGCTGGAGCGGCTCGGCTGCTCGAAGTCGGTGGTCGGCCTCGTGGTGCCCACGGGCTATTCCTTCAACCTCGACGGCACCAATATCTACATGACGCTGGCGACGCTGTTCATCGCCCAGGCGCTCGGCGTCGATCTCTCCTTCGGCCAGCAGCTGACCATCCTGGTGGTGGCGATGCTGACCTCGAAGGGCGCCTCCGGCATCACCGGCGCGGGCTTCATCACGCTGGCGGCGACGCTCGCGGTGGTCGATCCGCGCCTCGTGCCGGGCATGGCGATCGTGCTCGGCATCGACAAGTTCATGAGCGAATGCCGCGCACTGACCAACCTCTGCGGCAACGGCGTCGCCTGCGTGATCGTTGCCTGGTGGGAGGGTGAGCTCGACCGCGACAAGCTCACCGCCAACCTCTCCAAGCAGATCGATCCGACCGACATGGAGACGGCGATCACGACGGACTGACCTGCAAGCTACAACCGACGGCGCCAGCCGCGCCGTCGGTCCCCAGGAATTGATAGGGCTGATCGAGATCGTCGATCAGCCCTTTTCTATGCGGACGCCGAGCCCGTCGGAAATTTGCTGGCCTCGCGCGCCGACTGACGGAATTTTCGAGCTCGCGCGTTTAACCCGCATCTCGGAGCTTGAGGGGTGGGTATCGTGAGCGACGCGGCTGTGAATCCGATTGTGTTGCAGGCGGCGGAGCATTTTGCGGCGGGGCGTCCGGATGAGGCGGATGCACTGTGCTCGGAGGTTCTGAAAGCCGACCCGGATCACGTCTCTGCGCTGCATCTGGCCGCCGTCGCCGCCTTCGTCACCGATCGCGCGGCGGAGGGCGCCGCGCTGCTCGGCCGCATCTTCAGCGTCGATCCCGACCACGCGCCGGCGCTCGTCACGCTCGGTGATGCGCTGGCCGTGAAGGGCGAGCAGGAAGGGGCGGTCGCGGCATTCCGGCGCGCGCTGGTCCGGCGGCCCGATGATGCTGGCCTGCACAACAAGCTCGGCGTCGCGCTCGACGAACTCGCGCGCTTCGACGAGGCCGAAGCTGCTTACCGCCGCGCGCTCGCGCTCGATGCGCATCTGACGCGGGCCTGCTTCAACCTCGCCGTCGTGCTCGCGGAGCAGGGGCGGCTCGCCGCGAGGCCGAAGAGGCCTATCGCGCCGTGATCGCGCGGGAGCCTTCGTATCGCGGCGTCTGGCTCAATCTCGGCAATCTCCTCGTCGATCAGGCGCGCCTCGACGAGGCGGAGGCGGCCTATCGCCGCGCGCTCGACCAAGACCCCGGGCTTCCCGGGCTGCTCTGCAATCTCGGCGAGGTGCTCTATCGGCGAGGATTGCTCGATGATGCCATTGTCCAGTACCGCCGCGCGATCGCGCTTGCGCCTGACAATGGTCCGGCGCTGCGCCTGCTCGGTCTCGTCCTGCACGAGGCCGGTCACCTGCAGGAGGCCGCCGAGATCTACGGGCGGAGCTTTGCGCGCGATCCATCGGACCACGTCATCGCCAGCAATCTCGGTGCCTGTCTCTCCGAGCTCGGCGCCCTGGACGAAGCGATCTCCGCTTGCGAGCACGCGCTGCTGCTGAAGCCGGATCACGCCCCGGCATGGACCAATCTCGGCATCATCTTCGAGAAGCAGGAGCGTGCCGCCGACGCGGTCGCGGCCCATCGCTGCGCGGTCGTCGCCGATCCTGGATATGCCAAGGGCCACGCCAATCTCGCGGTCGCGCTGCGCAATGCCGGTGAGATCGACGAGGCGCTCGCCGTCTCGCATCGTGCGATCGCGCTCGATCCGGAGCAACCGCTCGCGCAATACAACCATGCGCATTTCCTGCTGATGAACGGCGATTTCGCCGATGGGTTCGAGGCCTATCGCTGGCGACGCAAATGCAAGGCGCTGTCGGACGGCGATCCCGCGTTCGCCGAGCCGGAATGGCAGGGCGAGCCGCTCGAGGGGCGCACATTGCTGCTGTTCGCCGAATATGGCCTCGGCGATGCCCTGCATTTCGTGCGCTATGTCCCGATGGTGACGGCGAAGGGCGGCCGGATCATTTTGCAGGTTCAGCCCGCGCTCGCCGCGCTGCTGCGGCAGCTTCCCGACGTCACCGTGATCCCGCGCGGCGCGCCGCTGCCGCCATTCGATCTGCAACTGCCGCTGATGAGCCTGCCGCGCATCTTCGGCACCACGCTCGACACCATCCCGGCGCACGTTCCCTATCTGCATCCCGATCCCGCAAAACTGTCGCGCTGGCGCGCGGCGCTTGCGGATGTGACGGCACTGAAGGTCGGCGTGGTCTGGGCCGGCAATGCCAGACACAAGGGCGACCGGCAGCGCTCGCTGTCAGCCGAGGCCGTGCTGCCGCGCCTCGTGATGCCGGGCGTTCAGCTCTACGGCCTGCAAAAGGAGCCACGGCCCGAGGATGCTGCGGTGCTGGCCGCGCTCGGCAAGGACATCATCGATCTTGCGCCGGCGCTCGGCGATTTCGCCGACACCGCGGCAGCCGTCGCGGCGCTCGATCTCGTCATCGCCGTCGACACGTCGGTTGCGCATCTCGCCGGCGCGCTGGGTCGTCCCGTGTGGATGCTGACGCCTTACGCGCTCGACTGGCGCTGGCTGCGCGACCGCGAGGACAGTCCGTGGTATCCGACCATGCGGCTGTTCCGCCAGCGCAGCCCCCGCGAATGGGACGATCCGTTGCTGCGCCTGTCGGCCGCGCTCGCGGTGCTCGCCGCGAGCGTTGGGGGCTAAAACCGCTCCGGCCGGTACGGCGCGGGATCGATCGACGGCGTCTCGCCGCTCATCATTTCCGCGAGCAGGCGTCCCGTCGCGGGCCCCAGCGTAAAGCCCTGGTGGCCGTGGCCGAAGTTCATCCAGAGACCGGGATGACGCGGAGCTTGTCCGAGCACCGGGAGCATGTCGGGCGTGCAGGGGCGGGTGCCGAACCATGGATCCGGCTCGACGCGCTTGCCGAGATCGATCAGCTCGCGCGCGGAGGCTTCGGCGCTGGCGAGCTGCACCGGTGTTGCCAGCGCGTCCGGGCCCGTCAGCTCGGCGCCGGTGGTGATGCGAATGCCCTTGGCCATCGGGCCCATGGCGTAGCCGCCGCCCTTGTCGACCAGCGGCAGATCGAGCGAGGCGCCGCCGCTGTAATGCATGTGGTAGCCGCGCTTGCGCACCAGCGGAATGCGATAGCCGAATTTGTAGAGAAGATCCGGCGACCACGGTCCGAGTGTCACGACCGCGTGCGCGGCGTCGATGCGCCCCTGATCGGTGTCGACCGACCAGCCGCTCGCGCTCTGCTGCAAGCTCTGCGCATCGCCCAGCACGATCCTGCCGCCGAGGCGCACGAACAGTTCGGCATAGGCCGTGACCAGCGCGCCCGGATCGGACACGGTCCAGGTGTCGAGCCAGTGGATCGCGCCGGGCAGATCGTCGCGCAGGATCGGCTCGGCTTTTGTCAATTCGCTGCCCGACAGCACGCGAAAGTTCACACCGAATTCGCGCTGATCTTGCTCCGCGTCCTTGATCGAGTGCTCCAGGGCGGCGGCATCGCGGTACAGCGCCCGGTAGCCGGCGCGGCGGATCAGATTGTCGGCGTGAGCCTCGCGGATGAGGATGTCGTGCTCGCTCGTGGCGTAGCCGATCAGCCGCGCCCAGCCGACGATCGCTTCGCGATGCCGCTTCGGCGCCGAATGCCACCAGTAGCGCAGCAGCGGCTCGACATGGCGATGAAGCGAGGACAGGCTGTAGCGCACGTCGTTGGTGCGGCCGGTCGCGATCTTCACGAGCGAGGCGAGGTCGCGCGGCATCGGATAGGGGCGCACGGCTTCCGCCTGGATCATCCCGGCATTGCCATAGCTGGTCTCGCGGCCGGGCTCCCTGCGGTCGACGAGCGTGACGGTCCAGCCGCGTCGCTGCAGATGCAGCGCCGCACCCACACCGACCATGCCGCCGCCGAGAACGATCGCGCTTTGCATCGGAAAAAGTCTCCTGTCAGGCCCGGGTCATTCCCAGGTGAGAAAATCGGGTGCGGCCGACAGCGGCGGTGCTGAAACGAGCCGTGCGAGGTCGGGCACGGGTCGGCACAATTGCGCATCGTTCGCGAAGGCAGCCTCGATGCTCGCAGCGACCGACAGCACGATGGCGTCGCCGCCGCGCGGGCCGACGATCTGCAGGCCGAACGGCAGGCCAGCCTCATCGAGGCCGAGCGGAATGCTGATCGCGGGGTTGCCGGCAAGCGTAACGGCATAGGCGAGCGCGAGCCAGTGGAAATAGGATTTGGTCGGCACGCCGTCGATCTCGGCGGGATAGAGCTCCGACCACGGACGCGGGCTCAGCGTGATGGTCGGGCTGATCAGCACGTCGCAACTCGCGAAGAAGGTCTGGTAGGCGCGATAGATCCGCGTCTGCGTCGTTGCGGCGCGGGCGTGGTCCTCGAGCGTGTAGCCGAGGCCTTCCTCGACATTGGCGCGGACGTTCGGACCGAGCATTTCGGGACGCTCTTTGTAGTTCTTGCCGTGCGTCGCCAGGAACATGCCCGCGCGCAGCACGGCGAAGGCGTCGTCCGTGCCGGTGCAATCGGGCGTCCCCTCGCGGCTTTCGGCGAACAGCGGCGCGAGCTTGTTCACGCGATTGCGGAACACGCGGCGGATTGCCTGCTCGGTCGGTGCGAAGCCGAAGTCTTCGGTGAAGGCGAGACGCAGCTTGCCGAGATCGGCGGGGCGCGGCGCGGCCCAGCGCTCGGCGCGCGCACGCACCGGTTCGCCGGGCAGGGTGTAGGCGAGCGGATCGCGGGCGTCGTCGCTCGCCATCACCGACAGCATCAGCGCGGTGTCGGCAACGTTGCGCGCCATCGGTCCGTCGGTCGACAGATTCGACCAGCCGAAGATGCGCTTCTCACTTGGTACGAGTCCGTAAGACGGACGCATGCCGACAATGCCGGAGAAGCCGGCCGGATTGCGCAAGGACCCGCCGGTGTCGGAGCCCGAGGCGAGCGGAGCCATGCCGCAGGCGAGCGCCACTGCCGAGCCGCCGGAGGAGCCGGCCGCCGAGCGCATGGGATCGAACGGATTGCCGGTGGCGCCGAACACGGGGTTGCGGGTGTTGCCGCCCGCCGCCCATTCCGGCGTGTTGGTCTTGCCGAAGATGATGGCGCCGGCTGCGCGCAAGCGCGCAACCGAGCCCTGGTCGGCGACTGGTACGTTGTCGCGCAGCAGTGGGCTGCCATAGGTGGAGCGCATCCCGGCGGTGTCCTGGGTGTCCTTGATCAGGACCGGCAGGCCGTGCAGCGCGCCGCGATCCTCGCCGCGCAGGATTTCCGCCTCGGCGGCTTTCGCCGCAGCGCGTGCGCCCGGCTCGTCCAGCGTCACGACGGCGTTGACGGCGCCATTGACGGCGGCGATGCGCGACAGGCAGGCGTCGAGCAGCTCGACAGGCGAGATCGTCCGCGCGGCCAACAGGCGGCGCAACTCAACGGCACTGGAATCGCACAGTTCGGACAACGCCCGCTTCCTTTCAGATTATGAAAACGATTTAGCATATCGGAAACCAGGGCCGGCGCACCAATAATCGTCAAGCCGAGCCATTTCATGTGCAAGCGGTAGCCCAGGCTGCCCATCGGCCCACCAAATAGGACCGATCGGGGCTATATCGGTCGAAAAGATTAGACCGATCGATCAACTATTTTCGTGCTAGCATCGCGCCATGAGCGAGATCACGACGCCCGAAATTGCCAATTCCCAGCTCGGCCAATGCCTCAAGGCCGCCCGTCAGACGCGCGGCCTGACGCTCAAGCAGGTGGCGGAGCGGACCGGCATGGCGCTCTCGACCCTGTCCAAGGTCGAGAACGGCCTGATGTCGCTGACCTACGACAAGCTGCTCCAGCTGACCTCTGGCCTGAAGATGGAGATCGCCGAGCTGTTCAATCCGGCGGTCGCGGCGCCCGCGCGGGGCCGGCCGGTGACGGCGCGGCGGAGCATCAGCCGGGCCGGGCAGGGCCAGGTGATCACCACGAAGTTCTACACCTACACCTATCAATGCACCGATCTGATCGGCAAACGCATGGTGCCGATCGTGGCCGAGGTCCGCGCGCGCTCGCTGGAGGAGTTCGGCCCGCTGCTGCGCCACGGCGGCGAGGAGTATTTTGTGGTGACGCGCGGACGCGTCGCTGTCCACACCGAGTTCTATGCGCCTGAGATCTTGGGCGAGGGCGACGGCATCTATCTCGACAGCACCATGGGCCACGCCTACCTCAATGCCGGCGAGGGACCTTCCGCCACAGGCGTCTGCCTCTGCACCAGCGAGGCGCCCGATCTCTACGACCAGCTTCGCCAGATCGCCGCGCGCGACGTCGCGCCGCTCGGGGATGACGAGGTGCCATCGTAGCGGTGGAGCCCTGAAACGAAAAACGCCCGGCGGTGCCGGGCGTTTTTTATTGGGTGTCGGGGCCTACTCGCCGCCGCCGAAGCGGCGGGACCACCAGCCGGCGCGGCGTGGAGCGGCCGGCGTTTCGCTGGCGGCTTCAGGCGCGGGCTCAGGTGCCGGCGCCGGCGTTGCGACCGGCTGCGGCGCCTCCGTAACCGGCGTTGCCGGCTCGCTCTGGCTGTTGAGCAGGAAGCTTACCTTTTCCCGGACCGTGGAGCGGCGGCGCGCGGACTTGTCGTCGGCGGGCTCTTCATCCGCTGCAGCGACAGCGGGGGCCGGCTCGGGCTGCGCCGGTGCCTCAGCTTGCACCTCGGCGCGGGGCTCGGGCTGGGTCACGTATTCAGTGACTTGCGGCTCGGCGGCGTGTTCGGCCTGCACGATCGACGGCGCAGTCTCGCCGCCATTGCCGTCGAAATCGGCAACCGCATCGCTCGCCTCCGGCGGCGCACTCGCCGCGAGCTCGTCGCTGATGGAGCCGGCGAGACCTTCCTCGCTACCGCCGCGACGGCGGCGTCCACCACGGCGACCACGCCGGCGCCGGCGCTCGCCGCTGCCCTGCTGCTCGCCACGGGCGGCCTGCTCCTCGCCTTCCTCGCCGTCCTGCTCGGACTCGGCCTCTTCCTCGCCTTCGCCCGCGATCATCGCCGGCTCGGGCACGGTCTGTGCTGCATCCTCGCGCAGCTCGCCCTCGCGCTGGCCACCGCGGCCGCGCCGGCGACGGCGGCGCTTGCGGCGCTGACCGTCCTGCTCGGCGGCTGCCTCTCCGGCAGCCTGCTCCTCGGTGAGACCTTCGGTCTCCTCGGACTCGATCTCGGATTCCAGCTCCGGATCGAACTCCTCGTCGTCATAGGCGTCTTCAGCCAAGGGCGGCGGGCTCGCGGCCGCCTGCGCCACAAGCAGCGCCTTGGCGGCTTCCAGCGTGTGCACCTGCTCGCCGCGATCGATGAGGTAGGCCTGCGGGCCGCTGACGCTGGGATCGGCGATGACCGACAGCGTGACCTTGAAGCTGTTCTCGAGGTCGCGCAGATGGCCGCGCTTGTGGTTCAGCACATAGAGCGCGACGTCAGTGCGGGTGCGGACCACGAGATTGTGGGTCGCGCCCTTCATCAGGATCTCTTCGAGGCCGCGCAGCAGTTGCAGTGCCACCGAAGACACCGAACGGACATGTCCGGTGCCGCCGCAATGCGGGCAGGGGTCGGTCGAGCTCTCGAGCACGCTGGCGCGGATGCGCTGGCGCGACATCTCGAGCAGGCCGAAATGCGAGATGCGGCCGACCTGGATGCGCGCGCGGTCCTGGCGCAGGCAATCGGACAGCTTGCGCTCGACCGCGCGGTTGTTGCGCTTCTCGTCCATGTCGATGAAGTCGATGACGATCAGGCCGGCGAGGTCGCGCAGGCGGAGCTGGCGGGCGACCTCTTCGGCCGCCTCCAGATTGGTCTTGAGCGCGGTGTCCTCGATATGGTGCTCGCGGGTCGAGCGTCCCGAGTTGACGTCGATCGAGACCAGCGCCTCGGTCTGGTTGATCACGACATAGCCGCCGGAGCGCAACTGCACGGTCGGCGAGAACATCGCATCGAGCTGGCTTTCGACGCCCATGCGCGAGAACAGCGGCTGGCCGTCGCGATACTGCTTCACCGCGCTGACATTGGCGGGCATCAGCATCTTCATGAAGTCGCGCGCTTCGCGGTAGCCGCCTTCGCCGGCAACCTGGATCTCGTCGATCTCCTTGTTATAGAGGTCGCGCAGCGAGCGCTTGATCAGCGAGCCCTCCTCATAGACGAGGGTCGGGGCTTGCGACTTCAGCGTCAGGTCGCGCACCGTCTCCCACATCCGGATCAGGTACTCGAAGTCGCGCTTGATCTCGGGCTTGGTGCGGGAGGCGCCTGCGGTGCGCAGGATGATGCCCATGCCCTCGGGCACGTCGAGATCCTGCACCACTTCCTTCAGGCGCGAGCGGTCCTGCGCGCTGGTGATCTTGCGGCTGATGCCGCCGCCGCGCGCGGTGTTGGGCATCAGCACGGCGTAACGGCCGGCGAGCGAGAGATAGGTCGTCAGCGCCGCGCCCTTGTTGCCGCGCTCTTCCTTGACCACCTGCACCAGCATGACCTGGCGGCGCTTGATGACTTCCTGGATCTTGTACTGGCGGCGCGGGCGGAAGGTGCGCTCCGGCACTTCCTCCAGCACGTCGTCGCCGCCGACGGATTCGACGACTTCCTCTTCGGCTTCCTCGCCGTCCTCGTCCTCGTCGTCTTCTTCTTCACCGGTTTCGGCGGCCTCGGCATGCGGTGCCTCGGCGCTGTCGTCCGCGGCGTAGACGGTATCGGCCGGCTCCGCGGCTGACGTCACGGCTTCGGCGAGAGCCTCGGCGTGCGCTTCGGAGGCATAAGCTTCGGAGGCTTGAGCTTCGACGGCCGGGGCCTCCTGCGGCTCGGCAACGGGCTCGCTCGCCACGACGGGTTCTGCGCCAACCGCGGCGACGGGCGCGGGCGTCTCGTCGGCATGATCATGGTCGCGATGATCGTGTTCGCCGTCATGACCATGGTCGTCATGATCGTGAGGGTGATCATCGTCATGGGCGTGATGGTGGTCGTCGTGCCCGTGATCATCGTGCTCGTGGTGACCGTGCTCGCCGTGTTGCTCTGCCTCGGTGTGCAGATGCTCGCCTTCGTGCGGAGCGCCTTCGGTGTACTCCGGCAGCGGCGCGCCCTCGACCGGCTGGGCGGCGGGATCGGCGCCGGCGTCGAGACCCTCGACGATCTCGCTGCGCACGCGTTCGCCATGACCGCGGCGGCGGGCATTGCGGTGGCGCGAACGGCGGCGGCCGTGGGAACGGTTCTCGCTCTCTTCCTCGGCCTCGCGGTGGGCCTGCTCCTCGGCCTCGATCAGCGCCTGCCGGTCGGCGACCGGGATCTGATAGTAGTCGGGATGGATTTCGCTGAAGGCGAGGAAGCCGTGGCGGTTACCGCCATATTCGACGAAGGCGGCCTGGAGCGAGGGTTCGACCCTTGTGACCTTGGCGAGGTAGATGTTTCCACGCAGTTGCTTGCGTTGCGCGGTCTCGAAATCAAACTCTTCGACGCGATTGCCGCGGACCACGACGACCCGGGTCTCTTCCGGGTGGGTGGCATCGATCAACATCTTGTTGGGCATGTCTTAACTCTTGGCGGCGGCGGGCGCGACTCACCGTGGGCGCGATGTGCGCTGCCGGGTGACGCGACGGTCCACCTGATTCGGGGGTGAGGGGAAGGCCGAAACGCCGTCTCTCGCGCCTTGCCGAACCGGAAGCCTCAGGACCACAGCGGCGCGCGGGATTGTCACTCCGCAGCGTCGCGAATGGTCCTTCAGAGTTCGTCGGCACAGTCTGGCGCATCAAGCGTCGGCCCGTATGAAACATTGGGCGGCGGGGCCGCCCCTCAATCAGTTGCTGCTGGCCAGGCATGGCGCGAGCGCGCTCGCCTTGGGGATCACGAACCGTCCCCTTGGGATCAAGGGACCGGGTAATGGGTTACGTCGCTGTCAGAACCGTCCCGGAAACGTGGTAACCGGAAACCGTCCGCCGCCGGGGCTTGACCCGCTCCGCCTCGCTGCCGCGCACCGCGCTGGTCTTTGAGGGGAACGGAAAACGCTGGAATTCCCGAACCTTGGGAGCTCCGGCGCTGCACCGGGAGGCTGAATGCGACACAACCGGAAATATCGGCCGTCAGCATTCCGTACATACGAGGAATGGACCATCCGTGCAAGGGAGCGTCGCACGGCGGTCACAGTCAGCGAGTTTCGCGAATCTGTCATTAAGGATCGATTAACCCTGTGGTTCTATTGCGTTAAAAGAGCTGCTCGGAGGCACGGAGTCGGTGGCGAGCCGCGCAAAACAAAAGGTCTTGCTGGGATGCGCGCTGTTGTGCGCTGCGGTATTGCCATGTGCCGATTCCTCGCGCCTGAGCGCGGCCGAGAGCCGGCCGCAACCCTCTGTTACGGCGTCGAATTTTCCGATCGCCTCGGGCGCCCGGCTGGCCGGCGATGGCAAGCAGACCCGCTTCATCCTCGATATCGACCAGACCGTGACGTTCCGCGCCGTGACGCTCGCCGACCCGTACCGGGTGGTGGTGGACGTCCCGCAGGTCAATTTTCAGCTTCCCGCGGGTACCGGGACGGCGGGACGGGGCCTGGTCAAGGCCTTCCGCTACGGGCTCGTCATGCCCGGCGGATCGCGAATCGTGTTCGACCTGACCGGGCCGACAAAAATCGCCAATTCCTATGTGGTGGAGGCGGCCAACGGCCAGCCGGCCCGGCTGGTGCTCGAGCTGGAGGAGGTTGACCGCGCCGCCTTCGTTGCGACGCTCGCGCCGGAAAACCGCCCGGAATTGCGGCCGGCGGTCGCCGACGCGCCGCCTGCAACCGTTCCCGCGACGGCCCCGGACACGGCGCAGCAGAAGGCTGACGGCCGGCCGGTCGTCGTGATCGATCCCGGCCATGGCGGCATCGACAACGGCACGCAGTCGAGCGGCGAGAGCGAGAAGAACCTGGTGCTGGCATTTGGCCGTGCGCTGCGCGACCGGCTCGACAAGGCCGGCAAGTATCGCGTGGTGATGACGCGGGACGACGACACCTTCATCCCCCTCAATGACCGGGTCAAAGTCGCCCGTAACCTCAAGGCCGCGCTGTTCGTCTCGATCCATGCCGACGCGCTGCCGCGGGCCGAGGGCGATGCGCAGGGCGCTACCATCTATACGTTGTCGGACAAGGCCTCCGACGCCGAGGCCCAGCGTCTGGCCGACGCCGAAAACCGCGCGGACGCGATCGCCGGCTTCAACCTCGCGGAGGAGCCGACCGATGTCGCCGACATCCTGATCGACCTGACTCAGCGAGAAACCCGCACGTTTTCAAATCGTTTTGCCCATGTGCTGATGAGCGAAATGAAGTCGACGGTGCGCATGCACAAGCACCCCCTGAAATCGGCCGGTTTCCGGGTGCTGAAGGCCCCCGACGTGCCCTCGGTGCTGGTCGAGATCGGCTATGTCTCCAACAAAGGCGACCTCGAGCACCTGGTGTCCGAGGGCTGGCGGTCCAAGGCAGTGGGCTCGATGGCGCAGGCGATCGACGGGTTCCTGGCCAAACGGCTGGCGACCGCGGGATCGTCAAATTGACGCCCCTGGGATCGTCCAATTGACGACCCTGGGATCGCCCAATTGACGACCGGGGGATCTCGAATTGAAGAAGGGTTTTTCCGTCCGGCCGCAAAGGCCCTAGTTTGGCCACAGCGGACGCTTTATAAAAAATGCCGCAGGGGGTTCCGGAATCGGAGAGAATCCCGCTCGGCAAGCGTCTTTGGGCCCAGCCTTGATGTGATTGCGTAGGCCGGTGAATTCGCGACGTGAGGTTGGCGCCAGTTTGGGGTGCCAGTTTTTAGGTCCTATGGGGCTGATACTGGGCTGATCCAGAGTTTGAACGGATAAACACATAATGCGCTTGCTGGTGCGGTTCATGGGCTTCCTGTTCGCCGCGGGAACAGTGGTGTTCCTTGTCGGTGTCGGAGCCGTGGCAGGCCTGATCTGGCATTTCTCCAAGGACTTGCCGGACTACTCTCAGCTTCAGGATTACGAGCCGCCGGTGATGACGCGTGTGCACGCGGTCGACGGTTCGTTGCTCGGCGAATACGCCAAGGAGCGGCGGCTGTATCTGCCGATCCAGGCGGTGCCGAAGCTCGTGATCAACGCCTTCCTTGCTGCCGAGGACAAGAATTTCTACGAGCATGGCGGCATCGACTACACCGGCATGGCGCGCGCCGGATTGCTCTACCTGCAGAACTACGGCTCCAACCGCCGTCCGCAGGGGGCTTCCACGATCACCCAGCAGGTCGCCAAGAACTTCCTGCTGACCAACGAGGTCTCCTTCGCCCGCAAGATCAAGGAAGCCTTGCTGGCGATGCGCATCGAGAAGACCTACTCGAAGGACAAGATCCTCGAGCTGTACCTGAACGAGATCTATCTCGGCCTCGGCGCCTACGGCATCGCGGCTGCCTCGCTGGTCTATTTCGACAAGTCGGTGAACGAGCTGACGGTGGCGGAAGCCTCCTATCTGGCCGCGCTGCCGAAGATGCCGGCGACGCTGCATCCGGTCCGTAACCGCGACCGCGCCATCGAGCGCCGCAACTACGTCATCGACCGTCTCTTGGAGAACGGCTGGATCAAGCAGGCCGACGCCGACAAGGCGCGCAAGGAGCCGCTGGCCGTCACCAACCGCTCCAACGGCGCCCACACCTTCGCCGGCGAATATTTCGCCGAGGAAGTCCGCCGCGACATCTTCGAGCGTTACGGCGAGAAGAAGCTGTACGAGGGCGGTCTCTCCGTCCGCACCACGCTCGATCCCAAGATCCAGGTCATGGCGCGCAAGGCCATGGTCGCCGGCCTCGTGAACTACGACGAGCAGCAGGGCTATCGCGGCGCGATGAGCAAGCTCGATACGTCGGGCGATTGGGGCGTGAAGCTTGCCGAGATCAAGTCGCTCTCCGACATCTCGCCGTGGCGCATGGCGGTGGTGCTGGAGACCAGCGACCAGTCCGCGCGCATCGGCTTCCAGCCGAGCCGCGAGCTCGGCGGCGCCGTCAGCAAGCAGCGCGAGACCGGCATCGTCACCGTTGACGGCGTGCGTTGGGCGAGGGCGGCGCAAGGCAACGCCAAGGGCAAGACTCCGACATCCGTGGCGCAGGTGTTGCAACCCGGTGACGTGATCTACGCCGATCCGCTCTACACCAAGGAAGGACAACCGGTCGAAGGCCAGTACCGGCTGCGCCAGATCCCCGAAGTGTCCGGCGCGATGGTGGCGATGGATCCCTGGACCGGCCGCGTGCTCGCGATGGTCGGCGGCTTCTCCTTCGACCAGAGCCAGTTCAACCGCGCCACGCAGGCCTACCGGCAGCCGGGTTCGTCGTTCAAGCCGATCGTCTATTCGGCCGCGCTCGACAACGGCTACACGCCCTCGACCGTCGTGCTCGACGCGCCCATCGAAATCGACCAGGGCCAGGGCGCCGGCGTGTGGCGGCCGGAAAACTTCTCCTCGGGCAAGTTCCAGGGACCGGTGACGCTGCGCAATGCGCTCAGGCAGTCGCTCAACACCGTGACGGTGCGCCTCGCGCAGGACATCGGCATGCCCCTGATCGGCGAATATGCCCGCCGCTTCGGCGTCTATGACGAGCTGCCGAATTACCTGTCCTACGCACTCGGTGCCGGTGAGACGACGGCGATGCGCATGGTCACGGCCTATTCGATGCTCGCCAATGGCGGCCGCCGCGTGAAGCCGACCCTGATCGACCGTATTCAGGACCGCTACGGCCACACCATCTTCAAGCACGACCAGCGCGAATGCCGCGGCTGCGACGCGCCGGGCGGCTGGAAGAACCAGAACGAGCCGCAGCTGATCGACCGCCGCGAGCAGGTGCTGGATTCCATGACCGCCTATCAGATCACCGAGCTGATGGAAGGCGTGGTCCAGGCCGGCACCGCGACCGTGGTCAAGGAGGTCGGCAAGCCGATCGCCGGCAAGACCGGCACCACCAACGAGGCCAAGGACGCCTGGTTCGTCGGCTTCTCGCCCGACGTCGCCGTCGCCATCTATATGGGCTACGACAAGCCGCGCGCGCTCGGTAAGGGCAACGCCGCGACCGGCGGCCATCTGGCTGCGCCCATCGCGCGCGATTTCCTCAAGCTCGCGCTCGCCGACAAGCCCGCCGTTCCGTTCAAGGTGCCGGCCGGCATCAAGCTGGTGCGCGTCGTCGCCAAGACCGGCATGCGTGCCGGCCCCGGCGAGACCGGCGGAACCATTTTGGAGGCGTTCAAGCCGGGCACGGCGCCGCCGGATAATTATTCGGTCATCGGCGTGGCCGACGCCGACGCGCGCGGCGGCATGCCGGCCTCGCAGCAGCAGCAGCCGGATTCCGGCTTCCTCATGCGGCCGGGCACCGGTGGGCTGTGGTAGCGGATAACGCCTGATACGGGCGAGGGGGGCGGTTGCGCTTTCGCGCTGCCGCCGTTACATCCCCCAACGCGCGATGAGTTATCGCGCTTTAGTTTTTTTGCGCATGATCTTTTCGGGAAACCGCTGCACACTTTCCCGGATCATGCGCCAGACCAGAGAACGATATGCGCGCCGAAATCGAACGGTTGGTAGAAGAGATCAAGCAGTCAGTCGGGCTGCTGAGGAGGCATCTTTGACGTCGAGAAATCGACGGCACGCCTCGCTGAGCTGAACAAGCTCGCAGAAGATCCCAACCTCTGGAACGATCCCCAGAAGGCCCAGAAGCTGATGCAGGAGCGCACCTCGCTTGAGGATTCGCTCTCGGGCATCGGCAAGGTCGAGCAGGAGCTCGAAGACGATATCGGCATGATCGAGCTCGGCGAGGCCGAGGGCGATGACGGCGTCGTTGCCGAAGCCGAAGCTGCGCTGAAGAACCTGAAGAAGGAAGTCGCACGCCGCGAGCTCGAGGCGCTGCTGTCGGGCGAGGCCGACCGCTTCGATTCCTATCTCGAAGTCCATGCCGGCGCCGGCGGCACCGAGAGCCAGGACTGGGCGCAGATGCTCTTGCGCATGTACACGCGCTGGGCCGAAACGCACGGCTTCAAGGTCGAGTACCTCGAAGAGTCCGAGGGCGAAGAAGCCGGCATCAAGTCGGCGACCATCCAGGTCTCCGGGCACAACGCCTATGGCTGGCTGAAGACGGAAGCGGGGCGTGCATCGCCTCGTGCGCATCTCGCCGTTCGATTCCAATGCGCGGCGGCATACCTCGTTCTCGAGCGTGCAGGTCTTCCCTGTCATCGACGACAGCATCAAGATCGACATCAAGGAATCAGACGTCCGCACCGATACCATGCGTTCGGGCGGCGCCGGCGGCCAGCACGTCAACAAGACCGAATCCGCGGTGCGCCTGACGCACATCCCGACAGGCGTTGCCGTGGTCTGCCAGGCCGGCCGCTCCCAGCACAAGAACCGCGCGCAGGCCTGGGACATGCTGCGCGCCCGTCTTTACGAGATCGAGCTGAAGAAGCGCGAGGAGAAGGCCGCCGCTGACCAGGCCGCCAAGACCGATATCGGCTGGGGTCACCAGATCCGCTCCTACGTGCTGCAGCCCTATCAGATGGTGAAGGATCTGCGCACGGGCGTGCAGACCTCCGACACATCGGGCGTGCTCGGCGGCGATCTCGACGAGTTCATGGCCGCGACGCTGGCGCAGCGTGCCTTCGGCACCACCGCGGGCGACGTCGAGGACGTGGACTAGCCATGCCCCGCGTCGCCTTCATCGGGCTTGGGCGGATGGGCCACGGGATGGCCGGCCGCTATCTCGATGCCGGCTTCACGGTGACGCTGTGGAATCGCAGCAAGGCCAAGGCGGAGGACCTGATCGCGCGCGGCGCGCTGTGGGCAACCTCGCCTGAAGATGCCGCGATCGATGCCGACGCGGTCGTGACCATGGTTGCCGACGACGAGGCCTCGCGCGCGGTCTGGCTTGGGCCGGAGGGCGCCGCCAAGACGGCGAAGGCCGGCACCATCGCGATCGAATGCTCCACCGTCTCCTATGACCACGCCCGCGAGATGGGCCGCGAGCTCAATGCGCGCGGGCTCATCTACATCGATTGCCCCGTGACGGGATTGCCGGATGCGGCAGCGGCCGGGAAGCTGACGCTGCTGGTTGGCGCCGACGCCGCCGATCTCGAACGCGCCCGACCGTTCCTTGAGCCGATCGGCTCGACCATCCGCCATTTCGGCGCGGTCGGCTCCGGCACCGTCTACAAGCTCATCAACAATCTGATGGGCGCGATCCAGATCGCCGGTCTTGCCGAGGGCCTTGCTATCGCCGAGCAGGCCGGGCTCGACATGAATCTCGTGCTGGAATCGATCCAGGCGGGCGTTGCCGCCAGCCCGCAGGTGCAGCGTCACTCCAGGCGCATGGTCGCCCGCGATTTTTCCGGCGCGACCTTCACCGCAGCGCTGCGGCACAAGGATGCCGCCTATGCCGTCAAGCTCGCCGAGAGCCTGCTCGCCGGCAAGCCGCTGGTCGCGCGCGCCGCGGTCGAGGCCTATGCGCAGGCCAAGGCTGCAATGCCTGACGACGATGAAGGCAAGATGATCGAGCTGGTGTCGCGGCCGAAGAAGCCGTCTTAGGCCGGGCGCATCGAACATGGGGCAGCCTCGTTCGGAACGCGGTCTCGGCATTGCCCTCGTCATCGCCGCCGCGACCGCCTGGAGCACCGCGCCGTTCTTCACCCGGCTGCTGCCGTTCGATCCGTGGACCATTTTGTTCTGGCGCGGCCTGTTCGCCGGCAGCCTGATCACGGTGTTTCTCGTGGTGATGCAAGGCCGCGCCGGCCTGCGGCAGTTCGTGGCGCCGGGGAAGGGAGGCTTGATCGTCGCGTCATTGTCCGCGATCGGCATGGTCTCCTTCATTCCCGCGCTTCAGATGACCAAGGTGATGAATGTGGCGGTGCTGATTGCGACGCAGCCGTTCGTCGCGGCGGCGCTGGCGTGGCTGTGGCTCGGTGAGGCCGCGAGCTGGCGCACGCTGTTCGCGAGCCTGATTGCCTTTGCGGGCGTGGTGGTGACCGTCGGCGGCATCGCAGCCGGCGCCGACATCGGCGGTGTCGCGCTGAGCTGCCTGATGGTGCTCGCCATCTCCGCCATGACGGTCGTCGTTCGGCGTCACCGGGAGACGTCGATGGTGGCGGCAGCCGCGCTCTCCAACTTCCTGGGAAGTTTCGTCAGTCTTCCGTTCGCCCGCGACATCGCCCATGTCAGCGGCCATAGCCTCGCAATCCTCGCGATGTTCGGCTGCCTTCAGGTCGCGCTCGGCCTGACGTTCTACATGCTCGGCTCGCGCCTGCTGCCATCAGGGCAGGCCTCCCTGATCGCGACGCTGGAGACGCCCTTGATGCCGTTCTGGATCTGGGTTGCATTCCGCGAGGTACCCGCCGTGCACGCGCTCGTTGGCGGCGCGCTGGTCATCGGGGCGGTTGTTGCCGATATCGCCGGCGAGGCGCGTAATGGTGACGGGAGCCAGAGCGCGGGCCCTTAGGGGCCATCTCGGAAATCGGGTGGCACCGTCCGCTGCGCCGTACTAGGCGGCAGGTTGGATCACCGATGTGAGACGCCATGCCTGCGAGAGACAACCGGATCGACGCGCGAGACTGGTCGCTGCTTGCGGTGCTCTCCGTCCTCTGGGGCGGCTCGTTCTTCTTCAACGGCGCGGCTCTGCGGGAATTGCCGCCGCTGACGCTGGTGTTTTTGCGCGTCGCGCTCGGTGCCGCTATTCTGCTTCCATTGCTGCGCGCGCAGAGTATCGGCCTTCCCAAGGGCATGATGGGCTGGAAGCCGTTCTGCGCGATCGGACTGCTCAACAACGTCATCCCGTTCTCGCTGATCGTGATCGGCCAGACCTTCATCCCGAGCGGACTGGCTTCGATCCTGAATGCCACCACGCCGTTGTTCACGGTGATCGTCATGGCCGGGGCTGGCGAGGAGGCATTGCAGATGCGGCGCCTGGCCGGCGTTGCGCTCGGGCTTCTCGGCGTGATCATCCTGCGCGGATGGGGCATCGAGACGAGGCCGGGGAAAGGGCTCGGCATCCTGCTTTGCCTCGGCGGGGCCCTCAGCTACGGCTTTGCGGCACTGGCGGCGCGGCGGCTGTTGAAGGACTCTCCGCCGCTTGGAACGGCGACGTTTCAATTGATGGCATCGACGATCATGATGGCGGTCGTCGCCGGCGTGGTGGAGCAACCGTGGTACCTGCCGATGCCGGGCCTCACGACCTGGCTCGCGGTGCTTGGCCTCGCCGCCCTCTCAACGGCGCTCGCCTACATCGTCTTCTTTCAGATCATACGGCGCTCGGGCGCGAGCAATGTCATGCTGGTGACGCTGCTCATTCCCGTCACCGCCATCCTGCTGGGCTGGCTGGTGCTGGGCGAGCCGATCTCCATGCGCGAGATCGCCGGCGCCATCGTCATCGGCAGCGCGTTGCTGGTGATCGACGGGCGCGCGTTCGGCTTCCTGCGCCGCGTGAGCTCCCGATCCGCCGCTTGACCCCGAGGAAGATCGCGAGGTCTCGCTGCTGGGTTTCGCCTTCAGGACCATGCCGCCGGCAACGCCGACGCCGAGGACATACATCCAGCCCTCGTGGAAATCGAACAGATGCGAGTTGAGCAATGAGCTCGCGATGTTCTGCACGACGACGGCGAGGCCGATCCAGGCGGCCAGGCCTTCGCCGAGGAACAGCCGCAGCTGCGCGATCCACATCGCGTAGAGCAGGACGACGCCCAACAGGCCCCATTGCATCGCGACGTTGAGGGTCTGGTTGTGCGGGTTGCTGACGACCTCCGCAGCGAGGCTGCTCTCGCTCGTGGCGGCGCGCTCGAACTGGCGCTTGATCGAGCCGGTGCCATGGCCGATCAGAGGCGCCTCAGTGAAGGCGTGAAGCGCCTTGCGCCAATAGGTCAGCCGCTGCGCGGTCGAGGCGCGGCTGATGTCCTCGTGGCCGTGGCGGTATTCGATGGCGATGTCGGTGATGCGCTGGCGCAGATAGGGCGACGTCGTCCAGGCCAGCAGGCTCGCAGTGACTGCGCCCGCAAGCAGGACCAGCGCCGCCCGGCGGCTTAGATGCTTCCAGGCGAACAAGGCCAGCAGCACCGCGATGCAGAGCAGGGCGGTGCGGGCCGCGGCGACGAACACCATGTTGGTGACGAACAGCAGGATCAGTGCCAGGCAGACGAGTGTTGCGACCGCGCGTCCGCCGCGCCAGAAGGTCAGCGCCGGCAGCGCAAGCGCAAAGGCGCACAGCGTGAACTCCTGGCTCTGGTCGATGTAGTTCTTGACGGGAACGCCTGGTGACGCCGTCGCGGTGATCTTCCAGGCGGGGTCGAGCAGCACGATCCAGGAGAACACGGCAAGCAGCGCGCAGGAGGCGAGAAAGGCGATGCAGACGTGTAAGCCGCGCTCGGATCGGCTGAAATGGTAGAGCAGCGGCGGAATCAGCACGAGCTTTGCGACCGGCTTGATCGCATGCAGCCGGTCCGCCCACGCACCCTCCGACCACAGCGTGCCGAGGAGCGCGAGTACCAGAAGCGCGAAGGGCAGGGCGAACGCCGGGCGCGCGAGCTGGCGCGCATAGTCGCGCCAGACGATGGTCGGCGTCACCGCGAGCAGCCAGAGCCCGACGAAGATCGAAGGCGCCGTTGTGGACCATGGCAGCGATGCCGCGATCAGGATGACGAGCACATCGGCCGCCCGGAGCAGCGCGGCCGGGTTGCGCCAGCTCTGCCATCCCGTCCGGCCGGCTTGCCGATCGGCGGGACCGGACCACGTCGCGGATTCGGCCGTCATCCGTACGATGCGACCGGCGCGGCGACCAGCCTTTCCGCGGGCACCTGGCGGCCGAGGAAATCGCGGGCCTGGGTCTCGTAGCCGAAGCGTTTCGCGAGCTCCTGGCGCCGCGCCCGGATCTTGCCGCGCCACTCCTCCTGCCGCGTCAACACGCGGGTGACGGAGGCGGCGATCGAGTCCGTCGAATACGGGTCGAAATAGTCGGCAAGCTCGCCCGCGACCTCGCGGAAGACCGCGATGTCCGAGCACAGCACCGGCGTGTTCGCGGCCAACGCCTCGATGATCGGCACGCCAAAACCTTCGGCAAGGCTCGGCATGATCAGGCCGTGCGCCTCCGAGATCAAGGCGGCCTTCTCGTGCTCGTCGACATAGCCGGCGAAGCGGACGTTGGGCGGGAGATTGCGCATCCGGCTGATCTCGCCGGCATAGCCGATCACGACGAGCTCGGCCTGGGGCACGCCACGGAAGGCGCGGACGACGGCGGCGACGTTCTTGCGCGGCTCGTTCGAGACGATGACGACGAAGCTCGGCCGCCCCGGACGCCCCGACGGGGCTGGAAGGTGCAGGACATCCGGGGCGTCGAACCGGGTGCGGGGATACACGACCCGCGCCGGTAGGTGCGCAAATTGCGGCAACAGTTCCCTGAACCGCATCATGCTGTAGTTTGAAACGAAGGCGAGCTCGTCGGCCTGGCGCAGGCTGGTGCGGATTCGCGCCAGGAATTGCCGCGTGGCGATGTCGCTGAGCTTGAGATCGGTGAGCGGCAGCAGGTCGTGGACGACGCAGATCACCTTGGCGTCCGGCCTGCGCTTGATCGCCACGCGGGTCGGGGTGTCCACGACGATCACGTCGTAGTCGCGCGCGTCGATCCGCGGCGGTGGGAGCAGGAAGAAGGCCGAGGAGTCCTGATAGTTGAAGAACCCGGGCTCGAGCTGAAAGTCGCCGAACAGTTCGAGGTGGCTCAGGTCCGGCGGAATGTATTCGAGCGCGGCGGGCCGGTTCTCGATCAGGTGCGCGTTCAGGCCACGCAGGCCGATTGCGCGCAGGAGGCAGAGGATGTTGTCCCGCGACAGCAACATTCCGGCCCTATGACGGAGCCAGTCGAACTTGCGGCGCGAGCCGCTGAGCATCACCGGCCCGCTCACGTTGACTTCGTCGAGGAAGCGATAAAGAGCAAGCAGCTCGATGTTGCGGGACTGCGCCGCGAACAGTTTTGTGCGCCGCTCGCGCCGCAACAGTTTGCGGTAGCGCTTCGAGGTCTCCACGAGCAGCGTGAGTTCGTGACCCTCCGAGGCGAGCGAACGAACCAGCTCGCGCGTGAAATGGAAGATGCCGCGCTTGTGGTTGGGTTGTCCGAGCGACTCGGAGACGACGAGGATGTTCTGTTTCATGCGCGTTTCTCGCGGAGCTCAAAGGTGTGCGTTGCCGGCGGCTCGACCGTGACGGTCGAGGCGATGCGGCCGTGATCGAGATTGATGATGCTGGTGCAGGTGCGGCGCAGCAGCGGCTGGTCGTGCGAGGCGATGATCACGATCGCCGCCCGCGACACCATGTTCAGCAGCCGCTCCTGCGCCTTCTCCGCAAAGTGCTCGTCGACCACGCTGAGCCATTCGTCGAGCAGCAGGATGTCGGCCGGAAAGGCGGTCGCGGTCGCAAACAACACCCGCATCAGCATCCCCGAGGAGAACATCCGCAGCGGCAGCCGCTGCATGCGGGGCTCGAGCTCGGTGAAGGCCCAGATCTCGTCGATCACGGCGCGGGTCGGCTTGCGGCCGCTGATCCGCAGCAGCAGCGCGATGTTGTCCTCCGCCACGAAGTCGAGGTTGACGCCGGCGTTGAGGCCGAGCAGGGGCACGACGTTGCCCTGGAGCGCGATGCTGCCGCTGCTCGGCGGATAGACGCCGGCGATCAGCCGCAGCAGCGTCGACTTGCCGGAGCCGTTGGGACCGGCGAGCCCGATGCGGCTGCCTGCTTCGGCCTCGATCGTGACATCGTCGACGGCCCGGATCATCCGCATCTCGCCCGGCTCGCGGATGAGGTGCCCGAGCAGCCGGCGCTTCAGCGAGAAGTCGTAGGCGCCGTAGAGCGGATAGTCGAGACAGACGTTGCGAAGAGTGACCGAGACCATGCGTCAGATCCAGAATGCGGCTTTGCGCAGATGGACCAGCGTCAGCACGCTCGCAAAGACCAGGAGCGCCAGCGCGACGAGGACGTAGACGATGCTGACGGGATCGACAGGGCCGCCCGCCAGCGGCTCTCGCCACACCGCGAACAGATGCGTCAGCGGATTGAGCCGCATCACCGTCGAGCGGTGGTTGATCATCTCGGACGACCAGATCACGGGCGAGGCCAGAAAGGCGAGCATCAGCGTGGATTCGATGATCGGCTTGAGGTCGCGATAGCGCGTCGCCATGGCGCCGAGAACGAGGCTCAGGGCGAAGGTGCAGGCGACGAACAGCAGCAGACCGGGCAGCGCCGCGAGCGCGTGAGAGAGGTCGTGGGGCGAGAAGGCGAGCCACAGCAGCAGCGGAACACAGGCGTTGTGGAGCGCGAACAGCGCCTGACGGAACGTGCATTGCAGCAGGAAGATGACGGGCGGCAGGGCCCGGTCGCGGATCAGGCTCGCCGAGTTCTGGAGCGCGGTGGTCGCGTCCAGCACCACGCCGTTGAGGAAGGTCCAGGCGGTCATCGACAGCGCCAGCATCGGCAGGCGCGCCAGCATGTTGGTGTTGGACATCTGGCCGATCACCGAGCCCAGCACCACGACCACGATCGCCATCTGGAGCGACATCCAGAACGGGCCGAGCAGCGAGCGCACATAGCGGTGCCGCATGTCGGACCAGGCGAGTGCCGCCGCGATCCGGACCGTGTCCAGCCAGCCGGTCGCCTGCGGCGGCTCGGCGGTCGTGGATCGCTCCTCGCTCGAGGCGGCGACGGCGTTGCGGTAGACGGTCTCCATGCCCTGCTTGAAGGCCGTGGCCGAATAGCGGGAGAGGGCGCGCGAGCGCGCCGCAAGTCCCATGCGGCGGCGCCGCTCGGGATCCCGGATCAGGGTGTCAATGGCCTCGCCCAGCTTCTCGGCATCGCCCGGCGGCACGGTGATCGCTTCCATGCCGTGACGGGCGACGCGCGGCACCGCCGTGTCGAGCGCCGTGTTCACGACCGGGCGGCCGGCAGCCATGGCCTCGAGCTGGACGAGGCCGAAGGTCTCGGCATTGGTCACTGACGGCATCACGAAGACGTCGGCGAGGCACATCAGCTTGATGCGCTCGCAATCGCTGACCGAGCCGATCAGGCGAACGCGGTCACCGAGACCGAGTTCCTGGATCAATTGCTCGAGCCGCGGCCGCTCGACACCCTCGCCGATGATCCAGGTCTCGAAATTGTGCGCAGCCGCGGCGCGGATGAGCACGTCAAAACCCTTGTAGGGCACGAGACGGCCGCAGGCGAGCACGAGCCGGCCGCGGTCGTTGACGTGGTGCGGCTCGATCTTCGGCCAGTCATAGCCCGAGGTGTCGATGCCGAACGGCACGACGTGGCATTTGTCCTCGAATTCGCGCAGCAGCGGCGTGTTGTCGACCAGCACGTGGTCCGAGACGATGATCGCCTTGGCGCGCCGGAGCGTCCGCCGCATCAGCGGCTCGATGAACCAGCGCAAGCCGGCATGGGTGACGATGTCGGCGTGCCAATGCACGACCAGCGGCCGCTTCGCGCCGAATCCGAAGGCGAAGACGAGGTCCGCCAGCGGGAAGGGGGCGTGGAGCGCGAGCAGATCGTGCTCGGCGATCTTGCGCCAGAGACGCCAGGGATAGGTCGGGGCCGCGGGCATCGACAGCACATTGCCGAACGAGCGCACGCGCTCGACCGGCACGTCGTTGACGACGATCTCGCGCCTCTCGGCCGATTGCGAACAGACCAGCACGGCGGAGGCAAAGGCATCCTTCAGGCTCGCGCAGATGTCGCGGATCACCGTGAGCGTGCCGCCGAACAGGTCGGGATAGTAGATCTTGAAGATGTGCAGCACCGACGGACGGCGCGGGGTTTCGCTGGTGTGATGCATGATCGCGGTCAGCCTGCGAGAAGCGCTGCGAGGAACGGTGCGGCCAGCACCGAGATGAAGATCACTCCGCGTAGCAGCGCCGGCAGCATCGGCTCGATTGCGCCATGCCCCCAAGCGGAAATCGGCACAGCATGCGGTGAACTGGAAATGCGGACCAAGCGGTCTGCCATGGGTGTGAGTCCCTCTACGTCGCGCCCTCAGTGGTGTTCCGTATATGTGGGAAAATTTACCACGTCAATCGGCAATCAGGGAAAAGTGGGATTGTGTCCCACGCCGCAGATCGCTACAATCCAGACATGAATGCCAAGCCCGGGTCGAAAGCAGCGGCACCACAGCCGAATGCCGCCGCGAAGCTGCACGCGCCGCTGGCGCGGCTGCTGCGCCCGCTGGTGCGGCTCTGCATCCGCAGCGGCATGACCTTTCCGGCGCTGGCGCAATTGCTTCGCGAGCTGTTCGTCAACGTCGCCGAGCACGATTTCGCGCTCGAGGGAAAGGAGCAGACCGACAGCCGCGTCAGCCTGCTCACCGGCATCCACCGCAAGGAGGTGGCGCGGCTGCGCGGCGCGGGCGCGCCGGTGCACGAAGCCCCGGCAGCGGTGTCGCTGACCAGCGCCGTGATTGCGCGCTGGCTCGCCGCGCCCGAATTCACGGACGCGAAGGGCGAGCCGCTGGCGCTGCCGCGCACGGCCGAAGGCGATGCGCCGTCATTCGAGCAGCTCGTCGCTTCCGTCACCAAGGACGTTCGCCCGCGAGCGGTGCTCGACGAGTGGGTCGACCGCAAGCTCGTCACGATCAACGAAGCCGACGAGATCGAGCTGGTCGAGGCCGCGTTCGTCCCGAGCGGTGAGGACGACAGCAAGTGGCATTATCTCGGCCGCAACCTGCACGACCACATCGCGGCCGCCGCGCAGAACGTCTCGGATGGGCCACGCTTCCTCGAACGCGCGGTGCATTACAACAACATCTCGCCGAAGCTGGCGCGGCGCCTCGAGGCCCGTTCGCGCGAGCTCGCCATGGACGCGCTGAAGACCGCCAACCGCGAGGCCAACCGCGCCCTTGTCAAGGACAAGGGCGGTGACGCCCGCTGGAATTTCGGCATCTACATCTACAGCGAGGACGCCGACGAGGAGAGCGAGGCCAAGGAAAACGGCAAGGAAAGCGGCAAGGAAAGCGGCAAGGAAAGCGGCAAGAACGCCGGCAAAGAGGGCGGTTCATGAGCCGGCCGCCGCTGATCTCCCGCCGTCTGCTGTTGATGGGGTTCTGGCTCGCCGGCACGGCGATGGCCCGCGCGCAGGTCAAGCGCGGTACCGACCAGGGCATCGGCGGCACCGGAATCACGCGCGGCGATGATCACGGCATCGGCGGCACCGGCATCGTCGGCGTGATCCAGCGCTTCGGCAGCATCTACGTCAACGGCGAGCGCGTCACCTATGCCAACGACGTCCCGGTCCGCATCGACGGCGAGCCGGCCAGCGCCAATGCCTTGCGCATCGGCCAGCTCGCGCGCGTGGTTGCAACCCGGCAGGCCGACGGCACGCTGGTCACACGCAACATCGCGATCGCGAGCGAGGTCGCAGGGCCGGTCGAGCAGGTGAGGGGCAACGAGCTGACGGTGCTCGGCCAGAAGATCGTCACAGGCGACAAGGAGAGCAAGCTCCGTGCGGGCACGCAGGTCGCCGTCTTTGGTCTGCGCCGCACCGATGGTGTCATCGTCGCAAGCCTGGTCGAGCCGCGCCGCGATGCGGCCGCACGCGTCACCGGTCTGGTGGAGCGCGGGCCTGATGGTCTACATATCGGCAGGCTCAAGCTGAACGGAATCGATCCGCTTTTGGTCGGCCAGCGCGTCCAGATCGAGGGCAGCGTGAGCCAGGGCGCGATGCAGGCCGCACGCACGCGGATCGACGATTTCTCGGATCTTGTCGGTGCGAGCCGGCTGTCGATCGAGGCCTATGTGCAGCGGGCGGGCGCCAACCTCCAGCTCGGCTCGGGGCTGATCGCCCGTGACGGCTCGCGCTTCGGGCCCGCGGCGGGCGAAGCGCGCATGGTGGTCAACGGCGCGTTCGATCGCTCGCGCGGTCTCCAGGTGGATTCGGCTCAAGCCGTCAGCCAATTCCCGGGATCGCCGAAGCAGGCGCCCGGTGGTGTCGGCAATCCCAACCGGTCGCCGGGTGGCTCGATCCTGCATCCGAATCGCGGCACGCCGAATCCCGGCGGCGGTCAGCCCGGCCCGGCCGGCGCGCCTGCGCCCGGATCGCCCCCCGGTGCAAATCCCGGCTCCGCGCCGACCGGACCCGGCGGCCCGTCCGGCCCCGGCGGCATGGGCTCGCCCGGCGGGCCGATGGGTCCTGGCGGCGGAATGGGTGGCGGAGGCTTTGGCGGTCCCGGAGGCGGGATGGGCGGGGGCCGGCGCTGAGCTGGTTCGCACACGCCGAAACAGACGAGCTTCGGTTTAGCCCGCGCTGAGGCGCACGCCCGCGCGCAAGAACTTCTGCGGGTCGACGGCTTCGCCGTCGATGCGGGTTTCGTAATGCAGGTGCGGACCGGTGGAACGGCCGGTCGAGCCGACGAGACCAACGACCTGACCGATCTTCACGATCTCGCCGACCTTGACGCTGATCTCGGAGAGATGGCCGTAGCGGGTCGACAGTCCGTTGCCGTGATCGACCTCGATCATGCGGCCGTAGCCGCCGGACCAGCCGGCCGAGACCACCTTGCCATAGGCGGTGACGCGGACGGGATCGCCGGTGGCGGCGCGGAAGTCGAGACCGGTGTGCATCGCGGGCCGACCCAGGAAGGGATCGCTGCGCACGCCGAAACCGGAGGTGAACTCGACCTCGCCGATGACGGGCTTGCGATACGGCACCAGCGCCAGCGTGCGATTGAGACGATCCATCTCGGCGCGGGTCGTGTTGATGCGATTGAGCTGCTTCTCGAACGGCCCGGCATTGGCCGTCAGCTTGACCGGGACGAACGGGCCGCCCATCGCGCTGCGCGGCACGGCGGCTTCGAGGCTGGCGAGGTTGAGGCCGAGATCGCTGACGACGCCGCGCATCCGGCGCATGCGCGAATCCATGCCTTCTTCGACGGCGCTGAGCGCTGCCATCTGGCGGCGCTCGACCTGATCGAGCGAGGTCGTGAGCCGGATCAGAACATTGTCGAAACCCTGGTTCTTGGCGAACTGGCTGCTCGGCGGAGCCAGGACGGCAGGGGCGCGCGATTCGAGTCGCGCTTCGCGATCGGGCGGTGCCACGAAGATCACGGTGTCGCTGATCGGCGACGGTTTTGGCGTGCCCTGAGTCGCGCCCTGACCGGTGTCGCCACGCTGCGGCGCCGCGCGGGGGATCGATCCGGTGACGTCAGGCATGGCGCCCAGCGCCGTCGCCCGGGACTCCAGCGCCGTCTGGCGCTTCATGATCTGGTCGAGCTTCTGGTCGAACTGCTCCTGGTCGAGCAGCTGGCGGCTGGTGGTGCGATCGACCTTGGCACGCAGCTCGGCGATGCGGTCCTCATAGGCGTATTGCATCTCGGCCTGGCGGGCGATCAGCCGGGTCAGGACGTCGTCGCGGAAAGCGAAATAGGTGGCGGTCGCGGCCGACCACAGGCCGAGCAGCACGATCGTGCCGACCACGATCCAGAACACGACCGGACCGAGGCGAACCTGCTTGCCGTGATGGACGATGGTGTAGGCGTCATCGGCGTCGGAGAGGGGAATCGCGGCGGCTGCAGCGACAGCGACGGGACGCCGATGGAAGACCCGTCCGTGGTCGTGAGGATGATGCTGGGGGTACTGCGAATATTGGGCAGAACTTTTCGACATCGGCACTCCCGGCGCCGGTCGGATGGGTTCCTTGCGGCCTAATTGCCGCAGCAATCTGGGCCGGTCATGGTTAATTTTCCGGAAACGGAACCGCTAGAACTTAACGGGCTGGTTAAAGACTTCTTGCCGCTTCCAGCACCTGATCGGCATGGCCGTCGACCCGGACATTGCGCCAGACCCTGGCCACTTTGCCGTCGTTTCCGACCAGCACCGTGGTGCGAAGAATTCCGAGGAAGCTCTTGCCGTACATGGACTTTTCGCCCCAGGCCCCATACGCCTCAAGCATCTCGTGCTTCTCGTCCGAGATCAGGGGGACGCCGAGGCTGTGCTTGTCGCGAAACTTCTCCTGGGCCTTTAACGAATCCGCGGAGACGCCGAGCACGGCGGTGCCGGCGTCGGCGAAGGCACCTGCTAGGCGGGTGAAGTCGATGGCCTCCCGGGTGCAGCCGGGGGTGTCGGCGCGGGGGTAGAAGAACAGGACGAGCTTCCGGCCGGCATAGTCCGACAGCGTCGCCACGCCGCCGCCATCGCGGGGCAGGCGGAAGGCGGGCGCCTTCTGACCTTCGGTCAGGACCGGCTTCGCCGCAGGCCGCGACGATTTGGAGGAATTTAACTGTTTCGACGCGGCCCCATGCGATGCTGTCTTTGCTATGGTCGCGGTTGATTTGCTCGCCGGTGTCCGCTGTGTTTTCGCGGCCTTTGTTTGAGTCGTTGCCCTCGTTTTGGGGGCCTTCTTTTTAGCCGTTGGACTGCCGGAGGGCGTTTTGGACGATTTCTTTCGGGATTTCTTGGACATACGCCTTCCTTTCGACGCTTTCGGCGGGTCAACCGAAGCGGTATTGCAGCTCTCGTCCGGTGTGCCGGAATCGCGCCCTTGGCTGGGCAAGTCTGACGACGCCGGAGTATGGTTACAAGGAATTCCACGCACC
Organism: Bradyrhizobium sp. USDA 376; assembly: GCF_054063675.1. NCBI lineage: Bacteria > Pseudomonadati > Pseudomonadota > Alphaproteobacteria > Hyphomicrobiales > Nitrobacteraceae > Bradyrhizobium > Bradyrhizobium sp. USDA 376. Next base: position 6,156,435 of record NZ_JBSSGN010000001.1, read on the forward strand.
ACCCCACTGCTCGTTGAACGCGCTCCCGGGGCGAAATGACGAACAGCAGGAATATTCGAGGTATGGCGGCAGTGCCGGCGCAGGGGGCTTCACGCCCCGTGGACGGCTGCGGTCCCGGCGGCGCGCAATCTTACGACGGGCGCCTGTATCGAGAGGCAATGGCAAGGAATACGTCGCCCCAGGACTACAATCGGGATTTCGATCGGCGCGGCGGTCAACAACAGCCGCAGGAATGGGACGAGGCCGACTGGGATCCGGATCAGGAAGCGGCGGCGGGCCATCGGGCGCGCCGGCTGTTGTCGCGTTCCAGTTCGGGCTTCCATCGCTTTGGGTCGCTGCGCCGCTGGCTGGGCGGCGGTCGCTGGCTGAAGCGGCTGGCTGTCGTCGGCGGCGCCCTCATCGTCATCTTCGTCGGCTGTTTCGGCGCGCTGTGGTGGCGGCTCGGCGCCGGCCCCATCAATCTCGACATCGCGACGCCCTGGCTTGCCGCCGCCATCGAGGACAATATCGGCCACGGCAACACGGTTGAGGTCGGCGGCACCCAGATCGAGCGCGCCGGGCGGGTCCGTATCGCCGTGCGCATCCGCGACATCATCGTGCGCGACCGCGACCATGCCATCGTCGCCAGCGCCCCGAAGGCCGAGGTGAGGCTGTCGGGCGCGGGCCTGCTGATGGGGCACCTGCGCGCGGAAAGCCTCAATCTCGTCGATGCCGAGCTCGCGATCCGCATCGCGCCCGACGGCACCGTCACGGTCTCGGCCGGCGACACCGCAAAACCGCTGGCAACCGGCGTTGCCTCCAAGAAGGATGCGGGCCTGCCGCCGACATTCCCGCGCAACGGCGTTCCGCCGCCGCCCTTCGCCACGGCGCCCGCGGGCCAGGATCCATCTCAAGCCGCATCGCAAGCCGCGCCTCAGGCGAGCGCGCAGAGCGGAATTCTCCAGGGCCTCGACTGGCTCGACAGTCTGAGCATGACCGGCCTCGACGGCCAGAACCTCAACGAGATCGGCCTGAAGAACGGCAATCTGATCGTCGACGATCAGCAGCGCGGCAGCAAATGGAGCTTTGAGAACATCACGCTCAGCCTGCGCCGGCCGAGCCACGGCGGCGTCGCGCTCAGCCTCGGCGAGGAGGGCGCACGTCCCTGGATGCTGCGCGCCACGATCGGTCCCGCCGAGAATGGCGTGCGCTCGGTCGACATCAAGGCCGACAAGGTCTCGACCTCCAACATCCTGCTGGCGCTGCGGGTGAAGGATCTCACCTATACCGCCGACCTGCCGCTGACCGGCGAGCTCAAGGGCGAGCTCGGTCGCGACGGCGTGCCGACCTTCTTCCGCGGCAAGATCGCGGTCGGCGCCGGCAACATCATCGACACCGACACGCCCGACTATCCGATGGCGATCGATTCCGCCGAGATCAATGTCGAGTGGGACGCCAATCGGCGGGTGCTGGTCGCACCATTCAAGATCCTCTCCGGCGCCAACCGTCTGACGCTTCTGGCCCATGTCGAGCCGCCCAACGGCAACATCAACGACTGGCAGCTCGGCTTCAGCGGCGGATCGATCCTTCTCGGCGGCATCGACAACGAGCCGCCGCTCGTCTTCAACCGCATCGCGATCGGTTTCCGCTTCGACACCGACCACAAGCGCATGTTGCTGACGCAAGCCGATATCTCCAACGGCGAGATCGGCGTCGCCGGCACCGGCGCCATCGACTATTCGGGCGAGCCGCGGCTGACTCTCGGCTTTGCGGGAACGCCGATGTCGGCCTCCGCGCTCAAGCGGATGTGGCCGACGCTGATCGTCCCCGAATTGCGCGAATGGGTGATCGAGCGGATCGAGCGCGGCACGCTCCAGCGCATCGAGATCGGCATCAACTCGCCGACGCGCAATCTCCCGCGCAAGGGACCGCCGATCCCCGATGACGGCCTGTCGGTCAACATCGTCGCGAGCGGCGTCGCCGTCCGACCGGTGGATGGCATGCCGGTCGTGCACGATGCCGACCTCAAGGCGCGCGTGACCGGCCGCACGGCGACGGTGAATATCGGACAGGGCATTGCCGACACGCCGGCCGGTCGCAAGATCACGATCTCCGACTTCACCTTCGAGGTGCCCGACATGGCGCCCAAGCCGTCGCCCTCGCGCACCAGGTTCCGCGTCGACGGCCCCGTGCCTGCGGCGGCCGAAATGCTCTCGAATGATCGCCTGAGCGATCTGTCCGCGACCGTGGTCGATCCCAACACCAGCAAGGGCACGTTCTCGGCGAACATCCAGCTCGGCATGCCGGTCAAGGGCGAACTGACCAAGGCCGACACCACCTACGCCGTCACCGCCGATCTCAACGGCTTTGCCGCCGACAAGCTGGTGATGAACCAGAAACTCGAGGCAAACAGCCTCAAGATCATCGCGAGCAACCAGGGCTACCAGGTCAAGGGCGACGTCAAGATCAACGGGCAGGCCGCCTCGCTCGACTACCGCAAGCCGGCCGAGGGCGATGCCGACGTCAGATTGCAGGCGACGCTGGACGATGCGAGCCGCGCGCGCCTCGGCTTCGATCTCAGCCCCGCCGTCAGCGGCTCGCTGCCGATCAAGGTGTCGGGCAAGATCGCCGGCGGTCCGGACCAGACGACGAAGCTCGGCGTCGAGGCCGACCTGACCTCGGTCAAGCTCGACAATATCCTGCCCGGCTGGGTCAAGCTGCCGGGCAAGTCCGGCAAGGCCAGCTTCAAGGTGGTGCCGACCGCGCAGTCGACCCGCTTCGAGGACATCGTCATCGAAGGCGGCGGCGCCTCGATCAAGGGCTCGCTCGAGGTCGATCCGAATGGCGACCTCCTGAACGCGAACTTCCCGACCTATGCGCCGTCCGACGGTGACAAGGCGTCGTTGAGGGTCGAGCGCAACCAGGACGGCGTGGTGCGCGGCACCATGCGTGGCGACGTGTTCGACGGCCGCGGCTTCCTGAAGTCGGCGATCTCAGGCAATTCCAAGGACGACAAGAGCAAGCTGAAGAATGTCGATTTCGACATCGACGTGAAGCTCGGTGCGGTCGCCGGCTTCAACGGCGAGGCGATGCGCAGCGTCGATGCCAAGATGTCGAAGCGCAGCGGCGCCATCAAGGCCTTCACGCTGAGCGGCAAGATCGGTCGCGACACGCCCGTTGCGGCCGACCTGCGCGGCGGCCGCGCCCAGGGCAACCGCGAGGTGATCTACCTCCAGACCAACGATGCCGGCGCGCTGCTGCGCTTCACCGACACCTACACCAAGGCGGTCGGCGGTCAGATGGTGGTGGCGATGGAGCCGCCGACCTCGGAGCCGAACACCTCGCGCGAGGGCCTCATCAACGTGCGCGACTTCACCGTGAAGGGCGAGGCGCAGCTCGAGCGCGTCGCCGCGGGCGCGCCCAACGGCACCGGCAACGGCGTCTCCTTCAGTGCGCTGCGCGCCGAATTCACGCGGCAGAACGGCGCGCTGACGATCCGCGACGGCGTCGTGAAGGGCCCGATGATCGGCGCCACCATCGAGGGCTCGATCGACTATCCCGGCAACCAGGTCTGCATGAGCGGCACCTTCGTGCCGATGTACGGGTTGAACAACATGTTCGGACAGATTCCCGTCCTCGGGCTGTTCCTTGGCGGTGGCGACAAAGAGGGACTGATCGGCGTGACCTACGAGGTCGTCGGTACGCCGGCCGCGCCCGTGATGCGCGTCAATCCGGTCTCGGCCATGGTGCCGGGCGTGTTCCGCAAGATCTTCGAGTTCAACACTGGCAAGCAGAACTCGCCGTTCGAGGAGTTCCCGTCGCAGTCGAACGACGGCTCGACCGGGTCGACGCGCCAGCTGTCGAGCGGCTGTAGCCTCGCGCGGCGGTAGCAGCGGGGCTGATTTCGTTACAGTTCGAACGCGATCAGGTTGGCTCGCCGCCAGGGAATAGGTGTGCTCCCTCTCCCGCTTGCGGGAGAGGGCTGGGGAGAGGGTGTCACCACAACGGGACAATCCCCTAGAGGAGAAAGCCCTCACCCGGCGCTTCGCGCCGACCTCTCCCGCAAGCGGGAGGGATGAGACAGACGTCCCGCAGCCTACGCCGCGCGCACGCCCTTCAGGAATGTTCCGACTTCACCGGAGAGCTGCTCGGCCTGCTTGGAGAGGCTGCTGGCCGCCGCAAGCACCATGCCGGCGGCGTTGCCGGTCTCGTTCGCGGCGGTCGAGACGCCGCCGATATTGGTGGTGACCTCCTTGGTCGCCTCCGCGGTCTGCGAGACGCTGCGGGCGATCTCGGCGGTGGCGGCGCCTTGCTCCTCGATGGCAGCTCCAATCGAGGTGGCGATGCGGCTGACCTCCTCGATGGTGGCGGTGATGCCGCCGATGGCGTCGACCGCTTCCTTGGTGGCGCCCTGGATCTGCGCGATCTTGTCGCCGATCTCGCGGGTGGCTTCCGCGGTCTGGCTTGCCAGCGACTTCACTTCGGAAGCGACGACGGCAAAGCCGCGGCCGGCTTCACCGGCACGCGCGGCCTCGATGGTGGCGTTGAGCGCAAGCAAATTGGTTTGCGCGGCGATGCTCGAGATCAGCTCGGCGACGTGCTCGATCTGCTGGGCGCCGTCCGAGAGTGCACGCACGATGGTGTCGGTGCGGCGGGCGCTGTCCACGGCGCGTCCCGTGACTTCAGCCGATTGCGCGACCTGGCGGCTGATCTCGGTGATGGAGGAGGAGAGTTCTTCCGCCGCGGAGGCCACGGTCTGGACGCGCTGGCTGGCCTCATTGGCGGCCGAGCCGACCACGGCGGCGCGGCGGTTGGTGCCTTCGGCGGTCGAGGACATCGACTTGGCGGTGGTCTCGAGCGCACCGGAGCCGGAGGCCATCAGGCCGACGAGCTGGCCGACCGAGGCATCGAAGCGGTCGGCAAGCGCGATCAGAGCCTCGCGCTTTTCCTGCTCGCTGCGCGACTTGGTAGCGACCTGCTCGGCCTCCAGATTGCGCGCCGTCAGCGCGGTCTGACGCAGGACTTCGAGCGTCTCGGCCATACGGCCGATCTCGTCGCCGCGATCGGTCTCCTCGACCGGCCTGTCGATGGCGCCTTCGGAGATCTCCTGCATGCGGTTCTTCTGGCGGTCGAGCGCGCCGAGCACGTCACGGGCGATCAGCCAGGACAGCGTCGCCATCAGCAGCATCAGGCCGACGCCGATCGCGGCCAGCTCCAGCGTCAGCGCGCGCACGTCGGCGTCGATGTCGTCGACATAGAGGCCGTAGGCAATTGCGACGTTCCACGGCGCAAAGTAGCGGGCGAACACCAGCTTGCGAACCGGAACGGTCTCGCCCGGACGCGGGAAGAGATAGGACAGGATGGCGCCTTCAGGGGCTTGCCTCGCCGTGTTGACGGTGGCATCGCCGATCACGATGCCGTTGGCATCCTTGATGCCGTTGTTCTTGCCCTCGAGCTGAGGCGCGCCGCCGTTCATCATGACGGTTGAATCGGCGGTGTAGACGACGGGATAGCCCTGGCCGCCGCCAAACTTCATCTGCCGGCCGCGCAGCTTGAACTGGGCCTGTGCATCGGCGAGCGTCATCTTGCCGGCCGCGACCTCGTCATGGAGCGATTGCGCGAAGCCGTGCAGCAGATCGACCGCCGTCTGCATCTGGCGCGCGCGATCGTCGAGCATGCGGGTCTTGCTGAGATAGGCCGATGCAACGATGAGCGCGGTGACCGTGAGCGCTGCGAGACAGACCATGCTGGCGAGCTTGGTGCGGATTTTCAGGTGACTGAGCAGCGTCATGACGGCCTCGGGAACGGTTGTAGAATGCTTGTTCTCGCGCAGCCGTATCAGGAAGTTCTTACCATTCCTGAACGCAGGGGATGGTGCGTTCAGGCGCGCCGCAATCCGCGCAGCCGTGGACACGCATATGCAGGCGTGAGGCCGACGCCTGCGGCGACGTGTCCAAGAAAGATATGGATCGTGATCGCGTTTACGCGATCGAGCGCCGGCTTAACCGATGCATCGATTCGTCGATGCATCGTCGTGTTCGCGCCATGGATGTCGCGCGGCTCACGCCGCGCGCACGCCTTTCAGGAATGTGCCGACTTCGCCGGAGAGCTGCTCGGCCTGCTTGGAGAGGCTGCTGGCTGCGGCGAGCACCATGCCGGCGGCGTTGCCGGTCTCGTTGGCGGCCGTGGAGACGCCGCCGATATTGGTGGTGACCTCCTTGGTCGCCTCCGCGGTCTGCGAGACGCTGCGGGCGATCTCGGCGGTGGCGGCGCCTTGCTCCTCGATGGCAGCTCCAATCGAGGTCGCGATCCGGCTGACCTCCTCGATGGTGGCGGTGATGCCGCCGATGGCGTCCACCGCTTCCTTGGTGGCGCCCTGGATCTGCGCGATCTTGTCGCCGATCTCGCGGGTGGCCTCTGCGGTCTGGCTCGCCAGCGACTTCACTTCGGAGGCGACGACGGCAAAGCCGCGGCCGGCTTCGCCGGCGCGGGCGGCCTCGATGGTGGCATTGAGCGCGAGCAGGTTGGTCTGGGCCGCGATGTTGGAGATCAGCTCGGCGACGTGCTCGATCTGCTGGGCGCCGTCCGAGAGTGCGCGCACGATGGTGTCGGTGCGGCGGGCGCTGTCCACGGCGCGTCCCGTGACTTCAGCCGATTGCGCGACCTGGCGGCTGATCTCGGTGATGGAGGAGGAGAGCTCTTCGGCGGCAGCGGCCACGGTCTGGACGCGCTGGCTGGCCTCATTGGCGGCCGAGCCGACCACGGCGGCGCGGCGGTTGGTGCCTTCGGCGGTCGAGGACATCGACTTGGCGGTGGTCTCGAGCGCACCGGAGCCGGAGGCCATCAGGCCGACGAGCTGGCCGACCGAGGCATCGAAGCGGTCGGCAAGCGCGATCAGAGCCTCGCGCTTTTCCTGCTCGCTGCGCGACTTGGTAGCGACCTGCTCGGCCTCCAGATTGCGCGCCGTCAGCGCGGTCTGACGCAGGACTTCGAGCGTCTCGGCCATACGGCCGATCTCGTCGCCGCGATCGGTCTCCTCGACCGGCCTGTCGATGGCGCCTTCGGAGATCTCCTGCATGCGGTTCTTCTGGCGGTCGAGCGCGCCGAGCACGTCACGGGCGATCAGCCAGGACAGCGTCGCCATCAGCAGCATCAGGCCGACGCCGATCGCGGCCAGCTCCAGCGTCAGCGCGCGCACGTCGGCGTCGATGTCGTCGACATAGAGGCCGTAGCTGATCGTCACGTTCCAGGGAGCGAATTTGCGCGTGAACACGGTCTTGCGCACGGGCTCGGTCTGGCCGGGGCGGGGATAGAGATAGGAGGCCACGCCGCCCTGCGCATTCTGATTGGCCGCGTTGAGAATGGCGTCGGCGATGAGAACGCCGTTGGAGTCGGTCGCGCCGGTGATCTTGCCTTCAAGCTGCTGATTGGCGCCGTTCACGAACAGCGAGGTGTCGGGATTGTAGACGACGGGGTAGCCCTGGCCGCCGTTGAAGCTCATGCGGCGGCCGCGCTGGTGGAACTGGGCCTTGGCCTCGGCCTGCGTCAGCTTGCCGGCGGCGACCTCGTCCTGGAGCGATTGGGCGTAGTTGTAGAGCAGCTCCACCGCGGTCCGCATCTGCTGGACGCGATCCTCCATCATGCGGCTCTTGCTGAGCACGGCCGATACGCCGATGATGGCCGTCACCGTGAGCGCCGCGAGGCAGACCATGCTGGCGAGCTTGGTGCGGATCTTCAGATGGCTGAGCAGCTTCATCGCGGCCTCTACGAATGGTTGTTATTGCTCGCGTCGGTAGCATGAAGTTCTTACCAATCATGAATGGACGCGTGCGACGCGCTGCCGCGCGCAACACCTTTCGCAGCCGGATGCGCAATCCTGCAAGCAAATCGGCGTGTTCTGGCGTCCGCCGCTGCGGACTCCAGGGAAAATCGATCTTGGATTTTGGTGGCTACGGAGCAGGGCCGGACCCGCAATGAATCGATTCGTTCATCGCATCATCATGTCCGTGCTGCTCGTCGCGGCCCTCGTTCTGATCTGGAACGTGCTGGGGACACGCTGAAACGGCACCGGCGGGTCTGCCGGTGCCGTCCTGCTTGCGTGGTGATCTGTGGGCGGCGCCTTAGCGCCGCGCGAACGCGCCGCCGGCTGCGCCGCTCTCCTTGCCCATCGCGGCATCGACGCTGATCGGACCGCCGCCGGCGGCCGACAGGTAGAGGCAGGCGAAGCAGAACAGGATCGCTGCGGTGCCGCCATTGAGCAGCGGCAGGAACACCGGCGCATCGCCCCTGAACATGTGGCCCATGAAGTAGGCGAAGGCCATTTCACCCGAGAGGATGAAAGCGGCGAGGCGCGTGAACAGGCCGATCATCAACAGGCCGCCAACCACCAGTTCGAGCGTCCCGGCCGCGCCGTAGAGTGACATCAGTTCGACTTTCGCGAACATCGGCACAGGCGGGAACTTGAACAGCTTGGCGATGCCGTACTGGAACAGCAAGAGGCCGGTGATGAAGCGAAACAGGCTCAGAAGAACCGGTTGCAAGCGAGAGAGAAAAGGAAAGTCCATTGGTTTGCCCTCCATCCAATGTAGCGACTTGGACCGCATTCGGTTCCTCCTCGCAAGCCACCCAGGATAAATTTCGCGCTGACATTTTTGTCATGTCGGACAAAACACCGCAGGCTGGGGTTTCAGCCGCGTGCAGTCCGTATTTTTTGCGCGTATTCGCACCGGTCCCATCCGTAATTTTCCGGTGGCGCGAGTGCGATCAGGTTACCTCTGAGATACCTAGCGCCGCAAAGCGGGCACGATCAGGAACGGGATCATCCCGAGCACAACGCTCGCAAGTGCGAAGGCGAGTAGCGCGTTGTAGCCGTGGGTCGCGTCATGGATCAGGCCGCCGCTCCAGGAGCCGAACGCCGAGCCGAGCCCACTGCCGATCGAGATAGTGCCGTAGATGGTGCCCACGCGCTTGCCCTGGAAAATCCGCATCGCGGTCGCGCTGATCAGCGGACCGCGCGAACCCATCATGCTGCCGAAGCAGACGACGAAACCGGTGAGCAGAAGAATGTTCGGTGAATACTGCAGGAGCCAGAGCAGGACGATGCCGAGGATCGAGATCGCGTAGCTCAGCAGCACAGACGGCCGGCGTCCGATCAGCCCGTCGAGCGCGGAGACGCCGAGCATCCCGAACACCAGAACGACGCCGGAGAAGCCCCAGGCGGTCGCGGCCTGGAGCGGCGGAAAGCCGGCATCGATCAGATAGGCCACGATCTGCGCAGCGATCGCATACATGCCGACGGCGGTGAAGAAGAAGGTCGAGAACAGCGCCCAGAAAGCGTGGTGGCGCATCGCGCGAAGCAGCGTCCAGCCGTTGTCGACGAAATCAGGATCGGTCTTCTTCACGACATGCGGCGAGCCCGCAGCGAACAGGCGCCACGGCAGCAGCATGAGCGGGAGCAGCAAGGCCAGCGCCGTAAAGCCGAACAGCTGATAGGTGCCGCGCCAGCCGATGTGGTCGATCAGGAGCTGCGAGGCCGGCAACAGTGCCAGCACGCCGCCGCCCATCGCCGAATACACCACCGACATCGCGGTCGGCAGGCGCGGCCCGAACCAGCGGCCGAGCAGGATCGAGTTCGGCACGATGCCGATGAAGGCGATGCCGATGCCGACGCAGAGGCCGATCGAGAGCTGGAACTGCCAGAGATGTTGCGCGTGGGCCGCGATCAGGAACGCAGCGCCGAGCAGCAGCAGGCCGAGCGCATAGACGATGCGCGGTCCGGAATGGTCGAACAGGCGTCCGACGAAGGGGGCGGTGAGGCCGCTCGCGAGCCAGGTGAGTGAATAGACCGAAACGATCTGTGCGCGGTCCCAGCCAAAACTTTCGGAGATCGGCTTCAGGAACACCGTGAAGCTGTCGCCGAGCCCGCGTCCGAGCACGGCCAGCGTGAAGCAGAGCGCGAGCACGGTGAGCGCGATGCGCACGGCACCCTGCGGTGACGCCGCACTTTCGTTCTTGGACACTTCCTTGGGCGTGTTCTGGTCCATTGCCGGTCAGGGAGCGCGCTTCGGCGCGCCCTGACAAGCATCAAAAGCTCATACGCCTATGCAGGCTTGATGAGGACGTGCTTCTTCTTGCCGAAGGACAGCTTGACCACGCCTTCCGGCGTCAGGTTGGCCACCGACAGCGCCATCTTCTCGTCGGTGACAGGCGCGTCGTTGACGCGCAGGCCGCCGCCCTTGATCTGGCGCCGCGCTTCGCCATTGGAGGCAACCAAGCCCGCCTTGACGAAGGCGTTGAGCACGCCGAGGCCGGCGTCGAGTTCGCCGCGCGGAATTTCCACGGTCGGGAGACTCTCTGCGAGCGCGCCTTCCTCAAAAGTACGGCGCGCGGTTTCAGCCGCTTCGTTTGCTGCGTCGCGGCCGTGCAGCAGCGCGGTCGCCTCGGTCGCGAGCACCTTCTTGGCCTCGTTGATCTCCGAGCCGCCGAGCGCCTCGAGCTTCTTGATCTCAGCCATCGGCAGCGTCGTGAACAGTTTCAGGAACTTGCCGACGTCGGCGTCCTCGGTGTTGCGCCAGTACTGCCAGAAATCATAAGGCGAGAACTGGTCAGCGTTGAGCCAGACCGCGCCTTGCGCGGTCTTGCCCATCTTGGCGCCCGATGCCGTCGTCAGCAGCGGCGTCGTCAGCGCGAACAGCTGATGGGTGCCCATGCGGCGGCCGAGATCGACGCCCATGATGATGTTGCCCCACTGATCGGAGCCGCCCATCTGCAGTTTGCAGCCGGTGCGCTTGGCGAGCTCGACGAAGTCGTAGGCCTGGCAGACCATGTAGTTGAACTCGATGAAGCTCATCTCCTGCTCGCGCTCGAGGCGCAGGCGCACGGAGTCCATGGTCAGCATGCGGTTGACCGAGAAGTGCCGGCCGACGTCGCGCAGCATCTCGATCCAGTTCAGCTTGGTCAGCCACTCCGCATTGTCGAGCATGATGGCGTCGCTCGCACCACTGCCATAGTGGAGCACCTTCGCGAACACGCCGCGGATCGATTCCTTGTTGGCCTCGATCTCGGCGATGGTGCGCATCGCGCGCGTCTCGTCCTTGCCGGAGGGATCGCCGACCATGGTGGTGCCGCCGCCCATCAGCGTGATCGGCTTGTTGCCGGACTGCTGCAGCCAGTGCAGCATCATCATGGTCAAATAGTTGCCGATATGCAGCGAGCGGGCGGTGCAATCGTAGCCGACATAGGCGGTCGCCTCGCCCTTGGCGGCGAGGGCGTCGAGCCCCTCGAAATCGGAGCACTGGTGGATGAATCCACGTTCCTGCAGGGTGTTGAGGAAATCCGATTTAAATGCAGTCATCTGTCGGCGTGCCTGACAATTCTTGGTTTACTGTTTCGGGAGCAATTTAAGTGTCTTCCGTGGGAACTCGGTTGCTGCCCGCCACTTGGCGCTGTGGCATTATAAGATGTGTCCCTCTGGCACAAGATCGGCATGCCGGAGGGGATCTGTTGAGGACGCTGATCCATGATGTTGACGGCACTCGGTTTGATGAGCGGCACCTCGCTGGACGGGGTGGATGTCGCGCTGATCGAAACCGACGGAAAGCAGGTGAAGGCGTTCGGGCCGTCCGGCTACCGGCCCTATAGCCCGGCGGAGCGCAACCTGCTGCGCCTGGCGCTGAGCGAGGCGGTAAACTTGACGCAGCGCGACGCCCGGCCGGGGATCCTGGCCGAGGCCGAACGCGTGGTGACGCTGGCGCATGCGGAGGCGGTCGCCGCCTTCGTCGCCCAGAACCGGATGAGGCCGGAGGACATCGACATCGTCGGTTTCCACGGCCAGACCGTGCTGCACCGGCCCGAGAAGCGGCTGACGGTGCAGATCGGCGATGCGCCGGCGCTGGCCAGGGCGATCCATATCCCCGTGATGCACGACTTCCGCGCCGCCGACGTCGAGGCTGGCGGGCAGGGCGCGCCGTTCGTACCGGTCTACCACCGGGCGCTGGCCAATTCGCTGGAGCGCGAGGGGCCTATCGTCGTGGTCAATATCGGCGGCGTCTCCAACATCACCTATGTCGACGGTAACGACACGCTGATCGCCTGCGACACCGGGCCGGGCAACGCGCTGCTCGACGACTTCATGTACCGCACCATGAATCAGGCCTTCGACGCGGAAGGCAAGTTCGCGGCACTCGGCAAGGCGGATGAAGCCTGGATCGGCCGTGCGCTGGAATTGCCGTTCTTCGCAAGCCCGCCGCCGAAATCGCTCGATCGCAACGACTTTGCCGCGCTCAAGCTTGGCGACGTGCCGCCGGCCGACGGCGCAGCCACACTGACTGCCTTCACCGCTGCTGCGATCGCCCGAATCATCCCGCTGCTGCCACGCCGGCCGCGCAGCTGGATCGTCTGTGGCGGCGGCGCCCGCAACCTCACCATGCTGCGCATGCTGCGGGCGCGGGTGGGCTCGGCCACCGTCGAGGCCGCAGAGACGCTCGGCTGGGCCTCCGACGCCATCGAGGCGCAGGCCTTCGGCTTCCTGGCCGCCCGCGGCCTGAAGGGCCTGCCGCTGTCCTATCCGGCGACCACGGGCGTGCCGATGCCGATGACCGGCGGGGTGATCGCGCGGCCCTGAGGCAAGGGCGGTTAATGCAGATGCATCGACCTTGACGAGTGCATGCAACTGCATCTATATTGGATGCAGTTGCATCGAACCGCCGGGATCGCCGCCATGACCGCTTCACTGAAACTGATCAGCCACAAGCTTTGTCCCTATGTGCAGCGCGCCGTGATCGCGCTGAAGGAGAAGGGCGTGCCGTTCGAGCGGATCGACATCGATCTCGCCAACAAGCCGGACTGGTTTCTCAAACTGTCGCCGCTCGGCAAGGTGCCTGTGCTGGTGGTGACGACGGAGAAGGGCGAGGTCGCGCTGTTCGAGAGCAACGTGATCTGCGAGTACATCGAGGAGACGCAAGCCGGCGCGAAGTTGCATCCGGCCGATGCGTTGAAGCGTGCCGAGCACCGTGCCTGGATGGAGTTCGGCTCGGCGATCCTCGGCGATCTCTGGGGATTGGAGACGACGACGGATCCGGCGACCTTTGAGACCAAGCGCCAGGCGCTCGCAGCGAAATTCGCGCGTGTCGAGGCGGCGCTCGGCGCAGGGCCGTTCTTCACGGGCAATGCGTTCAGTCTCGTCGATGCGGTGTTCGCGCCGATCTTCCGCTATTTCGATCTGTTCGACGAATTGACCGAGCACGGCATCTTCACGGATGTGCCGAAGGTCCGCGCCTGGCGCACCGAGCTCGCGAAACGTCCGAGCGTCCGCACTGCAGTCGGCGCGGACTATCCGCAATTGCTGCGCGCCTTCCTCGTCCGCCACGACGCGCATCTGCTCAAGCTCGCGGCCTGAGCGCGCCGATGTCGTCCTCTGTGGCCTGGATGATGCTGGTGATCGCCGGCGCGCTCGATGTCGGTTGGGCGATCTCGATGAAATACGCGGAAGGCTACACGCGCGTGGGCTGGAGCATCGCCTCGCTGGTGCTGCTCGCTGCCTTCGTCTTCCTGCTGGGGCGGGCGCTGAAGGTGCTCGAGGTCGGCGTCGCCTATTCGGTGTGGACCGGCATTGGAGCTGCCGGCACCTTCGTCATGGGCGTCGTGCTGTTCGGCGAGAGCTTGAGCGCGATGAAGCTTGCAGGCATCGCGCTCGTCTTGATGGGGATCGTCGCGCTGAAGCTGGCTTAGAGCATGATCCGGAAAAGTGCGAAGCGGTTTTCCGATAAGGTCATGCTCAAAACATTGCGCCTCAGCGCACGTTGGCGAGACGCATGTCCAGATACGCCGTGATGGTTTCCATCAGCGGCTCGAGCTTGGCGTCGAAGAAATGGTTGGCGCCGGGGATGACCTGCTGGTCGATCACGATGCCCTTCTGCGTCTTCAGCTTCTCGACCAGCGTGTTGACGTCCTTGGGCGGCACCACCGCGTCCTTCTCGCCATGCACGATCAGGCCCGAGGACGGGCAGGGCGCAAGGAACGAGAAGTCGTAGAGGTTGGCCGGCGGCGCGATCGAGATGAAGCCCTCGACCTCGGGACGGCGCATCAGGAGCTGCATGCCGATCCAGGCGCCGAAGGAGAAGCCGGCGACCCAGCAGGCGCGCGCTTCGGGATTGATGGTCTGCGCCCAGTCGAGGGCTGCCGCCGCATCCGACAATTCGCCGGTGCCGTGGTCGAACGACCCCTGGCTGCGGCCGACGCCGCGGAAATTGAAGCGCAGCACCGAGAAGCCGCGATGCGCAAAGGCATAGTAGCACTGGTACACGATCTGATGGTTCATCGTGCCGTGAAACTGCGGATGCGGGTGCAGGATCATCGCGATCGGCGCGTTCTTCTGCTTGGCCGGGTGATAGCGGCCTTCGAGACGGCCGGCGGGGCCGGCGAAAATGACTTCAGGCATTGATGGTCTCTTGATTGATGTGCTGGAGCGAGGATCCTCGGCAATCAACCGATTGTGGCCTCATCGACAGCGATGCCGACGAAAGCGCGAATGAAGGATGAGAAGGCGTGCGCCTCGCGGTGATGCGCAAACGGCGCGCGGTGACTTGACGGGCGCGTTCTAACATAGGCTGCGGGGCAAAAAGCAAGCATCTTCGACATCTCTCAATGTGCTCAAGAGCTTAGAGCGTCATTTCGGTGTCACGTGCCGGCTCGCTCGCCTCCGTCAGGCTTGTCTACTGTGCTATAACCAATTGAAATCACGTCTTTTTATCGATTGATGCGCGACGCCGGGACGATTCACACAGAGGCGGTGCGGCCTCCGAGCGAGGCGACCGAGGGGCGGTAGCGGCGGCTGCCGCCAAGCGTCTGGCCGTTGTCGAATGTGAGCTCGAAGTCCCCAGACGGCTTGAACTCCACACCGCTCACCCGGCCCAGATTGGCAAGCCTGGTTCGGTGAACGCGCACGATGGCGAAGCGGGCCAGTTCGCTTTCTGTCGCTGCAAGCGTGCCCCGGATCAGGTGCTGCGTGCCGTTGGCGAGGCTGTATTCGATGTAGTTGCCGGCGGAGGCGACCCACAGGATGTCGCGAGGGGCGACGCGAATGCGGCTTGTGCCGTCCCGAAGCCAGATCAGATCGGGGGAGGGTTGCTCCGGCGGAGCGCCCTGCATGGATGCGGCCGCGAGTGCGGCCTTCCTAAACTCGCGCCGGCTTTCGATCAGCCATAGCGTTGCGCCAAGCAGGAAGGCGGTCACGGCATCCTTGCGGAACTCGTACAAGACCGTCGCGAGCGAGAAATGGAAGTCGTAGGCACTTCCCGCGAGCCAGAGCGCCAGTTTCCGGAGCCACACCATGCCGGTGATGTGGAGGGCGGAGAAGCCGAGCAGGGCGACCGCCCCGATTCCCGCACGCGCCGCCAGGCTTGGTGCCTGCCGCATGCGCCGGACGGCCAAAACAAGGATCGGCACCAGGAGCAGGATGACGATGATGCTCGACAGCTCCCAGAATAGCCGCCGGCCGACATCGGAGCTGTCGCCACGCCAGGCGGCGTCCTGCGCGCCGGAGAGCGCGTTGACGATGCCGATGGCAAGCGCGACCGCCGCGATCGCTCCGAGCATCGTCCAGTCGCCACGACTGATCCCGCGGCGCCAACCGCTCGTCCCGGCAGCCGACGCCTCATCCCGTCGCGCCCGGTCCTGATCCCAAACCGTCTCGACGCGCTCCGTTTCGGGAGCATTTTGGCTCTCAGCCATGGCCCGAAAACCGGGTTTGTCGTGCCGTCAGGGAGCAGAGAACCATGTCAACACCGCAGCAACTTTCAGCCCGGGAACGACGCATCGATCTGGATTGGGTGCGGATTTTAGCCTTCGGGCTCTTGATCTTCTACCATGTCGGCATGCTCTACGTGTCCTGGGGATTTCACATCAAGAGCGTGCATCGGTTGGTCTGGCTCGAGCCGGTGATGCTGCTTCTCAATCCCTGGCGGCTGTCGCTCCTGTTCCTGGTCTCAGGCGTCGCCAGCCGCTTCATGCTGGGCAAGTACCAGCTCGCGGCCTTCGCCCGCGCTCGGTCGGCGCGGCTCCTGATCCCGCTGGCCTTCGGCATGCTCGTGATCGTGCCGCCGCAGTCCTATCTCCAGATCGTCGAGAGCCTCGGCTATCCCCAAAGTTCTTATCTCCAAGGCTTTGCCGATTTCTACGTCCAGCACTACCTCGCGTTCAGCGCGCAGTTCTGCCCGACTCCCTGCATCGTGCAGCCGACCTGGAACCATCTTTGGTTCGTGGTCTATCTCTGGGTCTACACAATGGCCGTGGCCGGCGTGCTGGCGTTGTGGCCGGCTGCCGCAGACTGGGTTGGTGAGAGGCTGGCGCGCGTGTTCGCCGGACCGTGGCTGCTGGTGCTGCCGTGCCTGCTGTTCGCAGCCTGGCGGTTGTTCTTGTTTCCGGTCTTTCCGTCAACGCATGCGCTGTTCGGCGACTGGTACAACCATGCCGACTATGCCACCGCGTTCCTGATCGGCTTCCTGCTCGCGCGCCAGGACGGGATCTGGCGCGACATCGAACGGCAACGGTGGGTGGCGTTGGCCGTTGCGGCCGCTTGCTTCGCCGCCATCATCCTCGTTTGGGCCGGCATGTTTCCGCGGTCGTCGATGCTGAGATGGTTCTCTGGCTCGGTCTATGGCTGCTACCAATGGGTCGCGATGGCCGCTGTGCTCGGCTTTGCGCGGCGCCATTTGATGACGGCCGATGGTTCCGTGCGCCGCTATCTCACCGATGCGATCTTTCCCTATTACATCGTGCATCAGACCGCGATCATTGTGATCGCCCACGCGCTACGGGACAGCGGGCTGTCAGCCGGAAGCGAAGCCGCCCTGGTTATATCGGGCACCGCGCTCACTTGTCTCGTCACCTACGAGGTCGCGCGGCGGATTGCATGGCTGCGGCCGCTGTTCGGGCTGCGGATGGAGGTCCGATCCCCTGGCGGGATTGCGCAGCAGCAGCCGGCCTGATGCGCGCCGGCGGCCGATTGGCGCGATGGCAAAAGGTGCTAAGAGGGCGCCATGCCGAGCCGCGTTTATCTCGATTGGAATGCGACCACGCCGCTGCGCCCCGAGGCGCGGGCGGCGATGATCTCCGCCTGGGACCTGCTCGGCAATCCCTCCTCGGTCCATGCCGAGGGGCGGGAGGCGCGGCGGCTGGTCGAGGACGCCCGCGCCGCGCTTGCCGCTGCGGTCGGCGGGCTGCCGCGGAATGTGGTCTTCACCTCCGCTGGCACCGAGGCCAATGCGCTGGCGCTGTCGCCCGGACTGCGGGGCCCGTCCGGGGGGCCGGTCGAGCGGCTGCTGGTCTCGGCGATCGAGCACGCCTCGGTGCTGTCGGGCGGCCGGTTCCCTGCGGACAAGGTGGGCCATGTCAGGGTGACGCGCGCCGGCGTGGTCGATCTCGATGATCTGAAGGCGCAGCTCCAGGACGGTCCGCCTGCGCTGGTCTCGATCATGGCGGCCAATAACGAGACCGGCGCGCTCCAGCCGGTCGCGGAGGCCGCCCGGATCGTTCACGAGACGGGCGGCCTCCTGCACGTCGATGCGATCCAGGCCATCGGAAAAATAGCTTTCAATATCAGCGCGGTAGGCGCGGACCTTGCGACCTTTTCTGCACACAAGATCGGCGGTCCCAAGGGGGTCGGCGCGCTGGTCGTGGCGGAGGGGATTGCGGGACTGGAGCCGTTGCTGAGAGGGGGCGGACAGGAGCTCAACCGGCGGGCCGGAACCGAGAATGTCGCGGGCATTGCCGGCTTCGGCGCGGCCGTGAAGGCTGCGCTTCAGGCTCTGCCGGAGGATGTGGAACGCATGGCAACTCTCAGAGATCGCTTAGAAAATGGCATCAGGGCGATCGCCGGGGCGACGATCTTCTCGGATGATGCGGCGCGGTTACCCAATACCACTCTGTTCACGGCGCGCGGCCTCAAGGCCGAGACCGCCGTGATCGGCTTTGACCTCGAGGGGGTCGCAGTGTCCTCCGGCTCGGCCTGTTCCTCGGGAAAGGTCCAGCCATCCCATGTGCTGTCGGCCATGGGGTACGACCCCGCGGCGGCGCAGGGAGCGGTGCGTCTCAGTCTGGGCTGGTCCACGGAACCTGAGGACATAAACAGGGCGTTAGAGGCTTGGCGAAAGCTCGGTAATACCCTACTTAAAGGCTAAGGTGACGAAACACGGCTTGAACGGTTCTAAGCACGTGCTTTCCGCCCAGAAACATCGTAATACTCGTCCAAGTTTGATCCACCGCGGTCCTTGAAACCGCGAGCGGAGGATGGAATGCCAGCCGTACAAGAGACGGTCGAGCGCGTGAAGCGCATCGACGTCGACCAGTATCGTTATGGGTTTGAAACCCTCATCGACTCCGAAAAGGCCCCGAAGGGTCTGTCGGAAGAGATCGTAAAATTCATCTCACAGAAAAAGAACGAGCCCGCCTGGATGCTCCAGTGGCGGCTGGAAGCCTATCGGCGCTGGCTGACCATGACCGAGCCGACCTGGGCGCGCGTCGAGTACCCCAAGATCGACTTCCAGGACCTCTATTACTACGCGGCGCCGAAGCCGAAGAAGTCGGTCTCGTCTCTGGACGAGATCGATCCGGAGATCCTGAAGACCTACGAGAAGCTCGGCATCCCCTTGCGCGAAGTCGCCATGCTCGAAGGCGTCGAGCCGAAGGTGGGCGAGGAAGATCCGGCGCGCCGCAAGATCGCGGTCGATGCTGTCTTCGATTCGGTCTCGGTTGCGACCACGTTCAAGGCGGAGCTGAAGAAGGCCGGCGTGATCTTCATGCCGATCTCGGAGGCGATCCGCGAGCACCCTGAACTGGTGCAGAAATATCTGGGTTCGGTGGTTCCGACCTCGGACAATTTCTACGCAACGCTGAATTCGGCGGTGTTCTCCGACGGCTCGTTCGTCTACGTGCCGCCGGGCGTGCGCTGTCCGATGGAGCTGTCGACCTATTTCCGCATCAACGAGCGCAACACCGGCCAGTTCGAGCGTACGCTGATCATCGCCGACAAGGGCTCCTACGTCTCCTATCTCGAAGGCTGCACCGCGCCGCAGCGCGACGAGAATCAGCTGCACGCCGCCGTGGTCGAGCTCGTTGCGCTCGATGACGCCGAGATCAAATATTCGACGGTGCAGAACTGGTATCCCGGCAATTCGGAAGGCAAGGGCGGCATCTACAATTTCGTCACGAAGCGTGGCGACTGCCGCGGTGCCAATTCCAAGATCTCCTGGACCCAGGTCGAGACTGGTTCGGCGATCACCTGGAAATATCCGAGCTGCATTCTCCGCGGTGATAATTCTAGCGGCGAGTTCTACTCGATCGCGATCTCGAACGGCTTCCAGCAGGTCGATAGCGGCACCAAGATGATCCATCTCGGCAAGAACACGTCGAGCCGCATCATCTCCAAGGGCATCGCCGCCGGCAAGTCGCAGAACACCTATCGTGGTCTCGTCACCGCGCATCGGAAAGCGACCGGCGCGCGCAACTTCACCGCCTGCGATTCCTTGCTGATCGGCGACAAATGCGGCGCGCACACGGTGCCGTACATCGAGGCCAAGAACTCCTCGGCAACGTTCGAGCACGAGGCGACCACATCGAAGATCTCCGAGGACGTGCTGTTCTACTGCATCCAGCGCGGTCTTTCGCAGGAAGAAGCGGTCGGCCTCGTCGTCAACGGCTTCGTCAAGGACGTGCTGCAGCAGCTGCCGATGGAATTCGCGGTGGAAGCGCAGAAGCTGATCTCGATCTCGCTGGAAGGGTCGGTCGGCTGATTGCCGACCCCAGCGGCGCGCTTCGGCGCTCCAACATCAATTGAATAGACTGGATACCAAGATGGCTTTGCTTGAAGTGAAAGACCTGAAGGTTCGTGTCGAGGAGCGTGAGATCCTCCACGGGCTGACGTTGACCGTGAACGAGGGCGAGGTGCACGCGATCATGGGGCCGAACGGCTCCGGCAAGTCGACGCTCTCGCACGTCATCGCCGGCAAGCCCGGCTACGAGGTCACCGACGGCCAGATCCTGTTCAAGGGCGAGGACCTCCTCGAGATGGACCCGGACGAGCGCGCCGCCAAGGGCGTGTTCCTGGCGTTCCAGTATCCGGTCGAGATTCCCGGTGTCGCCACCATGACGTTCCTGCGCACCGCGCTCAACGCGCAGCGCAAGGCGCGTGGCGAGAGCGAATATTCGACACCGGACTTCCTGAAGAAGGTCCGCGAGGTCTCGAAGTCGCTGAACATCCCGCAGGACATGCTCAAGCGCGGCGTCAATGTCGGCTTCTCCGGCGGCGAGAAGAAGCGCAACGAGGTGCTGCAGATGGCGCTGTTCGAGCCGAGCCTGTGCATCCTCGACGAGATGGATTCCGGCCTCGACATCGACGCGCTGCGCATCGCAGCCGACGGCGTCAACGCGCTGCGCTCGCCGGGGCGCGCGATGGTCGTCATCACCCACTATCAGCGGCTGCTGAACTACATCGTGCCTGATTTCGTGCACGTGATGTCGAAGGGCCGTGTCGTGAAGAGCGGCGGCAAGGATCTGGCGCTGGAGCTGGAAGCGTCCGGCTATACCCAGTTCGAGGATGCCGCGTAAGGAAATTTGCGATGAACGTTGCTGTGGCAAAGACCGGGAACGGCCGCGCGGTGAGCGATCTCTTCGCCAGCGCCGAAGGCCGCCTGCCGGGTTCGCCGGGAGTGGCAGCAGTGCGCCGCGAGGCGTTCGAGACCTATGAGCGTCTCGGCCTGCCGCATCGCCGGATCGAGGAATGGAAATACACCGATCTGCGCGCGCTGGTCGGCGAGGTGCTGCCGCTGGCTGCCAGCCCCGATGCCGCCGCGCTGAAGCGTGCTGCGGAGGCCGTGAAGGCGCATGCGATCGCGGGCGCCCGCAAGCTGGTGCTGGTCGACGGCGTGTTCGCGGCCGATCTTTCCGATGTGAAGGCGCTTGCCGCCGAGGTCAGCATCAAGACGCTGCGCGAGGTTCTCACGAACGAGGCCAATCCCGCCACCGGGGATCTCCTCCAGACCGCCTCGACCGATGCCGTGATCTCGCTCAACGCGGCCATGGCGACGGACGGCGTCGTGGTCTCGGTGGCTGACGGCACGCATTTGTCCGCGCCGATCCAGGTGATTCATGTTGCGACCGCGGCTGGTGCGTCCGCGTTCACCCGCTCGCATCTGCGGATTGGCAGGGGCGTGCGTGCCACTGTCGTAGAGAGCTTCGTCGCAGCCGGAAAGGCCGGCGGCTATCAGGTCAACGATGCGGTGATCCTCTGGGTCGGCGATGACGCCGACGTCGCGCATATCCGCCTGATGGACGATGCGCCGGACGCGCTGAACGTCACCTCGCATTTCGTCACGGTCGGTGCGAACGTGAAGCTCAACTTCTTCAACATGACGACCGGCGCGGCGGTCAGCCGCCTGCAGGGCTTCATTACGTTCTCGGGCGAGGGCAGCGAGCTCTCGGCCAATGGGGTGAACCTGCTGCAGAAGACCGAGCATGGCGACACCACGCTGGTGGTCGACCATGCCGTGCCGAACTGCGTCAGCCGCGAGGTCTTCCGCGCCGTGATCGACGATCGCGCCCATTCGGTGTTCCAGGGCCGCATCATCGTCCGTCCCAACGCGCAGAAGACCGACGGCAAGATGATGACCCGTGCGCTGCTGCTCTCGGACGAAGCCGAGGCCGACAACAAGCCCGAGCTCGAGATCTTTGCCGACGACGTCTCCTGCGGCCACGGCGCCACCGCCGGCGCGCTCGATGACAGTCTGCTGTTCTATCTGAAGGCGCGCGGCCTGCCGGAGAAGCAGGCCCAGGCGCTGCTGATCCAGGCCTTCGTGGGCGAAGCGATCGAGCAGATCGCCGATGACGGTTTGCGCGAGCACGTGATCGGCATCGCCGAGCGCTGGCTGGAGCGTCGGTCATGAGCACGCATCCGGCAGTCAAGAACGGCGCCTATGACGTGGCGCGCGTGCGCCAGGACTTTCCGGCGCTCGCCATGCAGGTCTACGGCAAGCCGCTCGTCTATCTCGACAACGCAGCCTCCGCGCAGAAGCCGCAGTCTGTGCTCGACCGCATGACGCAGGCCTATACGAGCGAATACGCCAACGTGCATCGCGGCCTGCACTACCTCGCCAATGCCGCGACGGAAGCCTATGAGGGCGGCCGCGCCAAGGTCGCGCAGTTCATCAATGCTTCGCGCACCGAGGAAGTGATTTTCACCCGCAACGCGACCGAGGCGATCAATCTGGTCGCCTCGTCCTGGGGCGGTCCGAACATCAAGGACGGCGACGAGATCGTCATCTCGATCATGGAGCACCACTCCAACATCGTGCCTTGGCATTTCCTGAGGGAACGCCAGGGCGCCGTGATCAAGTGGGCGCCGGTCGACGACGAGGGCAATTTCCTCATCGACGAGTTCGAGAAGCTGCTGACATCGAAGACCAAGCTGGTCGCGATCACGCAGATGTCGAACGCGCTCGGCACCATCGTGCCGGTCAAGGACGTCGTCAGGATCGCCCATGCCCGCGGCATTCCCGTGCTGGTCGACGGCAGCCAGGGCGCGGTGCATATTCCGGTCGATGTCCAGGACATCGGCTGCGACTTCTACGTCTTCACTGGCCACAAGGTTTATGGTCCGACCGGCATCGGCGTGCTCTGGGCCAAGTATGATCACCTCGTCGCAATGCGCCCCTTCAACGGTGGCGGCGAGATGATCCGTGAAGTGTCGCGCGAGGTGGTCACCTATGGCGATCCCCCGCACAAGTTCGAGGCGGGTACGCCCGCGATCGTCGAGGCCGTCGGCCTTGGCGCTGCCATCGACTACGTCAATTCGATCGGCAAGGAGCGCATCGCCGCGCACGAGCACGACCTCGTCACCTACGCCCAGGATCGGCTGCGCGAGATCAACTCGCTGCGGCTGATCGGCACCGCGCGCGGCAAGGGCCCGGTGATCTCGTTCGAGCTCAAGGGCGCCCATGCCCATGACGTCGCCACCGTGATCGACCGCCAGGGCATCGCGGTGCGCGCCGGCACGCATTGCGTCATGCCGCTTTTAGAGCGGTTCAACGTCACGGCGACATGCCGGGCCTCGTTCGGCATGTATAATACGCGGGAAGAAGTCGATCATCTGGCACAGGCGCTGCTGAAGGCGCGGGATTTGTTCGCATGAGTGACACGGCCGAAATCAAAGCCAATCCGATGGAGACCCATTCGGCGTTGCCGCCGGAGGAGACCGAGCGGCTGACCCGCGAGATCATTGCCGGGCTGAAGACCGTGTTCGACCCTGAGATCCCTGCCGACATCTACGAACTCGGCCTGATCTACAAGGTCGAGATCAAGGACGACCGCTCCGTCGACGTGCAGATGACGCTGACGACGCCGAACTGTCCGGCCGCCGGCGAGCTGCCGACCATGGTCGAGAACGCGGTCGCCAGCGTCCCCGGCGTCGGCGTGGTCGACGTCAAGGTCGTCTGGGAACCGCCGTGGTCGCCCGAGCGCATGAGCGACGAGGCCCGCCTCGTGCTCAACATGTGGTGACGCGTAAACGCTTGCTTTGAATCCCTGGCATTGAATTCGCGCCGCAACGGACCACATCACTGATATGACACAGGTAACACCAGCATCCACTCCGAAGCCCCGGCGGCCGCGCCCGCAGGTGATGCGGCTGACGGATGCCGCGGCCCAGCGCATCACCGAGCTGACCCAACGTGCGGACTCGGAGATCGTGGGCCTGCGAGTCGGGGTGAAGAACGGCGGCTGCGCCGGCCAGTCCTATACGGTCGAATACGCCCACGAGATCCGCCCGACCGACGAGGTCGTCGAGGACAAGGGCGTCAAGATCCTGGTCGATCCCAAGGCCGTGCTGTTCCTGCTCGGCACCGAGATGGACTACAAGGCCGACAAGATGCAGGCCCAGTTCGTCTTCAACAACCCCAACCAGGTCTCCGCCTGCGGCTGCGGCGAGTCGGTCGAGCTGCGGCCGGCGAAGGTCGACGGGTAGGCCCGGCTCGCGCCCATCGCTCCGCCGTCGTCCTGGCGAAAGCCAGGACCCATACCGCGTGATCTCTCGATGACGGGCGGTGCCAGTACCAACGCTGGCACGGTAGGCAGTCTTCGCTAAACTCCTCCCTCGGGTAATGGGTCCTGGCGTTCGCCAGGACGACGGTGGGGAGAGAGTTGGGCCATGGACCGCGAATTCCTGATCGACCTGTTCGCCGATTTCGGTCCCGTCACCATCCGAAAAATGTTCTCCGGCTACGGCATCTCCGCCGACGGCACCAATTTCGCGCTGTCGCTGCGTGCCGGCCTGTTCTTGCGCGCCGACGAGGTGACCATCCCGGACTTTGAAGCCGAAGGCTCAAAACCGTTCCAGTACTCGACCCGTGCCAAGACCGTGGTGGTCAACTCCTACTGGGAGCTGCCCGCACGCCTGTTCGACGATTCCGCAGAGCTTGCCCAATGGGCGAGGGCGGCGCTTGCCGCCGCGCAGCGCGCCAAGGTGAAGAAGCGGCCGAAGGGGAAGAAGGCGGCGGCGAAGCCTGCGAAAAAGGCGGCGGCGAAGAAGCCCGCTGCCAAGAAGCGTTCGGCCAAGAAAGCAACCAAGAGAACGGTGCGGTAGGGTGGGCAAAGCGACTCGTCCGCCGTAGCTCGCTGAGCGAAGGCGGAAGCGTGCCCACCACTCAGGACAACGGTGTTGGAGAGATGGTGGGCACGGCGCTACGCGCCTTTGCCCACCCTACAAGACTTCAGTCCGCGGCCTTGGTCAGGCCAACGCGCATATCCTTCGCGACAAAAACAGATACGCCGTCCGCAAGCACGCGACCGTCGGCAATTCCGAGCACCAGTTTGCCGCGCCGGACCATGCGCATCGCGACCTCGTAGCGCACGCTCTTGATGTCGGGTGTGATGGTGCCCGTGCACTCCACGTCGCCGACGCCGATGGCGCGGCCCTTGCCCGGAGAGCCCGACCAGCCGAGCCAATAGCCGATCATCTGCCACATGGCGTCGAGACCCAGGGCGGCATCGCCGGGTCGCCGCGGAAATGGCAATCGAAGAACCAGTGGCCGGGCGCGATGTCCAGTTCGCCGACGATATGGCCCTTGCCGAATTCGCCACCGTCAAGGCTGATCTCGGTGATGCGGTCCATCATCAGCATCGGCGGTGCCGGCAATTGCGCGTTGCCCGGGCCGAAATAGCCGCCTTCGCTCGATCTCAGCAGGTCGTCCCTGGTGTAGGACGGTTGCGGCGTATGGAAGTCATGGGGGATGGGCACGGCGACAAGTCCTCGCGGGTGCGGGGGGCCGATATTGCAGCCTCAGATGTTGTTCGCCAGGGAAGAATGTCAAGCGGCAGCGCCGTAGGGTGGGCAAAGCGAAGCGTGCCCACCAACAGACATCACCCCATCGGAAGCATTGCTGGTGGGCACGGCGCGGTGCGCCTTTGCTCACCCTACAGCAGCCGCTGAAAACTCACGCCACCCGGCTGTGGCTCTCGACCGCGAATTCCGGATCGGCTTCGCAGATCACGCGGTTGCGGCCGTTGCGCTTGGCGGCGTAGAGGCAGGCGTCCGCTCGCTCGATCAGCGCGTCGGTGTCGTCGCCCTGCTTGAGCATGGAGACGCCGACGGAGATGGTGACGCGACCGAGAATCTCGCCGGTCGATTTCTTCTTCAACTCCTTCGCCATCACCGCGCGGCGGATGTGATCGGCGACGGTCAGGGCCTGGCGCAGCGCGGTGTTGGGCAGCACCACCGCGAATTCCTCGCCGCCGTAGCGGGCGGTGATGTCCTGGCCCTTGATGGTCTGCTTCAGCGACAGGCCGACGAGCCGAAGCACCTGGTCGCCGGTGAGATGGCCGTAGGAATCGTTGAACGACTTGAAGTGATCGATGTCGAACAGCAGCAGCGACAGCGGCTCGCCCGAGGCGAGCGCGCTCTGCACGGCCATGCCGATCATGCGGTCGAAATATTTGCGGTTGCCAAGGCCCGTGAGCGGGTCGGTCAGGCTCTCGGCGCGGATCGCCTCGAGGCTCTGCTGGAGATTGCTGATCTCGTTCTTCGACAGCGTCAGGCGGTCTTCGAGCGCCTTGTTGGTCTCGCGCATCTCACTGGTCGAACGCATCAGCGTCTCGACGATCGCCTTGATCTGCTCGCGGCTCTTGGCCGACGACAGCTTTTCGGACGCGCCCGACAGGCTGGCATCGTAGGAGCCGGTCATCCCGAGCGCATCGCTCAGAACACGCATTACGTCGTCGATCTCGCCGATGACACGCGCGCCGACCTTGTCGATGCGGTCGGTGGTCTTGATGTGGGAAAGATACGTCTCGTAGATCTGCTCGAGATCGGCTTCGGTCAGCTTGCCGTGGCGCGCCAGCGTCTCGTTGACGATCTTGTTGAGCGGAGCGTTGTAGCCGGTGGCGTAGACGTACCAGATCTCGTAATTGCGGGGAATTGCAGTCTGGCGAAGCGAGCGGATCTGACCGAGCGCTACCTCGGCGAACGCCATCGTGCGTTCGTGTTCGTCGAGAACCTTGACCACGGAACATACCCCACGACGGTCGATGCGCCGTCGACCGCAGCAATGCTTAAATTATGTTTGTAGGCTAACGGACGATTGTGAACGGCCAGTAAATATACGGTGGCCAATGCATCATAACAAGTGTGGGGCGCCTCGGCTCAACCGGCCTGAGGCGCCTTGTCGCTTCAGGCGCCGGCGGGGGACGAACGCACTGGCCGGAGCAGGAAGGCTGGCAGGTGCGAATGATCGCCCGGCTCGCTGTCGGCTTCGCGCTGGCGGCGCGGCTCGGGACGGCCGATCGACGGCACATGCGAATTGTTGGCCTGCTGGCGCGCGCCGTGACGCGGTTCGGATGATTGCCGGGCTTCCCGCGGAGGCCTTGCCTCGCGTGCAGGCCTTGCCTCGGGGGAGGGCCGTGCTTCTGCCGAAGGCCTTGCTTCCGATGCGTGTCTTGCCTCGCCACGCGCCTCGCGCGGCTCGTGGCTGCGCTCACGGTCGCGACCGCCGCGCTGCGGCTTGCCGCGTCCACTGCGGGAGCGTTCGCGGTCCCGTCCGCGCGGCTCGCGCGAGCGCTCGCTCTGCTCACCGGAATCCGCATGCACTTCGAAATCGCCTTCGGCCCGCGGAATGCTCTGGCCGATCAGCTTTTCGATCGCCACCATCGACTTCTGGTCGAGCGGCGTCACGATCGAGATCGCGGTGCCGGTGCGGCCGGCGCGGCCGGTACGGCCGATGCGGTGGACGTAGTCGTCGGCGTGGTGGGGGACGTCGAAATTGAAGACGTGGCTGACCTCGGGAATGTCGAGGCCGCGGGCGGCGACGTCGGAGGCGACGAGGAGCGGCAGCTCGCCCTTGCGGAACTGGTCGAGCGCGGCCATGCGGGCCGGCTGGTCCATGTCGCCATGCAGGGCGCCGACGCTGAAGCCGTGCTTCTGGAGCGACTTGTGAACGATCGCGACCTCGCGCTTGCGATTGCAGAAGATGATCGCGTTCTGGAGATCCTTGGCCTCGCGCAGCAGGCGGCGAAGCAATTCGCGCTTCTCGTGCGCCTCGCGTCCGGCGGGCACCTGGGCCTGTGTGACGGTGACGGCGGTGGTGGCGGGCCGGGAGACCTCGACCTTCTGCGGATTGTGCAGGAAGGCTTCGGTGATGCGCCGGATTTCCGGCGGCATGGTCGCGGTGAAGAACAGGGTCTGCCGGGTGAAGGGGACGAGCTTGCAGATGCGCTCGATGTCGGGAATGAAGCCCATGTCCAGCATGCGGTCGGCTTCGTCGATGACGAGCAGCTCGACGCCGGTGAGGAGCAGGCCGCCGCGTTCGGTATGGTCGAGCAGGCGGCCCGGGGTGGCGATCAGCACGTCGACGCCGCGCATCAGCTTGGCATCCTGGTCGCCGAAGGAGACGCCGCCGATCAGGAGGGCGACGTTGAGCTTCTGGCCGGCGCCGTAGCGGTCGAAGTTTTCCTTCACCTGCGCCGCGAGCTCGCGGGTCGGCTCGAGGATCAGCGTGCGCGGCATGCGCGCCCGGGCGCGACCCTTCTCGAGGATGGTGAGCATCGGCAGCACGAAGGCCGCGGTCTTGCCGGTGCCGGTCTGGGCGATGCCGAGCACGTCCTTGCGTGCGAGGACGTGGGGGATCGCCTGTTCCTGGATGGGGGTGGGGGTGGTGTAACCGGTGGCCGCCACTGCGGCGAGGACTTTTTCGGACAGTCCGAGATTTGAAAAGGACATTGAGCCTCTGGTCGAAACCGCCGTTCGGAATCGAGGGTAATAAGGCTGGTCGCGCTCCACCCCGAAACGGCGCGCTCTCAAAGAAGCTGGGGGTGCTGACTCACGCGAACAAAGCGCAAGGCTCAGGAATCGCTCTTCGATCTGAGCCGCGTCGCCCCGGAACATAGGCGGGAATTGGCCAAAGTCAATGGAGCAGGCGCGGGAAGACCCTAAAAAACCTGAGGTTTTTGCCCAAATAGCGGGCGCGGCAGGGCTTTTCCGCCCAGCCCACGGGACTGGCCGGAGCCGCCAAAACGGCAGCTAACGCCCCTCCGGACCCTGGGCACGGAAGTCGCCGGGGGCCATGCCATAGGCGGCGTTGAAGACCCGGTAATAGGTCGCCAGGCTCTCGAAGCCGCAAGAGGTCGCGATGTCGGCGATCAGCCGCTCGGGGGCCTCGCGCATCAGGCGGCGGCTCTGCTTGAGGCGCTCGTCGGTCAGGGTCTGCGAAAAACTCTTCTCGGCGGCCTCGAACAGCATATGCAGGTGCCGCAGGGACACACCGAGCAGATCGGCGACCATTGCAGGGGTGAGGTCCGGGTTTTGCAGATGGCGCGCGATCAGGCGCCGCGCCTGCGACAGGCGGGCTGTCCGCAGGGCAGCCTGTCCGAGCCGGCTACCCGGCCGCACGATGCCGCGCTCGATCAGTGCCAGATGCGCCAAGGCTTGAACCAAGGAGGCTTGAACCAGGGAGGCCTGAGCCAAGGAGGCCTGCCCGCCGTTGGCCCCGCCGTCAGCTGCGGCCGCCTCATCGAGATCGGCAAAGCAGGCACCGAGCAGGGGCGCCAGGCTGGGATCGTTGAACGCTCGGGCCGACAGCTCGCGCATGCGCTTGTCCTGCGCCGGGATGCTGCTCACGGGGATCTTCAGGATCCGCAGGTGGAAGCCGCCGTCCCCGAGCGGGACGGTGCGATAGGGCAGGTCGGTATGGCTGGTGGCGAAGCTGCCATTGGCGATCGTAAAATCGCTGCCGCGCATGCCGCCGAACCAGCCGCCGCTGCCGAGCTGCTGGTAGACGCAGATGCTGTCGCTGGGCGCGTAGGCGATGTCGGTGGTGCTGCGCTCCACCGTATAGTGCGAGGCCTTCAGCTCGACGAGGCCGGCGCCGCCGAGCTGGCGCAGCGAGAATTCGCCGTAGAAGTCCGCGCGTCGCTCGCGCGCGAGCTCGGCGGTGACGCCGAACAGGCCCTTGGACCGGACTTCGCGCCAATAGTCGAAGCGGTCATGCGGTTCGACCTCGTCGGTACACCAGCGGTACACGGCATCTCCTCGCGCCCGGTGCGATTGACCGGGAAAACTAAGAAGAAGCAGATTCCACCCAAATCTGCCATAGGCAGCTTCCGTGACAAGCGGAAAGGCCGACGCGTGGGGTTCCCCCTGGGAGGCCGTTAAACCCCGGATATGGCCGACGTGCGGGAGCGGTGCCGGCCGAACCTTACCACGTGTAGCGCAGCACGCCCTTGCCGGCATAGGAACGCGTGACCTGCGAGAATTCGCCCTCGAATGTGGTCGCGGCGGACCATCCGCTGCGCCACTTCCACTCTGCGGAGGCCGTTGCAAGTGCTACGTCATGCGGCTGCGCGGCGCCGTTGACCACGAAGGATGCCGCCGGCAGCGTCTGGAAGGTGGCGGCGATATTGCGATCCGCGTTGAAATCGTGCGCCCAGGCGAGGCGCCCGCGCAGAGTCAGAATCGTATCCTGTGTCACGTACGACTTGTCGGAACGTAACCCGAGTTCGCTACGTGAGGCAGTGACGCTCTTGGCCGAATAGGCCAGCGCAAAGGTGTTCGCGCCGGAGACGGCGCTTTCGGCATAGGCGGGCAGGTCGAAGGTCGTGAACTGGCCGGCCGCGTAGGGCGTGAGGCCCATCCAGGGTGTGACAAAACGATACCCGCCTTCGGCGCGTCCCGAATAGGCATTGGCGTTGAACTGCGCGCGCAGATGATCGAGGCCGGCGACGGTGACAAAGCGGTCGGTGGTGATGTCCTGCCAGCCGTAAGCGGCGGCGGCGGCGATGTATGCTGCGCCTGCGGTGTGGCGCACGAAAGCGCCGGCCTGGAACAGATCGGAGCGTCCAGTGCCGCCGTTGAACACGGAGAAACTGGTGCCGCCGCCGGCGAGCGCAAAGCCTGCGATCGTCGCCGGCGAGAAGCGGTAGTCGAAACCGACCGCTCCGGCCGCAATGCGGCTCGTCGTGTCGTTCGATCCGAGCGCCGTGTTGCCGTCGGTGGTCTGGGCGCCGCCAAAGCCTGCCGACCACACACTCCAGTGTGGCTCATGGACCGGCGCGGGCAGCGCCTTGTAATGGACCGCGGCGTACGCGTCGCGCTCGGCGCCCGAACGCCTGCGGCCCGTAGAGGCGTAGGCATTGGTCGCGTCGCCTTCGTTCGCAAAGGATGACGCGCCGGACCCGGCAGCCGCGGCATCGCTGCGGCCGTCGATGAAGGGATCGGTCAGCAAGCCCAGGAAGAGGTTCATGGCCGCGAAGGTGGTCTGCTGTGTTCCGGTTGCGGTCTCGCCGGAGGCCTGCGTCAGGCCGGCCGGCGTCAGCGACGTGAACTGGAGCGGGATGCTTCCGGCCGTGTTGAAGGAATTGGCGAGCGCGTTGCCGACATTCTGCTGGTTGACGTTGAGGCCCGTCGCCGAAGTGAAGTTCAGCGCGAAATTGAGGTAAACGTCATTGCCGACGTAGCTCAGGCTGCCACTGAAATTCGGCAGGTTGGTGCTGACGACCGGATTGAACGTGCCGAGGACACCGCCGGTGGCGTTGAGGATCAGATATTGCTTGGCGACGTTGGCATTCAAAATGACTGCATTGACCGTCGCGCCGCCGAGCGTCGCGGCGCCGATGACATTGACCCGGTCGGCACTCGAAGGAGATACCTCGACCAGATAGCTTGCCGCCGCGGTGAAGGCGAGGCTGCCCTGCACGGTGAGCAGACCGATCGAGTTGCCGGGCGACAGCGTGCCGCCATTGATGGTCGTGTTGCCGACGATGCCGTTGCCACCGAGCGTGCCGCCGGCGTTCACGGTCGTCAGCGGCGAGGAGGCGATCGAGCCATTCACCCGCAGCGTGCCGCCATTGACCGTCGTGTTGCCGGTGTAGGTATTGGCAGCGGAGAGGTTAGTGGTGCCGCTATCGATACGCACCGTCCCGAGGCCGGAAATGAGCGGAGCGAACGTATAGTTCGCTCCCGTGTGATTGAACACGATCTGGCCGGAGCCGTCGCCGAACGTCACCGTCGGCGTGTTCAACGTGCCCGGTGCTGTGGCCGCCGCTCCTGCGTCCGCGCCGATGTTCAATGTGCCGATCGAGCCGGGGGCGAACGCAAGTGTAACGTCCGACGCGCTCACCGTGCCGCCGTTCAGGATGTTGAGCGTGCCATTGTCGAAGCTGCCGACGGTCAGGCTGCCCGTGTTGGCCCAGGTCGAACCCGCGCCGTCCACTGTCACCTGGCCGGGGGCGCCAATAAAGTCCGCGACGACTGCGCTGCCGCTCGTGACCGTGCCACCATTCAGGATTTTGAGCGTGCCGTTGCCGACGTAGCCGATGTCAAGGAGGTTGGCGATCGACCATCTCGATCCCGGACCGCTTACCGTCACGCTTCCGACAGTGTCGGTGTCGGCGCCAACGAAGGCAAAAGCGCCGCTGACCACGCCGCCGTTCAGGATGTTGAGCGAGCCGATCTCGCCGGCGGCACCGGCGATGGTTATGTTGCCGGTGTTCGTCCATGTCGAGCCCGCGCCGGTCACCGTCGCCGTCGCGCCGGCCGCTGCCGTTGTGCCGATGGCGGCGGAACCGCTATTGGCCGTGCCGCCATCCCGAATGGTCAACGTGGCCGCGCCGTCGCCGCCGAGCGAGATGGCTCCCCCGGCCGTGACGGTCAAGGCCGAATTCGCACCGGTTACCGTGACCGTGCCTGTCGATCCGGAAAAGACGCCAACAGCCAGGTGTGTGGTGGTGACCGTGCCGCCGTCTTCAACGCTCAGCTTGCCGGTGCCATCCAAGCCGACGAACAGGTCGCTGGTCAAAGTCCAACGCGAAGCTGCGCCGGTCACTGTGGCTGCACCGGTCGATCCGTCGGTGTTGCCGATAATCGCGGCTGTGCTGCTGACCGTGCCACCGTTCTGAATGTTCAGCTTGCCGTTGCTGCTGGAGAGGTTGCCAATGGTGAGACCGCCACTGTCCCAGGTCGAGCCCGCGCCATCCACCGTCGCGGTGCCGATCGAGAAGCCTTGATCTCCAATGATGCCGCCGCCGCTAGTGACGGTGCTTCCGTCCTCGACGGTCAGCGTACCCTCACCGAGGCCGCCCACGGTGAGCCCGTTGGTCAGGGTCCAACTCCCGGCCCTCATCAGCACCTGATCGGCCCCGCCTATTCCGGCCGAGATCGTGCCAGCCAGGCTACTCACCGTGCCGCCGAACAGGATATTCAGTGTGCCGGTGCCCGCGACGCCGATGACAATC
The DNA here is from genome assembly GCF_054063675.1 of Bradyrhizobium sp. USDA 376. NCBI lineage: Bacteria > Pseudomonadati > Pseudomonadota > Alphaproteobacteria > Hyphomicrobiales > Nitrobacteraceae > Bradyrhizobium > Bradyrhizobium sp. USDA 376. Next base: position 6,189,177 of record NZ_JBSSGN010000001.1, read on the forward strand.
GGCTGTGCGTTGTTGGCCCAGGTCCCGCCACTCACTGTCACGGTACCAAAACTGCCAGTTTGGTTGCCGAGGATGGCGCCTCCTCCGTTGTTCAAAGTGCTCACGATGTTCAGCGCGCCATTGCCGCCGTTGCCGACGAACAAGGTGCCAGCGTTGTTCCATTCCGAGCCCAAGCCGGTGACCGACACCAGGGCCGACGTTGCCGCGACAGACCCAATGGAGGCGGTCGCAGACGTCGCCGTTCCACCGCTGATGTTCGTAGAGTTCGGGCTACGGGTATTAACGACGACGTTGCTCGCTGCCGTGGGAACTGCGTTCGTCGACCAGTTGGTGCCATCGAACCAACTGACCGACGTTGAGCCGTCCCAAACAGTTTGCGCGCGTGCGGGCACGGTGGCGGATGCGGTGAGCGCCGTCAGTACTGCGCGGGCAAGCCACAGGCTGCGATGCGACGACAGTAAGACGGCACAGGCGGGAGCCAAAGATCCCGCAAAAGTCGCGATCGACATGCGGCGACTTAAGCCAACCAGCAACTTCACCATGCCTGCATTCCCTGGCTGACGGCTGAAGGCCGCCCTCTCTCCGAAGCCAATTCGTCGCGCGCAATCTCGCACAACGGTCGCGCATCTTCTGTCGTCGGCATGCAACAGCGGTGTCGGATGGGTTGACGTAAGACGAGTGAGGCTTTGCACTTTGCGTATTGGCCCGACAAAGCGCGTCAGCCTGCCGCAGGTCGTTTGACTTGACTCGCACTCATTCTTTAGTTGCTGCGAGCAATATTTTGGTTTTTGCGAAATTGGGAGCCGGTCCGATTCTTGCAATCTTTGCGGGAGCCATTAGTTTCGAAAACTCATTTGGAATGCATCGTCCCATGGCCTCCGCCGACGATTTTACGCCCAGACGCTTCAGCACCGATGAACTGCCCGAGGGCGAGAGGCTTGCGCGTTGGCGCGAGGAGTTTGGGAGGACGCTGGTACGTGTCGATATCGAGCCTTTGTCGGATGACGTTCCGTTCAGGGCCGAGGCCGTGCTTCAAAACCTCCCGGGCGTGCGCCTCGCATCCTGCAGTGGCTCTGCAGCACGCCTCAATCGAACGCGCGCGCTGGCTGCCGATGGCGGGGACTGGATGGGCTTGTTCGTCAATCTGGGAGAGGTTGCATCCGTATCCCAGCGCGACGCAGAGTTGGTGCTGGGACAGGGGCATGCGACGTTTGTCCGCCCGGGCGAGGCTGCCTTGCTGTCCGGCACGAGACATCTCCATCTGTTGTTTCCGCGCGCCGCCCTGGCCGTGCGGACGCACGATATCGACAGCTCGGTGATGCGGCCGATTTCGCACGACGATCCGTCGCTGCAGCTGCTTCTCGGTTACCTCAGTCTCATTCAGGGGGCGTCCGCTCTCGACGAGGCTCCGCTGCGGCAGGCAATCGTCAACCACATCCACGATTTCGCCGCGCTGGTGATCGGCGCAAACCGCGATACACAGCAACAGGCGAGGGGTGCGATTGCAGCGGCACGATTGACCGGCGCAATCGATTTCATCGGAAAATCCTTTACCGATCCCGGCTTGTCGCTCGCGACTGTCGCCGACCGTCAACACATCTCCCCGCGCTATCTCCAGGAGCTCTTGGAGAAGTCGGGGGCATCATTCACTGCGCGCGTGAACGAATTGAGGTTGAAGCGGGCATTCGCGCTCCTGACCAAATTCCCGGACCGTCCCGTCTCCGAGATTGCGGCTCAGGTCGGATTCTCCAACGTCTCGCATTTCAATCGCTTGTTCCGGCATCGGTTCGGCGACAGCCCGAGTGGGGTACGCGGCCGTGCTTGAGGGTTCCCTTCGGGGCGATTCGGCCACGCCAGAAGAGATTGCGAAGCTCACAGCCCTGAGGTGATCTGGCTGGACCGGGGAAACTTCGGGTATGGATGACAGGCGCAGCGGTTGAACCGATTTGCGGAATTATTCGACTACGTATTGGGCATCTTGACTGGGATGCACGGGCAGGAACCTCACATGACATGGATGTCGTTTAGGGCAGGGTTGGCTCTCGGCTTGGCGGCGTTTCTGGTGAGCGTGGCGCCCGCTCACGCCGAGAAGCGCGTCGCGCTGGTCGTCGGCAACAACGATTACAAGAACGTTCCGAAGCTGCTCAAGGCCGTCAACGACGCCCGCACCATGGGCGACACGCTGCGGCAACTCGGCTTCACCGTGATGTTGGCCGAGAACCAGACCCGGCTGGCATTTTCCGAGACGCTCCTGGCCTTCGACAAGGCGATCGAGCCCGGTGACACCGCGTTCTTCTTCTACGCCGGCCACGGTTTCGAGATCGCGGGCCAGAACTATCTGCTGCCGACCGACGTGCCGGCGGCGACCGAAGGGCAGGAAGAGCTGGTGCGCGATGCCTCGATCCTGGCCGACCGCATCGTCGAGCGTCTTCAGAACAAGAAGGCGCGGACCTCGATCCTGGTGTTCGATGCCTGCCGCAACAATCCGTTCGAGCGCAGGGGCACGCGTGCAGTCGCCGGTGGCGGCGGGCTCGCGCCGATGACGCAACTGCCGGAGGGCGTGTTCTCGGTGTTCTCGGCCGGGCCCCGGCAGACCGCGCTCGATCGCCTGTCCAATGACGACGCCAATCCCAATTCGGTGTTCACGCGCACCTTCGCCAAAGAATTGCTCCAGCCCGGCGAGAACCTCGTGCAGGTGGCGCAGCGCACTCGCCGTATGGTCAGCGAGATGGCCGATACCGTCAAGCACAGGCAGGTGCCTGTTTATTTCGACCAGATGGTCGACGACGTCTTCCTGAGCGGCATCGCCAAGGACGCGGCCGCAGCCGCGCGCCCGGCCGATCCGCCGCAGAAGGTGGCGGCCTTGCCGCCGGTGTCGGTGCCGCGCATGCCGAAGGAGGAAACCACCAACGCGCCGATCGCGAGCTTCTCGCGCCACAATGGCGGCTGGAGCGTGGTGTTCTCCTTCGCCGATCCGACGCTCGGCATTTCCTGGCGCATGGCAGGCCAGGGCGATTTCCGCGAGACCGGATTCATCGACACGCTCGATCCGCGCACGCGCAAGCGGATGCCGAACCCGTCGATCGAGCTGCCGCCGGATGCGCAGGCCGGCACCATCGAGGTCCGTTATGTCGATCAGGTCGGCGACATGCAGGGGCCGTTCCCGATCAGGTTCGATCCCGAGGCCGCGCTGATCCGCGACCAGCGCAAGATCCTCGACATGACCTCGACAAGCTGGTTGTCATTCCGCGAGTTCAACGGGCTCTTGGTCTACTACACGCATCTCGTCTCGTATCGCTGCGCGATCCGCGAGGTGCGCATCGGCATCGACACCGCCGTGCCCAACCAGGTGCTGAAGATGCCGAATTGCGACATGCGTGACCCCAGCGCGATCAGCGCCGGCATGCCGCTCTACATGAAGCTTGCCCCGGCCACGCAGTTCGTCTCGGTGGAGCTGACCTATCGCGACGGCAGCGTCTCGGAGATCAAGAGTTTTCGCGCCGCAAACCGCAGCAACAACTGATGACGCAGGCGGGAAGCGCCGAGCGCGCGTCCGCTACGCGCGCCGCTTTCTGAACAAGCGCTTGATGGACTCGATGGCTTCCATCAAGGGGGGCGCCAGCGAGAAGAACGCGCCCATCGCGATCGAGACGACGACGTGGCGCAGCAGGAATTTTTCCTGCTCCTCGAACGGATAGCCGTTCTGGTTGATGGGCACCGTCGCAAGCGTGCCGGTCGGGCCCGGATCGGGCTTCCGCGGCTTGCGCGGCGGGATCATGATCACGACGAATAGTACGTTGATCAGGATCCAGACGCCGAGCAGTATAAGGATCGTCTGCACTGCAATTTCCTGAAGGCAAATCGAATGTTGCTGCAACGCTAACGGGCATTCGCAATCGCGGCAAATTAAACTTGCTTGCTGCGCCGCACAGAAAACTTAAGTCGTAAATGAGGGCGGCCTTGAACCCGAGTTCCTCCGTAAAAGCCCGGTGTTGTGTCGTCGGCGGCGGGCCCGCCGGCATGATGCTCGGCTATCTCCTCGGGCGTGCCGGCATCGACGTCGTGGTGCTCGAGAAGCACGCGGATTTCTTCCGCGACTTTCGCGGCGACACCGTGCATCCCTCGACGCTGAAGGTGATGGATGAGCTCGGCCTGATCGACGGCTTCCTGAAGCTGCCGCATCAACGCTTGCAGAAGATGGATGGACTGTTCGGCGGTACACCGGTGCGGATCGCCGATCTCGGCCGGCTGCACACCAAGTACCCGTTCATCGCCTTCATGCCGCAATGGGACTTCCTGAATTTCCTGCGCGAAGAGGGCCAGCGCTTCGCCTCGCTCAAGGTGATGATGAACACCGAAGCCGTCGATCTGATCCGCCGCGGCGACACCATCGCCGGTGTGCGGGCGAAGACGCCGGAGGGCGCCATCGACATCGAGGCCGATCTCACCATCGCCTGCGACGGCCGGCATTCGACGGTACGCGAGCGCGCCGGCCTCGAGGTCGAGGAGATCGGTGCGCCGATGGACGTGCTGTGGTTCCGCGCCGGCCGCAAGGCTGACGAGACCGAGAACCTGTTTGCGCGTATCGAGCCCGGCAAGATGATGATCACCTTCGATCGCGGCGACTACTGGCAATGCGCCTATGTCATCGCCAAGGGGCAGCACGATGCCGTGAAGGCGAGGGGACTGCAGGCGCTGCTCGACGACGTCGTGCGCATGGCGCCGGTGCTTCGATCCGGCATTGCCGACGTGAAGAGCTTTGACGACGTCAAGCTGCTTACCGTCGCGATCAATCGCCTCAAGCGCTGGACACGGCCGGGCCTGCTACTCATCGGCGATGCCGCGCATGCGATGTCGCCGGTCGGCGGCGTCGGCGTCAATCTCGCCGTGCAGGACGCGGTCGCGACCGCCAATCTGCTCGCGGACAAGCTTCAGAGCGGCTGCCCGTCCGAGGACGAGCTCGACGCCGTACGCCGCCGGCGCGAGTTTCCGGTGAGGATGACGCAACGCATGCAGGTGGTCGTGCAGAACAACATCATCAGCGGCGCCCTGCAGGGCGGCGACCGGCCGCTGAAGGTGCCGCTGATCGTTCGCCTCATCACCGCGCTGCCGTGGCTCCAGGGCATTCCGGCGCGGCTGATTGCGCTTGGTGTGCGGCCCGAGCACGTGCAGTCGAAGGCCGCGCCGGCATCGTAAGCGCTGCAATTCGGTAGGGATAATGTCGCGTTAAATCCCGCGTGGCGCGTTGCGTGCGTGCAACAACGATCGCGGATTCTGGGACCGCAACCTGCCAATCCGGCGTCTTAACTTTCTTGATTCAAATTTGAGTAAGAGTTGCGTGTGAGCGTGCGCGCATCAAAGGACACGGGGTGTACCATGCGTAACAAATTGATTGCCGCCTTCGCCTGCACGACCGCTCTGGTTTCGACCGGCGCTGCGTCCGCCGCCGACCTCGGTGCGCGTTACACGAAGGCGCCCGCCTATGTCGAGCCGCTGTTCAACTGGACCGGCTTCTATGTCGGCGGCCACATCGGTGGCGCATGGACCAACGAGCAATTCATCAACAACGGAATCGGTGCGCCGTTCGGCGACCTGCTCCCGGGTGAGGGCTATCGTCAGCGCGGCTCCGGCATCATGGGCGGCGCCCAGATCGGCTACAACTGGCAGGCCAACAACTACGTGTTCGGCATGGAAGGCACCATCTCCGGCCTCGACAACAAGGGCACGGTCGTGAACACCGCGTTCGCCCCGGCGAACGACGTGTTCTCCTGGCGTGCCAATGTGCTGGTGACGGTCGTCGGTCGCGCCGGCTTTGCCGTGCAGAACAACCTCTTCTACATCAAGGGCGGCTACGCGGGCGTCAACAACCGGCTCTCGGTCACCGACCCCGTCGTGACGGCGACGGGCGGTCAGACTCACTGGGCCAATGGCTGGACCGTCGGCGCCGGCTGGGAATACGGCGTGACCCGCAACTGGATCGTCGGCCTCGAATACAACTACGCGGCCTTCGGCAGCCAGACCTATCAGCTCGGCGGCCTCGCGGGTAACTACACCTTCGATGCCAAGCCGCGTGACATCCAGTGGGCCGTCGTCCGCGCGAGCTACAAGTTCGACGCGCCGGTCATCGGGCGCTACTGAGCAACGAACGACCAATCAGCAAAAGAAGACGATCTCTGCCAAATTCAAAGCCCCGGCAACGCCGGGGCTTCTTTTTTGCGTGCAGCTTTCGTGCGGGAGGCCTCAGGCCATCACCGAGAACCCGCCATCGACGGGTATCGCGGTGCCCGTGACGAAGTTGGACGCCGGCGAAGCGAGGAACACCGCGATGCCGGCGAAGTCATCGATGTCGCCCCAGCGGCCCGCGGGCGTGCGTGCCAAAACCCGCTCGTGCAGGCCCGCCACCTGCTGCCGCGCGCCGCGGGTGAGGTCGGTGTCGATCCAGCCCGGCAGGATGGCGTTGACCTGGATGTTGTCCGGTGCCCAGGCATTGGCGCAGGCGCGCGTGTACTGCACGATGCCGCCCTTGCTCGCCGCATAGGCGGTCGCAAAGCTCGCGCCGAAGATCGACATCATCGAGCCGATATTGATCACCTTGCCGTTGCCGGACGCCTTCAGCGCCGGATAGGCCAGCTTCGAGCACACGAAGGCGCTGGTGAGGTTGGTGTCGATCACCTTGTTCCATTCGTCGAGCTCGAGCTCGTGCGGCGGCTTGCGGATGCTCATCCCGGCATTGTTGATGAGGATGTCGATGCGGCCGAATTCCTTGACGACGCGGTCGATCATGGCAGCGACCGCCGCCTTGTCGGTCACGTCGGTGGCGACGGCAATCGCCTTCACGCCGCGCTGCTTGAGATCGGCAACGGCCGCGGCCGACTTGGTTTCGTTGCGTCCGACCACGGCGATATTGGCGCCGGCGTCGGCAAGTCCGTGCGCCAGGCCAAGCCCGATGCCGCCATTGCCTCCTGTGACGACCGCGACCTTGCCGCGAAGATCGAACCGGTTGGATGTCATGCTGTATTCCCTGGTTTCTTCTATTGGTTGCTCTGCCAGATCAGCACCAGCCCGAAGCCGGCCATGGCTGCGCCATAGCCGGCCCATTGCAGCTGGTTGACCATGAAGCTCGATCGCGGCCAGGGAACGGTGCCCGTGCCCTGTCCGATCCAGAGCAGCCCGACGGCGGTCGCAAACAGGCCTGCTAGAAGCAGAAATCTGCGCATGCATTCCTCCCGTCGGTCTGCTTCTGTCGCGGTCAACGGCGTCAACGATCGCCGCGGCCACGAAAACTTCGGCTCAGACTAGCCGGAGCTTCGGTCCGGATACAATGGCTGCGGGTGCAGACCGCCGCGAGGACGCGCATGCGCGCGCAAGGTGATCCCCACAAACGAAAAAGCCCCGGACGATGCCGGGGCTTTGACGTCTGAATGTGAGATCAGATCAGTACTTCGCGACGACCGGACCGGTCCAGTTGAAGCGGTAGACCAGCGAGGTCGAGATCGTCTGGTTCCAGCTGTTGGCGCGGATGTCGCGGCCAACGAGGGTGTTGGTGACGTCGAACAGTTCGTTCGAGGTCTTGGCGTTGTAGAAGGCCGAACGATATTCGGTCTTCATGAACCAGCCGGGCGAAGAGATTCCGAAGAAGTTCAGGCTGTTCTCCACGCCGCCACCAACGAACCAGCCGTTGCGGTTGTAGCTGTTGAGGTGGATGCCGGCGGGCACGCCGGCCAGCGTCAGGAAGTTGGTCTGGCCAAAGTGAGCGCCAGAGTAGCCGCCGTTGACGTAGGTGAGAACGTTCGGAGCGACCAGCCAGCCGAGGCGAATACCAGCGGCCCACGACTCTTCCAGCTTCTGGTTGCCAGTGATGCCGGCGATCGGATCCTGGATGGTGGCGCGGATGCTGCCGAACTGACCGTCGGCGAACACACCGGCGACCCAGGTGCCGCTGAACTGCCAGTCATAGCCAAGACCGACGGTACCGAACCAGCCCGAGCCGCCCTGACGCTGGTCGATCGTCAGCGGGATCGCACCGGTCGTGGTCTGGACGTGCTGGTCGGCGTTGGAGAGGCCACCGCCGCCACCGCCGAAGATGTAGAAGCCGGTCCAGTTGGCGACCGGCGCCGGCACCGGGGCCTTCACGTAAGGACGGGCAGCAAGGTCGGCCGCCGAGGCCGAACCGGTCATCGCCGCGACTGCGGTCAGAGCCAGCAAAATCTTCTTCATGATAAAATCCCCAACGTTGGTCTGTAGCAGGCGCGAGCGCACTGAAGTCGTGTGATCTGATGCCCGGACTATAGACGTTTCCCGCCGAAATGCTGTTGCCGGACAGGCACAGTCGCCGGGAAACGCGAGCCGGTGCGGATTTGCACCTGCGCCGCATGGGTCAGAAATACCTGCATGTTTTCAGTGTGTTGAATCGATTTTAGGAGCCCAGATTTGGGGGTAACGTCTCGTTAGCAAATCGGGCTTTGTCCGAAATGGAGGCGTTCCTGCCTCACCCTTGGTCCAGTGAGTCGTTGGCCGAGTCGCCCATGCGATGGGAGGGGAATCAACGAAGTCGAGGCGGAGCGTGGCAGGATCGTGGGGGAACCGGCGGTTTGGTTCCCACAAACGAAAGAGCCCCGGCTTCACGCCGGGGCTCTTGATGGAAATGTGGACCGGACGCGCCAGCGGGTCAGACGTCGAGCAGCTCCTCGCTGGCAAATTCAGCCTTGTCCGAGATGAAGGCGAAGCGCGCTTCGGCCTTGGTGCCCATCAGCCGTTCCACCGAATCCGCCGTCGTGTCGCGGTCGTCGGCGAGCAGGACCACCTTGAGCAGCGTCCGCTTGCTCGGATCCATGGTGGTCTCCTTGAGCTGCGCCGGCATCATCTCGCCGAGACCTTTGAAGCGGTTCACCTCGACCTTGGCGTTGGCGTTGAACGCGCTCTTGAGCAGCGCCTCCTTGTGCGCGTCGTCGCGGGCGTAGACCGACTTTGAGCCGTGGGTCAGCTTGTAGAGCGGCGGCACCGCGAGGAAGAGGTGGCCCTCGTCGATCAGCCGCGGCATCTGCCGGTAGAAGAAGGTGATCAGCAGCGAGGCAATGTGGGCGCCGTCGACGTCGGCGTCGGTCATGATGATGATGCGCTGATAGCGCAAATCCTCTTCGCGATAATGCAGGAGCTGGCCGCAGCCGATCGCCTGCACGAGGTCCGAGAGCTGCGCATTGGCGGTCAGCTTGTCCTTGCCGGCGGAGGCGACGTTGAGGATCTTGCCGCGCAGCGGCAGCACCGCCTGGGTCTTGCGGTCGCGCGCCTGCTTGGCGCTGCCGCCTGCCGAGTCGCCCTCGACGATGAAGAGCTCGGAGCCTTCGGTGCCGGCGTCGGTGCAGTCGGCGAGCTTGCCGGGCAGGCGCAGCTTCTTGCCGGCGGTCTTGCGCGCCGTCTCTTTCTCCTGACGGCGGCGCAGGCGCTCCTCGGCGCGGTCGACGACGAAGTCGAGCAGCCTGTTGGCCATGTTCGGATTGCCCGACAGCCAATGGTCGAACGGATCCTTCATCGCCTGTTCGACGATGCGCTGCGCTTCGGCGGTGGCGAGGCGATCCTTGGTCTGGCCCTGGAATTCGGGCTCGCGCACGAACACCGAGAGCATCACGGCAGCGCCCACCATCACGTCTTCGGAGGTGACGGAGGCGGCGCGCTTGCCCTGGCCAACGCGCTCGGCGTGATCCTTCAGGCCGCGCAGCAGGGCGCTGCGCAGGCCGGACTCGTGCGTGCCGCCATCCGGCGTCGGGACGGTGTTGGTGTAGGAGGACAGGAAGCCGTCGGCATCCGCGGTCCAGGCCACGGCCCATTCGCAGGCGCCATGCGCGCCGTTGCGGCCCGACTTGCCGGAGAAGATGTCCGGGTGCACCAGCGTGTCGGCGTGGATCGCCGCGGCGAGATAGTCCTTGAGGCCACCGGGGAAGTGGAACGTCGCCTCCGCCGGCACGTCCTCGACGCCCTTGAGCAACTCGGGGGCGCAGTTCCAGCGGATCTCGACGCCGCCGAAGAGGTACGCTTTCGAGCGCGTCATCTTGAACAAGCGCTGCGGCTTGAACGCGGCCTTGGCGCCGAAGATGTCGGTGTCGGGCTTGAAGCGCACGCGCGTGCCGCGGCGGTTGTTGATCTTGCCGAGATCCTCGAGCTTGCCCTTCGGGTGCCCGCGCTCGAACGTCATGCGATAGAGCTTCTGGCTACGCGCGACCTCGACCTCGAGACGCGAGGAGAGGGCGTTGACGACGGAGATGCCGACGCCGTGCAGACCGCCCGAGGTCTCGTAGACCTTGCTGTCGAACTTGCCGCCCGAATGCAGCGTGCACATGATGACTTCGAGCGCCGACTTCTTCGGGAACTTCGGATGCGGATCGATCGGAATGCCGCGGCCGTTGTCGGTGACGGTCAGGAACCCGTCTGCGCTCAGCTCAACTCCGATGAAGGTCGCGTGTCCCGCCAGTGCCTCGTCCATCGAGTTGTCGATGACCTCGGCAAACAGGTGATGCAGCGCCTTCTCGTCGGTCCCGCCGATATACATGCCGGGCCGGCGCCGCACCGGTTCGAGGCCTTCGAGTACCTCGATGTCGGCTGCGGTGTAGTCGGCTTCCCCGCCGCTTCCGCGCGGCGCCGCCTTGGCGGCGGCGCGGGGCTTGGGCTCATCACCGCCGAAAAAGTCGTCTTTTGCTTTTGGCTTCAACTGCTTGGACATATATCTTGATGTGTTTAGGGGGCCGTGTGGGCGGCGAATCGGTTAAGCGGACTATGCCACTTCTGGCTTCGAAAGGTTACCGCCGGGCCGGCCAAGCGGCGTGGTTGGGGGCCAATCCCGGCGATTTTACGCCGCATTGCCATTAGTTCCCGGCAATTTGACGTCTCGGACCGGTTTGGATCGCCTTTTGTGACTTGATGTCACACAAGTCCTTGGCTTACCAGTCGTTTTCATCGAGCAGCACCTTGAGGCGGCGGGAAGGCTATTTTTGGAATGGAGCAGTTTGCGCACGCCCTGGCCGACTTCGTGCGCGCTCACCAGGCCTGGGCGGCTCCGATCGTGTTCCTGCTGGCTTTCGGGGAGTCACTCGCCTTCATCTCGCTGTTGGTTCCGGCCTGGGGAGCGCTGGTGGCGATCGGTGCGCTGATCGGGGTGAGCGGCATCAACTTCTATCCGGTCTGGATCGCCGGCGGCCTCGGAGCGGCACTGGGCGACTGGGTCTCCTACTGGTTCGGCTATCGCTACAAGGAGCACGTCGCCGAGATGTGGCCGCTCTCGCGCTATCCGGAACTCCTGCCCCGGGGGGAGGCCTTCGTGCGCAGCTGGGGCATACCCAGCATCTTCATCGGCCGCTTCTTCGGCCCCTTGCGGGCCTCGGTGCCGCTCGCAGCCGGTATCTTCGAGATGCCCTATTGGAGCTTCCAGATCGCCAATTTCGTTTCGGCCCTGATCTGGTCGGCCGCGCTGCTGCTGTTCGGCGATGTGATCGCGAAGATCATGGAATGGATCTGGCGCCTGATCTGACCGGGCAGCTGGGCCGCCCGGCCAGGGCGTCATGCAAGGCCTAAAGCGAGGCGTTCCAGATCGAGGGGATCCAGCGATAGCCGGAGCCGTCCTTTTCGACGCGGACAAGGCCGGGGAAGGCGGCGTGGAAGGCCTGAATCGGCATCTTCTCGGCAATCGCCATGTCGTAGAGCTTGCGCCGGGTCTCCTGGGCAAGCGGCTTGTCGACATCGGAGGCGATGTTCCATTCGGGATGCTTGACGAACAGGAACGCCGCGCCTGCGGTGATATCGACCTGCACCAGCACCTTCTCCGCGCCGGAGGCGACGATGAAGGAATTGTGGCCCGGCGTGTGGCCGGGGCTCGCGACCGAGGTGATGCCGGGTGCGACCTCCTTGCCGGCCTCGTATTGCGTGACCTTGCGGCCGAGCGCGTCGAACACGCGGCGGATGTTCTTGAAATTGTTCTCGAGGATCGGGTTGCCCATCCCCTTGCTCATCTCACCGTCGTCCATCCAGAACTTCCATTCCACCGCCGGCACCATGATCTCGGCATTGGGGAAGGCGGGCTTGTTCTCGGCTGCCAGCAGGCCGTTGATGTGGTCGCCATGGAAGTGGGAGATGATGACGGTGTCGACCGCCGCGCGGTCGATGCTGGCGGCTGCAAGGTTGTTGTGGAACTGGCCGACCTTACCCTTGGTCTGCGCGAACTGGTCAGGCCCGAGACCGGTGTCGATGACGACGAGCTTCGGTCCGGTGTTGACGACCACGGGGGTGAACGTGTGGGTGACCTTGTCGGTCGGCAGGTGATGTTCGGCGAAGACCTTGTTGATGTCGTCCTTGCTGGCGCCGGCCGCGTAATTGTCGGTCAAATTGACGGTGGCAACGCCGTCGCAGACCACCGTGATCTGGTGGGTGCCGACATTGTAGCGATAAAAGCTCGCATTCTGCTTCTCGGCCGGGGGCGCGGCGGCGCTTGCGGGTGACGTCTTCACGAAGGGCAGGAGCGCCGAGGCGGCGGCGCCGGCCAACGTTGCGCGACGAGTGATCTCGGTCATGGCGATGTCCTGAGGCTGGGTTGCGAAAGGCACGGACCCGGCGAAGTTGTGGCCCGCCGGTCATTCTCGGGAACACCCATGCTTAAGGGAAATTCCGCTGCAACCCGATGACATCAGTGCGGCATCGTGCCGTCACCAGTGCGGCATCGTGGCGTCGGCCCCGGCATCCCGCGAGCCGATTTGGACTTGACCCTGGAACCCGCTGGCCTTATAGCGGCGCGCCATGATCAACGCCGCGACCATCCTGTTCGCCCGTCGCCGCCGCCGCAGCTTAGCGGTTTGGGCGGTCGATCGCGTTTGAGATCATCGTCTTTGCCGCTGGACCCGATCCGCGGCATTCTCTCTCCTGTCAGCGCGATCTGATCCGGCGGCTCCCACAAGGAGGCCCAGCAGGAGACCACGATGTACACGCCACCCTTTTTCAAGCAGGACCGCGCCGCAAGCCTCAAATATGCGGAAGAGCGCGGCTTCGGCACCATGTGCGCCTTCGACGGGCACAAGCCGGTCGCGTCCCCGCTGCCATTCTACCTGACCTATGCCGCTGACGGCACGCCGCAGGTCGCCTTTCATGTCGCCCGTCACAATCCGCTGGTAAAGCTGGCCGACGGCGCGGCCTCCTGGTTGCTCGCGGTCACAGGTCCCGATGCCTATGTATCGCCGGACTGGTACGTCTCGCCGGATCAGGTCCCGACCTGGCTCTACCAGTCGGTGCATCTGAGCGGGCCGGTGCGGCCATTGTCGGACGAGGAGCTCTCGGTGCAGGTCGACACGCTCAGCGACAAGTTCGAGAACTGGCTGCTGCCGAAGAAGCCCTGGACCTCGGGCAAGATGACGGCGGGCCGGCTGGAAGCGATGAAGAAGGGGATCGTTGGTCTGGTCATGACGGTTGAAGAGGTCGAGGGCAGCTTCAAGCTCAACCAGCACAAATCCGACGCCGATTTCGCAGCGATCGCGAACGCGCTTGGCGACGGCGATGCCGACGCGAAGCAGATTTCCCAACTGATGCGGCAGACCCGGCCGCAACTCTTTGCAGACGATACGAACACGCTCGAAAGGACTGCGCCATGAGCCTCGGTGAGACCACGAAAACCCCGACCACCGGCGCGGCCAAGAAGCCCGCCACCGTCTTCGTCGACGGCGGCTCCGGCACCACCGGGCTCGGTATCAACGAGCGGCTGAAGCTCCAGAGCGACGTCGCGGTGAAGACCATCGCCGACGACAAGCGCAAGGATCCCGTCGCCAAGAAGGCGCTGATGGAGGAAGTGGATCTCGTGATCCTCTGCCTGCCCGACGATGCTGCCAGGGAAACGGTGGCGCTGGTCGACAGCATGGGCGCTTCGGGGCCGAAGGTGCTGGACGCCTCGACCGCCTACCGGGTCGCGCCTGACTGGGCCTACGGCTTTCCGGAGCTGACGGCGGACCAGGCCGGCAAGATCAAGGCGGCGAAGAAGGTCTCCAATCCCGGCTGTTATCCGACCGGCGCGATCGCGCTGCTGCGGCCGATCGTCGATGCCGGCCTGTTGCCGTCCGACTATCCCGTCACCGTCAACGCGGTGAGCGGCTATTCCGGCGGCGGCAAGTCGATGATCGCGAGCTTCGAAGACGGCAGCGCGCCGTCCTTCGAGCTCTACGGCCTCGGCTTCGAGCACAAGCATCTGCCGGAGATGCAGCTCTATTCGAACCTGACGCGGCGGCCGATCTTCATTCCCTCGGTCGGCAACTATCGGCAGGGCATGCTGGTCTCGGTACCGCTCCAGCTCGACACGCTGCCGGGCAAGCCTGGCGGTGCCGACCTCCAGGCCGCGCTGGCCAAGCGCTATGCCGGTTCGAAATACGTCAAGGTGATGCCGCTTCAGAACGAGGCGACCAAGGGCGGCCGGCTCGAGCCGGAGGCGCTCAACGAGACCAACATGCTCGAGCTCTACGTCTTCGCCAGCGACAAATATCACCAGGCGGTGCTGGTCGCGCGGCTGGACAATCTCGGCAAGGGGGCCTCGGGCGCGGCCGTGCAGAACATGCGCCTGATGCTGGGGCTGCCGGAGGAGTAGGCTGTCCTCCCGAGAGCGGGTGACGCCGTGGACGAGACCACCCTGCAGTTCTATCGGCAGAACGCCCAGTCCTATGCGGACTGGGCGAAAGCACCGTCGACGCGGCTGACGAATTTCCTCGCTTTGTTGCCGTCCGGTGGTGCAGTCCTCGAACTCGGCTGCGGCGCCGGCAATCATGCGGCGGTGATGCTGGCGGAAGGTTTTTCGCTGCGCGCCACCGACGGCTCGCCCGAAATGGCGAAGATTGCGTCGCAGCGGCTGGGCCATCCCGTCGAGACGATGCGGTTCGACGAACTCGACGCGCAACAGGCCTATGACGGCGTCTGGGCGAGCGCCTGTCTGCTGCACGTGCCGCGCGACGAGCTCGCCGGAATCCTGGCGCGGATCCATCGCGCGCTCAAGCCGTCAGGCGTGTTCTACGCCAGCTACAAGATGGGCGAAGGCGATGGCCGCGACAGCCTCGGCCGCTACTACAACTATCCGCCGCGAGAGTGGCTCGAGGCGACCTATGCCGGCGCGGGGCCGTGGATCACCGTGTCGTCGGACACCAATGTGATCCGGAGTTTCGACGAGACGCCCGCCACCATGCTCAATCTCGTCATGCGCAAGGCTGCCGTCTGATCTCTCGGACGCCTTGAACGTCCCGGCGCCGGCTATGCGGCGATCCATTCCAGCAGGGCGTTCTGCGCGTGCAGAAGGTAGGCCTTCGCCACCGTGCTCTGGCAAGCGGCGTGCTCCATCGCGTCGGCCGTGACCTCCTGGCCCCTGGTCACCGGCGGGCAGGGGAGGAAGATCGCATCCGGGCGGCATTTGTCGAGGAGCGCGGCAGATATCCGATAGGGTGCGAGTTGATCGTCGCGCGCCCCGTCCGGCCAGCAATCCGTGATGATCACGTCGGCATCGTACAACGCGTCGAGATCAGTGCTGACGGTGAACCTCGGACTTGCGATGTCCCGGATATGCCAGTCGTCTGGATAGACCTGGGTGACCTTGATCGGCAGAGCGATGGACGCTTCGACCCAGGAGCGCAGGATGTTGGCATCGGGTGCCACGCCTGCCACCTTCAGGCCTTCGAGCGATCCGCGCCTGCCTCTGACATAGGCGAGATCGCCCAGCGTCTCGCAAGGATGATTTGATCGCGTTCTCGCATTGACGACCGGCGCGGCCGCGTTCGATGCCAGCTCGCGCAGGGTCGACAATTCCCGGGTGCGCACGATCAGGATGTCGAACCAGTTGTCGAGGTATTTGGCGAGATCAGCCGTCGTCTCATGGACATTGAACCTGATGGGAGGCTGCACCGAGATGCCTCCCATGGTTCTCACGCCGAGGTCGAACGCCGTCGTATTCCGCCACCCACTGTCGTCGGCGATGACAGCCACGCGCTTTCCGACGAGGCTCAGCGGCATGGCGCGCTCGGCCCATGCGGTCGCGAGCAGCTGCGCGCGCTCGACGATGGACAGGATCGTGTCCGCGCCGAGGTCGTGAAACTGGACGAAATCCCGGCTGGACTTGCTTTGCATTGCCGGCCGCCGAAGGCGCGCGCCTAGACCACCCTGAAGATCGCCAGCGCCAGCACGGCCTGTGCGAGGAATCCGACGGTGAAGGCGAGGGTGCGGAACACGGGGATGCCGAGCGCATAGACGATCAGATGCGCCACGCGCGACCAGAAATAGACGGCGCAGGCGAGCACGGTCCATTTCGAGGAATAGTCGATCGCGTTCAGGATCAGCACCAGCGGCGCGAAGATCACGAGGTTCTCGACCGCGTTGTCATGCGCGAACATCAGCCGGTTCGCCCACTCCGCCTGCGGCTTGTCGTTGCGCGAGGGATTTGCCATGGCGCCGCTGAGGCCGCGAACCTGGCAGCGGTTGATGATGTAGGGCATCCAGAGGATCCCGGTCAGGATCACCGTCAGTGTCAGCCAGAACAATTCGCGCGTCATAGTCCGGTCCCCTCTGTCGTCGCTGTATCGAGAGCGAGTCTATACAAGAGCGCAAGATTGCGCCATGCGCACGAAAGCTTTGGGTCCTTGTTGGCGCATGATCTCTTCGGAAAACCGCTTCGCACTTTGCGCTAGCGCGGCCCTCCGGGTCCGGATCATGCGCTACGCGCGAACCCTGACATAGCTGCCGGGCGCGTCCTCGATCGGGGGCAGCGCCTCGCTGCCGACGCTGCGCGCCGGGACTTCCTCGGGATCGAGGCTGCCCAGCCATACGCGCCAGTCCGGCCACCACGAGCCCTTGTGCTCGACCGCGCCCTTCATCCATTCGGCAACGCCGACGTCCTTGATGTTGTCGTTGGTCCAGTACTGGTACTTGTTCGAGGCGGGCGGATTGACGACGCCCGCGATGTGGCCGGAGCCCGACAGCACGTACTTCACCGGCCCGCCGAAGAACTGCGAGCCGTACAGCACCGACTCGGCCGGGGCGATGTGGTCCTCGCGGGTGGCGAGGTTGTAGACGGGCACCATGACCTTGGAGAGATCGAGCAGCGTGTTGTCGAGCACCATCGTGCCGGTGGAGAGCCGGTTCTCCAGATAGCAATTACGCAGATAATAGGAATGGTTCGCCTGCGTCATCCGCGTCGCATCGGAATTCCAGTGCAACAGGTCGAACGCGCTCGGCTGCTGGCCCTTGAGATAGTTGCTGACGACATAGGACCAGATCAGGTCGTTGGAGCGCAGCATGTTGAAGGCCATCGCCATCTTCGAGCCTTCGAGCACGCCGGCCGCCTTCATGTCGTGCTCCAGCGCGGCGATCTGCTCCTCGTCGACGAAGACCAGCAGATCACCCGCATGGGTGAAGTCGACCTGCGCCGCGAAGAACGTCGCCGAACTCACGCGCTGGCGGCGCTTCTCGGCAAGCCAGGCCAGCGTGGTCGCGAGCATGGTGCCGCCGACGCAATAGCCGGCGGTGTGGACCTTCATCTCGCCGGTGACCTTCTCGATCACGTCCATCGCCGTGAGCGGGCCCTCCTTCATGTAGTCGTCCCAGCTCTTGTTGCCGAGCCGCTTGTCGGGATTGACCCATGAGATCACGAACACGGTGATGCCCTGGTCGACGCACCACTTGATGTAGGATTTGTCCGGCTTGAGATCGAGGATGTAGAACTTGTTGATCCAGGGCGGCACGATCAGGAGCGGGGTGCGCAGCACCGTCTCCGTGGTCGGCGAATACTGGATCAGCTGCATCATCTCGTTCTGGAAGATCACCTTGCCCGGCGTCGTCGCCATGTTGACGCCGACGACGAGATTGTCCGGGTTGGACTGGCGGATCTTCAGCATGCCCTTGCCGGCCGCGATGTCCTCGGCCAGCATCGTCAGGCCGCGCGCCAGGTTGCCGCCGCTGCTCGCCATCGTCTCGCGCAGCACTTCCGGATTGGTCAGCACGAAGTTCGACGGCGACAGCGCGTTGGCGACCTGCTGGACGTAGAACTCCGCCTTGCGGCGGGTGTGCACGTCGAGGCCGTCGGCGTCCCGCACCAGCTCCTGGGCCCATTTGGTCGTGAGCAGATAGAGCTGCATCACGAAATCGAAGAACTGGTTCGACTTCCATTCCGGATCGGCAAAGCGCTTGTCGCGCGGCGAGGGCGCTATCGCAGGCTCGGCGTCCTGGCCGGCCATGCGGCGCGCCGCCGAGCCCCAGAGGTCGAGATAGTCCTTGGCGAGCTTGGTCTGGAGATCCGACGAGCGGGACGAGTCCGACAGCCAGTATTCGGCGACCGCGGTGAAGGTCTTGACCATCTCGGTGAGCTCGGCCGGCGGGCGGTCCTGCACCTCGCCGCTCTCGCGCGGCTTGAGGTAGGCGGCCAGCGCCTTGCCGCCGCTTTCCATCGCCCGCGCGACATTCATCGCGAAGGCTTCCGCATCGAACTTCGTCTCGGACTTGCTTGTCCCGGAGCCGGGCTTGTCGGTCGTGGCGGTACTCATGGGCAGAACAGTAACGATTCATTCCGTATTCGTCACCGCGAAGCTCGCAGGTTTGGCGTTAATCACGCGCGAAGATGTGCTGCACTGCGACAAGTTTCCTTGGTTCGGTCATAATCAGGCCGCACCGGCCGGCTTGGTGGCGACCGGGGTTGTATTCTCGCTCGCACCATTTCGGGCAGCAATGGTTTGAGCTTGGGCGCGGGGTCGGGTAGGCTTACCCGGGGCCGTGCTTTGGGACGAGTAGGGGATTCCCAAGTGTTGGCGTTAAGGGACCTGCAAAAGACGCTGCCGATCCGCGGCGCGCTGCTGATGGTGGCGCTCGTGCTGGGCGGCTGCTCGAGTCAGCTCGCGGATCTCATGCCTGCGGATGCGCAGGCACATCCCAAGGAGCCCGGCAGCTATTTGCCGGTGCACGACCTGCCGCCGGATCGCGATCAGGCAACCATCCCGCCGGACCAGCGCGCCAAGATCGAGGCCGAGCTTGCCGCTGCGCGCGATCGCCAGGCCGTTGCCGCCAAAGACGCCAAATGAGGCAGTGCAACGTAATCGCTGGCGCCCCCGCCTTGCCGTGCTAAAAGACCTGAGTTCAGCCGAGAGTCAGGGCGAACGACTTCAGCCTCCGCCGTCGAAAATTGCTCTAAGTATTTGATTTTGAGCCATTTAGCGGCCGGGCCGGGCGCCTTTGCGATCGGCGCTCGTGGCCAGTCGATTCTGTCCTGACCGGTTGCCCGGAGCCCAGAGAGCCATGGAAGAATTTTACCGCATCCGCCGCCTTCCGCCTTACGTGTTCGAGCAGGTCAACCGGGCCAAGGCGGCCGCGCGGAACGCCGGCGCCGACATCATCGACCTCGGCATGGGCAATCCGGACCTGCCGGCGCCGCCGCATGTGCTGGAGAAGCTCAAGGAGACGCTCGGCAAGCCGCGCACCGACCGCTATTCGGCCTCCCGCGGCATCCCCGGCCTGCGCAGGGCCCAGGCCGCCTATTATGCCCGCCGCTTCGGCGTGAAGCTCAATCCCGACACCCAGGTGGTGGCGACGCTCGGCTCCAAGGAGGGCTTTGCCAACGTGGCGCAGGCGATCACCGCGCCCGGCGACGTCATCCTCTGTCCGAACCCGAGCTACCCGATTCACGCCTTCGGCTTTTTGATGGCGGGCGGCGTGATCCGTTCGGTGCCCTCGGAGCCGACGCCGCAATTCTTCGAGGCGGTGGAGCGGGCGATCGTGCATTCGATCCCGAAGCCGCTGGCGCTGGTGGTCTGCTATCCCTCGAACCCGACCGCCTATGTCGCGAGCCTCGACTTCTACAAGGACCTCGTCGCCTTCGCGAAGAAGCACGAGATCCTGATCCTGTCCGATCTCGCCTATGCCGAGGTCTATTTCGACGAGAACAACCCGCCGCCCTCGGTGCTTCAGGTGCCGGGCGCGATGGACGTCACCGTCGAATTCACCTCGATGTCGAAGACCTACTCGATGGCCGGCTGGCGCATGGGCTTTGCGGTCGGCAATGAGCGCGTGATCGCAGCGCTCGCCCGCGTCAAATCCTATCTCGACTACGGCGCCTTCACGCCGGTGCAGGTCGCCGCGACCGCGGCATTGAACGGGCCGGACGATTGCATCAAGGAGATGCGCGACACCTATCGCAAGCGCCGCGATGCGCTGGTGGAATCGTTCGGCCGCGCCGGCTGGGAGATTCCGCCGCCGGAGGCCTCGATGTTTGCCTGGGTGCCGCTGCCGGAAGCCTTCCGCAGTGTCGGCAGCATGCAGTTCGCGACCCTGATGGTGGAGAAATCCGGCGTCGCGGTGTCGCCCGGCGTCGGCTTCGGCGAGCATGGTGAAGGATATGTCCGCATCGCCATGGTGGAAAACGAGCAACGGATCAGGCAGGCCGCGCGCGGCGTGCGTCGCTTCCTTGAAAGCGGCATCGAAACGTTGCACAACGTCGTTCCGCTCGCCAACCGGCGCTAATTCTCTTCGACAGGTTTTCTGAAAGCATCATGGTCGCACCCCTGAAAGTGGGCATAGCGGGGCTCGGCACCGTGGGTGCCGAAGTCGTCCGTTTGATTGAAACGCAAGCGCGCGTGCTCACGGGGCGCAGTGGCCGCGGCATTCGCGTCGTCGCCGTCACCGCGCGGTCGAAGGCCAAGAAGCGCGGCATCGACCTGCGCGGCGTCGACTGGGCCAAGGATCCGCTTGCGCTCGCCACCCATCCCGAGGTCGACTGCTTCGTCGAGCTGATGGGCGGCGCCGGCGATCCCGCGCTCTCCGCGGTCGAAGCCGCGCTCAATGCCGGCAAGTCCGTCGTCACCGCCAACAAGGCGCTGCTCGCCAAGCACGGCATCAAGCTGGCGAAGGCCGCCGAAAAGCACGGCTGCGCGCTGAATTTCGAGGCAGCCGTCGGCGCCGCGATCCCCGTCATCAAAACGTTACGCGAGGGTCTTGCCGGAACCGGCATCAACCGCGTCTACGGCATCCTCAACGGCACCTGCAATTACATCCTGACCCGGATGGAGCAGGAGGGCCTCTCCTTTGCCGAGTGCCTGAAGGATGCACAGCGGCTCGGCTATGCCGAGGCCGATCCGTCGTTCGACGTCGACGGCCACGACACCGCGCAAAAACTCGCCATTCTCGCCAGTCTCGCCTTCGGCACGAAAGTTGCTCAAAGCGCGGTGTATGTCGAAGGCATCTCCTCCATCGCGCCGGAAGATCTTCGCGCGGCCGCCGAGCTCGGTTACCGCGTCAAGCTGCTCGGCGTTGCCGTTCGCACCGCCAAGGGCATCGAGCAGCGCGTGCATCCGACCATGGTTCCAAAATCCTCCTCGATCGCGCAGGTGATGGGTGTCACCAATGCGGTCACGATCGATGGCGAGGGCATTCCGCCGATCACGCTGGTCGGCCCCGGCGCCGGTGGTGCTGCGACGGCATCGGCCGTCGTCGCCGACATCGCCGATGTCGCGCGCGGCATCCGCGCCAATCCGTTCGGCCGGCCGATCTCGCAACTGCGCGACACCAACAAGGCGCCGATGGAGCGGCATGAAGGCGGCTATTACATCCGCCTCTTGGCGCGCGATTTCCCGGGCACCGCGGCTGCGATCGCGACCCGGCTTGCAGAACAGAAGATTTCGATCGAGTCGATCGTGCAGCGTCATCCCAATGGCGGCGCTGCGCCCGCCGACGGCAAGGCGGTCCCCGTGCCCGTCATCCTGATCACTTACGCCACACACGAAGACGCCGTGCGCCGTGCGCTCGCCGCCGTGCAGAAGGACAAGGTGATCAGCGGACGGCCGCAGGTGATCCGGATCGAGAAGAACTGAGGCGGTTCGAACGAACCGTGGGCGTTACGAGTTGATGCGGGCAGGGAGTCCTGTCCCAAACTGTTTCGAAGGAGTTAGCCGATGTCGACCCATATTGAAGTCCCTCCGCATGCATTGCTCGAGCGCATTCTCACGCTGGAGATCGTGCGGGTGACGGAGCGGGCGGCGGTGTCCTCGGCGCGGCTGCGCGGGCACGGTAACGAGAAGGCGGCTGACCAGGCCGCCGTCGACGCCATGCGGCGCGAGCTGAACAAGCTGCCGATCCAGGGCACCATCGTGATCGGCGAGGGCGAGCGCGACGAGGCGCCGATGCTCTATATCGGCGAGCAGGTCGGCCTCAAGGCCGGCCCCCAGGTCGACATCGCCGTCGATCCGCTCGAGGGCACCACGCTGTGCGCCAAGAACATGCCGGGCTCGATCGCCACCATGGCGATGGCCGATGGCGGCACGCTGCTGCACGCGCCTGACGTCTACATGGAGAAGCTCGCGATTGGTCCCGGTTACGACAAGGGTGTTGTCGAAATCGATGCCTCGCCCGCCGACAATGTCCGCCGGCTCGCCAAGGCCAAGGGCGTCAAGCCTGATGGCATCACCGTTCTCGTGCTCGACCGTCCGCGCCATGCCGGCATCATCGAGAGCGTGCGCTCGACCGGCGCGGCCGTGCGCCTCATCACCGACGGCGACGTCGCCGGCGTGATCCACTGCGCCGATCCCGATAACACCGGCGTCGACATGTATCTCGGCACCGGCGGTGCGCCGGAAGGCGTGCTCGCCGCCGTGGCGCTGCGCTGCATCGGCGGCCAGATGCAGTGCCGCCTGATCCTCGATTCCGACGAGAAGCGCGAGCGCGCCGCCAAGATGGGCGTCAACGATCCCAAGATGATCTACGGCATCGAGGACATGGCGCGCGGCGACTGCCTGTTCGCCGCCACCGGCGTCACCACGGGCTCGCTGCTCTCGGGCGTCAAGTTCCGCAAGGACGGCGTGATCGAGACCGAGACGGTGGTGATGCGCTCCGTCACCGGCACCGTGCGTTACATCAAGGCCGAGCACCGCGAGCTCGCGAAGTTCCACCTGGACTGAGCAGCTCGGTCATTCCGGGGCGACGGGACCGCGCAAAGCGCGGCCCGGAGAACCCGGAATCTCGTGCCACAACTTCTGGATTCCGGGTTCGCGCTCCGCGCGTCCCGGAATGACAACAAGAACAATCAGAGGAAGCGCACATGTCCGACCTTTCCGCCGTCAAAGCCCTCGTCTTCGACGTCTTCGGCACGGTGGTGGATTGGCGCACCAGCCTGATCACCGACTTCATGTGGTGGGCAAAGGGCCGCGGCATCAGTGCCGACTGGACCGCTTTGGTCGACGGCTGGCGCGGCATGTATATCGCGTCCATGGACGACGTGCGCAAGCATCCCGAGCGCGGCTATGTCGTGCTCGATGATCTGCATCGGCGCTCGCTGGAGAAGCTCGTCGAGAAATTCGAGATCAAGGGCCTCACCGACGCCGATCTCGATTACCTCACCAAGGGCTGGCATCGCCTCAATCCCTGGCCCGACAGCGTCGCCGGCCTGACCCGGTTGAAGACGAAATTCGTGATCTCGCCGCTCTCGAACGGCAACGTCGCACTGCTCACCAACATGGCCAAGTTTGCCGGCCTGCCGTGGGATCTCGTCATGTCGGCCGAGCTGTTCGAGCACTACAAGCCCGATCCCGAGACCTATCTCGGCGCAGCAAAGCTGCTCGGCCTGAAGCCGGAGCAGGTAATGATGGTCGCCGCCCACAACGGCGATCTCGCCGCCGCCCAGAAGAACGGGCTCAAGACGGCGTTCGTGGCGCGCCCGACGGAGTATGGGCCGCTGCAGAAGGTCGATTTCGAAGCGACCGGCAATTGGGACATCGTCGCGAAGGATTTTGGCGGCATCGCCGACAAGCTCGGCTGCTAGACGCGGCCTCTGCGTCCTGAAAGTGACCGAATGAGCCGACCCGTCGCTATCACTGCCGCCGATGCGATCAGCACCTATATTCTGGCGAAGGATGGTAACCGTCCGCAGTTGATGACGCGCGCTTTCGCTGACGATTGCGAGCTCGAAATGATCGTCAAGACCGACGCCATTTCGTTTCCAAGCGCGGCGAAGGGACTCGAGCAGGTGACCCAGGTGCTGGTTACTGGCTTCGGCGAGCAGTACGAAAACGTGCGCACATTTTGCCTGTCACGTCCCGGCGCGGACCATCTGCCGCACGTCCGTTGCGATTGGCTGGTCGGAATGTCGGCGAGGCAGGGCGGTGCCGTTCGCGTTGGTTGCGGACATTATGACTGGCATTTCGGATCCGGCGATGGTCGCGTGACGAAGCTGGTGATCGAGATCGAGGTCATGTACCTGCTTCCCGCCGAGACCTCCGAGCCGGTCATGCGCTGGCTGGCGGCGTTGCCATATCCATGGTGCGCGGGCGTCCAAGCCAGTGCGGCTGTTCCGGATATCGATGCGCTGCAGCCGATCGCGCGCTTCCTGGGCAGCCGGAACTGAACCGCGCGACCAATCCTGTCAGAACGACGAGCGACGAGCACTCACCACCGGCCGGAGGCGAGGGCGCTTCGCGCTGCCGGCTGAAATTGAACCGAGAGCAATGTTCTTATTGTACCGATGTAGGTATCGGATCATATTCCGAGCAATGAGCAAATTGCATCGGGCGGCTCGGTGCCAGCGGAGTGACGACATTGCCACTGAGTTATCTCGATCTGTTTCTGGCATTCCTTGGATTGACCTTTGGACTGCCCTCAGTGCTGCCCGGCCTGTTTTTCCGAAACAAGGACGGTCGGCCCCCAAAATCGTAGGCGGAGTGATGGCGCGATCCGGACGCGTCTGACGACTTGCACGCGACAGACTTGGACGCGAGCGACTTGGAGACGCGCAGATGGCACTGACGGTCACTACAATTCTGATCGCCTTTGCCGGGGTGTTCCTGATCTGCTTCATGAAGGGCGCGTTCGGCGGCGGCTTCTCCATCATCGGCATTCCGCTGCTGTCGTTCGTGATGGATCCGGTGACCGCCGGCGGGCTGCTGGCGCCATTGTTCATCGCGATGGACTTGTTCGCGCTGCGCTACTGGAAGCCCTCGACCTGGTCGAAGCCGGACCTCGTTCTGCTGTTGCCCGGGCTCGTGGTCGGCATTGCGCTTGGCTATCTCCTGTTTCGCCTGCTGGACCATCGCGTGGTCGCGATCGTGATGGCGCTTGTCACCCTCGTCTTCGTCGGTCTGTGGCTTGTGAGCGACTCGAAGGTCGTCATTCGTCCGCGCTCGTCGCCGAAGGCGGTCGCCGCCGGTCTTGCCTCCGGTGTCACGACCATGGTCGCGCATTCCGGTGGACCGCCGCTGGCGATGTATTTGCTGCCGCTCGGTCTCAGCAAGGAAGTCTATGCGGGCACGACCAGCCTGTTCTTTACGGTCGGCAACGCGACCAAGGCGGTGCCGTGGCTGCTGCTGGTGCGGCCGACTGGAAACGTCTGGATCGTCATGGCCGCGTGCCTGCTCGCCATTCCCACCGGCGTCTGGCTCGGTTGGCGGCTGCATGGAAGGCTGGACCAGCAGCAGATCTATCGGGCCTGCTACGGCTTGCTGGTGGTCACGGCGCTGAAGCTCTTATGGGACGGCGCTTCCGGTTACCTTGGCTGAGCTTGCGGCCGATCGGCGCCATCCGGCGCACAGAAGGTCGCAATCGCAAGATCGATCCGCCGGTCCAGCACGCGGCGGTTGAGCTTGAATTCGGTGTCGGTCAGCAGCCTGAAATGATCGTGGCCGAACACCATGCCGAACAGCATCTCGGCGATGAGGCGCAGCGGCACGCCCTCGAAACGGGCCTCCAGGCGAATCGTCCTCAGCAACTCGACGATATGCTCCGTGCCGCTCTCCATGATGACCTCGGCGAACATGCGCCCCAGCTCCGGCGAGGCCTGACGTTCGCCGATGATCAGGCGCTGCAGCGCGATCTCGCCCGGCGATAGCGCTACGTCCGCCGCTTCCCGGAGCATGTTGCGAAGCCGGATCACTGGCGATCCTTCCGAAGGAGCGTCTGCGTAATCGGCTTCGGGGAGGCTGCGCAGCAGCATGGCGCGAAACAGCTCGGTCTTGCTCGCGAACAATTTGTAGAGCGTCTTCTTCGACATGCCGGCGGCGCCGGCGATGTCGTCCATCGTCGTCGCGGCAAATCCCTTGCTGGTGAACGTGTCCTTCGCTGCGGCCAGCAAATGCATCAGGCGTGCGTCGGGCGCGGGAAGGGCGACCTCCCGTTCGGGGGATGGACTGCCGCTGGCTTGTCGGCGGCTGACGGATTTCCTCGCCATGCAAAACCTGTCGTTCAGTTGAGGTTGGTTCACGACTGCTTGAGCGGACGCATCCGGGCAGCCTAGCACTTGACTTCAGGTAAGGAAACTCCCAAGTTTCCACGTGGAAACTACATAGTTTCCAGATGTGTCAATGTAAATGGCCTCTTCGGGAGGCCGGCAACCTCATCCCAAGCCTCAGCTCATGGATCGTCATCATGCGTCCCCCGATCGTTCGCGCTGTTCCGTTACTCGCTCTGCTGTCGCTCGCAGCCTGCGGCGAGCAGAGCCAGCAAGCGGGACCGCGGCAGATGGTGCCGGAGGTCGGCGTCCTGACCTTGAAGCCGCAGGAGGCGAAGATTTCGACGGTCCTGCCGGGGCGGGTCGTCGCCTACCAGGTCTCCGAGGTCCGGCCGCAGGTCACCGGCATTCTGCTCAAGCGCGATTTCGTGGAGGGCGCTGAGGTGAAGGAAGGCGATCTGCTCTATGAGATCGATCCGGTGCAGTACAAGGCCGCGCTGGCCAGCGCCGAGGCCGCGGTGCAGAGGTCGGAAGCGACGCTGGTCAGCGTCAAGCTGAAGGCCGCACGCAAGACCCAGCTTCTGCAGACCAACGCGGCGAGCCAGCAGGACGTCGACGATGCCGTTGCCGCCTACAAGCAGGGTGAGGCCGATGTGAAGGCGGCCGAAGCCAACCGCGACACCGCCACGATCTCACTCGACCGCACCAAGGTCACCGCGTCGATCTCGGGCCGGATCGGCAAGTCATCGATCACGCCCGGCGCGCTGGTCACCGCGAGCCAGGCGACCGCGATGACGACGATCCAGCAGCTCGACCCTGTTTACGTCGACCTCGACCAGTCGACCTCGGAGATGGAGCGCCTGCGCAATCAGATTGCCAGCGGCAAGCTCAAGCGCCCGGTCGAGGGCGTGCAGGTCGAATTGCTGATGGAGAGCGGCAAGACCTACGGCCACAAGGGCAAATACGGCTTCACCGATGCGAGCGTCAACGAGAGCACGGCTCGGTCTCCTCGCGCGCGATCTTCGCCAACCCGGAGCGGGCGCTGCTGCCGGGCATGTATGTCCGCGCGCGCGTCGTCGCCGGCGTCGATCCGAACGCGATCCTGGTGCCGCAGCGGGCGGTCTCGCGCAATCCGCTGGGGCAGGCGGTGGCAATGTTCGTCGACAAGGACGGCAAGATCGAGCAACGCACGCTGGATCTCGGCGAGGACGTCGACGGCAATTGGCTGGTGCGATCAGGCGCCAAGCCGGGCGATCGCCTCGTCGTCGACGGAACGCAGAAGGCCCGTCCCGGCGCCCCCGTCAAGACCGTCGAGGTCGCGGTCGATCCGGCAACCGGCCTCACGGTGAATTCGACGCGGCAGGCCGATGCGCGGCCCGCACCCGCCACAACCGAGCAGTAATCGTCATGTCGCATTTCTTCATCAAGCGGCCGATCTTCGCCTGGGTCATCGCCATCCTGATCATGCTGGGCGGCGTGCTCGCGATCATGCGGCTGCCGATCGCGCAGTATCCGCAGATCGCGCCGACCGTGGTCACGATCACCGCGACCTATCCCGGCGCCAACGCGGAGACCGCCGAGAACTCGGTGACGAAGGTCATCGAGCAGAACATGACGGGCCTCGACTATCTCCAGTACATGTCGTCGTCGAGCACCTCGACCGGCGTCGTGCAGATATCGCTGACCTTCACCAACGAGGCCGATGCCGACTTCGCCCAGGTGCAGGTGCAGAACAAGCTGCAGCTCGCAACCCCCTTGCTGCCGCAGGTCGTGCAGCAGCAGGGCATCAAGGTCGTGAAGTCGTCGGCGAGCTTTTTGATGGTGCTCGGCTTTGTCTCCGAGGACGGAAGGCTCGCCGCCAGCGACATCGCCGATTACGTGGCGTCGTCGATCAATGATCCCGTCAGCCGCGTTGCCGGCGTCGGCCAGGTGACGTTGTTCGGTGCCGAATACGCCATGCGCATCTGGCTCGATCCGGACAAGCTGACGAAGTACAATCTGATGCCCGGCGACGTGATCGCGGCGATCCAGACCCAGAACACGCAGGTCACGGCCGGCCAGCTCGGCGGCCTGCCGTCCGTCGGCGGCCAGCAGCTCAATGCCACCATCACCTCGCAGAGCCGCCTGCGGACGGTCGAGCAGTTCAAGGACATCATCCTGCGCACCGCGACATCCGGCCAGACGGTGCGCATCGGCGACGTCGCGCGGGTCGAGCTCGGCTCCAAGTCCTACGATTCCTCCGCGCGCTACAACGGCAAGCCGGCCGCCGGCATGGGCATCAGCCTTGCGACCGGCGCCAACGCGGTTGCGACCTCGGAAGCGGTGAAGGCGCGCATCGCCCAGCTCAGCGCCACCATGCCGGAGGGCCTCCGCGTCATCTATCCCTACGACACCACGCCCTTCGTCAAGCTGTCGATCGAGAAGGTGATCCACACGCTGTTCGAGGCGATCGCGCTCGTCTTCGTCGTGATGTTCGTGTTCCTGCAGAGCTGGCGCGCCACCATCATTCCGACCATCGCGGTGCCGGTGGTGCTGCTCGGGACCTTCGGCGTGCTCTCGCTCGCGGGCTATTCCATCAACACGCTGACGATGTTCGCGATGGTGCTGGCGATCGGCCTGCTGGTCGACGACGCCATCGTCGTGGTCGAGAACGTCGAGCGCGTGATGGTCGAGGAGCATCTCGGCCCGCGCGAGGCGACCGAGAAATCGATGCGCGAAATCACCGGCGCGCTGGTCGGCATCGGCGTGGTGCTCTCCGCCGTGTTCATCCCGATGGCGTTCTTCAACGGCTCGGTCGGCATCATCTACCGGCAGTTCGCGCTCACCATCGTCACGGCGATGCTGCTCTCGGTGCTGGTGGCGCTGGTGCTGACGCCGGCGTTGTGCGCCACCATCCTGAAGCCGCCGAAGCATCACGGCGCGCAAGCCGGCTTCTTCGGCCTGTTCAACCGTGGCTTCGACCGCATGGCCGATGGCTATCAGCGCACCGCGGGCGGCGCCATCAAGCGCGTCACCGGCGTGATCATCGCCTTCGTCGCGATCGTCGCCGCCATGGTCGTGCTGTTCCAGCGGCTGCCGAGCTCGTTCCTCCCCGAAGAGGACCAGGGCACGATCATGACCCTGATCCAGCTTCCGGTCGGCGCCACCTCGGCGCGCACGCTCGATGTCATCAAGCAGGTCGAGCACCAATATCTCGACAACGAGAAGGATGCGGTGGAGGGCGTATTCGCGGTCAGCGGCTACAGCTTTGCCGGCCAGGGACAGAATGTGGGATTGGCCTTCGTCAGCCTGAAACCGTTCGACGAGCGCAAGCATCCCGCGACCTCGGCGCAGGCCGTGGTCGGCCGCGCCATGGGCGCGTTCATGAAGATCCGCGACGCCATGGTGTTCGCGGTGCTGCCGCCTTCGATCCCCGGCTTCGGCAATGCCGGCGGCTTCGATCTGTATCTCCAGGATACCGGCGGCAACGGTCACGAGGCGCTGATCCAGGCGCGCAACCAGCTGCTCGGCCAGCTCGCGGCGGATCCGCGCGTCGCGCAGGCGCGCCCCAACGGCCAGGACGATACGCCGCAATTCAATCTGGATGTCGACCAGGCCAAGGCCACCGCGCTCGGCGTGAATCTGAGCGATCTCAACACCACGCTGTCGGCGGCGTGGGGTGGTGCCTATGTCAACGACTTCATCGACCGCGGCCGCGTCAAGCAGGTCTACGTGCAGAGCGATGCGCCGTTCCGCATGGACACCAGCGACATCGGCCGCTGGTACGTCCGC
This sequence comes from Bradyrhizobium sp. USDA 376, assembly GCF_054063675.1. Lineage (NCBI taxonomy): Bacteria > Pseudomonadati > Pseudomonadota > Alphaproteobacteria > Hyphomicrobiales > Nitrobacteraceae > Bradyrhizobium > Bradyrhizobium sp. USDA 376. The sequence continues at coordinate 6,219,130 of NZ_JBSSGN010000001.1, forward strand.
AATGCCTCGGGCTCAATGGTGCCGTTCTCGGCGGTGGCGACCAACCGCTGGAGCTTCGGCTCGCCGCGCCTCGAGCGCTACAACGGCGTTGCCGCCGTCGAGCTCCAGGGCCAGGCGGCACCGGGCGTCAGCTCGGGCGTCGCGATGCAGGCGGTGGAGGAGCAGATGGCGAAGCTGCCCAAGGGCTACGGCCACGAATGGACCGGCCTGTCGTTCCAGGAGCGGCTGACCGGCAGCCAGACGCTGTATCTCTATTCGATCTCGCTGTTGATCGTCTTCCTCAGCCTCGCCGCGCTCTACGAGAGCTGGTCGGTGCCGTTCGCGGTGATGCTGACGGTGCCGATCGGCGTGCTCGGCGCGCTGGCGGGAGCGACGCTGTTCAACCAGGCCAACGACGTCTATTTCCAGGTCGGCCTTTTGACCACGATCGGTCTCGCCTCGAAGAACGCGATCCTGATCGTCGAATTCGCGCTGGAGCAGATCGCAGCCGGCCGCAGCCTCGTCGAGGCCACGCTGCACGCCGCGCGCCAGCGCCTGCGTCCGATCCTGATGACCTCGCTCGCCTTCATCCTTGGCGTGCTGCCGCTGGCGGTGGCGACGGGGGCGGGCTCGGCCAGCCAGAACGCGGTCGGCATCGGCGTTGCCGGCGGCATGATCGCGGCAACCGTGCTCGGCATCTTCTTCGTGCCCGCGCTGTTCGTGCTGGTTCGCCGGATTTTTCCGGGCAAGCGGACGGATGCCGCCGCCAACCCCGCCGCGGTCGCTGAGCCCGCGGAATAGCGCGCTCTACTTCGCGATCGGCGTCGTCAGCTCGGTATCAGCGGTGTCAACCACGAACACGGCAAGCAATTTCGCGGGCTCGGTGTCGCTGGCGTTGGAGCTGACGGCATGGCGATCGCCGGGCTTCTCGAAAAAATTCTCGCCCTTCTGATAGACTTTTGCAGGCTCGTCATTGACCTGGCTTCGGATCGCTCCCTCCAGCACTGTGGCGTAGATGAACGCGGAGCGCGCGTGGATGTGGGCCGGTGAGAAGCCGCCGGGGCCGTACTCGACCAGCACGCCCTTCATGCTCTTGCCCGGAACATTCGGCAGGGCATGGTCGAACACCACGGTCACCTTGGCCGCAGGCTGCGCCTCGGCGGCCTGTGCCGTCAGGAAGACTGCGGCGCACGCCGCCGTCGCGATCAACAGTCTGCGCATGGGAAGTCCTTCATTGCCGTGGTTGCAGGGACCTGAAGATCCTCAGGCCGTCGCCAGCCATGCCGCGAGCGGCGTCTTTCCGAGCCTGGCCTCGCCGAGCGGGACCAGCGAAGTGTCCTCGATGGGGGAGCCGTAATATCCGGCCTTGGCGTCACCCACGACGGGGCGGCTGTCGCCGGCCGCTTTCAGACGGCGCGCGACGAACTCGTTGAACGGCGCCTTTTCGGGTCCGGCGATATCGATTGTGCCGTTGAGCGGCCGTCCGGTCGCGACCTCCGCGAGGCACGCGACCACGTCGTCGGATGCGATCGGCTGGAACGCCGCCGATGGAACGACGATCCGTCCCTCAGTCGCACCCGTTTCCGCAATGGCGCCGAGGAATTCGAAGAACTGGGTGGCGCGCACGATCGAGTAGGGGACCGAAGAGGCCTTGACGATGTTCTCCTGCGCGAGCTTGGCACGGAAATAGGCGATGTCGGGCGAGCGATCCGTACCAACGATCGACAGCGCGACGTGATGCTTGACGCCCGCCGCAGCCTCCGTCGTCGCGAGGTTCTGGCTCGATTGCTGGAAGAATTCGAGCACGGCGGCGGGCTCCCAGGACGGCGCGTTGGCGACGTCAACCACGACATCCGCGCCAGCCAGCGCGGCCGCGAGTCCTTCTCCGGTGACGGCATTCACGCCCGACTTCGGCGAGGCGGCCACGGCGTTGTGGCCCTGCTGCTTCAGCTTCGCCACGAGCTTGGATCCGATCAAACCGGTACCGCCGATCACGACGATCTTCATGGCATGTCTCCTCGGCATTTTCGAACGCGAGTACGCGGGGGGCGTTACGCTCTCGCGACGATGAATGATGCGAGCAGAGTCTTACCCAAGCAATGAGGCGGGCTCTTGCCTGGAACGGGCCTGCCTTGCCGAAAAATGCTCCAGAAGTATCGGGCGACAGGAATTGGTCAGGGATCATTCCCCTCCGCGCGCGCGCGGATCAGATAACGTACCCGGGCCGCACCTGTGCGACCCGGGCTTGATGTCACCGGCTACAACGTCATTTGCATCGGCTCAGGATAATAGTGGAAGCCTTCACCGGCCTTGGCGACATGGCCATAGCCCGGCCAGGCGAAGTGATAGGACATCACCGGCGTCTTGTTGGCCGCGAGCATGGTGAGCAGTTTCACGCGCGACTCTGCCGCCTGCTTCGGGTCGGTGTCGTAGGAGAATTCCATCCGCGGCCGCTCCAACAAAAGCACCGAATGGTGCGAGAGGTCGCCGAGGAAGGCGAACGACTTGCCGGCCGAGGAGACCATGAAGATGGTGTGGCCGACGGTGTGGCCGGGCGCCGCGATCGCCTGCACCCCGGGCAGGAATTCCTGGCCGTCCTTGAAGAAGACGATGCGGTCGCGGACCGGCAGCAGATTCTTGCGGGCGTGCACGACAAAATCCTTGGCCGCGCTCCCCATCTTGCCTTCGTCGGTCCAGAAGTCGAAATCGGTCTGGGAGATGTAGATCTGCGCGTTCGGAAACAGCGGCTTGCCGCCGTCGTCGACGATGCCGCCGATATGGTCGATATGCGCATGCGAGCAGACCACGGCGTCGATGTCCCCCGGCTTGATGCCGGCCTCGGTCATGCTCTTCTGTTGTCGCCCGGTGGTGGGGCCGAACATCTTGGATGAGCCCATGCCGGTGTCGAACAGGATCAGCTTGTCGCCGGTGTTCACGATCGGCGAGTTCTGCTCGAGCACGACGTTGTCAGGCGACAGGAAATTGTCCGCCAGCATCTTCTTCACCTCTTCCTTGGGAACGCCGGTGAAGGTCCCGGAGGGATCGCCGAGCGGCAGCGGTCCGTCGGATACGACGGTCACTTCGGCATCGCCGAGAATGAAGCGGTGCCAGTAGGGCGTCTGGGTGCCGAGCTTGGGCGCCCGCGCCATCGCGCTGCCGCCAAGGAGCGCGCTGGCGCCGAGGCCGGCCCCGAGTGCGAGCAGGGACCGGCGTGAGACATCAAGTGTCATTCGTTCCTCCATTTTCTGTTTTGATCCGCACGATTGTTCGCGCGTGATGTGCGGCTTTGGGCCGGCATGCGATGCTGCGCCGGTTCAGACACGCTCGCAAGAGGAAACGGATTGGCGATGATCGCGGGGTGATCAAGAAACAATCAATGATTGTGTCGCGATTGTGTCCGCTGAATCGTCGCTGCAGAAATCTCACGCGATCCGCAGCGTGGGCTCACTTCCTTCCGTCTCCGCAAAGCCGGCCTGCAAAACCTCCTCGCGCTTGTGGCGCAGATGCGCACGCAGGATGTGGGAGAGGCCGGCGCCGTCGCGCCGCTGCAGCGCGTTCAGGATCGCCTCATGCTCCTTCACCGCGAGCGCCCAGCGCTGCGGCGTCATCGGCGTGACGTAGCGCGCGCGCCGGATGCGTGCGGTCACGGATGTGTACAACCCGGCGAGCACGGGATTTCCGGCGGCGGCGACGATGGCCTCGTGGATGGCGCGGTTGCCGCGATAGTACTGGATGAGATCGCCCTCGCGATAATGCCGCACCATCTCGTCATGCGCGGCGGCGATCGCGCCGATCTCGGCGTCGCTGATGCGCTCGCAGGCAAGCTCGCCGGCGAGGGCTTCGAGGCCCTGGCAGACCTCGAACAGGTCGCGCATGTCCTTGTCGGTCAGTTTTGCCGCGCGCGAGCCGCGATGCGGCAGCAGCTGCACCAGGCCTTCGGCGGCGAGCACCTTGAGCGCCTCGCGCAGCGGCGTGCGCGAGATCTCGAGCCGCTCGCACAACTCGCGCTCGGGAATCCGCGCGCCCGGCGGGATCTCTCCGTCGAGCAGGATGGCGCGGATCCGGCCGACGACCTCCTCATGAAGCATGGGACCTGAGGCTCCAATTTTGAATTCAAAAACAGTGTGATCTGTCGAAATCTGGAAGTTCCAGCTTGCTAATCGCGAATTTTGCATTCAAAAATGTAAAAAACAAGAGGATATGAGGAAATGGACCTGGCTGCGGAGGCAGACGACCTCGTTTTTGAATGCAACGACGGCATCGGGCGGATCACCTTCAACCGCCCGCAGGCGCGCAACGCCTTCACCTTCGCCATGTACGAACGCCTCGCGGCGATCTGCGAGGAGGCCAACCGCGACCATGCGATCAAGGTGCTGGTGCTGCGCGGGGCCGGCGACAAGGCCTTTGCCTCCGGCACCGACATCAACCAGTTCCGCGAATTCAGGACGCCGCAGGACGCGATCGACTACGAGAACCGGATCGATCGGGTGCTCTCGACGCTCGAGCAGTGCCGCGTGCCGACCATCGCCGCGATCAACGGCTTCTGCACCGGCGGCGGCGCCGGCATCGCCGCGGCCTGCGACCTGCGCATCGGCACGAAAGCTGCGAAGATCGGGTTTCCCATCGCCCGGACGCTCGGCAATTGCCTGTCGATGTCCAATGTCAGCCGTCTCACCGCGCTGATCGGCGCTGCCCGCGTCAAGGATCTGATCTTCACCGCGCGCCTGGTCGACGCCGCGGAGGCCGCCGGCGTCGGGCTGCTCGGCGAGGTCGTCGATGATCTGGCCGCACTGGAGAGACGCACTGAGGAGGTCGCCCGGCTGCTCGCCAGTCACGCGCCGCTGACGCTGAATGCGACCAAGCAGGCGGTCGCTCGCCTGCAAAGGCGGCTGACGCGGGACGAGGGCGAAGACCTCATCCTGATGTGTTACACGAGCCAGGATTTTCGCGAAGGGCTCGATGCTTTCCTCAACAAGCGCGCGCCGCAGTGGTGCGGCCAATAGGACGAGCCGATGCAAAGTTCGCAATCCACCTCTCGCCGTTCGGGACCGCTGGCCGGCCTCAAGGTCGTCGATCTCACCCATGTGATGGCGGGCCCGACCTGCACCCTGATGCTCGCCGACATGGGCGCCGACGTCATCAAGATCGAGAAATCGCCCAACGGCGATGACACCCGCCACTCCGTGCCGCCGAAGATCGGCGAGGAGGCGGCGTCCTTCCTGATGATGAACCGCAACAAGCGCGGCATCGTGCTCGATCTCAAGACCGACGGCGGCAAGCAGGTGCTGCGCCGGCTGCTCGCGGACGCCGACGTGCTGGTCGAGAATTTTGCGCCGGGCGCGATGGAGCGCCTCGGCTTCGGCTACGAGGAGCTGCACAAGCAATACCCATCGCTGATCTACTGCTCGCTGTCCGGCTTCGGCCGCACCGGCCCCTACAAGCACCGCCGCGGATTTGACCTCGTGGCGCAGGCCATGAGCGGCATCATGAGCTTTACCGGCGAGCGCCCGGATGGTCCGCCCGTCAAATGCGGTCCGCCGCTGTCGGACATCACCGCCGGCCTGCTCGCGAGCATGGGCATTTTGGCCGCCTACACGCATCGCCTGAAGACAGGCGAAGGGCAGTGGGTCGAGACCTCACTTTACGAAGCCGCGCTGGTGCAGACCTATTGGCAGTCGACCATCGCGCTCGCCGCGGGTACCGTGCCGCGCGCGATGGGCTCGGCCCATCCGCTCAACGCGCCATACCAGGCCTTCGAAGCCTCGGACGGCTGGCTCGTGGTCGGCGGCGCCAACAAGAAGCACTGGCTGTTGATGCTGGAAGCGCTCGGCGCGAGCGAGCTCGCCGCCGATCCGCGCTTCGTCAACGGCTCCGACCGCATGGCGAACCTGAAGGAGCTCGAGGCCGTCCTGAGCGAGCGCTTCCGCAACCAATCGCGGGCGCATTGGCTCGCGGCGCTGGACGAGAAGGGCGTGCCGTGCGGCCCCGTGCACGACATGCTGGAGGCCCTCAGCGATCCGCAGACGCTGGCGCGCGAGATGGTGGTCGAGGTCGAGCATTCCACGCTCGGCGCCGTGAAGACGATCGGGCTTCCCGTCAAGTTTTCGGAGACCCCAGGCAAAGTGCTGTCAGGCGCGCCGGTCTATGGTGAGCATACGCGCGAAGTGCTGGCCGAGCACGGGTTCGACCAGACGCAGATCGAAGCGCTCGAAAAAGAAGGCGCAATCGTTTCGGCCCTGGAAAGACGCGAGGAACGCGTCGCCTGACCGGACGTCGATACGACAACAACAAAAGACAAAAATCAGCTGGAGGAAATCATGGGTCGGACGTCAACATTTCTGCTCTCCGCGGTCGCAGCCGTGCTCGCCGGCGCGATGCCCGCGCTTGCCGCCTGGCAACCGCAAAAGCCGATCGAGTTCGTCGCCACCGCCGGCCCCGGCGGCGGCACCGACAATCTCGCGCGCGCGGTGCAGAACATCATCACCAGGCACAAGCTGACGGAGCAGCCGATCGTCGTCGTCAACAAGGGCGGCGGCAGCGGCGCCGAAGGCTATGTCTACGGCAAGGCCTCCGCCGGCGATCCCTACAAGGTGATCTTCGGCACGTCGAACGCATGGCAGCAGCCGCTCGTCTCCAAGGTCGCCTTCAACTACACCGATCTCACCCCGATCGCGGCGATGGCGCAGGACGAGTTTTTGCTCTGGGTCAAGCAGGACGCGCCCTACAAGAATGCGGGAGACTATCTGAAGGCGGCTGCATCCGGCGAATTCAGGATGGGCGGCGCGCAGTCCAAGGACACCGACGAGGTGCTGACCCGCATGATCGAGAAGGCCGGCAAGGTCAAGCTGACCTACATCCCCTTCAAGAGCGGGGCCGAGACCGCCGTGCAGCTCGCCGGCGGACATCTCGACTCCCACGTCAACAATCCCAGCGAAAGCATCGGCCAATGGCGCGGCGGCACGCAACGCCCGCTGTGCGTGTTCAGCCCCGAGCGGTTGCCGCAAGGACCCAAGGTCACCGCGACCGAAGGCTGGAGCGACGTCCCGACCTGCGTCGAGCAGGGCCTCGACATCAAGCAATATGAGCAGCCGCGCACGGTGTGGCTGCCCGGCAAGGTCACGCCGGACCAGGCCGCGTTCTATGTCGACCTCATGAAGAAGGTGCAGGCGACGCCGGAATGGAAGGACTACATCGAGAAGACCTCCCAGGTCGACACGTTCCTCACCGGTGCCGAGCTCGACAAGTTCATCAAGGAGGACCTCGAGCACGTCAAGCAGGTCGCAGGCGAGCAGGGGTGGCTCGTCAAGTGAGGCGGGCAAATCCCTTCAAGGGCTGGGCGATCGCAGATGGAGCAAAGCGTGGCGGGCAGGTCGCTTGCGGCCATCCTTCGAGACGCCCGCCTGCGGCGGGCCCTCAGGATGAGGTCGTGCGTTGCGGCGAGATATCAGACCCTCATGGTGAGGTGCCCGCCAAAGCGGGCGTCTCGAACCATGCAGGCCGAGCACGTTCGGCAGGCTCACCGCTGTCACATGCGACAGCCCGGCCTTCAAAGGTAGAACGCCATGATCTCACGCCGCGCGCTTGAGCTTGCGACCGCAATCCTCACCGGCAGCTTCGGTGTGGCCGTCGTCGTCTCCAGCCTCGATAATGGCATCGGCTGGTCGAGCGCGGGCGTGGACGCCGGCACGTTTCCGTTCCTGACCGGCATCATCGTCGTGCTCGGCAGCCTCTACAATCTGGTGCGGGGCGTGCGGCCAGTTGCATCGCTCGCGAACGTTCCCATCGCGATCACTCCGCTCGAGCTGCGCCGGCTCGCCGGCCTGTTCCTGCCGGCCGCGATCTTCGTCGCCGCGATCCCGCTGCTCGGCATGTATCTCGCCTCAAGCCTCTATGTCTTCGCGGTGCTGGCGATCCCCAGGCACCAGTCCGTGCCGCGCGCTCTCGCCATGGCGGCAGCCACGGCGCTCGCCCTCTACGTCGTGTTCGAGCGCATGTTCCAGGTCAGCCTGCCGCATGGCGCGCTGGCCGCCGCGTTCGGCTTCTGAGGGAGGAGGCCGATGGACAATCTCCAGGAACTCCTCCACGGCTTCACCATCGCGGTCACCGTGCCGCATCTGCTGTTGATGGCGGTCGGCGTGCTGCTCGGCATTCTCGTCGGCGTGCTGCCCGGGCTGGGCGCGCCGAACGGGGTGTCGCTGCTGCTGCCGCTGACCTTCGGCATGCAGCCGGTCTCGGCGATCATCCTGCTCTCCAGCATGTATTGGGGCGCGCTGTTCGGAGGATCGGTGACCTCGATCCTGTTCAATATCCCGGGCGAGCCGTCCTCGGTCGCGACCACTTTCGACGGCTATCCGATGGCGCGCGACGGCCGGCCGACCACGGCACTCGCCACCGCCTTCGGCTCGGCGGCATTCGGCGCGTTGATCGGCGTCATTCTCATCACTTTCCTCGCATCCTGGGTGGCACAGGTCGCGCTCGCCTTCGGGCCGCCGGAGTATTTCGCGGTCTACTTCCTGGCCTTCGCCAGCTTCGTCGGCATGGGCGGCGCGGCCCCGATCAAGACCGTCGTGGCGCTCGCGATCGGTTTTGCCATCGCCGCTATCGGCATCGACACCGTCTCCGGCAGCGTCCGCCTCACCATGGGTGTCGACGAGCTGGTCAAGGGCGTGAACTTCGTCGTTGCTGTGATGGGCCTGTTTGGCATCGGCGAACTCCTGGTCGCGGTCGAGGAGGAGTTTCATGCCCGCGCCGTCTCCTCGAAGATTGAATGGCGCGAGGTGTTTCGTGCGATCGGCCGCCTGCCGCGCCACAGCGTTGCGCTATTGCGCAGCGCCGCGATCGGCTGCTGGATGGGGATCACGCCGGGCGGCCCGACCGCAGCCTCCTTCATGAGCTACGGCATCGCCCGCCGCTTCTCGCGCCGCGGCCGGTATTTCGGCACAGGCGAGGTCGAAGGCATCATCTCGCCCGAGACGGCCGATCATGCGGCCGGCACCAGCGCGCTATTGCCGATGCTCTCGCTCGGCATTCCCGGCTCCGCGACAGCCGCCGTCATGATGGGCGGGCTGATGATCTGGGGCCTCAATCCCGGGCCGATGCTGTTCGTCGATCAGAAGGACTTTGTCTGGGGCCTGATCGCTTCGATGTATGTCGGTAACATCGTCGCCGTCGCGCTGGTGCTGCTGACCGTCCCGGTCTTCGCCGCCTTGATGCGGATTCCCTTCGTCGTCATCGCGCCGCTGATCGTGATCATCTGCGTGGTCGGCGCCTATTCGGTGTCGAACTCCTATCTCGATGTCGTCATGATGCTGGGCTTCGGCATCGTCGGCTATCTCTTCAAGAAGCTGTTCTATCCGCTGGCGCCGCTCGTGCTCGCGATCGTGATCGGCGACAAGGCGGAGGATGCGTTCCGGCAGTCGATGCTGCTCTCGAAGGGATCCCTCGGCATCTTCTTCGCAAACAAGCTTGTGACGTGCCTGATTCTGGGCGGCATCGCGCTGCTCCTGCTGCCGCTCGCATTGCAGCTCGCGCGCTTGCGGCGCAAGCCTGCGCTATCCACCGATGAGACGACAGTTCAAGAGACAGCTCGAGAAAAGGTGATCATATGACCGCAAAGCCGCTCATCGCACTCGCGATGGGAGATCCCGCCGGCATCAGCCCGGAGCTGACGGCAAAGCTGGTGGTACAGGATGACATCCGCGCCCGCTGCCGCCTCGTCGTGATCGGCGACCGCCGCATCTTCGATGAGGGCGCGCGCGTTGCGGGCGTCAAGCCGGAGTTGAAGACAGTGGAGCAGGGCGCCGACCTTCGCGCGGCGCAGGGCGAGGCATTGTTTGTCGATCTCCGTCACCTTGATCCCAAGGACGTCGAGCCGAAGACTGCGACCCTTGCCGGCGGCAAATTCGCGCTGGCCAACTATCGGCACGCGCTCGAACTCGGCCGTGACGGGCGCGTCGACGCCGTTTGCTTCACTCCCTTCAACAAGCAGGCGATGCGCCTTGCCCGCGCCGAATATGACGACGAGATCGCGTTCTCGGCCGAAGTGGTCGGACTCAAGACTCCGGCAAGCGAATTCAACGTGCTCGACCGGCTCTGGAACGCACGGGTCACCTCGCATATTCCGCTGAAGGACGTCGCTGCAAACCTGTCCGGCGAACGCATCCATCGCGCGCTCAAGCTGACCGATGCCTGCATGCGCAACGCCGGTTTCGCCCGGCCGCGCATTGCGGTCGCCGGTCTCAACCCGCACGCCGGCGACGGCGGCAATTTCGGCCGCGAGGAGATCGATGTGATTGCGCCCGTGGTCGCGGCTGGGCAGCGCGATGGCATTGCCGCCGAGGGGCCGTTCCCGGCCGACACTGTGTTCCTGCGCGCCAAGGGCGGCGCCTTCGATGCGGTGCTGACGATGTACCACGACCAGGGCCAGATCGCGATGAAGCTGATGGGCTTCGATCGCGGCGTGACCTTGCTCGGGGGCTTCCCTTTCCCGATCTGCACGCCCGCGCACGGCACCGCCTACGACATCGCCGGACAAGGCATCGCCTCGATCGGCGCCAGCCGCGCCGCGCTGCTGCTCGCGGCAGAGAGCGCAGCGCGGCGCACGAGGGTCTGATATCTCACCGCAAAACGCGACCTCACCCTGAGGGTCCGCCATAGGCCAGGGCTATCGCATATGAGGAAGCGTGGCGCATAGCTCGCCCCGCAGCCCGTCCTTCGAGACGCCCGCCGATGGCGGGCCCTCAGGATGAGGGGAGTGCGCGGCGGCAATTTCAACGGGGCCAATGCTGCTCAGCCTCATCCTGAGGAGACCGCCGAGCGGTCGTCTCGAAGGACGAGGCGCTTGCTCTGGCCGTCACCAAGAAGCCATCTGCGATAACCCTGCGCCACAGGCGGGCGTCTCGAAGGATGCGCCGCAGGCAAGCTCTCCGCTACGTGTTGCCTGTCGTCTCCGGGAAAAGCTAGAAACTTCCGTGGCCGCCCCGAGTTGCCAATCCGGTGAATGTCTTCATCCCGGAGCTGGCACATGGGCGATGGCGTGTTGCGGCGGACGATGATGAGCGCCTGGTCGGCCGACCGCGCCCGGATATTCTGCATCGTTCTGATCCTCGTTCTGGCGGCAGCACCCGCGTTCGCTGCCGAGATGACCGCGGACGCCATCAATTCCTCCGAGCCCTCGAAGAAGACGCTCTCGAATGAGAAGCCGACGCCGGCGGGCGTGCGGCTGCAGGTTCTGCTGGACAGGGCGCATTTCTCGCCCGGCGAGATCGACGGCAGGTTCGGCGAGAACGCGAAGAAGGCACTGCGCGCCTATGCGGAAGCCCGGCAGTTGCCGGGCGCAGACACTCCGGCCGAGGAGGTCTGGAAGGCGCTGCGGGCGGACGACCGGCCGGTGACGCTGACCTATGCCATCACCGAGCAGGACGTGGCGGGTCCTTTCCTGAACAAGCTGCCGTCGAAAATGGAGGACATGAAGGGCATCCCGAAGCTCGGCTACAGCAGTTTGCGAGAGGCCCTGGCCGAAAAATTTCACATGAGCGAGCAACTGCTGACGGCGCTCAACCCCGGGCGCCGTTTCGACCGGGCCGGCGACACCATCGTCGTCGCCGACACCGCGAGCACAGGCGAGGGGGCACCCGCCAAGGCCGACAGGGTCGAGATCGACAAGGTCAGGCAGACCGTCAAGCTGTTCGACAAGTCGAATGCGCTGATCGGATTCTATCCGGCGACTGTGGGAAGCGAGGACAAGCCGTCGCCCTCAGGCACGCTCAAGATCACCGAAGTTAGCCGAAATCCGTTCTATCGCTACAATCCCGCTTATCGCTTCAAGGGCGTCCATTCGCGCAAGCCCTTCACCATCAAGCCCGGGCCGAACAACCCGGTTGGAACGGTGTGGATCAACCTGTCCGCCGAAGGCTACGGCATTCACGGCACGCCTTCGCCGGACAAGATCTCCAAGGCGGAATCTCACGGCTGCGTGCGTCTCACCAATTGGGACGCCGAACGTGTCGCTGGCAGCGTCGCGAAAGGCACGCCGGTCGCGTTCGTGGAAGGCGCCAAATGAGGGGGTAAGTGAGGGGCCCTCACGCGCCGGTCGTCAGCCCAAGGCAGCGCGAGCGCTTTCGGATTTCGGAATAGTCGCATAATGCCACTGTTTTGCCCGACGTGTCAAAACGAGGTTTGAGCGCAGGCAAAACACCAGCGGAAACAACGCCCGGCTACTGTGCATGGGGTTGTTTCGCGAGCTTTTTTTCGGGCAAGCCAACGGATCCCGATCTTGGCGGCCGGCTTGCGCCTCACGCCCCGCAGACGATCACGCCGTACCAGCCGAGGCCGCGATAGGTCTCGTAGCCGGGTGTCGCGTGGAAGGCGACCATCGTGCCCGAGCGGTCCTGATAGAAGCCGGAGCGCTGCCCGTTCAGCGAGAGCGAGATGCGCTCGCTCAAAATGCCCTGGCCATCGGAAGCGGCGATGACGCGGAAATTCGAGTCGACCAGCAGCACGCGCGCCTTGTCGCTGTCGCCGACGCGGACGCCTTGCACGATGGCGCGGGCCTGCGGCTCCCAGTCGAAATGGATGGCAAGCACGCCGATCGGCGCGCCATTGGCCTGGCCGCCGGCGCGGACGCTGGCGCAATAGGTCGCGACCTGCGCGTTGCCGAGCAGCGGCTGGTTCTCGACGTCGCCGGCGACGTAGTCGTCGCCGGATCGCAAGGTACGTGCCTCGCGAAACCATTTGGTGTGGGCGACGTTCTGGCCGACCACGCGGAAGCGGTCGGCGCGGCCGTTGGCGACGACGTTGCCGTCGAGGTCGCAGAGCCAGAGGTCGAGATAGACGGTGTAGGCGCCGAGGATCACGCCGAGGCGCTGCGAGGCATAGGTGACCGCGGCCGGCGCAGGCGAGGCCGCGCAATCGACCACGGCGGAGTCGGTCGCCCACCAGCGCACGTCGCAGGTGCGCTCATAGAGATTGCGGTCGATCAGCTCGACGGCATTGAGAGACAGGTCGACCATGCGTTCGCCGCGCGAGCGCTGGCTCATGCGGTCGATCGAGGCGACGAGGTCGCCGGTCCGTTTCGTCAGCTGGGTCTCGAGCTCGCGGGCGATGGTCTCGACCTGCTGGCCGACGCCGCGCACCTCCTGCGCCACCACCGCGAAGCCCGCGCCTTGCGCGCCGGCCCGCGAGCTCTCGATCAGCGCGTTCAGCGCCAGCATCTTCATCTGGTTGGTGATCTGCTGGATCGCCTTGGTCTTGTCGACCGCGATCTGGTTGACCTCCGCGGTGAGGCGATTGATCAGCGCGGAGATGTCGGAATCATCATCAGTGGGTTCGGAGGCGATCGGCTTGGCTTTCAGACCCAGCGCAGCAGACATCGGGGACTTCCCTTGGCAATGAGGCCAGATCTGCAATGAACCCGGAACAAAATCACGTCAGATCGAATACGAGTCTTTTTCTAGGATTCAACCTAACGCCTGCTTAATTTGCTGTTCGGCGGAATGCCTAAATGATAGTCACTCCGGCCTGCCTGCCGGCCATCCACCGCTTTGTGCGGCCCGGCCGTTGCAAATCGCCGGAGTTTCCCGGCCAATCCCGTAAAGCCAGCACCGGGCCGTTAGCGTGTTCGCCCGGACCCGAGTTCCCAACCGATAGCCCTCGTCATGACGCCGCCTGCCACAGCCTTGCCCGTCGAAGCGCCCCAGGCGTTCCTGGGCGTCGCGCGCTCGCTCACCGACAAGCTCTGGCGCGACCGGCTGGACGCTCGCGGGGCGGCGCAGGCGCTCGCCATCGTGCAGCGGCACCAGCTTCCGGAGCTGCTGGCGCGGGTGCTGGCGGGCCGCGGGATCGACATCGACGCGGTTGCCGACTTCCTCGATCCGACCATCCGAAAACTGCTGCCGGACCCGTTCACGGTGACGGAGATGGAGGCCGCCGCCAAGCGCATCGCGGATGCCGCCGTGAGGGGCGAAAAGGTCGCGATCTTCGGCGACTACGACGTCGACGGCGCGACCTCGGCGGCGCTGCTGGCCTGGCACCTGCGGCATTGCGGGCTCGATCCGCTGATCCACATTCCCGATCGCATCTTCGAGGGCTATGGCCCCAACGTCGAGGCCGTCCGTGGGCTCGCGGCAAAGGGCGCGACGCTGCTCGTCACCGTCGATTGCGGCACCACCAGCATCGAGCCGCTTGCGGAAGCAAAACGGCTCGGCATGTCCGTCGTCGTGATCGACCACCATCAGGCCGGCACCGAGCTGCCGGAGGTCGATGCCCTGGTCAATCCGAACCGGCTCGACGATCTCTCGGGCCTCGGCCATCTCGCAGCCGTCGGCCTCGTGCTGGTGACGCTGGTCGCGGTCAATCGCGAGCTGCGCCAGCGCGGCTTCTGGACGAGCGAGATGCCGGAGCCCGACCTGCTCGGCATGCTGCATCATGTTGCGCTTGGCACGGTCGCCGACGTGGCTCCGCTGATCGGCCTCAACCGCGCCTTCGTCGCCAAGGGGCTGATCGCGATGCGGCGGCGCGACCATGTCGGCCACACCGCGCTGATGGATGTGGCACGGCTGAACGGCCCGCCGGAGGCCTGGCATCTCGGCTTCATGCTGGGGCCGCGCGTCAATGCGGGTGGCCGCATCGGCCGCGCCGATCTCGGCGTGCGGCTGCTGCTCGAAGGCGACAGCGTCGAGGCGGCGCGGATCGCGGCCGAGCTCGATCGCCTCAACAGCGAGCGCCGTGTCATCGAGCAGGCGGCCGAAGCCCAGGCCGAGGCCGAGGCGCTGGCCTCGATCGGGCTGGAGGACAAGCTCGGCGTCATCGTCACGGCGTCCGAGGGCTGGCATCCGGGCGTGGTCGGTCTCGTCGCCTCGCGCCTGAAGGAGAAGTTCTCGCGGCCGGCCTTCGCCATTGCGCTCGAACCCGGCGGCATCGGCACCGGCTCGGGCCGCTCGATCGCCGGCGTCGATCTCGGCAAGGCGGTGCGGCAGGCGGTTGCCGATGGGATTTTGCTCAAGGGCGGCGGCCACGCGATGGCCGCGGGCGTGACGCTGCGAAAGGAGAAGATCGCCGAATTCCGCGCCTATCTCGAGAACGCGCTGGCGCAGGATGTTGCGGAGGCGCGCCACGTCAACGAGCTCTACATCGACGGCGCGGTCTCCGCGCGGGCGGTGACGCCGGAGCTTGCGACCACGCTCAACCGCGCAGGTCCCTTCGGCAGCGGCAATCCGGAGCCCGTGCTGGCGCTGCCGGCGCATCAGCTCGTGTTTGCCGACGAGGTCGGGCAGGCGCATCTGCGCCTGCGCTTCAAATCGGGCGACGGCGCCATCGTCAACGGCATTGCGTTCCGCTCGGTCGGCCAGAAGCTCGGCAATGCGTTGCTCGCCAATCGCGGCCAGCAGATGCATGTCGCGGGCTCGCTGTCGGTCGATCGCTACCAGGGCGCCGAGCGTGTGCAATTCCGCGTCGTCGATGTCGCCCTACCGGACCAGGGGCCATCCGTGATTAGATAACGCAAGATCCAACGAGATCATGCGTCAAGAATAAGCCGCTCAAACAAAAAAAAGGGAGTGAACATGGCAGGGCAGGTTGAGGGCAAGGTCGCGCTGGTGACTGGCGGCGCTTCTGGCATTGGCGAGGCCATCGTCGAGCTGTTCGCGCGCGAGGGCGCGACGGTCATCATCACCGACATCGACGAGCTGCGCGGGCCCGAGCTAGTCAAGCGCGTCGCAAAAGCCGGTGGCAAGGCGATCTTCCTGGAGCAGGACGTCACCAGCGAGGAGCGCTGGATCGAGATCGTCGCCGAGATCGCGAAACGCTACGGCCGGCTCGACATCATGGTCTCCAATGCCGGTATCGGCATTGCCGTGCCCTCGATCGTCGACATGACGCTGTCTGACTGGCGCAAGCAGAATGCGATCAATCTCGATGGCGTGTTTCTGTCGGTCAAACACTGCCTGCCGTTGATGCGCAAAACCGGCGGCGGCTCGATCGTCATGATGTCCTCGCTCGCCGGCCTGCGCGGCTCGCCGGGCCTCTCGGCCTATTCGCTGACCAAGGGCGGCGTACGTCTGTTTGCCAAGTCGATCGCAATGGAGTGTGCGGCCGCCGGCGACGGCATTCGCGTCAACTCGGTCCATCCCGGTATCATCGACACGCCGATCTGGGGCAAGATCCCGACGGGGGCGACCGGCGCCGGTCAGAATGCGCCGATCGATCCGGAGGAACGCGCCCGGGTGGTCACGCCATTGGGCCGCGCCGGCCAGGCTGCGGAAATCGCCTCCGGCGTGCTGTATCTGGCGTCGGACGCCTCGCGCTACGTCACCGGCAGCGAGCTCGTCATCGACGGCGGCATGAACGCCGGCGGCGTGCCGCGGCGAAGCTAAGCGGCGCAGGGCAGGGTGGCGCCCACAGGGGCTGACGCGCAGGCGCGGCCCCTGTACAACGCGAAGAGCTTCCGACCGACAAAGGTGTCCTTCGCCATGGCGCACAGTCTTCACTCTTCTTCCTCGCCGGCGCCGTTCCGCTCGAACCGGCCGGACCTCGCTACCGACGCGATCCGCACCGCGCGCGAGGACCTCGCCGCCTGCTTCCGCATGGCCGCGCGCAACGGCTTTGAGGAGGGCATCTGCAACCATTTCTCGGCCGTCGTGCCGGGCCATGACGACCTCTTCCTCGTCAATCCCTATGGCTACGCTTTCCGTGAGCTCACCGCGTCAAAGCTCCTGATCTGCGACTTCCACGGCAACGTGCTCGACGGCGAGGGCGTGCCCGAGGCGACCGCATTCTACATCCATGCCGAGATGCACAAGCGCCTGCCGCGCGCCAAGGTCGCCTTCCACACTCACATGCCTTATGCGACGGCGCTATCGATGACCGAGGGCGATCCGCTGATCTGGGCTGGGCAAACCGCGCTGAAATTCTACGGCCGCACGGCGGTCGACCGCGACTATAATGGGCTCGCACTCGACAACCGCGAGGGCGCGCGCATCGCCTCCGCCGTCGGCGATGCCGACATCGTCTTCATGAAGCATCACGGCGTGATGGTGCTGGCCCCGACCATCGCAGAAGCCTGGGACGATCTCTATTACCTCGAACGAGCCGCCGAGGTGCAGGTGCTCGCGATGTCCACGGGCCGCAAGGTGCTCCCGGTCGATCCCGCCATTGCGGCCGAAACCTACAAGCAGATGCGCGAGGGCGATTCCGAATCCGCGCGGCTGCATCTCGCTGCCATCCGGCGCCAGCTCGATGCGGAAGAGCCGCAGTACAGGCACTGAAAGTAGACTTGTCATTCCGGGGCGAGGCGAAGCCTCGAACCCGGAAGCCGGAGATTGTAGGGCGAGATTCCGGGTTCTCGCTACGCGAGCCCCGGAATGACGGGGTATCTACGACCCCTGCCGCAGCTTCGCCAGCACCTTCAGCCCGCCATAGCCGTCGGCCGGCGTGATGCCGGCGCGCTGCTGGAAATCCTTGATTGCTTTCATCGTGTCGTTGCCGACGCGGCCGTCGGTGCCGCCGGTGTCGAAACCGGCCTTGGTCAGGCGCGTCTGCATCTCCTGCACTTCCGCGAGCGTCAGCGCGCGCTCGGAGCCGGGGAAAGGCTGGATGAAGGGCGGCGCGCCGAGGCAGCGGTCGCCGAGGTGGCAGATCGCCAGCGCATAGTTCATCGAGGGATTGTAGCTCTTCACCGAGTAGAAGTTCGGCCCCAGAAGGAACGTCGGTCCGCCCGCAACCGGCGTCCACATCTGCGCCGAGGCGTTGGGCTGCGGGAACGGCTGGCCATCGGCGCGGGTGACGCCGGCGGACGCCCAGGCAGCGTAGGTCCGGCTCCCGCTCATATCGCCGGGCGTGCGCACCTCGTAGCCCCAATGCTCGCCGCGGTGCCACTTGCCGCGATTGACGAGATATTTTGCGGTCGAGCCCAGCGCATCGTCGGGCTTGCCGAACGGCGAGACTTTTCCGTCGCCGTCATAGTCGATGCCGACATTGAGCCAGACCTCCGGCATCCACTGCGAATGCCCCATCGCGCCGGCCCATGAGCCCTTCATCTCCTCGGGCGTGCTCCAGCCCTTGTCGACGATGCGCAGCGCGTTGATCAGCTCGGTCTCCCAATAGGCCTTGCGACGCGGCTCATTCCAGGCGAGCGCGGCGAGCGAGGGAAATACCGGGGTCATGTGGTTCTGCTGCACCAGCGGATCGCCATAGGCGGACTCGACGCCCCACAGCGCCAGCAGCGTACCGCGCTCGACGCCGAAATCGCGCTCGATGCGTGCGATCAGCGCCTCGTTGTTCTTGAGCGCGATCTTGCCGTTGATGATGCGCCAGTCCGAAACGCGGCGGTTGATGTATTGCCAGACCTGCTCGTGGAATTCGGGCTGGTTGCGCATCTGCTTGAACACGCTCATGTCGGGCTCGACCCGCGCCATCGCGCGCTGCCAGGTCGCAGCCGAGATTCCCTTGGCCATCGCGCGTGCGCGAAAGCTCTCGCGCCATTCGTCGAAACCGGCAGGCGCGGCGAGGACGCGCGTCGGGAGTGCCAGCAAAGCGGCCGCACCGAGCGTCGACTGGAGCAGGGCGCGGCGGGTGTGACAGGGCGAGGAATCAGCTTGTTTCATGGACCCATTCTAGCGGGAAACAGGGGGCTGTGGGACGGTTCCTGGGAACACGAGGCGCCGGGCCGGCGTTCACCGGAACAAACTGTCGCACTGCTGCATTCCCTCCGAACATGGTCTGTTCATCGAAGTATTCGAGGTGGGATGAAGATACGCGCGCATGCGGAAAGCCACGTCGTCGAACTCGACGACGGATCGCAATGGCAGATCTTCCCCGGCGATCTCGCGACCACGCTGAGCTGGAAGCCCGAAACCGATTTGCGCCTGGAGCCGAGTGGCGACCGGGTAAGTTCGCATGTGCTGGTGAATGCTGCGGACCAGAGCCGGGTCCGGGTGATCGCCGCAGGCGAGACCTGGTCGGACGGTGAGGTTAAGAAATCGTTGAAGGGCGGATAGGCCGCCCTTGCGCAATCCCGCATATCCCCAAACTTGAATCTGGTACTTTACGGTCGGTTCGCTCTTGTTGGGCAAGATGCGCGCATGCAGGAGTTGTTCGACATCATCCGTGCCAATCCCTGGCCCTTCGGGGCCGGCTTGTTTGTCGTGATCCTGATGATCCTTGCCGAGAACTTTGGCCGCGGCATTCAAGGCGATGGCGCCGCCGGCGACCTCCCGGATTTCGATGGCGGCGGAGGATGCGGCGACGGAGGGGGCGGCGACTAGGCCCGCTTAGTCCTCCTGCAAATCGGCTGCGATGCCGGCGAGCCAGCGCCGGACCGTGGTTTCCGCCTTGGCATCCAGAGTCAGGGCAAGGCGCTTCTCCAGCGCGATCACCCGCTCCCGGCAGGCCTTCAACAGCGTTGCCCCGCGCGGCGTCAGCGTCCATTGCTGGATGCGGCCGTGGACGGGATGCGGCGTCATCACGATCGCGCCGTCACGCTCGAGATTGCGAATGATGACGCCGACGGTCTGTGGCGTCAGGAAGGTGAGGCGGGCGACGTCGGCGCCTGACAGCCCCGGATAGGCGTTCAGCATGGTCAGCACCGCGAATTGCGGCGACGTCACGCCGAGATCGGCGAGCGTCCGCTCCATCGTCAGGCGGACCGCGGCATGGGCCTGACGCAAGAGATAGCCGAGATAACCCTCTTCGCCGCGCTTGCCTTCGCCAGGGGCGGGCACGCGTACCGCGCCATCATCGGCAGGCGCCGGCGTCTTCCGCGAGGTTTTCGATCTTGTGATGCCGGACGTCTTGCGGAACATATAAGTGCTCTTATAAAGTATCAGTGCTCTTACAATAACACGAGGTGCACGGCAATGTCACACGCCCGCAGCGAATACGAGGATTTCAAGCGGATCGCGCCGGACGCGTATGATCTGGTACTGGCGCTGGGGCAGCTGGCGGCCAAGGCGGGCCTCGACAAGCAGCTGCTCGAGCTGGTCAAGCTGCGGGCGTCGCAGATCAACGGCTGCGCTTTCTGCGTGCAGCATCACATCCTCTTGTCGGAGCGCATCGGTGTGGCGGTCGACAAACTCCATCTGGTCGCGGTCTGGCGCGAGGCGCCGATCTTTTCCGCGCGCGAACGCGCGGCCCTGGCCTGGGCCGAGGCGCTGACCTGTCTGCCCGATGGCGTCAGCGAGGAGGTCTACGCGGAGGCGTCCAGCGAATTCTCCGAGACGGAACTGACGTATCTGACCTCGGCGGTCGCCTCCATCAATGTCTGGAACCGTTTTGGCGCGGCATTTCGCTGGACGCCTGCAAAGCGCCCGGTCGCAGCGGTCGCCGCTGCATCCTGATAGACAAGGGGAGATCACGATGACAGCCATAAGCTTTTCTGCCGTGCAACGTCCGGCGCCGTCACGTCCGGCGGTGCTCGCCGTCGTCGCGGGACTCGCCTGCGCGTTCGCGCTCGGCAAGGCGCTGCCGGTGACGATCGACACGGTCTCCGGCGCGCTGGCGCCGCTCTGCGCCACCGCGGCCGAGAGCTCGCCGCTCGACAAGGTCGAGCCGATCGGCTCTTACGCCTTGCCGAACGTGCCGGGCAAGCGCGTCACGATCGTGCGCGTCTTCTACGGTCCCGGCGGGTTCTCGCGGCCGCATCGCCATGCCGGCTCGGTGACCGCCTACGTCACCAAGGGCGAGATCCGCTCTCAGCTCGGCGGTGGTCCGGTCGAAACGTTTGGTGTCGGCCAGTCGTTCTTCGAGCCGCCGGGCTCGACGCATCTGGTGTCCGCGAATGCAAGCGCCACGGAGCCGGCGGAATTGATCGCGGTCTTCGTCGCGGACGAGGGCGCGCAGCTCACGACGTTCTTGGAGTGATCTGTGGAGCGCGGCTCGTCGGCTTCGGCCGCTTCAGTCCGTCTGCGATCGCCTCAATCGTTTCCATGCCGGTGAGAGAGCGTATTCGACTGCCGGAATCGCAAGCGCGCCGACAAGCAGTCCAAGTGCGCCTGAGATGGCTGCCTCGACCGACCATGCGATGATGCCGGCAACGGATGGAAGGACGTCTGCGGCAGTCTCGGTTGCGGCATGGACCGTGCGGCCGATCGCGGGCGGGCCATATTTTTCGATGCCATGCAGGATAATGCCGCCGCCGACCCAGATCATGGCGGCGGTGCCGATGGTGCTCAGCACTGCCAGGAAGGTTGGCATGCCGCGGACGAGGCTACGTCCAAGCAAGCGGATCGCGCCGCCAACGACTGAGGCGCCGTCATAGCGCGCAAGGGTTACGCCGACATCGTCCGCCTTCACGATCAGGGCTACCACGCCATAGACCCCGGCAGTGATGCAGAAACCGACCAGCGCCAGCACCAGCGCCTGCGTCCAGATGCTACCCGCCGGGAGGGCGGCCAGCGTGATCGCCATGATCTCCGCCGACAGAATGAAATCTGTCTTGATGGCGCTCGCGACCTTCTCGTCCTCGACCGATTGGGCATTCAACGCAATCGGCTGGAGCTGAGCTTCGTGGTCGTGCGCATGATGCGGCATCACCGCTTCGAGCACTTTCTCGGCGCCCTCGTAGCAGAGAAAGGCTCCGCCCAGCATGAGCAGCGGCGTGACCGCGGCAGGAAGGAAATAACCAAGCAGCAGCGCAACGGGCAGCAGAATAAGTAACTTGTTGCGCAGCGATCCGACCGCAATCTTGCCGACGATCGGCAGTTCGCGCTTGGAGGCAAAACCGATGACGTAGTTCGGCGTTACGGCAGCGTCATCGATGACGACGCCTGCCGCCTTTGTGCCCGCTTTGGCAGCCTGACTGGCCACATCATCGAGCGAGGCTGCTGCCACCTTTGCAATCGCCGCGATGTCGTCGAGAAGACCGAGCAGTCCGACACTCATCAATGCTAACCCTTCTTCGTGCGAGCCGGCGGTGTGCGCGACAACACGCTCATGCACCGCCCGGCATGGAACGAGCGAGCCGCTCAGTTCTCCTCGCTGCTCGATCCCTCGCGCAGGTCCGGCTTGATCACGTCCTCCGGCAGCGCATGGGCCACTGGCTGGGCCGTGACGGCGATCTCCGGGCCGACCTCGCGGCCGCGGGCGCGTATCAGGCGCTCGTAGGCCGAAACGAGCGTGACGTAGGGGCTGACCCAGATCCAGCCGTCGCGGGTGAACACCTGGACGTCGAAATGCAGGTGCATCGACGTGCCGGCAGGATGGTCGAGATAATTCGAGACCACGCCGATCTTCTCGCCTTCGGCGACGATGCGGCCGTTGAGCAGGCCATCGGCATTCATCGCCTGCGGATTCATGTGCATGTAGCGGAAGCGGATGTGCTCGTTCCGGCTGTTGACCTGAAGCGTCGCGGCCTGGTCCTTGGAGGCGCGGACCACGACGGCGTCGCGCACCGCGACGACGGCGCGCTGCTTGCGATCGCAGGGTTCGCGGCCTTCGCCGGGCGGTGGGCACTCGGCCGCACGGATGTCCTCGCCCTGGTGGCCGTAACCGCCGGCGCATTGCCAGACTTCGAAGCTGCGGGACTCGCAGAAATTGTCGCGCCAGGGATAGGCGGTCGGACCGTCGTTCCTGTCGCGCCTGGCGTAGGACTGCGAGCGCACGAAAGCGGGCGCCTTCTCCAGCGGAAAGCGGATCTGCGCATAGGCGATCACGTCGGGATGGCCGCTCTTGTTGCGGTAGCCGGTGTTGGGGATGATGTCGCCGCTCGGACGATAGCTGAAATCGGGTGAGCGCGTCGCGGGACGATCGAGCACATTGGAGGCAATGTCGGTCAGCGGCCGCATGCGCTGGCCGCCCGCGACGCGCAGGGCCTTCAGGAAGCGCTCGGCAACTGGATAGGCCTCCTTGCAGGCGAGCCGCCGCGGTTTTGCGACGCTGTCGAGACACTGGACCGAGACCACATAGGCGACGCCGAAGCGCGTGAAGGCGTAGCGGACGTAACCTTCGCGGATGAACCGGCGCAGGTCCGGATAGGTCGCCGCGAGCGGCTTGATCGGCTCGCCCTTGCCGCCGGAGGGATCGGCGATGTCATAGAGCAGCGCCGAGCCGGTGATCTGCACCTCGACCGGTCTTGCGAAGATACGCGAGGGCATGCCGTCGCCGGCGCCGGGCTCGAGCGAAAAGGTCGCGCTGTAACCGGCGGGACCGGCATCGAACATGTCGACGGGATTGAAATCGGCTTGGTAGCGCGACAGCGACAGGCTCGACGGCGCGCCACTGCGCCGGGCCTCGAGATAGGCGCCAGCATCGAAGGGCAGCAGCACGGGCACGGCGCTGCGGGCAATGCCGGTGAAGAATTGCGAGGAGACCCCGTTGAGCTGCACCAGGGCCGGCGTTGCGCGCGGATCGTACCGCGGCACCGAACGGCGGGGGACGAAGATGAAATCGCCGGCGATCTGGGGGTGGCTGTTGATCTCGGCGCGAAGCTGGTCGAGCGCTGCGCGCCAATCGACGCGCAGGGCCGTGAGTGAGGGGCTGCGGAACTCGTCCGCGGCCAGCGGTGTGGCAATGAGGAGCGACAGCGACGCCACGAGGAGCGAGACGAAGCGGAAACTCTTCCCAACCACTGTCTCGCCCCCCGGCGGCACCTGTCTCGTTCCTCGATTGCTCGCTTAGTCCTTGGCGCGCTCGGAGTAGGAGCCGTCTTCGGTCATCACCACGATGCGGGTGCCGACCGAGATGTGCGGCGGCACGGCGGTGCGGATGCCGTTCGAAAGCACCGCGGGCTTGTAGGAGGACGAGGCGGTCTGGCCCTTGGTCACCGGCTCGGTCTCGACCACTTCCAGCGTCACGCGTTGCGGCAGCGCGAGCGAGACCACGTTGACATCGTGGGTTGACAGCTTGACGGTCATGTCCGGTTGAAGATACGCGGCTGCGTCGCCGACGACGTCCTTGGAAACCTGGACCTGATCGTAGGTCTCGGGGTTCATGAAGTGGAAGCCGTCGCCATCTTCATACAGGAAGGTGTAGTTGCGCTCTTCGATCGTGGCCTTCTCGACCTGGTCGGTGGTCTTGTAGCGTTCAGAGATCTTTACCCCGTCCGAGATTCGGCGCATTTCGATCTGGCTGACCGGGGTGCCCTTGCCGGGATGGATGTTCTCGGCGCTCACGACGACATAAAGCTTGCCGTCTTGCTCGATCACGTTGCCCTTGCGAATAGAACTGGCGATGACTCTCAGAGCTGTATTTCCTGCTTGCTTGGCCCGGCTCCGGCCAGGACGTGGTCAAATCTCGGGGGGACTCGGGGTCTCAAATCGGACCTCAGCGCCCGTTTCGGGGCGCAACATACTGATTTTGCCGTTGGATGCCAGCATTTTGCTGGGCCGGGGAGCGGTCGGTTAATGACTGGGGACAAGCCGATTTCACCGTTCTGGTCGCCTTCGCGGCACCTCGACCGGCGGCCGTTCCTCCAGGCCAGGGGTGCCGTGACCGGGGCTTTACGGGGCTTTTTCGCCGAGCAGGGGTTTATCGAGGTCGAAACCTCCGTCCTCCAGGTCTCGCCGGGCAATGAGACCCATCTGCACGCCCCCCGGACCGAGATCATGCGGCCCAACGGCAGCCGGGCCAGCCGATACTTGCGGACCTCGCCGGAATTCGCCTGCAAGAAGCTTCTGGCGGCCGGAGAGCCCCGAATCTTCGAGTTCGCCCGGGTGTTCCGCGACCGCGAGCGCGGCGACCTGCATCTGCCCGAATTCACCATGCTGGAATGGTACCGGGCCAGCGCCCCCTATGACGCCATCATGGCCGATACCGTCGCCGTCATCGCCCGTGCGGCGCAGGCGACCGGGATCGCGACTTTCGCGTTCCGGGGGCGGACTGCCGACCCCTTCGCCGAGCCGGAGCTTCTGACGGTCGCCGGTGCCTTCGAGCGGTTCGCGGGAATCGATCTGCTGTCGACAATCTCGGGCGGCGAGGGTAACCGTGCCGCGCTCGCCCAGATGGCCGCCGGCAAGGTCCGCGTCGCCGGGGACGACACCTGGTCCGACATTTTCAGCAAGGTCCTGGTCGAGCACGTTGAGCCGCATCTGGGGCAGGGACGTTTGACCATCCTGTTCGAATACCCATCTCCAGAGGCGGCGCTGGCGCGGGTGAAGGCAGACGATGCCAGGGTCGCCGAGCGGTTCGAGGTCTATGCTTGCGGCGTCGAGCTCGCCAACGGTTTTGGCGAACTGACCGATGCCGAGGAGCAGCGCCGCCGCTTCACGGACTCGATGGCGGAGAAGCAGCGCCGCTACGGCGAGGCCTATCCGCTCGACGAGGATTTTCTCGCCGCGGTCGCCGAGATGCCGGAAGCAAGCGGCGTCGCACTCGGCTTCGACCGGCTGGTGATGCTGGCGAGCGGCGCAACACGGATTGATCAGGTGGTGTGGACGCCGCCTGCGGGTGAGACATGACGAAGACCAATCTTGCACGCACCCTGCGCGAGCCAGCCGAGCTCGTGGCCGAGCAGCTTGCTCCTGCCGCGGCGCTGCCTGCGCTCGAGCGCGTCGCCGCGCGCTATGCGGTTGCGATCACGCCGGCGCTGGTCGAATTGATCGACAGCTCCGATCCCGACGATCCCATCGCGCGGCAATTCGTTCCGACCGCCGCGGAACTGGAGATGCAGCCCGGCGAGAACGCCGATCCGATCGGCGATCATCCCTATTCGCCGGTTCCCGGCATCGTGCATCGCTATCCCGATCGCGTGCTGTTCAAGCTGGTTCACGTCTGCGCGGTCTATTGCCGCTTCTGCTTCCGCCGCGAGATGGTTGGGCCCGGCAAGGAGAATGCGCTCTCCGACAGCGCCTATCGCGCCGCGATTGACTACATCCGTGCGCACAGCGAGATCTGGGAGGTGATCCTGACCGGCGGCGATCCGCTGATGCTGTCGCCGCGTCGCATGAGCGAGATCATGGCCGATCTCGCTGCAATCGATCACGTCAAGATCATCCGCCTTCACACCCGCGTGCCGGTCGCCGATCCCGCGCGCGTCAGCGATGAGATGGTCGCGGCGCTGAAGGTTCCGGGCGCGACCACCTGGGTTGCGCTGCATGCCAATCATGCGCGCGAGCTCACGGAAGGTGCCCGCGCCGCCTGCGCGCGGCTCGTCGATGCCGGAATTCCCATGGTCAGCCAGTCCGTGCTGTTGCGCGGCGTCAACGACAACCTGGCCGCTTTGTCGGATTTGATGCGAGCTTTCGTCGAATGCCGGATCAAGCCCTATTATCTGCATCACGGCGATCTGGCGCCGGGCACTGCGCATCTGCGCACGACGCTGGCGGAAGGACAGGAGTTGATGCGGCAACTGCGCGGACGGGTGTCAGGACTGTGTCAGCCTGACTATGTCATCGATATTCCCGGCGGCGCCGGCAAGTCGCCGGTCGGGCCGAATTACGTGTTGGCGGCACAAAATACCGCACCCGACGCACGTGATGCGGAAGCCGAAACACGCTATCGTATCGTCGACTATTGCGGCGAGGTTCATCTCTATCCGCCCGAGACCTGAGCGGTGATGGTGGGAGCGCTCGTTGAGAATGGAGGAACGGACATGAAGAAGATCATGCTGGCAGCATCGCTCGTGGTCTTGCTCGGCGGCGCGGCGGTCGCACAGACCGGCGGCTCCAAGGGATCGACATCAAGCGGCGCGTCCTCCGGAACGGTGTTGCCGGCGCCCGTCGGTCATCGCCAGCCGCGCGCCAGTGATGTGCCGAGCGAGAAGAACCTGAGCGATCCGAACAATCCCGTGAACAAGGAAGACGCTCTGCTCGACAAGAAGATCAAGAGCATCTGCCGCGGCTGCTGATCGGAGCATGATCCGGACCCGAAGTGCCGCGTTAGCGCAAAGTGTGAAGCGGTTTTCCCGTGCGACAAACGCGGAACGCGTTTGCGCGGAGATCATGCTCAGAAAATAACAGCGGGCAGGGCGCGAACAGCATCGCCCCGCCCGCATGGGTTTCGCCTCAGGCCGACCGCTCGTGCAACCCTGCGCGCTGGGTGTTGCGGCGGATTTCGACCGCGTCGGCGAGCTGCTCGAGCACGGTTGCCGTGGTCGCCCAGTCGATGCAGCCATCCGTGATGCTCTGGCCGTAGGTGAGCGGCTTGCCCGGCACCACGTCCTGGCGGCCGGCGACGAGATTGCTCTCGATCATCACGCCCATGATGCGGTTCTCGCCGCCGGAAATCTGGCCGGCGATGTCGGCCATCACCAGCGGCTGGTTCTCCGGCTTCTTGCTCGAATTGGCGTGGCTCGCATCCACCATCACCAGCGGCGCGACGCCGGATTTCGCCAGCTCGTTGCAGGCCGCCGCAACGCTTGCCGCGTCAAAGTTCGGCTTGCTGCCGCCGCGCAGGATGATGTGGCAGTCCTCGTTGCCGGCGGTCGAGGCGATCGCCGAGCGGCCGAGTTTCGTGACGGCCATGAAATGATGCGGATGCGAGGCTGATTTCACCGCATCGGCGGCAATGCGAACATTGCCATCGGTGCCGTTCTTGAAGCCGACCGGGCAGGACAGCCCGGAAGCCAGCTCGCGGTGGATCTGGCTCTCGGTCGTGCGCGCGCCGATCGCGGCCCAGGACACGAGGTCGGCGATGTATTGCGGCGTCGTCATATCGAGGAATTCGGCGCCGGCGGGCAGGCCGAGATTGTTGACCGCCGAGAGCACGTTGCGCGCCAGCCGCAGGCCCTTGTTGATGTCGAAGCTGCCGTCGAGATCGGGATCGTTGATCAGGCCCTTCCAGCCGACGGTGGTGCGCGGCTTCTCGAAATAGACCCGCATCACGATCTCGAGCTGGTCGGCGAGGTCCTCGCGCAGCTTTGCCAGGTGCTCGGCATAATCGAGCGCGGCCTTTGGATCATGGACCGAGCAGGGGCCGACCACGACCAGCAGGCGGTCGTCCTGGCCGGTGAGGATGGCATGGATGGCGTTGCGCGCCGCCATGACCACACGGGTCGCCGTGAGCGTGCGCGGGACTTCCCGCATCACCTCATCCGGCGTGCTCAGCTCTTTCAGTTCGCGGATACGAAGATCGTCTGTCGTGCTCAGCACGGCGGGCTCCTGTCTGTTTAGAACCTGCCGGCCAATAAAAAAGCCGCCAGGTCTGGCGGCTGTTCGGACGTTTGCTGCAATGTCTTAGATTGAGCGCGATCCTCCTGCCGCCAGCAAGCTGTCGTTGCTAAAGTACCAAAAATAGCTGGTGGCGACGGTGATCATGGCTGGCCATATAGCGTGCCGCCGGCGGGTTGTCACCCCCCAAAACGGCATCGGGGGCGACGAGGCGTCTCAGGTGTTGCTCTTGCGCCCCGCCAGTGCCACGCCGATCAGGGTGGCGCCGCCGAACAGCAGGTTGATACCGACGAGGACCCCGATCGCCCATTCCGCCGAGCTCGGCAGCCCCGTGATCACCATGAAGGAGATCGCGATGTCGACGAGGCCCGAGATCAGGAGCCACGACCAGCGGCCGCTGAGCTCGCGGCGGTGCTCCAGTGCGTACATGATCGTGGCGACGCCCTCGGCGAGGAAATAGGCGCCGAGCACGATGGTCAGCGTCAGCACGGCCTGCATCGGCCGGGCCAGCAGCAGCATGCCGGCGAGGCAGGCGAGCGCGGCCGAGATCAGCGACCACCAAAAGCCTGGCGTGCTGCGCGCCCAATACGTCACGATCAGGCCGCCGATGCCGCTGATCAAAAATACCCAGCCGAGAAAGATCGCGGTCGCAAGGCTCGCGAGCGGCGGCACGATCAGCGCGGCGATGCCGAGCGCGGCGAGCAGGATGCCTTCGAACAGGAAGGCCTTCCAATGCGCCTTCACCGCTTGGCTCATCGCGGATTGCAGCCGTGAAAAATCCTCGGGCGATGTCATGGTGACCCCCAAATTGGCAGCCGATGCGTCCAATCTACCCGGTGCGCAGCGCGCTCGCCAACCCGTGCGTCAACCGCCGCCGTGCGCAGACGAAAAACCTTCGCCACTGGTACGAACGCGGTTGCGGCCAAGAATGTAGATCGCGATCGTGACGATCAGAAGTGCAAGGCCGAGCAGGATCGAGACGAAGCCGATCGGGATCAGCGCCAGCGTCAGATTGCGCTCGGGGTTGATCAGCCAGTGATGGATCGAGGTTAGCACGAAGGCGAGGCCGAGGAAGCCGACGCCGCCACCGGCGAGCAGCAGCGCCCACATCCGCCGCAACTGGCTGAGCCGCTCCCGCGCGACGTCGGTGCGGGGCGCGTGGTGGCGCGCGACGCGCCGGACGAGGCGGATGGCGAAGGCGATCGAGCTGAAGCCGATCAGGAGGCTCGCGCCTCCCAGCCACATCCGAAGAGTCGGATCGAGATCCGGCATTCTCTGCAAGGTCAGCAACGGGAAGTCGAAAGCCGAATGCAGCGCGAGCGGGCCGGCGAAGATCAAGAGGCGGCTGGACAAGCGGGCCCAGTCGCGGTGGTGACGGTTCGCGCCCAGCGCGGTGCCGGCCCGCGCGATGGTCAGGTAAGCGCCGGCGATGATGCCGAGCGCGCCGTGGAACGGCACCGTCAGCACGCTGCGCAGGGCGGCCAGCGAGCGCCACATCTCGGCATGCTGGACCAGATAGGCGAGGTTCTCGTAGGCGGCGAAGCCGAGGCCGACCGCGGCGCCATAAACCACGGTGTCCATCGGATTGGCAAAGGTCCGCCGCTTGGTCGAGGAGACCAGCACGATGGCGATCACCTTGACGGCTTCCTCGGGCAGCGCGACCCCGAACACCGAATGCATGACCAGCGCGGCCCAGGGATTGTCGGGGGCTGCAACCATCTTGGCGAAGGGGGCGCGGGCGAGGCCCAGCAGCGAAATGCTGGCCGCACCTAGCAGGAACGCAGTCCAGACCTGAGCCGGCGGCCCCGGGCGTTCTTCGGCGGCAATGACGAGCCACAGCATCAGCAGCGCGGGAGCGATGGCGGCAGTTCCGATGACAGTGGGTAACGCTTCAATCAGGTACATCGGCGCCGAAAATAGGTTCCCTTGGTTCGCTTATCTACGTCTCCCGATGCGACCATGTGTCATGCGCTTGCTGTCGCCTCGCTTAACAAGCGTGATAGCCGCCGTTCATCAGGGCCGCCACGTGTAGAACACGAGCGCAATCAATTGCATGACAGAACCACTTCGCCATCAATGGCAACGGCGGCGCCTCGCGGCCGGGGCGCGGATTGGCCAGTCAGATCAAGGGAGTGCGCATGTTTCTTCGATTCACGATGCACGTGCCCTGACGCCGAGTCCAGAGGGACGCGGCGTCCATTCCGCAAGGCACGGACAAGGAAGCGGCCTAACCCCGCTTCGTCGTGCGGCCGCGTGGTAGCGATGCGATCCGACGGGCCCGCACCTGCTCCAGCTCCCAGAAGGCGCGCACGAGGCACGTGCCGAGGCAGAAGACGATGAGCAGCAGCAGGAAGGCCTGGTCGACGGCTGGGATGTGTATCATGGCGCAGATTAAGCAACGCGCATGCCATGCGTTCCCGCATTGACCTGCGCTGTGTGCAGCCGGGCCTTTCGCAAAGTGGCTGGAGCCCGGGTTCCCCAGCCTCAGTGCGCGGTGAACGGCGGCGGCCCTTCGGGGGCGATGTCGAAGGCTCCGAGATGGAACTCCTCGCCGATAAACGCGTCCGGCTCGGCAGGATGCGCGAGCAGCGTGAAAGCGGCGTTGGGGTATTGCTTCCAGATCTCGAGATCGCCGGCCGTGATGGTGAGCCAGCCGAACGTGTACATGTAGCGGCCGGGCTCGGTAACCCGGCCGACCCTGTCCCAGGTGATCTTGTTGACTGGCATCCGGTCCCCCGATCGCAAGTCCGCAAATTGACGTCCGGCACGAGGCTCGGACCGTCAAAAGCTGATCCCGCAATGGGGCCGCGATAGGGCGGCGATGCGGAGGCAAAACGGCCGCAGCGCGCGGCCGCCGCCTGCCGGTTCAGCGCGCCGTCGAGGCCGCCTGTGCTTCGGCCCGCTCCAGCTGACGGTGCGAGGCATGGAAGACGTCGTGGACGAGGCCGATCTTTTCCAGGCCCAGGATGATCAGGCCGTTGAGATCGATCTCCCACCAGGCGTGCGAGATATAGGCGTCCCGCGGGAAGCGGTGATGGTTGTTGTGCAGACCCTCGCCGAAGGTGAGGATCGTGGTCACGAACTCGTTGGTCGAGGCGTCATCGACCTCGAAGCGGCGATAGCCGTAGGCGTGGCAGACCGAGCCGGTGAGCTGGCTGGTGAGGATCAGCAGATAGGCGCGGAGCAGGCCGGAGAACAGCACGCAGCCGATCATGGTGTGAACGCCGCCGAAGGTGTAGCCGATCACGGCGGGGATGAAGACAGCCGACATCCCGTACCAGACCCAGCGGGTGCGCACGAAGAACATCGCGATGGGATCGGCGAGGATGTCCTTGGCATAGTACTCGTTGTCGGTGGTCGCCTGGTCGAACACCCAGCTGCCCTGGGCATGCAGGAAGCCCTTGAGCGCGCTGACATAGCGATTGCCGAAGCCGTCGAATTGCGGGCTGTGGGGATCGCCGACGTCGTCGGCATAGAGATGATGGCGGCGGTGGTTGGCGACCCATTTGGCGATCGAGCCCTGCACCGCCATCTGGGCGATCGCGCAGAAGAAGACGCGCATGATCGGGCCGGTGCGGAAGCTGCGATGGACGAACAGGCGGTGCATGCCGGCGCCGATGCCGAAGGTCGTCAGCGCGAACATCCAGGCGAACGTAAACAGCTCGACCTTGCCGACGCCCTGCGTGATGGCCCACACGATGCCCGCGACCGCGCCGACATAGAGGATGCCGAGCAGGAGATAGCTCTCGCGCAGCTTGGCCTGGACCAGCGGACCCTCGGTCACGACGCCGGGCGGAAGCTGCGGCCCCGCCGCGGTGATGGTGGCTTTTGCGATTTCAGCCGGGGCGGCCTCGGCGATGGACATTCCGGGAGTTCCAATACTTAAGGCCCGCACTGATTGCGGACGTATTCGGTCACACCCTATCGCGCAGGGGCCTTCGCCTCCAGCGTTTAGTTAAAAAAGAGTTAAGATCGGCCCGGCCGGTATCAGGCTGACTGCGCCAGGGGCGAGCGAACGATCAGGCGAACGAGGTCGTCCCGCGACTGCTTATCGGCGAACTTGACCGCAAAGCCGTTGTCGAATTTGCGGATGACGCGCCCGACACAGGCGCCGACCGCAAGCGCGGTTCCGACCGGCGGGTCGTATTCGCACGATATGGCGACGCCGGCCGTGGAGACGTCGATGATGAAGCAGGGATGGATGCTGCCGTCGGCGAGCGTCAGCAGCGTGTGCGAGACCTGCGGAACGAAGCGGGCGTCATGCCGCAGCTCCTGGACGCTGGCGTCCTTCTGCTTCTTCTCGAGCCAGGTCAGCTTTTCCGACATCCAGGCCCGCCGCGCCCGCGTCATCTCGAGCTCCATCAGGAAGCCCGCCTTCAGCGTCGCGCTGATGGTGCACTGGAATTCGCCGAAATCCTGGAAATAGGAGGTCACGCGCTCGCCGACCTTGCCGACGACGGGCACGTCCACGATCATGCGGAACGGCGAGACGCGCTTGGTCCGGCAGGCGAAGGTGCGCAGCTGGCCCTCGCAATCGTACCAGCGCGGCAGCGAGTAGCTGCCGCTCACGGTGACTTCCACTGCACGCTGCCTGAGGAACTCTGCGACGGACATGAACGCCAATCGGTTGCGGATGATTTCCGTAAATCAACGGTAGCCGTCAAATTCTAAGCAAATGATACCGTCGATCAGGAGCAGGGGTAAATTTCCGGTAAACGCACGGAGCGTGGTGCACCGTGATGCTCTCACAACATCGTCATTGCCGAGCGCGGCAGAAGCAACGGCTGCGGCATCTATCCGAGCAGCACCACCAGAACCAGCAGGCCGAGGCCGATCAGGAATTTGATCGTCGTCCAGATCAGACCATCCGACGGGTGCTCCAATCCGAACCAAGCGAGTGCGCGCCGGATCGCGAACGACCCGAACACTTCGAGGCAGGCGAACAGAAGAGCGATGCCGGCGATGACCGACCATGACTCGGCCGGGGGCATCCATCGCGCGACCAAGGCGGGGACCGAGCCTTTCAGTGCGCCGAGCAGCGCGAACCATCCAAACCAGGTCGCAAAGCCCTTGACGATATCGGGCCCGATCGCACCGGGCTCGAACCGGATGCCGGTCGCCGCGAGCATGCGTTCGATCCGCTCGCCGTCGGTGAAGAACAGGAAGGCGCCGACATAGAGAGGAATGCGCGACATGAAGAGGATGGCGATGAGGCCGAACAGGACGATGTGGCCGATGATGTCGCTGAGGATCTCAATGCCGTTCGCGCGCGATGGCTTCGGTGCGGCCTGGCGCTGCGGCTGCGATCTGGCGCGCGCCATGTGCTCGAGCATTTTGGCGCGGCGCTCCGGCGCGTATGGCGTGGCGCGGTGCATCCAGGACGGCGGTTGCGCGGCAACGCCGGGCCGGCTGTCCGAGGGGGATTTGCGCTGCTCCATGGGCCTGCACCGGTTCCAATCGAGGATTGGTCGAAGGTCGGGGGCGGGGAGGTTCATGCCGCGGCTGCCGATTTCGCCGCTCGGCGCGACTCACGAACCCGTGGACGCGCCGCCGGCAGGGGGCGTATTCGGCGGCGTGGTTGAAGTCTCGGGTGCCGGAGCGGCCGGTGCTGCGGGTGATGCCAGCGCCGCCGGCGCAGTACTCCGCGCTTGCGTCTCGGACAATACAGATGGCACGGAGTCGGATCGGGACGATCCAAATATATACCCGATGATCGATCCAAGAAGTGCTGTTACGGCTTCGGCGTTCAATTTGGTCGCCACCGCGATGATCAGAATCGTGGGGAGTATGAAGGTCAGCCCGAGTATCTGAAGCGTGTATTGACCTAGCCTCTCGCCCCAGATGTTCGAGTGCTTCTCCTGATCGCTTTTCAATATTTTCAAAAGGATAAAGAGGCCAACGAACAAGATGCCCGCGGCCAGTGCTCCTACTGCGAGGAGATTGGGCTCAGAAATCATGGAGGAATCCTCTTTGGTAGTTGATGGGGGCTCAGGCTGGTCGGGCGTCTCGGTCGTGGGTGTTTCGGTCGATGTTGGCGTCGCGCACGTCGTCGTGAGCTTCGGGCACGCCGCTGGTGTCGTGGTGCAATCCTCTTTGATTGTCAGGGGGACGCATTTGGCTTGGCCGTCCTTGCCGTCTCGGCCGGGTTTGCCGTCTTTCCCGTCTTTCCCGTCACGACCGTTTTTGCCATCTCGACCGTCCCTGCCATCGCGACCGTCCTTGCCGTCTCGAGCCCTTGTGACGGGTTGAGTGTTCGAACCGTTTCGGCTGACTTGGCCGTCTCGACCGGCCTCGCCGTCGCGGCCGTCTCGACCGGGTTTGCCGTCTTTGCCGTCGCGACCAGGCTCGCCGTCTTTCCCGTCGCGGCCGGGCTGACCGTCCTTGCCGTCGCGACCAGGTTTGCCGTCCTGGCCATCCCGGCCGGGTTGGCCCTCTCGGCCGGGCTCGGAAGCCTTGCCCGACCCGTCCTCGGACTGCGGCGCGATCACGACGATCAATATCGAGGGGGCCGGATCGGATTTCGGCGGGGACTGGGCGCACGGTTCGCCGCGCGGAGGCTTGGCGTGGATCCGTTTGAGTGGTCGGCACGAGCCATGGGCGGTGACGGTCCGGGCATAGCGTCGACGTTGCCGTGCGTCAGTCTTCGGAGCTGCCGCGATCGTGGTGCCGGTGCCGCAGCGCCTCATCTTGCAAGGTCGGGATTTCAGGAAGTCCAGCGTTCCCTGAAAGGCAGGCTCACCGCCGCCGTGCTTTTCGAACTGGGATGCATGTGCGCTGCCGCCGGCTGTGATCGCGATCGACACATACCCAATGAAATAGAACAAGAATCTGGCGGCGTGATGCGACATTGCCGGTGACGACAAGGAGCTAAAGGCAAGCTTGGCGACCCTCAATGTCGCATAGTCGATCATCAACCAGACCGCGAATCAAGTCCGACACGAAACGTGGGGTAAAGGAGACGTGATCGGGGGCGGACGGCGCACGGACCGCAACTGCGCTTGGCCGCAAGTGGCGCTCGCAAGGCGGAGCGATGGTGGGGATGGGACGTGGCGCTCCCTAGCGGAAGGAAGGCTATAAAGCAAAAATCTATTTAACTAGTTGAATTTACTATGTTCTGATTGCCGCTATTGGTGCCGCTAAAGAACGCCGCTAAATTGCGCCGCTAGTTGGCCCCGGGAGGAACCATTCATGGCGCGAAAGATCGACTACCTGTTTCTCCGTAAAGGCTCCCGCAATTGGCATCTCAAGCTTCAGTATACAGGGGCAGCAGCGGAGCAGATGGGTCGCAAAAGGCTGGAGAAATCGCTTGGGACCCCCGACCGTGCAAAAGCGGAAATTTTAGCTCTAAGCTACATTCAGCAGCACAAGCTGGCATTGATGCAGGTACAGAAGAAAAAGGATTTCGATTTCGCTTTCCGACCCAAATACGAGCCTGGTCGGCAACACCTCGGACCTTCCGGCGAGCGAATCATCGCCACAGATAAGGAGCTTATTTATCTCGATGACCAAGGCTCCATTACAAAGACCGCCCCGAACGGAACTGTGTACTTCGCGCTTCCTCCACTTAAGCAGCAAAAGGCGGCAGTGAGCAGAGAGGAGAGACTCCGCCGACCGGACAACAGCGATGACGGTCTCTTGGAGATATATCTAAGCCACGCCAATGTAACGGGCTACAACGCGAAAGAAGCTCGAGCTACATGGGAGCTTTATAAAGAGCTCTCCGCAAACACTGCACTCAAGGATGCGACGCGCGACCACGGTCGGATGCTTGCGAAGCACCTGATGAGTAAGGGCCTGAAGTCAGCAACGGTTACGAAAAAAATCGGGTGGCTGAATGCGGCTGTTAATCTCGCCATTGAAGAGGGCAAGCTCAAATTCAACCCGTTCTCGAAAGTGGTTGCCAAGGTTGACGATGCATCACAACGATACCCGCTTTCGGATGAAGATATTCATTTGATCCGTCGAAATTTGTCGCTGTTAAGTACGCACGACCAGTTGCTAATCAGGATGCTTGCAACGACGGGAATGCGGCTCGCAGAGCCTTTCGAGATTGATCACGATCTCATCGAGGGAAGCTCCCGCTACGTAATTGTGGGAACGAAAACCGACCAATCGAAGCGCCGGGTTCCTTTTCCAACGCAACTTTTGCCCTATCTTCCCGCGCAAATCCGACGACCCCTGTTCAAGGGGAGCGTTAGCGCGGCTTCGAAGCGGCTAAATCGGTTTTTGAACGATATTGGAATTGGCGAACCGCAGAAAGTCGTCCATTCGTTACGCCATCGTGCCCAAGACCGCCTGAGAGCGACGGGTTGCCCGCAAGACATCCGCTGGGCCTTGCTAGGTCACGAGAAAAAAACGGTAGCTGACGGCTACGGCGCAGGATTTCCAGTAGTCAAACTGAAGCGTTGGATAGACAAAATAGGTTTCTGAGTGTGCATTAAAACGGGTCTCTTATCCGGAAGAGGGCACACTGCGTCAGTACGCGGTTAACAGTCGTTTACGTTGTCGAACGCTTGCCCTTGCTTTTCTGAGCAATGGGGCCCACTTTTGAGGTGATTTCTCCGCAATTGCGGGAGACTGGTTGCGGCGCATCGGTATCGCCCAGTTAGTCTCGCTGAACCGGATATGACCGGGGATCAGGAAGATTTCAGACGGTGGGTAGATATCACGAGAGGGTATCTGTCCCATGTAGGCGGGGAGCCGACCCTTGCCGGGTGATCCTTCCGCGTTTGCGGGAGGGCGCAAAAAGCCTTAGCCCCGAGGGGGGCGCGGCCCATGTGAGCCGCGTTTGGTGTCGACCGGCCCAACAATGGCCGCTCGGTTCTCAGAGACAAACCAGAGGCGCCGCTTGGCGTCCGTGGTGTGTCGTTTGGATGCGGATTTCACGGATCGTGAGCATCGATTTCGCGCGATCGTGAGCACTGAATTCAGACGATCGTGAGCAGCCCGCTACGGCCGATGGGAGATAGAGTCAGTGTTCTGGTTGGCCGTCAAGGGTGATGGTTTTGGCGCTGCGTTTTCGCATGCTTTCTCCGGTGAGCTGGAGGCGGTGGGCGTTGTGGACGAGGCGATCGAGAATGGCGTCGGCGACCGTGGGGTCCCCAATGGCTCCATGCCAGGTGTCCACGGGGAGCTGACTTGTGACGATGGTGGATGCGCGGCCATGGCGGTCCTCGAGGATTTCGAGCAGATCGCGGCGTTCCGCGGCGGTGAGCACCGATAGTCCCCAATCATCCAAAATCAGAAGCTGAGCGCGGCCGAGGCTTTTGAGGAGCCGAGCGTAACGTCCGTCTCCGCGCGCGAGCGCGAGCGCCTCGAACAGCCTTGGAACGCGATGATAGAGGACTGATCGGTTGTCGCGGCAGGCCTTGTGGCCGAGCGCGCAGGCTAACCAACTTTTGCCCAGGCCGGTTGCCCCGGTGACGAGCAAATTCTCGTGGCGATCGATCCAGCGACCTTCGACGAGTTTGGCGAAAACGGCGCGGTCGATGCCCCGCGGGGTGCGCAGATCGACGTCCTCGACGCAAGCAGTCTGGCGCAGTGCGGCGATCTTGAGGCGCGTGGTGAGCCGCCTGGTGTCGCGTTCGGCGGCTTCGCGGTCGACCAACAGGCCGATGCGATCTTCGAACGGCAGGGCTTCGAGATCGGGCGATCGGCGCTGCTCCTCGAAGGCCTTGGCCATTCCGGTCAGGCCAAGCTCGATCAGCCGTTCGTGGGTTGGGTGGTTAAGCATGCCGGGTCTCTCCTTGCTTCAGTGGAAGTAGTCGCGTCCGCGGATGTTGCCGTGGCGCAGGGGCTGGTGCTCGAAAGATTCGTCGAAGAACGTGCGATCGAGGCCGTTCTGGAGGATCGATCTAATCGAGGCGACGGAGCGCGCCTTGATGAGGATGCCCCTCCGGCAGGCTGCGTCGAGGCGTTCGGCGCCGTAGCTTTTGACGAGCGCCAGAATGCCAAGGCAGGTTCGAAAGCCTTGTTCTGGATGGGGCCGGGCGTCGATCACGGCCTGGAAAAACGCTGCTGTCGAAGGACCGATCCGCTCGCCGGCGGCGATCACCGCGGCGGGGGTCCATTTGCCGTAGCGGCGATGGGCGCTGGGCATGTGGTCGGCGATGGTGGTGTGTCCGCGTCGGTTGGGCGCGCGGGCATGGCTGGCGATCCGCTGGCCCTTGTGGAAGATCTCGACCGTCCGATCGTCGATACGGGCATCGACCAGCTCGCCAATCAGACGATACGGCGCGGAGTACCAATGGCCGTCGACCTCGACATGATAATCGGGAGCGAGGCGGCAGCGCTTCCAGCGTGCGAAGGCATAAGGCTGATCTGGCAGCGGGGTTAGCTTGGGTTTGTCGAGTTCGGCAAACAGTTCGGCGCGGCTTGAGCCGAAGCCACGCATTTGACGAGCATTGAGTTCGTCGACGAGTGTCTTGATGGCGGCGTTGAGCTCGGCCCGGGAAAAGAAGCGCTGATTGCGCAGCCGGGCCAGAATCCAGCGCTGGGCGATTTGCACCGCGACCTCGACCTTCGCCTTGTCTTTTGGGCGCCGCGGCCGTGCGGCGAGAATGGCCGTGCCGTAATGGCTCGCCATCTCGGCATAAGTGCGATTGAGGCCGGGATCGTAGCGGTCGGGGTTGCTGACGGCGGCTTTGAGGTTGTCGCAGACCACGAACGTCGGCGTTCCGCTCAAAAACGTGAACAAGTTGACGTGGGCCCGGATCCAGTCGGCCAAGCTCTCGCTGGGGCAGGCCTCGGCGTAGGTGTAGTTCGAAGCGCCCATCGCCGCGACGAACAGCTTCATCGGCTGCACTTCCCCGGTCAGGGGATCGACGATGTCGATGGTGTCGCCGGCGAAATCCACGAACACCTTCTCGCCGCCCAGATGAATCTGCCGCATCGAAGGTCGGACCCGCCCCTTCCAGGCCTCGTAGGTAGTGCAGAACCACGTGTACCCGAAACCGTCGGGATTAACGGCGCGATACTCCTCCCAGAGCAGGCGACGGGTTACGTTGCGCCGGCGGAGCTCTTTATCGATGTAGCTCCAGTCGGGCACCGGCCGCTGCGGGCTCTGAGACGCTGGTCGTGGGGCCGGGAAAAGCAAAAGCTCCAGGTCTTCATCGGTCATTCCCTCCGGAAGCGGCCAGCTCAACCCAGCAGAGCGGGCGCGGCTCAGGTAGCTGTGCACAACGCCGTTGCTGACGCCCACGCTCCGCGCGATGGCCCGCTCTGGCAGGCCTTGAAAATGTTTTAACCGAAGGACTTCCTTGATCCGGCGCATCGACAATCTCTGGGTAGGCATTGGACTTCCTCGTTAACCACGAGGTCATCCCTAAGCCGGTTGAGTTGTCGGCCGAAGCGCTGCAAGGCTCCGAAAGCCTTGCTCACGATCCCGCGAAATCGTTGCTCACGATCGTCTGAAATCTCTGCTCACGATCCCCTGAAATCCGCGCTCACGATCCCGCGAAACGCGCAGTTTGGATGACCGCTCGACGCCCGTACCCATCCTGCTTTCATGTCCACCTTGTGCCTTTGGCGTCGCGGAAGCGTGCGCCTTTGCCGGCCCTTCCGAAGGCCTTCCGGTAGCTCATCCCTACCGGAAGTACCGGAAGGGAGCCTACCGATGACGAAGGAAGAAGCGCTGAACGAAGTGGCGAAAATGCCACCCGAACGGCGCGCCACGTTCGACCGATATTGGAATGCGTACCGCGAGCTCCGCCAAAAGCTCGGGCCCGACGTCCATATCTCGCGCCAGGCGGTCGCAGAGGCCGCTCGCACCAAGTCGATCAGCATGGCTGTGCAAGCCATGAAGCTCATTGAGCCACTGGAAAGCGATCGTAAACGGTACGAGAGGCCCACGGAGCCACGGACTTGGTGCGGACGGCCTACGCACCGCGCTTGAAGCGTATAGGCATCCAGAACTGCCGGAGGGCCTCGACGGTTGCTGGAATGTTGCGCCAGGCGTTTTGGATGATGGGCTGCGTTCCCAGCGTGCGCCGGGCCGGGGGTAGCAAGGGTCGACCGGCGTCGTCGATGCAATGGACCAAGATCGGCCGCAGCATAAGGTGTTCGGTTCCATTCGGGGGGAGAAGCCGCGACCAGACGAGAAGCCGAA
This sequence comes from Bradyrhizobium sp. USDA 376, assembly GCF_054063675.1. Taxonomy (NCBI): domain Bacteria; kingdom Pseudomonadati; phylum Pseudomonadota; class Alphaproteobacteria; order Hyphomicrobiales; family Nitrobacteraceae; genus Bradyrhizobium; species Bradyrhizobium sp. USDA 376. Next base: position 6,259,249 of record NZ_JBSSGN010000001.1, read on the forward strand.
GCTTCATGACGGCGTAGAAGCCCATGCACCAGGGCTGCGGGTCGACTTCGCCGTCCGGTGATCGCACGAACAGCGGCTCGAAGCTCTCCGGTCTCGTCGACAGCGTCTCGCTGATAGCGTTGTGGCGCATCAGCGTGGCGGCGATTGCCGAGAACTCCTCGGTGTCGTGATTGAAGGCGTCGGGATCTACGCCGAGGAGCGGGCACACCCATTCCTCGGACGCCATCGAGACCGGCCCGGCGACGACCGCGGCCACCGCGCCATCGAGCATGGAGAGCGACGTCGCCCGCGGATGCCGAAGCGTCGGCGACCTGGCGCGCTTGCTGATCCATTGCCCGAGCCGTTCGAACGACATGGCATAGTCCGCCATCGTCGTCTTGCGTGCTTTTCGCGTTCCCCGCCCTTGCTTCGGCTTCGTCATGCCACGGCCCGCTTTTCGGCTTCGCGTGCGGCCTTCCAGTTCCAGGCCAGAAGTTCGTGAAGCTGGTTGGTCTTCGTGGCGCCGCTCACCATGCGATCGAGAACGTCGACGAGATACGCCTCGGGGTCGAGGCCATTCAATTTCGCTGTGTTAAGAAGCGAAGCGAGTATCGCCCAGGTCTCGCCCCCGCCTTCGTCACCACTGAACAACGAGTTCTTTTTTCCGATCGCAATTGGCCTGATCGATCGTTCGACCGTGTTGGTGTCCGGCTCGAGCCGCCCGTCATCCAGGAACGTCGTCAGGCCCTGCCAGCGTTCGAGCATGTAGTCGATCGCCTTGATGAGCGTCGAGCGGCGGGAGATCCCGTCCTTCACCGCGATCAGACGGGCCCTCAACGCCTCCATCAGCGGCTTCGTCTCGGCCTGTCGCGTCGCGCGGCGTTCCCCAGCATCGAGACCGCGGATCCTCTCCTCGATCGCGTAGACGGCCGCAATGCGCTCGATGACCTCCGCGGCGAAGGGTGAGTTCGTCGTCTTGTGCACCCTCACGAAGTTGCGGCGCGCGTGAACGAGACAATACGCCAGCTGGATCTGGCCCGACATCATCGCATCGCCCGCCAGCGAGGCGTAGGCGGCATAGCCGTCGACTTGCAGCACGCCTTCGAAGCCGGCTAACTGCGCCACGATCTCCTTTTTGCCGCGACCACCTGCGAACACGTAGGCGACCGCCGGCGGCGCCGGCCCCTTCCACGCCCGATCGTCCGTCGCGTGCGCCCAGAACTGGCAGATCCTCGTGCGGCCGCGTCCCGGATCGAGCACTGGCATCGGCGTCTCGTCGCAGAACAGCCGCTCGAAGCCGTGCATAGTCTTCAGTTGCAGATCGTAGAGGCCCCTGACCAGCCACGCCGCGCTCCCCATCCAGCGCGCCAGCGTCTGACGGTCGACGACGACACCCTGACCCGCCAGGATCTGCGTCTGGCGATAGAGCGTCGATTGCCAGGCATATTTGGCCGCGGCGATATGCGCGATCAGCGCCGTCGTTGCCATGCCGCCCTCGACGAGCCGCGCCGGTGCCGGGGCCTGGACAATCGGGCCCTCACAGGAGCGGCAGGCGTATTTTGGACGGATCGTGCGGAGCACGCGCAGCCACGCGGGAACCCGATCGAGCGCTTCGCTGCTCTCCTCGCCGATCCGATGCATCTGACCCGTGCAGCACGGGCACAGCGTGGACGCCGGCTCGATCACCCGCTCGACCCGAGGCAGATGCGCCGGCAGCGCGCCGATGTTGCGCTTCGCTTTGCGCCGCTCCGGCCGCGGCGCGTCCGGTTTGTCGTCATTGGCCGGGAGCTGTGAGCCGGCGGTCCGTTCCAGATCAAACGCGATCTGTTCGGCGCAGACGATCGCCGCGCGCTCCGATCGTGCGCCGAAGATCAGGCTCTTCAACGTGGCGATCTCTGCGCGCAGATCATCGTTCTCGCCTTCGAAAGCCAGCACCATCTCGGCAAGAGCCGCAGGGTCAGAGGGGAGATCTTCGGGGCGAAGCGCCATATCGCAGAGCTACACGAACGCACTCGCAATCGCCAGCAAAACAAGACGCTTCAGGCAACCTTCGTCGGCCGCTTCGTCACCTTCGGGACCACACGCGACCACTCCGCAAGACCTTCAATCAGCATCGCCAGTTGCGCCCCCGTCACCGGCATCGTACCCTCGCGAACAGGTGGCCAGGCAAAGCCCCCATTCTCCAGCCACTTCGTCGCTAGAACCATTCCCGAGCCGTCAAAAACCAGTAGCTTCAAACGATCCGATCGCTTCGATCGGAAGACATAAACGTCACCGCTGTAGGGCTTGCCGCCTAATCCCTCCGCTACCAGCGCGACAAGGCCATGAACGCCTTTACGAAAGTCAATCGGCTGCGTCGCGACGAACACACGGACCATTGGACCGAAAGAGATCATCGCGTCGATCTCACCGCCGCCAGCACGCGCTCCAGCGTCGCGGCGTCGACGCCGACGGGCACGCGCACCGTCGCGCCCGCGATCATCACCTCGATCCGCTCGGCCGGATCCGTCAGAACATGCGCCTTATCGATCGCGTTCGGCTGCGCCTCGACGGCGGCCTGGAGCCTGACTTGCACGAACTGCGGCGCTTCGCTCGACGCGAGCCGCGCCTGGCGCCGCCACACACTGAGCAGTCCCCGGTTCACCCCGTTGCGTCGAGCCACCTCGGAAATGCTCGTCTCCGGATCGGCACTCTCGGCCACGATCCGCGCCTTCTCCGCATCGCTCCAACTGCGCCGTCGCCTCTCCCCTGTGATCACCTCGATCCGCTGATAGGAGGCGGCATCATGCCCGTCTTGATGTCTGTCTTGATGCATGGAACGAGCGTCCCTCGCGTTGTCAAATCCACGCGCGAGTCTCGCTCATCCCGTCCACCTAAACGAGGTGGGGTCGTCGTACCGCTATCAAGCGATCAGCCTCACCAGAAGACGAAGGTCGAGCGCCAAGGGGCGAATTCGTCCCCTCTTCCTCCGGCCGTTCAGGCGGCTTTTGACGCAGTTGCGAAGGCTCTGGAAGAGGCCTCCAATATCGTTGTCGAGGCGGGCGCGGCGGAGAGCGCCGACATCACGCGCCGCTTCCAGATGGTCCTGAAGGATCAGGAGGCTAGCTTTGATACGCAGCATCGCGCCGACCAGGAGCGCATCGCCGACCTGGAAGCGGCCGCCTCGGGCGCCGGGGACGAATCCTGGCTGAATCACTCGAATTCAGAGGAGCTGCGGGCCACGCTGGCTGTTGTCGAAGCCGAGCGCGACGCCGCCGTGGCTCAGGCCGCGCACGTCCGGGAGCTCGATCACGTCCGGTTGGCCTCCGCAGAGGCGCAGGTTGAGATTCTGAAGGCGGCCGCGGTAAATCAATCTGCCGAGGTTTCCCGGCTCCACGAGGAGTGCAAGGGCCTCGAGGAGGCAGCAGCCCGCAGCGCCGAGCTTCACACCGAGAACGTGCGTCTGAGCGACAGGGTCAACGTCCTTGTCGGCCAGGTCGCCCGCCAGGATCTCTTCATCTTGGATATGAATGGGCGCCACGAAGCGGAGCGGGCTGCTATCCGCGCTGAGTATGAGCGCGAGCTGGCCGACGAGCGTGAGCGGTCCGCGGCCCGCGAAGCACGTCTGCTGGCTTTGATGGGCGCCCCCGTCGGTTCGAAGTACGAGGGGGAGCGTGGCTAATGGTCGTCCTTGCCCCCGTCTTGTTGCTCGCAGCGTCGCTGACCAGCGCAGGCGCATGCTGCCCCCGTCGCGCAGCTGCCCCCCGATCTGCCCCGCACCCTGCCCACCACGGGTGGGCACCTCGCGCCGATTTTCCGCCGATAACGCCGCCGCTTAGCCGCCTTTCGCGCCCCCGACCCCATGCCGTCTACGACATCATGGGGTCGGGTGCGGCTCTCATGCGGAATCGGCGCGGGGATGGGGGTGCCCGATGCTGACGGAGCGAGACGAAAAGTGGATCTGGCGGGTAAACGGGTTTGGGGCGGTGACCATTCAAAATATTGCGGATTACGAAGGCATCGATGAGTCGACGGTGGCTCGTCGGATTCGGGTACTGGAAAAGGCTGCTCTCGTCAGACGCCTCAGCGATCCAGTGCTCAGAGTTCGTCCGATTGCTGCGACCAAAGCGGGGTGCGAACTGATCGGCGATCCGCTGCAGCCCTTGCAAGGGCTTCGGGCTGGAACATGGCGACATGATTCGCTGGTGGCCTCTCTGGAGCGCAGTCTGCTCAAGCGGTTTGGCGGCATTTTCGTGCCCGAGCGCCGGCTGCGGATGAACTGGGCGCTGGATGGAAAGTCGCGGCGCCACGCACCAGACGGAGTCGTTGTGGCCGCAAACCGGCACCAGATCGCGATCGAGCTGGAGCTGACTCAGAAGGCCCCTGAGCGCATGAGGGGGATCTTTGACGAGTACGCCGCTGAGCAGCGGTACGACCGGTTAATATATTTGGTCCCGGATCAGAAAATGGCCGACTACGTCGCCCGTTTCGCGCAGGGGATCGACTACCTGCATATCCACATCTTGAAGCGCCGGATGACCTCTGGAGGGGGCAATGAATAGCTCCAAGCCCTTCAGTTCGCCTGACGATCACATCAGCCTCCTGATCGGGACCATCCTGGTCGCGGTGGGTGTTCTGTTCGTCGGTCCCGTGCCGTTCGCTGTCGTTGGGCTGGTGCTTGCGGCGGGATACTTGTTCGGAGGGCGGGCGACCGCATTCGCGGCGCTCGCGCTTGCCCCGGTGAGCGGATGGATCACGTACGAGACCGGTCAGACGGCCGCTTATCTTACGGCTCCGGTGCGCCTGTTCTGGAGTGATCTCGGCCAGCCGAATTCACTCAGTCTGATCGCCCAGGATTGGTTTGGCGCGATCGTCGACCCGACCGCTTGGAAGGTCACGTCGTGGATCGGTCTGTTGGGTGGTGGCGGCTTCCTGTTCTTGAGGGAAGACCACCGGAATTCGCCGGAGACGCAGGTCACTGGTCGAGGCCGGCGCCACCGGCCGACACCATGGGCGAGGTTCAGGACTTGGCTCGTGCTTGCCGGCTTATTCGACAGCCGCCGGCGTAGCAAGGCGATCACGATCGGAGCCGATATCGACACCGGACGCCGTGTTCAGATCAGCTTCGACGCGCTTACCAGAACCGTTCTGGTGGTCGGCCGGCCGGGCCGCGGAAAAACTGAAAGTGTCCTCAGAATCGCCGCAAGCTGCGCCGCCAACGGCCTCCCGATTGTCTACGTCAACGGCAAGGGCGATGCGGACGTCCGTGACGCTCTGCTGAGGCTGGCTGCGGCAAATGGCCGGCAGTTCTATTCGCTCGATGCGATGCAACCGCAGATGTCCTGTGCGTACGATGCATTCGCCCACAAGACCGCTACCACCTGTACCGACATGGTGATCGCACTTCGCCCCAAATGGACCGAAGATCATTACAAGTCATTAGCGGGCGCGCACGCGCTGACGGTCTGCAAAACTCTGAAATACGCCGGCATCCAGCCCGACTTGCATCAAATGACTCGAAACCTGTCCGTCCGATCGATGCTTGCACTCGCTCGGCGAATCAACGGCAAGAAGGGTGGCTATCGAGCTCTCGCCTGCGAGATTCAGCAGCGACGAGCAAACGAGAGCGCCGCAATCGATAGCCTGCAGGCTGAGATATCACTTCTGACTGATAGCGGCTTTGGGGAGTGCTTTGATCTTCGGGCGGCGAAGACTGCCGGGCGACCGGTGTTGCGGCTGAGGGATGCCCGCGAAAGCAAGGCGATCGCGTATATAGGGCTGCCCACGTTGCCTTCGCCAGATGCAGCAGCACGACTCGCTAGTCTTGTCATCGGAGATTTGCGTGCAACTCTTTCAGACGCCAACACGCCATGGCTGATGATCTTCGATGAATTCACGGCGCTCGGCGCCAACAACGCCCACATTTTAAATCTCGTCAATATGGGGCGGTCATTTCGAGGTTGCGCAATCCTCGCAACGCAATCGCTTAGCGATGTGTCCGCTGTTTCGGAATCCTTCTTGCCTCAAATCGTTGGCAGCGTGAACACCTTTATCATTCACGAACTTACCGACCCTGGAGACGCAGAATTCGCAGCTGGCATTATCGGCACCGTACAGGCTGTCGATTTCACCGCTCAGATCGTGAATCACGTCATGACCGGATCTGCATCGGCAAGATCGGCGCACAGTTTCAAAGTTCACCCTGATGAGATCAAGCATTTGGGGGTTGGAGAGGCGATTGTTTTTAACAAGGACCATCCCGAAAAAATCGCGCGCGCGAAGATTAAGCGCGCTGATTACGGTTAGCAGCCATCCCCAGAGAGGAGAGTTTCCAATTGATCAAAAACATCGCAGCAGCGGCCAACGAAGAGCGTGCCAAGGCACTGCAGCGCGACATTCGCGTGGTTGTGCCCCTCCACGAAGCTGGTCATGTTCTTATGGCAAATCTCCTCGGTCGCGACCTCCCAGTCCTGATGCCCGCGCTCGTGCCGGGTCCATTTGGGTTGCGGATGGCGGAGCACGCGGGAGGCGCCATTGAACTCGTAGGTTTGGACAAGACCGGAATTATCGATTTTTGCTTCGGAGGTTACTGCGCTGAACTCGCTCTTTATGACGAATCCTATCTGCGCCGCAGCGATGCTCCGTTTTTCGTTAACGGGGACCGAGCGGCCAACGACTGCATCTCTCTCGTTGGAAAGATTGGACTGCCAAATGCCCATGCGCTCATGAGTGAGCTTTCGGCAGGAGGCGAGCGCGCCTCTTCGACCGTGAGAACGCTTTTTCAGCAGCATGGGATCGTCACGTATCGGAAGATCCGGTCGCGACGCGCTCAATTGATCAACCTTGCGCAAGAGCTTTTCGATTTCTGGCAGGCTAACAATTTCGCGCGATGCACCTGGTGCATCCCTAGAAGCTAGGAACACTGTGCTCGAAACAATAATGTGGGAGGTGATCCCCGAGAGACGATTGGATGCGTTCCGAACGCGCGCCTACTGGTCTAACTTCCGAGGCCGGCTTGTGTGCCGGCCGGGCACCAGGAGTGACTGCGCCGCGCAAGGACCGCTTAACACGTTTCGTCTGTGGACTTGAGGAAAGGGGAGCGTCTGGCACTAAACGCGCGATGAGCGAAGAAGGGCTGGCTACGACGATCTCCCCGCTGTCGATGTCGGCTTGTGTGGGATCACACGCGAACGATGCCCGATGAGGTAGGCGTTCCCCGTGCGCACCATCTGGCTCTCGTGCTCAACGTGGTATTTGGCGTATGTCGTGGCAAGAAACTGCGCGTATTCACTTTCTTCGGCCGTGATGATCAGATCTTCGGCGCTCTTCGCAGTGTAGACGTTGATCCGGCGCACGGTTTCGAGGGAAGCGTCGTTGCCGATAACCATTCCCTTCGGAGCCTTGGTGAAATCGGGCTGTTCGGCCAAGTCGCGCTGCTTCGTGAGATCACAGGTCACGCAGAGCTTGGGAGTGATTGGCAGATACAGAGCATGCTCCCGCTTGCCCCAAGTCGGGTCGTCCTCGAAGCTGCAGGGGTTATCGCTGGTTATGAAAGGAACGGTGGTCTGGTTCACGTATACGCGCCAGTCGGCATTGTAGAGTTTCCAGGCGTATTTGAGGGCGAACATCGCGCCCCGTGCACGAATGTAATTGCCCTCTACACCAATCCGAAGCTGTCCACTATCGAGAGCCCTGATGCCTTCTTCAAGCAGCTCCTCGGGCTGGCCGTTCTCCCTGGCGAGCGCAGCCCGCGCGCGAAGGTTCAGCTCAATGTCCCGATTGTACAGGTCGATGCCGGTGCGTTTCCATGTCGGCGTACCAATCAGAAGGTTTGCCCAGTAGCCAGCAACGTGTAGTTTCGTTTCCCGGTCGACAACGCGCTTCTCCAGAGCTTCGACCGCAGGATTCCAGGCGCCTTCGAAGATGGCGCGATATTTTCCGAGCAGTTTTTCGTCCGTGATAAACTCCGGGATCGTATCGCCGTCCAGCTCCTTGCATATGTCCTTCGAGGCACAGGGGAACGTCTTGCCGTCGGATTTCCGGTAGGCACGAAGCTTCCCGGAGTCGCCGGCAAAGTGCTTCAGGTAGGTTCTGGCAACATAGTGGTCGTCAGGCATGGCTTGATGTCGATTTATCGGGAGGGGTTTGCGCCGCAACCTATCGTAGAATGAAATGCTTGATCTCGGCTAGAGCAGCAGTCTTAATTCCCCTGGGGGGCAATCCTTATCGTGACCAAGATTCCGCTTCGCGTCGTAGGAACAACCGCACCGATCCTGGGCGAGTGGTACAGCCACGCCCAATTGAATGCATTGTTTCAGGCGGCGGGCTTTCCCGCCAACCCGCCTCCAGGCAACAAGAGTGAAAAATGCCGGCTCTGGCTGCTCCATGCCAATGAAGAATTGCCGGATGCGCTGGCCGCTTTCGGCAAGCTGATCCAGGAGATGATGGATTCGAGCTGGACGCCCGTCACCAGGATCGATTGGAATACTCAGGAAGAAGTCACGGAGCCTGATCCTCGGGATAAAATCCGACAGGCACTGGCTGAGGAGGGCCTGAGCTATCGGGAGGGCGGCTACATCTACGGTGCGAGCTTGGCTGCACCGAGCAGGGACCTTGCAGAGTTGCTGAAGGACAACAGCATCCAGGCGGTCGAAAAGGAATTCAATCGAGCTTACAGGTCGATTGAAGCTGATCCACCTGCGGCGATCACAGCAGCGTGTGCCATCCTGGAAGCGGTATGCAAGCACTACTTGGAAATTGAGGGGCTACCGCTGCCGACCAAGCAGGTTCTTTCGCCGCTATGGTCGAACGTTGCGAAGAACCTTGGTCTTTCACCAGAGCTGGCCGATGACGACGTCAAGCAGATACTCTCGGGGCTATTCTCGATAGCAAACGGCGTTGCTGCCTTGCGAACGCACGAAAGTTCGGCGCACGGGCGCGGCAGCAGCGCATCCGGTATTGAAGCGCGGCACGCGCGGCTTGCGGTGCATGCCGCCCACACCATGGCACTTTTCATCCTGGATACCTGGGAAGCCCGGAAGGGAGGCTGGCAGATTGGCTTTTGAACCTGATCTTTGGCACGAGTTCTTTGAAGAAAACCACTTTCCGATGCTGCCCTGTCCCACATGCAAGACAGGGAGACTGAGCAACCATCCTGCGTTCTTCAAGAGCGAGGGTGCAACTCACTATACTTCAGCTGATCTTAACGAGCTTCCCGAAGACTATGTCCGACGGGCGTTTGTCGCCATTGCCAAGTGCGGAAACGGAAGTTGTGGCGAAGTGGTGAGCGTCGCCGGCGAATACATATACGTTGAATCGGACACGGGGCACGGGTGGGGGCTGTCACTGGCCCTCAGGCCGAAGTGCATGGTTCCGGCCCCGCCACTGATCCCGCTGACGGATGAAATGCCGAGGGGCGTTGCACTGAACCTCACACGTTCCTTCGAACTTTTCTGGATGGACTTCGCATCCTGCGCGAACGGCCTTCGGACGGTGTGCGAATACATTCTCGATCATCTAGATGTACCTCGCGACGGCACCTCGAAAAAAGGCAAGCCTGTCGCCTATGACCTCAATGGTCGCATCCAGATACTTGCAAGGCGTCGCACCCACAAGCCGAATGCCGCTTTGATAGACGCATTGAGGATCATCGGGAACCTTGGCAGTCATGGGAAGGATGTAACCCACCTGCATCTGATGACAGCATATAGCTTGATGGACTTGCTGGTGCAGGGGCTGTTCAGCAAGGCAAAAGCAACAGCGCTGAGGAAATTGGCGCGGAAGATTGTGAAGTCGAAAGGTGAAGCCTACTACTGAGGTCATATGGCAGGAATCCCGATTGATTGCTGGAAACGCCAAAGCCCACTTCGTGCCGATGTCATTGGATGTCGGACTTGCGTCGATTGCCGCTGCGCGTGAGCATGCCCCCGGGGGGAGCGGGGGTGGGGCACCCGACGCCGGGATCTGGGCTGGCGCCCAGCGCGTAGAGCTGTTGGGCTGTGCGGACGTTCAGAAAGCTTGATTCCGCGCGTTCGCGGCCTAAATCCGGGCCATGGACAAGCTGACTGTCAACGAATACCGGCACGCGCTGCCGCCGCAGCTGACCGCGGCGGCCGAGAAATTCGATGCGTGGTCGAAGAAGCAGCTGCTGGAGGAGCAGGGCGCGGCAACCCCGATCGAGCCGCTGTACCATTATACTGGCGAGGAAGCGCTTGTCGGCATTCTGCGCCATGAAAAGCTCTGGTGCTTCAGCCACCTTCACCAGAGTGACCCGAAGGAGTTCGAGTATTCGCTGGCCGGCGCGTTGGACGTAATACGGCAGATCGGCAGGTCGAGCGACTTCTGGACCAAGCATTTTTGCGGCTGTCTCGAGGACATGCTGGTGACCAACGGGCTCGCCAGCCCGTTCGACTTCTACCTGTTCAGCCTCAGCCGGCATCGCGACGACCCGGGACAGTGGCGCGAGTACGGCAAGGCAGGTCAGGGATTTGCAATCGGCGTTGCGCCTGTCCTGTTGCAGCCGGACACTAATGTCCTCCACGCACAGGCCAACGAAAATCTGCACATCGGCCGTGTGATCTATGGCGATCGCGAAACCAATGCGCGGCATCGGCTGGTGATCCGGAAAGCCGCGGCCATTACCAGCCAAGTCGCGCGCCGTAACCGGAAATGGATCGACATGGTGCGGCCAGTACCGTATCTGGCGGCGATGGCGCGCGAGGTCATGGCCTCGCAGTTGGTCTGGAATTGTCTTACCGCCAAGGAATCGAAATTTTCCAACGAGCGGGAGGTGCGCGGCATCGTCATGGGTGTACGCGAGCGCTTCGATCCGTACCGGAAAATGCTGGGGGCGCGGGCATACATCGAGGTGCCGCTGCCGTTGAGAACACCCGGTGGGATTGCGGAAGTCCTGGTCGGGCGACATGCTCCGCCTGATGCCGAGGCGAAGGTGAGGGCGTTGCTGAAATCCGAAGGGTATGCCGACGCTATTCCCGTGATCCGGTCTTCGGCGGTTTTGTGAAGGGCTCGGTGTTCGCCGCGCCATCTGCTGGAAAGTGCCGGCAAGCGGTCGATCGCAGAACTAGCCAACAGCCATCAGAACGTGACAGAGCACGAGCAATTCGGCCCAACGACACGACGAGACTGGCGTCGACCGACAAATTTCCCGTCATTTTCTGAATGTTGTTCGTCGGTGGTGACCGAGGAACCGCTTTTCCGACGATGACAGGCTTGACCGGAGACGCGCAGGAAGGCGAAACATCTTGCGATCTCCGGCAGTCAGTCTGGGCGAAAGCAGCATCGTGCCGGTATCCGCAAACGAGATCAGCCCTCGATCAAAGAGAGCATCAATGTGTGCCGCAAGGAGAAAGCCGTTTGTCGGATCAAGTCGCTCCTTGTTACTGCTGTCGGCCCAGGGCTTGATGTGGGATGCGCGCAGTATTTCCGTAATGGCGCAGCCGGTCACCGCACACTGGCCGTTCCATCGTCGGACAAGGGCATCGCGGAAATCGCCCATGCCGAGGCGTGCATCGATGAGAGCCTTGCGGGTCGTTTCGCTCCTGACCGTGGGATCGGAGCGAATACGACCGATGTCGGCGCTGACATCGTCATCTACGGCAGCAGCCATGGCGTTTAAGGCGGCGATGACCTTCTGGTCGGATATCGAATTCAACCCGTTGCGAAAGGATTGCTGCTGGCGGAGGAGCTTCTTGAACCAGGGCAGCGCGGTGACGTCTACCGGTTCCGCGGGAGCTTCCATCGCAAACCGAAGTCGCGTTCCGAAGCGCCGATCGGGTTTCCGGTACCACGACGGCCGCACCTCCTTCTTTACGCTTGAAATGGTGCCGTGGCTTACCAGGTGGTAGCGCCTGGGAGAGCCGCTTCCCTCGAAGACCCAAAGATACTGGCCGCCCAGCGCTTCTTCGCGAAATCGCTTCGCGGTGAAAAAGATTCCGTATTTGGCTCTTTTGCTAGCGGCATTTTCAAGATACGGGCCCAACTCTTCACTGTTGTGATACGCCACGAAATGCTTCTGCAGCGCGGGTTCTTCGAGATGCCTGACGACCAGTGCCCAGGGCAGAGCGGTACGGGCTGCGGCGGCCTGCGCTTGTCGAGGCTTGTGTCGGCTGGCGCGCAGGATGGCACGCGCAACGAGTATCCGATCGACACCGGCTGCGGCTGCGAGCCAGATGATGTAGTTGGCATTGTTAAGCGCGTTGTAGACGAGCTGGGCGTTCCGGTCGGGATTCTTGCGGGGAAACTCGTCATAGCCGAGAAGCCAGGCTATCCAGTTCTCCTTCTGGGACTTCGGGAAGAGCGGCGTGCGGGCAGGAAGCTTTCGAATGGCTCGCAGTAGCTCGGCGCGGGTCTGCATGGTCCAACCGTCACTGAATGGCGGAATCTGCCGAGGAGCTGGCAGGGCTCCATCCATCATATTGAGAACGCGGCGCGGAAGCACCACTGATCGCGCCTGCGGATGCCTCTGGCTGTCGGACTTGCGTCGATTGCAGCTACAGGTGAGCATGCACCCGGAGGGGCCTCGTGAGAATCATCCCACCCGACCAGCTGACGACGTCCGATCTGTACGTTGACGCCATCTATGAAGGCGGACGCCGCGGCAACATGGGAGACGATCCGCTCCCACGCCTCATGCGCGTCGACAACCTGGGTGGATTCCGGTACCGCGGAAAGGTCCTGGGTAAGCTTCACATGCTTGTTCTCACATCAAGCATGTCTGACGCGGACTGGCCGGATTCGCTCGATCGCGAAACCGGCGTGTTCACCTATTACGGCGACAACAAGAAGCCGGGCCAGGAGCTTCACAAGACTGGCCGCGACGGTAATTTCATTCTGCAGAAGATGTTCAACGCAGCGCGTTCCGGCATCGAAGGCAGACGTGAGGTTCCTCCGACATTCCTCTTTGCCAACACGGGCACTTGGCGAGACATGATCTTCCTGGGCTTGGCCGTACCCGGTGCATCCGATCTCGATTCGTCCGAGGAATTGGTGGCGATCTGGAGGACGGCCAAGGGGCAGCGGTTCCAGAACTATCGCGCCAGATTCACGGTGCTTGATGCGTCGGTCATTTCGCGTGCCTGGATCGACAAGCTGATTGCCGCAAATGGGGATGACGCGGTCGTGGACGACGCGCATGCGCCGGAGGCCTGGCGGACGTGGGTGAGGACAGGCCGTCGACGTGCGCTCATGTCGACGCGTTCGTTGGAGTATCGAAGCAAGGTCGAGCAGCTGCCGGTCGACAAGGAGGGTGAGGCTATCATCCAGACCGTCCGCGATTACTTCAAGGACAGTCCACATGCATTCGAGCACTGCGCGGCGGCGATCACGCGGTTCATGATGCCGGACGTCGTAACCCTCGATGTGACCCGCCCGTCACGTGATGGCGGGCGCGATGGTGTGGGGCAGCTGCGAGTGGGAACGGGCCAGAGCGGAATACTTGTGGATTTTGCCCTGGAGGCAAAATGCTACTCGGCAACCAACTCGGTCGGCGTCCGCGAAATGTCCCGACTCATTTCCAGGCTGAGACACCGGCAGTTCGGCGTGCTTGTCACGACAAGCTGGGTGGATCTCCAGGCCTACAAGGAAATCAAGGAAGACGAACACCCGATCGTCGTTGTCTCCGCAGCCGACATCGTTGATCTGCTTCGCAGAAACGGCAAAGGCAGCGCCGCGACTGTTGCCGCCTGGCTTGCCGAGGAATTTCCAAAAGCCAGCTAAGAAATCGCCGCGGCCTCTCGCCGCGACCCGTTCGATCACGCCGGCTCGTTGACAGGGCCTTAAGCGCGGGCTTGGCCTGTCTGGCGGAGGGCTTCTTGCCCCATCCACCCGGAGCGTAGCCGGCACGCGTTCCGATGGGGAGGCCGTCCCAGCGGGTCAAATGCCGCGAGCTTCGCTTTGATTCCCTAGTGAGTTTTTAGAAGACCTAGTATCTAATATAGAGCAGACGCCGGGCGCTCTTGGGTTTGAGAAAGCGGATATCAAAATCATGGCCAACTGGGATAAGCGCTTTATGGAATTGGCGATGCAGATCGCTCAGTGGAGCAAGGATAGGAGCACACGAGTCGGATGTGTCATCGTTGGACCAGACAATGAAATTCGTTCTACAGGTTACAATGGATTCCCGAGAGGTGTCGATGACGAGCCGGACGAGCGGCACGCGCGTCCGCTGAAGTACAAGTGGACGGAGCACGCCGAGCGCAACGCAATTTACAACGCTGCGCGTATTGGACTGTCACTAAATGGCTGCCGGATGTATGTGCCTTGGTTCCCATGCATGGATTGCGCGCGAGCGATCGTGCAGTCGGGGATTGTTCAGCTCATTGCTATACGCCCCGATGTCCGCCACGAGACCTGGGGCGAAGACCACAGACTGGCGCTTGAGCTCTTTTCCGAAGTAGGGCTGAAGCTGACGTGGTATGACGAACAGTAGTCATGACCTTCGATTTCGGTTGCTGGTCGTCCAGAATCCGCTTGGATCCTCGGACGGTCGTTCGTTGAACGCGGGCGAGAGGATCTGGTCGGATCCTAGCTAGGTCTGCGAGCGTGGAGTTCGCGTCTGATGGCATCACCCTCAGTTTTCGGCCTTGACAGCCATCATCCAGATCTTTTGTCGAGCTGGCCACTCCTGCGCGCCATCCCCAGTTGCGCGCACTTTGGCGACCGCGTCTAGCCAAGATGCCCAGCGGCTCTTTTCCTGGCCGGTAGCCAAGTTCTCACCTCGTGTGAGCAGCTTCTGATACTGCTCCAAGCCACGATTTTTCCAAATGGGAACCCGGTCGGTTTTATTCGGAACGCTTGGCTCGTTGATCGCGCAGCAACGGCGCAGTTGCTGCCGAACAGAGGCCGCGAGTTTGTCCGATCGTCCAGGATCGTCCTTTGCGAAGAAAAGATGAAGCGATTCGGTCAGGAGACCCAAGACCCCAAGGCCTCCATCCGAACCTCGCAATGCCGCGATCTCGATAGCACTTCGAACTGCTCCGTATCGAACGTTAGGATCCTCATCGAGATCAAGTGCGACTGCAACCAGATCGGTCGCCGCGCTGTCGTTCTGTGCGCCGCTGAGAGCGTGCACCAAACGCCAGCGAAAGCCAACCGCTCGCAAGTCGCGATCAGAGGTTGAGCGAGAGATGCGGTAGAGCCTGAAGAGCTCTGAAATTGTGCTCTCCCCAAAGCCGCCTCTACGCAGCACATTTGCCGCTGTCCACCCGATTAATGGATCCCTCCAGAGAGAATCGATCATCGAGTACTCATCGAGTTTGCCGAGATATAGAGACAACCAATTTTGCCAGTAGGACCGTCCTTCGTTCAAAGAAGACAGCTCGGGATCAATGGCTTCGCTGGCAAGTTTTGTCAGCTCAGTCAGACTTTCGCTCTTCACAAATTCGACGGCTGTAGAACCCGCCAGCTGCTCCAAGATAGTTTTGATGCGTTCCGAACTATGGACGAATAGGTCGAAACGCTTCTCTACATTCAGGGCATAGATGGCGTGTCTCACGATACGAAGATGAGGCGACGAAAGGGCTTGCCGCCGGTCAAGGCTCATTACGACCTGCAGTGTTATCCAGTAGTTCCAATCGTAGACCTCGGTGAGGAAGCGGCGCGGATCAAGCGGCACTAGTCTTGCGTATTGCTTTTGCCAGTCCGATGTTTCGAGTGCTTCCACCGCCATCTCGATTGCGTCGGGAGAGGCGGCGTTCAGTGAAAGCGCATCGAACGCTGGCGCGCGGAGCAGGTCGGCATCCTCTCCATCCGTCGTTGCAGCGATGCGGGATGCCGCGAGGAAATCGTGCAGGAGCTGGTGGCTGAATTCCATAGCGTCGGTGGTCGGGTGCACGAGTCCCCGCTCAACCAACAGTTCCGCCAGTTCAACAGCCCGCTCCAAGGGCAACTCGGCATAGTGTGTGCCGGCTTCCAGAGCTCTCTGAAGGTCATCCTTGTCGAAGGCAGTGCTCTTACGTAATCGATAGAGTTGGAATGCCGCCTCAGCGACGGCATTTCTTTCCTTTCCGTGAAGTCTGTGGACTTCACGGAGTGTGCTGTCCAGCAATGTAAAGCGGCTCGGTACCGGACCCGACGCACTCGCCGGGCCGCTCCGAGTGATGAGCAGCCTCAGCTGATTCAAATAGAAGGGCGAAGACAACAACGGCTGCCAGCCCGCATCGCTTTCGATTCCAGTGATATTCAGGCCTTGCAGACCTCGAAGGATCTCAGTGGAGCAGAGCGGTGCAATTGCCGCACGATCGAAACGATCCGATGCCTGCCGAAGGATTAAGCGATCCGAAACCACGACGCTCGCATATGGCAGGACACTGCTTAGCAACTCGGCGAGTAGGGCGAGGACTCGTTCGGCATCGATCTTCGCTTGGTTTAAGCCGTCAAGGATGAGTAACGGCCGAAGGTGCGTCGCTGCGGGCTCTTCCCGCCTAGCGAGGTTCCTAAAGCCTGTGTAATCCCCCGTGGCACACATTCCAAACCAATCTCTCAGCGCATCTTCGGCGTCGGTAGTTTCACGGGGCGGCCGCGTCGCGCTGGCGAAGTCGACGTAGAATGGAACTAGATTGAAGGCAGGAGCGGCAAGGACCAATCGCTCCAGGAAGCTCGACTTCCCCGCGCCTCCAGGAGAGGAAAGAAGAACAGCGGACAGCCGTCGCCCCGACGAAGTCGGTTCCCTTTTCCACAGAAGCTCCGCAAAAGATAGGGCGCTGAATTCGTCCTGCGTGGCCGTCGAATCTGCTCGACGCGCGTTCCGGTAAGTAGCTAGTACGGCATCGTAGGTCGGGCAAAGTCGAATCGAGAGATTTAACTCGACAGAGAGTTGACGTCGGCGAGCTCGTATTCCAGCAAACAGGTCCTCCGCGTGCGGCGCGATCCTTTCAAATCCGGCTGGAAGAACAGACAAGGAATCCAAGATAGCAGGTGACATTCGCGACACAGGAATCGCATAAGCAGTAGCCTCTGCAAACGGGCGTGCCTCCGCGGCGATTGCGATGACCTCTCCGTCTCGATCTACCGGGCCACCGCTGAACCCTGCATGGATCATTCCGGCAGGGCGCTTTCGAGCGGCGATGGCGGCATTTGCCGCCGCTGGGGCTGCCCTAAGCATCCAGAGATTGTTCTCCTGTCCCACGACGTCGATGGTAGCAAAATCAATTTGCATCGCGTTCGGACGGGCGTTCCACTCCTGGGGAAAGCCGCTTACCCGTGCCTCGAAGGGCTTATCAAAATGGAGGACCCGAAGTTTTGCGATCTTGGCTGAAGTCGGCGCGACTTCCCGAAGGCGAAGCAGGCAGATGTCAGCGCCCGCTATCCCCGAAGCTGGTGGCGCGCTCCAAGCGCCGTCTTCATCGGCTACGACCGCGCTTCGTCGTTCAGCCGGAGAGACTTCGAAGGCGAGGGACACGGCCACGTTTGGACCGGGCTTGCTCGCTTCGCTGCTTGTCCTGCCCAACGCGACGTTGACAACGTGTGCGCAGGTGAGCACTCGATCCGCTTTCACTAGGATGCCAGTTCCGACGACAACGTCGCGTGCGTTCTTGATGGCGACTAGGCTGCTCATCTCAGTCTTGTCGTATCCCCAACCGTTTCATGATTCCATCGGCGATTGGCAGAAGGATAGCCCCGGCTGCCAAGGCGGCCGGCCCGAAGCCAGGATGCCACCAACCGAAATGCAGCTTCCAAATATCTGGACTGCTGGTTCCAACAATCCAAAAGAAGAATGCGATACACGACAACACCACTTGGCGCCAAGCGATCCTGCTTGCCGCCTGTGCAGTCTCGGTCGCAAATGCGATCCATAAGAACGTCACGATCAGACCAACAACCATCAATTCAAGAAGATAGGGGGCAATTTGGTCAGCAAATGGCGTCGTCACGCCTTCATAGAAGGCGATAACCTCTATTGGCACCCACTTCGTAACTGCGCTTAGTGCGCCTTCTTTGCCTTCAGCGGCGATCGCAATTCGTCCATCATCGTCGCCTCTCACCCTCGTTCTCAAGATCGGCATGTTAGTTTTTCCTATTCAATGGTCTTGCTCTTAAAAGAAGTTGCACCGAAATTCAATCAAAGGTGTCGCAGTCAACACAGGTGTAGTATTGGATGCATATGAGCATCCATTCAGACAATGACGCAAATCAGCTGCCTGCAGTTCGAAGCTCACACGCGCAACGCGGCGAAGGTATCCGCCTAGCTTGCGGGGAGTTTCCTAGAAACTAAAAAATCGTCGCCGCCTCAGTCGCGGCTGCTCTTGCAACCACGCCCGCCCGCTGACAGGCCTGAAAGGCCTCCAACGCAGGCTTGGCCTGTCTGGCGGACGGCTTCTTGTCCCATCCACCCGCGGCGTAGCTGGCAATGGTTCGACAGATGGCCGCGACCTTCCAGTGAACAACGCCGGCCTTTTGCCCGCGCTCCGCCACCTCGAGCCACGTTGCCGCGGTGACGTTTATGCATTGCTCGATCCGCTCATAGTCGGCAACCGAATGGGCCCGAGAAGGCGACGCGGTCGCGTCATCTCCATCGTCTGCTGCGGCGTATGAAAGCTCTGGGGGGAGCGGGTCGGAAAGCGCCGGCAGCCGGTTCACGATGTCTTGCCAGCACTCTTCCTTCTTGAACCATTCGCTGGGGTTCTTCTGCCCGGCCGACTGGCGCAGCAGCGAATCAATCTGAGGTGCCCAGGCTTCGACTAGTCTTTCAACTTCAGGGCTAGCGGACTGGCGCGACCATAGCCGGTCGAAGTCAACGCGGCCCCCGGTCTTTTGGGCAAACCCGGACACCACATAGGCTGTAATCTGCGCGCCATATGCCGGAAATTTCATCGCCCGGATCGTCTTCTCGACGGCGCGGTAGAAAATAGCCTTTGCAACGAGCCGCTTGAACCATGTCGTGTCGGGCGGCGGTGGATTGCTGTCCTTCATCCGCTGCATGAAATGCTGGAAGTTCTTCTGTCCACCGAGGCAGACGCGGTAGGGTAGGCCGTCCCACGCGGTCAGATAGCGGGCCATATCAAGCTTGCTGATCCGCCGCTGCTTGGGCGTCTGCGCGCGGAAGGTCTGCTGGTCGGATTTCCGGTAGGCAGCCTTCTGTTCCGCGGCTAGGTAGGAGCCTCTAGCGCGCTCGTAGAACCAGCGACCCTTGCCGTCATCCAGCCAAGTATTATTCGCGATTTCCTCGACCTGCTGATGGAAGGGATCGCCTGCCGAGAAATCCGCGAGCTGGACGGTATTCTGCCGGTTTGCTGCTCGTGAGATGGAAGCGACCATTTCGCCAAGGTCCGCACCACCGACCTTGATGATCTTGACGGGGACGGCGACGTTCCCAAGGTTGAGGCTCTCCTTGCGACGCGCGCGGTGAAGGGAAGCCGTCGTCTGGCCGCCATTGACGATCTGGAGTCCTTTGAGCGATTTGATCGAAGGCCGTCCGGCCCTGTCGTTCACGATCTCAAGGTCATCAACCGTAGCAACAATGCCGTTGTTGTAAGCCAGGAACATGGAAGGCTGGTCGGCAATGGTGCGCCTGAGTTCCGCGTTGACGCTCTTTCGGCCCTGCAGGCCAAGAAAGGCGCGCACGTTCAATTCAAGCAGGCGTACGCCGTAACGGTCGTAGATGCGCGAAAGCGCCTCGCCAGGCAGCACAGAAAGATAGGCGTCGTACTCGCCGGCCTGACTGGGAACGTGCAAACATGGGACGGGACTCCCCGTCAGCGCCTCAAGGTCGACGGCGATATCCGCACGCGTTTCGCCTTCGCCAAGAATTCTCTGCAGCCGTACGATGTCGTAGGTGTCAAATTCGACCTTGTGGTCGCGCCAGTCGGTTGACCCCGTGGTCTTGTCGACCACGCCATTGGTGAGAAGGGTAATCTTGACACTTCCGAGCGTCCGCGCCTGAGCTTCGATGAGTCTAGCGAGATCGCTGGCGTCGCTGTTGGAAGGTTCGAGGTGAGCGGCAAGACCTTCCACGCAGGCATTGACGAAACGAATGGCCCGCTCAAACGCACGATTCACTTCGGGCTGCGGAATCCGTACCGGTGGCAGGTCTTCGCGATAGATGGTGGTGAACAGTTCCAGCCGGGACCGCTCCTCATCGAACGAGTAGCCGTCAATGCGATAGATCGCGTTGCGGACGCGACCCTGCTGGAACAGCGGGAACGTGCCATCCAGGTGATTGGCATCTTCGAGACGCTCAAGAATTAGTCGCGTAAATATTTCCTGAGAGAAAGGTTCGTCACTCGACAATGATTCTTCAATTTCGCCGACGATTTCCTCGGCAAATTTGGCAATCGGATCATCGTTCATGAGCGACCTCCTTGCACGAACGCATCGAGAGTGGCGGTCGCGTCAGTGGAAAAGGCAGCAAGGGCTCGAACATCAAGCGTATAGCTTGCTTCGGTGATGGCAACCGGCAGAGCGCCACGGAGCAGGCGGGGGAAGCCCTCGGATACGGAATAGGCATCAATGGAACGTTGCTGAACCCTGGGTGCGATTCTGGCTGAATCGTCATCCGGCATCAGACCGCGGCCTAGAAGCGCATTCTGGAATGTGCGCCTTGAAGCGTCATCGGGCAGGATGCTCATGATCGCGGCGACGATATCCCGGAGGCATCGGCCGCCGGGCACTTCGACAAGTCTGACGTGCAGCAGCTCAAGCTGCCGAAGTCCTGTTGCGTCGAGCTGGTCCAGCTTGGAGATCGTGATCGAGGACGAGGGGCCGAGGCCGGTCTTGACTTCGAGCGCATGACCGTTGCTCTGGAAGTCGTGCAGGCCGTCATTGGGGGACTGCCAAGCGGACAGGCCCTGCGCGTTGGCCGCCAGCAACTGTTCCAGAACAAGAAGCTCACCCATCAGGCCGATCGTCTCCGGTCGCGAAAGTCCACTGCGCCTCTCGCGAAGGAACTGTCTCCAGGCATTCAGGCGCGCGAGAAACTGCTGCAGAGCGTCTGCTGCCCCGACCTGGGCTGCAGCAGCAACGACATCTGCGCAGATCGTGGAAAACAGGTCGCGTCTGCTTCGGTCCTCCAGAGCCAGAACGAGAAAAGGGCCGGACTGGTCAGGTACGGTGCTCAATCGCATCCCGCCAAGCTCGAAGAGAGCCTCGGGCGCAGTCGACGTCTGAAGCATCAGGCAAGGCGAGTCGTCAGCAGCTCGCATCCCGGCAAAAATATCCAGCGGTACTTCCGTCGAGATCAGCTTTGTTCGATACTGGCGTGCAACAGGCGCCCTCTGTGCGAGTTCGTCCCAGGCATCATTGAGAACTGCCAGCCAAGCCGTCATGACTCTTCACGCTGCTCGACGCTGTTGATGAGGTACACGCGCTTGTCCGCTGCATTGCTGTCCGGGAAGCTGACGACGACGCTGATGACTGGACGATCGGTCTGCTCAACCTCGGCCTTGTCCGGATCGATAGGGTAGATGATCAGGAGACCATTCTGCGGGCGGGTGCCACGGACCTTGCGGATGAATTCGCCGGACGGAACGTTGGTCTCGGCACTTCCTGAGTTGGTGCGGGACCTTCTTTCCCGGTTCGTCCTGACCAGGGCCGCGTCGAACTCGGCATCTGTCAGATCGATCGCCTGATCCAGAGGGCTGAGCGTCGTACCGATGATGAAACGATCTTCTGGCGACTGCTGTCCGTTCCGGGGCTTCCTTGGATTGCGGAGGACGCACCGGCGACGGCGTCCTGCAAGGTCGACTTCCTTTTCGCCGCCGGTGGCAAGGAAGACGGTCCAGTCTGTCAGTTCAGGTGTTTGCATGCCGAGCTGGGCATTGATGAAGCTCGACAGCTTCTTTCCATCGACCTGAAGACTTTCGGGCGGGAAGGTCAGGTTCCTCAGGTATTCGGCGACTTCTCTGCCGGCGACGCCGGTCCAGAGCGTGCCATCAGCCTTCCTGTTTCCGGGGCCTGGTCGTCGCGGATTATCGGTGCCCGCACCGAGGCTCGACAGGAAGTCATCGGTGATAGCCGCGTTCCGTTCGACGGTCTGGCGCTCGCGGAACATCACGGTCTGTACCTTGCCTTCGCCCGCATAGCTGCTCTGTCGCAGCTCCGCGTGCCGCTGCTTGTTCTTTGCCGTCACTTCCAGGATGTCGTGGACGGCAATCTTCAGCCCGAAATCCTTCGGAGTGGCGTTCACCTGAGTCATTTCGAAGAACTGGGCGCGCAGCTCATTCTGCGCCGTGGCGACGTAGCGGAACCAGTTCTCCATGTCAGGGGTCGTGAACAGACGGCACAGGTCGGCAAATCCTCTGCGATAGCCGAACCAGCGGCCCATCTGGAGGAGGCTGTCGTACTGCTGCGAGACGCGCAGGAAATAGCTGACGGAGAGTCCTTCTAGGGTAAGGCCGCGCGAAAGCTTGTCGCCACCCACCGCAATCACCGAATAGCCCGTGTCCTTGTACGCATCGTAGTCGATGTCGGCTTTCGTCTTGCCGTTCGCCGTGATGACCTGGATCTTGTCCGAACTTTCGGCAATCACCGCGGCAACCTGATCCCACGTCACAGGAATCGTGTTCCGGCCGTAGAGAGTCGATCGGACCGCCTCTGTGGTCGGGATATAGTCCGTTTCCCACACGGCCTTCAGGCGCTGCATGGTTTCCCGATCGCCGTTCGAAATCATCGCGCGCGTTTCGCGCAGATACTTTTCGACCTGGCGGTGGACCTCATCGTGAACGTCGACAAAGCGCGAGACATGAACAAGCATCGAATTATGTTCCCGCTCCTGTCCGCGGGCTGCGCGGGTAGCACAGGTCAGGAGAAAGGCGTCGATGGCTTCCCTCAGACTTGGCGGGATGACGTCCCGATTATTGAAGCGCGGCTTGAGGTACTTGTCGTGCTTATCAGGAATCCAGCCTTCCCCTTTTTGATCGAGGGGCCGGACCAGAGGCAGGCCTGGGTTATCTGCGTCATCGTTGGTCCCGAAGACGGCGGCCGGGCCGAAATAGTCATCGGGGGGTGTAAGCGAGACGATGAAGGTTGATGGAAAGAGGTCCGGGCCATAGTCCTTCGCCGACCGCTCGTCGTGAATGAGAATGTTGGCGAATGGCGTCGCCGTATAGCCGACATATACCCTGCGCTCAAATGACATGAGCAGGCGTCGGATTTCACCGTTGACGCGCTTTGGATCGTAATCCTGCTCGAATGTGCCGTCTTCGAGAAAAGGCTGATCACCGGTATCTACCGAAGCCTGATCCGCCTCGTCGTCGATGACAAGAACGGGAGCCGCCTTGGCAGGTGCCGGCAAGCGCGCGATCCAGTTGTTGAGGTTTTCGAGGACTTTTGCGTTCTTCTTGACGATCAGCAGACAGGGCTGATTTACGGGCGAGAAGTTGGCCTGATCGGCCATGCGCTGATTGAAGTCGCCATTGGGATCGGCCATGGTGAGGCTGTCCACGATGAGCTGCGCATTGAAATTTCCGACTCCAATTGTACGCAGGGGCTGATTAGGCCGACGCGTCTTCGGATTCGTGTCGTAGCCAAGAAAGTCCTTGTCGAAGCGCTTTTGCGTCTGCAGGCGTAGTATCTTGTGCATGCCGGCAAGGACTATGATAATGCGATAGCCTGCGTCCGCTGCGCGGTTCACGACGCCGGCATAGCTGGCGGTCTTTCCTGACTGCACGTCACCAACAACAAGGCCTCGCCAGTCCCAAGTTCCCGGGCGTCTAGGATCATCCATGACCTCCAGAATCCTGGCAGTGCTGTTCTTTAGCTCTCGGACTGAATCTTCGGGCCAGCCATCTTCCTCCAGCTTGTTGACGTAGCGCTGCATGAATGGACCCGGCTGCCGACGGTCTCCAAGATACCAGGGCACGGGGCGTTCCTTGTCCTGCAACGTGAGCGCGGGGCCTTGCTCGGTCACGAAGATGGTCCAGAGCAGCCGTGCCGCAGCCTCCTTCTGCTCCGGGCTGATGGGCTGCCTGGTGATCATGCTGAATGTCTGAGCGTCCAGCTCGACAATTCGCGAGATGGCGTCGCGACTGATTTCCTCGCCTGCTTCCTTCTGCACCTGCAGGATTTTTCTGGCTCTCAGCGCGAGTGCTTCAACCACGTCTGTCATGCTGCCCCTTCATCCTGCGCAACAGTTCTGCCCTCAGCATCGTCAGGTCGCCGGGAAGATTGAGGAGAAGCATGTCTGCCCGCTGATCGGGTGTCATGGATGCCGGCAGAGCCTTCCCGAGTTCAAGGAGTTGCTCGCCGAGCTGCGCAATCTCATCCGTTTCCATCGGCGGCGTCGCAGCCCCATCGGATTCTGAAACGTCCAGCCATATGCGCTCCACCGGCACGCTTCGTTCGATGATCGACAGAACAGCGTCGAAGGGACGAACGCCTCGTGCACTGTTGCGGCAGGCGGCTATTGCGGGGTGGTCGCGATTGATCCTGTATTGCAGTCCCTTCGGTCCGTGGACAGTGAGCCAGACCGCGGGCGCACTATGGGGTAGCCCGCGCGAACGTGGCCCCTGGCCTCGAAACGCAAAGACTTCCCGGGCTTCCTGACGGCAACGGTTTCCAATTGCCGTGAGACGGGCCCGGAGTACGCCTGGGGGACGAGCCTGGGACTTGCGGACATCGATCCGCCAGTCCCTATCCAGGTCGGTCGGAAGGTCGACTTCGATACGGGCCAGACGGCTGGCATCATCGCGAGTCCAGGTTCGTGCGCCACCAAGGCCCAGCCAGCTGCCAGCGACGAGCAGCCGTCTGCCGCGATAAACATAGAAGCCCTGACGCGCTCCCCAGCCGCCAGGACCTCCGGCGGCTTCATATTCCGCTTCGTTTGCATAGCGGTCGCGGTGGGGAAGCACATACGGCTTCACCGTGAACGCGGAGCCCGCATGGCGAACACGTTCCGAAGGCAGCTCCCGTGTCGCGGGATGCGCAATCTGGAACGGATCCCAGGCCTTTATCGGCCGCCCGTTGAGGATGATTGCAAGCCTGTCTGCGTCACCATTGATGAACCGGTGGAAGACCATGCCGAGGTGAGCCCGGATGTCTTCCAGGCGCAGAAAGAAGGACTCCTTCTCAAGTCCTGACAACCCGCCCAGCGAGTCCATGCGGTCCCACAGGACCAGCGTGCCATGTTCAAGCTGCAACAGCTTTGCTGCCAGGGGATGCAGCGGCGGCGATGTCGGCCTAGTCGCAAACCACCCCCGCTTTGCAATCTCGTCAACATCGAGCACGAGGGCAGATGTCTTCCCGCCGGTGCGGCTGATGATCGTGAGCTGCCGGCATTGCGACAGTGACGCCGTCTTCAGACCCAGCCCGAATCTGCCGAGGTCGCTGGCGGTGCGTGCGGAAGAGGGACCGATACCGCCGAAACGCAGGGCCTCGGCCAGCGTAGCGGCATTCATGCCGTGGCCGTCGTCCAGTAGTGCAGCCTGGGGACTGCCGTTGTTCCAGTCGAGTTCAAGTTCGACCGTTGCGGCGTTCGCCGCAATGCTGTTGTCGATCAGGTCGGCGATCGCAGTTTCCGGCGAATAGCCCAGACCCCTGAGAGACTCTACCAGAGCTGCTGCTGAAGGCGTGATCTCGACGGGCCGCTCTCGCGCCATGTCCTCAGGCTACCTGACGATCACTGGTACTGTCTGCGGACCGGGCAGCATGATCCAACTGCTGACGCAAGACCCGCGCGACGGCGAGACCAAGCAGGGGAGGGACCGCATTACCGATCTGGCGGAACGCTGCATTCATCGCGCCCGCAAAGACAAAGCCGTCCGGGAAGGACTGCAGGCGTGCTGCTTCGCGCACTGAGACGGTCCGGCACTGCTGGCTGTCGTAATGGATGTGCGAGTAGGTATCCTTGCCCATGTGCGCCGTCAGCGTGCGAGACGGCTTCGCGGGATCAAGCTTCCACCACTTGTTCGGAAACTTCTCGGGGTCGTAGGGCGGGACCATCTCGGCTCTGAGCTCGCGATAGGCCGCGGAGTTCTTGTGAACGCCGGTCAGGCGCTTTCTGCTCAGCGCCTTCCTGAACATCGCCTCCGCCAGCTTTCTTGCCTGCGGATAATCAGCCCCGTGATCCATGGCTTCAAAAATGGGGAAATCGCGCGGCGTAAGGCGCACAAGATGTCCATCGGTACCGGCGTCGCTGGTGAATCCCTCCCAGCTCCGCATCAGGCTTGCGTATGCCGACAAGGGCTTCTTGCTTTCGCGATACGGCAGCTCGTCGGTCAGCTTGCGTCGACGGATGACCTTCGGGTCGGTCGTATGCTCGGTTATGCGCGGAAGATCGCCGAGCGCTTCCCTGGCTCCTACGGCTGCCTTCAATGTCTCGGCTGGTTCGTGAAGCTGATGGAAGCGACCGCTGTTCTGATCGACGTGCTTGAGCGCGACCCTGCGCGACCCCTGATAGCCGCTCGGCAGCTCGGCAAAATGAGTGGGCTCCGGGAAGCGCGGCTCCTCACCCAGTACACGGGCGAGCGCCACGATGAAAAGCCGCTCCCTGATCTGTGGCACGCCGAAGTAGGCAGCGTTCAAGATCGTGTAGCCCGTCGAATACCCGATGGTCTCCAGATGTTCGCAAATCTCTTCAGGAACGTTGTGGCCGCCAAAGTTGAGAATGTCAGGCACATTCTCGATGATGATGGCGAGCGGCTGCGTGTCCTCGACGTATTTAAGGAAGCGACGATACAGCGACGCACGCGGGTCCTTCTGGAACGCGTCTTCCTCGCCGCCGGACACGGAGCGAAGCTTGGACCTGCCGATACGGGCAAAGGCTTGGCAAGGCAGGCCGGCCGCCAGCACGTCGAACGAGTCCTCGGATGAGGTTGGCAGCCCAAGCTCGGCTACCAGTTCCGCTGCGGTGACTCTTTCCATGTCCCGTGGCAGAGCCCATGGGCCTTCGAGGTTACGACCGTTGGCAAAGTTGAGGGCGTAGCTTTCGGCGGCCTCGGGATCGATCTCGATATGGGCGGCAAGCTCGATGCCGGCAGTCTGCAGGCCCAGGGACAGGCCGCCCGCGCCGGAACAAATTTCCAGGGCGCGCGGGCTGCCGCCCGAACGCAGCCGTGCCAGCTTCCTCTGGCGAATCAGCAGTGCATCTGCGGCAATCATTTGCGACCCAGCAATCCCTTCAACCTTTTGCGCAGGCTGTCAGGATCTGCCGTTTCGCACTCCCAGATGACTGCGACCCGCCAACCCATTTCCTCCAGCCCCGTCCGTACGCGTTCGTCGCGTAACATGTTCTTCTTAAATTTTTCACGCCAGAATTGTATATTCGACTTAGGCACATAGCAATAAGGACACCCCTGATGCCTGTGCCAAAAACAGCCATGGACGAAGAGGGCTGTCTTCCTGCGGGGGAATACCAGGTCCGGCGACCCGGGAAGCTTCTTCACATGAAGTCTGAACCGGAAGCCGAGCCGGTGCGCGGCGCTCCTGACCAGCAGCTCCGGCCTGGTTCCCTTTCCCCGGATGCGACTCATCATCTGTGAGCGACGGGCCGGGGTGACGATATCTGCCACTAATCGACGTCCTCCCATTGTGCATGGCGTCAGTACACCGACCAGCGTTGTTTCCAACCTTTTTGGCTCTGGCTAGAGACACCCTGAGATTTTCAATAACGCCGTCGGAAATAACCTAGCTACGTCCGACGACCAAAAGAATGCCGAGCGATAGGCTTCGGCAAAATATCCATGCGGATATCAACGGAAAAAACCTGCGCGATCCGAATTATATCCGTGTTCTGAGCCGTATAGGACCGTCAATCTTTTGCAAGGTCGCGCCCGCCAACACTGCCGGGCTCTATGAGCCCCCCACGCGTCCGTGCGCGCGATCCTCGCTCAAGAAATTAGGAACGCCTCGCTGGGGGCACTCGCAGGAGGGGCCCGCCTTCGGCGTCGCTATCACTGCCCATCCTGTCGGGTGCCGCTGTTAACCGGTCTCGGCGTCCGCGGGTTCACTCCGCTAAGCTTCGTCTGACACGCTATGTCAGTTGCGGCGATGCGCCTGCAGCGCATGTCCGAGCGAAACAATAGTGTTTGATAACGTAAGCACAGCGTAGGCGTTTTGGTCGTGCCGCCCCAAGCCGTCAAGGCAACCCTTCGGGCGGAAAGCGCGCGAGCCGTGTAGTCGCTAACGCTCCGGTCCGCACCACCTTGCGGTTTTCCGACCTGGTGACGGCTTTCCCTCGCTCATTGCCGCTTGGCTAGTCGGTTTGCATGCGCAACCCAAAGCGGAAGAGAAGCAATATGACTTTGGACTTTGAACACCTGCGCCACTTCACTGGCTCGGAAAACTGGTACCGGCATCCACTAAATCCGAACGTCCTCATACCGATGGCTCTAAGCGTGTGGCAGACGCAGCGCATGCTTACTGGCTGTTGGATGAGATCGCTCTCGCGCAGCGGAATGAAAGCGCTATGCGCGCGGAAGCATTTCAGGTTTGGAGACTGGACGTAAAGGATGGTGCCGCCACGCTGACCTGCAAGAACGGCAACGAGCGCATTGTCCACACCAAAGCCATTTCGTTCACTGACTTTCCCGAGCCCGGCATCACGCTCTGGTGCATCAGCAGCACTATTCTCCTCCCAAGTGAATACTAAACGAAAGGCTGCGAATGGATGGCTGTCAGCGGGCGGGAGGACCGCGTTCTGTAGACCTTTGTTCTGAGCGAGAGACATTCGTTCACTGCCCAGCATTAGAACGGTCGTGGCGCGAACGATGAGGAAAACATGCGAAGCATTCTGGGACTCGCCACTGTGCTGGCGATAATGGCCGTTGGCAGTGCGCTCGCGGATACGACGTTCACGGCCGCCATCGGGCCGAAATGCAGGGATGAGTCGAAACCTGAATTCAGCGTGTGGACTTGCCCGGGTCCAGCCGGGTATGCCGTGCGCTTCGCGGACGAGGGCAACATGGTGTCGCTCACCCTAGCGCCATCTCGTGCGATTGCGAAGGCCGGCCCGACGGCGCAATGGTACGGTGCTGGCAAGGCATTCGGTGATAAGGTGCAATGGATCATTCGCGGCGGCGCGCCAAGAGCCGCCGTGATCCGGACTTGGCGGCGACCGGGTGACGACGAGCGAGAGGTCCAGGAACTTTCAGTTTTCGCGATCGATAACAGGAGGGCCTGCTCTTATGGAGCAGTCGACATCCACCAAGAGAGGGCTAACGAGGTCGCGCTGGCGAAAGCCGAGGAAGCTGCGGGATTGCGATGTCCAGGGATGTAGGCGGGCCAGCGCCAGCCGTTAGGCGGCGTCAGGCCGACTTCTTCGCGTCTGCACCCCAGTTGTCCGTCAACTTAAAGCATCCCAGCAATCTGAAAAGTCTGATCCCCGGAGCCGCCGTCGCAGGCGACCCGCGGGCGACGGCGCGCGCAACGCGCAAGGGCGAAGAGCGCAGCGTCCCTTGCGCGCGAGCACGACGGTGCCAAGGAAGAGCCAAAGACGAGCGGTGGCCGGTGGTCAGACGTTCCTGATCCCTGGTGAGCCCGAGCTTTCCTTCGGAGAGCGGTCACGTGGGGAAATCGTTACCCTCGAAAAGCCGGACGCCGGTCATGCGAAGTGTCGTCCCACTTAGCTTCCGCGTCGCTTCCGACTTCAAAGGCCTAGGCCCGGCTCGGTGAGGTCGTGTGCAGCTCGTTGCGCATGCGCGCGAGCCTTTGAATGGCGAGCATTCGTGCCACCGTCCGCTCCTCGACGCTCTGCAATTCCATGTGGATCGTAAAGACAGATCTCCGAGCTCGATACCCTCAGGGCTTTATTGCCTTGTGCACCTTAACCAGCTTGAACGGAAAATTGAGCCGTTCATGGTTCGCCCTGATCCACTGCTTTTGTTCATCACTTAGCTTATCGCCCGTAGACTTAACTTCCGCAAAAAAGAGTTCTCCCGGTCGATAAACCAAAAGGTCGGGCCATCCGAGATAGTGATGCCAGTAATCGTCGACCAAGTAGCGCAGGATGTTTTGGATGTCCGATGGCGGAAGGATATCAAGGAGCTTTCTCGCGGTTTGGATATCCGAATCCCTGTGCGCCCAAAGATACTGACGAAGCTTTTCGCTCGGCCCAAGCCAATAGTCGAACAGCCACTGCAACTCGCCTGGTTCCAGCCAGTCGGACGAAAGATGTTCGTTGATCGCGTCGTCGCGGCGCTTGGCATAACCCTTAGAGCCGAAGTCTTGCGGATGATGGGACCAAACCATCTCGCCCGCTTCGCCCTTCTCAAATGCAATTCGATCGCCAAAGCCGACGATCTGCACTAACGGGTCAGAAGGGTCTTGGACAACGAGCCACATGAAGACCCCGAACAGCACGTGGAATGGCACACTTTCTAAGAATAACGTCTCATAGCCGAGCGCTCGGTAATGGTCCGAAACGAATTCTTCGACGTTGCAGGGACCATTGAACCCCAAGACAATAGCGCCTTTGCCGGTCGGGTCGGCGGTGTATACCGCCTGTAGCGCTACCTGCTCGACTGAATACTTTTCGACAATCTCAGAATCCGCTTCGTTCTTGTAGGTATATTTGGGGGAGGTGGCGTGCAGTCGCTTTACGTCGGCCAGTACGTCTTTCTCGATCGCTTTCTTTGCTGCTATGCTTTCCGGCGAGCTGAGCGGCGGATGACCGTTAGCATCCGACCACGCGTCGAATCGCTTGATCTCCTCAAAGGTAATTTCTCGCCAGTAATAGCGCCGAATTTTTGAGGTCTGGCCGAAAATCGCAGCCTTGGGGTATGGGGTCAGCGGCAATGATCGGCAGCCCTCACAGATGTTGGCGACAAATCCTGCCGTCACGGGCACTCTAATTTTGGTGTCTAGCTCCGCTCCGGCATTGAGCTGGTGAGGTAAATGTTTCCGGCCGATTTCCTCGTCGCAGGCGCACATCATCACCGCGCCGCAGTCGTCGCAACGGTACTTACGGATAAGCTCATAGCCGTTAAGGCAACGGACGCAATGGTGAGGGCACTCAGTCACGTCAGATCAAAAGCTCTTTGGGCTTACCGAGGCTTGTTGGCTTGTTTGTCACAATTAAGTAGCTATTCGAAGGCCGAAGACAAGAATTGAAAGTTAGGTCCAATTCGATGTCAAATGCTTGGAGGTTCCCGAGCGTTCACGAGCCGACGGTATAGTCGAGGCTGAGGGATCGGGCGCCGCGTTCAAGCCCACTTTGCTTCCTTGCCTCGCTCGGCCAGGCAGCGTGCAGTTCGTTGCGCATGCGCGTGATCCTTTGAATGGGGGTGCTTTCCGTGCCACCGTCCGCTCCACGACGCTATGCAACTCCGTGTAGGCGCTGTATTTCGGATTGGTGATTTCAGTTTCTCTCGAATGAGACGATTGAGGCGTTTAGTGATTGCAGCTGCGCCAGTTCGTTCGGTCGCGCCGGTCGTTAACGGGGATGACTGGTAGCAGCGACCGCATCGTAGACGGTAGCGTCAGCGCGATCGCTGAACGGATCTCAGGCACCGTGCGCGTGAGCGGCACGCTGGCCTTGGTCAACAGCTGCCACGAGGTTCGCGCCTGGCTACCTGGTGCAGCATGCGCATGAACGCCAGCACAGCGCAGGCGCATATGTGCCGGCTGTAGGATTGAGCATGGTTCGGCGCCGGCTCGCGAAACTTTCCTTTGACCGCTTTGGAATTGAGACCGCCATTCTAGGGGTCTGAGCCCGCGACCCGCTGCCTGTAGATAGGCAAATGCACCGGTCGTTGCCGTTTGTGCTAGATTTCATGCGGGGGCACATTATGCAACAACTGCAAATCAATCTAAACGCCAATGGCGTAGCCGCGCCGGCGCAGCGAGCAGCGTGGCAGTGCAACGAAATCGTGACGTTCTGCCTGCAGTCGGCGGCCGCCAGCGATCTTTCGAAACAGCCCGCGATCGTCACGAACTCGATGGCGTACAAGTTCACGGGGCCCGACATGACCGCGACCGAGCGGTTTGCGCTTTACGAGAACTGGCTGCTGGCCAAAGGTTTTCACGAACTGGCGCGCGGTGTTCGCGAATCGCTCGAGGAAGCCGTTTTCTACATCGAGCTGGTGAAGAACCAGCAAACCCATACGACGTGGGGCGAGTTCCAGGCAAAGGTCGCAGAGATCCGAAAGCGTGCAGGGCGCCTGCCGTTTCCAACCTTGCTCGCTGAGGTCAACGCCGGGCTGACCGCGCCGCTGGCGTTCGCCGATGAATTCGCGTCGTTCCAGAAGGTTCGTAACTGCTTGGAGCACAGGGCGGGCACCGTAGGCGCAGAGGACGTCGATCAAACCGGACACCTGACGCTGACGTTGCCGCGGCTCAAAATGTTCTACGTCAATCCCGCTGGCGATGAAATTGAACTCGCTGCCGGCGTGATTATCGATACGCACGAGCATACCGGCATGGCCGAGATTCTTCTGAAGCGAGAGAACCGCGGTCGATCGTATGCTTTGGGCGCGAAGATCACCTTCGACTCCGCCGAGTTCAGCGAGATCGCGTTCGCCTGCAACATGTTTGCGGGCGACTTGGCGGCGAAGCTGCCGACCTTGGCGCCAGCCGAGGACACCGCCGTCGTGGTACCCTCCATCACAGCCGCCCAGCCGACTTCGCCATGACGATCAACACTGCGGTAAAACCGGCCAAATGCGTAGTCCCGTGGCATGTGCCACGGCGCGGCAAACCGATCCGCTCGGCGCCGCTCAGTTTCGATCTCCGACACACTGAAGCCTGCCGCTAACGACTGCCGCTAATGCCGCTATCGAACCGCGCAAGCTATTGATTTCATTGAATGGCGCTCCCTAGCGGAATCGAACCGCTCTCTCCACCGTGAAAGGGTGGCGTCCTAACCGATAGACGAAGGGAGCAAACGCTAAGCCCCGCCGCTTTGGGCGGCACGGCCGCTGGCCGGTCCGAGTCATCCCGGCGGCTTGCAGCGCGCGAACGTATAGTGGCCTTTGCGGCTGCGGGCAAGCCGTTCGGGAACGCCTTTTGGAACCGGTGGACAGTGCCGCCCCGGGATCATTCGGAGGCGATTTCAACGGTTTCTTAGGGTTCCCTGAGCTAGCGCTGAAGGCGGAGAGTTTTGCCGATGCCACAACCCAAGAAGCGCGCAGCCCGCAAGCTGCTGTCGCGGCACGCCTGGATCACGCTCGAGGGCGGGTTCGCGGCACGGCATTGCCTGGTCCAGGACATCTCCGACACGGGCGCGAAGATCATGATGGACGAGGACGCGAGCCAGCTGCCCGGCGTGATCCGGATGGCCTTCGCGCGCGATGCCCGCACCGGGCGGAGCTGCCAGGTGATCTGGCGCCGCGGCAAGTCGGCCGGCGTCAGGTTCATCTGATCTCACTCGCGCGTGCGCCGGCCGGATGGCGCGCGGCGCCGGTCCGGGCTAGAAGGTCGGCATGCGAGCGCCGCTCCTCATCCTGATCTCGTTGCTCATCACCTCCGCGGCCGCGGCCGAGACGCTGCGCCTTCCGGCATCCGAGCCGCCGCGGGCGGGCAAGGTGTTGCCGCTGAAGGGCGCATCCGCCGCGGCGAAGGCGAATGCCTGCGCATCGTATGGACGTGGCTTCCATCTGGTCGAGGCGACCGGCACCTGCGTGAAGATCGGCGGCGCGATCAGCGTCGACGCCACTGTTGGGCGCTGACGCCCATGCCGCCGGATCTGTTGCGGCTCGATATCATCGTCCCCGTGCTGATGTATTGCGCGCTGCTGTGGTGGGTCGGCCGCGGCATGAGCTGGACGGCAAAGCTTGCCACCGCGGTCGTCACGCTCGTGCTGATCATCTGCGTGGTGCTGGTCGAGCGGCGCTAGGCACGGACGTCAAAACAAAAAAGTTGCGAAAACAACCCCATGCACAGTAGCCGTCAAGTCGCACAGCCACAGTGAAAGTTCGCGCGAGATCGGCGATTTCACGTGCGCGCGTCACGCTTTGAGCCGCGCCGCCGGGTCACGACATCGGCGGTGCGACGAACTGCGCAAATCCGGGCCGTCTGCCGAGCTCGGCGAGCCAGCGCGTCAGGTTCGGCTGCGCCGGCCGGCTGATGCCTTCGACGCCGAGCCAGCGCCGCGCATAGGCGCCGATCGCGATGTCGGCGAGCGTGAACTGGTCGCCCTCCATGAAGCGGCGCGAGGCGAGCAGATTGTCGGCGATCGCCCAGACCTCGGCGGCGGCATCGGCATCGCGCTGCACCTGGATCATGTCGCGCTCGGCGGGCGCCGTGCGCACGATGCCCCAGAACACCGGACGGTCGACCGGCTGCACCGCCGACAGCGTCCAGTCGAGCCAGCGGTCGACGCTGGTGCGCAGCTTCGGCGCCTCCGGATAGATCGGCGTGCCGCGTCCATGCGCGAGGCAGAGATAGCGCATGATGGAATTCGACTCCCACAGCACGAAGTCGCCCTCGACCAGCGTCGGGATCCGCGCATTGGGGTTCATCGCCAGATAGTCGGCCTCGCGGGTCTTGCCGTATTGCATGCCCGCGTCGATGCGCTCGTAAGCGAGGCCAAGCTCGGTGAGGCACCACAGCACCTTCTGCACGTTGACCGAATTGGCGCGGCCCCAGATCGTCAGCTTGGTCTCAGGCATGAAGCTTCTCCCGCGGTGCATCCCGGTGTCGTAGCCCGGATGGAGCGGCTTGTCCGCCGTAGCTCAAAGAGCGAAGGCGGAAGCGCAATCCGGGGTCTGTTCGTGCGGTGAGACTGTCCCGGATTACGCTTCGCTCCATCCGGGCTTCTGTAACGGGCCTTGGTTAGTCAATCCCTTTTTGCGTGATCCGATCGCTGGGCACTTGCTTCTGTACGGGATCGGCGCGGAGGCCGTCGCCTGATGGGGTGCATGAGGAGCCGGCCGGCCAATCTACGGAAGCGTGGTTGTGATCCACTTCCCGGATGGCGGCCTGACCGGATCCATCGTCCCAGCGAAGGGACCTCGCGCGGACGAGCCTGGTGTCGTGGCCCGCCCGGAACCGATCGATACTCCTTAGCTCAGCTTGTCGTGGCTTTGGCCATCGGGTTGAACGGCGTGGCGTCGGCGAGCATGCGATGCAGGATCACCGCGAGTTTGCGCGCGAGCGCCACCTTGGCCTTGCGCATGCCTGCGCGCCGGGCGATCCGCATCGCCCAGCCCTTGAGCGCCGCGCAATTCCTGACCGGCTTGGTCAGCATCACGTGGGCCGCCTGGTAGAGCGCCTCGCGCACGGAGGCATCGCCGATCTTGCTGATGCGGCCGGTGTAGTCGGTTTCCCCCGATTGGTACTTCTTCGGGGTGAGGCCAAAATGCGCCCCCGTCGCCTTCGATGAGCGGAAGCGCTTCGGGTCGTCGACCGCCGAGGCGTAGGTCAGCGCCACGATCGGGCCAACGGACGGCGTCGTCATCAGGAGGCGGGCTTGAGGGTGCGATCTGGCGAGCCTGGCGACCTGCTTGTCCAGGCTGTTGAACTCGCGCCGCAGCACGCCATGAGCTTCGAGCAGCGCCTGCGCCACCACTTCAAGGCCTGGATGGCCTGCAACGAGCTCCCGGATGCGCTCGGCGAAGGTGCGCTCGGTGGTCTTGCCGACCTTCAGCCCAAAGCCGCGAAGCACGCCGCGCAGGCTGTTCTCGATGTCGTGCAGCTTGGATTGCAGCAGCTTGCGGGCCGTCAGAATGGCGCGCGTCTCCTGCGCCGCGACCGACTTGCAATGCACCGGCCGGAACCAGCCGAGCCGCATCAGCTGGGCGATCCCGCGCGCATCGTTGCGGTCCGACTTGACTGGCATCGCCTTGAAGGCATCGCGAACGTGACGCGTCTCCAGAAGCTCAACCGCAAGCCCTGCCTCCCGCAGAGCCGCGTAGAGCCATTGCGACAACGGGCCTGCCTCCAGGCCGATCCGCTCCAGCGGCAAGGCCAGCGACCGGAACCAGGCGATCAGGGCCTCCGGCTCGCTCGCAACCTTCGTCTCGCGCAAAATCTTGCCTGTCCCATCGACAAGGCAGACGCTCGAGCATTCCAATGACACGTCGATTCCTGCATAGTGATACATGGTCGTCCCTTAATGATGCTTGGAGCGGGCTTGCCCGACTCCGTTGAACACCATCAGTTTGAGGGACGACCGCCTTCCAACCAACAGGCCGCTCGCGAGCGCGCTTCCAAATCGCGCCGTAGCGAGCGGGCGGCCGGCCCGTTACCCCATCTACAGTCCGCCACCGTGCGGGTGATAGCGGAATTTCGCCGCGCCAGCGTCGGCGATTGCGCCGAGCCCCTCATGCAAAAAGCTCCGCCCGAGGCGGAGCTCTTCATCGCATACCGAGCCTGACGTCAGTGGCCGAAGAACAGCCACAGCAGGATGATCACCGGGATCGGCACGCCCAGCATCCACAACAAGATTCCGCGTCCCATCGCGTTCTCCTCCAATCGCATCGTTGAGGAGTGAACGCCCCCGGCACGGGCTTGTTCCTGGCGCCAGGCCTTACCAATCAGGCCTACCAATGGCCGGTATTCGGCATCGACAGCCACGGCTCCTGCGGCGGCTTCGGCTCGCCCTTCTGCAACAGCTCGATCGAGTGCAGGTCCGGCGAGCGGACGAAGGCCATGTTGCCGTCGCGCGGCGGACGGTTGATGGTGACGCCGGCCTTCTGCAGCTGCGCGCAGGTCGCGTAGATGTCGTCGACCTCATAGGCGAGATGGCCGAAGAAGCGGTCCTCGCCGTACTTCTCCTCGTCCCAATTGTAGGTGAGCTCGACCAGCGGCGCGCCGCGCGTCTTCGGCTGATCCTTCAGCGCGTCGAGATCGTCCGCCGAGCACAGGAAGAGAAGCGTGAACCGCCCCTTGTCGTTCTCGATCCGCCGCACCTCCTTCAGCCCCAGCGCATCCTGGTAAAACTTCAGCGCGACATCGAGATTGCGCACGCGCAGCATGGTGTGGAGATAACGCATGGTTGTTGCTCCCTTTGATGGACGGAGGGTTTTGCTTTGGGCCGGGACGGCGAGGGTAGGAGATAGCAGGAAACGGGGAGGAGGGGCAGGGGGCGTGAGGCATAGGACGAGAGCGGCGCCCGCTGGAGAGCTATCACAATGATATCCGCCCATAGTTTAAGGTGGGGTCCTTAAACGGTTGCGATTTTGGCGAAGTAGTTTAGAATGAAAGTTTCAATTTAAAGGCGATATTATCATGATTTTGCTAGCAGAAAATTCCGTTGCCCACCTTAGTGCAGTCGCTGACAAACTCGTTGAATTATACGCGCTTGCTCCGACCTTCTTTGCTTGGCTCGTCCCAGCGCTCTTGAGTTTGGTGAGCGCGTTAGTGCTCTTCGCTTATTGGTTGGGTACCAAACTCGAACAGGCAGGAAAAGCGCATCTAGAGAGTGAGAATGAGTTATTGGCGACTCATTTGAAGCTCGTGAAAGAGAAGCACGACCAGGTCACGGGAGAACTCACGACGTTGAAAACGCAAATAGAAGAATTGAAGAGGCGCGATCCAAGAGTTGCCGGTCAGCTTGACGACTCGATTGAGCGCGCCCAATCGGCCAATAGCTCAGTAACAGATACGATTGCTGCGGCGGCGAAATACGTTGTCGGCATACTCGGATGAAGATGAACTACAGTGACAGTGCACTCAACTCAAACGGAATTACGGTGACAGTGCACTCAATTGGCACTGTCCGCCAAGCGTGGACCGCTCTCGCAGAGCCAGCAGGCGGGCGACGGCGAGTGAATTGAACGCACTGTCACCATAATGCGCGTCACCGTAGTGCGAAGATCCATATCTCGCTCACACCGTACGGACGTTCAGCCGCCAGCGCTGTCCATCATGTAGCTTCGAAAATGCAGATCAAGCGCGACAGAGCCCGCAGCAACGAGCAGGACGAGGATACTCGCATATATCAGCGGCTTCCTCACATCTGCACGGAATGACCATGCGCCGAGGCCAAGGAATCCGATCCCGAAGGCGAGGCTGAACCATGTCAGGCAGATGGCCAATTGCTGCTCGGCGCGATCCAGCTGAGACATGAATCCGTCGGGAAATCCCAGCCACGTGACGAACACCGATAGGCGAGCCGAACCTGCGAACATCAGGACTGCGAGTGCGAACGGATAGACATTCTTGCACGCCATGAATTGTCTCGGTTGGGCCGTCTGACTATCATGCCGGTCGCACGGCGCGCAAACCATGCAGCAAGAATTCCGGTGACAGTGCATTCAATTGGCGCTGTCCGCCAAGCGTGGACTGAACCCGCAGGGCCGGCCGGGTGGGCGATGGCGAGTGGCACTGTCACCGTAATTGCCCTTTTGCTTGCGACCTGTGCGCGCGCCGACAATGCGCCCGACTGCCAAAAAAGTACCAAATGCCATATTTCGAAAAATAATAAGTATGCCGCATAATAAATAGGACATCTGCCTGTTCGTAATGCAGTCAGTGCCTACGTTGTGCGTTGCGTCGAGCAGGCGTTTGGGCCGGCGGCCATCTTGGACAAGTCCACCCGTGTCTCGGGCGCCTTCGGCCCGCGGCTCGGGTTCATCGTCATCGTCATCGTCATTTGCATCGTAGCCTGGGCCGTGGTGGCCCTCCAAGCAATCAAGACCTTCGGAGGCCGCTGTTCCTATGAGTTTCTTCGTATTAACCGAAATATTGCCTGGTCCGTCGAGCAAAGCAGTGGCGGGGCTTGATGAGAACGTATTGGGAACATTTTCTCTAGAGTGCTATATGTGGGGATAACGACGGGGTTTAGCGAACGATCGGAGAATCCTGTGTCAGGCATGGGCAAGCGGATTTCGGAAATTTACTCATCGGGTGCCTCTTAAGAGAAGAGTCGCGGCTAAACGCCATGGCCGCATTCCTTGCAGAACTCCTGTTCGATCTCGTCAGAAGCCTCATCGGTAGCTGGCTGAGACAGGCTGCATTGGCCGTTTGTGCGTGGTTGGACACGAAGATTCACGGCCGCACTGCACGCTTTGTCGTGGGCGGCCTGCTCGGGGTCGCCGCCTATTTTCTCATTCCTGTTATCGCCGGGCTGCTGGGTCTCTGATGCCCTCCGTGAAGACAAACCTCTTCATCGCATTGGCCATCGGGGCGTTCGTCTCGGCGGTGCTTCTCGCCATCGAGCCGCTGACCGACTTCGCTTATCTTTCGCTGGAGTGGCCCGGCATCACCGCCGCGTATTTCTTCTGGGGAGCGGTCGGAGGATCCACCTTCGTCGGCATCGCCATTTCCTGGCTCGTGAATGCGCTCACCTATGGTCTGGGTGCTTTCGTCGTTCTCAGCGTCTTGAAGGTGCTGAGGGAGGCATGAAGCGCTGGCTTCAGAGGCTCGGAAGGGTTGCGAGGGTTGCAGCGATTTGCGGCACCGTCGCGTGGCTTGTGCTTTTGACGAGCTCTCCGCAAGCGCCTGATGCCGCACATCCCGAGCGTTACGCGCACCGGCACGACGTCAGGTATGTGAGCGAGGGGACAGAGCTGGCTCTGCGAATTCTGCTCGGCTCATCGTTTACTCTGGCCCTGGTGGCGTTTGGATGTCACTTCGCGACCAGGGACATGCGGGAGTGAATGATCCCGCGCTTTAGCGCCTTGATCCGTCCTTGCCCCGCCGGGCCTCCTCGGACTCGTCCACGAGCACCAAGGCGGCGCCGTCGTAGCTCAGCTTCAAGCCGCGGCCGACGATCCAGATCCATCCCTCGCGGGCGTCCTTCGTCGGCTGGGCGTTGAACTGGTCGGAGATCGATTTGACGGCGGCGTCTTGCGGCCCCGGATTGGTCAGCTCAGCATTGACGCGCCAGATCGGATGCCTGGCGTCGACTTCGTCGCTGGAGATGGTGACCTTGGCGCCATCGACGGCACATTCGAGGGTGAAGGAGTCGCGAAGCTGGCGGCAGCGGTAGCGGCGCTGCGTGATGACCTTGTTGGTCTCCTCCAATGTCATCCCGGGCGAAAAGCCGAGGATGTCGGACTTTTTCAAATTGGCCAGCGACGCGGGTTTCAGAAAGCCCGGCTGAATCGCCACGAGAGCGGCAATGGCAACAACGATCAAGCCGGCGACAACAATGGCAATCTTCATCAGCCCCTCGCGAGAAACATCCGACCATACAACAGCCGGAGTATCCTACCAGCGTGGCGTCATCATTCATGGTTGGTTGTGTTGGCCAACGGGAATAAGAAGCCACGCTTCTGAATGAGGACGTTCGGGCGGACGGACATTCTCCGTGCGGCGTTCGAAACCGCCTTTCACGCGCGCGCTCGCTGATGTATGTTCCATAGCGAGCCGCCAACGAGGTGTGCCGAAACCTCGTCAGTACCTGGCGGCGTTTATGCC
Organism: Bradyrhizobium sp. USDA 376; assembly: GCF_054063675.1. Taxonomy (NCBI): domain Bacteria; kingdom Pseudomonadati; phylum Pseudomonadota; class Alphaproteobacteria; order Hyphomicrobiales; family Nitrobacteraceae; genus Bradyrhizobium; species Bradyrhizobium sp. USDA 376. The sequence goes on from NZ_JBSSGN010000001.1 coordinate 6,299,395, forward strand.
CACGGCGGGCAGTGTACTCCATCTATTTCAGAGCCCACCGTCGCGACAATCAGCTCGTCACGATGCGCGTTTTCATTTCAGAACGGAGTAGGCACCATGCATTTCTGTCTCACAGGGCAATACACGCCGCGCTCTCTCAATGCCATTTTGGAAAATCCCACGACCGATCGCCAGGAAGCGGCGAGGAAGCTGATCGAGGCGGCCGGCGGAAAGCTGGTCTCGATGTACAGCGTCGCGGTCGACGGCCCCGGCGTTCTCGTGATCTTCGACGTGCCGGATCCCAGTGCGGCGCCGGCCATCTCCGGCCTCACCGTCACCGCGGGCACCTTGCAGAACGTGAAACTGATGCGCCTGTACACGCAGGACGAGGAGCTATGGCGGAATCTGGGTGATGACGGTGTGAGGAAGGCGGCGTATCGAGGCGGGTGACGAGCCTGCCAGAACCTCTCGAGGAGAGCGATACGCCATGACCGAGACTACCAATGTTCTTGCTTTCCGTCAGCCGTCCGCGGTTGATGATCCACTGACCGATATCGTTCGAGCCGGCGCGCGGGACCTGCTTGCCAGGGCGATCGAGATCGAGGTTGGCGCGTTTCTGGCCAGCACGGCCAATCTGACGCTGCCCGACGGTCGAGCGCGCCTGGTCCGACATGGGCACGGTCCGGTGCGCGAGATTGCGACCGGCATCGGTCCGGTGGAGGTCGCTCGTCCCAAGGTCCGCGACCGCGGAGCGAGCGGGCCAGGCGACCGCCTCCGCTTCAGTTCGGCAATCCTGCCGCTATGGGCGCGGCGGACGAAGAGCCTGGATGCCTTGATCCCGGTCCTCTATTTGCGCGGCATCTCGACCGGCGACTTCCAGGAGGCGCTCTCGGCGCTGCTCGGCAAGGATGCGCCGAACCTGTCGCCTTCGGTGATCGCCGGCCTGAAGGCCGATTGGCAGGTCGAGTACGAACGCTGGCAGAGACGCGATCTGTCGGCGCGTCGCTATGTCTACATCTGGGCCGATGGCGTGTACCTGCAGGCCCGCATGGAAGATCACAGCGAATGCATGCTGGTGCTGATTGGCACCACGCCGGAAGGCAAGAAGGAGCTGATCGGCTTCCAGGTCGGCGTGCGCGAGAGCGCGCAGAGCTGGCGCGAACTCCTGATCGACCTGCGGCAACGCGGGTTACGGATTGCCCCGCAACTCGCCATCGGCGACGGCGCCCTCGGCTTCTGGAAGGCACTGGACGAGGCCTTTCCCGGCACGCGGCACCAACGATGCTGGTGCCATAAAGTGAGCAACGTACTCGACAAGGTCGCCAAATCCGTGCAGGGCCCCATGAAGAACGACCTGCGGAACATCTATCTGGCCCCACACCGGGCCGAAGCTGAAACCGCGATCGACGTCTTCGTCGAGAAATACCACGTCAAATACGGACGTGCGGTGGAGTGCCTGATCAAGGATCGCCATGCGCTGCTCGCCTTCTTCGACTTCCCTGCTGAGCACTGGATCCACCTACGCAGCTCGAACCCGATCGAGAGCGTCTTCGCCACGGTGCGCCACCGAACGGTGCGGACCAAGGGATCGCTGTCGCAACAAACTGCGAAGCTGATGGTGTTCAAGCTCATCGACGCCGCATCGAAGACCTGGCGGCGATTGAAGAGCACGAACCAGTTGCCGAAAGTCATCGCCGGTGTAAAGTTCATCGACGGAATCGAAGTCATTCCGAACACTGAAAGCCACGCCGCCTGATCAGGCCGCGTCACCCAAAATCAGCCATAGCTCCAGGACGAGATCAAGCAGGTGCGGCAGAACGCGGCCAAGCTGCGCTCGTCCTACAGCCCGCCCGGCAGCTGATCGTTCGAACTGCCCTCCACACCATGCGAGGCCGCCGACCGTCGCGTTACGCGGCGGTCTCGCGAACTCATTCTCAGGTCTGCCTCGATCCGCTCCACGTGCCTGGGCGCGCTAGCTGTGGAGCCTCAAGAGGTTGTCCTCGGTCAAACCGAGCCTGCTGATCGGCGTTTGAGATTTTATACCACCGTGGGGCCGGTGCCAGTTGTATTGGTGCAGCCAGAACGGCAGCTCTTGGGCGCGCCGATCTGATGTTGGATAGGCTTTGGCATAAGCCCATTCGCGAAGCGCGGTTTGGATGAAGCGCTCGGCCTTGCCGTTTGTTCTGGGTGTATAGGGCTTGGTGCGAATATGCTTGATGCCGAGGTCCCGGCAAGCGTCGCGGAAGGCGAAGGACTGGTAGCAACTGCCATTGTCGGTCATGACGCGCGTGACGGTGACGCCGAGGCTTTTGTAATAAGCCACAGCCGCCTTGAGAAAAGGAACAGCACTGTCCGCGGTCTCGTCGGGCTTGATCTCGGAGAACGCGACGCGGGAATGGTCGTCAATGCAGACGTGGACGAAATCCCAACCAGCGCCACGGCTCTTGTTCGGACCACTCGGATCGCCGGTGATGCGGTGGCCCACACGCTCGAAACGCCCGAGCTTTTTGATGTCGATGTGGAGCATCTCGCCGGGCGTCTCGCGCTCATAGCGGCGCTCCGGTTCGGCCGGCTCCAGGTCGCGTATCCGGTTTAATCCCAAACGGCGCAGGATGCGGCTGACGGTGGCCGGTGACACCTCGACCTCGGCAGCGATCTGTTTGCCGGTGTGGCGCTGCCGGCGCAACGCCTCCACAGCGGTGCACGTGGCGACCGGGGTTTGGCTTGGCGATGAAAGGGGCCTGGAGGAGCGATCACGCAATCCCTCCACACCTTCCGCGCGGAACCGCTTGACCCATTTGGCGACCGTCTTCGGCGTCGTATTGAACAGGTCGGCCGCGCCAGCTTGGCTCAGCCCGCCTTGCACCACGCTTCGGACCATCGCCTCTCGACCTTTGGGCGTCAAAGGCGCATTCTTGTGCACGTTCATCTGGTCTCTCCTTGGAACACTGAAGCTTCGCAACCTCAGCTTCCTCGGTTCAGACCAGATGGACAACCTCCTGAGAGACCACAGCTAGCGCGCGCCGCGACTACGCGGCAATCCGTTGTGCGACGGGGGTCGTCAGGTACTTGAGCGCTTTCGCATGCTCGAGATCGGGCACCGCGATGGCCGTGTGGCTGTAGATCGCATGGGTCCGCGATGTCGCGATCCTGTCCAGGATCTCCTTGCCCTTGATGACGTGCAGGCCCATTCCTTCCGCGGACGGGAAGATCGCCAGCACCACGTCATAAGCCGCAATCACGGCTCTCAGCGCCTCGGCCTTGTCTTCGGCGACATCGACAAAAACGCGAACATCGGCTGCGAGTTCACGTAGCTCGTTAAAATCCAGCACTGTGAGGATACTCCAACGCAACGATACCTGACGGAAGCTTGAATGCGTTGGGTTACTGAAGTGTCAACAACATGCCTCTCATCACAAGTTTAACGGTGAGGTGACTCCTTGGATTGCGCCGGGACCGGGCATCGAAGAGGGCTGTCGCATATGAAGAAGGGGGCGGATAGCTCGCCCGCAGCCTATCCTTCGAGACGCCCGCCGATGGCGGGCCCTCAGGATGAGGGCGGAGTGCGCGGCAGCAATTTCAACGGGGCCGATGCTGCTTAGCCCTCATCCTGAGGAGACCGCTGGAAGCGGTCGTCTCGAAGGACGAGGCGCTTGCTCAGGTCGCTACCAGTCATCTGTGATAACCACGGTCGCTGCCAGCCGGCGCGTCGTCTATGTCGCCGCGCGCCAGCGCATCGGCAGCATGCCGTTCTCTCTGAAGCTGCCGAGGAAGGCGAAGCGATCGGCTTGCGGATTGGGGCCGGCCTCAATCGTCATGCCCAGGATCTGCACGATGTCTGCCTCGTCATAGGCCGGCCATGCCGGCAGCCCGGGTCCGTTGGGATTGCCGCGTGTGGCAAAATTGACCCAATAGCTCATCATCGTCTGTGACAGCGCGCGGTCGGCCGGCGCCGGCGGCGCCGTGCTGCCGACGATCTGCTGCGGTGTCAGGGTGCCGAACACGAAGGGGATCTCGGTGACGTGCGAGGCGATCGGCGTATAGGGCGAGGTGTAATTGAAGTGGTAGCCGTAAGTCGGCGCGCCACGGCTGGCGCGATGCAGCCGCAGCCATTGCCAGCACTGCTCGCCGATCACCATGTCGCCCGTGAGCGCGGCGGCGGACGCCTTGGCTTGTGCGTCGGTATCGGCGGGATAGAGCCTTAGAAACTCCGCAAGACGGGCCTTGCCGAACGTCGCTTCGGCCGAGTTGCGAAAGGCGTGCGCGGATTGCGCAGGGAGAGATCGCGCCATGAACGGGAATGCCTCCGCGCCGTTCCAGCCGGCCAGCAGCGGGATGTGCATCTGTGCAGCCTGCAGGAAGCGCCGCGCGGGCACATCCGGTATCACATGGCGATCGATGCTCGGCGAGAATGCTTCGGCGACGTGATCGCGCTGAAAACTCCAGGGCGCGGCGGCGATCAACTGTTCGGCGGGCAGGGTGCGCAACGCTGCGATCGACGCATTGCCTTGCCGGCGCGCGAAAGCAAGGCCGCGCGCGCGGGCTTCGTCGAAACTCTGCAGCGGCCCATGGCGGCCATCCCAGAACGCGCCGCTCTGGCCGATGGCCTTGTGGAAGAGGCCACGGGCGAGCGGCGAGGCCATCAAAATGCCGACGGCCATGGCGCCGGCGGATTCGCCGAACAAGGTGACGTTGTCAGGATCGCCGCCGAACGCAGCGATGTTGGCCTTGACCCAGCGCAGCGCCGCGAGCTGGTCCTGCAGGCCGTAATTGCCTGATGGCGCGTCCGCATCGAGATCGGGATGGGCGAGGAAGCCGAAGACGCCGAGGCGATAATTGAAGCTGACGACGACGACGCCCTTGGCCGCCAGCAGGCGGCCGTCGGTGGCGGGATTGGCCGAGGAGCCGAATTGAAAACCGCCGCCGTGGATCCATGCCATCACCGGTCGCTTCTCGTCCGCCGCCGTCGCGGCGGTCCAGACATTGAGCGTGAGGCAGTCTTCGCTGCGCGGGCCCGGACGAGGATCATTCTCGAGCGACGAGAGACTTCCCGCGCCGAAGCTGATCGCGTCGCGCACACCGTGCCCGGGCAATTGCGGCTGCGGTGCGTGCCAGCGCAGCAGGCCGACCGGTGGCGCGGCGTAAGGGATACCCTTGAACGCCAGCACGCCGTTTGCGTCGCGTTCCCGGCCACGCACCTGGCCGGCCGGTGTGCGAACCAGCGGGCCCAGTTGGGCAGCTCCTGGGCTGGTGAGGGCGTGCAAGGTCGCATCTCCTGTGTGGGGCGACCTCGGATTTATCGGCTTTCCGGCTGGATGAATTTGCGTATTATTGCAATTGATCGTCAAAAACCGTCAATCATGCGACAGCCTCTCCGTTATCCCTGGCTCGACCTCGATGTGGACGACCGGTCCGCGCCGGTCATTGCCGTGCGGGTCGATGCGGACGGGACGCAAGGCGAGGTGCCTGACCACAACCATCGCAAGGGACAGCTGGTGGTCTCACTCGGCGGCGGCGTCACCTGCCGCGTTCCTGATGGCCTGTGGATGGTGCCGCCGCATTGCGCGGTCTGGATCCCCAGCGGCATGGCGCACAGCAATCGCGCCACCGCCAATGCGCGGCTGTTCTTCGTCTACATCGAGGCGGAGCTGGTCGATCTGCCGGACCGCTGCTGCACCATTTCGATTTCACCCTTGCTGCGTGAGTTGATCGTTGAGTTGTCTGACGGCACGCAGCATGACGAGGCGAGGCGGGAGCGCCTGATCGGCGTGCTACTCGGTGAATTGCCGCGCATGCCGGTACAGCAGCTGCATCTGCCGCTCCCGGACGAGCCGCGGTTGAAGCGGATCGCCACTGCGCTCGCGGACAATCCCGCAGACCGTCGCACACTTTCGGAATGGGCGGACCAGCTTGCGCTCAGCGAGAGCAGTCTTGCGCGTCTCGTGGCGAAGGAGACAGGCCTCACCTTCGGACGCTGGCGCCAGCAACTGCATCTCGTCGTCGCGATCCGCGAGCTCGCCGCAGGCGCGAGCGTGCAGCAGGTCTCGGCCGCGCTCGGTTATGAATCGGTCACGGCCTTCATCACGATGTTCAGGAAAGCGCTGGGAAAGCCGCCGGCGGCGTATATCAACAGTGTCGCGCGCGCGAAAAAAGTGACGGGATTCACCTGAAACTGCGGCTTGCGTTTTCGGGCTCGATAGGTTCTAAGCCCGGTGACTTCCTGACCGCCGGCATGACCACGAAGCGCGCTGCGCGGTTTTGTCATGTGCCCGGCAAGTGACCTCGCAGCTCACGCCCACCCAATTCAGAAGGATTCCAGACATGGCGAAGATGACCAAGACTCAATTGATCGACGCGATTGCCGAGGGCACGCAGCTCTCCAAGAACGACGTGAAGTCGGTCATCGAGTACATGGCCACCGTCGGCTACAAGGAGCTCAACGAGTCCGGCGAGTTCGTTATTCCCGGTTTCGTGAAGATGTCGGTCGTGAACAAGCCGGCGACCGAAGCGCGGATGGGCATCAATCCCTTCACCAAGGAGCCGATGCAGTTTGCGGCCAAGCCGGCGAGCAAGTCGGTCAAGGCCTCGCCGCTGAAGGTGGCCAAGGACGCCGTCTGATCCGGCGCTCGCGCACAGCCTTGCGTGCCGGACGAAACGGCACGCGGGCCGGCGCGTCTGTCCCTTCGAAAAGCGAAAACCCCGCCTTGGGGGGAGCGAGGCTTTCTCATGGGGGGGAAGCCTGGGGGAAGCTTCAAATAGTTAGACGCGCGGGCCTTGCCAAAGGTTCACGGTCTGACGAAGCGAGAGTGCTCGGCGAAAAAGAAAAACCCCGCGCGATGCGCGCGGGGTTTTCCAAACTGACGGCGTTGGGATTTCAGCGCCTGGCCGTCAGTCCTACCTCGAACTTAAGGTTGAAAATCCAAAAAGCAACAGCGCCGCGGTGACGGAGTATCTTCGTCAGGCGGCGCTGCGATGTTGACTGGGCGCTGAAATCCCCAGCCTTCGTGTGTCTCCGCAGCGCCCGGAAGGTTCAAAAGAATTGCACGGGAAATCTCGCGGAGGGCTGGACTGTACGTTCTCTTTTTGTTCTAGTGGGTCACCTTGGAGGTGACTCATGACCGTCGAAAAGCAACGCGAAGTGATCCGGCTCTGGAACGAGCTCAGGAAGGTCGAAGGCCCCGCCGCGGAAGAGCTCCGCATCCAGATCCTCGAATGCTTTTCCGATAGGGGCAAAGGCAAGCGAGCGGCCTGAAGCGCGTTCGGCGGGATCGACGCGCGTGCGTTGAGTTTTGATCGCAAGGCCGGGCGCGGGCTAGGCGCGGTGCGTCCGTGTGCTCGCCGGTCGCTTAGGAACCATCATCCTGCACCAGCGTTCGCGCACCATGACATGCCCGCGATGCGCCAGGCCGATGACGGCGAGCTCGGCCAACAGCTTTCGATGCGAACCCTGCCGCGAGATCGTCATCGTGTTTGCAGTCGTCTCGCAATTCGTGCCGCCGAAATCATCCAGCGCCGATGCAGCGGCGCCGCGCGGCTTCATCGATCGTTAGGAAACGCTCCGCGCTGATTTTTCCGACTCCGATTCGTTCCTCGAGAACGAAATGGAGTCGGATGCAGAACAAGTCGCGGCTGTGCGAATCCCGGTGCGAAAGCCAAGGCCGGCCGTCGGTGCTGCATGTGGCGCCGCGAACGCGAATGGGTCGCCGCGACCGGCATTGGCGCGCGTGATCCACACCTCCTGTTAAGAGTTGCTTCGCGCCGATTTCTTCGATTCCGATTCGTTCTTTCCAGAACGAAATGGAGTCGAAGCTGGAACAAAGCCGGACGTGAATGCGGTTGACCTTCGCTCGAGGACCGGCCGCTGCTTCCGTCGAGCCTCGAAGAGCGGCGCAACAGCGCCCAGCGCAATTCCCTAACGAAAGCTTGTGCGCAAGCGGATAACCCTATTCGGTTAGGTTAAAAGCCCAATCGCGTTGCGATTGCTGCTGCTTGGAGTAGGTGTTCTTGCAAGGACAAGAACGACTTTGCCAAGAAGCAGCTTTTGACATGACACCTTTTTCAGAACCGTCCTTTTATCAAGGCGACCGGCACACCTATCGGCGGGTCGCCATCGTCGGCTCGCTGTTCTGCCTCGCTTTCGTGGTGATCAGCTTCTCGCTGCGGCCGCAAGCCCAGGAAAACCGCGACGACATCCGCGTCGCGGTCAAGGCCGACAGGCTGGTGCGCACGGCGGGCCAGGCGCCGCGCGCCAATTAACGCTCATCGGTGTGGATCGGGTCGGTCGCCGACGCTTCGCCGCGCGAAGCGCCGCGGGTCGCAAGCGCCACGAAGCCGGCGAAGCCGGACAGGTTGAGCAGAACTTCGAGCCAGGCGGGCATGTCGGGCCTCGCTTTTCGTGAGGACAACCTCAACGTGCGAAAGGGGCGGTTGTTCCGCGCGCGCGAAAAAAATCCGGCTAGAGCCGGGAGGAGGGGTCGAGCCGCCGGCCGAGAGTCGCGACGGATTCGGATGAGGGCCGACCCTTGAGGAACTCGGCGATGGCCCGCGCGAGCTCGCCGTCGCTCATCGGCGTCGGCGGCGGGCGCAGCGTGCCGACACCGAAATTGCGCACGATCTGCTCATAGTGCCGATCATCGGATCTGGGAACGAGCCTGCGGATACGGGCCAGCAAAGCGGATATGGGCAATCCTTCCTCCTCGGTATCCGCCCCGCTGGCAGCCATTATCGTCTGGCTGCCATTTGCTCCCGTGGAACTGAAAACCCCGCCAGCATCGCGGAGGATACTGACGGGGCTTCCGTGCTTTTGCCTCTACCGGATAGCGGAGGCTCTGCACTTGCAGATTTAATTCCAGCGGGGAGATTTCGTTCCGCCTGTATCGGTATTTTTTGACAGCCCTGGGTTCCGCCTGCACGCAACCATCGCAGGCAGCCTGCGTTGTGCTTCCTGTTGCGAAGGAGGAGATCATGAAGAAGACACTGGCAGTTCTCGCCACCGTCGCAGCCGTCGGCGTGACCGCGGTCGCGGCGCCTGCGCCGGCCGAGGCACGCGGACGCGGCATCGGGCCGGGCCTCGCATTCGGCCTTGCCGCCGGCGCGATCACCGCGGGCGCGGTCGCCGCGTCGCATCCGTACGGCTATTACGGTCCGGGCTACGGCTACTATGGCGGGCCGAGCTATTATTACGGACCGGGCCCGTACGCCTATGACGGCGGACCGTACTACCGGCGCCACTACTATCGCCACTGGTAAAGGTTCAATAATGCGAAAAGCCCGGAGCGGTGCTCCGGGCTTTTTTCATGCGTATTGATCAGGTGTGTCTTACGGCCAGAGCGACGGCCGTTCCACCTTGCGGGCATTCTCGAGCGTCGACACGAAATATTCTTCGCGTTCGCGTTTGAACTTCTCCTGGGTGGCACGGAAGGCGGCGACACGGGCGGCAATCTCTTCGCGTTCGCGGATCTTGCGTTGTTCGTCTTCGGTCATGTCCATCCCCTCTGTTCGCAATTGGACTTCATCTATGGGACTCCGTCAAAATGTGTACTCAAGCGCTGCCGCCGCATCGCTCGCTGAGTCGCATTCAACACATGCATTGGCGCTTCTGATTGGGGCGTCAATGGGGAGGCGGCATTGCAGGATTGTGATAAGCGATGGGCGGAAAAAATTGCCGAGCGCGTTTCTCGCCGCACGTCCCTCCACGCGTTTGTTCGCTGTTGATAAGAGCGTCAACAATCTTGTCGCTTGGCTGCGCGCAGCCAGCGCACGGCAGCCAGACGCGCCGAATCTGCAGCAGGGTAGGGGGCGCGCCTGACGAGACGACGGCAACGTCCGGCGCGGGCCATGCTATAGAGCCACGCACGAAAGTCAGGATGGCTGGCCCATGATTGCATCAGATCTTCGCAGCGGCGTCGAACGTCTTGGCGACCTGATCGCCGAGGCCAGGACCATCGTGCCGTTCACCGGCGCCGGCATCTCGACCGAATGCGGTATCCCCGACTTCCGCTCGCCGGGCGGAATTTGGACGCGCTACCGTCCGATCGAATTCGGCGAGTTTGTCGCAAGCCAGGAGGCGCGCGACGAATCCTGGCGCCGCCGCTTCGCGATGGAGGAGGTTTTTGCCGCGGCAAAGCCCGGCCGCGGCCATCGCGCGCTCGCCGCACTCTACCGTGCCGGCAAGGTTCCCGCGGTCATCACCCAGAACATCGACAATCTGCACCAGGCCTCGGGCTTCGCCGGCGAGCACGTGATTGAACTTCACGGAAATACCACCTATGCGCGCTGCATCGGATGTGGGCAGTCCTATCAGCTCGACTGGGTGAAGCGACGATTCGACGAGGAAGACGCCGCACCCAACTGTACCGTGTGCGACGAGCCGGTGAAGACGGCCACGATCTCGTTCGGCCAGATGATGCCCGAGGATGAAATGCAGCGCGCAACCGAGCTGTCGCAACATTGCGACCTCTTCATCGCGATCGGTTCCTCGCTCGTCGTATGGCCGGCGGCCGGCTTTCCGATGATGGCGAAGAACTCCGGTGCACGTTTGGTGATCATCAATCGCGAGCCGACCGAGCAGGACGACATTGCCGATCTCGTCATCCGCCACGACATCGGCGAAACCCTCGGGCCCTTCGTCGGTAATTGAGGCGTTAGTTTGATTCGCGGCTGTGCAAGCTGTTCATAGGTTCCGGCGAATCTCTTTTTTGTCTATGCGTCGCAACCGGGAGTGTTATCTTTTGAGTCGAAAGATTCGCGTCGCGTCGAATTGAGAACATTCTCTTAAGACGCGTGATTCGGGCGCCGCCAATGTGGCGGGTTGCATGACAGTGTGGGGTCCGGGGTTATGGGGTCGTCGGACGGATTTGAGTCGAAGAAGCTTGGAGTTCCCGGGCAGGGCACTGCGCCAGGGCGGTTGACGCCGGGCGAGCATGGCGGCGCTGGCCGCGACAGTGCACTCAGTCCCTTCACCGGACTGGGTGAGGCCAGCGCCAATCTCGTCGAGGTGACCGGCGTCATCAAATGGTTCGACGCCTCAAAAGGCTACGGCTTCATCGTTCCCGACAATGGCTGGCCCGACGTCCTCCTGCACGTTACGGTGCTCAGGCGCGACGGCTTCCAGACCGCCTATGAGGGCGCACGCATCGTCGTGGAGTGCATCCAGCGCGCCAAGGGCTACCAGGCATTCCGCGTGGTCTCGATGGACGAGTCGACCGCGATCCATCCGGCGCAGATGCTGCCGCCGCGCACCCATGTCACGGTCACGCCGACCAGCGGGCTGGAGCGGGCCCAGGTCAAATGGTTCAACCGGCTGCGCGGCTTCGGCTTCCTGACCTGCGGCGAGGGCACGCCCGACATCTTCGTGCACATGGAGACGCTGCGTCGCTTCGGCATGACCGAATTGCGCCCCGGCCAATATGTGCTGGTCCGCTTTGGGCCCGGCTCCAAGGGCATGATGGCGGCCGAGATCCATCCCGAGACCGGATCGCCGGGCTTGCAGTCGCACTAGCGCGGCACCAATTCCCGCAATCGTGAGCAGAGGCGCGCTGGCAGGCCGGCGCGCCTCTGGCTTTTCCGGCGGTCGCCGCGTAGGACTGTTCCGTTCCCACGCCTCGAGTGCCATCTCCCATGCGTTCTGCCATGAATTTCAATCGACGGCCGTCCCTGTTCCTGGCCTGGAGCTGGCTTGCCGTCGTCCTCGTCATCGCCGGTTTTGCCGTCGCGAGTGCGCCCGCCGGCGCCGCGAGCTTCCAGCCGCTCGAGATCGTCACGAAGAACGGCGTGCAGGTGTTCTCGGTGGAGATGGCTACGACGGAAGAGGAGAAGCAGACCGGCCTGATGTACCGCAAGGAGCTGGCCGACGGCAAAGGCATGCTGTTCGACTTCAATCCCGAGCAGGAAATCTCGATGTGGATGAAGAACACCTATGTCTCGCTCGACATGATCTTCATCCGCGCCGACGGCCGCATCCTGCGGATTGCGGAAAACACCGAGCCGCTGTCGACCAAGATCATCTCCTCGCGGGGCCCCGCGCGGGCGGTTCTGGAGGTGGTGGCGGGAACGGCGCAGAAATACGGCATCCGCCCCGGCGACCGTGTCGGCCACCCGCTGTTCGGCAGCAAATAGGGTCGCCTGGCAGGGGCGTTGCCAGCCTTGCTGGCGCCGGTTTGTAAGCTTGCTGGCGCCTTTGGAAGCGTGTATCGACGGGGCTCGCCGGACATTCGGGGTATAGCGCAGCCTGGTAGCGCGGCAGTTTTGGGTACTGCAGGTCGTTGGTTCGAATCCAGCTGCCCCGACCAGTCCCGGTGTCGATGCCAAGTTAAGGGCCTTCGCGGCCCAACGCCGCCTCAGAACAGCAGCCAATCGGCGAGGCGCCAGGCGATCCAGCCAAGGGTGCAGATCCAGCCCAGCATGACGATCCCCGCGACACCAAGCCCGCAGAGCGCGAACAGTGAGCTTCCGCTCTCCGGTGCCTCGGAGAGTTTCTCGGTCGTATCGATCTGGCTCACGGCGCCCCCTTGCCTTGCGGCCTTCTCTTCATTGGTCTCTGCTCGGTCGAAGAAATTCACCGGCCGCGCTCCAGCTCACACGGACGTGAGACGAGATGACTGTCCATCCATGACGGCGCGCGCGCTGATCGCGGACGGCACGGATGGTCCGAATGGGAAGAAGCTGCAACGCACGGAACCGCGTTTGGTTGCTGCTGTCGGATCCGGAAAAGTGCGTCCCGGGCGGAATTTTTCGCAGGCCAGCGCCTGTTTCGTCCGCCCGCTGCGTTGAACGTGAGGATCGGCTACGCAGCCGAAGCTGCGCCCGAGGTCTCTTTCAGGTGAGGTTTTCATGTCGATCAGCGCCATTGCATCATCCAGCGCGGCGGTGACGGCGACCCCGTCGACCGCCACGGCGTCATCCTCCGCGGCATCTTCGACATCGGGGGCTTCGACGAGTTCGGCGACGTCATCGACGTCGGCGACATCGTCGTCGCAATCGGCGGGCGGAAGCTCGGAATCTGGAGGCAGTGGCGGCTCGGCCAAGACCATCGTCAGCGAGGTGTCGATCACCATCGACGGAGTGACCACCACCACGATCACCTATTCCGACGGCACGACGGAGGTCGAGACCTCCGCGAGCGCGCAAGCTGGTCAAAGCGGTCAGTCCGGACAGACCTACAACGCGCAAGGCGCACTCGGCGCCAATGCCCAGAACGCATCCGGCAGCACGTCCAGCGCCAGTGCTGCGGTTTAGCCCACGTTGACCGCCGAGGCAGGGCAGGCGGCGCTCGCGCCAAGCATGTCCGACGCCGGCCAAAGCCTTGGCGCTCATTGTCCGCGTGACACGACTTCCGCGCGATTTTTCAAGGTATTGGCGCCCGGCCACGGGGCGTAGAATTGCCAAAGATTCATCGAACCTTTGGCTGGCGCCACAGACATAAGGGTGTTGGGGATTTCAGCGCCCAATGCCTAAACGGACGCCGCCAAGCGATGATATTCCGCTTGTGCGGCGTTGCGCTTTTCAGACCCAATCAGTTCGACGCGTGCCAGCCGGGCGGAAACGGCACGAAAGGCCAGACCATCTGATTGTCGTTGGCGGGCTTGGGCGGCTCCTGAACCGACGTCCGGAGCAATGGGGCAGGCGGCACCGATCGCACCGCCAGGCGCAAACATACACACTGCAAGTTCATTGCGATCGACCCAAGCCAGTAAGTCATTTTTCAAATGCAATGTCAGTTCAAAATCACCGCGCGTCCAAAACGGCACGCTCATCTCAAATCGCGCATGCATTCTAGAAAAGCCGGCGCCGGCTTTCAACCGGTTCGGCCATCCGTTCGCGGCAGGTAAGGTTGATCGGTTAGGTTAAGGGCGAGCGGTTGTTGCGGCCGTTTCGGGGAGCGTTATCAGATCAGTCCCGGCTCGCGATGGGCTGCCTGAAATCCGTGCTCACACAAGATCACAGTTCGTCGCGGCGCGCGCATCTTGTGAGTTCTGCGTCATGTCTTTCGATCGCAACTTGAAAACCGTCAGTACGCAGTCGAGCTGGACCGAAATCTGGCACCTCTGGACCGTGATCGTGCCACGCCGCTCGATCAACGGGCAGCTCGTTTACGGCAAGGTCTGGCGCCGGCACGACGGCCGCGACTGGATCTACAAGAAATTCACCGAGTTCGACGGCGAAGAGGCGGCATAGCAGCCGCCTCTCTGTCTCAGGCGGCCTTCGCCGCGGCTGCCGGCCTGGGCGGCGGCGGCTTCAGCGGCTTGTCCTGCTTCTTCGACCACGAGATGTAATAGGCCACGGTCGTCATGATCGCGATGCCGGCGATGCTGACGAAGAGCTGCGCGAACAGCGAGCCCGAGCTCATCGACAGCTCGAAATGGCCGACGAAGGACAGGAACACGCCGACGCAGAACACCGCGAGCGACTGCTGGCCGCACACGATCAGCGGATCGAACACCTTCCATTCCAGGCCCGGCCATTCCTTCGGTACGAAGCGGATCACCAGGATCACGATCACCACGAAGTGGAGGAAGCGGTAGGGCGCAAGGTTGGTCTTGTCGTTGGGGTTGAAGGCCGAGAACAGCCATTCCGGGAACATGCCGCCGAAGGCGGGGAAGCGGCCGGCCATGGTCATGACCAGCGCGAATACGAGATAGGCAAGGCAGAGCCACAGCGTGATGGGCGAATTGATCAGCGTCATCGAGCGCCGGGCGCCGCCCATCGCACACCAGGCGCCGAACACGAACAGCACCTGCCAGGCATACGGGTTGAAGTACCACTGGCCGGCCGGATAGGCGGTCAGGTTGAGGCCGTAATGGCGCGCAGCGAGCCACAGCACGATCGACAGCGCCATGGTCAGGTCGGGCTTGCGCAGCATGAACCACAGCACCGGCGGAAACAGGCCCATCAGCACGATGTAGAGCGGCAGCACGTCGAGATTGAGTGGCTTGAAGCGGAGGAACAGGCCCTGGCGTAGCGTCTCGGTGGCGTTGTCGACGAGGCCGGCGACGTTGAACTCGTTGATCATCTCGGAATCGCCGAAGCGCAGCGCGAGATAGCTGATCGAGGCGATGTAGATCACGAACAGGATGATGTGGGCGACGTAGAGCTGCCAGACCCGCTTGGTGAGCCTGGTGGCGCCGACGATGAAGCCGCGCTCCAGCATCATCCGCGCATAGACGAAGGAGGCGGTGTAGCCGGAGATGAAAACGAACAGATCGGCGGCGTCGGAGAAGCCGTAATTGCGCGTCGTGATCCAGTTCACGACGTTGTCGGGGATGTGGTCGAGGAAGATCGCCCAGTTGGCGACGCCACGAAACAGGTCGAGCCTGAGGTCGCGGCCTTTCTCGGGGAGGGTTGCGCTGACGTTCAGGAAGGCCATGCGACGGAAGCTCTCGAAGGGGGCGGGCAGGCGGAGGTCGGGGAGGCAGTGCCGCCGGCCGGGATCCCGGCGCGGAGGACGGGTACGCAATTGTCACGGTGCAGCATAATGACTATACCGTCGTAAGGGGTGCCGGGGGCCGGAATCACCAATCAGTTTCCGATTGGTGTCTCTATACTATCCCTGAGGTTTCCACCAACTGCCACCCTGACGCATCGAAATCGAACGAAAAGACGAAAACGAGGCCCGGACCACCCATGACCGCACGCATTTTCAAGCCCGCCAAGAACGCGATGCAATCCGGCCGGTCCAAGACGAAGGAATGGCAGCTGGACTATGAGCCGGAGCAGCCGCGCTCGGTCGAGCCGCTGATGGGCTGGACCTCGTCGGGCGACATGAAGCAGCAGATCACCCTGCGCTTCCACAGCAAGGAAGAGGCGGTCGCCTATTGCGAGCGCAAGGGCATCGCCTACCAGGTCATCGAGCCCCAGGATTCGATCCGCCGGCCGGCCGCCTATGCGGATAATTTCTCGTTCCGGCGCGGCGAGCCCTGGACGCATTGAGGGGCGGCGCCCTCTATCGTCGCGTCATGCCCGGGCCTGTCCCGGGCATCTGCGTTTTTGGCGGCGTGGATGGCCGTGGGACGTTGACGAACGAATTCGGCCTGCATGGTTCGAGACGCCCGCTTTGGCGGGCTCCTCACCATGAGGGTCTGACACCTTGCCGCGAAGCGTGACCTCATCCTGAGGGCCCGCCGGAGGCGGGCGTCTCGAAGGATGGGCCGCAGGCAAGCTTCCCGCCACGCTTTTCCAGAGCCGGGGAAGCTAATGGTGGTTGGCATCAATTCCGCCGCGTGCTTCGCTGGCCGCCATGACACGACCATGACGAGGTGGGGGATGGCGGGGCGTGACCAGCTCGACGGCGTCGATCTGAGGATACTTTCCGAGCTGCAGCAGGACGGGCGGGTTCGCAACAACGAGCTGGCGCTGCGCGTCGGCGTGTCCGCGCCGAACTGCCTGCGGCGGCTGAAATCGCTGTTCAGCCGCGGTGTGATCCGGGCGGTACGCGCCGTGATCGACGAGCGGCTGCTCGGATACGAGGTGGTGTCGTTCGTCTCGATCCAGCTCGGCAGCCAGGCCCAGCCGGTGCTGGAGGCGTTCGAGAACTCGATTGCCGCCATCCCGCGCATCCAGCAGTGCTGGCGGATCTCGGGCGACACCGACTATCTGCTGAAATGCGTCGCGCCGAGCGTCGAGAGCATGCGCCAGCAGCTGCTGCATTTCGCCGCGATGCCTGACGTCAAGAACGTCCGCAGCTTTCCGGTGCTGGGCGTCGCCAAGGACGTGCCGCTGCCGTTGCAGGAGGCGGTGCCGGCAGGGTAGCGGATTCGAGCTCTATTTCATCGGTCAGCGATTTCGCAGAAGCCGAATTATAATACATGATCAACTCACCTAACTGTGACATGTGATTTGCGAAGTCCTGCAATGCGCTGAGACGTGATTGCCAGTCCCCGCGCGCCGCCTAGATGCAAGGTGTGAACCTCGGCCTGCGTCGTACGCCGAGGACGCTTTTGTGGGACCCTGAAGCAGGAAAAGACAACATGACATCGATCTCGAAGACGTTCGCGGCTTCCGCGGCGACGCTGTTTGCGTCTGCGTTTCTGGTTCTGACCGCGCCGGCTGCGCAGGCAGAAGACTACTGCATCACCAACGGCGCCCAGGCCGCTCATGGCTGCGGCTATCCGACGATGGAAGCCTGCCGGCAGGCGGCCGGCGGCATCGGCGGCTCGTGCTCGCAGGCCGGCGGCGCGAAGGCCACCAATGACGCGCTCGCCTTCCAGCCGAAGCAGGCGAAGCAGCCCAAGGTTCGCTCGGGCGCGCAGAACTAACGCCTGACATCGAGACCTGATCCAGGACATTGCGGCCTCCGGGAGCGATCTCGGGGGCCGTCAATTTATGACGAGCAGGTGACGGTGCGCCTCAACGATACCGCCCTCGAAACTCGCGCGGGGAGGCGCCGGTCCAGCTGCGGAAGGCCCGCGAAAAACTCTTCTCGTTGCGGAAGCCGGCGATCTCGGCGATCCGCTTGATCGGGATGCGGCCGCGCATCAGCTCCTGCTTTGCCAGTTCGAATTTTGCTTCTTCCTTGAGATCGCGCAGCGAGGTGGACTCCTCGCGCAGGCGGCGATGCATGGTGCGGGTGGAGAGCGCGAGCTCGCTCGCGACATCCTCGGCGCCGAGGCTGCGTCCGCGCGCATTGCGCAGCACGCGCCGCACGCGCTCGACCAGCAGCCGGTCGCGCCGATAGGGCAGCACGGTGAGCCGCAGCGCGCCCTTGAGCATGTTGTCGAGGTCGGCGGCGCTGCGGGTCAGCGGCAGCGAAAGATAGTGCTTGTCGAAGACGATGCGGGCATGGGCCGCGTCGAAGCGGACGTTTCTGCAAAAGATGGTCGGATAGACCGAGACGTGGCCCGGCTCCGGGTGGGGGAATTCGGCGGCGCGGAGCGCGATCCTGGAATCCACCGCCCAGCAGGAGAAGCCGAGCGCGTAGCGGAGCAGGGTGACCAGGCAGAATTCGCGCAAAGCTCCGAGGGCGCACTGCTCCCGGATCGACACGATTGCGGTCTCCTCGCCGATTTCGAGATCGAGCAGCACGTCCTCGGTGAGCAGGCGGTGATGCCGGCACCAGCGCTTGAGCGCGACCTCCAGCGTCGGCGCGGTGATCGAGGCGCGACACAGCATGCCGTAGGAGCCCCACGGCAGCCGGCGCGAGAACCAGCCGAGCGCCTCGTCATCGAGCTCGCGCATGGCGTGGCCGGCCAGGGCCTCGAACTGGGCGGCGGTGACCCGCCCATCCGGAGAATTGACCAGGTCCGGCGCAACCTGACCCCGGCTCAACGCCTCCGCGGGATCGCGGCCGTAGCGCTCGTAGGCTGCGACCACGCCGCGGACGAAGGCGGCGGGGGTGACGGCGCGGCGCGAGTTCGCGGTTGCGGCTTGAAAAGTCATCGGAACTCCCTCCGGAAAATCCTCGCCAAGTTTGGCGGAAAATGCAACCTTTTCGACCGGAGAAGGACCCGGACCTCGCTAGGTTTGGGCCCAAATTACGGAGGAATCGCCTTGAACATCCCGAGCATCGATTTCGATCTGGGCGAAGACATCGGCATGCTGCGCGACACGCTCCGCGCCTTCGTGGAGGCGGAGATCACCCCGCGCGCCGCCGAGATCGAGAAGGCCAATCTGTTCCCGGCAGACCTGTGGAAGCGCCTTGGCGACCTCGGCCTGCTCGGCATGACCGCGCCGGAGCAATATGGCGGCTCCAACATGGGCTATCTCGCCCATATCGTCGCCATGGAGGAGATTTCGCGCGGGTCCGCCGCTGTGGGGCTGTCCTACGGCGCCCATTCCAACCTCTGCGTCAACCAGATCCGCCGCAACGGCACTGACGCACAGCGCCAGCGCTATCTGCCCAAGCTGATCTCCGGCGAGCATGTCGGCGCGCTGGCGATGTCCGAGCCCGGCGCCGGCTCCGACGTCGTCTCGATGAAGCTGCGCGCAGACAAGCGCGGCGACCGCTACGTGCTCAACGGCTCCAAGATGTGGATCACCAATGGCGGCGATGCCGACGTGCTGGTGGTCTACGCCAAGACCGATCCGGAGGCGGGCCCACGCGGCATGACCGCCTTCCTGATCGAAAAGGGTTTTAAGGGCTTCACCCACGGCCAGCATCTCGACAAGCTCGGCATGCGCGGCTCCAACACCTATCCCTTGTTCTTCGACGAGTGCGAAGTGCCGGAGGAGAACGTGATGGGCAAGGTGGGCGAGGGCGTCAAGGTGCTGATGTCCGGCCTCGACTATGAGCGCGCGGTGCTCTCTGGCGGACCGCTGGGGATCATGGCGGCGTGCATGGACGCCGTCGTGCCTTACATGCACGAGCGCAAGCAGTTCGGCCAGCCGATCGGTGATTTCCAGCTGATGCAGGGCAAGCTCGCCGACATGTATGCGACCTGGCAGGCCACGCGGGCCTATGTTTATGCGGTCGGGCGCGCCTGCGACCGCGCCGATCACGCCCGCGGCTTGCGCAAGGATGCGGCCGCCGCGATCCTTTATTCCGCGGAGAAGGCGACGTGGATGGCGGGCGAGGCGATCCAGGCGCTTGGCGGGGTCGGCTATACATCCGAATTCCCGGTCGGCCGTCTCTGGCGCGACGCAAAACTCTACGAGATCGGTGCCGGCACATCCGAGGTGCGCCGCATGCTGATCGGCCGCGAGCTGATGGCCGAGACGGCTTAAATCCTTCACGCAATTGGAATTGCCGCGGAACTGGTCCAACCTGTCCGCGGCCCCTCATGAGATCACCAGCCACGCGGGACTGAAATGCCGCTCCATTCCAGCATCGATCCTTCTTCGTCGGACTTTGCGCGCAATTCCGAGGCCATGCGCAGCCTCGTCGCGGACTTGCGCGAAAAACTCAGCCAGGTCGCCGGCGGCGGCGGCGAGGTGTCGCGCAACCGCCACACGGCGCGCGGCAAGATGCTGGCGCGCGAGCGCGTCGACCTCCTGGTCGATCCCGGCACCTCGTTTCTGGAGCTGTCGCCGCTCGCGGCCTACGGCCTCTACGGCGGCGACGTGCATTCGGCGAGCGTCGTCACCGGGGTTGGGCGCATCTCGGGCCGCGAATGCGTGATCGTCGCCAATGACGCCACCATCAAGGGCGGCACCTACTACCCGATGACGGTGAAGAAGCATCTGCGCGCGCAGGACATCGCGCGGCAGAACAATCTGCCCTGCGTCTACATGGTGGATTCCGGCGGTGCCTTCCTGCCGCTGCAGGACGAGATATTCCCGGACGAGCGGCATTTCGGCCGCATCTTCTACAACCAGGCGCAGATGTCCTCACAGGGCATTCCGCAGATCGCGATCGTGATGGGCTCCTGCACCGCCGGCGGCGCCTATGTGCCGGCAATGTCGGACGAGAGCATCATCGTGCGCAACCAGGGCACCATCTTCCTGGGCGGCCCGCCGCTGGTAAAGGCCGCGACCGGCGAGGTCGTCAGCGCCGAGGAGCTCGGCGGCGCCGACGTGCATTCGCGGCAATCAGGCGTGACCGATCATTACGCGCAGAACGATGCCCATGCGATCGGCATCGCCCGGCGCATCGTCGGTACGCTGAAGCCGTCGGTGCGGCCGAACCTCAACATGCACAAGCCGCGCGATCCGCTGTTCGCGGCGGAGGAGATTTATGGCGTGGTGCCGGTCGATGGCCGCAAGCCATTCGACGTGCGCGACATCATCGCCCGCGTAGTGGATGGCTCCGAGTTCGACGAGTTCAAAAAACTCTACGGCACGACGCTGGTGTGCGGCTTCGCCCACATCTGGGGCTATCCGGTCGGCATCATCGCCAACAACGGCATCCTGTTCAGCGAAAGCTCGCTGAAGGGGGCGCATTTCATCGAGCTGTGCTGCCAGCGCGGCATTCCCCTGGTGTTTTTGCAAAACATCACCGGCTTCATGGTCGGCAAGAAGTATGAGGCCGGCGGCATCGCGCGCGACGGTGCAAAACTGGTGACGGCGGTTGCGACCGCCTCGGTGCCGAAATTCACCGTCGTGATCGGCGGCTCCTACGGCGCCGGCAACTACGGCATGTGCGGCCGCGCCTACTCGCCGCGCTTCCTCTGGATGTGGCCGAATGCGCGCATCTCGGTGATGGGCGGCGAGCAGGCTTCGATGGTGCTGAGCCAGGTCCGCCGCGACAATATCGAGGCCAAGGGCGATAGCTGGTCCAGGGAAGAGGAAGATAAATTCCGCGAGCCCATTCGCGCGCAATATGAGAGCCAGGGGCATCCGTACTACGCCACCGCGCGGCTGTGGGACGACGGCGTGATCGACCCCGCAGACACGCGCCTCGTGCTCGGCCTTGGCCTCTCGGCGGCGTCGAATGCGCCGATCGAGCCGACGAAATTCGGCCTGTTCAGGATGTGATGCGATGGACCGCTCAATGCTCTACCGGCGTTTTCGCACCCTCCTGATCGCCAACCGCGGCGAGATCGCCTGCCGCGTCATCCGCACCGCCCGCGCCATGGGCCTGCGCACGGTCGCGGTCTATTCCGAGGCCGATCGCGATGCGATGCATGTCGCGCTCGCCGATGAAGCCGTGCTCCTCGGGCCGGCACGTGCCCGCGACAGCTACCTCAATGTCGAGCGGCTGATCGACGCCGCGCGCAAGACCGGCGCGGAAGCGGTTCACCCCGGCTACGGCTTCCTGTCGGAGAATGCGGAATTCGCGCGGGCCTGCCTGGACGCCGGGCTGGTGTTCGTCGGCCCGAGCGCCGGGATGATGACGGCGATGGGCTCGAAATCCGGCTCGAAAGAGCTGATGGAGAAAGCCGGCGTGCCGCTGGTGCCCGGCTATCACGGCGAGGCCCAGGACGAGGCGACGCTTTCGAAGGCCGCCAACAAGATCGGCTTCCCCGTGCTGGTGAAGGCCTCAGCCGGCGGCGGCGGCCGCGGCATGCGCATCGTGCGCTCAGCGGCCGAGCTCGGGCCTGCGATCGTCAGCGCCAAGCGCGAAGCCCTGGCCGCGTTCGGCGACGACCGCATGCTGATCGAGAAATATGTCGACAATCCCAGGCACATCGAGGTGCAGGTGATCGGCGACAGCCACGGCAATCTCTTGTCGCTGTTCGAGCGCGAATGCACGTTGCAGCGCCGGCACCAGAAGGTGATCGAAGAGGCGCCGTCGCCGACGTTCAATGCTGCGCAGCGCGAGACGGTCTGCGCTGCCGCGCGCAAGGCGGCGGGCGCGGTCAGCTATGTCGGCGCCGGCACCATCGAGTTCGTCTCCGACGGCAAGGACGTGTTCTTCATCGAGATGAACACCCGCCTCCAGGTCGAGCATCCCGTGACCGAGCTGATCACGGGGATCGACCTCGTCGAATGGCAGCTGCGCGTCGCCTTTGGCGAGGCGCTGCCCTTGAAGCAGGACGAGATCCGCCTCAACGGCCATGCGATCGAGGCGCGCGTCTACGCCGAAAACCCGACCAAGAATTTCATGCCGTCGGTCGGGAAGATCTCGACCTGGCGCCTGCCGGCTGAGACCGGAGGCCTGCGCATCGACGCCGGCTATCGCGAGGGCGATACGGTCTCGCCTTACTACGATGCGATGCTGGCAAAGACGATTGCGTGGGCGCCGACGCGGGATGTTGCGATCGATCGCCTGAACCGCGGCCTGGAAGAGTCCGATGTCCGCGGCATCGTCACCAACATCCCGTTCCTGTCGGCGCTGATCACGCACCCGAAGGTGCGGACGAATGCGATCGACACCGGCTTCATCGAGCGCGAGCTGACGGTGCTGACGTCGGCGGCGCCGGCGCCCGGCGAGCTCGAGCTCTGCGCCGCCGTGGCGGCGATCGTCAACGAGGAGCGGCAAGCCGTGCAGGCCCAGGCGAGCTCGCCGTGGCAGACCTTTGGCTGGCAGCCGGTCGGCCGCCGCCAGCGCAGCTTTGCCTTCCGCGTCGGACATGGTCCGGAGCAGAAGATCACGCTGAACTATGGTAGCGGGCTGTCCACCCTGGTGATCGGCGAACGCGAGCTGGCGTTCACGATCGCGGCGAAGGAGGGCGGCTTCGATCTGACACTCGACGGCGTCAAATCGTCGGTCGCGGCGGTGATCGATGGCCATGAACTTTATCTGCGCACGCGCAATGGCCGGTTCGACCTGCACTGGGTCGATCCGTTCGGCGGCGAGAGCGAGGAGCATGTTGGCGAAGACAAGATCGCCGCGCCCCTGCCGGGGACCGTCGTCGCCGTGTTGGCCGAGGAGGGTGCAACGCTCGAGAAGGGCGCGCCGATCCTCACCCTGGAAGTGATGAAGATGGAGCAGACGCTACGCGCGCCCTATGCCGGCGTGCTGAAGTCGATCAGATGCAAGGTCGGCGACATCGTCCAGGAAGGCGTCGAGCTCGCCGTGGTCGAACCATCGGGAGAGTGAGATGAGCGATCCCGTCCGCATCATCGAGATGGGGCCGCGCGACGGCCTCCAGAACGAGAAGACGCCCGTCAGCGTCGAGGCCCGCATCGCCTTCATCGAGGCTCTGGTCGGGGCCGGCCTCGATACGGTCGAGGTCGGCGCTTTCGTCTCGCCCAAGGCGATTCCGCAAATGGCGAGTTCGGACGCCGTGCTACGCGGCATCAGCCATATCAAGGGCGCCGAGTTTCACGTGCTGGTGCCCAACGAGAAGGGCTATGACGCTGCGCGCGCCGCAGGTGCGAAAGTCGTTTCCGTGTTCGCGGCGGCTTCCGAAGGGTTTTCGCGCGCCAACATCAACTGCACAGTCGCGGAATCCATCGAGCGGTTCAAGCCGGTGCTGGCCCGCGCCAAGGCGGATGGTGTGCCTGTGCGCGGTTATATTTCCTGTGTGCTGGGCTGCCCGTTCGACGGCGAGATCAAGCCGAAGGCGGTGGCCGATCTCGCGAGCACGCTGTGGGACCTCGGCTGCTACGAGATCTCGCTCGGCGACACCATCGGCGTCGGCACGCCTGATAAGGCGAAGGAGATGCTGCGCGCGGTCAGCGCGAACATTCCCCCCGCCAAGCTCGCGATGCATTTCCACGACACCTACGGCCAGGCGCTCGCCAATCTCTATGCCGGCCTGGAGGAGGGCGTCCGCGTCATCGACGCCGCCGCCGGCGGCCTGGGCGGCTGTCCCTACGCGCCGGGCGCGACCGGAAACGTCGCGACCGAGGACGTCGTCTACATGCTCGAAGGCATGGGCATCGCGACTGGCGTCGACATGGAGAAGCTGCTGGCGGCGACGAACGCGATGAGCGGCGTGCTGGGCAAGCCGCCGGTGAGCCGCGTGGCATCCGCGCTGAACGCGAAGAAGAAGCGGGCGGCGACGTAAGCCCGCTTGCGGCGCATTCAGGTGCCGTAGGGTGGGCAAAGGCGCGAAGCGCCGTGCCCACCATCTTTCGCAATCATTGGCAGAAGGTGGGCACGCTTTCGCTTTGCCCACCCTACGAAACCTTCCTAAGCCGCCTTAAGCCCGACATCCGGCAGCTGCGGCCGGCTCTTGAGCGCCTTGACCATCATCGCCTCGACCTCGGCCTTCTCCTGTGGCAGCAGCGCCAGGCGCGGCGGGCGGGTCAGCGCGGTGCCGCGGCCCATGATGTGCTCGCACAGCTTGATGCACTGGACGAGGTCCGGGCGGGCATCGAGATGCAAGAGCGGCATGAACCACTCGTAGAGCGGCATGGCCTCGGCCAAGCGGCCGGCCTTGGCGAGGCGGAACAGCGTCTCGCCCTCACGCGGGAAGGCATTCGACATGCCGGAGACCCAGCCCACGGCGCCCATGGCGACGCTCTCGACGATGACGTCGTCGAGGCCCGCGAACAGCACGAAGCGGTCGCCGACCATGTTCCTGGTATCGATGAAGCGGCGCGTGTCGCCGGAGGAATCCTTGAAGCAGACCACGGTCTCGACGTCGGCGAGCGAGGCGAGGATATCCGGTGTGACGTCGTTCTTGTAGATCGGCGGATTGTTGTAGAGCATCACTGGCAGGTCGGTCGCGCTGGCGACGGCGCGGAAATGCGCGGCGGTCTCGTGCGGCTTGGACGAATAGACCAGCGCCGGCATCACCATCACGCCGTCGATGCCGACGCGCGCGGCTTCCTTCGCCGTCTCGACCGCAAACGCCGTGGTGAATTCGGCGATGCCGCACAGCACGGGCACGCGGCCGGCCGCGACCGACTTCGCCGTCTCCATGATCGCGACCTTCTCCTTGCGCTCCAGCGAGGTGTTCTCGCCGACCGAGCCGCAGACGATCAGGCCGGAGACGCCGTCGCGGATCAATCCGTCCATCACCTTGGCGGTCGCGTCGATATCGAGCGAGAGATCGTCGTGGAATTGGGTGGTGACGGCCGGGAAGACGCCTTCCCAGGAAACGCGGCGGCTCATGATTGGACTCCAAGTGAATTTGCCGGCGGGGGGCTGGGGCCGCCGGCTGTGGTGAAGAGGATGGCGGGTGGGATCAGAGCGTCGCGCCGACCTTGCGCAGCTCGGCGAGAACAGGTGCTTTGGGCAGCCAGATCTTGTCGAACTCGGCGATGACGGCCTCGGTGTCGCCGGCGGGGACCTGACGGATCGGGATCGGCGCGTTCTTGAAATTCTCGATCAAGGCGGGCTCGTTGCCGGCGAGCTCGTCGATCTGCGCGTCCAGCGTCGACTTGATCGTCTTGGTGATCAGCTCGCGGTCAGCTGCGGGAAGCGACTGCCAGACGCGGCCGGAGACGACTGCCGCCATCGGCATGAAGACCGCATTCATCTGCAGGATCACCTTCGACACCTTGTCGAAGCGCTGGTTCCAGGAGAATTCGAGATCGGCCTCGAGGCCGTCGACCTGACCGTTGGCCATGGCGTCGAACACCTGCGGCGTCGGGATCGGCGTCGGCGCAGCGCCGAGGGACGAATAGAAATCGCGATAGACCGGCGTCGGATTGATGCGCAGCTTCATGCCCTTGATGTCGGCGAGCGAATTCAGATCCTTGGACGAGAACACCGCACGCATGCCGGTGATGCCCCAGCCGAGGCCGATGGTACCGGTCTCCTGCGGCAGCACCTCGAACAGCTTCACCGCCGCCGGATGTCTCACGAATTTCGCCACCGCCGGCGTCGAGCGGACGATGTAGGGCGCATTGATCGCGGCGATGTGCGGCACGCGCGAGCCGAGCTCGGCGGCCTGAATGAAGCCTATGTCGAGCGCGCCGGACTGCAATTGCTGCATCATCGCGGGCTCGTTGCCGAGCTGGCCGGAGTGGAACACCGTCAGGGTCAGGCGGCCGTTGGTCGCGGTCTTGAGCTCGTCGCCGAATTTGATTGCGGCCTTGTTCCAGGAATGGCCGTTGGGCGTGATCAGGCCGAGGCGAAATTCCTTGGCCTGGGCGAGCGCCAGCGAAGGCGCAAACACCGATGCGGCGGCACTGGCGGCGAGAAAGCGGCGGCGTGAAAGCGGCATGGTCGGGCTTCCTTTTGTACGGGCCTATTTGACGAGGATCAGCGAGAGCGAGGGGTAGAGCGAGAGCAGCACCAGGAGGACGCAGGAGATGACGAAGAACGGCAGCGTCACCATGAACATCTTGCCGGGCTTGGCGCCGGTGACGGCGGCTGCGACGAAGAAGCAGAGCCCGACCGGCGGCGACAAGAGGCCGAGCACGAGGTTGATCACCACCACGACGCCGAAATGCCTGGGATCGATGTGATAGACGTCGGTTGCAACCGGCAGCAGGATCGGCACCGTCATGATCAGGCCGGGAATGCCGTCGATCACGGTGCCGATGATCAGGAGGATGACGTTGCAGATCAGCATGAAGCTGATCGGGTCCTTGGCGGCGGACTGGATCCAGCCGGCGGTTTCCTGCGGCACCTTGCCGAAGATCAGGACCCAGGAGAACACGGCCGCGGCTGCGACCAGGAACAGCACGATCGCCGAATAGATGCCACTGCGCAGCATCATCTGCGGCAGCTGCGAGAACTCGAATTCCTTGGTCCAGTATTTTCCGACCAGCGCAGCGGCCACGGCGCCGACAGCCGCGGATTCCGTGGCGTTGGCGAGGCCGCTCAGAATCGTGCCGACGATGACGATCGGGATCAGCAGCGTCGGCGAGGACCGTACGATCGTCATCAAACGCTGGCGCGGCGTCTGATAGTCGGCGCGGGGATAGTTGTACATGTATCCCATCAGCGCGATGACGACGCAGAACATCACGGTGAGGATGACGCCCGGCACGATGCCGGCGATCAGCATGTCGCTGACCGAGACCTGCGCCAGTACGCTGTAGACCACGAACATCACCGAGGGCGGGATGATCGGGCCGAGCATGCCGCCATAGGCGGTGAGGCCCGCTGCAAAGGTCTTGTCGTAGCCCTTCTTCTCCATCTCCGGCACCATGATCTGGGCCATGATCGCGACCTGCGCGGTCGCCGATCCCAGGATCGAAGAGATGAACATATTGGCGAGGATGTTGACGTAGGCGAGCCCGCCCTTGAGCGAGCCGACGAAGGCCATCGCCATGTCGACGATGCGCCGCGTGATGCCGCCGCCGTTCATGATCTCGCCGATCAGGATGAAGAGCGGAATGGCAATCAGGCCGTAGCTGTCGACGCCGCCGAACAGCTGCAGAGGGTAGGACTGGAACAGCACGGGATTGCCTGAGGCGGCGATGTAGACGAGGCCGGCAAGGCATAGGCAGAGGCCGATCGGCACGCCGACCAGCATGAACGCGACGAAGGCGGCCGACGTGATCATCAGTTGACCCCGTCGAGCTCGGAGAGCTGGAAGCCTTTCGGCGGCGTGCGCAGTACCAGCTCGAGATCTTCCAGGAGATTGGCGAGGCCGTGCACGGTCATCGACACCGCGAAGATCGGCAGCGTCAGATAGAGCACCCAGGTCGGCCAGTTCAGCGTCTGGGTGTGCTCGGTGTAGAGGAAGTTGAAGGTCTCGGCCGCGAGTTTGCGCCCGTCGAAGCCGGCGCGCGCAAGGCCAATCGGGTCCATCCAGAGCACGCAGGTGATGATCAGGGCGACGCCGAATACGACGACGAGGCCGGTCGAGATCACTTTTGCGATCTTCTGGTGCTGCGGCGAAAGCCGTTCCGTCAGCATCGTCACCGCAAAATCGAGCCGCAGCCGCGTCATCGCGGAAGCGCCGATGAAAGTCAGCCAGACCACGCAATAAACAGCGGATTCATCGATCCAGTAGATCGGGAAACGCGAGTAGCGGGTGACGACGTTCACCAGGATCAGGCCGGTGAGCAGGTACATCAGGCCCATCAGCGCCAGACGCTCGAAGGCGAGCAGGGCGCTCGACATCCGGACGATCGTACGTCGGAGGCTGAGCGCGCGCGTGGCCGGCATCGTCTGCTCGATCATGGAAGAGGCCCCAACCCCCGAAGATTTGTCGTGCGATTGCTAAATGTATAATTTATACATTTTGGGAGTCAAACGGAGATTGCGGTCAAATCGGCGGCAGGACGCGCTTTTGCTGGGCACCGGCTTTTGCGGGACACGTCAGCATGCAAGAGAGGGACCGCTTCGGCCGAACGAGTCGGAAAGCAAGACGGAAGGTCAGATGAAACAGCCTCTGAAGCATCGCACCCTGTCGGCTGCGATCGTCGATCAGCTCCGCCAGGCGATCCTCGACGGCACCTATCCGGCCGGATCGCAGCTGCGCCAGGATGCGCTTGGGGACGCCTACGGCGTCAGCCGCATCCCGGTGCGCGAGGCGCTGTTCCAGCTCGAGGCCGAAGGGCTGGTGCGGATCGTCCCGCAAAAAGGCGCCATCGTCTCCGAGCTGTCACTGGATGAGATCAACGACGTGTTTGATCTGCGGCGCATCCTGGAGCCGCGATTGCTGGCCCAGTCGGCGCCGCGTTTCACCGCGGAGGATTTCGAGGGGCTCGACGACATCCACAAGAGCTTTGAGAAGGCGATCAAGGCGCGCAATGTCAGCGAATGGGGTCAGCTCAACGCCGACTTCCACATGGCGCTCTACGTCCATGCCCCGCAGCCGCGCACCCGCGCAATCGTGCTGTCGCTGCTCCAGACCAGCGACCGCTACACGCGGCTGCAGCTCTCCAACACCAAGGCGATGGGCACCGCAGAGAAGGAACACGCCCAGCTGATCGCGCTCTGCCGCGCGCAGAAGGTTGATGAGGCCTGCCGGTTCCTGGAGCGGCACATCGAGGCCGTGCGGAAGGATCTGTTGCAGGTGGTGGCGAACGCGCCGAAGCAACGGCGGAAGGAGAGTTCGTAGGGTGGGCAAAGGCGCTCTTGCGCCGTGCCCACCATACCTTTCAACGTCGGCGAAAGATGGTGGGCACGCTACGCTTTGCCCACCCTACGGCAGCGGTGATTGTCGCTACCTGCTCCCGTCCGGCCCCATCACGAGATCCGGCAGCCAGGTCGATATCCCCGGCACGAAGCACAGCAGCAGCACCGCGAGCATCATCAAGAGCACGAAGGGCAGGGTGCCCCAGATCACCTCGCGCAGGGGAATATCCGGCGCGACGTTGCGGATGACAAAGATGTTGAGGCCAACGGGGGGATGGATCAGGCCCATCTCCATCACGATGGTCATGACCACGCCGAACCAGATGATGTCGAAATTGGCGGCGCGGAGCGGCGGCAGGATGATCGGCGCGGTCATCAGGATGATCGAGACCGGCGGCAGGAAGAAGCCGAGCACGACCACCATGACGAGGATCGCGAACAGCAGTTCCCAGCGGGGCAGGTGCATCGCGACGATCGATTCGGCGACCGATTGCGAGATGTGCAGATAGCTCATCACGTAGGAATAGAGCAGCGACATGCCGATGATCATCATCAGCATGGTCGATTCCCGGATCGTCGACTTCATGATGGGGGCGAGGTCGCTCGGCCGCCACACGCTGTAGATCGCCGCGATCAGCGCCAGTGCGAGCAGGCCGCCGAGGCCGGCGGTTTCCGACGGCGTGGCGTAGCCGCCATAGAGCGCGATCATGACGCCGGTGAGCAGCAGCACGAACGGGATCACCCGCGGCAGCACGCTGAAGCGTTCGGCCAGCGTGTACTCGTCGCGGGCGAGGATCGCAGCCTCAGGTCCGCCGTTCTTGTAGATCGCTTCGGCCGCCGCGTATTCCCGGCGGAAGCGGATCACGGCGTAGGCGCCGAACAGCGTGACCAGCAGCAGGCCGGGCCCGATGCCGGCGAGGAACAGCCGCCCCAGCGATTTTTCCGCCGCGACCGCGAACAGGATCATGGTGATCGACGGCGGCAGCAGGATGCCGAGCGTGCCGCCGGCGGCGATGATCCCTGCAGCAAAACCGCCGGAATAGCCGCGCTTGCGCATCTCGGGGATGCCGGCCGAGCCGATCGCCGAGCAGGTCGCCGGGCTCGAGCCTGCCATCGCCGCAAACAGCGCGCAGGCAAAGACGTTGGCAACGCCTAGGCCGCCGGGAACGCGATGCAGCCAGGCATGCAGCGCCAGATAGAGATCCTGGCCGGCCCGAGACTTGCCGATCGCCGCGCCCTTCAGGATGAAGAGCGGGATCGACAGCAGCGTGATCGAGGCCATTTCCTCGTAGACGTTCTGCGTCACCGTATCGAGGGACGCCGCGGGCATGTAGATGCCCATGAACACGACCGCGACCGCGCCCAGCGCGAACGCAATCGGCATGCCCGAAAACATCACCAGCAGCGTCGCGATGCCGTAGGCGAGTCCGATCCCGAAAACGCTCATGTCCGCTTGGCTCCAGTGAAGGGCAGCGCAAGCTGCACGAGGATTTGCACGCAGAGCAGACTCATGCCGAGCGCCATCAGCGAATAGGGAATGGCAAGCGGAGGCGACCACATCGAGTTCGAGACCTGGCCGTCGACATAGGCTTCATGAGCCAGCGTCCAGGACTTCCAGGTGAAGAAGGCGCAGAACAGGAGCGTCGCGGCGTCGATCAGCCAGAGGCGAATCCTGTTCGCGAGCGGCGAGAGCAGGCCGACAAAGGCCTCGATGCCGATGTGACCGCGGTTCTGCTGCACATAGGCGGCCGTCATGAAGGTGGCGCCGACCAGCAGGAACACGGCAGCCTCGTCCTGCCAGTAATTGGCCGCCTTGAACAGCGCGCGGCTGAGCACGCTGTAGCTCAGGATGGCGCAGGCTGCGACCAGCGCGACCGCGGCGAACACGACGATGATGCTGTTGAGGATGGCGAGACCGCGATCGATCGCCGCCGCAGGGCCGGACCCTGCAGCAGCGCTCGTCCGGTCGTCACGATCCGGAAGCGGACCGTGGCTCATGCCGCAACGTCAGTGGCGAGCTTGAGCAGGTTGGCCGAGGTCGCAGTCTTGGCGCTGTAATCCTTCCACGCGGTGTCGCGGGCGATGTCGCGCCACTTGCCGACGGTCGCGGCATCCAGCATCGAGACCTTGGCACCGGCCTTCTCGTAGACCTTGGCGACCTCGACGTCGTCGTCCTGCGCGCCCTTGCGGCCGAAGGCTTCGAGCTCCTGGCCCACGGCGAGCAGGACGTCCTGCTGGTTCTTCGGCAGCTTGTCGAAGATCGCCTTCGACATCATCAAGGGCTCGAGCATGAACCAATACGAGGCGCCTGCGCCCGATGTCAGCGACTTCGCGACCTCTTCGAGGCGGAACGAGATCAGGCTGGTGGAGGAGGTGATGCCGGCATCGCACGCGCCGGTCTGCATGGCCGCGTAGATTTCGTTCGAGGGCACCGAGAGCACGGAGGCGCCGGCGGTCTGCAGCACCATGTCCATCTCGCGCGAGCCGCCGCGCACCTTCATGCCCTTGGCATCTTCAGGGGCGACGATCGGCTTGGAGCGGCTGGCGACGCCGCCGGCCTGCCAGACCCAGGTGAGCAGGATGATGCCCTTGTCGGCGAGGAAGTCGGTCAGCGCCTTGCCGACCGGCTCCTTCTTCCAGCGCAGGCCCTGGTCGTAGGTGGTGACGAGGCCCGGCATCAGGCCGATATTGGTCTCGGGCAGCTCGCCGCCGGCGTAGGGCATCGGATAGAGCGAGATGTCGAGCGCGCCCTTGCGCATCGCGGAGAACTGCGCGTTGGTCTTGATCAGCGAGGAGTTCGGATAGATCTCGGCGGCGATGTCGCCGTTGCTGCGCTTGGCAACTTCGGCGGCGAACATGCGGCACAGACGGTCGCGGAAGTCGCCCTTGTCGATGGTGCCGCCCGGGAACTGATGCGAGATCTTCAGCGTGGTGGCGGCATGCGCGGTCCCGGTACCGAAGCGCAAGATGGCGGGTGCAGCGACGGCGGTCGCGATCAGATGGCGGCGCGTAATCATGGTGTGATCCCCTTGATCGTTTCTTTGGACTGTTCTTGTTGGTGTGATTTGGGTCGGGTCTTGTCAGACCGGCTTCGGGCCCATCCTAGCCGGTCTTTGAAGCGATGTTCTCTCATCTGATAGTTCGAGACCGAATGCCGCGGCAAGTGCCGGTCGTGCTGCGCTGCACACTTGCCTAGCCCTCCTCCGAATGGAGGTCGGACATCGCGGACGTGATTGCGGCGAATGCGCGGAAGCCTGGAGAAATTTATCGGCGAGGCCGTAACAAGTCCGCACCTCGATCCGTCGAGATCAACTAGCGGCGTCCGTCGCTGACAACACAATCTCGAAGGGAAGATGATCCATGACCATTCGTACCCGTATCGCACTCGGCGTCTCGGCTGCCGCTCTCTCGCTTGGCCTCGCGCTGTCGCCGGCCGCCTTTGCCCAGGACAAGATGGGCAAGGACGACGGCATGATGAAGAAGGACACGATGTCCAAAGACGGCATGAAGAAGGATGCCATGTCCAAGGACGACGGCATGAAGAAGGACCACATGTCCAAGGACGGGATGAAGAAAGACGACGGGATGATGAAGAAGAACTGATCTTCGGCCGTCGTCGCAGCGCTTGCGCAAAGGCAGACGTGCGCGCTCGAAAGTCCGGGGCGGTCACGTGGACCGCCCCGAAAAGTGATGTCTCAGTTCAAATTCAAATGAACGTGAGCTGCGAAGGTTACTTGCGCTTGGCCTTGCGGGCCGCGTAGCGCGCGTCGCGCTTGGCCTTCTGCTCGGCTTCGAGTTCGGCCTGTCTGGCGATCGCTTCCTCGGCCTCGCGGGCGACGCGCGCGGCTTCCGCCGCTGCGGCTTCCTCCGCGAGGCGCTTCTGCTCGGCCTTCTCCGCCTCGCGCGTAGCCTTTGCCTCGGCGCGCTTGGCCGCGAGGGCTTCGCGCTCGGCGCGACGTGCCGCGACCGCGGGATCGTCGTGCCCCGGCTGCGACTTGAACTTGTTCAAAAGATTTTTGCGGGCGTCCTGCGCCGCCTTTTGCCGGTCTGCAAAGCCGGGTTCCCTGAATCCACTCATCGACGAGCCTTGTCTTCCTCGCTTTCAATCCTACATGACTGCCTGTTGGTACGTCGGCTGGGCATAGCAGGCGCCACGCGACGCAGAAGCGTGTACATCGGCGCGCGTCGCGAAGCCACCCATAATCGCAGCCGATCAGGTAGACGAAAAATCGCTCCCCCGACGATCTCTCGTAGCCCCGAAAAACTGCCGAATTGTGATGTCCCTCATAGTGGGCGTCCTGACGCAACGCTTAGCGTCCGCCCCAATTCGAGACGGAGCACGGGCATGACCATCTTCCGGCTGAGCCTCAAGGCGCTCGCGCTCATCCTCGTGGTGGCGGTGCTGGCGGGTGCCGCACTGCTGTTTGCCCGTCCGCAACCGATCGAGAACACCGTCCTGGGCGCCGATTGGGAGTGCAGCCAGACCGCCTTCGTGCTCACGACCTGCGCACCGCGGGCACGCGAGGCGATCCCGGCTGTCGAAACCTCGCGCAAGGATGCGATCCGCCAGACCCGGGGCTGAACCGGAAGGGCCGGCCGGGATGTGACGCCACGCCGCAGAGGTGATAAAGCCGGTTCACCCGTGCGATCAGGTTGTCATGTCTAGCCCTGCGTCCAAGCCCGAACCGGGCGAGAAGCCCAAGTCTCCGCCAAGACCTCAACCCGGCGACAACCGCCGCGGCGCCATCGCCGGCCTGATCATCGCGCTTCTGATCCTCGGAATCGGCTGGTGGCTCGCCCGCGATCTCACCTCGGCCAGCAAGATGCAGGACTGCCTGATGTCGGGGCGGAGCAATTGCAACGTCATCGAGCCGGCCCGCTAGCGGCGTTCCGGGGACAAGTTGCAGGCCCGTCGGGCCGAAAAATTGCCGTGATCTTAATCATTTGTAACGGGACTTAGCCGATCAAGCAGGTCAGTTATGTCAGCCGGCATCAACCCGGCGCGAGGCGAATCGTCTATCGCGCGAGGGACCACGGCAAGCGAGAAAGTAGGGGGTCAAGCACGCATGAGTGCGTCCAGCCAAATGAAGATCGTCATTCCCTTGATTTCGGCCATGTCATTGCTCGCGCTCTCGGCGCAGGCGCAGGACAGGCCGAGGGACGCCGGCCAGTTGCCGGACCGGCCCGCCGCCGGCGCGCCGCCCCAGACCAATCAGAACATGCGCAAGGGCCCTCCGCCGCAGCAGGCGGCCCGGCCCGCGCAACAGCCCGGTGGCCAGCCGCACGCTGGCGGCCCCGGTCCCGGCCCGCACAATGCCGGCGGCCCGCCGCCCGGCCGAAACTATGCGCGTGGCCCCGCGCCGGAGCGCGACTGGGGCGGACACGCCTATCGCGGCAATCGCGCCTGGGATGGCGGGCGTTGGCGCCACGAGGTCCGCAACGGCCGCTCCGGCTGGTGGTGGGACGTCGGCGGCGTCTGGTATTATTATCCGCAGCGGATGGCCGGTCCGCCCGCCTACATCTCGGATGACTATTACGACGACGTGCCGGTGGCCTATGCCCCGGCGCCGCCTCCGGTCGCCTACGAACCGCCACCTCCGCCGCCGCCGGCCGATCCCGGCGCAAGCGCGCTGGGCGGTGCCATTGTCGGCGGCGTGCTCGGCGGCCTGATCTCGGGCAATGCAACGGGGGCCGCCGCTGGTGCGGTTCTCGGCGGCGCCACGGGCGCGATTGCCGGCGCAACGGCAGCCTCGCGCCCCGGCTACTATTTCGCCCAGGGCAATTGCTACTACCGCTATCCGAACGGCCAGTATGTGCAGGCCGATCCGCGCGCGTGCTACTGAGCTCCTGCGCAGGATCTGAAACCGAAGAGGCGGGCGAAAGGCCCGCCTTTTTTGTTGTCGTGCCGGGCGATCCAGTTGCGCGAGGGTAAGGGCTGATCGCCTCGCGCGTCAGGCTACCAGCCAGTTGAAGAATGCCATCGCGCCCCAGACCAGGCCTGCGATCCAGGCCAGCATCACGAGACCGATCGTCGCAAGACACGCGATGCCGAACAGGTCGGACCGCTGTCGTTGTGTCGGGACCCTGGCTTCGGCGGTTGCTTCCTGTGTCATGACGGGAAAGACCTCCCACGCCGTCTCGCGCTCCCTTGGAAGCGCTGAGGTGTTGTTTAGCGCGAGAGGCCGCGCGCAGGCTGTGACGCAATTCACAGATCGCTCGGAATCAAGCCGGGCCTCCGTTCACCTGCGACCAGGACGGGTCTTAAACCGCGAGTGCAAGTTCCCTGGCGCCACAATCAAAGCGTGTTTGAATCGCTCACAACAACGTCGGTCCTCCGCAATCATACGGACGAAATTGCCACGCACTTGTCCAGATCGGGCGGCTACAATTGGCGTCATGTGCAACAAGTACGACCCGCAGCACGAAGCCGAGGCCGCAATGAAGCGCGCCGCAGCGGCCGAAGGCGCCGATCGGCAACGACTGATCGAGCTCGCCATCGCCTGGCATCAGCTTGCCCGCGAGCGGCGCGACGATGAGCCGACGGAGTAGCGGCCTCCTCTCGCGGTCGGCCACCTCGCGCCTTGTTGCGGCCCGTGCTCGTGACCGAGGGCGCGCGAGCGATCAGCGCTACGCGCAATTCCATATTAACATTTGCGCAGCGTTGATTTTCGCGATCGCGATTCGTGCTTTGCGAACGAAGCGGAGTCGGATCGTGAACAAACAAAACTGCCCCGAAGGGGCCTCGTGTTATCAAGCAGCTTCCGTCTCCGGAACGGCGTCGGCATTGACCGAAAGCTTGACGGTATCGCCCTCGACCGCGCCGAGATATTTCGTATCGATGTAGTGATTGGTTCCTTGTGACGCAGCGCGACAGTTTGGACCCCAAACGCGCGCCGGACGTTGAAGGAGAGTTGCAGCTGACAAGCGTCGTATGGAGACCATCAAGGCCTATCTTGAGCGCAAGCACAGGGAGATCGGGCTGCTGAATGGCTGCCTGAGCAACCCGCGGCACGTGCCGTGCCCGCGCTCGGTGGACGAGGTCATCAGCGCGAAATTCCAGCTGACCGCCGCGCTGCGCGCCGAGCACGCGCTGCAGGACTGGAAGGCGACGGAGACATCCTGGTCGGCCACGGCCTCTCCGACCAGCGGTCCGTTCACCTTCAGCTACGACTACCAGCGTGCGGATCTGAAGGTGGATGGTCCCTCGTTCTATGAGCACGAGCGCGGCAGCGAGACGATCTATACCGCCTCCGGCATGGCCGCGATCTCGGCCCTGCTGTTTGCCGCCACGCGAATTGTCGCCAGGGCTGACATCCTGGTCCTGCCGGGCTCCTACGGCGAGACGCTGGAGCTGATCGAACGCTTCGTTCCGGAGCTGCGGCTCATCACGTTGAGCTTGCCGCTGTCCAATGTCCTGGCTGGCGCCGGCGCGCCGCGAATCCTCCTGCTGGATTCCTGCGTCTCGGCCGGCGCGTTCGAAGCGGCCCTGCGCTGCGATGGTTCTGGTCTCGATCTCCTGATCTTCGACACGACATGCTTTGCCGGCAGGTCCGGCCGCATCCGGCGCGTCCTGCGCTGGGCAAGGCGAAGCGGAATTCCCGTCGTGATGGTGCGAAGCCATACGAAGCTCGATTCACTCGGCGCGGAATACGGCCGGCTCGGCTCTGCGGTGTTCGTCAGCTGGAGCGAGGAGGGCGCCAATGATTCGTTGTCTGAACGCCTCGCTGCGGAGGCGCGTGATGCCGTGCGGCTACTCGGCGGCGCGGCGCTGCCGGCGCATTTTCCGCCCTTCGCGGGCACCTCGTCCTATTGGGACTTAACAAGGAGGCGCGTCGCAGCCATCCTGCGCAACGGCCGCCATGCGGCCCGACTTTTTGCGCGTGAACTTGCCTCGCTTTCGGCCGAGCTCCACTTCACCCACGGCCTCTACGTCACGCTCCGCAGCAGGCGCCGCCTCGATGAGGCCAGAGCGCGGCAAGCCGCAGACGCAATGAGCCGCGATCTCGGCCGCGACGGCCTCCCGATCCGCCACGCCGGCAGCTTCGGCTTCGACTTCGCCGCGACGGAATGGTTTCACAACGCGACGACGGACGAGTACAGCGTCCGGGTGGCGGTGCCGGATCTGCCGACCGAGCTGTGGAATGATCTGGCCGCGGCGATTGCGGGGTGGTGGCGGGCGCACCAGTAAGCGGACGGGGAATGATGAGCTGGCCGCCGCACCTTGGATCAATCGATCGCTAGGCACTGCTCCAAAGGCTGCTTTTCCGAGAGTGGCTTCCGGTGATTGCCTCGCGACCACGTCTGAACGGCGAAGGCGAGCTCATGCTGGCGCACCACCGCGTCCGTAATGGACGCCCGCGCCATCTCGACCCGTTTTGCGACACCGCCGGAGTTCACATCCACGGTCGCGTCGATTACCAAAAACGATATTGCAAGAACGGCCACTGCTGAAGCGATAGCCATTCTCGTCCACTCGGATGGTGGCATCGGGGTCCTTCTCGGGCGCACGTCGCCCGGCGCATAGATAGGACTGACGGGCCCGGTTCAAAGGCCCGGCCACGCGTTCGTGAAGGACGATGGATCGGCAACCGAGCGTCTTGTGGCTGGCGTTGCGCGAGATAGACCGCAGACAGCCCGGCAGCCTCGAGCAGTGCTTGCCGACCAGTACCAGGCTTGGTTCTATTTCATCCCTCGTCTGTATGGCGGAGGAGCTGAGCCGATGCCACGCCTACCAAGTCCTAATCCGGTCAGACCCGGGTCCGAGCGGCGACTGCGCGACTTGCAGCAACGCTTCCGCGCGGTGTCGGAACGCCGCGGCGAAGCTACTTTGTTGCGCCAGAGTTTGCGGGCTGCGACCGTATTCGCGGCCTTGGCATTCGTGGCAGCGGTGGCTTGGGTGTTCACTTCAAGCGCGTGGCCGATCACGACGACGCTTCGGCATATTGTGTCCGCGCCAAGCTGTGGATTCGCTCGCTGGGTCGGCTTGGCACCGGCAATGCGGGGGCAGCCCGGTTATTGGAAACACCTCGATCGTGACGGAGATGGTATTGCGTGCGAGCCATGGCTGTCACGGCGAGGAGTTATTTGAGGCATCCGAGAACGGAGCGCAGCGAATGCTCGCGGTTTGCCGTTCGAGAGACGCGCGCGATCTCATCTTCTGTTGTCCAATTGCGACAAGAGGCCAAGCGCCACGCGCAAGCCTCTGGACTGACAGGATAAAAAAGCTATTTGGCGATCCCGGCAGGACTCGAACCTGCAACCCGCGGAGTAGAAATCCG
The DNA here is from genome assembly GCF_054063675.1 of Bradyrhizobium sp. USDA 376. NCBI lineage: Bacteria > Pseudomonadati > Pseudomonadota > Alphaproteobacteria > Hyphomicrobiales > Nitrobacteraceae > Bradyrhizobium > Bradyrhizobium sp. USDA 376. The sequence continues at coordinate 6,337,840 of NZ_JBSSGN010000001.1, forward strand.
CTACTCTATCCAGTTGAGCTACGGGACCGTCTTGGGCCGCCCGGTTCGGGCGGCTGGCCGTTCATCTAGCATGCCAATATGAAAAATTGGGTCTTTCGCCAAGCCTGAACCGAACCGTTTTCCTCATTGGCGCGACAAAGCGGAACGGTGGGGTGTCAGGGTGCCGGGTTGAGCGGCAGCGGACTGGACGATGGATCACATCGCCGGGAACGCTGAACAGCTTCCGGGACACGGCCGCCGGTCGACTGGCTAGGTGTTGCTGCGCCATCAGGACGGCGTGCGCGGCGGTATCTGGACTGGTCTCCTCTGGGCCTGCCTTGTCATGGCGAATGCGACGTTTTGCAGCTCTGGTTCCATCGCCTTGAGTCCGTCACCTTTCCGCGCATTTCTTGCGACAAGCGGCGTTCGTCCGCGATTTCCGGGAGTCCATCCATGATCGGTCTTGTTCGCGCCGTCACAATCTGCGCCGCGCTGGCGCTCGGCCTCAACGCGGCGCAGGCCGCCGACAAGGCCTTCAAGCGCGACGATCTCGCCGATTCCGCGATCAAGCTTGAGGCGCAGATCAAGAGCGAGGCGGGCCCGGTCGCCAAGACCAACGCGACGCTGCGCACGGATGCCGACGCCGCCTTCAAGCGCAACGACTACCGCACCGGCCTGTCGGTGCTCGGCCAGATCGCGGCCACCACGCCTGACGATGCCGGCAACTGGCTGCGGCTCGCCAAGGTGATCTTCCAGATCTGGCCCAAGAACTCGAGCGAGCAGACCTTCCTGCTGGAACGCGCCTCGACCGCGGCCTACATCGCCTATCAGCGCGCCGGTAATCCGGGCGAGGAGGCGGATGCGCTCGCCGTGCTCGGCAAGTCGCTGGCCGAACGCAAGCTGTGGCGGCCGGCGCTGGATTCGCTGCGGCTGTCGCTCGACCTGCGCGAGGTCGCCGACGTCCGCGGGCAATATGAGAAGCTGCGCGACGAGCACGGCTTCCGGCTGCTCGACTACACCGTGGACTCGGATTCGGCGAGCCCGCGCGCCTGCTTCCAGTTCTCGGAGGAGCTCGCCAAGCGCACCGACTTCGCGCCGTTCCTGGCGCTGGCGGGTCAGGACAAGCCGGCGCTGTCGGCGGAGGGCAAGCAGCTCTGCGTCGACGGGCTGAAGCACGGCGAACGCTACAACATCAATCTGCGCGCCGGCCTGCCGTCCACGGTGAAGGAGGGCCTCCCGAAATCGGCCGAGTTCAACATCTATGTCCGCGATCGCAAGCCGTTCGTGCGTTTCACCAGCCGGGCCTATGTGCTGCCGCGGACCGCCCAGCGCGGCATTCCCGTGGTCAGCGTCAACACGCCCGCGGTCAACATCAATGTCTTCCGGATCGGCGACCGCAACCTGATCAACACGGTGGTCGACAGCGACTTCCAGAAGACGCTGACCAAGTATCAGCTCAGCGATCTCGGCGACGAGCGCGGCGTCAAGGTCTGGACCGGCGAGCTCGCGACCGCGATGACGCTGAACCAGGACGTCACCACGGCATTCCCGGTCGACCAGGCGCTCGGCGAGCTCCAGCCCGGCGTCTACGTGATGACCGCGGCCGCCAAGGGCCCGGGCTCGGACGACGAGTATCAGCTCGCCACGCAATGGTTCATCGTCTCCGACCTCGGGGTGTCAGCCTATTCCGGCAATGACGGCATCCACGTCTTCGTCAACTCGCTGGCCTCGCCCGATCCGGTCGGCAAGGCCGAGGTGCGGCTGGTCGCCCGCAACAACGAGATCCTGGCGACGCGCAAGACCGATGAGTCCGGCCATGTGCTGTTCGAGGCAGGCCTTGCGCGCGGCGAGGGCGGTCTGTCGCCGGCAATGCTGACGGTCACGGGCGAGAAGGCCGACTATGCCTTCCTGAGCCTGAAGACGTCGGCGTTCGACCTCTCTGACCGCGGCGTTGCGGGCCGCGCCGTGCCCGCCGGCGCCGATGCCTTCGTCTATGCCGAGCGCGGCGTCTACCGCTCCAGCGAGACAGTCTTCCTCACTGCGCTCCTGCGCGACGGGCAGGGCAATGCCGTGACCGGCGGGCCGATGACGCTGGTGATCGAGCGCCCCGACGGCGTCGAATACCGCCGTGCGGTGCTGCCCGACCAGGGCGCCGGCGGCCGCACGCTGTCCGTGCCGCTCAACTCGGCCGTTCCGACCGGCACCTGGCGCGTGCGCGCCTTCACCGATCCGAAGGGCGCCTCGGTCGGCGAGACCACCTTCATGGTCGAGGATTACGTTCCTGATCGGATCGAATTCGACTTGTCTGCCAAAGACAAGCTGATCAAAGCTAACGCTCCAGTGGAGCTTAAGGCGGACGGCCATTTCCTCTATGGCGCGCCGGCCTCGGGCCTTGCGCTCGAAGGCGACATGCTGGTCGCGTCCGCGGCTGAGCGGCCCGGCTTTGCCGGCTACCAGTTCGGCGTCGCCGACGAGGAGACCACCTCGAACGAGCGCACGCCGCTGGAGAACCTGCCGGAGGCCGACGCCAATGGCGTTGCGACCTTCCCGGTGACGCTGGACAAGCAGCCGGCCTCGACGCGTCCGCAGGAGGCGCAGATCTTCGTCCGCATGGTCGAGACCGGCGGCCGCGCCGTCGAGCGCAAGATCGTGCTGCCGGTCGCGCCCGCCGCGGCGCAGATCGGCATCAAGCCGTTGTTCGGCGACAAGAACGTCGCCGAGGGCGACAAGGCCGAGTTCGACGTCGTGTTCGTCTCGCCCGAGGGCCAGAGGCTGCGCCGCGACGGCCTGCGCTACGAGCTCCTCAAGATGGAGTCGCGCTACCAGTGGTACCGCCAGAACAATTACTGGGAGTACGAGCCGGTCAAGTCGACCTCGCGCGTCGCCGACGGTGACGTCACGATCGCGCCCGACAAGCCGTCGCGCATCTCGCTGGCGCCGCAGCCCGGCCGCTACCGTCTCGATGTGAAATCGAACGATGCCGACGGCCCGGTGACCTCGGTGCAGTTCGACGTCGGCTGGTACTCCGACGGCAGCGCCGACACGCCGGACTTGCTGGAGACCTCGATCGACAAGCCGCAATATGCCTCCGGCGATACCATGACGGTGTCGGTCAACGTTCGCAGCGCCGGCAAGCTCACCATCAACGTGCTCGGCGACCGCCTGCTGACGACGCAAACCGTCGACGTCAAGGAGGGTACCGCGCAGGTCAAGCTCCCGGTCGGCAAGGACTGGGGCACCGGCGCCTATGTGGTGGCAACGCTGCGCCGTCCGCTCGATGCCGCGGCCCAGCGCATGCCGGGCAGGGCGATCGGCCTGAAATGGTTCGGCATCGACAAGCAGACCCGCACGCTTGCCGTGAAGCTGACGCCGCCGGCGCTGATCCGCCCCAATGCGATGCTGAAGATCCCGGTCAAGCTCGACGGGCTCAATCCGGGCGAGGACGCCAAGATCGTCATCGCTGCGGTCGATGTCGGCATCCTCAACCTCACCAATTACAAGCCGCCGGCGCCGGATGATTACTATCTCGGCCAGCGCCGCCTGAGCGCGGAGATCCGCGATCTCTATGGGCAGCTGATCGACGGCATGTCGGGCACGCGCGGCCAGATCAAATCCGGCGGCGATGCCGGCGCAGCCGAGCTGCAGGGCTCGCCGCCCTCGCAAAAGCCGCTGGCGCTCTACTCGGGCATCGTGACGGTTGGTGCCGACGGCACCGCCGAGGTGAGCTTCGACATTCCGGAGTTCGCCGGCACCGCCCGCGTCATGGCGGTGGCCTGGACCGCGACCAAGCTCGGCCGCGCCAACACCGATGTCGTAATCCGCGACCCCGTGGTGCTGACCACGACCCTGCCGCGCTTCCTGCTCAACGGCGACCACGGCACGGTCAATCTGGAGATCGACAATGTCGAGGGCCAGGCCGGCGACTACGTCATCAACGTCAAGACGGGTGGTCCGGTGAAGATGAGCGGCAATCCCGCAACCACCGTCAAGCTCGCCGCCAAGCAGCGCAATTCGATCTCGCTCGCGCTCGATGCGACCGCGGCGGGACAGGCGACGCTCGACGTCGACATCAAGGGACCGAATGGCCTCGCGCTGGCGCGGCACTATGCGTTCGACGTCAAGGCGGCAACGCAGGTGCTGGCGCGGCGCTCGATCCGGACGCTGGCGAAGGGCGAGAGCCTGACGCTGACCTCGGACATGTTCTCCGACCTCGTGCCGGGCACCGGCGGTGTCTCGGTCTCGGCGAGCCTGTCGACCGCGCTCGACGCGGCGACCATCCTGAAGGCGCTCGACCGCTATCCCTATGGCTGCTCGGAGCAGATCACGAGCCGTGCCATGCCGCTGCTCTATGTCAACGAGCTCGCGGCCGGCGCGCATCTCGCCATGGACACCGAGGTCGACCAGCGCATTCGCGACGCCATCGAGCGGCTGCTGGCGCGCCAGGGCTCCAACGGCTCGTTCGGCCTGTGGTCAGCCGGCGGCGACGATGCGTGGCTGGACGCGTACGTGACGGACTTCCTCACCCGCGCCCGCGAAAAGGGCTTTGCGGTGCCGGACGTGCTGTTCAAGAACGCGCTCGACCGCATCCGCAATGCGGTCGTCAACGGCAACGAGCCGGAGAAGGACGGCGGCCGCGATCTCGCATACGGCCTCTACGTGCTCGCCCGCAACGGCGCAGCGCCCATCGGCGACCTCCGCTATCTCGCGGATACCAAGCTGAACAACCTCGCGACCCCGATCGCGAAGTCGCAGCTTGCCGCCGCGCTGGCCCTGGTCGGCGATCGCAACCGCGCCGAACGCGTCTACGGTGCCGCGCTCGACAGCCTCGCGCCGAAACCGGTGCTGGAGTTCGGCCGCACCGACTATGGCTCGCAGCTCCGCGATGCCGCAGCGTTGGTGTCGCTCGCGAGCGAAGGCAATGCGCCGAAGGCGACGCTGACGCAGGCGGTTTCCCGCGTTGAGACCGCGCGCGGGCTCACGCCCTACACCTCCACGCAGGAGAATGCGTGGCTGGTGCTGGCGGCGCGGGCGCTGGCCAAGGAGAACCTCTCGATCGAGGTCGACGGCCAGCCGGTCAAGACCGCGCTTTATCGCAGCTACAAGGCGGACACGCTGAGCGGCAAGCCGCTGAAGATCACCAATACCGGCGATGCGCCGGTGCAGGCGGTGGTCTCGGTGTCGGGCTCGCCGGTGACGCCTGAGCCGGCAGCGTCGAACGGCTTCAAGATCGAGCGCAGCTATTACACGCTCGACGGCAAGCCCGCCGACATCAGCAAGGTCAAGCAGAACCAGCGCTTCGCGGTGGTGCTGAAGATCACCGAGGCCAAGCCCGAATACGGCCACATCATGGTGTCCGACTATCTGCCGGCGGGCCTCGAGATCGACAACCCGAAGCTGGTCTCGTCGGGCGATAGCGGCACGCTGGACTGGATCGAGGACGGCGAGGAGCCTGAAGACACCGAGTTCCGCGACGATCGCTTCACCGCGGCGGTTGATCGCGCCTCGGACTCCAAGTCGGTCTTCACCGTCGCCTATGTCGTGCGCGCGGTCTCGCCGGGCAAATACGTGCTGCCGCAGGCCTATGTCGAGGACATGTACAATCCCTCGCGCTATGGGCGGACGGGCACTGGCACGGTCGAGGTGCGGGCCGCGAAGTGAGTGAGATGATGGCTGAGGCTGACAGCAAAACTCGTCATGCCGGGGCGGTGCGCAGCACCGAACCCGGAATCTCGAGATTCCGGGTCTGGTCCTTCGGACCATCCCGGAATGACGGCAGTGGAGCGAGCGGCGGAGGCCATCGTATCCTCTCAACCGCCGCTTTCACCTTCATCCTCGCCATCATCGGCTTCGTTGCCTGGGTCTACTCCCTCGGCCCGCTCCCGCTCGACGAAGCGCGCCAGGTCTCCACCACCATCGTCGATCGCAACGGCAAGCTGCTGCGCGCCTATGCGATGGCGGATGGTCGCTGGCGGCTGCCGATCGATGCCAAGACCAATGTCGATCCGACCTATCTGAAACTGCTGTTCGCCTATGAGGACCAGCGCTTCTACGCCCATGACGGCATCGATCCGCTGGCGCTGGGCCGCGCCGCGTTGCAACTCGGAACGCGCGGCCACATCGTGTCGGGCGGCTCGACCATCACGATGCAGCTGGCCCGGTTGATGGAGCCGCGGCGGCAGCGTTCGCTCTACGCAAAGCTGCGGCAGATGGTGCGCGCGATCGAGATCGAGCGCAGCATGAGCAAGGAGCAGATCCTCGATCTCTATCTTGCGCTCGCGCCCTATGGCGGCAATCTCGAAGGCATCCGCGCAGCCTCGATCGCCTATCTCGGCAAGGAGCCGAAGCGGCTGTCGCTGGCGGAAGCCGCGCTGCTGGTCGCGCTGCCGCAATCGCCCGAGACGCGCCGGCTCGACCGCTTTCCCGAGGCGGCGCGCAAGGCGCGCGATCGCGTGCTCGACCGCATGGTCTCGGAGCAGGTGGTCAGCGCAGACGACGCCAGGCAGGCCAAGGCCGTGCCGGTGCCGACACTGCGCAAGCCGATGCCGATCCTGGCGCCGCATGCCGCCGATACCGCGCTGTCGACCGTGAAAGACAATCCGGTCATCAAGCTGACGCTGGATGCAAATTTGCAGAAGGCGCTGGAGCCGCTGGCGCGCGACCGTGCCATTGCACTCGGGCCGAACATCTCGGTCGGCATCATCGTGGTCGACAATGAGAGCGGCGACGTGCTCGCGCGGGTCGGCTCCGCGGATTATTTCGACGAGACCCGGGCAGGGCAGGTCGACATGACCCGCGCCATCCGCTCGCCGGGCTCGACGCTGAAACCTTTCATCTACGGGCTCGCCTTCGAGGACGGCTTTGTCCATCCAGACAGCCTGATCGACGACCGGCCGGTCCGCTTCGGCTCCTACGCGCCGGAAAATTTCGACATGACCTTCCAGGGCACGGTGCCCGTGCGGAAGGCGCTGCAATTGTCACTGAACGTGCCGGCCATCGTGCTGCTCGACCGCGTCGGATCGAGCCGACTGGCTTCGCGGCTGCGGCAGGCCGGCGGCAACCTCATCCTGCCCAAGGACGAAGCGCCCGGCCTTGCCATGGGCCTCGGCGGCGTCGGCGTGACGCTTCAGGATCTCGCCCAGCTCTATGCCGGCTTCGCTCGACTTGGGACCACCAAGCCGCTCCGCGAGATCGTCACGGCCAAGGACGACCGCGAGCCGCTGCGGCTCTTGGATCAGGTCGCGGCCTGGCAGATCGGCAACGTCCTGCTCGGCACGCCGCCGCCTGAGAACGCGGCCCACAACCGCATCGCCTTCAAGACCGGCACCTCCTACGGCTATCGCGACGCCTGGTCGGTCGGCTTCGACGGCCGCATGACCATCGGCGCCTGGGTCGGCCGCCCCGACGGCGCGCCGGTTCCCGGTCTGATTGGCCGCGTGGCTGCGGCTCCCATCCTGTTCGACGCTTTTGCCCGGAGCGGCAAGACCCTGGCCCCGTTGCCGAAGCCGCCCAAGGGAACTCTGGTCGCCAGCAACGCAAAACTCCCGCTGCCCCTAAAGCGGTTCCGTCCGGTCGGGGAACTGGTACGGACCGGGGGCGAGCAGGCGCTGCACATCCAGTTTCCCCTGAACGGCTCGCGGATCGATGTCGATCGCGCGGGCGGGCCCGAGAGTGCCGCCATGCCCGTAAAAGTCGCCGGCGGGGTTCTTCCGATGACCGTCATGGTTAACGGCACCGCGCGCGGCGAGATCGACGGCCGCCGCCAGCGCCTGATCGATCCGCCCGGCCCGGGCTTTGCACGGCTCACCGTGATCGATGCCACGGGCGCCGCGGACACAGTTGTCATTCGAATTCAATGACCCTGCCTTAAGCGGTTGTGGCGATGGCGGTTTCAGCGTAAGCGGAACCAATGGCCGAGACCTACCCAAGTCCCCGTTTTGGAGCCCCCCGCGAGCCGAAATCACCCGTGAATCCGGGCAGTCGGCTCGTGTCCATGCTCGATATCGCGACGGCCAGCCACGCCCGCGCGGTGGCTTTCCTGTTGCTCTGCGCGCTGCTGTTGTTCCTGCCGGGCTTCTTCACCATCCCGCCCGTCGACCGCGACGAGGCGCGGTTTGCCCAGGCCACCAAGCAGATGGTCGAGAGCGGCGACTATGTCGACATCCGCTTCCAGGAGGACGTCCGCTACAAGAAGCCGGTCGGCATCTACTGGTTGCAATCGGCCGCGGTTGAAATTGCCTCGGCGCTCAAGCTGCCCAAGGCCGAACTGCGGATCTGGGTCTACCGGCTGCCGTCGCTGTTAGGTGCGATCGGCGCCGTGCTCATGACCTATTGGGCGGCGCTCGCTTTCGTCACGCGGCGCGCCGCCGTGCTCGCGGCCCTTCTGATGTGCGCCTCCGTGCTGCTCGGCGTCGAGGCGCGGCTCGCCAAGACCGACGCGATGCTGCTGTTCTGCGTGACCGCCTCGATGGGCGCGATGGCGCGGGCTTACCTGTCCTGGCAGCGCGCCGAGGACGAGACGCGTCCGCCCTGGAGCTGGCCCGCGATCTTCTGGACCGCGCTCGCGGTCGGCATCCTGATCAAGGGCCCGCTGATCCTGATGTTCGCGGGCCTCACCATCGTCGCGCTCGCGATCCTGGACCGCGATGCCTCCTGGCTATGGAAGCTCCGCCCGCTCTGGGGCCTGATGTGGATTCTGGTGCTGGTGCTGCCCTGGTTCGTCGCAATCTTCTGGCGCGCGGGCGAGACCTTCTTTGCCGATTCCGTCGGCGGCGACATGCTCAGCAAGTTAGGGGCGCAGGAATCCCACGGCGCGCCGCCCGGAATGTACCTGGCTCTGTTCTGGATCACGTTCTGGCCGGGCGCACCGCTGGCGGCGATGGCGGCGCCCGCGGTGTGGCGGGCGCGGCGCGAGCCCGGCGCGCAATTCCTGCTGGCCTGGCTGATCCCGTCCTGGATCGTGTTCGAGGCGGTGCTGACCAAGCTGCCGCATTACGTGCTGCCGCTGTATCCGGCGATCGCGATCCTCACCGTCGGCGCGATGGAGCGGCGCGTGCTGTCGCGGTCCTGGCTGATGCGCGGCTCGGCCTGGTGGTTCGCGATTCCCGCGGCAGCCTCGATCATCGCGGTGGTCGGCGCGGTCATGCTGACCCGGCAGCCGGCCTTCGTGGCCTGGCCGTTCATCGCGGCCTCGCTGATCTTCGGCCTGTTCGCCTGGTGGCTGTTCGACACCAATCGCGCCGAGCGCTCGGTGCTGAACGCGCTGGTCGCGGCCCTGATGCTGGCGGTCGTGGTCTGGGGCATCGTGCTGCCGTCGCTGACCCCGCTGTTCCCGAGCATCGAGATCGCGCGGGCGCTTCGCAACGTCACCTGCGTCGGGCCGAAGGCGGCCGCCGCCGGCTATCACGAACCGAGCCTGGTGTTCCTGACCGGCACCCAGACGCTGCTCACCGACGGCTCGGGCGCGGCGGATTTCCTGCGGCAGGGCAGCTGTCGCTTCGCGCTGATCGAGCAGCGTTCCGAGCGCAGCTTCGTGCAGCGCGCCGAGGCGATCGGGCTGCGCTACAAGGTCGGTGCGCGCATCGACGGCTACAACTTCTCGCAAGGCCGCGCGATCTCGATCTCGATCTTCCGTTCGGAAGGCACGGAATAGAATGTCAGCCCCGACCCATATCGCGCCGCGGGCCGGCTATCCCGCGCAATTGCTCACGGTCTCGGGGCGTGCGCTGGCGCAGCTCGTGCGCTCGCCGTCGCATTCGCGTCGCGCCGAGGCCGCACGAAAGCTGGCGCGGCACTCGCTGTGGCTCAGCATGGCGGGCGCGGCCCTGGTCATCGCGCTGATGCTGGCGTTCGACATGACCGAGATCCAGTTCATGCCGGCGCGCGGCACGCCCGGCCTGTGGCCGATTCGCATCCTCACCGATTTCGGCAAGGACGAGTATGTGCTGTCGGCGCTGGGCGTCGCGCTCGTGGTCGTGGCACTCGTTGCGGCAGGACTTCACGGCACACGCCGCGCGCTGTTGCTGGGCCTGGGCACGCGGCTGCAGTTTCTGTTTCTGTCCGTTGCCGTCTCCGCGTTCGTCGGCGAGATCCTGAAATACTTCATCGGCCGGGGGCGTCCGTTCGTCGGCGGCAAGGCCGATCCCTTCAACTTCATCCCGTTCGAGGGCTCGGGAGCCTATGCCAGCCTGCCGTCGGGCCATGCGATCGCGGCGTTCGCACTGGCGTTTGCGGTCTCGGCATTATGGCCGCGGCTGCGCGTGTTCATGTTCACTTACGCGATCGTGATCCTGCTGACCCGGCTCGTGCTGCTCGCGCATCACCCGAGCGATGTCATCGCCGGGGCCCTGGTCGGCATCGTCGGGGCCATGGCCGTTCGCTACTGGTTTGCGGCACGCCGGCTCGCCTTTGCCATCCGTGCCGACGGCACCATCGTGCCGCTTCCGGGCCCGGCCACAGGGCGCCTCAAAAGGGTTGCCCGCGGGGCGTCCGCCCCATAAAAGCGGCTGCCTGCCGGGGCCGCCGGTTCCCCGAGGGGCAGGCCAATTCCAACCACGAGCCTCGATTTGTCGACGTCCCAGCCTTCGGTTTCCATCGTCGTTCCCGTGCGCAACGAAGCCGACAACATCGCGCCCCTGATCGAGGAGATCACTGCGGCGCTCGACGGCCGCTGGGATTACGAGATCATCTACGTCAATGACGGTTCGACGGATGCGACCGGCGAGCGGCTCGCTGCCATCATGCAGCAGCGGGACAACCTGCGTCAGCTCCGCCACGCCAGATCGGGCGGCCAGTCGGCCGCGGTGCGCAGCGGCGTGCGCGCCGCGCGCGGGGTGATCGTGGCAACCCTCGACGGCGACGGCCAGAACAATCCGGCCTTCCTGCCGGACCTGATCGCTGCGGTGGAAAAAGGAGCAGGGCGCGTCGGCCTCGCTGCGGGCCAGCGCGTCGGGCGCAAGGATACCGGCTTCAAGAAATTGCAGTCGCGCATCGCCAACAAGGTCCGCAATGCGATCCTTCAGGACGGCACACGCGACACCGGCTGTGGACTGAAGGTGTTCCGCCGCGAGGTGTTCCTGATGATGCCCTATTTCGATGGGCTACATCGCTTTCTGCCGGCGCTGGTCCGCCGCGAGGGCTACGACATCGCCTATGTCGACGTGGTCGACCGGCCGCGCCGTTCCGGCGTGTCCAACTATGGTTTCTTCGACCGGCTATGGATCGGCATCATGGATCTCGCCGGCGTGTGGTGGCTGATCCGCCGCAAGAAGCCGACACCAGATGTGACGGAGGTGAACGCATGATCATTCAATACGGTCAGGCGCTGAGCAACTATCTCTACGACGTCTTCGTCGCCAAGTTCGATTTCTGGCTGGCGTTCGGTCTCGTTGCGCAGCTGTTCTTCACGGCACGCTTCCTGGTGCAGTGGATCGCCAGTGAACGCGCCGGCAACAGCGTGGTGCCGATGGCGTTCTGGTTCTGCTCGATGGGTGGCGGGCTGATGACGCTGGTTTACGGTGTCGTGAAGCGCGAGCCTGTGATCATCCTCGGACAGGCTCTGGCGACCGTCATCTATATCCGCAACATCATGCTGATCATCAAGAACCGCGGCAGCGCGTCGAAGACGCTGGAGCGCTGACCGAGGCCGACGACGGCAGGCATCCGGATGTTCCCATCGGCATGCGCAAGTCACCGATAGCTCTGTTCGTATCGGTTGTTCTGATCGGCCTGGTCCTGCTCGGGCTCGGCGTCTTCGAGCTCGGCGGCACCATCGCATTTCTCGCAAGGGCCGAGCAGACGGAGGCGCGTTTCGCCGGCGCCGTCGCGCGCAGCGGCGGAAATCATGGCGGGACGTTTCTCTATCCGACGTTTCGATTTCAGACGGCGGACGGTCGCTCGATCACGTTCACATCCTCATCGGGGTCGACGAACCAGCCCTATACGGATGGCGAGCGCATCAGGATCGCCTACGATCCCGGACGCCCCGAGGATGCCCGGCTGCCCCGAGGATGCCCGGCTGCTGTCGTTCCTGACGCTGTGGATTGCTCCGATCCTGCTTTGCGCTGCCGGCCTGCTTCTGGCGGGAGGAGCCGTTCTCGTTCGCCGCGCCCTAGCGCGGCAGCGCCGAGGCCGCGCCTGAGGCGGGCAGGGTGGCTGTCTCCGCCTCACGCCTGCGATAGTGCTCTCCGGCGGCATCCAGCACGGGATAGGCGACCGAGCAGATGTGCGAGTGGATGCGGCGCAGATCGCGCAGCACGTCGAGATGCAGCGAAGTGGTCTCGATGGTCTCGGGCCGGCCCTCGCGCAGGCGGTCGAGATGGCGCTCGACGGCGGCGAGCTCGGTGTTCTTCAGCGTTGTCTTCTCCACCAGCAGCTTGCGCGCTTCGTTGGCGTCGCCCGACATGAACACGCCGAAGGCGATCCGCAGCGATTCCATCGTGCGCTTGTGGAAGGCGGCGAGCTCCTCGGCGCCTTCGGCCGAGAACTGGAAGCGGCGCTTGATCTTCTTGGTCGCAAGCTCACTCAGGCTCTTGTCGATGATGTCGCCGATGTGCTCGAGGTTGATGGCGAAGGAGACGATCTCCATCGCGCGCCGTCCCTCGCTCTCATCGAGGCTGCCGCGCATGAGCTTCGTCACGTAGAGCTTGATGGCCTCGTCGAGGCCGTCGACGGCATTGTCCATCTTCGAGACCTGGTCGACCAGCGCGCGGTCGCCCGTCATCATCGCGGTCATCACCTTGCGCAGCATGACCTCGACGAGGTCGCCCATGCGCAGCACCTCGCGGGCGGCGTCGGCCAGCGCCAGCGACGGCGTCTCCAGCGCGCTCTCGTCGAGATAGCGCGGCCGGGCCGGATCGGTCTCCTGCACGCGATCGGGCAGCAGCCGCGTCAACAGGCGCGACATGGTGTCGAGGAGTCCGATGAAGATGATGGCGGTGCCGACGTTGAAGGCGATGTGGAAGGCCGCCGTCATCTTCGCGAGATCCGGCTGCCAGGCATGCATGTGCCCGGCGATGATGTTCAGGAACGGCAGGACGACGGCGATCCCGACCACGCGATTGACGAGATTGCCGACCGGAAGGCGGTAGCTTGCGGGATCCTCGCGCCTGGCCCCTTCGAACACGGGATTGATGGCGCTGCCGAGATTTGCCCCCAGCACCAGAGCCAGCGCGGCGTAAGGCGTGATGAACTGCGAATAGGCGAGCGACATGATCAGGAGCACGCTGGCGACGCTCGAATGTACCGCCCAGGTGACGAGCGCGGCGATGACGATGCAGAGCACGGGATCGCCCGTGATCGCCGACATCACGACGCGCATGCCGGGTGCGTTCTCCGCCGGCGCCATCGTGTCGAGCAGGATGTGCAGCGACAGCAGCATCAGGCCAAGGCCGATGCAGACGCGGCCGATGTCCTTGATCCGCGAGCGCGGGCCGGAGCGGAAGGCGACGAGGCCGAGCACGAACAGGACGGGGGCTATGGCGGCGATGTTGAACGACAGCACCTGCACGATCAGCGTCGTGCCGACATTGGCTCCCAACATGATCGCGAGCGCGGCGGCGAGGCTGACGAGGCCCTCGGCCGCGAACGAAGAGGTGATCAGGGCGGTCGCGGTGCTGCTCTGGAGCAGCGCGGTGAGCCCGAGCCCGGCGGCGAACGCGCTGACGCGGTTGCCAAGCGCCTTGCCGAGCAGCCGCCGCAGGTCGGGACCGAACGCGCGCAGAATGCCGCTGTGGACCATGTGCAGGCCCCACAGCAACAGCGCAACGCCGCCCATCAGATCGAGCAGAACCAACGTACCCATGCTCCGTGTCCGGATTGGAGTCGATTGGTGAGGCTAGCGCCAAACGTCCGCGGATCAACCCTTTGTTGGCGCGTCGGCGTTAACGTTTGCCTCGGTTGCCCGTTCCCGCGGCGCAATGCCTTGTGAGCAGGCTCACATTGCCGTCTTGAGGGCAGCGAAGCCGCGATCGAGATCGGCCTTGAGGTCGTCGGTGTTTTCGAGGCCGATGTGGAGTCGCAGAGTCGGGCCGCCCGGCGCCCACTTGGTCGCGGTGCGATAGGCGTCGCAATCGAAAGGAATCACGAGGCTCTCGAAGCCGCCCCAGGAAAAACCCATGCCGAACAGTTTTAGCGTGTTGAGCATGGTGTCGACGGCCTTCTGCGGCGCCGGCTTCAGCACGATGCTGAACAGGCCTGAGGCGCCGGTGAAGTCGCGCTTCCAGATCGCATGACCGGGATCGGTTTCGAGCGCCGGATGCAGCACGCGCGCGACCTCGGGACGGGCGGCGAGCCAACGCGCCATCTCGAGCCCGGAGCGATGATGCTGCGCGAGCCGCACCGACAGCGTGCGCAGGCCGCGCAGTGCGAGGAAGACGTCATCGGGTCCGGCGCAGACGCCCAACAGGCGGATGCCTTCCGCGATCTGCGGCCAGGCCTTGGCGTTGGCCGAGATAGTCCCGAACATGATGTCGGAGTGGCCGCCGATATATTTGGTGGCGGCCTGCATGCTGATGTCGACGCCCTGCTCGAGCGAGCGGTGATAGAGCGGCGTGGCCCAGGTATTGTCGTCGATGACGAGCGCGCCGCGCCCGTGCGCGACCTCGGCGATGGCGCGGATGTCGGGCATCTCGAAGGATTGCGAGCCCGGCGCCTCCACCAGCACGGCGCGGGTGTTGGGCTTGAACAGCTTGTCGATGCCGGCGCCGATCAGTGGATCGAAATAGGTGGTCTCGACACCAAAGCGGGTCAGCATGCCGTTGCAGAAATTGCGCGAGGGCCGATAGACGTTGTCGACCACCAGAATATGGTCGCCGGCCTTCAGCACCGAGAGCAGGGTGGTGGAGATCGCCGAGAGCCCCGACGGCACGATGCCGACGCCGGCGCATTGTGGCCCCTCCAACGCCATCAGCGTGTCCTGGAATGCTCTGGTCGTCGGGGTGCCGTGGCGGCCATAGGTGAACTCGCCGCGATGGGCATGGAGGTCCTCGGCCGTCGGATAGAGCACGGTCGAGCCGTGGAACACCGGCGGATTGACGAACCCCTTCTGCGCCTTGGTGTCGCGGCCGGAGGTGACCAGCCGGGTCTCGGCCTGCTGCTGGGAGGGGTGCGAGGAATCCATGCGTCTGCTTTCAAAACCGCGTTGCCGCCGGGGCGCTTTGCGCCGTGCGGGCCGGCCGAAAGGCCGCTGCCGTTAATAACAGAACACAGAAGAGTCCCGTCAACCCCTTGACCCGGCTCGCCAGTCGTTCTGTGATGCGCAGGTGCTATTCAGTCGCCGCATGTTGAGGGGCCTGCCGCGACCTTCGATCCATCGTCTGACCGGACCTTGCGCCACGGCCATCATGGCGGGCGCCTGCGGCGGGGATTAAGGTATGGCCTCCCGGGATCGGCGAGTGTTCGGCAAGGTTTCCCAGCATGACTCTTGCAAGGCTACCCTTGGCAGAGAAGATCCTGAGACAACATTCCTGACCTTGAGACGACTTTGAAAGGCCTTCAGCCCATGAAACGCGTAACCCTGGCTCTCACTCTTGCTCTCGCCGCCGGCCTCTCGGCCCAAGCCGCCGACGCGCAAACGCTCAAGACCGTCAAGGACCGGGGCACGTTGTCCTGCGGCGTCAGCCAGGGCCTGCCGGGTTTCTCCTCGCCCGACGACAAGGGCAACTGGACCGGGATCGACGTCGA
Source organism: Bradyrhizobium sp. USDA 376 (assembly GCF_054063675.1). Classification (NCBI taxonomy): domain Bacteria; kingdom Pseudomonadati; phylum Pseudomonadota; class Alphaproteobacteria; order Hyphomicrobiales; family Nitrobacteraceae; genus Bradyrhizobium; species Bradyrhizobium sp. USDA 376. The sequence goes on from NZ_JBSSGN010000001.1 coordinate 6,353,497, forward strand.
CCTCTGCCGCGCCGTCGCTGCCGCCATCTTCAACGATCCGACCAAGATCAAGTTCGTGCCGCTGTCCGCCAAGGATCGCTTCACGGCGTTGCAATCCGGCGAAGTCGACGTGCTCTCGCGCAACACGACATGGACCATCTCGCGCGACACCTCGCTCGGCGCCAATTTCACCGGCGTCACCTATTATGACGGGCAGGGCTTCATGGTGAAGAAGTCGCTCAAAGTGAATTCGGCGCTCGAGCTCAACAGCGCCTCGGTCTGCGTCCAGACCGGCACCACCACCGAGCAAAATCTGGCCGACTACTTCAAGGCCAACAACATGAAGTACGAGGTGATCGCGTTCGCCACCAACGACGAAACCGTCAAGGCCTATGAAGCCGGCCGCTGTGACGTCTTCACCACCGACCAGTCGGGCCTCTACGCCAACCGCCTCAAGCTCGCCAATCCCAATGACCACATGGTGCTCCCCGAAATCATCTCGAAGGAGCCGCTCGGGCCGATGGTGCGCCACGGCGATGACCAGTGGTTCGACATCGTGAAATGGACGCTGTTTGCGCTCGTCACCGCCGAAGAGCTCGGCGTGACCTCCAAGAATGTCGACGAGAAGGGCAAGCTGGAAAATCCGGAGCTGAAGCGCGTGCTCGGCAGCGACGGCAATTTCGGCGAACAGCTCGGCCTGACCAAGGACTGGGTGGTGCGGATCGTGAAGGCCGTCGGCAATTACGGCGAAATGTTCGACCGCAACGTCGGCGCGGGCTCGCCGCTCGCGATCAATCGCGGCCTCAACAATCTCTGGAACAAGGGCGGTCTTCAGTACGCGCCGCCGATCCGCTGATCTGCACGATCCGCGGCTGCGATGAGCACCGAGGCCCGTAAACCGCCACCCCAGATCGCGCTGAAGATCAGGCGCGCTCTGGGGGGCAAGTCCGGCTGGAACGGCATCTTCGTCCAGTTTGCCTTCGCGGCGATCCTCGGCTGGATTGCCTATGAAATCGTCTCCAACACCCGCGCCAACCTCGAGAACCAGCACATCGCCGCCGGCTTCGGCTTCCTGCGGAACAATGCCGGTTTTGACGTCAACCAGACCCTGATCTCCTACACCGGCTCGGACACGTTCCTGCGCGTGTTCGTGGTCGGGCTCTTGAACACGCTCGTGGTCTCGGTGGTGGGCATCTTCTTCGCCACCGTGATCGGCTTCATCGTCGCGCTGTGCCGGCTCTCGCCGAACTGGCTGCTGTCGCGCGTCGGCGAGATCTATGTCGAGATCATCCGCAACCTGCCGCTGCTGTTCCAGATCCTGTTCTGGTACCTGGCGGTGCTGGCGGCCCTGCCCAATCCGCGGCAGAGCATTTCGCTGCTCGGCATCGCCTTCATCAGCAATCGCGGCCTCGTCATTCCCAGCCCGATCGGCGAGAGCGGGTTCGCGCCGTTCCTGACGATGCTGGCCCTCGGCATCGTCGCCTCGCTGGGCTTGCGCTTCTACGCCAGGCGTGCGCTGTTTGAGCGGGGGCAGGTGATCCGCATCTGGCCCTCTGTGCTGGCCTTGCTGTTCGGGCTTCCGCTGGCCACCGTGCTGGTATTCGGTCTGCCCTTCACCTTCGAGCTGCCGCAGCTCAAGGGATTCAATTTCGCGGGCGGCTCGCGGATCATCCCGGAATTCGTGGCGCTGACCGTGGCCCTGTCGACCTATACCGCCGCCTTCATCGCCGAGATCGTGCGCGCCGGCATCCTGTCGGTGCACAAGGGACAGATGGAGGCGGGGTCCTCGCTCGGCCTCAGCCGCGGCGCCACGCTCCGGCTGATCGTCGTGCCACAGGCCATGCGCGTCATCGTGCCGCCGCTGACCAACCAGTATCTCAACCTCACCAAGAACTCCTCGCTGGCGGTCGCGATCGGGTATCCCGACCTCGTCTCGGTGTTCGCCGGCACCTCGCTGAGCCAGACCGGGCAGGCGATCGAGATTATCGCCATGACGATGGGCATCTATCTCTTGATTTCCCTCGTCACCAGTGCCGTCATGAGCGTGTACGGTTGGCGCGTCAGCCGGAGCCTTGGCGCATGACCGATATCGCCTCATCCTCCTTCGTCCGGCACGATCTGGTGAGCGAGCGTCCCGCGCCGGTGAAAACCACCGGCTTCATCGGCTGGGTGCGGACCCGCCTCTTCAACTCGCCGACCAACATCCTGCTCACGATCCTGGGCGCCTTGCTGCTCTGGTTCACCATCGTTCCCAGCGTGAGGTTCCTGATGGTCGATGCGGTCTGGAGCGGCAAGGACCGCACGGCCTGCCTCTCCGAGAACGCCGGTTTCGCGGTCGGCGCCTGCTGGCCCTATATCCAGGCCAAGCTGCCGCAACTGATCTACGGCTTCTATCCCGAGGCCGAGCGCTGGCGGGTCAACCTCACGTTCGTCCTGGCGGCGGTCCTGCTGGTGCCGATGCTCATGCCCCGCCTGCCGGCCAAAGGGCTGAACGCCGGCCTGTTCTTCTTCGCTCTTCCCGTGGTCGCTTTCTTCCTGCTGCGGGGCGGCGGCATTTCCGGCTTCGGCCTGAGCTGGACCGCCGGCCTGCTGCAATTGTTCGACGAGAGCGTCATCGGCGCCGGAGAGGTCCTGCTCAGTCTCAGCAAGACCTCGGCGATCGCGCCGCTTTTGTGGGTCGTCGGCAACCTCATCCTGCTGGTCGGGACCGCTGTCCACTGGCTGATCTTTCCGCTGACCTGGCTGCGTGACCAGATTCAGGCCTCGGGCCAGGCGGTCTGGACCGATTTCGCTGTCACCACAGTCGTCGTCTGCCTGATCGCCTTCTTTCTCGGTGGCGGCTTGCGCACGGGCTGGCGGGCGCTCGCATCGAGCTTCGCAACTTTCGTCGCCATTGCGATCGTCATCAAGCTGATGGGGCTCGACCACGGCGGACTGCCCATCGTTCTGACGAATTTGTGGGGCGGGCTGCTGGTGACGCTGGTGGTCTCCGTCACCGGCATCGTCACCTCACTGCCGATCGGCATTGCGCTCGCGCTCGGCCGCCGCTCCACCATTCCGCTGATCCGGATCTTCTCGATCGCCTTCATCGAGTTCTGGCGCGGCGTGCCGCTGATCACCGTGCTGTTCTTCGCCACCTACATGCTGCCGCTGTTCCTGCCCGGCAATTTCACCGTCGACGGCCTGGTGCGCGCGCTGATCGGGATTGCGCTGTTCACCGGCGCCTACCAGGCCGAGAACGTCCGCGGCGGGCTTGCCGCGATCCCGCGCGGGCAGGGCGAGGCCGCAGCGGCGCTGGGCCTGTCCTGGTGGAAGACGACCTCGTTGATCGTGCTGCCGCAGGCGCTGCGTCACGTCATCCCGAACCTCGTCAACAGCTTCATCTCGCTGTTCAAGGACACTTCGCTGGTCTCGATCGTGGCGCTGTTCGACCTCCTGGGCTCGCTTCGCGCCTCGTTCTCGGATCCGAAATGGTCGACGCCATCCACGGCGTTCACGGGGTTTGCCTTCGCCGGGATCATCTATTTCATCTTCTGCTTTGGAATGTCGCGCTACTCGCTGTTCGTCGAGCACCGCCTCAACGCCCACCGCCGCAACTGATCGAGGCCACCATGTCCGACCCCATCGTCAAGATTTCCGGCCTGAACAAATGGTACGGTGAATTTCACGTCCTGCGCGACATCGACCTCGAGGTCAAGAAGGGGGAGCGCATCGTGATCTGCGGGCCCTCGGGCTCCGGCAAGTCGACGCTGATCCGCTGCATCAACGCATTGGAGGAATTCCAGGAGGGCGAGATCGTCGTCGACGGCATCGAGCTCGGGCCGAACCTCAAGCACATCGACGCCGTGCGCCGCGAGGTCGGCATGGTATTCCAGAGCTTCAACCTGTTTCCGCATCTGACGGTTCTGGACAACTGCACGCTGGCGCCGATCTGGGTGCGCAACATCCCCAAGAAGGACGCCGAGGAGACCGCGATGAAATTCCTGGAGCGGGTCAAGATCCCGCACCAGGCCAACAAGTTTCCGGGCCAGATGTCCGGCGGCCAGCAGCAGCGCGTCGCGATCGCCCGCGCCCTGACCATGAACCCGAAGGTGATGCTGTTCGACGAGCCGACCTCGGCGCTCGACCCCGAGATGGTCAAGGAGGTCCTCGACACCATGGTCGACCTCGCCGAGGAGGGCATGACCATGCTGGTCGTCACCCACGAAATGGGCTTTGCCCGCGAGGTCGCCAACCGTGTCGTGTTCATGGACGCCGGCCAGATCATCGAGGCCAACACCCCAAACGAGTTCTTCGCCAGCCCCCAGCACGCCCGCACGAAACTGTTCCTGAGCCAGATTCTGCGGTGAGCGCCTGCAGTCCGGTGACCTCGCCGGCCTGACCGACACGTAAGCTTGGCACCATGCGAATCGGCTTGGCTCTTTTCGGACCATCCTCCGGAGAGAAACCTTGCAGAGCAGTCTCGGCGCGCGCGCCTACCAGAACGCGCGATTGCAGAAGAAGTTGAGGAAGCAGGCGGACGCCGTCATGTCCTTCGCCATCGAGGCGCTGGGGCAGGGCAGACCTGACGAGGCCGAGACACTCTGCCGCGAGATCCTGAAAGAGGTTCCGGATCATTTCCACGCCACGCACCTGCTCGGCCTGCGGGCGTTCGACGGCGGGTGGCTCGAGGACGCGCAATTCCTGCTCGAGCGCGCAACCATGCTCGATCCGCGTTCGCCCGATGCGCATGGCAATCTCGGGGCTGTGTATTTCGCGCTCGAGAAATTCAAGGACGCCCGCGCATGCCAGGAGAAGGCCATTGCGCTGAAGCCGAATTGTCCGATCACCCTGACCAATCTCGGCAATACGATGCTGCACCTCGGCCAGGCCAAAGAGGCGATCGGACTGCACGAGCGCGCCATCAGGCTGAAGCCGGACTATGCCGACGCATTTTGCAATCGTGGCATGGCGGAACTGATGATCGGCCAGTTCGAGCGCGCCGGGAAGAACTTCGATCGTGCCCTGTCGCTTCAGCCGCGTCACGCGGAAGCGATCGCCGGCAAGGCCATGGTGAGCCTCGAGCTCAGGCATTTCGAGGCGGCGGAAGCTGCCTTCGACGCTGCGCTGGCGCTCAAGCCGGGCTCGCCGAGAATTCTGGTGCAGCGCGGGCGGCTCCATTTGACCCTGTACCGGCTGGAGCAAGCGGCCGCGGATTTCGATGCAGCGCTGGCGCAATCGCCACGGAACGAGCTCGCGCTGTGCTGGAGGGCGCAAGTCGACCTTTTCGTGAGGAACACGGCGGGGGCGATGGCTCGCGTCAAAACCCTGCTCGAAGTCAATCCGCAATCCGAGGCGGGCATGTCGCTCCTGGCCTCGTGCTATGCGAACCAGGGAGACGTCCCGACGGCGCTCGAATATCTCGACGCGGCGCTGGCGATCGCGCCGGACTTTCCCGAAGCCATCGGATACAAGATTTTCGTGCTGGATTATCTGCCGGAGGCCGATTTCGTGGTCCATGCAGGCGGCGCGAAAATACTGGTGGGATCAGATCGGGGCCAAACTTCCGCAAAGGACCCTGTCGCCGCGTGATCTCGACCCGGACAGACAGATCGTGATCGGATACGTCGCGTCCGAATTCAGGCAGCATTCGGCGGCGTACTCCCTGTTGCCGGTGCTGCACCATCATGATCACGCCAAGTTCAAGATCGTCTGCTATTCGTGCTGGCCGTTGCAAGACGGGATGACCGAGAGATTCAAGCCTCTCGCAGACGTTTGGGTCGATGTTGCGCAGCTGTCGGACGAAGAACTGGCCGACCGTATCCAGGCCGACGGGATCGATATCCTGATCGATGTGTCCGGGCATACGACCGGCAGCAGGCTCCATGTGTTCTCGCGGAAGCCGGCCCCCATCCAGGTCACGGGTTTCGGGCACGCCACTGGTACGGGCCTGCAGACCATGGACTACGTGCTCGCGGACCCGATCTTCATTCCGCAATCGGCACGCCATCTGCTGGCCGAAAAGGTCTATGACCTGCCATGCCTGATCACGATCGATCCCATCCTGAACGTGCCGCCTTCGGAGCCTCCCATGCTCCGCAACGGCTATGTAACCTTCGGTGTGTTCAACCGCATCTTGAAGATCTCGGACGAGGCCATCCGGGTGTGGTCGAAGGTGATGCGCGAGGTGGCGGGATCGAAGATCATCATCAAGAATGGGCTGCTCGACGATCCCTTGCTGCGCGACAGCCTGGTCGCGCGGTTCGTGGCACAGGGCATTGCCGACGAGAGCATCATCTGCATGGGCTCGACGTCGCGCAACGAGCATTTGCGGGCCTTTGCCGATGTCGACATTTCGCTCGATACTTTCCCGCAAAACGGCGGCATCAGCACCTGGGAATCCCTGTATGCCGGCGTTCCTGTTGTCGCCAAGCTCGGCAACGGCTCCTCATCGCGCGCCGGCGGGTCCATCGTGGCGGCCGTCGGTCTAGGCGACTGGGTCGCCGAGGACGACGAGGGCTATGCCGCGATCGCGATCAAATATGCCGCCCAGCCCGCGCATCTGGCGAAGCTGCGCGCGGAATTGCCGGCCCAGATCGCAAATTCTCCCGCCGGCAATGTCGAGATCTACACGCGCAGGGTCGAGGCGGGGTATCGCCAGTTCTGGCGCGACTACTGTGCCTCGGCCTCGGAAAGCGGCGAGGGTACGTAGGCAGATCAGCTCGCGCCGCTGTTCCTGAGCGCTGACCACCGGAAGATCCCGGGAGCCCAGCCGGCCGGCTAGGCAAGCTTGCGAATCAGTTAGACTCATCCCGGGCCATTCTCCGGAGAGCAACCTTGCAGAACAGCGGCGCCGGCGCACGCGCATTCCAGAACGCGCGGTTGCAGAAGAAATTGATGAAGCAGGCGGACGCCATCATCTCCGCCGCGGCGAGCGCCTATGGGCAGGGAAAATATGCCGAGACCGAGGCGCTCTGCCGTGAGATCCTGAAGGCGCTTCCGGATCATGTCGACGCCATGCACCTGCTCGGGATGTGCGCGCATGACGGCCGGCGCCTGGAGGAGGCGAAGGAGCTGCTCGAGCGCGTGATTGCGCTCGATCCGCGTCTGCACGATGCCCACAACAACCTCGCTACCGTGCATTTCGACCTCGGCAATTTCGAGGAGGCGCGGCGGTGCCAGGAGAAGGCCATCGCGCTGAAGCCGAATTTTGCGGTAGCGCTGACCAATCTCGGCAATACGCTGATGCATCTGGGGCAGTACGAACAGGCGCTCGAACTGCACGAGCGCGCAATCAAGATCAAGCCGGATTACGCTGATGCATTCTGCAATCGCGGCATGGTCGAGATGTTGCTGGGACGGATCGAGCGCGCCAAGGAAAGTTTCGAACGCGCCCTGCTGTTTCAGCCGCGGCACGCCGAGGCGATCGTCGGCAACGGCATGATCAGCATGGAGCTCCGGCATCACGAGGAGGCGGCAGCCAAGTTTGCCATGGCGCTCGCGATCAGGCCGGGCTCGCCCAGGATTCTCGCCCAGCGTGGTCGGCTCAGTTACGAGTTGCAGCGCCTGGAGCCGGCGCTTGCGGATTTCGAGGCCGCGCTTGCGATTTCGCCCAAGTTCGAACTGGCTCTCCAGGGCAAGGCACAGGCCTGTCTCGTGATGGGAAAGACCGCGCAGGCGATGGCGGCCGCGACGGCCTTGATCGAACAAAATCCGCGCTCCGAGCTCGGCTTGGCGCTGATGGGTTTCTGTTATTCGAACCAGGGAGAGATGGACGCCGCAATTGAATATCTCGATCGCGCGCTGGCGATAAGGCCGGACTACGAGGATGCGATCAGGGGCAAGATCTTCTTGCAGGACTACCTCCCCGAGGCCGATTTTGCGCTCCAGCAGGCGGTGCGACGAGATTGGTGGGACTTGATCGGCTCCAAGCTGCCGCGGCGGACACTGCCAAAGCGGCCGCTCGATCCGGACAAGCAGATTGTGGTCGGCTATGTCGCTGCCGAATTCCGGCAACACTCGGCGGGACTCACCTTGCTGCCGGTGCTGCGCCATCACGATCACGCCAACTTCAAGATCATCTGCTACTACACCTGGCCGGGAGCGGACGAATACACCGCCATGTTCAAGCAACTGGCGGACGTCTGGGTCGACGCCTGGCAGCTTTCGGACGACGAACTCGCCGATCGCATCGAGGCCGACAATGTCGACATCCTGATCGACGTTTCGGGCCACACGAACACTAACAGGCTGCAGGTTTTCGCGCGGAAGCCGGCTCCGATCCAGGCCACCGGCTTCGGACATGCGACGGGCACGGGCATGCAGACCATGGACTATGTGCTCGCGGATCCCGTTTTCATTCCGCCATCGGTCCGGCATCTGTTTCCCGAAAAGATCCACGATCTGCCGTGTCTGATCACGATGGAGCCCGTCGCGGATCTGCAGCCGTCGGAGCTGCCGATGCTGCGCAACGGTTACGTCACCTTCGGCGTGTTCAACCGCATCTACAAGATTTCGGATGATGCGATCCGTGTGTGGTCGCGCATGATGCGGGAGCTGCCGGGATCGAGGATCATCCTCAAGCATGGTTTGCTCGGCGAACCCTTGCTGCGCGACAGCCTGGTCGCACGCTTCGTGGCGCAGGGCATTGCCGAGGAGAACATCACCTGCCTGGGCTTCACCTCGCGCAACGACCACCTGCTGGCCTTTGCCAATGTCGATATGTCCCTGGATACGTTCCCGCAAAATGGCGGCATCAGCACCTGGGAATCGCTCTACACGGGTGTTCCCGTGGTGACCAAGCTCGGCAACGGCGCCCCCTCGCGGGCCGGCGCCTCGATCGTGGCTTCCGTCGGTCTCGGCGACTGGGTCGCGGAAGATGACGAGGGCTATATCGAGATCGCCCGGAAATTTGCCTTGCAGCCGGCGCTTCTGGCGAAGTTGCGCGCAGACCTTCCGGCAAAGATTGCAGCCTCGCCCGCCGGCAATATCGAGATCTACACGCGTGAGCTCGAGGCCGGTTATCGCAAGTTCTGGCGCGACTATTGTGCCACCGCCTCGGACAGCGGCGAGGGGGCGTAAACCGGCCGGGCCGCGGTGACCGCGTGGACGCGCGTCCCCGACGTGAGGAGGTCTGCGGCGATCAGACGAACGGCGGCTTGATGTTGCTGCGCTTCTCCAGCCATTCCGGCACCGGAAGGTTCTTGGCGCGCATGAAATCCGCGTTGAACAGCTTGGACTGATAGCGGCTGCCGGAATCGCACAGCACGGTGACGATGGTTTTGCCCGGCCCGAGCTGCTTTGCGAGCCGCATGGCACCGGCGACGTTGATCCCGGTCGAGCCGCCGAGGCAAAGGCCCTCGTGCTGGAGCAGGTCGTAGATCACCGACACGGCTTCGGCATCCGGGATCAGGAAGGCATCGTCGACCTTGGCGGTCTCGATCACGGGCGTGACGCGGCCGAGGCCGATGCCTTCGGTGATGGAGTCGCCCGGGGTCGATTTGGCCTGACCGTTCTTGAACAGCTCGTACATCGCAAACCCCTGCGGATCGGCGCAGGCGTTGACGATGCCCGGGTGCTTCTCCTTGAGATAGCGGCTGACGCCGGCCAGCGTGCCGCCGGTGCCGACCGAGCAGATGAAGCCGTCGATCTTGCCGCCGGTCTGCTCCCAGATCTCGGGTCCTGTCGACTCGTAATGGGCCTTGGCGTTGTCGAGGTTGTTCCACTGGTCGGCGAACAGCACGCCGTTCGGCTCGGTCTTGCGCAGCTCGTCGGCGAGCCTGCGGCCGACATGCTGGTAATTGTTGGGATTGGCGAAAGGAAGGGCCGGGACCTCGATCAGCTCGGCGCCGCACAGCGTGAGGAAGTCCTTCTTCTCCTGGCTCTGCGTCTCCGGGATCACGATCAGCGTGCGGTAGCCACGGGCGCTGGCGACGACCGCCAGGCCAATGCCGGTGTTGCCGGCGGTCGCTTCCACCACCAGACCGCCTGGCTTGAGCTCGCCGCGCTTCTCCGCCTCCAGGATCATCCACTTGCCGGCCCGGTCCTTCACCGACTGGCCGGGATTCATGAACTCGGCCTTGCCCAGGATGGTGCACCCGGTCAACTCCGAGGCGCGCTTGAGCTTGATCAGCGGGGTGTTGCCGATGGCTTCGACAACGTTGGTTCGAATGGTCATGTCGGGGGAAATCACTGGCAAAGGGTTGATCTGATTGGCCAGAACCTAGTGCCTGGGAGGCCAAAGGGGAAGGCTTTTGCGCTGCGGCGAAAGTGGTGGAGGCGGCCCGTGGAGCCGCGATATTCCTGAGCAGAGAACAGCGCAAACGACGCTGGGATGCGAGATCCCTTGTATCGGTGGAACGAATATTCCCGGCGACCCTCGGGGCACGGAAGATATCGGTCGTCGCAAGCAGGGCTCGCAGCCAATCTCTATCGCGTGCGAGTCGGCTTGGCCGCGCGTGGTTCCCGGCATGCGGAGCGCGGATTTGAACCTGCGGTGGCCGGGTGTTCGTGCTCGATCGCTGGCGGACTCGCGCGCGTGGCCGGCTGTGGCTTGAGACGGAGCTAAGGGGCGCATGCAGCTCGTTGCTGACCGGTGCAGCCGGGTCGAGCCACTCTCATCTGGTGTGGCGCCAATATCACATGAAATCTTGGTAAGCTTGATTGCTGTTTCCGACGCCGCGAAAAGTCGAAAAGTCCCTGCAGGACAGGCGTATCTTGCATTTGTTCGGTCGCGATGGACAGGGCGCAGGGCCCGCCATCTCGCACCTGCGGGACTGTCCCGCTGTTCCGCGCCCGGCTAGTATGAATCTCAAGGTTCCGCAGAAAGCATTAGCTGTGAACGAGTTGCCAAAAGCCCCCCGACCGTCCGGCCGCGAATCGGTTAATCCGGCTGCGCGGTGGCGGCTCGATCCGCCCGGCGGGGGGTGGATGTGACACAGCATGTTCCAGTGATCGCCATGCGGCGGTCTCTTGGCTCTGCGTCCCGGACGCGCCGTACGGTGCGCTGGCTTGTAGTGCTGTGCCTTGCCGCAAGTTCAGGCGCATGCGTGCTGACGCAGGATCTTCCCGATCCCGCGCTCGATGTTCCCGCGCAATACAAATATGCCGGGAAGGGCGATGCGCCGCCGTCGCTGGACTGGTGGCGCGGCTTCCGCTCTGCGGAGCTGACGCAGCTGATGGAGGAGGCACAGACCGTCAACCTCGACATCGCCGCCGCCGTCGCGCGCATCGTCCAGGCCGACGCGCAGGCGCGGCAGGCGGGTGCCGCGCTGTTGCCGAGCGTATCGGGTGGTGGATCGGAGACCTATTCGCGCACCTCGGGCTCGAGCGCGTCGGGCCTGTCCATCGGCGGACGCGAAGTCGTCAACTATTCGGCCTCGCTCAGCGCGAGCTACCAGCTCGACTTCTGGGGCCAGAACCGGGATGCGCTGCAGACGGCGGAAGAGACCGCGAACGCCAACCGCTTCGATCGCGACACCGTCGCGCTGACGACGCTCGCCGGCGTCGCCAACGCCTATTTCCAGGTGCTGGCCTCGCAGGACCGCCTGCGTACCGCCCAGAGCAACATCGCCAGCGCGCAGCGCATCCTCGATGCGATCCGCGAGCGCCGCAAGGCCGGCACCGGCACCGACCTCGACGTCGCCCAGCAGGAGAGCGTGCTCGCCAACCAGAAGGCACTGGTGCCGCCGCTGCGCCAGACGCTCGACCAGAACGTCAACGCGCTCGCCGTGCTGGTGTCGCGGCCGCCGGAGAGCGTCCGCGTGCTCGGCGGCTCGCTGAACAAGATCGCCATCCCGCGCGTCACGCCCGGCCTGCCGTCGGAGATTTTGACGCAGCGGCCCGACATTCGCCGTCAGGAGGCGCAGCTCGCTTCGGCGACCGCCAATATCGGCAATGCCCGCGCGCAGTTCTTTCCGACTATCCAGCTCACCGGCAATGGCGGCTATCAGAGCTCGGCGCTGGTCTCGCTGTTCCAGCCGCATGCGGCCTTCTTCCAGCTCGTCGGCAGCGCGACGCAGCCGATCTTCGACGGCGGCAAGATCCTCGGCAATTTCGAATTCGCCAAGGCGCGGCAGGACGAGTTGCTCCAGACCTACCGCAAGACCATCATCCAGTCGTTTGCCGACGTCGACAACGCGCTGTATTCGATCAAGCAGACCACGATCAAGCTACAATTGCAGCGCGATGTCGTTACCTCGTCGAAGCGCGCCTTCGATCTCGCCGAGCAGCAATTGCGCGCCGGCACGGCCGACATCGTGACCGTGCTGAACGTCCAGCAGACACTATTTCAGGCCGAAGACGCGTTGTGGCAGGCCCAACTCGCACGGCTTCTCGCCATCGTCAGCCTGTATCAGGCGCTCGGCGGCGGCTGGGAGCCGCGGATGGAGAAACCGGTCAATGCTCTTTAAGCCGGATATGAAGCAAGGCGCGAAGGAGGGCACGGCGACCAAGTCGCGCGGCCGCGGCTTCGTCATGACCCTGATCACGCTCGCGATCCTCGGCGGCCTCGGTTATGTCGGGTGGACCGTCATGCACCAGCAGCAGACGAACAACCGCAACCAGCGGCCCGATCTGCCGGTGCCGGTGCTGGCGGCAACGCCGCGCATCCAGGACGTGCCTGTCTATCTCGACGGCGTCGGCGCGATCCGCGCGCTCAACACCGTCACCGTGCGCTCGCAGGTCGACGGCAAGCTGATCGCGGTCAACTTCACCGAGGGCCAGGACGTCAAGAAGGGGGACGTGCTCGGCGAGATCGATCCGGCGATCTATCAGGCGCAGTACGATCAGGCGGTCGCCAAGAAGGCGCAGGACCAGGCCCAGCTCGCCAACCAGCGCATCGACCTTACGCGTTACGAGCAGCTCGCCGCGTCCAATGCCGGCTCCAAGCAGCAGGCCGATACCCAGCGCGCGCTGGTCGCGCAGACCGAGGCGCTGGTCAAGGCCGACCAGGCCGCGATCGACAATGCCGCGGCGACACTGAGCTACACCAAGATCGTGGCGCCGCTTTCGGGCCGCGCCGGCCTGCGCCAGGTCGACCAGGGCAACATCATCCACGCCGCCGACACCACCGGCCTCGTGGTGATCACGCAATTGCAGCCGATCGCGGTGTGGTTCAGCCTGCCGCAGCAGCAGATCATGCGGGTCAATGCGGCCGCCGCAAAGGGCACGCTCGCGGTCGACGTGTTTGGCAATGACGGCATCACCGTGATCGACACCGGCAAGCTCACCGGCATCGACAACCAGGTCGACCAGACCACCGGCACGCTGAGGCTCAAGGCGGAATTCCCCAACGCCAATTACCAGCTCTGGCCCGGCCAGTTCGTCAATGTCCGCCTCAAGGTCGAGACCCTGACGCAGGCGCTGGTGGTGCCGACGTCTGCCGTGCAGCGCGGCCCGATCGGCACCTTCAGCTATGTCATCGGCGAGGACAATGTCGTCTCCGCCAAGCCCGTGACGGTGACGCAGCAGAACGAGCATGACGCCGTCATCGCCAGCGGCCTGTCGGCGAATGACAAGGTCGTCACCACGGGCTTTGCCAACCTGTCCGACGGCTCCAAGGTGATCGTCGGCCGCGACGACCAGACGCCCTCGGCCGATCTTGCCCCGCGCAAGCGCTCGCGCGGACCGGACGCCCAGAAGAAGGACGGGGCCAAGGACGGCCAGAAGGATTCGCAAAAGGACCGACAAGCCAAGGACGGCGAGTTCCGCGCCAAGCGACACAGCAGTGAAGGCGACCAGAAGGGACAGACCGGTCCGGCACCGGGGCCGGGGGCATCGGGATCTGGAGCCAAGCAGCCATGATCCCGACAACAGCCGCCTAGGCGGCAGGCGTATTCCATGGGAGTCTCCGAACCTTTCATCCGCCGGCCCATCGCGACCTCGCTGCTCGGTATCGCGCTGCTGATCGGCGGGCTGCTCGGCTATTTCGCGCTGCCGGTCTCGGCGCTGCCGCAGGTCGACTTCCCGACCGTGCAGGTGACGACGCAGCTGCCGGGCGCCAGCCCCGACGTGATCGCCTCGCTGATCACCGCGCCCCTGGAGCGGCAGCTCGGCCAGATCCCGTCGCTGTCGGCGATGAACTCGACGAGCTCGTTCGGCGTCAGCCAGATCTCGCTGCAGTTCGACCTCAACCGCGACATCGACGGCGCGACGCAGGACGTGCAGGCGGCGATCAACGCGGCCGCCGGCGTGCTGCCCAAGACGCTGCCTTACCCGCCGACCTACGCCAAGGTAAACCCGGCGGATGCGCCGGTCATGACGCTGGCGCTGCGCTCCGACACGATCTCGCTGCGGGCGATGAGCGATATCGCGGACACGCTATTGGCGCAGCGGCTGAGCCAGATCTCAGGCGTCGGCCGGGTCTCCGTGCTCGGCGGGCTGAAGCCGGCCGTGCGCATCCAGGCGGATCTGGCGCGGCTTGCCGCCTATGGCATCGCCATGGAGGATCTGCGCACCGCGATCGCCAATGCCAACGTATCAGGGCCGAAGGGCTCGCTGGACGGCGCGCAGCAATCCTACATCATCGCTGCCAACGACCAGATCGCCGCCGCCGACGCTTACAAGCCTGTTATCATCGCCTATCGCAACGGCTCGCCGGTCACGATCGCCGACGTCGCGCAGATCGTCGACGGCCTCGAGAACGACCGCACCGGCGGCTGGTACCAGGGCACGCCGGCCGTCATCATCGACATCCAGCGCCAGCCCGGCGCCAACGTCATCGACGTCGTCAGCCAGATCCGCGCCGAAATCCCAAAAGTCCAGCGCGCCATTCCCGCCGGCGTGAACCTCACCATCGTCTCCGACCGTACCGTCACCATCCGCGCCTCGGTGCGCGACGTGCAGTTCACGCTGATCCTCAGCGTGGTGCTGGTGACGCTGGTAGTGCTGCTGTTCCTGCGCTCGCTGCGGGCCACGCTGATCGCGGGCGTCGCGCTGCCGCTGTCGCTGATCACGAGTTTCGGCATCATGTATTTCGCCGGGTTCAGCCTCGACAATCTGTCGCTGATGGCGCTGACGATCGGCACCGGCTTCGTCGTCGACGACGCCATCGTGATGATCGAGAACATCGTCCGTCACATGGAGAACGGCGACGGCCCGATGGAAGCTTCGCTGAAGGGCGCCAGCGAAATCGGCTTCACGGTGATCTCGCTGACGGTGTCGCTGATCGCGGTGTTCATCCCGCTGCTGTTCATGTCGGGCCTCGTCGGGCGCATGTTCCGTGAATTCGCGCTGACGCTGACGATCGCGGTCGTGACCTCGGCCGTGGTCTCGCTGACGCTGACGCCGATGATGTGCTCGCGGCTGCTCAAGCACGCGCACGAGGAGCTGGCGGTGCCGGGCCTTGCCGCCATCAGCCGTTTCATCGACCGCACCGTCGAGTTTTATCACCGCACGCTGCTTGTGGTTCTGCAACACCAGCGCCTCACACTGGTCGTGACTTTCGCCACGCTGATTGCGACGTTGGTGCTCTATGTCGTCGCGCCAAAAGGCTTCCTGCCGCTGCAGGACACCGCCTCGATCACGGCGGTGACGGAGGCCGGACCCGACGTGTCGTTCGCGGAGATGCAGAAGCGGCAGGCCGAGGCCGCCGACGCCATCAAGGCCGATCCTGACGTGGTCGGCGTGGTCTCCGTGATCGGCGCGGGCTCGGTCAACCCGACCACCAATGTCGGGCGCCTGGTCATGACGCTGAAGCCGCGCGGCGAGCGGCGCGACGATGTCGGCGTGGTCGTGACCCGGCTGAAGGAGCGGGTGGCGGGCATTCCCGGCATGACCGTCTATTTCCAGCCGGTGCAGGATGTGCAGATCTCGACCCAGTCGAGCCGCTCGCAATACCAGTACACGCTGACCGGCACCGATGCGGCGCTGGTGTCGGAATGGGCGCGCAAGCTGGTTGCAGAGATGCGGCGCGATCCCCTGTTCCGCGACGTCTCCTCGGAGGCGCAGGAAGGCGGCCTGCGCGCGCAGCTCGACGTCGACCGCACCCGCGCCGGCCAGCTCGGCGTCAGCCTGCAGGCCATCACCGACACGCTGAACGACGCGTTCGCGCAGCGGCAGATCTCGACCATCTACGGCCAGGCCAACCAGTACCGCGTGGTGCTGGAGGCGCTGCCGATGTACCAGCGCGATCCCTCGATCCTGTCAAAACTGTATCTGCCGGGCGCGGCGAGCACGACCGTCGGCGCGCCCAGCGCCCAGGTGCCGCTGTCGGCCGTGGCGACGCTGAAGCGCACCACGGCGCCGCTCGCGATCTCGCACCAGGCGCAATTCCCGTCGGTCTCGCTCAGCTTCAACCTCGCGCCGGGGGCCGCGCTCGGCGATGCCGTCGAGGCGGTGAAGACGATCGAGACCCGGATCGGCATGCCCAACAGCATCGTCGGGGTCTATGCCGGCGACGCAGCCGAATTCGCCAAGGCGCTCGCCGGTCAACCCTGGCTGCTGCTCGCCGCGGTCATCACGATCTACATCGTGCTCGGCGTGCTCTATGAGAGCTATATCCACCCGATCACGATCCTGTCGACGCTGCCCTCTGCCGGCGTCGGCGCGATCCTGGCGCTGGTGCTGTGCGGGCAGGACCTCTCGGTGATCGGCCTGATCGGCATCATCCTGTTGATGGGCATCGTCAAGAAGAACGCGATCATGATGATCGACTTCGCGCTGGAGGCCGAGCGCGGGCAGGGGATGTCGCCCAACGAGGCGATCGTGCAGGCGTGCCTGCTGCGCTTCCGCCCGATCATGATGACGACGCTGGCGGCGCTGTTCGGCGCGTTGCCGCTCGCGATCGAGAGCGGGACCGGCGCTGAGCTGCGCTTTCCGCTCGGCATCTCCATCATCGGCGGCCTTTTGCTGAGCCAGTTGCTGACGCTCTACACCACGCCCGTGATCTATCTCGCGCTGGACCGCATCAACCGCCGCCTCGAGCAGGCGCTGCCGCCGGCCGAATCCGGCGGGCCGCCGGTCGCGGGCGCGACCGAGGGGATGCAGTGATGGCATCGATCTCGGAGCCCTTCATCCGCCGCCCGGTCGCGACCACGCTGCTGTCGATCGGGTTGTTCCTGCTGGGTGTCGTCGCCTATGAGTTCCTGCCCGTCGCCTCGGTCCCGAATGTCGACTTTCCCGCGATCTTCGTCTCGGCGAGCCGGCCGGGCGCCGACCCTTCCGTGATGGCGGCGACGGTGGCCTCGCCGCTGGAACGGCGTTTAGGCGAGATCGCCGGCATCAACCAGATCACGTCCACGAGTTCGCTCGGCACGACCAACATCCAGCTCCAGTTCGACATCGGCCGCAACATCGACAAGGCCGCGCGGGACGTGCAGGCGGCCATCAACGCATCGCTGGTCGACTTGCCGAGCGATCTGCCGACGCTGCCGCGCTTTCGCAAAGCGAACACTGCCGGTGCGCCCGTCTTCGTGCTGGCGTTGACCTCTAAAACGCTGTCCGCCAGTGCCATCTACGACGTGGCCGATACGGTGCTGGCGCAGCGCATCTCGCAAGTGCCTGGCGTCGGCGACGTGACGGTCAGCGGCGCCGACCAGCCGGCCGTGCGGGTGCAGCTCAACCCGGTCGCGCTGTCGAACGCCGGCATCGCCACCGACGACGTGCGGACTGCGATCGTCAACGCCAACCCGCTCGGCCCGGTCGGCATCTTCAACGGCGAGCGCCAGAGCGAGACGCTGTCGCTGAACAAGCAGATGCGCACGGCAAAAGAGTTCCGCGACATCGTCATCAAGAGCTCGAACGGCAATTTCGTCCGGCTCTCCGACGTCGCCGACATCGAGGATTCCGTCCGCAACGCCCGCTCTATCGCCTGGTTCAACAAGCAGCCGGCGGTGCTGATCCAGATCACCAAGCAGGGCGATGCCAACGTCATCGACACCGTCGACCGGGTGAAGGCGCTGATCCCGGAGCTGAAGCAGTGGATCCCGGCCGGCGTCGAGATCTCGACCCTGGTCGATCGCACCGGCACGATCCGCGCCAGCGTGCTGGACATGCAATGGACATTGCTGGCGACGGCCGTTCTGGTGATGGTCGTGGTGTTCGTGTTCCTGCGGCGGATGACGCCGACGATCGCGGCCGGCATCTCGGTGCCGCTGGCGCTGGCCGGCACCTGCGCCGGCATGTGGGTCGCGGGCTTCTCGATCGACAATCTGTCGCTGATGGCGCTCGCCATCTCCGTCGGCTTCGTGGTCGACGACGCCATCGTCATGATCGAGAACATGTTCCGCAATCTCGAGCACGGTATGCGGCCGTTCCAGGCGGCGCAGGAGGGGGCCAAGCAGATCGGCTTCACCGTGGTCTCGATCAGCCTGTCGCTGATCGCGGCCTTCACGCCACTGATCTTCATGGACGGCATCGTCGGCCGCCTGCTGCGCGAATTCTCGCTGACGCTGACCTTCGCGATCCTGGTCTCGACGCTGGTGTCGCTGACGGTGACGCCGATGATCTGCGCGCATTACATCCGGCAGACCACCTCCGGCACCGCGACGCTGTTCGACCGGATCATCGAGGGCTCGCTGTCGCGCATCGTCGCCTTCTACGCCCGGAGCTTACGGACCGTGCTGGAATATCCGATGCTGACATTGCTGGTGTTCTTCGCCACCATCGGCCTCACGGTGACGCTCTACATCAAGGTCCCCAAGGGTTATTTCCCGACCGACGATTCCGGCTTCGTCATCGGCGCGACGCGCGCCTCGGCCGACATCTCGTTCCAGTCGATGCTGGGCCTGCAGCAGCGGCTCGCCGATATCGTGATGCAGGATCCGGCCGTGGCCGGCATCGGCTCGACCGTCGGCAGCGGAGGCGGAGGGCCGGGGGCGGCGACCTCGAACCGCGGCACCATGTTCATCAGCCTGAAGCCTCCGGAGGAGCGCGACCACGTCTCGACGCAGGTGGTGATCGACCGGCTCCGGCGTGCATTGTATCCGGTGCCCGGCATCCGCCTTTTCATGTTCGCCGCCCAGGACGTGCGCGCCGGCGGGCGGCAGAGCGATTCCGACTACCAGTACACGCTCTCCTCGACCGATCTCGACCTGTTGCAGAAATGGGCGCCGATCGTCGCCAAGCGCATGGAGAGCGTCGAAGGCATCACCGACATCTCCAGCGATCGCGATCCCGGCGGGCTTCAGCTGACATTGTCGATCGACCGCCAGAAAGCCTCGGCACTCGGCGTCAAGGTCCAGGACATCGACAATGCGTTGAACAACGCGTTCTCGCAGCGGCAGATCTCGATCATCTACACCCAGCGCAACCAGTACATGATCGTGCTCGAGATCGACCCGAAATTCCAGGTCGATCCCTCCAACCTCGATCGCATCTATGTCGCCGGCGCCAATGATGTGCAGGTGCCGCTGTCGGCCGTGGTGCACGCGACGCGGGGGCTCGCCGCGCTCGCGGTCTATCATTCGCAGTCGTTTCCTTCGACCACGGTGTCGTTCAACCTGCTGCCCGATGTACCGCTCCAGGTCGCCACGCAAAACATCCAGCGTGCGGTCGAGGAGCTGCACATGCCCGAAGGCATCCGTGGCAGCTTTGACGGCAATGCCGGCGATTTCGCCAGGACCAGCGGCCGCCAGCCGCTTTTGATCCTCGGCGCGCTGGTGGCGATGTATATCGTGCTGGGGGTGCTCTATGAGAGCCTTGCCCATCCGCTCACGATCATCTCGACGCTGCCCTCGGCCGGCCTCGGGGCGCTGCTGGCCCTGCAGATCACCAATACGCCGCTGACGGTGATCGCCTTCGTCGGCATCATCCTGCTGATCGGCATCGTCAAGAAGAACGGCATCATGATGGTCGACTTCGCACTCGACGCCGAGCGTCAGCGCGGCCTGTCCTCGGCGGAAGCGATCTTCGAGGCCTGCCAGGCGCGCTTCCGTCCGATCCTGATGACCACCATGGCGGCGCTGTTCGCCGGCATTCCGCTGGTGGTCGCGACCGGCCCCGGCACGGAGCTGCGCCGTCCGCTCGGCATCACCATCATCGGCGGCCTGTTCGTCTCGCAGATCCTGACGCTCTACACCACGCCCGTGATCTACCTCCTGATCGACCGCCTGCGGCGCCGATCCGATGCGCGTCCGCTGCCCGCACCGGCGGAATAGGTTGTTGCAGCGCCGTGCGAAGCGTATAGCGGCGACCATGTCGAACCCATCCGAGACGACGGCCGTCGCGCCCGAGCCGATCCCCGAATGCCCGCACTGCCAGAAGCCGATGCCGCTGTGCATCTGCGACAGTGTCACGCCCATTGAGAACCGGCTCTCGCTGCTGATCCTGCAGCATCCGCAGGAGCAGGACAGGGCGCTCGGCACCGCGCGGCTGCTTGCGAAGCACTTTGCCGATGCCACAGTGCGGGTCGGCCTGTCCTGGCCAAGTCTGTCAAGGGCACTGGGGCGGCCGGTCGAGAATGCCGCGCGCTGGGGCGTGCTCTATCTCGGCTCGGCCCGCGCGGCCGATCTCGAGGCCGAGGGCGAGATCGTGGCGCTGACCCGCAAGGGCGAGGTCGCGGAGAACCAGCGCGCGATCCTGGGCAAGCTCGAGGGCGTCGTGCTGCTCGACGGCACCTGGAGCCAGGCCAAGGCGCTGTGGTGGCGCAATCCCTGGATGCTGAAATGCCAGCGCGTGGTCCTGAACCCGCAGAGTCCCTCGCGCTACGGACGCCTGCGCAAGGAACCGCGCCGCGACGGCCTCTCGACCATCGAAGCGGCCGCAACGATCCTCGCCGGCCTCGAACGGCGCCCCGACATCGCCGAGGCACTGCATACCAGTTTCGAACGGATGCTGACCCGCTACCGCGAAGTCCAGGCCGAGATGCCGGAACTGGCGCCAAAGCCCGCCGCAAAGGGCCGCCGCCGCGATTTCCGGCGCAGCAAGCGCGCTTGAGTTTGGTCCACATCGGAAGAGGCTATCGCCGCCAAAGTCGGACGAAGGCGGTTGCCTAAGCCATTGATCCCCTATATTGGTCCGCCCTTACGGGGCCACGTGGCGGAGTGGTTACGCAACGGTCTGCAAAACCGTGTACACCGGTTCAATTCCGGTCGTGGCCTCCAATAATTTCAAATGCTTAGCGCATAGCCAAAAATTCATTGCCACCGGATTGCCACCGGTAGGGTAGCAAATCTGTTCCTACTCTGTGCCGCGAATCTTGGCGAACGTTGCTTCCATAATGTCGGCCGCGCGCGTGTCCGTGTTCGAGAACATGTGGCTGTAGACGTTCAGCGTGATCGCTGGAGAGGCGTGCCCGATTCGCCGGCTAATCGTCAGGACGTCGAGGCCAGCCGCAATCAACTGCGAAACGTGGGTGTGGCGGAGACCATGCAGGGTGCAATCGATCTTTAGCGCGTCCATGGCTGCCGCAAAATCCTGGCTGAGCCGGCTAGGCGACCGGAACTCACCGTTCCATCCGGCAAACACTGGGCTGTCATCAGGCGCGCGGCCCATCCCAAGAGCCAGCCGGCGCTCGTCTTGGCGGGCCCGATGGGAGCGCAGCTCAGCCGCCAACCACGGGGAAACTGTCACGCTGCGCCTACCGTTCTTTGTCTTGGGCGACTTGACCCTGAGGGATCCCTTCGTCTGCTCCAGCGACCGCTCGATCCGCACTACGTTCTTTTGAGAGTTCACATCTCCCCAGCGAATAGCCAGGGCCTCGCCACGACGCGCCCCGGTTCCGAGAAGAAATGACACGATCGGGCGAAGCGTGCGGCCTTCAAGGTGACGCAGAATCGCGCCGATCTGGTCCTCTGTGAGGATCTTGATCTCCTCGTCGGGTACCGGCGGCGGCGCAACGAGGGAGGCAACGTTTTGCGACACGACACCCCAGGTAGCGGCGTGACCAAGCGCGCGATGCAGAACGCGGTGAACATGTCCGACCGAGCGAGCCGAAAGAGCAGCGCCGTCCTGGCCGCCTGAGCGCAGCAGGGTGGAATAAAGCTCATTCAGATGGACCGCGCGCAGCTTTTGAATGCGAACCGCGCCGATGCGCGGCCTGACATATAGCCGCAATAGCTGGCGATATCTCTCGAGCGTCTTCGGTCCAACATTGGCAGTTGCCCAGTCGCGCTCCCATCTCTCGATAAATTCTGCCACCGTCGATTTTGATGGGTCGACGCCTTCCCCCGCGGCGTTTTGAGCTACTAGGCGAGCAAGCTCGATCTCAGCCGCGCGCTTGGTCCCTTTGAACGCCACATATCGAATGCGACGCTTGCCGGTGAGCGGATCGGCGCCGAGATCAAACTTAATTTCCCACGAGGATCCGCCGCGGCGTCTGACGTGTCCGGTCATTGCCCTCTCGCTTTCTCTAGGGCGCGCGGAATGACGCGCTCATCAAACTTAGTCGCACGCGTCTTCACGGCGCCACCTTTCGCGTCGCGGTGGCCACAAGGCCTGTAAAATTTAGGGCATCTGCGGCCCGAGGGAAATTGCGGAGCGGGTGGCCGGCTGGCCAGTCGGATCCGTATTCGTCTCCGCGCTCCTTGAGGCGATTAACGATCCAAAAGAAGATTTGACGCGCGTGCTCATCGGCTGAGCGAAATAGGGGGTGCTCATCGCGTGTTGATGCCTCTCCGGGCGGAGCCAGCAAGTCGATGATGATGGGGAGTGCAAGCTTAAGGGCTCGCGTCGTGGACGCGTCATTGCGCCAGTTTCGATCGTTCCATCCCGCCGCGTTTGCTGCTTGCGCCACGATAAACCCCAACGCGTTATTGGCGGCATCGTCACCATTCTCAATATCGTTAAGCGCCGAGCGCAGCAGGCGCTCCGCGGTTTTGGACATCGACTGACCATTGCAAGCCCGCTTGATCCTCGCTTCGAGATCGCGGTCAATCCTTACGAGCATGGCAACGCGGTCACCTTCCGCTTTTCGCCCTGAGCCTGGTCGTTTACCGCCACGAGCCATGAATTGCGCCTTTTGAAAAACGATACACAACCATATCTAATCTGATATTTATCTGTAGCGGGGACTATCGTCAACGGTTATTTGGGACGTAGCGGCAGCAAGCGTCCATTTTCAACCCCGCCGCATATCAAGAGCGAGATATGGCAACTCCGAACGATAAGGCTTCGCAACGAGATACGATCGAACATCTGCTGACGAAAAATGCGGTGGTCCGGCCCGACGACCTCGTTGCTACGGGCGCATTCGGAGCACGGAATAGCGTCTATGACGCCTGCAGGGCAGGTGAAATCACCTGCTTCCGTCAGGGCAAGATGATCCTCATTCCGACGGCACCCCTCCGTAAGTTGCTCGGTATCGAGGAGGTGGTGGCGTGATGATGGGGCGCAGCGCGAGATCGCGCGGGTCGGCGCTCCGCCGCAATCCGATCTATGCGGCCGACATTCGCCAACTTCGCGGCGTTGTGACCGTGCGCTCGCTGTCCGATCGGTGCACTGGGGAGACGGTCTTTCGGGTCTCTCATGTTTCGGGTGGCGGGGACATCGCCTTCACCTCGGCGCCCATCGCGCAGGAGGACTGCGCGGCAGCAGCTGCACGCGTTCTCGGTGAATTCGTTCAAGGGGAGGTGAAGCTTGCTCCCTAACGCAGAAAGGGTTGCCGTCCAGGGCAACCCTCTCGCAATTTCTAAAGCGCTCGCAAAGCCCGAAGAGATTGCCATACCGACTGAAGAAATTCAACAGCGTCGCTTAGCCACACGGTTCTTTCTGCCTCGAGATACGGCGGCAACGATCGCCCATCTTCATTTCGGTGAGTCACGGGCATGAGCAATGTTGTCAGCCTGCCACCGCCGGATTGGACCAAGGATTTGCAGCGCTATGGCAGCGGAGCGCCGCATGGCACTTTGGCGAACGTCTGCGCGATGTTTCGATGCGAGCTATGGCTGATTTTGGGTGACGCGGCCTGATCAGGCGGCGTGGCTTTCAGTGTTCGGAATGACTTCGATTCCGTCGATGAACTTTACACCGGCGATGACTTTCGGCAACTGGTTCGTGCTCTTCAATCGCCGCCAGGTCTTCGATGCGGCGTCGATGAGCTTGAACACCATCAGCTTCGCAGTTTGTTGCGACAGCGATCCCTTGGTCCGCACCGTTCGGTGGCGCACCGTGGCGAAGACGCTCTCGATCGGGTTCGAGCTGCGTAGGTGGATCCAGTGCTCAGCAGGGAAGTCGAAGAAGGCGAGCAGCGCATGGCGATCCTTGATCAGGCACTCCACCGCACGTCCGTATTTGACGTGGTATTTCTCGACGAAGACGTCGATCGCGGTTTCAGCTTCGGCCCGGTGTGGGGCCAGATAGATGTTCCGCAGGTCGTTCTTCATGGGGCCCTGCACGGATTTGGCGACCTTGTCGAGTACGTTGCTCACTTTATGGCACCAGCATCGTTGGTGCCGCGTGCCGGGAAAGGCCTCGTCCAGTGCCTTCCAGAAGCCGAGGGCGCCGTCGCCGATGGCGAGTTGCGGGGCAATCCGTAACCCGCGTTGCCGCAGGTCGATCAGGAGTTCGCGCCAGCTCTGCGCGCTCTCGCGCACGCCGACCTGGAAGCCGATCAGCTCCTTCTTGCCTTCCGGCGTGGTGCCAATCAGCACCAGCATGCATTCGCTGTGATCTTCCATGCGGGCCTGCAGGTACACGCCATCGGCCCAGATGTAGACATAGCGACGCGCCGACAGATCGCGTCTCTGCCAGCGTTCGTACTCGACCTGCCAATCGGCCTTCAGGCCGGCGATCACCGAAGGCGACAGGTTCGGCGCATCCTTGCCGAGCAGCGCCGAGAGCGCCTCCTGGAAGTCGCCGGTCGAGATGCCGCGCAAATAGAGGACCGGGATCAAGGCATCCAGGCTCTTCGTCCGCCGCGCCCATAGCGGCAGGATTGCCGAACTGAAGCGGAGGCGGTCGCCTGGCCCGCTCGCTCCGCGGTCGCGGACCTTGGGACGAGCGACCTCCACCGGACCGATGCCGGTCGCAATCTCGCGCACCGGACCGTGCCCATGTCGGACCAGGCGCGCTCGACCGTCGGGCAGCGTCAGATTGGCCGTGCTGGCCAGAAACGCGCCAACCTCGATCTCGATCGCCCTGGCAAGCAGGTCCCGCGCGCCGGCACGAACGATATCGGTCAGTGGATCATCAACCGCGGACGGCTGACGGAAAGCAAGAACATTGGTAGTCTCGGTCATGGCGTATCGCTCTCCTCGAGAGGTTCTGGCAGGCTCGTCACCCGCCTCGATACGCCGCCTTCCTCACACCGTCATCACCCAGATTCCGCCATAGCTCTTTCGATGCGCGCCAGAGCTACAAGCCGCTTTGGCTTTCGACGAGTTCGCGCAGCGCGTCATGCTGGTTTCGGCTCCGCCGTGGGATTTTGACCCCGCGAGCTTTGTTTCGCGGGCTTGGACCGCCCAAGACGATCTCGCCGCCACCGAGCACGTCCAGCTTGCCGGCATTCCCACCAAGGTCGCTACCACATCGCAGGCAGTGGACCGCGTCGCCAGGGAGCGTCCATTTCATCCTGTCCGCGACTATCTAGAGCACAGCAGTTGGGACGAGAAGCTCCGGCTGCGAACGATGTTCGCGGCGTACTTTGGCGCGCAGGATGACAAGTACACTGCGAGTGTCGGCACCAGCTTCATGATTGGCGCCGTTGCGCGAATTCTCAATCCGGGATGTAAGCACGACCATGTTCCAATCCTGGAGGGTCCGCAGGGGATCGGAAAATCACGAGCGCTCAAGATCTTGTTCGGAGACTTCTTCTGCGATGAGATTGCCGATCTGGGATCGAAGGACTCGGCGATGCAGTTGGCGGGGGTCTGGGGGCTCGAGATCGCCGAGCTGGACGCCTATTCGCGCGCTGAAGTCGGTCGCGTCAAAGCGTGGGTTTCCCGCACTACTGACCGCTTCCGGCCGCCCTACGGCACCCGCGTCGTGGAGATGCCGCGCAGTTGCGTATTCGTCGGTAGCACCAACAACGACAGCTACTTGAAGGACGACACCGGTAACCGCCGGTTTTGGCCGGTGAAGGCGACCAGAATTGATTTGGCGGGACTGGAGCGGGACCGCGACCAGCTTTGGGCGGAAGCTTACAGGCTTTACGTCGGCGGTGCACCTTGGTGGTTCATCCGGCGCGACGTTGTCGAGCAGGCTCAACGAGAGCAGCGGGAACGTCTGATCGATGATCCTTGGTGGGATGTTATCATCGCATACGTTGAGACCCGGACGAGCGTGTCTGTCGCCGAGGTGCTCACTGAGGCGGTCTGCATCGATCGGTCGCGCTGGGGGCAGGTCGAGCAGAACCGTGTCGCCCGCTGCCTTAAGGCGCATGGGTGGTGCCGGGTCCAGGTGCGTACTGGTGGCAAGCAGTCTTGGCGATACAAGCGGGGAGGGGTGGAATGACCTCTTTGCCACCACTCAAAACCGGTTACGCCGAACAAACCGGTGACACCGAAAATGCCGGCACTGCAAGGGCTGCCACCACTGTACCCACTGTCACCAGTAAGAAAGCTAAAGATCTATATACGCGCGATAGAGGTTTAGACTTGCCAACTGTAACCGGTTGCAGTGGTGACGCGCCTCATGGTCCGAAGAAGACGAGCACGGCGCGCGTGCGCAAGCACCGAGCGTTGAAAGCAGCCCTTCGCGCCGACCAAGAATCCGACATGACGATAAGGGGCAATCCTGGGCTCATTTCTGAGTGGCTGATCGAGTTGGGCGATCTCGATCCAATGGAAGCGGAAAGTCCTCAGGCGATCAGCGACGCGTTGTCGGAACGCGTCCGCAAGCTACGGAGCGTTTCATGAGCGTTTCATATCTGGCGCGACGCGTGTGCTATTGGCTCGGACAATCGAAGGATTGTCGGATGAACAATACACCGGATCAGATCAAGGCGGCTGCGCTAAGCGTCATGCCGCTGCCCATGGTAGCGGCGGAAGCCGAGTTGCGCGAGATCGAACTCGCTCAAGCAGACGTCTGCGCGAAAATCGCGGCCGACCAGGGAGTCGCGGGCGGCGCCCGGCTCGAAAGCTTGAATTCTGAGGCCGCGAGGCTCAACCGATCGGCCTCGGTAGTGCGGGCTCGGATCAGGGAGTGCAGCGTCGAGAATGCCACTGCCGTGCGGGACGCAATGAGTCCGCTCCGCAAAGCCGCAGCGCGGCGCATCGTCACTGCCATCGCCGAGTTGGACAACGCGATCGATTGTTTGAACGCGACAGGGTTGGCTCTGAAAGAGGCCGGAACGCCTGCGGTGTTTATGCCGGCTCCGCTTTTGGACGGCATGAATGAAATCGCAAAATCGATCATCGCGGCGTCGTCGCCAGAACAGGAGAAGCGGTAGTGGTGCCCGTTGTCAAGTTGCAGAAGACGTACAGGATTCGACCCGTCGTAAAGGTGTTGCCTGAAATTCGGGACCTGATGCGGATCCGTGATCTTCAGAAAGAGCTCGCGCGTGATCTCGATCTTAGCAGAGTTGGCGAGTTTAGACCGATGGATGCTAGGGCCCGTCACCTCGCTAAGCTGAATTTGGACTACGAGCGCCGCTACGGTCGAGAGCCCGATACTCGGAAACTCGGGTAAGATGCCGACGCTTTCCCTTTCTGAAATCGAAGCGAAAATCGCGGCGTTACGCCAGCGCTATACTGAGCTGGACGGCAAGCTCGTTCCAAAGCGCGGCATAGTGGATGGCTCCGTGTCAGCCGCGATGGGTGCCATAACGTCTGAGATCTCGCGACTCGATGGCTTGCGGGAGAAGGCGCTCGTTTCCGATCTCCTCGGTGAGAAATCAGAAGAGCCGAAACAGCTCTCTTCGGCGCCTCGCGTCGGGCCGATCCCTATGCCGGTCTACGCGACCAAGAACGAGAGCTTGAGCAACCCACTCGAGGGACTCGCAAGGCTTCCGGAGAGTGAAGAAGAACAAAAGCGACTCTACCAGGAACTCGCTGCATGGTCGCTCGGGCAAGTGAATTCAGATCTTGAGCGGCGCCAAAAGGAAGCGGCTCAGGACATTGACGTTCGATTTACACAGTCATTTTTTAAGTCCCTCATTGTCACGCTCGGCATGCTGGCGGCCGAGATGCGAATGCTGGTCGCGATGGGGCGCGAGAACCGCAAAGAACTTGAGCAGCGCATTTTGAAGCGGATCGAAGCGCTCGAAGCCAAACCGGTCATGGTCGATGCCGGCGTCTGGGATGAGGCCAAGGTCTACGTTCCGGGGTCCTTCGTTTCATACCAAGGCGCCGGCTGGGTAGCGCAGGTTGAGAGCAAGGGAATTCGTCCCGGTGACGGAACGATTTGGCGATTGGCAATAAAAAAAGGTCGCGATGGTCGCGACGCGAGGGATGCGAGATGACCTCAATCAAAGATGCAGAAGCGCGAATTCGCCGCGAACTCTTGCAGCGCTCGTTGCGCGGGCAGTCCGGCCACGTATCAAAGGTGTCTTTCGTTCTCTGCGAAGATTTCGAAAGCGTCATGATCTATGTCGACACTAAGGACGAGCTCGACGCGGCATGTGCGTGTTTCGATTTGCCGGATGACGTGCCGTTTGATCCGGAACATTTTAAAGCACACGCGGCGTCAATCGCGAGGGGCTTCCACTGATGACGATCAACGAAGCCAATGAAGAAATGTGCCGACGTCGCGACGCAGCGCTGAGCTCGTTCGCAATGCAGATGCACGACGCCGGCATTGGGATTAACGACGAACGGTTTCGACGTGAGATGCTCGACCTTGCTGCCGCACTCGAACAGTGGCGCCACGACGCGCTCATTCGAATCGGTCGGAGAATTGGCGCGATTGCTGAGATGCCGCGCGACTTCACAGATGAACGCCTTCATTAGGAGCAACGCGGGCACCAATGTACACCGGCAAAATCAAGATGTGGGATACCGATCGCGGCTTTGGCTTTATTAAGCGAAACGACGGCGGCCCCGATACCTTTGGACATGTAAAGCATTTGGCGGGAGTCTTCCGTCCCGAGTCTGGTCAAGCCGTGACATTCGATCTCGTCATCGACGAGCGCAATGGTCGCGAGCGCGCGGACGCGATTAGGTTGGTCTAATGGCAGACGTCAACGAATTGCCGACTGCGGAAGAAC
Organism: Bradyrhizobium sp. USDA 376; assembly: GCF_054063675.1. NCBI lineage: Bacteria > Pseudomonadati > Pseudomonadota > Alphaproteobacteria > Hyphomicrobiales > Nitrobacteraceae > Bradyrhizobium > Bradyrhizobium sp. USDA 376. The sequence goes on from NZ_JBSSGN010000001.1 coordinate 6,382,475, forward strand.
ACCTTGCTCGGCCCCGCTCTGACGAAACCATCTACACAGTCTGGGCGCGTCCGAGAAGCAAGCAGAAGGCGTTGCCGGTCCTTCCGAATCTGGCGACTCGGCCAGAGGGCCGAGAGCCAGCACTCACGCTGAAGTTTTACTCGAAAGTACCAAGGGGCATTGATCTAGCCCTTGGGCAAGTTCCCGAGCGGGACACCGACAGTTTCGTGAGGGCCATCAGCGGTGCGGGTAATCGCAGCATCCATTGCGAGATCGACTGCGCAGGCGGTGACGGACGCAGCGCGCTCGCGATTGCGGTGGCGCTTCTGCAGCATCCATACAGCGTCAGAGTCCGAATTGTCGGGCGGTGCTCCAGTGGGGCCGTTTACATCGCGCTAGCGGCCGATCATCGAAGCATCGTCCCTGATGGGAGCGTCCTAATCCATCGGACAGCCCGCATTTGCGTCCGATCGCAATTTGAATCCTTGCGAAAGCTGCCTGCGGCGGACCTGGAAGCCATGAACAATTCACTCAGCGATCTCGACGATGTCTTCGTTGCGTTACTCACGGCGCGTCTGGGTGTGTCTGAAGAGGTCGCTCGTCGCTGGATGATTGAGAACCGCAAATGGTCGGCGACCGAGGCGTTAGAGCGCGGCTTCGTCAACGTGATTGAGGGGACGACCTAGAAAATGGACGACGTCAAGACGCTACACGGCGCCAACTATACGGTCGAGTTCACGGCTGTGGCACTTCTCGGTTGTACGATCCCCAGCTCGGACCCGTATCTGTCCGACGTCGTGCTGCTGATGAGCTTTAACGGCAGCAACGGTTCAACCGGCGCCCCCGGCATGAACGACGAAAGCCCACATCTTTGGGGCACTGCGCAGTCCGGCTCCGCTAACGGCCTTGGAAGTGGCGCGCTCATCAGTTCGACGCACTCCAAGTTTGGTTCGTCCGCGCTGTCGCTGAACGGATCTTCAATTATCCGATTCATCGGCAACCTCGCCCTAGCCGAACTGGGCTACCTGACTTTTGGTGCGGGCAATTTCACCGTTGAAATGTTCATCTACCCGAACAGTGTGACCGGGACGCAATTTCTGTGTGGCCGTTGGCAGGACGTTGGAAGCATTTCGTGGATCTTCTATCTGAGCGGCGGCGTGCTGTCGCTGAACCTCAGCACCACCGGCGCAGATAACCTCGCCGTCGCGGCTGGCGGTACGGTAACGACCGGCTCGTGGCAGCATGTATGCGTGGACTACGATGGATCGACATATCGAATCTATCTCGACGGAGTGATGGTCGGATCGACCAGCGCCTCGCATACGATCTATGATCCCGGTTTCGCTTTTCCGCAACTTTCGATTGGCGGCAACTCTCTTAATACCGGCTTCTGGTTCAACGGCTTTATTGACGAACTCCGCATCACCAAGGGTGCCGCTCGCTATGCCAGCGATGCCGGGTTCAAGGTGCCTACTGCGCCATATCCCCGCTCATAGGTAACAAGAATGCCAATTCTCGATAACTGCGTCGGCAGCGTTTATGAGCCCGGCAATATCGGATCGAGCATCGGAACGACGCCAGTCGTGATCACTCCGGGGTCGCTCTTGAACCCCGATGACTACGATCCGTCAGCGGTTACATACTCACTCGACTTCTCGAAATTTTACAACGGATATAAGGGCTCCTAAAATGACGATCCTTCTTTTGGGCAGCGGTCGCGGTGCTCGATCTGCCGGCGGTGGATCTGTGCCAGGGCCGGAGGCGAGCGCGTTTCTGGCGAGAACGTCCGGCCTCGATGCAACACACACCAATGCGTACACCGATCTGATCAACGGGCTCGTGACAGACGTCATCTGGTCGAAGCTCGACGCGCTGTACATCTATGCCACGGCGGACAGCACCACGGCCATGCTGAACCTGGTGCAGAACGCCTACAACCTAACTCAGCACGGCTCGCCGACCTTTACCACTGATAGGGGCTTCACGGGCACGGACAGCAGCTCGACCATTTACATGGACACGGGCTTCAATCCGAGTACGGCAACGTCGCCAAAGTTCACCCAAAACGACGCGCATATCTGCGCTTGGCAAATCCCCAACGCGGGGTCAGCTGCACCGCCCATTGGCCAAAATAATGGCGGGCCTGGTGACGGCAATTACGTGTGGCCGCAAAACTCAGGTTCCGGCGCGGGACCTATCATGGTCTGTAATAGCCACATCTCGATCGGGGACAGCCACAGCACATCGGACGCGAGCGGCTTCTATATCTCGACCCGCGACAGCTCCAGCTCGAAGCAGGGCTATCGCAACAACGCGACCCTGGTCGACAGTGTGGGCGATAGCTCCCGCCTGCTCAACTGCAATATCTACACGCTCGGCATTAACGAAATCAGCACAGGGTCGCCAGTCGCGAATGGCTGCGGCACGCAGCAGGCGATGGCGGGCTTCGGGTCCAAGATGACCTCGACTGACGTGTCCAACTTCTACAACCGCTTGCGCACCTACATGACAGCAGTCGGGGTGCCGTAAGTGAGCAGAACAGCAGGCCAAGCCCGGCCATGGCAACGTTGGTACTGGACCACGCGATGGAAGTCCGTTCGACTTGCCCAGCTCCGGGCCGAGCCGTTTTGCCGTATGTGCCTAGAATCCGGAGAGCGCGTGCGCGCGACAGTCTGCGATCACATCGAGAGGCACAACGGAGACCCCGTTCGCTTCTGGTCTGGACCATTTCAGAGTTTATGCGAGCCGCACCACAATGCATCGAAGCAGCGCGCGGAACGCCGCGGCTTTAGTAGCGCGGTGGACGAGTCCGGCTGGCCCACGGATCAGCGGCACCCTGCGAACAGCGGCCGGCTAACTAAAAGACATGCGTAATATCAATGGCATACCGGGGGGGGTATATTTTGAAGTCGTAGGCCTACTTCCGCCACCGCATGCTTCAACTTCCTTCGCAAAAGTTCCTCAAAAAAGGTCTCTAGGTAGAAAAACGGATGGTCAAGGCAAGGGGAAGAAAAGCTGCAGCGGCCGTCTCGATCGCGGCTATCGCCAGATTGGAGTCGGTGCCTCGGCCGGATGCGCCCTATGACTTGACGGACGAGCAGTCCGACGAATGGCGTGCGATCGTGAATCGACTGCCGGCCGACTGGTTCCCCCGTGAGACCTGGGGAATGCTTTCGCAGTATTGCAGGCATGTTGTCGCTGCCAGGCGCGTGGCTCAGCTTATCGAACAGGTCATGAAAGCAAAGAAGCAGGACTTCGACGTTGACGCTTACAATCAATTGCTGATCATGCAGGAACGCGAGGGTCGAGCACTGTCATCGCTGGCGACCAGGATGCGGCTATCGCAGCAAGCGACCTACGACAAAACGAAGAAAAAGACCGTCGTGTCCGGTAAACGGCCTTGGGATCCGGACTAATGGCACCGCATCCCCGAAAAAAGACTCGGAAGAAATCGACGCGCGCGAAGTTGGCGAGGGCCGAGACGCGGGCAGAGCGAAACATCCGTTGGGTCGAAAAGCATTGCCGCATTCCCGAGGGAAAGAACGTTGGCAAAAAGCTGAAGCTGGCGCCCTTCATGCGAGACGACTTTATCGCGGTGTACGACAATCCGCACGGCACGCGCCGTGCGATCATCAGCCGAGGCCGCAAGAACGCCAAGACCACCGAGGCCGCGATTATCCTTTTGCTTCACATCTGTGGCCCGGAAGCGCGTCCAAATTCGCAACTTTATAGCGCGGCGCAGTCAAGGGATCAGGCTTCCATCCTGTTCTCGTTGGCGGCTAAAATCGTCCGGCTATCGCCGACGCTCAATGAATTCGTCGGCATCCGAGAGAGTGGCAAGCAGTTATATTGCGCCGAGCTGGGTACACAATATCGGGCACTGTCGGCCGACGTCCCGACCGCTCATGGACTTTCGCCCGCTCTAATTGTCCATGACGAGCTAGCGCAGTCGCGCGGCGTTCGATCTGGCTTGTACGAGGCGTTGGAAACCGCCGTCGCGGCGCAGGAAGAGCCTCTTTCCGTAATCATCAGCACCCAGGCGGCCACCGACTCCGACCTACTATCGGTGCTGATCGACGACGCCAAGGCCGGCCACGATAAGCGCACGGTCATTCGCCTGGACACCGCGCCGCCGGAGTTTGACCCGTTCTCGATCGAGGCAATCGAGGCAGCAAATCCGGCATTTCACTTGTTCATGAACAAGGTCGAAGTTCTTGCGATGGCAGAAGACGCGCGCCGGATGCCGTCGCGTCAATCCGAATATGAAAATCTGGTGTTGAATCGGAGAGTTGAGGCCGCGTCGCCACTCTTTTCGCGCGAACTATGGAAGTCGTGCGGCGCTCCGGTGAAGGAATTCTCGAAGACGTTGCCAGTGTATGGAGGGCTCGATCTTTCGGAGGTGAATGACCTCACGGCGTTCGTCTTGATTGGGAAAATTGACGGGATATGGAACGTCAAGCCGACGTTTTGGCTTCCCGCGGACGGTCTCGCTGATAAGGCAAAGAAGGATCGAGTCCCGTGGGGATTTGTGGAAAAGCCAGGGGCATTTGCTCGCGGCGCCGGGCAAATCCATCGATTACGAATTCGTGGCGGACTGGCTGCGCGGCGAATTCGATCGCTACAACATCCGCACGATCACGTTCGATAGGTGGAACTTCAAGCACCTTCGACCATGGCTCGTGAAGGCAGGCTTCTCAGAAACGATGATCGAGGAGCGGTTTAGGGAATTTGGTCAGGGCACGCAAAGCATGTCGCCTGCATTACGCGAACTCGAGGCGGACGTTCTCAATGGCCGTCTAGCTCACGGCAACCATCCCGTACTGACGACGTGCGCTGCGAACGCAGTTGTCGACGGCAAAGATTCATCCAATAGAAAACTGTCGAAACAGCGCAGCGGTGGTCGGATTGATGGGATGGTGGCTTTAACAATGGCCCGAGGCGCAGTGCCATTGGAGGAAATCAAGCCGCCACGGAAGTATCAGATGATATTCATGTAGGAGCGAAGAGTGGAGAAGGAATTCGACTTCGATGAGGCGATCAAGGCATATCAGCGAACGTATGCTCGCTGTCAATTTGTCGACCCGGACTACGCGCGGCACTGCCTAACGATGATTGACCTGATTAAGATGGATCAGATGGAAGCACAGGTCGTGCATGCGGCTACTGACGCGGCATTCTCGCGAGAAGCTGACTGAGCAATTGCTCCGCTTCATTTAGGCTTCGATCGGCAGTGATTGCGTCCTTCGATTCGATCGCACGAAAGGCTTCGCGCAATTTCGCGCCCGCGGGCTCCAATAATTCATCGCTGGCGCCGTGTTCCTCCGAAAGCTTCTTTAGAAGGTTTAGCAGGTCAACCGCCTTCGGCATCAGAACCGCGACGCTCGCCAGCCGTTCGGAGTGCGAAATAGGATCCTGCGTCAAAGAATTAGCTCCATGGCTTTGCCGTCACCTGTGGGACACAAGCAAAAATCTCTGTATTCGTGCGCGCATGGTTTCATCTCCACATTCGATGACACCGTCGGCGCGTCGGGGCCTCCCATAGATATGGATAGGAAGGCTTGGAGGGGTTGGCAGAATCGCCCCTAGCGGGCGGGGTCTGGAAGAGCCTCGCCTCCACAATGGGATTAATGTAAAGGGCCAATACCCCAAAATAACCCAAAAAAGCGCCTTGAAAGCCCCCGATCTTGATAGAATATTAAGGTTCCTGCAACCGAACGAGGAACATAGTCCGCAAGACTAAGTTCCTGATGGTGCCGATAGCATCACCCGTAGCCCGCGCCTCAACTCGGAGCCAAGACCGTGGCAGATGCAATTTTTGAATCCTTTGGATACATCACTTTGTCATTTATGGTTGTGTTGGGTCTTGCCAATATAGCTGTGGGTGTGCTTGCTATTACGCATCATGACAAGATCGTGAAGGCATTTCTAAAGCACACGTCTTTCTATGTTTCATTTCTGCGATTTGGGGGCGATGTGCGCGCGGGAGCTGGGCATCGCTATAGAGGCTGATGCCAATTGAGACATTCACAGCTTATAGCTTTGGGGTGCTTGGCAGTGCGGCAATTGAGATTGCATCTGCCCTCCGACTTTCGGTGAGAACTGGCGGTGGCTGCCCACCAATCTACAGGAAGCCATTTTTTCTTGGTGCGAGGATACTCTTCGCTGTAGCGGCTGCCGGACCGCTCCCCGTCCTTATGGATGCCCCAAGCCTATGGTCGGCCTTCTATTATGGTATCAGCGCGCCCGTCATTTTTGACCGCCTCGCTAGAGGGCTTCAACAAGACGATTCTCCAAATCTGCCAGAGGACGAGGAAGCCTAGTGGGCTGTGTCGCTGCCAGTAGCCGGTGAAGTCCGCCGATTTGCCGCGCTTTGCGGTTCACCTGATCCCCGTTCGCCATGAAGTTTGATCCACCGCAAAGGTTCTCACCCAGAACTAGTTAATGATGTTTTCTATCACCGGACCCTGGTTCGGCCGTCGCCGGTGACTGAGAGTGTTGTGCTCCCGCCGTTAAATGCGGTGACGTATGCGCATATCCGAGCCCGCTTGGGCCAATTGCTTAAGGCATCTATCGAAATCTCCCGGAGACAATTGGTGTGCCCTTCAGTTTCCGAAGTGCGCCGGATGCCCGAATGCCGCCGCGTTGCCTCATCATTCAGTGGGCGCGCTTGAAGACCCGATGGAATCGGACGAGATCAAAGGGTGGCTTTGCGGGCTTAAGCCGTACAGGGATTTCTGTCGCCATCAAAAAGTACGGCCCCCTAGAGTGGGTAGGGTCCCGATCCACCGCTGATGCAGTACCGTCAGCCCTCGTTAGCCTTTTCAAGCTGACTCCGTGGGGCTCTTTGGACTCCCTTACCCTGGCGATCGTTGCCGGCCAGTGACGACACGGGCGCGCACTGCGCATCCCGCCCTTCATCCGTCCCGCATTAGGTAGGCGATATGAAACAGCATGTCCGAGCGGCGTCAGCTGCGGTCGCGTTCGCTTACCATCGCCGCTGCGATGTCCTCAGCGTGTACGAACGCGAAACCAAAACGCGCAACGAGATTAGTGTCGCCGTATGCGGAAAACAGGTGGACGGATACGACCGCGACCGTGAATGCCGGATCGGCGGTATGTTACCGAACCTACATCACCACGGCGAGGGGGGCAGTTGGGTGTTGAGCCCGGGGGAGACGTCGGAGATATGCATCGGCTATGAGGACGACACATCGTCCTTCTTCTCAGTGAAAATCATCAGCGGTCACGTTCAGGTATTTGATTGCCGCCAAGTCCTGTCCTTCACATACACAGTATGGTGGAGAGACCCGCAATCCGGCTGACGCCCCTCGGTTTCGCCGAGCCGGGGATTTCTACGGAGGATTTAGGCCGGGACGACGTTGTTGCCATCCATCCAATGGTTAGAGCGCGCAGCGCGCTGAACTGCAGCAGCTGAGGCTGTCACTTCGCTTGTCGATTCCGACGAAATGCGATGCGCGTATTTCACAAGCATTGCTGCTGTTGACGGCCATTGCAGCATGGTCGTTACAAAGGCCGCTCGCAGGCTGCTGACAACAATCTCGAAAGCTTCAGGGTGCGATTTGTTTAACTCGCGCAGGCTATCGAAGATTGCGTCTTCCTCAGCATCGGGATCGACTGATCGCGCTGAACCGCCGCGCTCGACCCAGTCCGCGATTTTCATTGCTGCCGCTTGTTCCGGAATGAGCGACGATACGTCGATCACGAATGATTTGATCGCATAAGGGATGTGATCGTTGTCAAGAACTGCATCCACCAGACGCTTCTGCTGCTCTAGCGCGTCGCGCGCAGCCGCCATGCGTAGGCAGTCTTCCTTCAGTCGCTTTGAATATTGATTGAGGAGCCGCTCGATGCCAACCGCTATTACAATTCCAAGCGCGAGTACCAGAATGAGCTGAATCATTGTCATCGTGGCGGCCTGTCATCGGCGGGTGGGAAGGGAAGCTCCGGTTCTGGAGGCCTCAGCCGCCCTCGTCTTCGATTAACATACTGTCGAAATTCAGACCTATCAACGGATAGCTGGCGTCGTCCGTTCCACTTCTCAAGTCTCTGTCTCAAAATTTCGGCGGCAGGTTCAAGCAGGTAGACGACGATCAAGAAAACAATCGCCCAGAGCGGGGCAACGCCGTGCGTTGCCATATAAGCTGCGCAAATTGTCGCAAGGCAAAGAACAAGCCGCTTGCCCGTAATGCCAACAGTTGGAAGTTTCTCCAATACCGCTGACGTTCTGGTTAACAGCGCTTCGAAAAAGTCCATGCCGAATCCCGCCCGCGGCACGGTAACGCAACCATAGGGCGCGGGAAAGCGCCGAGCGCTACCCTTTCTTTAGCCCGATCTCGACCAACCTGCGGAGTGCTTCGGAACGCGAAACCTCGTGAGCTTTTGCCCACGCGTTCAGCGACTCCACCGTGGCAAGCTCGAGTCGGGCGGGGATGGTTTCACCGTACTTGACGCCGGCAGGGCGCCCCCTTGATTTTTTGTGTACAGTTTTTGATTGCTTGGCCATGATTATTCGTGTACACGAAAATTAGGCCGGGCGGAAGCGGTAACTTCCGAACCGGCCCTAACCCAAGCCATAAAGGACTGGAATCCAATGACCCAGGCTGATCGCGTGTATAGCACGCCACCCATAAGCTCGTCCGTCTCCCAAGAGGCTGCGGACGTCCCATCGCGGCGGCGCTTCCTTTCACAGGCCACCGGCGTGGCTGCCGGTAGCGCCGTTCTGGCGCTGGCGACAATCCCTCCAGCTCCCGCCGCAATCGCACCAGCGGTCTCGCCTGACCCGGTGTTCGGCCTCATCGAGGCTCATCGCGCGGCGGCCCGCGTAGCCGCAGCGGCGGAGGCAGAAAAATCCCGGCGCGAGCAGATCCTGCTGGACGAGGGCGGCAGCTTCCGCCCGTTCGTCACCGCCATCAACGATGGGGGCGCGCCGTTCCTCGTCTATAGCCACAAGCAGATCGACCAATGCCCGACCTTGTCCGACCAGCAGCGGGACCGGGCACATGCGGGGCTCGATGAGGCGAAAGACCGTTATTCTGCGGTGCTTGGGGATATCGAGAATGTCGCTGGCGATGCCCGCGACCTCGCTGACAAGCATCTCGACGCGTTGCTCTCGACCGCGCCCACGTCAATGCCCGGCCTTCGCGCATTGATCGACTACATCTTGATGGACGACGACGGCCCGACTTTCGACGATCTATCCTGGAATGACAGGCAGGAGACGCTCATCTTCTCGATCGGCGGCGCGCTGGACCACATCGAGTCCGCTCGTGATGACGGGGGAATGGCATGAAAATAACCCTAGACCACCGCCGGCACGCAATTCAGATGGTCGCCGCACTGCCCAATGATCCCGAGGACGCGCTGATTGTACTGCAGTTGGCGAGAGAGCTCGTGACGGTCTTTCTAGCCGGAGATGAGCCACCGAAGAAGTCCACACCCGTTGTCACCTTGATCAGGGGCGACGACTGCGCCTGATTCTGGGTCTCAAGAAAAGACGCCGCCGGTCTCAGAAATACGTGCCCGGCGGCGTTCACTCCAAAAACCTGGGCCCTGAAAAATTCCCAAGTGCGAGCAAACGTCAGTGCCTAGCCCAAGTTGCTATTTTTGAAGGTCCCCCGGTTCGCGCCCGGCGGGTTTTTCCTTGCGGCGTGCCGCGCTGTCCCCCTAGGCTGCTGCCAGTCATTGCTGTTTTGCGTATCTGCTGGCCCCTCGAGGGGAACCGCTAGTTCAATTACGTGTTGACAGAGCGGCGAGCTGTAGCTTATAACCTACACATGCCAGCGATACGAGAGACTGAGCAATTCTCCAGTTGGCTCAACAAGTTACGCGATGCTTTTGCGAAGGCAAAGATCCTCATCAGGATTGAAAGGCTGGCAAAAGGCAATGCGGGAGACGTCAAGCCAGTAGGAGAGGGAATTAGTGAACTCCGCATCCACCACGGTGCGGGATACCGGGTCTATTTTGCCCAGCGAGGTGAGCGATTGATCCTGCTTCTTTGCGGTGGCGACAAAGATTCGCAAGACAAGGACATAGAAAACGCCAAGAAGATCGCGAGTGAATTGGAGGACTGAACAATGGCCAAAACTCGACCGTTTGATTCAGCGGAGTACCTGGACAGCCCCGAAGCAATCGCTGCTTATCTAAGCGAGGCGTTTGAGACCAATGATCCAGCTTTCATCACTGAGGCCATTGGCACCATTGCGCGAGCTCGCGGGATGACTGCTGTGGCCAAAGATGCCGGCCTCTCGCGGGAGCATCTCTACAGAGCACTTAGTTCTGAGGGTAAACCTGAGTTCGGCACCGTCCTAAAGGTGCTGGGCTCTCTAGGTATACATCTACACGCAGAGCCAAAAGTCGCTGAGGTCGCCTGACACAAAGGCGCCCCCTGCGGAGCATTTGGGGATTTGCCACCGGAATTGCCACCGGACCAGCTAGTACTGCACAGTATTAGAGATGACGCCGGTCAGGGGCTGGTGCTTAAACCGTCAACAGAATAGGCCGCTTCGGTACAGCTTGATATTGGATGGCAGGGCACAAGTAGAACTGCAAAACCGTGTACACCAGTTCAATTCTGGTCGTGGCCTCCATCACAAGTCTCTGATCTCCAAGCCAAAATTTGATCTCTGTGCAGTTCCGCCGAGGCCGCGCGCGCCCGGCCGCCACCGGGTTTGCCCGGGGCTTGGCGGAGGCCTGCGATTCAGGCCCTCTGGCATAGACTTCGCATCTGCGAAGGGACGCATCCAAACCCCTGGAGCTGGAGAGCACGTGGGCGACGTCGTTCGATTTGTCCCGAAATCCGAGCTGGAGCGGGCCCGCCTCATTCGCGAGGCGCGCGCGATCTATGACAGCATCTTCCCGCCGCCTGCACCCGACCGGGCGCCGCAGGATGGCGAGGAGCGCGTCAAGACGTGATCGGGGTGGCGCCGGTCCCCGGCGCGCGGTAATGCCGAACCGCCCGCAAGGCGGGCTTCAGTTCACGGCAAGATGGGCCTCAGCAGGCCGCGTACCAGCCGTCCGGAAACGGCAGCAGGGGCCAGGCGCCCTCATTGTCGTTGGCGGCTTTGGGTGTTGCGTCATACGACCACGAACGGGGCACGAATTCCTCCTCCGTCGCAGGCGCGAAATCTTCAACAATCATGGCGTCCCGGACGGCATCCAGCAGCAAGTTGAATTCGGCTTCGCTCATCACACCCTCGCAGAACGCGGATGGCGCAATGTCGCAAAGCCGGTTTGTCACCCGATTGAGCCGATCGTTCGCATTTTAACGATCCGGCGATCGGGTCCCGTTTGGTTAGCGATTCCTGAAAAGATCCCCGCGGGAACCTAGGCGTCCGTGGCCCGTCGCCAGTGTGAAAGAGATCACATTCTCGGCGATTTATTTCTCCTACCCCTTCGCAACGACCGGCCAACGCAGGCTGGGAGCGGGCGGGCAGAACGGGAGACTTGGTCATGAAGACAAGGTTCTTGCGGTTTGCGGGCGTGAAGAGCCGGGCGCGCGGCGCCTCGACGGTCGGGCTGTTCCTGACGCTGTTTGCCTCCGCCGCTCAGGCGCAGCAGGGAACACCCGAACAGCGCCGGGCCTGCACCCCCGACGTCTACCGGCTCTGCGCCGGCGAGATTCCCAACGTCCGTGCCATCACCGCCTGCCTGCGCCGTAACCGATCAAGCTTGAGCGAGGCTTGCCGCACCGTGTTCGATCCGGCCGGCGGCTGACATGCCAGCTCTGTGAGTTTGTGCGCAGCAAGTGGCTCGTGCGGTCTGGCGAATCCGGCATAGTCAGCCTGTGGATATGCTGCGGACAGCCTGTGGAATGCTGTGGATGCCGGACGCATATCCGCTCGCCCGGCGCCGTATCTCCGTCAGCATCCGTCATATCTCTGTCAAATAGCCTTACCAGATGATTCCGGGATCGTGCTGATCGCTGCGTCATCCGGGATCATTTGGTTCTCCCGAATTCGGAATCCTGCACCCGCATCGGCTTGCGACTGCGAACAGTTTTTGTGCAGCGACTTGCCCAAATCGCGGGCCGCCTCCATCCAATTTTTTGTACGTCCGCGGACAAGCTTTTCCATCCGCTCTGCACCTAGGCTGACCTTCGAGTTCAGCAACATGGCCATGCCAATTCGAAGGAGCAGCACATGGACAGACGGGTTTTGCCCCAGGCGCGGCGGGGAACGGCGCGCGCATCGATGCCGTGGCGCAAGACCGCGCTCGGCGCGGCCATCGGTTTCGGCCTCGTCGCCGCCGCACCGCTGAGCGCACAGGCCGCGGCGCCCACCGCCTGCGCCGCGCTCCAGGAGAAATATCCGGACTGGAAGGGCAAGAGTCTCGTCAACGCCATCAACCCGCACACGCCGGGCTATGAGACCATCGATCCCAAGGACCCCAGCAAATATATCGGCTTCGACATCGATCTCGGCGAAGCCATCGGCGAATGTCTCGGCTTCAAGCTGACCTACAAGCCGGTGACGTTCGCTGCGCTGCTGACGACACTCGCGGCCGGCCAGGCCGACATCGTGATCTCCGACATCTACGCCACCAAGGAGCGCGCGAAGGCCGCCGACTTCATCACCTACTCGAAAGTGTTCGACGGCGTGCTGGTCGCCAAGGGCAATCCGAAGGGCATCAACGGCATCAACATGTCGATGTGCGGCACGGCCGCCGCCGAGAACACCGGCTATGTCGAGGTGCCGCTGATCCAGGCGCTGATCCCCGAGTGCAAGAAGGCCGGCAAGCCCGAGCCGACCATCCAGCTCTACGACAACAACGCCAACTGCATCCAGGCGATCCTCGCCGGCCGCGCCGACACCTACATCAACGACGTCAACACCGTCGACAGCGCGGTGAAGGCCTATCCGGACAAGCTGGAGAAGGCGATCGCGGTGACGATCCCGTATTCGGTCGGCATCGCCGTGCCCAAGGACAAGCCGAAATTCCGCGACGCCGTGCTCGCCGCGCTGATCGAGGTGCAGAAGGCCGGCACGCATATGGAGCTCCTGAAGAAGCATGGGCTCGATGTGAACAACTTCAAGGAACCGGACATACTGACGGCTGACTGATGTCGCTGTTCCTCCATTACCTGAGCATGCCGTATCTGCTCGAGGGCATCGAGCTCACCCTCGAGGTGACAGCCCTCGGGCTCGGCGGCGGATTGATCCTCGGATTGATCCTCGCCGGCATGCAGCTCTCGCGCTTCTGGCCCCTGGCGGCGATCGCCAGGGCCTACACCGTGATCTTCCGCGGCACGCCGCTGATCCTGCAAATGGTGTTCGCCTACGACGCGCTGCCGCATATCGGCATCAAGCTGCCGGCGGTGCTGGCCGCCGGTCTCGCGCTCGCCTGCAACGAAGCACCGTTCATCGCGGAGATGCTGCGCGCCGGCGTGCTCGGCGTCGACCGCGGGCAGGTGACGGCGGGGCAGGCGCTCGGCATGACGCCACGGATCCTGATGTGGCGGGTGATTGCGCCACAGGCGATCCGCACCATGATCCCGGCCTTCGGCAACGAGGCGGTGAGTGCGCTGAAAAACTCCTCGCTCGCCTCCGTCGTCGCGGTCCAGGAGCTGACGCTGCGCTCGACCCAGCTGGCGTCCTCCACATTCGACTTCTTCTCGATCTTCTTCGCTTCGGGCCTGCTCTATCTCGTGCTGACCGCGACCATCAGCGGCATTCAGCTGTTCGTCGAATGGCTGCTCGATCTCGACCGCGCCAAAGGACGTGAGCGCAGGCTCGCCGATTATCTGCCGTGGCGCCGTGTCGACCTCGTCGCCAAGCTCGAACCTGCCGATGCGATCGCCATCGATCCCGAGCCCGCGCAGGCAGAGCTCACGGATACGCCGCCGCTGGCCCTGACCCGCGAGGAACGCGCCCGCCGCACCGCGACGATCGCGCGCAACAACATCGCGGTCGAGGTCAAGGATCTCACCAAGAGTTACGGACCGCAGAAGGTCCTCGATGGTCTCGACCTCACGGTCCGCGTGGGCGAGGTGGTGGCGCTGCTCGGTCCAAGCGGTTCGGGCAAGAGCACGCTGCTCCGCTGCATCAACCATCTCGAAAATTGGGACGCCGGCACCGTGCGCGTCGGCGGCCGGCGCCTCGGCTTTGGCGAGGACGGCAAGGCGCTGTCGCCGCGCGCCATCGCCAACGAACGGGCGAGTGTCGGCGTCGGCATGGTGTTCCAGCAGTTCAATTTGTTCGCCCACCTCTCGGCCAAGGAGAACATCGCCGGGCCCTTGCGCTGGGTCCACGGCATGACCCGCACCGACGCCGACCGCCGCGCCACCGAGCTGCTCGACCGCGTCGGGCTGTCACATCGCGCCGATGCGCTGCCGCGGCATCTCTCCGGCGGCCAGCAGCAACGGGTCGCCATCGCCCGCGCGCTTGCGCCGAACCCGAGCGTGCTGCTGCTGGACGAGCCGACCTCGGCGCTCGATCCCGAGCTCGTCAACGAGGTGCTGGAGGTGATCCGGCGTCTCGCCATCGACGACGGCCTCACCATGATCATCTCGACGCACCAGATCCGTTTCGCCGACGAGGTCGCCGACCGCGTCGCTTTCCTGAGCGGTGGCGCGATCATCGAGGAGGGGCCGGCGCACGAGGTGCTCTCCAACCCGCGCAACGCGCTGACGGCGCGCTTCCTCAATGTGATGGAAGCCGACAAGACTCCGGAGGCGGTGCGATGAGCGGCGCATCCACAAGGTTCAAGACTCCCGAAGAGGCCACCTCATGAAGCATGTCACGCTGCCGGTTTCGCCGAAAACCGTCCACTGGGGCTATTTCTCCAAGAAAGTCACGCCGGCCCTGACGCTGCGCTCCGGGGATCGCGCCACCATCGAGACGCTGACGCATCATGCCAACGACGATTACGAGCGCATGATCCAGGGCGATCCCGGTGCCGAGAGCGTGTTCCAGTGGACGCGCGAGCACAAGGCCGTGGCGCGCCGCGGCTCAGGTCCCGTCGAAGGCCCCTTCATCCGCGGCGCAGGCGAGGGGATCGGCGTGCATCTGCTCACCGGCCCGGTCGCCATCGAAGGCGCCGAGCCCGGCGATATTCTCGAGGTGCGCATCCTCGATATCAGGCCGCGGCCGAGCTGCAGCGCCTGTCATGCCGGCCGCTGCTTCGGCTCCAATGTCGCCGCCAATTGGGGCTTTCACTATCACGATCTGATCGAGCAGCCGAAGCCGCGCGAGGTGGTCACCATCTTCGAGCTCGACACTTCAGGCGAGCCCTATGCGAAGGCGGTCTACAACTATGTCTGGACGCCGCAGACCGACCCCGACGGCATCGTGCATCCGACCATCGACTATCCCGGCGTCCGCGTCGATCATGCCACCATCAGGAAACGCGAGAACATCCTTTCCAGCGTGAAGGTCCCGGCGCGATTGCACTTCGGCACCATGGGCCTTGCGCCGTCGGAAGCCGATTTCGTCAGCTCGATTCCGCCAAGCTACACCGGCGGCAATATCGACGACTGGCGCATCGGCAAGGGCGCGCGGATGTTCTATCCGGTTGCCGTGCCCGGCGCCTATTTCTCGGTCGGCGATCCCCATGCAGCCCAAGGCGACAGCGAGCTCGGCGGCACCGCGATCGAGACCTCGCTGACCGGCGATTTCGAATTCATCCTGCACAAGAAGGCCGACCTTGCCGGCACCGATCTGGAAGGCCTCGACCATCCCATGCTGGAGACCGACCGCGCCTGGTCGTTCTACGGCTTCACCTATCCGAACTACCTCGCAGCGCTCGGCGCTGACGCGCAAACCGAGATTGCCAATCACAGCAGTCTCGACCGTGCGATGCGCGATGCGTTCAGAAAGCTCCGCCGGTTCCTGATGACCGTGCATCGCCTCAGCGAGGACGAGGCGATCTCGCTGATGTCGGTCGGCGCCGATTTCGGTGTCACCCAGGTGGTCGATGCCAATTGGGGCGTCCACGGCACGATCCGCAAGAACATCTTCCGGTGCGACTAATGTGTTGAGACACGGTCTGTTTTCGGGATGAGCAGGTGACAAGCGGAGACCATTTGCGACCCGTCGCTGCGACGGATGACCGCGTTCGTCTGGCACAGAGGTTGCTTCGATCGACTGCAATCTGGGTCGATCCGATGAGCTTCCGGCCGTTCACGAGCGAGTCCTACGCGCAAGACGACCGCCCCGAAGCCTGGCGGGACGTGCTGGCTGCGGTCGGGCTGCAACCGGCGGGTAGTCATACCATCTATGACGGACACGCGACGGCATCGCATCGGCATGCCGCAGGTGTTGCACTGACGCGCATGGCCGCGGGCGCGCAGAGCGTCGCACCGCTCTCGCAAGCCAATGAAGACCTCCCCATCGCGCTGATGCCGGTCGAGGACGGCATGGTGCTCAGAACCGCCGGCGGTCACCGCATCGTTCCCGTCGGCCATCTCGTGCTGCTGCCGCGCAGCGGCGACTGGAGCATCGTGTTCCAGCGCGACATGCGCGCCATCGTGCTGTCGGTGAGTTCAGAGGCGCTGCACGGACGCCTGTCGGGCAAGCCGCGGCTCGGCGAGCCCCGTGTCGTTCCGCCGGGCGGCTTTGCCGATGTGTTCTCGCGCCTGCTGGACGCGACCGCGCGCACGCTCGATAATTTGAGCGATGCCGAATGGAATTCGCTCGCGCAGTCGCTGGTCGATCTGCTGCTGACGCTCGCGCATCAACTGGCGACATCGACGTCCGAGGCCGGGTCGAGCGCGACGCAGGCCGCGCTGCTGCACCGGATCTGCCAGACCATCGAACGCCGGCTCGACGATCCCGACCTCGTGCCGGCGCGTGTCGCGCAAGCCGAGGGCATTTCCGAGCGTTACCTGCAAAAGCTGTTCGAAACGGTCGGCGACAATTTTACCCACTACGTTCGCGAGCGTCGTCTCCAGCGCGCCTGGGCGGATCTCTCCAGCCCGACCGAGGCGCATCGCTCGATTTCGGAGATCGCCTACGCCTATGGCTTTGGCGACTCCGCACATTTCAGCCGGGCCTTCCGTCATCGCTTCGGCCTGCCGCCGCGCGAGTTTCGCCAGCAGGAGGCGGAGCGGGCGACCTCGCAGCATGGCGTCGCCGGCCAGCGCGGCTGGCCACAGGAGGCGCTGGCGCAGCTCCGCGCACATCAGAGCGTCGAGGCACGCAGCAACGTCGTCTGTGCCGGCGCCGAGGAGCGCACGACCACGGAGCGCAGGCATCATCATCTCCCGGTCGAGGCCAGCCGCGTTCATTGGGGCTATTTCAGCCGCTCGCTGCCGCCGCAGATCGAGATCGCATCGGGCGACACCATCACCATCGAGACTCTGACGCAGCACGCCTCCGATGCCCATGACATGATGATCGCGGGTGATGCCGCCGCCGAAAGCGTGTTTGGCTGGACGCGGAACAAGAAGAACGTCGACCGCCGCGGCGCCGGACCCATGGATGCCAGCGTGTTCGGCCGCGGGGCCGGCGAGGGATTTGGCGTGCACATCTGCACCGGACCCGTCGCTGTGAAGGACGCCCAGCCCGGTGATGTGCTGGAGGTGCGCATCCTCGACATCGTGCCGCGGGCGAGCCGGAGCCCGAACCACGCCGGGCGCGTGTTCGGCTCCTCGGTGGCGGCCTGGTGGGGTTATCACTACAACGAATTTCTCGGCGGCCCCAAGCCGCGCGAGGCCGTGACCATTTACGAGATCTTCGACGATGTGGACGCGCCGCATGCCCGCGCGCTTTATTCCTATCGCTGGGAGCCGCAGACCGATCCCTTTGGCGTGGTGCATGCCACCTACGACTATCCCGGCGTTCCTGTCGCACCCGGGACGATCAAGCGCCGGCACGCCGTGCTCGACGGCATCCGCATTCCCTTGCGGCCGCATTTCGGCGTGATCGCGGTGGCGCCGCGCGAGGTCGACTTCGTCGATTCCGTGCCGCCGTCCTATTTCGGCGGCAATCTCGACAATTGGCGGCTGGGGAAGGGGGCGACCGTCTATCTTCCGGTCTCCGTGCCCGGCGCGCTGCTGTCGGTTGGCGATCCCCACGCCGCGCAGGGCGACGGCGAGCTCAGCGGCACCGCGATCGAGTGCTCGATGACCGGCACCTTCGAGGTGATCCTGCACAAGAAGGCCGATCTCGCCGGCCGCCCCTTCGCCGATCTCTCTTACCCCCTGATTGAAACCGCCACCGATTGGGTGCTGACCGGCTTCAGCCACCCCAATTACCTCGCCGAGTTCGGCGCGCAAGGGCAGAGCGAGGTCTATGCAAAGTCCTCGCTCGACCTCGCCATGAAGGACGCGTTCCGCAAGATGCGGCGCTTCCTGATGAACACCAAAGGCCTCAGCGAGGACGAGGCGATCGCGTTGATGTCGGCCGCCGTCGATTTCGGCGTAACGCAGGTCGTCGACGGCAATTGGGGCGTGCACGCCATCCTCAGCAAGCGCCTGTTCCAGGACGCACCGTAACAAGGACATCCAAGTGAAATTCCACATGATCAGCGGCGGACCGAAGCCGGTCGCGCCCTTCAGCCACGCCGTCGAGACCGACGGATTTGTTTTCGTCACCGGCCAGATGCCTGATACGCCCGAGATGCCGGGCGTGCTGCCCGACGGCATCGTCGCGCAGACCCGCGCGGTGATGGAGAATCTGAAGGTGGTTCTGGCCGGTCTCGATCTCGGCCTCGACCACGTCGTGATGGCGCGCGTGTACCTGACGCGCTTCAAGGAAGATTACGCGGCGATGAACGAGACGTATCGCAGCTTCTTCGCGCCGGATTGCCTGCCGGCCCGCACCTGCGTCGGCGTCACCGGCCTCGCCTATGACGCGCTGATCGAGATCGATCTGGTGTGCCGGCGGCCGTGACAGGCCGTCTCGTTTCGTAGCGATGTGACAAAGCAAAGCTCGGGCGAGATAAGCCGCGAGGATGCGGAGGTGTATCTACGCACATGTGTGACGCAAGGCCCATCACCGTCACCCTGAGGTGCTGGAGCGAAGCGGAGGCCTCGAAGGGTGAACGGCCCCGCTGCATCCCGGCCGCTCATCCTTCGAGGCTCCCGATGGGGCGCAAGGCGCCCCATCGCTCGCACCTCAGGACGACGGGGACCGAGACGTGAAGCGAGCGGAAACTGGCTGTCCAAAGGCCGCTGCATTTCATCTCAAATTGCAACCCGCGCGTGCAAGAAGTCTTGATCGGCGGTGAGCTAGGAGTGATCTGCCGCCTTGAACGGGCCGCCGGCCGGCAGCGACTAACCCAATAGAGTGCAGAAGGATCAGTGGAACGTGATCGAGCTTCCTCTTCCTAAAGCACCAAAATGGTGCTTTAGTGCTTTCCATGAGCCAATCGCCCCGAAACGCGCCGTCCGCGCTGCGTTACAGGCTTGCCCCCGACCCGGCCGCCAAGGCCGCCATCGAGGCGACGTTTAGGGCTTATGACCGCATGATGGAGATCCTCGACGAGGTGGCGCGGACCCATAACGTGGGTTCCAACGTCGTCCTGCTCCACGCCCACGCCTATGAGCCGATCCGCAAACAGACCGCGCTGCCCTCGCGGCTGGTGACGCTCGGCCTGCGCGACCGCAACGAGTATCGCGCGGCGCAAGGGCGGCGCCTGCCGCTCGACGACAAGCTCGCCAAGATCAAGGGGCCCGCCACCATTTCGATTGCGACCGTGCAAGGGCGCTTCAGCGTGCCCTTCGACTACGCCGGCTATGCCGAGGGCTGGGGGCAGAGCGCGCCCGCGCACCTCATCCGCACCGACGACGGTTTCGAAGTTCACTACGGCGTCACGCCGAACAGCCTGCCAGAGGAGGAGAACGCCATGGATACCATTGCTGCCGCCCCCGACAACTTCCTGTCCCGGGTCGGGCGCCTGATCGCCGGGATCGCCTATGACGCGATCGAGCAGGCGGAAGGCAAGAACAAGCTCAAGGTGGTCGGACAGGCCATCCGCGAGATCGAGCGTGCCGAGAGCGAAGCGCGCGATGCGCTCGCGGCCGCGCGGGCCGAGGAATATCGCCTCAACGCGCGCCGCAGCGAAATCGAACGCGCGATGACCGATCTTACCGCCAAGATCGAAGGCGCGATCGCCGATGGCCGCGACGATCTCGCCCGTGCCGGCATCGCGCGGCAGATGGATCTGGAGGCGCAGTTCGAGGTGCTCTCGCGAGCCATCGACGAGAACAACGAGAAGATCGAGCAATGCGTGACCTCGCTGCGCGCCGTGCTGTCGGCGCTCCAGGATGCCGAGCAGCGCCGCGCCGATCTCGAAAAGAGCGAGGCCATTGCAAGCCAGCAGGCCTCGACATCGCCCCGGAAACAGGGCGGCAGCTCTGCGGCGGCAAAGGCGCTGCGCGCGGGCAAGGCGGTGGCGCGGGCCACCGGCGTGCCTCCGGGCATCCCTTATTCGAGCGACATCGACGAGCTCAGCACGTTGCATCGCGACAAGGAAATTGCAGCGCGGCTGGCCCGGTTGAAGTCGGGCTCCTGAGTGCCGTGTCATGAGCGCTCTGCTCGAACACGTCATGTCGCCCGAGGTCAGGCCGTTCGCGATCGCGGCGGCGATGATCGTCATCGTCGGCTCGCTCGAGGTGATCTCGATGCTGGTCGGGGCTTCCTTGAGCGAGATGCTCGGCACCAGCATCGATTTCAGCCATCCCAGCGACAATGGCGTGCTCAACGCCATCTCCTGGATCAATGTCGGCGGCGTACCGCTGCTGATCTTCCTGCTGCTGGCCCTCGGCGCCTTCTCCATCACCGGCTTCCTAATCCAGGACATCGCCCGGATGGTTGCCGGTCCCTTGCCGGCGACGGTCGCCTCGATCGGGGCCGTCGCGGTGTCGGTTCCGCTGGTGCGCGCCGCCAGCGGCGCCATCGCGCGGATCATTCCCAAGGACGAGAGCTATGTCGTCGGGCTCGGCGATCTCGTCGGCCGCGTCGGTGAGGTCGTCGTCGGTCCGCTCGACCAGGGGCCGCCCGGCCGCGTCAGCGTCGCCGACGTCCACGGCAACCGCCACTTCGTCCTGGCGGTCGCAGCACCTTCGTCGTCGCCCCTGCCGCAGGGAACCCTGGTCCTGCTGGTCGATCGCGATGGCACCCGCTTCGTGGCGGTGAAGGCCGAGGATGAACTCAACCCGTCCAAGCAGACTCTAAGCAGCTAGCAAGTCATTCATTGGAGAAAGTCATGTTCGACATCGCAGTCCCGGCCATGATCGGCGTCGCGCTGATCGTCGTCCTGGGGATCGTCTTCACCATTCTCTACAAGCGCGCGACGCGTGACGAGGCCTTCGTGCGCACCGGCCTCGGCGGCAAGAAGGTCGTGCTCGACGGCGGCGCCATGATCCTGCCGATCTTCCACTCCTATGCCAGCGTCAACCTGAAGACGCTGCGGCTCACCGTGGAGCGCAAGGAGCGGGAATCCCTGATCACGAAGGACCGCTTGCGCGTCGACATCGTTGCCGAGTTCTACGTCCGTGTCCGACCCGACGAAGAGAGCATTGCGCTGGCGAGCCAAACGCTCGGCGCGCTGACCAACGATGCCGAGGCGCTGCGCAACCAGGTCGAGGCGAAATTCGTCGATGGCCTGCGCTCGGTGGCCGCGACCATGAGCATCCTGGAGCTTCAGGAGAAGCGCTCGGACTTCGTCAAGCACGTGCAGTCCACTGTCGAGTCCGACGTGAAATCGAACGGGCTCGAGCTGGAGTCGGTGTCGTTGACCAAGCTGGACCAGACCGACGTCAAGTTCTTCAACCCGGAGAATTTCTTCGACGCCGAAGGTCTGACCCAACTGAAGACGGTCACCGAGACCCGTCGTCGCGACCGCAATGCCATCGTGCGCGACAACGAGGTGGCGATTGCGCAAAAGGACCTCGAGGCACGGCAGCAGACCCTCGGGATCGAACGCACCAAGAAGGAAGCCGAGCTCTCCCAGGAGCGCGACATCGCCAACAAGACCGCCAGCACCCGCGCCGAGGTCGCAACCGCGACGCAGACGGCACGCCTGACCGAGGAGAACGCCCGTATCGACACAGATAGGGCGGTTGCCGAGAAGGAAGCTGGCGCCAAGCAGGTCAAGGAGACCGCGGTGATCGAGTCGGATCTGGCGATCAACAAGCGCAAGACCGACGCCCAGCGCGAGATCCAGATCGCCACGCAGGAGAACGAGATCCAGATCGCGGCCAAGAGCAAGCAGACCTCGGAAGCCGTCGCCGAGGCCAAGACGGCCGAAGCGGTTGCCGTATCCGCGGAGGAAAAGGTCGTCACCGCGCGCGCCGTCGAGGTCGCCGATCGCGCCCGTCTCACCCAGGTGCTCGCTGCACGCACCGAGGCCGAGCGCAAGTCGACCGAATTGATCGTCGCGGCCGAGGCCGAGAAGAAGGCCTCGCTCGACCGCGCCGAGGCCGTCAAGACGCTGGCGACTGCGGAGGCCGAGTCCAACAAGATCAAGGCAGTCGGCGTCAGGAATATCGGTGAGGCGGAAGCAGCCGTCATCACCATGAAGAACGAGGCGCAGAACAAGCTCGGCAGCAACGTCATCGATTTCGAGATCGCCAAGAAGCGGATCGAGACCATGCCCTCGGCGCTGGCCGAGATGGTCAAGCCGATCGCCAATCTCAAGGATGTCCGCATCCTGCACACCGGCGGTGCGTTCGGCGGCAATGGCGCAGGTAGCGGCAATGTCGGGTTCGGTGAGGGCCTTGCCGGCGAGCTGCTCAAGGTGCACGCGCTGCGTCCGATGATCGACGAGATCCTGCGCCAGAGCGGATTTGCACCGGGCGACGATCCCGTGAAGGCGCTGGTCGGCGCCGTGACGGGCAAGAGCAATGGCGCCGCAGTGCCGGTGCCCGCGCCGGAGAAAACAAACAGCGCCGATCTATGAATGCCGGTTCATTGCTGCTGAGAATTCGAAACGATAAGAACAGGCCTTGCGCGTCTCGCGTCGCGCATCGTCCCGGAGTGCAGATCGATCGCGTGTTGAATCCGTCGATCGCACTCCGGACGACTCTTTGAGGCAACGCCATTCGTTGCCGCGGCGCCTGCGCCGATCGACGTCAGGCGCTTACAGCCTGTTTCGATCGGGAGAATTTCACATGAAGTATTTTTTGTCCGGACTGGTCGCGATCGGTCTTTCGATCGCGGCCACGGCGGCGTTGGCTGCCGATGCCCGCAACGTCACCGTCGTCAACGAGACCGGCTATGCCATCAAATTCCTCGGCTTCAATGCGCCGGACGATGGCCTGGACGAATGGGAGAACGAGCTCGACAAGGTTTTGCAGAACCAGGCGAGCACCTATGTCGAGTTCGACGAGGATGACGAGGGGTGTGTCTGGAACATCCGCGTCGACTGGCAGAACTATGACGAGGCCGTGCTCTGGAAGAACGTCAACCTCTGCAAGATCACCGCGCTAAGGCTGCGTTACGATTCCGGCACCAAGACCACGTCGTTCGTCGCCGAATAGCTTTTCCCGGCTGATGGCCCGGAGGAGGGGCCGGCCCAGGCCCTTCCTAAGGCGCGTTGCGGAAGATGACGAATTCGTCCTTTGCAAGCGCAACCGGCTTTGTTATACGCACCCGCGCGCGGACGACAGTTCGCCCTTTTCCTCGGTAGCTCAGCGGTAGAGCATCCGACTGTTAATCGGATGGTCGCTGGTTCGAATCCAGCCCGGGGAGCCAAATTCCGCTGTAAATTCATCGACTTGCAAACGTTCGCTGATGTGGCGCGCGATGCCGCTCGAGTCGTCTCTCAAGGTTCTGACGGCCCGATCGCCACAGAATCGCGTTCAAGCAGATGTGTCCGGAGACGCATCGCAGCCGCCGGGACGGCACCAAATCGACTTAATTCAAATCGAGCTTCGCAGGGCCGGACTCTTACGGAGCTGATTCCTATGCCCGACATCCAGATCGACCGCGTCCAAGTGGCTCCCTCGATTCTGCCGGCCGACGTTCCCGAGCTCAGCGATGACGAATGCCTCGCCTGCCTTGCGCGTGCGGTTGAGACCCCCGATTCGGCGCGCCTGGATGAGGTCGCCGCCCTAATCGGCCGCCTCGCGGTGACGATCGAATAGTTCGTCCTGTTCCCTGATGCGGTGAGCTGCAGCCGCCTTGGCCGGCCGAGGCCAACGGCCATGTTGCGTTTTCGCCGAGCCTGTTCCAAAGATGCCGCCAACTTCCGTCCGCGGCATCGTCCGCATTTCAGGGTCCGCAAATGTCCGGTTTCTCGACCGCGCGCCTCAAAATGGTCGATGGCCAGGTGCGCACCAATGACGTCACTGATCGTCGTATTCTCGATGCCATGCTCACCGTCCCGCGCGAGGCCTTCGTGCCGGCCAGCCGGCAGGCTTTGGCCTATCTCGACCTCGACCTCGATGTGAGCGAGGGCGCTGCCAAGCGGTTCCTGATCAAGCCGCAGCTGACCGGCAAGCTGCTCCAGGCCGCCGAGATCGGCGAGGACGACAGCGTCCTGGTCGTCGGCTGCGCCACGGGCTATCTCGCCGCGCTGGCGGCCAAGCTTGCGCGTCAGGTTACCGCGACGGAGTGCGATTCGGCCCTGGCCCCGAAGGCCAAGGAGGCCTTTGCCGCCCTCGGCCTCGCCAACGTCACCTGCAAGGCCGCTCCCTGCACCGAGGGCGATCCGTCTGCCGCCCCCTATGATGTGATCATCCTCAATGGGGCCGCCGAGGTGACGCCGGAAGGGCTGTTTGGGCAGCTCAAGGAGGGCGGGCGGCTGGTGGGCGTGTCGGCCGAATCGCGGCCGCCCCGGGCCATGATCGTGACCCGTACCCACGGCGAATTCGGCCATCGGGCGCTCTTCGACGCCACAGCTCCGGTCCTTCCCGGGCTGGAACGGGCTGCCGCCTTCGTCTTCTGACGGCCCAAAGCCCGTTAAAATCCCGTTCCGAATCAGAAGTGTGGCCGGGATGCTGCACGTGAAGAGTTTCCACCGAGAACTACCTTGAGGTAGTTCCGTCGCGCCAATCCGCGTCCTATGTTGCGGCGGGGCAACGACTCCACTCGGTAGACGGTAACCCGGCTCACGGGCATGAGCCGGGCGTTAAAATGAAACGGAAATTTTGGATGCATGGGGTGAAGCTCTTCACCGGAGCTGCGGTTTCGGTCCTGCTGCTGGCGCTGGCCGGGCCGACGCCTGCCTTGGCGGACACGATCGAGGCCGCCTTGGTGCGCGCCTATCAGAACAATCCGCAGCTCAACGCACAGCGCGCCCAGGTGCGCTCGACCGACGAGAACGTGCCGCAGGCTTTGTCCGGCTATCGCCCCAGGGTCTCGCTGACCGCCAGCGGTGGCTATCAATATACGGATTTGCAGAGTGGCGTGGGGAGTAGCTCAATCAGCGGAACCACGTTGCCTCGCAGCGCTGCAATTACCGCTTCGCAGACGCTCTACAATGGCAACCAGACCGCCAACAGAACGCGGGCTGCGGAGAGTCAGGTGTCCGGTGCCCGCGAAGCGCTGCGCAGCCTCGATCAAAGCGTCCTTCTCCAGGGTGCCACGACCTACATGGATTATCTGCGCGATGCCGCCACGCTGGAAGTCCAGCGCAGCAACGTGCGCGTGCTCGAGCAGACGCTGAAGCAGACCCGCGATCGCTTCAACGTCGGCGAAGTGACGCGCACCGACGTTGCGCAATCGGAAGCGCAACTGGCTGCCGGCAAGACGCAGGCGCTCACCGCGGAGGCGAATCTCACCACGACGCGGGCGAACTTCCGCCGCATCATCGGCAACGAGCCGACGAACCTCGCACCGGGCTCGCCGGTCGACCGGTTCCTGCCGTCAACGCTCGCTTCGGCCGTCGAGCTCGGCCTGGTCGAGCATCCCAACGTCACGGCCGCAATGTATGGCATCGACGTCAATTTCTTGCAGGTCAAAGTCGCCGAAGGTGCGTTGCTGCCGACGGTTACGATCCAGGCGTCGGCCACGCAGTCCAACGAACAGTCCTTGATTCAGTTGCGCTCGTTCAACGCATCCGCGATCGCGCAGGTCTCGGTGCCGATTTATCAGGGCGGTAGTGAATACTCGCTGATCCGCCAATCCAAGGAAAACCTGGCGCAGCAGCGTCTCAACCTCGAAACCACGCGCGACCAGACTCGTGCGACCGTCGTGCAGTGGTGGGGTTCGTTGCAGGCCGGCAAGGCGCAGGTGCAGTCCGCGCAGGCGCAGGTGACGGCGTCCGAGATCGCACTCAACGGTGTGCGCGAGGAAGCCAAGGCCGGTCAGCGCACCACGCTCGACGTGCTCAACGCGCAGCAGGCGCTGGTCAATGCGCGCGTCGCGCTGGTGACCGCGCAGCACGACCGCGTCGTGGCATCGTATAACGTCCTTGCCGCCGTCGGCCGTCTGTCGCCCCAGGTGCTCGGACTCGCGACCACGGTCTACGATGCCAGCGTTCACTACCATCAGGTCCGCGACAGCTGGGGCGGCGTGCGTACGCCTGACGGGCGCTGATTCCCGTAATCATCCGGTCGGCCTCGCGAACAATTGCGGCCGACCGGTGCTTTGCTTGCAATCATCAAAATCCCTGACATAGCCTTGCCAAGAAGATGCGGGTCGATTCGCTCCGCATTCGATGTCGTTTGCGTAAAGCTTGAGTGCCGAGGGCAGGGGCGCACCGCTGCACGTTGAGCCGTGATCTGGGGACAAGTCGGGCTGCCGCGGCGAAAATGTCGGGGCGTTCGTTGCGGAACCGGCCAATCCTGTCGTGCTTGGTGTAAAACAACGCATACGAGGGCGTTGATGATGTGGAGTCGGAGATGACGCAGCCTGCAAAGGTCACAGAACCCTCCATGGAGGAGATTCTGGCCTCGATCCGGCGCATCATTGCCGACGACGAGGCCAAGCCGCCGCCGGCCGAAGCTGCGAAGCCCGAGAAGGCTGCGGCGCCCGCCGCGCCGCCGAAACCGATGAACGACGTTCCGCCATCCAAGGTCGCACCGCCCAAACCTGCCGCCGAGAAGCCCGCGCCACCTCCGGCTGCGAAGCCGGCTCCGGCACCGCCGCCACCCGCGCCCGCCGCGGATGCCGGACCGAACAACCAGGACGATATCGACGCGCTGCTGGCAGGGCTCGACGCGGCCACGCCTGCGCCCGAGGTCCGTGCTCCGGAGCCGGAGCCCGAGCCTGAACCCGACGTGCTCGAATTGACCGACGAGATGGCGATGGACCCGGCGCCGACACCGCCTCCGCCGCCACCAAGCTTCCGCAAGGTCGAGCCGCGCGACGATCTCGAATTCGCCGAATCGCCGCCACCGCGTCCGGCGCCGTCCTATGCGCCGGTGGACTTCGATGCGCCGCCGCTACCGCCGCAGCAGCCGATCCTGGCGCAATCGACGGTCTCCGCGGTCGAATCCGCCTTCAACTCCCTGGCCCATACGGTCCTCAGCAGCAATGCGCGGACGCTGGAGGATCTCGTCAAGGAGATGCTGCGTCCGATGCTGAAGTCCTGGCTCGACGACAATTTGCCTGGCCTCGTCGAACGCATCGTGAAGGCCGAAATCGAGCGAGTCTCGCGCGGCGGCCGCTGAGAGCGGCCGGAGGGCCCTCATAAAGCCCGGCTTGTGTGTCATATTCGGCCCTAGATCGGGCCGGAAAGCGCTGTTGCCGCCTCGCTTTCCGCTGACTTTTCGTTGACTTGGCCCCCGCGCGCGGCTTTCTAGCAGCCCCATGATCGAGAAAAATTACCAGCCCGCCGATATCGAAACCCGCATGTCCGTCGTGTGGGAGGACAGCCTTGCCTTCAAGGCCGGCCGTCCCGACCGCCGCGACACAGTGCCCTTCACAATCGTGATCCCGCCGCCGAACGTGACGGGCTCGCTGCATATGGGCCACGCCCTCAACAACACGCTCCAGGATATTCTGTGCCGGTTCGAGCGCATGCGCGGCCGCGACGTGCTGTGGCAGCCCGGCACCGACCATGCCGGCATCGCCACCCAGATGGTGGTCGAACGGCAGCTGATGGAGCGCCAGCAGCCCGGCCGCCGTGAGATGGGACGCGAGAAGTTTCTGGAGCGGGTCTGGCAGTGGAAGGCCGAGAGCGGCGACACCATCATCAACCAGCTCAAGCGCCTCGGCGCTTCGTGCGACTGGTCGCGCGAGCGCTTCACCATGGACGAGGGTCTGTCGAAGGCCGTGATCAAGGTGTTCGTCGAGCTGCACCGCGACGGCCTGATCTACAAGGACAAGCGGCTGGTGAACTGGGACACCAAGCTCTTGACCGCGATCTCCGATCTCGAAGTGCAGCAGACCGAGGTCAAGGGCAGCCTCTGGTATCTGCGCTATCCGATCGAGGGCAAGACGTTCAGCCCCAAGGATCCCTCGAGCTTCATCGTCGTCGCCACCACGCGCCCGGAGACGATGCTCGGCGATACCGGCGTTGCCGTGCATCCGGAGGACGAGCGCTATCAGAAGCTGATCGGCAAGAACGTCGTCCTGCCGCTGGTTGGCCGCAAGATCAAAATCGTCGCCGACGAGTATTCCGATCCCGAGAAGGGCTCGGGCGCGGTCAAGGTGACGCCGGCGCACGACTTCAACGATTTCGAGGTCGGCAATCGCCACGGCCTCGCCCGGATCAGCGTCATCGACAGGGAAGGCTGCCTCGACCTCGTCGACAACGAGGATTATCTGCGCGACCTGCCGGAAGGCGCCGTGCAATTCGCCGAGGAGTTTCACAAGGTCGACCGCTTCGCGGCGCGCAAGCGCATCGTCGAGCGGCTGGAATCGTTCGGCTTCGTCGAGCGGATCGAGCCGCACACCCACATGGTGCCGCATGGCGACCGCTCCAACAGCGTGATCGAGCCGTACCTGACCGACCAGTGGTATGTCGACGCCAAGACGCTGGCGAAGCCGGCGATCGCGGCGGTGCGCTCGGGCGAGACGTCGTTCGTGCCGAAGAACTGGGAAAAGACCTATTTCGAGTGGATGGAGAACATCCAGCCCTGGTGCATCTCGCGGCAGCTGTGGTGGGGCCATCAGATCCCGGCCTGGTATGGGCCCGACGGCAAGGTGTTCGTCGCCGAGACCGAGGAGGAGGCGATCAGCCACGCGCTCGGCTATTACGTCGAGCAGGAGGTCATCACGGTCGAGCAGGGCCGCGAGATGGCGCTCGACCGCAACAAGCGCGAAGGCTTCATCACGCGTGACGAGGACGTGCTCGACACCTGGTTCTCCTCGGCGCTGTGGCCGTTCTCGACGCTCGGCTGGCCCGACGACACGCCGGAGGTGCAGCGCTATTACCCGACCAATGCGCTGGTCACCGGCTTCGACATCATCTTCTTCTGGGTTGCCCGCATGATGATGATGGGCATGCACTTCATGAAGGAGATCCCGTTCTCGACGATCTACATCCACGCCCTCGTCCGCGACGAGAAGGGCGCCAAGATGTCGAAGTCGAAGGGCAACGTCATCGATCCGCTCAACCTGATCGACGAATATGGCGCGGACGCGCTGCGCTTCACGCTGGCGGCGATGGCCGCCCAGGGCCGCGACATCAAGCTCGCCACCAGCCGCGTCGAAGGCTACCGCAATTTCGCGACCAAGCTCTGGAACGCCTGCCGCTTCGCGGAGATGAACCAGTGTGCCGTGCCCGACGGTTTCGAGCCGGCGAAGGCGAAGGAGACGCTGAGCCGCTGGATCGCGCATGAGACCGCGCACACCACGCGCGAGGTGACCGAGGCGATCGAGGCCTATCGCTTCAACGACGCCGCCGGCGCGATCTATCGCTTCGTCTGGAACGTCTATTGCGACTGGTATGTCGAGCTCGCCAAGCCCGTGCTGCTTGGCCCCGACAGCCCCGCCAAGGACGAAACCCGCGCCATGGTGGCCTGGGCGCGCGACGAGATCCTGAAGCTGCTGCATCCCTTCATGCCCTTCATCACCGAAGAGCTGTGGGAGGTGACGGCCAAGCGCGAAGGCCTGCTCGCGCTGGCGTTGTGGCCGCTGAAGCCGTCGGAGCCCTCGCCGGAGCAGCTCGCGATGCTCGCCGCTGCCGCCGGGCCGACCGATCCGTTGATCTCGCCGGCTCTGGTCATGCCGATCTTCGACCATGCCGACTTCACCGATCCCAAGGCGGAAGCCGAGATCGGCTGGGTCATTGACCTCGTGACGCAGATCCGCTCCGTGCGCGCCGAGATGAACATCCCGCCGGCGACGCTGACGGCACTGGTGCTCGCGGGCGCCTCGACTGAAACGAAGGAGCGTGCGCCGCGCTGGACCGAAATCATCAAGCGCATGGCGCGGCTGTCCGACATCTCCTTCGCCGACCGTGCACCTGACGGTGCCGTTCAGCTGCTCGTGCGCGGCGAAGTGGCCGCGCTGCCGCTCAAGGGCGTCATCGATGTCGCCGCGGAGCGGACGCGCCTCGACAAGGAAATCGGCAAGGCCGACGCCGACATCAAGCGCGCCGAATCCAAGCTGGCGAACGAGAAGTTCGTCGCCAACGCGGCCGAGGAGGTCGTCGAGGAGGAGCGCGAAAAGCGCGAGGCGGCGCTGGCCCGCAAGGCCAAGCTGCTGGAGGCGCTGGAGCGGCTGAAGCAGGCGTCGTGAGCTTCTCGTCATTCCGGGATGGTCCGAAGG
This sequence comes from Bradyrhizobium sp. USDA 376, assembly GCF_054063675.1. NCBI lineage: Bacteria > Pseudomonadati > Pseudomonadota > Alphaproteobacteria > Hyphomicrobiales > Nitrobacteraceae > Bradyrhizobium > Bradyrhizobium sp. USDA 376. The sequence continues at coordinate 6,413,017 of NZ_JBSSGN010000001.1, forward strand.
ACCAGACCCGGAATCTCGAGATTCTCCGGTGCGCAATTGCGCACCGTAGTTCGGCTCTTCGAGCCGCCCCGGAATGACCATCAGCGAGGAAACGGCTTGCTCAAAAACTTCGAGCCCCTGACGCCGTAGCGCCAGGGCAGCTCGACGGCCTTGGTGATGCCGATCCGGATTCCCGTTGCGACCTCCAGGTCCTCCGTCCGCGCATGCAGCGCGATCGGAGGCCGGTCCAGCGGCAGCGTGTTGTGCGCAATGCTGATGCCGAGCGCTTCGGTCAGCTTGCCCGGGCCAGAGCACAGCGCGTGCAGATCCTGGAGATGGCGGCGGCGGCGCATCGCGGCGATACCATGCGTCGGCTCCAGCGCGCGGATCAGGACGGCACTGGCCGAGCCTTCCTCCTCGCAGACGAAGTTCACGCACCAGTGGATGCCGTAGGAGCGATAGACATAGGCATAGCCGGGCGGGCCGAACATCACCTGGTTCCGCGGCGTCGGGCCATTGTAGGAGTGCGCCGCCGGCTCGGTATGATGATAGGCCTCAACCTCGACGATGATCCCGCCGACGCCATCGACCAGCATGGTCGCCCCGATCAGGTCGTGGGCGACCTCGTGCACTTCGCGCGCGAAAAAGGCACGCTTCAAGGCCTTGCCAAGCCGGGGTGTGGAAGGTTTCGAGACTGGAGCCATTCGAGGTGAGAATCGCCTGAGAACAGAGCAGGATATTGCCCATATCTGCCATGTTCCCTGAAGTGGTGCGAGCCGGGTTGCGATGCCGGGCCAGACCGACTAGGTAGGACCTGAACAGACCGGATACCCCATGGTCGTTATTGTCGATACCATCTCGAACCCGCTGCGCCCGCGCCACCCTGAAAAGGTGAATCGTCCTGATTCCGCTTCGCCGCCGAAGCCGGACTGGATCCGCGTGCGCGCGCCCAATACCCGCGGCTATGCCGACACCCGCAACATCGTGCGCGCCAACGGCCTGCACACGGTGTGCGAGGAGGCGGGCTGCCCGAATATCGGCGAGTGCTGGGACAAGAAGCACGCGACCTTCATGATCATGGGTGACACCTGCACCCGCGCCTGCGCCTTCTGCAACGTCAAGACCGGCCTGCCCAACGCGCTGGATGCGGCCGAGCCGCAGAATGTTGCCGAGGCCGTGGCCAAGCTCGGCCTCGCCCACGTCGTCATCACCTCGGTCGACCGCGACGATCTTGCCGATGGCGGCGCCGAGCATTTTGCCCAGACTATCCGCGCCATCCGCGCGGCGTGCCCATCGACCACGATCGAGATCCTGACGCCTGATTTCCTGCGCAAGGAAGGCGCGCTCGAGGTCGTCGTCGCGGCGCGGCCCGACGTCTTCAACCACAATCTCGAGACCGTGCCGTCGCGTTACCTGACGGTGCGGCCCGGCGCGCGCTACTTCCACTCGATCCGGCTGTTGCAGCGGGTCAAGGAGCTCGATCCCAGCATCTTCACCAAGTCCGGCATCATGGTCGGCCTCGGCGAGGAGCGCCACGAGGTGCAGCAGGTGATGGACGATCTGCGCTCGGCCGACGTCGATTTCCTCACCATCGGGCAATACCTTCAGCCGACCCGCAAGCATCACGCGGTGATGCGCTACGTGCCGCCGGACGAGTTCTCGTCCTATGAAAAGATCGCCTACACCAAGGGATTCCTGATGGTGTCGGCAAGCCCGCTCACCCGCTCGTCGCATCATGCGGGCGAAGATTTCGCGAGACTGAAGGCTGCGCGGGCAGCTCACGCCCGCTGACGTACCATGCATCGAGTTTCGAGCAAGCACCGCGTCAACCACAGCGCATCCGAGATGTTCGATCTGGTCGCCGATGTCGAGCGCTACCCGGAATTCGTGCCGCTGTGCAGCGCGCTGAAGGTCCGCCAGCGCATGGCGAAGCCCGACGGCACGGAGGTGCTGATCGCGGACATGACGGTGTCGTTCAAGCTGGTCAAGGAATCCTTCACCAGCCGGGTGACGCTCGACCGCGCCAATCTGAAAATCCTGGTCGAATATCTGCAAGGTCCGTTCAGGAATCTGGAAAATCGTTGGACGTTCGAGCCCAAGGGTGAGGGGGTCTGCGACGTCGGTTTCTTCCTCGCCTACGAATTCAAGAGCCGCATGCTGGCGATGCTGATGGGCTCGATGTTCGACGCCGCTTTCGCGCGGTTCTCGACCGCCTTCGAGAAGCGGGCCGATGCGATCTACGGACGGCCGAAGCTGGCGCCGACGTAATCTTTTGCAACTCTCGTGTCCCGGACGCGCTGCAACGCGCAAGCGTTGCTGCGCAGAGCCGGGACCCAGAGTGCCGCAAGGATGGGCCCCGGCTCTGCAGCGCACCGCTGAAGAAGCGCTGCGCTGCGTCCGGGGCACGAGCTCCTCACTTTAGTCCACCGCCTTCACGACATCCGGCGGCTGCGAGGCGTAATACGCCGCGGCCTGCTCGATCTCCTGCGGCGTCATCGCGCGGGCGATGTTGCGCATCTGCTGGCTGATGTCGTTGCGGCGGTCGCCTGAGGCGAAGGCGTGGAGCTGCGCTTTCATATAGGTCTCCGACTGGCCTTCAAGCCATGGGCTGCCGGTCTTGTTGTCGAGGCTGCCGTGACAGGAGCCGCAGGGCGCGATGCCGCGCATCGGCGCGCCGTAGATGACGATGTTCGGTTTTGGCAGCTGCGGCGTTGGGTGATAGGCGGGCAGCCGCGGCAGGTAGGCGTAGTAAAGCGAGAGATCGGCGATCTCCTGATCCGTCAGATTGACGGCAAACGGCGACATCACAGCATTGGTGCGTGCACCCGAGCGGAAATCGTGCAGCTCCTTGTAGATCACGGCGGCGTACTGGCCGGCGAGGTTCGGCGAGTCCGCGCGGCTGATTCCGGTCGGGCCGTGGCAGATGGCGCATCGCTGCGCCAGCGTCGCGCCGCGGCCGATCGCCTCCTGGCTCGGGCGTGACAATGTCGACGAGGTGAGCACGACCTCCGACTGGCGCTTGCTCTGCTCGGGTGCTGTCACGCTGGCCGCGCGCTGGGGCACGCCGGCGGCGCTGCAGATCGCGTCCCAGACATTGGCGAACTGGACCCAGGGCTGGGCGAAGGGCAGCACGATGAAGCCTGCAATCGCCGTCACGATCAGAATCGCAGCGGTAATGCCGACGCTTCGTGTGAAATGCGGATTGCTGAAGGTGAAGAGGTCGCGCGCGCTCATCACTGCGCTCCCACATAGACGGCCGGCACCGACGTGCCCTCGGTCATCGCCAGCGTCAGGATCGGGTAGCCGTAATTGGTGAGGGTCAGCGCGATCATCAGCGCCACCCACAGCGCGTGCGTGTTGAGCGCGACCGGCACGGTTGCCGGCTGATGCACGGCCAGCGCAAAGCGGTAGGGACCGGCGTCAGCCTGAGGCGCACGCATGCCGCGCGCCAGGATGACGATGAACATGATGCCCGACGCCAGCAGGATGAAGCCGCCGATCGCGGAGAAGGTGACCGAGAGCGCCTGCGGCGCGATCGCGGGATCGCCGAAGTCGAAATAGGCCATGCGGCGTGGCATGCCGAGGATACCGACCCAATGCCACGGGAACGTGGTGACGATCATGCCGACGAACCACAGCCAGAGCTGGGTGCGGATCAGCCGGAGGTCGATCAGCTCGCGTCCGGTCAGATGCGGCCAGAGGTCATAGGCGATCGCGAAATACATGATCACGATGGCGCCGCCGAAGATCAGGTGGAAATGGCCCGTGATCCACTGCGTGTTGTGGATCGACGCATCGAGCTGATAGCTCATGTTGATGAGGCCGCCGGCGCCGCCGAAGCCGAGCATGACGAACGAGAACGCCAGCGCCAGCATCATCGGGTTGTCCCAGGGCAGGGCCCTGATCCAGCCGAACATTCCCCGGCCGCCGCGCAGGCGCGCTGCGATCTCGACCGAGGCGCAGATCGTGAACACGGTCAGCAGCGTCGGCAGCGCGACCAGTGCGGTGAAGGCCGAATGGATGAACTTGAAGCCGGCGCCGACCATCGGATCGGCGAAGGTGTGGTGCATGCCGATCGGCATCGCCACCACCAGGAACAGGATGAAGGAGATCCGCGCCATGCTGTCGGAATAGACGCGGCCGCCGATCGCGCGGGGCACGATGGTGTAATAGGCGATGTAGGTCGGCATCAGCCAGAAATAGACGATGGCGTGCAGCGTCCAGGAGAAGAAGACGCGCGCCAGGCCGGCATCGATGGTGGCCTTCAGTCCCGCCGCCACCGGAATGATCTGGAGCAGCAGCTCGAGCGCTGCGCCAACGGCGGTCCACGCCCACAGATAGGAGCCCGCGACATTGGCGTACATGGCGAGCGGCACGGGCGCGCCGGGATGGGCCTTGCGCCAGATGCTCAGGTTGACCGACATCAGCGCGACCCAGATCCAGGAGCCGACCACGACCAGCACGATGCCGAGATAGTAGAAGACGTTGCCGATCAGCGGCGGATAGAAGGTGTAGAGCACCGAGGCGCGCCCCAACGCGACCGGAAACATCGCCATGACGCTGCCGATGACGATGAGCCAGAACCCGGTCCAGGCCCAGCGCACGCCGACCAGGCGCTGCTCCAGCGCGGACTCGCTGATGGCATAGCCAAAGCCCATCGCGACCAGCGTCGGGAAGACGTAGCCCATCACCGTGCCGTGCGCGGTCAGCGAGCGGTAATAGAGCTCGGGATTGGACAGCCATATGCCGATCGGACTGCGGATGAACATCTGCCAGGCGCCGAGCGTCAGCGCGACGCCGAACACCGCAAAGGCGAGCCAGAAATGGGCGAGGATGAGCTTCCTATTGACCAACACAGCTCAGCCTCCCGCCGCCCTTCGCACGATTGGCGAATTCGGTCCTGTCGATCACCTTGACCTTGCCCCACATGCCCTCATGGCCGAAGGAGCAGAACTCCTGGCAGGGCATCAGATAGTCGCCGGTCCTCGCAAAGCGCATGAGCTGCTCGGAGATGTAGCCCGGCACCAGCATGGTGTTGATATTGGTGCCCTGGATCAGGATGCCGTGCACGACGTCGGCGCTGGTGGCACGCAGCGTGATCGGCGTGTCCACGGGCACCACGATGCAGGCCGGCGTGAAGGAATATTGCTGACCGATCGCGCGCACGGTGACATTGCCATTGGCCTCCAGCACGCTGCCGAGATTGCTCTCGACGAACTCGCCGGACAGATGAATCCGCGAGGGATCGGTGGTCTCGACGCGCGGCTGCGGCATGGTCGCGCGGTGGATGCCGGCGAACGCCGCCAGCAGCGCCATTGCAACAATGATGATCACGGCGACGGTCGCCCAGCGCCGCTCGACGCGGGCCGCGACCTCGGCACTGGTGCTGCCGTTTCCATGGGTTTCCTCAGTGCTCATTGCAGCGGCCCGCGCGGCAGGAAGACGAACAGGTAGAAGGCAAGCCACATCGCGACCACGCAGGCGGTGGCGATGCCGGCGAGCAGAAGCGCCCCCGAGGGACCTTGCGCCACGACCTCCTCGACGGCCTGATCGGCGGCGGCTGGGCTGGTCGGCGGATCGGAATTGATCATGATGGATCTCTGGCGTCTCTCAGTTCAGCGGTGCGGAGCGCAGCTCGTTGGCCTCGCGCGCCGAGACCGGCGTACCGCGATTGCCCCAGGCTGTGCGGATGTAGGAGACGACAGCGGCGACCTCGTTGTCCGAGAGCAGGCCCGCGAAGGGCGGCATGCCGTAGGGCATCGGGTTGCCCTTGGTGCCGGGTGGATAGCCGCCATTGAGCACCATGCGGATCGGGTTGACCGCCGACTCCATCTCGATCGACTGGTTGTTGGCGAGCGGCGGCCAGTGCGGCGGCTTGCCTTCGCCCTGCGTGCCGTGGCAGCTCGCGCAGTTCTTGTCGTAGACGGTCTTGCCGAGGCTGATCAGCAGGCTGCTCTCGGTGGTCGGCAGCGCCGAGCTTGGCGGCGGTGGAGGCGAGGGCTCCGCGATGCTCTTGAGGTACACCGCCATCGCGCGCGTATCCTCGTCGCTGAGATATTGCAGGCTGTTGTGCACGACCTCGGCCATCGGGCCGTAGACCACGCCACGCGCCGAAACGCCGGTCTGGAGCAGGTCGGTGATGTCCTTGATGCTCCAGTCGCCGAGCCCCGCCTCGCGGTTGGAGGTCAGGGACGGCGCGTACCAGTTCTGCATCGGGATCAGGCCGCCCTTGAAGGCGTCCGATTGCGAGGTGCCGCCGAGCGCGTTGATCGGCGAATGGCACATGCTGCAATGGCCGAGGCCCTCGACCAGATAGGCGCCGCGATTCCATTCGGCAGACTTGGTCGGGTCGGGCTTGAACTCGCCCTCGCGGAAGAACAGCGTGCGCCAGCCGAGGATGAGCTGGCGGTTGTCATAGGGGAAGCGCAGGTCGTGCGGCCGGTTCTTCTGATTCACCGGCGGGATCGAGCGCAAATAGGCGAAGATCGCGTCGCTGTCGGCGCGCGTCACCTTGGTGTAGGACGCGAACGGCATCGCCGGATAGATCAGCCCGCCATCCGGGAAACGGCCGCTGTGCATGGTCTTGTAGAAATCGTCGGCGCTCCACTTGCCGATTCCGGTCTCCGGGTCGGGCGTGATGTTGGAGGTGTAGAGCGTGCCGAACGGGGTCGGCATGGCGCGGCCACCGGCGAACAGGCGTCCTTCAGGCGCGGTGTGGCAGGCGGTGCAATCGCCTGCGCGCGCCAGATATTCGCCACGCGCGATGATGTCGCTGCTCTTCTCTTGGGATTTGTCCTGCGCATGCGCCGCCGTGGTGAGCGCGGCGAGAGCGAGGAACGTGATCGACAGTCTCGAGCCCATCATCCGCCTCGTCAGTTGGGCTGGCTGCCGCAGCCGAACGGCAGCGCGTAGGTGCCTTTCGGCACGGGAGCCGGGTTGGTGGGAGCAGGACGCGTCGCGAGCCAGGCTGCAACGGCCGTGACATCAGCCTCGGTCAGATGGCCGGCGACGAGCTGCATGCAGTCGGGCGATTTCGCCGTGCGGGTGCCGTAACGCCAGGCGCCGAGTTGGGCGCTGACGTAAGCTGCGCGGAGACCAAGCAGGCCGGGGATGCCGGGCTGCATGCCCGTGAGGCCCGGGCCGTGACAGCTCACGCACGCCGGTATATTACGACCGGCATCGCCGCTGGTCGCGAGCAACTCGCCCTGCGCCAAAACCTCCTTGCTGACCTCGCTCGGCGCCGGCTGCGGCAGCGGCGGGTGCTCACCGGCGAAATATTCCGCCATCGCCTCCAGATACGGATCGGGCAGAAATTCCAGCAGATAGTTCATCGGCGGGTATTTGCGCCGGCCGCTGCGGAAGGCGAGGAGCTGATTGTAGAGATAGCCGGCCGGCTTGCCGGCGAGCCGCGGAAAATAGACGTCGCTGGTGCCTTCGCCCTTGTTGCCGTGGCAGGGCGTGCACGCCTCCACCCGCGCCGCCATCGTATCGGGCGGCTGGTTGGCCGTTTGTGCGGCCGCACCATCAAACGCGGCCAAAGTGACAATGACGGCGGCCGAGGCCGCGGCGCGAGCGAACACTTTCGTCGCCCTCCACAAGACTGGTCCGGTTGATTCCGGATCACAACGTAGAGCGGCATTATTGCGCCAATATTTTCCTGCGCAAGTTCGGACAGCGGCGACGACGTTTGGTCGCGCCTGCACATTTATGATCCCGATCGTTTTCGACAAAAATTGCGTGCTATTTGAAAGCAAACATGACGCTACGATCTCGCGACGTGTTTCGTCCGAGCCTTGCTTCGTCGTATCGCGCTCTCTCCTCAGAGGGCGCAGAGAAGGCCGGGTGCCGGCTGGCACCCACGGTCCACTGTGCGAAGGTTGCGCTACAAGAGGCTGCACAGCGGCATACAGGTGAAGCCCAACACACGGCCTTCCCTGCGCAGTGGTTTGACGGCTTATGCCGAGCTCTCCCCGGGGAGCGATGCACTATTGCCCCCGTCGCCTTGCAGATGGCTGACGCACGCGCCCGGTCGGGCCGCCGCATCACCGCAAGACTTGGCGCACAGACCCCGGGCGCCAGGACGACACGGTTTTGCCGTACGCTAGAATCACACCGGTCGTGTGCGCGATGGCCTTTGCTCACGGTTGCCCGCCCTGCAATGCCGGTCGCGCCGATGTGACTAGCGTCCACCGCCGCTCACCCCGCGTGCCGTGACGATCGCGATACGCCCCTCTGACCGGGATGAGGTGGCGCAGGACTACGCTAAAGCCGAATTTCGGTAAAGTGGAATATTTTCGCACGCGGCCATTGACCGGCCGGCGGGGTGTTTTGGCCGACGGGCAGCACAAGGGGTGGTAGGGATCGGCGGACACCGCGAGCCCGGCGCACAATCGAGGATTCAGACGTCGCGCGATCGAAGGTGACAAGTGCAGTTTGTGCCAAAACGCAGCGCAGTGACGGAACACCCCTTGCCACGAGCGGTACACCTGCAAGGGCTGTTTTTCCTGGGACGTTCTACTAAAATCTGAGTCGGGCGCGGGGGCTTGTGACGTGGGACTGGGAACATGGCGCGCTGGAAGCAATCATGGAGCGAGGACGACCTCAACCGGCTCAGGAAGCTCGCAGGCACCAAGCCGATCACGACGATCGCGAAGGAGCTCGGACGGACCACAGGAACGGTGCTCGCGAAGGCGATCGAGCAAAAGCTTCCCGTCATCTATCGGATCGAGCGAACGGCGCAATGACAGGCCGCCGGGGCTGAACGCGGTATTTCAGCCGGCCATTGCCCGGGTTTCACGTCGCTCTCACCTATGCAATCCAGCGGCAGGCGCTTGACGATTGGCAAGCCCCGACAGGGATCATTTCCCGCGACAGCGAGTTCTCAACCGATCGTCCCGGTTGGAGCCGCCATGACCGTCAATTTCGACACGCTGAAAGCGTCGCTCGTCCTGTATGGGCTGAACGCGATCTACGCGATCCTGCTGCTCGCCATCGGCTGGTATCTGTCCGGCGCCATGCAGCGTTTCGCAACGCGCGTCCTGAGCGTCACGCACCGCGTCGACCCGCTGGTGACGTTGTTCGTCGGCAGCCTTGCGCGCTATGGCGTGCTCGCGGTGGTCGGCATCGCCGTGCTGCAGCTGTTCGGCATCCAGACCGCGAGCCTCGTCGCCGTGCTAGGCGCGACGTCACTCGCGATCGGCCTCGCGCTTCAAGGCACGCTCTCCAATCTCGCTGCCGGCGTGATGCTGCTGCTGTTCCGGCCGTTTCACATCGGCGACGACGTCGAGGTCGCCGGCAAGGCGGGCAAGGTGAGATCGCTGTCGCTGTTCATGACCGAACTGGTCGCGCCCGACAACACGCAGATCCTGTTGCCGAACGGACAGGTGTGGGGCGCAGCGATCGTCAATCACAGCGCCTATCCCGGCACGGGCGAGGTCAAGGTGGCGTTTCCGGTTCCGGCCGGCGCCGCCAATACGCTGGCCGATCGCATCCTGAAGGAGCTGCGTAGCGACTCCCGCATCGACGATCAGGCGCAGCCTGCCGTCTCCGTCACCAAGGTGCTCGATGTCGCCAATCCCGCGGCACCCATCCTAGAATTGACGGTCAGCGCGAAGGCAAAGCCATCGCAAGCCGATGCGGTCAAGCAGTGCGTGCTGGACCACGCGAGCGCCTTGCTGGCGGCGGCGTGAGGCTGTCCATCACGCTCACCCGGCTACGGGCACTCATCCCCTTGGCGAGCGCGGCGGCCGGCGCTTCACCGCATGCCGGCGCGGCGAGCGGGTGACGCGCGGGCGCAGGCGGCTTGCGGCGGTGCGCTGCGGCTTGGCCGCGACTTGCGGGCCGCGGGCGAGGTCCATCAGCATGCGCAGCGCCTCGACCACCGAGCGGGCGCGCACGGCGCTGCGGCCGATCGCGCCAAAGCGGTGCTCGCGGTGGATGATGCGGCCATCGCGCGCGGCGGCGGCAAAGTGCACGAGACCGACCGGCTTGCCCGGCGTGGCGCCGCCGGGTCCGGCGATGCCGGTGATGGCGACGGCGAGATCGACATCGGCGCGCTCCAGGGCGCCGATCGCCATCGCGGTCGCGGTCTCCTTGCTGACGGCGCCGAAATTCGTCAGCGTGCTTGCTTCGACGCCAAGCATCGCGCGCTTGGCCTCGTTGGAATAGGTGACGAAGCCGCGGTCAATCACGTCAGACGAGCCGGGGATGTCGGTCAGCGCGCCGGCAACCAGGCCGCCGGTGCAGGACTCCGCCGTCGCGATCGTCAGCTTGCGCATCCGGCACAAATCCAGCAGCGAGCGGGAGAGGGCGCGTGCGTCGCTGCCGCCCATGGCCTTACACGCTCCAGGGCAGGCGGATGGTGGCACTCGCGGTGGCCGCGATGCCTTCCTCGCGGCCGGTGAAGCCGAGCCGCTCGCTGGTGGTCGCCTTCACCGCGACGCGGGAGATGTCGACGCCGGAGATCTCGGCGATGCGCGCGCGCATGGTGTCGCGCAAGGGACCGATCTTCGGCCGCTCGCAGATCAGCGTCACCTCGAGATTGGCGACGCGGCCGCCGCGCTGCGTCACGCGCTCGATGGCGTATTTCAGGAACTGGTCGGAAGAGGCGCCCTTCCACTTGGCGTCGCTCGGCGGGAAGTGCGAGCCGATGTCGCCGTCGGCAAGCGCGCCGAGGATCGCATCGACCAGCGCATGCAGGCCGACATCACCGTCGGAATGCGCCAGAAAACCCTTGCTGTGCGGCACACGCACGCCGCAGATCATGACATGGTCGCCTTCGCCGAAGGCGTGCACGTCGTAGCCGGTGCCGGTCCTGATGTCGCCGAGCAGACTGGCCAGGCGCGCTTCCTCGCGCACGAAATCTTCGGGAGTGGTGAGCTTCATATTGGCAACATCGCCTTCAAAGGTTGCAACCGTCAATCCCGCCCATTCGGCAATCGCGGCATCGTCGGTGAAATCAGAGCGCCCGTCCTCCGCGGCGCGACGATGCGCCTCGAGGATGACATCGAAACGAAAGGATTGCGGCGTCTGCGCGATCCGCAGGCGCGACCGGTCCGGCGTGTCCTCGACATTGCCGCCCTCGCCGGTGACCTTGATGGTGTCGGTGACGGCAACGGTGGGAATCGCAGCGCCTGTGCGGCTCGCCGCCTTGATCGCGCGCGAGATCACGCCTTCAGAGACGAAGGGCCGCGCGGCGTCATGGATCAGGACGATATCCGGCTTGTGCTTGGCCAGCGCCTCGAGACCGGCAAGCACCGATGCCTGCCGGGTGGCGCCGCCATTGGTCGGCGGCTCGTGCTTCAGTCCCGCGACCGCTGCCGTGAACATGGCGCTGTCGTCGGGGTTCACCACTGGCTGCACTGCGAATACATCGGGATGGCGGCTGAAGGCTTCCATGGCGCGATGGATCACAGGCACGCCGCCGATCTCGCGATATTGCTTCGGCCCGCCGACGCCGGCGCGCAGGCCGCGGCCGGCCGCCACGAGGACGACAGCGGTGCGTTGTGATTTCGCCATAGGACTCAAATACTCAGTTGCTAATGAAAGAGCAGGGGTGATTTGCCGGCATGCCTCTAGCACGGCAGGCCCGCAAAAAAAGGGGTTTCCCCGGATTGTGGGAAACAGCATTTTGCTGCACTGCACTTGAAAGATCTGCAGAACTGTCTAAACTGTAGGCATGACGCTTGACTGCACAAGAATTGTGCGCAAGATAGGTCATGGCCAGCGCGATGAGGCGCTGCTGAGTTGACGAGACCCCTGTGACAGGCCCGGCAGTATCCGGCTCTAAGCCGTTGAAAATAGGCGATATTGAAGCCGCCACCCCGGTTTTCCTGGCGCCGATGTCGGGGGTGACTGACTCGCCCGTTCGACGCCTGGTGGCCGAGCTCGGGGCCGGTCTGGTCGTGTCCGAGATGACCGCGAGCGATGAGCTTGCCAACGGCCATCGGATGTCGCGGTTGCGTTGCGAAGCGACCGGGATCGGCCCGCACGTGGTCCAGCTTGCCGGCTGCGAAGCGCACTGGATGGCGGAAGGCGCCCGGATCGCGGAAGCCGAGGGCGCCGACATCATCGACATCAACATGGGCTGTCCGGCCCGCCACGTCACCGGGGGCCAGTCCGGCTCGGCCTTGATGCGCGATCTCGACCACGCTGTCAGCCTGATCGATGCGACGATTGCGGCGGTGAAGGTGCCGGTGACCCTGAAGATGCGGCTCGGCTGGGACGACCGCAGCCGCAATGCACCGGAACTGGCGCGGCGCGCCGAATCCGCGGGCGTCAAGCTCGTTACCGTTCACGGCCGTACCCGCTGCCAGTTCTACAAGGGCGAGGCCGATTGGGATGCGATCCGCGCCGTGCGCGAAGCGATCTCTATCCCGCTCATCGTCAATGGCGACATCACCTCATATGAGAAAGCGCTCGCGGCGCTCGAGGCCTCCGGCGCCGATGCCGTGATGATTGGCCGCGGCGCGCAGGGCCAGCCCTGGCTGCCGGGGCAGATCGGTCGCCGCCTGAAGGGCGGGGCGGTGGAAGCCGCGCCGTCGCTCGAGAGGCAGCTCCATTATGTCCGCACGCTCTATGAAGGCGTCTGCGCGCTCTATGGCCTGCGCGTCGGTCTCAGACATGCGCGCAAGCATCTGGGCTGGGCGCTCGACGTCGCGGCCGATGTGAGCCGCGCGCCGGCGGAGAAGCTGAAATCCTGGCGCCAGAAGATCCTCACCTCCGAGGATCCGCGCCTCGTTCACAGTTCACTGCAAGATGCCTTCGACGACTTCGCATGGAGCGCTGCTGCATGAGCTCAGCCGCTGAACAGCGTCGGCCGCTTCCGTCCGACAGCGACGCGATCCTGGATGCGCTTCCCAATCCCGTGCTGATGATCGGGCCGGACGGCAAGATCGTCGCCGCCAACATCGCAACCGAAGCCTTTTTCGAGATCTCGACGCAGTTCCTGAAGCGGCAGTCGCTGAAAGAGCTGGTGCCGTTCGGCAGCCCCTTGCTGGCGCTGATCGACCAGGTGCGCTCCTCGAACTCGCCGGTCAATGAATACAAGGTCGATCTGGGCACGCCGCGCATGGGCGGCGACCGCCAGGTCGACCTGCATGTCGCGCCGCTCACCGAGCGGCCCGGCCACATCGTGGTGATGCTCCAGGAGCGCACCATCGCCGACAAGATGGATCGGCAGCTCACCCATCGCAGCGCGGCGCGCTCGGTGATAGCGCTAGCAGCGATGCTGGCGCACGAGATCAAGAATCCGCTTTCGGGCATCCGCGGCGCCGCGCAGCTCCTGGAGCAGCAGGCCTCGTCCGAGGACCGCATGCTGACGCGGCTGATCTGCGATGAGGCCGACCGCATCGTGACGCTGGTCGACCGCATGGAGGTGTTCGGCGATGAACGCCCCGTGGTGCGCGGCCCCGTCAACATCCATTCCGTGCTGGACCACGTGAAGCGGCTGGCGCAGTCGGGCTTTGCCCGCAACATCCGCTTCATCGAGGATTACGATCCCTCGCTGCCGCCGGTGCTGGCGAACCAGGATCAACTGATCCAGGTGTTCCTCAACCTCGTGAAGAATGCCGCCGAGGCGCTGATCGACGTGCCCGACGCCGAGATCCAGCTCACCACCGCGTTCCGCCCCGGCGTGCGCCTGTCAGTCCCCGGTCAAAAATCCCGGGTATCCCTGCCGCTCGAATTCTGCGTGAGGGACAATGGACCAGGCGTGCCTGATGACCTTCTGCCCAACCTGTTCGATCCCTTCGTGACCACCAAGCAGACCGGTTCGGGCCTGGGTCTTGCACTGGTCGCCAAGATCGTCGGCGATCACGGGGGCATCATCGAATGCGAATCTCAGCCGCGCAAGACCACCTTCCGCGTGCTGATGCCGATGTATTCCACATCGGTGAAACATGCCGATCAAAGCAGTCGCGACGGCTCTGCCGGGAAGTCGTCGTCTGCGTCACAGGGGGCAAAATGAGGATTAACGATGCCCGCAGGTAGCATTCTCGTTGCTGATGACGACACCGCCATCCGCACGGTTCTCAATCAGGCACTTTCCCGCGCCGGCTATGAAGTCAGGCTCACCGGCAACGCCGCAACGCTGTGGCGCTGGGTCAGCCAGGGGGAGGGCGATCTCGTCATCACCGATGTGGTGATGCCGGACGAAAACGCCTTCGACCTGTTGCCGCGGATCAAGAAGATGCGGCCGAATCTGCCGGTCATCGTCATGAGCGCGCAAAACACCTTCATGACGGCGATCCGCGCCTCCGAGCGCGGCGCGTATGAATATCTGCCAAAGCCCTTCGACCTGAAGGAGCTGATCGCCATCGTCGGCCGCGCCCTGGCCGAGCCGAAGGAGCGGGTCTCGACGCCGGACGAGGACGCCGAGATGGAGGCGATCCCGCTGGTCGGCCGCTCGCCGGCGATGCAGGAAATCTACCGCGTGCTGGCGCGGCTGATGCAGACCGATCTCACCGTGATGATCACGGGCGAGTCCGGCACCGGCAAGGAACTCGTGGCGCGCGCGCTGCACGATTACGGCAAGCGCCGCAACGGCCCGTTCGTCGCCGTCAACATGGCGGCGATCCCGCGCGACCTGATCGAGTCGGAGCTGTTCGGCCACGAGCGCGGCGCCTTCACCGGCGCCAACACCCGCGCCTCCGGCCGGTTCGAGCAGGCCGAGGGCGGCACGCTGTTCCTGGACGAGATCGGCGACATGCCGATGGAGGCGCAGACCCGGTTGCTGCGCGTCTTGCAGCAGGGCGAATACACCACCGTTGGCGGCCGCACCCCGATCAAGACCGACGTGCGCATCGTTGCGGCCTCCAACAAGGATCTGCGCGTCCTGATCCAGCAGGGCCTGTTCCGCGAAGATTTGTTCTTCCGCCTCAACGTCGTGCCGCTGCGCCTGCCGCCGCTGCGCGAGCGCATCGAGGACCTGCCGGATCTGGTACGGCACTTCTTCTCGCTGGCTGAAAAAGATGGTCTGCCACCGAAGAAGCTCGACACGCTGGCGCTGGAGCGGCTGAAGCAGCACCGCTGGCCCGGCAACGTGCGCGAGCTCGAGAACCTCGCGCGTCGTCTCGCCGCGCTGTATCCGCAGGACGTGATCACGGCTTCGGTCATCGATGGCGAGCTGGCACCGCCCTCGGTCAGCCCGGGCGCGGCGGTCCAGCAGGGTGTCGACAATCTCGGCGGCGCGGTGGAGGCCTATCTGTCCTCGCACTTCCAGGGCTTTCCGAACGGCATGCCGCCCCCGGGCCTCTATCACCGCATCCTCAAGGAGATCGAGGTGCCGCTGCTCACGGCCGCGCTCGCCGCCACCCGCGGCAACCAGATCCGCGCCGCGGACCTGCTCGGCCTCAACCGCAACACGCTGCGGAAGAAAATCCGGGATCTCGATATCCAGGTCTATCGGAGCGGGGGCTAGTTTTCGCGACAAACGCTAGACGCGTTTGCGCGGAGGTGGCTCAGCTCCCCCTACCACAGCGGAGCTGAGCCTGTCCGGATCGCGCTGGCCGTTGTGGCTGACGCGGTGAGCAGAAGTCCCGATGGGGCCGAAATGTTCCGTGGGAACCATTCAAATTCGTCATTCGGCCGCGAGAAGCGGCGTCGCACTATCTGACCAGGCGTGCAGGCACCGGCAGCGCGTTGGCCAGTTGCGTCGGCGACTGCAGGCCGACGCCGTTGACCAGGAGGTCGGCGGCCACGATCAGCAGCAGCACGGCCGAAACCATCGTCGCAAGAAAGAATCTGTCCATTCCGGTCAATCCGGAGGCATGGGAGTCCGTTCCCGCCGGCGACTGCCGATCAGCTTTCCCCCTGCGGATTGTGCCATTCGGCGGGCAGTCTATTAAGTTCCCAGCCGTTGCAACGGCTTAGTAGGTTCCATCTCCCAGCTTCAATCGGCTCCCGGTCGGCATTTTTCACGCGCATCCGGACTCGGCGGGCTGGCATCGCGATCGGCACGATAGCGCTCAGGCTGCATGGGATCGGGGAAGGACGCGTCTGCGCGGCCGCTTGATCTGGATCAAGAATGCCGTGCGGCGGAGGCCGCTACGTCCATTGGGGTATCCGCACTCCCGGAAGGACAGCGTCGTCTTGACCACACCTCGCAAGCTTCTCTCCGCGGAGCAGATTGTCCAGCTCGTGATCCGTCTCGGATTGCTCGCGCTCCTGATCGCATGGACGTTCCTGATCATCCGCCCCTTCGTGCCGATCCTGACCTGGAGCGCGGTGCTTGCGGTGGCGTTCTATCCCGCCTTCAGCTGGCTCGCCAAACGCCTCGGCGGCCGGCCCCGAACGGCCGCGACCATCCTCACGCTGACGACGCTTGGCATCGTCATCGGTCCGGCGGCATGGCTCGGGTTGAGCGCAGTCGAAGGCATCAAGGACCTCGCGAGCCAGATCGGCACCGGCGATCTCATGCTCCAGGCGGCACCGGAATGGCTCAAGGACTGGCCCCTGATCGGCCCCCAGCTGTTCGATCTCTGGACACTGGCCTATACCAACGTTCGTGCCGTTCTGCGCGAGGTGGCGCCGTATCTGAAACCGCTGGCGGGGGTGATGCTGTCGTTCGCCGGCAGCGCCGGCGTCGGCGCGCTGCAGTTCCTGCTGTCGGTGCTCGTCGCCGGCTTCCTGTTTCCGTACGGGCCGCAGCTCGTTGAGGCGGTCCGCGGTTTCCTGTTCCGTATCGTGCCGGAGCAGAGCGAGCATTTTCTCGCGCTGGCGGGCGCGACGATCCGGGCCGTGTCGCAAGGCGTCATCGGCGTTGCGATCATCCAGGCGCTGCTGGCCGGCATCGGCCTCAAGCTTGCGGGCATCCCGAGCGCCGGCTTGCTCGCCATCCTCGTTCTGCTGCTGTCGATCGTGCAGATCGGTGCCGCGATCATCCTCGTGCCCGTGGTGATCTGGATCTGGATGGACAAGGACGTCACGACGGCGGTGCCTCTGACGATCTTCCTCGTCGTCGTCGGTCTGCTCGATAATATTCTCAAACCATTGGTCATGGGTCGCGGCCTGAGCACGCCGACGCTCGTCATCCTGATCGGGGTCATCGGCGGCACATTGGCGCACGGCATCATCGGCCTCTTCATCGGCCCGATCATTCTGGCGGTCGCCTGGGAGCTCGCGGCGGCCTGGATCCAGATCGACCGTTCCGCAGCGCTGCGGGCACAGGACAAGTCCGAGATTTCCACTGCCGTCCGAAGATGAGTTCATGATCGCATGCGCAACCCTGGCGCTGTTGTTGAACGGTTTCCGTCGCACCGAGGTTGGCTCGAAAGGCGAGAAGGTCGCCCCTGATGCTGCTTCAAGTCCTTGTCAGCGCGCTTGTCAGCGCGATCAATATCGGGATCCACGCGCTGGCGACCGTCGGTGCCGTATCGATCGCGCGAGCGGCCGGCTCGAGGCGCAGCGGTGGTCCGCGATTGCATTTGATGGGGGTGATGGTCGCAACGGCCGCAGCGCTGAGCGTCGCGCACACCCTGGAGGTCCTGGTCTGGGTCTGCACGTATTGGTTCGTCCAGGCGGCGCCGCCGGGGAGCGATCTGCTGTATTTCGTCTTCGTGAACTACACCACGCTCGGCTATGGCGACATCACGCCGGTGCCCGAATGGCGGCTGATCGGCCCGTTGACGGCCATGAACGGCATCCTGCTGTTCGGCTGGTCGGCGGCCATCCTGTTCGAGGTCCTGCGCAAGACGATCGAGAATCGTGAAGCGACCGAACGGCTCCCGGGCAGGAACAATGGTTGAATTCACGTCGTCGAGGCTGGTCGGCCGATTTCCTGTTTGGCTTCGGCGCGCTGTTTGCGATCATCAACCCTTACGGGCTAGCCATTATTTTCCTGGACAAGGACAATCAGCCTGCTGCTCAGGACTGAAGATCGAGGTTCGCGAGCTGGTCTCGGTCCAGGAGCACGATCTGGCGCTGGGTGTTGCCGATGAAGCCGAGGATGCCGAGTTCGTCCAGCCGCGAGAGGGCGCGAGAGACGGTTTCCAGCGTCAGGCCGAGATAGTCGGCGATATCGCGCCGCGACATCGGCAGCGCGATGACACCCGTAGCGGTCAGCCTCTTGTCCATTTCCAGCAGGAACGCCGCGACCCGCTCCAGCGAGGTCTTGCGGCCGAGCAGAAGCATGTGATCTTCCGCATGCTGGAGATTGGTCGTGGTCATGCTGAGCAGGTTTCTGGCAACCATGGCATCGCTCTCGGCCACGATCTCGAGGCTTTGCCGCCTCACGAGGCGAACCGTGGTCTCGACGATCGCCTCGGCCGTGAAACGATGCTCGTTTCCGTTCTCCAGCCCGAAAATGTCGCCGGTCAGGTGAAACGCGCCGATCTGCCTGCGGCCGTCCGACAACAGCTTGTAGCTCCGCACCGCGCCAGACTTGACCTGGTAGACATATTCGGCGGGTTCTTTCTCGCCGTAGATCTCGGTGCCTTTCTTGTACGAAAACTCGATTAAACTGACGAGCGCATTTGAATCGCTGGTCATGCCGAGGTCGCGAAGGGAGTTGGGACGCAGCGCGGAATCGGTTGTGATGCGAACGAACATGGGCCAGCTCCTCAGCTTGCCGTCGAATTGGTCTTTGGAGACAAAAATCTCTCGCAGCGGAAATTCGCCGCGCAATCGCTTTCCCGCCGAAGTTGATTTACGACTAACGAGGTATTCCAATCCATTGTCCCAAGGGTCAATGTCCCAAGGGACAGCGGGGGGCGTTCGCTGCGCGGACTGAGAAAGACCTCGATGGAAGCCCAAAAGTATCTTGTTGCGAAGCATATGTTTCGGTTTTTGCACCGTTGGCAACCACGCGGCCTCGGTTAAAAGATTGCTTTACTGAATTTTACGCGAGGTAAATGGTGCCCGGCCTTGTCCACGTGGTCGATGACGACGCATCGTTCAGGACGGCGATCGAGCGCCGGCTGAAGCTTGCCGGTTATGACGTCAAAACCTACGCATCCGCGCAGGACCTCCTGGACGCGGCGCCAGACGACGAGCAGCCGGGATGCATCCTGCTCGACGTGCGGATACCGGGCTTGAGCGGCCCTGAACTGCAAAACCGCCTGGTCGCGTCGGGCTCGACGTTGCCGATCATATTCCTGACGGGTCACGCCGACACGCCGACGACCGTGCAGGCCATCAAGGCGGGAGCGGAAGACTTCCTGACCAAACCGGTTTCGTCGGAACTGTTGCTCGACGCGATCGCGCGCGCACTGGCGAGGCAAGATGCCGCGCGCAGCCATCGTGGCAAGCTCGAAGCCTTTCGCGTGCATCTTGCGACACTGACGCAGCGCGAACGCCAGGTGTTCGATCTCATCGTCCGCGGCAGGATCAACAAGCAAATCGCCTACGAGCTCGGGACCACCGAGCGGACAGTGAAAGCGCATCGCCATCAGGTGATGGAGAAGATGCAGGTTCATTCGCTTGCCGAGCTCGTTTCGATCGCGGAGCGGCTAGGAATGCTGGATCCGAACGGCAGCTAGCTGTTTCGTTGCTGCGAATGCAGTTCCTGCGGTGTCACTGCCCCAAAGGACAATATGAAGCGCGTTGAGGTGGTGCTGCCATGCGATTGCGCCACGCGTACTGGTTGCAGCCGCCCCATCACCATCTGCCTGGTCCGAAAGGGTGCTTTCTTGCCGATGCGCGAAGCAGTCTTCATTGTCGACGACGATCCCTCCATGCGAGTCAGCATGAACAGGTTGCTGCGCGCGCACGGATTCGCCGTCACGCTGTTCGAGTCCGCGGCGGACTTGCTTGATCACGGCGAGTTCGACAAGGCGATCTGCATCGTCCTCGACATCAATCTCGACGGCAAGTCCGGCGTCGAGCTGCGTCGCAAGCTGGCGGAGGAGGGCGTCACGGCGCCAGTGATCTACATTACCGGCGATGACAGCCCGGTGAACCGTAGTGCCGCGGTTGCGTCGGGTTGCGTCGCCTATCTGACAAAGCCGTTCACGGCGGAATCATTGATCGATTCGGTCACGCGTGCGGCTGCGGCGTAGCGCGGAAACGCCGATCATTCGTCGACATATTGCTCCAGCATCTTCGTCGGTGCGCCCTTGCGGACCGCAGCGAACTGCGCCAGCGGCACCGATGTCGTCAGCGCCAGCAGGTTCGAATCGACGACCTCGAGCGCCAGCGTCTTCCCGGACTCCATCTCCTTGATGATGCCGGCAGGCGCGACGTCAGCGGCGATGCAGGCGTTGGTCAGACACCAGCTATAGGGCACACTGAAGGTGCTGCCCCGGTCGACCGACAGCTTGGCCGGTTGCTGCAGGTACATGCCGACCGGCACGAAGAGCTGCAGCCGGGCCGTCGGCGTGCCCTCGCGTTCGATCAAATCGATGCGGACGGCCATCTGGCCGGTCGGAAACGCCCCGGTGATGGTCGTGCGGCACAGCATCGGCGCGCCGCCAGCCTTGAAGCAGAGCTTCTGCCAATCACCGTAGCTGATGTCCTTGGCTTCGCGCTGACCGCGCGTGGTCACCTCGGCGGGTTTGTCGGCCCGTGCGGCTTTCGGCGCGGCGAGGGCAGGATAGGTCGTGGTCCAGAAGAAGGCGGCAACCAGCACGGGACAGAGGTGGTTACGGATTGCGAACATGGTTGCGCCTCCAGGGCGGGCTCTATTTCTGTGCCTCGAGAAATTTCGCCACCAGCGGTGACCAGAGCGGGATCGCATCGGGCGAGCCGATGAAGAAGTGTCCCTCGTTGCCGAACGGCGGCATCAGATGATATTCGGCGCGGCCGCCGGCGGCCGTGAAGGCTTGATGCATGCGCTTCGACAGATCAGGCCCGAAGAACGTGTCGTTCTCGATGTAGATCCACAGCATCGGCACGCGCGAGGTGCGGCCGAAATCCGCGGTGGCTTCGACCAGCCTGTCGGGCGCGCAATTGTTGTTGGGCTTGCCGCCGACCCGGCCACCGCGCCCGGCAGCGAAGGTGATGATGGCCTTCACCTGCGGTGGATTGACGCTCGACAGCGCGATGGAAGCCCAGCCGCCGGCGGACTGCCCGACCACGATCACATCCTTGGGAATGATGCGCTTCTCGGCGGCCATGTAGTCGATGATCCACAGATCGACCTGCGCGACCGCGAGGCCGGCATCGTGGAAGTTCGGATTGGTGCACTTGCCGACCTTCGAGAAGAACGGCCCGTAGAGCGCACGCTCGGGAATGTCGACGGCGGCCGCGCCATACCCGCTGCCGACCGGCGCCACCACGAGGTAGCCGCGTTTGGCGAACCATTTTGCGGCGTCGCGGAATTCCACCAGCGGAAAGAAGCTCCGGTCAGTGGGGTTGAGCGAGACGCCGTGGTTCATGATCACGAGCGGGAAGGGGCCGTCGCCGACCGGGCGCACCAGATAGGCGAACATCGGCAGTGGCAGCGGCAGGACCCATATCTCCTCCTGGATGCGGATTTCGCCCTCGGCGCGGGCCGGTGCCGTGAACGTGCCGAGGAGGAGCAGGATGGTTGCGAGGAGGAGGCGCATTGGGGCGGATTTGATTGGGCGCGGCCGATGATTGCTTGATCCAGATCAAGCCTGTCGCTGGCGCCCGCTCGCATTCCGGTCCATGCCGCGAGGCGGCCATCGAGATCCAGAGCAGGGGGAAGAAACGTCATGAGAAAGTTCACCATCGGCGCCGTCCTGGTCGCCTCGCTCGCAGCCATTGCCGGTTTCAGCACGCCCTCGCGTGCCGAGACCGGCGAGGTCGCGGTCGTCTTCACCAAGGGCGGGTTCATCGTCGGCGTCGGCGGTGGGGAGGGCGTGCTGCTTCTGAGAGGCAAGAAGTATCCCTTCACCGTATCAGGCATGAGTGTCGGTCTTACGGTCGGAGCCTCGACGACAAAGTTCGTCGGCCGGGCTCTCAATCTGAAGGGGCCGGCGTCCATCGAAGGATCCTACGCCGTAGGCGGAGCCGGCGGCGCTGTTGCAGCGGGGGCAGGTGCCGTGCAGTTGCAGAACGCCAATGGCGTGATCCTTCAGCTCAGCGGTCCCCGGGTCGGCGCCGAAGTATCGGCCGCAGTCGGCGGCGTGACGATCCGGCTGAAATAATCCGGGAGCAGGACCGGGAGCAGACGGGCTGCGTCATCGCAGCCCGTTTCGCATCTCAATATCGTTCCTCGACGAACTTCAGTCCGCGCAGGCTGTCCCGGTCGTTGTAGCGTCCCTTGTGCGACCGCGGCGGCAGCTTGACCTTCTCCCGCTTGACCTTCTTGTAGGGGATGGTTCTCAGGATGTGCGAGATGACATTGAGACGCGCGCGCCGCTTGTCGTCGGAGCGGATCAGTCGCCACGGCGCATGTTTGGTGTCGGTCGCCTCGAACATCATGTCGCGCGCGCGCGAATAATCGTACCAGCGCCCGAACGACTCGGTGTCCATCGGGCTCAGCTTCCACTGCCGCAGCGGATCCTCGATGCGCGCCATGAAGCGGCGTTCCTGCTCCTCCATCCCGACCTCGAGCCAGAGCTTGATCAGGATGATGCCGGCATCGACGGCGAATTTCTCGACCTGTGGACACAATTCCAGGAAACGCTTGTGCTCGGCCGGTGAGCAGAAGCCCATGACATATTCGACGCCGGCGCGGTTGTACCAGCTGCGGTCGAAGATCACGATTTCGCCGCCGGCCGGGTATTGCTCGATATAGCGCTGCAGGAACAGCTGGGACTTCTGCCGGTCGGAAGGCGCGGGCAGGGCGCAGACACGGAATACGCGCGGGCTCACTTTTTCGGTCAAGGCCTTGATGGTGCCGCCCTTGCCCGCGGCGTCGCGCCCCTCGAAAATGATGATCACCTTCAATTTCTGGGCTTTGACCCAGTCCTGGAGATGGCACAGCTCGACCTGGAGCTTTTCCAGCTCCTTTTCATAGTCCTTCCGTTTCATCCGCCCGGCAGAGTCGTCCTTGGCCATGCCCGTCCTTCCGCTGCTGCGTCCCGCTAGTCGTCGCCCCATGAAATGGTCACGCCGATGTCGCCGGGCACACCGCCCGGGAAATCGATGATCTGATAGGCGATGCGATAGCCGCGCGGCTTCAGATAGTCGGTCCAGAGCTGGAAGATCTCCTTGGGAATGCCGGTCAGCGTGTTCTCCCAGCCCTTTTCCATCTGGTTGATGGCGCGCCCCTTGTCGGTGCAGAGCGTGTTGGGGAAACGGTAGACAAGGACCTCGGTGAGCCCGTTTCGCACCGCACGCTGGATGATCGTCGAGGCGAGCTTGATCTTCTCCTCCTCGGTCTTGCCGGAAGGCTTGCTCAGCCGCTCGATCAGGGCACGCTTCTCGGCCTCGGCAGCCGCGGCGAGGCGGACATACTCTTCCGCCTTCTCGGCCTCCTTGAGCGCGGCCTCTTTGCGGATCTGCGTGGCACTGGGAATGAGTTCGTCGAGGCCAGGCATGGCTGCGGCTCCCTTTGATTGTGCAATCAGTTTTGGGGAACGCTAGGTCCGGCGGCGGGCGTTCCCTTGATTCAAATCAAGCAAATCGGGAGGCAACCTGAACACAGTGCCGAAAGTGCACGTTCGCCGACCGGGAGAGACGTTTGAGCGACCAGCTTCATCCGATGGCTCCGCACCATCTGCCGTTCTATCTCGCGCCGGGAAGCGGCACTGATACGCTGATGGTGGTGATGGGCGTGTTCCTGATCGGCACCGTGCTCTGGGTCGGCACGCTCTATTGGAAGCTGCACAGCCTGCCGGAACGGATGGCGCACAAGTCGCAGAAGCTTCAATTCGAGTTCGTCGCCGTGCTCGGCCTGATCTCGCTGTTCACCCACATGCACATTTTCTGGATCGCGGGCCTGCTGCTTGCGATGATCGATCTGCCCGACTTCGGCACGCCATTGCGCAGCATAGCCGGATCCGTCGAGAAGATTGCCGACGCGACGCCGTCGGCCGATGGCGGCGACGTCCGGGCCGAGGCTGCGGCGGTGCCAACTCCGGCAGACAAGCCGGAACCCGCCAAGGAGAAGGAGCACAGCCATGTTTGAGCTGATGTTCTGTTCACTGCTGACGATCCTGCCCGACTACCTCTACCGCCGTTACGTCCAGGGCAAGCGCTTCGGCAAGGAAATCACCTTCTTCTCCATTTGGTACGAACTGCGCTGGGGCATCACCGCCTGCCTGATGCTGACGGTGTCGCTGATCACGATGATCTTCTACTTCCACCCGTCGACGTCGTCGGCGACGCTGTATTTCCGCACGGTGCCCATCCTTCCCGAAGGCTCGGGCCGCGTTGCCGAGGTCAAGGTCGGCTTCAGCGCGCCGGTCAAGAAGGGCGACGTGCTGTTCACGCTCGACAGCTCGAAGCAGCAGGCGGCATTCGAGACCACCAAGCGAAAAGTTGCGGAGGTCGATGCCGCCATGCAGGCGGCGGAGGCCGATGTGCTCAGGGCCGAGGCGCAGATCGCGGAAGCAAAGGCCAATTACCAGCAGGCCAAGGACGAGCTCGAGGTCAAGAGCGAGCTCCAGCGCCGCAACCCCGGCATCGTTCCACAGCGTGACATCGAGAAGCTCCAGGTCCTGGTTGATCAGCGCCAGGCCGGTGTCGATGCGGCGACGGCAGCGAAGCAATCCGCATCCCTGCAGATCTCCACCCTGCTGCCGGCTCAAAAGGCCAGCGCGGCGGCGGCGCTCGACCAGGCCCAGGTCGATCTCGACAAGACGGTCGTCCGTGCCGGCGTTGACGGGCGGGTCGAGCAGTTCACGGTTCGCTCCGGCGACGTCGTCAACCAGCTGATGCGCCCGGCCGGCATCCTGATTCCGGAAGAGGCCGGCCGAAAGTTTCTCCAGGCCGGCTTCGGCCAGATCGAGGCGCAGGTGATGCAGACCGGCATGGTGGCGGAGGCGACCTGCATTTCCAAGCCGTGGGTGATCATCCCGATGGTGATCACGACCGTGCAGGACTACATCGCAGCCGGGCAATTCCGGTCCGGCGAGCAATTGCTGGAAGCGCAGAATGCCGTTCGTCCCGGCACGATCCTCGTATTCCTGGAGCCGCTCTACAAGGGAGGGCTCGAAGGCGTGACCCCGGGCTCGAGCTGCGTCGTCAATGCCTACACCAGCAACCATGAGGAAATCTCCGCCAAGGATACTCCGACCAGCCGGAAGATCGCACTTCACGTCGTGGACGGCGTCGGCCTCGTGCACGCGATGTTGCTGCGTATCCAGGCTCTGTTGCTGCCGATCCAGACACTCGTGCTGAGCGGCCATTGAAGAGCGAGAGAAGGACGGATCACATGGGTTCACGGAAATTGATCACGCTTGGTGCGACGTTGATCTCGCTGATCGTTGCGGCCGCCAGCGCCAAGGCTCTCGACCTCAACGGCGCCTGGGCCGGCGATGCCGACAATTGCAGCAAGGTGTTCGCGCGCAAGGGCGGGCAGTTCGGCTTCAGCGACATGTCGGACGTCTATGGCGGCGGCTTCATCGTCGACGGAGATCAGATCGTCGGAAAATTCGCACGCTGCCGGATCAAGGCGAGGAAGGACAACGGTCCGAACGTCAACCTGGTTGCGGCCTGCGCGACCGACATGATGCTCTCCAGCATTCAGTTCAGCCTGAAGGAGGTGGATGCAAACAGCATCATCCGGCTGTTCCCGGGCATGGAGGACATGGAGATCCGCTATTTCCGCTGCCCGGCTTCTTAGCGACAGATTGTGCCTTTGCCGCGGGATTGTCCTGGAATGGCACGACCCGCCACGGCGTCCTCGCGCAGGCGCAGGCGCGGACGCGTCACCAGGCGCTGCCGGGTCGTAGTCTCGCGGGCTGTCCGTGCGCGACAATTGCCGCTAGAATTGTTCGGAAAGCAGCCGCCGGAAGCTGCGGGGATTGGAGCTGAGCGGACGCATGTTCTCTGACTCGGTCAGGTCGTGGTCGGCTACGCTGTTCTGCCTGGGCTTGTTCGTCGCCACGTGCATGTCGCCTGACCGGGCAGGTGCCGTCGAGCGAAGCCTGCGCGGCGAGCTCAAACGTGTGCTGGTGCTGCATTCCTTCGGCCGCGAGTTTCGGCCGTGGAGCGAATATGCACGCGACATCAAGGCCGAGCTCGAGCGGCAATCGCCCTGGCCGCTCGACATCCAGGAGCATGCGCTGCTCACGGCGCGCTTCAACAATCCCGGTCCCGAGGCGCCGTTCGTCGAATATCTGCAATCGCTTTACCAGGGGGCGTTGCCCGATATCGTGTTGACCATTGGCGCGCCCGCCGCCCGGTTTGCGCAGAGATACCGCGCAAGACTGTTTCCTAATACGCCGTTGATTCTTGCCGCGGTCGAGTACCGGCTGATCGACCGCGCCGATCTCACCGACAATGACGTCGTCGTGGCGATCCGCAACGATTTCCCGGCTGCGTTCGCCAACATCCTCCAGCTGCTGCCGGACACCAGGGCGGTCGCGATCGTGATCGGTGCCTCGCCGCTCGAGAAGTTCTGGATAGAGGAGGTGAAACGCGACCTGAAGCCCCTGGCCGAGCGGTTGGAGCTGATCTGGTATTCGGACCTGTCATTCGAGGAGATCCTGAAACGGGCATCAACGCTCCCCCCGCACACGGTGCTGTTCTGGGGTCTGATGTCGGTCGACGCAGCCGGGATCGTCCACGAAAGCGACATCGCCCTGCGCAGCCTGCACGCGGTTGCGAATGCGCCGATCTTTTCCTACCAGGACCCGTTCTTCGGCGGCAGCACCGTCGGCGGCCCCATGCATTCGGTTGCGGAAACGAGTTCGAGGACCGTCAGCGTCGCTCTCCGCGTTCTCGGAGGCGCAAAACCTGCCAGCATCACCTATGAGCCGCTCGGATTCGCGGCGCCGAGATATGATTGGCGGGAATTGCAGCGCTGGGGCATCAGCGAGAGTCGCCTGCCTCCCGGCAGCGAAATCCTGTTTCGCGAACCGAACATCTGGGAGCGCTATCGCTGGCAGATGCTGATGATCTCGGCCGTGTTCCTGGTCCAGGCCGGGCTCATCAGCGGGCTGCTGCATGAGCGCCGCCGCCGCCGGCTCGCCGAAGTGGAATCGCGCCAGCGGCTGGCGGAACTTGCCCACGTGACCCGGTACTCGGCCGTTGGCGAGCTGACGACCTCGATCGCGCATGAATTGAACCAGCCGCTCGGATCCATCCTGACCAACGCCGAGACGGCGGAGCTGATGCTCAGGGCCGCTCCGCCCGACATCGACGAGATCCGGCAGATCCTCGCCGACATCCGACGGGACGACCAGCGGGCGAGCGAGGTGATCCGCAGGCTGCGCAGCGTCCTCAAGAAGACTCCGTTCGAGGTCAGGGATATCGAGCTGAACGACACGGTGCGGGAGGCGATCGGGCTGGTGAGCGCCGTCGCCGATGGACGGCGCATCGCGCTGACCTACATGCCTGCGGTCGCGGATCTGCACGTCAAGGGCGATCCCGTGCAGCTTCAGCAGGTCGTGCTCAACCTGATCATCAATGCGATGGA
This sequence comes from Bradyrhizobium sp. USDA 376, assembly GCF_054063675.1. Taxonomy (NCBI): domain Bacteria; kingdom Pseudomonadati; phylum Pseudomonadota; class Alphaproteobacteria; order Hyphomicrobiales; family Nitrobacteraceae; genus Bradyrhizobium; species Bradyrhizobium sp. USDA 376. The sequence continues at coordinate 6,440,426 of NZ_JBSSGN010000001.1, forward strand.
TGCAGTTTCGGACGCCGAGATGAAAAAGCGCGACATCACCGTGTCGACCATGCGCGCCGGCAGCCAGGCCGAGATCAGGATTTCCGATACCGGTCCAGGCATTGCCTCCGCGGATCTCGCAAACGTCTTCAATCCGTTCTTCACGACCAAGCCGCAGGGCATGGGAATGGGACTTGCGATCGTGAAGACCATCGTCGAGGCCCATCACGGCACGATCACCGCTGAGAACCAGCCATGGGGCGGTGCCCTGTTCACGATCAGGCTGCCACTCATTCGCTGACAGCGTCTCGTCCGTTCTCGCGCCGCAACAAGACTCGAAGCAGCCTTTCGTTGATCTCGATCAACAAACGCCCGTGCCGCGGCCCCGATCTTCGCGGTCGGCAAGTCCGATGGAGGGTGGAATGTCTCGCTGCAGCATAACCCTGATGGCGGTTGCGCTGATGCTGGCGATGCCGGTTGCGGCAATTGCGCAGACAGCCGACAAACCGGCGACCCCGAGCACGCAGGCGCAGCCGGCAAGTCCGGCGGCGCCGGCTGCCGAGCTGTTGAAGCCGGAACAGCTCGAAGCATTGGTTGCACCGATCGCGCTCTATCCCGACGAGTTGCTCGCCAACGTGCTGGCTGCTTCGACCTATCCACTCGAAGTGGTGCAGGCCGACCGCTGGCTGAAGGAGCGCAAGACGCTGAAGGGGGATGCGCTGAAGACCGAGGTCGACAAGCAGGCCTGGGACGACAGCGTCAAGGCGCTCGCGAGCACGGCCGAAGTTCTTTCCATGATGAGCGACAAGCTCGACTGGACCCAGAAGCTGGGCGATGCCTTTCTCGCCCAGCAGCCCGACGTGATGGATGCGATCCAGCGGCTGCGCAACAAGGCCTATGACAACAAGAAGCTGGTGACCACCAAGCAGCAGAAGGTCAGCGTCCAGTCGCAGGAAGGCAAGCAGGTCGTCGTCATCCAGCAGGCCGATCCTGCGACGATGTATGTGCCGTATTACGATCCGGCGACGGTCTACGGCACCTGGCCCTACGCGGAATATCCGCCGTATTATTGGGGCTATCCCTCCTATATCGGGGCCGGCGTGGTCGCGGCGGGCCTCGCCTTCGGCACGGCCTGGGCGATCGGACGCTGGGGCAATTACTGGGGCGGCGGCTGCAACTGGGGCAACCGCAATGTCTATGTCAACCATCGCACCACCAACATCGGCAACGGCTGGCAGCACAATCCGGCGCATCGCCAGGGCGTGCGCTACAACAACACCAATGTTCAGCAGCGCTTCGGCAACAACAATCTGAAGGCCGGTGTATCGGACCGGATGGATTTTCGCGGCCGTGACGGCAATCAGGTGCTGCGTCCCAATCAGGGTGCGGGCGACCGCGCCGGCGACCGCGCCGGCGATCGTGCAGGCGATCGTGCAGGCGACCGTGGCGGGCCCGGTGATCGCGCCGGCAATCGCGGCGATCGTCCTGGTGCTGGGGACCGTCCCAGCGCAGGGACGCGCGACCGGCCGGGCGGCGGCGATCGAGCCGGTGCCGGGGACCGGGCCAAGGGCGGGGGGGACCGCGCCAAGGCTGCAAACCGAGCCGGCGCAGGCAACCGTGGTGGTGGCGGCAATCGTGGCGACGCGATGAACGTCTCCTCCGGCCGGGCGGCGGCCGCAGCATCGGCGCGCGGCCGCGCCAGCATGGCGAGCATGCCGCGCGGTGGCGGCGGCGGACCGAGCTTTGCCGGTCGCGGCGGCGGTGGCGGAATGGCGATGCGTGGCGGTGGAGGCGGCGGCTTCCGTGGCGGAGGCGGAGGAGGTGGTTTCCGTGGTGGCGGCGGCGGTGGCCGGCGCTCCGATATCGCACTGAAGCACGACATCGCCCTGCTCGGCCATCTCGGCAACGGCCTCGGCTATTACCGCTTCAGCTATATCGGCAGCGACAAGGCCTATGTCGGCGTGATGGCGCAGGAGGTCGAAGGCGTGATGCCTGATGCGGTGACCCGCGGCAGCGACGGCTATCTGCGCGTCCACTACGAAAAGCTTGGTCTGAAGTTCCGCACCTACAGCGATTGGCTCGCCGGCGGCGCGAAGATTCCTGCGGAGGTCGCACCATGATCGGTCTGAAGTCGCTTCATCGCGCGGTTCTGCCGGGCATCATGGTGCTTGCGCTTCTGGGATCGGTGTCACAGGCGCAGGAATCCTACAAGACGCCGGAGGACGCGGCCGCCGCACTCGCAGCTGCGGCCAAGAGCGGCCCGCGCGACCTCCTGAAGGTGCTGGGCAGGGCGGCGGACGACATCGTCTCGTCCGGCGACGAGGTCGCCGACGCCGACATCCGTGCGCGGTTCGTCTCGATGTATGAGGCCAAACACGCGATCAAAGCCGAAGGCAACAAGAAGGCCACGCTGCTGCTCGGCCCGGACGACTTCCCGTTCCCGATTCCGCTGGTCAACAACAAGAACGGCTGGGAGTTCGATACCGACGAAGGACGCATCGAGGTGCTTCGCCGCCGCATCGGCCGCAACGAGCTCGACGCGATCCAGACCGCGCTCGCCTATGTCGACGCGCAGAACGAATATGCCGAGAAGGATCGCGGCGAGGGCGCCGGCGTCTACGCGCAGCGCTTCCTCTCCACGGCCGGCAAGAAGGACGGCCTGTTCTGGCGCGACGATGCGGATCCGAGTCCGCTCGGCGCGCTGGTCGCGGAGGCTGCGGCCGAACGCTACAAGCAGGGCGCGGGCGACGGGCCGGCGCCCTATCGCGGCTATTACTTCCGCATCCTGAAAGGCCAGGGGGCGGACGCGCCCGGCGGCGCGCTCAACTACGTCGTCAAAGGCAAGATGATCGGCGGCTTCGCGCTGATCGCGTGGCCCGCTGAGTACGGCAATTCCGGCGTGATGACCTTTCTGGTCAACCATGCCGGAACCGTCTACCAGAAGGATCTCGGCACGCGGACCAGCTCCATCGCGCCGCGCACGACGCTGTTCGATCCCGACCAGACGTGGAAGAAGGTCGATGCCGGGAAGCCTTAGACTGGGACGCCTTCTGCGCGCTATCGCAACCGGCCTCGCAGCCCTGGTCCTGCTTGCGATGCCGGCGACGCCATCGTTCGCACAGGCGAGCGGCCATGTGCGCGTCAAGATCGTCAAGGCCGGCCTTCTGGTCGGGGGCGGCGCCGGCAGCGGCGTGTTGAACTATCGCGGCCGGAACTATCCGTTCAACATCGCCGGCCTCAGCTTGGGCATCACGGCTGGCGCGAGCGTCGGCCGGTTCGAGGGACGGGCGTCTGGTATCCGGGACGTCGCCGACTTTGCCGGGACGTACAGTTCCGTTGGCGGCGGCTTCGCCCTCGTTGGCGGCATCAACGGCGTCCAGCTGCGCAACGAAAAGGGCGTGACCCTCGTGCTGCAGGGTCCCAAGGTGGGCCTGGAGCTCGCGGCCAACATCAGCCAGGTCACGATCTCGCTGAAGTGAGACAGTCGTAGGGGCCTCGTCGAGCGGCCGGCGATGATCGAATCCCGTCGTGTGCGATTTGGTAAATCGTGGCCAAAAGAAGAAGTTGCATTCAGTAAGTTACTGAGATTACGTGGCTATTTGACACTGTAGTGTCTCGGCAACAATGTGGTACGAATACATCAGTTGCCGCCCGCCGCGGACCCGTTTTCAGCACCATTGTCGGAATGACCAGCGCAGATACCTCGGCCGCATCCTTTGACACGGCCCCAGCCGAAGAGCCGCGGCGCTGGTCGCCGCGACGCTGGCTGGCGCCCTTCGCCGTGGCGCTGGCACTGCTGTCGGGCCTTTTGACCTTCCTGGTCCTGACCGGACTGACGCGGATCGATCCGACGCCGGAGGTGGTCCGCTCGTTCTACCTGATCAACGCCGGCACGATCCTGCTGTTGGTCGGGATCATCGTCCGCGAGCTCTGGCAGCTGATCCTGGCGCGGCGGCGGGGCAGGGCGGCGGCGCGCCTCCATGTCCAGATCGTCAGCCTGTTCTCAATCGTGGCGGTGCTGCCGGCGGTGCTGGTCTCCGTCGTCGCCAACGTCACCCTCGAGCGCGGTCTCGACCGGCTGTTCTCGGGGCCGACCAAGGAGGTCATCCAGAACTCGCTGAACATCGCGCGCGCCTACATGCAGGACCATGCGCAGCTGATCCGCGGCGACATTCTCGGCATGGCCAACGACATCGCGCATGCGAGGCCGCTCTACGACCAGGACCGGCGTTCGTTCCGCGAGATGCTGACCGCCAGCGCCAGCTCCCGCAATCTGCCGGGCGCTATGATCATCGACAAGAACACCAACATCTTGGAATCCGCCGACACCGGCATGCGGCTGGCCTATTCACCGCCGGCGCCGGACTTCCTCAGCAACGTCAACGAGAACGAGCCCGAGATCGCGGTGCTGCCGGATGCGAGCTTCGTTGCGGCCGTGATCCGCCTGCGCGCCTTCAGCGACACTTTCCTCTATGTCGCGCGGCCGCTCGATCCCAATGTCGTCAATCAGCTGAAGCAGACCGAGGTCAGCGTCGCCGAATATGCCCAGATCGAGTCGCGGAGGCTCGGCATCCAGGTCGCCTTCGCGCTGATGTTCGCGGTGATCGCGCTGACCATCCTGATGGCCTCGGTGCTCATCGGGCTCAACTTCGCCAACTCGCTGGTGGCGCCGATCCGGCGGCTGATGAACGCGGCCCATACGGTCTCGACCGGCGATCTCCACGTGAAAGTGCCGGTGCACCAGTCGGAAGGCGATCTCGCCCAGCTGGGTGAGACCTTCAACAAGATGACGCAGGAATTGCGCAGCCAGCGCGACGAGCTCGTCAACGCCAGCGATCTCATCGACAGCCGCCGCCGCTTCATCGAGGCCGTGCTGTCGTCGGCGAGCGCCGGCATCATCGGCGTCGATGCGTCCAGCAGCGTCGGCATCCTCAACCGCTCCGCCGAGAAGCTGATCGGGCACTCCGAAGCGGAGACGCTCGGCCATCCGCTCTCGGACGTCCTGCCCGAGCTCGACGAGATGATGAAGACAGCGCGGGAGGGGACCCAGCGCCTGGTGCAGGGCCAGATCACGATCACCCGCGACGGCACCGAGCGCAACCTCTCGGTCCGCGTCAGCGCCGAGAAGAACCAGCCGCACGACAGCTACATCATCACGCTCGACGACATCACCGAGCTGGTCTCGGCGCAGCGCACCTCGGCCTGGGGCGACGTGGCGCGCCGCATCGCCCACGAGATCAAGAACCCGCTGACGCCGATCCAGCTCTCCGCCGAGCGCATCCGCCGCAAGTTCGGCAAGACCATCACCGAGGACAAGGACAAGCAGATCTTCGACCAGTGCACCGACACCATCGTGCGCCAGGTCGACGATATCAGGCGCATGGTCGACGAGTTCTCGCGTTTCGCCCGGATGCCCAAGCCCGTGATGGAGGGCGAAGACGTCGCCGACACGGTGCGGCAGGCGGTGTTCCTGATGAAGGTCGCCCATCCCGAAATCGACATCGAGGCCGAGTTCAAGGAAGATCCGCTGCGCGCCCAGTTCGACCGCCGGCTGATCTCGCAGGCGGTCACCAACATCGTCAAGAACGCCACCGAGGCGATCGAGCAGGTCCCGCCGGAGGAGCTCGGCAAGGATGGTGGAAAGGGCCGCATCGACGTGGTCGTGTCGCGCGAGGGCGACGACGTGCTGATCGACGTGATCGACAACGGCATCGGCCTGCCCAAGGTCGCGCGTTCGCGGCTGCTCGAGCCCTACGTGACCACGCGCGCCAAGGGCACCGGCCTTGGCCTTGCGATCGTCGGCCGCGTGCTGGAAGACCATGGCGGGCGCATCGAACTGAAGGACGCCTCCGATTTCCGTGAAGGCCAGCGCGGCGCCTGGATGCGCATGCGCTTCGCAATCTCCGGCCAGGCCAAGAAGTCCGAGGGAGCCGAGCAGGCGGCGGCGGCCAAGGGTGGGGCTGCGGCAACGGCTGCGGATTCCGTCACGACGCAGGAAACAAAAGACCCGGCGGCCGGAACCAAAGAGCCGGCTGAAAAGACCAATGATTCAACGAAAATCGAAGCCTCAACAGGCAGCTGAGAAAACAGGCGCGACCCATGGCTAGTGAAATTCTGATTGTCGATGACGAGGCCGATATTCGGGATCTCGTTGCGGGCATTCTCGAGGACGAAGGGTTCGTCACAAGGACCGCACGCGACAGCGACTCGGCACTCGCCGAGATCGCCAATCGCAGGCCGCACCTGGTGTTCCTCGACATCTGGCTGCAGGGCTCCAAGCTCGACGGCCTGCAGCTGCTGGAGCAGGTCAAGAAGGACAATGCCGACCTGCCTGTCGTGATGATCTCGGGCCACGGCAACATCGAGACCGCGGTCGCCGCGATCAAGCGCGGAGCCTACGACTTCATCGAGAAGCCGTTCAAGGCCGACCGATTGATCCTGGTCGCCAATCGCGCGCTGGAGAACTCGCGGCTCAAGCGCGAGGTCAAGGAGCTGAAGCAGCTCGCGCCGAGCGCCAGCCAGCTGGTCGGCCGCTCGCCCAGCATGAACCAGTTGCGCCAGACCATCGAGCGCGCGGCCAAGGCCAACAGCCGCATCCTGATCGTCGGCCCTGCCGGCGCCGGCAAGGAACTGACCGCGCGCACGCTGCATGCGGCCTCCGGCCGTGCCGACGGTCCCTTCGTCGTGATCAACGCGGCTGCGATCACGCCCGAACGGATGGAGCACGAGCTGTTCGGCATCGAGCAGTCCAACGGCGAGCAGCCGCGCAAGCCCGGCGCGCTCGAAGAGGCGCATGGCGGCACGCTGTTCATCGACGAGATCGCGGACATGCCGCGCGAGACCCAGAACAAGATCCTGCGCGTGCTGGTCGAGCAGTCGTTCCAGCGCGTCGGCGGCACCGCCAAGGTGCAGGTCGACGTGCGCATCATCTCCTCCACCGCGCGCAACCTGGAAGAGGAGATCGCGGCCGGCCATTTCCGCGAGGACCTCTACCACCGGCTCTCGGTGGTGCCGATCCGCGTGCCGGCGCTGTCGGAACGGCGCGAGGACATTCCGGAGCTGATCGACTACTTCATGGAGCAGATCTCAGCCGGCAGCGGCCTGCCCAAGCGCCAGATCGGGCAGGACGCGATGGCGGTGCTGCAATCGCATGTCTGGCCCGGCAATGTGCGCCAGCTCCGCAACAACGTTGAAAGAGTCATGATTCTGGCGGCCGGCGGACCGGAGGTCATCATCACCGCCGACATGCTGCCGCAGGACGTCGGCTCGATGGTGCCGGCGATGCCGACCAGCAACAATGGCGAGCACATCATGGGTCTGCCGCTGCGCGAAGCGCGCGAAGTGTTCGAGCGCGACTATTTGATTGCACAGATCAGCCGTTTTTCAGGAAATATTTCTCGCACGGCCGAGTTCGTTGGCATGGAACGGTCGGCACTGCATCGGAAGCTGAAGGCGCTCGGCGTCGGCTGAAACGCTGCGAGCGAAGTGGATACCGGCCCGCATACAGAAAACGCGTCAAACAAGAAGCCAACGCCGCGACATTGCGGCCGGCACGCCAGGGAAAAACGAGGAAAATCATCGATTTCCGTAGTTTTTCGGGGCAATAGAACGTGGCCTGCCGCGTGAAGCGGCTTGCCTAATATGCCGACCTGTCCTCTAATTGAACCGCTGTTCCTTCCGAGGGGGATCTCATGAGGAACGGCAACCGGAGGAGGCCCCAAACTCCACAAAGAGGGCCGCATCCGGCGCAATAAAAAGAAACTCAAAGCGAGAAAAAAACAATGGCGGCAGACCGCGCACAAAACCTACAGGACACCTTCCTTAATCACGTTCGCAAAACCAAGACGCCACTGACGATCTTTCTGGTCAACGGAGTGAAGCTCCAGGGCATCGTGACCTGGTTCGACAATTTCTGTTTGCTGCTTCGGCGCGACGGTCACTCGCAGCTTGTCTACAAGCATGCGATCTCGACCATCATGCCGGGCGCGCCCATCCAGTTGTTCGAAGGCGGCGAGGATCAGCCGGCTTGAGAGTGATCTGATTGGAACCCCGGAATTTCGACGGGGATGCCGACCGTCCGCGGTCGGCAGGGGCTCAGCAGACGGGGCGGGTGTTTGTCATCGGCCCCTACTTGCGAGCGCGCGCGGGAAGTGCCGACGCGCAATCGGAAAGCCATGTCGTGCGAGATGCCGAGGCCCGGCTCGATGAAGCCGCCGGCCTTGCGCGCGCGATCGACCTCGTCATTGCCGATGCGATCATCGCGCCGATCAGCCAGATCCGGCCCGCGACCTATATCGGCAAGGGCAAGGTCGAGGAGATCGCCGCGCTGGCCAAGAGCCTCGACGTCGAACTCGTGGTGATGGATTGCGCGCTGGCGCCGATCCAGCAGCGCAATCTCGAGAAGGAATTGCACGCCAAGGTGCTCGACCGCACCGGTCTCATTCTGGAAATCTTCGGCCGCCGCGCCAAGACCAAGGAGGGCTCGCTCCAGGTCGAGCTCGCGCATCTCAACTACCAGCGCTCGCGCCTGGTGCGATCCTGGACCCATCTCGAACGCCAGCGCGGCGGTTTCGGATTCATGGGTGGTCCGGGTGAGACCCAGATCGAGGCCGACCGCCGCCTGATCCAGGAGCGCATCACCAAGCTCGAGAGCGAGCTCAAGAAGGTGCAGGCGACACGGCGGCTGCATCGCGCCGGACGCCAGCGCGTGCCGTATCGCGTCGTTGCGCTGGTCGGCTACACCAATGCCGGCAAGTCGACGCTGTTCAACCGCCTCACCCGCGCCGACGTGCAGGCCGCCGACATGCTGTTTGCGACGCTCGATCCGACCCTGCGCGCACTCAACCTGCCGCATGGCGGCAAGGCGATGCTGTCCGACACCGTCGGCTTCATCTCCAATCTGCCGACGCAGCTCGTCGCCGCCTTCCGCGCCACGCTGGAGGAGGTGCTGGAGGCCGACGTGATTTTGCATGTGCGCGACATCTCGCATGAAGATGCCGAGGCGCAGCAGAGCGACGTCGACGCCGTGCTGCGCCAGCTCGGCATCAATCCTGATGATTCCGGCCGCATTATCGAGGTCTGGAACAAGATCGACCGTTACGACGCCGAACAGCGCGAAGAGCTTCTGAACATCGCCGCGCGCCGGCCAGAGGATCATCCGGCGATGCTGGTCTCCGCCGTGTCGGGCGAGGGCATCGACGCGTTGCTCGCGGCGATCGAGCAGCGGTTAGCTGCCAAGCGCACCACGCTCGATCTCTCCATCGACGCCGCCGACGGCGCCGGCATCAGCTGGCTGCACCGCAATTCCGAGGTGCTGGCCAAGGAGCTGCACGACGGCCGCTTCGACATGACGGTGCGGGTGGATGAGACCAAGCGTGACATCGTGGTGAACAGGTTCGACGCCGTGCCGCATCTGTCGGCCACATAACATCTGTCGTCCTGGCGAAAGCCAGGACCCATACCGCGTGATCTGTCGAGACAGCGAGGTCTGGGTACCGACGAACGTTTAACTCCGAGTCTTCGCCAAACTGCTTTGTGGGGTAATGGGTCCTGGCTTTCGCCAGGAACGGCCGTGGAGGCGCACGCCCAAGATCACCTGGACAGATCGAGGCTCATGAACTGGTTGTGCGGGCTCGCCTGATAGTCGGCGAACGGCTCGCAGGATACGAAGCCCGCGCTGCGATAGAGCGCGACGGCGGGAACGTGCAGCGGCGCCGTGCCAGTCTCCAGGCTGAGACGCGCATAGCCTCGCCGGCGGCCTTCGGCGATGATGTAGCTCAAAATCGCGCGTCCGGCCCCGGTGCGCCGTGCCGTGGGCGCAGCGCGCATCGACTTCACCTCGCCATGCGTCTCATCCAGCTGCTTCAAGGCACCGAAGCCAGCTAGCACACCGTCCTGCCAGGCCGTCCAGAACGTCACGCTCGGAGCCGAAAGGCCGCTCGCGTCGAGCGCTTGTGCGTGCTCGCCCATGACGCTGCGGAGCTCCTCCAGATGATGCGCCAGCAACTCGGCGACATGTGGCGCCCTTGGATCGTCCTGCCTGATGTCCACGGTGTGCCCTCGTGTCACGTTGCCGTCTTGGCCTCGTTCCACAGCGCGTCCATCTCTTCCAGCGAGGCCTGCTCCAGCGTGCGCCCCTGCGCCTCCAACGCCTTTTCGATGAACGCAAAGCGCCGCTCGAATTTCGCGTTGGTCGCGCGCAGTGCGGCCTCCGGATCGGCATCGACGTGGCGGGCGAGGTTGACGAGGGCGAACATCAAATCGCCGGTCTCTTCGGCGATCTCCTGCTTGTCATCGCGATCCAGCGCGGCCTCGATCTCATCGGCTTCCTCACGGATCTTTTGCAGCACCGCGCGCGGATCGTTCCAGTCGAAGCCGACGGTGGAGGCCGTGCGCTGAAGCTCCATGGCGCGGGTCAGCGCCGGCTGGCCGGCCTTGACGCCTGACAGCAGTGACTTGTGCGTCGGCGTCGCCTCCGGCGGCCGGCGCGCGGCGCGTTCGGCTTTCTCTTCGGTCTTGATGCGATCCCAGACTTCCTTGACGTGGGAGGAGGCGAGATTGCCGTCCTTGTCGGCGAAGACGTGGGGATGGCGGCGGATCATTTTTCGCGTGATGGCCTCGACGACGTCGCCGAAGGCAAAGGCGTTCTGCTCTGATGCCATCTGGGCATGGAACACGACCTGGAGCAGGAGATCGCCGAGCTCTTCGCGGAGGTCGTCGAGATCGCCGCGGGTGATGGCGTCCACCACCTCATAGGCCTCCTCGATCGTGTAGGGCGCAATCGTAGCAAAATCCTGCTCGAGGTCCCAAGGGCAGCCGGTCACCGGCGTGCGCAGCGCCGCCATGATCTCGATCAGGCGGGAAATGTCGCGGGAAGGGGTCATTGCGGGCCGTTCTCCTGGGTCCAAAGCCTTATGCCAAAAGCGGGCCGCCGTTCCCAGCGCCGGCACACGGAACAGGCCGATTTCCACCGATTGGCGGGCGAGGTGCGCAGTGCTAAAGCGCGGGCCATGACTGACGCATTTTCCTCCAAAACCGCGCTGGTGCTGTTCTCCGGCGGCCAGGATTCCACCACCTGCCTCGCCTGGGCGCTGAGCCGATTTGCCCGCGTGGAGACGCTGGGGTTCGACTACGGCCAGCGCCACGCCATTGAGCTTGCCTGCCGCGACCGCCTGTTCGACGGCATCAAGGGCCTGCGCACCGATTGGGCCGCGAAGCTCGGCGAGAGCCACACGCTGTCGATTCCAACGCTCGCCGCCGTGTCCGAGACGGCGCTCACCCGCGATGTCGCGATCGCGATGGGGGCCGACGGCCTGCCCAACACCTTCGTGCCCGGCCGCAACCTCGTGTTCCTGACTTTCGCCGCGGCGCTGGCCTACCGGCGCGGCATCGCCCACATCGTCGGCGGCATGTGCGAGACCGACTACTCCGGGTATCCCGATTGCCGCGACGAGACTATCCGCGCCATGCAGGCCGCGCTCTCGCTCGGCATGGCGCGCAAGTTCGAGTTGCACACGCCGCTGATGTGGATCGACAAGGCCGCGACCTGGAAGCTGGCGCATGATCTCGGCGGCGACGGGCTCGTCGACCTGATCCGCGAGCAGTCGCACACCTGCTATCTCGGCGAACGCGGCGCGCAGCATGATTGGGGGTATGGGTGCGGGGAGTGCCCGGCGTGCAGCCTGCGGGCGAAGGGGTGGAACGAGTACGTGGCGGGGCGCAAATAGCGCTCCGATCTCCGCTGTCATTCCCCGCGAAGGCGGGGAATCCAGTACGCCGCGGATTCTCGATTCAATCACTGCTGTCTCTGGAATACTGGATCACCCGCCTTCGCGGGTGATGACAGTTTTGGGTGAGGCGGCAGCGCCTACACAACTCGCTAAGCGATTACCCGGCAAAATCCTCCGGCCGCAGCTCGATCGGCTTGCCATGCGGCGTGCGATCCGCCGCGTGGTCCCAGGCGTCGCGGTAGCGGTGCAGCGTCTCCAGCGAGGCAACGCCCTTGCGTGCGACGAGGCCTTCCAGCGTGGCCAGCCAGTGCAGATAGTAGGTCTCGCCCGTGTCAGGATCGCCGGCGGCCTGCGCGCGCTTGATCTCGGAGGCCAAGGCTGCGGCCCATTCCGGCCAGGTGAACACGCCGCGCTCGTGCAGCGTTAACGCCATCGCAAACGCATGCGCCTCCCAGGGCGCGCGGAACACCGGGCCGTCGTCATCGCGCGGAATGCTCGGGATCGCCGCCGTCGCGGCGGCAGCAGCGCTACCGGTCATCACGCCGGGTCCAGATAAGGCTCGAAGGCGTCGATCGACACCTTCAGCGTCGGATCGCCGTCCTCGCCCCAGAGATCGCGTCCCTCGAACACGACGGTGTAGAGCCATTGCGGATTCTCGCCGCGCTCCATCGCCGCCGTGTCAGGAAACACATGGCAGCCATGGTTGAGCTCAACCACGCCGACATGGCCGCGCACATAGCGCGGCAGCCGCGTGTGCGTCGCCGGATGGATGTTCTTCGCGCGCACGCGGTCGCCGATGTTGAATTTCGCCGGCGCAGGCGCCGGGCGGGCGAACTTGCCGCGCACCATGATGCGCTCAACGTTGGCGAGGTCGAACTTGCCGTGCTTGAGCGCCTTCGGGGCTTGCATCGCGTGGCCGGCGGCGACCTCCTCCCTCGTGAGGTAGCCCTTCTCGATCAGCATCTCCTCGAGCCCGAGGAACCACTTCTTGTAATAGGAGCTCGAGAGGTAGACATGCGGCGGCAGCGTCTCGCGATAGAAGCGCGAGGTGTCGATGTTGAAGGCGCCGGCTGCGCCCATCGCGCGCACCATGGCGAGCACACGCGACTCCCACTCCTCGTGAAACATCGGCTCGTTGGGCTCGGGCTCGACCTTGCCGAACCCGTCCATGCCGCCCATGTCGTGCACGCCGTTCATGACGGCGCCCCCGGCGTCCTGGGAAAGCCGGTGCCGATCATGGAATCGCGCGTGACGAGCTCGGCGAGCTGCTCCTCACTCCAGCCTTCGGTGCCCGCGGGGCGCATCGGCAGCACCAGGAAGCGCGTCTCCGCAGTCGAATCCCAGACCCGGATCTCCATGTCCTTCGGCAGGGTCACGTCGAAATCGGCGAGCACGCCGCGCGGATCCTTCACCGCGCGCGAGCGATAGGGCGCGGCCTTGTACCAGACCGGCGGCAGCCCCAGCATCTCCCAGGGGTAGCAGGAGCACAGCGTGCACACGACCATGTTGTGTCGCTCCGGCGTGTTCTCGACCACGACGAGATGGTCGCCGACGCGGCTGACATGACCGAGCGTGCCGATCGCCTTGGAGCCATCCTCCAGCAGCGCCTTCTTGAACGCGGAGTCGGTCCAGGCCTTGGCGACGACGCGCGCGCCATTATGCGGGCCGATCTTGGTCTCGTAGGCCTGGATGATGGCATCGAGCGCGGCCGGCTCGACATAGCCTTTTTCGGTCAGGATCGTCTCGAGCGCGCGCACGCGCAGCTCGGTCTCGGACAGCTCCGAATGATCGTGATCGTGGTGATGATGATGGTCGTGATCGTGGCTCATGGCGGCAAAGATAGGCGCTTTGGTCCGTTTCTGTCGAGCGTTCGTTGCAGCGCAATCCGGCCACGTGTTCGTGACGCCGTTACGCGCTAACATTGCCGCCGGCAATCTGGCGAAGCCCCCCCAAGAGATGGTCCCGGACGGCCATTGATTGCACCGAGGACAATCCGTATACGCGGCGCAGGGACAAAAGCGGCTCGGTCAGATTGGCCGGACCAACGCGACGACAATCAAGGGGGAGGGCCCATGGCCGCTAGCTCGCAGGCGCCTGAGGCGAAAGGGTTTCGCTGGAAACTGATCGCGCCGCTCGTGGTGTGGCTGGCGATCTATCTGTGGCCGGTGCCCACGGGGCTCAACGTCAATCAGTGGCACTATTTTGCCGTTTTCGCGGCCGTCATCACCGGGCTCATCCTGGAATCGATGCCGGTCGGCGCGGTCGGCTTCATCGGCCTGACGGTCGCCGGCGTCGCCGGCTATATCGATCCCGATCCCGGCAAGTCGCTGCGCTGGATGCTGGCGGGCTTTGCCGAGAGCACGGTGTGGCTGATCGTCGGCGCCTTCGTGTTCTCGATCGGCTACCGCAAGAGCCAGCTCGGCCGGCGCATCGCACTGGTGCTGGTGCAGCGGCTCGGCCGCAACACGCTCGGCCTCGGCTATGCGGTCGCGATGTCCGACTTCCTGCTCGCGCCGGCAACGCCCTCCAACACCGCGCGCAGCGGCGGCATCGTCTATCCCATCATCAGCAACATCCCGCGCATCTACGGCTCCGAGCCCGGACCGACCGCCGGCAAGATCGGCACCTACGTGATGTGGACGGCTTTTGCTGCGACCGCGGTCACCAGCTCGCTGTTCTTCACCGCGCTCGCGCCCAATGCGGCAGCGCTGGCGATCGCGAAGAAGACCGTCGGCGTCGAGGTGAGCTGGGGCCAGTGGTTCCTGGGCTTCGCGCCGCTCGGCATCCTCCTGATGATCCTCGTGCCGCTGCTCAGCTATCTGGTCTGCCGTCCCGAGGTGAAGCGCAGCCCGGAGATTTCCGAATGGGCGGCGAAGGAATTGTCGGCCATGGGCCCGATGTCGCGCAACGAGTGGATCATGCTGGCGCTGATCGTGCTCGCGATGTTCCTGTGGATCGCCGGTTCCAGCCCCGACATCCACGTTCCGGTGCTCGGCTCGAACTTCGTCAACGCCACCACCGTCGTGTTCATCGTGATCTCGCTGATGCTGGTCACCGGCGTGATCGAGTTTGCCGACATCGTCAGCGAGAAGAGCGCCTGGGAGGTGTTCTTCTATTTCACCTCGCTGCTGACGCTGGCCTCGGGCCTCAACGAGATCGGCTTCATCAAATGGTTTGCGACCGAATACGCAAAACCGCTCGCGGGGCTGTCGCCGTCAACCGCGATGCTCCTCTTGGTCGCGCTGTTCTTCTGGATCCACTATTTCTTCTCGAGCATCACGTCGCATGCGGCCGCCGTGCTGCCGGTGGTGCTGGCGGTCGGATCGGGTATCCCCGGTCTGCCGGTCACGACGCTCGCGATGCTCTGCATGTATTCGCTCGGCCTGATGGGCGTGATCTCGCCTTATGCGACGGGGCCGGCGCCGATGTATTTCGGCAGCGGCTATATCGGGAAGGGGCAGTTCTGGGGTTTTGGACTGATCTTCGGGCTGCTCTATTTCGCGGGGCTGCTGCTGATCGTGCTGCCCTGGTTGCAGATGCGGTGAGCCGGGCGGGAGATTGATACCCCCGGCGGAGGAATATTCCTCTCCGGGGAGGGATCGGGAAATGTTCGTCCAACTCCCGTCAAATATCTGAAATTGCAAGAAAGACTGGAAAAGGCGATGGTACGTGCTGCGGTGCAGCGTGTTCCTTCCGGGCCCTCATCGCTGCTTCACTCCCCGTCGCTTGAAGCGACCCGGTTCCATGTGCCGCTGGGGCACACGGGACAGCGAACTATTGTGCATGAAGGCCGCCTCCATGAATGCCCACCAATCGCTCGCGATCGGACAACCGATCGAAACGCTTGAAGCGGTTTCACCCGCTGCGACCGAGCCGGACGCCATGGTCCGTTTCGAAGGCATCTCGAAGACCTATCCGGCGTATCGCGGCAAGCCCGGCGTCAACGCGCTGCAGAATATCGATTTCGCCATTCCGCGCGGCTCCATCACCGGTGTTATCGGCCGCTCCGGCGCCGGCAAGTCGAGCCTGGTGCGCCTGATCAACGGGCTGGAGAAGCCGACCACGGGCCGCGTCATCGTCGATAACAGGGAAATCTCGGCGCTTGCAGGCCGCGAGCTGCGGCTGGCGCAGCGCTCGATCGGCATGATCTTCCAGCATTTCAACCTGTTGTCGTCGCGCACGGCCGCCGACAATATCGCGCTGCCGCTCGAGATCGCCGGCTGGTCCAAGGCTGACATCAAGGCCCGCGTGACTGAGCTGCTCGCGCTCGTCGGCATCGCCGACAAGCACGACCGCTATCCGTCGGAACTGTCAGGCGGACAGAAGCAGCGCGTCGGCATCGCGCGAGCCCTCGCCACGCGACCGAGCGTGCTGCTGTCGGACGAGGCGACCTCGGCGCTCGATCCGCAGACCACGCGCGCGATCCTCGATCTTCTCGCCAACATCAACCGCGAGCTCGGGGTGACCATCGTGCTGATCACGCACGAAATGTCCGTGGTGCGCCAACTCGCCAAGGAAGTGGTGGTGTTAGATGCCGGCCACGTCGTCGAGAGCGGCCACGTCGCCGATATCTTCACTCACCCGAAGCATCCGATCACGCAATCCTTCCTGGCCGAAGTCGTCGGCGACAGTCTGCCGGTGTCGCTTGCGAGCCGGATCGTTCCGGAGCCGTCTGCCGGCGGGCAGGCCGTGGTGCGCGTCCAGGTGCGTGGGGCAGGAGCCGGCGATACCGTGGTGGCGCGGCTGGCGCGCGAGCTCGGGCTCGACCTGTCGCTGCTGTCGGCGCGTATCGACGAGATCGGCGGCCAGCATGTGGGCTCGCTCACGCTCGGAATTCCCGGCGGCGAGGACGCGGTGACGCGGACGCTCGCCTGGCTCTCTCAATATCAATTCTCGGCGGAGCGTCTCGGCTATGTCGCCTGAACTCATCAATCTGATCATCCAGGCCGCGGGCGAGAGCCTGTACATGGTCGGCATCGCGGCGTTGCTCGGCACCGCTTTCGGCCTGCCGCTCGGCGTCTTCCTCGCGACCAGCCGGAAGGGGGAGCTGTTCTCCGCCCCCATCGTCAATCGCGTGCTCGGCACCATCGTCAATGCGACGCGCTCGACGCCCTTCATCATCCTGGTCGTGGCCATCATCCCGTTCACCCGGCTCGTCGCCGGCACCTCGATCGGCTCGACCGCGGCGATCGTGCCGCTGACCATCGCGTCGACACCGTTCATTGCGCGTCTGGTTGAGGCTGCGATCCGTGAGGTCGATGGCGGCCTGATCGAGACTGCGTCCTCGTTCGGGGCCTCGCCGATCCAGATCGTGTTCAAGGTGCTGATCCCCGAAGCACTGCCGGGCCTGTTGCTGGCGCTGACGCTCGCAGTGGTCAGCCTGCTCGGCTACTCCGCCATGGTTGGCGCGGTCGGCGGCGGGGGCCTAGGCGATCTCGGCATCCGCTACGGCTACCAGCGCTTCATGCCGGAGATGATGCTCGCCGTCGTGGTCGTGCTGATCGCGCTGGTGCAGATTGTGCAGAGCGCGGGCGACTATCTGGCGCGCCGGGTCAACCGCCGGCTGCGGCATCGCTGATACAACTTTTCTGAAACTGGAGACATCAATGCGTTTTCTCGCAACCCTTGCGGCTGCAGCCTTGCTTGCGACCTCAGCTCAAGCCGAAACAATCCGCATCGGCGTAACGGCCGGCCCCCATGCCGAGATCCTTGATGTCGTGAAGAAGGTCGGCGCCGAGCGCGGCCTCGACATCAAGGTGGTCGAGTTCACCGACTACGTGATCCCGAACCAGGCACTGGCGCTGAAGGACCTCGAAGCCAACTCGTTCCAGCACGAGCCGTACCTGAAGAACCAGATCTCCAAGACCGGGTGGAAGATCGTCAAGGTCGCCAACACGATCGGCTCGCCGCAGGGCGTCTACTCGCAGAAATACAAGAAGCTCGCCGATCTGCCCGAGGGCGCCCGCGTCGCGATCGCCAACGATCCCTCCAACGGCGCGCGCGGCCTGATGATTTTGGCGCTGCATGGCGTCATCAAGCTGAAGGATCCGAACAACGTCTCCTCGACCATCGCCGACATCACCGACAACCCGAAGAAGCTCCGCTTCGTCGAGCTCGATGCCGCCCAGCTCCCGCGCGCGCTCCAGGATGTCGACGTCGTCTCGATCAACAACAATTATGCGGTGCAGGCCGGCCTCAATCCCGCGACCGACGCGATCGCCCGCGAAAACCCTGACGGACCCTGGGTCAACATCCTCGCCGTCCGCGAGGAGGACAAGGACAAGCCGTGGGTGAAGCCGCTGATCGAGGCCTATCACTCCGAGCCCGTGAAGGCGTTTCTGGAGACGCGCTTCAAGGGAACGTACCTGCCGACCTGGTAACGGTACCCGGCCTGCATGGTTCGAGACGCCCGCTTTGGCGGGCTCCTCACCATGAGGGTTTGACATCTCGCCGCGAACGCGACCTCATCCTGAGGGCCCGCCAAAGGCGGGCGTCTCGAAGGATGGCCGCAAGCGACCCGCTCGCCACCTTTTTCGTGCCAGGGGCGATCAGGCCGCCAGCCTGGCGCGCCGCAGCGTCTCCGAGGGCAGTTCGGAGAAGTGGCGCTTGTAGTCCAGCGAGAACTGGCTGAAGTGCCAGAAGCCGTGCTGCACGGCGATGTCGTAGACCGAAGTCTGTGCACCGCCGGTGCGCTTGAGATCGCGCCGTACCCGGTTCAGTCGCATCGCGCGCCAATAGTGCATCGGGCTCGTGCCCAAGACCTCCTGGAAGCAATAGCCGAGCTTGCGCGGGCTGGCGCCGACCGCCTTGCAGACCTCAAGCAGCGATAGGGAACGCTCGCCCGCTGCCATGCATCAGCTCGCGAGCGCGATCGACGGTGCGCCTGCGTGCCGCGGCGCTGCGGCCGGGATTCGTCGGCCGTGCGGTCGGCAACATGTCCATGATCTCGACGAGGAGGGCATCCTCCAGCGCCTGCCGTGCCGCGGGATCGTCGAACTGCTCGGACGCCGTCGTGATGGTTTCGTGAATGGCGGCGAGATGGCCGCGCAGCCGCGCGACCGGCGCTTCCGCCATCTCGATCACCCGCAACTGATGCCAGACGGCGCGCGGCAGCGCGATGTCGAGGCGGGCGGCAAGCTCCTCGATCAGCGCGGCGCTGGCGACCACGCCGCGCAGCTCGAACGCCTTCGGCGTGCACATGTCGACCTCGGCGTCGATGCAGGCAATGACCTGGGCACCGGCCACGCTCGCTCCGTTGCAATTGACCTCGCCATCACCGTCCCAGGGCAGGCCGATGCCAAAGCTGTCCGCGCCAAGCTGACCATACTGCCGAACCTGCTGACTGGTGATCTCGCGGAACACCTCGACGCGGGGCAGGGAGAGCTGGGTGAAGCTGCCCCTGAAGGCACCAGCGCTGATCTGGTCGTAGCTCAGCCGCCAGCGGCCGAGCGCGGCGCAATGCTCGTCGACGTCCGTGCTGCTAGCCTGAAGCAGGATGGCAGCCGAGTCCTGAATCGGAAGAGTTTCGCTTAAGGCCATGACGATACGTCGGAATTTGCCAGCCGAAAACAGCGGGGACTGCGTCGAGACTGGCACGCCCCACAGCCCTGTCCAGCAAAATATTGCGGGATTTCGATAACGCCTGACCGCGCCGCGGTGCAGGCTTCCTTCTCAGCCGTTCCGAACATCGCAGTCGGGATGGCGTTTCGCGGAGGGATCGAGATGCGACCGAGCGACATCATGCGCGGCAGCCCGCCCGCGCCAGAGGCCCAGGTGACCCGCGCCAACTGGCGCAGCTTTCCCGCGATCCGCTGGGGCTTTACCCACACCCGCGAAGTGCTGCCGACCGCCGAGGTCCGTCGCTCCGCGCATCCATCACCGATACCAAGCGCACCGCGCGAGCTGCAAAGGCTCGGCTTCACCGCGCCGGACGGGCAGCCCACCACGATCGAGGCGACATTGCGCGAGACCTTCGCCGATACGCTGCTCGTGATGCACCGGGGCACCCTGATCCACGAATGGTACGGCGACGGCATGAGCGCGACCACGCCGCATCTGATCTGCTCGATCAGCAAGGCGATCGCCGGCACGCTCGGCGGCGTTCTGGCCGCGCGTGGCCTGCTCGATCCGGAGGCGAGGGTGGTGCGCTACGTGCCGGAGCTGGAGAGTTCGGTCTACGGCGGCTGCACCGTCCGCAACCTGCTCGACATGGCCGTCGCCATCCAGTTCGAGGAGGATTACGAGGACCCCGCCGGCGACGTCGCGCGCTATCGCTTCTCCTCGGGCTGGGACGTGCCGCCGCCAGGCGTCGATCCCAGCCATCAACGCGCCTATCTCACCACACTGCGTGGGACGGGCAAGCCGCACGGCAAGGTCTTTCATTACGTCTCGACCAATACCGAGGTGCTCGGCTGGGTCTATGAGCGCGCCTGCGGCATGCCATACCATCGCATCCTCTCCGAATATCTCTGGCAGCCCTTGGGCGCGGAGGAGGATGGCTCGCTCACGCTCGATAGCCACGGCATGGGCCGCATCGCCGGCGGCATCTCCGTCACCGCACGCGACCTCATCCGCTTTGGCGAGATGATCCGCTGCCGCGGCGTGGTCGAGGGGCGGCAAGTGGTGCCCGGCTGGTGGATCGACGACATTCGCGAGAACGGCGATCCCAAGGCGTGGGCCGACGGCGACCTCGCCGAGTTCTTCCCGGGCGCGCGCTACCGCAGCAAATGGTTCACGATCGATCCGTCACGCAACGCGCTCACCGCGATCGGGATTCACGGTCAGCACCTCTATGTCGATCTCGATTCGGATACCGTCATCGTCAAGCTCGCGACGCAGCCCAAGGCGATGGACGTGCCGATCGATCAGCGCTGGTTCGCCGCCTTCGGCGCCATCACCGCGCATCTCGCCCCGCGCTGAGATCTGGACATCATCATGCTCGATACCGTCAAAGCCAAGCCACAGACCTCGACGCCGCATGCGCTCGATCCGCTGACGGCTGAAGAGATCACCGCAGCCTGCACGCTGGTGCGTGCGGCGGCCACATCGCCCGAAAACTGCCGCTTCCCGACGGTGCGGCTGGAAGAGCCGACCAAGCAGGAGCTGGCCGCTGATAGAGCAGGGCGCCGCGCTTTCGTCCTGACACTGGACGTGACCACGGGCGAGGCAATCGAGCACATTGTCGATCTCGCCCTCAAAGAGATCGTCGCGCGAAAAATCATCCCCAACCGCGAGGCGCCCTACGCGCAACCTCCGGTGATGCTGGAAGAGTTCTTCAAGTGCGAAGCCGTGGTGAAGGCCGATCCGGGCTGGCGCGCGGCGATGGTCCGGCGCGGGCTCGCCGACAAGGACATCGAGCTCATCCAGGTCGATCCGTTCTCGTCGGGTTTCTTCGACAAGGAATTCGAGCGCGGCGCGCGCATCGTGCGTGCCGTCAGCTATTTTCGCGAGCACCTCCAGGACAACGGCTATGCCCATCCGATCGAAGGCGTGGTCGCCGTGGTCGACCTGATCGGCGGCAAGGTCATTGATCTCACGGACGCGGACCCGATCGTCCCGATCCCGCGCAAGAAACGAAATTACGGCGCGCACGAAGTCACGAGCCCGCGCATCGACATCAAGCCGCTGCATATCGAGCAGCCGGAAGGCGCGAGCTTTGAGGTCGACGGCTGGAAGGTCGACTGGCAGAAATGGAGCTTTCGCGTCGGCTTTACCCCGCGCGAGGGCCTGGTGCTGCACCAGCTCGCCTATCAGGACGGCGATCGCAAGCGCTCGCTGATCCATCGCGCCAGCGTCACCGAGATGGTGGTGCCTTACGCCGATCCGACCGCCAACCATTTCTGGAAGTCGGCGTTCGATGCCGGCGAATACGGCCTCGGCATGCTCGCCAACGCGCTCGAGCTCGGCTGCGACTGCCTCGGCAGCATCCACTATTTCGACGTGCCGGCCGCCGACGGCAAGGGCGAGCCCTTCGTCATGCAGAATGCTATCTGCATGCATGAAGAAGACTACGGAATTGCCTGGAAACACTACGAATTCCGCAACGGCCTGTTCGAAGTCCGCAGATCCCGGCGTCTGGTGATCTCGTTCTTCGCGACCGTCGGCAATTACGATTACGGCTTCTACTGGTATCTCTACCAGGACGGCACGATCCAGCTCGAGACAAAACTCACCGGCATCATCCAGACCGCCGCCGTGCCATCAGGCGAAACGTACAGATGGGGCGGCATGGTCGACGACAATCTCGGCGGTCCGACGCATCAGCACTTCTTCAACGTGCGCCTGCACATGGATCTCGACGGCGGTGGCAACACGGTGACGGAGCACGATTTCGTGCCGCGGCCCTGGGGCCACGACAATCCGCATGGCAACGTGTTCGACACCACGACGCGGGTTCTGTCGCGGGAGCGTGACGCGGCGGCGGTCGCCAACGGCGAGACCGGGCGGTTCTGGAAGATCAGCAATCCCAACGAGACCAATTCGGTCGGCAATGCACCGGCCTACAAGCTCGTCGTCAATCCGAGCCCGCTGATGCTGGCACAGGAGGGCAGCTATGTGCGCAGGCGCGGCGGCTTTGCGACCAGGCACGTCTGGGTCACGGCCTTCGATCCAGCGGAAAAGTACGCCAGCGGCGACTATCCCAACGTCCATGCCGGCGGCGACGGCCTGCCGCACTACGCCGCGCAGAACCGCAACATCGAGAATGCCGACATCGTGGTCTGGCACTCCTTCGGCCACACCCATGTCTGCAAGCCCGAGGACTTTCCGATCATGCCGGTCGAATATGCCGGCTTCATGCTGAAGCCGACCGGCTTCTTCGCCGCCAACGCGGCCTTCGACATTCCGCCGGAGCGCAACAGCCGCAGCGTGCTCGCGGGCGAGGGGAAAGGCGGCGGCGCCTCGTGCTGCGACAAGGACTAGCGGCGCGGCAGTCAGCCCGCAGCCAGTTCGACATCGTTGGCTGGCGGCACCTCAATCGACGCCGGGCCCGCAACCAGGCTGTCGAGGTCGACCAGTAACAGATCGGCAATGTGCGTGAGCTGGTGGAGCGGGATGCTGATCTCACCACGCTCGGCACGGGAGACATCGTCGGGTGAGATACCAATGAGGTTCGCCATCTGGCTCTCGGTATAGCCCCGCGCCTCGCGTGCGCCGCGGACCTGCGCGCCGATATGCCGCCGGTGCAGAGCCTGCTCTTCCTCGGTCATCATGAGGGCCTGCTCGTCGAGGCTCGCCACGCCATCGGCGAAGGCGACGCCGAGCAGCCGCCGCTTCTGCCAGGCCACGCGACAGGTCTTTCGCAAGCCATCGGCAAAGATCAGCGTGGCCTCTTTCGGAAACGCCAGCGACCAGTCGAGCTTCAGCCGTGCTCCGGTGCCTGATACGTCCGCGATCGTGCAGGGGATGCTGACGATGCCCCTGGCGCCGTCGAATTCGACGAGCCCCGTTCTCGCCGTGGATTGCCTGGTCGCAGCGCGCAATTCGCTCATGGACGTCGAACCCCGGATGCCCAGCATGCGCTGGCACAGAACGTTGCGGCACGCTCTGCAACGCAAATGAAATATCCCGCAACAAATTCTACCCTCGAGGTTCCTCACGCTCAATCAAGCGCCGAGGCCATGGTAAAGGATTCGTTCTCCGCGCCCGCTTTCGATGTCACTCGAGGCCGCGCTTCGTCGATTGACCACGTTCGTCTAGAAAGATTCCAAATCCGCGCGCCTCTCTCGGCGCCTGAGCGCATTCGCCGCACGTGCTGCGCACAGGTCTGGAGAGGTTCTAACCCGGTTCCTATCGCGCTCCGAAATCGCCTGCGTTAGGGCGGGGCATCAAAAACGATACCGGCGAAGCCGGCAGTGCGTGGGGCCTCTCAAGACGTGACTGACTTCCAACTTCCTTCGCGTTCCGACACGCGTCTTCGACAAGCTCAGGTGCTGTTCTTCGGAGCCGTCAGCTCAGCCGCTCTCATCCTTCCCCTTGGTCCCGTGCAGGCGCAGACGCAAATTCCCTCTGTCACCGTTGACGCGCCGGCCCAGCGTGCACGTCCGGCCGCGACCGCCGTGTCGCGACGATCGGCATCGACGCGCACCTCCCGCGCCAGCCGTCGCGCTCCCGCGCAGCAAGCCGCGCCGGCCCAGTCGGCGTCGAATGGCGCGACAGGTGAACGCGCCGGCGGCCCCGTGCGCGGTTTCGTCGCCACGCGCAGCGGCACCGCCACCAAGATCGACACGCCACTGATCGAGACCCCGCAGTCGGTGTCCATCGTCACCACCGATCAGATCAGGAACCAGGGCGCGGTCTCGATCGGCGAGGCGCTGCGCTACACCGCCGGCGTCAGCGGCGACGTCAATGGCGGCTCGGACACCCGCTTCGGCGGCCTCCAGATCCGCGGCTTCGACATGACCATGCCGGGCCTCTACATCGACGGCCTGCGAATCCCGTCCAGCAATTACGTGCATTTCAACGGACTCGATCCCTACGGCGCCGAGCGCCTGGAAGTTCTCAAGGGCCCGTCCTCGGCGATGTATGGCGGCAGCGGCACCGGCGGCCTGCTCAACTACGTGACAAAACTGCCGACCGCGCAGCAGTTCGGCGAGGCGTCGATCTCCGGTGGCAGCTTCAACCGCTATCAGGGCCAGTTCGACATGGGCGGCCCCGCCAACAAGGAAGGCACAGTACTGTGGCGCCTGACCGGCGTGGTTCGCGACGGCGAAACCCAGGTCGACTTCAGCAAGGACAACCGCGTCTTCATCGCGCCCGCCGTCACCTTCAAGCCGAACGACGATACCACCATCACCGTGCTCGCCAACTACCAGAAGGACCGGGCAGGGTGGGGCCTCCAGTTCCTGCCGGCTTCCGGCACGGTATGGCCGAACAACGGCCGCACCATCCCGGTCTCGTTCTTCGCGGGCGTACCGAGCTTCGATGCCTTCAACACCGAGATCGCGACCGCCGGCTACCAGCTCTCGCACGACTTCACCGACAACATCACCTTCCGGCAGAACCTGCGCTACGCCTATCAGCACAACGAGGAGAAGGTGTTTTACGGCGGCGGCTATACCGACGAGGCCGCGGGGCAGCTCGCGCGCTACGGCAGCTACAGCAACTCCTACATCAACTCCTTTGCGGTGGATAATCAGCTCCAGGGCAAGTTCACCACCGGAATCCTGAGCCACACCACGCTGGTCGGGATCGACTATCGCAACACCACGTTCCGCGACACCGCGTTCAGCGTCACGACGTCGGCGCCCGAGATCAACGTCTTCAATCCGGTCTACAGCTACGACTGGACCATCGGCGCGATGAGCGACAACACCGGCGTCAAGCAGTCGCAGGTCGGCCTCTATGCGCAGGACCAGATCAAGCTTGGCCGGCTGTCGTTCCAGCTCGGCGGCCGCCAGGATTTCGTGACGACGCAGGTCGACAGCGGCATCGCCAACACGTCGGTCTCGAAGGATGCCTCGGCCTTCACCGGCCGCGCCGCCGTGATGTACAATTTCGACAACGGCATCGCGCCTTACTTCAGCTATTCGGAATCGTTTCTGCCCGTGCTGGCGACAGGGCCGGGCGGCCAGATGCTCAATCCAGAGACGGGCGTGCAGTACGAGGTCGGCGTCAAGTACCAGCCGCTCGGCTGGAACGCGCTGTTCACCTTCGCGGCCTTCGATTTGACGCGTGACAACGTCGTCACCTATGCGCCCGGGTCCGTCTTCGCCGACCAGACCGGCCAGGTGAAATCGCGCGGCATCGAGCTCGAAGGCACGATGTCGCTCGCCGACGGCTGGAACCTGCGCGCCGCCTATGCCTATGTCGATGCCATCGTCACGCAGGATCCGGTCAATGTCGGCAAGGCGCCAACGACGGTTCCGCTCAATCGCGCTTCGCTGTGGAGCGACTACACGCTCCAGAATGGGCCGCTGGCGGGCTTGCAGTTCGGCGGCGGCATCCGCTATGTCGGCGCGACCTGGGGCGATGACGCCAACACGTTCAAGGTCGGAGCCTCGACCGTGCTGGATGCGCTTTTGGCCTACACCAGGGACAATTGGCGCCTGTCGCTGAACGTCACCAACCTCGCCGACACCCGATACGTCGCCGCCTGCTACAACCTGTCGGGCTGCTTCTATGCGGAGGGACGTAAGGCCATCGGCAAGCTGACCTACCGGTGGTGAGTTCGAACTGAAGATAGTCCGGCGATGGGAGTCGGACGTGCTGGACGAGAGTGGAAGACGATGAGAGCGATATTCGGCAAGCTGCATCGCTGGGCGGGATTGCTCACGGCCGGATTTCTGTTCTTTTCCGGCATCACCGGCGCGATCATCTCCTGGGACCACGAGATCGACGACGTCCTGAACAGCCATCTGTTCGATGTCTCGACCAAGGGCCCGGCCATTCCCTCGATCGAGCTCGCGAAGATGATCGAGGAGCGCGATCCCCGTGCGCGCGCCGTCTATCTCTTCATGACGCCGGAGGAGGGCCACTCGCTGTGGTTCTTCATCATGCCGCGGATCGATCCGGCGACCGGCAAACGCTATCCGCTCGACTACAACCAGGTCTTCCTCGATCCCAACACCGGCGTGGAGCTTGGCCGCCGCTATTGGGGCGCGGTGTGGCCGGTGACCCGCGAAAACTTCGTCTCGTTCCTGTACAAGCTGCATTACACCATGCACATCCCGGAATTCTGGGGCAGCGACCGCTGGGGCATGCGCGTGCTCGGCATCATCGCCATCATCTGGACCATCGATTGCTTCGTCGGCTTCTATCTGACGCTGCCCTCGCGGCGACGTGCCAAGGCGGCGCGGGCGCCCGAGGTCGCGCGGCAGCTCGACCGCGGCTTCTGGGCGCGCTGGGCGCCGGCCTGGACCATCAAGACCTCCGGCAGCGCCTACCGGATCAATTTCGACATCCACCGCGCCTTCAGCCTGTGGACCTGGGGCGTCTTGTTCATCATCGCCTTCACGGCATTTTCGCTGAACCTCTATTTCGAGGTGTTCTCGCCGCTGATGAAGATGGTGTCGAACTACACGCCGACGCCGTATGAGCAGCGGCCCTATCGCAATCTCGACGATCCCATCGAGCCCAGGATGACGTTCGCCGAGATTGCCGCGCGCGCCGCCGCCGACGGCAAGGCACGGGGCTGGACCACCCCGGTCGGCGCGCTCAGCTATGGCCCGGCCCATGGCGTCTATGCCGCGGCCTACTTCCACCCCGGCGATGATCACGGTGCCGGCGGCGTCGGCCCGGCGCAGCTCTATTACGACAGCGAGGACGGCCGTCCGATCGGCGAGCGGCTGCCCTGGGTCGGCACCGCCGCCGACATCTTCGTGCAGGCGCAGTTTCCGCTGCATTCGGGCCGCATCGTCGGGCTGCCCGGCCGTATCCTGATCTCGATCATGGGGCTGGTCGTGGCCGCGCTCTCGGTCACCGGGGTCGTGATCTGGTGGCGCAAGCGCCGCGCCCGTGTTCGCGTCCGCGAGACCGCGGCGATGCGCCTGACCCGGCAGCTCACGCCGGCGGAGTAGGGCCCGCCCTCGCGGATGAACCTTCCCGCGCGGCAGCGGCACAAAGACTGGAGGTCGTTTCCAGTCTTTTCGGATATTGCAATGAGATCGCTCGCCTTGCTCTGCCTGCTCGCCTTCGCGACATCAGCCCATGCGGCCGGGCCCGAGCAGAATTATCTCGACCTGCGCGATCGCTACATCGCGAAATTCTCCAAGGCCAAGGAGAACGACGAGACTTTCAAACAGCACGACGCCGCATTGAGCGAGTTGGCGCGCGTCCTGCGCGGCCTGGTCGGTCCGGTCACGATCAAAGGCCTCCCGGCAGACGGCAAGTCGAACGTCGACACCCTGTTCAAGGGCGATTCTGGTTTCGGGCATCTCGACGGACTCGGCTTCGCCTCCGAAGGCGACAAGATGCAGGCCGTGGTGACCACGACCGGACTATTGAAGCACTGGCTGGGCGAGCATCGCGAGGACGGCATGCCGCAGGAGATCGGCGCAGCGATCAAGTCGGACCGCTTCTACTATCAGGCGATCCAGGACGCCGCCTTCGCCAAATATGCGGAGCTGCCGGTCACCAAGCCCGCGTCCGCGAGCGCCGCGGTGGCCGTGCTGGGCGTGCGCGGCAACGGCGACCTGAAGGGGCCGCCACATGAAATCGACGTCGTCGCGGTCCAGGGCGAGAAGGTCTTTTTCCTTTCCGCAACCGACGCCGTGAAGACGGCCGAGATCCCGGCCTGTGAGAAGGTCTGGACGCAGATGATGGCCAGGAAGACCCCGCAGGACGCCATGGCCAAGGAGGACCAGGCCATGGACGCCTACACAAAATGCTTCGCCAAGGAAGCGCCGGGCCAGAGCTGGTTCGGAGCAGCAGTGAAGAAGGCGCAGAGCCAGCTGGACCTGCTGCCGCTGCGCTAAGCGGGTCACACGGCGAGCGCAGGTCTCGCTTCAGAACGGATAATGGCGAGGTCCCGTCTGCATGGTGATCCAGCGCAGCTCGGTAAACTCGTCGATGGCAGCCTTGCCGCCGAAGCGCCCGTAGCCCGACGCCTTGGTGCCGCCAAACGGCATCTGGGGCTCGTCGTGCACGGTCGGCGCATTGACGTGGCAGATGCCGGCTTCGATCCGCTTGGCGACGCCGAGGGCGCGCGCGATGTCACGGCCGAACACGGCGGAGGAGAGGCCGTATTCGGTGTCATTGGCAACCCGCACCGCCTCGTCCACCCCGCTGACCCGCACGACGGTCACGACCGGACCAAAGCTTTCCTCGCCATAGATGCGCATCGCCGGGGTGACGTGATCGACGATGGTGGCCGGCATGATCGTGCCGCTGCCGTGTCCGCCTGCCGCAAGTACCGCTCCCTTGGCGACGGCGTCGTCGATCAGGCCGCGTACGCGGTCGCTGGCTGCGCCGCTGATCAGCGAGCCGAGCACGACATTGCCCTTGCGGGGATCGCCGTGAGGAAGGCTCTTGGCCTTGGCAGCGAACTTGGCGATGAAGGCGTCCGCGACCTTGTCGTCGACGACGATGCGTTCCGTCGACATGCAGATCTGCCCCTGGTTCATGAAGGCGCCGAAGGCCGCGGCATTCACGGCGGCATCGAGGTCAGCATCGTCGAGGATGACGAGCGGGGCCTTGCCGCCGAGCTCCAGCAGCGCGCGCTTGAGATGCTTGGCGCAGGCGAGGGCGATGAGACGGCCGACCCGGGTCGAGCCGGTGAAGTTGACGCGGCGGACGGCGGGATGGGCGATCAGCGCCTCGACCACGGCCTGCGCATCCTCCGGCGCATTGGTCACGACATTGACGACGCCGTCGCCCACGCCGGCCTCCGTCAGGCAGTTTCCGATCAGGCGGTGCACGCCGGGGCTCATCTCGGACGCCTTCAGCACCACCGTGTTGCCGCAGGCAAGCGGCATCGCGACCGACCGCACGCCGAGGATGACGGGCGCATTCCACGGCGCAATTCCGAGCACGACGCCAACCGGCTGACGGAAGGCCATCGCGAGATTGTCGGGCTTGTCGGACGGGATGACCTCACCCGAGATCTGCGTCGTCATGGCGGCGGCCTCGCGCAGCATGCCTTCGGCGAGATGCACATTGAAGCCGGCCCAGCCCGCGGTGGCGCCGGTCTCGGCGACCATCAGCGCGGTGAACTCCGCGGCCCGGCGCGCGAGGATGTCGGCGGCCGCGTTGAGCCGCTTGCGGCGCTCGGAGGGGCCGAGCTGCGACCAGGCCGGAAAGGCCGCGGCCGCAGCGTCGGCGGCGCGCATCGCATCGTCGATCGAGGCCGCGGCCACTGTTGTCGCGACCTCACCGGAAATCGGATTGCGGCGCTGGAAGGTCCGCTGGTTGCTGGCCGACTGGTCCTTGCCGCCGATGAGAAGGTCGATTGCGTTCATGGCGCTCTCCATGGGGTGATCAATGTGGGGACGATGCGGCACGCGCCTTGCCGAGATAGGCGCGCTGGATCTCGGGATCGTTCTTCATCGCGGCCGCCGGTCCGCTGCCGGCGTTGCGGCCGGACTCGATCAGGTAGACGCGATCGGCGATGTCGAGGCTGGCGCGTGCGTTCTGCTCGACCAGCAGCACGCCGACGCCGCTGGCGCGGATCTGCGTCAGCGCGCGAAACACCTCGCGGCTGAGCAGGGGCGACAGGCCGAGCGAGGGCTCGTCGAGCAGGAGCAGCAGCGGGTTCGACATCAGCGCACGGCCTATCGCCACCATCTGCTGCTCGCCGCCGCTCATGGTGCGGACGGCCTGGGTCATACGCTCGGCAAGGCGCGGGAACAGTTTTAGGATCCTTGCGAGCCGGTCCGCTTCGCCGGCGCGGGCGCGCGCGGGATAGGCGCCGAGCTGCAAATTCTCGGCAACGGTCAGTTCGCCGAAGACGCCGCGTCCCTCAGGCACCAGGGCGATGCCGCGCTCCACGATCAGATGGGCGGGCAGCTCGGCAATGCCCTGTCCCTCGAACCTGATCGTCGCGCCCGGCGCAGGCCTGACCAGCCCGGCGATGCTCTTGAGCAGGGTGGACTTGCCGGCGCCGTTGGCGCCGAGGATCGCGACGATCTCGCCTTGCTTGATGCCGAGCGCAATTTCGGCCAGGGCCTGGTGCTTGCCATAGAAGTGGGAGAGGGCGGCGACCTCAAGCATCGTCACCTCCGAGATAGGCGGCGACGACCTTCGGATCGGCCAGGACATCGTCCGGCGTGCCGCGCGCGATCACGCTGCCGGCGTTCATGACGATGCAATGGCCGCACAGCGCGCGGATCGCATCCATGACATGCTCGACCATGATGATGGTAAGGCCGCGATCGCGCAGTTTCGCGATCAGGGCGATGCCGGTCTCGAGCTCGCTCGGATTGAGGCCCGCCAGCCATTCGTCGAGCAGCACGAGGCGCGGCTGCAGCGCCAGTGCGCGCGCAAGCTCGAGCCGCTTCTGGTCGATATAGGTCAATTCGCTGGCGGGGGCCTCGTGCATGGTGCCGAGCCCGACCAGATCCAGCAGCTCACGTCCCGTTGCGTCCGAACCGCTTGACGTGGAGAACAGCCGCGCCGCTGCAACGTTCTCGGCGACCGTCAGGTCCGGCATCACGCGCACCAGCTGGAACGTACGCGCAAGCCCAAGGCGCGCGATCTGATGCGCGCGCAGGCCGTTGAGGACGGTCCCACTGAAGCGGATCGTGCCCGCCGAGGGGCGCAGGGCTCCCGACAGCGTATTCAGCAGAGTCGTCTTGCCGGAGCCGTTCGGACCGATGATGCCGATGATCTCGCCCGGCGCGACGGTGAAGCTGACGTCCTCGACGGCGCGCAGCCCGCTGAACGATTTGCTGACGGCGTCGACCGCGAGCAGCGTTGCATCCGTCTTGCGGGCGGAAGCGGCGGCGGGATGACCGGCCGGAACGCGCCAGCGGCCTGCCCCGAACAGGCCGATCACGCCATTCGGCAGCACCATGACGATGAGGACGAAGATGATGCCGAGCACGATGCTGAAATGGTTCGGCAGCGTCGCGGTCAGCACCTCGAACAGCAGCACCAGCGGAATGACGCCGAGTACAGGCCCGAACAGCGAGCCGGCGCCGCCGAGCAATGCCATGATCACGACCTGGAACGAGATCGTCGGATTGAAGGCGATCGCCGGATCGATATAGGTCCAGCGCGGCGCCATCACCGCGCCCGTCATCGCCATGAACGTCGCGCTCAGGATGAAGACGCCGAGCTTGATGCGCGTCGCGTCGATGCCGGAATGGCTGGCCGCGGTCTCGTCGGCGCCGATGGCGCGCAAGGCCAGCCCGTAGCGCGAGCGCCCGAGCAGCCAGCCCACCAGGAAGACGATGGTGGTCAAGCCCAGCAGCTGCCAGTAGAGAATGTCCTGCGTCACCGCGCTGAAGAGATAGCGGCCGACCGATTTGTGGATGTTGACCTCGTACCAGATCACGAGCTGCCGGATCAGCTCGGCAAGCCCGAAGGAGAAGATCACGAAATAGATGCCTGACAGCCGCAGCGTCGAAAGCCCGGTGATGGCGGCGGTGAGGGCGCCGACGCCGGCCGCGGCAAGCAGCACGACCGGCCAGGGCATGGTCTCACCTAACACCGCGGCCGTGTAGGCGCCGAGGCCGAAGAAGGCGACCGTCGCAAGCGAGATGTAGCGGGTGGGACCCGAGAACATTGCCCATGCGGTCGCAAGGATCGTGAAATAGAGGACGCTGATGCCGAGCGCGAGATAATAGCCGTTGGCATAAAGCGGATAGGTGACAACAGCCGCAGCCAGCGCAAGGGCGGCACACCACAGCAATGCGCGCATGGCCCCGGTCACGACGCAGCTCTCCCGAACAGGCCGGTCGGCCTGATCAGCAGCACGCCGAGAAACAGCGCGTAGGTCGCGGCCAGCGTCAGCCCGGGGTCGACCAGCCGTGCCACCGCCGTCTCGACCACGCCGAGCAGCAGCCCGGCAGCCAGCGCGCCCATGACGTTGCCGACGCCGCCCATAATGACCACGACCAGCGCCTTCATGGTAAAGACCACGCCCATCGCGGCATTGAAGGTGAGGAACATGCTGACCAGCACGCCGCCGACGGCAACGAGGCCACCGCCGAAAGCAAACGCCAGCCCCGACAACGCCGCGACGTCGATCCCGACAAGGCGCGCGGCATTGGCATCGACCGCGATGGCGCGCACGGCGGTGCCGATCCGCGTCCGGGTGAGGGCGAGATACACCGCGCCGCCGACCACGGCCGCGAACAGCAGCGCGACCAGGCGATTGACCGCAAGCGTCGAGCCCATGATCGTCAGCGGAATGGAGAGATAGCTGTAGCTGTAGTATTGGCCGCCGAAGGCGACCAGCATGGCGCCCTGGATCACGAACAGCACGCCGAAAGTCACGAGGATGCTGTCGATCTCCTGCGCGCCCCGGTCCTTGCCCCGCCGCATCAGCCGTTCCAGCAGGAAGCGATAGAGCAGCCAGTTCAGCGCCATCGCGATTGGGACGGCCAGCAGCAGCGCGGCCAGCGGGCTCAGCCCAAGTCCGCTGTAGAGCGAGAACGCGCCGAAGGCGGCCGCGACCAGCGACTCCCCGTAGGACAGGTTCATGATCCGCGCCACGCCATATTGCAGCGTCAGCCCGAGCGCGATCAGCGCGTACATGCCGCCGAGCACGAGGCCCGGCAGGATGATGTCGACAAGCAGCATGAAACCGCGTCCCCTCGAGCGGACGGCAGGCAGGCCTCGCGGGCGCAAGGCCTGCCAACCAGCCTTACTGCCACTGCGCCTTGGGCACGACCGGCGCACGCGCGCCCGGCAGAGAGGCCGGCGCGAGCGCGTAGAACTCGCCGTTCTGCCATTGGCCGACGCTCCAGACTTCCTGGAGCAATCCGTCCTTCAGCTTGACCTTGCCGATGATGGTGTCGAACGTACCCGAGCGGATTTCCGCCGCGACGGCGGCGCGATCGAGCTTGCCGACCTTTTCGATCGCCTGCTGCAACACCTGGAGGCTCGCATAGGTGATCGAGCTCGCCCAGCGATCCGGCTCCTTGCCGGTCGCGGCCTTGTGGCGCAAGAGATAGTCCTTCAGCTGCGGCGAGTCCGCGTTCCAGCCGCCGATCCCCATCACGCCGTCGCTGTTGGCTGCGAACTTGCCCTTGTAGAGCGGGAAGGCGGTGCCGACGCCGACGTAGAAGACCTTCGGATTGAACTTCAGGAGCTGCGCCTGCTCGGTCAGCGCGATCGTATCCGGCGGATAGCTGAAGGCGACGAACGCATCCGGGTTAGACGCGATCGCGTCCTTCAGCAGCGGCTGAAGATCCTGCGCGCCCATGGGGTAGGTCTTGTCGTAGGTGAGGGTAAAGCCGTGCTTTTTGAAGGCCTCGCGGCCGGCGGCGGAGAGCTCGATGCCGAACTGGTCGGCGACACTGACCATCGCAACGTTCGCGCCGATCTTGCCTTCGCTCTTCAGCTTGCCGAGCAGATCGGCC
Organism: Bradyrhizobium sp. USDA 376; assembly: GCF_054063675.1. Lineage (NCBI taxonomy): Bacteria > Pseudomonadati > Pseudomonadota > Alphaproteobacteria > Hyphomicrobiales > Nitrobacteraceae > Bradyrhizobium > Bradyrhizobium sp. USDA 376. The sequence continues at coordinate 6,474,096 of NZ_JBSSGN010000001.1, forward strand.
AGCCCCTCGGATATCTGCGCCGACGTCCCAAGCCAGAACGTCGCGTTCGACCAGCGTTTGGCGAGCTCCGGCGCCTTGTCGGTCACCGAGGTCACCGCGAGGTGAGGGTAGCCGAGGCGGTTCAGCGTCGGGCCGACCGCAAGGTTGAGGCCGGTGCTCCAGGGCGGCAGAATGAAATCAACTTTGTCCTGGTTGGCGAGGCGCTCGATCGCCTTGACGGCTTCCTCGGAACTGCTGCGGTCATCATATTCGACCACCTCGATCGGCAGCTTCTTGTCGCCGAGCTTGATGCCGCCGGCCGCGTTCACGTCCTTCACCCACAGCTCGTAATTGGGCAGGGTGGTGATGCCGGCGCCGCCGGCATAGGGACCGGTCTTGGAGATGGCATAGCCGATCCGGATCTTCTCCTGCGCATCGGCCGTGGTCGCAAAGGTCCCGAGAGCCGTGGCGACAGCCACCAGGCCAGTGACGCGCAGCAACGTTCGACGGTTCGCCGAAAACATGTCGATCCTCCCTCGTGTTTCACTCAAGCGGTTGTTCGCAAGCGAGTGGGTCGTTCCTCTTGGTCCCGGTTTCTTTTCGGCGCGGCTTCGGGAAGCCGGCCGCGACCAGGACTTGACCTAGCAAGCACCGAGGGGTTTGTTCGCACAATGGACAGATCCGGCGAAAGATTGCACTTTTCTGGCGGCGACGGCCAGCTGCGTCGAGGCGTCGCGGGCGCCGGTCCAGCGGCCGCGAGCGGCGCTGCGCCCGTCGGCGCCGAGCTGATCACCTCGCACTACGTTGCGCGGCGCTGGATGCTGACATCGAAAGCGGCCCGGCCGTTCATCCATCTGCTCTGCCTGCACGGCGCAGCCGCCGCCGAAGTCGGCCAGGCCGGCAAGACGACGACGTTTACCGGGCCTGCCATCGTCTGGCTGCCGGCGGAATCAGCCGAATGGCTCGAGGTGCCGGCCGGGGCGACCGCCGAGTTGCTGCAACTGCGCGCCGGCGTGTGGCATCGCTATCTGCCGCCGTCGGCCGAACCTGCCTATCTCGCGCTCGAAGCCGCCGGCGGCATCATGGCGCGGCCAGTCGAACCCGGCCTCGTGACCACGATGTCACGCTCGATTGCGGCGATCGCCGCCGAGATCGCGTCGCCTGCCCGCAGCGGTGCGGCATCGATCCTGTCGGCCGAGCTGACGCTGTGCGTGCTGCGCTTCTGGCGCCTGTTCGCCGGCGATCACGACGACCGGGACGAGGAGGGGAGCAGTACCGAGATATTGAGCCGCTTCCGCCGGCTGCTCGAGGAGCGCTATCAGCAGCATCTGCGCGTGAGCGATTACGCCAAGCTTCTCGGCATGACGCCGGACCGTCTGCACGCGCTGTGCAGCCGCGAGCTGAAGCGTTCGCCGAGCGAACTGATCCAGCAGCGCCTCGTCAGGGAAGCCGCGACCCGGCTCGAGGCCGGCACCGTTGCCGTCAAGCAGATCGCCTTTGCGCTGGGCTTCAAGGACACCGCATATTTCAGCCGCTTCTTCCGCAAGCACACCGGCGAGGCCCCGGGCGTCTGGCGCCGGCGCGTTGCCGCACGCGTGCGAGCCGGACGATCGAGGCCGACGCTGAATTTTGCCGACTGGCCGTGAGAGCGAGCCGGGACGCTAGCGTCCGCGCCGGAGGTCCTCGGTCGCGCGCCTGAGGATGTCGTGAAGCCAGTCATGCGCCGGCTCGCCCTCGATACGTTCGTGCCACAACAGCCGGACCTCGACCGGAGTTGTGGCGTAAGGCAGCTCATACGCAGTGACGGCATGGGCGCGTTCGAATGCCCGCGCCAATGGACGCGGAACGATGGCCGCCAATTCGGAGTCCGCGAGCAGGGCGGGCAGGGCAAGAAAATGCGGCAGCGAAACGGCTATGCGCGGCGGCCGGTCGCTTTCGGATAGGGCCCGTTCGAGCGCCGCGCGGTCATACATTTCCGATCGCCTGGCGAGGCCGCGCTCGGAGATGAAGCCTCCGATCGCGCCCTCCTGTTCGCCGCCGAAGGAGACGACGACCAGCGGCATGCGCGCCAGAGCCGCGTTGTCGATCCGGCCGAGCTTGCGCTTGCCGCCGACGATCAGCACGTCGTCATATTCGAACAACAGCGAGGTGCGGAAACGGCTGGGCGGATCCGAGAAGACGCCGATCGCAACGTCGATACGGCCGAGATCAATCTGCTCGGCGAGGTCGATCCGCGTCACCGGTTTGATGATCAGGTCGATCGCCGGCGCTTCTCGACCGAGTATCTTCAGGAGCGGTGACGCCAGCACCATCGTGGTGAAGTCGTTGGCGGCGAGGGTGAACTGCCTGGTGGAGGCCGCCGGAACGAAGCTCGGCAGTTCGACCGCAGCCTCGAGAGATCGCAGGGCCTCGCGAACCTGCGGCGCCATCGCCAGCGCGCGCGCTGTCGGCTGCATGCCGGTCGACGTGCGCACGAACAAATCGTCTTCGAGCATCTCGCGCAGCCGGGCGAGCGAATGGCTCACGGCCGATTGACTGAGGGCAACCCTCTGGCTTGCCCGCAGCACGCTGCGCTCCTCCATCACGGCGTCGAAGACCTTGAGCAGGTTCAGGTCCAGAGTCTTGAAGGAAACAGCCACGCGCAGCACACCGTCTCAAGGCGGATCGCGCGCCCGTTGCGTACCTGCGATCGCTTGCAGTTAAGGCCAACCACGCAGCCGACGCAACCGAGCAGGGCGCCCGGCGCGCGACGCTTGGCCGCTCGCCACACCAAACTGAAGGCGGTTCAGGATCACTCTGCAAGAGTTTCACTTCCGCAATCGCGCGATCCCGTCATGATCCCGGCGCCGGATTTGGAGGAGACGGGCAAATGAAATCCTGCGGGATGTCGATCGGAGCTCTCGGAGTTGCACTGGCGCTGTTCACGGCGCCGGCCATTGCGCAGGATGGTCCGGTGAAGCTCGGCGTCCTCACCGACATGTCCTCGCTCTATGCCGACAATGGCGGGCAGGGCTCGGTGGTCGCGGCGCAAATGGCCGTCGACGATTTCGGCGGCCAGGTGCTCGGGCGCAGCATCCAGATCGTCGCTGGCGACCATCAGAACAAGGCCGACGTGGGATCGACCATCGTGCGGCGCTGGCTCGAAAATGAAAACGTCGAAGTCGTTCTCGACGTGCCGAATTCTGCGGTCGCGCTGGCGGTGCAGGGCATCACACGCGACAAGAAAAAGCTATTCCTCGCCACGGGCGCCGCCACTTCGCGCCTGACCGGTGACGAATGCTCGCCGACCGGGATTCACTGGACCTACGATACCTATGCGCTGTCGCAGGGAACGACGCGAGCGATGTCGCGTCTCGGCGCAAACTCCTGGTACTTCATCTCGGTCGATTATTCCCTCGGCGCCCAGCTGGAGGCCGACAGCCGCAAGGTCATCGACGCCATGGGCGGCAAGGTCCTCGGCGCAGTGAAGCATCCGATCAACACGCCGGATTTCTCATCCTTCCTGCTGCAGGCGCAGTCGTCGAAGGCGGAGGTGATCGCGCTCGCTGACTCCGGCGGCGACTTCATCAACGCCGTCAAGCAGGCCGGCGAATTCGGCATGACGCAGCGGCAGAAGTTGGTCGGGCTGCTCGTCTTCATCGCAGACATTCACAGCCTCGGACTGCAGAGCGCCCAGGGCCTGATGCTGAGCTCGGCCTTCTACTGGGACGTGAATGACGACACGCGTGCCTGGTCGAAGCGCTTCATCGCGAAGACCCAGAAGGTCCCGACCATGATCCACGCCGGCACCTATGGTGCGGTGACGCACTACCTCAAAGCAGTCCAGGCGGCAGGCACGCTGGATGGGCCGACCGTCGCCGCCGGGATGCGCGACATGCCCGTGAACGATTTCATGACGAAGAATGGCCGGATCCGCGAGGACGGCCGCCTGGTCCGCGACATGTATCTGTTTCGCGTCAAGTCGCCCGAGCAGTCCAAATACAAGTTCGACTATTACGAGCTGCTGGCAACGATCCCGGGAGAGGAAGCCTTCCGACCCATGGAGCAAGGCGGATGTCCGCTCTTGAAGAAGCCATGACCGGCGCGGGCGCGGCTGCGCGAAGCCCGATCGACGAGATCATCGCAGGCCGCTTTGCGTGCCGCGATTTCTCAAACGCGCCGGTCGGGCGAGGGACCATCGAACAGATCCTGCGCGTGGCGCGGTTTGCGCCAAGCGGCGCCAACATCCAGCCCTGGCACGTCTACGTGCTGGCGGGCGCCACTAAGGATAAGGTGTCGGCGGCATTGCGCGAGGCGCACGAAACCGCCCGCGACGAGCACGTGTCGGAATACAGCTACTACGCCAGCGACCTGCCCGAACCCTACCTGCGGCGACGCCAGGAGTTCGGCCGGCTGTTCTACGGCTCGCTCGGCATCGCCCAGACCGATCTCGAAGCCAGGAGCGGCCAAACCGCCAAGAACTATGCGTTCTTCGGCGCGCCTATCGGGCTGATCGTCACGATCGACCGGCGCCTGCAGGTGGGCAGCTGGCTCGACCTCGGCATGTTCGTCCAGAACGTGTTGCTGGCCGCGGCAGGCCACGGGCTTCAGTCCTGTCCGCAGGAGACGTTCTCCAGATACCACCGGATCCTGCGTCCGCTGCTGTCGATCCCGGCGGAACGGATGGTGGTCTGCGGCATCTCGATCGGCCACGCCAAGAGCCAAACCGCGGGCAGGCTGATGCCGCGCGCGGATATCGCGGAGTTCGCCTCGTTCGCGGGCTTCGAGGACCAGAGTGCAACCCAATTGGGACACGGCCATGGGAAGCCGAGACGAGCTGATTCAGTGCAGCATTCCGTTTCTACGCGAGGTCAAGGACATGACGCCCGGCGCGGAGATGGAGCGGTGGCTCAATGAAAGATACGGCGAGGGCAGCCAGCTCTACCGGGACCTGGCGCGCCTGATTAAACTCGGGGTCGAGGAAGGCTGGGCGGCGAACCAGGAGGTCGAAGGACCCAACTATCGGCGCAGCCGCATCCTGGAGCCGGTGCCCGAGACGTTCCAGTTCAGCATCACGGCCGTCTACATGAACAGCGCCGATCCGCGCCGCTTCAAGGATGAGGACGACCACGACGTGCTGCGCGGGCAATATCATGGTCACCCTTACGGGGAGCTGAACCTGGTCGTGCCGCTGGACAAGGGCGCCGAGCTGAAGGGGCTGCAGGGCTGGCAGGGGCCCGGCTGGACCGCGCCCGATCCCGGCAGCCGTCACTATCCCGAGGTCCGCGGCGGCGCCGTCATCGCGCTGTTCTATCTACCCGCCGGACGTATCTCCTACGACTTCGCGGCGCCGTCCTGATTGCCGACTATACGCTCTCGGGTGACGCCGTTCACGAGCGTCACTCAATTGGAAAATGGCGCAGCCAAAGCCCGCTCGGGTGACAATGAGTCGCCACGGCCGCGGCTGCCGCGCGGTCTGGCAATCAACGGTGAGGAGGGATTTAGGCGGCCAGACGCCAAGCGGGCCCAGCCCGGACAGCCATATCCGTAATTCGCATAAGGTATATTATGGAATATCTTTATATACAATTGGATCAGATATTTAGGCGAAATTCCTGTCACCATACCTTCGCTCCAGCGCCGTTTCCGGCCTAGCGCTCGACCATCGTCCCAGCTCTTGACGGCTACTGTGCATGGGGTTGTTTTCGCCATTTTATTTCCGGCCCCATGTGGCGAAAGCCGATATTGCCGTGACGTTGTCCGGCTGCAATAAGCGAGCTTCGCGAGATCGCAGATGACCTTCTGACGCGACGTCCGTATAGGTTTGCATCTCACAACAAAAACAATCCTTCCGAGGAAGCAGACCCATGAGCTTTTCCCGACGCACGCTTCTCAAGGCCTCCGCCGCGACCGCGGTCCTGGGCGGCATTGGCGCGCCCCACGTGGCCCGCGCCCAGAGCACCGAGTTCACCTACAAATATGCCAACAACCTGCCGGACACCCATCCGCTGAACGTGCGCGCCAAGGAGATGGCGGCGGCGATCAAGGCCGAGACCAACGGCAAGTTCGACCTCCAGATCTTCCCGAACAACCAGCTCGGCTCCGACACCGACATGCTGAGCCAGATCCGCTCCGGCGGCGTCGAGTTCTTCACGCTGTCCGGCCTGATCCTGTCGACCCTGGTGCCGGCGGCGTCCATCAACGGCATCGGCTTCGCGTTCCCGGACTACGACACGGTCTGGAAGGCCATGGACGGCGACCTCGGTGCCCATGTCCGTGGCGAGATCAAGAAGGCCGGCCTCGAGGTCATGGACAAGATCTGGGACAACGGCTTCCGCCAGACCACGTCCTCGTCCAAGCCGATTGCCGGCCCGGACGATCTCAAGGGCTTCAAGATCCGCGTCCCGGTGTCGCCGCTGTGGACCTCGATGTTCAAGGCGTTCGACGCCGCGCCCGCCTCGATCAATTTCGCCGAGGTCTATTCCGCGCTCCAGACCAAGATCGTCGAGGGCCAGGAGAACCCGCTGGCGATCATCTCGACCGCAAAACTCTACGAGGTGCAGAAGTACTGCTCGCTGACCAACCACATGTGGGACGGCTTCTGGTTCCTGGCCAACCGTAAAGCCTGGAACGCGTTGCCGGAGGACGTGCGCACCATCGTTGCCAAGAACATCAATGCCGCCGCCGTCAAGGAGCGCGAGGATACCGCCAAGCTCAATGCCAACCTGCAGCAGGAGCTCGCAGCCAAGGGCCTGACCTTCAACCAGCCCACTGTCGCGCCGTTCCGCGACAAGCTGCGCTCCGCCGGGTTCTATGCCGAGTGGAAGGGTAAATATGGCGACCAGGCCTGGGACCTCCTGGAAAAGGCCGTCGGCAAGCTGTCGTAACGCGGGGCCGCCATGGCTCGTGTCGAGGTTCAGGTGATGGAAGTGGCGGGCGAGGCGGCTGTGCAGTCCCCTCGCCGATCCTCATTGCTGGCCTCGCTGGAGCGCATCCTCGGCCTTGCCGTCGAGATCCCGGCGGCCATTCTGGTGGTCGCCGAGATCGTGATCCTGTTTGCCGGTGTGGTCGCACGCTACGGCGTGCACCGGCCGCTGATCTGGTCAGATGAGCTCGCCTCGATCCTGTTCCTGTGGCTGGCCATGCTGGGCGCGGCGGTCGCATTCCGCCGCTCCGAGCACATGCGCATGACCGCCGTCGTCGCGAGCGCCGGACCCGCGATGCGAGCCTATCTCGACGTGGTCGCGACCTCTGCGGCGCTGGCGTTCCTGGCGCTGATCGTGTGGCCATCCGCCGAATACGCCTACGAGGAAAGCTTCATCACCACGCCGGCGCTGCAGATCTCGAACATGTGGCGCGCCGCGGCGCTGCCGGCCGGCATCTGCCTGATGGCGGCGTTTGCGCTGCTGCGGCTGCTCCGCGCCGCCGACTACCGGATGGTGCTTGCGGCCGTGATCTCGGTTGCCGTCGTCGTCGGCCTGTTCTGGCTGGCGCAGCCATACTTGCGGCCGCTCGGCAATCTCAACCTTGTCATCTTCTTCGTCGGCGTCGCCGGTTTCTGCGTCTTTGCCGGCGTTCCCATTGCGTTCGGCTTTGGTCTCGCGATCTTCGGCTATCTGGCGCTGACCACACGCACGCCCGTGATGGTGCTGGTCGGGCGGATGGACGAGGGCATGAGCCACCTGATCCTGCTCTCGGTGCCGCTGTTCGTGTTCTTAGGGTTGCTGATCGAGATGACCGGCATGGCGCGGGCCATGGTGGCCTTCCTGGCGAGCCTGCTCGGCCATGTCCGCGGCGGCCTGCATTACGTCCTCGTCGGCGCCATGTACCTGGTCTCAGGCATATCAGGCGCCAAGGCCGCCGACATGGCCGCGGTCGCACCCGTTCTGTTCCCGGAGATGAAACAGCGCGGCGCCAAGCCCGGCGATCTCGTTGCGCTGCTTGCGGCGACCGGCGCCCAGACCGAGACCATTCCGCCGAGCCTCGTGCTGATCACCATCGGCTCGGTCACCGGCGTCTCGATCGCGGCGCTGTTCACCGGCGGCCTGCTGCCCGGCGTCGTGCTTGCCATCACGCTTTGCATGCTGGTGTGGTGGCGCTACCGCCACGAGGACATGAGCCACGTCCGCCGCGCGACGGGGAGCGAGATCGGCAAGACCTTCGTCATCGCCCTGCCCGCGCTCGCACTGCCCTTCGTGATCCGCTACGCCGTGGTCGAGGGCATTGCGACCGCCACCGAGGTCTCCACCATCGGCATCGTCTATGGCGCCCTGGTCGGCCTCCTCGTCTACCGCCGCTTCGACTGGCGGCGGCTGTTTCCGATGCTGGTCGAGACCGCGGCGCTTTCCGGCGCGATCCTCCTGATCATCGGCACGGCCACCGGCATGGCCTGGGGCCTGACGCAATCCGGCTTCTCGCGCTCGCTGGCGGCGGCCATGACCGGATTACCGGGTGGGCCTGCAACCTTCATCGCCGTGTCCATCCTGGCCTTCACGATCCTCGGCAGCGTGCTGGAGGGCATCCCGGCGATCGTGCTGTTCGGGCCGCTGCTGTTCCCGATCGCCCGCGCCGTCGGCGTGCACGAGGTGCACTATGCGATGGTGATCATTCTCGCCATGGGTATCGGGCTATTCGCTCCGCCCTTCGGCGTCGGCTATTATGCCGCCTGCGCCATCGGACGCGTCGATCCGGCCGAGGGCATCAGGCCGATCTGGGGCTATCTGCTCGCGCTGCTCGTGGGGTTGATCATCGTTGCGATCTTCCCCTGGATCTCGATCGGATTTCTTTGACGCGATTTAAGGAGGGTGTCGATGAGTGAGCGACAGAACCCGTACAATATCGGCCTCGACAAGACGCCAGCCAACTACGTGCCGCTGAGCCCGCTGAGCTTCCTCGCGCGCAGCGCCGCCGTCTATCCCGATCACGTCAGCACCGTCTATGAGGGCCGCAGCTTCACCTGGGCGCAGACCTATGAACGCTGCAGGCGCTTTGCGTCGTATCTCGCCGGCAAGGGCATCGGCGTCGGCGACACCGTGGCGGCGATGCTGCCGAACATCCCCGCGATGAACGAGGCGCACTTTGCGGTGCCGATGACCGGCGCCGTGCTCAATGCACTCAACATCCGTCTCGATGCGCCCTCGATCGCGTTCCAGCTCGATCATGGCGGGGCAAAAATCATTCTTGTCGATCCCGAGTTTTCGGGCGTCATCACCGATGCGCTGGCGCAGATGAGCGGGCCAAAGCCGCTCGTGATCGACGTCGACGATGTTGCCTTCAAGGGCGGCAAACGTATTGGCGAGATCGAATACGAGGCCGCCGTCGCGCAGGGCGATCCCGGATTCGCGGCGATCCCGCTGAGCGACGAATGGGACGCGATCGCGCTGAGCTACACCTCGGGCACGACGGGCAATCCCAAGGGCGTCGTCACCCATCACCGCGGCGCGTATCTGAACGCCGTCAGCAACATCCTCGCCGGCAATCTCGGCCAACATCCGGTCTATCTCTGGACGCTGCCGATGTTTCACTGCAACGGCTGGTGCTTCCCCTGGACCATCGCGGCCGCGGCCGGCATCAATGTCTGCCTGCGCAAGGTCGAGCCGACGAAAATCTTCGAGCTGATCAGGCAGCACGGCGTCACCCACATGTGCGGCGCGCCGATCGTCTACAATACTCTGATCAACGCGCCCGATGCACCGAAAGGCAGTGCAGCCCGCCGCGTCGTCGGCCTGATCGCGGGCGCAGCGCCGCCGGTCGCGGTGCTGGAAGGCGCCGAAAACATCGGCATCAAGCTGACCCATGTCTACGGCCTGACCGAGGTCTATGGTCCCGCCTCCGTCTGCGCCGAGCAGCCCGGCTGGGACGAGCTCCCGGCCGCCGAGCGCGCACGCATGAAGCGCCGGCAGGGCGTGCCCTACCCGCTCGAGGAAGGCGTCACCGTCATCAATCCGCAGACCATGCAGGAAGTGCCGCGCGACGGCGAGACCATCGGCGAGGTTATGTTCCGCGGCAACATCGTGATGAAGGGCTATCTGAAGAACGAGAAGGCGACGACGGAAGCCTTCGCGGGCGGCTGGTTTCACACCGGCGATCTCGGCGTGCTCGACGAGCACGGCTATGTCATCATCAAGGACCGCTCCAAGGACATCATCATCTCCGGCGGCGAGAACATCTCGTCCGTCGAGGTCGAGGACATCCTCTACAAGCACCCCGCCGTATTGTTCGCAGCAGTGGTCGCAAAACCCGATCCGAAATGGGGCGAGGTGCCCTGCGCCTTCGTCGAGCTGAAGGACGGCGCCAGCGCGAGCGAAGCCGAGATCATCGCCTTCTGCCGCTCGCAGATGAGCGGCTTCAAGACGCCGAAGGCGGTCGTGTTCGGGCCGATCCCGAAGACGTCCACGGGCAAGATCCAGAAATTCCTGCTGCGCAACGAAGTGGGCTCGGTCAAGGCGATCTCGGCCTGAGCCTTGGACACATTTTGAAACAATGACCGCATCTCGACGGCGACTGCGCATCGTCTCGAAACCGTCCGCGCGAGTTCGACGACATCGAGACACGCCAGGAAAAGATTGGAAAACGTTAGAGACGCATTTACGATTCAGCTCCGTCGGATTCGCTGCTTTCACCTGATTCGCCGCGCGGGCTGCGCGGCCGGCGTCCGGCGCGGTTGGGGCGCTTCATGCGGTTTGTGTCTTGAGCGCAGACGTGTGTGCGCGTCTGGCGCTGCTGCTATTGACGACTGGATTGCTGCTACCGCGCGCGGCGGATGCGCAGGTCATGCGCGAATTCGGCGCGTTCGGGGGCGCCGAGAATTTCGGTCCCCCTGGTCCGAACGCGCCCGGCAACGGTTTCAATAATTTCGGCGGCATGAATGGCTCCATGTTCGGCGGGCCGCAGGCGTCCGGTTTTGGCGGAGCGCCGTTCGGCAACGGCAATGGCGGCGGCATGCCGCCGAACTACGGCTGGAACAGCGAGCCGCCCGGACTTGCCGGCGCGGCACGGTTCGGCATGCGACATGCCCTGGGCGGCGGCTCCGATGGCGCCCCGCGCGGCGAGACGGCACAGGCCACCTTCCTGGCGATGAGGCAGTTCACGCTCGCCCTGCTCGATCCCGCCGCCGATGGCCGCGGCATCGGCCCGGCCGAATTGGACGCAGAGCTGGCAGCCTACGCCGATATCGCAAACGACCAGACGCATGGCGGCATCGGACGCGAGGCCTATGCGGCGATCTACGGCAGGCCGGCGCTCGCGGCCCCCCACTGGAGCGTCTGGGCTGCGGGTTTCGGCGGCTCGCAGGTATCGACCGGCGGCACCGGATCGGCCAGCCGCAGTTTTGGGACCGTGGCCGGAGCTGATTATTCGCTCTCACCGCAGACCCGGATGGGCTTTGCGCTGGCCGGGGGCGGCACCGGCTTCGCCAACAATTTTTCGAATGGCCGCTCCGACCTGTTTCAGGCCGGCGCGTTCGTCCGGCACAGCGTCGGATCGGCCTATGTTTCCACCGGTCTCGCTTACGGCTGGCAAGCCATCAGCAACGATCATCCGGTGACGCCGGCCGGCTCCGGACAGCTCGCCGCGGCGATCAACGCCAATGCTTATTCCGGCCGCGTCGAGGGCGGCTATCGTCTGGCCACACCGTGGCTCAGCATCACGCCCTATGCGGCGGCGCAGGTCACCACATTCCGCCTACCCTCCTCGGGTGGGACGCAGGCGCCGGAGGCGGCCAATGCATTTTCAACCGGAGCCGGCAGCGACAACTTCACCGACAGCCGCACCGAGCTCGGCCTGCGCACGAGCACGCAGCTTGCGTTGCCGGGAAGCGTGGTAAGCCTGCGTGGGCGGCTCGCCTGGGCGCATGATTTCAGCGCGGGGCAATCGATCCCGGCCGCGTTCCTGTCCTTGCCCGGTCAGGCCTTGACCGCGAGCGGTGCGGCCCTGGCGCCGAACGCAGCGCTCACGGGCGTTGCGCTCGAGCTGCGCGCCGTGAACGGCTGGTCCGCCTCGGCGAGCTTCGACAGCGAAGTGTCGAGCTTGATACGCGCCTACACCGGCAAGGCCGCGCTGCGCTACAGCTGGTAGGCGCGCGCTTTTCGGTTTGACGCGTTTTCTTGACGCGCACCGGTCCCACTTCGCTCGAAAACGCTCTAATGCGTCTCCAGCTGCAGGCCGTCATAGGCCGGCACCACGCCAGCAGGCAGCGTTTGCCTGATCACCTCATAGTCGACATCGGCCGTCATGTTTGTGATGACCGCACGCTTCGGCTTGAAGCGTTCGATCCAGGACAGCGCGTCGTTGATGCTGAAATGGCTGACATGGCTGGTGTAGCGCAGCCCGTCGACGATCCAGAGGTCGAGATCTTCCAGCGCGCCCCAGCTCTCGCGCGGGATGTCGTTGAGATCCGGCGTGTAGGCGGCATCCCCGATGCGATAGCCGAGCGCGGGAATGGCGCCGTGCTGCACCAGGAACGCCGTCATCGTCACGGCACCGCCCTTCCCCAGAATGATCTGGCTCTCGCCCGCCTCGATCGAATGCCGCGTCAGGATCGGCGGATAGTCGCTGCCCTCAGGCGAAATGAAGCAATAGGAGAACCGCGCCATGATGTCCTTGGCGGTCGACAGGTTGAAATAGGTCGGGATGCGGCGGCGCATGTGCATGACGACCGAACGCAGATCGTCCATGCCGTGGGTCTGATCGGCGTGCTCGTGAGTCAGGAACACCGCGTCGATGTGGTCGACATTGGTCGAGATCAATTGCTCGCGCAGATCCGGCGAGGTGTCGATCACGATCCGCGTGGTGCCGTGCTCGGACTTCCGTTCGACCAGCAGCGAGCAGCGGCGGCGGCGGTTCTTCGGATTGCTCGGGTCGCAGGCGCCCCAACCGAGGGCCGGGCGCGGCACGCCGGCGGAGGAGCCGCAGCCCAGGATCGTCAGCGTCAGCGTCATGCGGCTTCCAGTCTCAAGCTTTCACCTTGGAGAACAGGCGGAAGAAGTTTTCGCTTGTCTGGCGTGAGATCTCATCGAACGACACGCCGCGCGTCTCGGCAAGCACTTTGGCCACTTCGACCACATAGGCCGGCTCGTTGCGCTTGCCTCGAAACTTGCCCGGCGCAAGATAGGGCGAGTCTGTTTCAACCAGAATACGGTCGGGCGGCAACTCCGCCGCAAGCGCGCGCAGGGCCTCCGACTTCTTGAACGTCAGGATGCCCGTGAATCCGATATAGAGCCCGAGCGACACCGCCTTCAGCGCCAGCTCGCGGCCGCCGGTGTAACAATGCAGCACCGCGCGAAACGATCCGCGTGCCGCCTCCTCTTCCAGGATGCGGGCGCAATCCGCATCGGCCTCGCGGGTGTGGATCACAAGCGGCAGGCCGGTGGCGCGCGCGGCGGCGATATGGGCGCGAAAGCCCCTCGCCTGCGCTTCCGGCGAGCCATTGTCGTAGAAATAGTCGAGCCCGGCCTCTCCGAGCGCGACGACCTTGGGATGCTGCGTCAGCGCGATCAGCTCATCCGGCAAAATGCCGTCCTCCTCATCCGCGTTATGCGGATGAGTGCCGACCGAACAGTAGACATCGTCGTAGCGCTCGGCGATCGCCAGAAGCTGGTTCAGCCTCCGCACCCGCGTCGAGATCGTGACCAAACGGGTGATGCCGGCCGCGCGCGCACGCGACACGATCCCGTCGAGATCTTCCGCAAAGTCCGGAAAATCCAGATGGCAATGACTGTCGACCAGCATCGTCTGAACGCCTCAGGCCGCCGGCTCGATGTAGCGCGGGAACGCCGGCGTCGGCGCCGGCAGCGTCGAGCCTGGCGCGATCCGCTTCCCACCGCCGAGCATGGCGAAGTTGCGCTCGTCCTCGGGAATACCGAGGCTGTCGAGCAGCAAGCCCGAGGCTGTCGGCATCGCCGGCTGGGCCAGGATCGCGATCTGGCGCACGACCTCGGCGGTGACGTAGAGGACCGTCTTCTGCCTGGCCGGATCGGTCTTGGCGAGCGCCCACGGCGCCTCGCCCGCGAAATAGCGGTTGGCCTCCGCGACCACGGCCCACACCGCGTTGAGCCAGTGATGGATCTGCTGCGTCGCCATTGCCTCGCGCGATGCGGCGATCATGCCGTCGGCCATCGTCAGGATCGCCTTGTCGTTGTCGCTGAACTCGCCGGGCTCCGGCAGCACGCCGCCAAGCTGTTTTGCGATCATCGACAGCGAGCGCTGCGCGAGGTTGCCGAGATCGTTGGCGAGGTCGGCATTGATGCGCGCGACGATGGCCTCATGGTTGTAGTTGCCGTCCTGGCCGAACGGCACCTCGCGCAGGAAGAAATAGCGCATCTGGTCGACGCCATACTGGTCGGCGAGGTTGAAGGGGTCGACGACGTTGCCGACCGACTTCGACATCTTCTCGCCCCTGTTGAACAGGAAGCCGTGGGCATAGACGCGCTTCGGCACGGGAATGCCGGCCGAGATCAGGAACGCGGGCCAGTACACGGCATGGAAGCGGATGATGTCCTTGCCGATGATATGCACGTCAGCCGGCCAGTAGCGCCAGTTGCCGTCGCTCTCGTCCGGAAAGCCGATGCCGGTGATATAGTTGGTGAGCGCGTCGACCCAGACATACATCACGTGCTCCTCGTCGCCGGGCACCTTGACGCCCCAGTCGAAGGTGGTGCGCGAGATCGAGAGATCGCGCAGGCCACTCCTGACGAAGCTCACCACCTCGTTGCGGCGAGAGTCCGGGCCGATGAAGTCGGGGTTGTCCGTGTACAGCTTCAGGAGCTTGTCCTGATAGGCGGACAGACGGAAGAAATAGCTCCTCTCCTCGACCCATTCGACCGGCGTGCCCTGCGGTCCGAGCCGAACGCCGTCATCGTTCAACCGCGTCTCATCCTCGGCGTAATACGCCTCGTCCCGCACGGAGTACCAGCCGGCATAGGTGTCGGCATAGATGTCCCCGTTCGCTTCCATGCGCCGCCAGATCTCCTGGCTGGAGCGATGATGCTGCTCTTCGGTGGTGCGGATGAAGCGGTCGAACGACACGTTCAGACGCTGGTCCATCTCCTTGAAGCGGCCGGCATTGCGGGTCGCGAGCGCAGAGACGGACATGTTCTCGCCGGCCGCCGTCTGAACCATCTTCTGGCCGTGCTCGTCGGTGCCGGTTAGGAAGAACACGTCCTTACCGTCGAGGCGCGCAAAGCGCGCCAGCACGTCGGTCGCGATCGCCTCATAGGCGTGGCCGATATGCGGACTGCCGTTGGGATAGGCAATCGCGGTCGTGATGTAGAACGCGTTGTCGCGCGCGGGCGCGGCAACAGGCGTGGCCGCTTGCGCAGCTGCGACGGGCTTCGGCGCAGGCGGAACCTTCGGCTTTGAAACCTTGGGCTTCGACACCTTAGGCGTTTCGGCCTTCGGGGGCGCGGCGACAGGAGCCGGCGCGGCGATCACGGCAGGCGCAGCCGCCTTTTTCGCGACCTTCTTCGCCGGAGTCTTGTTCTCCGCCGGAGTCTTGGCTGGCTTCTTCGCGGTCGTTCTCGTCGAGGCTTTCTTGGCGACGACCTGCTTCTTCGCAGCCTTCTTGCCACGCTTCTTCGACGTCTTCGCAGCGCTCTTCTTCACGCCCTTCTTGGCGGCAGCCTTCTTGGTCTTCTTGGCGACCTTAGACGCACGCGCCTTTGCAGCCTTCTTCGCGGCTTTCTTCACGGCCTTCTTGGCAGCCTTCTTCTTGCTGCTCTTGGCTTTGACGGTTTTCTTAGCTCGCGTTGCCACGACGAATTCCTTTACCGGCTTCTCGAAATTTGGAAACGAACCTGCGTTAGGTTATTGTTTGAGCATGATCCTCTCGGAAAATCGCACCACACTTTTCCGGATCATGCTCTAGCGCGTTGCGTCCGCCAGCCAGCCGAACACCGAGAAAACCAAGGGCTTTCGCTCCAGATTGTAGGTTTCGGTGTCGCGCGCGGCGCGGACGATCTTTTCCCATACCTCAGCTAGGCGCGCAAGGCGCGGCAGGTTCTGGTTGGCATTGGCTTCGTCCGCGTGCAGGCGCTCCGCGATCCAGCGGTCGATGCCGTCGATGAAGGCCGCGAGCGCGACGCGGTCGCTGGTGCCGAGCGAATCGCCGAGCGTGTGCAATTCGCGCGGGTCGACCTGCGGCAGTCGCGCCAGCAGCGCCGCGGTGCGCTGCTGGAGTTTCAGTGCGTCACCCCCAAGCAACGTCAGGGCGCGAGCGACACTGCCTTCGGAGGCCTCCGCGGCCTCGCGCAGCGCCAGATCGGTCGGAGCAAGGTCGGCCGTTGCGGCCGCCGCACCGATCACCTCGTCCGTTCCGAGCGGCCGCAGGCGCAGCTTGCGGCAGCGCGACTGGATCGTGGCGAGCACGCGTGCGGGCGCGTGGCTCACCAGAAGGAACAGCGATTGCTGCGGCGGTTCCTCAAGGATCTTCAGTAGTGCGTTGGCCGCATTCGGATTGAGTTCGTCGACGGTGTCAACAATGCAGACCCGCCAGCCTTCAGCCGCCGCCGTCGAGCCGAAGAAGCCGATCGTCTCACGTGTCTCATCCACGGTGATGACGGTGCGCATCACGCCGCGGTCGTTGGCGGTGCGCTCCAGCGTCAGCAGTCCGCCATGCGAGCCGGCCGCGACCTGCCGCGCCACGGCGTCATCAGGATCGATGGCGAGGTCTTCGGCCCGCTGCACGGAAGATGCAAGCGGCTGGCCGTGCGCGAGCACGAAGCGCGCCATGCGATAGGCCAGCGTCGCCTTGCCGATGCCTTGCGGTCCCCCGATCAGCCAGGCGTGCGGAATCCGCCCGCTGCGATATGCCGTCAGCAGCGCCGTCTCGGCCTCGCGATGGCCAAACAGAAGGCCCGTCTCGCGCGGATGCGGAATGGCGGTCTCACGCTGGGCCTGACGCGGGCTCATGCTGAGATCACCGAGGCGGTTGTGGGAAGGAGGCGCTCGCGTACCGCGCTCCAGACGCGGCCTGCGACGGTGTCGGGATCGGAGTTGGCGTCGATCAGCACGCAGCGCGCGGGCTCTTCCTCAGCGATCTTGCGATAGGCTTCGCGCAGGCCCTGATGAAAGCTGAGCTGCTCGCTCTCGAACCGGTCGGGCGTGCCGGTGCCGCGGCGTACGGCAGCACGCTGGAGGCCGACCTCGACCGGCAGATCGAGGATGAGGGTGAGATCCGGCTTGAGATCGCCGATCGTGACCCGCTGCATCGCGTTGATCAGCCCGATCGGGACGCTGCCGAGGCTACCCTGATAGGCTCGCGTCGAATCGGCAAAACGGTCGCAGAGGACCCACGCCCCCTGGTTCAGCGCGGGCTGGATCACGGTGCGGACATGATCGTCGCGCGCGGCGGCAAACAGCAGCGTCTCGGCTTCGGGCCCGAGCAGCTTGCCCATGCCCGACAGCACCAGATGGCGCATGATCTCGGCGCCCGGCGATCCCCCCGGCTCGCGCGTGACGAGGATGCGCATCCGTGCCGCCTTGAGGCGGTCGGCGAGCTTCTTGATCTGGGTTGACTTGCCCGTCCCCTCGCCGCCTTCAAAGGTGACGAAGCGTCCGCGTCCGGACGGTCGCTGTACCTTGCTCTCACTCATGATCAGAGCTTCTCGGCGCCCGCGCGGAACATGCCGATCACGAGCTCGCTGGCACCGTCGATCGCGCGCCGCATGGTCGAGCCGGTGCCGATCGCTTCACCTGCATAGACCGGAGTCTCCACCGCGATGTTGCCGCTGCGCCAGACCTTGACCACGCCGACCTGCTGACCGGCCTCGATCGGCGCCCGCACGGGACCTTTATACACGACGCGCGCGATCAGCTTGTCGCTGCCATTCTTGTGCACCATCACCTTCACGGGCGTCTTGGCGACGAGCTTCACCGAGCGGCTCTCGCCGCCGAAGACTTTTGCGTAGCCGACCGGCTGGTCGGCCGCGATCAGGGTGCGGGTCTCGAAGTTGCGGAAACCCCATTCCAGCATCTTCTTGGCTTCGGTGGCGCGATCCTCGGGGTCTTCCAGCCCGTTGACGACGACGATCAGCCGGGTGCCGTTCTGCACCGCAGACCCGACCATGCCGTAGCCGCCCTCCTTGGTGTAGCCGGTCTTGAGGCCGTCAGCGCCTTCCATCGAATTGAGCAGCGGATTGCGGTTGGGCTGACGGATCTTGTTCCAGGTGTACTCCTTCTCGCCGAACAGTTTGTAGAACTCCGGAAAGTCCAGGATGATGTGCCGAGCGAGGACCCCGAGCTCCCGCACCGTCATCTTGTTGCCGGGGTCGGGCAGACCGTTGGAATTGGCGAAGGTCGATTTGGTGAGCCCGAGCTCGCGGGCCCGCTTGGTCATGAAGTCGGCGGCGAAGATCCGCTCGTTGCCCGCCATGGCTTCGGCGAGCGCAATGCAGGCGTCGTTGCCGCTCTGGATGATCGCGCCATGCAGGAGATCGTCGACCGAGACCTTGCTGTTGATGGCGGCGAACATGGTCGAGCCGCCGGAGGGCGCGCCGCCCCTGCGCCAGGCGTTCTCGCTGATCCGGTACTCGTCGGTGAGCTTGATGTCGCCTTTCTTGATGGCGTTGAAAACAACCTCGGCCGTCATCAGCTTCATCATGCTGGACGGCGCGCGCAGCTCGTCGGCATTCTTCTCGAACAGCACGCTGCCGCTGGAAGCCTCGATCAGGATCGCGGTGGGCGCATCGCCGTCGAAACCGGCGTCTTCCGCCTTCTTGGCGCCCTGGACGCTCTGGTTGGCCGCGTAGAGCGCCCCGCTCCAGCCGATCCCCGCCACCAGAACGGCAGCGATCAGCCCGCGCGCCAGCCCTCCGGCGGTGAGCCGGGTGTGACGGAGCGGAAAAAGACGAAATGCCATGGCCAAGCCCTGAGAGCGGCGTTCTAACAGCTGGAACCGGTGCGAACAACACGAGGCTGGCGCCGGCGCCCGAGTTTGCATGATTCTCGTCACGACCCTAT
Organism: Bradyrhizobium sp. USDA 376; assembly: GCF_054063675.1. NCBI lineage: Bacteria > Pseudomonadati > Pseudomonadota > Alphaproteobacteria > Hyphomicrobiales > Nitrobacteraceae > Bradyrhizobium > Bradyrhizobium sp. USDA 376. The sequence continues at coordinate 6,493,008 of NZ_JBSSGN010000001.1, forward strand.
CGTGACACCTTATATTTAGCGACCAAACCCCTGAAACAAGGCGGAAAAGCGATGTCTTCCACCCGCACGATCAAGGCCAACGGGATCGACCTGTACATCCGCGAAGCCGGCCAGGGTCCGCTGGTCGTGCTCTGCCACGGCTGGCCGGAACTGTCCTACTCCTGGCGCCACCAGATCCCGGCGCTGGCGGACGCCGGGTTTCACGTCGTCGCCCCCGACATGCGCGGCTACGGCCAGAGCGCGGCGCCGGCCGACGTGAACGCCTACTCGATCTTCGACACCGTCGGCGACGTCGTTGGCCTCGTGCAGGCGCTCGGCGAACCCAAGGCCATGGTGGTTGGCCACGATTGGGGTGCGCCGGTGGCCTGGCACGCGGCGCTGTTTCGACCCGACATCTTCACGGCGGTGGCGGGCCTGAGCGTGCCGCCGCCATTCCGCGGCCGCGGCAAGCCACTCGACCTGCTGCGCGAGGGCGGCGTGACCAACTTCTACTGGCAGTATTTCCAGGCGCCGGGCGTTGCCGAGGCCGAGCTCGAGCGAGACGTTGCCCGCACCATGCGCATCGTGCTCGGCGGACGCGGCCTCGCTGATCCCACCGCCGCCATGTTCGTGCAGGAGGGCAAGGGCTTTCTCGGCCACGCGAGCGCCGGCGAGCCGCTGCCCACCTGGCTCAGCGAGGCTGACCTCGTCTATTTCACCGAGGCCTTCCGCAAGTCAGGCTTCCGCGGCGGGCTGAACTGGTATCGCAACCTCGACCGAAACTGGGAGCTGACGGCGCCCTGGCAGGATGCGCGGATCCACCAGCCCTCCCTCTTCATTGCCGGTTCGAAAGACGCCGTCATCACCGGCCTGATCGGCGCCAAGCGCGTCAACGAGCTCGAGCGCGTGCTCCCCAATCTGAAGCGGAGGCTGATCATCGAGGGCGCCGGCCATTGGGTGCAGCAGGAGCGGCCCGAAGAGGTGAATGCGGCACTGGTCGGATTCCTGCGCGAGGCGGCGGCGCGCTAAAGCCAAGATCCAGAAGAGTGCGAAGCGGTTTCGCGCTTTATGCCGCAAGGTCCTTCCGCATCGCGACGTGTGCGGCGCCCACTGGGCCGGTGTCGGCAAATCCTTGCCGCTGGTAGAACCGGCGCGCAGCCCGGTTGTCTGCGAGCACCGTGAGCGTCAGTGCCGAGACGCCCTGCCGCCGTGCGCCCGCTCCGAGAGCCGCGACGATCTTCGTCCCGGCGCCCAGACCACAATCGGCCGGCAGCAGTGCAATGTCGACGATGTGCCAGCGGTCGCGCGCGCAATGAAGCAGCAGCCGCCCGATCGCGGTCCCGTCTCGCGCGACGATCAGCGAAATCGCCTCCGGATATTGCGCGGCATAGCCGGCCATCTGGCTGCGGAACTGTTGCGCAATGATCTGCGTGACGATCGGTCCGGACAAGCCCGTCGCGGTGAATTGGGCTGTCCTCACCTCCTCGAACAGATGGCGGATGAACGGCGCGTCGATCGGGCTGTCGGACCGAAGCCGCAGAGCCGGATCGTCCGGGACGATGTCGAGCGAGGTGCCATCGATCATGCCGTCACGCAGCGCCGCCACGTTCAGGAGTTGCCGAAGGACGGAAACATTCCCGCATAGGCGATACACCAGATGAGGGCCTGGGTCGGCTGCATGTTGTCGTGGGGGAGCCCCTGCCCGGTCAGCGTGACGGCATTGGGCGCCAAGGTGAGATTACCGGGTGGAGCGATGAAGCCGTTGAACTGGGGATCGATCGCAACCATGTTCTGCGACGTTCCGGGACCCGGCGCGGCGTTCGGTGCGTTGCCAGCACCGAGTTGCAGGGCGTGCGTGTGCATGGCCATCTCGCCCGAGCACAGGTTGACCGTCGGACTGCCGACGACCTCGCCGATGACGTAGTTCTGCAATCCCGGACCCTGGCCCTGGCTGATCGCGATCGAACCGTTGAGATTCGGCAGGGCGAAATTGGTCGTGCCATTGCCGCCGTAGTTAGTACCGATGAGCGAAAATAGCGGGGAGAAACTCTGAATAGCAACGAGCTGGCCAAAGCATGGCAGCCAGGCATAGTTGAATCCGCTTGTGGCAAACTGAAACGTAAAGGCCTGTATTTCTCCGATATACGGATCTGACATGGTGTCTCCTCGAGACTGAATACGGATCGGCGCAGGCTAGCCGGGCGAAGGGAAGATGCCATCGTTGCAGATGCAGTAATTGGCGACGACGCTCGGCATCATGTTGTTGTGCCCGATGCTACTACCCGCTGGTGCGACGCAGGCGGCCATCGTCGCGTAGGGCGCTGCGTTCGCAACCGGTGCATAGAGATTGCCCGTTGATGCGGTGGCAAGATGGACCGTCTGTCCGGGCTCGGATGTCTCTCCCGTCCCTGTCGAGGACATCAGCGCATGACTATGGGTCGGCATTTCGCCTTCGACCAGCGTGTGCGTTTCCTCTCCCCCGATCTGACCCAGCACATAGAACGGGAAGCCTGTCCCCTGTCCCTGTCCGATCGGAACGCGGCCGCGAAGATCGGGAAGATTGAAGGTGTTGACGCCATCGCCGCCATAGGTCGTGCCGATCACGGTATAAAGCACCTGATATTGGGAAATCGACATCGCCTGGCCATTGCAGGCGAACCAGCCAGTAGGCACCCGCGGAAAGCCGAACAACCTGATCTCGCCAACAAATGGATCTGACATCGCCTCTGATCCTCTGCCCGGGCGTCCCGATCCGATCGGGGAATGCGCCAGCTTCGAAATTGATGTGAGAAGAATTCGGCTGCGAAAATGTCGCTGCGCAGCCGCCTAGTTTCGAGTCGGATAAATTCCCTGCGTCGCGATCAGATAGCTGATGGCGAGATAGGGCTGCATGTTGTTGTGTGGCGCGCCTCCGCCTTCGTTCACCAGATTGGTGCCGGACGCCAATGGCGTGTCCCCGCTCCCGGCTGTCCCGAAAATTTTCTTCGGATTATCGGATGGCAGCGTGTTGGTGCCGAAGATGTTGCCGGCAGCCGAAGCACCACGTCCACTTCCCTGCGTTGCAACCACCTGGATCAGATGATTGTGAGCAGGCAATTGAGGCGCGGTGAGCGTGACCGACATCGATCCGCTGGTCATGCCCAGCGGATATTGGCCGCTACCGCCTGACGAGCCGAGGATGGCGCGGCCCCGAAGATCCGGAAGCCCGAAGGTTCGCACGCCGTCACCGCCGTAATACGTGCCGAGCAGCGAGAACAGCGCCTGATTGGTTGGGATGGCTAGCAACGCACCGTTGCATTGCGCCCAGCCTCTGGGAACGATGGCGCCCGCAAAAGGCATGATCTGGCCGATAACTGGCTGGTACGGCATGACCCCTCCCCCAAAAAAGATCAGGCGCCCCGTCGTGTCGTGATGCGACGACGACAGCTTCTAAATTAAGAAATGAACGGCAAACGATCTACTCGCTAAGATTGTTAATCAGCTCGCGTCAACAGTCAAGCTCCAGCACAACCTGAAATGCGCTTGTTGTCATATAGAGTATCTCTACACGATCACGCTTTTGTTGCTGTTTCGCAACGGTTCGCTGGAAAGTTGCGTTACGGGCAGGGCTTTCAACGGTTTGGCCCGCTCACCGCTTGCGTTGTGCACCGCGTCTCAGCCAAATGCACGCAACGATATACGTGAAAATTTACACAATCAGGGATTTCAGGGCGGAGCTCTTCGAAAGGGTGCCGCGAAGGGGGGCCGGTGAGTCACGCAATTGCGGTGGCCGTGCCAGAAATGAGCGGGGAATCGGCGATCTCCGCGCGCAATGGCGGAGCCCTGTCTCAACACATCTCGCGGACTCTTTGGCGCGCGGTTCAACGCATCTGCATCGCGGTCGTCCTGATGCTCGGCGCCATGGTCGCGGCGAACGCGGCGTGCAATTTTTCATCAGCCTCGCCGACCGGCGGCACGATCACGATGACCGGGACCGGGGCCGGCAATGCGGTCGGTCTCTGCGTGAGCGACGATACGGTACGCTGGGGTCTCTACGGCTCCTCGAACGGCACCAATCCGAGCATTGATGCCTTCAACAATTATCCGATGACCGCCGGGGGGTTGAGCCTCACGAACCTGAGCTACACGACAGCCAAGGCCACATACACGCTGGTCCCTGTCAACAACGGGGTCAACAACCAGCATACCGATGAATACGACATCCAGATCAATACACTTTCCGGATCCGGCACCGATACGATCACCCTCTGGTACACGAGCTCCTGTTCGCAGAGCGTGCCTTGTACCTCCGGCGTCCATCTCACCGACACCTCGTTCACGATCACGGTCAATCTGCCCAACCCGCCGACCGTGACTTCGATATCGCCGACTGCCGGCCCAACCACCGGCGGCACAACGGTGATCATCACCGGCACCAATCTCAGCACGACCACTGGCGTCGGCGGCGTGAAGTTCGGCGCCACCAATGCGGCGAGTTACACCGTCAACTCCAATACCCAGATCACGGCGACCTCTCCGGCCGGAGCGGCAGGGACCGTCGACGTCACGGTCACGACGTCAGCGGGAACGTCGGCGACCTCAGCTGCCGACCAGTTCACCTATGTCGCCGCGCCGACGGTCACGTCGATCTTGCCGACATCAGGTCCAGCCTCAGGCAGCACGACGGTGACGATCACCGGCACCAATTTCTCGGGTGCATCGGCAGTGACCTTCGGTGCGACGGCTGCGACTGGCTTCACCGTCAATTCCGCGACCCAGATCACCGCGACCGCGCCGGCGGGGACCGGCACAGTCGACGTCACGGTGACGACGACCGGCGGTACATCGGCCACGTCGGCGGCGGACCAGTTCACCTATATCGCCGCCCCCACTGTCACCTCGATCTCACCGACGGCCGGCCCCACGGCCGGCGGCACATCGGTGACGATCACCGGCACCAATTTCACCGGCGTCACGGCCGTAACCTTTGGCGCGACAGCGGCGGCCGGCTTCACATCCGTCAACGCGACGACGATCACCGCGACCTCGCCGGCGGGGGCGGCCGGAACGGTCGACGTCAGGGTCACAACGCCGGGCGGCACGTCGGCAACCTCGGCGGCGGACCAGTTCACCTATTTCGCCGCGCCGAGTGTGACCTCGATCTCGCCGACGTCGGGGCCGCAAACCGGCGGCACGACCGTGATCATCACTGGCACCAATTTGTCTGGCGCGACGGCGGTGACATTCGGGGCCACAACGGCGGCCGGATTCACCGTGAATTCGGCGACCCAGATCACCGCGACGTCGCCGGCGGGCACCGGCACTGTCGACATCACCGTCACGACCGCCGGCGGGACGTCGGCCACCTCGGCCGCCGATCAATTCACCTATGTCCCTGCACCCACGGTGACCTCGATTTCGCCGACCGCAGGTCCGGGTGCAGGCGGCACCTCGGTGACGATCACCGGCACCAATTTCACCGGCGCGACCGCGGTGACGTTCGGGGCCACGGCTGCGGCGGGCTTCACCGTCAATTCCGCGACCCAGATCACCGCGACCTCGCCGGCCGGGGCCGGCACCGTCGACATCAGGGTGACGACAGCCGGCGGCACCTCGGCGACATCTGCGGCGGACCAGTTCACCTATGTTGCGACCCCGACTGTCACCTCGATCTCGCCGACTCTCGGCCCGCAGGCCGGTGGAACGACAGTGACCATCACCGGGACCAATTTCACCGGTGCGACCGCGGTGACGTTCGGCGCAGCGGCTGCGGCAGGATTCACCGTCAATTCCGCGACGCAGATCACCGTGCCCTCGCCGCCCGGGGCCGGCGTCGTCGACGTCAGGGTGACAACCACCGGCGGCACATCGGCGACATCAGCGGCTGATCAGTTCACCTATTTCGGAACGCCGACGGTGACGTCGATTTCGCCGACGGGCGGACCGCTGGCCGGCGGCACGTCGGTGACGGTCACCGGCACCAATTTCACTGGTGCGACCGCGGTCAAGTTCGGCACGACGAATGCGACGAGTTTCACCGTCAACTCGGCAACCCAGGTCACCGCGACCTCCCCTGCCGGAACGGGCACAGTTGACCTCACGGTCACGACACCAGGTGGAACGTCGGTAACCTCCGCCGCCGATCAATTCACCTACGCTGCGGCTCCGACGGTGACCTCGGTCACGCCGAATGCGGGCTCGACGACGGGCGGAACGTCGGTCACCATCACGGGCACCGCCTTGTCCGGCGCGACCGCCGTGAAGTTCGGCGCAACCAATGCAACCAGCTTCACTGTCAATTCGGCGACGTCGATCACGGCGACCTCACCGGCCGGCGCCGGCACGGTCGATGTCACCGTGACAACGCCAGGGGGGACATCCGCGACATCCGCATCGGATCAATTCAACTACTCGCCGGCGCCCTCCGTCAACTCGATCTCGCCGACATCGGGCCCTGCGCTGGGCAGCACGTCCGTGGCGATCACGGGGGCCGGCTTTACCGGCGTCACCGCCGTGAAATTCGGCACCAACAATGCGGCGAGCTTTACGGTCAACTCGGCAACGTCGATCACGGCGACCTCGCCGCCTGGCTCCGGCACGGTCGACATCACGGTGACCACGGTCGGCGGCACCTCGCCCACCTTGGCCGCAGACCGGTTCACCTATCTGTCCTCCACGACGACGACCGAGCTGACGTCGTCGCAGAATCCGAGCAGCTACGGCCAGTCCGTCACCTTCACGGCCACCGTGAGGAGCTTGGGCGGAACGCCGACGGGAACGGTGACGTTCAACGACGGCGGCACGCCGATCGGAACGTCAGCACTGTCGGCAGGTGTCGCGACTTTCGCGACAGCCACGCTCACCATCGGCAATCACACGATCACCGCGACCTACAACCGCTCGCCGGCGTTCAATGCCTCGACCTCCCCGGCTCTGACCCAGTCGGTCGATATTCCCGCCGACAGCGCCAGGCTGCGCGCGCTTCAGGTCAACGTCACCAAGATCGTCGCGCAAAACTCGGGACAGGCGATCTCCGGCGCCATCGACACCGCCATCTCCGAAGGTTTCAGCAATGGCGGACAGTACATCACGCCGGGCGGTGGCGGGGTGCGCGTCAACTTCGCCGCCGCGCCCGATGGCGACGACGAGCCGACGGCTGGTCGCCCAATCGATCCTCAGAGTTCCAATGCCTATGCCGGCGATGGACGCGCCGGCAGGACCGGCCGTGGGTCTTCGCGGGTCGATGACGCCTTCGCCGCGATCGATCGGGCGGCGCCGACCAAGGCACCGACCCCGCGGTTCAAGCAGCAGCAGGACTGGTTGTTCTGGATTGATGTACGCGGCACCGGCATCGACCGCTGGGGCTCGTCCGGCAATATCGGACAGGGAGCCACCCAGGCCACGCTCTACGGCCAGCAGATCAACCTGATCTCCGGCCTGACCTATCGGGCTGCTCCCAATCTCTTGCTTGGCGTGGTCGGCGGCTACGAGAACTTCAGCTACACCGAGACCGACATCAACGGAAAGCTGAAGGGCGACGGCTGGACAGTCGGCGCCTATCTCGGCTGGAAGATCATCCCGACGCTGCGTTACGACGCAGCGGTGACCTATTCCGGTATCGGCTATGACGGCACCGCCGGCACGGCCCAGGGCAATTTCAACGGCAATCGCTGGATGTTCGCGACCGGCTTCACCGGCAGCTACAGCTGGGCCAATTTCAACATCGAGCCGTCGGCCAAGGTGTACGCGCTGTGGGAGCGGGAAAACGCCTATGTCGATTCGCTCGGCACTCCGCAGGCCGCCCGCACCTTCTCCAGCGGCCGCGCCTCGGCGGGCAGCAGGGTCTCCTATCCCGTGCCCTGGCTCGATAGCGTGCTGCTGTTGCCCTATGCCGGTGTCTATGCCGACTACTACTTCACCCAGGACGATGCCGCCGCAATCATTGCCGCGGGCGGCATCCCGCTGGCTTCGACACCGTTGCTCCAGGGCTGGTCGGCGCGTGTCACGGGCGGCATCGGCGCAAGGCTCGCAGGTGGCGCCACGGTCGGCTTCGGCGCCGAGCTTGGCGGCATCGGCAGCAACACGCAGATCTGGACGTTCACAGGACGCGCACGCATCCCGTTCTGAGCGCAGCCGGCAACGGGCTGCGCCGCTCGCCGAATTTTCCGGGCTTAGTAGAGGCCGCGACCGCTGAGGATGCTGCGGGCTTCGGCGGCGCCCTCCGAGGCATAGGCGGCGGACGGAGCGCTCTCGGTGGCGTAGCGGCCGTCCTCGTCATAGGACACGGCGCGCGCGTTCTGGAGCGCCCGGCCGCGGCTGCGGCTCGACGCCGACATTTCCGAGGTCGCGTTGAGCGAAGCCATGTCGGCCGAAGAGTTGCCGAGATTGTAGGGCCGCCCCTCCGGCATCGGAACCTCGCCTCGAATGGCGCCGCGGGTCGATGACGGCAACTCGGGCACGAAGGGCCTCGCCGAAGCGACCCGGACCATCGAGGGCGACGGCGCCGGGATCCCGGTGCGCAAGGTGGCCATCAGCTGGCGGTCGTCGGAGCCTTCGAGCGGCGCCCGGCCGACATATTCGACACGGACCTTGGCGACACCATTTCCTTTGAATTCAAGTAGTTCGGCGGCTTTGTTCGAGACGTCGATGAGCCGGTTGCCGTGATAGGGCCCGCGGTCATTGACGCGGACGATCAGCGACTTGCCGTTCGACACGTTGGTCACCCGCGCATAGGACGGCATCGGCAGGGTCGGATGCGCCGCGGTCAGCGAGCCCATGTCGAACACTTCGCCATTCGCCGTCAGGCGGCCGTGGAAGTCATCGCCATACCAGGACGCCATGCCCTCGGCGCGGTAGTTGACGTCCTCCTCCGGTACGTAGGTCTTGCCGGCCACCACATAGGGCTTGCCGACGCGGTAGGTGCCGCCGCCCTTCGGGACCGGATCGCCCCAGGCCACGACCCGGGGGCTCGAGGACACGCCGTATTTCGGATCGACGCGGCTGGCGAACTTGTTGGAGGACGCGCAATTGGCGAGCGCGAGGCAGGTCGCGGCCGCCGCAACCCCACGCGCGGCCCGCAAAACCGAATCTGACCGTCGGATCCCCATACGCCCCAATACCATTCCGCCGGAGGCGTACCCAGCCCGCTCTAGTGACGGGCGTGCGCTGTCCGGTCCTTTGCTCCGAGGCGGCCCACCACCGCATCGGATGTGGTAAGGATAACGCAACCCGAACACGGCGGAAATGGGGAGCCCGCGGCGATCACGCCGGGATGGTAAACGCCACGTTCGTTTCTCCCCGTTGATCTACGGAGCGCAGCCCGCCTGCTCTGTGCCACTCCTGGACATTCTGTTGCGCCAAATCCTCACCCCACCCCCATTGTCACGCCGCTCACTGGAATTCTTTTGACTGTGCAAGGCCGCACGCGTTCTCTCGCATGCAAGGGCGGGATTTGGAATTTAACGATGATCGAGACGGTTTCGGCACTGATGGGTCTGGTAAGCGCGGGGATCTTCCTGGCCCATGCGTTTGAAGGTTACCGGACGAGGGCCTGAAGGCACTCGCGCGGGCGGCAAGCATCACCTCTTTCAAGGCGGCACGTTCGGACAGTTTTTGATCGATCCGACCGAGCATCGAAGACGAGAGCGGCAGGTGTCCCATGCACAATCATGACCTCGTATCCGATGGCTTCCTGGCATTGACCGCAGGCGGCTTGGTGCTGTTGTGCTCGAGCCTGGTGGCACTGGCCTTCGCCTGAGCACCACCACGCCTTTCCTGATCTCTAACCACAACTACACCGCGACGCAGCATGCCATCCGTTTCGGATTGCCCTGCTCTCTTTTAGTTGATTGAATTTCTGCATTCGGCGCCTCGACTTATTTCAAGAGGCCATCACCAACGAAGGTGACGCAAATGCTTTCTGAGAAATTTTTTCTGGTTCTGGAATCACTGATCCGCGGCGACCGCACCTATCCCGACGGAAGCCCCCGCATCATCAGCACCGCCCCACACGTGCCGGTGAAGCTGCCGGGCCAGAAATAACCGGCGTCCTGAAGCGCCGGTCACGCGCTCAGCGCAGGCCGAGCAGCGACCGGCGATAGAGGCTCTCGCGGGCTTCGCTGAGGCAGACGAAGCTGCCGTCAAAACCCTGGCCGTAGCGCTTCTGGCCCCTGGCGTAGTAGACGCCCTTCCTGAAATCCAGCCAGACCACCTGGTCATGCGGACAATGGCGCTGCGCCTGCGCCTCGTAGCGAAACGGCGTCAGCGGCGTCGCCGACACCCCGCCGGCGCCAAGCATGATCGCCACAACAAGCGCGGTTCTCCCGAGCCCGCCGCCAAAGCCGTTCGGCACGTCACTCCTCCTGCACCCGGGCCGTCGCATGGCGGCCGCGTCCACGCTAGCACGAAACGGCGCGATCGCCGGAAGCCTCGCCAAGCGCGCCGCACGTCTTCCGCCGGCCATCTTGTCGGGGTACATGAAAGCGATCGTCTCTGCTCGCGAGGATGCTGCCTGAATGTCGGTTGAGCCTGAGCCCAGGAACGAAGCCCGCCTGCCCGCGCCGCGTCTTGGCGTGCTGCCGATGATCATCTTCGGCTCGCGCTGGCTGCAACTGCCGCTTTATCTCGGGCTGATCGTGGCGCAATGCGTCTACATCGCGCTGTTCCTGAAGGAGCTCTGGCACCTCTCCTGGCACGCCCTCGATCTCACCGAGCAGCAGATCATGATGAGCGTGCTGGCGCTGATCGACGTCGTGATGATCTCCAATCTGCTCGTAATGGTCATCGTCGGCGGCTACGAGACGTTCGTCTCGCGGCTCGACCTGCAGGGCCACCCGGACGAGCCGGAATGGCTCGGCCATGTCAACGCGAGCGTGCTGAAGATCAAGCTCGCCATGGCCATCATCGGCATCTCCTCGATCGCGCTGCTGCGCACCTTCATCGAGGCCGGCAATCTCGGCTCGAGCCGCGCCGGCTTCACCGAGACCGGCGTGATGTGGCAAGTGCTGATCCACATCACCTTCATCGTCTCGGCGCTCGGAATTGCCTATGTCGACAAGCTCAGCGATTCCGGAATGCGCAGACACGCCGAGTGAGGCGTTCGATTTCGCCGAGGCGCGGCTCGCGCCATAGCGGGCGGCGAGCCCATCGAGATGATCCATATGGAGCTGTGAGCACCAGACCGGCCGGCGCTCACTTTTTTGCTTCCAGTTGCTGCATGGCCTGATGCAGGCATTCCTGGAGCTTCTCGGCGACCTGCCCGCGCGTCACTCCCTTGCCGGCAAGATCGCCCGACACCTTGTCCAGGACCTCGTCGATCGTCCGGCTCTCCAGATGGTCCGTCACCAGCGCCGCCGCGTAGCCTGCCGCGGCATCGCCGCTGAGGCCGAGCTGGCTGGCGGCCCAGAGTCCAAGCAGCTTGTTGGACCGGGCCGTCACCTTGAACATGAGTTCCTCGTCGTGGGCGAATTTGGCCTCGAAGCCCTGCTCGCGCTTGTCGAACGTGGTCATGGTCAGCTCCATTGCGTTGTCACTGAAGAGGATCGGATTGGCCGGAAGCGAACGTCTCCGTATTTCGCGTCAGTTGAGGATCATTTGAAGCTTCCGGCGGAAGGCAAACGCCGTCAAGCCTGCCGCTCGCGACAGGCGCAGGTGTCCACTGCAGCCGCCAGCTCCGTGCCAGCCAGATCGGCTACAAAAAGATGTTTACCGTTTGTTAGGCAGACTCAGCGCCGCATGATCGGGGGCCATCGAGAGCTGACGCATGAACAGAGAGCTGCGCGAGTTTCGACGGCTTGAACGTCTCTGCCTGGAGCAGGCCGCCCTTTCCACCATGGACCTGGCACGAAGCGGGTTGCTCAAGGTCGCCAATGATTGCCGCATTGCGGCCGAAGCCATCGAGGCACAATCGCCGCGCGGGGCGTTCGCAGAAGCCGTCCAGGCGCTCAAGCTGGCCTTGAGTGCGAAGGGCACCTCCAAGCGCCACTAGGCGTCGGACGGTCGATCCTGGCGATATCGGCGGGTTTGCGACCGGGCGCCGTCAGCCCTTCGCGGCTGCAGCTTCACGCGCGAGCCGCTCGGCCTTCAGCCGATCCTTGTTGGCGTAAAACGCCTTCTGCGCCGCCTCGTGATCGCGCATGGCCTTTTCGGCCTCGATCCGGCGAGCCGCATCGCGCGCCTGGCGCTGTTCGGGGGTCAGGGGTTTGCGTCGGAAGGACAGGTCATCAGTCATGGCGGGACAACGCGGAGGTGAGGAATGAGTTCCGCGTGCCGGATCCCGCGTGCGGCGAGGCAAGCCGAAATTCCCGCCTTTTCAGGGTGTTACCGGCAGAAGCTCGCGCCCGGACCAGCGGCCCGCCCAATGCGGAATCCGTCCACCCGCCTGAGGCCGCTCAAACAAAATGTCGAAAAACAACCCCATGCACAGTAGCTAAGTCGTGTCGGCACAACGACTTTTCGTATCCACGAAGGGCGTTTGACCCGTCGGGCAAAACAGTGGCATCCTGCGACCTTCGGAAAATCCGTCGTCGGAGCCAGCAACGTCAAAACCCCGGGGGCGCGGGGAAGCTGCCAGGGACGAGATCCGATAACGGTTCGGTGAACGAAACGACTTACCTCCCCGCTCGAAGCATCCCGGAAACATAACGCTGCTAGTTTTTCCCGGAGTTTCAAGGGGAGACTGAAGATGATTGCTCTCAAGGTGATTACGCTGACTCTCGGTGCTGGAATTGCTTTCTGGATGTATTCAGGCGAGCTCGGCGCCGACGTCGCGCTGGCCATTGTGGCCTTCTTTGTATGACGCGAAAGACCCGCTGGTGTGAGCCTGCGGGTTTTCTGGGGACCTCACTGGGTTCGCCGGCCATACAGTCCGCCGGCAGGATGTGAGCCACGAGCTGCCGCAGATCTGGGTTCTCCCCTGGGCAAAAGCGTGATCATCACCGCGCGCGGCGAAGCTACTCAGCAAATCGAAACGTCATTGGTGCGCGGTCTGGCCGCATGGATTGCGCGCGAGGTCGATCGCGCGGGCGCCGCGCGGGCCTCAATCTTGTGCAACAGCTTCCTGTTTGGGCACGCGAAAATACACTGCGCAAACTATGCTGCGCCGGTGACCATTAGCTGAGAGGATTGCAAGCCATGAGAATTGCTGCCGCAGTATCGATCGTTTTTCTGAGTGCGTTCAACTTTCCGGCCCAGGCACAAGACCTGCCAGAGCACACAGTCCTGGCCTTCAATCTGCCCAGCTGTCCGAAGGGATGGCAGGAGTACACGCCCGCTGCCGGAGCCCTTGTTGCAGGGGTCGGCAACACGTTCCAGCTCGGCGCAAACGGAGTAAGTCCATCCTTTACCGTCGCAGACGCTGGAGGCGGAGCCACTGCGCCAAAATCAAAAGTAGCGGGCCTTCTGTTCTGCGAGAGAAACAAGAACCGACGCTAGAAGCGAGACGGATTCCCGCAATTGGGAACATCGTTTCAATATAGTTCTTGAAGTGGGCCGCCGGCTCTTCGTCTCAATATCGCCGGCGGCCCGTCGCACCACTTCCAATTGCCCTGCCTCAAACAGAAGCGATGGCAATTTTGATGACGCGAGTTGTCTTTGCTTGCCCGAAATGTGCGCGGCATTCGTGACCGATCAGATGTCCCGAAACGACCATGAGCCTCGCCAGTTCTGCTGCGCCTATTGCAAAGCGATCGTCCACCCATGGCAGGGCAAGTTTGATTTCGTGAATTGGCGACCTGCGTTGCAACCGGACTGACTTCCTGCGCAACCGCCAAACGGTCTGCATCATAAAAACGGCCCCGCTCTCTCCGGGCAGAGAAAGCAAGGCCGTGCATTCCCAGATTTGCGGCCGATAGGGGCTTCCAATGGACACCGGCCGCACAGTGGAGCTTACCTGATTCCCTGTCGGGATTTGCCACTTTTTCCCGCCTGACTTGCGTCGGCAAGAACTGCGCTCTAGGCTTCCTTCTTTAAGGACAGGCGCCGTGACCCATGAGGTCATCGAGCGTCGTCATGATCCGCAGTGATTTCATCAACAGTGACTTATAGGGGGAAGCCAATGAGATTGTCCGAGTTGCTGCTGTCGCTCGTGCTGGTAGCCGGCCTTTGCGCGCCGACACCCCTGCTCTCGCAAGACGCCCCCAAGCTTAAGTTCACACCGCTGCAGAAGGAGCCGCTGACCGGCCAGCCTGGCAAGGAGGTCGTTGCGCTCATTGTCGAGTGGCCTCCGGGCTCCGGGACAGGGCTTCACACGCATCCTGGTGACGAATACACGACCGTCCTGGAAGGCGAAGTGATCGGCCGGAAAGAAGGCGCTGAGGCCAAAACCTACGCGGCGGGCCAGTCCTATCACAATGAGCCGGGTGTCGTTCACGAGGCCAACAACAAATCGGCCTCACCTGCGAAGACATTCAACGTCTTTGTCGTCGAGAAGGGCAAGCCCATCACCGAGCCGGTCAAGAAATAGGATCATCTCGCCAACCGCACCACGCGCGACGTGAGGGACATTCCATCGCCCCACGCAGCGCACAAGGTGGCGAATGGCCGGATGCCGGGATCGGGGCTCGTCAGGAACCTTACCCACGCACTTGAATTCACAGGCGATGAAGCGTCTGGTTTTCGGGCTTGCGGCGCTTTGCGGCACGCTGCTTTTGGCGCTGATCTGGCTCGGCCAGCACGAACGCCAAGCAGCCATTGAGCGATTGGAGAATTACGAAATCTCGCCCCGCTAGGACGCAATCGGCGCCGCCCACAGAGTCGCAGCATTGTGACGGCAGTCACGGCCGCGAGTGTCCGCGATGCGGTTTGGCTGGAGCACACGTCAAAGCCGGGAGACGAGCTATGGGACGCGAACTTAGCTCGGAGTTCGAACGCGCTCGATCCGCTCGCCCAACGCCTGGGAACGACAACAGGCGGAAGCGCAGCAAGGAGGCCGAGGCGCATCGAGAGCCTTTCACCGCGCTTGCGGCGGGCTTTCTCAGGCCGTAAGAGACGTCTGTCCGTAACATGTCCCGGAACCAGGGACTGTTCGCATCGCGCTCGACGGGGATCAGCCGCTAAGTGGTTGAAACTATTGCGCTGGAAGGGTGGCCGAGTGGTTTAAGGCACCGGTCTTGAAAACCGGCGTGCCCGCAAGGGTACCGTGGGTTCGAATCCCACCCCTTCCGCCAGTCCCGAGGCGTTCCATCCTTCATCCTTCTCCGGCCCCACAGCGACATCGGGCGCCGCCCGGACCGACCGATTGCTTCCGGCGGTCGAACGGCACCTCAACGCAGCCGCAGGCGCGCGCTGATCTCCGCGTCCAGCACGAGGTCATCGCGTGCGCCGAGCAACCAAAGCTCGTCCGCCTCGACCCGCAGCAAGCTCCGTGACCACCAGCGCTCGATCATCGCCGCCAGGATTGCGGCCTCGTCGGCATCGAGATCGTCGATCAGATTCCAGAGCCCGACCACGTAGAGGTCCGTCGTCGGGCGACCGAGCACGCGCTGGACCGCATGGAAGAGGTTCGCGCCATCGCGCTGCTCGGGGTAGACCCGAAGATAGAGCCGTCCCCGGTTCACATTCCCGGAGAACAGTCCCCGGATCTCGGCCCTGATGGGTCCGAGCCCGGCCAGGGCCGAGCGACGGGCGGGTTCGATGGCCGGCGGCACGGAGCCGAGGCCACCGCAGATGGTGGCGTGCAGACGCTCCCGCCGCCTGTCCAGCACGTGCCACGCCACCTTGTGAGCAAACGGAGCCGTCCGCAGCTCCGCATCGAGCGCCTGATAGGCCGGGGAGGCTTCGAGTGCGTCGGCCGAGACGGGCAGCACCATCGAGTACGCCGTGGGGTGGCGTCCCCTATCGTACGAGGTGCCCTCCTTCGCTGCGATCACGCGAGGATCGTGAGGGGCGACCAGAGGCAGATGCGCCAAACGGTAGGCATCGTCGAGCAACATGCCCTCACCGGCGGCGAAACGCGTCCGGCTGCGTTCGTAGGCGAGTGCGTCGTCGCTGCAAAATATGTCGACCATGCCTTCCTCTCGCGATGCCCGATACACCCGGCTTTTGTCATGTCCCCCTTCTCATCGAAAGCGCGTCCCGCGCAATATGGAAACGATCAGGCATCGTTTCTTTATCCGCGATCTGTCAGGCGAGCGTCAGCCTGGTCCCTTAGCCTGTCGTCCTCGGCAATCCCCGACACTGGCGACATCTCCCAGGGCGTCGCCGGTTACGAGGCCCGGTTGGGTTCACCTCCAATTCCGGGCCTCGTTTGCGGATGCGCAAAAGAAAACGGCGCCCCGTGGGAGCGCCGCTCGAAACTCTTAATTGCTGCGTTGGCGTCAGTAGCCGCAGGACGCGCAGCCCATCTGCACCGGGGCGTAATAGGAATAGCCCGGCGAGACCATCTCGACCCGCTGGCGCGTGGCGTATTGCGGGGGGATGCGCTCGTACTGGACGCCCGGCGGCGCCACCATCACGGTCTGCGGCACCATCACCGTGCGGTACTGCGCCGGCGTGCGATGCGCGACGACGGAGCCCGGCGACACCATGACGGTCTCATCGACGGTGCGGTATTGCGGCGCGACGTATTGCTGCTGATAGCAGGTCTGGCACGGCGGAGGCGTGTAGCAATTGTAGCAGCCGGCGGAGGCTGCGCCCGTCATCGAAATCGCAGCGACGGCCGCAGAGAAAACAACAGCAAGAGTACGAGACATTATGTGGTGCCCCAGTTGCCCGAAATGGATTTGCGAAGGTCGCAACAGTATACGCCGTAAAATCCTGAGCTGCCGAAGTTCGTTGAGGCATCCTTAATGCGAACGGCCGGCTTTCGCCGGCCGTTCAGAACTTGTTGACCATGCACGTGAGGCGCGAACGATGCAGCGCTCAGTTCGATCGACGCTTCACCTCGCGCACCGCGCCGCGCGCGGCGCTGGTGGTGAGCGCAGCGTAAGCCTGCAGCGCGGTCGAGACGTTGCGCTTGCGGCCCGTCGCCTGCCAGGCAGCATCGCCCTTCGCCTCCTCCGCTGCGCGGCGCTTCGCAAGCTCCTCGTCGGAGACCTCGAGGCTGATGCTGCGGTTCGGAATGTCGATGGCGATACGGTCGCCGGTGCGCACGAGACCGATGTTGCCGCCTTCGGCGGCTTCCGGCGACAGATGGCCGATCGACAGGCCGGACGAGCCGCCGGAGAAGCGTCCGTCGGTGACGAGCGCGCAGGCTTTACCGAGGCCCATCGATTTCAGGTAGCTGGTCGGATACAGCATCTCCTGCATGCCGGGGCCGCCGCGCGGGCCTTCGTAGATGATGACGACGATCTCGCCGGCAACGACCTTGCCGCCCAGAATGCCTTCGACGGCCGCGTCCTGGCTTTCGAACACGCGCGCGGGGCCGGAGAATTTCAGGATCGAGGCGTCGACGCCGGCGGTCTTCACGATGCAGCCGTCCTGCGCGAGGTTGCCGTAGAGCACGGCAAGCCCGCCGTCCTTGCTGAAGGCGTGCTCGAGATCGCGCACGACGCCCTTCTCGCGATCGGCATCGAGCTCGTCGTAGCGGCGCTCCTGGCTGAACGCGACCTGGGTCGGGATGCCGCCGGGCGAGGCGCGATAGAAGGTGCGCACCGCCTCGCTCTTGGAGCGCTTGATGTCCCAGCGCTCCAGCGCATCGTTCATGGTCGGCGCGTGCACGGTCGGGACCGAGGTGTCGATCAGGCCGGCGCGATCGAGCTCGCCCAGAATGCCCATGATGCCGCCGGCGCGATGCACGTCCTCGACATGGACGTCGGCGACCGATGGTGCGACCTTGCACAGCACGGGCACACGGCGCGACAGCCGGTCGATGTCGCGCATGGTGAACTCCACCTGCCCTTCATGGGCGGCCGCAAGCAAATGCAGCACGGTGTTGGTCGAGCCGCCCATCGCGATGTCGAGCGTCATCGCGTTCTCGAACGCCTTGAAGTTGGCGACGTTGCGCGGCAGCACGCTAGCATCGTCCTGCTCGTAATAGCGGCGGACGAGATCGACGATGGTGTGGCCGGCCTCGACGAACAGGCGCTTGCGGTCGGCATGGGTTGCGACCACCGAGCCGTTGCCGGGCAGCGCGAGGCCGAGCGCCTCGGTCAGGCAGTTCATCGAGTTGGCGGTGAACATGCCCGAGCAGGAGCCGCAGGTCGGGCACGCCGAGCGCTCGATCACCTTGACGTCCTCGTCGCTGACCTTGGAGTCGGCCGCGGCGACCATGGCGTCGATGAGGTCGACGGCCTTGGTCTTGCCCTGGAGCTTGACCTTGCCGGCCTCCATCGGCCCTCCCGAAACGAACACGGCGGGGATGTTGAGGCGCAGTGCCGCCATCAGCATGCCGGGGGTGATCTTGTCGCAATTGGAGATGCAGACGAGGCCGTCGGCGCAGTGCGCGTTGGCCATGTATTCGACGCTGTCGGCGATCAGCTCGCGCGACGGCAGGCTGTAGAGCATGCCGTCATGGCCCATGGCGATGCCGTCGTCGACCGCGATGGTGTTGAATTCCTTGGCAACGCCACCGGCCTGCTCGATCTCGCGGGCGACGAGCTGGCCGAGGTCCTTCAGATGGACGTGGCCGGGCACGAACTGGGTGAAGGAGTTGACCACCGCGATGATCGGCTTGCCGAAATCGCCGTCCTTCATGCCCGTCGCGCGCCAGAGGCCGCGGGCACCCGCCATATTGCGGCCGTGGGTGGTGGTGCGGGAGCGATAGGCTGGCATGGCGGTTTCCGTCCTCGGGTTTGACCGGCCGGGCGGGGAAAATGTCGAGCCGCCTCAGGCCTTTCCGGCCGGATAGCGCACGGGCCGGGCCGGCGCAACGGGAACTTGGCCCTGATAGCCCCGGATCGGCCCGGAGCAGACCTCCCCTGCTCCCGGCGCGGGCTATTGCAAGGTCGCGTCAGCGCCGGACGGACGCTGTAGCTAGGGCTTCGGCTTGGGCAGCACAATTCTCCCCTGGGAGGCAATGCCACCCCACTTGGCGGACCAGCCGATTTCCGAGGTCGAGGATGGCTCAATGCTTGTCTGACCTCGGGCGCCCTGCAGTGCAAACAGGGCACCCTGGGGATCGACGCATCGTGCGATCCAGCAGCCATCGGGCAATTCGATCGGACCCTGGAGGATCCGGCCTCCGCCAGCATTCACATGTTTCGTGGCAGCACCGATGTCGTCGACATTGAAGTAATGCAGCCAGCTCGGCTGCGTTACGCTCGGAAGTTTCGTGAGCATTCCGCCGACCGTCTGCCCACCCGCCGAAAACAGTTGATACCAGGCCGCTGGTTCGCTTTGAGCGTCGGCCTTCTGCCAACCGAATAGCTCTCTGTAGAAATCGAAGATCACGGTCCGGTCGGCGGCCAGTAACTCATGCCAGCCTACGCACCCCGGCTCGTCCAGCCGGCCCGGTTTCCGTCGGCCATATGTTGGTCCTTTGATCAGCCCGAACGTTGCCTCCTGCGGATCGGCAACGACTGCTATGCGGCCAATATTGGTGTCGGTCGGCGGCACAAGGATCGTGCCTCCAAGACGCCTGATCTGCGCCGCGGTTGCGTCCAGATCGTCGACGGCGACGTATCCCATCCACCGCGGCGTCGCCCCCAATCTCCGCCCCTCTTCCGGGATATCCATAAGTCCGCCCAGCGGAGCGCCGCCGCTACGAAGCACCGTATAAGGCAGTTCCGGGGTCGATTCATCCTTCACGCCCCAGCCGATGGCCTTGCGATAAAATGCGCCCGCCGCTGCGACATCCGTGGTCAGAAGTTCATACCAAGCGAAACGCCCTGATCGATCTGCCACGCCGAACTCTCCGTTCAAGACTCGATGCGCTTGCGGCACTGCAACAAGCTGCACCCGCACCGAGAGCGTGGATCGTTGACGCGTTGTGTCAACTGGCCGTGCCGATTGCCGTTCATGAAGATGAATGCATCCTGAACGTGCGGCGCCGCGCCTTTGTGCGCGTAATTGTTGCTCGCGTTATTTCCTGAGCGTAGACTTACCGCGGCTGGGATGCTTCTTGCAATGCTCGGAGGTTCGACCATGCGGCAGGCGAAGAAGACCTCTAAAGGGAAGAAGCGAGTAACCAAAGTCGCCGTGCCGGCGTTCGGAGCCGCAGGGTTGACGTTCTCGCTGGCCGGAGGCGCATCGGCGTCCGCCGTGCCGACAACCGACGTACAAAAACTGCCGTACTTTGACACGGGTCAGGCAATCACGCTCGATGAAGAGGAAATGGCTGACGTCAGCCTGGCCACCTTCCATCTCTTCGACAAGGAAAACGCCGGTAGCCGCGTGCAGCTGGCATGGCGCGGTTGCGGCGGTTGCCGCGGTTGCAGGGGCTGTAGGGGTTGCCGTAGTTGCCGATGTGGCGTCGGTTGCCGATGTGCGGGTTGTGCCGTCGGCTGTGGCGTTGGTGTGGTGGGATGCGCCGTATCATGCGCGGGTTGCTGCGCATCGTGGGGCCGTTGCCGCTGGTGCTAGGCTCCGGCGCGTTCCGAATGTCAAATTCACGGGTTGATAGGTCATTGGCCGGCCTCAAGGGGCCGGCTAATTGCTTGATTTCGCGACGACTGGCGTGACGGCAACAGGATCAGCGTGCTGACTCAATGACTGCTACTCGCAAGACCCGCGTTGCGCGGCAGACCCGCAAAGACATTCTCCGATTTGCACCGAACTTCACCGCTTACGTACTGCCTCCCGATGCGGTTTGCCTCTATTCCGAGGATCGCAAGTTCTTCCTGCACGGCGAGCTCTACTGTGCCTTGGCCACCGCGATCGGAAAACATGGCAAGGCTTGGCCGGAGATCATTCGCCAGCTTTCGAAGCAGTTTCCCGCCGACAAGATCGAGGAAGCGATCAAGCGGCTCCTCGATCGCCGATATATCGTTGCACGGACCTCGAAAGCACTTGACGATGCCGTCGGCGGTTTCTTGGCAAGCCTCGGCATGCCTTTGGAGATCGCGGGACAAAACCTTCGCAATTGCCCCGTGCGGGTCGAGTCGATTGACGTCAAAGGCGCCAAGGAGCTGACCGCGGCGTTGAGCAAGCTCGGTGTTCAAATCGCCAAGCGAGCGCCCAAGTTCACGATCACGCTGGCGAACGACTATCTCGACCGGCGACTTGCTGAACTGAACCAGGAACGTGCGGCCGGCAAGACGCCCTGGTTGCTGGTACAGCCATCCGGCCCGTTTCCGCTGGTCGGGCCCGTGTTCAAACCGGGCGAGAGCGCCTGCTGGACCTGCCTGTTCGATCGCATGATCCGCAACCGGGAGATTAAGGGGTTTCTTGACCGGGGACCGGCGCGTGCGGTTGCCACATCGCCGCTCGTCAGAGAAAGCGTCGGCCAGACTGGAATCCATTTTGCGGCCGTCGAGATCGCCAAGGCAATTGCCTCGGATTTTCGCACCGATTTGTGCGATCACATCGCAAGCTTCGACCTGACCGGCGCCGCCATCGCCAAGCACTACGTGACGCGACGTCCGCAATGTCCGACCTGCGGCAACAGGAAGCTGAACAACCCGCGCCGATCTCCGGCCCTGGTCGAGATTGCCGAGGGCAAGAGGCTCGTCATGACCAGCGGTGGATATCGCACCGTGACGTCGCGGTCGACGGTGTCGCGCTTCCGCAAGCATGTGAGCCCACTGACAGGGGTGGTGACCAGGCTCGAGCGAATCGACGTCGACCTGCCGATGAACACCAACTACTTCGCCCAGCACAATTTCTCCGCGCCGGCCCACAGCATCGACCAGCTTAGGTCCGGATTGAGCGGGGGCAGCTTTGGCAAGGGCTCGACCGCCGAGCAGGGCGAAGCCAGCGCGCTGATGGAGTCGATCGAACGCTATTCGGGCATTTTCCAGGGCGATGAGATCAGGACGACGCGTCGATTTGCCGATTTCGCGCCCGGCGACGCGCTTCTTCCCAACGATATCCAGCTCTTTAGTGAAACGCAGTTCAAGACCAGGTTTCTCCAGCAACCGGACGATCCCCATCCGGTTCCCGAGCCGTTTGATCCCTCGACGAGGAGCGAGTGGTCGCCGGTCTCATCGTTGCGCGACAAACGCTTCAAATATCTGCCGACGGGCCTCCTGTACTTCTTTTATGGCGGCTTTCATACGGATTCCAACGGCTGCGCGGCCGGCAATACCCGCGACGAAGCGATTGTCCAGGGCTTCCTCGAACTGATCGAGCGCGATGCCTACGCGATCTGGTGGTACAACCGGGTGCAGCGCGCCGAGGTCGACCTCGAGCAGTTCGACGATTTCTATGTCCGGGATCTCCAAACTCAATTTGCAGAAGCCGGTCGCAAGCTGTGGGTGCTCGATATCACCACCGATCTCGGCATTCCGACTTACGTGGCGATCATGCACTGGATGCAGGATGGACACGAGAATATCGAGTTCGGTTCCGGCGCGCATTTCGACCGCCGCATAGCCCTGCTGCGCTCCCTCACCGAGCTGACCCAATTCATGTCCGTCGGCATGATGGGCGGTGCGAGCGGCGAGAAGCCGACCCTCGACGGTGTCACACCGTTGCACCTGGAAGACTACCCGTTCCTGATACCGAGCGATCGCCCTATCGTCCCCCCAGCGCCGAGCCTCAAGCTTCACGACAATACGCGGGACCAGGTCATCGCCTGCGTCGAGATCGCAGCCCGTGCGGGCTACGATTTCCTCGTCCTCGACCAGACGCGTCCCGACGTCGAGGTTCCGGTCGTCAGAGTGCTTGTTCCCGGCTTGCGTCATTTTTATCGCCGCTTCGCACCGGGCCGCCTTTACGATGTGCCGGTGAAGCTCGGATTGTTGGACCGGCCGCGACCGGAAAGCGATCTGACTTCATTCCTCCCACACACCTGAAGGGTTGCTCTTTCGTGCGCGCTCCCCGGAAAAGGCCGACCAGGAAGATCGCGCCAGACATTGCCGCCCGATTGAGCCATCACTTCTCCCTCCAGATGCAGCCGGACGGAAACATCGTCGCCTTTCTGGACGACTATTCCGTCAACGTCGGACAATTCAGCGCGGCCGCGATGGACTGCGCGCGACATCTGAGCACCGGCCTTCCGCTCGCATCCTTTGCAGGCAAGAGCGCCCTCGCGAGAGACGTCGACGCCCTGGTGCATCGCTTGGCCCGGCAGGGACTTCTGGAATACCGCCTCTCCTCTTCGCGTAACACGCAGGACTTCGTGATCATCGAGCCCCAAGTCCCCGAATACTGGCCGCGGCGCGCGAAGCTGGGCAGTCGTGATACCGTTGTGTTGTCGCGCTTTGCCTATCTGCGCCGGCGCGGCAATGAGATGGTGCTGGAATCGCCACGCGCCGGTGCACTGTTCCGGATTGGCGATCCCGCCATCGCCGCCACCCTTGCTGCGCTGTCGCAGCCTCGGAAGATCGGCAAGCTCAACCGGAAGATAGCTTCCTCCACCCTCCATCTGCTTGAGCTGTTGCTGGACAGCCAGATCCTGCTCAAGCTCGATGCGGAGGACGGACAAGGCCTGCGGGTGAACGAAGGCGACGGCAACCTCGTACTCTGGGATTTCCACGATCTGGTGTTTCACACGCGGAGCACGGAGGGTCGGCAAGCCAATCCGGTCGGCGCCGCCTTCACCTATGCCAGCGTCGTTCCGCCGTCGCCGGCGGTGCGTCCGCCCTGGGCCGGCAGCAAGATTGACCTGCACAAATTCTCCTCCCCGGAGCCGAACTCCCGCTTCCCGAAGCTGTTGCGCGAACGCCATTCAACACGGGATTTCGACGACAAGAATCCGGTCACGCTCGGCGAACTCGCGCAGTTTCTCGACACCACCGCGCGCGTCGTGTCCGAATGGAAGAGCGAGCCCTATTTCGAGGGCGGTTCCGACGTCACCTACAGCACAAGGCCCTATCCGTCGGCGGGCAGCGCGTACGAGCTAGAATTGTACCTTACCGTTGCGAACTGCGACGGGCTTGCGCGCGGACTCTACCACTACGATGCAGGGAGCCACGCGCTAGTCGCAATCAGCGCTTCCCTCCAACAACTCGAGGCGCATTTGGCGGCTGCCCAGTTCGCCATGGACACGCCGGGTCAGCCCCAAATCCTTATCACGATCGCGGCGCGTTTTGGGCGGGTCTCCTGGAAATACAGCTCAATCGCATATTCGTTGATCCTGAAGGATGTCGGCAGCCTGATTCAGACGCTTTACCTGGCGGCGACCGATATGGGCCTCGGCGGCTGCGCCATTGGCAGCACCAACATCGATCTGTTCGCGAAAATGACGGAGTTGGAATTCCATACCGAGGGCCCGGTCGGTCAATTCGCGCTCGGGCGCGGCAGGACGCCGGAGGTCCAAGGCTAAAAGCGGGTGTCCGACGGCAAATCGGCGCACGCGTCAGGCCAGTCGCCCTATTGCAGAGTCGGATCGAGCCGATCGCGCAGCCAGTCGCCGATTACGGAGACGGCCAGTGTGGTGATCACAATGGTGGTGGCCGGCGCCAGCATGATCCAGGGCGCCCGGGTCAGGTATTCGCGGCCATAGCCGACCATGTTGCCGAGGCTGGTCATCGGCGGCTGCACGCCGAGACCGAGGAAGGACAGGCCGGATTCCATGAGGATCACCTCGGGAAAGACCAGCGTGGTCGAGACGATCAGGGTGGAAGCGATGTTGGGCAGGATGTGCCGGAGGTAGATCCGCGACGGCGTTGCCCCTAACTGCCGGACGGCCGCGGCGTAGCCTTGCGCATTGGCGGAGATGGCAAGGCCGCGCGCGATGCGGGCATAGCGCTCCCAGCCGAACAGCCCCATCAGCCCGATCAGCAGCGGCAGCGAATTGCCGAAGAAGGCGAGCACCGCCAGCGCCATGATCAGGAAGGGCATGCTGGCCTGGAAGTCGGTCAGCATCAGCACGAGCTGCTCGACGGCGCCACGGAAATGCGCGGCAAGAAAACCGAGCGTGGTGCCGACGACTGCCGAGATCGCGGTGGCCCCAAACGCGATCAGGAGCGAGATACGGATGGAGACGAGAAGGCGCGACAGCACGTCACGGCCGAGCTCGTCGGTGCCGAGCCAATGCGCGGCATTGCCGGGCGCGGCGAGACGGTTGCGCAGGTCGAGCTGGGTGAAGCCGTAGGGCGCGATCTTCTCGGCGAAGGCGGCGATCACCAGCATCGCGACGATCCAGGTGACCGCCAGCGCAACCGAGACCGGGATCGCGGGAAGGCTGATGCGGCGGCGCGCGGCCGAATCCTTCAGCGTGGCGTCGGTCATGCATGCGCTCCCTTGGCGCGCAGGCGCGGATCGAGGAAGCCGTAGAGGAAGTCGACGATCAGGTTGGACGTCACCATGGTCATGGCCACCAGCAGCAGGATGCATTGCACGACCGCGAGGTCGCGGTTGGCGACGGCGACCACAAGGAGGCGCCCTACTCCCGGCCAGGCGAACACGCTCTCGACCACGACCGCGCCCGCGATCAGCGTGCCCACCATGAAGCCCAGAATGGTCACGGTCGGGATCGCCGCGTTCGGCAGCGCATGGGAGGTCACCACCTTGTGCCACGGCACGCCTTTTGCGGATGCGGTGCGGATATAGGGCTGGCCCAGCACCTCCAGCATGGCGCTGCGGGTGAAGCGCGCCAGCACCGCGGCGCCGCCGAGGCTGAGCGTCGCGATGGGAAGGATCGCGTGCCGCCAGCTCTCCTGCCCGCCCGAGGGCAGCCAGCCGAGCTGCACGGCGAAGACCAGCACCAGCAGCAACGCGAGCACGAAGCTCGGCACGGTGAAGCCGGCGACCGCCGTCATCATCACGGCACGATCAATCGCCGAGCCCCGGTGCAACGCCGCGTAGATACCGGCGGGAACGCCGAGCGCGACCTTGAAGAAGAAGGCCGGCAGCGTCAGGGCCAATGTCGCGGGGATCCGCTCCAGCACGAGCTGGATCGCGGGACGGCCGTCGCGCATGGAGCGGCCGAGCTCGCCCTTGGCGATGGCGCTGAAGTAATCGAGATACTGGAACCAGATGGGATCATCGAGGCCCCACGCCTTGCGGAATGCGGCAATGACTTCCGGCGGCGCTTCCGGCCCCAAAATCATCAGGGCCGGATCGCCTGACAGCCGCAGCACGACGAAGGCGAAGGTGACGACAAGCACGATCGTGAGTGCTGCGCGTCCGATGCGAATGGCGAAATAGCGTCCCATCACGCCGCGTCCCGCGTCTCGGCGCCCGTGACAAGATGGCAGGCGACCTGCCTGTCACCGCCGACGGCCGAGAGCGCCGGTACCTCGCTGGCACAGCGCGCAACGGCGCGCGGGCAGCGCGGATGGAAGGCGCAGCCTTGCGGCCGTGCGGCCGGGTTCGGCGGATCGCCCGCCAGCACGATGCGGCCGGCGCTGCGGCGGCCCGGTGCGGGCGAAGCCGAGACCAGCGCTTGCGTGTAGGGATGCTCCGGTCGCGCGAACAGATCGTCGGCGCTGCCGATCTCGACGATGCGGCCGAGATACATCACGGCGACGATATTGCTGATCTGCCTGACGACGCGCAGATCGTGGCTGATGAACAGCAGTGTCAGCCCGAGCTGCGCCTGGAGATCGCAAAGCAGGTTCACCACCTGCGCCTGGATCGACACGTCGAGCGCGCTGACCGGCTCGTCGCAGACCAGGAAATCCGGTTTCGTCGCCAGTGCGCGCGCCAGCACGATGCGCTGGCGCTGCCCGCCCGAAAGCGCGCCGGGATAGCGCGCGCCGTGCGCCGGCGTCAGTTCGACGGCGCGCAGCAATTCGCGCACGCGCTCCTCGCGCTCGGCGGACGTGCCGAGGCCGTGGATGTCGAGCGGCTCGCGGATTTGCGTTGCGACCGGCAGGCGCCGGTCCAGCGCGCCGAGCGGGTCCTGAAAGATCATCTGCATCCGCGCACGCTGCGTGCGCCACGCGGCCGTCCCTAGCGCGGCCATGGGCTTGCCGTCGAACCGCACCTCGCCGCGATCGGGCGGCTCGAGGCCGAGCACGATGCGGCCCGTGGTGGACTTGCCCGAACCGGACTCGCCGACGAGGCCCAGCGTTTCGCCTTTGCCAATCGTGAGCGACACGCCGTCGACGGCATGTATGGCGGTGGCTCGGCCGAACATTCCGGAGCGCATGCTGTAGCTGCGGGAGATCGTGGAGACCTCGACGAGCGGCGCGCTCATTCGGCGGCGATCCCGAGCAGCGCGCGGCGCGACGCCTCGGCACGGATACAGGCGACGGTACGGTCGTCGCTGATGAGCGCCAGGCTCGGCGTGGCAAGGCCGCACGGCTCGGCCGCCAGCGCGCAGCGCGGCGCGAAGGCGCATCCGCTGGGCATCTGCGCGGGATCAGGCACGGTGCCAGGAATGGCTGTGAGGCGCCGACGCGGTCCGTCGAGCGGCGGCAGTGCGCCGATCAGGCCCTGTGCATAGGGGTGCACGGGATCCGCGAAGAGCTGGTTGCTGGGTGCCTGCTCGACGATGCGGCCGGCATACATCACGGCGACGCGGTCGCAGTTCTCGGCGACGACGCCGAGATCGTGGCTGATCAGCACCATCGCCATGTTCATCTCGCGGCGGATGGTGGAGAGCAGCTCCAGGATCTGCGCCTGGATGGTGGCATCGAGCGCCGTGGTCGGCTCGTCCGCGATCAACAGGTCGGGATTTCCGGCGAGCGCCATCGCGATCATGATGCGCTGGACCTGGCCGCCGGAGAATTCGTGCGGATAGGCCGACAACCGCCGCGCCGCGTCGGGGATGCCGACGAGGTCGAGCAGCCGCTTCGCTTCGGCCTTCACTGCCTCGCCCTGGAGATCACGATGCAGCGCCAGCGCCTCGCAGAGCTGCTTGCGGATGGTCAGCACCGGATTGAGCGCGCTCGCCGGATCCTGGAAGATCATGGCGACGCGCCCGCCCCTGACACGATCGAGCTCGGCGGCCGGCGCGCCAAGGAGTTCACGTCCGTCGAGCCGCACCGAGCCCGAGACTCTTGCCTGCCGCGGCAGCAGGCCCAGCGCGGCAAGCCACGTCACCGACTTGCCGGAGCCGGACTCGCCGACGAGGCCGAGGGCCTCGCCCTTGCCAAGAGCGAGGTCGACACAGCGCAGCACCGGCACGCCATTGAAGGCGACGCTCAGGCCTTCGATGCTGACCAGCGGCGACACCCTTCAGACCTCGAAATTGCCGGCGCGGAAATCCATCGCGAAGGCGGGCGAGGCCTTCCACTTGATCGATTTCGGCTTGGCGGTGAAGGTCGCGTTCTGATGCAGCACCGTATAGGCGGGATCCTCGCGCTCGGCGATCTCCAGCATGCGGCGGAACGCCTTCTTGCGAGCGGCCCGGTCGGTCGAGGTCTCCAGGAACTCGGAGAGCGTGTTCAGCTCGGTGTTGGTCCACTCGCCGATCTGCTGCTGCTGCCCGTTCGGCCCGTGCTGGGCGACCAGCGAGGACACCGGATCGTTGAAGGCGGCCGAGTTCGACCAGTCGCGCACGGCGCGCGTGGGTGCCCGCTCCATGATCTGCGACCAGTTCTCCTTGGTCTCGATCTGCACGTTGAGGCCCACCGACTTCCACATCTCGACCAGCACCTGCGCGGTCGCGACCTGGTTTGTGTAGTAATTGTTGAGCAGGCGATAGGGAATCGGATCGCCCTTGTAATTGGCCTGCTTCAGCAGATCCTGCGCGAGCTTAGGATCGTAAGCCGGCACGCTCCAGTCGGCGTTGAACATGTCGCCATAGAACTCCCACTGCAGGCCCTTAGGCACGCGGGTGCGGCCGGCCCACAGGCTGTCGACGATGGCCTGGCGGTCGATCGCATGGGTGAAGGCGCGCCTGACAAGCGGATTGGCGAGCACGGCGTGGTTCTTGTCGAACACGGTCAGGCGATGATTGAGGATGGTGCCGCCCTGCACTTCGAACGCGGCATTCTTCTCGATGCCGGCGATCTGGTCCGGCGGAATGTCGCAGGCGAACTGGTATTCGCCCGAGAGCAGCCCGTTGATGCGGCTCGCGACCTCAGGGACCTCGAGGAAGCGGATGCGCTTGAGCGGCGGACGGCCGCCCCAATATTCGTCATGCGCTTCCAGGGTCAGCGACACGTCGGGCTTGAGCTCGACGACTTTGTACGGACCCGTGGTGATCGGCTTGCGCGCCCAGTCGAGATAGCTGGCGGACTCCTCCCAGGCGCGGCGGTTCATGATGTCGGAGCCGTAGCGCGACAGCCGGCCCTCGATGGTGACGTCGGGCGTCGCGTTGTAGAAGCGCACCGTGTACTTGTCGACGGCGTCGACGCGGACGAGGTCCGGCCAGATGCGGCGGGCGACGGCGGGAACGTCCGGCGGCAGCTCCTTGCCCGGACGCGGCGTCGGGATCTTCTCGAAGGCCTGGATGGTGGAGCGGCTCTTGGCCTCGGTCTCGCCGAACATGCGCTGGCGGCTGAAGGTGAAGACGACGTCTTCTGCAGTAAGCTCGTCGCCGTTGTGGAACTTGACGCCCTGGCGCAGCTTCACCTCGACGGTCTGGTCGTCGATGCGGCGCCATTCGGTGGCGAGCCCCGGCACGGCCTCGAGGCTGCCGCGCCAGTTCTTGGAGATCAGGCCTTCCCAGATCGAGGAGAAGAACACGCGCTCGCCGACATTGGACTGCTCGCGCAGCACGTCGAGCACGTTCGAATTGGTCACTTTCTGCACGGCGATCGTCACCGACGGGCGGTTGTCGCTCTGCGCGATGGCAAAGCGCGGCAGCAGCAGCGTGCCCGCGGCCGCGCCGCCGGACTTCAGGATGGTGCGACGGGTGAGTTTGCTCATGACAATAAGCCCTGCCCTCTGTGATGTCGGTTATTCGGCGAGGCCAAGCGCGGCGAGATGGGCCGCGCCGGCGCGGACGTCGTCGTGATTGCGGAGTTCGAGGATCAGCCGCGGGTTGGAGGTCAACCGTCCCAGCGCGCGGAACACAGCGACCCACGGGATATTGCCTTCGCCCGGCGCCCAGTGCCGGTCGGCAAAACCGTCGGTGTCCTGGAGATGCACATGCGTCAGCATGTCGCCGGCGGTCTCGACGTAATAGTCGACCGGCGGCGCGCCGGTGGAGATGTGGGCGTAGTTGGCGTGGCCGGTGTCGAGCGAGACGCGGATCTTGTTGCTTTCGAGTGCCTTGGCGAGGCGCACGCGGTCGCGCGGATCCTTGTCCTCGATGTTCTCGATCACGATCTCGCAGCCGATCGTCTCGGCACGCGCGATCACTTCGGCGAGCGTTGCCTTGACGCGTTCGACCAGATTGCTGCGGTTGTCAGGATAGAGATCGAGGTTGTTGTGGTCCCAGGTAGTGAACGGCGAATGGATCACCATCTGCGTCGCACCGAGGAACTCCGCTGCATCAAGCCCCTGCAGCAGGCGCTTGGTCACGGCCTGGCGGATCATCGGGTCGTGGCTGTCGATCTTGAAGCCCCAGAACGGCCCGTGGATGCCGAGGCGGCCGGTGTGACCGGCGAGCATCTGCTTGATCTCGCTCGCGGTCGCGCGCAAGTCGCTATCGAGCAGATCGGCGCGGAAAAAATCCTGGATTTCGAGATCGCGTTGCCGTTCCAGGAGCCAGTCGCGATGCGCGGGGATCGATCTGATGGACAACGCGGCGCCCAACACCGGCTTCGACATGGCTTGCTCCTTCGGTCGTCAGCGATGACGGGGAGCAGCGCTAGACCAGTTCAGTGACAGGCCCGTGAAATCGAGATTCCGCGGCGTCGAGCAGGTGTGGACATCCTGCACATCGCCAGCATCGATCTTGTGCAGCAGGGCTGCCGTCGATGCAGGCACGTGCAGTTTGCCGCAGAAGCAAGCTGAATCGTGTCCGTAGTGCTCCGGAATGGAATCCTATTCCGATCTCGCGTACATCGCGCGACATCGATCGGCGGCCACTTCCAGGGGCATCACCCTCTGATCGCGCACCAAGGGGTTGGGGGACCACATGGGGCGGGGGATCGAAGGCTGGGGCAAGGTGACGAGGTCCGGACTCCTAGGCACTCCGGACCTCGGAACTTTTTGAACGCGATTTCACGCCGTCCGGCTGCTCAGCCGAGCGGCGTGTCGTCGTTTCAGGGCCGTCTTGCCAGCCTCTCGCTCAGCGCGTTTGCGGCTCGATCGTGACCGTGCAATCACCCTGCCCTTGCGTCGCGACGACAATGTCGCCCGTGGCGGCACCGAGGGGAATCGGCGCAGACGAGCCGCCGCCGGGCATCTGAACCGTCACGCTCAACGAATCCATGCGCGCCGTCGAACCCACTGTCGTGGGCTCCGCCTCCGCAACATTGCCCGAGGCATCGCGCCGCATGATCCGGCAATTCACGTTGTTGCTCGCGTTGCTGCCGGCGGCAGCCATGCTCGATGTGGCAGCGCCGCCCATTTGTGCGCGGGCCCGCGACGGATCGCGCGGCACCTGGCTGACGATCCGATGCGTCCGCGGCTCCACGATGACGACGTCGTCAGCCGTCGCGAAATACTCGTAGTCCCGATATTGGGGCTCGATCGCGACGATCTCGGGCGGCAAGCGGTAGAGACGCACGCGCGAGGGAATCGTTTCGCCGACCCGGATCGAAATGTTCAGATTGCGCTCAGGCTGCGCGAGGCGTGCCCGGCTGACCGTTTCCGAGAGCCGCACCTGCCTCTCGGAGGTCACCTGGGCCTGCTGATTGACCTGCGTATTGGTCTGGGTCGTCTGGTTGGCTTGATTGGTCTGCGTACCGGTCTGAGACGGTGCGGTCTGCGCATTGGTGCTCGGAGCAGTCCGGCTCGTGTCCGTCGCGGTCGCCGGCCGGTTGGTTTGCGGCGCCGGCGGCTGTTGCTCCGCCGCATTGCGCGGAGGCTGGTTCTGGTTGCGCTCGTTCTGCTGGGCAGCGGGGCCGCTCCTGGATTTCTCGGACTCGGCCGTTGATTTCTGCGGCGCAGACTTGTCCTGCTTCGTCTCCGCGCTGCTCTTGCCGCCGTCGCGTCCGGTTTTCGTACCCTCGGCCTCGCGGCCGCGATCGCGCGAAGGCTCGCGAGAGTCTTGCGCCTGATCCTTCGCCTTCGGCTGATTGCGCTCGGCAGAATTGGCCGGCTGGCGCTTGTCGTCGCTGGCCTCGCGCTTGGCGCCGCCCTTGTCCTCGCGCCCCGCGCCCTGCGCTCGCTCCTGGGCGCCTTGCGCGCGCTCCTGAACGCGATCTTGGGCGCCACCGCGTTGCGGTGCAGCGCCCTTCGCCGGTTCCTCGGTCCGTTTCGGCTCGTCTCTGCGCTCGGGCGCCTGGGCATAGGCAATGCCGGACGCGAGCATAAGGCCGACGGCTGCAGTCGATAACATCAAGTGCTTACGCATTGTCCCTCTCCTCAACAAATCGCAACAACAGACGCGAACGTTCTGTTCGTGCGAATGTTCCTGAGCGGGAACGCAGCCATTCACCAGCGAGCGGATCAGGTCGCGCTCACATCGCATCCTTCAGCGTCAGCCGCGCCGTGAACGTCACGCTGATCTTGCCGACCAGCGCCATTCCCTCGACTTCCGCGCCACCGGGGAAATAGTCGCCGGAAAAGCCGCAGGTGACCTCCCTGCCCCCGAACACAAGCGTCCGGCCGACCGCTTCAGTGTGCTGGTTGACGATCATGTCACCGCGCCACTTCCCGTTCCGGAAGGTGTAGCTGCCGGTGTAGTAGAAATAGCTGTCGCCGCCCATGATGCGGCCGTCGCAGAGCACGACTACGCCTCTCGCCTGCCCGCGCTTGCCCTCGCGCATTTCGATGTCGAAGATGTAGAGGCCGTTGACGACGCTGGCCCCTTCACTCGCCTCTGAGCCTTCCCCGGCCGACATCAGATCGTCTCCCGGCAATATCGATCCGCCGCGCTAATCAGTTGGGCACGTTCCGTTCGAGATCCTCGAGCCACGCCGCGGCGCTCGAATCCGACGGCGCGCGCCAGTCGCCGCGCGGCGACAATGACCCGCCGGCCGACACTTTCGGGCCGTTGGGCATGGCCGAGCGCTTGAACTGGCTGAAGGCAAAGAAGCGGCGCAGGAACATCTCGAGCCAGCGCCGGATCTCGGGAAGATCATAGGCCTTGCGCCGATCGGTCGGGAACGCCGGCGGCCATTCGCCCTTGGCCACGTCCTTCCACGCCTGCAGCGCCATGAAGGCGATCTTGGACGGCCGCATGCCGAAGCGCAGCGTGTAGAACAAGTTGAAATCCTGCAGCTCGTAGGGACCGACCGAGGCTTCCGTGCTTTGCGGCTTCTCGCCGGGCTGCACGGGAACCAGCTCAGGCGAGATTTCTGCGGCGAGGATCGAGCCCAAGGTTCGGTTCACGTCGCCGCTGAACTGTTTCGAGGCGATCACCCAGCGGATCAGATGCTGGATCAGTGTCTTCGGCACGCCGGCATTGACGTTGTAATGCGCCATCTGGTCGCCGACGCCATAGGTGCACCAGCCCAGCGCGAGCTCGGAGAGATCGCCGGTGCCGATGACGATGCCACCGTGATGGTTGGCGAGGCGGAACAGATAATCCGTGCGCAGGCCAGCCTGCACGTTCTCGAAGGTGACGTCGTAGACCTTCTCGCCCTTGCCGAAGGGATGGCCGATGTCCTTCAGCATCTGCGTCGCCGTGGTGCGGATGTCGAGCTCCTGCCAGCTCGTCTGCAACGCCTTCATCAGCGCCAGCGCGTTGGTCTTGCTCTCGCTGCCGGTGGCAAAGCCCGGCATGGTGTAGGCGAGGATGTTTTCACGGGGCAGGCCGAGCAGGTCGACCGCTTTGGCCGCGACGATCAGAGCATGCGTGGAATCAAGGCCGCCCGAGACGCCGATCACGACGCGCTTGGTGCCGGTCGCGCGCATGCGCTGCACGAGGCCGGCGACCTGGATGTTGTAGGCTTCGTAGCAGTCCAACTCGAGCAGGCTCTCGTCGCTCGGCACGAACGGGAAGCGCTCGACCTTGCGCAGGAACCCGATATCGGCAGCCGGCGGCTTCAGGGCGAACGTTACCTTGCGGAAGAACGCTTCGCGCTGGCGGCGGTTGTCGTCGAACGTGCCCATCAGGGCGCGCTCCTGCCTCAGCAGATCGAGATCGACATCAGCATAGGTGATCTGGCCGCCCTGGCGGAACCGCTCGCCTTCGGCCAGCAGCTCGCCGTTCTCGTAGACCGAGGTCTGGCCGTCCCAGGCCAGATCGGTGGTCGATTCCCCGGCCCCGGCGGCGGAGTAGACGTAGGCCGCAAGACAGCGCGCCGAGGTCGACTGGCACAGCAGCGCACGCGAGCGCGCCCGGCCGATCGTGATCGGGCTGCCCGAGAGATTGATCAGCACGCTGGCACCCGCCAGCGCGAGCTCCGAGGCCGGCGTCACGGGGATCCACATGTCCTCGCAGATCTCGACGCCGATGGTCAGGCCTGGGACGTCCTCGGCCGCGAACAGCAGGTCGACGCCGAATGGTGCGTGCAGACCGCCAAAGGAAATGGTCTCGCCGGCAATTCCGGCGCCGGAGGCGAAATGGCGTCCCTCGTAGAACTCGCGGTAGGTCGGCAGGTACGATTTCGGCACGACACCAAGAACGTTGCCGCGATGGACGACGACGGCGCAATTGTAGATGCGGTGACCAAAGCGCAGCGGCGCACCAACGATCAGGACGCTCATCATTGCGGCGGAGGCCTCAACGATGGCGGCGAGCCCGCGCTCGACCGCATCGAGCAGCGGATCCTGCTTCACCAGGTCCTCGATCGCATAACCGGACAGGCACAGCTCGGGAAACACGGCAACTGCCACCGACTGCTCGTGGCAGGCATTGGCCGCCGCCAGGATCGCCTTCGCATTAGCCGAGGGATCGGCCACATGGGAGGTGGTCACGCAGGCTGCCACGCGCGCAAATCCGTGGGTGTAGATCGAGTGGAAAGTCATCAAGCGCAGTACCCTTAAATCTCTTCCGGCCGCAGCCGTCAGCTCCAGTCATATGTAGCCCATCGATCTGGCCCCGTGCAGGCCATCCGCCATCATGCATAACGGATTTGCGCCCCGGCCGGTCCGGCGCCCGGCGAGCTCAAGCGCTGCGGGCCAGGACGCCGGACAGATCGCCGCGCAGCCACTCGGCGATCCGGGGCCAGGCGTGCGCGTGGATCCGCGCGCCCATGAACAGGCCGAGATGATTGCTCGGCTCGGACGCCGCCGCAATGAAGGCGGGCGGCGTACCGACAAGCTTGGCCGTGGCGAGCGCCTGTGTTGCCGGCACCACCTCGTCGTCGAGCCCGGCCAGCAGGAAGATCGGCGCCTTGACGTCCTTGAGACGAACCTTTCGGCCGAGCGCGACGAAATTGCCGGCGGCGATCCGGTTCTCCCGGAAAATCCAGTTGACGATCTCCAGATAATAAGTCCCGGGCAGATCGAGCGTCTCCACGTTCCACTGGTCGAAGCGCGCGAGCAGCGCCGCCCCCTCCTCGTCCGCGAGCTCCCTCTGCAAGGCGGCCGCGATATCGTCGCGGCTTGGCGTTTTCGACCAGAAGCGCAGCATCTCCTCGCCGCTAACATTGCCGCCGCCGCGCGCGACGAGCTGGTCGAAGACCATGCCGGGCGCGTTGCGGGCGAGCCGCGACATCGCCGAGTCGATCGACAGGTCGACCGGCGCGCCGGCCAACACCAGGCGCCGCACCTTGGCGGGAAAGCGCGCCGCATAGAGCAGCGACAGCCAGCCCCCCTGGCACAGACCGACGAGATCAACCGGCGCGCCGATCTCGTCGATGGCGACGTTGAGATCCGTCAGATAGCTGTCGATCGAGAGATAGCGCATATCTGATGTCGCCGACCGCCAGTCGGTGAGATAGACCCGGTCGATGCCGCCATTTTGCAGCGACTGCACCACGCTGTGGCCCGGCGCGAAGTCGGCGATCAGGGCCCGGTGCAGCGCATAGGGCGCGCAGACCAGCGCCGGCTGGCCGGACTGGTCCGTCGTGCATTCGCGCAGGCGCATGGTTGCAAGCTCCAGCGCCACCGTGCTCGGCGTCGTCCACGGCAGGCTGCTGTCAGCCGGCTCCGCCGGCCCGCGCTCCATCCACCAGAAGCAGGCATCCATGGCGAGCCGGGCCGCTGCAAACGGCCACAGCAGCGGGTCGTCTTGGACGCGATCCGGTCCGCTGGACTGTTTGCCTGTCTTGTCCACCACTCTATCTCGCACTCCTCACAGGAACGCCTCGAAGCTGATGACGGAAATGCCGAGCTCGCCAAAACTCCGATGGGCCGCAGCCATGGAGCCGTCGAGGTCGATGCCGCGGCAGGCATCCTCGATCACCGCGACCTCGAATCCCGCCTTGCGGGCATCCTCCGCCGAAAAGCGGACACAGAAATCCAGCGCAAGTCCCGCGACGAAGACGGTCTTCAGCTCGCGCTCGCGCAAATAGCCGAGCAGGCCCGTCGGCGTCCTGTGGTCGTTCTCGAACAGCGCCGAATAGGAATCGATGCCGCGGCGAAAGCCCTTGCGCACCACCAGGCTCGCCCTCGTGAGGTCCAACTCCTCGTGGAATTCGGCGCCGGCCGTGCCCTGCACGCAATGCGACGGCCAGAGCACCTGGGTGCCATAGTCCAGCTCGATGGTCTGGAACGGCTGCCTGCCCGCATGGTTCGGCGCGAAGGAGACATGATCAGCCGGATGCCAGTCCTGGGTCAGCACCACATTGGCGAATTTTTGGGCGATGCGATTGATGGCGGGCACGACTTTCTCGCCGCCGGGCACGGCCAGCGCGCCACCGGTGCAGAAGTCGTTCTGCACGTCGATCACCAGCAGCACGTCGCGGTCGGCAATCTTCATCGCAAGGCTCCGTTCCAGCCGCCCGGCGCCTGGCGCCGAACGCTCGCTCCAGTGTCGATCTTCCGGCGCAGCTTCGCAACCACCGACAGCATGCGGCGATACCGCACTGATGGCCAGGGGGCATGCCGGGATGCAACGGTTTGGCCTTGTCCGTGTTGACTAGGCACAATCAAGCGAGGATTCTCGGACCGTCCGCGCAGTTGCGGATCGGATCAGGAACGGAGACAGGGGTTCCCGTAGGCCGACAAGGCCGCGGCAGCCGCAGGGCCATGGGTATCGGCAGGACAGGGCAAATTCTTCTCGCCGATATCGGCGGCACCAATGCGCGCTTTGCGCTGAGCCAGCGCGATGGCGACCAGACGGGACCGATCGACTATGTGAAGGTTGCTGACTTCCCGACTGTCCGGGAAGCCATTGTCGATGTGCTGGCGCGCAAATCTGGCGGCGAGCCGCCCCGACGAGCCGTGCTGGCGGTGGCGGGCCCTGTCACCAACAACCGCTGCGTCATGACCAACAGCCCCTGGGTCATCGACGGCAACGAACTCCAGCCGGCCCTCGGCTTCGACAGCGTCCACGTGCTCAACGATTTCGAGGTGGTGGCCTGGTCGCTGCCGGCCTTGCAGCCGGCCGATCTGATCCCGCTCGGCGGGCAAGATGGCCTGCCCGGAGAACCGCTGCTGGTGGTCGGGCCTGGAACCGGCTTTGGCGTCTCCTGCCTGGTCGAGCGTCATGGAGCGCGCCTGGCTGTCGTCACCGAAGCCGGGCACGCGACGCTGCCGGCCGAGAACGAGCGCGAGGAGCGCGTGATCGCGTGCCTGCGCCAGCGCCTCGGCCATGTCTCGATCGAGCGCGGCGCGCTGTCGGGCTCGGGCTTGCAAAGCCTCTATGAAGCCCTGGCGGAGGTCGACGGCACCCAGGTGCCGCAACGCGATGCCGCTGCCATCACCAAGGCGGCCCTGGACGGCAGTTGCGCGCACAGCCGCGCGACGCTGGAGATGTTTTGCGCCACCCTCGGCTCTGTCGCCGGCAATCTCGCGGTGACCTTCGGCGCCCGCGGCGGCGTCTATATCGCCGGCGGGATCGTGCCGCGCTTTCCCGAGTTCCTTGCCGCCTCGGCCTTCCGCGCGCGCTTCGAGGCCAAGGGACGCTTCCAGGATTACTTGCGCAACATTCCGACCCGGCTGGTCACCAGGCCCGATGCGAGCTTCCTCGGCTTGAAGATGTTTGCCGACCACAATCCGGATTGAAGCACAGCCGGCAGAGGCCGTCCGGTCCGTTAACCAATTCACAGCTGATTGCATCGAAAGCGGGGTTCCACGCAGGATCGTGCTTGCCCGATTGTTTCCCTTGGGAAACAATCCACCCAGTGTGTGGCGTTAGTTGCGGGGGGCGTGACATGCGTAAGCAGGACGTAGGGTTCGACTATCACCGCTATCACCGCCTGCTGACCGAGGCGGACGACGAGGACAAGCGGCTCGCCCTGATCGAGCTCTTGATCGAAGAGAAAGCGCGAGACCGGCTGGCCGCCCAGCGCGCCTCGGATCGCGCCGCCATGACCGCCCATACCATCGCCACCGTCTTGAGGAACGGCCGCAGCTGAGACGTGCGGTCCCGGGACGGCACGCGCGCTGAAGCGTGCCGGCTGCGATTCCGTTAAGGATCCCTCGCAATCTCACGTCAAACTTTTTGCTCTAGGAGTTCCCTCACCTGATGCAATTCAGGATCAACAAAGGGGGGAATGAACATGAGCATGATTTCGCTCGCCGCGATGCCGGCCGTCGCCGAAGCGCGTTTCGCCGGATCTTCGTTCAAGACCATCTTGCTGTTCTGCTGCGCGGGCCTCCTCGCCTCGTTCGGCCTGATGGCGCGCGGCATTGATCTCGGTGCCGGCCTGATCTGAGGTCGTGACGGATTTCTTCGTGAAATGGCCGCCCCACGGGCGGCCATTTTCGTTCCGCTCAACCGCTCCCTACCACGCGTAGCGCACGAGGCCCTTGCCGGCATAGGAACGCGTGACGTTGGAGAACTCGCCCTCGACGCTGGCCGCCGCCGACCAACCATTCAGCCATTTCTTCTCGGCGGCCGCCGTGACCAGTGCGGAATCGGACGCCATTGCCGCGCCGTTCACGACGAAGCTTGCGCCCGGCAGCGTCTGGAACGTCGCTCCGATCGCCCGATCCGGATTGAAGTCGTGCGCCCAGGCGACACGCCCGCGCAGCGTGACGATGCCGTCGGCTTGCGCGAACGCTTTGTCGGAGCGCAGGCCGAGTTCGCTGCGGCTGTCGGTGACACTCTTGGCAGCATAGGCAAGCGCAAACAGGTTGCTGCCGACGATCGCCTGCTCGGCATAGGCCGGCAGATCGAAGGTCGTGAATTGCGCTGCGCCGTACGGGGTGAGGCCGATGCCCTGTGCAACGAAGCGATAGCCACCTTCGAGCCGGCCGGACCAGGCGTTGGCGTTGAACTCGGCGCGCAGGCGGTCGATGCCGGCGGCGGTTACCGTGCGATCGGTGACGATGTCCTGCCAGCCATAGGCGAACGCGCCGGTGATGTAGGCCGGCCCGACGATGTGGCGGAAGAAGGCACCAGCCTGGAACAGATCGGACCGGCCGCCGCCAAGGGCGTTCGCGACGGTGAAGTTCGTGCCGCCGCCGGCGAGCGCAAAGCCCACCAGGGTGTCGCGCGAGATGCGATAGTCCGCGCCGACCGCGGTGCCGTAGAGGCTGCTCGTGGTGTTGTTCGAGCCGACCACGGTGTTGCCGTCGGTGCTCTGCGACCCGCCAAAGCCCGCCGCCCAAACGCTCCAGCGCTGCTCGAAGCCTGGCGCGATCGGTGCGGCCTTGGCGTAGATCGCAGCATAGGCGTCGCGTTCGCTCTTGCCGCGGCCTCCATTCCTGGCTGCATAGGCCGTGCCCTCCTCGGCATAGGCGGTCGGCGTGCCGCCGGCCCCGACGGGATCGCCGCGGCCGGCGACGAGCGGATCGGTCATCAGGCCCAGGAACTGCCCCATCGCGCTGAACGTCGTCTGCTGCGGAGCGCTGCCGACCTCACCGGAAAGCTGCGTCAGTCCGGCCGGCGTCAGGCCACCGAACGCCATCGGGATCGTGCCGTTGGCATTGAAAAAGTTGATGATGGCGTTGCCGACGGTCTGCTGGTTGCCGTTGAGGTTGCCGGACGGCGGCGCGAAGTTCAGCGCAAGATTCAGATAGGCATGGTTGGTGTCATAGCTCAGCGTCGTGTGGAAACCCGACGGCAGGCCGGTGTTGGCCACGACAGGATCGAACTGGCCGGTGATGCTGCTCGCATTCAGGATCGTGTACTGCTTGGCGACGTAAGAGCCGGCGGCAAAATGCGCACCGACGGTGGCGCCGCCAAGTGTTGCGATTCCGGTCACATTGGCAAAGCTGGAGGTTGCGGGATCGACGAAAACACTGAAAAGGGCTCCTGACTGCATCGCGAGGCTCGCCACGGTCATGGACGTTCCCGGCCCACCCGCGCCGCCCGGCGAGAAAATGCCACCCGCGTTGATCTGGAGGGCGCCCACCGTGCCGATGCCGGCCAGCGCGCCCGTTGCGTTCACCGTGGTGAGGCTCGATGACGCAATCGAGCCATCGACAACGAGCGTGCCGCGGTTGACCGTCGTCGTGCCCGTGTAGGCGCTGCCGTCGCCCGACAGCGTCATGATGCCGAAACCGGTCTTCACGAAGCTGCCGCTCCCGATCAAGGAGCCGGCGAAGGTCGAGGACGAATTGTCGCCGCCGACCGTCATGGTGTAGGCGCCGGTATTGAGCACGCTGCCTGCCACGCCTGCCACCGACCCGAAGGTGGCGCCGACGCCGGTGATCTCGACGAGTGCGCCGGAAGTGGCGAGCGTCACCCGCCCCGTCACGCTGCCGCCGCCCGAGTTCAACTGGCTGGGATTGGAGATGGTGACGTTTCCATTGATCGTTCCGTCCAGACCAATGAGTCTGGAGATACTGTTGACCGATGCATTGACCGTGCCGGTCGCCTCGATGATCAGGGCGCCGTCGTTCAGAATCGTGTTGGTCGCGTTGAGCGTCCCCGCAACGTCCACATTGCCGCCGGCGTTCGTGAAGGTGGTGGCGGTGACCGTGCGGCCGGCGTCAATCCAGATCGCGTGAACCATTGCGTTGGACTGGTTGATCAGCGTCGTGACGTTGAGGTTGCCGCCGGACACAAAGAGGTCGGATGCCGCTCCGGTGGTCAGGGTGCCGTTGACGGTGAGCGGGCCGGTCACCGTGAAGGAGCCGCTCTGATGATCGATGTCGGCGTTGATGGTGCCGGCGGCATTCACGGTGCCGGTATTCGTCAGTCCGCCGTTGAGGGTTCCGGTCGTCGTGAAGGTCGCTCCGGCGCCGTTCGTCGTTCCCGCGGTCGTGGTCACCGTACCGTTGTTGGTGAAGGTGCCGGCATTGTTGGCGATGCTGGTTGCGCTCAGCGCCGCGCCCGCCGATACCTGGACCGCGTTGAGGCTGGTCGAATTGTTCGTTAGCGCCGTCAAGCCCGTGAAGCTTCCACCGGAGACGGCGAGTTCGGATGTGCCGTTGTTCGTGAAGCCCGCATTGGCGGTTACGGCGCCGCCGGTGACATTGAAACTGCCGCTGCCGTTGCTGGCGATGGCGCCTCCGAACGATCCGCCGGAAGCGGTCACGTTGTTGGTGTTGGTGATGCCGCCATTGGTCGCACCGGCCGTCTGGCTGTAGAGCGAGGAGTTGGTCAGCCCCCCGTTGACAGTGCCCGAATTGTTGGTGGTGCCCCCGTTATTCAGCCCCCCGTTCAAAATTCCGACATTGGTGAAGGTGGCTCCGGAGGCATTGCTGGTCCCTCCCGTCGTTGAAACGGTGCCACTATTGACGAAAGTGCCAAAGTTGTTGGCGACGGTCGTCGCGCTCAGCGTACGCGTTGCGCTCACCGAAACTGCGGAAGCCGAGATGGAATTATTGGTGAATGACGTGACTCCGGTCAGGTTGCCGCCCGATATTGCAACCTGCGCACTGCCGCCGTTGGCGAAGAATCCATTCGCGGAAAGCGATCCCGTAACCGTAAACACGCTCGAGACCAGATTGGTGATGCCGCCATTGATCGTTCCCGCAGCGTTTACGGTACTGCTGACGCTGCTCAAACCGTTGGCGATGGAGCCGGTGGTCGTGAAGCTTCCACCCGTCAGCGCAACGCCGTTCTGAATTGTGCCGCTGTTGCTGGACGAGCCCGCCGATTGCGTCAGTGCTCCGGTGACCGTCGCTCCGAAACTGTTGGTGAACGTTCCGGTGTTGCTGACGCTACCAGTCAGGATGCCGGAGTTGGTGAAAGTGGCGCTGCTTGTGACGGAGCTGGCGAGACTCCCGCTGTTGATGAAAGTACCGCCCAGGACGCTCGTCGTTACGAAACTGTTTACTCCAGCAAGCTCCAGCGACCCACCCGTCACCGAAATGCCGGCACCGGTCATGTTGTTGCTGATCGTATTTGTTCCGCCTGCATTGATTAGATTTGGCCCGGCACCGTTGAAGGTCACGAACTGTCCGGAGACGTCATAGTTCTGCGATGTCGCGTCGAAGGTCCAGGAATCCGTGATGATCGGGCTCGCGGTCACACTGACGATCGTGCTTCCCATCGAACTGAAGATCGCGGACTTTCCCGCGCTGTTGGGCGGCGCACCCGTGGGCGGGCCCCAGTTGGTGTCGAGATCGTAGTTGCTCGT
Source organism: Bradyrhizobium sp. USDA 376 (assembly GCF_054063675.1). Lineage (NCBI taxonomy): Bacteria > Pseudomonadati > Pseudomonadota > Alphaproteobacteria > Hyphomicrobiales > Nitrobacteraceae > Bradyrhizobium > Bradyrhizobium sp. USDA 376. The sequence continues at coordinate 6,535,424 of NZ_JBSSGN010000001.1, forward strand.
GGTCGTGGTCGAGAAGGAGCCGCCCCAGGTGTAGGTCTGCGCCTGGGTGGTCGACGTGGCGAGGCCCGTCAAGATGATGCCGGCCAAGCCGAGCTTGAACACGCGATCAACCGCTGCCGTGAAAGGGCTGCCGACCCCGGACCTGCTGGATGTGAGCGACCTCGATCCCCCAACTGAAAAGGCCCGACGCGTGGGCCACAAAATGCCTGCCCCAGTCATTCCAATTCCACCGCGCCCCTTGATGCGCTGTATTGCCATTGTTGCAAATGAGAAACACGTAGCTGCTTCGCGGGTTCTGGACCATGGGCGGACATCTCTTTAACGGAGGGGGCCGCCGATTTGTGTCTCGGTGTGATGGCATGGCAACAAACGGTTGCACATTCGATAGGCGCCCGCACCACGCAGGATTGTGGCGCGCGCCTGCCGCACGGCAGGATGGCCGAACCACGCCTTCACCTGCCCAGCGCAAGGTTGTCCGGCTATTCGCCGAGACGCACGCGTGATCAATCAGCCTGGAATTGTGGCCGACGGCTCGGGAAACATCGAATCGATCATCCCCTTGAGCTGGTCGATCGAAATCGGTTTGCGCAGGATCGGCCTGCGGCGAAGCAAGGACGGCAGCAATTCCGGGCCGTAGCCGGTGGCGAACAGGAACGGCTTGCCGCGGCGCTCGATCAGGTCGGCGACGGGATCGACGTAGAGACCCTTGAGATTGATGTCGAGGATGGCGAAATCGTATTGCGCGGTCATCGCAAACGCACTTGCGTCCCGGACATTGTCCGCTTCCGCGACGACGTGGTGGCCGAGCTCTACCACCATGTCGGCCATCATCATCCGGATCAACGCCTCGTCTTCGACCAGGAAAACGGAGAGTCCGTCCGCCATATCAACCCCGCAGTCAGCCTCGCGAAACTAATCATAACCGAATTGCGGAGAGGATTCACGAAATCGTGGCGGGCGCCGTTAATTCAGGCGCCCGCAATCCGATTCAACTTGATCAATCCAGTCCGCGTTCGTGGCTGAGGCGCACCATCTCCTGGATGAAGACCTGCCTCTGCTTGTCGTCGAGGCTCGAATAGAGCGGTTCGGCGGCGTCGGCGACATTGCGCTGGTCGGCGGCCCGGTCGATCAGGAATTGCGCCTCGTTGCGCATCTGCTCGATGATGTCGTCGGGTGGATCCCGCTTGGCGCGCGCAACCCGCAGGTTGAGCCGCTCTGCACCATTATGCCCCAAGTAGTGCATGGCGCTCGAGAAGCCGTACCAATGCTTCTCCTGGTCGGGCGTGAGATTCAACTCGGTCTTGATCCGATCGATGTAGGAGTCGCTGTTGGCCACGATCTGCTCGGCGGTCTGTTGCGGCGCGCCGGGCTGGGTGAGGACGGTAACGTCCTTGTTGTCCTTGTTGTCCTGCGGCGCGCTCGGCGCGTTCTTGGCTTCCTTGCTGGCCTTGGTGCCCTTGCCCGCCTTGGCGTTCTCCTTGGCGCTCTTGGCATCCTTGTCCTTGCCGGCGCCCTGCTGCTGCTTGGCGTCCTTGCCCGCATCCTTGCTGGCATCCTTGGCGGCTGGCGCCTGGTTGGGATTGTTGTTGTTGCCGACCCCGAGCACGCCGGTGAAGACGCCGACCACACCGCCGATCGCGCCGCCGAGCACACCACCGACCGGGCCGGCCGCCTTGTTCCCGGCAGCCGCCCCCTCCTGGACGCCTTTGACCAATCCTTGAGCGTTCGCAACCGCGGCAACACCGAGCAGCAACGCGAGCACAGACCCCAGCGCGAGCGATCGTCGCAAATAATGTCGCGCTGGCGGCGCCGGGTGGATCATTCTCGTCTCCATCGTCGAACTGATTGGCCTCTGTCGGGGTGGGACTTACCCCGCTGATTGCAACTCTATCGTTTTCGCCGCTTCGAGGTCCAGACGCAGCCGATTGCTGTCCACGCCCGAAAAGTGTTTCGCGCGAAGCGGTTATGGAGGCTTATTCGGAACTGCGGCGTAATTGCGCACGGATCGTTCCCGAGCGGCTCACGCGATGTGTGCGTCGCAAAAACGAGGGAGCGCGATTCACCTCCGGCGCGCGATGGCAGAGGCACCGCCGCGCATTCAGGCACAACGTTAGTTCTAGACGAGGCGCCTTCGGCTTTCTCGACAGACGCGATCAATCATGATCTGATCGCGCTACCAATTTGCCACGCGGCGCATGATCCAGATCGACGCTGACGGCACTCGCAAGAAACGACCAACAAGAAAAGCCAACAAGAAAATCAAAAGCAAAACTCGGAAGAGTTCAGAGGAAACACCAGAACAATAAAACACCCAAGCGAGGAAACGAGATGTCACGCAAGACACTGACGCGACGTCAATTTGTGGCTGCCACTGCAATGTCCTCCGCGGCGCTGATCACGGCGCCCTACGTCCGGGGCGCCTACGCCGCCGGCAAAATCTCGATCGGCTTCTGGGACCACTGGGTGCCCGGCGCCAACAACGCCTCCACGGCCCTCGTCAACGAGTGGGGGGCCAAGGAGAAGGTCGAAGTCTCGATCGACTACATCACCAGCAACAACAACAAGATCCAGCTCACGGTCGCTGCGGAAGCCCAGGCCAAATCCGGCCATGATATCCTGCAGATGCCGACCTGGTGGCCGCATGCCTATTCCGAAAATCTCGAGCCGCTCAATGACGTCATGGAGCCGCTCATCAAGCAGAATGGCGACGTCAACGGCACCGTCAAATATCTCGGTCAGTCGGGCGGCAAATGGCTCGCTGTACCCGCTACGCCGGGCAGCCAGATCAAGGGGCCCTGCACCCGTATCGACCTGATGAAGAAGCTCGCCGGCATCGACGTCCAGGAAATGTATCCGGTCGGGGGGCCGCCAAAAGCCGACAACTGGACCCTGGACACGTTCCTGAAGGCGGCCGAGGCCTGCCAGAAGGGCGGCTTCCCCTTCGGTATCGGCCTCGGCGAAACCACCGACAGCGTCGACACCGCGGGCGCAATCTTCCAGTCGTTCGGGGCGGAGCTCGTCAACGCCAAGGGCGAGGTCACGGTGAAGACCGACACGGTTCGCCAAGCGCTCGAATACTACAAGAAGCTGATTGCCTTTCTGCCCCCGGACGCGCCGTCCTGGGATGACGCCTCGAACAACAAATGGCTGATCTCGGGCCGTGGCGCGATGATCCTGAACCCGCCGAGCGCCTGGGCCGTCGCCAAGCGCGACGCACCTCAGGTCGCCGAGCAATGCTGGACCCACGGATTCCCCGCCGGGCCGAAGGGCCGCTTCGCGCCCTACCTTCCCTACTTCTGGGGTCTCTGGAGCTTCAGCAAGAACAAGGAAGCCGCCAAGAGCCTCCTCACCCACCTGTCACAGCCGTCGTCGATCGAAAAGTTTGTCGCGGCAAGCGGCGGTTACGATCTGCCCGCCTATGCCAACATGACGACGCTGAAGACCTGGCAGGAAGAAGGGCCGCCGAAAGGCACGCTCTATCACTATCCGAACCCGTATAACCATCAGACGCTGTCGATCGCAGCGTCTCCGGCGCCGCCCAAGATCGCACAGCAGATCTACTTCCAGGCGACGCTGACCAAGATGGCATTGCGCTATGCGCAAGGCGAAAAGATGGAGGCCACGCTCGCCTGGGCCGAAGGCGAGTGCGAAGGCTTCATGCGGAGTTGATGCCGGGTGTGTGCCAGGCGGTTCACGCTCGACGCGTGAGCCGCCTCGCATCGCGTGCTGCCGCCTATCGCAGGAAGCCGACCGATCGGCCGGCTTCGCCAGTGGACAATTCTCCGAGAAAGCTACGCCATGGCCGATGTCGTCGTTGAGCAAGGTCCCACAGTCCGTGCGGCGCGCGCGCGCAAGCCGACAGGCCTCCGCAACGTCCTGGGACGAAAATCGACGGTTGCGTTCTTCCTGACGCTGCCGCTGATCCTTCTGATCGCGCTGCTCGTGCTTTATCCCGCCGTCTATTCCGTTCATCTGGCAACGCTGAACAAGTCGATGCAGAAGTTCGTCGGCTTCGGCAACTTCCTGTTTCTGTTCAAGCGCGACACGTTCTGGATGGTGGTGAAGCAGTCCTGCATCTTTGCCGTCACCGCCGTGTTCTTCAAGGCGCTGATCGGCTTCATCGTCGCCCATTTCGTGCACAACATTCCGGCCAAGGGCCAGCGCAAATGGCGCGGCATGCTGCTGGTACCCTGGGTGATCCCGCCGGCGATGAGCACGCTGGCCTGGCTGTGGCTGTTCGACCCCTCCTACAGTGCGTTCAACTACACGCTCTCCTTCTTCGGCATCGGCCCCATCAACTGGCTCGGCGACAATGTGTGGGCCCGCTTCTCGGTCATTCTGGTCAATATCTGGTACGGCGCGCCGTTCTTCATGATCATGTATCTGGCCGCGCTGAAATCCGTGCCGGATCAGCTCTACGAGGCCGCGGCGATCGACGGCGCCAATTGGTGGCAGAAGATCTGGTACGTGACGCTGCCCATGATGCGAAACATCATCGCGATCACGGCGCTGTTCTCGCTGATCGTGACGTTCGCCAATTTCGACATCGTGCGCATCCTGACCTCGGGCGGCCCGCTCGACCAGACGCATATCTTCGCGACATGGGCCTTCAAGGTCGGCATCGAGGGCAGCGACATTCCGCTCGGCGCCAGCGTCTCGCTGTTCATGGTGCCGATCCTCGCCGTCGCGGCGATCTTCATCCTTCGCGATATCTCCAAACGCGGGAACGAAGCCTGATGAGCACGCTTGCAATCGACAAGGCCGGCCCCTCCCGCAAGGTCAAATATGGCAGCATGAGCCGGGACCGCGCCTGGGCGTTGCGCTGGTCCTATTTCTTCCTGGTGCTGTTCGCGATCTTCTTCCTGACGCCGCCGATCTACATGCTGATCACCTCGCTCAAGAGCAGCGCGGAGATATCGGCCGCAACCAATCCCTGGTGGGTGTTTCATCCCACCTTGTCGAACTATGTCGAGCTCCTGACCTCCAACCAGTTCCTGCGCTTCTTCTGGAATTCGTCGATCGTATCGCTGGCGGTCGTCCTCGTGACCATGCTGATCAGCGTTCCCGCGGCATTTGCACTGGCGCGCATGAAGTTCTGGGGCTCGACGACGCTGGCGACGGGCGTCTTCCTCACCTACCTCATTCCGGACAGCCTGTTGTTCATTCCGCTGTTCAAGATGCTGGCGCTGGTCCAGGACCTGACCGGCATCACGCTGCTGAACCGATGGTACGTGCTGCTGTTCATCTATCCGACGCTGACGGTGCCGTTCTGCACCTGGATCATGATCGGCTATTTCGCCTCGATCCCGAAGGAGCTCGATGAAGCCGCCCTGATCGACGGCGCCTCCTGGCTGCAGACCCTGACGCGGATCTTCATCCCGGTCGCACTGCCCGGGCTGATCGCCGCGACCATCTTCGCGTTCACGGTGTCCTGGGCGCAGTTCCTCTATCCCCTGGTGTTCACGACGTCCGTTGATCAGCTCGTGCTGCCGGTCGGCATCACCACCACCCTGATCAAGGGCGACGTGTTCAACTGGGGACAGATCATGACCGGCGCGCTGCTCGGTGCCGCGCCGCCGCTGATCATCTACGCATTCCTGATGGACTACTACATTGCCGGCCTGACCGCCGGTGCGACAAAGGGTTGATGACTCATGGCTGACGTTGCTTTGCGGAAGGTAGTCAAGCGTTACGATGATGTCGAAGCCGTGCGCGGCATCGACCTCGACATCGCCGATCATGAGTTCATCGTGCTGGTCGGCCCCTCCGGCTGCGGCAAGTCGACCACGCTGCGCATGATCGCCGGGCTCGAGGATATCAGCGACGGCGACATCATGATCGGCGGCGACATCGTCAACGACGTGCCGCCGAAGGACCGCGACATCGCCATGGTGTTCCAGAACTACGCGCTCTACCCGCACATGACGGTCGCCGAGAACATGTCGTTCGGGCTGCGCCTGAAGCACTATCCGAAGGCGGAGATCAAGGCGCGGGTGACGGAAGCCGCGCGGCTCCTCGACATCACCGACCTGATCGACCGCAAGCCGAAGCAGCTCTCCGGCGGCCAGCGCCAGCGCGTCGCGATGGGCCGCGCCATCGTGCGCAATCCCAAGGTCTTCCTGTTCGACGAACCGCTGTCCAATCTCGACGCCAAGCTGCGCGTGCAGATGCGGATCGAGATCAAGAAGGTCCACCAGAAGGTGCGCACCACCACCGTCTACGTCACCCACGACCAGGTCGAGGCGATGACGCTGGCCGATCGCGTCGTGGTGATGAACAAGGGCCGCATCGAGCAGATCGGCACGCCGAACGAGCTCTACCACAAGCCGGCGACGCGCTTCGTGGCGGGCTTCATCGGCTCGCCCGCGATGAACTTCATCCCCTGCCGGCTCGAGGATGTCGGGGGTGCGCTTCAGCTTCGTCTCACCGACCGCATCGCGTTTGCGCTGCCGCCGGCCCGCGCTGCGCGCTACAACGCGCTGCCGCGCACCGACAAGCTGCTGCTCGGCATCCGGCCCGAGCACCTCACCGAGTCGCATGCGCATCTTGCGCCGGGGGTCGAGACCTTCGACACCGTGCTCGACGTCACCGAGCCGATGGGGATGGAGACCCTGGTCTATTTCGGGCTCGACGGCACGCCGGTCTGCGGCCGTGTCGATCCCAATGCCGGCGCCAAGGACGGGGCTCCCATGCGTTTGGCGATGGACCTCAACAATATGCACCTGCTAAACGAAGAAACCGGCGTCGTGCTGTGACGCCGGCTTAAGAAACGGGAGCAGGCAGGGGAGCGATGGCGACCAACAAGAAGAAGATTTTCGTTACACAAACTTTGTCGCAAGGGGCACGCGCCCTCCTCACCCAGCGGGACGATATCGAGCTCATCGAGTTTTCCAACCTGATCTCGGCCAAGGACTTCGAGGCCTTGCTGAAGAGCCATGCGCCGGTCCATGGCGTGGCGCTAGGTGCCACCGCCTTCGGCGAGACCGAGCTCGAGGCATCAAAGGACATGAAGGTGGTGACCCGCATCGGCGTCGGCTACGACGCCGTCGACGTGCCCGCCCTCTCCCGCCGCAAGGTGCCGCTGATGGTGGCGGGCAGCGCCAACTCGCCCTCGGTCGCGGAAGCGGCGCTGTTCATGATGCTGACGCTGGCGAAGCGCGCGCAGGAGCTGCATTCCTGCGTCAAGGACGGCACATGGGCCGACCGGCTCGGCATGCTGCCGTTCGACCTCTACGGCAAGACCGTGCTCGTCATCGGCTTCGGCCGCATCGGCAGTCGCACCGCCAAGCGCTGCCTGGCGTTGGAAATGAAGGTGCAGGTCTACGATCCCTACAAGCCCGCTGCCGACATCAGGGCGGCCGGATGCGAGCCGGTCACCGACCTCGACGCCGCGCTGCCTCACGCCGACTTCGTCACCATCCACTGCCCGAAGACGCCGGAGACGGTCGGCCTGTTCGATGCGGCGCGGATCGGCCGCATGAAGCCGAAATCCTACCTCATCAACACCGCGCGCGGCGGGATCGTGAAGGAGGCGGCGCTCTATGACGCGCTGGTGTCCGGAAAGCTCGCCGGGGCCGGCATCGATGTGTTCGAGGTGGAGCCGCCGCCGATCAGCAACGCGCTGTTCGCGCTGCCCAACGTCATCATGGCCCCGCACGTCGCCGGCGTCACGGTCGAGGCGGTCCAGCGCATGAGCGAGCAGACCGCGCGCAACATTTTGAGCGTGCTGGACGGCGACCCCATCCGGCAGAATGTCATCAATCAGGACGTGCTCAGCTGAGCAAACGAAGGCGGACGGTGCATCCGCCCGCCTTCGGGACGCCAGGAAGCGTCCCATTTTGGTGCAGATCGGGCCCCAACTCAGCCTTAATCAAACGCGCCTAATGTTCCCGGCCGCGGCGGCAGTGGGACAGACTTGCCGGCCGCGTCGAGCTGGAGGATGGAGCCTTGTCAGAGATCGACCCGACCGACCATGCGCTGGCGACCATCGCCAGCATCCTGGAGCACCCCGAGCCCGTGCTCGTCGTCCGCGACGCCGAGACGGCGGCCGCTGAAGAGAATGCTGACGTCAACGAGCCTTCAGCCGACGCTGACGAGCATCCGGTGCTCGCTGAGCACGAGCATCCCGTCGTCGAGGAACAGCCGCTGGTGCCGGAGCACACTGATGCCGACGGCTACAGCAAGGTCGGTCCGGGGCCAATGGTGGCGATCCGTCTCAAATGGACGGTGCATCGCGGCGATGATGGCCAGTACTACGTCCACGAGACCATCGGCGAGCAGTCCGCGCCCGTGGTCAGCGGCCCCATGACGAGCGAGGCCGCCGTGCGTTTCGTCGACGAACAGCAGGACGAGGCGAACAGGCGTTTCGAGCTGCTCCGCAGCGAGATCGCCGGCCGCAGCTCGCTCGCCGACTACGAGCGCAAGGGCGAAGCGTAGGCCCTATCCGCCTAACAGGGTGTCTCCCTACACCTCTCCCGCAGGGAGAGGTCGGAGCGCATCAAAAGATGCGATCCGGGTGAGGGGTTCAGGTCTCACTGCGCGTTGCGGCCCCTCACCCGGATTGCTTCGCAATCCGACCTCTCCCCGTCGGGGAGAGGTGGACATAGCCTGGCGCTACTTCCTTCCGAGATAATCCTTCTTCACGAGCTCGACGCCGGCGTGCCGCAACAGGTCGTAGGCGGTCGTGACGTGAAAGAAGAACTGCGGAACGCTGAACGTCAGCAGCAGCGTCCGCCCCGTGAACGGCAGCTCGGTGCCGTTCTTCAGCCTGAAGAAGACGTTCTGCTCCGCCGCGGCATCGATCGCGGCACGCGGCAGGCTCTCGATGAACTCGATCGAGGTCGCGATGCGGGCCTGGAGCCCGGCCATGTCGTGCTCCAGCACCGGCAGTGCCACCGGCTCGCTCTGCGCCAGCAGTGCAGGCGCAACCGTGGCGTGGCGGCAGGCCTCGCCGACCTGCTGCGCCAGATCGTACATGTTCGGCGCAAGGCGCATGCCGAGCAGCACCGCCGGATTGAACTTGCGGGCCTCGGCATAGGCCACGCCCTTGTCGAGCAGGACGGACAGATTGCGCAGATAAGGCACGAAGAGGCCAACCGAGGCGTCATACATCGAAATCGTCACCGCAGCATTCCTTTCAATTCTACCTCGCCAGCGACGGGCATCTGGTCTAAATCCAAGTTAGAGGAGCTGCACAATGACAGCTCGGGCTTGGGTGGGAAAGAGATGACCGTTCGAATATCCGTTCGAGTTTTGGCGGCTTTGGCCGTGGCGCTGCTGATGAACCTTTCGGCCCACGCGCAGCAGGCGGCGCCCTCGCGCCTCGACGAGATCATGAAGCGCGGCACATTGCGCGTCGGCATGACCGGCGACTACAAACCCTTCACTTATCTCGACAAGACCACGCAGCAGTTCTCTGGCTTCGACGTCGACATGGCGGAGGCGCTCGGCAAGGCGCTCGGCGTCAAGGTCGAATTCGTGCCGACGGCCTGGCCGAAGCTGATGAAGGATTTCGAGGCCGACCAGTTTGACATCGCCATGGGTGGCGTGTCGGTGACGCTCGACCGGCAGAGGAAGGGGTTATTCTCGACCCCGATCATGCGCGAGGGCAAGACGCCGATCGCGCGCTGCGCCGACGTCGGCAAGTACCAGACGCTCCCCGACATCGATAAGAAGGGCACCCGCGTCATCGTCAATCCCGGCGGCACCAACGAACGCTTCGCGCGCGCCAACATCAAGGACGCCGAGATCACCGTCTTCCCCGACAACACCGTGATCTTCGACGAGATCGCCAAGGGCAACGCTGATCTGATGATGACCGACGCCTCCGAAACGCGCTACCAGCAGAAGCAGCATCAAGGCGTGCTCTGCGCGGTGCATCCGGAAAAGCCGTTCGACTTCTCCGAGAAGGCCTACTGGCTCCAGCGCGACATGGCGCTCAAGGCGTTCGTCGACCAGTGGCTGCACATTTCCATGGAAGACGGCAGCTACAAGAAGATTTACGCCGCCTGGTTCGATTAGAGCGTTTTCGCGCGTTTGGATCTCCGATCCCGTTCCGATTCCATCGGAACGGCGCTCCAGGCCTCGTCCTCCTGTCGCCTGCCTCTGCCAAACTTTGGACCGGCCCCAGGCCTATTGAACCGGGAACAGCGGGACGACGACTCATACCGAGACAGTGATCTAGATCACGTTTTGGAATGGAGCCGGCGCGTAAGCGTCGGTGCGGGGACCACCTGTTCAGGAGATGGAAATGAGGAAGCTGTTGGCCACGGCCGCATTCCTTTTGTTGGCGAGCACCGCTGCGCAGGCGCAGTACACCTTCGAGTATGGCGGGCGGACCATCCGCATCGATCCGGACCGCGGTACGGTGCAAATTCCTGGCGTGTACGACAACACCGGCCAGGGCAAGGCCAAGAAGGCCAAGAAGAACGAGACGAGCCCAGGCCAGCAGGCGCCGCAGGAGGCCAAGACCGATCCGCAGGCGCCGGCCGCGCCGGCGCCGCCACCTGCCGCTGCAGCAGCACCTCCCGCCGCCACCCCGGCTCCCGCGCCCGTCGTGGCCGCACCGCCTGCAGCACAGCCGGCGACCGCCGCGGCTGCGCCGGCCGCTACGGCTGTCGCGCCTCCTCCCGCACCGCCACCAGCCCCCGGTCCCGTTGAGCAACAGGCAGCTCCCGCGGCACCGCCCCCGCCGCCGGCCGCTGCGGCTGTTGCGCCGCCGGCGCCGCCGCCAGCCCCGGCCGTGGCCGCGGCACCTCCGGCGCCGCCTCCGCCCCCTGCACCCGCGCCGGTCCAGTCCGCCGCAGTCGCCCCGCCCGCTCCGGCAGCCGCGCCCACGCGTGATCTCAATTCACCGTTGGGTGTCTGGCTCACCGAGGAGAAGGAAGGCAAGGTCCGCATCGAGCAGTGCGGCAGCAATCTCTGCGGCTACTCGGTCGACAGCAAGTCGAACCAGAACGGCGAGCAGGTTCTGATCAACATGAAGCCGGGCAAGGACCAGAAATGGTCCGGCCGCATCCTCGATCCCAACAGCGGATCGACCTACGACTCCACGATCGCCATGAAGGGCACGGACCGGCTGCACGTGCGGGGCTGCGCCTTCGGCGGCATGTTCTGCGGCGGCCAGACCTGGACGCGGGTGAACTGAGACCGGCTTCGACGCTCTGACCAAACAAGGGGCCCGCGATCCGGGCCCCTTTGCTTTGTCTGCGGTGTCATGCCGACGTGCGCCACCTCACAGAGCCTGCTGCAGGCGTGAGCCCCCTCACATCGCCGGTTCCGCGCGCCATGCCACGTTCCCCTGCATGGTCAACCAAAGGGGCGTGCCATGAACGGCATTCGCAAAGGACTTTTCGCTACCCTTGTCGCCATCGCCTTCCCGCTGACGCAGGCTGGTGCTGCGACAAGCACTTTCGACGGGACATGGAATGTCCGCATCTCGTCATCGAGCGAGACCTGCGGCAACGGCGCAACCGTCGCGATCGGCATCAACAACGGTCAGATTGCATCAAGCAGCGCCGCAGTGAGCGCCTCCGGTCGCGTGGCGAATGCCGGCAACATCAACGTCACCTTGAGCAGCGGCATCAAGCGCGCGGTCGGCTTCGGTCGGCTGAGTGGGGCGTCCGGCTCCGGCACATGGCGTGGCGCCATGTGCACGGGAACGTGGACGGCGGAAAGGATGTAAGTCGCCGTGTCCCGGACAAGCAGCGGCGCGAAGCGTTGCTGCGCAGAGCCGGGACCCAGCAATCTTCGTGATGCAAAATCTCTGGGCCCCGGATCGGCGCGCATCGCTAAAAGCGATGCGTCTTGTCCGGGGCACGAGACTAGCCCAACGCTGCGCCGTACTCCGCGTCCGTCACCGGCTCCAGCCAGGTCGAGTAGACGCCGTCGAGCGCTTCCTGCATGGCGATGTGGCACATGCCGTTGGTCGGTGACGCCCCGTGCCAGTGCAATTCCCCGGGCGGAATCCAGACGGTGTCGCCGGGGCGGATCTCGCGGATCGGCCCGCCCTTGGACTGGACGCGGCCGACGCCGGAGATGACGTAGAGCGTCTGCCCGAGCGGATGGTGGTGCCAATTGGTGCGCGCGCCGGGCTCGAACGCGACGCGCGAGCAGTTCAGCCGCGCGGGCGCGGGCGCCATGATGACGGGGTCCTGCCACACGGTGCCGGTGAAGTTTTCCTTGGGCGCGCGGCGGGTCGGCCGCGTGCCTGCGACGGTGATCTCCATGGGGGTCCTCGCTTCCGTTACTTCTTGCTGGCGGCGTAGCGCGCCTTGGTCTCGGCGTTCATGGGATAGAGGCCCGGCAGCACCGCGCCGTTGTTCACCTCGTTGACGATCCAGGCTTCCATGCGCTCCTGCTCGACGCCCTCATTGAGGACGTGGTCGAGCATCGCCTGCGGGATCAGCACGCAGCCGTCCTGGTCAGCGACCACGATGTCGTTCGGGAAAACGGCAACGCCGCCGCAGCCGATCGGCTCGCCCCAACCGACGAAGGTGAGGCCCGCGACCGACGGCGGCGCGGCGTAGCCGTCGCACCACACCGGCAGGTTGGTCCCGAGCACGCCCTCGACGTCACGCACCACGCCGTCGGTGACGAGCGCGGTGACGCCGCGCTTGACCATGCGCGCGCAGAGGATGTCGCCGAAGATGCCGGCATCAGTGATGCCCATGGCATCGACCACCGCGATGCAGCCGTCCGGCATCGCCTCGATCGCGGTGCGGGTCGAGATCGGCGAGGACCAGGATTCCGGCGTCGCCAGATCCTCGCGGGCCGGCACGAAGCGCAGCGTGAAGGCAGGTCCCACCAGGCGCGGCAGGCCCGGGCGCAGCGGCCGCGCGCCGCGCATCCACACGTTGCGCAGGCCCTTCTTCAGCAGGACCGTGGTGATGGTGGCAGTGGTGATGCCGGCGAGGGTCTTGCGGGCTTCGGGGGACAGCGACATGGACGAGAACGAGCTCCGGATGGGCGGGAAAGAACGCGCGCATCTTGCGAGCCGGGCGCTTTCCGTCAAGGGCCAAAAGACCTGCAGGAATGCAGGGCGGCAAGGCCGTTATGCGACGCGATAACAAGGCTTTATCGCGAACCCCTGCATTAATTTATTGGACTTGCCGGAGCATTTACGCGAAGCAGGGACAAGCGGAACTCAAAGTCGAGCCCGCGTTTCCTGAGAAGCCCGTTTTCGACAGCGCTCTGACAGCTCAATGGCCGCGACGCTTCCCCCGCCCCGCCTTCTGCCCAGTGGCGACAGTGCCGTCACGGTCGAGTTCAGCCGCACCATCGATGACGACGCCAACCAGCGCGTGCTGGCGCTCGACAAGGCACTCGCAGCGAGCCCCATCGACGGCATCACCGAAACCGTGCCGACCTATCGCTCGCTGCTGGTGCATTACGACCCCGGCAAGATCGGCTTCGACGCGCTCGGCGAAAAGATCCTCCCGATCGCGACCCGGCCGCTGCCGCCGGCCACCAAGGCGCGGCGCTGGCGCATTCCCGTCGCCTATGGCGGCGAACACGGTATCGACCTCGAGGATGTCGCCAAGGCGCTGAACACCACGCCCGACGACATCATCGCCCGGCATGCGGGCGGCGACTACAAGGTCGCCATGATCGGATTCACGCCGGGCTGGTCCTATCTCAGCGGCCTCGACAAGTCCCTGCACATGTCGCGGCGGCAGTCGCCGCGGCTGCTGACGCCGGCCGGCACGATCTCGATCGGCGGCATCCAGGCCGGAATCCAGTGCCTGGCCGCCCCGAGCGGCTGGCACCTGCTCGGCCGCACGCCTGTCAGAACCTATCAGCTCCACCGCAATCCGACCTTCCTCACCGAACCCGGTGATCGCGTGACGTTTTTCGCCATCGATCACAAGACGTTCGAGGAGATGGATCGCGCCGCCGAGGCCGGCGAGATCGTCGCCGAGCAGGTGGTCGCATGAGCCGGCTCGTCGTCGCCAGCATCGGCCCTGCGAGCTCCGTCCAGGACGGCGGCCGCCATGGCGCGCAACGCTACGGTTTGACGGTCAGCGGAGCGATGGACCGTCTGTCGCTCGCGGCGGCGAACACGCTGGTCGGTAATGAACCGTTCTCCGCCGCCGTCGAGATCGGCCCGTTCGGCGCGACATTCACTGCGAAAGGTGGCGCCGTGCGCGTGGCGATCGCCGGTGCACCGCGGAACGCCGATGTCGCCGGGCGGCCGGTCGCGATGGACACATCGGTGACGCTGAAGGACGGCGAGACGCTGACGCTCGGTTTTGCCCGCGGGGGCGCCTTCACCTATCTGGCGATCGAGGGCGGGATCAAAGGCGAGCTGGTGTTCGGCAGCCTTGCGGTGAACGCCCGCGCCGGTCTCGGCAGCCCCTACCCGCGCCCGCTCCAGGCTGGCGACGAATTCACGGTCGATGCCGCGAGCGGTGCACCGGAGCTGCGCATCGAATTGCCGAAGCCCGCAACAGGTCCGATCCGCGTGCTGCTGGGGCCGCAGGATGACGAGTTCGACGACGCCAACAAGGCGCTGTTCTTAGATAGCGAGTGGAAGATCTCGGCGACGTCGGATCGCATGGGCTACCGGCTCGAAGGCCCCGCGATCAAGCACCTGCACGGCCACAACATCGTCTCCGACGGCACGGTCAACGGCAGCATCCAGGTGCCCGGCAACGGCTCGCCGATCGCGCTGATGATGGACCGCGGCACCTCCGGCGGCTATCCGAAGATCGCAACCGTGATCACGGCCGATGTCGGTCGCCTTGCGCAAACCTCGGCGGGAACCGCGTTCCGGTTCAAGCAGGTCAGCATGGCGGAGGCGCAGGACGAGGCGCGCAAGTTCGCGCAAGCGATCCGCAGCCTCCCCGACCGCCTGCGCTCCTCCGACACCGTCGAGCTCAACATCGAGGCGCTCAGCGATGCTAACGTCGCCGGCTATGCGGTCAGCGCCGTCGATGCCGGAACGTGGCAGGTCACGGCGGAACCGTAAGCGCAGCAAGACCAGAGGCGGAGAGCAACCATGAAGACGATCGATCTCAATTGCGACCTCGGCGAAGGGTTTGGCGCGTGGGAGATGGGCAACGACGCCGCGATGATCGAGCTGGCAAGCTCGGTCAACGTCGCCTGCGGCTTCCACGCCGGCGACCCCGACATCATGCGCCGGACGGTGGAGCTCGCAAAAGCGCGCGGCGTCTCGGTCGGCGCGCATCCCGGCTATCGCGACCTGCACGGCTTTGGCCGGCATCCGATCGCAGGGCTCAAGGCGTCCGAGATCGAGAACCTCGTCGCCTACCAGATCGGCGCGCTGCAGGCGATCGCGACCGCGGCGGGCCACAAGGTCACGCATGTGAAGGCGCATGGCGCGCTCTCCAACGTCGCCTGCGAGGATGACATGACGGCGAAGGCGATCGCCGCCGGCATCAAGGCTGTCGATCCCAGCCTGATCTTCGTCGTGCTCGCCAATTCGAAGCTGGTGAAGGCCGGTGAAGAAGCCAACCTACCGATGGTGCACGAAGTGTTCGCCGACCGCGCCTATGAGGATGACGGCAACCTCGTCTCGCGCAAGAAGCCCGGCGCGGTGCTGCACGATGCCAACGCGATCGCCGATCGCGTGGTGCGTATGGTGCAGGACGGCGCGGTGGTGTCGGTGACGGGCAAGGTCATCAAGATGCGCACGGACACGGTCTGCATCCACGGCGATACGCATGGCGCGGTCGAGATCGCGCGGACCTTGCGTCAGGCGTTGAAGGCTGCGGGGATCGAGGTCGCGCCGTTCAAGCGCGGGGCGTGAGGCGCGCTCGGTGCCGTAGGGTGGGCAAAGCGGAGCGTGCCCACCAATTCGACCTCAGATGTTGAAAGATGGTGGGCACGGCGCGAAGAGCGCCTTTGCCCACCCTACGAGAGCAGTGCAGCTTCGTTAGAACGGATGCACCGACAGCGTGCCGAACACGATCGCTGCGATCACGGCAAAGGCGCTGTAGAGCGCCAGATGATGGGCGCTCGCCCCGGTCCGACGCGAGAGCGAGCGCGCGTAGAAATGCAGTCTGGCTTCCGCCGATAGTTCGCGCATGGTCGATCTCCAACGCCCCATTTGCGGGAGTATGAAGGATCAACCCTGGCGGGAGGCAAGACGGCGGCGGAAATAGCGATGAGGGTTCTCTGAAAGCCCCCCATCGCAGGCGCAAATTCTTCTGAAGTCTGGGTTCCGAGAATCTTATTCGTTAAGATCCAAGCCAGTTGGAACCCGCTGGATGACGCTGGGATGACAGCTCTCGTAGCGTGGGCAAAGCGAAGCGTGCCCACCACTTAGGGATGGTGGGCACGGCGCGCGAAGGGCGCGCCTTTGCCCACCCTACAGCACCAGCAAGTTCGAAACGAGTATCCTCGTCCTGATCTAGCTGAAGCTTAGTAGACGTCAGCCTGGAAGCGGCCGGTCTTCTTGAGCTCGGCGACAAAGCTGACGGCCTCATCGGTCGAGCGCGCGCCGAACTGGGCGACGATGTCGACCAGCGCGCGCTCGACGTCCTTGGCCATGCGCTTGGCATCGCCGCAGATGTAGAGATGCGCGCCCTCGGCGAGCCAGGTCCACAATTCGCGGCCGACCTCGCGCATGCGGTCCTGCACGTAAAACTTCTTCTCGCCGTCGCGCGACCAGGCCAGCGACAACCGCGTCAGTTGGCCCGACGTCTTCATCGCATTGAGTTCTTCCTGGTAGAAGAAATCGCAATCGCTGCGCTGGTGGCCGAAGAACAGCCAGTTCTTGCCGGGCGCACCGGTCGCTTTGCGGTCGAGCAGGAAAGCGCGGAACGGCGCGATGCCGGTGCCGGGGCCGATCATGATGACCGGCGTCTTCGGATCCTGCGGCAGGCCGAAATTGTGCGCCTTCTGCACATAGACCTTGAGCTTCTCGCCTTCGGCGATGCGCTCGCCGAGGAAGGTCGAGGCAACGCCGATGCGCTTGCGCTTGCCGATCACGTAGCGCACGGAATCGACTGTCAGCGACAGTTTTCCCGGCGTCGCATTGTGCGAGGACGAGATCGAATAAAGCCGCGGCTGCAGCGGCTCCAGCGCCTCGACAAAGGCTTCGGGATGCGGCCGTGTGCCCGAGAATTTCTGCAGCGCCGCCATGACGTCGAGCGTCGCCGCATCGCCATCGGGATCCTCGCCCTGCGCCAGCGCACGCGCCTTCTCGCGCTGCGCGCCGCCGGTGATGAAGGAGATCAGCTCGAACAGCGAGTCCGGTGCCGGCGACAGCGAGACGTCGTCGATCAAAACCTCGCGCAGCGTCTTGCCGTTGACCTTGGTGGTGTGGGAGGCGCCGAGCAGCGCGATGATCTGGTCGACGAGGCCGACGTCGTTGCGCGCGAACACGCCGAAGGAATCGCCGACCACGTAGTCGAGCTTGCTCGCGGAGAGATCGAACTCGATGTGATAGGTCTCCTTCTCCGACTTCCCCTTGTTGAGGAGACGGCGCGACAGGAAGGTCGCCTCGGTCGGATTATCGCGCGAACGGCCCGGCTCGGCGATGGTCACCGTCACCGCGGGCGTGGCCACTGTGTCCGTCTTCTCAGGTGCCTTTGCCGCAGGCGCCTTGTCGAGCTCCTCGTACAGCGACTTCAGCATCCGCGCGGTTTCCTTGCCGCCGGGAACGCAGAGATTGAGCCGCGCTTCGCTGCGGCCCGCGATCGCCTCCGAATAATCGTGGCAATTGTAGCCGCACTGACCGCAATCCTGCTGCGCCATCGCCGCCATCATCTTGCGGCGGACGGGACGGCCCTCGGCGAGCTTCATCCGGTCGGCGATCGGCATGGTCTGGTCGTGCCATGGCGCTTCGCCGTCGTCGCCGTCGCCGGCCTGCATGACGGCGGCGCCCTGCTCCGCCGACAATGGCGTTGCGACATCAGGCGAGAGCAGTCCGGCAAAGAAGCCGTTCAGCCAGGAGCGCTGCGCGTCGGAGAACGGCGCGCTGGCGGGAATGATATCGAGTTTCGGCGGAGGGGTGATCTGGTTCATGCGGACACCTGTGCATCGGCAAGCTTGCGCAGCGTTTCGCCGTCGTGGCGGCGCGCAAAGGAGAGGAAGGTTTCGTCGGGCGAAGAGCGATGGGCGAGATAGGCCTTGAGCAGCGCCTCGACGGTCTTCGGCGCATCCTCGGCCTTGAGGTCGTGATAGACCTCCTGCCCGACATCGGCGTCGGGGCCGAACCCGCCACCGGTGAAGAGGTGATAGCCCTCGACGGTGTCCTCCTCGTTCACGGGCACGCGCGCGCCGATCAGTCCGATGTCGCTGATGTAGTGCTGTGCGCAGGAATGGTGGCAGCCCGTCAGATGGATGTTGACCGGCTTGTCCATGGCGACGCGCGGTTCGCACCAGTCGCCGATCTCGGCCGCGTTGCGCTTGGTGTTGGACGCCGCGAAGCGGCAGCCGGCATTGCCGGTGCAGGCGATCAGGCCGGCACGGATGTGCGAGGCCTCGACCGCGAGCCCGATCTGCTTGATTGCGGCAATGGCGAGCTCGACATTCTCGTCGCGCACGCCCGAGATCAGAAGGTTCTGCCAGACCGTCAGGCGGATTTCGCCGTCGCCGAGGTCGCGCGAAACCTTGGCAAGGCCGCGCATCTGGTCGCAGGTGAGCTTGCCGAGCGTCAGCGACACGCCGATCCAATTGAGGCCGTCCTGCTTCTGCTTCTGCACGCCGATATGGGCCATGCGATCCGCGGCGGGCCGCGGGAGAAACGCCTCTTCCGGCACGCGCGTGAACGGCGTCTTCAGCCGCTCCTCGACCAGCTTGAGGAAGCCGTCATGGCCCATCGCGTCGAGCACATATTTCAGCCGCGCCTTGTTGCGGTTGGTGCGGTCGCCATGATCGATGAAGACACGAACGATGGCATCCGCGACGGCAGTCGCCTGCTCCGGCTTGACGATGATGCCGGAATATTTTGCAAAATCCTTGTGGCCGGTGATGCCGCCGAGGCCGAGCCGAAACCAGACGCCGGGCTCGACGCCGAAACCGTCCCTCACCTCATAGGCGGTGAAGGCGATGTCGTTGGTCTCTTCCAGCACCGCGATCTTGCCGGCGCCGTCGAAGGCGACGTTGAACTTGCGCGGCAGGCCGTAGAGCGAGCGGTCGTTGAGGATGTGGTAGTGCCACTCGCGCGCATAGGGCCGCGTGTCGATGATCTCCTGCGGATCGATGCCGGCGGTCGGCGTTCCCGTGACGTTGCGGATGTTGTCGGCGCCGGAGCCGCGCGAGCACAGGCCGAGATCCTGGATGCCTTCGATCATTCTGATCGCGTGCTTCGGCGGGATCTCGCGCAGCTGGAGATTGGCCCGGGTCGTGACATGGCTGTAGGGACCGCAGAGCTCGTCGGCGAGATCGGCAAGACCCGACAGCTGCCAGTGCTTCATGATGCCGTTCGGGATGCGCAGGCGGCACATGTAGGAATCCTGCGTCGGCGCGACGTAGAAGATGCCGTAATAGCGCCAGCGGAAATTGTCCGCAGGGCTCGGCGGGGTGTTGTCGAGCGCCTGCTGGCGAAGGCGCGGATAGGCATCGAAGGGATGCTCGTCGCGCTTGAACTTCTCCTGGTCGGCGAGCTTCTTGCCTGCTGCGGTGACCTTGTCCTGCGCCTTGATGTGCACGGCATCAGGATCGGTCGGCTCGGCATTCGCCTTGCCGCCGCCGCCACCAAGGCCGCGACCGACGCGGCTGATCTGCAAGCCCGTCGTGAAGCCTTCGAGATAGCGTTTCTGCTCGTCGGTAAAGTCGACTGAGACCGTATCGATTTTCATGGTCGGTAACGAAGCTCCTGCGGCCACCTCGGTGGTATCGACGGAAAATTGCGCGACCCGCGGGGAACTCAGCTGGCGATGGAGCCAGCTTTGCAACCCGACGGTCCAATCAGCTTCGTTGCTGTGGGACTTGGCTCAGCAGGCACCAATGACAAGCTGGCCGCAGTGCAACATACAAGTTGCGTGCCAGCTTTCACGAAACGGAAAACGATTATCTTTCAATGGATTAAGAGCGGCCCGGAAAACATCGATCCCGGAACTCACACGAAATTCGAGCACTCGGCTCAAAATTTAGCCGCTGCCGCCCATCGCCTAAAAACGATGCAGGAAACGAATCAGGCCTTCCAGCGACCGACCTCGAAGGCCTCGAGGTGGCCCCGGATGTTGTCGGGATCGAAGGCGGGTCCGGCGAACGCGCCGAAGGCCGCGGGCGCC
Source organism: Bradyrhizobium sp. USDA 376 (assembly GCF_054063675.1). Classification (NCBI taxonomy): domain Bacteria; kingdom Pseudomonadati; phylum Pseudomonadota; class Alphaproteobacteria; order Hyphomicrobiales; family Nitrobacteraceae; genus Bradyrhizobium; species Bradyrhizobium sp. USDA 376. The sequence goes on from NZ_JBSSGN010000001.1 coordinate 6,555,628, forward strand.
TCAGTGGGCGGCTGGCGGCCGACGGCTGCGTCGTAGAGATCGGGCCTGAACACGGCCATGGCCGTCTTGACGCCGTCAGGCGTCAGCGCCGTCTGACCCCAGCGCACCATCTGGGCGTAGAGCCAGGCGGCCTGGACCGGCTCGGGGCGCCCTGCCCCTTCGCGTCCGACGAGCAGGTAACGGCCGCTCTCGCGGAAGGTGCCGTCCGGCGAGATCTTCAGGCGTCCCGTGAGGGTACGCTGGATCACCTCGGCATCGACGCCGATCCGCTCGGGCTGCGCCAGAATCTGCGCCGCCTCGGTGAGGTTCGCAGGCTGTTCGATGAACTCGGCGCCCTTCACGGCCGCGCGCACCAGGCTAGCGACCACGTCCGGATTCTTGTCGGCCCAGACCTGGCGGACCGCGAGCACCTTCTCCGCCGCACGGACCAGGATGTCGGAGACGAAATGCAGGATGTGGCCGATGCCAAGATCGACCGCGACCGAATTCCAGGGCGCGCCGACGCAGAATGCATCGACATGGCCGCTCTTGAGGCTGTCGACCATATAGGGCGGCGGCAGCACGACGAGGCGCACGTCCTCGTCGGGATCGACGCCGGCCGCCGCCATCCAGAACCGCAGCTGATAATTGTGGGTCGAGAACGGGAAGGTCATGCCGAAAGTGAGAGGATCGGCCCCGGCCTTGCGGCGTTTGGCGACCACCTTCGCCAGCGCCTTCGCGGTGGCGAGCGGATCGAATCGGTCGCCGTCGATCTCTTCCATCAGCGCCGCGTGCAGCGCCGGCGACACCGTGATCGCATTGCCGTTGATGCCGAGATTGAAGGGCGCGGCGATCGGCACCTTGACGTGGCCGAGCCCGAGCGAGGATGCGATCGCGACGGGCGCCAGCAGATGTGCCGCGTCGAACAGGCCGATATTGAGCTTGTCGCGCACGTTGGACCATGACACCTCGCGCACCAGCTCGACGTCGAGCCCTTCGGCAGCGGTGAATCCCTTGTCGACGGCGACGATCAGGGCTGCGGCATCGACCAGCGGGATGAACCCGATGCGGAGCGGTCCAGTCATTTCAGCATCTCCGATGCGGTGATGATCGACTGGGCGATCTCGCCGATTTTCTTCTTCTCGCGCATCGCAGTCGAGCGCAGCAGCACATAGGCCTCGTCCTCGGTGAGGCCCTTCACCTTCATCAGGATGCCCTTGGCGCGTTCGATGATCTTGCGGTCCTCGAGCTGCGACTTGGTGCGCTCGAGCTCCTCCTGGAGTTTCGCGAAGGCGTTGAAACGGGACACGCAGAGGTCGAGGATCGGCTTGATACGCTCCTTCTTCAGCCCGTCGACGATGTAGGCCGACACCCCCGCCTCGACCGAGGCCTGGATCGAGGCTGAATCGCTCTGGTCCACGAACATCGCGATCGGCCGCTTCACGGCGCGGCTGACCTGGAACATCGCCTCCAGCACGTCGCGGCTGGGGTTTTCGAGATCGATCAGGATGATGTCGGGGTCCACCGCATAAATACGGGCGAGCAGGCTCTGCATCTCGCGGATATGGACGACCTGGGTGAACCCGGCCTCCCGCAGCCCCTCCTCGAGGATCGCAGCCCGGATCGGGCTCTCGTCGACAATCACGATTTTAGGCGACTGTTCGGCGCTCATGGCTCACTCACGGCAGGTGATTCATCCATAGCACGCCGGAGGGCCATGCAAAGGGTTGTAATTATGGGCAATTGGGACTAGCTCAGGCCGGTCAATCAGGCAGATCAGATATGGATCAGACGGCTGCGCCCAAGGTCAGCTTCGTGTCGCTCGGGTGTCCCAAGGCATTGGTGGATTCCGAGCGCATCATCACGCGCCTGCGCGCGGAGGGCTACGAGCTCGCCCGCAAGCATGACGGGGCCGACATCGTCATCGTCAACACCTGCGGCTTCCTCGACAGCGCCAAGCAGGAATCGCTATCGGCGATCGGCGAGGCCATGGCCGAGAACGGCAAGGTGATCGTGACCGGCTGCATGGGCGCGGAACCGGAGCAGATCGAGCAGGCCTATCCGGGCGTGCTCTCCATCACCGGCCCGCAGCAATATGAGAGCGTGCTCGACGCCGTGCACCGCGCGCTGCCGCCGGCGCACAATCCGCATCTCGACCTGGTGCCGCCGCAGGGCATCAAGCTGACACCGCGCCACTACGCCTATTTGAAGATCTCCGAGGGCTGCAACAACCGCTGCACCTTCTGCATCATCCCAAAACTGCGCGGCGACCTCGTCTCGCGTGCGGCCAACGACGTGCTGCGCGAAGCCGAGCGCTTGGTCGGCGCCGGCGTCAAGGAGCTGCTGGTGATCTCGCAGGACACCTCGGCTTACGGCGTCGATCTGAAATATGCCGAGAGCCCGTGGAAGGACCGCCAGGTCCGCGCCAAATTCCTCGATCTCGCGCGCGAGCTGGGCGAACTCGGGGCCTGGGTCCGGCTGCAATATGTCTACCCCTACCCGCATGTCGACGAGGTCATCGCGCTGATGAATGAGGGCAAGGTGCTGCCCTATCTCGACATCCCGTTCCAGCATGCGAGCCCCGAGGTGCTGAAGGCGATGAAGCGTCCGGCGGCGCAGGACAAGACGCTGGCGCGGATCAAGCGCTGGCGCGAGGAATGTCCCGATCTCGCCTTGCGCTCCACCTTCATCGTCGGCTTCCCCGGCGAGACCGATGCCGACTTCGCCTATCTGCTCGACTGGCTCGACGAGGCCGAGATCGACCGCGTCGGCTGCTTCAAATACGAGCCGGTTGCCGGCGCCACGTCGAACGCGATCGAGAATCCAGTCCCCGAAGAGGTCAAGCAGGAGCGCTACAACGCGCTGATGGCCCGCCAGCAGAAGATCTCGGCGCGCCGGCTGAAGCGCAAGGTGGGCACGCGCCAGCAGATCATCATCGACGAGGTCGGTCCGACGGTTGCGAAGGGCCGCTCCAAGGCCGATGCGCCGGAGATCGATGGCGCGGTGTATCTGTCGAGCCGCCGCCCGTTGCGCGTCGGCGAGATCGTCACCGCGAAGATCGAGCGCGCCGACCAGTACGATCTGCACGGCAGCGTCGCGGGATTTTGATCTTCCGCTGTCGCGATCGGTTCAGCCACGCACTCGCTGTAACCTCTCCCGCTTGCGGGAGAGGTCGCGCCGAAGGCGCGGGTGAGGGCTTTCTCCTCATTGGGAGTCTCTCTGCGGAGGCACCCTCTCCCCACCCCTCTCCCGCAAGCGGGAGAGGGAGCGGACCGCCGCCGGGGCTTAGAGTTCAGTCACACCAGCCATTTCGGCACCCAGCGCTCCGGCCTGGCTGCGCGGGCGAGATCGGCACGCTTCGCGTCGTCCGAATGAAGCAGAGCACCGGGGTCATTTCCGTTCCGATAGAGATGGAATCGGAACGGGCTTTAGATTCCAATTTTGACGCGTGTTCTTAACGCGAACAGGCTGCCGAGCACAAAGGATGTTGGAGCAAGTTCGTCATGTCGCTTCTCCCGACGCCTGCCGTCCGTCATGCGCGGAAAACGCCTCCTTGGCTGCGAACAGCCCGTTCACCGCCGCCGGGAAGCCCGCATAGACGGCCATCTGCATGATGATCTCCACGATCTCGTCGCGAGACAGCCCGACGTTCAGACCCGCCTCGATATGCACTTTGAGCTGAGGCGCGGCATTTCCGAGCGCCGTCAGCGCGGCGATCGTCGCGATCTCTCGATCGCGCAGGCCGAGGTCCGGGCGGCTGTAAATGTCGCCGAAGGGAAACTCGATCACGTATCGTGCGAAATCCGGAGCGATGTCGGCGAGTGAGGCGACGACCTTTTCGCCGGCTTTGCCGTCAATGCGTGACAGGGCCCGCTGGCCGCGATCGAAGCGGCTTTCGGCTTGTGTTTGGGCGTGCGTCATTTTCCTTCGTCCTCTGTTCGTCGCCGGCATAGCCGGCGATCTTGGTATCAAGGACGAGCAGGCATTCCTGGAGTTCGGCAATCTGCGTGCGAACCTGTTCCCGGTGGACTTCCAGCATCTGCCGCCGGGCTGACCCGGTGGCTTCGCCTTCGTCACGAAGCGCCGCATAACGCAACATGTCCCGGATCGGCATTCCCGTGGTCTTGAGCCGACCGAGGAATGCGATCCATGTGAGGATCGATGCGTCAAAGTCACGCTGGCCGGAACGATCCCGGTCTGCGTATGGCAGCAGCCCGATGCGCTCATAATAACGCAACGTGTGGGTCGACAAGCCGGTTCGTTTTGCGAGGTCGCCGATCTTCATGTGTGCCCGTTCTCGTACTGACGCACGTACAGATACCCCTTCGAGCGCACTCTAAGTCAAGGGGGATCGAAGGTGCCGTTCCCGCGAGGTCAAGATGGCACGACAGCAGAAGATCTCGGCGCGCCGGCTGGGCGGCAGCATCGCGGGAGTCCGAGCTTCAGGATGCCGCCAGCCATTTCGGCACCCAGCGCTCCGGCCTTGGTGCGCGGGCGAGATCGGCCTTCGCTTCGGAGAGCTGCGCCGGCTCGCCGCCGATGGTTGGGCGCACATCGTACTCGAAGCTCGGCATGATGCGGCCATCGGCATAGAGTCCGAAATTCATCACGTACCACAGGCCCAGCTCGGGCTGTGCGCGGCGCATCTCCTCGCGCAGATCGCGCAGCAGGGACTCGATCGAGGCGGCTTCCTCGAACGGCTGCGGTCCGCGCGTCAGGACACGCGCCTCGTACTGTTTGCCGACGATCGCGACCTCAAAGTGGGTCTTGTCCCAGGGTTTCTTGCCCTTAGGCAGATGCGCGGCCAGGCGCCAGCCCAGCTCGGCCATCAGGCGGTGATTGGCCCAATAATCTTCGCGATCCCGGCTCCATTTCTCGACGAAGCCGCGGAAGTCGGGCAGCTCCGATGCGCCGTCGTCCGGCGCCGCCGCCTCGCCGGTCGGCCGTTCGGCGAGCCATTGCGCGAGCTCGACGGTCTGGCACTCGACCTCCTCGTGCGGCCTGAGATCGCTCCAGGCCTTCTCGAATTGCTGCGACGTCAGTTTGGCGAGCAGGCCATCGAGGCTCGGTGCGAGCAACTCGTAGTCGCCCTCCGACCCCAGTCCGACGATCGGCGGGTTGTCGCGGTCGAGACCGGCGCCATACCAGCCGCCGACAGCCGAGCCGTCGGGCAAGCGCATGAAAAGTGAGAACCTGTCGCGCAACGGACTGCCGTCGACGATCGGCGCGGAATCGGAGAACTGGCCCTGCAGGGAGAAGCAGCCGACGCTGCCCCAGGGGCGCCCCTTGAGCCAGGTGGCAAAGTCGACCAGCAGCGGCGGCGCTTCGATTCCCGGCGGAAACGCGCCGCGAATGCTGTCGAGGTCAATCGGGTAAGGGGTATCGGACAAGGCTGAAAACTGTCTGGTTGGTCCCGTCTCCCTTGGTCTGAACCGAGTCGCGTTCGGTTCGAACCAATTGGCGTCCGTTGATCACAAACGCGCTAGAGGCTCAATGGTTTCTACGCGGTGAGCGATGAAATACAATCACAAGGTTGGTATCCGGAGCGGGCTGTACGCGATTGGCACAGCATTGATCCTGCTTGCGCTTCCCGCCGCTGCCCAATCCCCGTCGCCGGCGCAGGCGCGGCAATGGTGCTTCGGCACCGACCAGGTTAGCGACGAGCAGCGCCTCGCCGGCTGCTCGGCGGTGCTGCGGGCCAATCCCTCCAACGCGCGGGCGCTTGCCAATCGCGGCGAGATCTTTCGGCGCAAGGGGGACATGGAGCGCGCCGTGGCCGACCTCAACCGCGCCATCGATCTCGATCCCAAGGACGCCATCGCCTGGTACAATCGCGGCATTGCCTATGACGATCTCGGCGATCGCGACCATGCCATCGCCGACTATACGAGCGCGATCCGGCTCGAGCCCGGTGACGCGCAATACTACAACAACCGCGGCAATTCATACTCCGGCAAGGACGACTACGCGCATGCGATCGCCGATTACGATCGGGCCATCAAGCTCGATCCGAAATTCGCGCTGGCCTATTACAACCGCGGCTCGACTTATCGCGAGCACGACAAGGCCGATCGGGCGCTCGCCGATCTCGACATGTCGATCAAGCTCGACCCGAATTACGGCCCGGCCTATGGCAACCGGGCTCGCATCTATCGTGACCGCGGCGACCGTGCCCGCGCGCTGGCCGATTTCTCCAGGTCGCTTCAGCTCTCTCCGAACAACGACCTCGATTACTATGCGCGCGCGAGCATGTATTTCGATACGCATGACTATGCGTTGGCGCTGGAAGATTACGACCGCGCGATCAAGGCCAATCCGATCTATTCCGGCGTGTTCAATTCGCGCTGCATGACGCGCGCGATCCGCGGGCGCTTGCAGGAGGCGCTGGCCGATTGCGAGCAGTCGCTGCGGATGGCGCCCAACGACCCTGATACGCTCGACAGCCGCGCCCTCACCTATCTCAAGCTCGGCAATCTCGACGCGGCGATTGCCGACTATGACGCAGCGCTAAACGCAAGGCCGCAGCTCGACAGCTCACTTTACGGCCGCGGACTAGCGAAGCGGAGGAAGGGCGACAACGAAGGCGCCGAGCGCGACATCGCAGCGGCGAAAGCGATCAACGCCGGCATCGCCGATGTGTTCGCGCATTACGGTGTCGAGTAATCCTCTCGCGCCGCTCTGCGCGCGCGAGCAATGTGACACTATAGTGCATTCACGCAGGGGTCACGGACTCGTCCTAACTCTGCCCGCGCTTTCAACGCGAGCGAGGATCTTTTGATGAGCCGCCTCTCAGTCATGCTGCGCACGCAGCGCTTCGACGATTACCGCTTCTACCACCAGAGCACCGTCAACCAGACGCTTCACCTCCTCAGCGCAGTGATCTTCCTCGGCTGCTATGCGCTGCTGTTCAAAGACCCTGCCCTCGCGGGTCTCGTCGGCTGGCTCGCCATGCTGACGCGGCAAACCGGGCATTTCTTCTTCGAGCCGAACGGCTATGACGCCGTCAACGACGTCAGCAACGCCTACAAGGAAGCGGTCAAGGTCGGCTATAACCAGACCCGCAAGATCATCCTGCTGCTGGTCTGGGGCAGCGCGCCGATCGCGCTCTACGTCTTCCCGACGCTGTTCGGACTGTTCGATCCTCCCGTCGGCCGCTTCGACTTCGTCCGCCATGTCGGCGCGCTCTGGCTCGCGATCGGCATCGCTGGCGGGCTTGCCCGCATGCTCCAGCTCTTTGCAACGCGTGACGTCACGACCGGACTCGTCTGGGTATTCAAGGTGCTGACCGACCCCTTCCACAACATCGCGCTGTACTGGAATTCGCCGCTCAAGCTGATGCGCGGTGAGTTCATCGACAGCGCCATCGCGGATGCGGATTGGGGCGACGAGGACGCCGAGGAAGCGGCGCACCTGACCTGATCGATGCACGTTCGGCGGGCATCTTGCAAAACGGCCGCTTGACAAGTCCTGCCATTCGGCTGTACGGACGCGCCCCATGATCAACTCTCGGACCCATCAACGCGCAGCTTTCCGTCGTCGCACCCGCGACGATGATGGGTTGCGCCATGTCCGACGACGCCGCTGAAGCACTAGAATTCAGCCAGTTTTCGAGAAGGCCGCACCCGCAAAGTGCGGCCTTCTTGCTTTTCGCGCGCCTTTTTCACCCGCCTCCAGAGGAGTTCGACATGACCACCGCCACTCATCCGTATGACGCGCTGATGGACATCACCGCACGGCCCAAGGCCGTGTTCGTCCGCGGCGCCGGCTCCTACCTCTGGGACGACAGCCGCAAGCGCTATCTCGATTTCGTGCAGGGCTGGGCCGTGAACTGTCTCGGCCACTCCCCGCCCGCAATCGCCGATGCGCTCACAGCTCAAGCCAAGCGGCTTTTGACGCCGAGCCCGGCATTCTACAACGAGCCGAGCCTCAAGCTGGCGCAGGCGCTGGTCGAGAACAGCGCCTTCGACCAGGTGTTCTTCGCCAATTCGGGCGCGGAAGCCAATGAGGGCGCGATCAAGCTCGCGCGCAAATATGGCAGCCTGCACAGGAACGGCGCGTTCGAGATCATCAGCTTCGAAGGCGGCTTCCACGGAAGGACGCTGGCGACGATGTCGGCTTCGGGCAAGAAGGCGTTCGAGCCGCTGTTCGAGCCGAAAGTGTCAGGCTTCAAGAAGGCGAAGCTGAACGACATCGCCTCGGTCGAGAAGCTGATCAACGCCAACACGGTGGCCGTGATGCTCGAGCCGATCCAGGGGGAATCCGGCGTGTGGCCCGCGACCGATGCGTTCCTGAAAGAGCTGCGCGCGCTGACCGAGGCGCACGGGCTGCTGCTCATTTTCGACGAGATCCAGACCGGCATGGGCCGGACCGGAAAACTCTTTCACCATGAGCATGCCGGCATCGCCCCCGATATCATGACGCTGGGCAAGGGCATCGGCGGCGGCGTGCCGCTCGCGGCGCTGCTTGCGACCGAACGCGCATCCTGCTTCGAGCATGGCGACCAGGGCGGCACCTTCAACGGCAACCCGATCATGTGCGCGGCGGGCCTTGCGGTGCTGGAGGAGGTCAAGAAGCCCGACTTCCTGAAGTCGGTCGCCGAGACCGGCCTCTTGCTCGAAAGCGAGTTGCAGAAGGTCTCCGCCCGGCACGGGCTCGGCGGCGTCCGCGGACGCGGCCTGCTGCTCGCGCTCGACCTCAAGCTGCCGATCGCGCCCGGGATCGTCGCGCAGGCGTTCGAGGCCGGCGTGCTGCTCAACGCCCCGCAGGTCGACACGCTGCGCTTCATGCCGGCGCTGAACGTCACGAAGGGAGAGATCGCCGAGATGATCGATTGTCTCGACGGGATCTTGACCAAGGCCGGCGCGGCACGACGCGTGGCGTAGAAGCGGCCTTGTGCCCCGGACGTAGCGCAGCGCCCCTTCGGCGGTGCGCTACAGAGCCGGGGCCCATCTCACCACATGGTACCCTGTTGCCAAACTGGGTCCCGGCTCTGCGCCGCAACGCTTGCGCGCTGCGGCTTGTCCGGGACACGGGAGCTACGGCTTCAAGATCGACGCGCCCGTGGTCTTGCGGCTTTCGAGATCGATATGGGCCTTCGCGGCGTCCTTGAGCGCGTAGGCGTGGTTGATCGGCACGTGCAGCTTGCCGTTGATGACGGCGGCGAACAGCGTGTCGGCGCCTTCCAGCAGCTCCTTGCGCGTGCCGATATAGTCGTTGAGCTTCGGGCGCGTCGCGAACAGCGAGCCGTGATTGTTGAGCTCGGCGATCGAGAACGGCGGCACCGGACCTGAGGCATTGCCGAAGGAGACGAACATGCCGCGCGGCTTCAGGCAGGACAGCGAGCCCGGGAAGGTCGCCTTGCCGACGCCGTCGTAGACGACGTCGCAGCCCTCGTTGCGGCTGATCTGCTTGACGCGCGCGACGAAGTCCTCCTCGTTGTAGAGGATGACGTGGTCGCAGCCATTGGCCTCCGCGAGCTCGGCCTTCTCGCGCGAGCCGACGGTGCCGATGACATGGGCGCCGAGCGCGCTCGCCCATTGGCAGGCGAGCAGGCCGATGCCGCCGGCGGCGGCGTGGATCAGCACGCGATGGTGCGGCTCGACCCTGAAGGTCTTGTGCAGGAGATACCAGACCGTCAGCCCCTTCAGCATCAGGACGGCGCCCTGCTCATGGGTGATGTGGTCGGGCAGCTTGACCAGCTTCTCCCAGGGGATGTTGCGCTCGCCGGTATAGGCGCCGAGATTGTGGTAGTAGGCGACGCGGTCGCCGGGATGGAAATGCGTGACGCCCGGCCCGACCGCGACCACCTCACCCGAGGCCTCGTTGCCGGCGATGAAGGGCAGCCCCGGCGCCTTGTAGAGGCCGGTGCGGTAATAGACGTCGATGAAGTTGAGGCCGACCGCATGCTGGCGGATGCGCACCTCGCCGGCGGCAGGCGCCGGCACCTCGATGCTCTCATAGACCAGGGCTTCGGGACCCCCGACCTTGTGCACCCGGACGGCTTTGGTCATCACCTGACCTCCTCTTCTCCAAGGCTAAGCGAAAGACATCGCGCCCGCCTTGTCAACTCGGCGCCCACGTTAACGGCTAGACCGACAGCTTGCGCGCCTTCCTGCGGTTGCGCTTGGCCAGCACATTGAAGAATTCGACCGCCGCCGAGAACGCAATTGCGAAATAGATGTAGCCGCGCGGGATGTGGAATTTGAATCCGTCCGCGACCAGCGCGACGCCAATCAGCACCAGGAAGGCCAGCGCCAGCATCTTCGTGGTCGGATGCTCCGCGACGAATCGCGACACCGGCCCGGACGAAATGTACATGATCAGGCAGGCGATCACGACCGCCGCGACCATGATCTCGATGTCCTGCGCCATGCCGATCGCGGTGATGATCGAGTCCAGCGAGAACACGATGTCGATGATCACGATCTGGACAATCACCCAGAAGAAGGCGCTGCCGCCGGATTTCTCATCGCCCTCGTCGTCATCGGCCTCGACCTCGGCGTGGATCTCGTGCGTCGCCTTCGCGATCAGGAACAGGCCCCCGCCGATCAGGATCAGATCGCGCCAGGAAAAATCATAACCTGCAAACGAGAACACCGGCGCGGTCAGGCCGATCAGCCAGACCAGCACGCTGAGCAGCATGATGCGGAAGATCAGCGCCAGCGCCAGCCCGATCTGGCGGGCACGGTTCGCCTGCTGCTCCGGGATGCGCGAGACGATCACCGACAGGAAGATGACGTTGTCGATGCCGAGCACGATCTCGAGCGAGGTCAGGGTCAGCAGCGCCGCCCACGCCTCGGGGCTGGTGACCAGATGCATCATGCGAAGGATCTTGCGAGGCGGATCAAGGCGTCGCTGAAGCTGATCCAGAGCGCGATCGCGCACAGCGCAACCGTCACGACGGGGCCGACGTGAAAGTCCATGTCCAGCGTGTAGAGGGACAGCAGCGCCCAGATCGCGATCAGCGACATCGTCAGCCAGCGCAGCCGCACGACGCGGACCGGATGCAGCACGTGGAACGGCACGAAGGTCAGCACCACCAGGGCCGCGACCAGCAGCGTGGACCACAGCGGCGACCAGTGCAGCAGGAACAGGTAGAACGCCGCCGCATTCCACAGCGCCGGGAAACCGCGGAAGTGATTGTCGTCGGCCTTCATGCGCAGATCGGCGAAATATAGTGCGCTGGTGACGATGATGGCGACGCCGAGCAAGGGCGCTGCGACCGGCAGCAACAGCCCGCTCGCCACGATCGCATAGGCCGGCACGAACACATAGGTGACGAAGTCGACCACGAGATCGAGCACGTCGCCCGACCAGTTCGGCTGCACGTTCTTGACGTCGAGCCGGCGCGCGATCGGACCGTCGACGGCGTCGATGATCAGCGCGATGCCCAGCCACTGAAACATCGCCGCCCAGTGCTCGCGCACGGCCTCCAGCATCGCCAATAGCGCGATCGCCGCACCGAAGGCGGTGAAGATATGCACCGAGAACGCCGCGGCGCGGATCGCGGGTGTCGGCTTCAGGGAATCCTCTCGGCTGTCCATGGCTTCTGCTATCAGAATGAGACCGATTTGCACATAAGCCATTGCGGTGCCCGGTCGCACAATTCGCCATAAAACCTAGGAAAAATAGGTGGGCTTGAATTTGCCGCGGGGCGTGTCATTTGTCGTTCCATGACAGACGCATCGACACTTTTTGACGCAGCCGTGATCGGCGGCGGACCGGCCGGGCTCGCAGCGGCGATCGCACTGGCGCAGTCCGGAGCACGGACCGCGCTGGTGGCACGGCGTCTGCCCTATGCCGACAATCGCACCACGGCGCTGCTCGGTGCCTCCATCGATCTCCTGGAGAGCCTCGACGTCTGGCCGCGCTGCAAGGACAAGGCGGCCGCGCTGGAGGTCATGCGGCTCGTCGACGACACCGGCCGGCTGTTCCGCGCGCCGGAGGTCCGTTTCTCCTGTCACGAAATCATGCTCGACGCCTTCGGGTACAACATCGACAACCGCTCGCTGATGCTGGCGCTGGAAGAGCGCGCGGCCGAGCTGCCCGGGATCGTCCGTTTCGACGACGAGGCCGAGAGCGTCGTCATCGAAGCCGACGATGTCGCGATCCGCACTGCCTCCGCACAATTCCTCTCGGCCCGGCTGGTGGTCGGCGCCGACGGCCGGCATTCGCTATGCCGGGAGGCTGCCGGCATCGCGGTGACGCGGCGGGAGCTGACGCAGACCGCGCTGACCTTCAACGTCGGCCACACGCGGCCGCATCGCAACGTCTCGACCGAGTTCCACACGCCACACGGGCCCTGCGTGTTCGTGCCCCTGCCCGGCGACCGCTCCAGCATCGTCTGGGTCTCGGCGCCCGCGGAGGCCGAGCGGCTGCGCGGCCTCAGCGACGAGGAGTTGTCCGCCGCGATCGAGAAGCAGTCACATTCGATCCTCGGGCGCATGACGGTCGAGCCCGGGCGTAACCTGTTCCCGCTGGCGATCGAGCGTCCAAGATCGTTCGGCTGCGACCGTATCGCGCTGGTCGGGGAAGCCGCCCATGTGGTCCCGCCGATCGGCGCCCAAGGCCTCAATCTCGGCCTGCGCGATGCCGCGGACATCGCGCGGCTCGCGGGCGAGGCCATCGCGGCAGGCCAGGATCCCGGCGCGGGCGACGTGCTCACGCGCTACGACCGCGCCCGGCGGCCCGACATCCTGAGCCGGACGTTTGCGATCGACATCGCCAACCGCTCTTTGCTCAACGATTTCCTGCCGCTCCAGCCGGTCCGCGCCGTCGGCATGCACCTGCTCGGCGCCATCGGCCCGCTCAGGCGTTTTGCCATGCGCGAGGGCCTGACGCCGACCTGGCGGCGGTAACGCCTATTACGGAAACACCAGCCGGCCGGTCTGAAGCAACCACATCACGCTGGTCAGCGTGACCACCGATGCAAACGTCCCGAGCAGCACGGCGACGGAGGCGGCCTCGACCCAGGCATCGTTCTGCCGGGCGATCACGAACACGTTCAATGCCGGCGGCAGCGAGGCCATCAGCACGGCGGTCGCAGCCCAGGGCTGCGCAAAGGGGCCGAACGCCAGCATCAGGCCGAACGCCGCAAGCGGATGGATCAGGAGCTTCACCGCGATCACGCCGGGCACCTCCCACGGCACACGGTCGAACGGACGGAGCGCCACCGTCACGCCGAGCACGAACAGCGCGGTCGGCGCGGCCGCGTTCTGGAGGAAGGTGATGGTGCGGTCGAGCGCGACCGGCAGCTCGATATGGAGCGCCGCCACCGCCGCGCCAAAGCAGGCCGACATGATCAGCGGGTTGAGCACGATCTGCTTCAGCACGACGCCAAAGGCGTGCACGATCGAGGGATGGTCGCGGTCGGAGAGCTCGATCAAGAGCGGCACGATCGTGAACAGGAAGATGCTATCGCAGCAGAAGATCAGCGCAGTCGGCGCCGCCGCCTTCGTCCCGAGCACCGCGAGCGCCAGCCCCGGCCCCATATAGCCGATATTGCCGTAGCCGCCGGAAAGCCCCGCGAGCGTCGCCTCGCGCAATGTCAGGCGCCCCAGCACCTTGCCGACGACCAGCGCCAGGGTGAACGCCGCAACCGTCGACAGCGTGGTAGCCACCAGGAACGGCGGGTTGTTCAGCTCCGCAAACGGCGTCTTCGACATGATCGCGAACAGCAGCGCCGGCAGCGACACGTAGAGCAGGAAGAAGTTCATCCAGGCGAGGCCCGATTCCGGCAGGGCCTTGACCTTGCCGCAAGCGAAACCAACGAAGATGAGGCCGAAATAAGGTAGAGCCAGGTTGAGGATATCGAGCATTGGTGAAGTGTTTTCTGAAGACTTGGGGGCTATCCGCCCCGGACGCGAAGGTTAATTCCCGATAAGGCCACTAGCATCGGCCACAATCCTGGTCTATCGACGGGGGATGATTAAAGCGCGGACAGCCAAATTCCAGATCGGACAGGTCGTGCGCCACCGGATCTTCTCGTTCCGGGGCGTGATCTTCGACATCGATCCGGAATTCAACAACACCGAGGAGTGGTGGCTGTCGATTCCCGAGGAGGTGCGGCCCCACAAGGATCAGCCGTTCTACCACCTGCTCGCGGAAAACGCGGAGTCCGAGTACGTCGCCTACGTCTCCGAGCAGAACCTGTTGCCCGACGACTCCGGCGAGCCGATCCGGCATTCCCAGGTCGCCGAGATCTTCATCAAAGACAAGGGCGGCGGCTACCGCCCGCGCAATCCCTCGCTGAATTGATCTGCGCTCGGACACGGCGGGTCGGCAAAAAAGGCGCTCGAATGAGCGCCTTTTTCATGTCCGGGATTTGGTCCCAATTATTTCTGGGCGGTCGGAGGTGCGCCAGGCGGCGTGCCCTGCTGCTCGAGCTTCTTGCGCTGCTCGTCGGCCTTCTTCTGAAGCTCTTCCTGGAGCTTCTTCTGGGTTTCCTCGAACACCTTCGGATCGGTCGGCGGACCGTCATAGGCCTTCTGGAATTCGCCGGCGAGCGGCAGCGGCAGGGTCAGCGGCGCGCCATTGGCGTTGATCGCCTGGACAACGAGATTCTGGCCCTTCTTCATGCTGTTGATGAGCTCGGGCGTGGCCTCGTAGTCGGACATGCAGCCGTTCTGGAAGCAGATCACATACGGCTGCTGCAGCGGCGCGTTGCTGTCCACGATGATGCGGGTGCCGTGCACGAGCTGCATGCCAAGCGGCAGCGTCACGCGCAGGATCTTCTTGGGCTCGCCTTCCGGCTCGATGATGACGGCGGCAATGACCGGCTGGCCCGATTCGATGCGGCCGTCCTTGCCGGTGAAGCAGACCTGCTTGGCGTTGGCGTCCTGGCCCTTGAGGCAGAACTTGGTCCAGGGAGCGTAGATCAGCTGGATCTGCTGGTCGGCGGGCTGGGCTGCGCCCTGCTGCGCCGGAGCACCTGCGGGAGCCTGCTGGGCCGGCTGCGCCTGGGCGGGCGCCGGAGCCTTGGGGGCAGCCTTCGGAGCCGCCGCCTTCGGGGCCGGGGCCGCCTTGGGTGCGGCGGGCGCACCGGGAGCCGGCGCCGGGGTCTGGGCTTCGGCGGCAAACGGGACGACCAATGCCGTCGCCGTCAACAAGGCGAGAAGTCGCCCGCGCGGCCGGACGGACGCGGCCAAATAACGGAAATTCATTGCAGAAAACCCTTTCTGAACGGGAAATGCCCGAACCGCTCCGAAGCACCGAACCAAGCCGCCTTGGGCGCGGCTCTCTCCCCGTCAATTGAGGCGGATAAGTGACGGGCTCGGCGCTCTTGCGCGATTGGGTGCCTTCTTAGCGTGGCCGACGAAAAGATCAATGCCGACAAGCGTCTTTGACCACATCCGCAGCTGCGCCCAGTGAAAATCCCTGTGATAGGATTCAGGCCCGCCGGTCCTCGAATCAACGTGTGCCGATGTTCATGTTCCAGCGCCTCTTCGAGGGCCCCGGTCTCCGCCTCTGCGCCCTTGCCTTTGCGCTCGCTTGGGGGCTGTTGGGGGGCAGTGCGCGGGCCGAGGAAGCCCATGCCATCGCCATGCACGGCAAGCCGGCGATGCCTGCCGATTTCACCCACATGCCCTACGCCAATCCTGATGCCCGCAAGGGCGGCCGGCTGACCTGGGGTATTCTTGGAACCTTCGACAGTCTCAATCCCTTCATCGTGAAGGGATTGCCCGTGCATCAGATGCGCAGCTACGTCGTCGAGAGCCTCCTGGCACGCGGCCAGGACGAGCCATTCACGCTTTACGGCCTGCTCGCAAAATCCGTCGAGACCGACGATGAGCGGACCTTTGTCACGTTCCGGCTCGATCCCCGCGCCCGTTTCGCCGACGGCAAGCCTGTAACCGCCGAGGACGTGCTGTTCTCCTGGCGGCTTTTGCGTGACCACGGCCGTCCGAACCTGCGGCAGTACTATGCCAAGGCCGCGAAGGCCCAGGCGACCGATCCCCTCACCGTTCGCTTCGACCTCACCGGGGCCAACGACCGCGAGCTGCCGCTGATCCTCGGCCTGATGCCGATCCTGCCGAAGCATGCGGTCGATGTCGCGACCTTCGAGGAGACGACGCTGACGAGCCCGGTCGGCTCCGGCCCGTATCGCGTGACCGCGGTGAAGCCGGGCGCCAGCGTGACGCTCACGCGCAATCCCGATTATTGGGGCCGCGACCTCGCCATCAATCGCGGGCTCTACAATTTCGACGAGATCAGGCTCGACTATTTTCGCGAGGCGAACGGCCAGTTCGAGGCCTTCAAGCGCGGCCTCTACGATTTCCGCGTCGAGCACGAGCCCTTGCGCTGGCACGACGGCTACGATTTTCCGGCCGCCAGAAGCGGCGAGGTGATCCGCGACACCGTCAAGCCCGGCGTACCGCAGCCATCCGAGTTCCTGGTGTTCAACACGCGTCGTCCGGTCTTCGCCGACATCAGGGTGCGCCGGGCCCTGACGCTGCTGTTCGATTTCGAGCTGGTCAACCGCAACTACTTCTTTGGCCTCTATGCGCGCGTCGTCGGCTATTTCGCCGGCTCGGAGCTGTCGGCCTATGCCAGGCCTGCGGATGCGCGCGAGCGCGAGCTGCTCAAACCGTTCGCCGCGCAGATCCCGCCCGAGATCATGGACGGCAGCTACCGCCTGCCCGTGACCGACGGCTCGGGCCGCGACCGCACGACGCTACGCGCCGCGCTGAAGCTGTTGTCGGAGGCCGGCTACGATCTCGACGGTACCGTGCTGCGCAACCGTGCGACCAAGGCGCCCTTCACCTTCGAGATCATGGTCACGACCCGCGACCAGGAGCGCATCGCGCTCGCCTTCCAGCGCGACCTCAAGCGCGCCGGCATCGAGGCCAGCGTGCGTGCGGTCGATCCCGTGCAATTCGACCAGCGCCGGCTCGCTTACGAGTTCGACATGATCCAGAACCGCTGGGACCAGTCGCTGTCGCCCGGCAACGAGCAGTATTTCTATTGGGGCAGCGCTGCCGCCGACAATCCGGGCACCCGCAACTACATGGGCGCCAGGGATCCCGCCATCGACGCCATGATCGGCGCCCTGCTGGAGGCCCGTGAACATACGGATTTCGTCTCGGCGGTGCGCGCGCTCGACCGCGCCCTGATCGCGGGCTGCTACACAATCCCGCTGTTTAACGTATCCGAGCAATGGATCGCGCGCTGGAATCGGATAGAACGGCCGAAGGCTACCGCGCTGTCCGGCTACCTGCCGGAGACCTGGTGGTTGAAGGGTGAGCCTCAAGCGACGCAAACGAAGTGACGCCGTGAACCAGCCAGCCGTATCGCCGACGCTCGACACGCTGTTTCAGCGCACGCTGATGCGGCAGCCGCACGCAACCGCCCTGCTCGATCCCCTCAACAAGGCGCGCATCACCGGACATCAGCCGCGACGGATGAGCTATGCCGAGGCCGACACGGCCATCGAGGCCCTGTCAGCCCATTTCGTCGAATCGGGCCTGCCGGCCAATTCCGTCATCGCGATCCAGTTGCCCAACACCGTCGAGTTCGTGCTGACCGTGCTCGCCGCCCATCGCGCCGGCCTCGTCGTCGCCGTGCTGCCGCTGCTGTGGCGGCACGCGGAACTGACCGCGGCGCTCAACCGCACCGCGGCGCGCGCCATCGTCACCATGAGCACGGTCGACGGCGTCAGCTATGCCGACCTCGCGATGCACGCCGCCGCCGAGGCGTTCTCGATCCGTCATGTCTACGGCTTCGGAGCCGACCTGCCCGAAGGCATGGCCTCGCTCGACGACGTGCTGGCACGACCGCCCGGCACCACGCGCGCCGTGATCCAGGACGGCCGCAAGGCGGCGATGATCTCCTTCGACGTCACGGCGGAAGGCTTTCGCCCGGTGCCGCGGCCGCATTTCAGCCTGATCGCCGGCGGTCTTGCGATGTCGCTCGAAGCCGACGTCAAGCAGGGCGCAACCGTGATGGCGGCGTTCACGCCGATGTCGTTCGCAGGCCTCGCCTCCTCGCTCGCGGTGTGGCTGCTGTCGGGCGGAACGCTGGCGCTGCATCATCCGTTCGAGAACGACGTGCTGGAGCAGCAGATCAACGAGCACGAATGCGAGGTGCTGATCGCCCCCGCGCAGCTCGCACTGCGGCTCGGCGATGCCGACCTCGCAGCGCGGATGCCCACGTTGCGCAACGTCATCGGTCTGTGGCGCGCGCCGGAACAGGTGGCGGCGAGCGATGCCTGGATCGCGCCGCATGCGCCGCTGACCGACGTCTATCTGTTCGGCGAGGCCGGATTGTTCGGCGCCCGCCGCGGCGAGGACGGCATGCCGGTGCCGGTGATGCCGGGACCGCACGGCGCACCGCGTGAACAGGCTGGCTCCTCGATTGCCGGCGAGATCCTGCTGACGCCGAAGGGCACGCTCGGCCTGCGCGGGGCGATGGTGCCGATCGCGGCCTACGCCCCGCCGCAGCCGGTCGGCGAGACACTGACGGCGCAGCCGCCACGCGACTATGTCGACACCGGCTACGCGGCGCGGCTCGACCGGCCGAGCGGCGCGATCTGCATCACCGCACCGCCTTCCGGCATCATGGCGGTCGGCGGCTACCGTTTCCTCTCCAACGATCTCCAGGAATGGGCGCGCCGGCTCGGCCAGGGCGCCCTGCTCACCGCGCTGCCCGACCGCCTCTCCGGCCACCGGCTGGCAGGACGGGCCCAGGACAATGCCCGCGCCCGCGAGGCGCTCAGCGAGCTCGGGCTTAACCCCCTGATGGTTGAGGCTTTTCGCGACCGCTCCGGGCCGGCTTGAGCACAGTTTCGCCGGCTCCGTTGACGCCGCATTAAGGCGGCCAAACTAGATTGCGCGCATCTGTTGCGTGATCAGAGCTTTTCGATGTCCCAGGCGGGCCCGATCCTGTTTGTGTCCAATGCCGAGCGCCCCGCCTTTGTTGCGGCGCTGGACGAGGCCCGGCTCTTCCCCGTGGTCGACACCGACTGGGCCAGCGCGACGCGCGCGGTCGAGCAGGTACAGCCGGCCGCCGTCCTCGCCGCGATGCACAGCGGACATGAGCCGCATCTGGCGCTGCTCGCCAGGAAGATCGCCGACCAATCGCCCTACCTTCCCTTCGTGGCCCTGGATGCGGCGGGCACGCTGCCGCACAACGCCCTGCCCTTTGCTTCGCGCGGCGGCCAACCCGATCGCCTGAGCGCAAGGCTGCGCGCCGCGCTCCGCGTCCGCACCCTCCACGCGACCGTGCTGCGCCGGCTGCCCGAGGCGAAGGTCACGCTGCCCGAGGGCGATCCGGCGCGCGACGCCACCGTGCTGCTGATCGGCCGCGGCGCGACCTATCCCGCACTCTCCGTCGCACTCGGCGAGCGCGTCGGCGTGGTCGGCGCGCTCTCGATCGAGGCCGCGGCGAAACATCTCAACACCCGCGACATCGACGGCGTCGTGCTCGCCGAAGGGTTCACCGCGCGCGTGACCGATGCCTTCCTCACGGTGCTCGCCGAGGACACCCGCTTCCGCACCCTGCCCGTGGTCGTCACCGCGCACCAGCTCGTGCAGAGCTACGACCTGCCCAATCTCGAGCTGATCGCGGGCGAGCCGACGAGGATCGCCGCCAACGCGCTGCCGCTGATCCGCCAGCACGCGATGGAGGCACAGTTGAGCCGCACGCTGCGCTCGATCGATGCCGGCGGCTGGCTCGATCCGCGCAGCGGCCTGCTCACGACGGAAGCCTTCGCCCGCGACTTTGCCAAGGCGGTCGAGCAGACGCTGGCCCGCGGCGGCGGCCTGTCGGTGGCGCGCTTCGCCTTCGACCCGGGCAATTCCCGCGCCCAGCTCGATGCCGCGCGCATCCTCAGCCGCCTGATGCGGCAGATGGACTTTGGCACGGCTCAGAAGGATGGCTCGGTGATCGTCGTATTTGCGGAAACCGACTTCCGCACCGCCCATATGATCGCCCGCCGCCTGTCGGCGGTGATGCGGCACACGTCCAATGGCAAGCACGAGATGCGCAGCGATCCGGTTGTGAGCGTGGATTCGCTGTCGCCGTCGGATACCGCAAGGTCGTTGCTGGCAAGGCTGTCAGCGGACGCATCGCGGGCGGCGTCGTAGCGACGATCTCCAAACTGTAGGGTAGGCAAAGCGAAGCGTGCCCACCGCTTTCAGTCGTCTTGGAAGGATCGTGGGCACGGCGCAAGTGCGCCTTTGCCCACCCTACGAGATCATTTGATGCCGGATCTGGTCTTCGCGCTAAGCACCACCATTCGCCCCTGGTCGAGCACTGGTCGATAGAGCCGGAGCGGGAGCAGGAGTGGCCAGGAGAAAGCCGACGGAGTCATTCAGGAGCTCGTAGGCACGATCGACAATGTCGTCCAGGGACATCGTCTTGGCGAACATGCGTTGCGCTTCGGCCAGCAACTGGTCGCGGGTCGGCATGCTGGCCAGACGCAGATCGGCACGGTGCTGCAACAGGTGGATGGCGTCCCGCACCGACAATTCGGTCTCGTGGATCGACGTCCTGATCGCCGACGCGATGTGCTCTGGATTGAAGCGCGCCGCGAGCTGCTCGGCCGCCTGCTTGACCACGCGTGATCCCAACCGATGCTCGTTGCGCAGAACCTGCTTCGGCGGCATCTTCAGATCCCGGACTATCCTGAGCCAGGACAAGGCCACCAAAACATAATAGGTCAGATCGATCTCATACCAGCGGAAGCCCTGCCGGGCGCTGGCCTGATAGGCGTGATGGTTGTTGTGCCACCCCTCGCCCATCGTGAAGAGAGCGAGCAGCCAGTTGTTGCGGGAGTCATCACCGGTCACATACCGCCTGCGCCCATGAACATGTGCGAGGGAGTTGATGCAGAACGTGGCATGATACACCAGCACGGTGCTCCAGAGGAATCCGACCACAAGGCCCGACCAGCCCGCAAAGAGGAAGCACAGACCAGCGACCACAACCGCCGGCAGAAGCTCCAGCCTGTGCAGCCACATCAACTCGGGATACGCCGCCAGATCCGACACCTTCACGAGGTCGGTCGCATCGTGTTGCCGGTAGAAGATCCAGCCGACATGACTGTAGACGAAGCCCTTGTGCCGGGGCGAATGCACGTCGTGCGCCGTATCCGAATGAAGATGATGATGGCGATGCTTGGCGGCCCACCAGAGCACGCTCTTCTGGGCGCTGCTCTGGGCAAGGAAGGCGAGGATGAACTGAAACGCACGGCTGGTCGCGTAAGCGCGATGCGAGAAATACCGATGATACCCGGCGGTGATCCCAAACATGCGCAGCCAGTACAGAGCCACGCAAATGGCAATGGCTTGCCACGACACGCCCGACCAGATCGCCGCGACGCATCCTAGATGGACCAGCACAAACGGCAGGACCTGCGGATACATGACGTCGTCGTGCTCGTCATTTTCCGGACCTGAACCGATATTGATAGACACGCTCGCGACCTCAACTGTTTCGATGCGCGGGCCAACCCGCGACCGGTATAAAAAAACCGCGGCCGGTGAACCAGTCGCGGATCGATGGATCCTGTACTCAGGGGCTCAGTTGGCGAATTCGAGATTTGGCGGGAGGATCGTCAGTCAGGCGCTCTATCGTTGGCGAGGCCAAGTCGTTCGGTCGAACTCGACGAACTGACCATGGCTGTTGTTCGGTCATTCCGCAAGTGTTCATATGTCGCTGTTTTCGGACCAAAGTGCGGCGCACCGTTTCGCGCTGCGCCGCCTCCGGAATACTACGGCCCCTACGCCGCCTTCTTGCTCTCGGCGAGTTGCGCCAGTTGGCGCATGATCTCCGTGGTGCCGGCGAGGCGCTCTTCCGGCGTCTCCCAGTCCTGCAGGAACACCACCTTCATGTCGGGCCGCACCTTGGCGGCCTGGCCGTGGCTGCGGATGAAGGTCACGAGGCGATCGGGATAGGCGAAGGAATTGTCGCGGAAGACGATCACGGCGCCCTTCGGGCCGGCATCGATCTTCTCGACATTGGCCCTGCGGCAGAACGCCTTGATCGCGGCGACCTTGAAGAGATAGCGCACCTCGTCCGGCAGCACGCCGAAACGGTCGCGCATCTCCGCGCCAAAATTCTCGATCTCCTCCTCGGTGTCGAGATCGGCGAGACGCCGGTACAGCGACAGCCGCACCGAGAGATCGCTGACGTAATCCTCCGGGATGAGCACGGGCATGCCGATCGTGATCGACGGCGACCAGCGGTCGGCGGCGGGCTCGGAGACTCCGGCCTTGAGGTTGACGATCGCCTCCTCCAGCATCGACTGGTAGAGCTCGAAGCCGACCTCCTTGATGTGGCCGGACTGCTCCTCGCCGAGCAGATTGCCGGCGCCCCGGATGTCGAGGTCGTGGGACGCGAGCTGGAAGCCGGCACCCAGCGTCTCCAGCGATTGCAGCACGGTGAGCCGGCGCTCGGCCTCCGCCGTGATCTTCTGCTGCGCCGGCAGCGTGAACAGCGCATAGGCCCGCAGCTTGGAGCGGCCGACGCGGCCGCGGAGCTGGTAGAGCTGGGCGAGGCCGAACATGTCGGCGCGGTGCACGATCAGCGTGTTGGCGTTGGGGATGTCGAGGCCGGACTCGACGATCGTGGTCGACAGCAGGATGTCGAACTTGCCGTCATAGAACGCGGTCATGATGTCCTCGATCACGGCGGGCGGCATCTGGCCGTGCGCGACCGCGACCTTCATCTCCGGCACGTTCTTGTCGAGGAAGTCCTTGACCTCGGCGAGGTCGTCGATGCGCGGCACCACATAGAACGCCTGGCCGCCGCGATAGCGCTCGCGCAACAGCGCCTCGCGGATCATCAGGGGGTCATGCGGGGCGACGAAGGTGCGGACTGCGAGGCGGTCGACCGGGGGCGAAGCAATGATCGAGAGCTCGCGGACGCCGGTCAGCGCCAGCTGCAGCGTCCGAGGGATCGGCGTCGCCGACAGCGTCAGCACATGCACCTCGGAACGAAGCGCCTTCAGCCGCTCCTTGTGGGTGACGCCGAAATGCTGCTCCTCGTCGACGATGACGAGGCCGAGGTCGCGGAACTTGATAGCCTTGCCGAGCAGCGCGTGGGTGCCGACGACGATATCGACGGAGCCATCGGCAATGCCCTTCTTGACCTGGTTCAGCTCCTTGGTTGCAACCAGGCGCGAGGCCTGCGCCACGTTCACCGGAAAGCCCTTGAAGCGATCGGTGAAGGTTCTTGCGTGCTGGCGCGCCAGCAGCGTCGTCGGCACCACGACCGCGACCTGCTTGCCTTCGAGCGCAACCGCAAACGCCGCGCGCAGCGCAACCTCGGTCTTGCCAAAACCGACGTCGCCGCAGATCAGGCGGTCCATGGGACGGCCGAGCTCGAGGTCCTTCAGGGTGGATTCGATCGCCCCTAACTGGTCCTCGGTCTCGTCATAGGGGAAACGCGCACAGAACTCGTCATAAAGGCCCTGCTGCACCGGCAGCTTCGGCGCCTCGTGCAGATGGCGCGCGGCAGCGATCTTGATCAGCTCGCCCGCGATCTCGCGAATGCGGTTCTTCAGCTTGGCCTTGCGGGTCTGCCAGCCGGAGCCACCCAGACGATCGAGCTCGACCGTGGTCTGGTCCGAGCCGTAGCGGGACAAGAGCTCGATGTTCTCGACCGGGAGGAACAGCTTTGTCTCGGCGGCATAATGCAGCTCGAGGCAATCATGCGGCGCGCCGGCAACATCCAGCGTCTGCAGCCCGATGAAACGGCCGATGCCGTGCTCGACATGGACGACGATGTCGCCGGCGGCAAGGCTCGTCACCTCCGAGATGAAATTGTCGAGCTTGCGGCTCGCCTTGCGCGGCCGCACCAGGCGGTCGCCCAGGATATCCTGCTCGCTGATGATGGCGATCTCGTCGGTCTCGAAACCGCTCTCGAGGCCGAGCACGGCGAGCATGGTCTCGTTGCGCTGGGTTGCCTGCACCGTCCGCCAGCTGTTGACGCTGGTGGTATGGGCGAGCTTGTGGTCGCGCAGCATCGAGGTCATGCGGTCGCGCGAGCCTTCGGTCCACAGCGCGATCACGATCTTCTTGCGCTGGGCCTGCAGCGCCATGACGTGGCTGACGACGGCCTCGAACACGTTGACGGTGGTGTCGTTGCGCTCCGGCGCGAAGTCGCGGCCCTTGCGTGCGCCAGCATCGACGACGCTGGTGCCGTCGGTCGGCACCGAGAACGGCGTCAGACGTGCCAGCGGGATCTCGCCGAGACGCTTCGCCCATTCCTCGTCGGTCAGATAGAGCCGATCAGGCGGCAGCGGCTTGTAGATGGCACCGCCGCCGGGATGCTCCATCGCCTCGCGACGGGCCTGATAGTAGTCGAGGATCTGCTTGAAGCGCTCGCGGACGGCGTCCTCGGCCTGCGGCTCGATCGCGACAACTGCCCCTTGCAGATAATCGAACAGCGTGTCCATCCGGTCCTGGAACAGCGGCAGCCAGTGCTCCATGCCGGGATGGCGGCGGCCTTCGCTGACGGCCTCGTACAGCGCATCGTCGCGCTCGGGCGCGCCGAACTCCGCGACATAGCCCATACGGAATCTGCGGATCGTGTCGGTGACGAGCTGGAACTCGGAGACCGGCACGAGGTCGAGCGAGCGCATGTCGAGCAGCGTGCGCTGGGTCTCGGCATCGAAGGAGCGGATCGATTCCAGGCTGTCGCCGAAGAAGTCGAAACGGACCGGCTGCTCGAGGCCGGCCGGAAAAAGATCGAGGATACCGCCGCGCACGGCGTATTCGCCGGGCTCGCGCACGGTGGAGGAGCGATTGTAGCCGTTGTGCTCGAGCCAGGCGACGACGGTGTCCATCGGCACGACGTTGCCCGGGGCAACCGACAGCGCCTGCGCAGCGACGAGCTCGCGCGCGGGCACGCGTTGCACCACGGCATTCACCGTCGTCAGCACGATCAGCGGCTTGTCGCTGCCGGTGAGCGAAGCCAGCCGCGCCAGCGTGGTCAGGCGCTGCGCGAGAATGCCGCCATGCGGCGAGACGCGGTCATAGGGCTGGCAGTCCCAGGCCGGGAAGGTCAGCACCGGCAGATCGGGCGCGAAGAACCGCAGCGCGCGTTCGAGCTGCTGCATGCGCCCGCCGTCGCGGCAGACGACCGCGAGGCTGACCGCCGGCTTCTTCGGCCGCGCCGCGATCGCCCGGGCGAGATCGGAGACGATCAGGCCCTCGGCGCCCTCCGCGACATTGGCGAGCGTCAGCGCGCGGCCGGGCGTCAGCAGCTCGGCCGGCGATTTCATCCCCTGCTTCATGCGTTGCCGTCCGCGATCGGAAACGCCTTGATGCGGGCGAACAGCGCGCCGGTGACGTCGGCCGGCAGCACCTTGTCGCCAGTGATGGCGGCATAGAGATCGGGATCGTTGACCTCGAGCAGTCGCTCGAGCTGCGTCAGCTCGGCCTCGGACAGGTTGCCGATCTCGGCGTCGGCAAAGCGGCCGAGGATCAGGTCCATCTCGCGCGTGCCGCGGTGCCAGCAGCGGAACAGAAGCCGCTTGCGGCGATCATCCAGCCCGCTGCTCGATCGTGTCGTTCCCGTCATGTCTCAAATCCAGTCAAACGCAGAAAGCCCGGACGTGCCGGGCGGGGGTGATATAGCCACTGCACCTAGGAAAGTCAGCAGCATTCCCCGCGCCAGTCCGTGCAAAAATACGGGGTGTGGCTTGCAGGCCCGATCCGGCATGCTCCCACCCACGACCGGGATCCACGCTCGACCGGCGTCATCACCTGAGATTTGACCCGTGACTTGCGGCTTTTCGATTTCGCCGCTATGTGTCTTGCCGGTTCCGTCGCGCTATTCGCGCGACCATCAGGGAGAAGGCTCGATGACGATCATGTCTCGCCGCCCCGTCGAGGGCATCGCCTAAACTGCGCGTGCGTCGGCCGCGCCGTTAGGGAAACCACGCGCGTCCCTGCGCGTGTCGACATCCCTATCTTCTGAAAGCTTTTTTAATGGGCACTTTTCCCAACGTGGACGGCCGCGCGCCGGTCCACATCTTCGCCTCGTCCAAATCGTGGATCGAAGGCAGCGCAACGCTTCAACTGGAACACGTCGCTGGGCTGCCTGGAGTCCGGGCGGTCGCCGCCATGCCTGATCTTCATCCGGGCAAATATGGTCCCGTCGGCTGCGCTATTCTGTCCGACCGGATTCACCCGCAACTGGTCGGCTCGGACATCGGCTGCGGCATGGGCCTGTTCGAACTGGACATCGCGGCGCGCAAGCTGCGGCTCGATCATCTTGCCGAACGCATGCACGCGCTCGACCAACCCTGGAATGGCGACGTGGAAAAAGCGCTGGCCGACGCAGACCTCGGGGCCACCACCTTCGATGCTGGGCTCGGCAGCATCGGCAGCGGCAACCATTTCTGCGAGTTGCAAGCCATCGACGAAATCCTTGCGCCGGACGCAGCCGCGAGAGCTGGCCTCGACCGGAGCCTGGCGTACGTCCTGGTTCATTCCGGCTCGCGAGGCCTTGGCTTCTCGATCCTGGAGCGGGCTTTGCGGGGCGGACAGGATTGCCTTTCCATCGGCAGCGACGAAGGAAATGCCTATCTGGCAGAACATGATCACGCCGTGCGGTGGGCGAAGCTCAATCGTCGCATCATCGCAGAGCGGACCGGCGCGGCGGCCCGCGCCGGCCTGCGTCCGGTGAACGACCTTGCGCACAACATGGTCGAGTATCAGCATAACGCAACAGGTGATGTCCTGGCACTGCATCGCAAGGGAGCGGCCGCCGCGGATCGCGGGCTGGTGCCGGTGCCAGGATCGCGCGGAACGCTGTCGTACCTGGTCGAGCCTCTGGCGGACATGCAAGCCGAAGCACTTGCATCGCTCGCGCACGGAGCGGGCCGCAAGTACGACCGTGCGTCCATGCACGGTCGCGTCCGGGTCAAGAAATCCGACATCGCAAGGCTGGAACGCAATCCGTTCGGCGGCATCGTCGTCTGCGGGGATCGCAGCCTGCTCGCGGAGGAAGCGCCGGACGCCTACAAGAGCATCGAGCGCGTCATCGCCGACCTCGTGGAGTTCGGCCTCGTGCGCGTGGTGGCCACCTTCCGGCCGCTGCTGACCTTCAAGAAGGCCCAGTCCAGCGTCGCGGCGAGCGGCAAGCGCGACAAAAGCTGGAAGGAGGATCGGCGATGATCCGGCTTCTGTTCACCAGCGGGCGCGGCCCGGCGGAATGCCGGATCGCGGTCGCGAATGCAGTTGCAGCTCTCGTCGCCGAAGCGACCTCGCTCGGTTTCGACACAGACCATCTCGAAGGACCCAGTCCCGACAAGCACGGTCCGGCATCAGCGCTCGTTGTCGTCCATGGCGATGGCGCAGCCACCTTTGCGCGCCCGTGGATTGGTGCGGTCCAATGGACGGCGCAAAGCCCGCTCAGGCCGCATCACAAGCGAAAGAACTGGTTCATCGGCGTTTTCGAGCTTCCAGCGCTGCCCGACGCGCCGAAGGCCATCAGCGCCCAGGATGTTCGCTTTGAAGCCTTCCGGGCCGGTGGCCCGGGCGGCCAGCATCAGAACAAGACCGAAAGCGCCGTGCGGGCCGTCCACGTTCCAAGCGGGCTTGCGGTCGTGGCGCGCGAAGAACGTTCGCAACATCGGAACAAGGCGCTGGCACTGGAGCGGCTGGCGGCCCTGCTCAGGCTGCAAGGCGAACTGGCCGCGATCGCCGCCCGGAACGAGACCCACGCGGCACACGATCAGCTCGAGCGCGGCCAGCCGGTCAAGCGGTTCAAAGGCGCCGCGTTTCGAGCCACATAGCGTAGCCGAGCCTGGATCGGCAGCGTTCCGCCGGTCCAGGCAGCCCCATCATGGCCGGGACGGAATAAAGCCGTGGACGTCCCGCACAAAACTGGCCATCACGGTAGCGAACAGTTCTAATTTTCACCAATGCGCCCCAGCCTGCTCAATCCGCTGTTTGCTCCCGTGACCAGCCTGCCCGGCGTCGGTCCGAAGCAGGACAAGCTGTTGCAGTATCTGCTTAGCCGGAGCGAGACGCCGCGGCTGGTCGACCTGCTGCTGCATTTGCCGAGCCAGGTCATCGACCGCCGCGCCCGGCCGAAGATCCGAGACGCGGCCGTTGGAACCATGGTGACGCTGGAGGTCACCGTCGATCGCCATCGCCCGCCCCCGCCGCGCAATTCACGCGCGCCGTATCTGGTCTATGCCAGCGACGATACCGGCGATGTCGTGCTGACCTTCTTCCGCGCCAAGCCCGGCTATGTCGAGAAGCTGCTGCCGATGGGGGAGAAGCGCTACGTCTCCGGCACGCTGCAGATGTATGACGGCATCCCGCAGATCGTGCATCCGGACCGCGTGCTCGACGAGGAGGCGATCGCAAAACTCTCCGGCATCGACCCGGTCTACCCGCTGACGGAAGGCCTCGCGCTCGGCTCGCTCCGCCGCGCGATCGCGCAGGCGCTGCAGAAGCTACCGTCCCTGCCCGAGTGGATCAGCCCCGAGGTGCTGCGCCGCTGCCACTTCCCGCCAATCGCGGAGGCGCTCGCGCGCGTGCACCTGCCGGTCGAGCTGACCGACATATTGCCGGACCAGCCGTTCTGGTCGCGCCTCGCCTTCGATGAGCTCCTCGCCGGCCAGCTCGCGCTCGCCCTGATCCGCGCACAGCTGCGCCGCCCCGCCGGCGTGCGCAATGCCGGCGACGGGCACCTGCGCAATGAGATCATCGACGCCCTTCCTTACGCGCTCACACCCTCCCAGCGCAGCGCCGCGGCCGCCATCGCCGAGGACCTGAAGCAGCCGGTGCGCATGCTGCGCCTGCTCCAGGGCGACGTCGGCTCGGGCAAAACGGTCGTGGCGCTGCTCGCGGCCGCCGCAGTGGCCGAAGTCGGCAAGCAGGCCGCGCTGATGGCACCGACCGAAATCCTGGCGCGCCAGCACATCAAGACCATCGCCCCGCTCGCCGAGCGCGCCGGCCTGCGCGTCGCCATCCTCACCGGCCGCGAAAAGGGCAAGGAGCGGCGCGAGATCATCGCCCAGCTTGCCGAGGGCGAGATCGATCTCCTCGTCGGCACTCATGCCTTGATCCAGGACGACGTGATCTTCAGGGATCTCGCGCTCGCCATCGTCGACGAGCAGCATCGGTTTGGCGTGCGCGAACGCCTTGCGCTGACGTCGAAGGGCGAAGCGGTCGACGTGCTGGTGCTGAGCGCAACCCCGATCCCGCGCACGCTGGTGCTGACCTATTTCGGCGACATGGACATCTCCGAGCTGCGCGAGAAACCCGCCGGCCGCCAGCCGATCGACACCCGTGCCGTCGCCATGAGCCGGCTTGGAGAGGTCATGGAAGGTGTCGGCCGCGCGCTCGAGTCCGGTAAGCTGGTCTACTGGATCTGCCCGCTGGTCGAGGAATCCGAGGCCGAGGGCACCGAGCATCTCACCAACGCGACCAAGCGTTTCGAGAGCCTGCAAAAGCGCTTCGGCGACCGCGTCGGCCTCGTGCACGGGCAGATGAAGGGCACCGAGAAGGACCGCGTGATGGGCCAGTTCGCGGCCCACGAGATCGGGCTGCTGGTCGCAACCACCGTGGTCGAGGTCGGCGTCGACGTGCCGGCCGCGACCATCATGGTGATCGAGAACGCCGAGCGCTTCGGCCTTGCCCAGCTGCACCAACTGCGCGGCCGCATCGGACGCGGTTCGGAAGCCTCGACCTGCATCCTGCTCTATGGCGAGCCGCTCGGCAAAATGTCGAAGGCACGCCTGAAAGTGATTCGCGAGACCACTGACGGCTTCCGCATCGCCGAGGAGGATTTGAAGCTGCGCGGCGAAGGCGACGTGCTCGGCGTGCGCCAGAGCGGCCTGCCCGGCTACCGCATCGCGCGCTCGGAGGTGCACGGCCAGCTCATCACCCAGGCTAGAGACGAGGCGCTGCGCATCCTCAAGGACGATCCGAAGCTGAAGGGCGAGCGTGGCGAGGCGCTGCGCTGCCTGCTGTATCTCTACGAGCGCGACGAAGCGATCCCGCTGATCGGGGCGGGTTAGCCCCCTGCTCTTCGCCGCCCGATCTCGTAGGCCGCCACATGCGCGCGGGCCAGATCGAGCAGCGGCGTGTCGATGCCAAGCGCACGGGCACGGTTGGCCATGTCGCCCAAAATATGCTCTGCCTCGGTGATCGAGCCGCGCTCGATGTCGCGCAGCATCGAGGCCTTCAGCGGCGAATCCAGCGTGGTGAACAGTTTTCGGTCAAACTCGATGAACGGCGCGCGTGGCTCGAAACCTGAAGCCGTCGCAACAGTGCAGCATTCGGCAAACAGGCGGAAAATCGACTGCTCGCCGTTGGGCACGGCCAGGATGTCGCCGATGCTCGCGCGCATCAGGCAGGTGATGCCGGCCAGCGTGCTGAGCTGAACGAATTTCTCCCACATATCCTGCATGATCGCTTCGCTGGCGCGCACGTCGATGCCGGGGACCTGGAGCAGTGTCTCCAGCGCGAGCGCACGCTCGCTCAGCGTTCCCTCGATCTCGCCGAAGGCAATCGTCTGACTGGCCATGAACTGAACGACACGACCATCCGCATCGAGTCCGGCACTGACGTTCGCGAGTCCGCCGAGGACGCGCGCAGCGCCGAACCTGGCGCTGAGCGCGTCGATATGTTTCAACCCGTTCAGGATGGGCAGGATCATCGTGTTGAGGCCGACGGCCGGCGCAAACTGGTTCATCGCGTCGTCGAGCGAGTAGGATTTCACGCCGACGAGCACGACGTCGAACGGGTCTTTGAGATCGCCAGCCAGAAGAAGCTTCGGCTGCACGGCGAAGTCGCCGTGCGGGCTCACCACCTGCAATCCATTCCGCCGCAATCGCTCGGCCCGCTTCTCGCGCACCAGAAAGGTCACGTCGCGACCCGCGCGGACGAGGCAAGCTCCGTAGTAGCCGCCAAGCGCCCCCGCGCCGATGACAAGCACTCTCATTCGAACTCCCTTGCACGCGTCGCGCATTCAGCCACCCCGCCCCTGGAACGGCAAGCTGAAATGCAATCTTTCGTCGCGGCTCATTTCGTGAAACTTTCCCGACATGCGCCGGATCATCGTCGTTGGCTCTCAGGGAAGCGGCAAAACAAGTCTCTCGCGGAATCTCGGGCGAAAGCTTGGGCTGCCCGTGGTGCATCTCGACGTGCTCTACTGGCGCCCCGGCTGGAAGCCGTCCGACAAGCCAAGCTTTCGAACGCGCGTCACGGAAGCGATCGCGGGCGATGCGTGGGTGGTCGACGGCAGTTTCTCGGGGCTGGCCTTCGATCTCACGCTGGCGCGCGCCGATACGCTTGTCATCATCGACCGCCCGCGCTGGCTTTGCCAGTGGCGCATTCTCTGGCGCTCGGCCTTCGATCGCGACGCCGCGCGCCCCGACCTGCCGGAGGGATGCCCGGAACAGTTTGACTGGAAATTGATGCAGGAGGCGTGGCGCTACGACATCGAGCGTGCGCCGGTCATCGAGGCCGAGCGCCTGCAGTATGGCGCGGACGTGCCGGTCGTGCGCTTGAGGCGCGACCGGGACATTGAAGGCTTCCTGGATTCTATTCCGGCTAGGCCAGGCGACTAGGACTTCTTCCGCGCGATGCGCGCTGCGAATGCCTTCATCAGCTCCGCATCCACAGCCACGCCGTTCGCATCCGCCGCGAGGTGCTCGAACCAGCGCGCAAAACCCTCATAGATCTGGCTGGCCGGATGATCGTCACCGAGAAAGCCGGAAATCTCACGCATCTCCGCGACCCAGCGATAGGCTTTCGGAATCATGTCCGGCAGCGCCACTTCGAGTCGGGCCAGGATCGCGGGCTGGCTCAGCGCGAGCTCGTCGCGGAGCGCATCGGCCGCGCCTGCCTTCGTCGCCGCGATCACCATGGCCGAGCCGATGCCGGCGAGGCCCTTGACGATGCCGGCGTAGGACATCTTGAGCGCGGAGGCGGCGCCGACCGGGCCTTCGACGATCCGCACGTCGAGGCCGAGATCCTTCAGCACCGCGACGTCTTTCGCATGCTCGCCGGACAGGTAGAACGCCGGACTTTTGCTACCTCGCTGCGGCGGGAAGCCGATGATGCCGCCGTCGACGAAGGGCGCCTGCGCCGAGCCGATGATCTCCTCGATTCTTTGCACGGTATCGACATTGACCGCGTTGCAATCGACCACGACCGGCTTCTTGGCGCGCCGGACGATCAGCGCGGCCAGGCGTTCGGCGAGCGCCACCGCTTCGCCCGGCGGCACGATCGAGAGGATGATGTCGGAATCTGCAATCGCATCGTCCTCGGCGCCGATCATGCCGGCCTCGGCGGCCCGTTTCAGCGTTGCCTCGCTGCGGCCTTTCAAGGAGGTCAGCACGCGCGCGCCGTTTTCGCTGAGGCGGCGGGCCACGGCGCTGCCCATGGCGCCGGGTGCGAGGATCGCAATGGTCTTTGACATCGTGCACTCCAGGTCGAATTCCGAGCGAGGCGCTCAGTTCGAACGGAAGACTAACAGAGGATGCGAGTCCTTGCGTGAATGCGGCCATCCCGCAGCGGAATGGCCCTACTCCACCTTCGCAGGCTGAGGCTGCGGCTGGAGCGTCGAGGCGTTGGCGATGCGCGCGGCATTCGCCATGCCCGCGAGCGCTGCAGCCTTTTTCGGGTCGGGCGCCGAGCCCGGCTGCACCACGCCGGCCGACATGATCAGGGTTGCGGCATCTTCGGCGCTGAGGTCGACCTCGATGATCTTGCTCTTCGGCACGTAGAAGAAGAAGCCGGTGGTCGGGTTCGGCGAGCATGGCAGGAACACCGACACATGCTCCTCCTGCCCCGGCAGGCTGCGGGCGATGTCCTCGCTCGGCGATTGGGAGATCAGCACGATCGACCACATGCCCGGCGAGGGAAACTCGACCAGGCCCACTTTGCGGAAGCTCGAGCCCTTGCCCGAGAACAGCGTCTCGAACACCTGCTTCAGCCCGCGATAGATCGCGCGCACCGCCGGGATGCGGCCGAGGAAGGTTTCGCCGACATCGACCAGCGTCCGGCCGATCAGGTTCGCGGCGAGGAAGCCGACCAGCGTCAGCGAGAAGAATGCGACAATCAGTCCCCAGCCGGGAACGCCGTAGGGCAGATAGGTTTCGGGCCGATAGGCCAGCGGCACGAAGGGCCGCACCACGCCGTCGACCCAGGTGACGAACCACCAGACCAGATAGAGGGTGATCGCGATCGGTCCCGTCACGACGAGGCCGGTCAGGAAATAATTGCGGAAGCGGCCCATCAGGCCGGTATGCGGTTCCGGAGCGGGATCAAGCGGCGCAGGGACGTCGTCGCGGGGGGTCATTCGGGTTCCAGGTCGGTCGCAACACACAAGCTAGGGTCTTCTAGCAGGTTTTGGAAGACTGCGGCCGGCCGATATCCCTTCTGCCTATTCCACGGTCACCGATTTCGCGAGATTGCGCGGCTGGTCGACGTCGGTACCCATGATGACAGCCGTATGATAGGCGAGCAGCTGGACCGGGACGGCATAGACCATCGGCGTGAACGCCGCCGCCATGTCGGGCATGACGATGGTGACGAGGGAATCGACGGTCGCCTCCTCCGCGCCCTTGGCGTCGGTCATCAGGATGATCCTGCCGCCGCGGGCGGCGACCTCCTGCATGTTCGAGACGGTCTTCTCGAACACCCGGTCATAGGGTGCGATGACGACGACCGGCATGGTCTCGTCGATCAGCGCGATCGGGCCGTGCTTGAGCTCGCCGGCGGCGTAGCCCTCGGCGTGGATGTAGGAGATCTCCTTCAGCTTCAGCGCGCCTTCGAGCGCGAGCGGGAAGCTGGTGCCACGGCCGAGATAGAGCACGTCGCGAGATTTCGCGATCTCCCGCGAAAGCTTCTCGATCTGGAGCTCGGTGGTGAGCGCATCCGACATCAGACGCGGGACCTCGACGAGGCCGTGGACCAGCTTGGTCTCGTCCTCGTCGGACAATACGCCTCTGGCCTTGCCGGCGGCGATGGCGAGGTTCGCCAGCACCATGAGCTGGCAGGTGAAGGCCTTGGTCGAGGCGACGCCGATCTCGGGACCGGCCAGCGTCTGCAGCACGGTCTCGCTCTCGCGCGCGATGGTCGAGGTCGGCACGTTGACGACCGCGATCGTGTGCACGCCCTCGGCCTTGGCGTAGCGCAGCGCCGCCAGCGTATCGGCGGTCTCGCCCGACTGCGAGATGAAGATGGCGAGATCGCCCTTGCGCAGGGGCGCCTCGCGGTAGCGGAATTCGGAGGCGACGTCGACCTCGACCGGCACGCGCGCAAAGCGCTCGAACCAGTATTTTGCGACGAAGCCGGCATAGCTCGCGGTGCCGCAGGCGGTGATGTTGATGCGCTGGATATTCTTGAAGTCGAACGGCAGCTTGACCGGCAGCGCGACGCGCTCGCTCGCCATGTCGACATAACGTGCCAGCGTGTGGCCGACGACTTCCGGCTGCTCGTGGATCTCCTTGGCCATGAAGTGGCGGTAATTGGCCTTGTCGACCAGCGAGGTCGAGGCGGCGTGCCTGATCTTCTCGCGCTGGACGGCGTGGCCGTCCTTGTCGAAGATTGTCGCGCTCTTGCGGGTCAGCACGGCCCAGTCGCCGTCCTCGAGATAGCTGATCGTGTCTGTGAACGGGCCGAGCGCGATGGCGTCGGAGCCGAGATACATCTCGCCGTCGCCATAGCCGATCGCGAGCGGCGGGCCATTGCGGGCGCCGATCATCAGATCGTTGTCGCCGGCAAAGATGAAGCCGAGCGCGAAGGCGCCGCGCAGGCGCCCCAGCGCCAGCTTCACCGCTTCCACGGGCTTGTTGCCGCGCGTGAGCAAATCGTCGACGAGATGCAGCACGATCTCGGTATCGGTCTCGGTGTGGAACACCGTGCCCTTCTTCTCGAGTTCCTCGCGCAGCTCGCGGAAATTCTCGATGATGCCGTTGTGGACCACGGCGACGCGCTCGGTCGCGTGCGGATGGGCGTTGTTGACGGTGGGCTTACCGTGGGTGGCCCAGCGGGTGTGACCGATGCCGGTCGTGCCCTTGAGCGGCTCGGCTTCCAGCCGCTTCTCCAGGTTCTTCAGCTTGCCCTCGGCGCGACGGCGCTCGAGATGCTTGCCTTCGAGCGTGGCGACGCCCGCGGAATCGTAGCCGCGATATTCAAGACGTTTGAGCGAATCCACCAGTTGCTCTGCAACCGGCTCGCGCCCGAGAATGCCGACAATCCCGCACATGCGGATCAATATCCCCCAAATCGTCGAAAAATCGCCAAAACGACGCGCTCAGTTTTTAGCGAAATTCCGAGGGAACCATATACTCAATAATTATTGCTGATTGAGACAGCATTCGCCGGCACCATTGCCCTGCCTGCGTCGATGTGGCCGGCCTTTAATCCCGCGCGTTAACTTGTTGTCAACAAGTTTGACCAACGATTCCGGTCAGGAGAACAAGGCCATGAAAGGCTCATCCGACCGCAAAGGTCTGTCGTCGTTGTATCTGCGTGCCAGCGAGACCTCGGGCACCCACCTCGCCCATTGGCCGCCGCCCCAGCGCGGCAAGGAAAGCAAGCCCGTCTTCATCAAGCATAAGCAAGGCGAACCGGCCAAGCGCGCCAAGCCGCGCGGCTGGCGCCTGACCCGCGCGATCTTCTCCGAATTCGCCGACGACGAATAGCGGCGCGCCTCACCACCCCAGCACCAGGGCAAAGACGAGGAAAACGACGAACGCCCAGAACGCCAGTCCGGCGACCAGCGATGCGATCTCGGTTGGGCGGGGCTCGCCCACCTGTTCCAGCACCCATCGTCCCGGCGGCATGATGACGCGCTTGACGAGGAATGCGATCGTATCGTCGATGAAGTCCTCGTCCATGAGCGCAGCCCTAACAACACCGATCGGGGGCCCGCACTCGGCCACTCACTTCTCCGGCTTCTTGCCGCCCGTCTTCATCTCGCGATAGCGCGCCGCGCCGCCTTCCCTGATGGTCTGCTGGTTGCGTTCCAGCGCCATGGCATCATCAGGCACGTCGCGCGTGATCACCGAGCCGGAACCGATATAGGCGCCGTTGCCGATCTTGACCGGCGCGACCAGCGAGGAGTTGGTGCCGACGAAGGCGCCCTGCCCGATGATGGTCTTGTGCTTCTTGAAGCCGTCGTAGTTGCAGGTGATGGTGCCGGCGCCGATGTTGGAATTGGCGCCGACGGTGGCATCGCCAATGTAGGAGAGGTGGTTGACCTTGACGCCGGCCTCGAGCGTCGCCGCCTTGGTCTCCACGAAATTGCCGATGCGGGCGCCGTCGCCGAGCGAGGTGCCGGGACGAAGCCGCGCATAGGGACCGATCGAGACCTTCTTGCCGAGCGTGCTTTCGACGATGTGCGAGAAGGAGTGGATCACCGTGCCGTCGGCGATCGACACGCCCGGGCCGATCACCACGAACGGCTCGATGGTGACGTCCGTGCCGAACACGGTGTCGGCGGACAGATACACGGTCTCCGGCGCGATCAGCGTGACGCCGGCCTCCATCGCCGCTCTTCGCAGGCGCGCCTGCATCACGGCTTCGGCTTCCGCGAGCTGCGCCTTGGTGTTGATGCCGCGCACCTCGTCCTCGCTGGTTTCGATCACCACGGACTCCCATCCCTGCTTGCGGACGATTTCGACCGCGTCCGTCAGATAATATTCGCCCTTGGAATTGGCATTGCCGATCTGCTCGAGGATTTCGAGCGCGCGGCGGCCGTCGATCGCCATCACGCCGGCATTGCAGAGATTGATCTTGCGCTCGGCTTCGCTGGCATCGGCCTGCTCACGGATCGCGACCAGGCGCTCGCCCTCGACGATGAAGCGGCCATAGCCGGTGGGGTCGGCGGCGCGGAAACCGAGCGCGGCGATCGCCGCGCCCCTTTCGAGCGGCGCGCGCAGCCGCGCAAAGGTCTCGGCCGAGATCAGCGGCGTGTCGCCGAATGCGATCAGGAGATCATCGGCGCCGCGTGCGATGGCCTCGCGCGCAGCCAGCACCGCATGCGCGGTGCCGAGGCGTTCGCCTTGCACGAAGGTGAGCGCGTCGGGGCGGATGCGCCTGGCTTCATCCGCCACCGCCTGATGATCCGGTCCGATCACGACGGCGAGCGAGGTGCCGGTTCCCTTCGGTGCGGCGGCGAGCACGTGGGCGAGCAGGCTCTGGTGAGCGACGGGATGCAGCACCTTCGGCTGGCTCGATCGCATCCGCGTGCCTTCACCGGCGGCGAGCACGATTGTGAGGCTGGAACGGGCGGTCATCGCAATCCTGTCAGATACGGCCGAATCAATTGGCGGCAGGCCGCCCTCGTGAGCTGCCGCCTTGCTACCCCCGCAAACGCCCGGAATTCAAGTGCGACCGAGTTTTCCTGTTAATGTTCCCTGATTGATTCGGGGGAAGCCGGACAGGGCTGGGCATTTAACGTTCATGGCAAAGGATTCCGACCCACTGGCGGATGCCTTCGGCACGAAGGAGACCGGCGGGCTGTTCTCCGGACTTTTGGCCGAGGAAAGTACGTTCGACCGCCGCATGCTGTGGCGGCTCGGCTCGTGGGGCGTGGCTGCCGTCGGCGCCGTCGTCCTCGCCGTGATGGCCAACCAGGCTCAGCTCGGCTGGCGCCGCGATCAGGTGGCGTCTGCCGATCTGGCGCGCCAGGCCGACCGGTTGCAGCAGCTGACCAAGGAAAGCCAGAACGAGGCCCGCCGCCTCGCCGCCGCCATCGAGACGCTGAACACCGATCGCGACCGGCTCTATTCGCGCGTCACCGTGCTGGAGCAAGGGCTCGATTCCGTCACCGGCGCCATCGCCAAACAGAGCGCAAAGCCGCAGGACGCGCCGACACCTGATGCACAGCCCGCAGCGGCTGCGCCCAGCGTCGGGCCGGTTGCCTCGGTGCCGGCGCCGTCCGGCGACAAGCCGCGTTCGGTCGCCAAGGACCAGGCGAAGGAGCCCGCAAAGGACGCAGCGAAGGAGCCGGCAAATCCGCCGCCGCAGAGCGCCGCAGCCGCATCGCTGGTCTCACAGGCGCCGGCAACGACCTCGGCGCTGCCGATGCTTCCGCTGGTGCCGTCCAAATCGATCATGGCGCCGCCCGATCCCGCCGCATCCAAGCTGGTTCAGCCCGAGACCGCCGAGAGAGCCGCCGAGAAGAAGCCCGAGGCCGCGCCAGCTCCGACCGAAGTCGCCGCGGCCGCACCAGCCAAGCCGCCGGAGGCAGCCGAGAGTGAGGCGCCGGCGATCGCGGTCCAGCAGACGCGCTTTGCGATCGACCTCGGCGGTGCCAACTCGATCGACGGCCTGCGTGCGCTCTGGCGCGGCGTGACCAAGTCCAATCCGGAAGTCGCAGTGCTGCGTCCGATCATCATGATCAAGGAAGGCACGAGCGGCCTCGGCATGCAGCTGCGCTTAGGAGCCGGCCCGCTGATCAACGCCGCCGCCGCCGCAAAGCTCTGCGCCGGGCTATCCGAGAGCAGCCGCCACTGCGAGACCACCGTGTTCGACGGCCAGCGACTGTCGATGCGCGGCGGTTCGGAGAAGGCGCAAGAGAAGGTACAAGACAAGGGACAAGAGAAGTCCCAGGACCGGGTTCAGGAGAACAACGCCGAGAAGACGCAGGACGCGGCGCCGCAAGCCGAGACCGCGCCAGCGCCCGCGCCAAATGCGAAGCCGGACAAGCGCCGCCGCAGCTATTCTTCCAAGCGCTCATCGAAGCGCGAAGAGCCCGCGCCTGCCCCGGCACCGCAGCAGCCCGCGCCGCAAGCAAAGCCGGAGACGGCGTCGGCGGGCTCGACGCTGACGTCGTTCTTCAGGCGGTAAACGCCGCACCTGCGGCGGGCTCCTTTGCACCGATTGCCGAAACGTTGGCTGGTATCCTCGCCAAGGATTCGACCACCTCCATGACCCGCTACTCTCCTCGAGAATTGCTCCATGAGATACGCCCCGGTTAAGCGTTGCATTTATTGCGGCGACACCTCCTACTCGCAGAGGAGAGCAAAGCTTGGGGATGAACACATTATCCCCGAGGGGTTGGGAGGAGACCTAATACTTCCTGAAGCGAGCTGCGCTGAGTGTGAACGCGCCATTAATCGAGCAGAGCAATTCTGCCAAAAGAACATGCTGGGCGCGTTTAGATATCAGGTCGGCCTTCCAACGAAACGCCCCAAAGACAGACCGAAGACCCTCCCTGCCCAGAAAAAAATGCCTGACGGATCGGAAAGAACAGTCCAAATCCCTATCGCTCAGTATCCGGTTCATCTGCTGTTACCAAGATTGCCGCTGCCGCAGCTCTTGCTTCCTTACCCGCTACGTCAGAGCAACCTGGAGATGTATTTCCAGTTTCCCCAAAATCATCCTGCGTGGACTGGCTCTACGCCAAGAGTGCTTGCGGTGCCAAACGGACAACTTTTTGCAATCTTAGAAGACGCGGGAATTTCAGTCCCGACAGGTCGAACCGATCCCCTCCGTTTTGGGCGAATGCTCGCTAAGATTGCTCATGCATTTACTGTCGCAGAACTAGGTGACAAGAACTTTCAACCTCTGCTGACCCCGACCCTCGTGGGGGCGCCCGAAACTCCTATTCATTGGCTCGTTGGCGGATTAGTCACAAACAGACCGGCCGAGAGCCCACGCCATGCCATCCGGCTCGACATGGAAACCCATCATGGCCGCCGCTTCTACATCGTGCGACTAAGATTGTTTAGCGATCTTGGATTCCCAGACTACGTTGTCGTGAGCGGGGTACACAACGACCACCCCCACAGGCTCGTTCGAAAGATGATGAAAGCAACATCGAGGACGGTCTTATCATTCCAACGCGTCACTCCGCTTATTGCTCAAGATATCCGATTTCGACCTGGATTGACTGACTTTATATGCTCTCGCTGTGACCACATCGTATGTCGCGGAGGCGACATACCAGAGGGCATAACTATTCGCTGCCTTTCCTGCCAAACTTGGAACGTGGCCTTCAATGACGAACGGCCATGGCGCATTCCCTACGCAGATCTGGAAAACGTGCCGGAGCTACCCGAAGAAAATCCGCGCGCCGAGTGGAACGCCTCATAGTATCGATTTGGGGTGCTGCCTGCGTCGGCGGGACCACATCAATCGCCGACAACTCGCCCCAATCCGCAGAAAACCTCCACCTCCCCTGTTGCCCCCTTCCGCCATCCCGACCATATTGCACCCATGAGAAAAAAGCCCTTCCGCCTCACGCCCTACCAGGTGCAGTTCCTGATCGTCGTCGGCTTCGCATCCGTCGGCTATGCGCTTTACCTGCGCTATCTCGGCATCGAGCTCTCGACCGTCGGCCTTGCCTGCGACGCCGGCCTGCAGACGCTGATCTGCAAGGCGCGCTCGGTGTCGACCGTGCTGTTCAAGAATTCGGTGTTCGGCATCGTCGCGCTGGTGGTGGCGACGCTCAACCTGATGCGGCCGTCGATCGTGCTGCTGACCGTCGGCATCATCGCCGCCGGCCTCGGCATCGTGCTCTACAATGTCGTGCTGTCGGGCCTTGCGATCGGCCTTCTCATTCTTGGATTTGCTCGGCCCGCGCCCGCCACAGCGTAAGCGCGAACAAGAGATAGATCGCGCAGGTCCACAGCGACTGCCAGTTGTCGCGCCCCTCGTTGAAGAGCACATAGACCGCCGACAGCGTCAGCACGCCGGCGAACACCGCTTCCGCGATCGGACGCTGGCCGATCTGTGGCCGGTTCAGCATCAGCAATGCAAACGGCACCACCGCCATCGTCAATGAGGCGTAGGGGAAGTCGTGGTAGCGCGGGTCGAACACGAAGCCGAGCGCGGTCTGCGCCGCGATCACCGCGGTCGCCGCCAACGTCAGGCCGAGCACGGCGGTAAGCTTCGACCATTTGCGGCCCTCGCGCGGGCCGAGCAGATCGAGGAAGGTCGGTAGGCTCCGGCCGATCACCATGGCCTGCGCGCAGAAGATCGGCGACAGGATGCCGGCGAGCAGCAGTGCACCCCAATGCAGCCAGCCGCCGATGCCGTAACTCTCATAGTACATCTTGTCGGCGCCGATCCCGAGCAGGATGCCCGCCGAGGTCGCCGAGATGGCGACACCGAGCCAGGCCGAGAAGCGCGGCGTCCACGGCCGCCGGCGCAACGTGATCAGCGCCACCGCGAACACCAGCACGCACAGGCCCATGCCGGCGCCCATGTACCATTTCCAGTACGGGAAATTGCTGATCGGCTGACCCGGCGGATATTTCAGGTTCCGGCGCACGGAATCATAAAATCCCCAATAGCCGCCGACAGTGCCTTCCAGCTTGCGCTTCCAGGGCTGGTCGTAGGACTCGATCAGGTTGACGCGGAATTTTTGCGCCTTCGCAAGGCTGAGGATTTCCGAGACGACGCGCGCCTGGTTGGTGCGCGACGGCAGCGCGCCCTCGCGCATGCGCCCCTCGCTCGGCCAGCCGGTTTCGCCGATCAGGATCTCCTTGCCGGGGAACGCCACCGCCATGCGCTCGCGGATCGCCTCGACATGGGAGGCGGCGAATTTCGCCTTGACCGGGAAATCCTCCCAATAGGGCAGGATGTGGATGGTGACGAAGTCGACCGCGTCATAGATCTCGCGGTTCTTCAGCCAGAACTCCCAGACGTCGGCATAGGTGACGGGCACGCTGACCTGCGCCTTCACCGAGCGGATGATGGAGACGAGATCGGCGGTCGTCATCTCGCCGCGCAGCAGCACCTCGTTGCCGACGATCACCGCGGTGATGACGTTGGGGAAGTCCTTGGTGAGACGGACGGCGAGCGCGGCCTGCTCA
Organism: Bradyrhizobium sp. USDA 376; assembly: GCF_054063675.1. NCBI lineage: Bacteria > Pseudomonadati > Pseudomonadota > Alphaproteobacteria > Hyphomicrobiales > Nitrobacteraceae > Bradyrhizobium > Bradyrhizobium sp. USDA 376. The sequence continues at coordinate 6,597,353 of NZ_JBSSGN010000001.1, forward strand.
AGATTCTTGGTGCGGTTGCTGGAGAGCCAGATGCCCTGCAGCACCTTGAGCCCGCCGACCTTGGCGGCGATCGCCGGAACCTGGTCGAGCCCGTTCTCCATGGAATAGGTGCGGACGCAGTCGGTGATCTCCTTGAGCTGGCGCAGGTCCTGCTCGATCTGGTCGGCCTCGATATGGGTCCATGCGTTCAGCGGCGACTGCTCGCCGCGGAACGGCGCATACGAAACGCACTGAACCTTGTCGGCGGGATCGATCGGGGCGCGTGCGAGCGTGATTGGCGTGGCCAGCCACCACCACACGGCAGCAATCGCACCCAGTGAAACGAGCAGAAGCGCCAGTGGCGTACGAAGAGAAATCGGTTCCGTCCTCCGCGAAGGGCCGTCGATTACCTGCTCGCACGCCATCTGCCAAGGGGGCACTCCCGGTGGATCCCTCGCGCCCCCAAGGAATTTACCTGCGGCCGTTCGACAGAGGCCTAGGATCGTGACTTTGCTGGACAAAATTCGAAATACAGGTCATGGGACTCGGCGGGAATTTTCCGCCGCATTGGAGACCCATTTGGACGCCATCACGGCGCGTCCGCGGGATCCTGACGCGGGCGGTCAGTGGAGAAGTTGGGGAATTCATGCGGCAACGGGTGTGTCAGTCACGAAATGCGGTCCTGCGGCAGTTCGCCGCCACCTTGGCCGTCACCGCCCTTCTTGGTCTGGCCGGCCTTAATAGTGCCTCCGCCCAGAGCGGCACGCCGGCTCCCGATCAGGGCAAGGCCGCGGCCCAGCCCGCTGACGCCGCCAAGGACGCCGCCCAGAACCAGCGCCGCACCGACGAATTCGCCGAAGCCGCCCAGGTCATCAATGGCCCGGCCGGCAATCCGGAATGCGTCTGGCTCGGCCGGCGCGTGGTGCGGCTGATGTGGCGGGATGACCTCGATACCGCGTTCCGCCATCTCGACCTCTACGACCGTTTCGGCTGCCCCGGCGGCCATATCCAGGCGGCTTTCCGCTGCCTGACCCGCTTCGGCGGGCAGATCGATCCCAAGGTCGCCGAGACCCTGGATAGCCGCGTGCACGCTTGCTGGATCAACCCGGCCTCCCAGCCGCAGCAGGCAGCCGCAACCGCCTCCCAGCCGGCAGCGCCGACCACCGGCAATGCGCCGGCCCCGCAGCCGGCCGCGAGCCCCTCGCCTGCGGCAAGCCCGACACCGGCGCCCCAGAAATAGCCGCTGGTCGCTTCAGCCTCCGTTCAGGAACGATCGGCCATAGACGCAGTTGGCACTGCCGCGCGTCGTTCGAAAAGCACATGCCCTCATAAGGACATGAGCCCATGACAGTTGTGAAACCGCGCGGCAGAGGTATGCTCCATTTGCCGCGGACTCGGTCGGATCTCGGGGTCGGATCCGCTTCCCTGCCACCTCAGCCCCTATTGGTTTAGCCGCGATGCGCGTTGTCGCCGCCGTTCTGTTGCTCGTGTCCGCGCTTCACGCTGGGCTGTGGGGAGTCTTGCGCGACAAGGAACCCGCTCCCGATTTTAGGGGCCTGCTGCCCAGCCTCTCCTACACACCGTTCGAGCCGGGACATGTCGTCGACAACAACGTCGACCCCGACAAGATTCGCGCGGACATGAAGAAGCTCTCGACCCTGACGCGGGCCATCCGGTCCTACGCAGCCACTGAGGGCAACGAGCTGGTGCCTCCGATTGCCGCCGAGTTCGGCCTCAAGGTCACGGTCGGCGCGTGGATCAACAAGGACGAGGATCGCAACGAGCGGGAGATCAAGGCTGCCATCGAACTTGCCCGCAAGAACAGCAACGTCAACGGCGTCGTCGTCGGCAACGAGGTGATCTATCGCGACGAGCAGAAGGTCGAAAACCTCATCGGCATGATCAAGAAGGTGAAGGGCTCGGTGCGCGTGCCGGTCACCACCGGTGAGATCTGGAACATCTGGCGCGACAATCCGGACCTCGGCTCCAACGTCGACTTCATCGCCGCCCACGTGCTGCCCTATTGGGAAAACTTCCGCTCGGATCAGGCCGTCGACCAGGCCGTCGACCGCTACAATTTGCTGCGCAACCTGTTCCCCGGCAAGCGCATCGTGATCGCCGAGTTCGGCTGGCCGAGCCAGGGTTACAATTTGCGCAACGCCGATCCGGGACCGTTCCAGCAGGCGCTGACGTTGCGCAACTTCGTCGGCCGCGCCGAAGCCATCGGCATGGAATACAACATCGTCGAAGCCGTCGATCAGCCCTGGAAGTTCTTCGAGGGCGGCGTCGGTCCGTATTGGGGCATCCTCAACGCCAGCCGCGAGCCGAAATTCGCCTGGACCGGCCCGGTGGAGAATCCCGATTACTGGAAACTGATGACGATCGCACTTCTGGTCGGCATCCTGCTGTCGCTGCCGATCCTGCGGATCGAGCGGCCGACGGCGAAACAGGCCTTCCTGCTGTCGGCCACCGCCAACGGTGTCGGCGCCTGGGCAGCGATCGTGTTCGCGTTCTGGAACGGGCACTATTTCATCTTCGGCTCGGCCTTCGCGCTGACGCTCGGCATGATCCTGCTCGTTCCGCTGGTGCTGATCGCCATGGCGCGCATCGACGAGATCGCGGCGGTCGCCTTCGGCCGCGCGCCGCAGCGGCTGCTCGCCAAGGGCAAGCCGGTCGAGAACGTGCCGGAGAACTACTATCCGAAGGTCTCGATCCACATCCCCGCTTATTTCGAGCCGGTCGACATGCTGAAGCAGACGCTGGATGCGCTGTCGCGGCTGAACTACCCGAACTACGAATGCGTCGTCATCATCAACAACACGCCGGATCCCGCCTTCTGGCAGCCGATCCAGGACCATTGCCGCGCGCTCGGTGAACGCTTCAAGTTCATCAACGCCGAGAAGGTGCAGGGTTTTAAAGCCGGCGCGCTGCGGATCGCGATGGACCGCACCGCCGTCGATGCCGAGATCATCGGCATCCTCGATGCCGACTACGTCGTCGAGCCCGACTGGCTGAAGGACCTCGTGCCGGCTTTCGCCGACCCGCGCGTCGGCCTGGTGCAGGCGCCGCAGGAGCATCGCGACGGCGACCTGTCGATCATGCACTACATCATGAACGGCGAATATGCCGGCTTCTTCGACATCGGCATGGTCCAGCGCAACGAGCTCAATGCCGTCATCGTGCACGGCACGATGTGCCTGATCCGCCGCGCCGCGATGGACATGGCCGGCGGCTGGTCGTCGGACACGATCTGCGAGGATTCAGACCTCGGCCTTGCGATCCAGGAGCTCGGCTGGGTCACGCACTACACCAACCACCGCTACGGCCAGGGCCTGCTCCCCGACACCTACGAGGCGTTCAAGAAGCAGCGCCACCGCTGGGCCTATGGCGGCCTCCAGATCGTCAAGAAGCACTGGCGCCGTTTCCTGCCGGGCGCGAGCCGGCTGACCTCCGACCAGAAACGCGAATACGGCCTCGGCTGGCTGAACTGGCTGGGCGCCGAAAGCCTCGGCGTGGTCGTGGCGCTGCTCAACCTCGTCTGGGTGCCGATCGTCGCCTTTGCCGACATCGCCATTCCCGACAAGATCCTGACGCTGCCGATCATCGGCGCCTTCATCGTCTCGCTGGCGCACTTCCTGTCGATGTACCGCGCCCGCGTCGCGATCAAACCGGGCCAGATGCTGGGCGCCATGATCGCGGCGATGAGCGTGCAGTGGACGGTGTCGCGCGCGGTCGCGCAGGGCCTGATCACCGAGCACATCGCGTTCGCGCGCACCTCCAAGGGCGGCCTTAGCAGGATGTCGATCGAGTTCCAGGCGTTCTGGGAGGCCGTGATCGGCACCCTGCTCCTGGTCGGCGCCGGCGTGCTGGTCGCCTCCAACAGCTTCCGGCAGATCACCGAGATCTACATCTTCGCCGGCGTCCTGGTGCTGCAGAGCCTGCCGTTCCTGGCCGCGGTCGCCATCGCCATTCTCGAGCTCTGCCGCATCAACTCGTTCCAGTTCTGGCGCGACAGCGCGATCCGTACCGCCGAGCTGATCGGCCTGCGCCCGGTCGCCCTGCCAACCCCGGCGGGAACGCCGCAGCCGGTGCCGAACGAGGTCCGGCGCGAGGCGAACTGACGGACCGAAGCTCGCCTGCGGCGCAGGCGAGCCCCCAGGCCGGCGGCCCATACGGCAGTTCGGCGTGGATGGCGGCCCGCCAATCGGGTTGAAAATTCCGCCTTAAGTCGCGGACACCGAAAGAAAATCCCCTCTCCTGCCGTGACTTTCGGCAGCCACCCCCGCTATTGACCTCCGCAGCCACTCCCCCTACACAGCGCGGGCCGAAAGCATGATCCGGAAACAGCCGGTTTTCCCCGCAACGCGAGTTGAGCGTTGCGGCAAGACATGCTTCTCGAATGTCCGAAGACGATGGCGATTCTTTTTCGAAGCCATCAGCGGCCATGGGAGCGCGTAGCTCAGCCGGTAGAGCACGTGACTTTTAATCACGGGGTCCTGGGTTCGAGCCCCAGCGCGCTCACCAAGCCAGACAACGACTTTGCGCGAATTATGGGCCGGCCGAAAAAGCCGCGTGTGGGCACCGTGTTGGCCAATCGATTACTCCGCTCGCGGTCGGGATCTCGGGCCGGTAGTTATTGGCCATGAGAAGCAAACCGCCGCACTCCTCCGGCATGGTCGCCTTCCCTGCTAGCTCTTGGCAGATGCGCTCCATGCGCTCGATCACGTAGGATGGGCAGAGCAATTGCGAAACCAATCACTCGTTGCGATCAGCGCCACTGCGATCCGCGATCGATTGTCGGAACAATCCACAAAGGGCCGCGGAGCGACCGACCGATTGCCGGCGATGGGTTTCGCAACAGCTCAACCCACCCTGTACCCTTCTGGCGGTGGGACTGGTCCGTTGGTTTAGACTAGTCACACGGGCCGATCCACCGGGAGCAGCCTGCCCCATCTGTGCCATGAGCACCTACGTAGGACTTGCGCCCCGGTGGAGCGGCCGCGATCGAGGTCCAATAGGAGGTTTGCGCCGAGAGCGCCAGTACAGGGATCGATCAGGATCGCGGTTGGCCCGCTTTGAGAGCGAGGAGATCCAACAATGGTCAACGACGTACAATGGTTCGTCGGGATCGACTGGGCAACGCAGAGCCATTGCGTTTGCCTGCTGGATGCCGAGGGACGACCGGCCGGTCGGCGCGAGTTTGCGCATGGCGGAGCTGGGTTGACGGAGCTGCGTGATTGGCTGCTCGAGAAGACCAAAGCCGCACCGGGACAGATCGCGGTGGCGATCGAGACGCATGGTCCGGTGGTGGAGATGCTGCTCGAGCATGGCTTTGTGGTCTTTGGCATCAATCCGAAGCAGCTTGACCGGTTCCGTGATCGCTTCACGGTGGCCGGCGCCAAGGATGATCGTCGCGACGCCCATGTGCTCGGCAGCTCGCTGCGCACCGATCCGGAAGCCTTTCGCCAGCTTGCTGCCGACAATCCGGCGGTGATCGAGCTGCGCGAATGGTCGCGCCTCGCGGAAGAACTGCAGCAGGAGCGTACGCGCCTTGCCAATCGCCTGCGTCAGCAACTGTGGCGCTATTATCCGCAGGCAGTCAAACTGACCGACGATGTCGCCGACGACTGGTTCCTGGCGCTTTGGCAGAAGGTGCCGACCCCCGACAGTGCAGCTAACGCCAGTGAGAAGGCGATTGCACGCGTTCTTGGCGCGTATCGTATCCGCCGCCTTGATGCGGCGGCGGTGCTGAAGATTTTGCGCGAGACCCCGCTGTTCGTGGCGCCTGGCACAACGCAGGCCGCCTGCGCTCATATCCGCAGTCTTGCGGCACGTCTGCATCTGGTCAATCAGCAGATCAAGGACGCGCAGCAAAACCTGGACCGTCTATGCGTCCAAATCGAAGAAGAGAATGGCTCGGGGCAAAACTCCGGGCAGTGCGACGTGACGATCCTTCGCTCCTGGCCAGGAATCGGCAGGATCAATCTCGCCACACTGCTCGCCGAGGCCACAGAACCCCTGCGCAGACGAGACTACCACGCCTTGCGCACCTTGGCAGGGGTTGCTCCGGTGACGCGGCAGAGCGGCAAGCAACGCTTCGTGATCCGTCGTCTTGCCTGTAACAGACGACTGCAAAGCGCCGTTCATCATTGGTCGCGCGTTGCCCTGCAACACGACGCTGCGACCCGGCGACGCTATGACGCTTTGCGACAGCGCGGGCATGGCCATGCGCGTGCGCTACGTGGCGTCGGGGATCGCCTGCTATTTGCCTTGTGCACGACACTCAAGAACCAAACGCCATACGACGCAGAGCACAACAGCGCAGGCTGAGCCTGTTCCTTTGTTCGGCCGCATGCGACCGTTCCTTCGTCCCGACCTGCTGATCAGCGGAGCCCCGCGCGCAGACGCTGTCCAGGATGCCATTGGCACCGGCAAAGCCGGCGCGAAGCGTCCTGGACTGCGGCGAGCACGGTGCTACGCTCGCCCACCAGGACACCCTTGACGAAGGGTAGGAGGTCCTACGCACTGATCTATTGCGCCGACTATCACTGTAGCCACCACGTTGCCCTGAGCGCTGATCGCTAGCCTAATGAGATGCGCCTGTCCGACATCGAGCCGCGTTTCGTCTGCACCATCTGCGGCGATCGCGGCGCTGACGTCAGGCCGGACTTCAATTGGGCTGGGCTGCCGACGCGGCGTTGGGATATCGATAGCGGGAGAAAAACGGCCCCGGCTGGGGTTTCGTGGTGGGCGTTGAGGCCGGGGCCGTGGGGTGCTTGGACCTTGGGGAAGCTCAAGCGACTTCGAGCCTACTCACAGACCGAAGCGCGTTCTGTTCGCTTCACAACATTGCCAGTACTGTTACGGACAGGAACAGCAAACTCTTGCGTAACAAATGACCGAACGCGGCTGGGGGCGGCCATTCGAGGATCCGATGCAGAGTGCGTAGGATGGGTTGAGTTCTTGCGAAACCAATCACTCGTTGCGATCAGCGCCACTGCGATCCGCGATCGATTGTCGGAACAATCCACAAAGGGCCGCGGAGCGACCGACCGATTGCCGGCGATGGGTTTCGCAAGAGCTCAACCCACCCTACGCGCTGCGAAAGCAGTAAGGCCGCCTCAGTTGGCCCAGGAACTATCAGCCTAGCAGCGCATCTCTATGATGCCCCAGCACGAAAGGTGCCCCCCCGACTGCTGGAGGAAAACCCCATCAGCGGGTTGGCGGCCCCCAATTGGGGCCGTTTATAATTCAACCGCCGCACTCCTCCAGCATGGTCGCCTTCCCTGCTAGCTCTTGGCAGATGCGCTCCATGCGCTCGAGTTCGTCGATGTCATGCTGATGCTGCCCCATCGGCGCGGATCAGACTCCCGCATGGGCTGTCGTCAAGAGGCCCGCCAGCGGGAACGGCTGAACGGCAAGTGAATGTTCCGTTCAATGGCCGTTGTGCGTCAGCGTCCTATAACCACGATCGCAGGAACTCGCTTCCTTGCCCTTCGTTATGGATGATCAAGAGGGAGAGAAACGGTGCTTATTCAAGCTGTGATACTGGCGCTGGCCGCCCTTGGGCCAATGCCGGCGGTGCCTGCCCAGGAAGCTCAAGCTCAACAAGTCCAATTCCCGGGAAGAGGCGGCTCGTGTCCGCATGGCTACGACTTCAACTATTCCAACGGTCGCTGCTATCCGAACGACTATCGCGCCCCCGGCACCTACGCGAGACCTCGTTACGCCCCATACGGCTACGGTGACGGCTATTACCGACCCCACCGACATAGGCACGCACCAGGGTATTACGACCGCTACTAGAGCGCTCAGACCCGCCAGCATAAACCGGTGGGCTCCGATCTTACTGCGCAGCCCAGCGGCAGCCTCCTATGTGCCCGGCGCGCCGCCGCCGCTTGCTCTCGGCTTGTGCTGCCCAGGCCGCATCGATGACAGCAAAAATCGGGTCAGCGTCCGAGGGTCGCTCGGATCCAATCAAAACCTATCTACCCCTAGGTTTTGGACTCCTCGCAGCGTCTGCCCCGACAGGTTTCGATTGCCGACCCAGCAGGCGTTTGCGCCCTGATCCGGGGAATGATCAGATCCTTCATGTTCGAGGTCGAGACCTGACTTTCACCCTGGCTACTCGATAGACAAACGTGAGAGAGCGCCTTCATCGCCGGTCGGGTGATGAACATCGGCGCGCTCAAGCGTGTTGATGCACCGCCCCTCCAGCTCCATCCACCGCGCTCGCCGCGGCGCATAGGAACGTTCCCACACGCGGGGAATCTTACAGTCGCAATTGATCCTGTGTTGCTCGTGGATCGAACGATGGAAAAAGTCGTTGCCTATGCCATCTCGACGCTCCTCCTGGGTTTCGGTGCCTGGATACAGAGCTGGCCCCGGTTGTTTGGACAGCGCCCCGCTGGATTTAAGTGGATTCCTGCCGGGTTATGCTGAACGCGGGGCTTTACGGTTTTGTCGTTGCGTCGGGAGGGCGTAGCCCGACCAGAGCGACGACAAAACCGTCGGCGACGGTCATGCGGCCATCACCATAGCTTGCGTGCCGAAGTAAGCCTCGTCGGGCGTGCGCCCGTCAAGGCTCGAGTGAGGGCGTCCCTGATTGTAGAAGGCCAGATACTTGGCAATTGACGCTCGCGCCTCGGACACGCTGTCGTAGGCGCGGAGATAAACTTCTTCGTATTTGACCGTGCGCCAGAGCCGCTCGACAAACACGTTGTCGCGCCAGGCGCCCTTGCCGTCCATGCTGATGGCGATCTTCGCGTCCAGCAGCACATCGGTGAACTCGAGGCTGGTGAACTGGCTGCCCTGATCCGTGTTGAAAATCTCGGGCCTGCCGTGCTTCGCCAACGCCTCCTGGACCGCTTCGACGCAGAAGGCCGCCTCCATTGTGATCGAGACGCGATGGGCCAGGACCCGTCGGCTGAACACATCGACGACCGCCGCGAGATAGACGAAGCCACGCCGCATCGGAATGTAGGTGATGTCCATTGCCCACGCATGGTCGGGCCGCTCGATCTTCAATCCGCGCAACAGGTACGGGTAGATCTTGTGACCCGGAGCCGGCTTGCTCGTTTTCGGGCGACGATAGACCGCCTCGATCCGCATGCGCTTCATCAGCGTCGCGATGTGGCGGCGACCGGCGTATACGCCCTCCCGCCGCAGCAACGATCGCAGCATACGCGCTCCCGCGAAGGGATAATCGAGATGCAGCTCATCGAGCCGACGCATCAAGGCAAGGTCCTCGGCCGAAACTGGCCGAGGTTCATAGTAGACCGTGCTGCGAGCCAGCTTCAGGACCTTCGCCTGGCGCACGATAGAAAGATCATGATCGCGGTCGATCATCGCTTTGCGCTCAGCAGGCCCGCCTTGGTGAGCGCGCCGGACAAAAAATCGTTTTCCAACGCCAGCTCGCCGATCTTGGCATGTAACGCCTTCAAATCGACCGGCGTCTCGGCCGATGTCTTGTCATGCCCAAACACGCCGGCGGCGCCTTCCAGGAGCTGGTTTTTCCAGATCGTGATCTGGTTCGGATGAACATCAAACAGTTGCGCCAGCTCCGCCAGTGTCTTGTCGCCTTTGACCGCAGCCAAAGCAACCTTCGCCTTGAATGCCGGAGAATGCGTCCGGCGGCTCTTCTTCGTCATCTTCGCTCCTGATTCGCAGCAAGAATCCTCGCCGCTGTCAGGCAGAAAATCCACTCAAGCTACTGTCCGAATTTGCGGGGCCAGCTCTTACTGATCGCTGGCCTTTCCTCTAGCTCGCCCGTCCTATGGACCATCGTGGCGCTGGTCCCGATCACGATTGGAATCGTGAGCACCTTGGGTCCGGTGTGAGTGATGGGGGAAAATCGGGGATGGGTCAGCGCGTCTGCATTTTCCGAATCGACGTTCCGTGGTCGCTCCGCTCATGCGTCGCGTTCAGGGGTGTAGGCGTGAGCCAGTTTCTATCGATGCTGCTGCTAGTGGCCGCCGTCGTTCTGACCGTCTGCTTCGGGGTGGCGGCCTGGCGCCTCTCTGACGAGAAGGATCTCGACGTCACTGGCCAGATCGCGCGTCAGTCCTATGGATGGAAGGCATCTCCGACCCGGTAACCCTTGCGCTTGGCCGCCACCGGGCGGCCGTCCTCGTTAGGGAAGGCCCCTCGCCGCTAATCGATATCGACGGAGCCGCAAGACGGCCCCGGCCGGGGGGGCTTTTGGGGTGTAGGCCGGGGCCGCTGGAGATGCTCGCCTCTCAAGGCCGAGCAGATGCGAGCTTACTCATAGATCGAAGCGCTGATCTGTTCGTTTCAGCACATTCGGTGACGTGTTCGGGCGGCAACATCGCGCGGCTTGCTGCCCGCTGTTCCCGGTCGAAGGAGCAAACAGAACCCCTGAGATACGCGCTCCTGAGTTCGGACCCAGCGCAGGTTTCGATTCCCGGATTACGCAACCCTGACCGCTCCAACCGCCCTACCCCAAAACGCCGCGAGACAACCCGCTAGAAAGGTGTAGGATTCGAGAAAACAGGAGGGAGCGGCATGTTTGAAATCAGCGGTTTCGACACGGCAGGCGTCGTCAGCCTCAAGCGGCTGTCGCTCGCAGCCGCGCTCAAGAAGGCCAGAGAGCTTGTCGAGGACGGGTGCTGGGACGTTCAGATCGTCGATCCGACCGGCCGGATCTACACCTCGTTCGAAGAGCAGGCGGCCTAGCCACTCCGCCTCCGCTATTCGGAAATCAGCCATCCCATCAGATCGCCGCCGCGGGCTGCCAACGCAACCGATCGCGGTGGCTATCCGCCTCGGCCGACATTGGACGAGGCGCTGTTCAGCCAGCGCTGCGTTGCCTCATCGCTCCAGCCGGGAACCGCGAAGCGTGCCCGAGGATCTTCGTCTGCGCCGAAACGATCGACCGCGGGATAGCGCGGATGATGTGTGCGACAGCGATGCGCCGTCGCAGCGTTCGCAGCAGTGCACAGGACAATCAACAGACCCAAGGCGAGAACAGAGCGCATCGTACCAGTTCCAATCGAACGCCGCCCGGGTTGATGTGATGCGTCAACGATCCCGCCGCAATCCAAGGCGGCATCACAGCTCAGCGATGGACACGTGACGGCAACACTGTTGCGGCCGCACGGACCAACGCTCAACTGCCGCGGGCCATGCCGTTGCCAATCAACTCGTTTAGGAGCACGCTCTCTCCAGGCGCTCAAGACGCCGCACAGGGAGAAACACATGAAGGAACATGGCCTGGATGGCCGCCACCGGGACAAGGATGGCGGGATCAGCAAGAAGCATGGCAGCACGCTGGTCGGCACGTTGCGCAAGATCTACGGAAAGGGTTTTGCGGCCGGCTATCCTGATACGACACAGCTCAGCGAGGTCTTGCTCCAGCTCAATGAGACATCGCTGAGCCAATTACGTCGCGATCACGACACCGGGCATTTGCAGCACAAGATCGACCACGCCTCGAAGTGACGGACTGCACTCGGCCAACCTTATTCAGTCAGGGAGTTGACGCCTTCAGCTCTCCGGAGCCGACGCCGTAGCCGGCACGCTCAGCGGAGCTCCTCCAACCGACACAGGCCCTACAGGCCCTATAGGCTTCGATTCCCGCGCCATCCGCCTGCGCATCGTTGCGGACAGTCCATAGCGCGCATTTGCTCGTCGAATGGAGGACGTGACGTCCGACATCATCACATTTTGCAGCGAGTCGACCTTCGCGATCAGCGTGGACAGCTGCGAAGATATCTTCCTTACATCGACCCGTTCGTCCGTGATGCTCTGTCGCAGGGACAGGAGCACCAATGTATCCTGCTGCTGCAGAACTGCATTTTGCTGCACCAAGGCGTTGTTCTCCTGCAGCGAAGCCGTGTGCTGCTGCTGGGCCGACTGGATATCCTTCAAGGCGGCGACCACCGGATCCGGCTTTGGCGCGGACGATTCCGGACGCGGAAACAGTTCAGCGAACTTGCGGACATTCAGCGACGGAAGCTCGGACGGCCACGTGTAGATGGCCGCCGAGCCGTTGATGGCCAGGGCACACACCGAGAGTGCCAGGACCGATTTCCGGCTGGACCGCTTGGTCGGCACAGGAGCTTCCGGGGCGACGGGTTCGGGTGCTGCGGCGGCTGCAAGGGCGGCAGGGTCGAGTTGTTCGACAAGGCCTTGCGCTTCGGACGTCGTGGTCATCTGCATTGACCTCATGAGCGAGCAAAAGGAAGCCGTCGCCGGAACGTCGTCGCGACGCCTCCTTTACGCAGCACCCATACACAACTGCCTAAAATTGTAGGCTTTTCTGATTAATTCCACGTTAGCGGCCCGGCCGGCCGACGGGCCCATCCCACCCCGGCCGATTACGGGGTATGTGTGGTGGGCAGCGCCCTACCCCTCGTCCAATACCTCGAACAGCTCCTCCACCCGCTCGAACGGCGCATCGCGCACCGGGCTGTGATAGACGACGCGGTCGCCGTCGCGCTGGAGCGACTTTCCTCTCGATTTCCGCAACCGTCCGGGCAGGAACGTCGCAGCCACCGCGCCAGGGCCGACGTCGAGGCGGATGATGCCGCGTCGCTTGCACTCGATCCTGAGCTTGGCCGCGGCGAAGAAATCGCGGGCGACCTTCGGCAAGGGACCGAAGCGGCGGGAGGTTTCCTCCTCGAGGTCGTCGAGATCGTCCTCGTTGCTGCATCGTGCGGCGCGCGCATAAAGCTCGAGCCGCACCGGCTCGGACTGCATATAGGTCTCGGGCAGCATGTCGCCGACCGGCAGGTTGAGGTCGGGCACCCACACCGCGGCGCGCTCCTCGTCGATCTTCTCCGAGGCCATTTTCAGGAGGTGGCTGTAGAGCACGGGCCCGAACACCTGGACGTGGCCGGACTGCTGCTCCGAGAACAGATCGCCGGCGCCGCGCAGATCCAGATCGCGCTCGCTGATGGCAAAGCCGGCGCCCGGCCGGCTGAACTCCTCGAGCACGGCCAGCCGCTTCTCGGAATGCCCGGACGCCGTCTCGGTCAAGAGATGGGCGAAGGCGCGGATGCCGCCGCGGCCGACCCGTCCGCGCAGCTGGTGCAGCTGGGCGAGGCCGAATTTTTCGGGCCAGCACACCACGATGGTGTTGGCGCGGGGAATGTCGAGGCCACTCTCCACGATGTTGGTCGCAAGCAGGACGTCGGCCCTGCCCTCGACGAAGCTCATCATGCGGTCGTCGATCTCGTCCGCCGCCAGCCTGCCATGCAGGCAGACGATGCGCAGGTCGCCCGCCACTGCCTGCACCCGCGCCAACATCGGATCGAGATCCTGGATGCGCGGACAGATCAGGAAGCTCTGCCCATGGCGACGCTGCTCGCGCAGCAGCGCCGAGGCAATGGCCGCATCCGACAACGGCGCAATCCTGGTCGCGACCGGCAGCCGATGCACCGGCGGCGAGGCGATCACGCTGAGGTCGCGGAAGCCGGCAAGGCCTGCGGCGAGCGTCCGCGGGATCGGCGTCGCGCTCATCATCAGCACATGGACATTCTTCGCAAGGCCGGCGAGCTTTGCCTTCTCGGCCGCGCCAAAATGCTGCTCCTCGTCGATGATGACGAGGCCGAGATCGCTAAACTTCACATCCTTCGCCGTGAGCGCCTGCGTCCCGATCACGACCTTGATGCGGCCGCTGCGCAGGCCCTCCCTGGTCTCGCGCAGCTCCGCGCCGGAGGTAGCCCGCGACAGGTTCCCGACCTCGATACCGAACGGCGCGAAGCGCTTCTGGAACGTTGCGACATGTTGCCGGGCCAGCACCGTCGTCGGCACAGCGACCGCCACCTGCTTGCCGGACAGCACCACGGCGGCCGCCGCGCGCAGCGCCACCTCGGTCTTGCCAAAGCCGACATCGCCGCAGACCACCCGGTCCATCGGGTGACCGGATGCAAGATCATCCAGCACGTCGTGGATCGCCTTGGCCTGATCGGTCGTGGTGAAGTAGGGAAAGCGCGCGACGAACTTCTCGTAGGCCGATCCCGGCGGCACCAGCTTTTCCGCGCGCCGCCGCCGGCGCTGGCTGATGTGCTTGGCGAGCACCTTGCCGGCGATCTGGATCTCGCGCTCGGCCTCGCTGCGGCGTGCCCACCATGTGCTGCCGTCCGCCTTGTCGAGCGCCAGCTTGCCGAGCTCGGCGGCGTAGGGCCACATCAAGGCGAGATCCGTCGGCGGCACCAGGACCGCATTGTCGCCCGCGAACTTGAGGCGGATCATCTCCCGCATGGCGCCGCCGCCGGTGTTGACGGTCTGCAAGCCGTCGAGCACGGCAAGGCCGCGCTGGAGATGAACGACCACCGTGCCCTGCTCGGGCACATCGGCATGATCGAACGCCGCGCTCCAGGCGCGCGCCATCGGCTGCGCATGATGCGCGCGGCTGCCGAGCACGTCGGACGCCGTCACGACGACGAGAGGCTTTCGCCCCGGCACGACGAAGCCCGCATCGAGATCGGCCAGAAGCGCCGCCTCGCCGTTTCCCCCGCGCGTCGCCTCGTCCCAATCCTCGCAGCGCTGTGCCTTGACGCCGCTCATCCGCTCCATCACGCGCAGATCGTCCTCTTGCGCGGCGACGAGGATCAGCCGCGAACCGGCGCGCCGCGTCTCCTCGACGAAGCCGCGCAGCGCTTTCCTTGCGGATGTCAGCTTCGAGAATTCGGGCACGGCCTGGAACGATGCCGTCCGCGGCAACACCTTCATGCCCCTGGAGAGCTGCTTCCAGTCGCGGCGTCCGAGATATTCGCGCTCCCGCTCCGCACGCGGCGCGGCCTCCTCGATCGTATCAAGCCAGCCGTCGGCGTGCGAAGGGACGCCTGCATCGGCGATCCATTTGGCGCGTCCGCAATAGTCGAACAGGCTCGCGCGCTTGCCGCCCTTGCCGGCAAAGCCAAGCCGCTCCGACATCGGATCGACCACGAGCTCCTTCGTCTCGAAGATGATGTCGTGCTCTTTCGGATCGAACGCCACGATGCGGTCGATCGCGCGATCAGAATGCTCGATGCGGAACGGACCGAGCGCGCCTGCGGGAAATATCTCGAAGGTCTGTCCATGAAACAGCGCCCCGCCCGGATAGTCCGGCTCGTCGTCGAGATCGTATCCGAGGGATTCGAGGCGGCTCTCGAGCTCCCGCTCGGAAAACGCGCCGCCCACCTTCAAGCTGACGCTGAGGCGCAACAGGCTCGCCGGCGGCGGCAGGCGCTCCATCACCGCCTCCGCGGTCGAGACGAGAAACAGCGGCTTCTTGGATCTTGCGAGGCGCCGCAGCACCGAGGCTCTGCGCCCTGCGAGCTCATGCGAGGGCTCGAGCTGATCGAACGGCAAGGTGTTCAGCCGCGGAAACACCAGCACCTCGCACGACGGATCGAGCGCATGAATGACGCTGCCCAGCCGCTCCGCCCTGCTCTCGTTCTCGGCGAGAAACACGATCCCGCTGGGTCCGGACTGCTTCCATTGTGCAAGCAGATGAAGCGCCATCGAACCGAGAGGCGACGACGACGAAATCGTGGCGCGCTGCGCCCCTTCGCTCTTCCTTGGCGATGCCTTGGTCTTGAGCGATGCCTTGGTCTTGAGCGTCTTGGCTTTGAGCGATGTCCTGGACTTGGGCGATATCCTGGTCTTTAGCGATGCCCGCTTTAGCGATGCCTTGGCCGCCCGCGCCTTCTTTGCAAGCCTCACGTGAATCCGTTTCTGGTCGTAAACCGCCGCCAACTGAACACGCGCCGCCCTCGTCTCGATTCGGCGACGCGCCGCCATGCATATGGGATTTGCCCGGCGAACGCACGCCTCGCGGCAACGTTCCGTGCATCCACAAAGGGGAACCGGGCCCCGGCCGAACCTTACAAGGCAGCGTGGGATCGTGCCTCACTTGAGGCAAAGGTTGATGCGATCAAGGACTGCATCGCCAGCACGAAAAACCCCGGCGCTTGGACGCCGGGGCGTTTCGTTGGAAAATGATTTGGTCAAGCAATGACGCCTTCATAGCAGCGAATTGGTCGAGCGCTTGTGAACTGGTTCACACGCCCTGTCAGCGCAGCTGAGGCGGAACGGGGTACCGCGGGGCTCCGATTTGAGCGTTGGCACGCCGCACGCTAGGATGCCTCTTTTTACGGAGGCTCATTTGAAAGCATTCATTTTCATCGCCGCCATCGTCCTGCTTGCAACCACCCCCGCCCGCTCGCAAGCGCTGGTCGATCCCAACAAGGTCTCTCCCGAATACCGCGAAGCCGCCGAGAAGCGCCGGGCCGAGCAGCTGCGGCAGCGCGAATGCGCGCTCAAGGCGGATCTCGACAAGGTGCTGCCACGGGATCGCACCGCCTATCTCAACCATTGCCTGGAGTCGATGGCGGCCAAGCAATAGCCTGCAATAGCCTGCAATAGCCTGAGCCTGGACTAGCTTCGCCGCGCGCCTGACGCGAGCATCGCCGACATGCTCGCGTCCGCTGCATAGGCTTGCGGCAGGCTGGCGGTGAATTCGCAAGAGGGCTTCAGGCTTTGTTCAGACATTTGCGATCAGCTGACGATCATTTCCATCAGTCATTGTCGATCGCGCATGGGCTCCGTCCAGATTCAGTGCACGCGCTGCAAGAACGTGTTCCGCGATCGCGCCGCGCGGTTGCAGGACGGCTATTCCAGGCAGTGCCCGAGTTGCGAGGTGGTGCTGTTCTTCGCCGAGGATTCCCAGCACCCTTTCGTCAAGCGCGCGATGCGCAATGCGCGCAAGGTCCGCAAGGAGCAGCGCGAGGCCGAGGCGGTGAGGCGCGCCGCGCCGGAGTCGCGCCTGGCGCAGTCGAGGTCGTTTGCCGGGCGGACGCAATCGGCGGAGCGAGAGGACTAAAGCGCGCTGAGATTTGGATGAATCGTCATCGCGCTTTAGGTTGTTGTTGACGCATGACCTTTCCGGAAAACCGCTTCGCACTTTTCCGGAT
Source organism: Bradyrhizobium sp. USDA 376 (assembly GCF_054063675.1). Classification (NCBI taxonomy): domain Bacteria; kingdom Pseudomonadati; phylum Pseudomonadota; class Alphaproteobacteria; order Hyphomicrobiales; family Nitrobacteraceae; genus Bradyrhizobium; species Bradyrhizobium sp. USDA 376. Next base: position 6,614,254 of record NZ_JBSSGN010000001.1, read on the forward strand.
CATGCTTTGGCTCACCCGCGCTGCCGCTTCCTCGGAAACAGGCGGTCGCGGATGTAGCGCGAGGTCGGTGTCAGGCGGATGCCGCGCGGCTTCTGCCAGGCGGCGCGGTCGATCTCCTTCTTGTCGCCGATCGCCAGCCTGCCCTTGGCGCCCTTGGCGATGAAGATCGCATCGCTCATCTTGCGACCGGAGCGCTTGTTCCTGGCCTTCACTTCCTTCCAGAGGCTGATCCTGCCGAGCTTCAGCTTGGGCAGCTCCTCCTTGATCTCCCGCCGCAGGCAGTCCTTCTCGGACTCGCGCGCGCGTTTGCGGCCGCCCGGGAACATCCACAGGCCGTCCGACCGGCGTCTGACCAACAATACCTTGCCGCGCTTGGCGGCAACCAGCTTGGAAGACTTCGCCATTGCTGCCGTAGTCGAGAATAGAATCGTCCTGATCGTAACTTGTCTAGTTGGATAGACAAGTTCGGGCGCAGCTTGACCACAGGTTGCGGGCCGACAGGCCGGGGCGACAGGAGAGCGCAGGATTGCGCCTTTCGAGCCGCGATATCAGCCTTCGCCGGCGCCCGCCCCCGCCTCCGCCCGGTCCTCCGTCCTGATCCAGGCCATCATCATCTCCCAGGCCACCGACAGGATGATCGGCCCGATGAACAGGCCGACGATGCCGTGGGCGAGCGTGCCGCCGATCACGCCGACGAAGATCACGATGGTCGGCGTGGTCAGGCCGCGCCCCATCACCAGCGGCTTCAGCATGGTGTCGATGAAGCCAACCAGAACCAGAAACACCGTCAGCACCAGCGCCGTGGTGACGTCCTTGGCGGTCCAGATCCAGATGATGACAGGCAGCAGCACGAGGAAGGCGCCGATCTGCACGATCGAGAGCAGCAGCACGATGAAGGCGAGCAGGCCCGCGCTCGGCACCGCCGCAAGCTTGAAGCCGATGCCGGCGAGCAGGGCCTGCACGATCGCGACGCCGATCACGCCCTGCGCCACGGCGCGGATGGTCGCACCCGCGAGCGACAGGAAATGCTCGCTCTGCTCGGGCACGATGCGGAACAGGAAGCCGCGGCCGGCCGCGACCAGCCGCGGCCCATGCGGGAACAGGAAGCCGGCCACGAACACCGAGACCAGAAACTGCAGCGTACCGACGCCGGCATCGCCCGCGAGCGACAGCAGCGGCCCCGCCAGCGGCTGAAGATACGGCGCCACCTCGCGCAGCACTGCGCGGATGTTGGTGTAGGCCTGGTCCCAGAGTTCAAAGAGCCAGGGGCCGACCAGCGGCCAGGATTTGAGCTGCTCCGGCGCCGACTGCAGCGCGAGATCGCCGGTGCCGAGCTGGTGCGCCAGCTCGCGCACGCCGTCCACCGCGCTGATCCCGAGCCAGGTCGCCGGGCCGATGACGATACCGAGCGTGACGAGGGTGAGGATCGCCGCCGCCGTCTTGGGGCGTCCGCCGAGGATCTTGGCGACCCAGCTGAATGCCGGATAGAACGCAACCGCGAGCACGCCGCTCCAGGCCAGGATCGGCACGAACGGACGGATGATCAGGAAGGTCCAGATGATCAGCAGGGCGAGCAGGCCGAGCCGGATCACGAGCTGGATGATGTCCTCTCCCGTGAGGAGCTGGCGGAGGCTTTTCACGGGCACGACCTTCCTTGCGGCATCGACGTGGGTTCCGGCACTTGCACGGGCAGCCGTTATTGCCAGCCCCGGGGCGGGCGTCAAGGCGACCGCCCACTCCCTCGGGACCCGCCGACCGCCGGATTAGGAACGCATCGGCCGAAAAAGCATTCCGAGACAATGCCGCACCACCCCCGAGAGCCCGATCAGCATGCGGGAATTCACCGCGGCATCCGCTTTTCGATCAAGCCAAACAGCGCTCCCGGCTATTGGCACTATGCCTACGCGATCGATGACAGGGTCCGCACCGGGCGGGTGCAAGGCAGGCTGCCGCTGCTCGCCATCCGGCGCGTGCAGATGCGCATCGACCGGGACATGCGGCCGGGCCGGACCGAGGCTGAACCTGTGGCACCCCGGCGCGATTTGGCTAACGGCGGTTAACCGGATTTCCCTGGGCCGGTTTACGCCGATGCAAACGCCCGCTCCTACCCTGCGTCGAGGTCCCAGGAAACAACGCGTGCAATGGCCAACAGCATCTGGACGATCGAAGAATTCACCTGCACCGGTTGCAGCATGAACTACACCGCGACAAGGGAAGAACATGCCGAAGAGCATGTCGGCCACTTCAGGTGCAGCATCTGTAGCAGCGTGGTGCACAGCTGGTCCGGCAAGCATCACTTCTTCGGCTGGCAGGCGGTGAAGACGAAGCCGCCGGTGTTCGGACGCCGCTGGGCGGGCGTGGAGTGGTAGGCTAAAGGCGGCCATCGCGGGCTACACGATCGATGGCTTCTGCTCGTCTGCGGCGCGAGCTACACTCGCCTCTCCGCAACCGAAGCCGATACGCGATGACCACTCCTTTCGTTCCGCAGATCGCCCTCTATCGCAACTGGCTGGCCGAACGGCGCGGCCTCGCCTTCGCGAGCTATGAGGACATGCGGCAATGGTCGGTGCGCGACCTCGACGGCTTCTGGCGCAGCATCTGGGACTATTACGATCTTCAATCGCCGACGCCGTTCCAGGCCGTGATTACCGAGCGCAAGATGCCGGGCGCGGTCTGGTTTCCCGGCGCACAGGTCAACTATGCCCGGCAGGTGTTCCGGCATGTCGAGGCGGCCGATGCCGCCGGCCTGCCCGCGATCGTCAGCAGCGGCGAGGACGGCAAGCTCAGGGAGACGAGCTGGTCGGAGCTGCGGCGCAGGGCCGCGGCGCTCGCGCTGCATCTGAAGGAGAACGGCGTCAAGTCGGGCGATCGCGTCGCCGCCTATCTGCCCAACATCCCCGAGACCATCATCGGTTTTCTCGCCAGCGCCAGCATCGGCGCGGTCTGGAGCGTCTGCGCGCCCGACATGGCCGCGCCCGCCGTGATCGACCGCTTCAAGCAGATCGAGCCGAAAGTGCTGATCGCCTGCGACGCCGTCACCTATGCCGGCCGGCACCATGACCGGCACGATGTGCTGGCCGAACTCCGGCGATCGCTCCCCACCGTCGAGCACGTCATCCTGCACAGCGAAGCCGGCGCGCCTGCCGCGCGGGACGCCCTGCTCTCCGATATCCTCGCAAGGACGGGCGCCGCGATCGACGCGTTCGAGCCGATTTGGCTGCCGTTCGATCATCCGCTCTGGATCGTCTATTCCAGCGGCACCACCGGCCTGCCGAAGCCGATCGTGCACGGCCATGGCGGCATCGTCATCGTGGTGCTGGCGCTGCTCGGCCTGCACAACGACATCGGCTGCTCCTATCACCCAAACTCCTTCGGCGAGCGCTATCACTGGTACTCTTCGACCGGCTGGATCATGTGGAACAGCCAGGTCGGCGGCCTGCTCGGCGGCACCACCTGCTGCATCTTCGACGGCAGCCCCGGCGGCACCCGGGACAAGCCGGACTGGACCACGCTGTGGCGCTTCGTGGCGCAGTCGAAGGCGACCTTCTTCGGCGCCGGCGCGGCGTTCTTCGCCAACTGCGCCAAGGCCGAGATCGATCTTGCCGCCGCCGGCGATCTGTCGCGGCTGCGCTGCCTCGGCTCGACCGGCTCGCCGCTCAGCGCCGATACGCAAGCCTGGTTCAACGCGCGCTTCGCAGGCCTGTCGAAAACCAACGGCAGCAAGGCGCAGACCGACATCTGGTGGGCGAACATCTCCGGCGGCACCGATTTCGCCGGCGCCTTCATTGGCGGCAACCGCGAACTGCCGCAGACGCCGGGCGCGATGCAGTGCCGACTGCTCGGCGCTGCCGTCGAAGCCTTCAGCGAACAGGGCCGCGCCGTCACGGACGAGGTCGGCGAGCTCGTCTGCACCGAGCCGATGCCGTCGATGCCGCTCTATTTCTGGAACGACAAAGACGGTGCGCGCTACCGCGCCAGCTATTTCGAGACCTATCCGGATAATTTCGACGGTAGCGGCCGCGGACCGGTGTGGCGGCACGGCGACTGGCTCAAGGTCAATCCCGACGGCTCCTGCATCATCTACGGCCGTAGCGACGCCACCATCAACCGGCACGGCCTGCGCATGGGCACGAGCGAGCTCTATTCCGCGATCGAGGCGCTGCCGGAGGTGCTCGATAGCCTCGTCGTCGACCTCGAATATCTGGGCCGCGACAGCTACATGCCGCTGTTCGTGGTGCTGCGCGAGGGCGTCGCGCTCGACGCCGCGATGCAGGCCAAGATCAACAAGGCGATCGAGGCCGGCCTGTCACGCCGCTTCCTGCCGAATGAGATATTCGCAGTCGCCGAGATCCCGCGCACGCTGTCGGGCAAGAAGCAGGAGCTGCCGATCAAGAAGCTGTTGCTCGGCCAGCCCGTCGAGAAGGTCATCAACAAGGAGGCGATGGCCAACCCCGCCTGCCTCGACTGGTACCTCGCCTTCGCGCGCGACTATCTGGCGCGAAGCGCGGCGTAGCTTCGATCAGCCTCCGCCGAAATTGGAGGGATCGAGATTCCTGTTCTCCGACGGCGGGATCGGCGGCCACCCGGGAAATTTGTACCAGCCGGGCGGTACCGGCGCGTCCTCGGACGGACGGACGACAACGGGGTGGTGCCGGCGGGCGTGCTGCGCCGGCGCGGCGGCGGCAGCCGAGCATGCCGACATCAAGAGGATCACAATCGGGATAAACCGCATCGCATGGGCTCCGAACGTCCACCCAGGCTGACATGTGGTGCGGGAACCATGCTGTGCCCACGCATTCGCGTCGTCACGACCGGTCACAACGGCGGCACCGCGACATATGGACGATCAGCCCAATTGCGCCCATGCCGTTTGCACTCCGTTCACCGATCGCCGCTAGATCGGGACGGATCCTCTGCGCTGAACACCTGACATGGCCGACCTCAACGCCGTCCTCGCTCGTCTCAACGACCGCCTGCTCCGCCTCGAGGGCGAGCTGTTCGTGCTGCGCTCGCTGGCGCGCGCGACGCTGACCGCAGGCGACGACCATGCCGAGCGCATGCGCAAGCTGGTCGAAGCCGCCAAGGTCGCGCTCGACGACGAGGCGCAGCGTCCCCTGGACAAGCCCACGCGGAAATATGTCGAGGCCGCGAGTGCCATGGTCGACGAACTGCTGGTCGAGCCGACCAAGGCCCGACCGCTGTTCACGGTGATCGACGGCGGGAAGTCCTGAAGCGCGTCATCGCGCCTTGGGTCCATTATCTGAGCATGATCTCTTCCGGATCATGCTCTAGCGCCCGTACATGCCGGGGACGCGTGCGCCGTTCGGATAGCACTGTCCGCTCGAATAATTGTAGTCGTAGCCGTGGGGACAAAGTCCGCCGCGGCGCCCATATTCGGGTTGCCCGTACATGCCGGGTGCCCGCGCACGGTTCGGATAGCAATTGCCGTTGGAATAATTGTAGTCGTAACCGTCCGGACAGAGTCCGCCCCGACGGCCTTGGTAAGTCGGCTCGGGCCTGTTGTAGTAACCTGGCGCATGATAGTCGTTGGGATAGCAGCGGCCGTTCGAGTGGTTGAAATCATAGCCGTGCGGACATTGCCCGCCTGGACCACCTTGGAACTGAACCTGCTCCACGATGGGCGCCGGCGACGCCGCAGGCGCGCTTGCAAACGCAATCAGGCCAGCCAGCGCAAGCTCGATCATGACGTCTCCTCCAAATCACCGGGACAAGCTAGCAGGATTCGTGTCCCACGGAATGATGTGCCGATAGAGACATGGCAGGGCTGAACCGTGCATGAACTGAACCGGAATTGACCAGCGACGATGCGCAACACCTCAGTCCGCGCAGGAGTTCATCTCGCTGAGCCGCGCGACGCTGCCGTAGAATTCGCCGCCTTCAGCCGGCTGAGGCCCGCCTCGATGATCGCGATCTCCTCGTCGATCTGGCCGATCGGCAGGCTGAAATCATAGCCGGACCTGCTCTTCAGATCGACCGCGAGCCGCTGCCTGTGCATCATCAGCTCGTCGAGGCCGCGACGGTTCTTCAGACGCACATAGGCGTCCACGATCTGCTCAATCGCGCTCGGCATGAAATCGGTCCCGGCGAAAAGGCCCGCGCGGCGTACCCACGCCGGCGGGACATTTTCGGTGTCGCGGTACGCAATACAAATCCGCGACGGATTCGTCGATACGACAAGCTGGTTGAGAACGTATTACCGTCAGATGATTTCGTGACGCACGGCATGAAAAAGCCGCTGGCGATGACGCCAGCGGCCAAAGCCGGGTTCGAAAACGGATCCGGATTGAAATGTCGCCAGCCCCGGTGGGGCATCTTCTAGCGGCAGACGGGGATCGCTTCTGTCAGAAATGAAACACAGGAACCCGCATGACGCCATTTGCCGTCCAACCGTGGCCGCCCGGCAACGCTAATCCGTGACGCAGAAATATGTCCGCGGCGATTTGCGATAGGCGCTGTAGCGGTAGTACGGCCGATAGGCGTAGCCGCGATAGATCGCCGGCGGCTCCTCGCCATAATAGGCGCCGTGGTAGAAATTGTAGGGCAGCCCTCCAGCACAGCGATAGGCATCCCAGGTCGGGCCGATAAACGGTGCCACCCCGATCTCGGGCGGCACTGCCGGGTACGGCCCGCCGGCGTGGGCCGGAGCGGCCGCAATCAGTGTCGCGAGAAGAAAAAACCACGCGCTTCGCATGCTCTCGCTCCTGACAGGCTGCAATGCGCCTATGGAAGCACCGGAACGACCGGTCGCGCAATCGCGGAAATCAGCGTGTCCCGCGCCCGGCGCATTGTTGATAACCGCCGCAAACGGCCCGCGGATGGTGACACGGCTGCCGGACATGTTATCGGGGTATGACGCAGTTGCGAGACGGATCGGACCCCCATGCGCATTACCCTCGTCGGCTCCCGCCATTTCGGTGTGACCACTCTCAACATGCTCCGGGAGCACAGCGTCTCGATCGCACGGGTCGTCGTGGCCGACGCCGAGGATCGCCTGGCCGCAGCGGCCAAGGCGGCCGGCATCGAGGTGGTGGTGCAGGCCAATCCGAAGCTGGTCGTGGCCTCCGAGATCGCTCCCGACACCGATCTGATCATCACGGCACACAGCCATGCCCGGATCGGCAGGGACGCGCTCGCCGCCGCCACGTATGGCGGGATCGGCTACCACCCCTCGCTGCTGCCGCGTCACCGCGGCAAGGCCGCCGTGGAATGGACCATCAAGGAAGGCGATCCGATCGCCGGCGGCAGCATCTATCAACTCGCCGACCGCATGGATGCCGGCGCCATCGCTGCGCAGGACTGGTGCTTCGTCAAGAAGGGCGAGACCGCCCGCGAACTCTGGGAGCGTGCGCTCGCCCCGCTCGGGCTCAAATTGCTGGCCGACGTGATCGATTATATCAAGGTTCACAAGGCGCTGCCGTCCAAGGTCCAGGACGAACAGTTCGCGACCTCGGCGCCGAGTCTCTCCTGACGTTTACCCTTAACGTGAGGGCGCATTGATTCTGCTTGAAAAATCGGAGCCAAAAACGCAAATAAACCATTGTTTCCACAGGAACAATTTTCGATTTGGCAGCGCAACAAATTTCCGTCACATTTTGTCCGAATAAGCGACAGCATATCAGACATACTCAAGGACGGAATTCATGCGTTTTGCTCGCATCGTGGCGTTCTGTGCCGCTTCAGTTTTCACCGGCACCCTCGCCGCTCCCGCCTTCGCCCAGAGCCCCTATGACGGCAACTGGCAGGTCACCATCGTGACCAAGAGCGGTTCGTGCGAGCCGACTGCGAGCTCGATGCTGACGGTTGCCGACGGCAAGATCACCGCGCCCGGCGCTAACGTTTCCGGCACCATCGGTAGCGGGGGACTTGTGAAAGTTTCGATCAATGGTGCATATGCCAACGGTCAACTCAACGGCAACGCCGGATCGGGGAAGTGGAATGGAGCATCTGCAGGCATACCGTGCAGCGGGCGGTGGGAAGCATCGCGCCAATAAACCAATCGAGGCTCGCGCCCGGAACCGGCGGCTGCTGATCGCGGCCGCCGTTTTGTTTGCGGCCGGCCTCGCCAACTCTGAAAGCAAGGCCCAGTCCGGCCCGTTCGCCCCGATGGCGGGCAGCTGGAGCGGCGGCGGCACCGTCACGCTGGATGACGGCTCGACCGAACGGATCCGCTGCCGGGCCAAATACGCTCCGATCGGACCGACCATGGAGCTGTCGCTGACCTGCGCCAGCGACGCCTACAAGTTCAACCTCGGGGCGAACGTCAGGGCCGAGGGCAACGCGATCACCGGCAGCTGGTCCGAGGCCAGCCGCAACATCTCCGGCGCGCTCCAGGGTCGCGGCGGCGGCGGAAACTTCGAGGTGGTCGCCTCCACCGCCGGCTTCAACGCCAATATCGCGCTCCGGACCAGCGGCAACAAGCAAACCGTCACGATCCGCGCCGACAGCCAGTTCCGCGGCGCCAACATCTCGATGTCGAAGTAAGACACCGGGGTGACACGACAATCGATCCGGCGGACCTCGCCGGATCGATTTTTTTATGCGGCCGGCACGAACGCCGTGACCTCGATCTCGACCTTGGCCCGGTCGTCCACGAGCCCGCCGATATAGAGCAGCGTCGAGGGCGGGAAATTGCGCCCCAGCGTCTCCTTCCAGGCCGCACCGATGCCGGCACCCGCGGCCTCATATTCGCTGCGGCTGGTCAGGTACCAGGTCAGGCGGACGATGTGCTCGGGGCCCGCGCCGGCCTCGCCCAGCAGCTTGATGATCCGCTGCAGGGCGGTCGCCACCTGCGCCGCCATATCGGGCGCGTAATTGCCCGCCTCGTCGCCGCCGGTCTGGCCGGCGAGCACCACCCATCGGCCCGGCCCCTCGACCGCGACGCCATGGGAAAAGCCGCGCGGTTTTTTCCACTCGGCCGGCTGCAAGATACGCATGAGCTAATCTCCCGACTTTTCTCGTTGTTCGCTGATGCCATAACACGCCGTCCTGCATCGCTGCATCCGCAGATTTGGCCGTTGCAAACGGCGGCGATGTCGCCGATACCGGCCATCCCTTCGGATTCCACCCTTCCGCATCCGCCGCAATGAGCACGACACCGTCCAAAACGATGGCTGCACTGTGGATGGCCGGCTGGCTGTCGCTGATGCTGATCATGGCGGTGGCCGGGCGCGAGACCACGCGCGAGCTCAACGTCTTCGAAATCATGGAGATCCGGTCGCTGGCGGGCTTCGTCCTGCTGGCGCCGATCATCTATCGCGCCGGCGGCTTCAGAGTGCTCAGGACATCGCGCCTGCAACACCACGTCGCGCGCAACCTCGTGCACTATGTTGCACAGCTCGGCTGGTTCTTTGCGCTGACGCTGATTCCGATCGGCCAGGTCGTGGCGATCGAGTTCACCATGCCGATCTGGACCGCGATCCTCGCGGCGAGCTTCCTCGCCGAGCGCATGACGCCGTGGAAGATCGCCGCTATCGTGCTCGGCCTCGTCGGTGTGATCGTGATCGTGCGCCCGGCCACCGGCGAGATCAATCCGGGCCAGCTCCTCGCGCTCGGGGCCGCCATGGGATTTGGCGTGTCGATGGCGCTGGTGAAATCGCTGACGCGCACCGAAAGCGTCGATCCTGTTCTGGATGCTGGTGGTGCAGTCGGTCGCGGGCCTCGTGCCGACGCTGCTGGTCTGGACCTGGCCGTCGGCCTATGCCTGGGCCTGGGTCGGCGTGATCGCCGTCTGCGGCACGTTCTCGCACTACTGCCTCGCCAGCGCGATGCGCTATGCTGATGCCACGATCGTGGTCCCCATGGACTTCCTGCGGGTTCCGTTGACCGCAACCGCTGGTTGGCTGCTGTATTCGGAGCGGCTCGACGCCTGGACCGTCCTCGGCGCGGCGCTGATCCTGTGCGGCAACCTCCTGAATTTGAAGCCGGCACCGGTTCCCGCTCGCGCGTAGTGAACCTCACGCCGCCTCGCGCGACAAAACGAAGTGGCCGTGTGATTTGGATCACGTTGGAGAGCCCCTCCATCGTGCACATTCGGCCACACAGCAGCGGGTTGAACGCGACGTACCGCCGTTTTGGTGGCGCGAAGTCGGGCACTTCGTGTAGGTTCGTTGCCAATTTGTTGCTGCCTGCAATTCGATTCTGGGGATTTCAGAATGCGCTATCTCACCCTGCTCGCCTCGCTGATGTGCGTGGCACTGTCGGTCAGTGCTGCGAAGGCCGACCGTCGCGTCGCCTTCGTCGTCGGCAACGGCTCCTACAAGAACGTCGCGCAATTGCCGAACCCGCCGATCGATGCCAAGGCGATGGCGGCGACGCTGCGCAATGTCGGCTTCGAGGTGATCGAGGGCTCCAATCTCTCCCGCGACCAGATGACGGAGAAGCTGCTCGACTTCGGCCGCAAGGCGCAGGGCTCCGACATCGCGCTGTTCTATTATGCCGGCCACGGCATCGCCGTCGGCGGCACCAACTACCTGCTGCCGGTCGATGCCGACATCAAGACGGAGATGGACGTCAAGCTGGGCGCCGCCATCAACATCGACTTGACGCTCGAACAGACCATGGGTGATGCCAAGGTCAAGCTCGTCTTCCTCGATGCCTGCCGCGACAATCCGTTCGCCGCCAAGATCAAGTCGAACTCGGCGACCCGCAGCGTCAACGTGCAGAGCGGCCTTGCAGAGATGAAGTCCGGCGAAGGCACGCTGATCGCGTTCGCGACCGGCCCGGGCCAGACCGCGCTCGACGGCCAGGAGGGCAACAACAGCCCGTTCACCCGCGCACTGATCGACAATATCACCAGGCCCGGGGTCGAGATCCAGCAGGCGATGACGTCGGTGCGCGCCCAGGTCAATGAAGAGACCCGGAAGGGCCAGCTGCCCTGGGGCCACACCAACCTGATCGGCGCGGTCTATCTCAATCAGGCTCCGACGACCCAGGTCGCCAATGCAGCACCGACCGCTGCTGGCATCGTGCCGGCGGCGAACGGGAGCTCGGACGGTGTCGAGCTCGAATACTGGCGCTCGGTCAAGGAGAGCAACAAGCCGGAAGAGCTCAACGCCTACCTTTCCGCCTATCCGAACGGTCAGTTCAAGGCGCTGGCGCTGGCACGCCTCGCGGCGATCAAGAGCGGCCCATCGACCGCGACCCGCACGCTCAACTCCGGCGTCGATCCCGCAGCCTTTACCGATGAGGCCTCTCAGCTCACCGAGGACCAGATCGGCCTCGACAAGAACCAGCGCCGCGACGTGCAGCGTCGCCTCACCGGGCTCGGCTTCGACACCAAGCAGACCGGCGTCTTCAGCGACGAGACCCGCGCGGTGCTCAAGCGCTGGCAGTCCGCGCGCGGCTATCCCTCGTCGGGCTACCTCAACAAGCCTCAGCACAAGGCCCTGCTCTCCGAGGTCGTGGCCACCCCGCCGACCGCAAGCGATAGCAGCCAGAAGGCGGCCCGACGTGCCAGCGCCCCCGCAGCCAGCAGCGCGCCGGCACCGGCGCCTCAACAGCGCAGCAGCAGCCCCGGCGATGCCGCCGGTGCGGCCTTCGTCGGCGGTGTCGTCGGCGGCATGATGGGCGGCATGTTCCGCCGCTGAGGCAACGCCTACCTTTCAAGCAAAAAGCCCGGCTCACGCCGGGCTTTTCAGTTTGGTCTCCCTCACGGGCCTGCTACTTCCCCGCGGCCTTCCGCAGCGCCTCGTTGATGCGGTCCTGCCAGCCGGGGCCGCCCTCCTGGAAGAACTCCAGCACGTCCTGATCGATGCGCAGCGTGACCTGCTGCTTGATGCCGGGCACGGCGTTTTGCTTGGGCGGCGGCGCCGCGACCTTTGCCGTCACCTTCTTGAACGCCGCCTCGGCTTCGGTCCTGGCATCGCCAAGCGTGCGCGGCCGTCTCGGTTGATCCGCCATGCGCTAGATTCCTTCAAACAGGGCCGTCGAAAGATACCGCTCCGAGAAGGACGGCACGATCGCCAGAATGGTTTTTCCCGCAGCTTCCGGCCGCTTGCCGATCTGGAGCGCGGCGGCGATCGCCGCGCCCGAGGAAATGCCGCCCGGAATGCCCTCATGCCGCGCCAGCGCGCGCGAGGTCTCGATCGCGGTGGTCGAGTTGATCTTCACGATCTCGTCGATCACCGCGCGGTCGAGGATGTCAGGCACGAAGCCGGCGCCGATGCCCTGGATCTTGTGCGGCGTATGCTGGCCGCCTGACAGCACCGGGCTCTCCTCCGGCTCGACCGCGATCACCCTTAACGACGGCTTGCGCGGCTTGAGCACCTGGCCGACGCCGGTAATCGTGCCTCCGGTGCCGACGCCGGCGACAAAGAAGTCGATATTTCCGCTGGTGTCGTTCCAGATCTCCTCGGCGGTGGTGCGGCGATGCACCTCGGGATTGGCGAGGTTCTTGAACTGCTGCGGCATCACCGAGTTCGGGGTCGTCTTCAAGAGCTCCTCGGCGGCGGCGATCGCGCCCTTCATGCCTTGTGCGGCCGGGGTCAGCACCAGCTCGGCGCCGAGAAAGGCGAGCATCTTGCGCCGCTCGATCGACATGGATTCCGGCATCACCAGCTTGAGCCGGTAACCGCGCGAAGCCGCCACGAAGGCGAGCGCAATGCCGGTATTGCCGGAGGTCGGCTCGATCAGCACGGTGTCGGGCTTGATGATGCCGGCCTTCTCCATCGCGATGATCATGGCCGCGCCGATACGGTCCTTCACGCTCGCGGCAGGATTGAAATATTCAAGTTTTGCCAAAATCGTCGCGTTCACCCCGTGCTGGCCCGGCAGGCGTTGCAAGCGAACGACCGGCGTGTCGCCAAAAGCCTCGACGATCGAAGAGTAGATCCGGCCGCGGCCGGGTTGGTGCGCTGCACTCGTCTTGGACGATGCGTCCATGATCAACTCCCTGTGGCGACAATTGCGCTTCTATCGTGGTTCTTGCGCAGTTACAGACAGCTTGCGGCGACACGCAAGCAACAATGCGGCACATGTTAAATACGCTGCATCGCAAAATCACGTGAGCCGTAATTATCAGAAAACCAACGCATTTGTGTTGCGACCTCGTCAACTGATTCTGCTTATGTTAGACTTACGTCTTAAAGCAGGGAGGTCACCACGATGTCAGCAGTTGCTGAAGTGATGTCGACCGTCGCGCTGAACCGCGATCCGCGTTGCAGCGAGTTGCCCACCTGTCCCGTCTGCGCCGACTCCATGGTCGCCGCTGAAGCATCTGCCTACGTCTCTGACCACATGATCAGCTATCTCTGGACCTGCGACAATTGCGGTTACGGTTTCGTGACCAAGCACGCCGTCAAGCAGCGGATCGTCTGCAATTGACGTTGATCAGCGCGGGGCGATATCGCCCCTCGCCCAATCCTCCCGCGTACGCTGATAGAACTCGTCGAACGTCCCGCGCGCGATCGCGTCCCTGATGCCCTGCATCAGGGACTGGTAGTAGGCGATATTGATCTCGGACAGCAGCATTGCCCCCAGCGTCTCGCCCGCCTTGACGAGGTGGTGGAGATAGGCGCGCGCGCAGTTGCGCGTCGACGGCCATGAGCTCTCTTCATCGAGCGGACGCGGATCGTCGGCGTGGCGTGCGTTGCGCAAATTCACCTGGCCGAAACGCGTGAAGGCCACGCCGTGCCGGCCATTGCGCGTCGGCATCACGCAGTCGAACATGTCGATGCCGCGCTTCACCGCTTCGAGGATGTCGTCGGGCGTGCCGACGCCCATGAGATAGCGCGGGCGCTCTTTCGGCAGCATCGGCGCGGTCTCGTCGATCATCGCCAGCATCACCTCCTGCGGCTCGCCGACGGCGAGGCCGCCGATCGCGTAGCCATGGAAGCCGATCTCGACGAGGCCTTGGGCGCTCGCGTGACGAAGCTGCGGGATGTCACCGCCCTGCACGATGCCGAACAGCATGTAGCCCTCGGGTGCGCTCTCGAAGGCGCGCTTCGAGCGCTCGGCCCAGCGCAGCGACAGCCGCATCGCGCGGTCGATGTCGTCGCGCTCGGCCGGCAGCCGCACGCATTCGTCCATCTGCATGGCGATGTCCGAGCCGAGGAAGCGCTGCACCTCGATCGAGCGCTCCGGCGACAGCTCGACCTTGGCGCCGTCGATATGCGAGCGGAAGGTAACGGCGTTCTCGGTGACCTTGCGAAGGTCCGCCAGCGACATCACCTGGAAGCCGCCGGAATCCGTCAGCATCGGCCCGTTCCAGCCGGTGAAGCGCTGCAAGCCACCGAGCGCGGCGATCCGCTCGGCGCCGGGCCGCAGCATCAGGTGATAGGTGTTGCCGAGCACGATGTCGGCACCGGCCTCGCGCACCTCGCGCCAGTGCATGCCCTTCATGGCGCCGGCGGTGCCGACCGGCATGAAGGCCGGGGTGCGCACCACGCCGTGCGGCGTGGTCAGGCGGCCGGTACGCGCGGCGCCATCGGTGGCGAGCAGTTCGAAATGATTGGGTAGATCAGTATTGGGAAGATTCATGGCCGTGCTTATTGCGTGCCGGGCGAGACCGATCAACCCGCCCGACCCACACGATGCGTCAGACTGGGACACATTTGATGCGGCCCCGAAGTTCCGCCCGGCTTGCCAAATAAAACGATACAGTGTAGTTTTGCCGCGGGGCCTGGACGAGATGCCGCGGTGAATTTGCCGGCGGCTGTATTTGTGTGATCGCCAGCCACCGACAATGCCCTCCGCTTCATGTTCGACCGAAATGTCCGGCCCTTCGCATGGCCGGATCAGGCACACAGGCGTCCGCCTGATCGGATTCCTTGTGGTGGCCTTAAGTCTGGCGCTCGGCGCGTGCACCTCCCTGCCCCGCACGCCCTACACGGCGGCTGAGGCCCAAGCCTCGCGCGTCCTCGATATCGACGGGCTCAGGCGCTACGCCGACGAGCCGGTCACGAAATTCAGCTTCGAGAAGGACACCAGCACCGCGACTAAAACCTATCTGGCGCTCTCCGGCGGCGGCGCCGATGGCGCCTACGGCGTCGGCGTTCTCAACGGCTGGTCCGCGGCCAGAACCCGTCCCAGCTTCACGGTCGTCTCGGGTGTCAGCACCGGCGGCCTGATCGCGCCGTTTGCATTTCTCGGCTCCCAATATGACGACACGCTGAAGGAGGTCTACACCAGCGGCATCGCGGAGAGCCTCTTGAACGATCCCAGCATCATGCGCGTGCTGTTCGGCTCCGGCCTGTTCGGCAACACGCGCCTTCGCGAGCTCGTCGCCCGCTATGTCGGTCCGGAGATCATGGCGCAGGTCGCGCGCGAGAACGCCAAGGGCCGCAGGCTGCTGATCGTGACGACCGATCTCGACACCCAGCGCACCGCCATCTGGGACATGGGCAAGATCGCAGCCGTCGGCACGCCTGAGGCGCTCAAACTGTTTCGCGACGTGATGGCGGCATCCGCCAGCATTCCGCTGGTGTTTCCGCCCATCATGATCGACGCCGAGGGCCAGGGCCGCCGGTTTCAGGAGATGCATGTCGATGGCGGCGTGACGGCACCGGTGCTGACGCTGCCGGAAGCCCTGCTGTTCCAGGGCAGCCGCCTGCCGGGCACTGCGAAGATGGACATCTACATCCTCGTCAACAAGAAGATCGAGCGCAACTTCGAGCTGGTGTCCAACAGCACCATCGACGTCGCCTCGCGCAGCCTGTCGGCGATCACGCAGTCGCAGACCCGTTCGATCATCTTCTCGACCTACGATTTCGCCAAGCGCAACCGCCTCGGCTTCCATCTCTCCTATATCGCGCGCGACTATCCCGCCGCGCCCTCGGAAGGGTTCGACACCGGCTATATGCGGGGGCTCTATCGGTACGGGTATGAGAAGGCCGCGTCGGGCGAGGCCTGGACTTCGGCGCTGCCGTGACGCTGGTGACGGAACGACGTCATATCGAAACCGTTGACGATACGGCCAATTCGGCCAGATTCGCGATGACGCCCCGGCTCCCGCGCGATATAGAGCGAAAGACAGGCATTGCGCAGGAATCATTGGGCATGGGATTGACTGCGACCAGGACCAGACCGGCAGCGCCGCGGCGCGAGGTGCCGAAATCGCGTGGCGGCCGGCCGACCAAGACCGCCGCCATCGAGCGCGACCAGCGGCTGATCGAGGTCGCAACCCGCCTGTTCCTGGACCGCGGCTTTGACGCGACCTCGCTCGACGCGGTCGCCGAAGCGGCCCGCGTGAGCAAGCCCACCGTCTATTCCCGCTACGGCGATAAGCGCGGCCTGTTTGCGGCCGTGCTGAGGCGCGAGATCGAGCGCTGGCTCGCGCCGCTGTCGGCGGCGGCGGAAACGCAGCTCTCCAGCGCCTCGGACATTTCGGTGGAGCAGCGGCTGGTCGAGATCGGCCGCGAGATGCTGACCTTCACATGCGGGCCCGACGCCGTCGCCTTCAGCCGCATGATGACGTCGCAGGCCATCAACTTTCCCGACGTCGCCAAGCTCGGCAAGGAGGAAGGCTGGCTCAAGGCCGTCGCCACCACGGCGCGTTTCTTCGACCATCTGGTGGCGCAAGGCGCTCTGGACATCGAAGACACCACCATCGCAGCCGAGGTGTTTCTCGACGTCGTCGTCGGCCACACCCACCGCATGGCGACGTTCGGAACCGCGCTCGAGATGAAGTCCGCGGAAAAGCGGATGCGCACCGCGATCAAGCTGTTCCTGGCCGGTGCGCTGGGCCCCGCCGACCGCGTCAAGGACGCCGCCAGGGGCACGCCGCGGCGCCGTTCGTCCCGCTGACAATTCCGTGAGCTGGCGTTCTTTCCCCAAGGGGGACGCCGCTACGACGTTGACCAAAATAAAACGATACGGTATGGTTTAGTTATAAGTCGGTACGGGCCGCTTTTTTCACCAGCCCCAAAGAGGTCCGTACCGCTTCGATCGCCGCGGCGGGTACAGCCCGCCACGACGCTCCGCGGCCGGCCTTTGCCCAAGGTCGGCCGCGAATTCTTTACGATCATCCGGCACACTCGCTGGGCCGAGGGTTTCGAGCATGACGACAGCACGACAACACGCCTGGACGCTATTCGCCGCCGCCCTGTCGGCATTGCTCGTCGCAGCGCCGGCGCAGGCGATCGTCTCGGCCGAGGGAACACCCACCGCCCTTCACAGCGAGACAGATGGTGGCGCCGAGGCCGATCGCCAAGCTGTCAGCCGCGAGATCGAGCGCTTCCGGAGCTCGTCGATCTCGATCAGTCAGGCCATGGCGATTGCCGAGGCCCGGCACGCCGGCGCCACGACGGCGGATGTGAGTTTCGACGGGGCTGCCCGCGTGCCGGTCTACCGCGTGAAGACCCTGCACAACGACCGCATCTGGCGCCACACCATCAATGCCGCGACCGGCGAGCTCGTCGGCGGCGAAGCCGCCCTCCCCCTCGCCGAGCTCGACCACGACGATCGCAACAATCTCGCAGCGCTCGGTGCCATCAGGCACCGCCTTGCCGATGCCGTACGCGTCGCCGAGCGCGCAGCCTCCGGCAAGGCCATCAGTGGCGGCCTCGTGCGCGAGCGCGGCCGGCTCAGCTTCGCGATCGTCGTGATCAGCGGCGACGACCTCAAGGAGGTCATCCTGGAGCCGCCGGGCGCTCGGGCCAAATAGCGGCAGGTCCCTCGCGCGGCCACATTCCCGCCGAAAAGCCATTGACGGGCGCAAGACTCTCCCGCATAAGTCGCCGCCATGTTCACGACCACCAAACGCACGACCAAAACCACCACGGCCCCAGGGGCCCGGGGAGGCGTGCGCGCGTAGGTCGTCGACTTAAACGCATCAGCTCTACCGAAGCCCCGCCCTCGATGGTCCGGGGCTTTTTTGTTGTCTAATTCGCAAATTCAATGGAGGACAAAGTGAGTAACGATCCCGTCGTCGCGATTGTCGGCGTCACCGGTGCGGTGGGCGCCGAATTCATCGCCACCATGGACAAGCGCGGCTTTCGCGTCGGCAAGCTCAAGGCGCTGGCGAGCGCCCGCTCCGCCGGCAAGACGGTGTCGTTCCGCGGCCAGAACGTCGTCATCGAGGAATTGACCGAGCGCGCCTTCGAGGGCGTCGACATCGCCCTGTTCTCCGCCGGCGGCAGCATCTCCAAGAAGTTCGCGCCGATCGCGGTCAAGTCGGGCGCCGTCGTGGTCGACAATTCCTCCGCCTTCCGCATGGATCCGAACGTGCCGCTGGTGATCCCCGAGATCAACGCGAACCGCATCCGCGACCACAAGGGCATCATTGCGAACCCGAACTGCGCCGCGATCACCGCGCTGGTGCCGCTCTGGCCGATCCACCAGAAGAACCGGATCAAGCGCGTGATCATCTCGACCTACCAGGCGGCAAGCGGCGCCGGCGCCGCCGCGATGGAGGAGCTGGTCGAGTCCACCCGCGCCAATCTCAACGGGCAGGTCTATACGCCCAAGGTGATGCCGCACCCCTACGCCTTCAATCTCTTCAACCACAACACCGCGGTCGACCCTGAGACCGGCTACAACGACGAAGAGACCAAGGTCATCAAGGAAACCCGCAAGATCTTCGAGGACGAGAGCATCGCCGTCGGCGTCACCTGCGTCCGCGTGCCGGTGCTGCGCGCCCATTGCGAGGCCATCACCTTCGAATGCGAGAGGCCGATCAGCGAGGACCAGGTCCGCGCCATCATGGCGCAGGCCCCCGGCGTGAAGGTCGTCGACGACCGCACCAAGAACTACTTCCCGATGCCGATCGATGCCTCGGGCCAGGACGACGTCCTGGTCGGTCGCATCCGCAAGGATCTCAGCGATCCTAGCGGGCATTCGATCTCGATGTTCGTGGCCGCCGATCAGCTCCTCAAGGGCGCGGCGCTGAACGCGGTGCAGATCGCAGAGCTGTTGCCGCAACGGGTGATGGCGTAGCGGAGAGATGCGTAGGGTGGGTTAGCCGTAAGGCGTAACCCACCACTTCTGCTTCCGCGGTTAGAGACAGTGGTGGGTTACGCCGATCAGATGCGCTTTGCGCATCTGCAGGGCTAACCCACCCTACGGCCCTACGGCCCTACCCGAAACAACAGGCACGCATCGCCATACGAATAGAAGCGATAGCCATTGGCAATCGCATGCGCATAGGCCTGCCTCATCGTCTCCAGCCCGGAGAATGCCGACACCAGCATGAACAGCGTCGACTTCGGCAAATGGAAGTTCGTCATCAGGACATCGACGGCGCGGAAGCGATAGCCGGGGGTGATGAAGATCGCGGTCTCGGCCGCGAACGGCTGGATCGTGCCGTCTTCGCTCGCCGCGCTTTCGAGCAGACGCAATGACGTCGTGCCGACCGCGACGATGCGGCCGCCACTCTTTTTCGCCGCGTTGAGCCGCTCCGCCGTCTCGGCCGAGACCGTGCCCCACTCGGCGTGCATCTTGTGGTCTTCGGTGTCGTCGACCTTGACCGGCAGGAAGGTCCCTGCCCCGACATGCAGCGTGACGCTGACGATGCCGACGTCGCGCGCGCGCAGCGCCTGCTCCAGCGCGGGCGTGAAATGCAGGCCTGCGGTTGGGGCAGCAACCGCGCCCTCGTTGGCCGCGAACATCGTCTGGTAATCCGCAAAATCCTGATCGTCAGGCGTGCGCTTGGAGGCGATGTAGGGCGGCAGCGGCGGGCTGCCGAGATCGGCGATGGCCTGATCCAGTGCGGGCCCATGGAACGAGAATGACAGCGTCACCTCGCCCTCGGTGCCCTTGGCCTCGACCTCGGCGTCGAGGTGGCCGAGCAGGCAGACCTTGCCCTCATTGCCGAAGCGGATGCGGTCGCCGGCAACGAGCTTCTTGGCGGGCTTCACCAGCGCCTGCCAGCGCGAGCCGTCGAGACGCTTGATCAGCGTCGCCTCGATCTTCGGCTCGGTCTCGCGGCCGATGCGGCGGCCTTTGAGCTGCGCCGCGATCACCTTGGTGTCGTTGACGACGAGCAGGTCACCGGGCCTCAGCCATTGCGGGAGGTCGGCAATGACCTGGTCGCGCAGCGCGCCGTTCTCGACCACCAGCATCTTCGCGGAGTCGCGCGGACTCGCCGGGCGCAAGGCGATGCGCTCGGCGGGCAGGTCGAAATCGAAGAGATCGGTGCGCATGTCGAGCTCAGCGCCACGCAGTCAGACCCTCATGGTGAGGAGGCGCGTTAGCGCCGTCTCGAACCATGAAGGCCGAACTTGCAGCAGCGGGGCCTTCATCCTTCGAGACGCGCGTTCCGCGCTCCTCAGGATGAGGGTCGCGTGCTTATTCCTTGTCCGCGGCCATCCGCGCCTTGACGATCTTGTCCGGGTTTTGCACCGGCTCGCCGCGCTTGATCTTGTCGACGTTCTCCATGCCCTCGGTGACCTTGCCCCACACCGTGTACTGGTTGTCGAGGAAGCGGGCGTCGTCGAAGCAGATGAAGAACTGGCTGTCGCCGGAATCGGGGTTGGCGGCGCGCGCCATCGAGGCGGTGCCGCGCACATGCGGCTCCTTGTTGAACTCGGCCTTCAGCTTCTTGCCCGAGCCGCCGGTCCCGGTGCCGTGCGGGCAGCCGGTCTGGGCCATGAAGCCCTCGATCACGCGGTGGAACACGATGCCGTCGTAAAAGCCCTCGCGGACCAGCTCCTTGATGCGCGCAACATGGCCGGGTGCGAGGTCGGGCCGCATCTCGATGGTGACGGGGCCCTGCGTGGTTTCGAGGATCAAGGTGTTTTCGGTGACGCTCATACTCGTCTCTCTTGCGTTGGGGGTGAAGTCTTCCGGTTACGGAACTGGATCGCGAATGGACGCCCCGCAGCAGCGCCGGCCATCGCATCGGTAAATGGCATCGGCGTGCAGCGTTGCAACGCCTCCATCACCGCGATCCGGTATTGCAGCCGGTCATTGTCGGAGGCCTCCGCGGATTCATAGGTAATCCTCGGATGGCCCAGAATGTTTCCGGCCCGGTTAAAGCTCACGACGACGGTGATGTCGA
The DNA here is from genome assembly GCF_054063675.1 of Bradyrhizobium sp. USDA 376. Classification (NCBI taxonomy): domain Bacteria; kingdom Pseudomonadati; phylum Pseudomonadota; class Alphaproteobacteria; order Hyphomicrobiales; family Nitrobacteraceae; genus Bradyrhizobium; species Bradyrhizobium sp. USDA 376. Next base: position 6,635,207 of record NZ_JBSSGN010000001.1, read on the forward strand.
GTGGGCGAGCCCTGGCGGGCGGCGGCGGCTTCCAGCAGGTGTGCAGATGCCGGAACACGTCCTGGATGGTGTTGACCTGTGCGTCCTCGGCCTTGGCGCCTGAGACACCAAGCAGCAGCACCGCGGCAGCGAACAGAAGCCTGTTGCCGCAGCGCGCCATCGCGTTTTCCTACTTGATGTCGGAGGCGACCTGCACCTTCACCATCTTGTCGGGATCGGTGACGGTGCCGCTGCCTGATCCGGGAGGCGCCTTCTTCAGCTTGTCGACGACGTCCATGCCCTGCACGACCTCGCCGATCACGGTGTACTGGTTATCGAGGCTGCCGCCGTCCGCGAACATGATGAAGAACTGCGAGTTGGCGGTGTCGACGCTGTCGCCGCGCCGGGCCATGCCGACGATGCCGCGGGCAAAATGCACCTTGGAGAATTCCTGCTTCAGGTTCGGATATTTCGAGCCGCCGGTGCCGTTGAATTTCTCGCCGTCGCCGGTCTGCGCCATGAAGCCGTCCATGACGCGGTGGAACGGCACGTTGTTGTAATAGCCCTCGCGCGCAAGCGTCTTGAGGCGCTCGGCGTGCTGCGGTGCCAGATCGGTCCTGAGCTTGATGACGATGCGGCCCTTGGTGGTGTCGATGACCAGCGCGTTGGCCTTGTCGAGGTTCGCCGGAAGCTGCTGCGCCACCGCCGGGACCGCGCTGATGAGCGCGGCAAAGATCGTGGCAAGAATTGCGAGACGACGGATCATGAAAACTCCGGATCTGGTGAATTGAGGAAGCGCGCCGTTATCCGGCGAATTTGGCCTTGAGCAGGGTGGCGACGAGCGGCGGCACGAAGGTCGAGACATCTCCGCCCATCCCTGCGATCTGGCGCACCAAAGTGGCGGTGATCGGGCGGACCATGGGAGAGGCCGGCAGGAAGACCGTGTGCACCTCGGGCGCCATGGCCTCGTTCATGCCGGCAAGCTGCATCTCGTAATCGAGGTCGGTGCCGTCGCGCAGGCCCCGAATCATGATGGTCGCGCCATGCTTGCGCGCCGCGGTCACCGACAGATCGTCAAACGTCACGGCTTCGAGCACGCAGCCGGCCTGGGCCGCGATCGGACCGCAGACGTCCTCGAGCATCTGCAGGCGCTCCTCGGTCGAGAACAGCGGCTTCTTGCCGGGATGGACGCCGATCGCGACCACCAGCCTGTCGCACAGCGGAACGGCATGGCGGACCACGTCCAGATGGCCGTTGGTGATGGGGTCGAAGGAACCCGGATAGAAGGCGATGCGCGGCATGGCCCCCTCCTACCGCGCCCGGCCCGGCCCGGCAAGCCGGGCAGGTTCCTTGCCCGTTTCCGGCCCGTTTGCCGGGAAATGTCGGCTGGAGGTGTCGGCCATGGCCGGTTTGTTTCGTCCTGGGGGCGGCCACGACACAAAACAGAGTGCGAACGAAACCATTTCCGGCCTCCCGCGAAGACGTCCGGAAACTGGCCATGGTTACTGATCCGGCCAACGAATGACGGGCCGCAGACTGGGCGTAGGCGGCCGCATCACAGGGGACAGTCAATGATCAAGGCTATTTCAGCGATCGCACTCTCTGCGTGTGTTGCCGCAGCCCTCACCCTCCTGCCCGGCTTTGCCCCGACCGTCGAGGCCAGCGTGCCGCAGCCGCTCGCCAAGAGCGACCGGCTCGATATTCGCACCATCGGCCGTGACTGCTCGCAGCAGGCCTGGCCGAATTTCGAGGCGTCCTGCCTGCGCCGCGCCGGCAGCAAGACCAATGTCCGCGAGGCCCGCCTCGTGACCGCTGACCGCACGCCGTAGTCGGCTCTGTCAGTTTCGCGTCAGCTAACCCCTCAAGATTAAACCCCATGGATATTTGCGACGTCTCGTCGCAGACTGCGTGATGCTCGCGCCCGTCGGAATGGCCCGGCGGGCGCGATCCCATCGGGGGGTTGCCATTGTCCAGTACGCCCGCAGTCGCTACCGGCCATCATCCTGATCCGCTGCCGCTTGCCATGACCATGGGCGCCCTCGGGGTGGTCTATGGCGATATCGGCACCAGCCCGCTCTATGCCCTCAAGGAAGCCGCCAAGGCGGCTGCCCATGGCGGCACGCTAAGTCACGACGCTGTCCTGGGGATTGCCTCGCTGATCCTCTGGGCGCTGCTGCTGATCATTTCGCTGAAATATGCGCTGTTGATCCTGCGCGCGGACAATCGCGGCGAAGGCGGCATCGTCGCCCTGTTGGCCCTGCTCCACGCGCGCAACGCCCAACCCGGCACCTGGCGGGCGCATCTGTTGGTGGTCGGCCTCGTCGGTGCCGCCCTGCTCTATGGCGACGGCGCGATCACGCCGGCAATCTCGGTGCTCAGCGCCATCGAGGGCCTCAAGGTCGACGCCCCCTCGCTCGCGCCCGCCGTCGTCCCCGTGACCATCGTCATCCTGATCGGCCTGTTCATGATGCAGAAGCAGGGCACCGGCTTCATCGGCCGCATCTTCGGACCGGTGATGCTGGCCTGGTTTTTCGTGCTCGCCGCCCTCGGCATCCACGGCATTGTCAAGGCGCCGGCGGTGCTGGCCGCGCTCAGCCCATTCTATGCCTTCAACTTCCTGATCCACCAGGACTTCCACATTTCGTTCGGAATTCTCGGCGCGGCCTTCCTCGCGGTGACCGGCGGCGAAGCCATGTATGCCGACATGGGGCATTTCGGCCGCATGCCGATCCGGCTCGCCTGGTTCGCCATCTGCCTGCCCGCACTGGTGCTGAACTATTTCGGCCAGGCCGCGCTGCTGATCACCGATCCCTCGATGATCGAGAACCCGTTCTTCCAGCTCTGCCCGGACGCCCTGCACTATCCGCTGGTCGCCTTCTCGGCGGTCGCGACCGTGATCGCCTCGCAGGCGATCATCTCCGGCGTGTTCTCGCTGACCCAGCAGTCGATCCAGCTCGGCTTTTTGCCGCGCATGCAGATCCGCCACACCACGAGCCATGCGATCGGCCAGATCTACGTGCCGCTGGTGAACTGGCTGCTGGCGGCGGCAACGCTCGGCGCGGTTCTGAGCTTCGGCAGCTCGGACGCGCTCGCCGGCGCCTACGGCATCGCGGTGTCGCTGCTGATGGCCATCACCACGCTGCTGGCAGCCCTGGTTGCGATCCAGTGGGGCTATTCGCCGTGGCTCGTGGTCGCGGTCAACGGCTTCTTCTTCGTCATCGACGTGATCTTCTTCTCCGCCAATTCGATCAAGCTGTTCGAGGGCGGCTGGTTTCCGCTGCTGCTCGCCGGCCTCGTCGCCTTCCTGATGCTGACCTGGCGTGCCGGCGTGAAGCTGGTCGAGGCCGCGCGCGGCCACCTGCGCCAGCCCGAGGAGGACCTGATCGAGACTGCCGTGAACAAGTGCAGAGCGAGGCTGCCCGGCACAGCCGTGTTCCTGGCGTCAGCACCAAAGGGCGTGCCGCTGGCGCTGACGCAGTTCGTCAAGCACAACCACGTCCTGCACGAACGCATCGTCCTCGTCACGGTGCTGATCGAGGAATCGCCGCATATCACCGACGAGGAGCGCGCCGAGGTGATCGACATCATCCCCGGGATCACCCGCGTGATCCTGCATTACGGCTTCATGCAGAATCCGACGATCTATGAGGGACTGACGCTCGCCTGCCGCCAGGGCAAGCTTCCCGGCATCGACCTCTCCGACATCACCTATTACGTCGGCCGCGAGACCATCATCCCGCGCGAGGACGTCCCGGGCATGTGGGTCTGGCGCGAAGGCGTATTCGCCTTCCTCCAGCGCAATGCCGAACGCTCCGCCGCGTTCTTCGGCGTGCCGACCAAGCAGGTCGTGGAGTTCGGCACGGAGCTGGAGATTTAGCGAATGGCGAATAGCGAGTAGCGAATGGAAATTCTCCATTCGCTATTCGCCACTCACTACTCGCCATTGCCATTCCCGTTCTCTGCCTCTTCCGTGATGTGCTCGACCGAGACGACGTGCTCGTCCTCGGCGGTGTCGAACACGATGACGCCCTGCGTTGAGCGGCCGGCGATGCGGATGCCTTCGACCGGGCAGCGGATCAGCTGGCCCTTGTCGGTGACCAGCATGATTTGATCCGCCTCCTCTACCGGGAAGGATGCCACGAGGTTGCCGTTGCGGTTGTTGACGCTCATGGCGACGATGCCTTTGCCGCCGCGGCCCGTGGTGCGGTACTCGTAGGACGAGGTCCGCTTGCCATAGCCGTTGACGGAGACGGTCAGCACGACCTGCTCCTGCGCCGACATCTCGACATAGCGTTCCTGCGGGAGCTGGAAGCTGCCCGAGGTCTCCTCGGCCTCGGCATCCGCTGCTGGCTCTTCCGCGGCGGCCTCGCCCGCGACCGCGCGGCGCATCTTCAAGTAAGCCGAGCGCTCGTCCGAGGTGGTCTCGACGTGACGCAGGATCGCCAGCGAAATCACCTTGTCGCCTTCGCCGAGCGCAATGCCGCGCACGCCCATCGAGGTGCGCCCGGTGAACACGCGCACGTCGGTGACGGGGAAGCGGATGCACTGGCCGCCGGCAGCCGTCAGCAGCACGTCGTCGCGCTCGGTGCAGATCTGCACGTCGACGATCGCCTCGTTGTCGTCGAGCTTCATGGCGATGATGCCGGAGCGGCGGACGTCGACGAAGTCGGACAGCTTGTTGCGCCGGACGTTGCCGCCCGTGGTGGCGAACATCACGTCGAGCTGGCCCCAGGTCGATTCATCCTCCGGCAGCGGCATGATGGTGGTGATGCGCTCGCCCTGCTCCAGCGGCAGGATGTTGATCATGGCCTTGCCGCGCGCGTTCGGCGCGGCCATCGGCAGCCGCCAGACCTTTTCCTTGTAGACCTGGCCGCGCGAGGAGAAGAACAGCACCGGCGTGTGCGTGGACGCCACGAACAGGCGGCTGACGAAATCCTCGTCGCGGGTCTGCATGCCGGAGCGGCCCTTGCCGCCGCGGCGCTGCGCCCGGTAGGCCGACAGCGGCACGCGCTTGACGTAGCCGGCGTGCGAGACGGTGACGACCATGTCCTCGCGCTGGATCAGGTCCTCGTCCTCGACCTCGCCCTCCTGCTCCATGATCACGGTGCGGCGGGGCGTGGCGAATTCCGTCTTCACCTCAGTCAGCTCGGTCTTGATGATACCCAGCACGCGCTCGCGCGAGCGCAGGATATCAAGATAGTCGGCGATCTCGCCGGCGAGCTTGTCGAGCTCGTCGCGGATTTCGTCGCGGCCGAGTGCGGTGAGGCGCTGAAGGCGCAGGTCGAGAATGGCCCTCGCCTGTTCCATCGACAGTCGGATCGTGCCGTCCTCGCTGATGCGGTGACGCGGATCGTCGATCAGCGTCAGCATGTCCTCGACGTCCCGGGCCGGCCAGTCACGCGACATCAGGGTGTCGCGGGCGGTGGTCGGGTCCGGCGAGGTCCGGATGACGCGGATCATCTCGTCGATATTTGCGACGGCGATCGCCAGACCCACCAGGATATGAGCGCGATCGCGCGCCTTGGCGAGCAGGTACTTGGTACGCCGCGTGACGACCCGCTCACGGAAGTCGACGAAGATGGCCAGCAGGTCCTTCAGATGCATGATCCGCGGACGGCCGCTGTCGAGCGCCACTATGTTGACGCCGAAACTCGTCTGCAGCGGGGTGAACCTGTACAGCTGGTTCAGCACCACATCCGGCACGGCGTCGCGCTTCAGCTCGATGACGACGCGGTAGCCTTCGCGGTCGGATTCATCGCGCAGGTCGCCGATGCCCTCGATCTTCTTTTCCTTCACCAGCTCGGCGATGCGCTCGACCATCGTCGCCTTGTTCACCTGGTAGGGAATCTCGGTGATGATGAGCGCCTCGCGCTCCTTGCGGATGGTCTCGATCGTGACCTTGCCGCGCATCACGATCGAGCCGCGGCCGAGGTGATAGGCGGCGCGGATGCCCTGCCGTCCGAGAATGACGCCGCCGGTCGGGAAATCGGGTCCCGGCACGATGTTGATGAGCTCGTCGATGGTGAGCGCGGGGTTGTCGATCAGCGCAACGCAGGCGTCGATGACCTCGCCGAGATTGTGCGGCGGGATGTTGGTGGCCATGCCGACCGCGATGCCGCCGGCACCGTTGACGAGAAGGTTCGGGAACTTGGCCGGCAAGACCGACGGTTCGGTCTCGTTGTTGTCGTAGTTCGGCTGGAAGTCGACGGTGTCCTTGTCGATGTCGGCCAGCAGTGCCAGCGCCACCTTCGTCAGGCGCGCTTCGGTGTAACGATAGGCGGCCGGGGGATCGCCGTCGACCGAGCCGAAATTGCCCTGGCCGTCGATCAGCGGCACACGCATCGAGAAGTCCTGCGCCATGCGGACCATGGCGTCGTAAATCGACTGGTCGCCGTGCGGATGATACTTACCGATGACGTCGCCGACCACACGGGCGGACTTGACGTACTTCTTGTCGGGTGTGTGCCCCTGCTCGTTCATCGAGTACAGGATGCGGCGATGCACCGGCTTCAGACCGTCGCGCGCGTCAGGCAGCGCCCGCGCCACGATCACGCTCATGGCGTAGTCGAGATAGGACTTTTTCATCTCCTCGAAGATGGAGACGGGGCGAATGTCCGAGGGTTGCGCCGGCTGGTCGCCGGGCTTGTTGTCGTCGTCAGCCAAGGGGGAATCCGGTGAGGTTTTATCTGGGAATCATATAGCGCATCGGGGCCCCGATAACCACCCTGGCGAGGCCCTGGGAAAGCGCTTTTTCCGACTGTTTTTCCAGAGACTTACGCCATTCCCGACGCGATCCCGGACGGAGCCGGAACGGACCGCGCGGAGCCGGCTCTCACGCCCCGAAAATCACCCGGTGCATGATGCGCCCGGGCACCAGCGTGAACAGGCCCGCCACCACCAGCGCCCCGGCGAAGATGAGGATCATCATCCGCCGGTGGTCGACGACGCGATGGGTGTGCGCCCGCCACACTGCCAGCGGCAGAACCACCAGGGTGAAGATCGACAACAGATGGATCGGGCTGAACGGCCCGACCAGGCGGATCTGGTGGATCCAGAACGACGAGGCGGCCACGACCGCCATCAGGACCACCCAGATCCAGCCGATCGCCCGGTGAGGCAGCGTGCCCTTGGGCGCGGAGAACTGGACGAGGCCGAGCACGAACGCGGCCATGGCGGCAAAGGCATGCAGCGGGATCGCTGGCGCGGCCTCAAGCAGCGGCGCAAGGCTCATGCGGGGCTCCCTCAGGTAGCACGGCGACCGATGTGAATAGGATTAACATGAAGTTAATACCATTCACATCGCCTCCCGTCAAAGACTTGAGGCTGCACTTGAGGCAAGGCCGGAAAACCTGAGCTTCACCCGATAATTGGTAAGGAATCCTGTCGCTCTACGCGAACGGCGCCGATGCAGAAGCGTTCGCGCCGACCGGCTTCAGAGTGGAATGTTGCCGCTTCCATCGACTGTCGAACGGTAATTCTGTAGCAGGAGCTCTTTGAAGCCTGCCCGAAAGCCACCGACCAATCATTCCGACCGACACCGGATCGATCGTCTCCGAAAGCGGTAAAGTGACCAACGTCCTTTTCGTCTGCAGCGCCAATCGCCTCCGCAGCCCTACCGCTGAACAGGTGTTTTCAACCTGGCCAGGGGTCGAGACCGACGCGGCCGGCATTTCGAACGGCGCGGACGTCTTGCTGTCCGCCGAACAGGTCGAATGGGCCGACATCATCTTCGTCATGGAGAAGACCCACCGGAACAAGCTGAACCGGAAATTCCGCTCCAGCTTGAACAACAAGCGGGTCATCTGCCTCGACATTCCGGACGACTACGAATTCATGGATCCTGGCTTGGTCCGGATCCTTGAAAACCGCGTTGGCCGTTATTTACGGCGAGACTAGCCGCCTCTCCCGCAGCCCTCAGAACGGGATGTCGTCGTCCATGTCGCTGTTGCGGCCGCCGCCGGCGGCAACGGGGCGGCGCGGCGCGCTGCTGACCGGACCGGAGGAGCCGAAATCGCCGCCCGGCTCGTCGCCGAAGCTGCCACCTCCGCCGCCACCACCGCGGCCATCGAGCATCGTCAGCGTCGAGTTGAAGCCCTGGAGCACGACCTCGGTCGAGTACTTCTCGACGCCGCTCTGGTCGGTCCATTTGCGGGTCTGGAGCGCGCCCTCGATGTAAACCTTCGCACCCTTCTTCAGATACTGCTCTGCGACCTTGCAGAGCCCCTCATTGAAGATCACGACGCGATGCCACTCGGTCTTCTCCTTGCGCTCGCCGCTGTTCTTGTCGCGCCAGGTCTCCGAGGTCGCGATGCTCAGATTTGCGATCGGCCGCCCGTCCTGGGTGCGGCGAATTTCAGGATCCTTGCCGAGATTTCCAACCAGAATGACCTTGTTGACGCTTCCCGCCATCGCCGCTCTCCACTCCAATGCCACTGAATTCGTAAGGCCGCATTCGCAAGACCGCACGCGCGCCCCGCGGTCCTCTGCAACCTGATTGAGGCGACCCTATACGCTTGCGCGGACCGATCAGCCCATCAGCGCTCGGGTTATCCCCACATATAGCATCGCCTGCCGGCTTGTTCCAGATTTGTTCTTTCTGGACAGGCGCCGAATATCCGCCTCGGACGGTGCCTGAATGCCGCTCAATTGGTGCGCACTGGATGGAACCTGTTCAGGTTCCACTAATCATGGAAAAGTGCTTAACATTCATCAAGTTACATGCTCGCACTTGCCCTGCGACTGTTGCATTTCGGAGACGGACTCTGCCTGCCGCTTAGGCTACGGTTGCCTTGGAATTGAGTTCATATGGGCGTCGCGCCTGATCGGCCGCTTCGGGGACCCTCAAGAAGCGGACCTTACCCGGGGAGACTGCAATGAATAAGATTTTGATTGGTACAATCGGTGCTGTGGCGTTGGGCCTGTCGGCTCCCGCAAGCGCGGCGGATATGGCGGCGCGTCCCTACACCAAGGCTCCGCCCCCGATGGTCGCGACCATCTACGACTGGAGCGGTTTCTACATCGGCATCAACGGGGGCTGGGGCTCAAGCCGCAATTGCTGGGACTTCGTGACACCGGTCACCGGTACGCTGATCGATGACGGCTGCCATAACGCAACGGGCGGCACAGTCGGTGGTCAGGTCGGCTATCGCTGGCAGTCGGCCAATTGGGTGTTTGGTGTGGAAGGCCAAGGCAACTGGGCTGACTTCAGTGGAAGAAACATCAGCCCGACCGCGCCAGGTCAGCAGAACCGTACGCGGGTCGAAGCCTTCGGCTTGATTACCGGTCAGGTCGGTTATGCCTGGAATAACGTTTTGGTCTACGTAAAGGGCGGCGGCGCCGTAGTGGACGACAAATACGACCTCATCGTCGCGCCGGGCTTTGTGGGTGCTGGCACGACCTTCGGTTCGGCCAACGGAACACGCTGGGGCGGAACGGTCGGCGCGGGAGTCGAATTTGGCTTCGCCCCGAACTGGTCGGTGGGCTTCGAGTACGATCACATCTTCCTCGGCACCCGAAACGTCGACTTCACCTTCGGCGGAGCCTTCGTTCAGACCGAACGCGTCAGTCAGGACGTCGATCTCGCCCTCATCCGCGTGAACTACCGTTGGGGCGGCCCGGCGATCGCCAGGTACTGATCGCAAGCATAGTCTCTTCTGACGAAAGGCCGGCCTCGCGCCGGCCTTTTTGCTGTGTGCGAGCCAAGGGAGCAATCAGTCAGCGATTATGACGTTTTGTAACTGTTGTGGCTTTTCGGGTACACAACTTGCGGCTTCGTTGGTGTAAGCACGACGCCAGTTGGACCACGGCGTCCGATGCCCTTCCGTTCACGGAAGGCAACAACAGAAACTGGGACTGGGATTTAGTTGAAAATGAAGAAGGTTTTGTTGGCTTCGGCCTGTTTGTTCGCTCTGGCTGCCCCTGCGTCGGCAGCTGATCTCGCGGCCCGCCCGTACACCAAGGCTCCGGTCGCTGTGGCCTCGGTCTACAACTGGACCGGCTTCTACCTCGGTATCGTCGGTGGCGGCGCCTGGCAGGCCGACTCCGATCCGAAGATGAAGGGTGGCTTCGTCGGCGGCACCGCCGGCTACAACTGGCAGACCGGCAATGTCGTGTTCGGCCTCGAGGCCGACGCTTCCTGGGCCGACGTCAGCGCCTCGGCAACCGCGTTTGGCATCACCGCGACCTCCAAGACCGATGCACTCGGCACCGTGCGCGGCCGCATCGGCTGGGCAGTCAACAACGTCCTGTTCTACGGCACGGGCGGCTACGCTTGGATCGACAACAAGCTCAGCGCCAGCGCGCTCGGCGTGACGATCTCCGACAGCAAGTTCCACTCGGGCTGGACCGTCGGTGCGGGCGTCGAGGCGTTCTTCGCTCCGCAGTGGTCGGTCAAGGGCGAGTACCTCTATCGCAGCCTCGGCAGCGAAACCTATTTCGGAAACATCGGCGTTCCCGTGGCTTCCGGCTCGCTCAACTTCCACACCGTGCAGGTCGGCGTGAATTATCACTTCGGCGGCCCGATCGTCGCGAAGTACTAAGCTTCGTCTCCGACGCTACCAGCGTTACGAAAGGCCGGCCTCGCGCCGGCCTTTTTGTTGTCTTCGCGCGCGGCAATATATGCCAGCCCGCCACTCACGTTTTCGGCGAGATGTGGCTCCCCGGTGACACAACCTTAGGCTTCGATGGTGTAAAGCAATGACATCAGTTGGGTCATAGGCTCCGCTGCTCTTCCTCTGCGGAAGGCAACAAAGAGAAACGGTACTGGGGAATCAGATGAAGAAGATTTTGCTGGCTTCGGCCAGCCTGTTCGTACTCAGCGCGTTGACACCCGCCTCGGCGGCCGATCTTGCGGCCCGCCCCTACACCAAGGCGCCGGTGGCTGTGGCCTCGGTCTACAACTGGACCGGATTCTATCTCGGTATCGTCGGCGGCGGCGCCTGGGAAAACGCCTCGGGTGACCCGAAGATGAAGGGTGGCTTCGTGGGCGGCACCGCGGGCTACAACTGGCAGACCGGCAACGTCGTGTTCGGCGTCGAGGCCGATGGCTCCTGGGCTGACGTGAATGCCTCGGCCACCGTTCCTGTTCTTGGCATCCCCGTCACAACCACCTTCCGCACCGATGCGATGGGCACCGTGCGCGGCCGCATCGGCTGGGCCGTCAACAACGTCCTGTTCTACGGCACCGGTGGTTACGCCTGGATCGACAACAAGATCACCGTCTCCGCACTGGGCGTGTCCGTGTCGGACAGCAAGTGGCATTCCGGCTGGACCGTCGGTGCGGGCGTCGAGGCATTCTTCGCTCCGCAGTGGTCGGTCAAGGGCGAATACCTCTATCGCAGCCTCGGCAGCGAGAACTACTTCTCGAACCTCGGCGTTCCGCTGGCGTCCGGCACGCTCAACTTCCACACCGTGCAGGTCGGCGTGAACTATCACTTCGGCGGCCCGGTGGTTGCGAGGTACTGAGCCCTGCTCCATCCGCGTTACGAAAGGCCGGCCTCGTGCCGGCCTTTTTGTTTGGCGGACCTTCCAGAGCAGTTCCGCGCTCTCCTGCTGCCAGATGCCGCCAGCGCGCCAACATTCCGTTGACGATTCGCAACTCCCTCTGGAAATCCGTCTCCGTTCTTCCTACGTTCGCTGCCATACCCATCGGCGCCGATCCCGGTTCCGGGCGACACGCGCCTTTTTTGTTGGCGCGATCGCGCACCTTTGGGCTTCCTTGAGGGCAACTCGGATGGATGAAGTGATCAGGGCGAAGCGCCAACAACAGAACGCGGGCTCGAGCCTGCGCGCAATTACGATCCGCGGCGCGCGCGAGCACAACCTCAAGAACATCGACGTCGAGATTCCCCGCGACAAGCTGGTGGTGTTCACCGGTCTCTCCGGCTCCGGCAAATCCTCGCTCGCCTTCGACACCATTTATGCCGAGGGCCAGCGCCGCTACGTCGAGTCGCTGTCGGCCTATGCCCGCCAGTTCCTGGAGATGATGCAGAAGCCCGATGTCGACCAGATCGACGGCCTCTCGCCGGCGATCTCGATCGAGCAGAAGACGACATCGAAGAACCCGCGCTCGACCGTCGGCACCGTCACCGAAATCTACGATTACATGCGCCTGCTCTGGGCGCGCGTCGGCGTGCCCTATTCGCCGGCCACGGGCCTGCCGATCGAGAGCCAGACCGTCTCGCAGATGGTCGACCGCGTGCTGGCGCTGCCCGAGGGCACGCGCCTCTATCTGCTCGCGCCGGTCGTGCGCGGCCGCAAGGGCGAGTACCGGAAAGAGCTCGCCGAATGGCTCAAGAAGGGCTTCCAGCGCGTCAAGATCGACGGCACCTTCCATGAGCTGGCGGAAGCACCGACGCTCGACAAGAAATTCCCGCATGACATCGACGTCGTGGTCGACCGCATCGTGGTGCGTGCCGACATCGGCCAGCGCCTCGCCGAAAGCTTTGAGACGGCGCTGAAGCTCGCCGAGGGCCTCGCCGTCATCGAGTTCGCCGACGCGCCGGCCGCCGCGCCTGCGGAAGAGAAAAAGAAGACGGCAAAAATCCACGACAAGAGTGGCCCCGAGCGCATCCTGTTCTCGGAAAAGTTCGCCTGCCCCGTCTCCGGCTTCACCATCCCCGAGATCGAGCCGCGCCTGTTCTCGTTCAACAACCCCTATGGCGCCTGCCCCGCCTGCGGCGGCCTCGGCGTCGAGCAGCATGTCGACGAGGATCTCGTCATCCCCGACAAGGAGCTGTCCTTGCGCAAGGGCGCGATCGCGCCCTGGGCCAAGTCATCCTCGCCCTATTACGAGCAGACGCTGACCGCGCTCGGCAAGCACTACAAGTTCACCCTCGACACCAAGTGGAAGGACCTCGCCAAGAAGACCAAGGATGCCATCCTCTACGGCTCCGGCGAGGACGAGATCAAGTTCTCCTACCAGGACGGCGTGCGCTCCTACGACACCAAGAAGCCGTTCGAGGGCGTCATCACCAACATCAATCGCCGCTACCGCGAAACGGAAAGCGAGTGGGCCCGCGAAGAGCTGGCGAAGTATTTTCACGACGTGCCCTGCGAGGGCTGCAAAGGCTTCCGCCTGAAGCCCGAGGCGCTCTGCGTCAAGGTCGGCGGCAAGCACATCGGGGAGATCTCGGAGCTGTCGGTCAAGCGCGCCGGCGAGTGGTTCGAGACCGTGCCGGAGGCGCTGAACAAGCAGCAGAACGAGATCGCCGGCCGCATCCTCAAGGAAATCCGCGAGCGCCTGACCTTCCTGCTCGACGTCGGCCTCAACTACCTCACCCTCTCCCGCTCCTCCGGCACGCTGTCCGGCGGCGAGAGCCAGCGCATTCGTCTGGCGTCGCAGATCGGCTCGGGGCTGACGGGCGTGCTCTATGTGCTCGACGAGCCCTCGATCGGCCTGCACCAGCGCGACAACGCCCGCCTGCTCGATACGCTGAAGCGCCTGCGCGACCTCGGCAACACCGTGGTCGTGGTCGAGCATGACGAGGATGCCATCCGGCTTGCCGACTACGTGCTCGACATCGGCCCCGGCGCCGGCATGCATGGCGGCAACATCGTCGCCGAGGGCACGCCCGCCGAGATCATGCGCAACCCGAAATCGCTCACCGGCAAGTATCTCACCGGCGAGCTCGAGGTCGAGGTGCCGGAGCGGCGTCCGCCGAACCATCGCCGCACCATCAAGGTGGTGAACGCGCGCGGCAATAACCTCAAGAACGTCACGGCCGAGATTCCGCTCGGCCTGTTCACCTGCGTCACCGGCGTCTCCGGCGGCGGCAAGTCGACGCTCCTGATCGATACGCTCTACCGCGCCATCGCCCGCAAGCTGAACAACGCCAGCGAAGGCGCCGCGCCGCACGACCGCATCGAGGGCCTCGAGCATATCGACAAGATCATCGACATCGACCAGTCGCCGATCGGCCGCACCCCGCGCTCCAATCCAGCGACCTACACCGGCGCCTTCACGCCGATCCGCGAATGGTTTGCCGGCCTACCCGAGGCGAAAGCGCGCGGCTACGAGCCCGGCCGCTTCTCCTTCAACGTCAAGGGCGGCCGCTGCGAGGCCTGCCAGGGCGACGGCGTCATCAAGATCGAGATGCACTTCCTGCCCGACGTCTACGTCACCTGCGACGTCTGCAAGGGCAAGCGCTACAACCGCGAGACACTGGAAGTCCTGTTCAAGGGCAAGAGCATCGCCGATGTGCTCGACATGACCGTCGAGGAAGCCGCCGAGTTCTTCAAGGCGGTGCCGCGCGTGCGCGAGACCTTCCAGACCCTGCACCGCGTCGGCCTCGACTACATCCATGTCGGCCAGCAGGCGACGACCCTGTCAGGCGGCGAAGCCCAGCGCGTCAAGCTGGCGAAGGAGCTGTCCAAGCGCGCCACCGGCCGCACGCTCTACATCCTGGACGAGCCCACCACCGGCCTGCACTTCCACGACGTCAAGAAGCTGCTGGAGGTGCTGCACGAGCTGGTCGCGCAAGGCAACACGGTGGTCGTCATCGAGCACAATCTCGAAGTCATCAAGACCGCCGACTGGGTCATCGACCTCGGCCCCGAAGGCGGCGACGGCGGCGGCGAGATCGTCGCCTGGGGCCCGCCGGAGGACATTGCGAAAGCACCGCGGAGCTACACCGGCAAGTTTTTGGAGCCGGTGCTGAAGAAGGCAAGGAAGCCGAAGCGGCGGAGCACGAGCGAGGCGGCGGAGTAGAAGCTTTGGATCGAAGCCCCGTGGGGCGGATTAGCGAAGCGCAATCCGCCACTGCCCCTCTTGTGGGACAGTTGGGCCAGGCTTCGTCATCCTCGCCCGACGAACCACGCAGGATCCGGGAGGGAACCGACATGTCCGCTGGACTCGTACAGACCTATCGCGCCTTCGCCCACAACAATGCCTGGGCGAACCATCGCCTGCTCGCCGCCTGCGCCGCGCTATCCCAGTCTGAATTCGAGGCCCACCGCACCGGCTTCTTTCCAAGCCTGCAGCGTACGCTGAACCACATCTACATCATCGACCTCTTCTACATCGATGCGCTTGAAGGTGGCTGGCTCGGACCGGCAGCCTGGAAGAACGAGGTGCCCTTTCCTGCCCTCAATGCGTTGAAGCCTGCCCAGGCCGCAATGGACAAGCGCCTGATTGCGATCTGCGATGCACTGACGCCCGCGCGGTTCGATGACGTCGTGAAGATCAACCGCGACACGAGTGTTCAGACCGAGCGCTGCGACCGACTGCTCATGCATCTGTTCCAGCACCAGATCCATCATCGCGGGCAGGCGCATGCCATGCTGTCCGAGACGACTGTTGCGCCCCCGCAGCTCGATGAATTCTTCGCAGAAGGCGAAGCACCGCTCAGGGCCGCTGAGTTCGCCGAACTCGGCTGGACCGAGGAGACCGTCTGGAAATCCCGGATATAAGCTACGCCAGAAACTCCGGCGGCACATGGTCGGTCAGCCACACGCCATTGTCTGCGCGAAAAAACTCGAACCCCTTGGCATGCATGCTGCCGGCATCGACCTTGAAGATGTGCGGCTTGCCGTGGCGCTGACCGACACGCTGCGCCGTCGCCTCGTCGGAGGACAGGTGCACCTGCTGGCGCGCCTGCGGCTTCAGTCCCTCGGAAAGGATGGCTTCGACGAACCGTGTTGCCGTGCCATGATACAGGACCGATGGCGGCTCCTGCGCCGCCAGGCCAAGTTCAACGGAGACGGAATGGCCTTGCGCAGCGCGAATGCGATCCGTGTCGGCTGACAGCGAGAAACGCTTCTTGTCACTCTCTGCGACGACACGCAGCAGATCGTCGCGGCCAAACTTTGTGCCGGCGGCATTTGCCTTGGCGACAAGGTCGTCGATGCCGGCCCACCCTTGCGAATCCAGCACCAACCCGATCGCGTCAGGCTGGTGGCGCAGGACCAGGCTCAGAAATTTGCTGAGCTGGGTGTCATTGATCGGCATGGCTTCCCTTCCAGTCCCGCACCTCTACACTTAAGCGTTCGACAAGGCCAGATGAGGCGATCTGGAGGGAGCGATGCCCAGCCGAACCTATACGCTCTTTCGGCAAGCCATCCTCGCCGAGCAGCAGGTGACCTGCGTCTACGAGGGCCGCTACCGCGAGCTCTGCCCGCACATCATCGGCACCAGCAAGAACGGGGAGGAAGCTGTGCTGGCCTTGGCAATTTGCCGGCGAGAGCAGCGGACCGCTGCCGCAATGGCGATGCCTGAAGCTCGCCAACGTCAGTGGCGCCCGGGCACGCGACGGCCACTGGCATGAGGGTGGCTCGCACCGGACGACACAGACCTGCATCAAGAGCATCGATCTCGACATCAATGTTCACGTGCGCAAGTTGCGGTGAGCGGCAGTTTTTCGCAGTGCTACAGAGACCGAGATCGAAAACGAACCTCGTCAATCACGACGTAGCGGCCGAATAGTTCCTCCCCGAACTGGTCCACAGCCTCCAGCAAACGCGTCCTCGCGAGTTGTCGATTTTCCGGATCGATGCGCAGCAAGATCAGGCCTGGAACGGTTAGGCCGCGGCGAAACACCAGTTCGCCAAAATCCTTGTCAGCCGTGAGGAGAAGACGTCCCTCCCGGGACGCCAGCGCGATGACCTCCAAATCGCTGATGCTGGCAGCAAATTCGGCAGTGTAGAGCACGTCGTGATGAGCGCCGCGTAGCTCTCGCACCAGAGAAACTGTGACGCACTCGTCCGCGAGCCAGCGCACGATTCAGCGATAGATAATGTCTTCGTCGGCCAGATAATCGGCCGCAAAAGCTTGGGCTGCCCTGATGTCATCGAGCGTCAGCCGCGGGTGCTCCGCGATGATGGCCTCAGAGGTCATGCCCGCGCCCAGTTCGCGCAACACCAGTTCGACCGGCACACGCGTCCCGCGTATCACGGGCTTGCCATCCATGATCGCCGGGTTGATTTCAATCCGCTCGTGCCGCATGGCTGTCCTCTAAGTCCGGCCAACAATAGCACGCCCTATCCCGCTTGTCAGCGAGCCCAAAACCCAGCCCCATGCCCTACTCCCTCGCCATCTTCGATCTCGACGGCACCCTCGCCGACAGCTTCCCCTGGTTCCTGCGCGTCATCAACGATGTCGCCGACCGCTTCGGCTTTCGTCGTGTCGCCGATGAGGACATCGAGGAGCTGCGGCATGCTTCGAGCCGTGAGATCCTCAGCCGGCTCGAGGTGCCCTTGTGGAAGCTGCCGGCGATCGCGCGGCATGCGCGGCGGCTGAAGGCGGAGGCCGCTGCCGAGATCTCGCTGTTTGCCGGCGTCGAGGCGATGCTGCGGACGCTGGCCGAGAACGGCGTGCAGCTCGCGCTGGTGACATCCGATAGTGAAGCCAATGCGCGCGAGAAGCTCGGCGAGGCCGCGGCGCTGTTTTCGCATTTCGACTGCTCGGCGTCGCTGTTCGGCAAGCCCGCGAAATTCCGCCGTGTCGTCCGCCGCGCCGGCGTGGACCCCGGCCGCGTCATCGCGATCGGCGACGAGGTCCGCGACATCGAGGCGGCGCGGGCGGTGGGGATTGCCTGCGGTGCCGTGTGCTGGGGCTATGCCGCACCGGCGGCGTTGCAAGCGCTTGCGCCCGATCACATGTTCGCCCAGATGGAGGAGATTGCCGAAGTGGTCTGCCGGATCCAGCAGAGCGCCTGATCCGCAA
Source organism: Bradyrhizobium sp. USDA 376 (assembly GCF_054063675.1). Taxonomy (NCBI): domain Bacteria; kingdom Pseudomonadati; phylum Pseudomonadota; class Alphaproteobacteria; order Hyphomicrobiales; family Nitrobacteraceae; genus Bradyrhizobium; species Bradyrhizobium sp. USDA 376. Next base: position 6,652,845 of record NZ_JBSSGN010000001.1, read on the forward strand.
TCGCAGCGCACGGCCGGGGAGACGCCGATGACACTCACGGACGCAAGCCGCCTCAAGCTCCTGGAGCCGCCGGTCGGCCGGTTGCGGGTCGCACTCGACACCGACACCTATAACGAGATCGACGACCAGTTCGCGCTGGTGCAGATGCTGCTGTCGAAGGACCGCCTCTCAGTCGAGGCGATCTACGCCGCGCCGTTCTTCAATGCGCGCGCGGACAGCCCCGGCCACGGCATGGAGCTGAGCTATCAGGAAATCCTGCGCCTGCTGGACCGCCTGAACGTCGCGCCGGAAGGCCTGGTTCACCGCGGCGTCACCGACTATGTGGGCCCCGGCAAGACGGCGCGGACGGCACCCGCCGTAGACGACCTCATCGCCCGGGCGCGCGCGGGCACGCCGGACAATCCGCTCTACGTCGTTGCCATCGGCGCCATCAGCAACGTCGCCTCTGCGCTGCTGAGGGCGCCCGATATCATCGACCGTATCGTCGTGGTCTGGCTCGGCGGCCATGCGCTGGAATGGCCCCACACGGTCGAGTTCAATCTGAAGCAGGACGTCGGCGGCGCTCAGGCGCTGCTCGACAGCGGCGTGCCGCTCGTGCTCGTCCCGTGCATGGGCGTCACCTCGCGTCTTCACTCGACGGTGCCGGAGATCGAACGATACGTCGAACCCCACGGCAGCATCGGCGCGTTTCTCGCCATGCGCTTCAAGGAGTATGCGTCCGACCACATGGGCTGGGCCAAGGAAATCTGGGACATGGCGCCGGTCGGCTGGCTGCTCAACCCCGTGTGGGCACCGAGCGTGGTCATCCCCGCTCCGGTCCTCACGGATCAGATGACGTGGAGCGTCGACCGCAGGCGGCATCCGATCCGCTACGTGACCTATGTGGACCGCAATCCGATCCTGAAGGATTTTTTCGTGAAGTTGAAGGCGTTTGCCGGATCGTAGCCCGTAGCCCGGATGGAGCGAAGCGCAATCCGGGACAGCGTCCCCGCATTCCGCTTCGCTCCATGCGGGCTACAACAGCCGCCCCCTACTCCGTCCTCCTCAAAAACGCCCCGAACGCGCGCGGGCCGTCGCCGGTCTTGATCTCGCCGACCACCTTCAGCTCAGTGGCATCGATGATGTCGAGCGTGTTGCTCTCCCAGCAGGCGACGATGACGCGCTTGCCGTCGGCGGTCGCATTGATGCCTTCGGGATAGTCGCCGACATTGATGCGCTTGATCGGCTTCAGGCTCGCGAGGTCGAACACGCTGACGGTGCCGCCATATTGGTCGGTGACGAAACCGCGGCCTTGCGTCAGCGCCACGGCATAGGGACGCATCCCGACCGGCACGCGGCCGATCTCGCGGGCCTCCGCGAGATCGATCACCGAGACGTCGTCGGAACCGACATTGGCGGTGTAGGCGCGCTTGCCCTCGGCATCGATGGTGACGCCGAACGGGCGGGTGCCGACCTTGATGACCGCCTTGCGCTGGCGCGTCGCCGTGTCCACGACGGAGACGCTGTCGTCGTCGCGGTCCGCCGAGAGCAGCAGCCTGCCATCAGGTGTCACCGCCAGCCCCGATGGCGAGGCGCCGACTGCGATGCTGGCGGTGACGCTGCGCGAGGCCGCATCGATCTCCCGCACCGCCGCCGCATACCAGTCCGCGACATAGACGGTGCGCCCATCGGGCGCCACGGCAATGCCGAGCGGTCCACCGCCGACCTCGACGCGGCCAGCGACCCGCCGCGTGGCAGCGTCCACCACCGTCACCGCCTTGGCATCCGGGCTCGTGACATAGGCAAAGCGGCCGTCGGCGCTGACGGCGACGCCCGCCGGCTTGCCGCCGATCGGGATGGTCGCAACGCCGCGCGAGGTCGCGAGGTCCACGACCATCAGATCGTCGCTGAGCTGGTTGGTGACGAACGCCTCCTCGGCGGAGGCGCTGCCGAGGCGAGCAAGGCTGGCGGCGAGCGCCGCCAGGACCAGGACCCGCACGGTCAGCTTCCGCTCTCGATCTTCTTCTTCAGCGCCTCGAGGCCGGCCTTGTAGAGCCCGCTCACCGCCGTCTTGGCGGCCTCGTCGCTCAGCTCCGGCGGCGGATCGTTGTTGGGAAAACCGCGATAGAATGCGCCGGCCCATTCCAGCGTCGCGCCCTTGCCGTCGGCGCTCGGCGTCACCGTCAGCGTCGAGGAGTAGTTGGTGACCGGCAGCACCTTCACGTCCACGGTGGTGATCCGGTAGGAGTAGGTCATCGCGGCGGCGTCGAACTTGTAAAGCTCCTCGTCCACGGTGGCCCCGCCGGTCAGCGTCAGCTTCCGCGTCGCACCGATCTCGTTGCCCTTCTCGCCCTCGGTCTTGGTGACCGGCGGAAGCCAGCTCATGTCCTGGAAATTGCCGATCACCGCCCACACCTTGGCCGGCGCTGCGTTGATCTCGATGGCTTCCCGCACCTTCTGCCGGGTCGGTCCGTGGGCCCAGGCCGGCACAAACGCCGTCGTCAGGGCCATCCCCGCCACCGCCAGCGCCGCCACCCCGGCGAACGCCGTTCCGCTTCTCATCCTCATCTCGTTTCCTCACTCTTCAATCTGCGCGACTTGAGGCGCGCTGAGACCATGGTAGCGCATTTTGGGGCCGAGGGGAGACCGGTTCGTGGCATGGCAGTGGCGGGGCCGCACCCCGTTCACGCCAGTCCTTGCGTTGCCCGACGGGCAAAACACACAAGACCGGGGTCAATGCATCAGGATGAAAACAATTCGCTTTACGCGAATTCGGAATTAGCGCATGTTGTGGCCATCCCAGCCCGGTCCGAGGGGCGTATCGCGATCGTCACGACACGCGGGAGGGGACGTGGTGGACGCAGGCGGCGTCGGCGCGAGGGCTGTTTGCAGGGCGGGTCACTCCGTGAGCGAACACTACGCGCACACGACCGGTGCAGCCTGCGTACGGCAAAATCGTGTGGTCCTGGCGCCCGGGGTCTGTGCGCCAAGGCTTGCGGTGATGTGCCCTGCTCGACCGGGCGGCGCATCAGCCATCCGCAAGGCGACGGGGGCAATAGTGCATCGCTCCCCGGGGAGAGCACGACATAAGTCGTCAAACCACTGCGCAGGGAAGGCCGGATGTTTGGCTTCACCTGTATGCCGCTGTGCAGCTTCTCGTAGCGCAATTTTCGCACAGTGGACCGTGGGTGCCAGCCGGCACCCGGCCTTCCCTGCGCCCTCGGCACTTTTGAGGGCGGCAACTGAAGCAAAGCTCGGGCAGAATGCGCCGCGAGAATGCGAAACCGCGCGTACGATGCGGGTAGCAGTGCGAGGTAAATTCGGACTCTCGTGCCCCGGACGCAGCGCAGCGCCCCTTCGGCGGTGCGCTGCAGAGCCGGGGCCCATGCAACAGCAAAATGTGCGGCGTCTGGGTCCCGGCGCTGCGCCGCAACGCTCACGCGTTGCAGCTGGTCCGGGACACGCGTGTGGGTGTCGGGTGCGCCCTACTCCGCCAGCGTCGCCTCCACGAACCCGCGCGGGTCGTCACAGAACTCGCGCATGACCCGGTAGTGATCGGTCTGCTCCACCGTAACAGGCTCCAGGCCGTACTTCCCGAGCCGCAGCAGCCGCGCATTGGGATAGGCCATCAGCATCGGCGAATGGGTTGCCAGGATGACCTGGCAGATGCGGGACTCGTCCATGCGTCGCAGCAGCTTCAGGAATTCGATCTGGCGCGCCGGCGACAGGGCCGATTCAGGCTCGTCGAAAATGAAGATACCCTGGCGCTGGCAGCGCTCCTCGAAGAAGCGCAGGAAGCCTTCGCCATGGGAATGCGACAGGAAATCGGGGCCGACCTGGCCGGCATCACGTGCGGCCTTGTCCAGATATCGCGCCACCGAGAAGAAACTCTCGGCACGAAAGAACCAGCCATTGGTGATCTTCGGCAGCCAGCTTGCGCGCAGCGCCTTGGACAGTTGGCCACCCATCTTCTCCCGCGCCTCGGAGTGATCAACCGGCATGTAACCCTTCCCGCGCCGGCATCGTCGTAGCCGGCGAGCGCTGCAATCCCCTCGAGGATCGTCGATTTCCCGGTGCCGTTCTCTCCGACGATGATCGTGATGGCCGCATCGAAGTTGAGCTCGAAATCATCCGGAAAGATCGGCAGGCAAAACGGATAGACCTCGCGATCGTGGACTTGCGCCGGGTCGAGCCAGACCCGCTTCAGATAAGGCGCCGGCAGGTTGATCGTTCGACTGCCTCTTCGGCTCATGCCCGGCCACCACCCCATTCCGATCCATCTCTCGATCGGAACATATCAGGAACGCAATCTTCGCGAAAGCTGCATCTGAGAAACATACAGACACAAACAGCAATAAAACCCGTAATGCGTCACTCTGACACTGATTAAAACCTGCGATTGCAGGCCAGAATCGTCCCAAGAAAACGCAGCTGTGAGCCAGTTTGCCGGCATGAGGCCAGCGCCCCACTCGCGACCCCGCAATGATTGACGGACGTCCGGGACCGTAAGAAGCCGCGAGGAATGCGCGATGGTATCAACGTATTTCAGCTACAACTACATTTCGCACCATCTCAAGCAGTCCCTGACGCGGGTCGAACAGCAACCCGACGTCGCGCGGGAGGCCGCCTATTACAAGGCCAACATCGGCAAGGTGAAGACCATTGACGATCTCATGAAGGATTATCGCCTCTATCATTACGCACTGAAGGCGTATGGCCTGGAGGACATGGCGTACGCCAAGGCTTTCATGAGAAAGGTGCTGGAGAGCGACCTCTCCGATGCAAAGAGCTTCGTCAACAAGCTGGTCGACAAGCGTTACCGGGAGTTTGCCGAGGCATTCTCCTTCACGGGCGGCACAAAGCCCGTTGCGCAATCGGAGGACCAGATCGACGAGATGATCGGTCTGTACACGGCGACCAAGAAGAGCCAGGTCGATGCACTTGCCGACGACAAGACGTACTACAGCGCCCAGATCGGCAGCATCAGCAGTGCAGACCAGCTGCTGAACAACGACCGTCTCCGCAACTATGTTTATTCGGCATTCGGGATCGATCAGAGCAAATGGCCGCGCGACACGATAAGTCAGGTCCTGCGCAGCGACCCATCCGATCCAGACAGCTACGTCAACACCACCTTCGCGTCTCAGTTGACCGGCCTCAACGCCCAGCTCGCGCAAGCCAAATCGGACGTGAGCGCCACCAATACGAAGATCGCCGACTACACGGCCCAACTCTCGCAACCGGGCGCGGATGTGGCTCAGTTGAACGTCCAGATCCTGGTAGAAAAATATCACCTGGAGTCGTACACGAAGAGCATTTCCAGCCTCAATGACCAGATAGCGACGATCGGCGACTTTGTAGACCTGGCCGGCGCGTTCGAGTTTTCGCCTGACGGGTCGCTGCCGTCGGGTGTGGCCGCGCAGACTGCCGCAAACGTCACGCTCACGACAAAGCGGTTCGATGACAGCAAGTCCGCCGTCTATGCTGCGGCAAGCCCGCTGAGCGAAGCTCTGGCAACCCAGCTGTTCAGAAACGCGATCCTCAATGTCAAGTCAGTCCAGGCGTTCGTATCGACACCAGCCGTATATGATTTTGCGCTGGGCGCCGTCGGCCTCGATCCCGCAGAGGTCTCGCAGGCCACCATCAAGGCTGTCCTCGAAAGCGACCTCAGCGATCCCAAGAGTTACGTCTATATGCTCAAGGACAATCGGTACGTCGAGCTCGCGCGCGCCTTCAACTTCGACGCCAAAGGCAATCTGACGACCCCCTTGGTGGCTCAGGACCCGGCAAAAGTCCTCCAGATCGCGAAGGACTACGTCATTGCAGTGGTTAGACAGGCAAGCCCTGAGCAGCAGAAAGCAGTTCGGGAACAGGCCCAGAAAGACGCGACGTCTTATCAGGAAGCCATTGCAGGCATCGACAGCGTTTCCGAGCTGCTTGCGAACCGGAAGATGGTCGATTTCATTCTCGTCGCCAAGGGTTTGGACCCCAAGAAGGTCAGCACCGACTATCTCAAGAAGATCTTCGCCTCCGATCTGAACAATCCAAAGAGCTTCGCGAACACCGAGAGCGATCATCGCTTTGCCGAAATCGCGGCGTCGTTCAATTTCGACAGCAAGGGCAACGTCGCGCGCCTTGCGATGGTTGGTCCTCAGAAGCAAGTCCAGTTGCGGGAAACCCAGGCGAACTATCTCCAGCAAAGCCTCGAGCAGCAGCAGGGCGATACGAATCCCGGCGTGCGCCTGGCGCTCTATTTCCAGCGCAAGGCGGGGGAGATCACGTCGGCATACGACATCCTTGCCGACAAGGCGCTTTCGGAGGTGTTCAGGACAACCTTCAACCTGCCTGACTCGATGGCATCGATGCCGATCGATCAGCAGGCCAAGTTCGTGGACAGGTTCATGAAGATCAAGGATCTCTCCGACCCCGCGAAGGTCGAAAAGCTGTTGGGCCGTTTCTCCGCCATGTATGACGTCAAAAACGGCCAGAGCATCGGTCAGGGACAATCCCCCTTGCTCAATCTCTTTCAGGGATCAGGCTCGGCAATAAGTGACTCTACGTACTTGGCCATTGCCAAACTACGTTCTCACTGATGATCGCTCGCCGAGATTAGCTCAACACCTCGAGCACCAGCTCCATGGTCATCAGCACGGGATTGTCGCCACGGATCAGACGCCCCTCCGCAATGCCGCCGGTGTAGTCGATCAGGGCAACGTCGAGCGCTGCTTCGAGTGCACCCGAAGGGCCCGGCGCGATCGTCCCGGCCGTTATCGCGAGCTCCGTCGCAAACGGCTCGGTCACACCGCCATGGGTGAAGCGCGCGCCGATGGTCGAGCCGACACCGCCGTGGATCTTCGCGCGCGCAATGCCGTGCGCGCGGCAGAACGCTTCAAGGCAACCCGCAAAGTCCTGGTTTGGGCGCAGCCGCAGCGCGAAGGCGCGGCTGGTCGTGCGTGCGTCGGTACCCGCAGCGGCGACCGGACCAAACAGCCTAAAATTGGTCTCGGGATCGGGCTCGGCCGTGAACGTCGCGCCGTCGAGGCCGAACGCCTCGACCTCGAACGGCTCGGCGACGATGGTCTCGTCCGGCAGCATGTGGCCGCCGCTCGCCTTGCCGTCGGCCTCGGTCCAGAGCCCATGGCAATGAAAGAACGGCGCGCCGTCGCGGGTGCCGAGCGTCATGCTGCCGAGCTTGGTGCGCGTCACACCGGCCGGCCGATAGGTGTCGCTGTAGAACGCGGCATTCTCGCCGGTCCTGGACAACGCCGGCATGACATAGCCGAACGGCCCGAGCGCGGCGTCGTGAAAATTCAGCACGCCGCCGCTAAATCCCTCCGCGGCAAAGCCACGCCGTGCAGCCTCCAGCAGCGGCACACCTGCCTGCAGCGTGAAGGAGAAAGCACGTCCCCTCGCCTCCACCCATTGAATGCGCTCTGTGACCGGCGCGCCGGGCTGCTTGATACTCCGCATCACCTTCGCTCAGCCTGCCCTGGTCTTGTCGAGGTCGAGCAGCCCGCGCGCCTCGAGCTCGTCGCGCACCATGCGCTTCGGCACCTTGCCGTAGCCGGATTTCGGCAGCGCCTCCCAGAAGAAGAAGCGTTTCGGCATCTTGTAGCGCGGCACCTTCGGCGCGAGGAACGCCGCCATCTCGGCCTCGCTCACGGCCTTCGCGCCCTCCCGCGCGACGCAGACGGCGACGCCGACCTCGCCCCAGGTCGCGTCGGGCACGCCAAGCACGGCGACCTCGCCGACCGCGGGGTGCGTCAAAATCTTCTCCTCGATCTCGCGCGGATAGATGTTGGAGCCGCCGGAGATGTACATGTCGGAGGCCCGTCCCGTGATGTAGACAAAGCCCTCCTCATCCATGTGGCCGAGATCGCCGGTGCGGAACCAGCCGTTGCGGAATGCCTTCGCATTGGCTTCGGGGTTGTCGTAGTAGCCGGCGAACACCGCAGGTCCGATCACGCAGATCTCGCCGCTCTGGTTCGCCTTGAGCTCGCGGCCCTCGTCATCCTGGATCGAGACCTGCATGCCTGTGCGCTCGAAGCCACAGGTGCCGATCTTCGCATGCGGGCCGTCCTCGGGATCGTGCAACGCCGCCGGCAGGACGGTGATGTTGCCGGTCACCTCGCCCAACCCGAAATACTGCACGATGACCTTGCCGAGCTTCTTCAGCGCCGCCTTCTGGTCCTCGCGATACATCGGCGCGCCCGCATAGATCACCTGTCGCAGCGAGGAATGATCGTATTTGTCGACGGCGGGATGCTCGACCATCATCTTCAGGATCGTCGGCACCGTGAAGAGATTGCTGACGCGGTGTGCCTCGATCAGGCGGAACGCCTCGTTGATGTCGAATTTCTCGGTCGGCAGCAGCACGGTGCGCGCACCGCGCGCGGTCTGCACCAGCTGGTGCACACCGGCGCCGTGCGACAGCGGTGCCACCACCAGCGAGGCATCCGCTTCGGTCACGCCGGGGGTGAGATCGGCGAGATGGTTGGTGATGACGAATCCCATCTGGCCGTGGGTCAGAACCGCGGCCTTGGATCGCCCGGTGGTGCCGGAGGTGAAGAAGAACCAGCAGGGATCGTCATATTCGACCTCGACATTGGCGACGTCTGCGCCGGCCTGCGCGGCGATGGCATCGGCCACCGAGCGCTCACCGAACGTGGCCTTGCCTTCGAGGCTCCAGGTGAATTCCAGCGCGCCGCCCTTCACCGCCGCGGCATGCTCGGGAAAATCGACGTGGCACAGGAACGCCTTCGCGCCCGAGGCCTCTGCGAGGTAGGTGACCTCATCCGGCATCAGGCGGAAATTGGTGGGCACCCAGACGGCGCCGAGGCGGAACGCGGCGAACATCGAGAAGAACATCTCGTCGCCGTTCTTGGAATGGACGAGGATGCGGTCGCCTTTCGTGACGCCACGCGCGGCCAGCGCCGCGGCCAGCGCCGAGACCTGCGCGTCGATCTCGCGCCAGCTCCAGGACCTCTCACCCCAGATGAAACCGGGCCGCGATCCATGCCGCCGCGCATTCTGGGTCAGCGTGTAGGCAAGATTCATGACGCGACGGTGCATGCGCAGGGGCTGCATCGGGCTTCCTCTTCGAGCGCGGACGGCGCGCAAGCCGCCCGCTCATTGCAGCCCATTTATCGCTATCGCCAGTGCCCCTGCAAGGCCGCCGGCCGCACAGCTGCCTTACGGCTGCTTGAACGCGAACGGGGTCGCCGTGATCGCCTTCTCCTTGGAGCAGGCCTGCGCACCGAAGCCGCCGCAATAGCTGCCATGCAAATCGAACCGGACAACGCGCGCGGCGCCGCGCTTCATCGGCGGCGCCACGATCCTGTAGCTGCGGACGTAGCCGTCGAACACCGGACGCACGCTGCCATCAGGCAGCGTGACCAGGATGTTCATGACGCAGCCGCCGGTTCCGCAATAGGTGGTCTCGCGGTCGCCGCATTTGGCGTCGCGGAAATCGACGATGTAATCGTCGCGGCCGTCGCCGGTCAGGTCGACCTTGCGCACCGTGTCCGGAGCAAAGGTCACCGCCCCTCCGTCCTGGCTCTCGCATTCCTCATTGGCGTAACGCAGAGCCTTCTGCACGCCGGACGGATAGTCGGCCGGATTGAACGGCTTTGCGTCGTCGGCGCGCGCGGCCGTGGCAAGGAGGGTCAGCAGGAGCATCAGATATCGCATTCGCATTGGTCGTGCGCGGGCCTGCAATCGTTCAGGGAATTTTAAACATGATCAGCGCACCCTTCATCAGTTCTCGCGTACAGAGTGCCGCATCATGGTCAAAGCGCCCGCCCTCCTCCTGTTGTCGCTGGCGCTCGCCGGATGTGCCATCACTCCGCAAGCGCATCTGGCCTCCGACCCCGCCGTCAAGCCTGCACGCTATGCCTGGGATGGCGCCGGCGAGGATCCCAATCAGCCGCGCGCTAGTGCGGGACCATCGCGAGCGACGCGTGCCGCCGCCTCATCCGAGCGCAACAGGTCGCAAGCCGGACTTCAGCCCTATTCCAAGGAATGGTGGCAGGCGCAGGACAATATCGAGGCCGAACGGGACGCCGGGGTCAACCGATCCCTCGTCATCTGCCAGGGCTGCCTCCGCCCGCCCCCACAGGCGGAAGATTCCAGGCTTGCCAAAGCGAGCGATTGAACCGAACTGCCTTCACCACGGTCTACAGAGATGCGCCACGGCCCCGGCCGCCCCGGCCTGCCGCCGTGCGCCAGCATCCCAGGGACATCTCATGCTCACCCGTCGCTCCTTCGTCGCCGCCGCTCTGCTCGCCGGCATCTCCCCGGCATTCGCCGAGACCCCGGCCGCGAGCGGTCCCGTCGCCATCCTGACTGCGATCTACACCCGCGCCGCCAAGGGCAAGGGCGATGGTGGCGGAGGCTTCGTCATCGAGAACAAGGCGGCCAAAGCCAAATATCTCTCCAAGACGCTGCTCGCGTTGTGGGCCAAGGCGGATGCGCATACGCCGAAGGGCGACGTCGGGCCGGTCGATTTCGATCCGGTCACCAATTCGCAGGAACCCGACGTGAAGTCGTTCAAGGTGGACGCCGAGAAGATGGAGGCGGACAAGGCGACAATCGCGGTCACCATGACCGGCCACCGCAACGACCGGAAACCCACTGATCTGATCGTGCGTTACGACTTCGTGCGCGAGGCCGGTAGCTGGCGGATCGACGACATCAGGGGCGCCTCCGACGGCGAAGCCTGGTCGATCCGCAAGATGCTGACGGACTCGCTCAAAAGCTGACTGGAGACGACATGAGCGACGTCATCGACAACAAAGCCCACCACCGCTTCGAGCTCGAGGTGGAGGGCCACCTTGCGACCGAGCATTACAAGCTCGACGGCAAATTCATCACCTTCGAGCATACAGAGGTACCGAAGGAGCTCGGCGGCAAGGGCGTCGGCTCGAAGCTGGTGCAAGGCGCGCTCGACCAGGTCCGCGCCGCCGGATTGAAGCTGATCCCGCAATGCCCGTTCGTGAAGGCGTGGATCGACAAGCACCCGGACTATCAGGATCTGGTGGCGCGATGAGCGCCAGGCCCGCCCGTCGCCAGGCGGGCCTGTCGATATCTACGGCCTATTGCCCGTGCTTGAGCATGTCCTGGTCATTCAGGTCCCAGTCCTGCCACAGCAGCAGCACGCCGAGGAGTACCACCGCGGCGCCGAGGCTCGTGTGGTAGATGCGCAGGAACCCTTCACCGGAATAGCCAAGAAAGTAGGGCGAGGCGATGAGCCACAATCCGATCAGGATCGTCGCCACCTCCTGCCAGCGTTGCAGCGCGACATATTCGAGCTGACTGATGCCAAACACGACCAGGCCGACTGCGACCGCATTCAGGATGATCGTCGGGTCTCCAACGATCGCAGGCTGATCCTGAACGGGAAACCATGGCGAGACGACAATCAGTGCGCCCAGCAGCATCCCGGACCAGTCTTCCCACGTGCGATGAGTATTCAAGAAACCAAAGTCCGACATCATACCCTCCTCTCACAGAGGCACACGTCGGCGGCTGGCAATCACGACTTCCGAATGTCTGGCGACCCTGCCGGCCGCATTCGGACGTATGTCCTCGGGAACACGTGGGAACCGCCGGCGACCGCGCAAGAGCGAAAGAGAGGATTATTTCGACGGCCGCGCGACACTCGCCGGTCATTAACTCATATCGCACTGCAGCTAGAGCGCCCCGAGCTTCCTCAACGACTCCTGCGCCGGCTGGAGGCCCGGCTTCAATTCCAGCGCCTTCCTGAAATCGGCGATCGCGCCCTGCTTGTCGCCGAGCCGCAAGCGGGCCTGCCCGCGATTGTTCCAGGAGAACACGTCCGAAGGATCGTATTGCAGCGCCTTGTCGTAGTCGGCAACGCCACCCTTGTTGTCGCCCTGGTAGAGCCTGATCATGCCGCGATTGCGCCAGCCGCGCGCATCGGTCGGCGCGAGGCGGATCGCCTCGCCATAGTCGGCGGCGGCACGGTCGAGCTGCTCGCTGTCGCGATAGACGTTGCCGCGGTCGATGTAGGCGATCAGGTCCGGGGCAAGCTTGATCCGCGTGCTGAAGTCGGCAAGCGCATGCGCCGTATCGTGCTTGCGTGCGTAGACGTAGCCGCGATTGGCGTAAGCGCGGGCATAGTTCGGATTGCGCTTGATCGCCGCGTCGAAATCGGCGATGGCGCCGTCGAGGTCGCCCTTGTTGTAACGGGAGTCGCCGCGATTGTTGTAGGCTAGCGCCAGCGAGGGATCGAGCTTGATGGCCTGGTCGTAATCGGCGATGGCGCGATCATAATCGCGCTTGAAGTTATAGACGCGACCGCGATTGTTGTAGGCGCAGGCATAATCAGGATCGAGCCCGACCGCTTCGTCGAGATCGGACAGCGCTGCATCGAGCTCGCGCTTCTCGGTGAGGCCATGCCCGCGGCTGCAATAGGCACCGGCGAGCCTGCGGCCAGTCTCGCTCTTGGTGTCAATCACTGTCGAGCAGGCCGTCACTCGCTCATCCGGCGTGCTGGTCAGCGCAAAGCAGGCGTCCCAGGCGGGACCGCCTTCGGCTGCGGCTGGGACCGGCGCTGCCGAAGCGAGCACGGCAAGCAAGGCCATTAGGCTGAGCTGGACACGCATTTTGCAGATATCTCCCCTGCGGCAACCTCCCTTGGTCGCGCCTTGGCAAGGGCGGGTTCAGGCGCCTAGATCAGGGAGCAAGCATTCGCTGCAGAAGGATCAGCCATGACGGCATCGGTACGCGACAACAAGGACAGGAGCCGGTTCGAGCTCGACGTCGGCAACGAGATCGCCTTCGCCAATTACCGGCTGACGCCATCGGCGGTGATCATCACCCACACCGAGACGCCGCGCGCGCTGCGCGGCCGTGGCATTGCCTCCGAGCTGGTCAAGGGTGCGCTCGATCTGATCCGCCGCGACGGCAAGAAGGTGATCGCCGGCTGCGGCTTCGTCGTCGACTATCTCGACAAGCATCCGGAGGATGCGGACCTCGTCGCCTGAACGCAAAAGGGCCCGCGCGAGCGCGGGCCCTTGTCGATCCCTTGGCGACGACCGGAAAAATCGGTCAGTGCTTGATCTCGGGCGGCAGCTTGCCGCCATTGGCGGCGAGCTTGGACATCACCTGCTTGTGCAGCCAGACGTTCATGCTGGCCGAGTCGTTCATGTCGCCGCTATAGCCGAGCTCCTTGGCGAGGTCCTTGCGCGCTGCCAGGCTGGAGTCGATGTCGAGCGCCTTCATGAGGTCGACGATCGAGGTGCGCCATTCCAGCTTCTCGCCCTTGTGCGCGGCGACCGCCTTGTCGACGATGGCCGCGACATCGACGGCCGCCATGGGCGCTGATGCCGGCGCCGATGCGCCCGGCGCGGTCCCAGCGGGGGCACTGCCCGGCGCTGCGCCACCGGCCGGCGCGGCAGAAGCCGGCTGGCTGCCGAAGATCGCGCTCATGATTTTCCCGAAAATGCTCATGTCTGCTTCCCCGAAAAGGATCCATTGGAAGGGCCTTGATGGCCACTTATAGACGAAGTCACTGCGTTGCGCCCGCGGAGTTCTGCGAACCACAAACAGCATGAGCTTATCTGCGGCGAAATGACGACCGAATGACATCATCGAGGTTGCACTGCGGCATCGAATTTCACCCAGGCGTGAGGGACAGGACTCGGAATTGGGAGTAGCCTTTACGTTCAACTCGCGAGCCCGTCCGGAATTCGCGTCTGGTTGGAATCGCGAAACTCAGAGAAGAGCGGCCGCCTGCGCCGTTTGCCGGCGCCGAGTGCGGCTGCCCGGCAAGGGAGCTAGCGACCATGGCGACACTCTACCAGGGCAATGTACCCGCGACGGCCCAGCCCACTGATGCGGCTGGACCTGTCATTAGAACCATCCAACTGTCCGACCTGCACGAGGCGCTCCGGCGCGGCTGGGAGGATTTCAAGGCGGTTCCGAGCCACGCCATCATCCTGTGCGTCATCTATCCCGTGCTGGGCCTCGTGCTCGCCCGCGTGGTGATGGGCTATTCGGTGCTTCCGCTGCTGTTTCCACTGGCCGCGGGCTTCGCCCTGATCGGCCCGTTCGCAGCCCTCGGCCTCTACGAACTCTCCAGCCGACGCGAACGCTATGAGGAGGCCAGCGCCTGGGATGCCATGGAGGTGCTGCGCTCGCCTTCGTTCGGCGCGATGCTCGGTCTCGGCACGCTGCTGCTCGCGCTGTTCGTGACCTGGGTTGCGACCGCGCAGGCGATCTATATCGCGGCGTTCGGCTATGAGGGCGTCACCGGGATCTCGGATTTCCTGACGCGCGTGCTGACGACCCAACAAGGCTGGTGGCTGATCGTGGTCGGCTGCGGCACCGGATTCCTGTTCGCGCTTGCCGCGCTCTGCATCAGCGCCGTGTCGTTCCCGCTCATGCTCGACCGCCATGCCGGCGCGTTCGAGGCCATGGTGACCTCGCTGCGCGTCGTCGCCAGGAACCCGGTGCCGATGGCGGCCTGGGGCCTGATCGTCGCGGTGCTGCTCGCGCTTGGCACGCTCCCAGCCTTCCTTGGCCTTGCCGTCGTGATCCCCCTGCTCGGTCACGCCACCTGGCATCTCTACCGCAAGGTGATCGTGTCCGAACCCGGCGCGCGGCCCGTACCGCCTCCGCCGCATCGTCCGCGCAAACCGGCCGCTGATTTCCCGGCCAATCTCTTCCCGTGGCGGAATCGAACGGACGCTTAACGATCTCGTGACATCCGATCCTGCCCGGCTGCGGGCAGGATCGGCTTGTCATGCGCCTTGCTTTGGCCGCGGTTACAATCAAAATTGCGCCGCCGGACAGATCACATCACGGAATCCATTTCATCTGATGACCCCGACGATTTCTCGTCTCGCTCTCGCAGCCCTCGCCCTCTCCGCCTCGATCCTGTCCGCTCAGCCAGCGCGCGCCGCCGTTGCCTGCGGCTCGGGCAATTTCGACGCCTGGCTTGCGGACTTCAAAACCGACGCCGCGGCCAAGGGCATCTCGCAACAGGCCATCACCGCCGGGCTCGCCGGCGTGACGCTCGACCCGAGCGTGCTGAACCGTGACAAGTCGCAAAAGGTCTTTACCCAGACCTTTGAAGAGTTTTCCGGCCGCATGGTGCCGCCGCGCATGACGCGCGGCTCCAACATGATGAAGCAATACGGCTCGGTGCTGTCGCGCATCGAGCAAACCTACGGCGTGCCGGGCGAGGTGCTGGTCGCGATCTGGGGTCTGGAGACCGATTTCGGCGTCAACACCGGCAAGTTCGCCACCATCCGCTCGCTGGCGACGCTGGCCTATGACTGCCGGCGCGCCGAGCAGTTTCGCAGCGAGCTGCTGGATGCGCTGCGCATCGTCCAGCGCGGCGATCTGGCCCCCGGCGACATGAAGGGGGCCTGGGCCGGCGAGCTCGGCCAGACCCAGTTCATGCCGTCGTCCTGGATGAAATATGCCGTCGACTTCGACGGCAATGGCAAGCGCGATCTCTTGCACAACGCGCCCGACGTGCTCGCTTCCACCGCCAATTATCTCGCCGGCTATGGCTGGCAGAGGGGGAAGGATTGGCAGCCGGGCAGCCCGAACTTCGCGGTGCTGCAGCAGTGGAACAAGAGCGAGGTCTATTCCAAGACCGTGGCCTATTTCGCCGCCCAGCTCGCGCGCGCCCCTTAAACAACGCCCGATAAAACGCATAGGGCCGATCGCCCGGCGACCGGCCCTCTCTTGGGTACGTTTGTGCCTACCCGTTACTTGCCCATGGTGGCTTGCATCGCCTTGTTCAGATGCGCGCCGCACGCACCCATTTTCCCGTTGAGCAGCGAGTCCTGAGCCGCAGCGATCTCCTTCTGCGCGACGAACTTGCTGTCGCCGTCAGCCATGTTCTCGATCGCGGTCTCCGTCTTCTCCAGATTGGCCCCGCTGCAGCCGCCCATGGCGTGCTTGGCGGCCTGGGCCGGTGCGACGGCGAATGCGACAGCGGCAATTGCGATAACCCCGAGTAACTTCGTCATGATGTTACTTTCCTTCTCTTGTTCTTGGGCCAGAACCAGCGACATTGCCGGAATCTGCGGCACGACTTTCCTCCGGTTGCGGCAACTTGCCGCAATAAATTCCCCGCGAGAATTGCGTGATGTTGCGCGCCGCGCAGAGCCGCATGCGAAAATTCTGATTTTCATTACAACTTGGTAATGAGAGCGGCACGCTTGGCGTGTGCACCGCACCAACGGGGTAGTGGTCAGCCCAAAGACCACTGGCGACGAGTGCATCCGGGCTCGCCGAAAGCCATGAGATGGTAATTCTTCCGGGCAGCGCCAATGAACCGCAGTTGGGAGCGCGACGGAACGCGCTCAATATTTGAATAATAATTCATTTTTACGCATTGCGATTCATGCGATTCGCGCATGCGAAACTTGGGCCTACAAGCTGGCCCCTCCTGTTGCAGATCACGAAGACGCGACCTATTTCAACCCTCATCGGAACCGCATTTCCCGCCATAAGCCCGTGATTTCACGGTATTTTATTGCAGGATGCGGTGACTTCCGCCCAGCTCTTGGGCGGGAGTGCCAAGAGGTTAATCGCCCCTTACCGATGCTATGCGCTCTTCGCTTAGCTGCATCGCAACATCGGAACTTTCGCACTGCACCACTCTCACCTATATTCATTTCAACGATGGGGCCTTAGGCAAAGGCTGAATCGAACTACAGGAGACTACCAATGCTGCTCTCGCTCATCCGCATGATCCAGGCCTTCCGGGACTATCAGCGCAATGTTGCCGAGCTGTCCCAGCTCAGCGATCGCGAACTGGCCGACATCGGCCTCGATCGCTCGGACATCCCGCGCGTTGCCGCCGGCCAGTATCAGGGCTGATATCGTTCAGCCCTTCACCGGAACGGACCGATAGCGCCCGCCTCGTGCGGGCGTTGTCGTTTCCGGAGGCAGAAAACTCGATCTCGGCGATTCCACTCTTCGCCGAAAAGCGCTACCTGTCCGCCCCATGACAGGACCCCATTCCAATAGTGTGCACGTGATCGGCGCCGGCCTCGCTGGCTCCGAGGCTGCCTGGCAGGTCGCCAAATCAGGCGTGCCCGTGGTGCTGCACGAGATGCGGCCGGACCGCATGACCGAGGCGCATCGCACCGACGGGCTCGCCGAGCTCGTCTGCTCCAACTCGTTCCGCTCGGACGACGCCGCCAACAACGCGGTCGGCCTGCTGCATGCAGAGATGCGCCGCCTCGACTCGCTGATCATGCGCGCAGCCGATGCCAACCAGGTGCCCGCGGGCGGCGCGCTCGCAGTCGACCGCGAGGGCTTCTCCGCAGCCGTCACCAAGGCGCTGAACGACCATCCCCTGATCGAGATCGCCCGCGGCGAGGTCGCAGGCCTGCCGCCGGCCGACTGGGGCAACGTGATCGTCGCGACTGGCCCCCTCACCTCCGCCCCGCTGGCCGACGCCATCCGCGAGCTCACCGACGAGAGCGCGCTCGCCTTCTTCGATGCGATCGCGCCGATCGTGCACCGCGAATCCATCGACATGTCGGTGGCCTGGTTCCAGTCGCGCTACGACAAGGTCGGCCCCGGCGGCAACGGCGCCGATTACATCAACTGCCCGATGACCAAGGAGCAGTATGACGGCTTCGTCGGCACGCTGATCGCCGGCGAGAAGACCGAGTTCAAGGAGTGGGAGACCAACACGCCCTATTTCGACGGCTGCCTGCCGATCGAGGTGATGGCGGAGCGCGGGCCAGAGACGCTGCGCCACGGCCCGATGAAGCCGGTCGGCCTCACCAATCCGCACGATCCCGCGACGAAAGCCTACGCCATCGTGCAGCTGCGCCAGGACAACAAGCTCGGCACGCTCTACAACATCGTCGGCTTCCAGACGAAGCTGAAATATGGCGAGCAGCAGCGCATCTTCCGCACCATTCCCGGGCTTGAGAAGGCCGAATTCGCCCGCCTCGGCGGCCTGCATCGCAACACCTTCCTCAACTCGCCAAAGCTGCTCGACAGCCAGTTGCGCCTGCGTGCGCAGCCGCGGCTGCGCTTTGCCGGCCAGATGACCGGCTGCGAGGGCTATGTGGAATCGGCCAGCGTCGGCCTGATCGCCGGTCTCTATGCGGCTGCAAATGCGCGCGGCGAGACGCTCGAGAGCCCGCCGGGCACGACCGCGCTGGGATCGCTGCTCGGCCACATCACCGGCGGCCACATCGAGACCATCGAACCGGGCACGCGCTCGTTCCAGCCGATGAACATCAACTTCGGCCTGTTCCCGCCGCTCGCGAGTGTGCCGACCAAGAAGCCTGACGGCACACGGCTGCGCGGCAACGAGAAGACGGTGGCCAAGAAGCAGGCGATGAGTGCGCGGGCGCTCTCCGATCTCGATCGCTGGATCGCCGATCACCTGCGCATAGCCGCCGCGGCGTGAGTTTCCGATGAGCCTCCCCAAAGACGACGCCGCAGAGCTCTCGGCGCGCTGGACCGAGGGCGTTTTGCTCAAGCGCGACGTGTTCTCGACCGTCGAGCGCGGCCGCTTCCGCGGTGACAATTGCGAGGTCGACGCGGTGCTGCGCCGGCTGGACGAGGTGCCGTGGTGGTCGTTCCTGCTGGCGCGGCATCTTTTCGCACGCGAGAAGCATGCGCTCGCGCTCGCAAAGGGCCTGAACGTCGGCCCCGAACTGCTGTGGGCCGGACGCCGTGCACTGGTGCGCGGCTTCGTCGACGGTGTCGCGCTGCATCTGGCAAAGCCGCATGGTGACCTCGCCTATTTCCGCTCGGCGAAGGCGGCGCTGCGCCGGCTGCGCCGCGCCGGCATCTGCCACAACGATCTCGCCAAGGAGCAGAACTGGCTGGTCGGCCGCGACGGCCGCGCCTATGTCACCGACTTCCAGCTCGCCGCATGCTTTGCGCGGCGCGGCCGGCTCTATCGCATCCTCGCCTATGAAGACCTGCGGCACCTGCTCAAGCACAAGCGCTCCTATGCACCGGAGGCGCTGACGCCGCGCGAGCGAAAAATCCTGGCGAAGAAGTCGTTTGCCGCGAGCCTGTGGCTTGTCACCGGCAAGAAGGTCTACCGTGCCATCACCCGCGGCCTGTTCAATTTCACCGACCGCGAGGGCGGCGGCCGCCGGCTTGTCAACGATGCGCCGGTGCTGGCCGAGCTGATCCGCAAGAATCCGGCGGTGCGCGACACCGCCATCGTCGCCTTTGCCGATCGGCGGACCGGCGTCGGGCTTTATGCCTTCGTCGAGGCGGATCAAGCCACGCTCGAAGGCCAGCTCCGGAGCGAGCTTTCGGCCGCCAAGGGTCCCAAGCCGCCGGAACACATCCAGGTGGTGCACGCGCTGCCGCGCGACACCAGCGGCAAGCCGCGTACCGAGATCTTGCAACTGGTCGCCATGAACCAGCTCGACCTGATCGAGCCGATGATGAAGAACGACCAGGACCGCGCCTTCCTCAAGGACATTCTGGAACAGCGCAAGAACCTGCGCGACCGCTTCAATTTCGAAGCCGACCTGCCGGCCGGCTAGTGTGGCGGCCGGTGCCTTGAAGCGTCCACATTGGCGATAGAGAAGCAGTCGGAGAATTCGGGCTTGGGGGTCATGGGCACTGGGGGGACGATGATGCAGTGTGCGGTTGGCGGCCTGATCGCCGGCGTGCTGCTGCTTGCGCCCGCCCCCGCAATGGCCGAATCCCCGGCCGAGCTGATCTCGAGCTTCCGCCTCAAGCACGGCGAAGTCCGGGTCGTCCGCGATGCCACGCTCGACCGCATCGCCATGGACCAGGCCCGCGCGATGGCGGCGAAGGACGATCTCAGTCACGACGCGCTCGGCCCGTTCAACCGCCGCGTCGCCCCGGCCGGCGCAGGCCGCGCCGCCGAGAACATCGCCTATGGCTACGACAATTTCGAAAAGACGCTGGGACAGTGGATCGACTCCTCCGGGCACCGCAAGAACCTCTTGCTGCACAACGCCTCCCGCGTCGGCATCGCGAGCGCCAGGAACACCAGCGGCAAGCGCACTTATTGGGCGATGGTCATTGCCGGCGACTACGAGCCCAAGGGCAAAGGTAAAGGCAAAGGCAAGAAGAACGACGGTGAGCCGCTGGTTGCCGTGAAGCGCGAGGCGGCGCCGGCCAGCAAGCCGAAGCCGAGCAACTGTCACATCAAGCTGCTCAGCCTCTGCATCTGAGGTGAGCTCCGTGCTCGCGTACCGTCTTGATCGCGGGCCAGCCCCCCGTAATCGCCGCCGAAGCGTGCAGAGCCTGTCGGCGCAACTTGCGATAAGGCTGGCCGAAAGCGTTCCAAAGTGAAATAATCCAATCGAAACTGCCGCATATTTTGGCCCGATGCTGCAACGCATTCGGCGATATGGATTTGGTTTCCGATGCCCGCGCTCTCCCAGGACGTGGTGGCAGATTTGAAGCAGGAGAACGCCCGGCTATTGGCCGAGTTGCGCGCCGCGCACGATCGGGAGAATGCGACTGCCGACGTCCTAAGAGTGATCGCGACGTCGTCCTCCGACGTGCAGCCGGTATTCGACGCAATCGCCACCAGCGCCAACCGGTTGATCGGGGGCTTTTCCACCGCAGTGTTCCGTTTCGTCGACGGAATTGCGCACCTTGCCGCGTTCACCCGCACGAATGCTGTCGCAGATGCACATCTAACGCAGATGTTTCCGCGGCCTATTGAAGACTTTCCAAGCTTTCAACTCGCCTCGTTCGGAAAGGTTGTCCCCGTCCCCGACACCGAGGCCACCTCGGAACTGCAGATCCGAGACGTCGCCCGATTGCGCGGCTTCCGCGCGATGCTCTTCGTACCGATCATGAAGGGCGGAAATGCAATCGGCATGATCAGCGTCACACGTCCCCAGCCGGGCAACTTTGCCGAGCACGACAAGCAACTCCTGCGGACCTTTGCGGAGCAGGCCGTCATCGCCATCGACAATGCGAAGCTGTTCAGCGAAGTACAGCAGCGCACAAACGACTTGACTGAATCGCTTCAGCAGCAGACCGCGGTCGGAGACGTTCTCAAAACGATCAGCCGCTCGACCTTCGATCTGCAGCCGGTGCTCGATACGCTCGTTCAGACCGCAGCGCGCCTGTGCAACGCCGAGATGGCTTTCATCATGCGGCGCGAAGGCGATCTCTACCGCGCCGGAGCAGCGGTCGGTTACACCGCAGAGTATATCGAGTTCCTCAAGGACCACCCCATCGCCCCGGGGCGCGGCACGATCACGGGGCGGGCGGTGAAGGAAAAGCGTCCAGTCCAGATCTTCGATGTAGCCTCCGACCCGGAATATACGCTGCAGGAGGCGACGACCCTCGGCGGCCAACATACAGCGCTTTGTGTACCGCTGTTGCGCGAGAACGAACCGATCGGGACAATCGTGCTCGCGCGCCAACGCACGGAGCTCTTCACCGAGAAGCAAATCGAACTCGTCACCACCTTCGCCGACCAAGCCGTCATCGCGATCGAAAATGTGCGTCTGTTCGATCAACTTCGTCAACGGACCAATGACCTGAGCGAGTCATTGCAGCAGCAGACGGCGACTGCGGACGTGCTGAAGGTCATCAGCCGTTCCGCCTTCGACCTTCAGAAAGTGCTCGATACGCTGACGGAATCTGCAGCGCGCCTTTGCAATGCGGATATGGCGGCCATTGCGCGCAAGGACGAGCGCGGTTTCTATCATGCCACCGGCTACAATTTTCGCGTGGACTGGGTCAAGCTCGCCGACGTTCACCGGCTTCAGCCCGGCAGGGGCAGTTTGATCGGCCGGGTTCTCGTCGAACAGAGGTCCGTTCAAATCCTCGATGTACTGGCTGATCCCGAATATGAATACCTGGACATGCAGAAGGCCGCAGGCTATCGCACCCTGCTCGGCGTGCCGATGATGCGCGAAGGAGAACCGATCGGCGTGCTGTTCCTGGGCCACACGACGGTACAATCCTTTTCTGAGAAACAGGTCGAGCTGGTTTCGACGTTTGCCGATCAGGCGGTGATTGCCATCGAGAACGTGCGTCTGTTCGAGGAAGTGCAAACCACGAGCCGTGACCTCCAGGACGCGCTGACATACCAAACCGGCAGCGCCAGCATTTTGAAGGTCATCGCGTCCTCCCCGACCGAGATCGATCCCGTCCTGAACGCGATTGTCGAAAGCGCCTGTGAGCTCTGCGAAAGCTCTGATGCGGTGCTTCGCCTGAGAAGGGACGACCATCTTCAACTGGTTGCACATCACGGCCCGATAGTGCCCTCCCGCGCAACGTGGCCCATCAATCGCAAATGGACAGCCGGCCGCTCGATTCTCGACCGGAGTCCAGTCCAGGTTGGGGACATCACCTCGCCCGAAGGCGATGAATTTCCCGATGGGCGAGAACTCAGGCGCGATGACGGCGTGCGGACCATCCTCAGTGTACCGCTTTTGTACGAAGGCGAAGGAATTGGCGCCATCACACTTCGACGCACCGAGGTCAATCCGTTCAACGCCAAGCAGATTGCTCTGCTTCAGACCTTCGCTGATCAGGCGGTGATCGCGATCGGCAATGTCCGACTGTTCGAGGAGGTACGGGAGCGCACGCGCGAACTTACGGACTCCCTCGAGCAGCAGACCGCGACAGCGGAAGTTTTGGCGACGATCAGCTCGTCCGCCGGCGAGCTGGAGCCGGTCTTTGACAAGATGCTGGAGAACGCGACCCGCGTCTGCGGAGCCCGATTTGGTACCATGAATCTCTATGAGGAAGGCGGCTTCCGCACGGTTGCGCTCTACAACGCGCCGCAGGCCTATGTTGAGACCCGCCTGTATCAGAGCATCCGCCCGCATCCCGGCAGCGGTCTCGGCACTGTGGAGAAGACTCATCAGCCCGTCCACATCGAGGACATCCGGAGCCAGCCGCCTTACATCGAAGGCAATCTCAACGTCCGCGCGCTCGCCGACCTTGCCGGAGCAAGAACCCTCGTCATCGTGCCCATGCTCAAGGACGACGAGCTCATCGGGACGATCACGATCTTCCGCCAGGAAGTGAAGCCATTCACCTCGAAGCAGATCGCGCTGGTTTCCAATTTTGCGAATCAGGCCGTCATCGCAATCGAGAACGCTCGTCTGTTGAATGAATTGCGCAAGCGCACAACGGAGCTCTCGCAGTCTCTCGAAGAGCTGCGCGCGACGCAGGATCGACTGATCCAGACCGAAAAGCTCGCCTCGCTTGGCCAGCTGACCGCAGGCATTGCCCATGAAATCAAGAACCCGCTCAATTTCGTCAACAATTTCTCATCGCTCTCGTCGGAATTGATCGGCGAGCTGAACGAAAAGCTGCGTGCGACCGAGTTGGACGAGGCCGTCAGGCAAGAAATCGACGAACTTACGCAGGTGCTCGAGGCCAACCTCGCAAGGATCGTACAACACGGCGCACGCGCCGATTCCATCGTGAAGAACATGCTGCTGCATTCGCGACAGGGTTCTGGCGAGCGCCGCGCCGCCGACATCAATGGGATCGTCGAGGAAGGCCTCAATCTCGCCTATCACGGCGCGCGCGCGGAAAAGCCGGATTTTCACATTACGCTCGAGCGAAAGCTCGATCCCTCTGCGGGGACCGTCGGCGTGTACCCGCAGGAAATCACGCGGGTCTTTCTCAATCTGATCTCAAACGGCTTCTATGCGGCCATGAAACGCAAGGAAGTCGCCGGCGATGGGTTCGAGCCCGTTCTTAGCGCGACAACAAGGGGTCTCGACCGCGCCGTTGAAATCCGCATTCGCGACAATGGCGCCGGAATTCCGGCTGAGGTGAGGGAGAAGATATTCAATCCGTTCTTCACGACCAAGCCGGTCGGCGAAGGAACCGGGCTCGGCCTGTCGATATGTCACGACATTATCGTTAAACAACATGGCGGCAGCATCGATTTCGAGACCGAGCCAGGCGCCTTTACGGAGTTCATCATCACGCTGCCACGCACTGCGGCCAGCGCAATGCAGACCGGAGACAAGGGGTGAGCGTGTACATTTTGGTGGTTGACGACGAGCCGGACGTCGAGGTGCTGTTTCGCCAGCAATTCCGACGCGATCTGCGCGCCGGCCGCTTTCTGATGGAATTTGCATCGTCGGCGCCGATGGCGCTGCAGCGCGCCATGGAGTTCCGGGATGCAACGCTCATTCTGATCCTTTCAGACATCAACATGCCCGGCATGAGCGGGCTCGAGATGTTGCCGATTGTACGTGCGGCCCGGCCCGACGTGCCCGTTATCATGATCACGGCTTATGGTGATACCGAAACCAAGCGCAAAGCGCTGGACAGCGGCGCTACCGATCTGTTGACCAAACCGATTGACTTTGCGGCGCTGCGCCAGGAGATCGAGGCGAGGCTCGGTCACGCCGCATGATCGACATGCGGGCGCAGCTCGGTGCGCCTGAAGGTCCACGTCAGCCCCGCCGCGCGGCCTCGATCGCGGCGACGTCTATTTTGGTCATCCCCATCATCGCTTCGAACGCGCGTTTGGCCTCAGCGCCGCCGGCCGCCAGCGCCTCCGTCAGCACGCGAGGCGTGATCTGCCACGACACGCCCCATCGGTCCTTGCACCAGCCGCACGCACTCGCCTGTCCGCCATTGCCGACGATGGCGTTCCAATAGAGGTCGGTCTCCGCCTGGTCGTCGGTGGCGATCTGGAACGAGAAGGCCTCATTGTGCCTGAAAATGGGACCGCCGTTGAGACCGAGACAGGCGACGCCCGCCACCGTGAACTCGACGGTGAGCACATCGCCCGCCTTGCCGGACGGGTAATCGCTGGGCGCGCGGTGGACGGCGGTCACCGCGCTGTCGGGAAACGTCTCCGTATAGAACCGGGCAGCCGCTTCAGCATCCTTGTCGTACCAGAGGCAAATCGTGTTCTTGGTCGTATTCTTGGCCATCAGAATCCCCTTCAGTCGTTCCGCACCAAATCACGCACCCTGTCAGCATAGGCATCCGGCCCTGCATCCTCCAGCCGCAACATCCGTTTGCCCGATCTTGCTCGCATGCGTCATTGTGTCTAACTCAGGGAACCCGATGGCAGAGGTTGTCACGTGATCGACATCGACCAAATACGAGCCGACACACCGGCCGCCGCCCGGCTCGCCTACCTCCATAACGCCGGCGCGGCTCTCATGCCAACGGCGGTTGCCGCGGCGATGAAACAGCATATCGATCTCGAGAGCGAGATCGGGGGCTATGCCGCCGCCGACCGGGAGGCGCTCCGGCTTGATGCAGTCTACGGCTCGGTGGCACGTCTGCTGAATGCCGCGCCCGATGAGATCGCTCTCGTGGAGAACGCGACGGTTGCCTGGCAGATGGCCTTCTACGCGTTGCCGTTCCGTAAGGGCGACCGCATCCTGACCGCCGAGGCGGAATACGCGGCCAACTATGTCGCATTTCTTCAGGTCGCGAAACGAACAGGCGCGATCATCGACGTCGTGCCGAGCAACGCAACGGGCGAGCTCGACATCCAGGCACTCGAACGCATGATCGACGCGCGTGTGAAGCTGATCGCCATCACCTGGGTTCCGACCAATGGCGGGCTGGTCAATCCCGCGGCGGCGATCGGCAAGATCGCGCGGGCGCACGGCATTCCCTATCTGCTCGACGCCTGCCAGGCGGTCGGCCAGATGGCGGTCGACGTCGAAGCCATCGACTGTGACATGCTGTCGGCGACGGGGCGCAAATTCCTGCGCGGCCCGCGCGGCACCGGTTTTCTCTATGTCCGCCGCGCGCTGCTGCAGCAGCTCGAGCCGCCGATGATCGACCATTTCGCGGCGCCCTGGGTCGCGCGCGACGAATATCGGCTCCGCGACGATGCGCGCCGGTTCGAGACCTGGGAGAACAACTATGCCGCCCGGCTTGGGTTGGGTGCCGCTGTCGATTATGCGCTCGATATCGGCCTCGGCCCGATCGAGCAGCGCTGTCGCCTGCTTGCGGGCCGTCTTCGCAGCGGCCTCGCCGCCATTCGCGGCATCACCATTCGCGACCTCGGCCGCACGCCGGGCGCCATCGTCAGCTTCACGATGGAAGGGCATGAGGCGGACGCCATTGTTCGCAGCGCCGCTGCGGCGGGCATCACCATCGGCGCTTCGGATCCGGCGAGCACCCGCATCGACGCAGAACTCCGCGCGCTGCCGTCGCTCGTGCGGGCATCGCCGCATTACTACAACACGGAAGCCGAGATCGACCGGCTCATCGACCGCCTCGCGAGCTTGGCACCGCGATAACGGCCATTCACGTGCAGCGCGCGCTCAGTCCGGATGCGCTGAGCCTCGCCATGACCTCGTCGAGATGCGCACTGTCGCGGGTCTCGATGACCAGCTGCAGCAGCGTCGCCTTGGCCGGCAGGTCGGAGAAGGTCCGCTGGTGCGAGACCTCGATGATGTTGGCGCCGGCTTCGGCCAGCAGCGCCGCCACGGCGGCCAATTGACCGGGCCTGTCGGGAATGTCGAGCGAGAGCTGGGTCAGCCGTCCCTCGCGCGCAAGCTCGCGCGTGAGGACGGAAGCGATCAGCCTTGTGTCGATGTTGCCGCCGCTCAGCACGAGGCCGACCTTCTGGCCGGCGAAGCGGGACGGATCGGACATCAGCGCGGCAAGGCCGGCGGCGCCGGCGCCCTCGACAACCGTCTTCTCGATCGAGATCAGGGTCGCGACCGCGCGCTCAAGCTCGGCTTCGTTGACGAGCGCTATGTCGTCGACGAGGCGGCGGACGATTTCGGTCGTGATCTTGCCGGGCGATTTCACGGCGATGCCTTCGGCCAGCGTGTCGCCGCGCGCCGGAAGATTGCCGTCATGGATGGCATTGTACATCGACGGATAGAGCCAGGCCTCCACGCCCAGCATGCGCAGCGACGGCTTGATCGACTTCGCGGCAATGGCCATGCCGCTGATCAGCCCGCCGCCGCCGATCGGGACGACCAGCGTGTCGAGCTCAGGGACAGCCTTGAGCATCTCCAGTGCGACCGTGCCCTGCCCCGCGATGACGAGCGGGTCGTCGTAAGGATGGACGAAGATCATACCGCGCGCTTCGCCATGGCTGCGCGCAAAGGCGGCCGCCTCTTCCAGCGTCGCGCCTGTCACCACCACCTCGGCGCCGTGATGCCGGGTGTTCTCGACCTTCACCATAGGCGTGCCGATCGGCATCACGATGGTGGCGGGAATGCCGAGTCGTCTGGCGTGATAGGCGACGCCCTGCGCGTGATTGCCCGCGGACATCGCGATCACGCCCCGCGCGCGCTCCTCCGGCGTCAGCGCCGTGAGCCGGTTCAGCGCGCCGCGTTCCTTGAACGAGGAGGTGAACTGGAGATTCTCGAATTTGAGCCAGATGTCGCAGCCGCAGATGCTGCTGAGCGTGCGGCTGTAGCTGCAGGGCGTCTCAACGACGGCGCCCCTGATGGTCTCGGCGGCGGCGTGAATGTCTTCCGGTGCGACCGGAAGGCCGCTGACTTCGGAGGACGTGGTTTGGGACAACTCAGCCATGGGACAGCATAGAGCATTTGGCCGCCTCGGGCGATAAGCCAACCGCTATTTGGTAAACTCCCGGGAACGTGATGCCCGCCATAGCGTCCACAGCGTCCGCAGCCGTGACGAAGGCTGCAGCGCAAACGGATTGCGCCCGCGCCGTGACAGGCGCTTGAGGTCGGCCTGCGCCTGGCTCAGCGGCAGAAACGCCGGCCGCACCGACGGCGGCAGCTGCGCCAGCAGCGACAAGGCCGTGGTCACATGCTGCTGCGCCTCGCCCGCGAGCTGGTCCAGCACGGCGCGCAGGCTCGGCGTCTCCTTGCCGGCGAACACGTCTTCCATGCTGCAGCCTTGGCTCGCCAGCACCTGCTGCGGCAGGAACAATTGCCGGTGCGCTGCATCGCGCGGCAGATTGGCGATGATTTGCGCGATGCCCTGCGCCAGCCCGGCGTGCCTCGCGAGATGCTCGGCCGCCTCCGACGGCGGCCCAAGAACCTGGGCCGCCAGACCGAACAGCGCCGATGAAGTCGCGGCCAGATAGCCCTCCAGCGCCGCCATGGTCGGCATGGGATCGTTGTAGAGATCGAACTGGTGCTCGTCGGCGAGCAGCGAGAGCGGCTCGACCGGCAGGTCGAAATCGCGAATCGTGCGCAGCAGCTCGGCCGCGACCGGATTGCCCTCGGCGCTGCCATGGACATGGCCCGACAGCATGTCGGTCCACCATTGCAGGCGGATTTCGCCGGGCAAGGGCTGGCTCACCTGATCGCGGACGCGGACGATCTCGACATTGAAGGCATAGAGCGCCAGCAGCGCTCGGCGCTCGGCAGCGGGCGCGAACAGGGTCGCGACGTAGCGCGGAAAGTCGTGGCTGCGCACGAGATCGGCGCAGAAGGCAGCAGAATCGGGCGGCGTAGCGCTGCTCATGGCACGGCGATCAGGGCGGCGGCGACGCGCCGCCGTTCGCCGATCATGATGTTGTAGGTGCGCACCGCGGGGCCGGTCTGCATCGTGTCCAGCACCACCCTCACCGCCTTGAGCGCCTGGCGCAGCTCCGGCGGCGGCAGCCAGTGGCCGGTTCCGGTGCCGACCAGGAGCGTGTCGATGCTGTTTGCGGCCGCGAACACGCGGTCCAGCGAGTAGCGGTCGATCTTCGCGGGGTCAGTCACGTCCCAGGCCCAGATCGCGTCGGGCAGGCACAGCAGCGATCCCCGATGCGACATGCCGGCAAAGGCGAAGCCGCCCTTGCCATAGGCGTCGATCGGCGCCGAGCGCGGGAAATGCGGTGCGTTGGGATCGCCGGCCATCTGGTTCGTCCGAATGAGCTTACTGCCCTCGCAAACGCCTAGCGAGGGCCTGCAGTTCGGATCATGCCTTGTTTTTCTTCGCCGGCGTAGCCGTTTCCGGCGCATCCTCGCGATGCTCGCCGACGCCGAGATAGATCAGGATCGGCGCCGCAATGAAGATCGAGGTGTAGGTACCGACCAGCACCACGCCGAACATCATCACCGCCGTGAAGCTGTGGATAGCGTGGCCGCCGAACAGCAGCAGCGCGAGCAGTGCCAGCGTCACCGTGACGTGGGTGATGATCGAGCGCGACAGCGTCGAGTTGATGGACTCGTTGAGCAGCTGCGGCATCGGCATCTTCTTGTAGCGCCGCAGCATTTCGCGGATGCGGTCGTAGATGACGACGGTGTCGTTGAGCGAATAGCCGAGAATGGTCAGCAGCGCCGCGATGCTGGTCAGGTCGAAATCGACCTGGCTGATCGACATGAAGCCGATCGTCAGCACGATATCGTGCACGTTGGCGATCATGGCGCCCAGCGCGAACTGCCATTCGAACCGGAACCAGAGATAGATCAGGATCGCGATGATCGCGAGCATCAGGCCGAGCATGCCGTAGGCCAGGAGCTCACCGGCGACGCGCGGGCCGAGCACCTCGGTGCGCTGAATGTCGACGCTGTCGCCGAGCGCGCCACGAAGCTTCTGCAGGGCTGCCTGCTGTGCGGCGTCGCCACCCGGCTGTTCCGCAACACGGATCAGGACGTTCTCGGGGCCGCCGAACTGCTGCAACTGGACTTCGCCGAGACCCAGGGCGTCGAGCTTGGTGCGCATCGCCGCGATGTCGGCGATGCCGGACTTCGCCTTCACCTCCAGCAGCGTGCCGCCCTTGAAGTCGATACCGAGGTTCAGGCCGTGGGTGAAGAACAGCGTGATCGCGACGATCGACAGCGCGGCCGAGATCGGGAAGCTGATGCGGCGGAAGCGCGTGAAGTCGAAATGCGTGTTGTCCGGAACGATGCGCAGCGACGGCAACAGGCCGAGCGCCGCGACCACGGTGAGAATGGCAATGAGGACGCCGAGCCCGATGAGAACGGTGTGAGTCACGATCAGGCTCCTAGATCGGCACGCTCTGCGGCCGCTTCCACCGCACCCACCCGGCGACGATCAGCCGGGTCAGGGTGAAGGCGGTGAACACCGTGGTGATGATGCCGATGCCGAGCGTCACGGCGAAGCCGCGCACCGGGCCGGTGCCGATGTAGAACAGCACGGCGGCGGCAATGAAGGTGGTGATGTTGGAATCGAGGATGGTGGCGAGCGCCCGCTTGAAGCCGGCGTCGATCGCCGAGATCGCGTTGCGGCCGCCGCGCAACTCCTCACGGATGCGCTCGTAGATCAGCACGTTGGAGTCCACCGCGATGCCGACGGTGAGCACGATGCCGGCGATGCCGGGCAGCGTCAGCGTGGCATTGAGCAGCGACAACAGGCCGAAGATCATGGCGACGTTGATGGTCACCGCGACGTTCGCGAACACGCCGAACAGCCGGTAGGTCACGAGCATGAACACGATGACGAGGATCGAGCCGACATAGGCCGCGAGCTCGCCCTTCTCGATCGAGTCCTGGCCGAGGCCCGGACCGACGGTGCGTTCCTCGACCACCGTGAGCGGCGCCGGCAGCGCGCCGGCACGCAGCAGGATGGCGAGATCGTTGGCCGATTGCACCGTGAAATTGCCGGAGATCTGGCCCTGGCCGCCGGTAATCGGCTCGCGGATCACGGGCGCCGAGATCACCTTGTTGTCGAGCACGATCGCGAACGGCAGCCCCACATTCTCGGTGGTGGCCTGCGAGAATTTGCGCGCGCCCGAGGTGTTGAACTTGAAGCTGACGACCGGCTCGCCCGTGCGCTGGTCGAAGCTCGCCTGGGCGTCGGTCAGATCGCCGCCGGCGACCAGCACCTGCTTCTTGACCACGTAGGGCGTTGGCGGCGGCGAGGCGCTCATCAGAAGCTCGGATTCCGGCGGCAACCGTCCCTGCTGCGCCTGATCAGGCGGCACGGAGGTGTCGACCATGCGGAATTCCATCTTCGCGGTCTTGCCCAGCAGCTCCTTCAGGCGGGTCGGGTCCTGGAGACCGGGGACCTGCACCAGGATGCGGTCGTTGCCCTGGCGCTGGATGACGGGCTCGACGGTGCCGAGCTCGTTGACGCGGCGTTCGACGATCTGGATCGATTGCTCGATGGTCTTGCGCATGCGGTCGAGCATCGCAGCCTGCGGGATGTTCAGGCGGATCACGCCGCCGCCGGCGTCAGTCACTTCGAGGTCGCGCTGACCGCTGGATCCCATCAGACCGCCCAGCGGCTGGGACAATTCGCGCAGCTTGGCGAGTGCCGGCTGCACGTCGGTCTCCTTGGTGATGCGAACCTCGGCCGCGTCGTTGCGCACGGTCACGCCACCGGTGAAGCCGATCTTGGCATCGCGCAGCGTCCGGCGAACGTCGTCGCGGATCTGGTCCAGCCGCTCCTTCTTCACATAGTTGGAATCGACCTCGAGCAGCAGATAGGAGCCGCCCTGAAGGTCGAGGCCAAGCACGATCCGGCGCTGCGCCCAGGCGGGCCAGGTCTTGACCGTCGCCTCGGGGAAGAAGTTCGGGACCGCGCAGAGGCACACGATCAGCGCTGTAAGGATAATCCCCAGCACCCTCCACCGCGTGAAATACAACATCGACTGGACCTGTCAGATCAGGAGACTCGGGAGACTCGCGGAAGCGCTCACTTCGACGCGGCGTCGTCCTTGGCGGTTTCCTTCGCACTATCCTTGGATTCCTTCGCCGGCTCGCCCTTGGCGCGCACACCGGAGATCATCTGGCGCATCTGCCGCACGCGCACGCCGTCGGAAATCTCGAACTCGATCTGGTCGTCATCGACGACCTTGGTGACCTTGCCGACGAGGCCCCCCGAAGTCACGACGGTGTCGCCGCGGCGGATGTTCTTCACGAGGTCGGCATGGTCCCGGACCTTCTTCTGCTGCGGCCGCAGAATCAGGAAGTACATGATCACGAAGATCAGGGCGAACGGCAGCAGCGACATCAACATGCTGTTGGTGTCACCGGCGCCCGCAGCCTGGGCATACGCAGGGGTAATCAACATTCGGACGATCCTCGTGAGAACGGGGGAAAGCCGGTCAGGCCCTCAGGGGCGACCGGTTCGGTCAAATTCGCGCGGACTATAGCGGCCACCGCCCCAATTGCAACGCTGCCAGACCGTCGATTTGGCCACCTTGCGGCGCGCCGTCAGGCCCGATAAGGCTGCATTCTCAGGAACTTCGGACATGCCCAAAAAACCAAGCAAAAGCCCGGCCGGCAAAGGCCCCCGTACCCCTGCCGGCAAGCCCGCCCGCCTCGCGGCAAAACGCCCCACGGGGGCCGTCAAGACGGCCCCCGACCTCTCCCAGGAGCGCCTCGTCCGCGCACTGGAGACCATTGCGGCGCAGCTCGCCGCCCAGGGCAGTCCGGCCGTCGAGCCCGAGTCGTTCGGGCGGGCCGATGCCTATGTCTGGCACCCCGACGGCCGCCTCTCGGCCGTGCCGCGGGTCAGCCGCGTCGAGCTGTTCCTGCTCAAGGGCGTCGATCGGATGCGCGACATCCTGATGGAGAACACCGAGCGTTTCGCAGGCGGCCTGCCCGCCAACAACGCCCTGCTCTGGGGCGCGCGCGGCATGGGCAAATCATCGCTGGTGAAGGCGGCACATGCCAGCATCAATGCCGACCGCAAGTCCGCCGACAGGCTGAAGCTGATCGAGATCCACCGCGAGGACATCGAAACGCTGCCGATGCTGATGGAGAAGCTCCGCGACGCCAGCTTCCGCTTCATCGTATTCATCGACGACCTATCCTTCGACGGCAATGACGCGTCCTACAAATCACTCAAGGCCGTGCTGGAAGGCGGTATCGAGGGCCGGCCCGAGAACGTCATCCTGTACGCCACCTCCAACCGCCGCCATCTGCTGGCGCGCGACATGATCGAGAACGAGCGCTCGACCGCGATCAATCCCGGCGAAGCGGTCGAGGAGAAAGTCTCGCTGTCGGATCGCTTCGGTCTCTGGCTCGGCTTCCACCGTTGCAGCCAGGACGAATATCTCGCCATGGTGCGCGGCTATTGCAGCCATTTCGACATCAAGATCGAGGACGAGGCCCTGGAGCGCGAAGCGCTGGAATGGTCGACCACGCGCGGCTCCCGCTCGGGCCGCGTCGCCTGGCAGTTCGTGCAGGAGCTGGCAGGACGGCTGGGTGTGAAGCTGGCGGCGACGTAGCGGTCGGATCGCAACCCGGTTACGGCTGTCTTTCCCCGAAGGCGGGGAATCACGGGCGCGTGCGCATCAAACCCGGCTCTGGCGGCGTGTAGGGATCTGGAGTGCCAAGTTTGATCGGAGGGTACCTCTTGAAGCTCGCTTCCAGTTCTCCGATGATTCTTACTGCGGGATCGGCGACCCAGGAGTTTTGCGCGGCAACATCGCGTTCCTCCTTCCGGTCGGTCAGAAGATTGATGATTCTCGGCAAGGGCAATTTCTGCGGCGTGGCGTACATGGTTTCCTGCCAGATCAAATGGACTTTCCAGTTTCGCCATTTGACGGCTGAAAGCCGGTCGGCCACGTAGGCGGGAAACCCTTCGCGGTTTGAGGCCTCCTGCTTGCCCAAGAAGAAATCCAGCTGATCCACGCCGTCAATCGCGCGATCCGTAGGGACCTCTGCGCCCCCGACCCGCGCAAGCGTCGTGAAGAGGTCGACGATGTGAACGATTTCGTTGCTGATGCGGCCCGCCGGCACCTTGCCGGGCCAGCGAATGATGAACGGTGCCCGCAGTGAACCTTCCATCGCCGTGAAGTAAGTTCCGCGCCAGGGCCCGTTGTCACCTTCCCAGGGGTTGGTTGCCTCCGGGCCATTGTCGCTGGCGAATATCACAAGTGTGTCGTTTTCGATGCCTGCTTGCTTGATCGCATCGAGGATTTGGCCGGTGCGGTAGTCCAGTTCGGCCAGGCAATCGGCCCAATCGCCGTTGCCGGTTCTGCCCGCGAACTCAAGATTTGGGAGCGTCGGCATGTGAACGTGCGCGAACGGAACGTAGGCATAGAACGGCTTGCCTGAGCTCGCGTTGCGCTTGATGAACTCCACTGCACGGCTGGTGATCTCCGCGTCCATGGTGCGGCGGTGATCCACATCCAGCACAGCGACCTGTCGAGGCTTATCGCCCTTGCGTGCTTCATAGATATGTTGGGGGTGAACGACTTTCGCATTCCAGCCCTGCCTGTTTCCGACCGACGGCCACATGCTTTTTGTCTCGTCGAGGGATGGCCACATCGCCTCGTCATATGTGCGCGGGATGCCATACCACTCGTCGAAGCCCTGATTGGTGGGCATCCGGTCTTCGGCGCTGCCGAGATGCCATTTGCCCCACATCCCGGTTGCATAGCCCCGCCCGGACAACAGCTCCGCGGTCGTGATCTCCCACTGTGTTAATCCGTCGGGGACGCCGCCGATCGGAACTTCGTACGTGCCGGAGCGGATGGCAAAGCGCCCCGTGAGCAAGGCCGAGCGGGACGGCGTACACTGCGCTTCAACATTGAAGTTGAGCAGGCGCGTGCCCTCACTGGCGAGTGCGTCAATACGTGGCGTGGGCGCGCCGCGAAGGATACCGCCGCCATATACGCCCAGCTCGCCGTAGCCCAAATTGTCCGCGAGCATGACGACAATGTTGGGATTCCCAGGTTGCTGCGCTGCGGTAGGTGCGATCGTAATCGCTACGGCGGCGATTGAGGCCAACGAACCGAGCCAGATGGTTTTGCTCTTCGGCATTTTTTGCCCCTCAGATCAATAGGGCCCCTCTCCGACCAAGCTCGGCACCAATTTCCCTACGTGCCGATAGAGCCGGTTGCCGGTTTGTGCCGCCAGTTGATCCCCTTACTTCGTCACCCTGTGCCGGGTCGGCGCAACGGTGCTTTCAGGCGCGGCGGGCGAGATCGCAAAGGTCAGCCAGGTATTCCAGCCCGACGGCCGGTTCGCCGCATCGAATTCGCCATATCCCTTTATGTTCAGATATCCCTGCATGCCGCCAACCGGGAAAAGATAGCCGAACTGCGGACCGATGCCGAGAACCCGTGACCTGAAGCCACCGAGGGCTGGCAGTCCGCCGGTATCGTCGGAGATTTGCTGATAGGCATAGCCGACCAGACCTATGAAGGCCTGCTTCGAGAGAAATTTCGACGCGCCCCAATCGAAGTGGAAATCGACGCCGCTTTGAACCTGCGTGTCCGGGTTCTTGAAGTTGTAGGTGAAGCCAGCGACGCCGGAGAATTCATATCCCGTCATCGGGTTGAGGTAAGTGTAACCCCCGCCTGCGTCGATGGCGCCATGACCGATGCCGATGTTGGAGAGGCGGCTGGGTTCATAGGCACCGACTGGAATGTCGCCGGTCACGTAGGCCATGTAGTTGTGGACGCCGTCGTGCCACTTCATCGTGACCATCGGGTAGAGGTCGCCGAACCCGGTGAGCGAGTCCGATATGCTTCCCGTGCGGGTCGCCGAAATCGGACCGAACCCGGTCGTCAGCGTGCCATCGAGGGTCGTGCTGTTTCGGCCGTACACGCCCATGACGCCGACGGACAATTGCCCGCCGAGGACCGGTGTCGCGAACGTATACGTCGGAGCCAGGAACAGCAGGTCTGGCGGCGCGTTCAGACGGACGTCCAGGCTGACATTGACGTTCGGAGAGAAGCGGCCGACCTGGACTTCTCGGGCCGCTGCGGCAGCACCGGAAGCGGACACACTGGTGTGGTAGTAGATGGTCCCGAGGGACCAGCCGGGGGCGGTGGGTGCCGCTGCCAGACTGCCGAACAGCCCCGGGACCCAGAATGAGATGCCGCTCTCGTCGGCGCTGGCGATTTGCGGGGAAAACGCGAGAGCTGCAACCACAATCGCGCTGAGCAGAGTCGGTTTAGAGGTACCCGCAAATTCCAACGTGGGCTTCATCTGCAAATCTCCAAGCGCTAGAGGTGATGTGCATCAGGCTTTGGCGGTCGCGGTCACACCTTCCGTTCCGAGACCTGGTCCCGTCATGAGGCCCAAGCCCATTTCGAGGCAGAACGAATCCGAATTACGTCTCCGGTCTGCAAGTAAGCCATGTTCCAGGTCCGATGTCCGTTGTGAATTGGCCACAACCTGAAATTTAATTGGCGCGCTCTGCTCAATAGCGTGCATTTGGCTTGATGGTTGATTCGCACCGCATTCGCGCGGCCAGGAGCCTTACGATCTCGCCTCTAATCAAACGAAAAGATCCTCTTCCAGTCCTTCTTCATGTCCACAACGGTCCACCTGTTCAGCGCTGCAGCATCGAGAGCGACATCGAGCTTGCCGAAATGTGATTGGCGATCGTAGGCATATTCGCGTTCCGCGTCGGTATGGTGGACGATCAGGCCGAACCGCGCGCCGCTGGCACCGAGCGTCGCCCATTGCAGCATTTCGAGGTCGCCATCGGAGTTCCCGAAGGCGGCGATCGGACGCCGGCCAATGTGGCTATTGATCCCGATCGGCTTGCCGGCCTTGTCGTCGATGAAATCGACCTCGGGCAACCGAAATAGAACCGGCGTGCTGTCGCGCATTTCATAGCGGGTCTTGATTGACGATCCGACGACCTGCTCGGGAGGCACTCCATAAATCGTCTCGGCCCATGGCCGCATGAATTCGATGCCGCCACCCGACACGATGAAGGTCTTGAAGCCGTTGGCGCGGAGGTAAGCGAGCAATTCGAGCATAGGCTGATACACGAGTTCGGTGTAGGGGCGTTTGAAGCGAGCATCACGCGCGGTCGCAAGCCAGTCTGTGACGATCTTCTCAAACTCCGCTGTCGTCATGCCGGCGTGCGTCACCGCCACCAGCTCGGCCACGCCCTTTTCTCCGAAAGCTGCGAGCGCCTTCAGGTCCCCGTTCAGCACTGCCGCGAAGGGCTGCTTGTCCTTCCATTCCGGATGCATTGGCGCAAGAACCTTCACGCGATCCAGCACAAAAGCGAGCTGCCCATACATCGGCTGCTCGATCCAAAGCGTCCCGTCGTTGTCGAAGGTCGCGACGCGTTGATCGGGCGGTACGAAATAGGGCCCGCCACTCTCCGTGATCCGTGCGACAAAGTCGACGATCGAAGCTTTCGTCGGGCCCTCATTCCAGGATGGCAGAGGACCGGCTTGCGTCTGGGCCATGGCCGACGTGGAACGTAGAGCGGCAGACAGAAACGGAAGCATCGCCAGAGACGAGAGCAGTGAGCGACGGTCAAGGCGAGGAAATCGCATGAGCTGTTTCATGGTCAATCCGCATCGATTGTGCGGTCCCTACCGGTCAACATTGAAAGTGGGTGCGAGGCTGGCATATCGCTGCTGTTCTTCGCGCGCTTGCCGATATGCTGCTTCGTGAGCAGCTGGATTCTGACCGCAGTGAATTGGCGGGTGCCGAAGTGGCGCCCGCCAATTCACTATCGAGCCATTAGTCGCTGCGGCCGGCCGTTTTGGCCTGCTTGATCTGCTGTATCACCTGTTCGAGGTTATAGCTCGCCGGGTCCTGCAGCGGCGGGTACGCGATATAGCTCTCGAGTTCCTTCAGCCAGAGCGCCTGACCGATGGGCAGCATATTCCAGTCATAGACGTAGGCTGTAGAAGGGGAGCCGATGACGCCGCCCAGGCCCATGAGAGTCTTGTATTGTGAACCGATCGAGGTCTCGAACGGGTCTCGCTTGATATTGACGACCTGGGCCCAGTGATAGGGAAGCGCTCCCGCGATGAAGCCTTGCGGGTTGTCGGACACCATCGTGAAGTAGATCTTCCAGTTCTTGTAGCGGACCGCCGACGGATCCTTGCCCGAATAGTAGAAGAAGGTATCGCGCGCCGACTTTTCCGAACGCCCGGAAAGGTACTCGGTCTGATCGACGCCATCGAGCGTGGTTTTCACGATGCCGGGATATTGGCCGGTCTCGATGCGCCTCTTCAGTTGGTCGCCCTTTGCGCCGCCGCCGACGTTGACGAACGTCGGCAGCCAGTCGAGGGCTGCGAACATTTCGTTCTTGACGGTACCGGGCTTGATGACGCCCGGCCAGCGAACGAGGGCCGGCGCGCGCATGCCGCCTTCCCAGGTGCTCAGCTTGCCACCCTTGAACGGAGTGGTGCCGCCGTCCGGAAAGGTGATGGTTTCGGCACCGTTGTCGGTGGTGAACACGACGATCGTGTTGTCGAGTTGGCCCATGTCTTCGAGCTTCTTGAGCACCACGCCGATGT
This sequence comes from Bradyrhizobium sp. USDA 376, assembly GCF_054063675.1. Taxonomy (NCBI): domain Bacteria; kingdom Pseudomonadati; phylum Pseudomonadota; class Alphaproteobacteria; order Hyphomicrobiales; family Nitrobacteraceae; genus Bradyrhizobium; species Bradyrhizobium sp. USDA 376. Next base: position 6,690,865 of record NZ_JBSSGN010000001.1, read on the forward strand.
TATCGTCCATCTGCTTCATGCCGGCTTCGTTGAGGCCCCAGTCCTTGCCGCCCGCCTCGCCGACCATGCCCAGGTATTTGTCATTCAGCACGGTCGTGATGTGCATACGCGCAGGGTTGTACCAGACGAAGAAAGGCCTGCCCGTCGTCTTCGGATCGTTGCGATCGATGAAGTCGATGACCTTGGCCGAGATTTCTTCGTCAACACCCTTCGATCGGTCGAGTGTCAGCGGGCCCTGGTCGATGCACTGCTGAGTCCTGGATGTACCGTCCGACTTGCACGACAGGACGTTGCGCGGAGGCGTCAGGCAAACCGTCGTTTTCGGATCGACCGCGCCCGGTACCTCCGGGATGCCGGGGATCGGCGTATTCTTGCATGGCGGGGCAACTGTCTGCTGGGTGGGGGACTTATTGATGTCCGGGAAGCTCACGCCCTGCATCGCATCGAGGTGATACAGATAGCCCCAGTATTCCTGGAAGCCGTGAGCGGTCGGCAGCGCGTCGGTGTGATCGCCGAGATGGTTCTTGCCGAACTCGCCGGTGTTGTAGCCGAGATCGAGCAGGAACTTGGCGAGCGCCGGGGTGCCGGGCCGCAAATAGGACGGGCTGCCGGGCAGTTGCGGAGGAATCATTCCCGTTCGCAGCGGATGCATGCCGGTGAAGAAGGCATTGCGGCCGGCGGTGCAGCTCTGCTCGGCATAGTAATGCGTGAAGATCGCTCCTTCGTTGCCGATGCGATCGATGTTGGGCGTCTCACCGACCATCAGGCCGCGATGGTAGATGCTCGGCTGGTACAGGCCGATGTCGTCACCCATGATGAAGAGGATGTTGGGCTTTTGCGCCGGCTGCTGGGCGGCTGCCGGAGTGCTGATCAAGCCCGACGACGGCATCATCATCGTAGCACCGAGCAGCGCTGTGCAGGACCGCTTGATCCAGCTTTGCGTCTTGCGCGGCGTTGCAACCGAAAGCTTGTCATTGGATACGCAATTCAACATGGCATTGCTCTCCCGTTATGATGCGTTAGAGACACCTCGCCTGATGCACCGAAATCCGAGATGACTCGTGGATGTGTCGACCGGCTCCGCATGCCGCGCAGCCGGCCGGTAGCGCCGGCAGTAGTTCGGCGCGCACAAATGCGAGCCGCCTTTGATGACCTTGCGTGGAATCTTGACGTTGGTCGTTCTGGGGTCGTAGCTATCGGCCTCGCGGCCGCCGCGCGGGTTCTCTGGAATGCAGCACGCTTTCGCAGCGTCGGCCTCATGCCGAGGCGCGTACCAGTCGGACGTCCACTCCCAGACGTTGCCGATCATATCGTGCAGCCCGTATCCGTTCGGCGGAAATGCGGTGACCGGCGATGTCCGTTCGTACCCGTCGTCCCCAGTGTTCTGGCGTGGAAATTCGCCCTGCCAGGTGTTGGCCATGTGACGGCCCTCGGGCGTAAATTCATCTCCCCATGCGAACTCGGCGCCGTCCAGCCCGCCGCGCGCCGCGAATTCCCATTCCGCCTCGGTCGGCAAATCTTTGCCGGCCCATTTTGCGTAGGCGATCACGTCGCTGAACGCCACATGCACGACGGGATGATCGTCCAGCCCACGGATGTCGCTGCCCGGCCCGTAGGGATGCCGCCAGTTCGCGCCTTTGGCGAAGGTCCACCATTGGCTGAAGTCCCGGAGATTGACCGGATACCCGGGCGGAGAGAACATCAGCGAACCCGCATAGATCATATGCGGGAGAATTCCGGGATAATCCTTTGGATCGGGCTCGATCTCGGCAACGGTGACGTGGCCGGTAGCTCTGGCGAATGCCTTGAATTGCCGGTTCGTCACTGGATGGCGATCCATCCAGAACGCATCCACGGTGACGCGGTGGACCGGCGCTTCCTCCGGATAGTGCCGATCCGACCCCATGCGAAACGTGCCGCCCGGCACGTACAGCATCCCCTCACCTGCTGGATGCTGGAGCGATTGTCCGGAGTCAGGTGGTGATTTCGTATCAGCCAGTTTCATGACGATCTCCGGACCCGTGCGTCATTGGCCTGCGCCGCTACGAAAACGGAACGCCACTCTTCCAGGTTGATCTAGATCAAAGGTTCGAGATTGGGTCTTTCACGCCGGCCCTGGGTCGCTGGCAAGCTCAGCCATGTCCGTTGCGCCGTCGAAACCGAAGCAGACTCAAAACACTAGGGCGTGGACTATAACGCGCGGCCAGCCATAGCCGGATAGATGCGAGTTGGACCAAGGCAAGGTAGTTTCCCGCAAGCCTGTTGTAGCGCGTCGCCACACGACGACATGAGCTATGCGGGAAACTGGGTGATGACGGAATGAGATAGGCGGCGTATCGAGGCGGGTGTCGAGCCTGCCAGAACCTCAAGGAGAGCGATACGCCATGAACGAGCATAGCAACATTGTCCCACTGCGTCAGCCCGATGAGATCGACGATCCACTGACGAATATTTTGCGATCTGGTGCTCGGCAGCTGCTTGCGCAGGCTGTCGAGATGGAAGCCGAGGCGTTTCTCGCCGCGATGAAGGGCTTGAAGCTTCCCGATGGCCGCGACCGCCTCGTGCGGCACGGCCATGGTCCAGTGCGGACGATCCAGACGGGGATCGGCGCCGTCGAAGTCGCCCGGGTAAAGATTCGCGATCGCGCGGTGACCAGCGATGGCGAGCGGATCCGCTTCACCTCGGCGATCCTGCCGTTGTGGGCACGGCGCACGAAGAGCTTGGATGCACTTTTGCCGGTTCTGTACCTGCGAGGCATCTCGACGGGCGACTTCCAGGAGGCGCTGGCGGCGCTCCTGGGCAAGGATGCGCCGAATCTTTCTCCGGCGGTGGTTTCCAGACTGACGACGGAGTGGCAGCTCGAGTACGAGCGTTGGCAGAAGCGCGATCTGTCGGCGCGCCGGTACGTATACGTGTGGGCGGACGGCGTCTTCCTGCAGGCTCGCATGGAAGACCACAGCGAATGCATGCTGGTGCTGATCGGCGCGACGCCGGAAGGCAAGAAGGAACTCATCGGCTTCCAGGTCGGCGTGCGCGAGAGCACGCAGAGCTGGCACGAACTGCTCGTCGAGGCGAAAACCCGTGGGCTGAAGATCGCCCCGGAAATCGCCGTCGGTGACGGCGCGCTCGGCTTCTGGAAGGCGCTCGACGAGGTCTTTCCCGCCACGCGACATCAGCGGTGCTGGGTGCACAAAACCGCGAATATCTTGAACAAAGTCGCAGTGTCGGTACAGGCCAGCATGAAGAAGGATCTGCGCGAGGTCTATTTGGCGTCCAACCGAGCTTCGGCCGAAGTGGCGATCGATGTCTTTGCCGAGAAATACGGAGCGAAGTACGACAAGGCGGTCGAGTGCCTGACGAAAGATCGCGACGCAATGCTTGCGTTCTACGAATTCCCCGCCGAGCATTGGGACCACTTGCGGACGACGAATCCCATCGAAAGCGTGTTCGCGACGGTCCGGCACAGAACGGTGCGCACGAAAGGTTCGTTATCGTCAACGACTGCCAAGTTGATGGTGTTCAAGCTGCTCTGCGCCGCATCAAAGACCTGGCGGCGGCTGAAAGGCACAAATCAGTTGCCGAAGGTCAGCGCAGGTGTCAGATTCGAAAACGGCATCGAGGTCATCCAAGTGCCGGAAAACCACGCCGCCTGATCGCCTCGTCACCCAAAATCCCGCATAGCTCCGACGACATTGCTTGATCCCGTTGAAGAACCGTTCAACCTGGTTGCGAGCGCGATAAAGGTACGGGCTGAAGCATCACCGCTGAAACCGTCGAAAATGACCCCGAACGGACATTCCTTGATCTAGATCAATCGCGAACAGCGGCGTCCCATAAATTGCTGGCGGTGAGCCAATCTCAACTTAGCGTGGAATATTCGTGGCGGCCATCGCAGGAGAGCATCGTGACCAAGATTGCGAGTTTCCTATCATCGTCAAGTATTCTCCTCTGCATGTCGCTTGCGCCGGGTGCATGGGCCCAGCAAATCACGGGCACGCCAGGTTCGCCCAGCGCGACGATAACCCTTGATGGCAAGCAGCTTCCGCCTGAGCCTCCGAAGTTCGACGGTGTGATCAAGGAAGATGCGAAAGACTCCAAGCCTTACTGGCCACCGTCCGTGGCGCCGCCGAAGGGCGCACCAAACGTGCTGTTGATCATGACCGACGACCAGGGTTATGGCGTGTCCGGCACCTTCGGTGGCGTCATCCCCACCCCGAGCATGGATCGCATTGCCAAGGCGGGCTTGCGCTTTACGCAATTTCACTCGACGGCACTTTGTTCGCCGACCCGAGCAGCGCTTATCACTGGCCGCAACCACCATTCTGTTGGGTTCGGCGTAATCGGAGAATTGTCTACCGGCTACCCAGGCTACGATTCCGTCATCGGACCTGAGAGCGCCACGGTCGGCACCATTCTGCGGGACAACGGCTTTGCCACGTCCTGGTTCGGCAAGAACCATAACACGCCGACCTATTTGTACAGCGCGGCCGGGCCCTTCGACCAATGGCCGGTCGGCATGGGATTTCAGTATTTTTACGGGTTCATGGGCGGCGAGACCGACCAGTGGACGCCGTATCTTTATAAGAACACGACCCAGATTTTCCCGTGGATCGGCAAGTCTGACTACAACCTCACCACCGATATGGCGGACGAAGCCATCAACTACATGAACAGCCTGAACGCGGCCGCACCCGACAAGCCGTTCTTCCTTTATTATGTGCCCGGCGGCACCCACTCGCCGCACCAGCCAAAGAAGGAATGGATCGATAAGTTCAAAGGCAAGTTCGACATGGGTTGGGAGAAGCTGCGCGAGCAGATTTTCACCAACCAGAAGAAGCTCGGCGTGATCCCCGCGAATACCCAACTCACTGCCTGGCCCGATACCCTGCCGAAGTGGGACTCGCTCTCATCGATCCAGAAGAAACTTTACGCGCGCGAGGCCGAGGTGTTTGCCGGTTACGCAGCCTACACCGACAACGAGATCGGTCGCGTCATCCAGGCGGTCGAGGACATGGGTAAGCTCGACAACACGCTGATCATCTACATCAGCGGCGACAACGGCACTAGCGCCGAGGGCACGCTCGAGGGTACCCCGAACCAGATGACCGCCTACAACGGCGTACTGAAACTGCCGGAGGCCGAGTTGATGCTCCACTATGAGAATTGGGGCTCCGACAAAACCTACCCGCATATGTCGGTCGCTTGGTCGTGGGCGTTCGATACCCCGTTCAAATGGACCAAGCAGGTGGCATCGCACTTCGGTGGTACCCGGCAAGGCATGGTTATATCGTGGCCCGGCCACATCAAAGACGTTGGCGGCATTCGCAGTCAGTTCCACCACATCATCGATATCGTACCGACCATCCTTGAAGCCACCGGCATTCAGGCGCCAGCGACGGTCAACGGTATCGCGCAAAAGCCGATCGAGGGTGTGAGCATGGCTTACACATTTGATCAGGGCAACGCCAACGCACCGTCAAAGCGCGACACGCAATATTTCGAGATGTTCGCCAATCGCGGCATCTACCACGATGGCTGGTATGCCTGCACGACGCCGCCCGAAGCACCTTGGCTTATGGGCACGGCAAAGATGCCCGACATCAACGAATACAAGTGGGAACTCTACAACATCGCTGACGATTTCTCGCAAAACAACGATCTCGCGGCCAAAAACCCCGACAAGCTCAAGGAGCTGCAGGCGATGTTCCTGAGCGAAGCGGCGAAATACCAGGTCTTGCCGCTGGACAACTCCGTCTTGCCGCGCCTCGTCACGCCGCGGCCGAGCGCGACCGCAGGAAAAACTGTTTTCACCTACACGGGACCGAACCCCGGCATTCCTGCCGAGAATGCGCCCAGCATCATGAACAAGGACTACAAGATCACCGCCGAGATAACAGTCCCGGCAGGCGGGGCTGAGGGAATGATCGTTACTCTCGGCGGCCGGTTCAGCGGCTATGGCCTGTACTTGCTGAAGGGCAAGCCGGTCTTCGTTTACAACATGCTGGATTTGAAACGATACCGCTGGGAAGGTGGCGTGGGTGCGCGGGATTGGTTGGGTTCTGCGCTCAAGCCGGGCAAGCACACCATCGTATTCGATTTTAGATATGATGGACCCGGCCCGGCCAAGGGCGGCACTGGGGTGCTGTCGGTGGATGGCAAGGAGTACGCCCGCCGGTCGATCCCGCACTCGATTGGGTTCCTAATGGCCATCGACGAGTCCTTCGACGTTGGCGTCGATAGCCGCACGGGCGTGGATGACAGTTACAAGCTGCCGTTCCAGTTCACCGGAAAAATCGACAAGCTGACATTCAACCTCGGGCCGACCCAGATGACCAGCGATGAACAAAAGGTCATGCGGCACGCACTTGAAAGAGCACGCGACTGAGACGGCAAGCTTGGGCACGCGTTTCCGCTTCTGCCCGTCGCGACATATTGCGCTGCCGCACGAATTTGGTCGCTATAGGAGCAAAGCGGACGTAGTCACCAGTCACATGACGCCGCCGGGTTTATAGGTACACGGCCTAGAAGATCGCACCGACAGCCATCGGCTACTTTGCATGGGGTTGTTTTTCCAAATTTGATTGTACGCCATGGTTCGAGGCAGCTTCTCGGCTTGGCGACCGCCGCCTCTGGAATACTGGATCGCCCGCTCCAGTGCGCAATGCGCACAAGGCGGGCGATGACAGCATATTCGTGGTGATTGCGCGTCCGACTTTGTGGGCCCGCGTCTCACGCCCCGTTCAGGAATTGAAGCGGGTCAACCGGGCTCGATCCCTTGCGGATCTCGAAGTGGAGCTGCGGCGACGCCACCTCACCGGATTGACCCGACTTGGCAATGACCTGACCGCGCTTGATGGTATCGCCGCGCTTCACCAGCAGCTCACTCGCATGGGCATATGCGGTGACGTAGCCGTTGGAGTGCCGAACCAGGACCAGATTGCCGTAACCCTTCAACTCGTTGCCGGAATAGGCGACGACGCCGTCTTCAGCCGCCTTGACCGGCGTACCCTCGGGCACCGCGAGATTGATGCCGTCGTTGGACTTGCCATTGGTCTTGGCGCCGTAGGTCGTGACCACCTTGCCGCGCACCGGCCAGCGGAAGGTCGGCAACGCACCGGTGGCCTCCGCAGCCTTCGCCGGCGTCTCGGCGGGCTTCTCTTCGACATTCGCTGTTGCCTGGGCCAGGCGCGCGCTCTGCACGGGGGCGACAGCCGCCATCTTGGTGGCGGGAGCCGGTGCCGGAGCAGCCGCCACAGGCTGCAGCGTTCCTGCAACCGGTGCCGCTGCGACGGGCGCCGCGGCAACCGGGGCCGCAACCGCAGCCGTCTTCGCACTAGGCACGGTCAGCTTGGTGCCGAGCTTGAGCTTGGCCGACGGATCAAGGCCGTTGGCCCGCGCGAGCTCGGCGGCCGAGATATGGTTCTTGCGGGCGATGCTCGCGAGCGTGTCGCCGCGATTGACGAAATGACTGCTCGGCGGCGCCGCAACGGCTGCAACCGGCTTCGCAGCGGGAGCCGCGGCGACAGGAGCCATCGCAGGCGCGGGTGCAGCGGCCGTGGCCGGATGCGGGATGATCAGTTGCTGACCGGGCGAGAGCGCGCGCGGCCCCTTGTAGCCGTTGGCGGCGAGGATCGCCTGCGGCGTGACATGGTAGCGCTTGGCGAGCACGTCGAGCGTGTCGCTGGTGCCGACGATGATCTTGGTCCCGCCGGCCGGTTGGGCGGCCGCGACCGAGCGCGGCAGCACGGTGGCCGTGGTCTCCAGGTGCGGCTGTGCCGGGGGCGCGTAGGAGCTGACGCCGCGGCCGCCTCCGGACACGCCGCCACCCGAAGTGACGGGATAGGATTGCGGCGCGGATACCGCCGGCGGCGGCAAGGGCTGCGACTGATAGTAACCGGGCTGCGTCTGCGGCCGCGCATATTGCGGCAGCTCACGCGGCTGCTGCGGCGGCGGCGCCTGCTGCACCGAACCGGTCTGGTCAGAGGCGAAGGGATTGGAGAAATTCGACTGGGACAGCCGCGACGACATGTCGGCGCTGCACCCTGCAAAGCTGAAGGAGATCAGCGCCAGCACCGCGACCTGCGGCACGCGGCGCGAGTAAAGCAACTCGGCGACGACAGACATGGTTACTCACTCGTACGCAACAGAACTGGTGTTTTAAGTAAACACGCGCCGAGTAAATAACGGCTTAACCCTCCCAATAAGATGTTGGCGGCACAGCCAATCCGGAATTCTACAGCTCCCGCGCCACGCCGGGCAGTGCCGGCACGAAGCGGACCTCGACGAGTTCCTTGCGCTCGATCCCGGCTTCGGTCCGGGTCAGGCGGATCAGCGTCTGCACGCCCTGATGCGGCCCGACCGGGGCGATCAGGATGCCGCCGACATCGAGCCGCTCAATCAGGTTCTCCGGAATCTGCTCCATCGCGGCGGTCACGATGATGCGGTCGAACGGCCCGATATTGGGCGGCAGGTTGAGGCCATCGCCGAGCATCACCTCGACATTGTGACAATCGAGCTTTTCAAGCCTGGCGCGTGCGGCATCGGCCAGCTTGCGATAGCGCTCGACGGTCAGCACCTGGCCCGCGAGCCGCGACAGCACCGCCGCCTGATAGCCGGAGCCCGCGCCGATCTCGAGCACGCGGTGCTGCTTCCGGAGTTGGAGCTGCTCGGTCATGTAGGCGACGACGAAGGGCTGGCTGATGGTCTGCCCGCACGCGATCGGCAGCGCGCTATCGCGATAGGCCCCCTCGCGATCGGCCTCATCGACGAAAAGCTCGCGCGGCACCTCCTCCATGGTCCTCAGCACCGCCTGATCGCTGATGCCCCGACGCCTCAGCGTGAGCTGAAACATCATTTTTTCCGGCGGATGCTGATTGGGAGTCATCGCTGCTTGTATCGTCTCGTCAGGTCCGGATCGGCGCTTGCACAACTCAAGGCCCGGGCGGGAATCTTGTTCCTGCCCCGGAACCCATGATAGCCTTTTGCTGAAGTATTTGACCACAAATTGGCTTGCAGCGGCCAAGCCGCAAAGGCCATTTTCGGGCGCTCGTTCGCCGAAACGCGCATTGCGTCGATTCGCGTTATCTGCGAACGTTTTCGCAAATGGGCAAGGACTCACCGACAATGACTGCGACAGGGCTTTCGGGCCGCTCTGTATTCCTCGTCGAAGACGAGGTGATGATCAGGATGATGGTCGCGGACATGCTCGAAGAGCTCGGCTACAAGGTCGCGGCCGAAGCCGGCGATATCACCGAGGCCATGCGGCTTGCCCAGGCCACCGAATTCGACATCGCCATCCTCGACGTCAACGTCAACGGCAAGGTCATCTCACCGGTCGCCGATGTGATCAGGGCGAAGGGCTGCCCGTTCATCTTCGCCACCGGCTACGGCTCCTCGGGCCTGCCCGAGCAGTATCGCGACCGGCCGGCGTTGCAGAAGCCGTTCCAGCTCGACGCGCTCGGCAAGACCATCGAAGCCGCCCTTCGCGGCGGCTAGCCGCTATTTCCAAATCTTCTTATTTCAGCGTCGCGCTCAGCGCTTCCGAGAACGCTTCGTTGGTGCGATCGAGCCTGAGCGGGGTGACCGAGACATAGCGATCGCGCAGCGCGGCGAGATCGGTGCCGTCGGCGGGCGTATCCATCATCGCCGCACGCTCGAAGCCGATCCAGAAATAGGGGTTGTTGCGCCCGTCCCTGCGCTCGTCGATCCTGAGGAAGCCGAGATTGCGCTTGCCCTGCCGCGTGACGCGAATGCCGAGCACGTCATCGGGCGCGCAGGACGGGAAGTTGACGTTGATCACGGTGTCTTTCGGGATGCCTGCGGCGATCACCTTGCGCAGGATGTCGGGACCGAACTTCCGCGCGGTGTCCCACGGCGGCCGTTCGCGGGTCTCGACGCTGAACTCCTGCGACAGCGCGAACGACGGCAGCCCGAGGATGGTGCCTTCCAGCGCGCCGGCGATGGTGCCGGAATAGACCACGTCCTCGGCGACGTTGCGGCCCTTGTTGACGCCCGACAGCACGACATCGGGCGGCTTGGTGCCGAGGATATGCCGCGCCCCCATGATCACGCAGTCGGTCGGAGTGCCGCGCACGGCAAAGTGCCGCGGACCGACCTCGCGCAGGCGCAGGGGGTCGTTCAGCGACAGCGAATGCGACACGCCGGACTGATCGAGCTCGGGCGCTACCACCCAGACGTCGTCGGACAAGGCAAGCGCGATCTCCTCCACGACCTTGAGGCCGGGAGCGTGGATGCCGTCGTCATTGGTGCAGAGGATGCGCATGCGAGAGGTCGATTCCAGAAAGCGGGGTCCGAGCCGTCTTAACCGGCTATGGCCGATCAGGCAAACCGGGCCAATTTCGGGGCCGGCCAGGTTCCCAGGCCAAGGTCCCGTTACCGGCGAACGCGCCATTGCGGCAGGAAGCGCGCCAGCCGGCCTTCGACACGCAGCTGCATCGCCGGCAGGACCGGGCTTACGACGGGCGTCTCGACCACGCCGAGCGCCGCCAACTGGGCAACGATCGGGTCCGGCGGCTGTGCCTGCGGAAAACGTTCGCGCGCGACTGTCAGCGCCTTGTCGAAGTCAGCGGCATTCACGCCGGGCTTGGCCCGCCGGCTCTGCACGAGATCGTCGTCCCAGAGCCGCGCGATCTCGATGTCGAGCACACCGCGCAAACGCTGGTCGACGGCCTGGATGCCGGCGCCTGTCACCGCCCATTGTCTGCCGACCCAGAATATATCGCGATGCAAGGCCATGGACGGTCAGTTCGCATTGACGGGTGGCCGGCAGGATAACCGGCCGCCCGATCTTCGCAACCAAACGTTTCTGCGTTTCAAGCGGGCAATACGATTAGTCGCGCGCGACCACCTTGAGCCCGCCCATATAGGGCTGGAGCACGCTGGGGACCGCGATCGAGCCGTCCTCCTGCTGATAGGTCTCCATCACGGCGATCAGCGCGCGGCCGACCGCGGTGCCGGAGCCGTTCAGCGTGTGCACAAAGCGCGGCTTGCCGTCGGGCCCGCGCGAGCGCGCATCCATGCGGCGTGCCTGGAAGTCACCGCAGACCGAGCAGCTCGAGATCTCGCGGAACATGCCGCCATCGCCCTGCCCTGGCATCCAGACCTCGATGTCATAGGTTTTCTGCGACGAAAATCCCATATCTCCTGCGCAGAGCGTCATCACGCGATAATGCAGGTCGAGCTTCTGCAACACCTGCTCGGCGCAGGACAGCATCCGCTCCAGCTCGTCCTTGCTGGTCTCAGGCGTCGTGATCGAGACCAGCTCGACCTTGGTGAACTGGTGCTGCCGGATCATGCCGCGCGTATCGCGGCCCGCAGCGCCCGCTTCCGCACGGAAGCACGGCGTCAGCGCGGTAAGCCGCATCGGCAATTGCTTCTCGTCGAGGATGGATTCGCGCGCGAGGTTGGTGAGCGACACCTCGGCGGTCGGGATAAGGCCGAGGCGCTCGGTCTTCAGCCGCTCGTGGTCTGGCGATGCGAGCAGCTCGCCCTTGATCGCCCAGAACTGATCGTCCTCGAATTTCGGCAATTGTCCCGTGCCGAACATCACCTCGTTGCGCACCAGCAGCGGCGGGTTGATCTCGGTGTAGCCGTGCTCGGTCGTGTGCAAATCGAGCATGAACTGGCCGATGGCGCGTTCGAGCCGTGCCAGCCCCTTCTTCAGCACGACGAAACGCGCGCCGGAGAGCTTTGCCGCCGCCTCGAAATCCATGTAGCCGAGCGCGGTGCCGAGATCGTCATGCAGCTTCGGCGCGAAGCTGTAGTTGCGCTTGTTGCCGAACAAATGGTGCTGCACGTTGCCGTGCTCGTCGACACCGTCGGGCACTTCGTCGAACGGAATGTTCGGGATCGCGGACAGCTCTCTGGTCAGCTCCTCGTCGGCGGCCTTCGCGGCCGCTTCGAGCTCCGGCATCGTGGTCTTCAGCTCGGCCACCTCGGCCATCAGCTTGGCCGCGCGCACCTCGTCCTTGGCCTTCTTGGCATCGCCGATTTCCTTGGAGGCCGCATTGCGCCGCGCCTGCGCCTGCTCCGAGGCCAGGATCGCCGCCCGCCGCTTCTCGTCGATCGCCAGCAGCGACGCCGACAGCGGCTTCAGGCCACGCCGGGCGAGGCCGGCGTCGAAGGCTTGCGGATTGTCGCGGATCGATTTGATGTCGTGCATGGCCGTGGTCCTGGATCAGCGCATAAACATACAACGGCGAACGTTGCAGGTTTGCATTGGCGCGTCTCCTAGCACGGCTGTCATCATCCGCGAAGGCGGATGATCCAGTATTCCAGAGACGGCCGTGATTCCTTGATAGGCCGCGGCGTACTGGATGCCCCGCTCCAGTGCGCAATTGCGCACAAGGCGGGGCATGACGGTGGAGGGTGCGGCGCCCTACTCCGCCGGATTGGCCGGCGTCGACACGTCGGTGCCGGTGGCAGCCTGCGAGGCCGCCGCCTTCTTCTCCACCATTCCTACCGCGATGATCGAGCCCTCATAGAGTGCCAGCAAGGGGATCGCCAGCGAGCACTGGCTGAGCACGTCGGGCGGTGTCAGCACGGCCGCAATCACGAAGGCGATGACGATGAAATACCGCCGCTTCTCGCGCAGCATTTTCGACGTGACGATGCCGATGCGGCCGAGCAGCGTCAGGATCACCGGGAGCTGGAAGGCAATGCCGAAGGCGAAGATCAGCGACATCATCAGCGACAGATATTCGCCGACCTTGGGCAGGAGCTGGATCTGCGCGGTCTCGTCGCTGCCGGCCTGCTGCATGCCGAGCGAGAAGCGCACCAGCATCGGCAGCACGACGAAATAGACCAGCGCCGCGCCGAGCACGAAGAAGAACGGGGTCGCGACCAGATACGGCAGGAAGGCCTGCTTCTCGTGCTTGTAGAGCCCGGGCGCAACGAACTTGTAGATCTGGGTCGCGACGATCGGGAACGAGATGAAGCCGGCGCCGAACAGCGCGAGCTTGAGCTGCGTGATGAAATATTCCAGCAGCGCCGTGTAGATGAATTTCGAGTTCTCGGGCCCTGCGACCCACACGAACGGCCAGACCAGCACGTTGTAGATCTGCTTGGCGAAGAAGAAGCAGAAGATGAAGGCCACGCCAAAGCCGAGCAACGCCTTGATCAGCCGCGAGCGCAGCTCGATCAGATGGTCCATCAGAGGGGCTTTGCTGGCCTCGATATCGGCGTCGGTCATGACGCTTTGGCGTCCTTGATCGCTTCGGATGGCGCAGTGTCCTGCGCGACCTTTGCCGGCTCGACCTCACGGGTGATGGCAAGCGGCTCGTTCACGGCCGCATGGACCTCGGCTTCCACGAAGGTCGCCGGCGTCGGCGCTTCCGGAGTCGTTGGTGTGACCGGCGCTTCGATTGAAGTCGCCGGCGTTTCACTTGAAATCGCCGGCGGTTCGACGGCAGGTGCGGCCGACGTCTCGGCCGGCTTGTCCAGCGCATCGACGCGAAGCGCGTCGCTGACGTCCTTCTGGAGCGAGGTCAGGGGATTGAATCCCGTGGCGGCTTCCTTGACCTCGTCAAAGCTCTTCTTGAGGTCGGCCATCTCGGCCTCGCGCATCGCCTCCTGGAACTGGCCCTGGAATTCGGCGGCCATCTTGCGGGCCTTGCCCATCCACTGTCCGACCATGCGCAGCACGCCCGGCAGCTCTTTCGGGCCGATGGCGATCAGGGCCACGACCCCGATGAGGACCAGTTCACTCCACCCGATGTCGAACATGAGGTCTTCCGTTCACGCGAAGCCGCAACCGGCCCAATCCCTTGCGCGCAGGATCGGGCCGCTACCCGCGTCTCGCGTGCTCTCTGGCTCAGACGGCCTTGCTGCCGACGTCGGACCGTGCCGCGGTCGGCGCGGCGTTGTGCTCGATGGACTTGGCCGGCTCGGCGGGCTTCTCGGCAGGTTTGTCGTCGTCCTGCATGCCCTTCTTGAACGCCTTGATACCCTGCGCCACGTCGCCCATCAGATCCGAAATCTTGCCGCGGCCGAACAGCAGCAGGACCACTGCGATCACCAAGATCCAGTGCCAAATGCTGAGTGAACCCATCCTGCAACCCTCCAAACGCGCATGGCCGGGGACCCGGCCGATCTTCACCGGAACGTAGGCTTGGCGGGTGTCAAAAACAAGGACCAAGGCAGCGCCAATTCGCTGTTGGCGCTACGTAATCTTGCTAGTGTTAACCGGTCGCAGGGGCCCGAAAATGGACCGTACGTCAGTCCTCGGCGCCGCCTTCGCTGCCACCCTCGCCGCCCCCCTCATTGCCACCTTCCGGCGCTTCGGGCTCGACCGCCGGCGCGAGCGCGAGATCGAGGTCCTCGCCCGGTTCCAGCGGGTCCTCGTCCTCACGCAGCGCCGGATCGTCCGACGGCGTCGGCACGCTGAAGCCGGTCGGCAGGCGCGAATCCAGCAGGCCCGTGCCCTTCAGCTCCTCCAGGCCCGGCAAGTCGCCGAGCTGTTCCAGGGTGAACTGCGACAGAAAGTCCTCGGTGGTTCCGAAGGTGAGCGGACGGCCGGGCGTCTTGCGACGGCCTCGCGGCTTGATCCAGCCGGTCTCCAGCAGCACGTCGAGCGTGCCCTTCGAGGTGACGACGCCGCGGATCTCCTCGATCTCGGCGCGCGTCACCGGCTGGTGATAGGCGATGATCGCCAGCACCTCGATCGCGGCGCGCGACAGGCGGCGAGTCTCGGTGCTCTCGCGGGTCATCAGCCAGGCGAGATCGCCGGCGGTGCGGAACGTCCATTTGTTGGCGACCCGCACGAGATTGACACCGCGCGAGGCGTAGTCGGCCTGGAGCTGCTCGAGCGCGGCCTTGACGTCCACGCCGTCAGGCATGCGCTTGGCCAGCGTCGCGGTATCCAGCGGCTCACTCGAGGCGAACAGCAGCGCTTCCAGCAGCCGCAACTCTTCGGGACGTGCCTGGGACTCATTCTCCATCGGCTCGGCCTCTTCTACGCGGACTTCAGCCAGGCTTGCCATGGCGGATTCTCCTTCTTGCACTTAAGCGACCGGCGCGTCGGGCGCAGGAGCTGCGTCCGGGACCGGTTTAGGACGCCCCTTCCGGAAATAGATGGGCGCGAATGCCTCTTTCTGGTTCAGCTCCAGTTGCCCTTCGCGAACCAGTTCCAGCGCGGCAGCAAAGCTCGAGGCGAAGACCGTCGCGCGCTGCGTGGGATCGGCGACGTGCCGGATCAGGAAGTCGTCGAGAACGCCCCAGTCGTCCTGTTCGGTGATGCTGCCGACCAGCCGCTCCAGCGTGGCGCGCGCCTCCGCAAGCGACCACACCGTGCGCTTGGCCAGATGCACACTGGCGAGCACGCGCGACTGGCGCTGCGCCGCATAGGCGGTGAGCAGGTCGTAGAGCGTTGCGGTGTATTTCGGATGCTTGATCTCGGCGATCTGCTCGGGCTCGCCGCGCGGGAAGATGTCGCGCTGCAATTGCGGCCTGTTCATCAGCCGATTGGCGGCTTCGCGAATGGCTTCGAGACGCCGCAGGCGATTGGCGAGCGCAGTCGCCATCTGTTCGGCGCTCGGCCCTTCCGCGCTCGGCGGCTCCGGCAGCAGCAGGCGCGATTTCAGGAAGGCGAGCCAGGCCGCCATGACCAGATAGTCGGCGGCGAGCTCCAGCCGGATCTTTCGCGCGGCTTCGATGAAGTGGAGATACTGGTCTGCCAGCGCCAGGATCGAGATCTTGGCGAGATCGACCTTCTGCTGCCGGGCCAGCGCGAGCAGCAAATCGAGCGGGCCTTCATAGCCCTCGACGTCCACCACCAGCGCCGGCTCACCCTCGGCGAGCTCTGCGGGCCGCCCGGTTTCAAACGATAGGATTTCTGCGGTCATGCGGATGCCGTGTTTGCCCGTGCGATCAATGCGTCCAGCTCAGTGCGCGCGGCCACGCGGTCGAACGGCTGCGGTGCCTTGCGTGCGGCGAGCGCGGCGTTTGCGCGCTCAAGTGCCCCGCCCGACAATTCCGGTGTCTGGCCGGCGACCTCGCGCATCTCCTCGATGTTGCCGTTGCAATGCAGGGCCACGTCGCAACCGGCCGCGAAGATGGCGCGAGTCCGTTCGGCGATATTCCCCGACAGCGCGTTCATCGACACGTCATCACTCATTAACAAACCTTGGAACCCGATTGCGCCGCGAATCACCTGAGCAATCATTGTCGCAGATGTCGTCGCCGGATGGGCGGGGTCGACCGCGCTAAACACAACATGTGCAGTCATGGCCATCGGCAGATCCGCGAGCGGCTGGAACGCCGCGAAATCGGTCCGTTCGAGCTCGTCCCTGGGCGTGTCGACGGTCGGCAGCTTGAAATGGGTGTCGGCGGTGGCGCGGCCGTGGCCGGGGATGTGCTTGAGCACCGGCAGCACGCCGCCCTGCTCCAGGCCCTCGGTGACCGCGCGGGCGATCGCTGCGACCTTGCCCGGTGAGGTGCCATAGGCCCGGTTCCCGATCACGGCGTCGGCGCCCGGCACCGGCACGTCAGCCAGCGGCAGGCAATCCACGGTAATACCGAGATCGGCGAGATCGGCCGCGATCAGCCGGGCGCTGAGGCGCGCCGCAGCGAGCCCGAGCGCCGAATCAGTGTCGTACAAGGTCGCGAACACGGCGCCCGGCGGATAGACCGGCCAGTGCGGCGGCCCCAGCCGCTGCACCCTCCCGCCCTCCTGGTCGATCAGGATGGGCGCGTCAGGGGCGCCTGCAGCCGCCCGCAATTCCGCAACCAGCGCAGCAACTTGAGCCGGCGTCGCAACATTGCGCTTGAACAGGATGAAGCCCCACGGACGCTGGTCGCGGATAAACTCCCGCTCGGCGGCGGTCAGTTCCGTTCCGGATACGCCGGTAATGAAGGCCCGCGTGCTCATAACGGCCGATTAACCCTGCCCCGTCAGGGGGTCAAGGAAACGGCCGATAATACTACGGGATAAAGCACTGCCCGCCGGCGGCCATCAACTCCTTGCAGAACTGCGAGGCTTCCTGGCGTGTCCGGTAGGGGCCAACCAACGCACGGTACTTGACCTTGCCATCGGACAATTCGGTCCGCCTGATCACGGCCGAGCGGGAGCCAAGAACCGACGGATACTTGCCCTGCGTCACGCGGTACGACTCCCTGGCCGCCGCTTCGGTGTCCTGGGACGAAACCGACACCATGACGCCCTGGCTCTCGGGTGGTGCGCTTGGCGCGATCTGGGTGGGATTGGTGGCAGCCATGCGCTGCGGCGGTTCGGCAGCGGGCGCCGATTGCGGCGCCAGCGACAGCGGCTGGTTGGCGCTGGCATTGGCCGAGGTCGGCGGATTGCGCGACGCGACCGGTGCTGCTGCAGCCGGCTTCGGCGGCGTTGCAGGCTTGGCGGCCGCAGCCGATTGCGGCGTGGCGCTGTCGGTCTGATCACCCTTCACGGCCACGGTCCTGATCGGGCGCGGTGAGTTGTTCGGCAGTGTGCCGTTGCTCGGGGTTGGCCCGGCGCTCGGCGGCGGCACCGTAGACGGCGACACGCTCGCCACCGATGGTGGATTGGCATTCGGGTTCAGTGGCGGGAACACCACGCGGGGACCGCCCGCCCTGGCGTTGACGTCGACAGGCGCCTCCTCGCGCGGCACGATCTTCTCGGTGCCGTCACCAGTGACCATGCGATCCGGCACCTTGGCCGAGGGATCCGTCGGCGCCGGCACGATCTTGGTCGGGGTGTTGTCGGCCTTGATGATCGGCGGCTCGCCGCTGCGGGGCGAGCCGACGTAGGTCTTGTAGGCGAAGGCCGCGCCGGTGCCGACCACCGCAAGCGCAAGGATCGCCGCGACCGTCATCATGCCGCCGCGCTGCTTCTTCGGCTCGTCGAGGTCGGCCTCGGGATAGTCGCTCTGGAACGCGTAAGGGTCGTCCGGATAGGACGGATCGCGCTGAAAGTCCTGCTCACCCGTCTCCAGCCGTCCGTACAGCGCATCGTCGTAACGCGACGGATCGGGCTGCTGATGCGGCTCCTGGTAGGTCTGGTCCTGCTGATAGGCTTGGGCCTGATAGGCTTGGGCCTGATAGGCCTGATCCCGGTGAGCGTGATCCTGATAGGCCTGCGGCTGATGAAAATCAGGCTCGGGCGCGGCCGGCTGGGCCGAATAGCGATGCAACGGATGGACCGGGCTTACAGAAACGGGATAGTCGGGCTCCGGCGCGGGCGCCGGCTGCGGCTGCACGTTGGCGCGGCGCATCCATGATGGCGGCCCGGGCGGAGACGGCGGGGCCGGCTCGGTATAGTCCTGCTGATAATCGTCCTGACGATAGGCCTCGTCCTGATAGCTCTGCGCGGGTGCTGCCGGCGGGCCCGCTGCGGGCCGGCCCTGCGCAGCGAAAGGATCGGTCTGTCCGATCAGGCGGGCGAGCTCGGCCAACGGATCGTTGTCCGCCTTCCCATGCTGATCGCCGCCGCGACCATAGTCATCGGAAGGAAACGGTCTGTCGTGATATCGTTCGGCCATCGTGATGATGCGTCCCTTCGGGAAAGCCGCGCGCCCCTCGACCAAGGCACGGCTTTCGACCCACAAGGCATTCAACCAAGTCTAAGCGATCCGGCTTCTGCCGGTTACCCCCGAATTCCCATTAAGTAGTTCGCCCCAAACTACCGCATCTCGTCCGGGGCATGGACGCCGAGGATGGCGAGGCCCGATGCCAGGACAGAGACGACGCCCTGGACCATTGCCAGTCGCGCCTGTGTAAGATCTGCATCATTATTGATAATGAAGCGTAAATAGGGCAAATCGCGCCCCTTCGTCCAAAGTGCATGAAATTCGCTGGCTAAATCATAGAGATAGAAGGCAATTCGGTGCGGCTCATGGGCCGCGGCGGCGGCTTCCAGCATGCGCGGATAAATTGCGAGGCGCTTAAGAAGATCGAGTTCCACTGGGTCCGACAGCCGCTCCACAGCCGACTCAGCGAGCCAGGCGATGCGCTTGCCGGCGTCCTCCGGCAGTTCCGGGAACACCTCGGCTCGCGCGTTGCGGAAGATCGAGTGACCCCGGGCATGGCCGTACTGGACGTAGAACACCGGGTTGTCGCGCGACTGTTCCATGACCTTGGCGAGGTCGAAGTCGAGCACCGCGTCGTTCTTGCGGTAAAGCATCATGAAGCGGACGGCGTCCTGGCCGACTTCATCCACCACCTCACGCAGGGTGACGAAGTCCCCGCTCCGCTTCGACATTTTCACTGGCTCGCCATTGCGCAGCAGCTTCACGAGCTGGACGATCTTGACGTCGAGCGAGCCCTTGCCCGAGGTCGTCGCCTTCACCGCCGCCTGCATGCGCTTGATGTAGCCGCCATGGTCGGCGCCCCAGACGTCGATCATCTCCGCAAAACCACGGTCGAACTTGTTCTTGTGGTAGGCGATGTCGGAGGCGAAGTAGGTATAGGAATTGTCCGACTTGATCAGTGGACGATCGACGTCGTCGCCGTAGGCGGTGGCCTTGAACAGCAACTGCTCGCGGTCTTCCCAGTCCTCGACCGGCGCGCCCTTCGGCGGCGGCAGGCGGCCCTCATAGATGTCGCCCTTGGCCTTCAGGAAATCGATGGTCTCGGCGACCTTGTTGTTGCCGGTCTCGATCAGCGAGCGCTCGGAGAAGAACACGTCGTGGCGGATGTTGAGGGCGGCGAGATCGTCCTTGATCTCGTCCATCATCATCGCGATCGCCTTGGCGCGCACGGTCGGCAGCCATTCGGTCTCGCTCTTGGCGAGCAGCTTGTCGCCGTGCTCCGTCGCGAGAGCCTGTCCGACCGGCTTCAGATAGTCGCCGGGATAGAGGCCTTCCGGGATCGCGCCGATGTCCTCGCCGAGCGCCTCGCGATACCTGAGGAAGGCAGAGCGTGCGAGCACGTCGACCTGGGCGCCGGCATCGTTGATGTAATATTCGCGCGTGACATCATGGCCGCCGAACTGGAGCAGGCTCGCCAGCGCATCGCCGAACACGGCGCCGCGGCAATGGCCGACATGCATCGGTCCGGTCGGATTGGCCGAGACGTACTCGACATTGACCTTGGAGCCGCCGTGGACGCGGCCGTAATCGGGGCCCTCGCGCAGCACGGTGCGCAGCGCCTCGGCCCAGGCGGCCGGCTTCAGCGTCAGGTTGATGAAGCCGGGGCCGGCGACATCGACCTTGGCGATCAGCGCATCAGTGCGCAGCCGCTCGGCGATCCGCTCGGCGAGATCGCGCGGCTTTGCCTTTGCCTCTTTCGCAAGCACCATCGCGGCATTGGTCGCCATGTCGCCATGGGAGGCGTCGCGCGGCGGCTCGACCACCACGCGCGAGAAATCGATACCCTCGGGCCAGCCGGAATCCGCCGCAAGCGCGCGGCAGGCGGCGTGCACGCGTGCGAGCACGTCAGCGAACAGATGCAGGGATGAGGATGTCTGGGGCATGGCCGCCGCCTAACGCAAATCCGGGGTCGAGTCAAAAAGCCGCTGGTGCTCGGTCAGGGCGAAACGGTCGGTCATTCCGGCAATGAAATTGCCGATCCGGCGGGCCCGGTCGCCCTCGTCATCCGCCTCCGCCCCGAGCAGCCATTCCGGCGGCAGCTCGGCCGGGGATTTCAGGTACTTTGCGAACAGATCGAACAGGATCTGCTCGGCCTCCCCCATCACGCGCATCACCCGCTTGTGGCGGTACATGTGCTGATACAGGAAGCCCTTGATGGCGGCCTCCTCCTCGGCGACCTCCACGGGAAAGGCGATCAGCGCCCGGCTCTGCTGGCGTACGTCCTGGGCCGATTGCGGCCTGGTCGCGGCGAGGTTTTTCTGCGCCTCGGCGAAAACCGCGCCGATCAGGTGCGAGATCAGCTCGCGCACCAGCTCGGCCCCGCGCCGGACATCTTCGAGATCGGGATAATGGGCGGCGATGCCGGCGATGATCTCCGCGGTCAGCGGCATCACCTTGAGATCGTCGAGATCGAACAGGCCGGCGCGCAGGCCGTCGTCGATGTCGTGGGCGTCATAGGCGATGTCGTCGGCGATCGCGGCGACCTGGGCTTCGAGCGAGGCGAAGCTCCACAATTCGAGATCGTAGACCTTGATGTAGTCGGCAATGCCGACAGGAATGCCGTGCTCGCGATAGCGGCCGACCGGAGCGCCGCTGCGATCGGTCAGCGGGCCGTTGTGCTTGACGATGCCTTCCAGCGACTCCCAGGTCAGGTTGAGCCCGTCAAATTCGGGGTAGCGATGCTCCAGCGCCGCGACGACGCGCAAGGCCTGGGCATTGTGGTCGAAGCCGCCGAACTCCTTCAGGCAGGCATCCAGCGCCCGCTCGCCGGCATGGCCGAACGGCGGATGACCGAGATCGTGGGCGAGCGCCAGGGTTTCGGTGAGGTCCTCGTCCAGCCCGAGCTGACGGGCCAGCGCGCGGGCGATCTGCGCCACCTCCAGCGAATGGGTCAGCCGGGTGCGGTAATGGTCGCCCTCGTGGAACACGAACACCTGGGTCTTGTATTTGAGGCGGCGGAACGCGGTGGAATGGATCACCCGGTCGCAATCCCGCCGGAACGGGCTGCGGGTCCGGCTCGGGGGCTCGGCGACCAGCCGGCCGCGGCTGCGATCGGGGTCGCAGGCATAGGGCGCGCGGGGGGCTGCCATTCCGACGGACACGGCGAATTTAGTCCCTATCCATTTGATTCTGCGTATGGTGGCACTTAACTATGTCAGGCGCGGGATACCAAATGAATTGGGCAAGTGAACTTGGTATGACCGCGGGACTATCGGAGACCAGCAATGACCACTGCCGTGACCATCAGTGACCGGGCCGCACGCCGGATTGGGGAGATCCTCAAGGGCGAAGGCTCTGGCGCGATGCTGCGCATCTCGGTCGAGGGCGGCGGCTGCTCCGGCTTCCAGTACAAGTTCGACATCGATCGCGCCCGCACCGACGACGATCTCGTGATCGAGCAGGACAACGCGGTGGTGCTGGTCGATTCCGCCTCGCAGCCGTTCCTGGAGGGATCGCAGGTCGATTTCGTGGACGACCTGATCGGGGCCTCGTTCCGCGTCAACAATCCCAACGCGACGGCGTCCTGCGGCTGCGGCACCAGCTTCTCGATCTGACCGGTCAGACGCCGGTCATCTGCCTTTCCTCGTCCGTCCACTCCACCTCGCCCGGCATCAGCGCCGGCTGAAGCGGTGCGTCCTCCGACACCAGGTGGCCGTCCAGCGCGCGCAGCAAGGCTGCGACCAGCGCGGGCTTGCGCAGCGGCTTGGCCAAGAAATCCGACATGCCCGCTTCGCGGCAGATCCTGACGTCTTCGGGGAAGGCGTTGGCGGTGAGCGCGACGATCGGCAGGGCCTCGGAACGGCCGCCCTGCGCACGGATCGCGCGCGTCGCGGCGAGGCCGTCCATGTCGGGCATGCGCACGTCCATCAGCACCACGTCGTAGTCGACTTCGAAGGCCGCCGCGACGGCCTCGACGCCGTCGGTGACGACGCGCAGCTCGACGTCGAAGGCCCCTAACATCTTGCTCACGACCATGCGGTTGACGGCATCGTCCTCGGCGACAAGCACCTTGAGCGGCCGATCGAGGCCGGCGATACGGGCTTTCAGCTCCTCTGCCTCATCGCGCTCAGCCGTCGCATCGGAAGCCTGTGCATGGCTCCAGGGCAGCACCAGCGTGAAGCGGAAGGTCGAGCCCTCGTCCGGCGCCGAGGTGACTCCGATGGTGCCGCCCATCTGCTCGATGATGCGCCGGGAGATCGCAAGGCCGAGGCCCGTGCCGCCGAAGCGGCGGCTGATCGAGGCGTCGGCCTGGGCGAAATCGCTGAACAGCAGGCCGAGCTTCTCGGGCGCGATACCGATGCCGCTATCGGTGACGGTCCACTCCACGGTCGCCAGCAGATCGCGGCGCGACTGGCAGGTCGCCGATATCGTCACCTCGCCTTCGTCGGTGAACTTCACCGCGTTGGAGGCGAGATTGAGCAGCACCTGGCGGATGCGGGCGACGTCGCCGCGCAGCGTCGGCGGCAGATTCGGATCGAGCTCGACCTTGACCGTGAGCCCCTTGCTCTTGGCGCTCGCGCGCACCACGGTCGCAACCGTCTCAGCCAGCGCCTGCGGCGCGAAGTCGATCGCCTCGAACTGGAAGCGGCCGGCCTCCAGCTTGGACAGGTCGAGAATGTCGTTGAGGATACGCTGCAGATTATCGCCGGACTCGCGGATCGTGGTGACGGCCTCGCGCTGCTCCGGATCGAGCTTGGTTTCCAGCAGCATGCTGGCAAGCCCGAGCACGCCGTTCATGGGCGTGCGGATCTCGTGGCTCATCACGGCGAGGAAGTCGGACTTGGCGCGGCTCTCGGCCTCGGCCTTCTCCGCGCGCCAGCGCTCGGTGACATCGCGGCCGAAGCCGCGATAGCCGAGGAACTGGCCGTCGAGGTCATAGGCGGGCTTTGCCGTCAGCGACCACAGCCGCGCCTCGCTGCCGGCAACGACCTTGAGGTTCATCTCGTGCAGCGGCTCATTGTGCTCCATCAGGCCGACGATGTTGTAGGCCGCGGTCTTGTCCTCGGGGCTGAGCATGTCGAGCACGTCGGCGAAATGCGAGCCCTTCAGCAGCGGAAGCGGCAGCTGCGCAACGTCGGCGAAGCGCTGGGGCACGTCGACCAGATGCCCCTCGGCATCGGTCTGCCACAGCCAGTCGCTGGCGTTCTCCTGGAAATCCTTCAGCAGCAGCGAGATGATCTCGGTCTGCCGCTCGAGCTCGAGCTGGGCCTTGAGATTGCCGAGGAACAGATTGCCCTGCGAGACGATATTGCGCGCCATGAAGAACGCGAACAGCAGCAGGAACACCGCGGTCACCAGATAGGGCCCGGTGCCGCACAGCAGCAGCGCGCCGGTGCAGGCGACCGTCATGGTGGCGAGATAGACGAGCCCCGCACGCGGGAAGGTCGAGAGCGTGAACGCTCCGCCCGACATCATGCCGACCATCAGGCAGGCCAGGAGGAGCTGGCTGGTCGGCTCGATGCGGCTGAACAGCGCGAGCGGCAGCGTGCCCCAGATCGCGGCGAGGATGAAGGCCTGCCGCATAATCTGCCGCGCGGCGCGGGTCGATGCTTCCTGCGGCGGGTTCTGATGCGACCGCCGCCAGGCCCGCACCGCAAGCGAGGCGGTGACGGCAAGCGTCATGCCCCAGATCGCGAGGAAGTCGTTCCAGCCTCGGCCCCAGAACAGGATCAGCACGATGGCGACGTTGAGCATGGTGACGGCCATCGTCACCGGGATCAGCCGCGTCACGGCGTCGATCTGCTTCGCGCGGATGCGGCGCATCTGGCGTTCGCTGAGATCGGCGGTCAGGCCGTCCTCGATCTCGAAGCCGCCAAGCCAATACAGGAACGCGCCGACGAGGCCGTCGCGCGGCTCAGTGCGTTGTGAAGTCTTGTCCGGCCATCCCATCCGCGGAACCTTTTCCGTATCAATGGCCTGCGGCCCGCTTAAGCCGGGTTAATTTTGTGGGAGACTTTGCGGCATCCTTGACGGGCAGGTTTGCATTTTGTTCTAACCATCACCCCTGCCTGGAGCCCTCCCCCAATGCCCATCAGAGTTGCCACCTGGAACGTGAATTCGGTCCGGCAGCGGATCGATCTCCTCCTGACCTGGCTGAGGGAGTGCCAGCCGGACATCGTCTGCCTGCAGGAGATCAAATGCGTTGACGAGGCCTTCCCGCGGCTTGAGATCGAGGCGCTGGGCTACAATGTCGTCACGCATGGGCAGAAGACGTTCAACGGCGTCGCCCTGCTCTCGAAGCTCCGCTTCGACGAGACCAAGTCGGGGCTCGCCGGCGACGACGAGGACGCCCATGCCCGTTTCCTCGAAGGCGTGGTGACGCTCAAGTCCGGCGTGCTGCGCATCGCCTGCCTCTATCTCCCTAACGGCAATCCGGTCGGGACCGAAAAATATCCCTACAAGCTCAAATGGATGTCGCGGCTTCTTGAGTATTCGAAGGAGCGCCTCAAGACCGAGGAGCCGCTGATCCTCGCAGGCGACTTCAACGTCATCCCGCATGCCCGCGACGTGCACAATCCGGCCGCCTGGACCGAGGATGCCCTGTTCAAGACCGAGACGCGGGAGAGCTTTCAGTCCCTGCTCGGCCTCGGCCTGACCGACGCCTTGCGCGCTGTCACCGATGAGCCGGGCCTCTACACCTTCTGGGACTACCAGGCCGGCGCCTGGCAGAAGAACCAGGGGCTGCGCATCGACCATCTGCTGCTGTCGCCACAGGCCAGCGACAAGCTCGCCAATGTCGGGATCGACAGCTATGTGCGCGGCTGGGAGAAGCCGTCGGACCACGTGCCGGTGTGGGCGGATCTGGATCTGGAGGCGGCCTGAGCCGGCGCCCGGAGGTGGTGGGTTACGCTTCCGTCTTGCCGCGTTGAGACAGCCAGCACGTAGTCGCTAACCCACCCTACAAGATTGCCTTACTCCCGCCGCCCCTGCACCCATTGTTCCAGCATTTGCAGGCACATGGCGCGGTCGTCGTCGGAGGCCTTGGCGAAGGCGCGGTTGTAGCTTTCCTTGATCCAGGTCTCGTCGCTACCTGCGCTGTCGCGCGCCAGCGTCAGCCACATCAGGCCGCGCGCGGCCTGCCGCGGCAGGCGGTCGCCGTTGAACAGCATCTGGCCGAGCAGCGCCTGCGCCTCATGCTGGCCCTTCTGGGCGGCAAGGCCGAGCCAGCGGGCGCCATAGCGGAAGTCCTCGCGCGAGGCGTCCGGCGTCTTCAGGTACAGCCGGGCGAGATCGTACTGGGCGTCGGCGTTGCCGAAATAGGAGGCCGCATAGGAGAACATCTCCCGCGCCCGCTCCGGGTCGGCCTTGATCTTCGAGTTCGGGATGCCGCTGAGGTAGTAGCGGCCGAGCGCGACGAAGGCGTTGGCCACGACCTGTGCCTGCGGCGCCGACGGGCTGTCCTCGGCGTGGGCGTTGGCAATCCGGCTGAAATATTCAAAGGCCCGCACGTCGTCCTGGGCAACGCCGTCGCCATTGGCATACATGCGGCCGAGCTTCCACTGCGCGATGGGATGACCGCCCTCGGCGGCATATTGCAGGGCGCTGAGCGAGGTTTCCTGGGTCGCCGGCGCCACCTTGCCGCGCACCGCACCCGCGGCGCCCGGCAGCGTCGTCACGACGGGGATGGTCGCGTCCTTCTGGTTGACCGGCGCGCCGTCAAAGGCGAGCGCAGGCGCGACCAGCGCACTGGCCCCCAACACAAACGCAACTATGGCACGCCTAGATGTCCGCATAGCACTGTTTCTCGTGCGCGCCGCCCGGATGGGTCACAGCCCCCCCGACCGCTGGTCCAACCTGCTGAGCATATTTCCAGAGCGCACCCGACGTGTGGTTAGTCGCGCGAGCGCTCCATTTGGTTTTGCGCTGGGCGAGCTCCTGGTCGCTCAATTTTACGTTAAGGGTACCGGCGTCCGCGTCGATCTCGATGATGTCGCCATCCTCGAGCAGCCCGATCGGGCCGCCGATGGCGGCCTCAGGCCCGACATGGCCGATGCAGAAGCCGCGGGTGGCGCCGGAGAAGCGGCCATCGGTGATGAGCGCAATCTTGCCGCCCATGCCCTGCCCGGTCAGCGCTGCGGTGGTCTGGAGCATTTCCCGCATGCCGGGGCCGCCCTTGGGGCCCTCGTAGCGGATCACGATGACTTCGCCTTCCTTGTAGGTGCGGTTCTGAACAGCCTCGAACGCGTCCTCCTCCCGGTCAAAGCACCTGGCCGGACCGGTAAACTTGAGGTTGGACATTCCCGCGACTTTCACGATCGCACCTTCTGGCGCCAAATTGCCCTTCAGACCGACCACACCGCCCGTGACGGTGATGGGTTTGTCTGCCGGGTGCACCACGTCCTGGTGCGGATTCCATTTCACGCTTTTGAGGTTTTCGGCGATCGTTCGACCGGTGACCGTAATGCAGTCGCCGTGGAGAAATCCGTTGTCGAGCAGCGTCTTCATCAGAAGCGGTATGCCACCTACTTCAAACATGTCTTTGGCGACATAACGGCCGCCCGGCTTCAAATCCGCGACATATGGTGTCTTTTTGAAGATTTCGGCGACGTCGAATAAGTCAAACTTAATGCCCGCCTCATGGGCGATCGCCGGTAGGTGCAGCGCAGCATTGGTCGAGCCGCCGGAGGCAGCGACGACGGCGGCGGCATTCTCCAGCGCCTTGCGGGTGACGATGTCGCGCGGCCGGAGGTTTTCGGCGATCAGGTCCATGACCTTCTCGCCTGCGGTCATGCAGAAGGCGTCGCGGATCTCGTAGGGTGCCGGGGCGCCGGCCGAGTAAGGCAGCGCAAGGCCGATCGCCTCGGAGACGGTCGCCATGGTGTTGGCGGTGAACTGCGCGCCGCAGGCACCCGCCGAGGGGCACGCCACGCGCTCGATCTCGTCGAGGTCCTCGTCCGACATGGCGCCGACCGAGTGCTTGCCGACGGCCTCGAACATGTCCTGCACGGTGACCTGCTGTCCGCGGAAATTGCCGGGCAGGATCGAGCCGCCATAGATGAAGATCGAGGGCACGTTGAGGCGGACCATCGCCATCATCATGCCGGGCAGCGACTTGTCGCAGCCGGCAAGGCCCACGAGTGCGTCGTAGGCGTGACCGCGCACGGTCAGCTCAACGGAATCGGCGATGCATTCGCGCGACGGCAGCGAGGAGCGCATGCCGTCATGGCCCATGGCGATGCCGTCGGTCACGGTGATGGTGCAGAACTCGCGCGGCGTGCCGCCGGCCGACGCGACGCCCTTCTTCACCGCCTGCGCCTGGCGCATCAGGGCGATGTTGCAGGGAGCGGCTTCATTCCAGCACGAGGCGACACCGACGAAGGGCTGGTGGATCTGCTCGGTGGTCAGACCCATGGCGTAGAAGTAGGACCGGTGCGGCGCGCGCGCAGGGCCTTCCGTCACGTGACGGCTCGGCAGCCTCTGCTTGATGTTGGTCTTCGCGTCCATCGCAACCAGTTTCCCCGATCAACCCTTTCAGACCCGAAAAATCAGAGCCAAGATTTGAATCGACCTTGGGATTTCCCGTCGCCTTCGCGGACCGCCGCTCCCGCTGAAAAACTTAGAGCGATTTTATTCATGTTCGGGTGTGGCCAAAAAGCGGCGGTGATGCGAACTGCTGGCGATGAGGGCTTAATCCGGAATGGGTGTTGCGTAGACAGCACAATCGTTACCGGGAAGACACGGAGATGGCTACTTGGATACCGCCGCGAAGATGACAGTCCACAATCTGAGATTTCGTAGCAGGCACGGCGCACCCCGCTTGGAACGACTGACGGGCACACCCACGAAGTGAGTCGCTGGCGCCCCTCGCGGAGCGAGGTGCATTGCTCGTGTCCCGGACAAGCCGCAACGCGTAAGGCGTTGCGGCGCAGAGCCGGGACCCGGGGCAGCATGGCACAGCGCGGTTGGATGGGCCCCGGCTCTGCAGCGCACCGGGGCACGAGAGCGGAGTGTGGCGCACGCTCTCTCCAAGGCGGGCGATGACAGTGAGTGTGTGTCGCAGACACGCCTTCGCAGCCTCGCGGCCGATTTCGCCCGAGCTTTGCTTCGTCTCTCCACCCTCAAAGCCAAGAGGGCGCAGGGAAGGCCGGGTGCCGGCGGCACCCGCGGTCCGCTGCGCGAAAAGCACACGCAGAGAAACCGCACAGCAGCATACAGGTGAAGCCCAACACACGGCCTTCCCTGCGCGATGGTTGGACGGCTTATGCCGTGCTCTCCTGGGAGCCGAGTTCGTTCTGGCCTCCCTCACCCCGCGAATTGACGATGCCGTCTACCCGGTTGGGCTCGCGCGCATCTTCGCGAAAGGCTTGACCGTAGCAACGACGGCCAGGACCACACGGTTTTGCCGTACGCGCGTTCGTTGGCGCCACAGGGTTCGATGACGTTGTGCACGTTGCCATCGAAATGCTGGCGCGACGAACTCACAGCGCCGCTCGTCCGCACGCGGTTACGAGCTCACAGGGACTACCCGCCCTGCCCGCTACCTGTTCGTGCCGACGCTGCCGCGTCCACCGCAAACCCGGCTCGCATATCGTGACGACAACATGATCGCCCCTCCCGATGAGCCGGGATGGGCGACACATACGACAAATCCGAATTTCGGTAAAGTGGAATATTTCTGCAGCGGCGGGTTGACAAGCTCGCGGGGTGTTTTGCCCGTCGGGTCAACGAGAGTCCCGTAGCCCGGATGCGTGCCCGCTCAGGCCGACATCGCCTTGCGGCGGAACGGATCGACCAGGCGGACGACCTCGCAGGCGGCAACGAGGCCGGCGAGCCAGAGGGCGCTGGTCAGCCCGATCCGCGTGACGATGGCCGTGGTGAAGGCACCCTCTCCGCCAAGCAACGGTGTCGCGGAAAACAGCGCCAGCTCATAGGCCGCATAGGCGGCGACGAGCGTTATCGCCAGCATCAGCGGCACGCGCCCCTGCGGCAGCGCACGGAGCACGGCGGACGAGACCGCGGTCGCAACCAGCGCAGCGGCACCGATCACAAAACCCCAGGCGAGAGTGCTGCCATCGACCGGATAGTGCAGCAGACCGAAGCCGATGCCCTGGTTCACCAGCCAAGCACTGGAGACGACGAGCAGCGCCGGTCGCATCGGCAGCATCGCCGCCGCCACGACGGCGAACGCGGCAAACGGTGTTGCGCAGGCCAGCGCGAAGCTTGCCAGCGCGCATGCTCCCGACAGCAGCGCAAAGCAGAACATCGGCGCGAGGCGCGGCGTGACCGGATAAAGCCGGAAACGGTCGCCTTGAGACGGCAGGATGTCGAGAGCCATTGGTAATCTCCTTCGTTTCGAATTCTAGTACATTCGGGAGCATGTGACAGCCCCACCGGGGATCAGAACGTGGCACCGGCCTTGAGCAGATAGGTGCGGCCGGGCAGCGGGTACGCGCTAAAGCGGCCGCCGGTGAAGGTGCTGGCGATCGCATAGTCGTAGTAGAGCGCGTTCAGCACATTGTTGACGCTGAGGGACCAGAAATAGCGCTCATATTGACCGCTGAGCTTGAGGTCGATCGTGGCGTTGGCAGGGATCGGCTTCTGGGTTCCCGCCTGGTCGTTGTCCATGCGCCGCTCGCTCCAGAAGCGTGCGGTGGCGTCGAGCACCACGTAGTTCTGCCAGATGTTCCATGTGAGACCCGCACTCGCGGTGTAGCGCGACACCAGCGGCACGTCGTTGCCGGCCCAGACGCCTCCGCGGAAGACGGCCCGCGTATAGGCCATGCCGGAGCGCAGCAGCAGCTCGTCGTTGACGCGATAGGACAGACTGGTTTCCGAGCCGTAGCGGCGGGTCGGATCGAGATTGGTGTTGTAGAACAGAATCGGGCTGAAATGGATCTCGTTGGCGAGGTCCATCAGATAGAGGCTGCTCTGCAACTGCAGCCCGCCCCCTTTGATGCGCAGCCCGCCCTCGATGTCTTGCGAGGTCTGGGTCTTGAGCTGGAAGGTTTGCGGGATCGGAGCGAAGGTGAAGGGATCGAACGACGGGCCCGACGACACGCGCTCGTCCACGTCAGGCGTGCGGAATGCGCGCGCCGCACGGCCGAACAGCGAGACCATGTCGTTGAGGCGATGCTCCGCGCCGAGATGCAGCGCGTATTGGGTCTCATCGCTCCGCAGCGGGAGCGCGCCGATATCGGTGTTGAAGGGTGCCGCCGGGTCGAAATTGTCGCGTGCGGAGAGACTGACATTCTGCATCCGCGCGCCGTAGGAGATGTCGGTCGTGGGCAGCACACTCAATGTGTGCTGAAAATAGCCCGCAACCGTCTGCTGTCTCAGCGCGTAATTGTGCCAGGGCGCGAGCCCCTGCCCGGCGCCGCGGTTCTGCTGAAAGTTCGCATCGTAATAATCGATGCCGGTCAAGAGCTGCGACGGCATCCCCAGCAGCAGGCTCTTCACGCTGAGGCGCGGCGTGATCGACCATGTCGTCAGACCGGCATCGACATAGGTTGACGTGAAGAGTGCAGGAACCGGCGTTGGGCTGGAGAAGAACGCGCTCTGCTGCTTCTTGTCGCGTACGCCGCCATCGACGATGAGATCGACGCCGTTGACCAAAGTCTTGGTGAAGCCCGCTGTCGCGCTAAACCCCTGCTGGTTGGCGTAGTTGAAGGGCGTGCTGGTCCCCTTCCGATTGGTTGCGAGCTCGTCGACGCCGATCGAGGGATCGACGGTGCGGCCACCCGGCAGTCGCAGCTCCTGATTGTCGCCTGTCACGGTCAGGAACGCGGAGAGGCCAGGTGTCGTATAGTTCAGATTGCCGACGCCGTTCTCCTGGGAATAGCGATTGTTGTCGCGGTAGCCGTCGGTCTTGACGGTGTTGCCGTAAAACGAGGTCGACCATGGACCGGAATTGAGCGAGGTCGAGATGTTGCCAAGCTTCGTATTGAACAAGCCAAAGCCGGCCTCGATGCGCGCGGTCACGGGCGGTCCGCCGATGCCGTTCTTGGTGACGATGTTGATCACGCCACCGACTGCGTTGTCGCCGTAAAGCACCGCGCCCGAATTGCCGCGCGTGATTTCGATGCGCTCGACGGAATTGAGCGGGATGGTGGAGAGGTCCACCTGCGCCATGTCGATGTCGTTCAGCCGCCGGCCGTTGACCAGCACCAGCGTGTTGGCGGTCGCAAAAGCGCCGAAGCCGCGCAGGTCGACGCTGGTCCTGGCGCCGATCGGGCCGCCATAGAGCGTCGTGATCTGGGCGCCCGCTACTTGCGTTGCGATGATCTCGGCAAGGGTCTGCGACGGCGAATGCGCGATGTCCGTGGCCGTGATGACGGTCGTAGCGGCCCCGACGATACCCCCGTTGCTGGCGGCAGCCGCATTGCCGGAGCCGGATGAGCCGGCGCCGCTCGACGGCGCACGCCTCCTCACCACGTCGCCATCGCCCGTCGCCCTGGCGCGGGTGCGGTTCTGATCGTCGGAGTTGGTCACCTCGACCGGCGGCAGCTGCTCGTTGGCAGCCTGCTGCGCCCGGGCGACGGAGAGATCGAGCGAATGGAGGTAAATGGATGCGACAAGGCCGGCGCTGAGGCGCCTGGCGGCAGAGACAATGCGGGACACAGTTGTAACCTCGGTATGACGTCAGTGGCACGTCACAGCGAACGAGGTTTCACGCGGAGCGATGGATTGCTCGTGTGAAGCTAATGTCTGTACTCCCCGACCGACATCTTCGCGTGTGACCACGGCTGACGGCAGGTCTCCTGGCTCGCGGGTCGTTACCTCTACGTCGCCTTCCCAGGACCGAGATTCCCAGTGGCATATGACGAAAGATTCACCGCTTACAGTTGCGGGGGCAGCCGTGGTTTTGGGAAAATCCCGCACCACGTTCCCTTTTGATCTCCATGAGGAGAACCGTCACCGATCAATCTACGGGGCGTTCGCAGGTTGAGTCAATCGACCGGTCGAACGATGAGCCCGAACGTCAGGCGAACACGATCACACCGGCTCCCGCTCCGCCTGCGTCCTGATCATCGCCCGCTCGCCGGCGTCGACGAGCTGGCCGATGCCGGTGCGGCCTGCCAGCGCACAGCGGATGATGTTTTCAGCGACCGATCTGCGGAAGTCGTGGTCCTCGCCGTCGGGGCGATTGCGGCAGACCCGGTCCAGTGCCAGCTTCATGTTGATGCGGGTGCGGGTGTCGAAATGCTCGCTGATCATTCGCACAGCCTCGATCGCGTTGATGTCGGAGGCGGAAACGCTTCGGTGACCGGCCGGGTTCCAAAACGCAAGCGAGCGATGTGTCGGCCGTCTAGGTCCGGCCTCTCGGACGCTGCGCCTGAGCCCAGGCCGCAGCCACGTCGCGCGGCGGAACGTCGACGCGCCGGATTGGCGTCAACTCGCCGGAGGCAGAAACGATCGCGGTCTCCTCGCGGCGACAGCGCGGGCACACGAAGCGAACCTCATGCGGGGACGCCGACCAGCTCGAACGTTTCACATTGGCGGCCATCGGCCAGGCCTCGCATTGCGAGCAAGACACCAGAAACCGCCCGGGATCGAGCATACCCATTCCATCGGACTCCGCGTCCTGCCCGCTCCTTCAATGATTAACCCATGTGAATCGTTCCGGTGCCCAAGCACCGCCCGCCTCATGCCGTGCGGCGCCAACGGACTCGCTGTTCCCGATCCGCCGGCATCCGGCTGAAAGGCTCAGTGCGCGCCCTTGAGGGTGCAGGAGGTGGTGCAGGTGACCGTGGTGCCGTGGTCGCACGCCTTGCAGGCGGCCACGCACTGGTTCATGTCGCGCGCATTGTACGAGCTGTAGTTCCGCATCGGGCAGGTCGAGGTCGACCCGGTGATGTCCTGTTCCTGGTTGCAGGCTGCCATTGCGAGCGCGAGAACAAGGACTGCAAGAAGGCGCATGGGATTGCCCTGTAGAGAGTGGCAAAGCGACGTCAGCGAGGCACGTTGCACCGCAACGGACCCCTGCATTCCCACCGCGAGCAACCGTGGAAGCCCCGCGCTCGCATCCCTGGAGGATGCGCGCCAAAGATTAAAAACGGATTGCAGCCGGCGTCAGGCCGCAGTTTTCGTCGCGATCACCTGCCGCATGTCCACCGCGAGTTGGCGGTACTGTTCTGACAGTTTCAGATAGAATGCGCGCTTGGTGCTGTCGGTGGCGAGCTTGGCGATCAGCTCGCATTCGGCCGTGAGCGTCTCGAACCGTTCCAGCCTGTCCTCAAGTTCTGTCATCGGCGTGTCCCCATCAAACGCCACAAGGACCAATGAGCCTAAGCCCCGGAAATAGGTCACGGCGAACATGGTTATGGGGTAGCATCAATTTTCGTCGGCGCAGGCGGCGAGAAGAGGATGCCGCTACCTATTTCTGCTCCAACCGCCAGGCGCCGTCCCAGCCCTCCTCCGGCGGATTGGCCTCCAACTGCGCGATGCGATCGAGCAGCGTGCGCGAGGGACCATCGCCAGGCACAGCTTCGAGCGCCGCGTTGAAGGCGGCACGGGCTTCGGCGAAGCGGCAGGTGCGATAGGCGGCAAGACCTTCGGCATAATGCTCTCGCAGGCTCGCTTGCGCCTCCGTCAGCGCGCCTGCCCTGCCGATCACCTCGAAGATCGCCTGCGGCGCGCTCTGGCCGGCGACCGCGAGACGATCGATCTCGCGCAGCTCGAGATGCGCGCCGATCGCATCCGCCGTCGCCTGCGCGATCAGGATGCGGGTGCCGTAGACCTTGTTGACGGCCTCGAGCCGCGAGGCGAGGTTCACGGCATCGCCCATCACGGTGAAGCTCATCATCAACTCGGAGCCGATGCTGCCGGTCAGGACCTCGCCGGTGGCAATGCCGATCCGCAGGTCGCACAGTGCGGGCATGGCGCGGATGCCGAGCAGATCCGGCAGCTGCTTCTGCAGCGCGGGCACCTCATCGGCCATCTCGACGGCGGCAAGGCCGGCGAGCAGCGCCGGCTCGTCCCCTTCGATGAAGGGCGGGCCCCAATAGGCCATGATGGCGTCGCCGATATATTTGTCGATCACGCCGCGATTGTTCCTCACGGGAGCGGACATGACCGTGAAATAGTGGTTCATCACCTTGACGAGGCCGCGCGGGGTCATGCCCTCGCTCATCGAGGTGAAGCCGCTCATGTCGCAGAACATGATGGTCATCACCCGGCGCTGGCCGTCGATGGCGACCTCCGGCCGCTCGATCAGGCCCTGCACCACCTTGGGATCGATGTAGCGGCCAAAAGTCTCGCGGATGCGCTCGTTGTGGCGGAGTTGCTCGATCATGCGGTTGAAGGCGGCGGCGAGCTCGCCGATCTCGTCCCGCGTGGAGACGGTGATTGGCTTGTCGAAGTGGCCCGCCTCGACCTCGCGGGTGCCGGCCAGCAGGAGCCGCACCGGGCGGGTAATGCCGCTCGAGACCAGCAGCGCAAAGACAAATCCCACGACGGCGGCGAGGACGGTGACCAGGCCCGAGATGAGGATCGCCTGATGTTGACGGCCAATCACCGTCGCCGTGGAGGCAAAGACCTGCTTGAGCATGTCGCCACGGATGGCGTCGATCTTCTGGTTGAATTGGTCGCGCAGCGCGTCGATATGCTCGAGCGTGGCGCGGGCCTCCGCCATCTGCTGTGCGTCGATCTGCTTGAGGAGCTTTGCGTGGTCCGCGTTCTGATCGCGGCGCAGCTCGCTGACGGCGGTCTCGATGCGGGTCTCGATCCGCGCCAGCGCGGCATTGTCCGATGGCGTCCTGGTATCATCGATGATCGCATTGATCAGCTTGCGCGCGCCCTCGGCCTCTTCCTCGATCTTGCGGTCCGCTTCCTCGAACTCGCGCAGGCGCGCCGCGTAGGCCTCCTCGTCCGAGGACGCCTGCATCTTCATCATGATCATCCGCCGCAGCGCCACCGATCGCTCCAGCGAACGGATGTTGGCGCGCGCCAGGTCGCCATAGGCCGGGATGTAGCGATTGGTCAGCTCGTCAAGGAGGACGCCGACCTGGCTCGACATCACCATCGACAGGATCGAGGTGACCAGCATCAGAACGATGAGTCCGAGGGCGATGCCGACAATCTTGCGCCGGATCGACTGGTTGAAAATCGGCATAGGTGCGGGGCAAAGGCTGCAACGATGGTTTAGGGAACTCAATACACCGGATTTGGCACCGGGAACACGCGCAATCTGGCCGCGGCGACGCTCCAGACGCGCACAACCGTCGTGCGAGCCCAAATCGTTAACAAAGGTTAAAGCACCTGCCCTTTTCTCCTTTGCGGAAGTTCCCTTGCCTCATCCGTATTTTGCCGCATTGTTGCGACAGCGTGAGAAATGCGAAACGATGCCGTGGCATCGTTTGGTGTCTTTGATTCTCAAGCCGCATACGATCGCGGACCTTGGTTTGTAGTGGTTTCGCAGGGGGACCATCCAATGAACCAGTGCCTACGCTCGCTCGCGTGTGTCGTTGCCGTGGCCGCTTTGGCCCTCCTTCCGTCGGAGCTGGCGGCGAAGAGCAGTCACAAGTCGCATGCGTCGAAGAAGACGCATGAGGCGAAAGCCGGCAAGCAGCGCCATGCCGCGGCAAAATCCCGCCATGGCAAGCATGCCGAGGCCAAGCGCAAGTCGAAGAAGCAGGACGACGAGCGCGCGGACAAGCCGGCCGCGCCGCCGCTCACCGGCGATCTCGCCGCGCTGAAGGACGCGATCGATCTCGCGCGCAGGGGCAAGACCGACGACGCGAGCGCGGCGCGCGACCGCATCGCCGACCCCGCCGGTCAGAAGCTCGCCGACTGGTTCATGCTGCGCCATTCCGAGAGCACCGCGAATTTCAAGCGCTACGCCGGCTTCCTCGCCGCCAACCCGGACTGGCCGAGCAGCGCGCTTCTGCGCCGCCGCGCCGAGGCCCGGCTGTGGCAAGAGAAGACCGACGCCGCCACCGTGCACAAATTCACGATGGACCGCCCGACCAGCGCCAAGGGCAAGTTCGCGCTCGCCCGCGTGCTGCTCACGGAAGGCGAGACCGACAGGGCCGCGCGGCTGGTGCGCGAGGCCTGGCGCACGGACGAATTGTCCGAGCGCAGCGAAGAAGATTCCTACGAGGCGTTCCGCGATCTGCTGAACGCCGACGACCATCGCGCCCGCATGGACAAGCGGCTCGGCGCCAAGGACTATGCCGCCGCAAGGCGCGCGGCAAAGCGGCTCGGCGAGGATGCGCTCGCGATCGTCAAGGCCTGTGCTGCGGTTACGGGCAAGGCGAACAAGGCCAAGGACTATCTCGACGACGTTGGGAGCGAGGCGCGCCGCGATCTCGGCTATGTGCTGTGCCGCGTGCAATGGCATCTCCAGAAAGACCGCATCGACGATGCGGCCGAGGTGATCCTCGCCGCGGCGCCCGAGACGATGGCCGCGCAGGACACCGACGCCTGGTGGCGCGAGCGCCGCATGCTGGCGCGCAAGCTGCTCGATCAGGGCAAGTTCAAGACCGCTTACGATGTGGTGCGCACGGCGGCCGTGCCCGAGAAGGAAGTCTACCGCGTCGACTACCATTTCATGTGCGGCTGGATCGCGCTGCGCTATCTCGACGATCCCAGGACGGCGATGGTGCATTTCGCCGCGATCGACGAGGGCTCGGCCAATCCGATCGCGCTGTCGCGCGCGCATTACTGGCGCGGCCGCGCGGCGGAAGCCATGGGCGCGACCGCCGACGCCCGTACGAGCTACAAGGCCGCGGCGCGCTATTCGACCGCCTATTACGGCCAGCTCGCCCGCGCCAAGCTCGGGCTCGACCGCATCGAGCTGCGTGCACCCTCGCCCGTGCTGGCCTCTGCCGACACACCTCCCACTGATGAGCGCGTGCGCGCCGCCGACATGCTGTACGGGATCGGCGAGCGCGACATGGTGTTCTACTACGCCGAGGATTTTGCCAAGGAGAGCACCGACGTCGCAGCGCTCGAAGCGCTCGGCGAGCTCGCCGGCCGGCGCAACGATGCCCGCGTGATGCTGGAGGTCGGCAAGTCGGCGCTGGCGCGCGGGCTCGCGCTCGACCATTACGCCTTCCCGACCATCGGCATCCCCGAGCACAGGCAGGTCGCGCCTGCGATCGACACCAGCGTGATCTACTCGGTGGCACGCACCGAGAGCTCGTTCGACCAGCGCGACAAGTCGCCCGCCAACGCGGTCGGGCTGATGCAGGTGACGCCGGAAGCCGGCCGCGACACCGCAAAACGCTTCGGCCTGACCTATGACTGGGACAGGATGGTCTCCGATCCCGTCTACAACACGCAGATGGGCGCGGCCGAGCTCAGTGCGCTGCTGTCGGAATATCGCGGCAACCAGATCATGACCTTCGCCGGCTACAATGCCGGCCGTGGCCGCGTGCGCGAATGGGTGCAGGCGCGCGGCGACCCCAGGGATCCCAATGTCGATCCGGTCGACTGGGTCGAGCGCATCCCGCTGTCGGAGACGCGCAATTACGTCCAGCGCGTCATCGAGAACGTGCTGGTCTACCGCGTACGGTTCGAGGGCAGCGGCATGGTCGCGTCGAAGTCAGAGCAGCGCGTCACGACCCAGGAAGTGAGCGCGGATCCGACGGTATCGGCCGCAGCCCCGTCGCCCTAGCCTCGCGACCGCCGGGGCTGGACGCGGCGCGGGCTGGACGCGGTGACTGCGGCCGACGGCTCTGCGCGCGCCTGCATCGGCAGCTAGCGGTCACCTCCTTCCGTGGTCAGAAGGTCGTACTCGCGCAGATAGACCTCAGCCAGCGCGCGCGACAGCGCGCCCATCTGAATCATCCAGCTCCAGCTCGCCATTGCCGTCAGCACCGCGATCGCCTCGAACGGGCTGTGGGGCCTCAGCATGTCCATGGCCGTCCGCTGGCGGTAGCAATCGTAGTCACAATACCGCTCTTGCTTGGACACGTGCCGGACGTAACTCGAACCCAGCGGCCGGTCGCATGCGCCGCAGACCGCGCCGTGGCAAGGATGTTCCTGGTTGACGAGCATGAATCTCAATGCCGTGTCCTCACGTCTCTCCGGCCTGCCTGCTCAGGATGCAGCGCGCGTACGCCCATCGATCAACGGCGCTGCTTCCTGATGAAGCGCGTAGCATTCGTAGCCGCAGTAGCGCAGCAGTGTCCTGGCATCGCGCAGATAGCCACCCTCGATCTCTTCGCAGCACCACAGACACGACGTCTTGCGAAACGGGGTTCTGCCGTTCACCAATATGAATCTCACGTGGCACCTCCCAGCGCGAAGCAGTAGACCGTGTCGACCAGAGAGGCGGACGGCGGCGGCGCGCAGATATGGTTGCGACCGTCGGGATTGTCTCTGTTGCGCTCGACCTTCTGGGACGGGATCGGGATGTATTTCCCGTCTTCCCGGCGCCGCGCGTAGATTTTGCCGTCGACGTAGCGTATCTCGGTCGGGTAGCAATCCGCATTGTTGCAGCAGCTCAGAACCGGATTGTCCGGCATGCGCCAGTTCGAATAGAACTTCTCGTGCAGCTGTCGATCCTGAGGCGGATGGTGACGATGAGAACCATCCCGTGCGGCTTCCTCGGCCTTGACGCCCGTCAGCAGCGGAAGCGGTAGCGCGATCGCCATCAGGAGCTTGCAGCTACGGTTCAACTCACAGCCTCCGGACGGCGAAATGGCCTGACGGGCTAGGTGGGGCTGCCGATATTCATGCCGCCTGGCACCGGAACAGCCAGCTGCGGTCGCGTTCGCGACGCGCCCTGAACCGGTCGAGGCATTTCCGCGAGCAGAGCGGCGTCCGCCAGGAGTAGTATCGGATCAGGCCAAACTTGCCGGCACAGACGGCACAGCCTTTGGACTCGGGACGGCGTTCTGAGTACTCGGGGCTATCGCACATCATCCTCTCCTCTTGACCTCTTGGGGTCCTGGCTTCCTCGTGCGCAAATGCAGAGTTCGCCACGGTCGTCACGGAAAATGCGGCTTCTCAATCGTGACCGGCTCATTCAGCCGGCAAGTCAGGGCGGCGGACGCAGAGCCTGGCTCTTTGGAGGCAACACGCCGAGCTTTTGGGCAATTTGCGCTCCGCAATCGTCTCCTCTCGATTGACCGCAAGACTAGGCCCCCTGCAATGCACCGCTCAATTGTACGGAGGTAAATGCGCGCTAGAACTAGGGTTGTGCGAGCTATACGTAGGTTTGTGCCGTAGTTTTCCGGACTCCGCCCCACCTGCGCAACGAGACGGCGCAACGCGCGCAAGCTGCACGGCAATCGGGAATTCTGCCGAGGATTCGACTTTGGTCGGAGGGAATTGCCCCTGTTATGGCAAAGTGCTCTACTTCGCTTTGACGCTGGCGAGCCGGGACGCTTGCGATGATGCCTGGCCAGATCATGAAACTCGGGAATTCGGCCGCACAACTCCTGCTCGGCGGCCTTGCGGCGCTTCGATCATTCGGCAACGGCGTAAAGGATGGGCCCGCGGTCGCGGACGCCTCGCGGCAGAACGCCGATCTGCGTGACGCCATGAAGCAATGGCGCGAGGTGTTCGAGCACAATCCGGTCATGTACTTCATGGTCGATCCGGCCGGAACGGTGCTCAACGTCAATACGTTCGGCGCCGCACAACTGGGATACACGACGGACGAGCTGATCGGCCGATCCGTGCTGAACGTCTTCTTCGAGGAAGACCACGACTTCGTTCGTCAATGCGTCGCGTTGTGCCTTACGACCTTGGACCAGTCGCATACCTGGGAGATTCGCAAGTTCCGGAAGGACGGGTCGGTGCTCTGGGTCCGTGAAAACGCCAAGGCGATGCTGCGCGGCGACGGCACGCCGATCCTGCTGGTCGCCTGCGAGAACATCACCCAGCGCAAGGAGACCGAGGACGCGCTGCGCCAGAGCGAGGCCTATCTCGCCCAGGCCCAGGAATTGAGCCACACCGGCAGCTTCGGCTTGAACCTTGCGACCGGTGAAGCGGTCTGGTCGAGGGAGACCTTTCGCATCTTCCAGTGCGACCCGGCGACCAAGCCGACCCTCCGCTTTGTCTTTCAGCGCATCCATCCGGAAGATCGCGCTACGGTGCGCAGCACCCTCGATCGGGCCTACCGCCTGGCGGAGGATTTCGACCACGAATACCGCCTGCTGATGCCCGACGGATCGGTCAAATATCTCCATTCCGTGGCGCGCGCGGTTCGACATCCATCCGGGCGCATCGAGTTCGTCGGGGCGGTGACCGATGTCACGATTGCCAAGGAAGCGGAACAGAGGCTACGTCGCAGCGAGGCCTATTTGAGTGAAGCCCAACGCCTCAGCCATACGAGCAGTTGGTCCTGGGACGTTCATCGTCAGGAGTTCGCCTACCGATCGGCTGAACTCTACCGCCTGTTCGGGTTTGAGCCGGATCAGATCGATGTCCCGGCCCGGGCTTTTCAGCAACGTATCCTGCCGGAGGACTTTCAGCGGATTGTCGAGATGGAGCGCGAAGCGGTTCGGCAGAAGCAGCCCTTCCAGATCGACTTCCGGATTGCCCGCCCCGACGGCTCGATCAGACGCGTCCATAGCGAGGGACATCCCGTGATCGGCGGCGACGGCGAGGTGATCGAAATCATCGGCACGCATGTGGACGTCACCGAGCAGCTCGCGGCAAAAGATGCGCTGCATAAGGCGTTCGACGAGCTCAAGGCATCCGAGCAGCGATTCCGCGACTATGCCGAAACCGCATCGGACTGGTTCTGGGAGACCGGGCCGGACCACCGCATCACGCGGATATCGGAACATGCCGACACCTCCACCGCCCCGCCGACGGGTCTGATCGGCCTGACCCGTTGGGACATTCCACCCGATGCCGAGCTCGAGCCTGAGAAATGGGAGCAGCATCGCGCGGCGCTCGATGCCCGCGTCCCGTTCCGCGATCTGATCTACCGCAGCAGGGATCGCAGCGGATCTCCCATCTACGTGCGCACCAGCGGCAAGCCCTTCCATGATGCGCAAGGCAATTTTCTCGGCTATCGCGGCGTCAGCAGCGACATCACGGCGGCAATCCGCGTCGACCAGGCGGAAGAGGCGCTACGCAAGGCGCAAGGCGAACTCGCCCATGTCACGCGCGTCACGACGCTCGGCGAGCTGACCACCTCGATTGCCCATGAAATCACCCAGCCTCTTGCCGCGGTGATCTCCAACGCGGACGCCTGCATCGCCTGGCTCGACCGCGAACCGGCCGATATGAAGGCCGCGCGCCGTTCCGCCGAATGGATTGTCGAGGACGCCAATCGGGCGAGCGAGGTGATCCGCCGGATCAGGGCGCTTGCGAAGAAGACCGAGATCGAAGTCGTCCCACTCGACATCAACGAGGTCGTCAGGGAGGCCGTTGCGCTCGTTCGGCGCGAGCTCGCGACGCACGCGGTCTCGGTGCGAATGGAGCTGGCGTCCGACCTGCCCCGGATCTGCGGCGACCGGATTCAGCTCCAGCAGGTGCTGATCAACCTGGTGATGAACGGCATCGAAGCCATGCAGGGCAATGTCGATCGCCCGCGCGAACTGGCGATCCGCTCGTGCCAGGCGGACGACGACGACAGCCTGCTCCTCACGGTGACGGACCGCGGTATCGGCCTCGGCAAAGAGGTCAAGGAACGCATCTTCACCCCCTTCTTCACGACGAAATCGGGCGGTCTGGGAATGGGACTTTCGATCTGCCGATCGATTATAGAGGCTCACGCGGGCCGGCTTTCGGCCCTTCAAAATGAGGGGCGCGGTGCAACATTCCAGATCGCCCTGCCCTTGCCACACAAGGACACGTCGTGACTGACCATGCCAAGCAGGCCGAGGCGAGCGCCGGTGAACCGATCGTCCTGATCGTCGATGATGATCCCTCGATGCGCCGTGCGCTCACCAATCTCTTTCAATCGGTCGGTCTCAAGGTCCAAGCCTTCAGCTCGGCGGCGGAGATCTTGGAAGCCAAACCGCCTGCGGTCCCCAGTTGCCTCGTGCTCGACATCCGCCTGCCGGGCTCGAGCGGCCTCGACCTCCAGGCCGACCTCGCCAAGGCCAACATTCACACGCCCATCATCTTCATCACCGGTCATGGCGATATCCCCATGACCGTGAGAGCCATGAAAAGCGGTGCCGTCGATTTTCTGACCAAGCCGGTGCGTGACCAGGACATGCTGGATGCGGTACAAGCGGCGATCGAACGAGATCGCAAGCGGCGCGATGCCGAAAAGTCGATCTCGGGTGTGCGATCCCGTTTCGAGGGGCTGACGACACGCGAGCGCGACGTCCTCGCCCTGGTTGCATCCGGCCTGATGAACAAGCAGGTCGCCGCCGAGCTCGGATTGGCCGAAATCACCGTGAAGATCTATCGCGGGCAGATCATGCGGAAGATGGGGGCGAAGTCGCTGGCCGATCTCGTCAGAATGACGGACGCGCTCGGAATCCCGCGCAACAGGGGTCATTTGCAAACCTAAGTATGCTTTCCAAGCTCGCTCTGGTGGCCCACCTTCCCTGAAGCGGCTGAACCGCGGCCGGCGGCTCCCCGTTCAGGAGCGATCATCTTGTCAGTGCCTTCGATCATTTCCGTCATTGATGATGATGCCTCAGTTCGCCTTGCGACGAACAACCTCCTGACGTCGCGCGGATACACGGTCTACACCTTTGGCTCCGCTCACGAATTTCTTCAATCCGCCGAACTGGAGACGACCTCCT
The DNA here is from genome assembly GCF_054063675.1 of Bradyrhizobium sp. USDA 376. Taxonomy (NCBI): domain Bacteria; kingdom Pseudomonadati; phylum Pseudomonadota; class Alphaproteobacteria; order Hyphomicrobiales; family Nitrobacteraceae; genus Bradyrhizobium; species Bradyrhizobium sp. USDA 376. The sequence goes on from NZ_JBSSGN010000001.1 coordinate 6,734,009, forward strand.
GCGTGATCGCGGACGTGCAGATGGCCGCCATGAGCGGTGTCGAGCTGTTGACGCATCTGCGCGGCATCGGGCGCATCACGCCCTTCATCTTCATGACGGCCTTTCCGGACGAGGCCGTGCGCGACCGCGCGCTGAAGGCCGGCGCGATCTGCTTTCTCGCCAAGCCGTTTTCAACGCGAGCCTTGATCGAGTGCCTGGACACGGCACTGTCGGGCGCCGGTGAGGCCAAGATGTGACGCGGCGGCGCCGCGTCCCGCCGGTCCTCACGGCCAGGACATTGTGCGCTGCGTGGCCCTCAATCCACCTTGATGTTCGCGGCCTTGATGATCGGCCACCACTTTGCGATCTCGGCTTTTTGCCGCGCGCCGAGCGCGTCCGGGGTGAGCTGGTCCTGCGGCGTCATCTCCAGGCCCTGGCTTTCGAGCTGCTTCCTCACGGCGGGATCGTTCAGCGCCTCCACGGCCGCGGCGTTGAGCTTGGTCACGATCTCCTTCGGCGTGCCCTTCGGCACCCACATGCCCGACCACAGCGTCATGTTGAAGCCCTTCAGCCCGGCCTCCTCCGCGGTCGGGATGTCGGGCGCGGAGGCGAGGCGCTTGTTGTCGGTGATGGCGTAGGCGCGGATGGTGCCGGCGCGAACCTGGTTGATGGAGTTGGAGGTCTGGTCGACGATGATATCGATCTGCCCGGCGATCAGGTCGTTCAGCGCGGGCGCGGTGCCGCGGTACGGGACGTATTGCAGCTTGATGCCGGACACGCTCTCGAAATAAACGCCGGCGATGTGGCTGCCGGAGCCTGCGCCGGCGGTGCCGGCGGTCGGCGGCGAGGGCCGCGACTTCAGCCATTCGATCAGCTCCTTCAGCGAGGTCGCGGGCACCGCATTCTTGCTGACCACGATCATCGGGTTGCTCGGCAGCAGCACCACGGGTTCGAGGTCCGCGACGAGGTCGTAGCTGAGCTTGTAGACGGCGCCGTTGGCGACGTGCGTGCCGAGATGGCCGAAGGAGATGGTGTAACCGTCGGGCGGCGATTGCACGGCGCGGCCGACGCCGATCGAGCCGCCCGCGCCGGTGACGTTCTCGATCACCAGGGGTTGGCCGAGCGAGGTCCGCATCCGCTCGGCGAGCACGCGCGCCATCGCGTCCGACGGACCGCCGGCTGCGAAGGGAACGATGATGGTGATGGGGCGCGAGGGATAGTCGTCGGCGCGAGCTGCGCCTGCAATAGCGAGAATACCGATCAGTCCGGCCCGGACGGCCTTCTTCATTGTGTTCTCCCCAGCGATGTCATTGTTGTTTTTGTGCTCTCCCGCGTACGGGAAGAGGGATCGGTCGTGAAGAGACCAATTGACGCGCCGGAGCGCGATGATCGCGCTCCGGCTGATTGGTCGTACCTAGAACTGCGAGTAGTCGATCGGCTTGTGGCGGTCGAGCGTGCGGGTGACCGGCGGCAGCGGATATTTCAGGCCGGTCGCACAGTTGAACAGCATCACGCGATCGCTCTTGCTGACGCGGCCGTCGGCAAGGCTCTCCTTGTAGGCGGCATAGGTCGCAGCGCCCTCCGGGCACAGCAGCAGCCCCTCCTCGCGCGCGACCTCGTTCAGTGCCCCGGAGATCTTGTCGTCATCGACCGCAATGGCAAAACCCTTGCTCTCGCGCACCGCGCGCAGGATGAGAAAATCGCCGATCGCCTGCGGCACGCGGATGCCTGATGCGATGGTGTGGGCGTCCTCCCAGCGTGTCGCGTGCTCGGTGCCGGCCTCGTAAGCGCGCACCATCGGCGCGCAGCCGGAGGCCTGCACCGCGACCATGCGCGGGCGTTTTGAGCCGATGAAGCCGATCTTCTCCAGCTCGTCGAACGCCTTCCACATGCCGATCAGGCCGGTGCCGCCGCCGGTCGGATAGAAGATCACGTCCGGCACGTCCCAGCCGAGCTGCTCGGCGAGCTCGAGGCCCATCGTCTTCTTGCCCTCGATGCGGTACGGCTCCTTCAGCGTCGAAGTGTCGAACCAGCCGACCTTCGCCTTGCCCTCGCCGACGATCTTGCCGCAATCGTCGATATAGCCGTTGACCCGGTAGACGGTCGCACCCTGGAGCTCGATCTCGCTGACGTTCACCTCGGGCGTGTCGGCCGGGCAGAAGATCGTGGTCTTGATGCCGCAGGAGGTGGCGTAGGCCGCCAGCGCCGCGCCGGCATTGCCATTGGTCGGCATCGCCATGTGCTTGATGCCGAGTGCCTTGCCCATCGAGACCGCCATCACCAGGCCGCGCGCCTTGAACGAGCCGGTCGGCAGGCGCCCCTCATCCTTCACGATGATCTCGCCGCCGCCGAGCTTCTTTCCGAGCTTCGGCAGCCGGATCAGCGGCGTCGTGACTTCGCCGAGCGAGACGATGTCCTTGCATTTGCGCACCGGCAGCAGCTCGCGGTAGCGCCACATGTCGCCGGGACGGTTGCTGAGCGCATCCTTGGTCAGCGCCTTCTTCACGCCCGCGAGATCATAGCGCACCAGCAGCGGCTTGCCGGCCTTGGAGAGGTTGTGGACCTGGTCGGCCGCGTAGTGATCGCCCTCCATCGCGCATTCCAGATGGGTGACGAAGGTCGGGCGTTCGATGGTGAGGTTGTCGTTGTCTTGCATGGGCTGGTTTCCTCTTCTTATTCTGGTGTTCTAGTCTTTAGCCCGTCACCCTGAGGTGCGAACCATGCGGCGCAACGCGCCACATGGAGAGCCTCGAAGGGCGACGGGCCCCGCTGCTGCATCTTGGCCGTTCATCCTTCGAGGCTCGCTCGGCGGTGCTGCGCACCGCCGAACTCACACCTCAGGATGACGGAACAGGCAAATGCGAGGGCAGCCCCCTTAGATATTCAGCACCCGTCCGTACGCATCCAGCACGGCTTCCTTCATCATCTCCGACAGGGTGGGATGCGGGAACACCGTGTGCATCAGCTCTTCTTCCGTGGTCTCCAGATTCATGGCGACGACGTAGCCCTGGATCAGCTCGGTGACCTCAGCACCGACCATGTGGGCGCCGAGCAGCTGGCCGGTCTTTTTGTCGAAGATCACCTTGACGAGGCCCTGGTCCTCGCCGAGCGCGATCGCCTTGCCGTTGCCGACGAAGGGGAAGCGTCCGACGCGGATCTCACGGCCGTTCTCCTTGGCCTTGGCTTCCGTGAGGCCCACGGAGGCGACCTGCGGATGGCAATAGGTGCAGCCCGGGATCATGTTCTTGTCCATGGGATGCGGATGCAGGCCCTTGATCGCCTCGACGCAGATCACGCCCTCATGCTCGGCCTTGTGCGCGAGCATCGGGGGACCAGAGACGTCGCCGATGGCGTAGATGCCGGGGACATTGGTCTTGCCGTAGCCGTCGATGACGATGCAGCCACGGTCGGTTTTGACGCCGAGCTTTTCGAGGCCGAGATTCTCGATGTTGCCGACGACGCCGACGGCCGAGATCACGCGCTCGAACTCGGTGGTGACAGGCTTGCCCTTGCCGTCGTCGATGGTGGCGACGACGCTGTCGGCCTTCTTCTCCAGTTTTGTCACTTTGGTCGAGGACATGATCTTGATGCCCATCTTCTCGAAGCGCTTGCGCGCGAGACCTGCGATCTCGGCGTCCTCGACGGGCAGTATCTGCGGCAGCACCTCGACCACGGTGACGTCGCTTCCCATGGTGTGGAAGAAGGAGGCGAACTCGATGCCGATCGCGCCAGAGCCGACCACCAACAGCGACTTCGGCATCCGCTCCGGCACCATCGCCTCGAAATAGGTCCAGATCAGCTTCTTGTCGGGCTCGAGCCCGGGCAGCACGCGCGGCCGCGCGCCGGTCGCGACGATGATGTGCTTGGCCTGGTAGGTCCCCTCGCCCAGCGAGCCCTTGGGCCCCTCGACATCGGACTTCTTCACGGTGACCTTGCCGGGCGCGTCGATCGAGGCCGCGCCCCAGATCACGCTGACCTTGTTCTTCTTCATCAGGAAGCCGACGCCATCGTTCAGCCGCTTCGAGACGCCACGCGAGCGCTGCACCACGGCCTTCGGATCGAACGAGACTTTCTCCGCAGACAGGCCATAATCCTTGGCGTGCTGCATGTAGTGATAGATCTCGGCCGAACGCAGCAGCGCCTTGGTCGGGATGCAGCCCCAGTTCAGGCAGATGCCGCCGAGATAGGACTTTTCGACGATCGCAGTCTTGAGGCCGAGCTGCGCGGCGCGGATCGCCGTGACGTAGCCGCCGGGACCGGAGCCGATGATGATGACGTCGAAGGATGTATCGGCCATGTCGGCTCCCGTTCAACTCAAGAGGCGCCGCGGGCGCGGCGCTTGACCAGAAAAGATCTCACCAGCCATTCGAGCAGCACCGCCAGGACCATGATGGCCAACGCGGTGAGCACAATGGGCTGGGCGATGTTCCGTGCCAGTTGCTCGCCGGCAAAGAACGCAGAGTGAAGAAATTCGAGCCCAACCGGGTTGAGCGCGACGACGGCTCCAAGCAGCAGCGATATCCATGGCCAGCGGGTACGGACATGCAAGGTTGCCCCCTTTGCCGCCGCGTCAGACCATCATCATGACGGGATTTTCGATCAGCTGCTTGAACGCGCCGATCAGCTCGGCGCCGAGCGCGCCGTCGATGGCGCGGTGATCGCAGGACAAGGTCACGCTCATCATGTGCGCGATCTCGATCTTGCCGCCACGCACGACGGGCCGTTCCTCGCTGGTGCCGACCGCGAGGATTGTCGCATGCGGCGGGTTGATCACGGCGGTGAAGTGGCTGATGCCGTACATGCCGAGGTTGGAGACGGCCGTCGTGCCGCCCTGATATTCCTCGGGCTTCAGCTTGCGCGAGCGGGCGCGCGCGGCGAAATCCTTCATCTCGTTGGAGATGGTCGAGAGCGTCTTGGTCTCGGCCTTGCGGATGATCGGCGTGATCAGACCGCCGGGCATCGCCACGGCAACGCCGACGTCGGAATGGTGGTGCTTGACCATGCCGCTTTCGGTCCAGCTGACATTGCAGTTCGGGATCTTCTGCAACGCGACCGCCATCGCCTTGATGACGAAGTCGTTGACCGAGATCTTGTAGAGCGGCTTCTTCTCCTTGTCCTTCGGCGCGGCGGCGTTGATCTCCTCGCGGGCGGCGAGCAGCTTGCCGATGTCGCAGTCGATGGTGAGATAGAAGTGCGGGACGTTCTGGATCGACGCGGTCAGGCGCTGCGCGATGGTGCGGCGCATGCCGTCATGCGGGACGATGTCGTAGGAGCCCGGCTCGAACAGCGACAGGATCTGCTTGTCCGACATGGTCGGCGCGATCGCGGGCGCGCCCGACGGCGCCGCGGCGGGCGCCTTGAGGCCCTTGCCGGACTTGGCCTGCTCGACGTCGCGCGCGACCACACGGCCGTGCGGGCCCGTGCCGGTGACCATGCCGACATCGATGCCGGCATCCTTGGCGAGGCGACGCGCCAGCGGCGACGAGAACACGCGGCCGCCATGGCCGTTGCCCTGCGCGGCCGGTGCGGCGGCCTGCGGCGCGGGTGCGGCGGCTGGCGGCGGTGCTGCCTTGGGCGCAGCCGGCGCGGGCGCCGGCGCAGCAGCGTCAGCGGGCTTCTCTGCCTTCGGCGGAGCAGCCGAGGCGGTGGGCTTTGCGGCGCCGGCCGCCTTCACGTCCTCGCCTTCTCCGGCGAGCACCGCGATCACGTCGTTGACCGGAACGTCCTGCGTACCCTCGGGCACCAGGATCTTGGCGATCGTGCCCTCGTCGATGGCCTCGACCTCCATGGTCGCCTTGTCGGTCTCGATCTCGGCGATGACGTCGCCGGATTTGACCTTGTCGCCTTCCTTCTTCAGCCACTTGGCGAGGTTGCCCTTCTCCATCGTCGGCGAGAGAGCGGGCATCAGGATGTTGATGGGCATGCTGACCTCAAGAAGAACTTTGCAAAACGTCGTCTCCGACAGCGGAGACGAACAGACCAGGTTTAGTTGCCGATGTCGCCCTGCCAGAGGCGCTCATTGGCAGGGATGGAACGCCAATTCTTCATCATGGTGATGGAGCGGTCGTCGGCAAGGTCGATCCAGGGGATGCCGAACTTGTCGAGAATATCCTTGGATCCCTCGAAGGTGACGGATTCGCCGATCACCACCAGCTTGACCTTGAACAGGGCGAGCGCGCCGGCGCACATCGAGCAAGGCGACAGCGTGGTGTACATGACGGTGTCGTGGAACGTGATCGCGCCGGCCTCGCGCAGGCAGCTCATCTCGCCGTGCAGGATCACGTTGTTCTCCTGCACGCGGTTGTTGTGGCCGCGGGCGATGATCTTGTTGTCGCGCGTCAGCACGGCGCCGATCGGCAGGCCGCCCTGCGCGATCGAAGCCTCCGCCTCGCGGATCGCCTCCAGCATGAAATCGAAGTGATAGGATTCGATCGCCACTTTCAGTGTCCCTTCCCGCGCGGCGTCGTGGTGCCGGTGTCGGTGGGACGGACGCTCGATCTCGGCCTGGAACATGTCGAGGATCCGATTCAGCGCGTCTTCCTCGGTATATTCGCTCTCGCGCGCATAGGCGCGCGCGGCGTGGCGGGCGAGATCGACGAGCAGCAGGCCCCACATGTCGGGCTCCTCGAAGGCGCGCTGGAACGCCATCGACAGCCCGCCATCCAGCACGAACACGCGCAGGATCTCGACCGCATCCTCGCGGGTCATGACGTCGGGCGGTAGTGGCTGCTCCTTCGGGCCCGCCATGGTCTACCTGTAGCAGACGGCTTTGGCGGCCTCGACCACTTCCGCCGCCGAGGGCAGCGCGAGCTTCTCCAGGTTCGAGGCATAGGGCATCGGCACGTCCTTGCCGGAGACACGGGCGACCGGCGCATCCAGATAGTCGAACGCGTTCTCCATGATGCGCGCGGCGATCTCGGCGCCGACGCCGCTCTGGGCCCAGCCCTCTTCCACCGTGACCGCGCGGCCGGTCTTCTTGACGGAGTTGATGATGGTCTCGGTATCCATCGGGCGCAGCGTGCGCAGATCGATCACCTCGGCCTCGATGCCCTCCCTGGCGAGCTCGTCGGCGGCCTTCAGCGCATAGGTCATGCCGTTCGACCAGGAGATCAGGGTGACGTGGCTCCCGGAGCGCACGATGCGCGCCTTGCCGATCGGGATCACGAAATCGTCGAGCTTCGGCACCTCGCCGGTGTGCCCGTACAGCACCTCGTTCTCGAGGAAGATCACCGGATTGGGGTCGCGGATCGCGGCCTTGAGTAGGCCCTTGTAGTCGGCGGCCGAGAACGGCGCGACGACCTTGAGGCCCGGAATGTTCGAATACCAGGCCGAATAGTCCTGGCTGTGCTGGGCGGCGACGCGCGCAGCGGCGCCGTTCGGCCCGCGGAACACGATCGAGCAGCCCATCTGGCCGCCGGACATGTAGAGCGTCTTGGCCGCGGAGTTGATGATCTGGTCGATCGCCTGCATGGCGAAGTTGAAGGTCATGAACTCGACGATCGGCTTCAGCCCGGTCATGGCGGCACCGACGCCGACGCCGGCGAAGCCGTGCTCGGTGATCGGGGTGTCGATGACGCGCTTGGCGCCGAACTCCTGCAACAGACCCTGGGTGACCTTGTAGGCGCCCTGATATTCAGCGACCTCTTCGCCCATCACGAAGACGTCGGCGTCGCGGCGCATCTCTTCGGCCATGGCATCGCGCAGCGCTTCACGGATGGTCTGCGTCACCATCTCGGTGCCGGCGGGCACCTCGGGATCGGGTTCGGCAACGGCCTGCGGAGCGGGCGCGGCCTTCGGCGCAGGCGCTTCGGCCTTTGCTGCAGCAGGCGGCGCGGACTCTGCAGCCTTCGCGGCCGGCGCAGGTGCTTTCGCAAGATCCGCCGCGCTTTCACCATCGGCGAGGATGGTCGCGATCGGCGTGTTCACCGCGACATCGGCGGTGCCCTCGGGGATCAGGATCTTGCCGAGCGTGCCCTCGTCGGTCGCCTCGACCTCCATGGTCGCCTTATCGGTCTCGATCTCGGCGATCACGTCACCCGACTTGATCGTCTCGCCCTCTTTCTTCAGCCATTTGGCAAGGTTGCCCTTTTCCATCGTGGGCGACAACGCGGGCATCAGCACTTGAATTGGCATATCGACTCCAAAAGAAAGCTTGCGCGCGTTCAGCGGTAAATGTCGGTCCAGAGCTCGGCGGCATCCGGCTCGGGATCATGCTGGGCGAAATCGGCGGACGCGTTGACGATGTCGCGCACCTCGGCGTCGATCGCCTTGAGATCGGCCTCGCTGACCTTGGCCGCCAGCAGGCGATTGCGGACCTGCTCGATCGGGTCCTGGTCGTGGCGGACCTTCTCGACCTCCTCGCGTGTGCGATATTTTGCAGGATCGGACATCGAGTGGCCGCGATAGCGGTAGGTCTGCATCTCCAGGATGAAGGGACCCTTGCCGGCGCGACACCAGGCGGCCGCCTCGTCGCCGGCAGCCTTGACGGCGCGGACGTCCATGCCGTCGACCTGCTTGCCAGGGATGTTGAAGGACGCGCCGCGCTTGGAGAAATCCTGTTGCGCCGAAGCGCGCGAGACAGAGGTGCCCATGGCATAGCGGTTGTTCTCGATGACGTAGATCACCGGCAGCTTCCAGAGCTCCGCCATGTTGAAGCTCTCATAGACCTGGCCCTGGTTGGCCGCGCCGTCGCCGAAATAGGTGACGCTGACATTGCCGTTGCCGCGATAGTTGTTGGCGAAGGCCAGACCCGTGCCGAGCGAGACCTGGGCGCCGACGATGCCGTGGCCGCCGTAAAAGTGCTTCTCCTTGCTGAACATGTGCATGGAGCCGCCCTTGCCCTTGGAATAGCCGCCGCGGCGTCCCGTGAGCTCGGCCATCACGCCATTGGCATCCATGCCGGTGGCAAGCATATGGCCGTGATCGCGATAGCCGGTGATGACCTGATCGCCCTCCTTCAGGGCCATCTGCATGCCGACCACCACGGCCTCCTGGCCGATATAGAGATGGCAGAAGCCGCCGATGGCGCCCATGCCGTAGAGCTGGCCGGCCTTTTCCTCGAACCGCCGGATCAGGAGCATGTCGCGGAGCGCCTTGAGCTCCTGCTCTCTGGTGAATTCCGGGGGCGAACCGCCGTCGGTCTTGTCCTGTGCAGCGCCTGCGGCGGCTTTCTTGGGTGCGGCCATGGGAATTCCGGGTCAGAGAAAACTTTCGCCCTCTCTAACCCAAGTCAAACGCCCTTGGAAAGCACCGCGGCGGCATGGCACGACTTTCATTATGCCGCACTGCAACGTGGCCGAAACTTTGCAAAACCTTTGGGCCTGATCAGGCAACTTTAGCTCACCCGCCAGCGAACGTGGCGCTTGCCACCCACGCAACGAAATTCGGGCGCGTTTATCGTCGGGTCTGATCCCTCGCACACGTCCGATTCGCCATGCCGCCTACCAGCCCAGCTCGCGCAAATACGCTGCGCGGGCCGCAACGCCGGTATGCGTGAAGTCGCTGAAGACCCCATCGACGCCGAGCCGGAAAAATTTGAGATATTCAAGGCTGGGATCACCGCGATAGTCGGCGGCGAGATATTTCTTCTCGTTCCGGAAGGTGAAGACGTGCACGAACAGGCCGAGCTTGTGCGCATCGGTGACGAGGCTGGTCGGTTCCTGTGTCGAAGCCTCCGGCGTCGATCCCTTGTAGGGCGTGCCGTCGGCATTGCTGTCCTTCCACGGCGCGATCTTGAGTGGAACGATATAGGCCTTCCACGGACCGATGCCGTCGGCATAGGTCTTGATCTCGGCAAGCCCCTCCGGAGTCAGCATCGCATCGTAGAGGCGCGCAACGCCCGCAACCGTCCAGTCGAACGGACGCGAGCTCGTGATGTTGTTGAGGAGAACCTTGCCGGTTTTGAAGTCGATGCCGTTGCCGTCGATCAGCTGGACCTGCCGCGTCTGGAGCCCGTGGCTGCGCATATATTTCAGGCTGCCGGGCTCGAAGCTCTGGACCAGGATGGGGGCGTCCCTGGTGTTGAGGCCATTGTCCTTGATGATCTTGATCAGGGCATCCTCGAGCGGACGGCTGCCGGCCGCGCCGCAACCATTGGCGATCGCCTGGGCATTGTTCCAGGTCGGGTTCTTGGTTTCGGGGTAGACGAGGATGGACCGCCCGGTCTCCTTGCTCCTGGCCTTGGCGATGTCGATGACGTCCTGGAAGCTGATGATCGGGAGCTTGCCATTGAAGACCTTCGGCCGCTCGTTGGCCGCGTCATAGGTGGTGCCGGCGATCCATTCCTTCAGCTCGGCCATCGTGAAGTCGGTGATCGACCAGTCGTTGGTGTGGTCCTCGCCGTCCACGATCAATGACTTCAGCACCGATTTCGGATCAGCCGGATCGGTGAGATCCGTCAGGTAATCGGCAGGCGCGCTCGGGGAAGCCGGCGCCTTGACGCGCACGCCGGGCACCGTGCGCTTGCGCGCGGCCACGGTCGCATTGGTCTTCGCAACCTCGGCAATGTCAGTGTTGTCGCTGAGCCAGGGATTATGCCGCACGACCAGCACGCAATCCTTGGTCAGGTGCAAATCCTCTTCGAGCGCGTCGGTCCCGACGGCAGAAGCGAGGTCATACGAGGCCTCGGTCTCTTCCGGCACCAGTCCCGGCAGGCCGCGATGTCCGAGGACCAGGGGCGCCTTTCCATCGACGGTCAGGAATGGTTTTGCGCCCGATGGCGCGGCGCCGGTCTGCGCGAGGGCCATCGACAGCGGGAACATCGCTGCACCGAACAGCATCCCTCCAAAATACATTGTCCGTCGAGAACGAGGGTTCCGCATCACCAAGCCTCCGTCTTTGCCCGGCATTGCAGCGAATGCCGGCAGCGCCGAACCCAGATAGGCGCGGCGCTGCCGTCTTGTCCCAATTCTCTGACAGATCGATGACGGTGGAACGGGCGGCGCAGGGTTGCGTCGCCCTATCCGGCTCGATCAGAAGAAGCCGAGCTTTTTCGGGCTGTAGCTGACCAGGAGATTCTTGGTCTGCTGATAGTGATCGAGCATCATCTTGTGGGTCTCGCGACCGACGCCCGACTGCTTGTAGCCGCCGAACGCCGCATGCGCGGGATAGGCATGGTAGCAATTGGTCCAGACCCGGCCGGCCTGGATCGCGCGGCCGAAGCGATAGCAGCGGTTGGCATCGCGGCTCCAGACGCCGGCCCCGAGGCCATAGAGCGTGTCGTTGGCGATCGCGAGCGCTTCGTCATCGTTCTTGAAGGTCGTGACCGAGACGACCGGGCCGAAGATCTCCTCCTGGAAGATGCGCATCTTGTTGTGGCCCTCGAACACCGTCGGCTGGACGTAGAAGCCGCTGGCGAGATCGCCGCCAAGCTCGGCGCGACCGCCGCCAGCCAGCACCTTGGCTCCTTCCTGCTTGCCGATGTCGATATAGGAGAGGATCTTTGCGAGCTGCTCGCTCGAGGCCTGCGCGCCGATCATGGTGTCGGCCACACGCGGATCGCCCTGCTTGATCGCGGCGACGCGCTTCAGCGCCCGCTCCATGAAACGGTCGTAGATGTCGGCATGGACCAGCGCCCGGCTGGGACAAGTGCAGACCTCGCCCTGGTTCAGCGCGAACATGACGAAGCCCTCGATCGCCTTGTCGAAGAAATCGTCGTCCTCGGCGGTGACGTCCTTGAAGAAGATGTTCGGCGACTTGCCGCCGAGCTCCAGCGTGACAGGGATGAGGTTCTGGCTGGCATATTGCATGATCAGCCGGCCCGTCGAGGTCTCGCCGGTGAAGGCGATCTTGGCGATGCGCGGGCTGGACGCCAGCGGCTTGCCGGCCTCGAGGCCAAAGCCGTTGACGATATTGAGGACGCCAGGCGGCAGCAGGTCGGCGATGATCTCGGCCCAGACCATGATCGAGGCCGGGGTCTGCTCGGCGGGCTTGAGCACCACGCAATTGCCGGCGGCCAGCGCAGGCGCAAGCTTCCAGCAGGCCATCAGCAGCGGGAAGTTCCAGGGAATGATCTGGCCGACCACGCCGAGCGGCTCGTGGAAATGATAGGCGATGGTGTCGTGATCGATCTCACCGATCGAGCCTTCCTGGGCACGCACCACGCCGGCGAAATAGCGGAAATGATCGATGGCGAGCGGCAGGTCGGCGGCGCGGGTCTCGCGGATCGGCTTGCCGTTGTCCCAGGTCTCGGCAACCGCGAGGCGCTCGAGATTCTCTTCCATGCGGTCGGCGATCTTGTTCAGGATCGCGGCGCGCTCGGCGACGCTTTTGCGCCCCCAGGCGCCCTTCGCAGCATGCGCCGCATCGAGGGCTGCCTCGACGTCCTGCGCGTCGGAGCGCGCGATCTTGCAGACGATCTGGCCGTTCACCGGCGAGGCATTGTCGAAATACTTGCCGGCAGCCGGCGGGACGAACTTGCCGCCGATGAAATTGTCATAGCGTTCGGCGAAGGGATGCTGGGTGACGCCGAGGAATTCCACCTTGTTCATTTGATCACTCCCGATGTTGCTGTTTGCGCTTGTCGTCGCGTGTTCGCGACTTGCGCAGACGATGATGCGGGAGGCGTTTTCTGTCAGCCCGGGCGGAAGCGATGGCGGAGCGGACCTGTCGCAGTTCTGCGACAGTCGTGGGCTGCACCGGCGTGCTCAGTCCTCATCCTGAGGAGTGCGCCCTTGCGCGCGTCTCGAAGGATGGCTGCAGATGCAGTGGGGGCTTGCATGGTTCGAGACGACCGCTTCGCGGTCTCCTCACCATGAGGGATAGAGCTCAGTGGTTCAGCTCGAACCGCTTGAGCTTCCGGTGCAGCGTGGCGCGGCTGACGCCGAGGGCCTTGGCGGCGGCGGAAACATTGCCGCCTGCGCGGAGCAGCGCCCGCTGCAACACCGCGCGCTGACCGCCGGCAAGGTGGTCGCGCGCGATATCGCCGCCGAGCAGATCGGCCGCGGGCACTGGCCGCAACGGGCGGCCGGGCGCGATCCCAAGTCCAATGCCAAGTCCGACCCGGGCGGAACGGGTCGCGCCGATCACGAGATCGTCCGCATCGACGGCCACGAGGCCGCCGCACTGGCCGTCCGCGGCCGGCGTCAGCACGATGCGGGCATGGGCGAAGGCGCGGCGGAACATGTCGGCCTCGATGCGTTTGGCCGCCTCGCCCGCCGCCAGCGCGATCAGACTGGAGAACGCATCGGTGCGGTCGGCGCGGCAGGAGGAGACGTCGAGCACGCCGGCAAACGCCGCCTCGTGGTCGTAGATCGGAACGGCGGTGCAGCTCAGAAGCGTGTTGCGGGTGAAGAAGTGCTGGTCGCGATCGATCGTCAGCGGCCGCTGCTCGACGACGCAGGTGCCGATGCCGTTGGTGCCCTCGTGCTCCTCGCTCCAGAGCGCGCCGGTCCACAGGCCCCAGGACTGGAACGTCGCATCGTCCGCGGGCGTGCCGCGACGGTCGACCGGCACCCCCTCGCCGTCGGCGAGCAGCACGCAGCAGCCGGCCGCGCCCACCGCCTGATAGAGCCGGTCCATGGCGCCCTGCGCGGCGGCCAGCAACGGCGCGATGCGCTCGCGCGCCTCGCGCAGTTCCGCCTCCGTCAGCCGCTGCGGCAGGCCGCGGCCGGAGGGGTCGAGATGATGCAGTCGGGAGGAACGGCGCCAGGAGGCCACGAGCGCGGAACGAGCCGCCTGGCCTGATGCGATGGCGGCCTCGACACGGGCCGCGTGATGCTGGGGGGCTTGCCCATTCATCACCGTTTCCTCCGGATGGCAATCTTAAGGCGTGCCGGCGCGGCCAGGTTGATCTTTGTCAACCTTGGGGGCAGCGCGTCGAACAAGCCATGCCCCCGCCGGCGCTACTCCGTCAAGGCTGCCGCCTTGCGACCTTGGTGTGATGGAGAAGCAACTGCCGGTCCAGCGCCAGCTTTCGAGGCCGGTTTCGAATAGCGCGGAAAGCGCTACTTCGCCGGAATTATCCGAACGAGATCATGCGGATTGACGTAGTCGAGCTGGAACCGGGCCCGCTCGTCCAGCATGTCGGGATCGATCCTCGCGGTGCGCAGCAGCGAGACGCGCTGCTCGCTCCTGGCACGCTCGCGCTTGAGCTGCGCCAGCTCGCTCGTCAGCGCGATGATCTCCTGATCAAGTTCCTGGCGCGCGTTGAGGCCGTACTTGCCGGTATATGCGTTGACGCCGAAATAGCCGACGATGGCGGCCGCCATCGCATAGAGGGCGAGACCGGTCAGGATCGATTTCAGGCGTGCACGGGAGACCATCTTGGGATGATGGGGCAGCTTGGTTAAGGGAGCGCTAACGCCAAACCATCCCTGCCTCTCCGCGGCCCGTGACACGCGACCCTCATGGTGAGGAGGCCGCATAGCGGCCGTCTCGAACCATGAAGGCCCCGGTGTCCCCGCGGCCATCCTTCGAGACGGCGCTGACGCGCCTCCTCAGGATGAGGACTTTCAGTGCGGCCGCGAGGTATTCAGCCTCAGCCGTGATGCTTCCCCACGTGGGTGGCGAAGGCGTCGATGTAGGCCTGCAGCACACCCTTCAGCGAGTCCTTGGCGAGGTTGCCGTCCGCATCGAAGGCGTCGCCGACGGCGTTCAGGTAGGTCTCGGGCTGCTGCATGATCGGGCCGGTAATGCCCGGCAGGATGTTCTGCAGCGTCTTGGCGGCGCTGACGCCGCCGAGCGGTCCCGGCGAGTTCGACATGATGCCGACCGGCTTGCCGTTGAACGAGCTCTTGCCATAGGGCCGAGAGGCGACGTCGATGGCATTCTTCAGGGCGCCAGGAATGGCGCGGTTGTATTCGGGGGTGACGAAGATGACGCCGTCCGACTTCTGCAGCTTGTCGCGGAAGGCCAGCCAGTCCGCGGGCGGCGCGCCCTCGAGGTCCTGATTGAAGAAGGAGATGCCCGCCGGCGTGACGACCTCGAGCTTGAGCGAGGCCGGCGCGAGCTTGGCGAGCGCATTGGCGATCTTGAGCGAAAAGCTGTCCTTGCGCAGGCTGCCGGCGATAACGACGATGTTGTAGGCCATGGGTGTCCTCGAGGGCTTGAGCGGGAGTGCCGGGGCGGCACTTAAGCGATCCGGCGCGATGGATGCAAGTGCATGAACCGGTGCGATTTGGAAACACTGAGTTTCTCGAAAGCAGATGGTCGTCCAAAACAATCAGGCCGCCCAGCGGCGGCCTGATGTTTCGCACAAACGTCTCGCCCGGATCAGATCGTTGGATTCCAGGCCGACGGGATCAGGCGATATTTGGCGCCGTCCTTCTCGACGTGACCGACCGAGGGGAAGGTGAAGTGGAAGCCGATCACGGTGGCCTTCTCCGCCGCCGCCATGTCGTAGAACTTGTGGCGCGTCGCCTGCGCCAGCGCGGCGTCAGTGTCGAACATCACGTGCCAGTCCGGATTGCGCAGGAAGAATTCCGGAATGTTGGTGACATCGGACTGGATCAGGACCTTGGCATCGCCCGAGGCGACCGCGAACGAGGTGTGGCCGGGCGTATGGCCGGGGGTCGCGATCGAGGTGATGCCGGGCGCCACCTCCTTGCCCCACTCGAACTTCGTCACCTTGGACTCAAGCCCGGCGAAGGTCTTCTTCACGTTGGCGAAGTAGTTCTTCATCATCGGATTGGACTCGGCCTTGGCGGCGTTGTCCTCGCTGGTCCAGAACTCCCAGTCCTTGCCCGGCACCATGATCTCCGCGTTCGGGAACGCGAGCGCGCCGTCGGCGAGACGGATGCCGTTGGTGTGATCAGGGTGCAGATGCGACAGCAGCACGACGTCGATGTTCTTGGGGTCGACGCCAGCGGCGGCAAGGTTTTGTAAGGTGCGGCCGACGGCGCCCTTGCTCGGCTCGAGATTGGCGACGCCGTTGCCGGTATCGATCAGCACGAGCTTGGAGCCGGTGTTGATCAGCTGCGGATTGAACGGCACCGTGACCATGCCCTTGGGCATGTAAGCGGCTTCGCCGGCGGCCGCGGCTTCTTCCTTCGGCACGTTGACGACGAACTTGTCGGGCATCGGGAAGGTGCGCGCGCCGTCGTTGATCGACGTACACTCCAAGCTGCCGACCTTGTAGCGATAGAAGCCCGGCGCCTGCGTCCCGGCTGGCGGCACTGAGGCATTGGCAGTGGTCGGGCGAAGTCCGGTGGCGGCAGCCGCACCGACGGCGGCGACGCCCGCGAGCAGATGACGACGATTGAGATCGGCCATGGAATGAAGTCCCCTTCTGAGCGCCTTTGCGGTTTTTCCGCTTTCAACGGCGGCGGGAATAATCCCCCGCTTCGCTCAGAAGGCAAGTCCTTCTTTCGGTGATCTGCCGTCGCACATCACGACAATTTATTTGGGTTGATGAGGAATTTTTCGCCGGTGGCGCGTTTGGCATACGACGCGATGTTGACGGGATCGAGTGCCTCGGGAAGCGACACCACCTTGGTGTAGTGGCTGGCGAAGGTGGTCTTCAGTTCGTTCACGACGCGCTGGCGCAGCCGTCCGATATCGGCCGGACCGATCTTCTGGAGGAACGGGGTCAAGAGCCAGCCGCCGACGCCCCAGGCCATGCCGAAGCCGCGCGGCAGCTCGATCGGACGGACATCGAGCGCGCCATAGACATAGACCTGCTTGTGCACGCTGGAGCCGTAGCGGCTGTATTCCTTGGCGGTCTTGTTGATCGCGACTTCCATGCAATTGAGGATGTCGCCGGCAAGCTTGCCGCCGCCGATGGCGTCGAAGGCGATGGTGGCGCCGGTCTCGACCAAGGCATTGGTGAGATCGTCGAGGAAGCTAGGCGCGCTGGAATCGACGATATATTTGGCGCCGATCTTCTTCAGGATCTCCGCCTGCTCCTTGCTGCGCACGATGTTGACCAGCGGGATGCCGTCGGCAAGGCAGATCTTGTTCAGCATCTGCCCGAGATTGGAGGCCGCCGCGGTGTGCACCAGCGCCTTGTGGCCCTCGCGCCGCATCGTCTCGGTCATGCCGAGCGCGGTGAGCGGATTGACGAACCAGGACGCGCCCTCCGCCGCCGTGGTGCCCTCGGGCAGCGGCTGGCAGTCCCTCGCCTTCAGGGTGCGGTATTGCGCGTACATGGCGCCGCCGATCATCGCGACCGTCTTGCCCATCAGCGCCTTCGCAGCATCCGACGAGCCGGTCTTGATGACGACGCCGGCACCTTCATTGCCGACCGGCAGCGACTGGTCGAGCCGCGCCCCCATCGCGCGCATCGCGCCTTGCGGCACGGTTGCCGTCATGACGGGCGCATCCTTCGTGCCCGAAGCCTTGGCCGTGCTCATGTCGGCGGCGCCGACGAGCAGGCCGAGGTCGGACGGGTTGATCGGCGTCGCCTCGACGCGGACGACGACCTCGTCCGCGGCGGGCTCGGGGGTCGGCACGTCGACCAGCGAGATTTCCAGCTCACCGCTCGCCTTGATCAGCGAACGCAGTTGCAGTCCGGTCTTGCCGTCGCTCATGTCGATCCTCCCCTGTCCTGTTTTTCGTGCTTTCGCGCGGTGACGCCGGCTTATGCCAGCGCCTTCAGTGCCGCCTTGCCGCCATACAGCGCCTGCTTGCCGAGCTGCTGCTCGATGCGCAGGAGCTGGTTGTATTTGGCGGTGCGGTCGGAACGCGCAAGGGAGCCGGTCTTGATCTGCCCGCAATTGGTGGCGACCGCGAGATCGGCGATGGTGGAATCCTCGGTCTCGCCGGAGCGGTGCGACATCACGGAGGTGTAGCCGGCCTTGTGCGCCATCTCGACGGCGGCGAGCGTCTCGGTCAGCGTGCCGATCTGGTTGACCTTGATCAGGATCGAGTTGGCGCGGCCGGCCTTGATGCCTTCGGCGAGGCGCTTGACGTTGGTGACGAACAGGTCGTCGCCGACGAGCTGGCACTTCTTGCCGACGAGGTCGGTGAGCTCCTTCCAGCCGTCCATGTCGTCTTCCGACATGCCGTCCTCGATGGTGACGATCGGATAACGCGAAACGAGGTCGCCGAGATACTTGGCCTGCTCGGAGATCGAGCGCGTCTTGCCCTCGCCTTCGTAGACGTATTTGCCGTCCTTGAAGAACTCGGTCGAAGCGCAGTCGAGGCCAAGCACGATGTCGGTGCCCGCCTTGAAGCCGGCCTTGCCGATCGCGTTCATGACGAAGTCGAGCGCGGCGTCGGCCGACGGCAGGTTCGGGGCGAAGCCGCCCTCGTCGCCGACATTGGTGTTGTGGCCGGCTTTCTTGAGCTCCGACTTCAGCGTGTGGAACACCTCCGCGCCGTAGCGCAGGCCCTCGGCGAAGGACGAGGCGCCGACCGGGAGGATCATGAATTCCTGGAAGTCGATCGGATTGTCGGCATGCACGCCGCCATTGATGATGTTCATCATCGGCACCGGCAGGAGCCGCGCCGAGGTGCCGCCGACGTAACGGTAGAGCGGCATGTCGAGCGAATTCGCGGCAGCCTTGGCGCAGGCCAGCGACACGCCGAGGATGGCGTTCGCGCCCAGCCGGCTCTTGTTCGGCGTGCCGTCGAGATCGATCATGATCTGGTCGATCTGGGCCTGCTGCTCGACGTCGAGGCCGCTCAGGGCCTCGAAGATCTCGCCATTGACGGCGCCGACCGCCTTGGTGACGCCCTTGCCGAGATAGCGGGCCTTGTCGCCATCGCGCAGTTCCACCGCCTCATGGGCGCCGGTCGAGGCGCCCGACGGCACGGCGGCGCGGCCGAGCGCGCCATCTTCCAGCACGACGTCGACCTCGACGGTGGGATTGCCCCGGCTATCGAGAATTTCGCGGCCGATGATGTCGATGATGGCGGTCATGATGTGCACTTCCGTTCGTTAGGGCTGATCGGTGCCGCGGGTCTTACACGGGCCGCAAGCAAATGTGAACGCTTGGACGAGCCGCTTCGGCTGACGCGTGAAGCACCCGGGACTAAGCTTGAGAACGCCGGGTCTGCGCGTCCATCCTCAATCCCAAGGAGTCGAGGTAACGCCATGAATCGCCGCCAGTTTCTTGCTTCGAGCGCCGCCGTCCTTGCCGCCCGCCCAAGCCTTGCGCAGGAGGCCTCGTTCCGGACAAAATATTTCCCGATCAGCGCCGGCATTGGCTTGCACGATCTCACGCCCGCCCCTGACGGCACGGTCTGGTTCACCGCCCAGGGCAAGGGCCTGCTCGGCAGGCTCGATCCCCGGGATGGCGGTTTCAAGACGGTCAGCCTCGGCCAGGGCGCCGCCCCGCACGGCGTGACGATCGGCCCCGACGGCGCCCCCTGGATCACCGAAGGCGGCCAGAACGCGATCGCGCGGGTCGATCCCGGCGATCTCAAGGTCACGCTGTTCCGCCTGCCGGAAAAGTTCGCCTCCGCCAATCTCAACACCGGCGTGTTCGACAAGACCGGGACCTATTGGTTCACTGGCCTGTCCGGATATTACGGCCGCCTCGCGCCGAAGTCGGGCGAGATGAGCGTGTTCAGGGCACCGAAGGGCATCGGGCCCTACGGCATCACCGTGACGCCCAAGGGCGACGTCTGGTACGCCTCGCTCGCCGGCAGCCATATCGCCAGGATCGACCTTGCGACGGGCAGCGCCCATGTCGTCGAGCCGCCGACACCCAACCAGGGCGCGCGGCGGGTCTGGTCGGATTCGAAGAGCCGGATCTGGGTCAGCGAGTGGAACAGCGGCCATGTCTCGGTGCATGATCCCGCCGACGGATACTGGAAGACATGGAAGCTGCCGGGCGAGCGTCCCCGCGCCTACGCGGTCTATGTCGACGACAAGGACAAGGTGTGGCTGACGGATTTTTCGGCCAATGCCATCGTGCGTTTCGATCCCGCCACCGAGACGTTCAACGTCTTCGTCAGCGACAAGGCCAACGCCAATGTCCGCCAGCTCGACGGCCGTCCGGGCGAGCTGTGGGGCTGCGAGTCCGGCAACGACCGGATCGTCATGATCCAGACGATCGCCTCGGGTTGACGACGGCCGCGATTGCGTCCATCCCGACATCCTCTAGAGCGCGATCTTATCGCGCTCTAGCCGTTTTTGATTGAGCATGATCTTTCGGAAAACCGGTGCCCACTTTTCCGGATCATGCTCCAAAGGATGTGACGACGATGGCGAAAAAATCCCTCCAGCTCGGCCGCGCGGTCGAATGGCCGCACACACCGGAAGAAGCCCAGCTCGATCGCGTGCCCAATCCGCAAGCCGGCACGGACTATCTGGTGCGCTTCACCGTGCCGGAATTCACCTCGCTCTGCCCGGTCACGGGCCAGCCGGATTTCGCGCATCTGATGATCGACTACGCGCCGGGTGCGTGGCTGCTGGAGTCGAAGTCGCTGAAACTCTACATCGCGAGCTTCCGCAATCATGGCGCCTTCCACGAGGATTGCACCGTGATGATCGGCAAGCGCATCGCGAGCGAGATCAAGCCGAAATGGCTGCGCATCGGCGGCTACTGGTATCCACGCGGCGGCATCCCGATCGACGTGTTCTGGCAGACCGGCCGCGTGCCGAAGGGCCTGTGGGTGCCCGAGCAAGGCGTCGCGCCCTATCGCGGGCGGGGCTAATAGGAGAAGAACAACAATGAAATCGATGTCAGCGACATTCCGCAGCGCTGCCCTGGGCCTTCTGAGCGTCGTTTGGCTCACCGGCGCCTCCAACGCTGCCGAAGTCCGGGTGATGATCTCGGGCGGATTGACGGCTGCCTACAAGGCGCTCGTGCCGGAATTCGAGAAAGCCACCGGCAACAAGGTGCTGACGGAATATGGGCCGTCGATGGGGACCACCACCAATGCGATTCCGGTGCGGCTCGAGCGCGGCGAGCCGGCCGATGTCCTGATCATGGTGGGCTATGCCCTCAACGACCTCGGCAGCAAGGGCAAGGTCGTGGCCGGCAGCCAGGTCGATCTCACCAAATCCCCGATCGGGATCGCCGTGAAATCGGGCGCGCCGAAGCCGGACATCAGCTCGGTGGACGCGGTCAAGCGTGCGCTGCTGGCGGCGAAAACCATCGCCTATTCCGACAGCGCCAGCGGCGTCTACGTCTCGACCGAGATGTTCGACAAGCTCGGCATTGCCGACGTCATGAAGGATAAGGCACGCAAGATTCCGGCAACGCCGGTCGGCGAGATCGTCGCGCATGGCGAGGCCGAACTCGGCTTTCAGCAGATCAGCGAATTGAAGCCCGTGAAGGGCATCGACATCGTCGGACCGCTGCCGAACGAATTGCAGAAGATCACGATCTTCTCGGCCGGGATTGCGACCGGCTCGAAGGAGCCCGAGGCTGGACGGGCTTTGATAAACTTCCTCGCCTCCCCCGCCGCACGCGAAGCGATCGTCGCGAGCGGGATGGAGCCGATCCCGACCGGTGGAGCGAACTGAGGCGAGCCGGACTCTTGCTTGTGTCCCGGACGCGGTGCAGCGTGAAACGCTGCGCCGCTGAGCCGGGACCCAACGCAACGAATTCTGGACCCCGGATCAGCACCGCACCACGCCGCAAGTGCGGCGCGCTGCGGTGCATCCGGGGAACGAACAACAATTCCTCGGTATAGTCAGTAAGCGCTGAGCAGATCGACCTTCGCATTGGCCGCAACCAGCCGCCGCGCCAGGATAGCGGCGAGGTTGCGCATGATCTTCAACGACGTCTCCGGGTGCAGGCGGCGGTAGTCGGCAAAGCTGTCGAGCGGCAGCTCGAGGCAGGTGACGGGCGTATCGGCGAGAACGTCGGCGCTGCGGCTCTGCTCCAGGATCGCCATTTCGCCGAACTCCATGCCGGGGCCGAGGGATGCCAGCCGCACGCCGCTGCGCAGCTTCACGCTGACCATGCCGCTCTGGAGAAAAAACAGCGAATTGGCGAGCTCGCCGGCGGCGATGATGCGCTGGCCGGCCGCGTAGTGCCGCGTGGTCGAGAGTTTGACGATCGCGGCGATCTCCTCCGCGTCGAGCTCGGCGAGCAGCGCCTGCTCGCCGAGATTCACGCCTTCCTTGACGTCGGTGAAGCCACCGAAGCGATAGATCACCTGGTCCTCGGCCCATTCGATGGCATCATCGAGCAGCGCGAAATGGCGCAGCCGGCGCGGCTCGGCCGTGCGCGCGGCGATCGCGCTCCACACCGCGGAGCTCTCCTCGAAGCCGGACAGAATGGCGGTGACGCCGGCATTGCCGAGCGCGGTCAGCGTCTCGCCGAGCAGCTCCGCGCCGGCCGCGGTGATGTCGGGAACGCGGCGGAAATCGATGATCAGGAGCGGCGCGTTCGGGGGCTCGCTGGTGAGCCGTCGCGTGACGTAGTCGATCGTGCCGAAATTCATCGCACCGACCAGCTCGAGCACGCGGATGTCGCTGTGGTGCTCGTCGAGGATCTGCTGCTCGTGCGGCTGGCGGCTGCGGCGGGACGAGATGCCGTAGACGTCGTAATCCGCCATGATGCTGGTGCGCACGTCCGCGTTGCGGTTGAGCATGTGCAGGTCGAACCGCGCCGACAGCGCCTCGCAGACCTTCAGGCCGCGCACGCTGTTGAAATGGTTGTCGAGCAGCGGCGAGAAGGTGCCGAGCCCGAGCTGCGAAGGCAGCGCCGCGACGATGCCGCCGCCGACGCCGCTCTTGGCGGGAATGCCGACGCGATAGGTCCACTCGCCGGCATAATCGTACATGCCCGAGCTCGTCATCACCGACAGCGTGCGCGCGACGATGTTCGGCGTGATCACCTGGACGCCCGTGACCGGATTGATGCCGCGATTGGCGAGCGTTGCCGCCATCACGGCGAGATCGCGCGCGGTGACCAGGATCGCGCATTGGCGGAAATAGACGTCGAGCACGGCGTCGACATCGTCGGGCAGCACCGCGTAATTCCGCAGCAGCCAGGCAATCGCGCGATTGCGGTTGCCGGTCGCGGTCTCCGAGGCGTGCACGGCCTCGTCGACGCCGAGCTCGCGGCCGGCGAACTGGCTGAGCTTTGAGCGGACGCGCTCGAAAGCGCCCTTCCCGTCCACCTCATAGATCAGGCCCGAGCAGGCGATGGCGCCGGCATTGACCATGGGATTGAAAGGACGGTTGTCGTTGGTGAGCCGGATCGAGTTGAAGGCTTCGCCGCTCGGCTCGACGCCGATGGTGGCCGCGACGCGCTCCTCACCGACCATCTCCAGCGCCAGCGCGAAGACGAAGGCTTTGGACACCGACTGGATCGTGAACGGCACGTCGCTGTCGCCGACCTCGTAGACATGGCCGTCGATGGTGACGAGCGCGATGCCGAAATGATCGGGATTGGCGCGCTTCAGCTCGGGGATGTAGTCGGCGAGCTCGCCGGAATTGTCGGAGCGGAATTCGGCGTGGCAATCGGTGAGGAAACGCCGCAGCGGTGGCTTGGTGAGATACCCGGTCAGGCGGGGCGAGCTGGCTGCGCTGGCGGAACGGCTGGTCTGGGCGTCCACGATCTCACACCTCGATTTGCCCAGAATCAAAGCAATTCGTGTGCCATGTATACGTTGCCGCTGGTGTCATGGTGAGGGACGACGCCCCACCAGCGCGGCCGTCTGGATCTCAGCGCGCGTCCGATGGGGCGCGCTGTTTCAACAGCCACGCGCAGACGAGGCCCAGCACCACCATGATTGCGGCGCTCGCGAGCAAGGTCGGCACCTTGCCGGCATGGTGGAGTCCGAAGCCGTAGGCGAGCGGCCCGACCGTCTGTCCCATGAAGAAGAAGAATGAATGCAGCGACATCGCGGTCGCCCGCGCCCCGATCGACAGCTCGCTGGCGAACACCTGCAAGCAGCCATGGATCATGTAGAAGCCCCAGCCCATCGCCAGCATGCTGGCGAATTGCAGCTTCCAGCCGGGACCGAAGGCGAGCGCACCGAGTTGCAACGCCACGATGCTGCCGCCAGCGATCATCATGCCCTTGACGCCGAGCTGCGGCAGCATGCGCGATACGGTGAGGGTGTAGAGCAACCCGCCGACCGCAAACCCCGCGA
This sequence comes from Bradyrhizobium sp. USDA 376, assembly GCF_054063675.1. Taxonomy (NCBI): domain Bacteria; kingdom Pseudomonadati; phylum Pseudomonadota; class Alphaproteobacteria; order Hyphomicrobiales; family Nitrobacteraceae; genus Bradyrhizobium; species Bradyrhizobium sp. USDA 376. The sequence goes on from NZ_JBSSGN010000001.1 coordinate 6,757,928, forward strand.
TCACGATGCCCGCGATCGAGAGCGATTTTTCACCGAGATCGAACAGGAACGCGGCGATGAAGGGAAACAGGCCGAACACGCAGCAACCTTCGACGAACACCGCCGAATAGCAGAAGCGCGTGTTGGGATTGGAGAAGATCGTGCGGTAGCCCTGCCGCAACGTCTTGAAATCCGTCTTCGGCGGCGCCGTCAGCGCGGCACCGCGAAAACCCGCCGCAACCGCCACGGCTGCAATCAGGCCGAGTGCGCCGAGGATCACGAGCACGCCGCGCCAGCCGATGAAATCGCCGATGATTCCGCTGGCGGATGAGCCGAGCAGATTGCCGGTCATCGAGCCCGCCATCGTGCGTCCGATCGCAACCTGCCGCTTGGCGGGTGCAACGAGATCGGCCGTGAGCCCGAGTGCAACCGGAAACACGCCGCCTGCGGCGATGCCGGCCAGGATGCGGCTTGCGAACAACCCGGAGAAGGAGGTGGCGAGCGCGCCCAGGATGCAGGCGACGCCGAGCAGCGCCAGGCACGCTGTCATCAATCGCGCCTTGCCGAACAGATCGGCGGCCGCTCCAATCGCCGGCTGAACCAGCGCGTAGATCAGGGCGAAGCCGGCCGCGATGCTTGCGGCCGTCGTGATGCTGATCGCAAAATCATCCGCGACATGCGGCAGGACGGGATCGAGCGCGCGCGTCGACAGTGCGGCCGAGAAGCCGGCGAGCGCAATGATGTTGATCGCGGGCGGAAATTTCTGGTCGGACGACGGCCTGTTCACAGGCTGGTGCATCAGCGCGTAGTGCCCTTTGACGCATTCTTGGCCAACGCGTCGAACGCCATCAGCCTGGCGATCAGTCCCTCGAACTCGCGCAGCGGCACCATGTTCGGGCCATCCGACGGCGCGCGATCGGGATCGGGATGGGTCTCGATGAAGACGCCGGCAACGCCGACCGCGACGGCCGCGCGCGCCAGCACCGGCACGAATTCGCGCTCGCCGCCGGAGGACGTGCCCTTCCCGCCCGGCTGCTGCACCGAGTGGGTGGCGTCGAAGATCACGGGCGCGCCGGTGGTGCGCGCCAGGATCGGCAGCGCGCGCATGTCGGAGACCAGCGTGTTGTAGCCGAAGGACGCACCGCGCTCGGTGACGAGCACGTTGGGATTGTCGGCGCTGGTGATCTTGGTCACGACATTGGCCATGTCCCAGGGGGCCAGGAACTGTCCCTTCTTGACGTTGACGACCTTGCCGGTCGCGGCCGCCGCCAGCAGCAAATCAGTCTGCCGGCACAGGAAGGCCGGGATCTGAAGCACGTCCACCGCCTGCGCCACCTCGGCGCATTGTGCGGCGTCGTGCACGTCGGTCAGAACAGGCAGGCCGAGCGAGGAACGGATCTCGGCGAAGATCGGCAGCGACTGCGCCAGGCCCAGCCCGCGCGCCGCCGACGCGCTGGTGCGGTTGGCCTTGTCGAACGAGGTCTTGTAGACGAGGCCGATGTTCAGCCGCGCCGCGATCTCCTTGAGCGCAGAGGCCACCTCCAGCGCATGCTGGCGGCTTTCGAGCTGGCAGGGCCCGGCAATGATCGAAATCGGCAGATCATTGCCGAATTTGACCTTACCGATGGTGACGACCGGCGCGGCTGACGTCGAAGAGCTCAAGGTAAATCCCTCGTTTCGGCGCGACCATAACCGCCGTGAGGGTCGGATCAACCCTATTCGGCCCGGGCCGTCCGAATATCAGGGTTGCGCCGGGGCTCCCGGCGCCGCCCTTGCACCGGCAGGTTCCTACTTCACCGCCGAGAAGGCAGTCGGCGTCAGGAACTGGCTGACGATATTGCCGACGATCTGGCCATCCGCTTCGCTCTCGGCGCGTGCTTTCATCCAGTCCGGATCGGTCATGAACTTGCCCCACTTCGTCTCGCGCTCGGCAAGCGACTCCCAGGCCAGGAAATAGGTCAGCTCCTGGTTGGATTCGCCGATCAGCGTGGTGAAGAACCCGGCCTGCTTGATGCCGTGCTTCTCCCACAGCTTCAGCGTCACCGTCTCGAACCGCTTCAAAAGCGCCGGCAGGCGGCCGGGCACGCAGTGATAGACGCGCATTTCGTAGATCATTCATGTTCCTCCCTGAACAGGTCCGGCGGTTATAGCGGCTGGCCCCGACGGTGTCTTGAGCCCCGCCCGGCCGACCCCGTGGCGTTCTGCGCATGGCTAGAAAGCTTCCCCCGAACTGCGCTCCGCCAGGCTCCCCGCAATGCTGCCGCAATGATCGGGCCGCTAGAAAGGCTCAGTTGCGGTTCAGGTGCCTGTCACATGCGGATTTTGCTCGTCGAGGATGAAGCGGAAATGGCCGGCGCGCTGGCGTCGGCGCTGAAGCGCTACGACATGGTGGTGGACCACGCGCCGACACTCGCCGAGGCGGAGGAGGCCATTTCCGCCGACGTCCATGCGGCCGTCCTGCTCGACCGCCAGCTTCCTGACGGCGATGGCCTCGCTTTGATCCCAAAGCTCCGCGCGCGCGCCGACGGCGTCCCGATCATCGTCCTGACGGCGCGGGGCGAGCTCGCCGACCGCATTGCCGGGCTCGACGGCGGTGCCGACGACTATTTGGCCAAGCCTTTCGCGGTCGAGGAGTTGCTGGCACGGCTGCGCGCCGTGCTGCGGCGGCCCGCGGGCCTCTCCCCCGAAATCATCCGCGCCGGCCGCCTCGCCTTCGACCTCAGTCATCGCGAAGCCAGCATCGACGGCGCGCCGTTCGAGCTGCCGCGCCGCGAGCTCCTGGTGCTCGAAGCCTTGGTCCGCCGCATGGGCCGGACCGTGCTGCGCTCGGCGCTCGAAGAGGCGGTCTACAATTTCGACGACGAGATCCAGTCCAACGCACTCGACACGCATGTCTCGCGTCTCAGGCGAAAGCTCGCGGAAGCCGACGCGGGCATCGAGATCCACGGCATTCGCGGCGTCGGCTATCTCCTCAAGAAGCTGCCAGCCTGAAGAAGCTAACATGAGCAAACACGACGATCCCTACTGCCTGCGCTCGCGCTTGAGCTGGCGCCTGCTCTCGCTCCAGGCCGCGCGATCCTGGTCGCGCTGGTTGCAGTCGTCCTGGCCGGGCTTTGCGCCTCCGGCTTCGTGCTGGCGGAGCGCGACGAGGACCGCGTCATCGACGTCGTCCAGCGCGCGCTCTCGCGCGATGCGCAAGGTGGACTGGCCTTGCGGCCAACGCCCGAGCTGCAGCAGTTGCGCAGCGAGACGCCGGATCTCTGGTTCCTGGTACGCGACAGGCAGGGTCGCTCGCTCAGCGAAGGCACCGTGCCGGCCGAATTCGCCGCGATCGGCAACGGCCTCGACCAGATCGGCCAGGCGCGGCTCGGCTGGCAGCTGTTCGAGGACGATCCGCGCAAGCTGGCGGCGCGGATGAAGCGGGTCGATACCGACGCAGGCAACGTGCAGATCATCACGGCGACACAAGGACGTCTGACCGGCGCCAAGGCCCTGTTCATGACATCACTTGCGTTCCTCGGCATTGCCCTGCCCGGCCTGCTGCTGATGGGAACGGCGACGTTCATCGCAACGCCGATGATCGTGCAGCGCGCGTTCAGGGGGCTCGATACCGCGGCGGACGAGGCGCGGCGCATCGACATCCATCAACGCGGCGCGCGGCTCCCGGTGGAGCGGATTCCGCTGGAGGTCGTGCCGCTCGTGACCGCGATCAACGACGCGCTGGCGCGGCTCGACCAGGGCTATGCCCGTCACAAGCGCTTCGTCGCGGATGCTGCACACGAGCTGCGCACGCCGATCGCGATCCTGAACACGCGGCTGGAGTCACTTAGCCCCGGCCCGGACAAGACCCGGCTGCTGGAGGATGCCGCGCGGCTGGCGACGCTCGCCGAGCAATTGCTCGATATCCAGCGGCTCGACCGCTGCGGCCATCCCTTCACGCGGGTCAATCTCGTCGCCGTTGCGCAAAGCGTCGCCGCCGACCTTGCCCCGCTGGCGATCGCGGCCGGTTACGAGCTGGCGCTCGATGCGCCGGCGACACCGATCGAGACGATTGGCGATGCGGCAGCGCTCGGAGCGCGCGCTGACCAATCTCGTGCAGAATGCGATCCAGCATGGCCCGCGCCACGGCACGATCGGGATTCGCGTCGGCAGACCCGCGAATATCGAGGTCACCGATGAAGGCGCCGGCATTCCCGCCGATCAGCGCGAACAGATCTTCGAGCCGTTCTATCGGCTGACGCCGCTCGATCGCGGTGCCGGCCTCGGCCTCAACATGGTGCGCGAGATCGTGCAGCTGCATGGCGGCCACGTCTCGGTGACGGACGGGCCTGACGGCGGCGCCTGTTTCCGGATGACACTGCCGGAAGTGCGGCAGAGCTGATTCAATTGGTATTCGCGTCCGACAGCGCAATGCTGTCGCAATGCGCTCCCGCGACACTCCATGCGTCGCACCTCCATTGAGGTGCAAACCAAGATGCCGGAGTGCGCATGCCCAACGATTTCCTGTCCTTCTTCCTGTCCTGGATGTCGTCCCCGCGTCGGGTCGGCGCGATCGCACCATCGGGTGCGGCGCTCGCCGATCTCATCACACGCGAGATCAGTGCAACGACGGGACCAATCCTCGAGCTCGGTCCCGGCACCGGCGCGTTCACCTACAAGCTGCTCAAACGCGGCGTCCGGCCGCAGGATCTCACGCTGATCGAATACGGCTCCGACTTCATGAAGCTCCTGCAAATGCGCTTTCCCGGGTCGCGCGTGCTGTGGATGGACGCGGCGCGGCTTGCGACCGAGCGCCTCTATGACGGCGCCCCCGTCGGCGCGGTCGTGAGCGGCCTGCCGCTGCTCAACATGTCGAGGCGCAAGGTCATCTCGATCCTCAGCGGCGCGTTCAGCTATGTCCGCGCCGGCGGCGCCTTCTACCAGTTCACCTATGGCATGAGCTGCCCGGTGCCGCGGCCCGTCCTCGACCGGCTGGGCCTGCGCGCAAAGCTGGTGGATCGTGCCTTGCTGAACGTGCCACCCGCCGCCGTCTACAGGCTGACGCGGCGGCCACAGATGAAGCTGATCACGGGATCGTTTGCGCCTGAACCGTCAACGCGGATGGCGCTGGAGCCGATGCACCACGCGCGCGACTACTCGGCCGCGCGCTGACCGTCAGACGAGGCGGCTCTGTTTCGCCGCCGCCTCGATGAACGAGGCGAACAGCGGGTGCGGCTCGAACGGTCGCGACTTCAGCTCGGGGTGGAACTGGACGCCGATGAACCAGGGGTGATCCTCGTACTCGACGATCTCCGGCAGCACCCCGTCGGGCGACAGGCCGGAGAATTTCAGGCCGTGCTGCTCGAGGCGGTCCTTGTAGGCGGTGTTGACCTCGTAGCGATGACGGTGGCGTTCGGAAATTTCGGTCGCGCCGCCATAGACCTGCGAAACGCGGCTGCCGCGATTGAGCGTGGCGGGATAGGCGCCAAGCCGCATCGTGCCGCCGAGATCGCCGGCCTGCGAACGCTTCTCGAGCTCGTTGCCGCGCAGCCACTCCGTCATCAGGCCGACCAGGGGCTCCTTGGTGGGTCCGAACTCCGTGGAGTTGGCATCCTCGATGCCGACGAGGTTTCGCGCGGCCTCGATCACCGCCATCTGCATGCCGAAGCAGATGCCGAAATACGGCACGTCGCGCTCGCGCGCGAACTGCGCCGCCTTGATCTTGCCCTCCGCGCCGCGCTGGCCGAATCCGCCCGGCACCAGGATGCCGTTGACGTGCTCGAGGAACGGCGCCGGATCCTCCTTCTCGAAGATCTCGCTCTCGATCCAGTCGAGATTGACCTTCACCTTGTTGGCGATGCCGCCATGCGAGAGCGCCTCGATCAGCGACTTATACGCATCCTTCATGCCGGTGTACTTGCCGACGATGGCGATGGTGACGTTGCCTTCGGGGTTGCGGATGCGCTCGTTGATCTGCTGCCAGCTCTGCAGCACCGGCGGAATCCGCGAGCCGATGCCGAAGGCAGCGAGCACTTCGTCGTCGAGGCCCGCGTTGTGGTAGGCCTCGGGGACCGCATAGATGTTGTCGACGTCGCGCGCCTCGATCACGGCGCTTTCGCGCACGTTGCAGAACAGGCCGAGCTTGCGCCGCTCTTCCTTCGGGATCTCGCGATCGGTGCGGCAGAGCAGGATGTCCGGCTGGATGCCGATCGAGCGCAGCTCCTTCACGGAGTGCTGCGTCGGCTTGGTCTTCAATTCGCCGGCGCTCGGGATGTAGGGCAGCAGCGTGAGATGGATGTAGACGGCGTGATCGCGCGGCAGCTCGTTCTTGAGCTGGCGGATCGCCTCGAAGAACGGCAGGCCCTCGATGTCGCCGACGGTGCCGCCGATCTCGACCAGCACGAAGTCGTAATCGTCATTGCCGTCGAGGACGAATTCCTTGATGGCGTTGGTGACGTGCGGAACCACCTGGATGGTCGCGCCGAGATAATCGCCGCGTCGCTCCTTGGTGATGATGTCCTGGTAGATGCGCCCCGTCGTGATGTTGTCGGCCTTGGTCGCCGGCCGGCCGGTGAAGCGCTCGTAGTGACCGAGATCGAGATCGGTCTCCGCGCCGTCATCGGTCACGAACACTTCGCCGTGCTGATACGGCGACATCGTCCCGGGATCGAGGTTGAGATAGGGGTCGAGCTTGCGGAGGCGGACCTTGTAGCCCCGGGCCTGCAGCAGGGCACCGAGTGCCGCTGAAGCCAGACCCTTGCCGAGCGAAGAAACCACGCCGCCGGTGATGAATATGTACCGCGCCATGGGACTTAACCTCTAATCCCTCGAATTCGATTCGCCAAAGCGATTCGTATTCCGCCCCAAAGATTTTGCGGGCCTGTGGGTGAGCCAGAACTAAGAGTGGTGACAGTGCCTTGATGGGGATTGTTGATGCAGGACGGTAGCGGCCGCCCTGCATGGCCCCCCTGCTTTATTGCGAACGCGGTACCTGCGGGCCGCTCGGGGCCGGAGCCTGCTGCTGCTCGTCGGCCTTCTTCAGCGTATCCAGGATGCCGCCCGAGGTCGGCGGCGCGATCGGCGATCCGCCGGCCGGCTGGCCCTGCGACGCCGGCGTGCCGATGATCGACGACGGCGCGCGGCTGTAGCCCGCGTGCCAGGACAGGAACATGCTGGTCAGGAAGAAGCCCGCAGCCAGGATAGCGGTGGTCCGCGTCAGGAGGTTCGCGGTCCCGCGGCTCGACATGAAGCCCGCACCGCCGCCCATGCCGAGGCCGCCGCCTTCCGACTTCTGGAGCAGGACGGCGCCGATCATGACGGCGACGATCATGAGGTGGATGACGATGACAACGGTCTGCATAGTATCCTTCCGTCACAAGCGGGCGGCGCCTGACGGCGGCCGATCGCGCTTCGCGGGTTTTCCTGAAGTTGCGCGGTGTTACACGATCGGAGGGGGTATTGCCACCCCCGATCGGCCCTGAACCAAAGCTTTGGGTTAGCTAGGGGCAGCCCTTGGCAATGGCAAGGAAATCGGCCGCTTTCAGGCTGGCGCCGCCGACCAGCGCGCCATTGACGTTCTTCACGGCCATCAGCTCGGCCGCGTTTGAGGGCTTGACCGAGCCGCCGTAGAGGATCCGCATCTTCGCGCCCTCATCCTTGAACCGGGAGGTCAGGAGATCCCGGATAAACCCATGAATCTGCTCAACATCCTGGGCCGTCGGGGTCAGGCCGGTGCCGATCGCCCAGACCGGCTCATAGGCCACGACCAAGTTGGCGGCGGTGGAGCCGTTCGGCAGCGAGCCGTCGAGCTGACCGCGCAGGATGTCCAGGGTCTGGCCCGCGTCGCGCTGGCCTTGCGTCTCGCCGATGCAGACGATCGCCGTGACCCCTGCCCGCCAGGCCGCCTCGGCCTTCTGCCTGACGAGGGCATCACCCTCGCCGTGATCGGCGCGGCGCTCGGAATGACCGACGATGATGGCGGTCGCGCCTGCATCCGCCAGCATTTCGGCGGCGATATCGCCCGTATGGGCGCCGGAGGTCTTCGGATGGCAATCCTGCGCCCCCACCGCAACTTTCTTGCCGCGTGCCTTCTCGGCGAAAGCGGCGACCAGGGTCGCCGGCGGGCAAACCAGCAGATCGGCCTTGGCCACCACATCTGCCGCTCCATTGAGCATGGCGTCGAATTCGGCAGCCTGGGCTTTCAGGCCGTTCATTTTCCAGTTGCCGGCGATCAGCGGTCGAATGGCGTCGGTCATGTCAATTTCCAGCGATATGAGGTTTTGTTCATGCGCTAGCAGAGGACCTGCCGCAGTTCCAGATTCTTGTTCTGACGCGTTTTCCTGACGGAAAACGCTTTGGGGCTTTTAACCGCAGCTTCTCGCCGTCGCATGACCTGAGGTTGCGGGGGGAAAGCCGCCACTTTATGATGATCTATCAATTTGGTGACGCGCTTTTGCGGAATCTGCATTAAGACGCGCTCCCGTTCCCCTCCTGACCAAACAAGTTGGACCAAATGCTTCGAGGAATGCGCAAGGCCTCATCAAACTGGCTCGGCAAAACCATTATGGCCGTGGTGATGGGCGTGTTGATCGTCAGTTTCGGCGTTTGGGGCATCGCCGACATTTTCAAGGGCTTCGGACAGTCCACGGTGGCCAAGATCGGCCGCACAGAGATTTCGCTGAACGAGTTCCGGCAGATCTATACCGACCGCCTGCAGCAGATCAGCCGCCAGTTCGGCCGTCCGCTGACGCCGGACCAGGCGCGCGCCTTCGGCCTCGACCGCCAGGTGCTGCAGCAGACGATCGCCGAAGCCGCCCTCGACGAAGAGGCGCGCCGGCTTGGACTCGGCCAGTCCGACGAGCAGATCCGCCAGGTCATCATGAACGACCCCAACTTCAAGGGTGTCGGCGGCAACTTCGATGCGAACCGCTTCCAGGCCGTGATCCGCAATTTCGGCTACACCGAGCAGCGCTACGTCGCCGAGCAGCGCAAGGTGTCGCTGCGCCGGCAGATCACCGGCACGATCGGGGCCGGCCTCGAGCCGCCGAAGGCCATGATCGACGTGCTGACGCGCTTCCAGAACGAGCAGCGCTCCATTGAGTTCGTCAGGCTCGACGCGGCCCAGGCTGGTCAGATCGATGCGCCCTCGCCCGAGGCGCTCGCCGCCTATTTCGAGGATCACAAGGTCCAGTTCCGCGCGCCCGAATATCGCAAGATCGCCTTCGTCGTGATCTCGCCGGAAGAGATCGGCAAATGGACCGAAGTCTCCGACGAGGACGCCAAGAAGCTGTTCGAGCAGCGCAAGGACCGGCTCGGCACGCCGGAGAAGCGCCAGATCCATCAGATCGTGTTTCCCAACGAGGCCGAGGCAAAGACCGCACGCGAGCGGCTCGCCAGCGGAATGTCGTTTGAGGATCTCGGCAAGGAGCGCGGGCTGAGCGCCTCCGACGTCGACCTCGGACTGGTGACCAAATCCGCACTCGACCCCGCGGTCGCGAATGCTGCATTCGCACTTCCGGCCGGTGAGATCAGCCAGCCGATCCAGGGCGCCCTCGGTACGTCCATCGTCAAGGTCGACAAGATCGAGCCGGGCGTCGAGGCCGACTACGCGAAGCTTGCCGGCGACATCAAGCGCGAAATCGCGGCCGACCGCGCGCGCGTCAAGGTCGCCGACCTCCGCGACAAGATGGAAGACGAGCGCGGCGGCGGCTCCAGCGTGATCGACGCGGCGCAGAAGCTCGGCCTCACCGCCGTGACCATCGACGCCGTCGACCGCTCCGGCCGCGCCCCGAACGGCCAGCCGGTGGCCAACATCCCGCAGGGTCTCGACGTGGTGTCGCAGGCCTTCAACACCGATGTCGGCGTCGACAACGATGCGATCTCGTTCAAGGGCGGCTATGTCTGGTACGACGTGATTGCGATCACGCCGTCGCGCGACCGCAATCTCGACGAGGTCCGCGACCAGGTCGAGGCACGCTGGCGCCAGGACCAGATCGCGACCAAGCTGAAGGCCAAGGCGACCGAGATGGTGCAGAAGCTCGAAGCGGGCGGCAAGCTCGCGGATGAGGCGGCCGCGATCGGCGCCAAGGTCGAGACCGCAACCGGCTTCAAGCGCGACGACTCGCCCGCCGGCGTGCCCGGCACCGTCGTGGCGGCCGCATTCCGCACCGTCAAGGACGGCGTCGGACAGACGCCCGTGAGCGGCGGCAGCGAGGTAATCGTGTTCCGCGTAACCGACATCATCGATCCCACGGTCGATGCCGCCTCCGACGCGGTCAAGAAGCTGAAGGACAGCCTCGACCGTGCCCAGATCGAGGAGCAGGTCGCCGCCTACGTCAACAAGCTTGAAACCGACATCGGGACCACCATTAATCAGGCCGCCTTCGCGCAGGTGACCGGCGCGAACCAGTGAGTTGAAAGCACGCGATGGACGACCTGAAATCGATCATTGGAAAAGTGGCGACCGGCGCCAGCCTGTCGCGTGACGAAGCCGCTTCCGCCTTCGATGCCATGATGTCGGGCGAGGCTACGCCCTCGCAGATGGGTGGCCTCCTGATGGCGCTGCGGGTGCGCGGCGAGACCGTGGACGAGATCACCGGCGCGGTCGCGGCGATGCGCTCCAAGATGCTGACCGTGACGGCACCGCCCGACGCCGTCGACATCGTCGGCACCGGCGGCGACGGCTCCGGCTCGGTCAACGTCTCGACCTGCGCCTCCTTCATCGTCGCGGGTACCGGCGTGCCGGTGGCCAAGCACGGCAACCGCGCGCTGTCGTCGCGCTCGGGCGCCGCCGACGTGCTGGCGTCGCTCGGGGTGAAGATCGACCTCAAGCCCGAGCAAGTCGGCCGCTGCGTGCGCGAATGCGGCATCGGCTTCATGTTCGCCCCCGCCCATCATCCCGCCATGAAGAACGTCGGCCCGACCCGGGTCGAGCTGGCGACCCGCACGATCTTCAACCTGCTCGGCCCGCTGTCGAATCCGGCCGGCGTGAAGCGGCAGATGGTCGGCGTGTTCTCCAGGCAATGGGTGCAGCCGTTGGCGCAGGTGCTCAAGAACCTCGGCTCCGAATCCGCCTGGGTGGTGCACGGCTCCGACGGTCTCGACGAGATCACCCTCACCGGCCCGACCTTCGTGTCCGCGCTCCACAATGGCGAGATCCGGAATTTCGAGGTGACGCCGGAGGAAGCCGGGCTCTCACGCTGCGAGACCGGTGCGCTCAAAGGCGGCGATGCCGACGCCAATGCGATCGCGCTGCAAAGCGTGCTCAACGGCAAGCCGAGCCCCTACCGCGACGTGGCGTTGATGAACGCCGCCGCCGCGCTGGTCGTGGCCGGCCGTGCCAAGGACCTCAAGGAGGGCGTTGCGATCGGCGCGAAATCGCTCGACAGCGGCGCGGCGAACGCGCGGCTGAAGCACCTGATCGCGATCTCGAACGGCTGAGCCTGACATGTCGGACATCCTGACCAAGATCGAGGCGTACAAGCGCGAGGAAATCGCCGCCGCCAAGCGCGCACAGCCGCTGTCGGCGGTGGAGGCGAAAGCCAAGGCGCAGCCCGCCCCGCGCGGCTTCGTGCGCGCGATCAAGGCCAAGCATGCCAACGGCGATTACGCGCTGATCGCCGAGGTCAAGAAGGCCTCGCCGTCGAAAGGATTGATCCGCGCCGATTTCGATCCGCCGATCCTCGCCAAGGCCTATGAGGCCGGCGGCGCCGCCTGTCTCTCGGTGCTGACGGATACGCCCTCGTTCCAGGGCCATCTCGACTTCATGGTGGCCGCGCGCGCGGCAACCTCGCTGCCGGTGCTGCGCAAGGATTTCATGTTCGACACCTACCAGGTGGCCGAAGCGCGCGCGCATGGCGCCGACTGCATCCTCATCATCATGGCCGCGCTCGACGACGCCACGGCCAAGGACCTCGAAGACGCCGCCCTCGCCCATGGCATGGACGTGCTGATCGAGATCCACGACCGGGCCGAGCTCGACCGGGCGCTGAAACTGCGTTCGCCGATGATCGGCGTCAACAACCGCAATTTGCGCACCTTCGAGACCACGCTCGCGACCAGCGAGGCCTTGGCGCCGCTGATCCCAAAGGACCGGCTGATGGTCGGCGAAAGCGGCATCTTCACGCCTGCCGATCTCGCCCGGCTCGAGCGCGTCGGCATGTCGACTTTCCTCGTCGGCGAGAGCCTGATGCGGCAGGCCGACGTCACCGCCGCAACGCGAACACTGCTCGCGCGCGAGCGTGCAACGCACGCGACCGGTACGCGCTGACATGGCGCGCAAGACTGCCACGACCAAGCCTTCGAAGAAAGCAGGCCCTGCCCTCACCCATATCGGCGCCTCCGGCGAGGCGCGGATGGTGGACGTGTCGGCCAAGCCCGCGACCGAGCGGCTCGCGGTCGCGGAAGGCCGTGTCGTCATGACCAGGGCGACGCTCGATCTGATCGTCTCCGGCAACGCCAAGAAGGGCGACGTGCTCGGGACCGCGCGCATCGCCGGCATCATGGCCGCCAAGCGCACCTCCGAGCTGATCCCGCTCTGCCATCCGCTCGCGCTGTCCAAGGTCACCGTCGACATCGAGCCCGACGCCAAGCTGCCGGGCTGCCTCGTCCGTGCCAGCGTCAAGGTGACAGGCCCGACCGGCGTCGAGATGGAGGCGCTCACGGCCGTGTCGGTCGCCTGCCTCACCATCTACGACATGATCAAAGCCGTCGAGCGCGGCGTGCGCATCGAGGGGATTCATCTCGTCGAAAAGCTCGGCGGCAAGTCGGGCCATTACCGCGCCTGATCTTCTACTTCAGCGACGTGCTGATCGATCCAAACTTCAGCTTCAGCGTCGAGCCGAGATTGTTGACCACGGCGATGATCGCAAGCGCGATGCCGGCGGCGATCAGGCCGTATTCGATCGCGGTCGCACCGGATTCGTCGGCAATGAAGTTCCTCAAAACGGCTTTCATGGATCTGCTCCTCACTGTGTCGTTGGCAGGCGTGTTCGCAAATCACGTGCCAATGGCGACTTGAGGATCGCCAACGCCTTAGATGGTTAAGCCTTGGTTGATCGTGGCACGACCGGCAGGAACTGACCGGCAGCGCAGATGTCTTGCGGCAATTCCTGCACGGCTTGCACAGCGCGCATCGATCGCTTTTGTGTGTCTCAATTCATGTCGCGTTAACCGCGCTTCCTAACTTCGCCTCCATACCGTTCCCGTAAACCAACGGATGTTTTGAGGATCAAGAATTGATCCTGGCGTGTGCGCGGCAACAATCGACATGATGACGAAATTCGGCAGTCGCCTTTTCGACCAGGCCTTCGCGCGCAGCGGACCGATCCGCTGGCTGGTCGTGGGCGGCACGCTGCTGATCGCCGCGATCGCCGTCGGCGCGACGCTGATGGCGCAGAATTTCCGCGAGCGCGCGCTTCGCAACTCCGGCCGCGAGCTGGAAAACACCGTGCTGATGCTGGCCCATCATTTCGATCAGCAATTGCAGGACTTCGCAGTCATCCAGAAGGACTTCGTCGACCACGTCCGCGCGATCGGCGTTGCCAGCGCGGACGACTATCGCAAGCGTCTCTCCGGCCAGGACATCCACCGGATGCTGCGCTCGAAGATCGAGGCGCTTCCTTACATCGGCGGCGTCAACATCATCGATGCCGAAGGCAATCTGATCAATTCGTCGACGGCATGGCCGGCCCCCAAGGTGAACGTTGCCGATCGCTCCTATTTCCGCACCTTCAAATACGACCCCTATTCGCCCGACGTCCTGATCGAGCCGCTGCACAGCCGCATCTCCGGCGCCTGGACCATCCTGATCGTCCGCAAGATCGTGGGCCCGAACGGCGAATTCATGGGCGTGGTCGGACGCGGCATCGAGCCGGCCAATTTCGAGAAATTCTTCGAGTCCGTCGTGCTCGGCGAAGGTGCGACGATCTCGATGCTGCATCGCGACGGCACGCTGCTCGCCCGCTATCCCCATTCCAGCGAGCTGATGGGACGGAATTTCAAGGCCGGCCCGTTCGAGCAGCAGCGGGTCTTCGGGCTCGATCACTTCGCCGGGCGCTTCATGAGCCCGGTCGATGGAGAGGACCGCCTGATCGCCTCGCACGCCCTGCCCCACTTCCCGATCCTGATGATGGCCACCACGACACGCGCGGCGGCCCTGACGGACTGGCGCGAGCAGATCGGCATCCTGATCTCGGTCGCCGCCTCTTCCGCGCTCGCCATCGCCGGCGTCCTGATCGCGATCGTGCGCAAGCTGCTGGAGCAGCACCGCCTCTCCAGGGAACGGCTGACGCTGGAGAAGCAGCGTCTCGACCGCGCGGTCAACAACATGACCCAGGGCTTGCTGCTGTTCGACTCGGACCGGCGGCTCGTGGTGTGCAACCAGCGCTACATCGACATGTACGGCCTGTCGGCCGCCGTGGTGACGCCGGGCTGCAGCTTCCGCGACATCATCGCTCATCGCAAGACGACCGGCTCGTTCACCGGCGACGTCGATCAATATTGTGAACGCGTGCTGCGCGACATTCATGTCCGCAATTCCATGATCGTGGACACCGCCGACGGCCGCTCGATCCAGGTCCTCAACGAACCGCTCGCGGACGGCGGCTGGGTGGCGACGCACGAGGACATTACCGAACGGCGGCGCATCGAGGAGCGCATCACCCATCTTGCCCATTACGACGCGCTGACCGATCTGCCCAACCGCGCCATGTTCCACGAGCATCTGCGGCAGGAGCTGGCCGCCATCGCCGACGGCGAAGAGGTCGCGGTGCACTATATCGACATCGATGAGTTCAAGGGCGTCAACGACGCGCTCGGCCATCTCGTCGGCGACGAGCTGCTGAAATCGGTCGCAACGAGCCTCAGCCGCTGCGTCGGCCCGACGGATTTCGTGGCGCGGCTCGGCGGCGACGAATTTGCTATCGTGCAGAGCGAGGTGACCTCGCCGGATCAGGTCAACGATCTTGTCGCCCGGGTCTTCCAGGCCATCCGAACGCCCTTCGACTGCATGGGCCATCATCTCACCAGCGACGCCAGCATCGGCATCGCGCTGGCGCCGGGACACGGCACGGCGCTCGACCAGATCCTGAAGAAGGCGGACCTCGCAATGTACGCCGCCAAATCCGCGGGACGCCGGACCTATCGGTTCTTCGAGCCCGAGATGGACGCCAAGGTCCGCGAGCGGCGGCAGCTCGAGATCGACCTGCGCCACGCCATCACGCATGGCGGCCTCGAGGTCTACTACCAGCCCTGCCTCGGCCTGAAGGACGACCGCATCACCGGCTGCGAGGCGCTGGTGCGCTGGCGCCATCCCGAGCGCGGCATGGTTTCGCCGGCCGAATTCATCCCGATCGCCGAAGACACCGGCCTGATCAACGAGATCGGCGAATGGGTGCTGGCGACCGCCTGCCGGGATGCGGCCGGCTGGCCCGACGACATCCGCCTCGCCGTCAACGTCTCGCCGGTGCAGTTCAAGAGCGGCACGCTGGCGCTGAAGATCATGGCGGCGCTCGCCGCCTCCAACCTGCCGGCAAGCCGGCTCGAGCTCGAGATCACCGAGGCGGTGCTGATCCGCGACGACGACACGGCGCTTGCGATCCTGCATCAGCTCCGCGCCATCGGCGTGCGTATCGCGCTCGACGATTTCGGCACCGGCTATTCCTCGCTGAGCTATCTGCACCGCTTCCCGTTCGACAAGATCAAGATCGACCGCTGCTTCGTCGACGACATCGCCGGCCCCGACGGCTCCGCCAGCATCGTCCAGGCCGTGGTCAACCTGGCGGCCGCCCGTCGCATGACCACCACGGCCGAGGGGGTCGAGACCGAGGAGCAGCAGCGGCTGCTCCGCACGCTCGGCTGCTCCGAGATGCAAGGCTATCTGTTCAGCGCCGCCAAGCCCGCCGACAAGATGCTGGAGCTGTTCGCGCTGCACCGCAGCCGGCTCGCACAGCGCGGCGGCAGCGAGAGCCGCCGGCGCGAGGCCGGTTAGCTCTTCGGCCGGCCCGTCACGCTTGACGATGACCTCGGGCCAAAGTATTTCCCCACCTGCAGCCGCCGAAAAGGTGCTGCCGTAGGCGTTACCGTCATCCAACGCGTCCTTTGTCGAGAGGATCCCAGCAGGGAGATCTCGATTCACGAGACGCCACGGTCATGCCATCAATCCTCCCGTTTGCGAACGCTCATCCGTTCACGATGCCCAATCCGGCACGCGCGTGCTGCGATGTCGGTTGTCTTGTCGGCTGGCTCGCCATGAGGGTTTCCGGGGTTGCCGTGGCCTCTTTCAATCGAAAGGCAGCAACCATGAAGATGACTGGCAACACGATCCTCATCACCGGCGGCACCAGCGGCATCGGCCGCGCGCTCGCGGAAGCATTCCACGACCGCGGCAACCGCGTCGTCGTCACCGGGCGACGGCAAGCCCTGCTCGATCAGATCACGGCTGAGCGCCCCGGCCTGATCGGCATGCGGCTCGACCTCGACGATCCCGCAAGCCTGCCGCGCCTGTCGGCCGAACTCTGCACCCGCTTCCCCGAACTGAACGTGCTGATCGCCAACGCCGGCATCTCGCGGACGGAGGACATGAGTGCGGACGGCTGGAATGCCTGCGACGCGGAGGCGATCGTCGAGACCAACATTCTCGGCGTGCTGCGCGTCACGGCGGCGTTCCTGCCGCTCCTGAAAGGGCAGCCGAACGCGACGATCATCGCGACCAGTTCGAACCTCGCCTTCGTGCCCCGCGCCGACTTCCCGACTTACTGCGCCAGCAAAGCGTTCCTGCACTCCTGGCTCCAGTCGCTGCGGCATCAGCTGCGCAAGATCCCGGTCGAAGTGCTGGAGCTTGCGCCGCCCTATGTGCAGACCGAGCTCACCGGCGCCGTGCAGGCGAGCGATGCGCGCGCCATGCCGCTCCCTGCCTACATCGCGGAGGTCATGCAATTGCTGGAGTTGCGGGTCCATCCCCGCGACGAGGTGCTGGTCGAACGCGACCGCGCCCGCCGCTGGGCCGAGCGCGAGGGCCGCTATGAGGCGACCTTTGCGGCCATGAATCCGAGCTGAACTCAAAACGAATTCGCCCGGGAGCGGTCATCCGCTCCCGGGCCATCGGCGTCTGGAAGTCGCAAGATCTAGTTCGGCACCGCAGCCTTCGGCGCCGGCTTGGCGGCGACCGCATTGGCGGTGACGCCGTGGAGGAAGTCATAGGCCGCGTGCAAGGCCTTGTCGTCCTTCTCCTCCGGCGGGACGTAGGACTGCGAGCCGGTCTGCTCGGTGCCGTCGGCGGCTTGCAGATGGCCGCGCATCTGGGACTCCGCCATGGTGTCCATCCGGCCCTTCAGCTCGGGCGGCACGTCCTGGAGGATCTCGATGTCGGGCGCGATGCCCTGGGCCTGGATCGAGCGGCCCGACGGCGTGTAGTAGCGCGCCGTGGTCAGCGCCAGCGCGCCGTTGCCGGAGCCGAGCGGAATGATGGTCTGCACCGAGCCCTTGCCGAACGAGCGCGTGCCGATGATGGTGGCACGCTTGTGGTCATGCAGCGCACCAGCCACGATTTCCGAGGCCGAAGCCGAGCCACCATTGACCAGAATCACCAGCGGCTTGCCCTTGGTGAGATCGCCGCCATGCGCGGTGAAGCGCTGGGTCTCTTCCGGATTGCGGCCGCGCGTCGAGACGACCTCGCCGCGCTGCAGGAACGCGCTCGACACCGACACGGCCTGGTCGAGCAATCCGCCCGGATTGTTGCGCAGGTCCATCACGTAGCCGACCAGCTTCTCCTGCGGGACCTGCTTGGAGATCGAGGCAATCGCCTTCTTCAGGCCATCGGTGGTCTGCTCATTGAACGAGGTGACGCGGATATAACCGATATCGCCGTTCTCGACATGGAAGCGGACGGGGCGCACATGGATGATCTCACGCGTGATCGCGACGTCGAGCGGGGCGTCCGCGCCCTTGCGCACGATGGTAAGCTTGGTCTTGGTGTCGACCGGGCCCTTCATCTTGTTGACGGCCTGCTCGAGCGTCATGCCCTGCACGGCCTCGCCGTCGATCTTGCTGATGAGGTCGCCGGACATGATGCCGGCCTTCGAGGCCGGCGTGTCGTCGATCGGCGAGACGACCTTGACGAGGCCCTCCTCCATGGTGACCTCGATGCCGAGCCCGCCGAACTCGCCGGAGGTGGTCTCCTGCATCTCGGTCCAGGCCTTGTCGTTCATGTAGCGCGAATGCGGATCGAGCGAGGTCACCATGCCGGTGATCGCGCCTTCGATCAGCTTGGAGTTATCAGGCTTCTCGACATAGCTCGCCTTCACCCGCTCGAACACTTCGCCGAACAGGTTGAGCTTGGAATAGGCATCGTCCGCGCCCGCTGCCGCCCTCGCCGCCCATAGCCCGCCCTGCGGACCGGATACCAGAAGGGTCAGGCACACTCCGGTGAGCGCGCCCAGGGGGAACAGCAGGGATTTCCGCATGGATGAGTTAGCCTTCTTGCTCGGGGCTCGGGAGCCGCCATGCAAATGGCGATCCAGCCCGCTTCTCACAACACCATTCAGGTTTCTTCAAGGCCGCCCCCGCGCTGGCGGGTTACCCGCAAAAACCCCTTCGTCCGGACCTAAACTTTTGGCAACGTTCCGAAACCGTCTCGCGCAAAAGACGGGGCTCGGTCGGCCGGCCCGTGCCTCGCAGCTATGCGATTTTAGGATGGTTTTGGAGAGCTGGACGGGTTAGGCGATGACACAAGGCTTCAAATTCTCGGGAGGATAACAATGAACGAAGCGCCCCGCATCCGGCCGGAACGGAACGTCGAACTCGGCGCCAGCAACGAGCCGTTCCAGAATCTGCACGAATTCATCAAGAAGGCGCGCGCCAACCTCAACCAGAACGCCTGGGATTATATCGTCGGCGCCGCCGAGACCGAGACCACGATGCGCCGCAACCGCATGGCGCTGGATGAGATCGCCTTTCGCCCGCGTGTGTTGCGTGACGTGCACGAGATCGACGGTTCGGTCGAGCAGTTCGGCCGCAGGATGCGCCTGCCGGTGGTGCTGGCCCCGGTCGGGGCGCTGGAAGTCTTCGACCCGCACGGCGCGGCGGCTGTCGCCCGCGCCGCCGGCGCGTTCGGTGCGGCACACATGCTGAGCTCGGTCACCGAGCCGGGCCTGGAGAAAACCGCTGAGGCCGCGCCCGATGCGCTGCGCCTGTTCCAGCTCTATGTGCGCGGCGACGACGCCTTCGTCACCGATGTCGTCAGCCGCACCGAGAAGAACGCCTACGCCGCCTTCTGCCTGACCGTGGATACCGCCCATTACAGCCGTCGCGAACGTGACATCGCCAAGCGCTATGTTCGCGAGAGCCGCCTGCGCGCCACTGGCGGCGACTACCAGAAGGGCCTGGAGTGGCGGACCGTGAAGATGATCAAGGAGAAGTTCAAGATCCCTCTGATCCTCAAGGGCATCGCCACCGCCGAGGATGCCCAGATCGCGCTCGATCACGGCGTCGAGTGGATCTACGTCTCCAACCATGGCGGCCGCCAGCTCGATCACGGGCGCGGCGCCATGCATGTGCTGCCTGAAATCGTCGATGCCGTGAAAGGCCGTGCCAAGATCATGGTCGATGGCGGCTTCTGCCGCGGCACCGACATCGTCAAGGCGATTGCGGCAGGCGCCGACCTCATCGGCATCGGCCGGCTGCAATGCTGGGCCCTGGCGGCGGCCGGCGAAGCCGGCGTGACGCGGATGCTGGAGCTGCTGGAAGACGAGGTGCTGCGCTGCCTCGGCCTTTTGGGCGCCACCTCGTTCGCCGAGGTTGGCAAGTCCTGCCTGCATCCGGCCACCGCGACCAACGCGCCGAGCGTGTTCAGCGCGTTCCCGCTGTTCGATCACGACCCGTACCGATACTGAGTGAAAGGATGCACGTGACCTCGCTCTCTCCCGGCAGCGCCGATGCGCTTCTGTTCGATCTCGGGCGCGTGGTGCTCGACATCGATTTCTCCAGGGCGATCGCCTGCTGGGCGGGACATGCCCGGTGCCAGCCCGAGGCCATCGTCGCGCGCTATGTGCGCGACAGCGAAGCCTATCGGCTGCACGAGGTCGGCAAGATCAGCGACGAGGATTATTTCGCCTCGCTGCGGCACTCGCTCGGGATCGCGATTTCCGACGCGCAGTTCCTGGAGGGCTGGAACGCGATCTTCGCCGGCGAGATGCCTGACATCGCCGAGCTGTTGCCGCGTGCGGCGAGTCAAATGCCGCTCTACGCCTTCTCCAACACCAACCGGCCGCATGTCGATCATTTCTCGAAGGAATATGCCGGCCTGCTCGGCCATTTCCGCGAGCTCTATCTGTCGTCCAGCATCGGCCTGCGCAAACCGGACGCGGAGGCTTTCGACCATGTCGTGGCGGCAATAGGCGTGCCGGCGGGCCGCATCGTCTTCTTCGACGACCTTGCCGAGAACATCGAGGGCGCACGGGCGCGGGGGTTGACCACGGTGCACGTGACCTCCCCCCGCGACGTCGGCGATGCGCTGAAAAAGCTCGGGATTTGACGGCCCCCACCCCGGCAGGCGCGGTTCCAGAAACTCGTTTCCGCCCAAAATGAGGAACCAAATCACCTTTGTGCATTTTTGTACGGAGTTCCGGGAACAGAATCCGCCCTTCCGGACTCTTGAGTCCGTTGGGACTTCTACATTGGACTGATCGACGTGCTGGGCAAATCCTACCTCACCAAGCAAGCCTCTCTCCTGCTCGAGTTCGCAAGAACCACCTCGGACTCCGACCTATCCGCCAAGCTGATCAGCAAGGCCGCGGACCTGAAATCCCAGGCCGACCCGCTGCCCGATAAGGATCAGGGTCCCAAAGCGCCGGATGTCAGTCCGGACGCGCCGGCCGGGAGTTGACCGATGCTGGCCGTGGCGCTCGTTCTTCTCGTGCTCGCCATGGCCGTCCTCGTGCCGGTCTGTCTCGCCTTCCGGATCATGCCGCGGAGGATTTGAGTTCCTCAGGTGTCCGAATGCTCGCGTTCCCGCGCGGGATGCTGGATCGTGAACGACTTCGCCGGCGCCCTCATCCAGCGCATATTAGACCAAATACGGGTATCGCCGCGTCACCAGCTTGCGCACGCCCTCAACCTGCTGCGGTCTACCAAGTCGCGGGAAGCGAACGAGATTCTGAAGCGATTGAAGGATCGCAGCACGCACGCGCAACGCGCCTTGCGGGCTGTACTCCCGAACATATTCGGCAATGCTGATGAGATCTTGTGTCGCGCGCGGGGTGAATCGGAGCTTCATCGCTCGAAGCCGCGAAATGCGGCTTCCACCTCGGCGTCAGATGAAAACTGCCGGAGGTTGGCTTGTGCAAGCCCCTCAAGGACCGCTGGAAGATGCCCTGGGTCGATCTCCTCGGCTTCTCCTGCGTTGCCGGTCAAGGCCAGCATCGCGCGCGCAATTTCGTCCTGGCTATCCGCAGGAAGCTGCCGCACGGCCTGGAGCGCTTTTTCGAGCAGTTTTGTCATTGACGGAAGATAAGCCGCGCCTGCGCCAAAAGGAAGTGTGGCTTCTCGCTCCATTGAGGAGCCCTTTTGCTTCAGCCTCTCCGCTCGGCTAGAACCCTGCCAACCGAGTCCTTCGATTGTTGCGGGAGTTCACCGTGGCCCTGATGCCGGTATCCGATGCGCTTGCCGCCGTGCTCGCGGGTGCAGAGCCTCTGGCCGAAGAAACGGTCTCCCTCGACCAAGCCTACCACCGCGTGCTCGCCAGCGACATCGCGGCGCGGCGCACGCAGCCGCCGCAGGCGATGTCGGCGATGGACGGCTATGCCGTGCGTGCGGCCGATGCGGCGACGATCGATTCCCGGCTGATGGTCATCGGCGAGGTCGCGGCCGGGCGGCCGTTTGCCGGGTCGGTCGGCGCCGGCGAAGCGGTCCGGATCTTCACCGGCGGCGTCGTCCCCGCCGGCGCGGACGCGGTCGTGATCCAGGAGGATACGGTCGCGGACGGCAAGCGCATCACGATCAAGGAAGCAGCGATTCCAGGACGGCACATCCGGCGCGCCGGGGTCGACTTTGCCGAGGGCGACGTGCTGCTGCGCAGGGGAACCCGGCTCACCGACCGCGACCTGGCGCTCGCTGCCGGGATGAATCATCCGCACCTTCCCGTCCAGCGCCGTCCGAAGGTCGCCATCCTCGCCACCGGCGACGAACTGGTGATGCCGGGCGCGACACCCGGCCCCGCCCAGATCGTCTATTCCAACGGCTATGCCCTGCACGCACTCGCCCGCCAGGAGGGCGCCGATACCGTCGACCTCGGCGTGGCCGCCGATACGCTGGAAGCCACCACCGCCGGGATCCGCCGGGCCCGCGAGAGCGGCGCCGACATCCTGATCACGACCGGCGGCGCCTCGGTCGGCGACCACGATCTGGTCCAGCAGGCGCTCAAGGCCGAGGGGATCGCGATGTCGTTCTGGAAGATCGCGATGCGGCCGGGCAAGCCGATGATGCACGGGCGGCTCGGCACGATGCGCGTGATCGGCCTGCCCGGCAATCCCGTGTCATCCTACGTCTGTGCTTTCCTGTTCATGGTGCCGTTGATTCGCGCGCTGTCGGGCCGCACCGTGATTCACCATCGCCGCGAGCACGCCGTGCTTGGCCGCGACCTCGATGCCAACGACCAGCGCGAGGATTATCTCCGCGCGCGCCTGGAAATGCGCGACGACGGCACGCTGATCGCCCTTCCCGTCAATCATCAGGATTCCTCACTGCTTGCGAATCTCGCTGCGGCACAGGTACTTCTCGTGCGCGCGCCGTTCGCGCCGAAGGCCGACGCCGGCTCGCCTTGCGAGGTGCTGCGCCTGCCCGTCTGAGCTGCACGGCCACACGCGTTCCGCGAACTTTGCCTTGTTCACGGTAAATTAAGCAGTTGCGGAACATGTATCGAACATATAGTGTCCGTTCATGATTTGTTTCGAGCATGCAGCGACTTATCGCTGAACCCAGCGTCTCGGAATCGAACGACATCAACCGGGGGATTTGGTCGAGATGTTAACGCGCAAACAATACGAGCTTCTGCGATTCATCAGCGAGCGTCTGAAGGAAAGCGGCGTGCCGCCCTCCTTCGACGAGATGAAGGACGCGCTCGACCTGCGCTCCAAATCAGGCATCCATCGCCTGATCACCGCACTCGAGGAGCGCGGCTTCATCCGGCGCCTGCCCAACCGTGCCCGTGCGATCGAGGTCATCAAGCTGCCCGAGCTCCAGGCGGCTGCCGGCAACCGCCGCGGCTTCACGCCGAGCGTCATCGAAGGCAATCTCGGCAAGGTGCGCACGACGTCCAGCCCGTCCGCTGACGAAGGTGAGCGTCCCGTCGCCGTGCCCGTCATGGGCCGTATCGCGGCCGGCACGCCGATCGAGGCGCTGCAGACCCGCAGCCACACCATCAGCGTACCGCCTGACATGCTCGGCGCCGGCGAGCACTACGCGCTCGAGGTGCGCGGCGATTCGATGGTGGAAGCCGGCATCCTCGACGGCGACATGGCGCTGATCCAGCGCAACGAGAGCGCCGACACCGGCGACATCGTGGTGGCGCTGATCGACGACGAGGAAGCGACGCTGAAGCGCTTCCGCCGCCGCGGCGCGTCGATCGCGCTCGAGCCCGCCAACGCCGCCTATGAGGTCCGCATCCTGCCGCCCAACCGGGTGAAGATTCAGGGCAAGCTGATCGGCCTGTACCGGAAGTACTGAGCTGACATCGCGATTTGACACGCGTTGGAGCGGATGATTGTCCGCTCCGGCTGGATAGTCTTTCTGGTTCTGCACAGATTATCCGGCCACCTCTCCCGCGCTAGATCCTCGGCACGCCGCGCAAAGCACGCATCGCTTTGCGGGCCTTTGAGAAACCGAGGAGACAACCATGCGCAAAATCGTCTTGAGCATCGTCACGATGGCGCTGATCGCAGCGGCGGCGTCACCGGCCGTCGCCGCGCGCTCGCATCATGTCCGCAAGACGGAGCCGGCGACGACGAGCGAGCAATTCCGCAACGCACGCGGCGCCGTTGCACAGCCGTCGCAACCCGCCTGGCCGTATTCGGGCTGGTCGGCACCTGCTGGCCGCTGAAGAAGAAGCACGCCCAATGCACGGGGGTTTGTTCCTCGTGCATCTGAAAAAGATATTGTGATGGCGACGTGCGGACCCAAAGCCGCAGATTTGCCCACAACCAAGCAGACCGTTGTATGCTTCCACTCTGATAGAGGCCTGCGCCTCGAAAAGAGACGTGGGTTGCTATCTTCGAATGAGGAGCACCCCGATGTGTGACTACAGCCTGCACGCCGTCGCGACGCGTCCCGCCGAAGTCGGAGAGACGATCGTCACGACAACCTTCCGCGGCACCTCGACGCGTGGCTTCGCCTCCGAAGCCGACATGTCGGTCGCGGTTTGCCTGCTGCCGGGAACGGAGCTCGCTTTCGCCGACAACGTCCGTTACGACAATCGCTGGATCTGGACGCGCACCATCAACTCCCGTGTCGGCAAGTTCGGCAAGATCGATCCGCACATTCCGGATCGCCATCATGATGCGATCGAATTTCCCGACGGCAAATACGTGCTGGTGACTCAGCTCGTCGAAGGCCAGCGCGCAACCGTGCTGCAATTGCCGGTGACCCAGCCGTTGGGCGAGCGCGAGCACAAGCCGCAGATCATCGCCGACAGGCCGACGATCACGCGCCTGCCGATCGGCTGACGTAGCTGCCCCCGGCTCGCGGGTCGGGGCCAGGATTGAAATCGCCATCGCCGGCCGCGGCCGGCGATGGGGTGCGGCTTGCATCTTCGAAAATGCTTTCGCCGATCACCCCCCGCAGTTCTCCGTCGCACGAAGTTTGCGCTGCCCTGCCTGAATTTTGAACGTCCGTTCCGCAGGCAAATGGCCGATGCTGCCAGAAGGCTTGAGGCAGCGGACACGTTCGATGAAGACCTTCATTCGCGTCGTTGAACTCTGGGTGCCCGACCGGACGCGGATGCGGCTGGAATTCGGCGGCGGCCTCTATGGCGAAGGGGTGTCCGCGTTCAAGGCCGCAAGTGAAGAGCTGCGCTTCGGTCGGGATGAGGGGCTTCCCGGCAAGGCCTGGGCTTCCGGCCACCCCGTCATCCTCACCAAATTCGCCAACTCCTACTTCAGGCGGACCGACCAGGCGCTCGCGGCGGGCCTGACCTGCGGGGTGGCGGTGCCGGTGTTCTCAGGTGAATTCCTGCAAGCCGTGATGGTGCTGTTCTGCGGCGACGACGACGCGCATGTCGGCGCGATCGAGCTCTGGCACAACGACCCCGATACCTCCCATGAGATGGGCCTCGTCGACGGCTACTATGGCACCGCCGACATGTTCGAGTTCAACTCGCGCCACACCAGGTTTCCGCGCGGCTTCGGCCTGCCTGGACGCACCTGGAAAGCCGGCCTGCCGCTGATCATCAAGGACCTGCACAACGCCAAGAGCTTTCTGCGCTGGGAAGACGCCGCCGAGGTCGGGATCAATCTCGGCGTCGGCGTGCCCTACCGGACCGGCACCGACCAGAGCTGGGTGCTGACCTTCCTCTCCGCGCAGGCGACGCCGATCGCGCGGCGCTTCGAGATCTGGGTGCCGGATGAGACCCGTTCTGCGCTGGTCTTCCGCGCCGGGGATTGCAGCGCCCAGACCGATCTGGCCGCGCTCTATGCGGACAAGCCCATCACCAGGGGGGACGGCAGCATCGGCGGCGCCTGGGCCACCGGGATGCCCGCCCTCAACGATGATCTCGCGCATGACAAATCGATCGCGGCCACCGAGGCCCGCGCGTCCGGGCTGAGCCAGATGGTGGCCTTGCCGGTGATCGGGAGCGCCGGGCTCGACGCCGTGCTGGCCTGGTACCTGTAGTCAGTCGGCTCAATCCTCAGCCTGCATGTCCGCCTCGGACGGCGTCGCATCGCGGTTGCGGGGAGCCGCGGGCGGCGGCGCAAGGCTCGCGCCGTAATCACCCTCGCCTGCGATGGCCGGCGCCCACGGGCGGTCAGCGCCTCTTGCCTTCACCGCCTGGACCGCAAAGCCGTCGCCCCGCCGCGTCAGCGCGAGCGCTCCCTGCGCGGCGAGACGCGGCCGGTCCACCAGCATCGCAGCACAATCCGGCGGAGCGGGCCGGGCCGCCACCACCAGCGCGGCGCGGCTGCAATCGTCCGCCAGCGCATCGATGCGCAAGGCCAGCGCGACCAGCCGTCCGTCGGCGAGCGGCGTCACGCAGCCGGCTTCGTCACACGACACGCCGTCGGCCAGCGAGGGGCTGCCCGCGTCGCGCGGATCGGCGTCGGCAGCCAGCCACTCCCTCAACAGGAAACTGTCCTTGTTCGCCCGGATCATGTGCAGGCGCCCGTCCCTGCCCCGCACCGCGACGCTCGCGCCGTCCCCGGCGATCAGGATATCCGGCGGCCGCGCCGACAGACCCCAGAGGATCGCCGCCAGCAGCACCAGCCCGCCTGACCAGCGCAATGGTGTGCGCAAGAGGCCCATGACAATGATGCCGAGACTGGCCGCGATCAGCGGCGCGATGCCGAACGCCGGGATACGCCCAACCGCGCCCGGCAGTGCCGCCACCCAGCGCGACACCGCGACCATCCAGTCGATGCCGATTCCCATCAGCCACCAGAACACGCCGTCGAGCCCGAAGGGAGCAGCGAGCAGGCCGAGCAGCCCCGCGGGCATCACCAGCGCCGAGACCACCGGCATCGCGCCGAGATTGGCGAGCACGCCATACGGCGTGACGCGGTGGAAGTGGAAGGCGGCATAGGGCGTGGTCGCTAGCCCCGCGATCAGCGAGGCCAGGAACAGCATCGCAATCTCACGGCCGCCCCACAGCGCGATGCGCGCGGTCGCGGAATGCTCAGGCGAGGCAAACAGGTTCGGCATACCGATCTGCACCAGCGCCACAAGCCCGAGCGTTGCCGCAAACGACATCTGAAAACTGGGATGCACCAGCGCCTCCGGCGCGACCGCGAGCACGATCAGCGCGGCCACCGCCAGCGTGCGGAACGTGATGGCGCGGCGATCGACCATGACCGCGATCAGCACCACCGCGGTCATGAAGAACGAGCGTTGCGTCGCGACCTCCGCGCCCGAGAGCAGAAGATAAAACGCCGCCGCAACCAGCGCCGCGGCCGCCGACCATTTCTTGATGGGGAAGCCGACCGCCAGCCCCGGGACCAGGGCCAGCAGCGCGCGCACCGCAAAGAACACGACGCCGGCGACGACGGCCATGTGATAGCCCGAGATCGACAGCACGTGGCCGAGCCCCGAGACGAACATTGCGTCGTTGACGGGCGCAGTGATCGCATCACGCCGGCCGGTCAGAAGCGCGGTCGCGATCGCGCGGTTGTCGCCTTCGAGCGTTGAGCGGATGCGCGCATCGATCGCATCGCGCAGGCCCTGCATGAAGGCGGCGTAGCGCAGCCGCAAGCCGCCGGCATCAGGCGGTACCGAGGCCGTGATGGCGCCCATCACGAAGCCGGAGGCACCGATGCCCTGGAAGAACATGTCGCGCGCGAAATCATAGCTGCCGGGACGCACCGGCGAGATCGGCGGCATCAGCCGCGCCTTGAGCTGCACGAAGCTGCCGACCTCGGGCGCGGTCCCCTTGCGCACCGACAGCCGCACCCGCTCGAGCGTGACGTCGCTGCGTTGCGCCTCCATCGCGGTGACGCGCAGCACGAAGCGATCGGTGCGCTCGCGGATGTCGCGTGTCTCGACGAAGCCCGACAGCGACACCGAATAGAGCGGTTTCGCCAGAACGGTGTGCGCGATGCGCGCCGTCTTCCAGGTCGCAATGGCAAAGCCTGCCGCGACCGCTGCGATCATGATCGCAGGGGCAAACAGCCGGCTCCGCCGCAACAGGACGGCGCCGAGCATCAGCGCGATGGCCGTCGCGGCCGTCACCCACAGCACCGGCTCGTGATCGGCCGCAAAGTAGAGTGCGATGCCGCTGCCGAAAGCGACGGGGACCCACGGCAACAACCGGCCGGCGCCGGCCTCGGCGCTGGCCCATTGGCGCAGCGTCTCGACGAGCGCGGGCCAGGCACCAAAGCCCGCCGGTGCAAAGCCGCCCGCCGAGGCGGTGCGGCCCGCCGGCCAGGTTCCTGCGATCCCTTGCGAGACACGCTGCGGCCGGCCCGGCTCCGCCATTCCCTGGCAACCCCTGCGATACGCGACAGGCGCAGAGGCTACCGGAACGTGCAGGCGGCCGAATAGCGGTACAGATCAGGAACGAAAGGGATGCGCCCTATTTTTCCTCTTCCATGGTCACGGCCACCGACGCTTTGGCCGACAGCCGGACCTTGTTGCCTTCGACGTCAGCAACGAGGCTCTTGTCGATGAAATGATGGTGACCCCTGTGGCTGCCCTCACCGCTATCCTTTTTGGTCAGCTTGATACGGTTTCCCTCGACGCGGTCGACCGTGCCGATATGGACGCCGTCGGCGCCGATGACTTCCATGTGCTCTGCGATGTTCTGCATGGCGGGCTCCTCGTTGGACCCACACAACGCCTCAGAGACCTTTCCGTTCGTTCGTGACAAAACTGCCCGGCACGATGGGCGACCGTTCCATCTCAGGAGGGGGCGGCCTCGGTTCGGTCGATTGAGCCGAAAGTCTCATAAGACGCCGGCCCCGGCGGGATTACACTGCTTCTCCGCCTCCCCGGCAGACGGGCAGGTCGTGATGGCTCGCGGTACCGAAGAGACCGCTGGAGCTCTTTCTCAGATGGCTCAAGCCTCCCTGAGACCAGGCGTTGCGGACGCAACTCGCAATTCTCGCCTGTAGCGTCGCGCACCGAGCGTACTCCGCGAGCCAATGGGCGCTGAGGAGCGCCAGGAGTAGCGTTTGAATTTGATAGGAGCAGCACATGGCACTTCAAGTACCGAGCGATTTTCGTCGCGTGATTGTTGCTGCATCGGTGGGAAACGTCATCGAATGGTATGATTTCTATATCTTTGGCAGCCTGGCCGCAGTTCTGTCGGTCAAGTTCTTCGAGCAGTCCCACCCGGTTGCAGCCCTCCTCAGCACGATCGCGCTGTTCACTGCGGGCTTTCTGATCCGCCCGCTGGGAGCCTTCCTCTTTGGATGGATGGGCGACCGGGTCGGGCGAAAATATACGTTCCTCATCACGCTGAGCGGAATGGGACTGGGCACCGGAGCAATCGGGTTGATCCCGACCTACCAGTCCATCGGTCTGACGGCGGCATTCCTTTTATTCGGCTTGCGCATGATCCAGGGGTTGTGCCTGGGCGGCGAATATGGCGGCGCCATCACCTATGTCGCAGAGCATGTTCCGGACGACAAGCGCGGCTACTACACCGGCTGGCTGCAGACCTCGCCAACTCTCGGCATCGTCGTGTCCCTGGCCGTGATCATCCTGACACGGACCTGGTTCGGCAATCAGGCGTTCGACGAATGGGCGTGGCGCGTTCCGTTCCTGGTGTCCTTCCTGCTCGTGGCCGTCGCAATCTACATTCGGCTCCAGCTCCAGGAGACGCCGATCTTCCAGGAGATCAGGGCCCGAGGCCAGATGACGACGAATCCATGGAAGGAGGCCTTCCTCAGTTCGAACGTCAAATTCATCGGGATCGCAATCGTGGTCCTGATCGGACAGGGCGTGGTCTGGTACAGCGGTCAGTTCTGGGCGCTGTACTTCCTTCAGCAGGTCTCGAAGGTGGACCCGCTGACCTCCGCCTACATCGTGGGAGCCGCGCTGCTGATTGCCACACCGAGCCTGATCTTCTTCGGCTGGCTGTCGGATCAGATCGGCCGCAAGCCGGTCATCCTGGGCGGCATGCTGCTCGCCGCGATCACGTACTATCCGCTGTATCTATGGCTGGGAGCGGTCACGCAGCCCGGCAACATCAACTATCCGACCGCGATCTTCATCATCTTCATCCTCGTTTGCTATGTCGGGATGGTCTACGGGCCGGTTGGCGCGTTCCTGGCGGAATTCTTTCCGGGCAGGATCAGGTACACGTCGGTATCGGTGCCATACCACATCGGCAATGGCTGGGGTGGTGGATTGGTGCCCTTCGTCACGTCGGCGGCATTCGCGGCGACCGGGAGCATCGGCTACGCGCTGATCTACCCGATTGCGGTCCCCGCAGTGTGCTTCCTGCTCGCGCTGTTCCTGATGCCGGAGACGCGCAAGATCAGCATCTGGCAGCCGATCGAGCCCAAAACCGCATCGTGACATGATAGCCTCTCCTCCGGCCGCCATACGATGGCGGTCGGAGAAGAGCCGGCAACCTCTCGTCTCAGCCGGCGCGGTGTGGCCAGTGATCGTGCCACCAGGCAATCAAGTTGTGATCGGTCATCAATTCCCAGACAGCGAGCAAGATCACTAATAGGCCGGACACTACGCTGCTAACCGTGGCGGATGCGGTCTCGTAGCCGACCGACCAGGGCGCCGCCACCAGAGCCAGTCCCAGCAGCATCTCGCCCCATTCTTCCAGGTCGGACGGGATGACAAAGGCTTCCACGGCAAACAGCATGACGCCGAGCCCGAGAGCGATGGTGATCCAGACCGCCGCCCCGGATAAGCCGAGGATAAAGGACGACAGGACCAGCCATACGCCCACCAACAGGCTGGCAGCGTCTTGCCAATGTTGGATGCGCATGATGCTCACCTCCCTTCTGGTATTCATATGGGGGCGCAGCGATGATGAACCATCCGTCCGGCCTGCGTTGTGTTGCCGCGAGGGGCCCGTCCAGGGCCGGCGTCCAAGCCCGGCCGCCTCTGCCCGGAGAGAGCCCTTGCGAGTGCGGCGCACCCGGATGCAGACTGTCGCCGCTAGACAGGTGTCAATGTCGACCGTTCCCGGTGCCGCGGAAGTTCGCGCCCGGAGCAGAGGGAGATGACGCCATGCGAGAAATGGAAATCCACGACTATGCGCGGCAGTTGCTGGAAGCCCATGGCCCCAAGGCGATTGCGGAAGCCGCTCAAAACGCCATCGACCTCGAGCAGAAGGGCGAGCTCGAATTGGCAAAGACCTGGCGGCACATCGAAGATGCGATGAAGCTGATGCGCGGGCCACACCAAAGCTGAGTGCCAGCGCGCGGAAAGCTTGCCTGACTGCGGCGACAACGCCGAACGTGGACCACAGTCCGTCGCGAGCCGCCAGGTTGCGGCCGAACGGCTACGCGATCTCGGGACGCTAACCTGGGAGCGAAGCCATGGTTGCGAAATGTACGACAGCCGAAGACCTCGTGAAGGCGATCACGGACGAGAAAGTCCAGATGATCGATTTGCGGTTCACCGACCTGCCGGGGATGTGGCAACATTTTTCCGTCCCGCCGAGCGCGGTCAATGCCGATGCCCTCAATGAGGGCCTTGGATTCGATGGCTCATCGATCCGCGGCTTCCAGGAGATCCAGGAAAGCGACATGCTCGTCGTCCCGGATCCGACGACGGCCTTCGTCGATCCCTATAGTCCGGCCAAGACGCTGGTTCTCATCTGCAACATCCGCGACCCCGTGACCGGCCAATCCTATAGCCGGGACGCCCGCTACATCGCCCAGAAGGCCGAAACCTACCTTAAGGGCACCGGGCGTGCCGATACGAGCTATTTCGGCCCGGAGGCCGAGTTCTTCGTCTTCGACGAGGTCCGCTACGGACAGGGCATCAACTTCGCCATGCACGCAATCGACTCCAGCGAAGGCAGCTGGAACACCGGCACGGATGAAGGACCGAATCTCGGCCACAAGCCGCGCCCGAAAGAGGGATACTTTCCCGTTCCTCCGACCGACAGCATGCAGGCGCTACGCACCGAAATGGTGCTGACGATGGAATCCCTGGGGATCCAGATCGAAGCCCATCACCATGAGGTCGCGACCGGCGGCCAGAACGAGATCGACATGCGCTTCACCACGCTGACCCGCATGGCCGACAATTTGATGATCTACAAATACGTGGTCAAGAACACCGCGCGTCAGCATGGCAAGACCGCGACATTCATGCCGAAGCCGCTGTTCGAGGACAACGCTTCGGGCATGCACGTTCACCAGTCGCTCTGGAAGGACGAGACCAACTTGTTCTACGACAAGGGCGACTACGCCGAGCTGAGCCAGCTCGCGCGCTACTATATCGGCGGGCTTTTGAGCCACGCCTGGGCGTTGTGCGGGCTCTGCGCCCCCACCACGAACTCCTACCGGCGCCTGGTGCCGGGTTATGAAGCTCCGATCAACCTCGTCTACTCCCAGCGCAATCGCTCCGCCTGCTGCCGGATTCCGATGTACTCGCCGAATCCGCGCGCAAAGCGCGTCGAGTTTCGCTCGCCCGATCCATCCTGCAATCCCTACCTGGCCTTCGCCGCGATGCTGATGGCCGGCCTCGACGGTATCGACCGGCGGATCGACCCCGGCAGCCCGATCGACAAGAACCTCTACGATCTCCCGCCGGCGGAAGCGAAGGAGGTGAAGTCCACGCCGGGATCCCTTGACCAGGCGCTCGACGCGCTCGAGCGCGATCACGCATTCATGCTACGCGGGGATGTCTTCACCGCCGACGTGATCGAAACCTGGCTCGACTACAAGCGCAAGAAGGAGATCGACCCGATCCGGCTGCGACCGCATCCTTACGAGTTCCATTTGTACTACGACATCTAGGGCATTCTTTCGCCTACCTCTCGTACCAACCGACGAGGGTCGCTTCTCCGATCACGTGTTTGCGCGCCTCTCGCTCGATGTCGCCGCAGGATGCATTGGCCTTTGCCGGCAGGCTCTCCATCGAGAGGGCAAGCAGCCGGAAGTGATAATGATGAGGCCCATGGCCATGCGGTGGACACGGGCCGCCATAGCCCATCTTTCGAAAATCGTTGACGGCCTGCTTCATTCTGGCGTTCTGCGCGGCGTTGATCGCAAATTCCGTGACCGCCGGCGGAATGTTGTAGACTGCCCAATGATGCCATTTGCCGGCGGGCGCATCGGGATCATCGCAGAGCAGGACAAGACTCCGCGCCCCCTCCGGCGCGTCGCTCCATTGCAGAGGTGGCGAAAGATTTTCGCCATCACAGGTAAACCGTCGCGGAATTGCGGCACCATCGGCGAAGGCGCTTGAAACGAGTTTCATGGCTCTCTCCTCGATCCGATTGATGTATCCTAGCTCGATCCTGCCCGGTGCGGAATCCATCGCCGTCCCCTAAGATGAGGGGAGATGCATTTGGACCTGTTGCAGCAGAATTGTTGTCATGCGACCGCTTTTCCATCCTAGCCTGGTCAACGGTCGCTACGGCGATCCGACGGTCTATGTCGAAACGCTGTTCGAGAAGCGAAGTCTGCTGTTCGATATTGGAGAGATTGCTTCGCTGGCGCCACGGAAGATCCGACGCGTCGACCAGGTCTTTGTCTCGCATGCGCATATCGATCACTTCGTTGGCTTCGACCATCTGCTGCGTCTGCTCGTCGGGCACGAGAAATCGGTACAGCTGTTCGGTCCGCCCGGCTTAGCCGAGCACGTCTTTCACAAGCTTCAGGCCTATCGCTGGAACCTGGTCGAAAACTATCCCTGCGATCTTGTTTTCGACGTCAGCGAACTTGGAGCGGAAAATTCCATCTCCACCACGCGGTTCCGGCTGAGGAAAGGCTTCGCAGCAGAGCCATCCGTCTCTCGCAAGACCTTTGCGGGCGTACTCTGCGATGAACCGACCCATCAAGTGTCAGCCGCGATCCTTGAGCATGGCACGCCCTGCCTCGCCTTTGCGCTGCAGGAGGCGGCCCATGTCAACGTATGGAAGAACAGGCTGTCGGAGCATGGACTACCCGTCGGTCCCTGGTTGCTGTCGCTGAAGAAGGCCGTCGTCGAGCGTCGCGCGGACGATCATTTGATCCGGATCGAAGAAGCGGCCAAGGCGGATCGCCTCGTGCCACTCTCAAGCCTGCGCGATCTCGTGACGGTCACTGCCGGCCAGAAAATCGCCTATGTGACCGATGTTGCCGACACGCCGGCCAATCGTGCCGCCATCGTGGCGCTGATTCAGAATGCAGACATCCTCTTCATCGAGGCGGCGTTTGCGGACGCAGACGCCGCAATAGCGAAGGAGCGGGCTCATCTGACCACCACGGCTGCCGGAGAAGTCGCACGGGAAGCCAATGTCCGCCGCGTCGAGCCCTTTCACTTCTCTCCGCGCTATGCGGGAGAGCGGGAGCGGATGCTGGCCGAGGTGATGGCAGCGTTCGAAGCATCTCGCGCCTGAGACTCAGAGAGGTTACGCCCGATGTTGACCCAGATTTATGAAATCTCTACCCCCGAAGAGGCATCCGCACTATCAGCCATTGGCGTCGACCATATCGGCGTGCTCGTCGGAGACGGCCAATTTCCGCGCGAACTGCCGATCTCGGCGGCTTCCAAGATCGGCGCGGCAATTGTACCGCCATCGAAATTCTCGGCACTGTTTCTGACCCACGATCTCTCCTTGATTGCGTCGTGGGCGCGCGAGCTCAACCCCGCGATCGTCCATTTGGGAGCCAGCGCCGAACTGCTTTCCCCGCAAGATGTTGCTTCGCTCAAACGCATGTTGCCCGGGACCGTCGTGATGAGAAGCATACCGGTGTTCTCCGAGGAAAGCGTCGCGATTGCCCAGAGCTACGTTGGCATTGCAGACTTTCTGCTGCTCGACAGCTATCGGTCCACGGACAAGCAGATCGGCGCGCTCGGCGTGACGCATGATTGGAATATCAGTCGCCGCATCGTGGACCTCGTCCGTGTTCCAGTCGTCCTCGCAGGCGGCCTCGGACCGGACAACGTCGCAGGAGCGATCCGAACTGTCCGTCCAGCCGGCGTCGACTCCAAGACGAAGACGGATCAGGACGGTTCGCATGCCAAGGACCTGGAGCGAGTCCGCCGGTTCCACGAAGCGGCTCGGGCGACGGCTAACAATCGCTTTCCGTCGGCCTAACATGCATCGTGTAGCTCTCCCCTGGAGGAGCGCCGCATCTACTGCGCGACGGCCAACCCCACGCAGGTGATCGTCGCGCAAACGGAGCTCGGCCGTGGCGTGCTCGGCGTAGTGGATGGCGCCTCACCGCTGGGTATCGAGACCGACGCCGACATTGCGTGGCGGAAGGACCTACTGAGGAAGATCGGCTACAAGCTGTAGCGACCGGATGAAGCGGATGCGATGAAGTACGCCTCCAGCGCTAGATCAGAGCAGCCCTGGACGACACGTGGTGGCTCGCGATCTTCCAGTCGCCGTCTTCGCGCACTATCACCCAGGTGAGTTTGACCGAGAGCGGCGCGGCCTCTTCGTCGAGGTCGAATGATGCGATCGCGGCCATGTTAATCGCATCGGGCACGACCTGAGCCGCAGCCACCTCGGAGAAGCCGACGCTCGGCTGGCGCCATCGCGGCAGGCCATTGAAATAGTCCGCCACCCCGTCCCTGCCCCGATAGAGTTTCGGGTTCGAGCCGAAGAAGAACGCGTTCTTCGCATACAGCGACGACAACGCGGCCGCGTCGAGCGTCGCGAAGCCGGCGCACCATTTCGCGATGATGGCGGAAACGATGGCGTCGGCTTCGTTGCTCATGCCCGCCTCAGCCCTTCGCAACTTCCTTGGCAAACGTGTCGCGCAGGCCGATGGTGCGCGAGAACACCGGCTTGCCCGGCGTCGAGTCCTTGTCACGCACGAAATAGCCCTGGCGCTCGAACTGCATCGGCTCGGTGGAATTGCTCTCGGCAACCGAAGCCTCGATGCGCGCATCGGAGAGGATCTCCAGCGAATTCGGATTGAGATCGGCTGCGAAGTTCGAGGCGTCCGGGCTCGGATTGGCGAACAGCTGGTTGTAGATGCGGATCTCCGCCGGCTTCGACGTCGCGGCTGGCAGCCAGTGCATGGTCGCCTTGACCTTGCGGCCGTCGGGCGCGTTGCCGCCCTTGGTCGCGGGATCGTAGGTGCAGCGCAGCTCCACCACCTCGCCTGCGTCGTTCTTGATCACGCCCGTGCACTTGATGAAATAGGCATAGCGCAGCCGCACCTCGTTGCCCGGCGACAGACGGAAGAACTTCTTCGGCGGGTTCTCCATGAAGTCGTCCTGCTCGATATAGAGCTCGCGGCCGAACGTGATCTTGCGCGTGCCGGCGCTAGCGTCGTCGGGATGGTTGATCGCCTCGAGCTCCTCGGTCTGCCCTTCCGGATAGTTCTCGATCACGACCTTGAGCGGCTTCAGCACCGCCATGCGGCGCTGGGCGGTGCGGTTCAGCTCCTCGCGGATACAGAATTCGAGCATACCGACATCGACCACGCTGTTGGCCTTGGCAACGCCGATGCGCTTGACGAATTCACGCAGCGCCGCCGGCGGCACGCCACGGCGGCGCATGCCCGCCATGGTCGGCATGCGCGGATCGTCCCAGCCGGCGACATGGCCGTCGCGGACCAGCTGGGTCAGCACGCGCTTGGACAGCACCGTGTAGGTCAGGTTCAGCCGCGCGAACTCATACTGATGCGGCTCTGACGGCACCGGTAGCTTCTCGATGAACCAGTCGTAGAGCGGCCGGTGGTCCTCGAACTCCAGCGTGCAGATCGAATGCGTGATGCCCTCGATCGCATCCGACTGGCCGTGCGCATAGTCGTAGCTCGGATAGATGCACCATGCGTTGCCGGTGCGCGGGTGATGCGCGTGCAGGATGCGATACAGCACGGGGTCGCGGAGGTTGATATTGCCCGCGGCCATGTCGATCTTGGCCCGCAGCACGCGCGCGCCGTTGGGGAATTCACCGGCCTTCATGCGGCGGAACAGATCCAGGTTCTCCTCCACCGAGCGGTCGCGGAACGGCGAGTTCTTGCCGGACTCGGTCAGCGTGCCGCGCGAGAAACGGATCTCCTCCTGGGTCTGGTCGTCGACATAGGCGAGCCCGTCGCGGATCAGCTGCTCCGCCCATTCGTAGAGGCGGTCGAAATAGTCGGAGGCGAAGAATAGATTCTTGCCCCAGTCGAAGCCGAGCCAGCGCACGTCGGCCTGGATGGAATCGATATATTCCTGCTCTTCCTTGACCGGGTTGGTGTCGTCGAAGCGCAGGTGGCAGCGGCCCGGAAACTCCTGGGCGATGCCGAAATTGAGGGCGATCGACTTGGCGTGGCCGATATGCAGGTAGCCGTTCGGCTCCGGCGGGAACCGGGTCACGATCTCCTTGTACTTGCCCTGATCGAGGTCGGCCTGGATGATGTCACGAATGAAATCGCGCCCAACCTCAGG
Organism: Bradyrhizobium sp. USDA 376; assembly: GCF_054063675.1. Classification (NCBI taxonomy): domain Bacteria; kingdom Pseudomonadati; phylum Pseudomonadota; class Alphaproteobacteria; order Hyphomicrobiales; family Nitrobacteraceae; genus Bradyrhizobium; species Bradyrhizobium sp. USDA 376. Next base: position 6,795,098 of record NZ_JBSSGN010000001.1, read on the forward strand.
TGCCACCGGTTCTGTCATTACGAAAATCCTGCAGGGAAATCAGCGGTCCTTCTGCCAAATTCGAGAGGCTGAGCCAAGGCCTCAAGCCGTCCGCCGTCGGGCTTTAGTTATGCTCCGGTCCTGCTATACACCACCGCCTCCAATGCATAGGCCCTGCCAAGAATGACCGATTCCGTCGTCACCCGCTTTGCCCCCTCGCCGACCGGCTTCCTCCACATCGGGGGCGCCCGTACGGCGCTGTTCAACTGGCTCTACGCCAAGAAGCATGGCGGCAAGATGCTGCTCCGGATCGAGGACACCGACCGGGAGCGCTCCACGGAGGCGGCGATCGATGCCATCCTCGACGGCCTGAAATGGCTGGAGCTTGGCTGGGACGGTGAGGTCATCTACCAGTTCAGCCGCGCCGCCCGTCACCGCGAGGTCGCCGAGCAGCTGCTGGCCGACGGCAAGGCCTATCGCTGCTACGCCACGGCGGAGGAGCTCGCTGCCATGCGCGAGAAGGCGCGCGCGGAGGGCCGCACCCGCCTCTATGACGGCATGTGGCGCGACCGCGACCCGGGCACGGCTCCGGGCGACGTCAAGCCCACCATCCGCCTGCGCGCGCCGCAGACCGGCGAGACCGTGATCGAGGACCAGGTCCAGGGCCGCGTGGTCTGGCAGAACGAGAACCTCGACGACCTCGTGCTTTTGCGCGGCGATGGCAATCCGACCTACATGCTCGCGGTGGTCGTGGACGACCACGACATGGGCGTCACCCACGTCATCCGCGGCGACGACCATCTGATCAACGCCGCCCGCCAGAAGCAGATCTACGATGCGATGGGCTGGGCGCTGCCGAGCATGTCCCACATCCCCCTCATCCACGGCCCCGACGGCTCGAAGCTGTCGAAGCGGCACGGCGCGCTCGGCGTCGATGCCTACCGTGCCATGGGATATCTCCCGGCCGCGCTCCGCAACTATCTCGTCCGCCTCGGCTGGAGCCATGGCGACCAGGAGATCTTTTCGACCGAGGAGATGATCGAAGCGTTCGACCTCGCCAGCGTCGGCCGGGCCGCCGCCCGCTTCGACTTCGCCAAGCTGGAAAACCTCAACGGCCATTACATCCGCCACGCCGACGATCAATCACTCGTGAAGATGTTCGAGGACGTGCTCGACCATGCCGTGCCCAACCGCGACGAGATTAAGGCGAAGTTAAACGACACCACGCGGGCGCAGGTCCTCAAGGCCATGCCGGCCCTGAAGGAGCGCGCCAAGACGCTGCTCGAGCTGATCGACGGCGCCTATTTCATCTTCGCCGACCGGCCGCTGCAGCTCGATCCCAAGGCGCAGGCGCTGCTGATGCCTGAGAACCGCAAGCTGATCGGCCAGCTTCATTCCGCGCTGGAGAAAGTCGAGACCTGGAGTGCGGCCAACGCAGAGGCTGCGTTGCGCGCCTTCGCCGAGGAAAATAGTCTCAAGCTCGGCGCGGTTGCCCAGCCCTTGCGGGCGGCGCTGACGGGACGGACCACATCGCCTGGTATATTTGAGGTTTTGGACGTGCTGGGACGCCAGGAAAGTTTGGGCCGGCTCAAGGATCAGGCCGGAGACTAGGGTAGACATAAGTCAAGCATGCGCCGCGCCATCTTGCAGCGCACACAGCAATAATATACCCATCTCCCCCGTACCTTCTGGAACATCCGGCCTGCCCCGCCATCTCATCGGGGCCTTCCGGGTCCGGCCCGTTTCACCATACATCGGGGACCTCTGATGGACGCAAAACCAAGCCCAAAGACCGCCACGCTGACGGTCGGAAACAAGAACTACGATCTCCCGATCCTCAGCGGCAGCGTCGGGCCCGATGTCGTCGATATCGGCAAGCTCTACGGCCAGTCCGGTCTGTTCACCTATGATCCCGGCTTCACCTCGACCGCGAGCTGCCAGTCCAAGATCACCTACATCGACGGCGATGCCGGCGTGCTGGAATACCGCGGCTATCCGATCGAGCAGCTCGCCGAGCACGGCGACTTCCTGGAGACCTGCTATCTCCTGATCTACGGGAACCTGCCGACCGTTGAGCAGAAGAAGGATTTCGATTACCGCGTGACCCATCACACGATGGTGCACGAGCAGATGGCCCGCTTCTTCCAGGGCTTCCGCCGCGACGCCCATCCGATGGCGATCATGGTGGCGGCGGTCGGCGCCCTCGCCGCGTTCTATCACGACTCCACCGACATCAACGATCCGAAGCAGCGCATGATCGCCTCCATGCGCATGATCGCGAAGATCCCGACGCTGGCGGCCATGGCCTACAAGTACACCGTCGGCCAGCCCTTCGTGTATCCGAAGAACTCGCTCGGCTTTGCCGAGAACTTCCTGAACATGTGCTTCGCGGTGCCTTGCGAGGACTACAAGGTCAGCCCGGTTCTCGCCGACGCGCTGGAGAAGATCTTCATCCTGCACGCCGACCACGAGCAGAACGCCTCGACCTCGACGGTGCGCATCGCCGGCTCTTCGGGTGCCAACCCGTTCGCCTGCATCGCGGCCGGCATCGCCTGCCTCTGGGGCCCGGCGCATGGCGGCGCCAACGAAGCCGCGCTCAACATGCTCTACGACATCGGCACGGTCGACAAGATTCCCGAATTCATCGCCAAGGTGAAGGACAAGAACTCTGAAGTCCGCCTGATGGGCTTCGGTCATCGCGTCTACAAGAACTACGATCCGCGCGCCAAGATCATGCAGAAGATGTGTCACGCCGTGCTCAAGGAGACCGGCCATGGCGACGATCCGATGCTGAAGGTGGCGATGGAGCTCGAGAAGATCGCGCTCAGCGACCAGTACTTCATCGACCGCAAGCTCTACCCGAACGTCGACTTCTATTCGGGCATCACGCTGAAGGCGATGGGCTTCCCGGTCTCGATGTTCACCGTGCTGTTCGCGGTCGCCCGCACCGTCGGCTGGATCAGCCAGTGGAGCGAGATGATCGAGGATCCGCAGCAGAAGATCGGCCGTCCGCGCCAGCTCTACACCGGCGTCACCAAGCGCGACTACGTGCCGATCAAGGATCGCAAGTAAGAACCGGCCATTGCGGCCTTCGAAGCGGCGCCATCTCACGATGGCGCCGTTTTTGTTTGTGCCGTGACCTCGTAGGGTTGGCAAAGCGCAGCGTGCCCACCACCTCTCCACGAGCGAGCCAGGAATGGTGGGCACGCGGAGCCTGTCATCGGGCGCGCATTCGCGCGACCCGGTGGCTTTGCCCACCCTACGGAAATGGAGAACCCGATGCTGAGCGGAAGCTGCCTCTGCGGAGGCGTTGCCTACGAGGTCGACGCCAGCACGGGCATGATCGTCCACTGTCATTGCCAGACCTGCCGCAAGACGCACGGCTCCGCCTTCTCCACCGTCACCAACGTTCCGCGCGACCGCTTTCGCTGGACCAAGGGCGAAGAACTGCTGCGCGGCTTCGAATCCTCGCTCGGCAAGACCCGTTACTTCTGCTCGCAATGCGGATCGCACATCGTCGCTGCGCGCGACGGCAAGGGCACGGTCCTGCTGCGGATGGGTTGCCTGGACACACCGATCGCAGAACGGCCCGAGGTTCACATCTGGCGATCGGACGCCGCCAACTGGTACGACCCAAAGGCTGAGTTGCCGGAATGGCCGGAAGGCACGCCGCCGGCCACCCCATGATCCGCAAGACAGCGAGCGGTCGGAAACGGTGCTATCTCACGATGGCGCCGTTTTTGTTTGGCAGGGTCCGACAGAGCGAGCGATGCGTGGGGCAAGCGATGCGGCCGGCGAGATGGTGCTTCATCCCAGATGCGATATCGACGGGGTGGTCACTGCGGAGCGCCTCGCGGCGGTTGCCGTGCAATACAGCGGCTACGACGTTCCCAAGACGAAATGGCCGCGCGCCGGCGCGGTGCTTCCCGTCACCGTGGACCTCGCTGATCCCACGCGGTTCAGGATCGAATGGGATCTGGTGCCGACCGGGCGCCAAGCCGCCGAAGAGCTGGCGGCAGATTTGCGTGGCGAGCAGCAGGCTGGCACGCCCGGCCGCCGCCCGTTTCCCCGCATCTGGAGCGAGGAGAAGCATGCCGCATCGTCGCCGTCGCTGGTCAATGGGCTTACGCCGCAGCAGACGGAGATTGCACTTGCTGGCGGCGGCGCCGCCCTCGGCCTGGTTCCGACGACGGCGAAGGTGCTGACCGCGCATGAGGTGCAACCAAGCAGCGCGCCGGGCGGGACGTGGGACATCGCCGTCGCGGTGAACGATCCGAACGGCGGATCGGCCTGGGAAGCGGTCACGCGCATGTCTTTCAGCAGCGCAAGCCGCCGCGAGGGCCGCACCGCCCCTGGGGTCGAGTTGCCTGTCCTGGTCGACCCGGACAACCGCAAACGGATCATCGTCGACGTCGCGCGTCTGTCTTGAGTGGCATCACTCTCTCTGACCTTGCTGCCGCGCACAACAACAAGTCGCCGCATCGCGCCGGCAAAGGCTTGACAGTCGAAACGCTCAGCGCGCAAATTCTTACACTAAGTAAGAATGACGACAGGGATGGAAATGCCGGAGCAGCCGAGAAGTCGGCGGCAGACGCGCGCTGCCATTTTGACTCATCTGCTTCAGTCGGGCGGCACGTTTCGCCCGCCTCTGGCCAAGGCCGTGCGCCTGTCGGAAGCGAGCCTGTCGCGCATCCTGTTTGACCTCAAGGCCGAAGGCCTGATCGAGGAAGTGCGGCGCCCCGCCCCTTATGTCGGCGGCCCAACGGCGCTCGTCGCACTCGATGGTTCGGTGGCACTCGCGGCCTTCGAGCTGAGCACTCAGCGGCTCAGTGTCGGTGTCGGCAGTCTGTCGGGCGAGCTGCACTACACGGAGCGCGTGCCGCTGCCGAAAACGCCGACCGCCGAGTCCGTCGGCCGTGTGTTCCGCGAGGCCATGACGTTGCTGCGCGACTGGACGCGCCGCCGCCGCATCACCCTCGCGCAGATCGGCGTCTCCATTCCCGGCCTCGGCCGGCTCAGCGTGTCGGGCAATCCGATCATCCCCTGCGACGTCGGGCGCATCCGCGACATGCTCGACGGCATGTTTGCCGGCGTGCCGGCCGAATTCACCAATTCGGTCGTGGCGCACGCCACCTTTCACCGCTGTCGCACGGAGAACTATCCCTTCAGCGACACGCATCTGTTCGTCTTTGTCAGCCATGGCGTTGCCGGCGCCTGGATGGATGATCCGGCCGAAGCCGATGCCCTGCAGCCGATCGAGCTCGGCCACATGGTGTTCGGGCCGGATGGACCGCGCTGCCGCTGCGGACATCATGGCTGCGTCGAGGCCTACACGTCGCTGCCGGCCCTGGCCGAGCTTCTTGGCGTTTCCGAAACCGAGCTGCTTCAGCTCGGCCACGAATGGGTCGACGCGATCCCGCTGTCATCGCGCGTTCGCCGGGAGTTGCGCCGGCGGCTGTTCCGGCTCGGCCTTGCGATCGGCAACACGCTGAACGTGAAGCCTTGCGGCGGGGTTGCGATCAGCGGCTGGCCGTCGCTTCTCGCCGAGGACGACCGCAAGGCCGTGGTCGAGGGAATTGACGCCTGCCTGCTGGGCGGTCGCAAACTGGCGCAAGTGTCCCTCGCCTTCGTGCCGCCCTCGACCGGCAACGATCCGCAGGCCGCACTGGCCTTCGCCGCCTTCTGCCTCGCCAGAAGCGGCGGCATGCCCGCCGCATCGACGGAGGCTGCCTGACATGCCCTGAGCCGCGCAGTCTGCACGCGCCGAGAAAGTTCACACCGGGAGGAACTGCCATGCCGATCACAACAACAAGGCGTCGTCTGCTCGCGGGATCTGCTGCCGCGCTTGCACTGCCGGCATTTGCGCGCGCGCAAGGCGCGGTCAAGCCGCGCCTGACCGCGATCTCGCAATGGTCCGCGGGCAGCGACGGGGCGGCGATCACGGCGCTCGGCAAGAAATTCGAGGAGAAGGGCGGGGTCTGGCAGCACTCGCCCGTCCCCGGCTTCACCACCGAGATGATGAACAAGCTGCGTGCCCAGATCATCGCCGGCGATCCGCCGGCCTGTTCGCAGCTCAAGGGCCCGGAAATCGCGGCCTGGTCGAAGATTGCCCCGACCGTCGATCTCGACGCCATCGTCGCGGCCGCCGGTTACGAAAAGGTCGTCGCTCCGGACCTTGCAAAACTGCACAAGCCGGGCGGCAAGTGGATCGCACTGCCCTTGCAGATCTACAGCACCAACATGCTGTTCCTCTCCAAACGCGCGATGGACAAGGCCAAGGCCGACAAGACCCCCGTCACATGGGCCGACTTCAACGATCTCGCCGAGAAGATGAAATCGGGCGGCATCACCTATCCCATCGCCAATGGCGGCACCCGTCCCGACGACGGACAGAAATTCGAGGCCTCGCTCGCCGGCATCAGTCCCGCTGCATATCGCGCGGCCATCATGAATCTGGACAAGAAGGCCCTGGAAGGTCCGGAGATCAAGGCCGCCTTCGTACAGGTGCGCAGGATCTCCGACTGGATGGACCCCAATGTCGGCGCCCAGCCCTATGCCACCAATTTGAAGCGCTTCATCGACGGCGAGATGGGCATGATGATCCAGGGCGGCTGGGCGCAGGGCGTGCTGCGCAACGCCGGTTTCAAGTTCGACGACTTCGTCATCGTGCCGGGCCCCAGCGACAACGGCAAACCGGTGTTTCTGCTGAATGCCGATGCCTTCATCTTCTGGCAGCGGAAGGAGCCCGATCTGCAGGCCGGTCAGACGCTGATGGCCCAGCTCGTCATGGATCCCGCGATCCAGACCATGTATTCGCAGATCACGGGATCGATCCCCGTGCGCACCGATGTCGACCTCTCCGGTGAGGGCTGGTCGGATGGTCAGCGGCGGACCGCTGCCGCGCTCAAGGACGCCGTCGCCAACAATCAGGCCGTCCTCAGCCTCGCCCACAACATGGCGCAGGAAAACGGCCTGACCGCCGCGATGATCGACGTGCTCACCGAATACGTGAAGAACAAGACGATCAAGCCGGAGCAGGCGGTCGCCCGCCTCGCCGAGGCCGTCGAGGGCGCGCGTTGACCGACATCGCCACTCCAGCAACGGGCCGGCCGGCGATATCAGGCTTGGTCGGCCGGCTGCCCGAATATCTGATGATCTGGGTGCCGCTGCTGTTGTCGGCGGCGCATCTCATCTCGTTTTCGCTGTGGACGATCTGGATTTCGTTCACACCATCCACGCTCGTGCCTGTTACGGGCTGGGTGGGGATGCGCAACTACAATGCGGTCCTGGCGTCGCGGAACTGGCAGATCGCCTTCGACAACCTGCTGCTCTTTGGCAGCGCCTTCGTGCTGCTGAGCCTGGTGACAGGCCTCATGCTTGCGATCCTGCTCGATCAGCGCATTCGCGGCGAGAATGTGCTGCGATCCATCTTCCTCTACCCTCTGGCGGTGTCCTTCGTCGTCACCGGCACGGTCTGGAGCTGGCTGCTCAATCCCGGCATCGGGATCCAGAAGCTCGTCCACGATCTCGGCTGGACCTCCTTCCGGTTCGACTGGCTGGTCGACCGCGACATGGCGATCTGGACCATCGTCATCGCTGCGATCTGGCAATCATCGGGCTTCGCCATGGCGCTCTTCCTGGCCGGCCTCCGCTCGGTCGACGCCGACATCATCAAGGCCGCGCAGATCGACGGCGCCGGAGCTATCAGGACCTACTGGCGCGTCATTCTGCCGACGCTTTGGCCGATCACCATCACCGTCATCGTCGTCCAGCTGCAGTTCGCGATCTCGGCCTTCGACCTCGTCCGCGCCCTCACCAATGGCGGGCCCGGGATTGCGACCCAGCTGCCGGCCCTCGTCGTCTACGACCTGATGTTCCAGCGCAGCCAGCTGGGCCGGGGCGCGGCGGCAGCGGTGCTCATGCTGCTCATTCTTCTCGCCGTGCTGCTACCGTATGCGGCGTGGCGCTATGTCCAGCGACGGCGGGCCACCCATGCGTGAGCGAACCTTGGCGCCGAGCCGGCTTCTGATCTATCTCGTCGTTTCTTTGGTCGCGGCCGCTTATCTCGCGCCGCTGGTTGTCGTCATCCTGAACTCGCTCCGCACCAACGAGGAGATCGCGCAGGCCTCGATGATCGGCTGGCCGCAACAATGGGCCTGGAGCAATTATGCCAGGGCCTGGAGCGGCTTCTGCGTCGCCGAGACCTGCGCCGGCATCCGGCCCTACATGCTGAATTCCGCGCTCGTCACGATTCCGGCGACGATCATCTCGACCCTGCTCGGCGCGATTGCCGGATACGCGGTGTCGCTCTGGCGTTTTCGCGGGGACAACTGGATCTACGGCATCGTGACCCTCGGCCTGTTCCTTCCCCAGCAGATGCGCCTGCTTCCCTGGACCATCGTGCTGCGGGACATCGGCCTCATCAACACGCTGACGGGCCTCGTGCTGATTCACACCATCCAGGGGCTCTCCTTCACCACGCTGTTCTGCCGAAACTACTATGTCGCCATTCCACACGAATTGATCAGGGCCGCGCGCATCGATGGCGCCGGGTTCTTTCGCATTTTCTGGCGCATCATTCTGCCGCTCTCGGCACCCATCCTGATCGTCACCGTGATCTGGCAGTTCACGCACATCTGGAACGAGTTCCTCTATGGCGTGACATTCACGACCGGCCAGCAGCAGCCGGTCACGGCTGCGCTCATCGCACTGTCCGCCGCCATCGCGGATATTCCGCAGCATGGCGTGCAGAGCGCCGCGGTGATCATCGCGGCGCTGCCCACCTTGTTGATCTATCTCCTCGGCGGCCGGTACTTCGTGCGAGGCCTCACCGCCGGGGCCGTGAAATGATGAGGCCATCATGGCAGCACTGAGCATTCGCGCCCTGTCGAAGCGCTACGCCAATCTGGAGGTGCTGAAGGGCATCGATCTCGACATCGAGAGCGGCGAGTTCACCGTGCTGGTCGGGCCGTCCGGCTGTGGCAAGTCCACACTGCTCAACATCGTCGCCGGGCTCGATCGTCCGAGCGCCGGCACGATCGAGATCGGCGGGCGCATCGTCAACGACGTCCCACCGAAGGACCGCGACATCGCCATGGTGTTCCAGTCCTATGCGCTCTATCCCTCCATGACGGTGCGTCAGAACATCACCTTCGGCATGGAGTGCCGACGCATCGCCAAGGCGGAGCAGGAGAAGGCGCTGGCGAACGTCGCCAAGCTGCTCCAGATCGAGCCGCTGCTCGGACGCAAGCCGTCGCAACTGTCCGGCGGTCAGCGCCAGCGCGTGGCGATGGGCCGGGCCCTGGTGCGCAATCCGCTGCTCTTCCTGTTCGACGAGCCGCTCTCCAATCTCGACGCCAAGCTGCGCGTCGAGATGCGGATGGAGATCAAGCGCCTGCATCAGCGCATCGGCGCCACCATCGTCTACGTCACCCACGACCAGATCGAGGCCATGACGATGGCGACCCGCATCGCCGTGATGCATCGCGGCATGGTGCAGCAGTTCGCCGACCCCGACACCGTGTATCGCTATCCCGCCAATCTGTTCGTCGCCCGCTTCATGGGCTCGCCGCCGATGAACACGATGCCGGCACGGCTCGAAGCAGATGGCAGCGGGCCAGTGGTCGTGATCGGCGCCGGGCGCTCCGACGAGGTGCGTCTGCATCTGCGGGGCTATGATGCCGCCGCATCCTATGTCGGCCGCGAGGTGGTGCTTGGAATCAGGCCGGAATGCATCGCCGAAGGGGACCGCGCGTTCTCCGGCGCTGCGAGCGCGCCTGTTGTCGTCACCGCGCCGGTCGAGATGGTCGAGCCCACCGGGGCCGAGACCATCGTCCTGCTGCGGCTTGGCGGCGAGCCCGCGCAGGCGCGCATCTCGCCGGACGTCCGACCCGCGCCCGGCACCTCTGCCCCCTTTGCGCTCGACACCCGCCGCCTTTGCCTGTTCGACCCCGAGACGGAGCGACTGATCGCATGACAAAGACGAGCTATGCCGGCCTCGCCGACCGTGTGGTGTTGATTACCGGTGGTGCCAGCGGCATCGGTGCCGCCTTCGTCCGCGCCTTCGCTGGTCAAGGCGCCCGCGTCGCCTTCCTCGACATCGATACACAAGCGGGCGAAGCGCTGGCTCAGGAATTGTCGAAGATCTCGGCTTCCGCGCCGCTGTTCGTGCCCTGCGATCTGCTGGATATCGACGCCTTGCGCAGCGCCATGGCGGAGGTCCACCGAGCGCTCGGTGACGCCGCGGTGCTCGTCAACAACGCCGCCAACGACCAGCGCCAGGCGCTCGCGGAGGTCACGCCCGCCGAGTTCGACTGGATGATCGGCGTCAACCTGAAGCACGTCTTCTTTGCCGCACAAGCCGTGGTGCCGCAGATGCAGGCGCGTGGCGGCGGCTCGATCATCAACATGTCGTCGATCGCCTGGATGCGCGGCGCGCCGGCGCTGCCGGTCTATGCCGCGGCGAAGGCGGCCATCGTCGGCTTCACCAACTCGCTGGCGCGGTCCCTCGGCCCCGACCGCATCCGCGTCAACGCGATCGCCCCGGGCATGGTGATCACCGAGCGCCAGCGCCGGCTGTGGTATCCGGACGAACGGGTCATCACCGAGTTTCGCACCCGTCAGGCCATTCCCGACGCGGTGACGCCTGAGGACATCGCGCGGATGGCGCTGTTTCTCGCGTCCGACGAGAGCCAACGTATCACCAGCCAGTGCTTCCGGGTCGACGGCGGCTTGGCCTAGGGAACGATCCGGCCGCGCTAGCGCAACATGCGCGGTGTCGTAGGGTGGGCAAAGGCGCAAAGCGCCGTGCCCACCATCTCTCTGCAACCGGGCAGGAATGGTGGGCACGCTTTCGCTTTGCCCACCCTACAAGACCGTCGTCTATCGCCGGCCCTTCCGCATCGTCGCGAGCACGACGTCGGCGGCGAGCACGCTCGGCGATTTGTTGCCCGTCGACATGATCTGATCGAGCCGGGCGAAGGCCTCGACCTGCCGCTTGCGCAGCGGCGTGTCGGTCAGCACCTCGATGAGGGCCTGCGCGAGCTTTTCCGGCGTGCAGTCCTCCTGCAAATACTCCGGAATGACATCCTCGCCGATCACGAGATTGGCGAGGATCACCGAGGAGACGCGGATCGCTCGGCGCAGGATGAAGGCCTCGATCGCGCCGACACGATAGGCCGTCACCATCGGAATGCCCGATAGCGCGAGCTCGAGCGTCACCGTGCCGGACTTCGCCAGCGCGGCGTGGGCGATCCGGAAAGCGGCGCGCTTGTCGGCCTCGCCGATCACGATGTGCGGCTTGACCGGCCAGCTCGCAATGCCTTCGCGCACGGTCGCCTCGAGATGCGGCATGGTCGGCAGCATCAGTTCGAAGGCGTGTCCCGCCGCCTGCAAGCGGCCGAGCGCCGCGCCGAACACTTCGAGATGATGCCGGATCTCGCTGCGGCGGCTGCCGGGCAGCACCAGCAGCACCGGCGGCTCACTGTTGCGGCGCTTCTGCTCCTCCACATTCGGCCGTAGCGAAGACAATTGCTCGATCAGGGGATGGCCGACATAGCTGCAGGGCGGCCCGCCGAGCTTGCGGTATTCCTCCGGCTCGAACGGCAACAGGCCGAGCACGTGATCGACATAGCCGAGCATGGTCCGCGCCCGCCCCGGCCGCCAGGCCCAGAGCTGTGGCGAAACGTAGTCGACGACCGGGATCGCAGGATTCTTCGCGCGCACGCGGCGGGCGACGCGATGGGTGAAGTCGGGACTGTCGATGATGACGAGCGCGTCCGGCGCGGACTCGGTCACGGCGTCGACGGTCTGGCGGATCAGCCGCAGGATCTTCGGCAATTGCTGCGCCACAGCGGCGAAACCGACGATCGACAGCTCCTCGATCGGAAACAGCGTCTCCAGCCCCTCGCGCGCCATGGTGCGGCCGCCGACGCCCTCGAACTGCACGCCGTCGCCGAGGCGCTGGCGCAGCACCTTCATCAAGGCCGAGCCGAGCCGGTCGCCGGACTCCTCCGTCGCGATCAGGAAGATCTTCCGCTTGGGATCGCGGGTCTGCATCATTTGGGCAGGCCGATGACGAAGAGATATTTGGCGTCGGCAAGCGCGATCATCGCCTGCGGCTCGGCGGCAATGGTGTTGCCGGCGATGACGGCAATGCCGCCAAGGCCAGCCTTCGCGACACCCTCGATGGTGCGCGGGCCGATCGTCGGCAGGTCGAAGCGCAGATCCTGGCCGCTCTTCGGTGCCTTCACCAGCACGCCGCGGCCCGTGGCGGCGCGGATGCGCCCTTCCTCGCGCAGGCGCGCGACGCGCGCGAGCAGCGCGTCGGTACCCTCGATGTCCTCGACCGCCACCACATGGCCGTCGATCACGACGGCAGCCTGGCCGATGTCGAACGGGCCGAGCGCCGTCAGCACCGCGCGCCCGCGCTCGATGTCGGCCTTGGCATTGTCATTCGGCCAGGCGCGACTGATGCATCCCTCGGGCATCAAGAGGTCGGGCGCGACATCCTTGATGCCGACCATGCGAAAGCCGTCCTGCTCGAGCATGCGGCCGACGCCGGACAGAAGATGATCGTCGCCGCCGCGGAAAGCGCGGATGACGTTGCCGAGCAGGCGCAGCGTCTTGATGTCGAACCGGATCTCGGACAGCGAAGGCCGCACCAGGGTGCCGATAAAGATCAGGTCGCGGCAGCCCTCCTCGCGGAACAGCCGCATGGCGCGGCCGAGCTGGCCGACCGAGATCCAGCGGTGGCGGAATTTCTCCACCCGCGCCGGATCGCAGGCCCCGCGCAGCGGAAACAGCACCGGCGTGATGCCACGTGCGGCGAGCGACTCGGCCACCGCGAACGGCATCGCGCCGCCGCCTGCGACTACGCCGACCGGCGATGAAATCTCCGAAGCCGCCGATGTCATGTCCGCGGCCATCCCAGCGTCACTTCGCGATGGCGGGAAGACAGAGCGGGCGCTTGCCCTTGCCGATGAAGTCGAGGATTTCGGCGATGGCCGAATCTTCTCCCGCGAGCGGGCGCGACGCCTCGAGCCGCTCGGCGAACGTGCCGGGGCCGTGGAAGAGTTTTTGGTAGAACGCGCGCACGGTCGCAAGCCGTTGCTTGGTGAACTTGCGACGCTTCATGCCGATCAGGTTGAGGCCCTCGAGCACCGCATACTGGCCGTTGACCAGCCCGAACGGAATGATGTCGTCGCGCACGCCGCAGACGCCGCCGACCATGACCTGCGGCCCGATGCGGGTAAACTGGTGCACTGCGGACAAGCCGCCGATGAATACGAAGTCACCGATCTCGCAGTGACCGCCGAGCGTTGCCGACGTCGCGAAGATCACGTCGTTGCCGACATGGCAGTCGTGGCCGACGTGGCTGCAGTTCATGAAGTAGCCGCGGTCGCCGACCGTGGTGATGCCGCCGCCGGCAACGGTACCGGCGTTCATGGTCACGGATTCGCGGATGGTGCAGCCTGAGCCGATCTTGAGCTTCGTCAGCTCGCCCCGATAGCTCAGCGACTGCGGCGGCGTGCCGAGCGAGGCAAAGGGATAGATGGTGCAATCATCGCCGATGGTGGTCTGCGCCGTGATGTGCACATGGCCAATCAGCTTGCAGTTCGCACCGATCACGACGTTCGGGCCGATGATGCAATAGGGTCCGATCTCGGTGCCCTCGCCGATCACGGCGCCGTCCGCGACCCGTGCGGTGGGATCAATCTCGCTCATCAAAAAGATCTGCTTATGTGTTGAAGTCGCTCGCTTTTCCGGTGGTTAGCGCGACTATGCCCGATCTGTCCAGTGACGTATCATCTCGGCGTGTTTCAAGTGCCGGATGAGGCCGCCGTCCCGGCCCTTCAACGTGTTCACGTGGAGCTTGAACTTATCATGGTCAGGGCCCTGGCACTTCTGCTCGCACAGCTCGCGGCTGCGCCTGTCGTCTCCGAGACGGTGGAGATCGGCGGGCGCCACAGCGTCGATCTCGGGACATTCGAGTGCCGCGACATCACCCGCAGCACGGTGCTCCAGCGGGTCTGCTACGATCGCGCGCGGCAGGACCTCGTCGTCGCGGCGGGCGGCGCCTATGACCGTTATTGTGGCGTGACGACCGAGACGGTTGAACGCCTCCTGGGCGCACCGTCCATGGGCCAATTCTTCAACCAAAATATTAGGCGCGAGACCGCCGGCAGCCGTTACGACTGCCACGCGTGAATCCGTTCGTGCAACTCGCCCCTTAATCCGTCAGCATGGCGCCGACGTCGGCCTCCGCGACGACCTGGCCGTTGACCTTGGCGTCGCCGTGAAACCACCACATGGTCTTGCGGCGGCCGAGCGAGCGCATGTGATACTCGATGGTATCGCCGGGCAGCACGGGCTTGCGGAACTTGCACTTGTCGATGGTGAGGAAATAGACCGCGCGCGGCTTCTCGGTGCCCTCCACCGACTTGATGCCGATCACGCCCGCCGTCTGCGCCATCGCCTCGATCATCATGACGCCGGGGTAGACCGGGCGCTCGGGGAAATGCCCCTGGAAGGCCGGCTCGTTGAAGGTGACGTTCTTGATGCCGATGCCGCTGTAATCGGCCCGGATGTTGATCACGCGGTCGATCAGCAGCATCGGAAAGCGGTGCGGCAGCGTCTGGAGGATCGCGTTGATATCCACCAGCTCGAACTTGATAGGCGATTCCTCCGTCATTCCCGTCCCTCGTCCTTCGGATCGGCCTTGCTGTCGCGTACCAGGCGCTCCACCGCGATGATCTCCTTGAACCATTGTTTGGTCGGCTTGGCGAAATGCCCGCCCCAGCGGCCGCCCGGCGGAATGTCGTCCTTGACCGCGCTCATCGCGGTCACCTGGGCTCCATCGCCGATCTTGAGGTGATTGTTGATGCCCACCTTCGCTCCGAGCGCCACGTTGTCGCCGATGGTCAGGCTGCCGGCGAGGCCGATCTGGGCCGCCAGCAGGCAATGCCGGCCGATCGTGACATTGTGGCCGATCTGGACCTGATTGTCGATTTTGGTCCCCTCGCCGATCACCGTATCCCGCAACGACCCACGGTCGATCGTGGTGTTGGCGCCGACCTCGACATCGTTCTGGATCAGCACGCGCCCGGTCTGCGGCACCTTCAGGTGGCCCTCGGGGCCGAAGAAGATGAAGCCATAGCCGTCCTGGCCGATCGAGCAGCCCGGATGGATCAGGACGTTGTTGCCGATCAGGGCGCACTGGATGGCGGTGCGGGCGCCGACATTGCAGTCCCGTCCGATCTTGACGCCAGGGCCGATCACCGCGCCGACGCCGACCACCGTGCCGCTGCCGATCTCGACATCCGCTCCGATGACAGCCAGCGGCTCGACGATCACGCCGTCCTCGATACGCGCCGTAGGGTCGATGATGGCCGACGGTGCGATGCCGTCATTGCCGACCCAGGATTGCGGCCTCAGCGCGTCGCCGTGCCATTCCCGGGCGATCCCGACGAAGGCGCGGAACGGCTGCTTCGCCCGCAGCACGGCCACATGCGCGGGCACCTCGGCCTCGAAGCGCGGACTGACCAGACAGGCCCCCGCTCTGGTTGCCCTGAGCTGATCGACGTATTTGAGGTTGTCGAAGAATGCCAGATGCATCGGGCCGGCTTCGTCCAGCGAAGCCAGGCCCGTGATGACGTGGCCGCCCCTCGCGGGGTCGACCAGCTGCGCCTTGGTCAGCGTGGCAATGTCGGCCAGCGCTGTGGCAGGCGGTTTCTTGAAGAAGGTCGGCTGCGCCATTCCACCCCGTCGCGGTCCGGCTTCGGCATGAAGCGGTCAGGCCGCATCATGCCTTATCTCATGGATTGAGCACGATCTTTTTGGAAGATCGGCCCCCAAAGAAAACTGAGGGACCGATCATGCCGTGCTGTTCGAATTAGAAGGTGGTGCCGCCGCCGAACCGGAACTCCTGGGTACGGTCGAACTTGCCCTTGCTGAGCGGCACGGCATAGTCGAAGCGCAGCGGACCGAACGGCGACTGCCAGATCAGGCCGACGCCCACCGACGAGCGGATCACCTTGCTGTCGTCGTAGATCAGGCCGGTACAGGTTCCGGGGGTCGCCGGATTGACGGTCGACGGAGTACAGCCCGAGTTGGCCGGCGTGGTCATTTCGTTAGTCACGCTCCAAGTCGTCGGTCCCTTGTAGTCGTAGAGACCGCCGGCGTCGGCATAGACTGCACCCTTCAGACCCACTTCCTTCGGCAGGAACCAGAACGGCATCTGCAATTCGAGCGAAGCGCCCCAGTACTTGGTGCCGCCGAGCGCGTCCTGCGTGTCGTACGGGTTGATGTCGCGCGGGCCGATGCCGTTCGGGGCGAAGCCGCGAACGAGGTTCGGGCCCATCTGGAAGTGATCGAGCATGCGCAGATCGTTGCTGCCGATCTTGTTCAGCATGCCGCTCTGCACGTGCACGAGGCCGACGATGTCAGACACCAACGGGGCGTAGTACTTCGCGTCGATGACCGACTTCAGGTAGGAGACGTCGCCGCCGACGCCGGCGAAGTCCTGGCGGAAGTCGACGAGCAGACCGTCGGTGGGGTTCTTGTTGTTGTCCAGCGTGTTGTAGGTCAGCGTGTAGCCGAGCGCCGAGGTCAGGGTCTTGCCGTTGGCAAGCTCCTTGCGCACCGGCAGCGAGGCTTCGCCGTCACTGTAGCAACCGAGGCCGTTGGTCGAGCTCAGGTCGATGCCGTTGAGATTGGCAAAGGCCGGGCTCGGGTTGAATGCCGAAGAGCCGATATTGTTGTTACAGTTCGCCAGGTAGGACGGCAGCGTGATTTCCTGCTGATAGATCGAGTAGCGCAGCTGCAGCGCCAGATCTTCACGCAAGGAGAAGCCGAGACGGGGCGAGAAGCCCAGTGTCTTGGTGCCGTAGGAGATGTAGCTGTTGGACAGCTGCTGGCGCTGATAGAGGTCGAGGCCGAGCGCGACGCGATAGTCAAGCAGGTAAGGCTCGACAAACGACAGCGAATAGCCGCGCGCGTACTGGCCGTAGGTCACCGACGCCTTGGCGAACAGGCCGCGGCCGAGCAGGTTGCGCTCGGAGATCGAGACTTCGGCGAGAGCGCCGTCGGTCGTGGAGTAACCGCCCGAAATCGAGAAGTCGCCGGTCGATTTCTCTTCCATGTCGACGATCAGGATGACGCGGTCGCTCGACGAGCCGGGCTCCGTCGTGATCTTGACGCTCTTGAAATAGTCGAGGTTCTTCAGGCGCCGCTCGGCCCGGTCGACCAGAGCGCGGTTGTAGGCATCTCCTTCCGAGATGTCGAACTCGCGGCGGATGACGTAGTCACGCGTGCGGGAGTTGCCGCGCAGGTTGATGCGCTCGATATAGGTGCGCGGGCCCTCGTCGATGTTGAACACGACGGACACCGTGTGTGCCTCGAAATTGCGGTCGCCACCGGGACGGACCACGGCAAAGGCATAGCCGCGGCGCGACGCTTCGATCTGCATCTCCTCGACCGACTTCTCGACCGATTCGACGTTGTAGAGCGAGCCGACACCGACGCGCGAATAGGCCCGCATCGAAGACGGATCGAAGTTCGGAATGCTGGAGCGGAAGTCGACCGCGCCGACGCGATACTGCGAGCCTTCCTCGATCTTGAAGGTGACGTTGAAGCCCTTCTTCTCCGGATCGTATTCGGTAAGCGCGGCCACGACCTGGACGTCGGCGAAACCGTTCTTGAGGTAGAAGCGGCGGAGCAGGTCGCGGTCGGCCTCGACACGATCGGGATCGTAGATGTCGCCGCTGGCAAGGAAGCTGAGAAGGTTCGATTCGCGCGTCTTGATGACGTCCCGCAGGCGGTAGGACGAGAACGCGACGTTGCCGACGAACTCGATCGACTTCACGCCGGTCTTGGAGCCTTCCACGATCGTGAAGATGAGGTCGACGCGGTTGTTCGGCTGCTCAATGACTTCGGGCGTGACGCGCACGTCGTAGCGGCCGGAGCGGCGATAGATTTCAGCGATTCGCAGCGTGTCGGACTGCACCATGGCGCGGGAGAAGGTTCCGCGCGCCTTGGACTGGACCTCGGCAGTGAGCTGCTCGTCCTTGATCTTCTTGTTGCCCTCGAAGGCGATGCGCCCGATCACCGGGTTTTCGACCACGGAGACGACGATCTGGCCGCCAGGGCCGCGGTTGATCCTGACGTCCTGGAACAGGCCGGTCTCGATCAGCGCCTTGAGGCCGTCATCGATGGCACCTTGATCCAGGCGGCCGCCCGGACCCGGCTTGAAATAGGAGCGGATGGTCTCCACCTCGACGCGGCGATTTCCTTCGACGGAAATCGACTGGACGGTCTGAGCAAGCGCAGACGAAGACACAAAAACAGCCCCGACCGGGGCAACCACCGGCGCGCCGAACATGATCAGGGTTGCGAGCAAGCCCCCCCGGAGTCGCAGTCCAAACTTCATGCGCAACGCGCCCTTATCATTCCGTGCCAGACCCACCCCAACGCCGGTCTGGAGATTCCCCAAGTTCTGGCCGCTTGTAGCCAATTTCGCCGACGCCGCAAACGGCCGAAAGCGTCGTAATTTCAATTTCATTCCAGGACGTTGCTCAACAGCAACGCCACAAAAAAGCCCCTATCAGGAAGCTGCCATCCGCAGGATGTCGTTGTAGGTCGCAAACACCATCAACATCAGCACCAAACCCAGCCCGATTCGGAACCCCATCTCCTGAGTCCGCTCGGACAGGGGCCGGCCCCGAACCACTTCGGCCGCATAGAACATA
This sequence comes from Bradyrhizobium sp. USDA 376, assembly GCF_054063675.1. Taxonomy (NCBI): domain Bacteria; kingdom Pseudomonadati; phylum Pseudomonadota; class Alphaproteobacteria; order Hyphomicrobiales; family Nitrobacteraceae; genus Bradyrhizobium; species Bradyrhizobium sp. USDA 376. The sequence goes on from NZ_JBSSGN010000001.1 coordinate 6,813,823, forward strand.
AGGTGACCGCCATCGAGCAGCGGGATCGGGAACAGGTTCAACAGACCGATCGACACCGACAGCACTGCGCAAAGGTTGATCACGAACTGGAACCCGGCACTGGCCGCCTGCCCCGACATCTTCGCGATGCCAAGGACGCCACTGACCTCGTTCGGGTTACCGTGTCCGACAAACAGCGAGCCCAGGAACTTGAAGGTGCTGGTGATGATGAACCAGACCTGTTCCACGCCGATCTTGAACGCCTCACCGACACCGACGGGTGCGGTCGAAGCCTCGCCGGCCTGCGTCTTGTGCTCGACACCGAGCACGCCGACACGGTGGCTGTTGCCGAACGGATCCTTGCGCTCGAGCAGCGCCGGGGTCGCAGACAGCGACACGATGGCGCCGTCACGCTTCACCTGGAACGCAAGCGCCGAACCGGCGTTCATCGCAACGATTCGCTGCATGTCGGCAAAGCTCTCGATCGGCTTGCCGTCGATCTGAACGACGACGTCCCCGATCTTGAAACCGGCCGCAGCCGCCGCGCCATCGGCGACGACACCGTCGACGCGCGCGATGGTGCTCGGCTTGCCGTAGTAGAGGGCCATGCCGGCGAAGATCAGCGCGCCCAGAATGAAGTTGGCGATCGGTCCGGCCGCAACGATGGCCGCGCGCGGGCCGACCTTCTTGTGGTGGAAGCTGCCGGCACGCTCCTCGGCCGTCATGGCGGCAAGCGCCTCAGCCGAGGGGGTCGAGGCCTCGCTCTCATCGCCGAAGAACTTGACGTAGCCGCCGAGCGGGATCGCCGAGATCTTCCAGCGCGTGCCGTGCCGATCGTTGAAACCAACCAGCTCGGGTCCGAAACCGAGTGAGAAGGTCAGCACGCGAACGCCCGCCCAGCGTGCGACCAGGAAATGGCCGAGTTCGTGGAAGAACACGACGATGGTCAGGACGAACAGGAAGGGAACCGCGTAGCCGAGGAGCCCATGGCTCAACGCATTGAAACTATGGACAAAAAAGTCGATCATCGATTTCCCTCATCCAGCGCCGCAAGGCCCTGGCCCCGAACCAACTAGGATGCCTTTAAGGCAATTTGAGGCAATAGGGCGGCGGCTCTATTTCGAGCAACATGGTCAACAGAGATTGCATCGTCGGCGGACGCCAGGGGCGCCTGGTTCCCGCCGCGGATCCAGTCATCAAGGGTCGCCTCGACCAGCCGCGCAATCGCGCCGAAGCGGATCTTGCCGGCGATGAAGGCGGCGACCGCGACCTCGTTGGCGGCATTATAGACCGTGGTGGCCCCCTTCCCGGTCCGGAGCGAATCGTAGGCCAGCCGTAGTCCCGGGAACCGCTCGAAGTCCGGTGCCTCGAAGGTGAGCTGGCCGATCTTGGCGAGGTCCAGCTTGGCCGCCGGGCCCTTGATGCGATCGGGCCAGCCGAGGCAGTGCGCGATCGGCGTGCGCATGTCGGGCGAGCCGAGCTGCGCCATCACCGAGCGGTCGGAGAACTCGACCATGCCGTGGATGATCGACTGCGGATGCACGAGGACGTCGATCTCGTCGGGCGAGAGCGCGAACAGATAGGACGCCTCGATCACTTCGAGGCCTTTGTTCATCATCGAGGCGGAATCGATCGTGATCTTCTGGCCCATGCTCCAGTTTGGATGCTTCAGGGCCTGTTCGAGTGTCGCCTGCTCGATGTCGGCCGGCTTCCAGGTTCGGAACGGGCCGCCTGATGCCGTGATGATGACGCGGACGAGCTCATCGCGATTGCCCGATGCCAACGCCTGGAACAGCGCATTGTGCTCGGAATCGGCCGGCAGGATGCAGGCGCCGGCTTTCGCCGCGCGCTGCATGAAGAAATCGCCGGCGCAGACGAGGCATTCCTTGTTGGCGAGGGCGACATGCGCGCCGCGATCGACCGCGGCGAGCGCCGGCTTCAGCCCGGCGGCGCCGCTCACCGCAGCCATCACCCAATCGGCCGGGCGTGCGCCCGCCTCGATCACCGCGCTTTCACCGGCGCCGCATTCGGTGCCGGTGCCGGCCAATGCAGCCTTGAGCTCGGCGAGTTTGGAGGTGTCGGCGATCGCGACGTAGCGCGCGGAAAACTCCTTCGCGAGCTTGGCGAGCGCTTCGACATTGCCGTTCGCCGTCAGGGCCTCGACGCGGTAGCGCTCGGGCGAGGCACGCAGCAGATCCATCGTGCTGTCGCCGATCGAGCCGGTGGCACCGAGGACCGTGACGCTGCGAATGTCGGACGCAGCAAGCCTGTTATTACGCAAGGGAACGGCGCTCATATCCTCACCAAACCATAAGACCGCTTCCGGCGCTATGCACACCGTGACGGAGAAAGCCGATAATCCAGGCCGCCAGGATGGCGGCAACAAAGCCGTCCAGGCGGTCCATAAGCCCGCCATGGCCGGGAATTAAGTGACTGGAATCCTTGACGCCGAACCGCCGCTTCACCGCGGATTCGAACAGGTCGCCCAGCTGCGACACCACCGAGAGCACGGCGCTGACGAGCAGCAGCGGGATCACCTTTCCGACCCCGCAAGCCGCAAAGCCGGCGGCGACCGCAAGACTCGCGGCAAAGCCGCCGAGGGCTCCGGCCCAGGTCTTCTTCGGGCTCACCCGCGGCCACAGCTTCGGCCCGCCAATGGCGCGGCCGGCGAAATAGCCGCCGATATCGGTCGCCCACACCACCAGCAGCACGAACATCAGTGCGGAGAAGCCGTTGACGAGATCCTTCCGCACCAGGATCGAAGCCAGCAGCGCCGCCGATGCATAGGCGAAACCGGTGGCTGCCCACAAGAACTTGCCGCGCGCGATCAGCGTCACGATCGCGCCGCCAATGAGGCCGGTGATGACGGCGGTCTTGAGCGCGCCAAAAGCGACGGCGGCTCCCATCATGGCGATGACCACCGTCCCTGCCCCGGTCAGCGCGGCCGATCCCGCGCCCACCACCATCAGCCATTCCGCAAACAGCCCGATCGACACCAGCGTGACGAGAAGCGCCCATAGCCAGCCACCGGCATAGGCGATGGCAATGGTCAGCGGCGCCAGCACCAGCGCTGCGAGGACCCGCAGCACCAGATTGCTCGGGGCAGGCTTGGCGCCCGCCGGTGCGGTGTCGGATTCGCTCACGAGGCGGTTTTCGCGACCAGGCCGCCGAAACGGCGCTCGCGCCTGGCAAATTCGGCGATCGCGCTTTCCAGCGCCGCCTTGTCGAAATCGGGCCAGTGGATCGGCACGAAGACGAGCTCGCTATAGGCGGCCTGCCACATCAGGAAGTTGGACAGCCGCTGCTCGCCGCTGGTGCGGATGATGAGATCGGGATCGGGAATGTCGGGCGCATCGAGATGCGCGCCGAGCGTCTCGGCGTCGATCGTGGCGGGATCTCGCTTACCTTCCGCGACTTCGCGCGCCAGCTTCTGAGCCGCCTTCGCGATCTCCTGCCGCGAGCCGTAGTTGAAGGCGACGACGAGCGTGAGGCGCGTGTTGTCGCGCGTCAGCTCCTCGGCTTCGTTCAGGAGCGCGCAGATATCGCTCTCGAGCCCGTCCCGCTCGCCGATGATGCGGACCTTGACACCGTCGCGATGCAGGCTCGCCAGATCGTTGCGGATGAAGCGGCGGAGCAGGCCGAAGAGATCGCCGATCTCGCTCGCCGGACGCGACCAGTTCTCCGACGAGAAGGAGAAGATGGTGAGATAGCGGATGCCGAGCTCGTGCGAGGCGCGCACCACGCGACGCAGCGCCTCGACGCCGCGGCGATGCCCCTCCGCACGCGGCAGGCCGCGCGCGGCCGCCCAACGCCCGTTGCCATCCATGATGATGGCAACATGCGCGGGCGCCTCGGACCGGTCGGGTCCTTCCGTAGCGGGCGCGGCGGCGTTGGACATGATGGCGGCCTTAAAGCATGATCCGGAAAAGTGCGAAGCGGTTTTCCGGAGAGATCATGCGCGAACAATAACCTGAAGCGCGATGACAATTCATTGCGCTTCAGACGGTCAGGATTTCTTTTTCCTTGGCGGCCAGCAGCTGGTCGATCTCGGCGATGGTGCCGTCGGTCGCCTTCTGCACCTCGTCGGCGTGACGCTTCTGGTCGTCCTCCGACATCTCGTGGTTCTTCTCGAGCTTCTTCAGCACGTCGAGGCCGTCGCGGCGGACGTGGCGCGCGGCCACCTTGGCGGCTTCCGCGTATTTGTGCGCCACCTTCACCAGCTCCTTGCGCCGCTCCTCGTTGAGCTCGGGGATGCGCAGGCGCAGCACCTGGCCTTCGGTCGCGGGCGACAGGCCGAGATTGGAATCGACGATCGCCTTCTCCACCGCCTTGACCATCGACTTGTCCCAGACCTGCACCGAGATCAGGCGCGGCTCGGGCACGCTGACGGTGGCGAGCTGATTGAGCGGCATGTGGCTGCCATAAGCGTCGACCTGTACGGGATCGAGCATCGAGGCTGAGGCGCGCCCCGTGCGCAGACCGCCAAGCTCGTGCTTGAGCGAGGCGACGGCGCCCTGCATGCGGCGCTTCACTTCGTTGAGATCGAAATTTCCCGTGGCCATCACGTTTCTCCTTCAAAATCCCGGCGACCTCACCGCGGCCTTCCCTTGAGGACGCGGCAGATCAGCCGTCAGCCGGCGACGATGGTTCCGTGGCCGACGCCACGCAGAATCGCACCGATCGAGCCCGGCTCCGCGATCGAGAACACGATGATAGGCAGCGACGTCTCGCGGGCAAGCGCGAAGGCGGTCGCATCCATCACCTTGTAGCCGCCTTCGATCGCCTGCGAATGCGTCAGCCGGTCGAACCGCGTGGCGCTCGGATCCTTCTTCGGGTCGGCCGAGTAGACGCCATCGACATTGGTCGCCTTCAGGACCGCCTCGGCGCCGATCTCGGCCGCGCGCAGCACCGCCGTCGTATCGGTGGTGAAGAACGGATTGCCGGTTCCGCCGCCGAGCAGCACGATCCGGCCCTCGGCGAGGTATTTGTGCGCTGCAATACGGGTGAACAGCTCGGAAATCTCGGGCATGACGAAGGCCGACAGCGTGCGCGCCGGCGTGCCCTTGCGCTCGATCGCCGCTTCCAGTGCGAGGCAGTTCATCATGGTGGCGAGCATGCCCATGGTGTCGCCGGTGGTGCGCGAGACCCCCCGGGAGGAGACCTCGACGCCACGGACCATGTTGCCGCCGCCGATCACAACCGCAACCTCGGTGCCAAGCTTGCGGGCGGCGATCAGATCGTCCGCAACCCGGTCAATGGTCGGCTGATCGATGCCAAACCCCTGCTGTCCCGCGAGATATTCGCCGGACAGCTTGATCACGACGCGACGATAGACCGGATCAGTCATGAGCACTTTCCTTGTCCGGGCGCCGCTTCCGGCGGCACGCCGGAAGGAACGTTCCGGCGCTTACTTCTTGCCGCTGGCCGCCGCGACCTCGGCTGCGAAGTCGCTTTCCTGCTTCTCGATTCCCTCACCGAGAGCATAGCGCACAAAACCGGCGATCTTCACTGCGCCGCCGACCTTGCCCTCGGCTTCCTTCACCGCCTGCGCCACCGACTTGCCGGTGTCGTGGATGAAGGCCTGCTCAAGCAGGCAGACTTCCTTGTAGTAGGTCTTCAGGCCGGACTCGACGATCTTCTCGATCACGTTCTCGGGCTTGCCCTGCTGACGGTACTTGTCGGCGAGCACGTCCTTCTCGCGCTTGACGACGGCCGGATCGAGGCCGGACGGATCGAGCGCCAGCGGGTTGGCGGCCGCGACATGCATCGCGATCTGGCGGCCGAGCGCCGCGAGCTCGTCGGTCTTGCCCGGCGATTCCAGCGCAACGATGACGCCCATCTTGCCGGCGCCGTCGATGACGGCACCGTGGACGTAGTGCGACACCACGCCCTGCTTCACTTCGAGCGAAGCGGCGCGGCGCAGCGTCATGTTCTCGCCGATGGTGGCGATCGCATCATTGATGGCGGCTTCGATCGTGACGTCGCCGACCTTGGCCGCCTTGATCTTTTCGACGTCGGCGCCGGCGTCGAACGCGACCTGGGCGATCATCTTGACCAGGCCCTGGAACTGGCCGTTGCGCGCGACGAAGTCGGTCTCGGAGTTGACCTCGACCACGACGCCCTTGGTGCCCTTGGTGAGCGCGCCGATCAGGCCCTCGGCCGCGACGCGGCCCGACTTCTTGGCGGCCTTCGAGAGGCCCTTCTTGCGGAGCCAGTCCTGCGCGGCTTCCATGTTGCCGTCGTTTTCGGTGAGCGCGGCCTTGCAGTCCATCATGCCCGCGCCGGTCGATTCGCGCAGGTCCTTGACCATCGCAGCTGTGATCGTTGCCATCGTTGAAAATCCTTTGTGCCTGCCGGTTTGCCGCGGCGTGGCATCAAATCGCCCCGCCGCGGTCCATCTCAGGGATTCGCGTCAACTGAAATGGTGGCCGGATCCTATCCGGCCAACCCATCGCTCTTTTTGACTATTCCGCTTCGGCGGTCAGCGCCTTGGCCTTGGCCACCCAGGCATCCGCGCGGCTCGGCAGACCGACTTCTTCGCCGATCGTGTGCGCGGTGTCGTGGTCGAGCTCGGCGAGCTGCCAGTAATGGAAGATGCCGAGGTCGTTGAACTTCTTCTCGATCGCGCCCGACACGCCCGGGAGCTTCTTGAGGTCGTCGGCGGTGCCGCGGGGACCTGCGAGGCCCTGGAAGCCGCTCGAGGACGCCGCCGGCAGCTCTTCGGCGACCGGACGAACCGAGGCACCGATGTCGATGCCCGAATCGCCCTGGGCGCGCGAGATGCCGTCGATCGCCGCACGCGCGATCAGATCGCAGTACAGCGAGATGGCGCGGCCGGCGTCGTCATTGCCGGGCACCACATAGGTGATGCCCTTCGGGTCCGAATTGGTGTCGACGATCGCGGCGACCGGGATATTGAGGCGCTGGGCCTCCTGGATCGCGATGTCTTCCTTGTTGGTGTCGATCACGAAGATGAGGTCGGGCAGACCGCCCATGTCCTTGATGCCGCCGAGCGAGCGGTCGAGCTTGTCGCGCTCGCGCTGAAGCGTCAGGCGCTCCTTCTTCGTGTAGGAATTGGCTTCGCCGCCCGAGAGCACGTCGTCGAGGTGACGCAGGCGCTTGATCGAGGCCGAGATCGTCTTCCAGTTGGTCAGCGTGCCGCCGAGCCAGCGCGAATTGACGAAATACTGCGCGCAGCGCTTGGCAGCGTCGGCAACGCCGTCCTGGGCCTGGCGCTTGGTGCCGACGAACAGGATGCGGCCGCCCTTGGCCACCGTGTCGCTGACGGCCTGGAGGGCCTGGTGCAGCATCGGCACGGTCTGGGCGAGATCGACGATGTGGATGTTGTTGCGGGTGCCGAAAATGAACGGAGCCATTTTCGGATTCCAGCGGTGAGACTGGTGACCAAAGTGCACGCCAGCTTCGAGCAGCTGACGCATAGTGAAATCGGGAAGTGCCATCGTTCTAATTCTCCGGTTGGTTCCTCCGGAAACGTGTGAGCAAAACGGAGCGTTCTCGCCCCGGTTGCCACCGGACGGCCTTGTGAGCCATGTTTCCGTGTGAGATGGCGCGCTCTATAGCGCAATTTCGGCCAGAAGCAAGGAAATAAGGGCCTTATCTGGGCGGTTTTCGCCCGCGAAGGGCCCCTGTTCCGTCAATCCCGCCCGGCCATCTAGTCATCCGGAACGCAAGTTCGTCACATTAGTTGATAGCTCGAATCTCGAGAGAGGAGAGCGCTTGTGGCGAATGCAGGTGGGAAAGGCCGGCCGATCGCGCCGTTGGTGCTGAGTCCGCAGGAGCGGGCGTACTTGGAGAGGCAGGTTCGTCGTCATCGTGTGGCCCGGTCGCTATCTGAGCGGTGCCGCGCGATCCTGCGGTGTGCAGATGGCTTGCCAAGCAAGTCTGTGGCTGCCGAACTTGGCCTCCATGAACACACCGTTGGCAAGTGGCGCCGCCGATTTTTGAAGGATCGCTGTGATGGCCTGCTTGACGAAGCCCGCCCTGGCCGCCCTCGCACCATCAACGACGATCAGGTTGCTGAGGTAATCGAGCGGACGTTGCGTACAACGCCGCCCGACGCGACGCACTGGTCGATCCGCTCGATGGCTGCGGAAACTGGCTTTTCTCACACCACGATCCGCCGAATGTGGACGGCGTTCGGCTTGCAGCCGCACCGCAGCCAGACATTCAAGCTGTCGAGCGATCCGCTGTTCGTCGACAAAGTGCGCGATATTGTCGGGCTTTACCTGTCCCCACCGAACCGAGCCGTTGTCCTCAGCATCGATGAGAAGAGCCAGATTCAGGCACTCGATCGCGAGCAACCGGTCTTGCCGATGATGCCTGGCGTGCCGGAACGTCGCACGCACAGCTACGTGCGGCATGGTACGACCACACTTTTTGCCGCGCTCGATATCGCTTCCGGGTTTGTCATTGGCAAATGCTACAAGCGCCATCGGGCGGTCGAGTTCTTGAAGTTCCTCAAAGAGATCGACGCTCAAATCCCTGAGGGGCTCGATGTCCATATCGTCATGGACAACTACGCCACCCACAAGACCCCCCAGATCAAAGCGTGGCTCGCCCGACGGCCGCACTATCATGTCCACTTCACGCCGACTTCCGCCTCATGGATCAATCAGGTCGAGCGCTGGTTCGCTGAACTCACCAGAAAGCAGATCCAGCGAGGTGTTCACACCTCCGTCAGGCAGCTCGAGGCCGACATCCGCACCTTCATCGACCTGCACAACCAAAACCCGAAGCCCTTCAAATGGACCAAGTCCGCAGACCAGATTTTGGCTTCCGTCAAACGCTTCTGCCACAAAGCCCAGCAGACTTTATGTGGCGAACTTTAGATTCACGTGACTAGCATCTCGGCTGATTGGGCGGGCACTTCTTGGCAGCGTGCGGCGGAGGCGCCGGATGCGGCGGAGGTGCCGCCGGACGCGGCGGGGCCACGGCCACCCGCGGTGGCGGCGGTGGGGGAGCCGGCCGGGCCACCGGCGGTGGCGGCGCGGGACGGGCCGCAGCGACCGGCGGCGGAGCGGGCCGCGGCGGAGGAGGTGCAGCCATCCTTGGCGGCGGAGGCGCAGCCACCCTTGGCGGCGGCGCGGAGACCTGCGGTGGAGGCGGCGGCGTGGGCCGCGCCACGGCTTGGGGCCGCGGCGGCGGCGCAACAGGTCTCGCCGCCTGCGGCGGAGCAGCCGATGGCCGATTCTGTGGCCTGATTGGCTCATGCACGGCCGCGGGCGGCGGCGCAACCGGCCGTCCGGCCGCAGCCGGAGGGGTGCCGGGCGACTCGCGGGTTGCGGACTTGGCGCGATCCGCAGGCCCCACCCCGGCCGGTGTCTGTGCCACCGGAGGCTTGGGCGGCTGGCCGGGCGCAGCAGTCGGGCTCGTCGTGGTCGGTGCAGCCGTCGCGGCCGTATTTGGTGCACCGGGATGGGCAGGCCCCGATCCACCGGGCGCAACCGCGGTCGGCGCGGGCCTGCCGCCCGGCAAGGGCCCTGCCCCGGCCGGCGGTGCCGGCGGACCACCATGGGCACCGGGAACCGGCAGCGTGTTGGCCTGGGGCAGCCTGGTCTGCGGCGCGACCGACGGTGACGGCGCTGCGGTCGGGCTTGTCGTGGTGGGCGCAGCTGTAGCGGCCGTATTTGGCGCTCCGGGATGGGCAGGAACAGTCGTCGTGCCGGGAGCCGCAGCGGTCGGCGCTCCCGGACGAGCCGGCGGCGTTGCACCGGGCGCAGTCGCCGTCGGCGCGGGCCTGGCGCCCGGCAAGGGTCCTGCCCCGGCCGGCGGCGCCGGCGGAGCACCATGGGCACCGGGAACCGGCAGCGTGTTGGCTTGGGGCAGCCTGGTCTGCGGCGCGACCGACGGCGACGGCGCTGCCGTCGGCGCAACATTCGCCGGCGTCGCCGCTGGTGTCCCGGGCTTTGCCGTCGGCTGGATCGTCGCGCTCGGCGGCAACGGCGCCTTGCCCTGCTGGATCAGGGCGGCGCGCTGCATTACCGCCTGCGGTACGGCAGGCGCCACCGGGTTGGCGCGGCCGGCAACTGCCGGCGCCAGATTGGCCGGTCCCGCGCCGGCTCCCACAGCAGGCGCCGGTGCCGGCGCCTGGTTGATCACGGTGTTGATGACCGTGGTGTTATGGATGTTCTGATAGATGATGTTGTTCGGCGGCGGGGCGACATAGACCGGCGGCCTCACGAACACCGGGATCGGCACGAACACCGGCTGCGGCAGCACGAACAGGCCGACCACGGGCAACGGCGGCGGCAGCACGACGAAGTCCGGCGGCGGCGGCGGCAGGTAGTAGACCGGCGGCGGCGGTGGCGGCGCGAAGCCGAAATCGGGGTCGCTGAAATACAGCACCGGGCGATCGACATAGACCACCTCCTCCGGCGGCGGTGGCGGCACGTCGTAGTCGATCATCGCAAAGCTCGGCGGCGGCTCGACCGGCGCGGTGAGGATCGCAAGGCGGCGCCGCGCATCGCCCGCGTGCGGGCCGCGCGAATAGCGGCGCAGATACGACCAATAGGCCTCCGGCGTGTCGGTCCGGTACGTGCGCCGCCAGGTGATCGCCTCGCGGCGCGCCGCGACGATCACCATCACGCGCTTGGACATCGGATCGTTCGGATAGGCCGCGAGAAACTCCTCATAGGCCGGCAGCGTGTCGCGCGAGAGCGCGGCGGCATAGGCATCCTGCGCGCCGAGATCGCGGATCGGCTTGCTCCGGATCGCGGCGACCTGATCCGGTGCCGTCTCCGGCGGCGGCGCGTCGGGCCCGCGCTCGAAGAAGGAGAACGGCGCCGAGATCTTCTGCTCGTTCCAGGGCACCTGCGCGCCCTTGGAGGCCTCGTTGACGCGCAGGCGGACGCGGTCGAAGACGTCGGGCAGCGCCAGGCCGCCGGTGCGGATCATCTCGGCGAGCGACTGCGCGTAGATGCCATACGGTCCCGGCTCCTCCGGCGCCACCGTGCCGGGCGCGGCGTTGAAGGCGATCAACATGTTCGGATCGGGCTCGACCAGCGCCAGTCCGCTCGCGATCGGCTGGCCGCCTTCGATGAATGGCTGCGCGCGGGCTGCATCGAGCACGACGATGTTGGCCTTGAGCGGAATGGCCGCAAGCTGGCGCGCATAGTCGCTGATGCGCAAGGCCTCGGTCGGAATGTCGGTGTCGCGGGTGATGTTGGAATCGACCGGGATGAAATAGTTCTCGCCGGCGAGCTGCACGCCGTAGCCGGCCAGATAGACCATCGCGACGGTACCAGGGCCCGACGCCTGCGCCTTCTGGACGAAGTCGCGAAAACTCTTGCGCAGCGTGTCGCCGTCGAGATCGCGGGCGCCGACGACATCGAAGCCCGCCGCCTGCAGCGTCTGCGCGATCAGGCCGGCATCGTTCGCGGTCGTCGCCAGCGGCGACTTGGCATAGGCGGCGTTGCCGACCACGAGCGCGATGCGCTTTTCCTGCTGCTGCGCACGCGCCTGATGCGGCGCGCCCGCGGCAAGGATCACCATCGGCAGGAGAAGGCAGATGAAGACTTTGAGCGTCCCACGCATGGCTTGTGCCCGCTCTTGTTGTTGAGGTGGCCACCGCACATCAGACGCGCGGCCAGCTGAATGGCTCTTGAACGAAAGGCCTGGGTCACGAAAGGCTTGGATTGAGGCGACGGCATGGCGCCCGGCGCAGGTCAGGCATCAACGTCCGGGGCCTGCGTCAGACCCGCGTAAGCCTCGCGACAATGGAAGGGCGCGAGGCCCGATAGTGCGCCTTAATTTGCCCTACGCGATCAGGTCGACCGTTCCCGTCGTGAGCCGGTAGATTCCGCCGACGACCTTGAGCTTGCCCTGCTCCACGGCCGCGTTGAGGATCGGCGCGGCCGACTTCAGCTTTGCGACGTTGTCGATCACGTTCTGCCGGGTCGCCTTGTCGAGGACATCCCCGCCGCCCTGCTGCATCGCAGCCTTTGCGGCGGGCGCGATCGCATCGATCAGCGAGGGAATGTGTCCCGGCGGCGACGTATTGTCCTTGATCGCCTTCAGCATCGCATCGACCGCGCCGCAACTGTCATGGCCGAGCACGAGGATCAGGGGCGCGTTGAGCACGGCGACCGCATATTCCATGCTGGCGATGGTCTCGGTGCCGGCGAAGTTTCCGGCGACGCGACAGACGAAGAGATCGCCGCGGCCGGTGTCGAAGGCATATTCCGGCGCGATGCGCGAGTCCGCGCAGCTCAGAACGGCCGCGAACGGGTTCTGGCCACCGGCCAGCGCCTCACGCTCGTGCTTGAAATCGTGGCGCCGCGACACGCCCTCGACGTAGCGCGCATTGCCCGCCATCAGCCGCTTCAGCGCCGCGTCGGGCGCCAGCACGTTCTGCGGCTTGGGTGGCTGCTTGGCTTCCTTTGCCAAGGCGCGGTTGGCGAAAGCTCCGCCGGCGAAAGCCATGCCAAACGCAGCGGCGCCAAACAGCATCGCGGACCGCCGTGACGGCGCGATGTCTTGATGCAGAGATTGATGATGCAGAGATTCAGGGCACTTGTCGCACATATGATGTTTCCCCAGGTACAGTGGACGAATGGAAGCGTCGCGATGATAGGTGCCCCGATATGAAGAAATCACAAATTATAATTGTTGCAACTAATGATTGCTGCACCGCGAACCATGCCGCTGAGCCGAAGCGATCGCTCGCCTCACGCGTAGCGACTGCGCAGACCTGCGCTCGCCCGCATATATTCGCGACCGGCTGCTAGAGCATGATCCGGAAAAGTGCGAAGCGGTTTTCCGGAAAGATCATGCGCAAACAACAACCTAAAGCGCGATGACGATTCATCCAAATCTCATCGCGCTTTAGGGCGTGATCCGAAAAAAAGCGCAGCAATTTTCCCTCGCGACAAACGCGGCACGCGTTTGTACGGAGATCATGCTCCAACAACGATCCAAAGCGCGATGACGATTCGTCCAAATCTCATCGCGCTCTACAGCTGCTGCACGTCCACCACGCCCGCGACCGCCTTGATCGCGCCGGCGATCTGCGGCGAGACCTTGAAGCGGCCGGGCAGCTTCATCTCGACCTCGGTCTCGAGGTCCAGCATCATCACCAGCGAGACCTCGCCGTCGCCATTGGAGCGCGGCGCAATCCCGGGACTGCCGACCTTCGGCGCGGCGCCGTTCGAGGCCGCGGCATCGGGACCGGCAAGGCGCTTGGCGATCGAGTCCAGCGGCTTGGTGTCGCGCAGGAAGATGCGCAGGCCCTTCTGCGTCTTGGCCGCGGCGTCATCGAGCGGCTCGGCATGCAGCACGCGCGCGCGCACATCCTCGCCCTGGAGCTCGGCACCGAGCTGGAGCAGCACGGCGGCGCCCGGCTCCAGCACGTCGCGATATTGTGCGAGCCCTTCCGAGAACAGCACCGCCTCGAAATGCCCGGTCGGGTCCGACAGGCCCATGATGCCCATCTTGTTGCCGGTCTTGGTGCGCCGCTCCATGCGCGACACAACGGTCGCCGCGACCTTGCCGGCGGTGGCGCCGGTCTTCACCGCGCGCGAGAACTCGGCCCAGCTCTGCACCCGCAGCCGCTTCAGTACGGTGGCGTAATCGTCGAGCGGATGTCCCGACAGGAAGAAGCCGATCGCGTCGTACTCGCGGCGCAGCCGCTCGGCCGGCAGCCACGCCTCGATCTGCGGCAGCATGATGGTCGGCGCATCGGCCGAGCTGCCGAACATGTCGTTCTGGCCGATGGTCGCGGCTTCATGCGCGCGCTGGCAGGCGGCGAGGATCGCGTCCGCACCGGCGAAGACCCGCGCCCGGTTCGGCTCCAGCGTGTCGAAGGCACCGGCTGCGGCGAGACTCTCGATGATGCGCTTGTTGATCGCGCGCGGATTGACGCGCGCGGCGAAATCGGCGAGCGAGGTGAACAGGCCGCCTCTCGTGCGCTCCTCGATGATCTGGTCGATGGCCTGGATGCCGACGCCCTTGAGCGCGGCGAGCGCGTAGTAGATGGTCTTCTCGCCGACATCGAAGGTCGCGCCCGAGCGGTTGACGTTCGGCGGCTCGACCTTGATGCCGAGGCGCTGCGCCTCCGAGCGGAATTCGGAGAGCTTGTCGGTGTTGTTGAGATCGAGCGTCATCGACGCTGCGATGAATTCCACCGGATAATGCGCCTTCATGTAGGCCGTGTGGTAGGACACCAGCGCATAGGCCGCCGCGTGGCTCTTGTTGAAGCCGTAGTCGGCGAATTTTGCGAGCAGCTCAAAGATGGTCTCGGCCTGCCCTTTCGGCACGCCGTTCTTCACTGCGCCCGCGACGAAGATGTCGCGCTGCTTGTCCATCTCGGCGCGGATCTTCTTGCCCATGGCGCGGCGCAAGAGGTCGGCGTCGCCGAGCGAATAGCCCGACATCACCTGAGCGATCTGCATCACCTGTTCCTGGTAGATGATGACGCCGAAGGTTTCCTTCAGGATCGGCTCCAGAACGGGGTGCAGATATTCCGGCTCCTCGTCGCCATGCTTGCGCGAGCAATAGGTCGGAATGTTCGCCATCGGGCCCGGGCGATAGAGCGCGACCAGCGCGATGATGTCCTCGAAACGGTCGGGACGCATGTCGACCAGCGCGCGCCGCATGCCCTGGCTTTCAACCTGGAACACGCCGACCACCTCGCCGCGTGCCAGCATCTGGTAGCTCTCGGCGTCGTCGATCGGCAGCGTGGCGAGATCGACATGGATGTCGCGCGGCTTGAGCAGCTTGCAGGCGACGTCGAGCACGGTCAGCGTCTTCAGGCCGAGGAAGTCGAATTTGACGAGGCCCGCCGGCTCGACCCATTTCATGTTGAACTGGGTCACCGGCATGTCCGACTTCGGATCGCGGTACATCGGGACGAGTTCGCTGAGCGGGCGATCGCCGATCACGATGCCGGCCGCGTGGGTCGAGGCGTGCCGAGTCAGGCCTTCGAGGCGCTGGGCGATGTCGAAGGCACGCGCCACCACCGGATCTTCGTCGCGGAATGCCTGCAGCTTCGGCTCGCTCTCGATCGCAGCGGCCAGCGTCACCGGCGCGGCCGGATTCTGCGGCACCAGTTTCGTCAGCTTGTCGACCTGGCCATAGGGCATTTGCAGCACGCGGCCGACGTCGCGCAGCACGCCGCGCGCCTGCAGTGTACCGAAGGTGATGATCTGCGCGACCTGATCGCGGCCGTAGCGCTCCTGGACGTACTTGATCACCTCGCCTCGCCGATCCTGGCAGAAGTCGATGTCGAAGTCCGGCATCGAGACGCGTTCCGGATTGAGGAAGCGCTCGAACAGCAGGCCGAACTTGATCGGGTCGAGATCGGTAATGGTCAGCGCCCACGCCACCAGCGAGCCTGCGCCGGAGCCGCGGCCCGGCCCAACCGGAATGCCGTGCGCCTTGGCCCATTTGATGAAGTCGGACACGATCAGGAAGTAGCCCGCGTACTTCATGCGCATGATGACGTCGAGTTCGAACGCCAGGCGCTTGTTGTAGTCCTCGTCCGTCGTGCCCTGCGACAGGCCGTGCACGCGCAGGCGGTTGGCGAGCCCCTCCTCCGCCTGCCGCTTCAGTTCGGCCGCCTCGACCGCGGCGGCGTCCGAGCTCGCCGCGGCGCCGACCGTGAAGAACGGCAGGATCGGCTTGCGCGTCATCGGGCGGAACGAGCAGCGCTCTGCGATCTCGACCGTGGACGCCAGCGCCTCCGGAATGTCCGCGAACAGCACCGCCATCTCGGCGCGGGTCTTGAACCGGTGATCGGGGGTGAGCTGCACGCGATCGGTCTCGGCGATCAGCCGGCCGCCGGCGATGCACAGCAGCGCGTCATGCGCCTCATAGTCGTCGGTCGCGGCGAAATACGGCTCGTTGGTCGCAACCAGCGGCAGGCCCTTCGCATAGGCGATGTCGATCAAGCCGCTTTCGACGCGCCGCTCCTTGTCGATGTTGTGGCGCTGCAATTCGATGTAGAGCCGATCGCCGAACAGGCCCGCCAGACGCTCGCAGCGCGCCGCCGCGAGTTCGGCCATACCGCCGGCAAGCGCCAGCGAGATCGGCCCGTCCGGACCGCCCGTGAGCGCGATCACGCCCTCGGTCTCGCCGTCGAGCCAGTCGAACTTGATGAACGGGGCATGGCTGTCGGGTGATTCCAGGAACGCCCGCGAATTCAGCCGCATCAGGCTGCGGTAGCCGCGCTCCTGCGCCGCCAGCAGCACGACGCGCGACGGCCCCATCGCATTGCGCGCGTTCGGGTCCTGATCGCCGAAGTCGATCGCAAGCTCGCAGCCGACGATCGGCTGGATTCCGGAGCCCGCCATCTTGTCGGAGAACTCCAGTGCCCCGAACAGATTGTCGGTGTCGGTCAGCGCCAGCGCGGGCTGGTGGTCTTTCTTCGCAAGCTCGGCGAGCTTGGCGATCTTGATCGAGCCCTTGAGCAGCGAATAGGCCGAGTGAACGTGAAGGTGGACAAATCCGGCGCTCGGCATGGTCGCGTGACGGCCTCTTGCAGATGAGATGGAGCGGTCGCCGGCTCCTCAAGGCATCATGCACTCGCCCGGCCGACTCGCCTCACAATGGTGGGGTCTCATAGCTCCAGAGTCCACGCCGGAGCGGCCGCTTCGCCGCGTCGTCCCGCTTTTCCCCAACCAGGCCTTCCCGGAGCTGCGGAATCAGAGCTGCGGTATGACCTGGGCCCAGATCGCGATCATCCCGACGAACAGGGTGATGGACGCCAGTGCAGCCGCCTCTTCCACGAAAATCCTGAACATGGTCTCGCTCCCTTGCTAGAACGTATAGAGAACATTGTTCTCATTTCGTTCACGGGAGTCAAGCAATCTCGGCGTTCTCGAAACGGGATGGTTAACTCGCTGAATTCACGCAATAAAAAAGCCCCGGCCGACGGCCGGGGCTTTCGACGAGCGCTCGCAAAGAGCGATCGGTATCAGTAACGGCCGAGGATCGGGCCGCCGAACTTGTAGTTCAGGCGGACGAGGCCCATGTCGACGTCCTGACGGATGCGCTCGCTGCCAGCGAAACCGGCAAAGGTCACGTCCTTGTCGGACAGGAAGATGTGGTTGTACTCGACGCCAACCGACCAGTTCGGAGCGAAGCCGTACTCGAGGCCAGCACCGACCGTGCCACCCCAGCGGGTTTGGCTGGTCGAAGCGAGCAGCGGGCCGGCCACGTCGTAGATCTCGTACTTGTCGCTGACCACAGCCGCGCCGCCCTTCACGTAGATGAGGACGTTGTTCCAGGCATAACCGACCTGGCCGGTGATCAGGCCGAACGCATCCATCTTCGTGCGGTTGCGAGTGGCGAACAGCGCGCTCAGATTGTCGCCGGAGAAGTCGGCCCAGTTGCCCTGGCCTTCCACGCCGAACACCCACTGGCCCGACTGCCAGCGATAGCCGATCTGGCCACCGACCGTGCCGCCGGTCGCATCGTGCGAGCCTTCACGACCAACGCCGACGAAATCCCAGGTCGCGTGCGACGAACCACCGCCGCCGTTGATGCCGATGTAGAAGCCGCTCCAGTCGTAGATCGCGGCAACCATCGCAGGCGGCGCCTTGGTGTACGGCCGGGCCGCGAGATCGGCAGCCAGCGCCGGTGCAGCTGCGCTGAGCGCGACGAGGCTCACAGCGGCAAGCAACAAATTCTTCTTCATTTCAATCCCGTTCCAGTTTCGTCGTTAGGCCCCCTGGCCGTGCCGTCGTCTTAACAGCGATCGACGGAATTGCTGTAACCTCGACGCAACAGTTCACGCCAAAGGCCCGCGCTTCATTAATGAAGATTTATCGGAGCGCGCTGGAAACCCTTTGAAACAAGAGTTTTCAGCACTTCCAATGTCGACAACGCGAGATAAACTGCATGCGCGCGTAACATCGTCGCGCGCACAATTGTGTGATTGGAGATTTCGAAATGCGAGCACGAATTGCTTTCCTCATTGCCGCCACATTTTCGCTCGCAATCGCCACATTCGCGTTCACGCTGAGCGCAAGCACGCCCGCACGCGCATTCGGTACGCATCACGCGTTCTGCCTCACGGGTGATGAATGGCCGGCGCTGAGCAATTGCAGGTTCGATACTTACGCGCAGTGTCAGGCGAGCGCATCGGGCCGCGCGCTGACCTGCATCGCCAATCCCTATTTCGGGGGACAGAGTGATGATCCCTACGCCTATCAGAATCGTCCGCGCACGCTGGCGCCGGGCTACTTGTTGTCGCGCTGAAATGCGCAGCGCCTGGCTTGCACTCGTTGCGACCGGCGCACTCTTCGTGAGCGCGAGTTGCGTCGCGAATCCCTATTTTTCGCAGCGGAGGCCGGCTCGCCGGTCGAACCGCTCCGGCTAGTTGTTGGCACACGCAAATCGGGACGCTGATATGCGGCTTGCCCTGCGCTGGGCCTTACGTGTTGACGCAGACTGATCCGGGTTTAAGTACGACGGAGAAATCTTGCAGGGATGGCGACGTTCGCTGGGCTGGTTCCCGTTGCCGCCACCAATGCAGGACTCATGACGACCTCGCCTCACGCGACCTCGCCCCGCGCCAATTCAACCGCGGCCGCTAATCCCCCTCACCTCGCCATCGTCCTCGTCTCGCTCGCGATGGGCGGCTTTGCGATCGGGACCACCGAATTCGCCTCGATGAGCCTGTTGCCGTTCTTCGCCGCCGACCTCCACGTCGACGAGCCGACCGCGGGGCACGCCATCAGCGCCTACGCGCTCGGCGTCGTGCTGGGCGCGCCGCTGATCGCGGTGCTGGGTGCGCGCTTCGCCCGGCGCACGCAGCTGCTCGTCCTGATGGCCGTGTTCGCGCTCGGCAACGCGCTCACCGCACTCGCGCCCGGCTTCGGCTGGATGATCGCGGCGCGCTTCCTCTCGGGGGTTCCACATGGCGCCTATTTCGGCATCGCCGCGCTCGTTGCAGCTTCCCTGGTTCCGCAACAGCGCCGTTCGCAGGCGATCGGCCAGGTGATGCTCGGCCTGACCAGCGCCACCATCATCGGCGTGCCCCTGGCCAACCTGATCGGCCAGGCGGCCGGCTGGCGCGCGAGTTTCGGTCTCGTGTCGGTGCTGGCGCTGCTCACGGTGCTGCTGTGCGCCTTGTTCGCGCCACGCGACCGGGCGGGCCGGTCGGATCCACTACGGGAGCTCGGCGCCCTCAGAAGCGGCCGCGTCTGGATCACGCTGGCGATCGGCGCCATCGGCTTCGGCGGCATGTTCGCCGTCTACACCTATCTTGCGACGACGCTGATCGAGGTCACCAAAGTCAGCCCCGCGGCCATTCCGTTCTTCCTCGCCGTATTCGGCGTCGGCGCCACGCTCGGCAATCTGTTCGTGCCGCGCTTTGCGGATCGCGCCCTGATGCCGACGGCGGGCATCATCCTGCTGTTTGCTATGGTCGCACTCCTGGTGTTTCCGCTTGTCGCCCACAATCCCTGGCTCCTGGCGGCAGACATCTTCGCGATCGGCGCCAGCGTCTCGCTCGGCGCCATTCTCCAGACGCGGCTGATGGACGTCGCGGGTGATGCACAGGCGCTCGCGGCCGCGCTGAACCATTCGGCGTTCAACACCGCCAATGCGCTCGGCCCGTTCCTGGGCGGCCTCGCGATCCGCGAAGGGCTCGGCTGGACCTCCACCGGTCCCGTCGGTGCTGCACTCGCGCTTCTCGGTTTGCTGATCTGGGCCGTCGCCCGGCGCGATACCGGGTCTGCATCGGCCGAGGTCGCCTCATCGCGCGACGCTGCTCCGCTCGCGCCGTCGCTGGCGCCGGACCATCGAAGCCGTTCGGCCGCTCACGAGAATCTGCCCGCCCGGACGTCAGCGAAATAAACGCGAATTGGGGCGCCACCGCAAGTTGTGAAAGCGCCGAGGGTCGTATAGCGTCGATATCGATTTGCACCGCATAGTCGATCATTTTCATGCTCGCCCGTACCCTGCTCGTCGTCGCCGCGCTGTCGCTTCCCGCTGCATTGCGCGCGGAAACGCCGGCGGTGAAAGTTGGATTTGCGCCCAAGCTGACGATCTATCTCGCCAAGGGGGCGCCTGATGCGTGCGGGCCGGGCTGCGACCGCTGGATCGCCATCGAGGGCGAGATCGATGGGGATGCCGCCCCGCGCATTCGCCGCTTCCTCGCCGCCGTCAAGGACACGCAGCGTCCGATCTATCTCTATTCACCCGGCGGGAACGTGGAGCAGTCCTACGCGATCGCGCGGTTGCTGCGCAGCCGCAAGGCGATCGCCCGGGTCGGCCGCACCATCGTCACGGCGTGCGCGGCGGACACACAGGTGGACGCGGCCTGCCTGAAGGTGAAGAACGCAAACGGCGAGGTCGAGGCGGAGCTCACCACCCGCAAGGCGATGTGCAACTCGGCCTGCGGTTACCTGTTCATTGGGGCGACATCCCGCGAGGTGGCCCCCGACGCGGCGCTGGCGGTCCATAACTCCAGACTGATCCTGCGCTTTCGGGGGGATCCGCCCCCACAGGTGGTCGCCGAGGCGAGGCAGCGCCGAATGGCGAGCGCCGATCGCGACCGCACTGCGTTCATCGCGTCGATGGGCATCAGCCGTGAGCTTGACGCCCTGATCCGGACCGTGAAGTTCGAGAGCCTGCACGTGCTGACGCGAGCCGAACTCTATCGTTTCGGGATCGACACGCGACCGCTCGCTGAAACGGCGTGGAAGCTGGAGAAGGACGCGCGACCGTACGTCCGCAAGATCGCCGTGATGAAGAAGGAGAACGACTCGTCGTTCCGGACCATGGAGTGGCGCCTGTCGTGCGAAAGCAGGACGCGCGTGCCGCTATGGTTCGCAGCCGAAATCGACGAGGCGTCCGCCGGCAAGAGCACGATCCTGATGACGGCGGACGCCGCCACGGACAAGGCGGCCGGAGGACCACCGCTGCGATCCGGCAAATACGAGGTCTGGCGCGGCAGTATCGACGCCGACATGGTCCAGGCGATCCTGGCCTCCCGCTCCCTCCATGTCCGCGAAACCACGACGATGCCCGAAGACAAGACGGACGAGACGAAATTCGACATCGACCTGACGGGCCTCGCGCCGGCGTGGACGCAGCTCAAGTCATCCTGTGCCTTGTCGGCGCTCAGCCCGATCAGCCCCTGGCCGGCCACGGTGCCGAACGTCGGCGCAACGTCTCCGGCTGCCGCGGCGCCGTAAGCGCGGGGGCCGAAGCGTCCCCTTGCGATATATAGACCAACTGGTCTATATATCCGCGATGGCCCGCCAGACCCCAGTGCAATCGCCCCGCGGCCGACCGCGAAGTTTCGACATGGACGCCGCCGTCGAATGCGCGATGGACGTGTTCTGGTCGCGCGGCTACCACGCCACGGCGCTGCCGGACCTTCTTCGCGCGACCAAACTGTCGCGCGGCAGCCTTTACGCCGCGTTCGGCGACAAGCACTCGCTGTTCTTGCTCGCGCTCGATCGCTACATCGCCGATGCCGTCGCGCGGATGGACGTCGAACTCGCCCCCCGCAGGGATCCGGTCGATGGCTTGCGGGCTTTCCTTGCCGGCTATGTCGACCGCACCAGCGGCGCCCATGGACGCCGCGGCTGCCTGCTCGTGGCCACAGCCATGGAACTGGCCGGGCAGGACGCCGAGGTCGCGCGGCGCGCCGCGGCCTTCTTCAAGACGATGGAGACCAGGCTGGTGGACGCATTGTCCCGTGCCAAGACGGCGGGCAAGCTGGCCGACGGCGTCGAGCCTGCAAGCGCCGCCCGCATTCTCGTCTGTTTCGTCGAAGGGCTGCGCGTGGTCAGCAAGACGGCGCCGGCACGGGCCGCATCGCAAACCACCGCCGACGCCCTTCTCGACCGCTTCGTGAGGTGACCACCCGCAGATGCCCTTCGGCTTCGGCGCGTCGAAATTTAGACCGATCGGTCTTGAAAGGAACAATGCGATGTCTGCGATCCAGATCGTCTGCGCCGTGGCCGTTCCCCTGCTCTGGGGTTATCAGTTCGTGGTCATCAAGGTGGGCGTCGCGGAGTTTCCGCCGCTCTTCTTCCTCGCCCTGCGCTTTCTGGCGATCGCGCTGCTGCTCGTTCCGTTCGTCAAGAGGCCCACGCGTGAGCAGCTCGGCCCTGTCGCAGCGATCTCGATTTTCCTCGGTGGGCTGAACTTCGGGCTGTTCTATGTCGGCCTTGGGCTCGGCTCGGGAAGCATGTCGGCCGTCGCCTATCAGCTCGCCCCGCCCTTCACCGTCCTGCTGGCCTGGCCGCTGCTCGCGGAACGGCCGTCGCTCGCCAGCTCCGCCGGCGTGGCGCTCGCATTCCTCGGCGTGATCGTGCTGGCAGCAGGGCCCGACCTGTCGGCAAAACCGCTTCCGCTGCTGCTGGTGATCGGGGCCGCCTTCGCATTCGCCGTGTCCAACGTCCTGACGAAGCGCTACGGGCCTTTCGATCCCCTGATGTTGATGGGATGGTCGTCGCTGCTCACGGTGCCGCAGGTGATGCTGATGTCGCTGCTGCTGGAATACGGCCAGGCGACGAGCCTCGGCACGGCGGATCGACGTGGCTGGCTGGCGCTCGCCTACACCATCTTCATCGGCGGAATTGTCGGGTTTGGCCTTTGGTTCTGGCTGATCGCCCGTTGCTCCATGGGCCGCGTCGCTCCGTTCGGCCTGCTGCTTCCGGTGTTCGCCCTGATGTCGAGCGTGATGTTCCTCGGCGAGCGGGTGACCCCGAAGCTGATCGTCGGCGGGCTGATCGCAATCTCCGGCGTCGCCATGACGCAAATGAAACTGGAACGTTCAAGTGGCCTGAAACCGGCGTCCCGGGAACGAAGCCACTCTCCTTGATCCTAAATTCCGCTGGCGATTCACATAGCCTAATGCGCACCGCGCGGCAAAACGTCAAAATCGTGTCCGGGATGAGGGCAACACGATGACGATGGATCGCGTCGAACGGGCATTCATCGCGACAGCGATGCTGGGGTTCCTGGTAATGCTGGGGGCGATCATATGGATGATGGTGGCTTGACGGACTCCTCGTTGCGCCAAGCCTTGTCGCAAGGCTTGTCGCAAGCCTTGCCCTATCTCGGGATTGCCCTCTGCATTGGCGTGGCTGCGTGGCTGACCTGGAGCCGCTTGCTCTAAAGCCGCGACGTTGCCCTCATGCCTTTGGCTTCCCGATCAGCCCGGCCAAGCCGCGGACCAACGCCGCGACGTCGATCGGCTTTTCCCAGAGCATCACGTCGTGAAATTGCGGAGCGATGCTGACCTTGTCGTAGCCGGTCGTGAACACGAACGGCACCTGACGCGCCTTAAGCTCCTGGGCAACGGGAAACACCATTTCGCCGCGGATGTTCACGTCAAGCACCGCGCCGTCGAGAACGCGGCCGTCGGTCAGGATCGGGAGCGCATCGTCGATCTGGCCGACCGGTCCGGCGATCTCCGCCCCCGCTGAGCGTAGCGCGCGGGTGATGTCGTCGGCGAGGAAATACTCGTCCTCGAGCACAAGGATACGACGTCCAGACAAGGGCGCGTGCCTTCGCGACAACGTCGGCGATAGCGCCATGTTTCCTCCAGTACCCCCCAGTGAATTGATAGGAACATAGGCCTCAAGGCCGTCTTGGTGCAAACGAAGCATTGAATGGCGGGTTCCATGAGCAACCGCGACATCATCGTCATCGGCGGCTCCTCCGGGGCCACGGCGCCGCTGAAGCAGATTCTGGCGGGTTTGCATCCGGATGTTCCGGCAGCTGTCTTCATTGTCCTCCACCTTCCTGTGCAGGGCATCGGCATCCTGTCCACCGTCGCCGCTGCCGCCGGGAGGCTCCCGGTGCATCAGGCCGTCGACGGCATGAAGTTCGAGCGCGGCCACGTCTATCTCGGCGCCCCCGACCATCATTTGCTGCTGTCAGGCGATCGTATCCGGCTCGGGCGCGGCCCGCGCGAGAACATGGTGCGGCCCGCGATCGACGCGCTGTTTCGGTCGGCCGCGCTGCATCACGGTCCACGCGTGATCGGAGTGGTGCTGAGTGGATTGCTCTCGGACGGCGCCGCCGGCCTGAACGCGATCAAGCGCTGCGGCGGAATGACGATCGTGCAGGACCCGTCGGAGGCGATCGCGGCGGAGATGCCGCAGCACGCCCTGGAAGCGACCACGGCCGACCTTTGCGTGCCCGCCGCGCGGCTCGGCGACGTCCTCTCCGATCTCGCCCGGGAACCGCCGGGTCTCGCATGTCCGATCGCTCCGGATATCCGCCTGGAGGTGGAGATCGCCGCGGGCGAAAGGATTGGCAGCGCGATCCTGGCCGACATCGCCGATCCGGCGGCGCTGACCTGCCCCGGTTGCGGCGGAGTTCTCTCCCAAGTGAAAGAAGCGCGTCCCATGCGGTTTCGCTGTCAAGTCGGCCACGCCTATACCGCGGATGCCCTCGCCAAGGAGCAGGAAGGGCAAGTCGACGAGGCCCTGCGCGTCGCGCTCAGGATCATCGAGGAGCGGGCCGAGCTGGTGCAGCGCATGGCCGCGGACGGCCGTCGCAGCGGCAGGTCGGCAGTGGCCGACATGTACGAGCTGCGCGCGGCCGAGTATCGCGAATATGCCGACATGATCCGGCGCGTCGTGCTACAATCGCTTGATCCTCCCGGCCAGCGAGGGAAGTGAGAAACTTCGCCATGGCAGTATCCCTTACCGAGCGTACAAGGCAACTCCGCGACGAGCAGCGCCTTCTGGTGAAAGCCGATCTCGATATCGACGAGGGCTGGCAACGCGTCCGCAGACAGGAGGATCGGGTGCGGGAGTTGCAAGCCGGTGGATACGACTGCCGGCAGGCGGAACGGCTGGTGGAGCTGCTCAAGCAGACCCTTGTGGAGTGGGAGCGGCACCGCACCCTGATCGTTGAAAGAGTGAACTACCTCCAGCAGGAGGTCGATCCGGTGCCGCCGGCGGCCGGCTGACCGGGCAATGGCCCGCGCCGCCGGGCCCGCTCGGGCCTTCGGTCTGCACCATCGGCGCCCCGTCGTAACGGCGAACGTTTCCCGCTTTTAGCTGTTGGGATAACATCGATTTCTGCTATTTGCAGAAACCGGAATCCGTTGGCCCCGGGCAACGAGAGTAGCGGCAATCATGGACGAAGTCGGCAAGACGGCGGGGGAGCCGGAGCCTCAGGCCAAGGCCCCGCTGGTCATCGGCGTGGGGGCGTCGGCCGGTGCAATCGACAGCATCGAGCGGTTCTTCGCCAAGCTGACATTGGGCAACGACCAGGCCGTCGTCCTTGTCCTCCAGAATGCCGAGGCGCTCGGCGAGGCGCGGTTGCGCGGCATCGTCGAGCGCGCCGACGGCGCGCGTCTTGCCGACATCCGCGATGCGATGGTGGTCGAAGGGGGCGCCATCTATCTCAGCCCCGCGGCCATGATCACCACGATCCAGGACGGGCGTTTTGCAGTGCGCAAGGCCGAACAGGGCCCGGGCGAGCGGGCCACCATCGACAGCTTCCTGGTGTCGCTCGCCGAAGAGCGGGCCGAGCAGTCCATCGGTGTTCTCTTGAACGGGACCGGCGGCGACGGCACGCTTGGCGCGGCCACGCTGAAGGACCATGGCGGCCTCGCCATTGCGGAAAGATTGGCCGGCGACGAATCGTCCGATCATCTGGTCGACAGCAGCAGGCCGGCGGCGATCGCAGATTACGTCCTGCCGCCCGAGGACATCCCGGAGCACATCCAGGTCTATGCCCGCCATCTCCGGCGGCTGGAGGAGAAGCAGGGATTCGACGAGGTCCTGGCTGCGGCGGCGACCTCGCTGTCGCGCATCGCCGATATCCTGCGCAACAAGACCGGCAACGATTTCCACGGCTACAAGCAGAACACCTTCCTGCGCCGCGTGCAGCGGCGCATGCAGGTCGTGCAGATCGAGGAGATCACCTCCTATGTCGACTTCCTGCGCAACGACAAGGACGAGGCCCAGAATCTCTTCAATGACCTTCTGATCGGCGTCACCGAGTTCTTCCGCGACAAGCGCGAGTTCGAAGTGCTCGAGACACAGATCATACCGAAGATTTTCGAGCGCAAGGGAAGCGGCCAGCAGGTTCGCGTCTGGGTGCTGGGCTGCGCCACCGGCGAGGAGGCCTATTCGATCGGCATCCTCCTGCGCGAGCAGATGGCCACGCTCGATTCCGCTCCCCAGGTCCAGATCTTCGCAACCGACATCGACGGCCGGGCGCTCGCGGCCGCCCGCGTCGGGCGCTACCGCACCAATATCGAGCAGGACATGTCTCCCGAGCGCCTGGCGCGCTGGTTCGTGCGCGAGGGCGACACCTATTGCGTGGTGAAGGAATTGCGGGAGATGTGCATCTTCTCCCAGCACAACGTGATCAAGGATGCCCCGTTCTCCAAGCTGGATCTCGTCTCCTGCCGCAACCTGCTGATCTACCTCAACGCGGAACTTCAGAACCGGGTGATCCCGCTATTCCATTTCGCGTTGCTGCCCGAGCGCTTCCTGTTCCTCGGCAATTCCGAGAACGTGACGCGGCACCCGAAGCTGTTTGCACCGGTCGATCGTCGCGCCCGCATCTTCAGGAAGCTCGATACCGGCACGCGGCTGCCGCCGGAGTTTCCCATCTCGACGGCGGCCGGGCGTGCGCCGGTCGAGGTGCCGCCGGTCCGCTCGTTCGGGCCGGACGTGGGCCTCGAACGCCGCGCCCAGCGCATCGCCGAGCGCTATGCGCCCGCTTACGTGATTACGGACGACAATTTCCAGATCCTGCACTTCTCCGGCCGCACCGGACGCTACATCGAGCCGACCGCCGGTGCGGCCTCGCTCGATCTGCTCCAGCTGGTGCATCGCGATCTCAGGCTGGACTTGCGCACCGCCCTCTCCCGCGCCTCGGAAACCAACGAGTCCGCCCATGCCGAGCAGGTTCAGCTCGGCGTCAATGGCCATCGCGTTCTCGTCGACATTACCGTCGAGCCGATCCAGGATGGCGCCGGTGGCCATCGCAATTTCATCGTCCTGTTCAAGGACGGACCGGCGCGGGCCGCCGATGCTCCCGAGAACAATCCCGGCGTGCTGGTGCGGACCGAGCATGTCGAACGTCTCGAAGGCGAATTGCGGGCGACCCGCGCACGTCTCCAGGCAACGATCGAAGAGCTCGAAAGCACCAACGAAGAGCTGAAATCCTCGAACGAGGAATATCAATCGCTCAATGAAGAGCTGCAATCCGCCAACGAGGAGCTGGAGACCTCGCGCGAGGAGCTGCAATCGGTCAACGAGGAATTGACCACCGTCAACGGCGAGCTGGCGCACCGGGTTCAGGAGCTGACCCGCGCCACCAGCGACCTCAAGAACTTCCTCGAAAGCACGCAGATCGCGACCGTCTTCCTCGACAACGATCTGCGCGTCATGAACTTCACCCCCGCGATCACGCACATCCTGCATCTGGTCGAGACCGATGTCGGCCGTCCGATCGCCCACATCAAGGCGCGCATTCCGATCGAGGAGCTCTACGACGACGTGCGCCGCGTCTTGCGCACGCTCGCCAGCGCCGAACGCGAACTGACCGCGCCCGACAGCGGCACGCGCTACATCGTCCGCATCCTGCCCTATCGCAGCATCGACAATTTCATCGCCGGCGTCGTGATCACCTTCATCGACGTCACCGCAATCACGCGCGCAGAGGAGCGGCAGCGCCTTCTCCTCGCCGAGCTTCAGCACCGGGTTCGCAATACGCTGGGCGTGGTGCGGTCGATCGCGCGCCGCTCCGCGGAGACGAACTCCACGGTCGAGGAATACGCCGCCCACCTCGACGGGCGCCTCAATGCCTTCGCGCGTACCCAGGCGCTGGTGACGCGCGATCCGGAGGGCGGCGTCGATCTCGAATATCTGGTGATCGAGGAGCTGCTGGCCTATAATGCCCACGAGGGCGAGCAGGTGCGCGCCTCCGGACCCGCGGTACGCTTCCAGCCGAAGGCGGCGGAGACGTTTGCGCTTGCAATCCACGAGCTTGCGACCAATGCGCTCAAATACGGCGCGTTGAGTCAGCCCGGCGGGCGGCTCGAAATCTCGTGGCGTATCGACGGGGCCATCGAGCCCCCGCAACTGCTGTTCGAATGGCGTGAGCGGAGCGGTCCGGCGGTGACGCCACCGCCGCGCAAGGGTTTTGGCACCGAGCTTCTGGAGCGCACCCTTGCGTTCGAGCTGAAGGGACAGACGACCATGTCGTTCAACGCGTCCGGCCTGATGTGCCTGATCGCGATCCCCCTGACCAGGCGCACCTTCCATACGCCGTCGATGGAGGGATGATGCGTTCTCACGGGACCGATGGCGGTGTGGCGCAGGCGGTCCTTCGCCGCTTCAACGCTTTGCGCCCGCTGGCCGACGAGGACGCCGCTGCGCTGGAGCACGCCATTCTCGAAGGTTTGTTGCGTGCCGGGCCGGGCGAGGACTTGATCGCCGAAGGCGATCCTGTCGACAGCGTCCGCCTCGTGCTCTCGGGCTGGCTGTTCCGCCACAAGACGCTGGAGGACGGGCGTCGGCAGATCGTCAATTTCATCCTGCCGGGCGAGACCTGCGACGCCCACGCCTATCTCCTTTCCACCATCGATCATGCGATCACGACAGCAACACCGGTTGCCTATGCCGAGATCAAGCGCACGCGCTTCGAGCAGCTGATGACGGCTCACCGCACGCTGGCCGAGGCCTTCATGTGCGAGACGCTGCTGAACAGCGCGATCCAGCGTGAATGGATCGTCAACCTCGGCCGGCGGGCGGCCTTCGAGCGCGTGGCCCATCTGTTCTGCGAAATCTTCGAACGGCTTCGACCCGTTGGCCTGGTCGATGGCAACTCCTGCGCGCTTCCGGTGACCCAAACCGATCTGGCCGACGCGACCGGCCTGTCGGTGGTTCACCTCAACCGCACACTCCAGGAGTTGAGGGCGTCCGGCCTTATCGTCCTGAAGGATCGAACCTTGACGATCGGCGATCTCGAGGCGCTCAAGAATGCGGCGATGTATGCGCCTAGCTATCTCCGGCTCTATCATCCGAAGTGAACGATCCTGCGGACGAAGCCTTCAATGCAACGGCTCAAGACGTCCGCCGATGTTCCTGACAGCAGCACTGCCCGACCTGTTGGCTCGAATTTCGCCCGGTATGGCGTTCGTTCCGAGAGGAACGAGTGTGCTGCCATTAGCTTATGTTAATGCGGACGCATCGGGGAAGCTTCGGGGGATGAGGCAGATGCGAGGCGCTAACGCCTTCAAGCGGAACAGTGCCGCTGATGGGCGGTGGAACGCTCGATCCGCTCGCAAAGGACGCATGCTCGCGGCTTGCTGCGGAGCGGCAGAGATCGGCCAACAACGCGCAACGTGAATAGTCGTGGCGCGGAGCGCCGGCGAGCGACTGGCATTGGAGATCTGAGATGCCACGTTACTATTTCGATCTTCGGGACGAGGATGAGTTGGCCCCCGACGAGGAAGGTCTCGAGCTTGCCGGCCTTCGAGCAGCCCAGACCGAGGCCGCGAGGTCATTGGCCGATATGGCGCGAGAGGCGGCCTGCTCGTCCGCTCCCGTGAATGGCAGACACCGCATGGCGATCGAGGTCCGGGACTCCAGCGGCCCGGTGATGCAGGTCAAGTTCACTTTCGAGGTCGAGACGCTGAAGCATTGAAGCCGCCGCTGAAGGCCGGCAGTCGCTCCCTGGTCTTCACGCCTCACACCGGCGTGTAGATCACGAGCTTCAGCGCGGGATCGTCATTGGCCTGGAAGCTCGTGTGCTCGAACCGGAGCAGGCCCCTGGTCGGATGGTTCATGGTCTTGAGGCCCGACGAGGTGCTGCGGATGTCATGCGCCTCCCACCATTTGACGAATTCCGGACTGCCCTGACGCAGCCGCGCGAGCAGCTCGGTAAAGGCGGGATCGCCGGCCCAGACGTCGTGGGTGGCCCGGAACATCGCGACCATGCTCTTGGCGACATCCGTCCAGCCTGCACCATAGAATTTTCGTGTCTGCTTATTCGTCAGCACCAGCAGCAGCGTGTTGCGATCCTGCTCGGGCAGCCTCCCGAAACCGAAGATCTCCTCGGCGGCCTCGTTCCAGGCCAGCACATCCCAGCGCCGCCCGGTGATGTAGGCCGGCTGCGTCAGGCTCTGGATCATCCGCTGGATCGGCGGTGGCACGGTCTCCCGCACGAAGGCGCCCCTCGTGCCGTCGCGCGCCAGCGCCTTGAGATGCGCGTGCTCGGTCTTTGAGAGGCGCAGCGCACGGGCCAGCGCGTCGACGGTGGTGACCGAGGGGCTGACGGTGCGCCCCTGCTCGAGGCGGATGTACCAATCGACGCCGATACCGGCGAGCTGCGCGACCTCCTCGCGGCGCAGGCCCGCGGTGCGCCGGCGGCGGCCCGCCGGGAGCCCGACCGTCTTCGGCGACAGCTTTTCGCGGCGGGACCTGAGGAAGTCGCCGAATTCGACGCGGCGTGGATCGGCCATGATGTCGCTCCCGCGATGGAGGGCGTCGGTAATACTAGGATAATACCAGGCCTTCTTGTCGCTTCAAGGGCGGTGCATATCCGCCTCACCCGTCCCTGAGGTGAACATCATGAAAGCTGCCGTGCTCAAATCCTTCGGCTCGCCGCTGGCGATCGAGACTGCCCCCGATCCGGTGCTCGGCACCGGCGAGGTCATCATCGACATCGTCGCCACGCGCGTGCTGTCCTACATGAACGAGGTTTTCAGCGGCGAACGCAACTACGCGCTCGACCTGCCGATCATCCCCGGCCCCGGCGGCATCGGCCGGGTGCGCGCGGTCGGCCCGGACGCAACCAGGCTCGCGGTCGGCGACTGGGTGTTCTGCGACCCGACGGTGCGCTCGCGCGACGACGCCGTGGCGCCCGATATCGCCCTGCAGGGCCTCACGGCGGCCGGTCCCGGCGGCATGCGCCTGCAACAGCATTTTCGTCACGGCTCGTTCGCCGAGCAGATGCGGGTGCCGACCGAGAACGTCAAACGGCTCGGCGCGATCACATCGGAGGAAGCGACGCAATGGTGCGCGCTGGGCACGCTGCTGGTGCCCTATGGCGGTTTCCTCGCAGCAAACCTGCAAGCAGGCGAGACCGTGCTGGTGAGCGGGGCCACCGGCAACTTCGGCAGCGCGGCGGTATCCGTTGCGCTGGCGATGGGCGCCGCCTGCGTGGTGACGCCGGGCCGCAACGAAAAGATCCTCGCCGACCTCGTCCGCCGCTTCGGCCGCCGTGTGAAGCCGGTCAGGCTCACCGGCGTTGAGGACGACGACCGCGAGGCGATGAAGCGCGCCGCGCCGGGGCCGATCGATTGCGTGTTCGACATCATGCCGCCCTCGGTGAACCCGACTGTCGTCCGCGCGGCGGTCATGACGGTGCGCGCTTACGGCCGCGTCGTGCTGATGGGCGGTGTCGGCATGGCGGGCGGCGCAGGGCTCGAGCTGCCCTACCCCTGGATCATGCGCAACTGCATCAGCATCCACGGCGTCTGGATGTATCCGCCGGATGCAGCGGCCCGCCTGATCGCGCTGGTGCGCTCAGGGCTGCTGCGGCTGGAGGAGTACGAGACGACGGCCTTCGACCTCGACCATGCCAACGAAGCCGTGGCGCATGCCGCCGCCAATGGCGGGCCATTCAAATTGACGGTGATCAGGCCGTAATTGGCGTGCCCGCTGCGGCGATGCGCGGTCAGCGCCGTTTTGCCCGGCACATCAAACGCCTGGCAGGCGTCGGGCCGGCACTGGCTGAAACAGGCCGGCTACTGTGCATGGGGTTGTTTTCGCAGTTTTTTAGTTTGAGGTCGAACTGGCGCGGCGTCGGGAATTCACCTCTCCCTTGGGAGAGGTCGGCGCGTAGCGCCGGGTGAGGGTTTACGGTCTCACGTTGGGCAGCGCCCCCTCACCCGATTTGCTGGCGCAAATCGACCTCTCCCCGCTGGGGAGAGGTGAACCGAGCCCGCGGCTGCATCAGCCAAACGCGCTTCAGTTATTCGAGCTCGACGACCTGGCCGTTCGACAGCGAGACCCGCCGGTCCATGCGGCCGGCGAGCTCCATGTTGTGGGTCGCGATCAGCATGGAAACCTTGGTTGCCTTGACCAGCTGCATCAGGGCCTGGAAGACGTGATCGGCCGTGTGCGGGTCGAGGTTGCCCGTCGGCTCGTCCGCAAACAGCACGCGCGGCGCATTGGCCACCGCACGCGCGATGGCGACGCGCTGCTGCTCGCCGCCCGACAGTTCGGCGGGGCGATGGGTGATGCGGTCGCCGAGGCCGAGATAGCCCAGGATCTCCTTGGCGCGCTTGACGCTCTCGGACTTCTTCAGGCCACGGATCATCTGCGGCATCATCACGTTTTCCAGCGCGGAAAACTCCGGCAGCAGCCGGTGCGACTGGTAGACGAAGCCGATATCGGTGCGGCGCAGCTGGGTGCGCTCGATGTCGGGCAGTTGCGAGGTCGGCGCGCCGTTGACATAGACCTCGCCGGAATCGGGGGCTTCGAGCAGCCCGGCAATGTGCAGCAGCGTCGACTTGCCCGAGCCCGACGGCGCCACCAGCGCGACCGATTGCCCGGCCCACAACGCGAGCTTGGCGCCGTCGAGGATCGTCAGCGGCACCTCACCCTGCAAGTACTGCCGCTTTATCTCGTGGAGATAAATGACCGGTACATCGTCAGCCCCCTGCTGCTCCATCAGCCCCTCACTCGTACCGGAGCGCTTCGACGGGGTCGAGGCGCGCGGCGCGCCAGGACGGGTACAGCGTCGCCAGGAACGACAGCGTCAGCGCCATGATGACGACCGCCGTGGTCTCGCCGATGTCGATCTCGGCGGGCAGCTTCGACAGGAAATAGAGCTCCGGCGAGAACAGCTCGGTGCTGGTCAGCCAGGACAGGAATTGCCTGATGGACTCGATGTTGAGGCAGATCACGAGGCCGACGATAAAGCCGACCAGCGTGCCGACCACGCCGATCGAGGCGCCCGTGATCAGGAAGATCCGCATGATCGAGCCCTGCGAGGCGCCCATGGTGCGCAGGATCGCGATGTCGCTGCCCTTGTCCTTCACCAGCATGATCAGGCCGGAGACGATGTTGAGCGCTGCGACCAGCACGATCATGGTCAGGATCAGGAACATCACGTTGCGCTCGACCTGGAGCGCGTTGAAGAACGTCGAATTGCGCTGCCGCCAGTCGACCAGGAACACCGGCCGGCCCGCGGCCTCCGTCACGGCCTGGCGGAAGGGCACGATCTGATCGGGATTGGTTGTGAACACCTCGATCGAGGTGACGTCGTTGCTGCGGTTGAAATAGGCCTGCGCCTCCGCGAGCGGCATGAACACGAAGCCGAGATCGTATTCGGACATGCCGATCTCGAACACGGCGACGATCTTGTACGGTTTTATGCGCGGCGTCGTGCCCATGGGCGTCACCGCGCCCTTCGGCGCCACCAGCGTGATGCTGTCGCCGGCATGCAGCGACAGCTGGTCGGCGAGGCGCCGGCCGATCGCGACGCCCTGCCCCTCGTCAAAACCCTCGAGCGAGCCCTGCTTGATGTTCTTGGCGATCGAGGTGAGGTTGTTGAGGTCGTCGGAGCGGATGCCGCGCACCAGGACGCCCGAGGCGTTCCAGGGCGAGGACGCCAGCGCCTGGCCGTCCACCACGGGCGCGGCGAGCCGGATACCTTTCACCTGGCTGAGGCGGTCGGCGACGTCCTTCCAGTCGGTCAGCGGCGATTCCAGCGGCTGCACCAGGATGTGGCCGTTCAGCCCCAGGATCTTGTCGAGCAGCTCCTTGCGGAAGCCGTTCATGACGGCCATGACGATGATCAGCGTCGCCACGCCCAGCATGATGCCGAGAAAGGAGAACCCGGCGATGACCGAGATGAATCCCTCCTTGCGGCGCGCCCGCAGGTAGCGCGCCGACAGCATCCACTCGAATGGCGCAAAAGGCGCGGTTTGCACGGTTTCAGTCATGGTCTCGTCCATCGCTCGATAATCCCATGATTCGGGGTCAATTGTGGCCGGATTGGCGGCCGCGATATCGGGCGATGAACAATATTCAGCCGACCAGCCGGGCGACCGCGTCCGCGGGCGACATGGTCTCGCGGGAGCCGTCGCTGCGCCGCTTGATCTCGACCTTGCCGTCGGCGAGCCCCTTCGGCCCGATCATGATCTGCCAGGGGATGCCGATCAGGTCGGCGGCGGCGAATTTGGCGCCGGCGCGCTGGTCGGTGTCGTCGTAGAGCACGTCGACGCCCTTGGTCTGGAGCTCGGCATAGAGCTTCTCGCAGGCCGCATCGACCGCGGCGTCGCCCTGCTTGAGGTTGAGCACCACCGCGCGGAACGGCGCAACCGCCTCGGGCCATTTGATGCCGGCATCGTCATGGCAGGCCTCGATGATGGCACCCAGCAGGCGCGAGACGCCGACCCCGTAGGAGCCGCCATGGATCGGCACGTCGACGCCGTCCGGGCCCGCCACCAGCGCCTTCATTGGTTCGGAATATTTGGTGCCGAAGTAGAAGATCTGGCCGACCTCGATGCCGCGGGTGTTCACCCGCTTGTCCGCCGGCACTTCCTGCTCGAACCGCGCGGCATCGTGAACGTCTTCCGTCGCGGCATAGACCGAGGTCCATTGCTTGATGATCGGCGTCAGGTCGCTGTCATAGTCGACGTCTTCGCCGGGCACCGGCAGGTCCAGCACGTCGCGATTGATGAACACGCCGGATTCGCCGGTCTCGGCGAGCACGATGAACTCATGGCTGAGATCGCCGCCGATCGGGCCGGTCTCGGCGCGCATCGGGATCGCCTTCAGCCCCATCCGCGCGAAGGTGCGCAAATAGGCCACGAACATCTTGTTGTAGGCCACGCGCGCCGCCGCCTCGTTGAGATCGAACGAATAGGCGTCCTTCATCAGGAACTCGCGGCCGCGCATCACGCCGAAACGCGGACGCTGCTCGTCGCGGAATTTCCATTGGATATGATAGAGATTCAGCGGCAGGTTCTTGTAGGACTTGACGTAGGCCCGGAAGATCTCGGTGATCATCTCCTCGTTGGTCGGCCCGTACAGCAGCTCGCGCTTGTGGCGGTCGGCGATGCGCAGCATCTCCGGGCCGTAGGCATCGTAGCGGCCGCTCTCGCGCCAGAGGTCGGCGAGCTGCAGGGTCGGCATCAGCACCTCGATCGCGCCGGAGCGGTCCTGCTCCTCGCGCACGATCTGCTCGATCTTCTTCAGCACGCGGAAGCCAAGCGGCAGCCAGGCGTAGATACCGGCGGCCTCCTGCCGGATCATGCCGGCGCGCAGCATCAGCCGATGCGAGACGATCTCCGCCTCTTTCGGATTTTCCTTCAGAATGGGCAGAAAGAACCGCGACAACCGCATGGCAATACTCTGGGAATCAGTGAGGGGTTGCAGTGAAACCGGATTGCGAGCGAAAACACAAGGCCGGGAATGAGGAAAAGCCGCTAAGGCGGCGGAATTCCTGTCATTTTTCCGTTGCCTTCAGGTTCAGCTTGAACCGGTTTGCCTACGGCGCCACGTCAAATTCGTCCTCGAGCGTGATCTGCTCGAAATCGGTCACCAGCGCATCGATCCGCACGTGCCAGCGGCCGGCAAAGGGCAGCTCGACCTTGCGCATGTGCCAGTAGCCGTCCTGCCCGAGCGAAGCGGCCCGCTCGATCGGCTCGATGCCACGCTCCGGCAGGCTCAAGGTCAACGTCACCTCCTTGGCCGCAAGCGGCGTCCCCTCGCCGGTCATGAGCTGGAGCACGAAGTCGTCGACGCCAACCTTTCCCGGTGAGACCAACACCTGGAACATTGCCTTATCGGAGTGGATGTGGATCGCCAGCGGCGTCTCGGGAACAATGGTCCGCGGCGGCGGCGTGAAGCGCCAGCCAGCCACGACGGCGAAGATAGCGAACGCGATCACGCATTCGAGCAGGATCGAGCGCTTGAGCGCTGGCGCGGCCTTCTCGTCCCGCGCCAGCGCCGACGTCAGCCGGAACCGATTGAGTGCGGCAAGAGCCAGCAGTATCACCGCCAGACCAAGCTTGATCGACAGGATGGCCCCGTAACGGGTCTCAACCAGCGCGGACGGCCTTTCGAGCTGAACGATGGCGAGGCCAAGACCGGTCAACGCCAGCACACCGACAGCCAGCACGGCAATACGCGAAAAGCGGTTCACGACCGGCAGTGCCGCTGTCGCCGGCTTCGACACCAGCGCGGCGAGCGGCGCGAGGGCTCCGATCCAGAAGGCGACGCCGAGGCTATGGAGGAAGATCGCCGGGCGTGTCAGCATCTCGGGCGGTGCCGTTGCCGCGTGCCCGGTCATGGCGAGCGACAGGCCAACTCCGATGAATGCGATCATCGCGAAGGCGCGCGCATACCACGCGCTGCGCAGCCCCATCATCGCGAGCAGCATCGATGCGACCGCGACGAGCAGCGCGGGGCCGGCGCTGGTCGCGAATGCGACCTTCCACGGAGCAGCCGTCACGAGCGCCGCTGGCGGCAGCCCGAGGAGTTCGAGACCCAGCGCACCGAGGGACGCAACCGCGCTCGGAAGGCCGATCGCGAGCGCAACGCGCGGCACGGTCAAGCCTGTCATCGACCATGCAATCCAGCGCGCGAAAAACACACCGCCGATGCCGACAAACAGCCCGAGATAGAGACCGACCCGCGCCAGCCAGATCAGCGCGCTCAATCCGCCGTCCGCACTGACGGGCGACTTCGTCGCCGTCGGAGCACCGACCGAGAAGATCACCGCTCCCGCGACAGGATGGCCATCCTGCGAGATCACGCGATAGCTGACCACGGCCGTTCCCTGCGGCAGGTCCGGCGGCATCACGACCGAAATGGTCTCGCCTGATGCGCTGATGCGCGCATCATCCCGTGCCCTGCCCGCGCCATCGATCAGCCGGATCGCGCCCGGCGTCACCGCCTCGTTGAAGCGCAGCTCCACCGCCTTCGGCGCGGTCTTCAGGATGCTGCCGCTCGCCGGATCGACCGAGACCAGAGCGGCATGCGCCGACGCGCCGGTCGCGAAGCCGGCAACGAGGAGCAGCGTCGCGAGCGCGGCGAAGAGGCGCATCAAGGTTTTGGCAACAGCTTCACACCCGGTGCTGGTGATTTACCCTCGTGCGAATGCCCTGCCCCCTCAGTCGGAATCTCGATCCAGCGGCTGACGCCGGTCTCGCATTCCTGGACAACGGGAAAGTACAGCGTCGTGTTCGGCTTGAGCGCGTCGGTCAGCACGGTATGCATGATGAACTCGTCATAGTTCTTGTCCGACAGCTCGCCGCCGGACCATGCGACCTCCTTGACGCCGGAGGAGAGCTTGTTGCCGTGATAGTTGTATTCGGCGGCATATTGGCCCTCGACGACATCGACACTCCAGCCCGCCTTCGGCATCGGCTTCACCGCGATCACCCCTTCCGGGATCTGCACGCGGATCTTCAGCGTGGGCGAGCCGGCGCAGCCGTGTGGCACGGCGAAGACCGCCTTGTAGGATGCGCCGACGGTGGCCTGTTTGGTCTCGAGCGTGACATGCGCGGCCGCAGGCGAAGCGGCGAGCGCGACAACAAGGAACAAGAAGGATTGCTTCGACATGTTCGGCCTCTCGAGCGGAGTCATTTGATCAGGATCGGCGATTCCACGCTGACGTGATCGGCCTCGGAGATCGAAATCCCGAGCCCCAGCATCCAGCGTCCGGGCGTCAACTGCGCCACCTTCACGCGCCAGCCATCCTCGCCGTCGCGCGAGGCCTCGACCGGCGCGAGTTTCCGGCCGGTCTGCGTATCCACCAGCGTCACCGAAGCGGCCTTGGCCGAGAGCGGCGTCTCGTCCGTTGTCTCCAACTGGATCGCGATCTCGACCGGGCCGGCACGCCCCGGGGAAACCGTGACATTGGCCATCGCCTTCTCGGTGTGCAGATGGGTGAAGAAGCTGTCGTCATCGGTCGCTGCGGCAAGTGGAGTGGCCGCAACTGACAGCGGCGCCGCCGTTGCGAACACGAGGCCCGCGATGGTTCTGTTCGAGGTCATGAGAGACTTGATCTGTTTCATCACATTTTCATTCCCGAATGATCGTGCATCTTCTTCATCATCTGCCCGCCATCGCCCGGCGCCTGCGCGCCGACGGCCTGCACATCGAGAGACACGGCGACCTTGCCGGCCTTCTCGAACTGAAGCGTCACCGGAACCTTGTCGCCCTGCTTGAACGGCCCCTTCAGCTCCTGGAGCATGAGGTGATAGCCGCCCGGAGCAAGCTTCACGGTCTTCCCCGGCTCGATGGCGAGGCCCTGGTCGAGGTGACGCATCTTCATCACGCCGTTATCCATCGCCATCTCATGGACCTCGGCCTTCCCTGCGATATCCGCGGAAACGCTGACCAGCCTGTCCGCGGCCGTCCCCTTGTTCTCGATCGTGAGATAGCCGCCCGCGACCTTGGCGCCGCCCGGCGTCGCCCGGCTCCACGCCTGCGAGATGACGAGATCACCGGCCTTGATGTCCTCGGCGCGCCCGGGGGCGGCGCAGAGCGCGAGAGCGAACGCTGCGAGCAGCACATCTTTCAACATTGTCTTCATGTCGGTATTCCCTTTGCAGATTGAATTTCAATGTGTGCCGAGCTGTTGGCCCGACCATTTCTCAAGGTCGGCTATCTCGGCCGAGCCTTCGATCGTCGCGACGGTCCCGTCC
Organism: Bradyrhizobium sp. USDA 376; assembly: GCF_054063675.1. Classification (NCBI taxonomy): domain Bacteria; kingdom Pseudomonadati; phylum Pseudomonadota; class Alphaproteobacteria; order Hyphomicrobiales; family Nitrobacteraceae; genus Bradyrhizobium; species Bradyrhizobium sp. USDA 376. The sequence goes on from NZ_JBSSGN010000001.1 coordinate 6,852,434, forward strand.
CGCGAGATAAGCATTGTTCGAGGAATGTCGCCCTGCCAGGCAGGATCGATCTCGAACCTCAAACGTTCGACAAAGCCGTCGCTGAAAATGAAATTCTCGGTTGACGATAGCCCCGCCTTGTCGAGCATCGACTGTGTCGCTGCCGCCAGGTTCGGCACGAGATCGGCGCTGATCGTGACCACGTCGATCCCAGGATGGTCCTTTGCAAACTGCCCGAGCTGAGGCAGCTCGACCTTGCACGGCCCGCAAGTCACGCCCCAGAAATGCACGAGCGTTGGGCGGCCGGCATGCCCCTTAAGGACGCTTTGCCAGGTACCACGCTCGAACGGCTTGAGAGTCGGTGGGGCTCCGAGCGCAGACGCCGACGCGATCAGGATGCCCAGACCCAAAATGACTGCAAATCGATGTCTCATGGTTGGTCCTCGATTGCTGTCAGCCGATAGCCATCCGCCTTCGTCATCCATGACAGATAGACCTTTCGGCCATTGGAGATCAGCAAGGGATGGTCGGAGGTGTCGGTCGTGCTCGATATCGTCTTCGGCGGCGACCACGTCTCGCCATCGTCCCGGGAGATCGTCACCTGGACCGAGGTTTTCTCGCCATCGAACTCCTTCCAGACCATCACCGTTCCGGTCGGACCTGCGAGCACGTAAGGACGCGTCGGATTGCGGCCCGGCTGTCCCAACGCCATCGGCGTCGAGAACGTGTGGCCCTCGTCGCGCGAATGCGCATAGAACAATCCCTTCCGCGCCTTTCCGTTTGTGTACCAGGCGACGTGAAAGGTCCCGTTCGGCGCAACCGTGAGGCTCGGCCCGTGATGCGGGCAGGCATTGATCTGCCAGTCGTCGTTGCTGACCCGGCGGACCTCGCCCGGCGTCGAGACGTCGGAAAAGGTCATCACCGCATGATCGCGCACGCCGCCGTCAAAGATGTTCCTGAAGATCACGGCCGGTCGCCTGGGCGCCGCAAATGTCAGCCCCAACCGGCAGCATTCGCAGGTGCCTTCGCGCGCCAATCGGGCCTCTGCGTAGGTGGTGCCGCCGTCGCTGGACGAGGCGAAGAACAGCCCCGCTCCCTCGTACTTCTGTCCCGCTTCCTTCGCGAGAACGCGATTGCGCTTGTCCAACCACGCCGTAAAGACCGTTCCATCCTGATCGAGCGCCAGCGCCTCGAAACGCTGGCTCTCGTTGCTGGCGGTGATCGGCTTCAGTTCGGCAAAGCTCTTCCCGTGATCGACCGAGCGCGTGTAGAGCACCTGGCCGTTGAAGGCCTGGTCCCTGAAGATCGAGAACGCGAGCGCGATGCCGCCCTTCCGATCGACCACGATCTTCGGCCGCGCGTCCGGCCCCCAATCGAGGTTCAGCCGCTTCGTCGTGACCTGGACGGGAGCGGAGAAACTTCGCCCAGCGTCCTGCGAGTTCGCAACCGAAACCTGGCCGCCTGCCATCCAGACCAACCACAACGTTCCGTCCGGACCGAAGGCAGGCGTCACTTTGGAAGCGCAGCGCAATGTCGGCTCCTCGCACGCCGCTTCGGATGCGTGCTGAGCATGCATCTGCGCGAGCGCCGTACCTTGCACGAATACGAGAGCGACGATCCCGAGCAAGCCAGTGCGGATCATGGCCCTACTCCCTTCGATGGCCCGGATCATTTGAATACCACCTTCATACCTGCAACGAACGCACGCGGCGAGCCCGCATAGATCGATCCCGTCGTGTTGGCGAGGAAGCTCCCAGGATTTTGAAGGCCCGCCGCTGTCACCGTGTTGGCGATGTTGTTGGCCGACGCAACGTAGGTGCGGTCGAACACGTTTCTGACTTCGAGGAACAGGTTCAGCGATCTGAACGTGTCGGACACGAGGTCGGTCTTGTAGTGGATGTTCACATTGACCAGCTCATAGCCCGGCGCTTTCAACAGGTTTGCGTTGTCCATGTAAAAGGAGTCCTTCCACTGGACCTCGACGAAGCCACCAAGGCCGGCCAGCGATCCGGAGAACTCGTCGTAGCCGAGCCGGGCCGTCAGCTCGTTGGGCGAGATGCCGGGGATCTTGTTGCCGGCCCGGTTGAAGCTGAACACAGCGCTATTGGTGATGTTCTCGACATATTCGGTGTAGACCTCGTCGAGATAGGTGTACGCTGCCATGAAGCGCCAGCCCGGATAGAACTTCCAGTCGGCAGCGAGCTCGATGCCGCGATGCTCCGAGCGCGGCGCGTTGAATGTGAAGCTTGTATTGGGTGAATTGGCTGGCGTTGCCTGCGACACGAGTTCGTCGCGGAAGAACTCGTAGAAGCCGGTCGCGCTGACCTTGAGCGTGCTGTTCGGTGTCCAGTCGAAGCCGAGATCGTAGCCCAGATTTTTCTGGGCCTGGAGCTGGGTATTGTTGCCCGACTGCCCGTTCGCCAAAACGAACAGGTTCGAGACTTGCGGGGTGCCGTATCCCGTAGCGACCCGTCCCCGGACCAGCCATTCACTGTTGATCGTATAGAGCAAGGCCAGTTCGGGGGCGGTGTTCTGGAACTGCCTGTCCGCGGTAGTGATCTTCAGGGGATCCAGGACGCCCGTCGGACCGGAATAGCTGTAAGCTGTGTTGACACCCTTCAGGACGGTCTGCTCCCAGCCGATGCCGGCAATTGCGAGCAGCGACGGCGTCAGCCTCAGTTCCTCGCGCGCGCGCACGCCGTAGTTCGACGTCTCGCTATAGAGGTTGTTGGTGATCCTTCCGAGCGTTGCATTCCCTCCCGGCATCACATTCCGCGTATCGCTCGAAGCTGTCAGGGTGTTGTAAAAGGCACCGAAGAACGCGGTCGACTCCAATCCAAGGATTTCACCGCGCTTGGTCAGGTCGCTCATGTAGTTGTACGACGGGAAGTCGCCGATCGTGCTGGTCGTGCCGGTCGGCTGGCTGATGTTCCGGTCATCGAAGACGAACTGGTTGCGCCAGGTCGTGGTGTTGTCGAAATCGTGCTCCCATCGGCCGCCGACGATGGTGCGGCGGTCGTTGCGGCCGAGCCCGGCCTGCACGGCCGTCTCGGTATCGGTTCCCCCAGTGGCGTTGAAGCCGTTGTTGAGCAGCCTGATCGTACCGCATCCGGCCGCGGCCGAGACGCCGGTCGCGCAGCCCTGCTGGAATGGGTTTTGATAGTACTGGTTCAGCGATTGCCGAATCGGCAGCCGCGCACTGAGGTCATTGTTGATGATCTTGACCGTGAAGCGATCATCGGGCGTCGCCTTGAGCGTGCCGAGAAAGTTGACGGTTTGCGTATTGAACCAACTGTTGCCGATATAGCCGTCGCCGCGCGTGTCGCTTGCGAACAGCGAGCCCTCGAAATTCCCGACCTTCTTGCCGGCGGCAAGGTAGTTGTTGAGATAGCCATAGCTGCCGCCGTCGACACCATATTCGACGCCGTCGATCGTGCCACCGGGCCGTGTCCGAAAATTGAGCGCGCCGCCGGTCGCGTAATTGCCGTAGAGCGCCGACGAGGGACCGCGGACGACGTCGATGGCACCATAGGCGTGGGGATCGATCAGATCGCTCCGCGACAGGCCGTCCGGCTGCGTCACCGGAAAGCCGTCGTCAAAGATCACGAGGTTGCGGATACCAAAGCCGTTCCGCGCGTTGGAGCCTCGAATGGAGATGCCGAAATCGCGCGGGCCGTTGCCCTGCTTGATCGAAATGCCCGGGCTGTCCCGCAGGACGTCGCTGACCGAGAACGCGGGGCGGTTGTCGAACTGGCTGCGGTCGATGGTGGTCGCGGTCTGGCCGGCCGGCGCCTGATTGAGGCTATCGCGTGCTGCGCTTGCAGTCGCGATCCTGCTTTGGGTCGGTGCGCCGGCGCTTGCGGTCGGCGCAGCGGGTCTCGCCGCACGCCCCGCCGATGCGGAGCGCGGCTTCGACGGCCGGGCGATCGGTTTGGCACGGGCAGCCCGCGGCGCCTCGACGGTCACCGCGGGAATCTCGGTATTGCTGCTCTGGGCAACGACCCCGCTCGAAGAAGCAAGCAGCGCAGCCTGGACGGCAACGACGCTCACGCCGCGGCGGGCATGGCAACGTAACATGGGGGCATTCCTGACGCCGGCCTTCTTCCCGGCTGTTCGACAGCATCAATCGCCGGCGGACAAGCCGCGGCGACCACGAGGGTCGTCAGGAAAATTGAGGAGGCGCGCGCGCCCTGGTGTTCGAGCCCTTATGGACGGCAACGATGGAGGCATCCGCCGCGCGCCACACCACGCGTTCGGCGTGGCGGAAGGGAATGGCGAGTGCCAGCTGCGGCGGCGAATCGAGCGACGCGTTTGCCTGCGCCAGACAACAGAGTGCACACGCAGCGCCATGCGCAGTCGGCGAGCCGGTCCGATCGTTGAGGCCGCCCTGGTCGCTCGCGCTATGGCAGATGACAGCGGCGGACAGCGGATCGGCAACGGCCTGGCCGGCCGCGAGACAGGCGGCAATCGGCGCCAGCACCTGCATCGCCAGGGCGAGCAGGACCAGAGGTAAGAATTTTTGCAGCCGTGCGCGCATCCACCGAACCATTCGTTCGTGCGCCAACTAAACACCGCGCCGGCACCCGAGTCGAGGCCAGTTCCGCCGCCCGCTTGGCCCAGCGCAAATTTCTCCAAAACTGTGGTCGGATCCCCCTGCCGGCAGGCGGGGTCCGGCATTTGAGGCAGCCCAACCATTCTCGCCCATCCACAGATTTCTTATATTTGTCATATGCTTAGACGGCTAAAAGCCCGAACATTTCGTCAGCTGCTCTTATTTTGAACAATCGTTGCCGAAAATGATGACAAGTGAGAAAAGTTGATCTAGCATCCTCTTGCTCAGGCGCTGACCGCGAGGTCGAGGCCTGGTGGTCCAAGTCTCGGGAGGAGCCCCTGGCGCGCAAAATGCAGCGTCGCCCCGTCAATCAAGATCAAATCTTAAGATCGGGGATAATAGGGTCGACACAATTTTTGAGCGGGGCCAGGGCCCCGCTCTTTTTTTGCCCGCATGGCTGAAAAGCCGATGAATGCTTCCCTCCATCCGATCGAACGGAGTTTTGAGCTCGCGGCACAGCGCTGCGCTGATCTCACGCCGCTCGTCTACCAAAGGCTGTTCGAAGCCCATCCGGAAACGCGGACGATGTTCAGGGCACAAGGCAGCGAGCTCGTGAAGGGATCGATGCTGGCGCTGACGATCGAGGCGATTCTCGACTTCGCGGGCGAGCGCCGCGGACATTTCCGGCTGATCGGCTGCGAGGTCGCATCGCACGATGCCTATGGCACGCCGCGCGACCTGTTCATCACCTTCTTCGCCATCATCAGGGATACGCTGCGCGACCTGCTCGGCGATGAATGGACGCCAGACATTGCGCTGGCCTGGGACGCATTGCTCGTCGAGATCGACACATACGCCAGCATTCCAGCCTGACGCTTTGCGCTGCACCAACGCGCGGGCAGCGGCGACGCTGCGGCGATGTCGCGATTGATTGCAGATTGAGTGCCAACAACTCTTGTGAGAGACTTTCGGACATCGGTCGCGCAGGCAATGACGCGCCGACGAAAAATATATGGGAGCGAGCGATGTCCGGGACGAAAGATTTCTCGACGACGAGGCGCGATCTTCTTCAGGTGGCAGCGACCGCCGGCGCCGGGGCTGCCCTGTTCGGCAGCATGGGCATAAATCCAGCACTGGCCGCCGAAGTCGGACGCAGCGAGAAGCCGCTGAAGGCGGCGTTCTCCAACGCGGGCCTTCAGGCGACCTGGTGCGCGCAGGGCAAGCAGGCGGCGGAATTCTGGGGCAAGCTGTTCAACGTCGAGGTCATCTGGTTCGACGGCCAGCTCGATGCGGTGAAGCAGCGCGCCGCGATCGACAATATGGCCTCGCAGAAATGGGACTTCGTCGCGATCCAGGCTTTCGGCATCGGCACCCTCACCCAGCCGGTGCAGAAGATGATCGACGCCGGCACGCCCGTGATCGACATGGACACGCTGATCGCGCCCCTCGACCAGATCAACGTCCACTCCTTCCTCGCCCCCGACAACGAGTTCATGGGCGCCTCGGTGACGCAGGCGCTGTGCAACGCCATGGGCGGCAAGGGCAAGATCATCATGACGCAGGGCGCGCTCGGACATACCGGCGCGCAAGGACGGGCCAAGGGCTTCAATTCGGTCGTCAAGCAATTCCCGGGGATCGAGGTGCTCGACACCCAGCCGGCCGACTGGGACGTGTCGAAGACCGCCCGCCTCTGGGAAACCTACCTGACGAAGTACCCGCAGATCGACGCGGCGTTCTTCCACAATGACGACATGGCGCTCGCGGCAGCCAACATCATGAAAGCGCGGGGCCGCACCAACATCCTGATCGGCGGCGTCGACGCCATGCCGCCGGCGATCCAGGCGGTCAGCGAAGGCCGCATGTTCGCGACCGTGCGCAATCCCTCCTGCCGCATCCATGGTGGTGCGATCATCGCAGGCGTCTCCGCGGTGGTCGGCGGCGAGAAGAGCGGACAGGGCATTCCCAAGAACGTCGTCACCGACGGCCCCGTGGTGACCAAAGCCAACGCCGCCGGGATGCAGTGGATGCAGGATCACTTCCTGATCTGAGCCTCCAAGATCTGAACTCATGTCAGCGGGTCATTCGCCCATCCTGGAACTGCAGGGCATCACGAAGAGCTTCGGCGGCGTCGAGGCGCTTCGTGGTGTCGACTTCGCGCTTCTTCCCGGCGAGATCCACGGTCTCGTCGGCGAGAACGGCGCGGGAAAAAGCACGCTGATGAAGATCATCGCCGGCGTGCACACCGAGTTCTCCGGCCGCCTCCTCATCGACGGCAAGGAGACGCATTTCCGCTCGGCGCGCGATGCGCACGCCGCCGGCATCGCCATGGTGCATCAGGAGCTCTCTGTCGCGCCCGATCTCACGGTCGCCGAGAACGTCTTCCTCGGCAACCAGCCGACCAACCGTCTTGGCCTCGTACAATGGCGGCGGATGGCGCGCGAGACCGGCGAGCAACTCGCCCGCTTCGGCATCGACGTCGATCCGATGACGAGGCTCGGCGATCTCCCGATCGGGCTGCAGCAGCTGATCGAGATCGCCCGCGTGCTGTTCTCCGGCGCCCGCATCGTCATCCTGGACGAGCCGACCTCTGCCCTCTCCCCGCCCGAGGTCGAGCGCCTGTTCGCAACGCTCCGGCGGCTGCGCGAGGAAGGCACGGCGATCGTCTTCATCTCGCATTTCATCGAGGACATCCTGCTGGTGTCCGATACGGTGACCGTGTTCCGCAATGGACGGAAGGTCGCCGAGACCGCAAGCGCTGCAACCAGCAAGGGCGCGCTGATCGAGGCCATGATCGGCCGCGGCGGCGAGGCGCTCGAGCACAGCTATACCGACGATCTGATGCTGCCGCAGCCGAGCGACAGCGCGGTGGTGCTGAAGGCCGATCAGCTGTCGCTGGCACGCAGCCTGAATGACGTCTCCTTCGAGGCCCGTGCCGGCGAGGTGCTCGGCATCTACGGCTTCATGGGCTGCGGCCAGCAGGAGCTGTCGCGCATCCTGTTCGGCAAGCTGAAGCCGGACAGCGGCACGCTCGCGGTGGAGGGCACGCCAAAGACCTTCGCCAGCACGGCGGCGGCGCGGCGCGCCGGCGTGGCGCTGGTGCCGGAGAGCCGGCGCGACATGCTGTTCCATCAGGAGCCGGTCTACAAGAACATCTCGATCAGCATTCTCGATCGCATCTCCGCGCTGCTGCTCAAGCCGGTGCAGGAGCGCGATATCGCCAAACGGCAGGTCGAGCAGCTGCAGATCCGGCCGCCCGTGGTCGGCCTCGATCTCGGCATGCTCTCCGGCGGCAACCAGCAGAAGGTCGCACTGGCGAAGTGGCTGACTTACCCGCCCAAGCTCCTCGTGCTGTGCGAACCGACCCGCGGCATGGATGTCGGCGCCAAGAACGACGTCATCAACATCGTCCGCGACCTCCGCGCCAGGGGGCTTGCCATCATCGTGCTGTCGACCGAGCCGGAAACGGTGCTGTCGCTGGCCGACCGCATCCTCGTGCTCAAGCGCGGCGCGGTCGTACGGGAATTCTCGAACGAGCCGGTCAGCAAGGACCGCCTGCTGGAAGCGGCGTGACGGAGAAGCACAATGGCAAGTAGTGAGACGGCCGTTGCTGAAGCCCATCGGGCGCGGGGCCTCGGGCCCTTCCTGCGCTCGCAGATGCGCAATATCGCGCCGTTCCTGACGCTGATCTTCCTGTCCGCCTTCTTCGCCTTCGCCAGCCCCTCCTTCGCCACGCTGGACAATCTCGGCAACATCCTGACGCAGGTCTCGGTGACAGGCATCATCGCTGTCGGCCTCACCTTCGTGATCCTCTGCGCCGAGATCGACCTGTCGATCGCCAGCATCGCCAACGTCACCGGCATCGCGGTCGCCTACTTCACGCTCCAGGAATCCTACGTCAACATCGCCAACATCCCCCTGCCCGGCGCGGTCGCGATCATCCTGTCGATCCTGCTCTGCGCCCTGCTCGGTCTCGTCAACGCGCTGGGGCTGACCGTGATCGGCATCCCCTCCTTCATCATGACGCTGGCGATGATGCAGATCGCAGCCGGCATCTCCGCGCTGCTGGTGCGCGGCCAGATCGCCTACAAGGTGCCCAGCCTGATCACGACGCTCGGCTCCGGGTCGATCGCGGGCATCCCCTGGCTCGTCATCGTCGCAGCGGTGATGCTGCTCGGCGGCCACCTGGTGCTGACCTACACGCGCTTCGGCCGCTACGTCTACATGGTCGGGGGAAATCGCGAGGCGGCCGAATATTCCGGCCTCAACGTCAAGCTGATCCTCGGCGCCGTCATGGTGATCTCGGCGGTATGCTCCGGCATCGGCGGCATGCTGGGCGTCGCCCATTTCGGCAGCGCGCAGCAGAACGAGTTCGACACTTACCTGCTCGACTCCATCGCCGCCGTCGTCGTCGGCGGCACCAGCCTGTTCGGCGGCCGCGGCGGCATCGGCAACACCATCGTCGGGCTCTTCGTTCTCGGGGTCCTGAATAACGGCCTCGACCACGTCAACATCGACAGCTTCCTGAAGATCCTGATCCGCGGCCTGATCCTGCTGGCGGCGCTGATCATCAACGTCTACGCGCAGCGGCTGAGGGAAAAGGCGGCGGAGTAGACACACCCCTCAAAACAAAAAACGCGAAAACAACCCCATGCACAGTAGAAACTGCAAGGAAATTCAGCCGCTTACAAAACCCGCAATTGCGTGAGTGCGACCGCGACGACGTTTGACTCGTCGGGCAAAACAGGAGCAGGATGTCATCATGGGCGGCCGGCGCATCCGTAGCAGCTCTCCCCAAACGCTCTGACGCTCACAGCGAACGGTGCCCCGTCATCCTGAGGTGCGAGGCATGGGACGCAACGCGTCCCATGGGGAGCCTCGAAGGATGAACGGCCGAGATACAGCCGGGCCGTCGCCCTTCGAGGCTTGCTCCGCGACGCTATCGCGCCGCAGAGCGCGCACCTCAGGGTGACGGGAAGAAAGTCGAACTCGCTGCTTCAGCGTCGTCATTGCGAGCGCAGCGAAGCAATCCAGGCTGCCGCCGCGGAAACATTCTGGATTGCTTCGCTACGCTCGCAATGACGATGTGGCGACGGGAGAGCATTCCAGGACCACGTGCATTGCGGAGCATGAGGACGTGGCTCAACTCTCGGCTTTCTCATCCGACGGCAGCCGCGTGAAGCGGAAATTGCAGTGGCTCGCACCGCCCGCGAACAAAAACCTGAAGCGCAACGCCGACGGTTCGCTCACGCTGTACGCTGGCGCGAAGTCCCCCGGAGGCGACAAGCAGACGAACTGGCTGCCGGCACCGAACGGGCACTTCTCGCTCTACATCCGCGCCTATTGGGGCAAGGCGGGCATCGACGAGTCGTGGACACCACCGGTGATCAAGAAGGTGGCGTAGCGTATCGCAGGATACCTACGAAGCAGCGTCGGCCTCGTCGTGCGGGAACGAGGTCGGCTTTTGGCCCTAAACGGACCTATGGACGCTGTAGTGGATTTGTCGGCTGTTGACCCAACTGAGACATCGGCGCGGGGCTTCTTTCCCGCGTTTTGTGTTTAGGACCACGGCGGCTCTTCGCTCTTCCCGACCGCCTCGTGGTGGGTCGTGACACCCGCCGAACGCAAGCCGGTCAGCAATACTGTTCTTACAGAGACCGGATCGAATCCAATATCCTTGGCGTTTGGTGGATGTGCTTCGCTGCCCTTCAATCGGAGCGCCAAGTGCAATTGCTCGCAAAGGTGCTGAACGACGAGATTGACCTGATCGTCGGTCATGATCTGCCTTTCCTGCTACCCATTTCGCTACCCAACTAGGTAGCACATATGAAAATGGGGCGGTACACGATTAGGCCGCCGCAAGGATCAAGCCCAGTCGATTTTCCATGGGCGGGTTCCAAAATCGTTCGCCTATCGGGGCAGACCGGAAGTGACTAGCGGGCCGCTAGAGCGACGCTTTTGATCCACGACGGACGCGCGTTCCATCCCTAGGGATGCCGGTCCTCGGTCGAAGCCAATTGCGTCTGATCGGCAATCTCGTCAGCTCGCCAGCACCGGACCGCGTGTCCGTCGGCACGCGCTTCAAGCGACGGCCCCGGCTCGCTCCGACACTCTGCTTCTGCATACCGACAGCGCGGACTGAACGCACACCCGTTCGGCGGATTGAGCGGATTGGGAAGATCGCCGCCTGTCGTCGCGAGCGGTGCATGGCGCAAGGGATCGGGGATGGCGGCGATCAGGGCCTGCGTGTACGGGTGCGCCGGCCGTTCGAAGATTTCCCGCCAGTCGCCATTCTCCACGATGCGGCCGAGATACATGACGGCGACGCGGTCGCTCATGTGTTCGACGACGCCGAGGTCGTGGCTGATCATGATGTAGGACAGGCCGAGCGTGTCCTTCAGTTCCAGCAGCAGGTTGATGATCTGGGCGCGGATCGAGACGTCGAGCGCCGAGACCGGCTCGTCGCAGATGACGATCCTGGGATTGAGGATCAGGGCGCGGGCGATGCCGATGCGCTGGCGCTGGCCGCCGGAGAATTCATGCGGGTAGCGGTCGGCCTGCTCGGGGCGCAGGCCCACATGCTTGAGCATCGTCGCGACGCGGTCCTCGATCTCGCTTTTCGCGGTCACCCCGTGCACACGCAGGGGATCCTCGAGCGTGCGGCGAACGGTCTGGCGTGGATTGAGCGAGGCGTAGGGATCCTGAAACACGATCTGCACGGTGCGCGCCAGGGCCTTGCGATCGGCGGCTTGGCTGTTCGTCGCGACATCCCGCCCGTCCACCACGATATGGCCGCGCGTCGGCTTCAACAGCCCCAGGATCGACAATGCGACCGTCGACTTGCCCGACCCGGACTCGCCGACGAGGCCGAGGCACTCCCCCCGCTTCAGCGTGAGATCGACGCCGTCGACGGCACGGAGCAGCCGACGCTCTCGGCCGAACAAGCCGCCTCCCAGCGGAAAATGAACCGCGAGATCCTCGACGCTGAGAATGAGATCGTCGTCCGGCTTTGGCTCATGCATGGTGGTAACACCTGACGAAACCGCCGGCCTCGAGGACATCCGTCTGCGGCGCGACTGTCCGGCAGATGTCGGTTGCCTGCGCACAGCGCGGATTGAACCGGCAGCCATTGGGGAAACCGGTGATGGCCGGAACGACGCCTGCGATCTCCTTGAGCCTGGTGCGGCCGAGCGCGGCACGACTGCCCAGCCGCGGCAGCGAGGCGACGAGGCCCTGCGTATAGGGATGCGAGGGCGCGCGAAAAATATCGGCGGAGCCACGCTCCTCGACAATGCGGCCGGCATACATGACGGCTACGCGGCGGCAGACATTGGCGACGAGGCCGAGATCGTGGCTGATCATCAGGATCGCCGTTCCGCGCTCAGCGCACAAATTGCGCATCAGCTCGATGATCTCCGCCTGCACGGTCACGTCGAGCGCGGTGGTCGGTTCGTCCGCGATCAGGAGATCCGGACCGCAGGCCAGCGCGATGGCGATCATGACGCGCTGGCGCATGCCGCCGGACAGCTGATGCGGGTAATCGTTGACGCGCCGCTCCGGCGCAGGCACGCGGACGCTCGCGAGCGCCTCGACCGCCAGCTGGTTGGCTTCCCGCCAGCTCTTGCCCTTGTGCAGCACGAACATCTCGGCGATCTGCCGGCCAACCGGCGAGACCGGATTCAGCGCCGTCATCGGCTCCTGGAAGATCATGGCGATGCGGTTGCCGCGCAGCTCCCGCTGCCCGGCAGCGGACAGGTGCTGGATTTCCCGCCCGTCGAACCGGATGACGCCGCCGCCGACCAACAAAGGCGACCGCAACAGGCCAATCAGAGCGAGCGCCGTGATGCTCTTGCCGCAGCCGGACTCGCCGACGAGGCCGAACGTCTCGCCCCGATCGATGCGGAACGAAATGCCCTCGGCCGCCGCAACACGCCTCGATCCATCATCGAGATCGATGCGGAGATCCTCGACCTCGATCAGCGGCACGCCCGTCATGTCCGCCGGCTCCGCGAGTGGGGATCGAGGATGTCGCGCAGGCCATCGCCGAGCAGGTTGAGGCCGAGCACCGTCAGGAAGATGGCAAGGCCCGGAAACAGCGAGAGCCACGGCGCCGTCGTGATCTGGTCGCGGGCCTCCGACAGCATGCTGCCCCAGCTCGGAAAGGGCGGACGGACGCCGAGGCCGAGGAACGACAAGGCGGCTTCGGAGAGGACCGCGCTGCCCATGCCGAGCGTGCCGATGACGACGATCGGCCCTAACATGTTCGGCAAGAGCTGCGTGATCATGATGCGCAGGTCACCGTAGCCGAGCACGGTTGCCGCCTGCACATAGCCCTGGTTCCGCAGCGACAGCGCCGAGGCCCGTGCGAGGCGGCAGGTGAAGGACCAGTTGGTCAGCCCGAGTGCGATCAACAGGCTGGTCAGGCCGGGACCAAGCACCGCCATGATGGCGAGCGCGAAGATCAGCGAGGGGATCGCGAGCATCAGGTTGGTCAAGGCGTTGACGAAGTCGTCCCACCAGCCGCCAAAATAGCCGGCGCTCAGGCCCAGCGCCACGCCGATGACGCTGTTGATGAGCTGCGAGACGATGCCGACCGTCAGCGAGATGCGGGCGCCGTAGACGACGCGGGAATAGATGTCGCGCCCCTGCGCGTCGGTGCCGAACCACCAGGTCCAGCTCGGCGGCTCCTCCGCGTTCATGAGGTTGGCGTCGAGGACGGGATCGGTGTGCGCCAGCCAGGGCGCGAGCAGGCCGACCAGGATCGCAAACGCGAACAATACTCCACCGATGACGAGATTGGCGCGGAGCTTCATGCGTATCTGATCCTGGGATCGATCACGCCGTAGAGCACGTCGATCAGCAGATTGATCGCGAGAAAGAACAGCACCACCACGAGAATGGAGCCCTGGACGGCGGGAATGTCGCGCTGCAGGACGCTGTCCACCAGCAGCGAGCCGATGCCCGGCCAGGAGAACAGCTTTTCGACGACGACCGCCTGCCCCATCAGCGCGCCGAACTGCAGGCCCATGGTGGTGAGGATGAGGACCAGCGCGTTGCGCATCACGTGCCACTTCACGACGCGGGTCTCGCTCATGCCCTTCGAGCGCGCGGTGCGGACGAAGTCGGCCGTCATGATCTCGAGGACCGCCGCGCGCGTCGTCCGCGCCAGCAGCGCCATCGGCGAGACGCCGAGCGTCACGGCCGGCAGGATCAGATATTTGAGGCCGCCATCGCCATAGCCGAAGCTCGGCAGCCAGCCGAGCTTGAGCGCGAACAGGTACATTAGGAGCAGTCCGAGCCAGAATTTGGCCAATGACAGGCCCGACACCGCCAGGACCATCGAGACGGTGTCGACGAGGCTGCCCGGCCGCAAGGCCGCGACGAAGCCAAGCGGAACGCCGAGCAGAACCGCAAACGCCATGGATGCGAAGATCAGCTGCAGGGTCGGCCATGCGCGCTTGGCGATCATGGTCGTCACCGGCTCACGGGTCCGGAACGACGCCCCGAGATCGCCGGTCGCGAGCCGCGCGACATAGGCGCCGAAGCGCATGTAGACGGGCTGGTCGAGGCCGAGCTGCTTCTTCATGCGCAGCTCGACCTGCGGATCGCTGTCGTCGCTCATGCTCGAGACGATGCTGCCGGGAACGACGCTGAACAGCACGAAAACCAGCAGCACGACGGCAAGCACGGTCGGAATGGTCTGCAGGAGGCGACGGATCAGGAACGCGAGCATCTCAACTTTTCCCGGCTCCCTCCATCGCCCGTTGCGCTGGAGGGAGCGCGCGTGTCACTTCGCGGGCGAGGTCTCGTCGACCCAGAGGTCCTCGACGTTCTGATGGGTCAGCTCCGTCGCGTTCAGCTGAACTCCCTTGAGCCAGGGCTGCACCGCCATGACCGCCTTGTTGTAGTTGAAGAACCAGACCGGCGCCTCGTCGTAGAGCAGCGCATTGGCCTTTTGCAGCAGCTGGCCGCGCTTGGCGGGGTCATCCGCCTGCCCGGCTTCGTCGACCAGCTTGTCGAAGTCGGCGTTCTTGAAGTTCATGTAGTTGCAGGCCGATTGCGGCGTCGCCGAATGGAAGCATTTCAGCGCGGCCTGCGGATCCGGGCCGGTCGCCTGGGAATAGATGAAGGCCTGGTAGTCGCCGCTGCGAACCACTTCCGCCAGCACCGCGGTCTCGACCTGCTTGACCTTCGCCTTGATGCCGACCTTGTCCAGCATCGGGATGACGGCCGTAACGATCGGCAGGCCCCAGCTTTCATTCTGGCTGGTGGTCCATTCGAATTCGAAGCCGTTAGGATAGCCCGCCTCCGTGAGGAGCTGCTTGGCCTTGGCGGGGTCGTAGGCGTAGGGCTTCATGGTCTTGTCGTAGAGCGGCGAGGTCAGGGGCAGCCAGCTGGTGGCGCGATAGGCCTTGCCCTTGACCAGCTTGTTGATGATCAGGTCGGTATCGATCGCGTAGTTGATCGCCTGCCGGACACGCTTGTCGGCGAACGGCTTGAAGGCCGTGTTCATGCCCATGTAGCGCGTGAAGACCTCGGCGACCTCGACGATGGTGCCCTTGAGGTCGGCGTCGGACTGATAGGCGACGTACTGCGCAGGTCCCAGCACCGAGGTGTCGATCTCCTTGTTGCGGAAGGCGACGTCGCGTGCCGCTGCCTCGCCCATGACCGAGACGATGACCTTGTCGGCGTAGGGCTTGCCGGGCTTGTAGAACCGGTCCCACCGCTCCAGCACGATGCGCGATCCCGGCACGTGCTCGACGAACTTGAAGGGTCCGAGACCGATCGGCTTCTGGATAAAGCTCTCCTTGGCGGCCTCGTCGGCGGGATAGATCGAGGTCAGCGCGGTGAAGAAGTAGAAGCCGGGATCGACTTTCTCGGTCAGCTTCATCTCGATGGTGAAGTCGTCGATCTTCTTCAGGCCGGAGATCTCCTTGGCCTGGCCCTTCTCCACCGCGGCCGCCCCCTCGATCACGCGGACAAAGCGCGCGCCGGGATAGGCCTTGGTGCCGTCCATGATGCGGTTGTAGGACCAGATGACGTCGTCGGCGGTCATCTTGCGGCCATTGTGGAAATAGGCGTCGTCGCGCAGCTTGAAGGTGTGAACGAGACCTCCACCCGAGACCACGTCCTCCTTGGCGAGTTCCAGGACCGGCTTTCCTTCCGCGGAATTCCAGATGTAGAGCGAGCGGTGCAGGGCCTTGGCGTAGATCTCGTCCTGGGCGCGCTGGGTGGTGTGGATGTCGAGGCTGGTGAAGCTCGAGCCATAGGGCGCCGTCATGCGGATGGTTCCGCCTTTGCGCGGCGTCTGGGCCTCCACTGATCCGGCGAGCGCCAGTCCCAACCCTGCGACGATCGCAATCATCCTGAACATCATGAGTCCCCCAACAACGCAGGTTTGTTCCGACAAGAGATTTGATCATTCGTCGCCTGTCGAAAGCAAGCTTCGTTTTGGTGGCAACCGATGCCGGTTCCTGAGGCAGTCCGTCGACGGAGACCGCGGGGGTCATTGACGCGGTGCGTCATCGAGCGACCAGGATCAGTGAACATTTTCCGTGATCAACGCGACCAAGCTCAGGATCGTTATCTGAGCCCCAGGGATCGCGGAAAAAATGAATCGTCGAACGCTAGGTGCCCTGCTCGCCGGCGGTCTGGTCGCCGCCACGGCTGTGCTGGCAGGCCCGGTCGCGGCCAGCCTCGGCCGGAACAGTGAGGCGGACAGCATCCGGTTCGGCTGGAGCCGCACCTCCGGCGTGAACGACTATCTTGACGAAACCTGGTGGGCGGTCCGGGGCCATGACACTCCGGATAATTTCGTCGAACGGCTGCTCAGCATCCCCGTCGGAGCGGTCGCACGGGGCGCACGTGCGGGTTTCGAAGCCAGGGTTTCCCAGGGCACCGGTCTGCCACTGCCAGAGAGCTGGAGCATCGCTACGGCGAAGAATTCGCCGTTCATCACGTCGGTCTACGCCGAGACCCCGCGCGATCTCGCGGCGGTGCTCGGCTTCTATCGCGCCGAGCTCGGCAAGCGTGGCTGGATCGAGACGGTGGTCGAACCGGAACGGGCCGTGATCACCTTCACGACAACCCGTGGACCGATCCTGCTCCGGCTTTCCCGTCAGGACGACAGGACAATCGCCGAACTTTCGCTGCGCAAGCCGGGTATCGCGAATGCCGGCCTCCTGCCGAGGCCGAGGCAGGCCAAGCTGATGCTCGGCAACAAGTCGGACGAGGGGGCGGTCATCACCGTCGCCGACCAGACCATCAAGCTGGCGGCGCACGCCGGCGAGGAATTGACGAACTCCGACGGTGCCGCAGCCGAACTACCGGACAGCCAGAAGATCGATCTGCCGCCCGGCAGGTACAAGGTCACGCTCAAGGTCGACGGCGGTGCGGCAGAGAGCCGGGAGTTCGAAGTCGCGGCCAACGAGACCTGGGGTCTGCTGGCCGGCACGGACGGCGTCCTGCTGCCGATGCGGCTTTATTGAGGCGCATCAGCGTCTAACCGTTCGCAAACTCGGGCCGCCAATCGTGCAGTTTTCGCGCGGCGCTGGTGACATCAGCGATCGTCCGAAATGCCCCCGCCTCCACCATCATCGCACGAGCGAGCCGGACCGCCCGCGCCTCGCTCACCGCCCGTTTCCGCGGGTCCTCGATCAGCTCGAAATCGATGTTGTGGGCGAGACCGAAGATGCGGCGGATGATTTTTGCCGCGGCGAAGCCGACAGTGTCGGCGAACAGGCGCTGCATGTAGGCCTGCCGCTCGGCCTCCAGCCGCGCGGCGCCCTTCTCGCCCGGAAAGTGCGAGAGCGGATAGGCGTCCCCGGCCGCGCCGGCGCGCCAGAGATCGAGGAACTTGCCGGCGAACCCGGTCCAGACCTGCTCGACCGCCTCAAGCACCCAGCCCTCGAACGCCGCCCGCTCGCCCGGCGCGCGCTCGTGGCCGGCGGAGGCGAAATAGGCCATCAGGAGGTTGGCCAGCACCGCGCCGACGTCGAAACCCATCGGGCCGTAGAATGCGAATTCAGGGTCGATCACCCGCGTCTGGCCGTCCGTGACCATGATCGAGCCGGTATGGAGGTCGCCGTGCAGCAGCGCCTCGGGGCTCGCCATGAATCTCAGCTTCAGCCGGGAGATGGCGACATGCAGCTCCATGTCCTCGCGCAAAGCGGCGGCGAGGCCATCGAGGTACGGCACGGTCCAGCGGTTCTGTTCGGCGATGCGGTAGGGATCGGTGAAGATCAGGTCTTCGGTGATCTTGCAGAGCGCGTGGTTGCCGGCGAAGGCGGCGATGCCCTCTTTCTTCTCGGCGGCAGAGAGCGCGAGGTCGGAGGTGAAGAACAGCGTCCGCGCCATGAAGGTGGTGATGTCATCCGTGAAGCGCGGGTACTGCGTCCCGGCGACCAGCCCCTTGCGCATGATGATGTGGGGCTCGAGCAGCTCCATCACCGTCAGCGCCAGCTTCTCATTGTGGTGCAGCAGCGCCGGCACGAGGCCGGGCGCGAGCTCGGCCTGCCGGGACAAGGCCAAAAATTCGTAATGGGCCCGCGACAGCGGCAGCGGCCAGCTCTCCCCGACGAGACGGACGTAGGGCAGCGCCTGCTTCACGGCGATGCCGCCGCGCGCGCCCTTGACGATGAAGACGAGGTTGAGATTGCCGTCACCGACCTCGGTGATCTCCCAGGACGCGGGATCGCCGCCGAGCAGCGCCTTGAGGTCCGGAAGGCCCGCGAGATAATCCCGCAAGGCCGCCTCATGCAGAATCCGATAGTCCCCTGCCCGGTCCCCGGTCATGACGATCCTACCCCATGAATATGGGCCGGATCGTTACTCCCGCTCCAGGAAGCTCGAGCCGATCTCGGCCTTTCTTTTGATCGGATCGTAATCGCAATAGACGCCGTCCGCCACCAGCGTGTAGCTGGCGAAGACGTTGTACTTGTCTGGCTTGACCGAGTTCAGCCCGATCACCGAGGTGCTCTTGCCGCCGTTCCACTTGAACGGCGTCGAGCTCTTGGCCTGCTCGCAGGCCATCACCGCCTCGTTGAAGACATAGCCCTCGACGAACGCCTTCAGCGTCCGGGCCTGAACGGCGATCTTCCATTCGAAATAGCCGATGGCGCCGAGTCCTGCGACGATCAGCACCAGAAGCGCGACAACGATCCTCTGAAAAGTCATTCATTTCCCCCGAACAATCGAACAAGCGCAAAATTTCAAGCGAGAGCGCGCGCACGCCTCGTCCTTCGAGACGACCGCTTCGCGGTCTCCTCAGGATGAGGCTAACGGACATCGGTGCCCGTTGAAACTGCTGCCGCGCACTCTGCCCTCATCCTGAGGAGCCCGCCAAAGCGGGCGTCTCGAAGGATGTGCCGCACTAAGAACCTAGAACGGCATTCCCATCATTTTGGACAGGCGCTCGATCGAGAGATAGCCGGCATGGTAGGCCGCCATGCCGAGGCCGTAGATGACGGCCGAGATGATCGTGGTCCAGATCAGCTTGCGGCCCATCCGCGTCAGGATCGGCGCACCGGGGTCGGTGCCGGGGGCGCCGACGCCGTCCTCGTGCTGGCTGCGCACGCCGAACGGCAGCGTCAGGAACAGCGCGACCCACCAGATGACGAAGTAGATCGCGATCGCGGTCGATATCTGGATGGCCATGGGGCGGCCTTATGCCTGCTCGATCTCGACGAGGGCGCCGGAAAAATCCTTGGGGTGCAGGAACAGCACCGGCTTGCCATGGGCACCGATCTTCGGCACGCCGTCGCCGAGGACGCGCGCGCCCTCCTTCACCAGCGTGTCGCGCGAGACGATGATGTCGACGACCTCGTAGCAGACATGGTGGATGCCGCCGTCGGCATTACGTTCGAGGAACTTTGCGATCGGCGAAGCCTCGCCGAGCGGCTCGATGAACTCGATCTTGGTGTTGGGCAGGGTTGCGAAGACGGTGGTGACGCCGTGCTCGGGCAGCGGCACGGCCTCCGAGATCTGCGCGCCGAATGCCGCACCGTAAATCTTGGCAGCCTTGACGGCGTCCTTGGTCGCGATCGCGACATGGTTGAGGCGACCCAGCATGTTTCTTCTCCCTCAGCGCATGATCCGGGCAAGGCGGAGCGATCCGCCCGCGAGACCATGTTTACGCGGTTACACTGTCAGGACATGTACCAGACAGGGGGGCTTTTTGCCCCAATGTTCGTTGATGACGGCCCGGACAGCGCGTCGCACCGACTCAGCCAGGGCATCAGGATCCCGCCGGCGCGCCCGCGGCAGCCCCTCGATCGTGGACATGACGGCATCGAAGACCAGGTCGTCAAAAGTCTCGCCCGCCCTGTTCTTCTCGGGGATGCCGACGAGGTCGACCTCGGGTTCGTCGGCGAGCTCGCCCTGCGCGGTCAGGGCGATGGCGACGAAGGCGCAGCCGGAGAAGGCCATGCGGCGGCGCTCGACCACGGCGCGGGACTTGGAATCCTCGAGGATCGTGCCGTCCTTGTAGAGCCGGCCCGACGGCACCTCGCCGACGATGCCGGGATCGCCGGGGCCGAGCTTGACGAGGTCGCCGTTGCGGCAGACCAGCACCCGCGGCACGCCGGCGGCGCGCGCGAGTTTTGCGTGCTCGTGCAGATGCAGGGCCTCGCCGTGAACCGGGATCAGGAGCTGCGGCTTCACCCAGGAGATCAGGTCGCGCAGCTCGTCGCGGCGCGGATGGCCGGAGACGTGGACCAGAGCATCGCGGTCGGTGATGATTTCGACGCCCTGGAGCACCAGGTTGTTGATGATCGAGCCGACCGCCTTCTCGTTGCCCGGGATGGTGCGCGAGGAGAAGATGACGCTGTCGCCGCGGTTCAAGGTGATCTCGGGATGGTCGTCATTGGCGATGCGCGCCAGCGCGGCGCGCGGCTCGCCCTGGCTGCCGGTGCAGAGCGCCAGCACCTTGTCCTGCGGCAGGTGGCCGTAGACCTCGGGCGAGCGGAAATTCTGCACGCCCTCGAGATAGCCGGTCTCGCGCGCGACCTGCACCACGCGCTCCATGGCGCGGCCGACCACGACGACCTCGCGGTCCGCCGCCCTGGCGGCGTCGGCCACCGCTTTGACGCGGGCGACGTTGGAGGCAAAGGTCGTCACCGCGACGCGACCCTTGGCCGATTTGACGAGGTCGATGATGGTCTTGGCGACCTCGGCCTCCGAGGGCGAGCGGCCGTCGCGCACGGCGTTGGTGGAATCGCCGATCAGGGCGAGCACCCCCTCCTCGCCGAGCTCGCGCAGCCGCTTCTCGTCGGTCGGCGCCCCCAGCGTCGGGGTCGGGTCGATCTTCCAGTCGCCGGTGTGCAACACGATGCCGGCTTCGGTGTGGATCGCCAGCGCATGCGCTTCGGGAATCGAATGCGCGACGGGAATGAACTCGACGTTGAACGGGCCGATATCGACGCGGCCGCCTGATGGGACCACGGTGACCGGAATCTCGGGCGCATTGCGCTCGGCGGCGCATTTGGCCTCGAACAGCGCGGCGCTGAACTTGGTCGCGTAGATCGGGCATTTCAGCTTCGGCCAGAGGTCGATGATGGCGCCGAAATGATCCTCATGGGCGTGCGTCAGCACGAGGCCCATCAGGTTCTTGCGTTCCTTCTCCAGGAAGCTGATGTCGGGCATGATCAGGTCGATGCCCGGCAGATGCTCCTCGTCGCCGAAGGAGACGCCGAGATCGACCGCGAGCCAGGCACGCTGGTGACGGTTGCCGAGGCCGTAGATCGACAGGTTCATGCCGATCTCGCCGACGCCGCCGAGCGGCGCAAACACCAGTTCGTCGGGCCTCGCCATCACGCAGCTCCCACGGAGGCGACAGGGCCGAAGAACACTTCACCCGCGGCGACGGGCACGCGGCGGCCCTCCGCGGTGCGGACGATCAGGCAGCCGGTGTCGTCGATGGTGTCGAATATGCCTTCCAGCGTCGTCGTCCCCGTATGGATCGCGACCTTCTCGCCGAGGCCGGCGGCGCGCTCAAGCCACAGTTTACGGATATCTGCAAAGCCGCGGCCATTGTCCCATATGCCACGGAACTCGACCCAGGCGTCCGACAGGGCCGAGAACAGCTCCTCCGCACTGATCTGGACGCCAAGGTCTGCGAGCGACACGGCGGGCGTCGGCGTGCCCTCGGGCGCGGCGACGACGTTGGTGCCGATGCCGACGACGATGGCGAGGCGGTCACCGACGGCCTCCGCCTCCAGGCCGATGCCGACGAGCTTCTTGCCATTGGCAAGGACGTCATTCGGCCATTTCAGGGCGTAGCGGGGACGGCCCTCCCCGAGCCGCAGCGCAGCCTCAACGCTGACCTTCTCCAGGGCGGCCTCCTCCGCCAGTCCCGCCGCAAACCCGATGGTGGCGGCAACCGCTGGTGCAATGTCCAGGACCTCGAGGACGCTGGCGGCGAGATTGCCCTTCGGGGCGATCCAGGCGCGCTGGCGCCGGCCGCGGCCGGCGGTCTGCTCGGATGTGACGAACCACATCGGGCCGCGTTCGCCGGCCCGCGCATGCTCGATCGCGTCGGTGTTGGTCGAGCCGGTCCGTTCGAAAGCGGCGAGCCTGTAGCCCGCCGAGAGTGCGCGAGGACCGAGCGCGAACCCCATCCTAGAACAGCGACTTTGCCGCGGCGGAGGCGACGCTCACCACGGGCCCCGCGAACAGCGCGAACAGGATGTTGAACAGGCCCGCAACCGCCAGCACCGTCCGCACCTCGATGCGCACCGGGTCGACCTGGCCGGCCGGCTCGTCGAAATACATCGTCTTGACGATGGCGAGATAGTAGTAGGCGCCCACGACGCTGGTCAGCACCCCGATCACGGCGAGCGTGAACAGGTTCGCCTTGATGGCGGCGACGAAGACGTACCACTTCGCGAAGAAGCCGGCGAGCGGCGGGATGCCGGCGAGCGAGAACAGCAGCATCGCGAACATGAAGGCGAGCAACGGGTTGGTGCGCGACAGGCCGGCGAAATCGCTGATCTGCTCGACGGCCTGGCCATTGCGCTTCATGGCGAGGATGATCGAGAACGAGCCGAGCGTCATCGCGACATAGATCACGATGTACATCAGGACGCCCTGCGCGCCCTCGACGGTACCCGAGGCAAGGCCGACCAGGGCGAAGCCCATGTGGCCGATCGAGGAGTACGCCATCAGGCGTTTGATGTTGCTCTGGCCGATCGCGGCGAAGGAGCCGAGCGCCATCGAGGCGATCGCCACGAACACAAGGATCTGCTGCCACTGCGAGACGATGCCCGGGAATGCGGTCAGCGTGACGCGGGTGAAGACGGCGAGCGCAGCCACCTTCGGTGCCGAAGCGAAGAAGGCGGTGACCGGGGTCGGGGCGCCTTCATACACGTCCGGCGTCCACATGTGGAACGGCACGGCTGATACCTTGAAGCAGAGGCCGGCGAGCAGGAAGACCAGGCCGAAGATCAGGCCGATATTCGAGACCGTCACGGCCGCGGCGATGCCGGTGAAGCTGACCGTGCCGGTGAAGCCGTAAACCAGCGAAGAGCCGTAGAGCAGCATGCCCGAGGACAGCGCGCCGAGCACGAAATACTTCAGGCCGGCTTCGGTCGACTTGGCGTTGTCGCGGTTCGAGGAGGCCACGACATAGAGCGCCAGCGACATCAATTCGAGGCCGAGATAGAGCGAGATCAGGTCGCCGGCCGAGATCAGCACCATCATGCCGAGCGTCGAGAGCAGCACCAGGATGGCGTATTCGAAGATGCGGCGCGAGGGATCGGACAGGAACTCGGTCGACAGCACCAGCGTCACCGCCGAGCCGATCAGGGCCAGGATCTTCATGAAGCGGGCGAAGTCGTCGACGATGAAGCTGCCGCCGAAGGTCACCTGCTTGCCCGCGGGCTGGGCGTAGACGAGCACGCCGACCACGACCAGCAGCAGGACCGCCAGCGACGTCACCGTCCTGGTCGTCTCCTGCCCGCGATAGGCCCCGAGCATCAGAAGCGCCATGGCGCCGACCGCGAGCACGAGCTCGGGCAGCACCGGCGCCAGTTGATAACCTGCAGTCGAAAAGCTCATGGCGATATCCTGACCTGCCCGATCACTGGAGCAGTGCGGCGGCCTTCACGGCCGTCACAGCGGTGTTGTAGTTGTTGACGAGTTGCTGGACCGAAGCGGCCGACATGTCGAGCACCGGCTTCGGATAGACGCCGAACAGGATCGTCAGCGCGATCATCGGGAACAGAATCACGCATTCGCGCAAGGTGAGATCCTTCATGCTCATCAGCGACGGCTTGACCATCGCCCCGAACACGACCTTGCGGTAGAGCCACAGCGCGTAGCCCGCCGAGAGGATCACGCCGAAGGTGGCGAAGAACGCGGTCGGGATCGAGACCTTGAAGGTGCCGAGCAGCGTCATGAACTCGCCGACGAAGCCGCTCGTCCCGGGCAGACCGACATTGGCCATGGTGAAGACCATGAAGGTCATCGCGTAGAGCGGCATCCGGTTGACGAGGCCGCCATAGGCAGCGATCTCGCGGGTGTGCAGGCGGTCGTAGACGATGCCGACGCAGAGGAACAGCGCGCCGGAGACGATGCCGTGCGAGATCATCTGGAACATGCCGCCGGCGACGCCCTGCATGGTGCCGGCGAAGATGCCCATGGTGACGAAGCCCATATGCGCCACTGACGAGTAGGCGATCAGCTTCTTCATGTCCTCCTGCATCAACGCCACCAGCGAGGTGTAGATGATGGCGATGGCCGAGAGCGTGAAGATCAGCGGCGCGAAGTCGTGCGAGGCCAGCGGGAACATCGGCAGCGAGAAGCGCAGGAAGCCGTAGCCGCCCATCTTCAGCAGGATCGCGGCAAGGACCACGGAGCCGGCCGTCGGCGCCTCGACGTGCGCGTCGGGGAGCCAGGTGTGCACCGGCCACATCGGCATCTTCACCGCGAAGGAGGCGAAGAAGGCAAGCCAGGCCCAGGTCTGCAAGGACCGCGGCACGGCGGTGTGCATCAGGGTCGGAATGTCGGTGGTGCCGCCGTTCCAGTACAGCGCCATGATGGCGAGCAGCATCAAGACGGAGCCGAGCAGCGTGTAGAGGAAGAACTTGAACGAGGCGTAGACCCGGCGCGGACCACCCCAGACACCGATGATCAGGAACATCGGGATCAGGCCCCCCTCGAAGAACAGGTAGAACAGCACGAGATCGAGCGCCGAGAAGGTGCCGACCATCAGCGTTTCCAGGATCAGGAACGCCATCATGTACTCGCGGACGCGGTTGGTGATCGCCTTCCAGCTCGCGATGATACAGAACGGCATCACGGCGGTGGTGAGGATCACGAGCGGCAGCGAAATGCCGTCGACGCCCATGTGGTAGGTGATGCCGGTGGCGAGCCAGTTCGCCTTCTCGACGAACTGGAAGTCGGGGTTCGACGGGTCGAAGCGCATGACCAGGATCACCGACACCGCGAAGGTGATCAGGGTGGTCCAGAGCGCGATCCAGCGCGAATTGCGCTTGGCCGCTTCGTCATCGCCGCGGCTGAGATAGACGATCAGCGCGCCGACCACCGGCAGGAACGTCGTGACCGAAAGAATGGGCCAGGTTGTCATTTACTGGCCTCCAAAGCCGAACATGAACCAGGTGATCAGGCCGGCGGCACCGATCAGCATGGCGAATGCATAATGGTAGAGATAGCCGGTCTGGATCTTCACGACGTTGCGGGTGACGTCCAGCACGCGGGCGGAGACGCCGTCGGGACCGAAGCCGTCGATGATGAAGCCGTCGCCCTTCTTCCAAAGCTGATAGCCGATCCACTTCGCCGGACGGACGAAGATGATCTCGTAGAGCTCGTCGAAGTACCATTTGTTGAGCAGGAACTGGTACAGCATCGGATGCTCTGCGGCGAGCCGAACGGGGATGTAAGGCCGGCGGATGTAGAACAGGTACGAGACGAGGAAGCCCAGCACCATCATCACCGTCGGCAGGAAGGCGATGGTCTCGGGGATGTGGTGCATCTCCTCGATGATGTGCGGGTTCATCTTCACGGACTCGCGGAAGAACTCCTCGACGCCGTGGCCGGCGAACAGCTCCTTGAACGGCAGACCCGCGACGAACGAGCCGACCGCGAGCACGCCGATCGGGATCAGGATCCAGAGCGGGGCTTCATGCGCAGCCTCGTAATGATGCTCGTCATGCGGCTCGCCGTGGAAAGTCTTGAAGATCAGGCGCCAGGAGTAGAACGAGGTCAGGCCGGCGGCGACGACCGTCATCAGGAAGCCGTAGACCCCGAACGGATTGTGCGAGGCGTAGGCGGACTCGATGATCGCGTCCTTGGAGAAGTAGCCGGCGGTGAGCGGGAAGCCGGTCAGCGCCAGCGTGCCGACCACCATCACCGCATAGGTGTAGGGGATCTTGCGCCAGAGGCCGCCCATGTTGCGGATGTCCTGCTCGTGGTGCATCGCATAGATCACCGAGCCGGAGCCCAAGAACAGCAGCGCCTTGAAGAAGGCGTGCGTGAACAGGTGGAACATGCCGACCGAATAGGCCCCTGCTCCCATCGCGACGAACATGTAGCCGAGCTGCGAACAGGTCGAGTAGGCGACGATGCGCTTGATGTCGTTCTGGACGAGGCCGATGGTGGCCGCGAAGAACGCCGTGGTCGCGCCGAAGAACATCACGACGGCCTGGGCGGTCGGGGCGAGCTCGAACAGCGGCGACAGGCGCGCCACCATGAAGACGCCCGCGGTGACCATGGTCGCGGCGTGGATCAGCGCCGAGACCGGGGTCGGGCCTTCCATCGCGTCCGGCAACCAGGTGTGCAGCAGGAACTGCGCCGACTTGCCCATCGCGCCCATGAACAGCAGCAGGCAGGTCAGGGTCAGTGCGTCGGCGTGCCAGCCGAGGAAATTGATGGTCTTGCCGGTCAGGCCAGGTGCGGCATGGAAGATCGTCTCGAAATCGGTCGAGCCGGCGAGCATGAAGATCGCGAAGATGCCGAGTGCGAAGCCGAAGTCGCCGACGCGGTTGACTACGAAGGCCTTGATGGCGGCCGCGTTAGCCGACGGCTTCTGGTACCAGAAGCCGATCAGCAGGTAGCTGGCGAGACCCACGCCTTCCCAGCCGAAGAACAGCTGGACCAAATTGTCCGCCGTCACCAGCATCAGCATGGCGAAGGTGAACAGTGAGAGATAGCCGAAGAAGCGCGGCCGGTACGGATCCTCGTCCATGTAGCCGATGGAATAGAGGTGTACGAGCGAGGACACGGTCGTCACCACCACCAGCATCACGGCGGTGAGCGTGTCGACGCGCAGCGTCCACCAGACCTGGAGGTCGCCGGAGAAGATGAAAGGCAGCAGCTGGATGCGGGCGTCGTGGTGCATGAAGCCGACATCGACCAGCGTGATCCAGGACAGCGCCGCCGCGACGAACAGCAGCCCCGTGGTGATCAGCTCCGCCGCACGCGAGCCCGCAGCAGCCGGCTCGACCGGGCCGTGGCCGTGATCGTCATGGCCATGGTCATCATGCGCGGCCGACGCGTGCGCATCACCATGACCGTGGTCGCCGTGATGCTCGACCTCGTCGCCCGAGGGGTTGCGGGCATGCGCGCCGACCAGGGAGATGAGGCCGGCCAGAATGGCGCCCAGCAGAGGCAGGAAAACGATTGCCTGAACCATTTGAGAGCTCAGCCCTTCATCAGATTGACGTCCTCAACCGCGATCGAGCCGCGGTTGCGGAAATAGACCACCAGGATGGCGAGACCGATCGCGGCTTCCGCAGCCGCAACCGTCAGCACCAAGAGCGCGAAGACCTGGCCGACGATGTCGCCGAGGAAGGTCGAGAACGCCACGAGGTTGATGTTGACCGAGAGCAGGATCAGCTCGATCGACATCAGGATGACGATGATGTTCTTGCGGTTCAGGAAGATGCCGAGGATCCCGAGCGTGAACAGGATCGCGCCGACCGCCAGATAATGTCCGAGCCCGATCGTCATTTCACCCACTCCGCAGCATCGGCATCCGAGAGCCCCTGCCCCGGAGCCACCTTGCGCATCGCCATCGCCATCTCGGGCGTGCGCGCGTTCTGAACGTTGATGTCCTGCCGCTTCACGCTCGCCTTGTGGCGCAGCGTGAGCACGATGGCGCCGATCATGGCGACCAGGAGCACCATGCCCGCGAGCTGGAAGTAGTGGATGTACTTCGTATAGAGCACGAGCCCGAGCGCCTCGGTGTTGGAGACGTTGGCCGGAATCGCCGCCGTGATCGTCTTGGCGACGCCGGGGTTGATGACCCAGAAGCCGACGGTGAGCAGCAGCTCGAACAGGAAGATGCCGCCGATCACGAGGCCGACCGGCAGGTACTCGATGAAGCCCTCGCGCAGCTCGAGGAAGTCGACGTCGAGCATCATGATCACGAACAGGAACAGCACCGCGACCGCGCCGACATAGACGACGATCAGCATCATGCCGAGGAACTCGGCGCCCATCAGCACGAACAGGCCGGAGGCGTTGACGAAGGCCAGGATCAGGTACAGCACGGAGTGCACGGGATTGCGCGAGACAATCACCATCACCGCCGAGGCGACGCAGATGCCGGCGAAGAGATAGAAGAACAGCGCGGGAAGGATCATCGAGAAACTCCCGTCATTCCGGGGAGCGGGCAGAGCCCGCGAACCCGGAATCTGGAGGTTGTGGCGCGAGATTCCGGGTTCGCGCTTTGCGCGCCCCGGAATGACGAGGAGGTGGCGGGAAGGATCATGCCCTCACCTCACCGGTACGGCGCGTCGAGCTCGATCGCTTTCGCGATCTCGCGTTCCCAGCGGTCGCCGTTGGCGAGCAGCTTGGCCTTGTCATAGAACAGTTCCTCGCGGGTCTCGGTCGCGAACTCGAAGTTCGGACCTTCGACGATGGCGTCGACCGGACAGGCCTCCTGGCAGAGGCCGCAATAGATGCACTTCACCATGTCGATGTCGTAGCGCACGGTGCGGCGGGTGCCGTCGTTGCGGCGCGGGCCGGCCTCGATGGTGATGGCCTGCGCGGGGCAGACCGCTTCGCACAGCTTGCAGGCGATGCAGCGCTCTTCACCGTTCGGATAGCGGCGCAGCGCATGCTCGCCGCGGAAGCGCGGCGAGATCGGCCCCTTCTCGAACGGATAGTTCAGCGTCGGCTTCGGCTGGAAGAAATAGCGCATGGCGAGGAAGAACGCCGAGACGAATTCCGACAGCAGAAGCGAGCGTGCGGTGGCGTTGATGTTGATACCCATGACGGCCCTCACTTCGGCGCGATGCCGGCGAAGTGCAGCACGCCGGCCACCACGATCACCATCGCCAGCGACAGCGGCAGGAACACCTTCCAGCCGAGGCGCATCAGTTGATCGTAGCGGTAGCGCGGCACGATCGCCTTTGCCATCGCGAACAGGAAGAACATGAAGAACAGTTTCAGCGCGAACCAGATGATCCCCGGCACCCAGTTGAAGGGCGGCAGATCCACCGGCGGCAGCCAGCCTCCGAGGAACAGGATCGTCGCCAGCGCGCACATCGTGACGATCGCAACGTATTCGCCGAGCATGAACAGCAGATACGGCGTCGAGCCGTATTCGACCATGAAGCCGGCGACGAGCTCGGATTCCGCTTCGACGAGGTCGAAGGGCGGACGGTTGGTTTCCGCCAGCGCCGAGACGTAGAACACCACGAACATCGGGAACAGCGGCCAGACGTACCAGTTCAGGATGGTGAGCTGCGGCAGCCCGATCAGGCTGGCGAGACCGCGTGCGTGCTGGGCCTCGACCACGGCCGAGAGGTTCAGCGTGCCGGCGCAGAGCAGCACCGTGATGATGACGAAGCCGATCGAGACTTCATACGACACCATCTGCGCCGCCGAACGCAGCGCGGCCAGGAACGGATACTTCGAGTTCGACGACCAGCCGGCCATGATGATGCCGTAGATCGACAGCGACGAGATCGCGAAGATGAAGAGGACGCCGACATTGATGTCGGAGATCACCCAGCCGAGATTGGTCGGGATCACCGCCCAGGCCGCGAGCGCGAGCACGCAGGAGACCAGCGGCGCCAGCAGGAAGACGCCCTTGTTGGCGCCGGCCGGGATGATCGGCTCCTTCAGCACGAACTTGAGCAGGTCCGCGAAGGACTGCAGCAGGCCCCACGGGCCGACCACGTTCGGGCCGCGGCGGATCTGCACCGCCGCCCAGATCTTGCGGTCGGCGAGCAGGATGTAGGCGATCGCCACGAGCAGGACGACGAGCACCAGGACGCTCTGCGCGACCATGATGATCAGCGGCCAGAGGAACCCGGTCCAGAATGCGCTTTCGAAGAATTCCATCAGGTCACGCTCACTCCGCTGCGGTCAGCATCTGCCCGGAGGCAAGCCGCGAGCATTCCGCCATCACGGCGGACGCACGCGCGATTGGGTTGGTCAAATAGAAGTCCTCGACCAGCGGCTTGAACGGCGCCTTCTCGGGCGAGCCGCCCTTCCCCGCCAGCTTCTTGACCTGGTCGGCGGAGCCGGCCTCGATCTGGTCGAGACGGATCAGATGCGGGACGGCCTTGAAGATCGCCTGACGCAGCGCGGGAAGCGAGTCATAGCCGAGCTTCTTGCCGAGCGCTTCCGACAGCGCACGGATGATCGCCCAGTCCTCGCGGGCTTCGCCCGGCGGGAACGCGGCACGTCCCGTCATCTGCACGCGGCCTTCGGTGTTGACGTAGATCGCGGACTTCTCGGTGTAGGCGGCGGCCGGCAGGATCACGTCGGCGCGGTGCGCGCCGCGGTCGCCATGGGTGCCGATATAGACGACGAAGGTGCCGTCCGGCGCCTTGATCTCGTCGGCCCCGAGCAGGAACAGCAGGTCCAGCGTGCCGAACGTCGTCATCTGCGCCGCGTTCAGCCCGCCCGCCGTGGCGGCGAAGCCGATATCGAGCGCGCCGACGCGCGAGGCGGTCTCGTGCAGCACGCCGAAGCCGTTCCAGCCGTCCTTGACCGCGCCGACGTCGAGCGCGAGCTTGGCGGCGGCAGCGAGGATGGCGGCGCCGTCGTGACGGGCGGCCGCGCCCGAACCGACCAGGATGATCGGATGCTTGGCGTTCTTCAGCACGTCCATGAAGGAGTGCTTGCCGGCCGCGAGCTCACTGAGCGTCTCCGTGCCCGCGCCGAGATGGTCGTAATCATAGGTCAGGTCGGCCTTGGCGCCGATCACGCCGACCTTGAAGCCGCCGCCGCGCCAGCGCTTGCGGATGCGGGCGTTGAATACGGCCGCTTCTTTCCGCGGATTGGCGCCGATGATGAGCAGCGCATCGGCCTGCTCGACACCCACCAGGGTCGGATTGAAGATGTAGGAGCCGCGGCCGAGCGCGGGGTCGAAGGCGTCGCCGCCCTGCACCGCCAGATTGCTCGAGCCGTACTTGGCGAGCAGGTCCTTCAGCGCGAACATCTCCTCGACGCCGGCGAGGTCGCCGGCGATCGCACCGATGCGCTTGCCGTCGGTGCGCGCCGCCTTGGCAGCGATCACGGCAAAGGCCTCGGGCCAGGTCGCCGCGCGCAGCTTGCCGGCCTCGCGGATATAGGGCCGGTCGAGGCGCTGGGTGCGCAGGCCGTCGACGATGTGGCGGGTCTTGTCGGAGATCCACTCCTCGTTCACGGCCTCGTTGATGCGCGGCAGCACGCGCATCACCTCACGGCCGCGGGTGTCGACGCGGATCGCCGAGCCGACGCCGTCCATGACGTCGATCGACTGGGTCTTGCCGAGTTCCCAGGGACGCGCGGCGAAAGCATAGGGCTTCGAGGTCAGCGCGCCGACCGGGCAGATGTCGACGAGATTGCCCTGCAGCTCCGACGTCAGCGCGTGCTGGAGATAGGTCGTGATCTCCATGTCCTCGCCGCGGCCGGTAGCGCCCATCTCGGGGGCGCCGGCGACTTCCGCCGAGAAGCGGACGCAGCGCGTGCACTGGATGCAGCGGTTCATCGAGGTCTTGACCAGCGCGCCGAGATACTTGTCCTCGACCGCGCGCTTGTTCTCGGCGAAGCGGCTGGTGTCGACACCATAGCCCATCGCCTGGTCCTGCAGGTCGCACTCGCCGCCCTGGTCGCAGATCGGGCAATCCAGCGGATGGTTGATGAGAAGGAATTCCATCACGCCTTCGCGCGCCTTCTTCACCATCGGCGAACGCGTGGAGATCTCCGGCGGCTCGCCCTTGGGGCCCGGACGGCAGTCGCGCACGCCCCAGGCGCAGCTCGCGACCGGCTTCGGGCCGCCCTTCACCTCGACGAGGCACATCCGGCAATTGCCGGCGATCGACAGCCGCTCGTGATAGCAGAAGCGCGGAATCTCGGCGCCGGCCGCCTCGCACGCCTGAAGCAGCGTGTACTCGGCGGGGACATCGATCTCTTTGCCGTCGATGATGAGCTTGGTCATGTCTCTTACTCCGCCGCGACCATGTTCACGGGATCGCGGACGCCGATATCGTCGACATCGGCCTTATGCGAATACTGGTCGATGCGCGCTTCGATCTCGTGACGGAAGTGCGCGATCAGGCCCTGGATCGGCCAGGCCGCCGCGTCGCCAAGCGCGCAGATGGTGTGGCCTTCGACCTGCTTGGTGACCTCGAGCAGCATGTCGATCTCGCGCTTGTGGGCGCGGCCTTCGGCCATGCGGGTGAGCACGCGCCACATCCAGCCGGTGCCCTCGCGGCACGGGGTGCACTGGCCGCAGCTCTCGTGCTTGTAGAAGTACGAAATGCGGGCGATGGCGCGGATCAGGTCGGTGGACTTGTCCATCACGATCACGGCCGCGGTGCCGAGGCCCGAGCGCAGCTTGCTGAGGCTGTCGAAATCCATCGGCGTGTCGATGATCTGCTCGGCCGGCACCATGCGCACCGACGAGCCGCCGGGGATCACGGCCTTGAGGTTGTCCCAGCCGCCGCGAATGCCGCCGCAATGCTTGTCGATCAGCTCACGGAACGGAATGCCCATGGCCTCTTCGACGTTGCAGGGCCGCTCGACATGGCCGGAGATGCAGAAGAGTTTGGTGCCGACATTGTTCGGACGGCCGATGCCGGCGAACCACGCCGCACCGCGGCGCAGGATGTCGGGCGCAACCGCGATCGACTCGACGTTGTTGACGGTGGTCGGGCAGCCGAACAGGCCGACATTCGCCGGGAACGGCGGCTTCAGACGCGGCTGGCCCTTCTTGCCTTCGAGGCTTTCGAGCAGCGCGGTCTCCTCGCCGCAGATATAGGCGCCGGCGCCGTGCGCGACGTAGATGTCGAACGGCCAGCCGTTGACGTTGTCCTTGCCGACCAGCTTGGCCTCATAGGCCTGATCGATCGCGGCCTGGAGGCGCTCGCGCTCGCGAATGAACTCGCCGCGGACATAGATGTAGCAGGCATGCGCGTTCATCGCGAAGCTCGCGATCAGGCAGCCCTCGACGAGGAGATGCGGATCGTGCCGCATGATCTCGCGATCCTTGCAGGTGCCGGGCTCGGACTCGTCGGCGTTGACGACGAGATAGCTCGGCCGGCCGTCGGTCGATTCCTTCGGCATGAAGGACCATTTGAGGCCGGTCGGGAAGCCGGCGCCGCCGCGGCCGCGCAGGCCCGACGCCTTCATCTCGTTGATGATCCAGTCGCGACCCTTGTCGATGATATTCTTCGTACCATCCCAGGCGCCGCGGCGCCGCGAACCCTCGAGCCCCCAGTCGTGGAGGCCGTAGAGGTTCTTGAAGATGCGGTCCTTGTCCTCGAGCATATCAGTGCTTTCCGATCAACGATTGGACTGCTTGTAGGCAAGTCCGGCGGCGCAGACGGCGAAAGTCAGCGCCCAGAGCAGACTGGATTCCAGCGACGCGTTCAGGCTGAAACGCTGAAGCAGGAAAATGAACGTGGCCGCCACGGCGGCATGCATCGCGATGAAGCCCCACTTCTTCATGGCACCGCTCCCCTGCACTGCCGGCGACGAGAGATCACGCATCAGGTGCTCTCCTTCAGCGTGGTCGGTCCGCCCGTCGGCGCCGAGAACTGGCGGCCGTTCTGCGGGCCGGGCTTGGGCGGATTGCCCGAAGCAAAGCCGTCGAGCACCTTGCCGAAGCTTTCCTTGGTCAGGTCCTCATAGGTGTCCTTGCCGATCAGCACCATCGGCGCGTTCACGCAGGCGCCCAGGCACTCGACCTCTTCCCAGCTGAAATTACCGTCCTTGGAGAGGTGGAAGGGCTCGTGATGGATGCGGTGCTCGCAGACGTGGATCAGATCCTCGGCGCCGCGCAGACGGCACGGCGTGGTGCCGCAGACCTGGACGTGGGCCTTCTTGCCGACGGGAGCGAGCTGGAACATCGTGTAGAAGGTCGCGACTTCCAGCACGCGGATGTAGGGCATGTCGAGCATGTCGGCGATGACGCGGATCGCGGCTTCCGAGACCCAGCCGTCGTGCTGCTCCTGCGCGCGCCACAGGATGGCGATGACGGCGGAAGCCTGCCGGCCGGCCGGATACTTCGCGATCTGCTGCCTGGCGAACGCGAGGTTCTCCTCCGTGAACGCGAAGCTCGCGGGCTGAACTTCCTTCGGTGCTAATCGGCGAACGGACATCTCTTCAATCTCTCACTGCATGCGGCGCGCGGTCTTGGCGTTCAAGGTCTTGGCATTCAGGGCATCGATCCTGTCCTGCCAGAACGCGCTTGCGGTGCCGAAAACGTTGTAGCCGACATGGGTCGAGACCTTGATGCGGTCGAGGATCGACAGCTCGGTCACGGTCTCCATCCGGTTGCTGCGCGGATCGAACACGATCAGCTTCAGCGGGGTCTGCTCGAGGATGTAGCGCGATACCGCATGCGAGCGGTCGCTGCCGTGCTCCTCGCACATGATGACGCTGTCGGCCTGGAGCAGCCGGGCGCCGCCCTTGATCGCCTCGATCTCGACGCCCTCGACGTCGAGCTTGATCAGGTACTTGCCGCTGGCGGCGATCTTGCCGTCGTCGATCAGATTATCGAGCGCAACGACCGGCACCTCCTCGCCCCCCGCCGACGGATCGCCGGCGATGCTGAAGGCCTCGTGCTTGGTGCCGGAGAGCCGCGCCGTGCCGCGCTCCGCGCCGATCGCACACTTCATGGTCTCGAAGCGACCATCGTTCACGCGGGCGTTGTTGGCGAGCTTCGGATAGTTCTGGCCCGACGGCTCGATCGCGATCGCCTTGTGCGCGCCGAACGGCTTGCTCGACACCAGCACCGACCAGTAGCCGTAATTGGCGCCGCAATCGAGCAGCGTGTAGTCGACGTCGATGGAGTCGGCGAACAGCAGCTCGAGCTCGTCCTCATAGTTGTACGAGCGGTTGAGCAGCTTGCTCCAATAGCCGTCGCCGTAAGGGAATTCGAACACGGCGTCGGGGTTGAGCTTGATCGCGATGTTGCGCTTGGGCAGCGTCTTCGCCAGCAGATTGGCGCAGGCGATGTAGCCCATGTGCGAGAAGTGCGAGGAGATCTTCGATCCCGTCACCAGCGCCAAGGCAGCCGTCCGCTCCCACAGGTTGGCCCCTTCAAGGGCCCCCGAGGCGCGGTCAAACTGGATTGGCGCCTGCGCCATCACCGATTTACCTCGTTCAGTTCCGTACAAGAGTTCGTCGTGGAGCGGCCCCGGCCGCCGGTCAGCGAGCAAAGAACCGCCGACCGTTCGCGAATCCATACTTCGTAGCGCCAGGACACATCCATCAGGTCGCGCGGACTCACGCTTTCGTACTTCAGCTTCCAGCCTTCTTTCGACAACTGATCAGGACACCAATTCGCGACTGTTCTTGCCCCCGCGCACGGCGACGAGAATGCGGTCGGAAGCTGCGCCTGTGCGCTTCCTGCCCAGCATCCCGCGCCAGCGAGTATCGCGATAGGCGTGCTAGCTCTCACCGATCGACCTCTCCGAACACGATGTCGAGCGAGCCGAGGATCGCCGAGACGTCGGCGAGCAGATGGCCGCGGCAGATGTGGTCCATCGCCTGCAGATGGGCGAAGCCCGGCGCGCGGATCTTGCACTTGTAGGGCTTGTTGGTGCCGTCGGAGACGAGATAGACGCCGAACTCGCCCTTCGGCGCCTCGACCGCGGCGTAGACCTCGCCGGCCGGCACGTGGACGCCTTCGGTGTAGAGCTTGAAG
The DNA here is from genome assembly GCF_054063675.1 of Bradyrhizobium sp. USDA 376. Taxonomy (NCBI): domain Bacteria; kingdom Pseudomonadati; phylum Pseudomonadota; class Alphaproteobacteria; order Hyphomicrobiales; family Nitrobacteraceae; genus Bradyrhizobium; species Bradyrhizobium sp. USDA 376. The sequence goes on from NZ_JBSSGN010000001.1 coordinate 6,888,070, forward strand.
TGATGGATCAGCGCTTCCATCGAACGCTTCATCTCGCCACGGCGCGGCGGCGCAACCTTGTTGTCCTCGACGACGACAGGGCCCTTGCCGTCAGGCGCATTCAGCTTCTGGATGCACTGCTTCATGATGCGTATGGACTGGCGCATCTCTTCCATGCGGATCAGGTAGCGGTCGTAGCAGTCGCCGTTCTTGCCGATCGGAATGTCGAAATCCATCTCGGCGTAGCACTCATAGGGCTGCGACTTGCGCAGGTCCCAGGCCGCGCCCGAACCGCGCACCATCACGCCCGAGAAGCCCCACTCCCAGGCCTCCTTCAGCGGCACCACACCGATATCGACGTTGCGCTGCTTGAAGATGCGGTTGGCGGTGAGCAGCCGATCGAGGTCGTCCACGACCTTGAGGAACGGATCGCACCAGGCTTCGATATCGTCGACGAGCTTTTGCGGCAGGTCCTGATGCACGCCGCCGACGCGGAAGAACGCCGCGTGCATGCGGCTGCCCGAGGCGCGCTCGTAGAACACCATCAGCTTCTCGCGCTCTTCGAAGCCCCACAGCGGCGGGGTGAGCGCGCCGACGTCCATCGCCTGCGTGGTGACGTTGAGGAGGTGCGACAGGATGCGGCCGATCTCGCAATAGAGAATGCGGATCAACTGACCGCGGCGCGGCACTTCGATGCCCAGCAGCTTTTCGGCAGCCAGGCAGAAGGCGTGCTCCTGGTTCATCGGCGCGACGTAGTCGAGGCGATCGAAGTACGGGATCGCCTGAAGATAGGTCTTCTGCTCGATCAGTTTTTCGGTGCCGCGGTGCAAGAGACCGATGTGCGGATCGACGCGCGCGACGATCTCGCCGTCCAATTCGAGGACAAGTCGCAACACGCCGTGGGCCGCCGGATGCTGCGGTCCAAAGTTGATCGTAAAGTTGCGAAGCTGTTCGGGTTGCTCGTTCATGATCAGACCTTCGGTCCCGCTTTTTCATCCCCCGGAAGGACCGGATAGTCGGCCCCTTCCCACGGAGACAAAAAGTCGAACTTGCGGAATTCCTGGTTGAGCCGGACAGGCTCGTACACCACCCGCTTCTCCTGGTCGTCGTAGCGGACCTCGACGAAGCCGGTGAGCGGAAAATCCTTGCGCAGCGGATGGCCCTCGAAACCGTAATCGGTGAGGATGCGGCGCATGTCGGGATGACCGACGAAGAACACGCCGTAGAGATCGTAGGCCTCGCGCTCGAACCAGTCGGCGCCGGGGAACACGTCGATCAGCGACGGAATCTGCGTGGTCTCGTCGGCGGCGACGCGCAGCCGGATCCGCGTGTTCAGGGTCGGTGACAGGAAGTGATAGATCACGTCGAAGCGCTTTTCGCGCGACGGATAATCGACCGCGGTCACGTCGGTGATGTTGACGAAACGGCAATTCGGATCGTCGCGGAGGTATTTGACCACCTCGACGATCTTGCCGGCCTCGACATCAACCGTGAGCTGGTTGAAGGCCACCGCGTGACCGGTGGCGGCGCCCGGAAGCGCGCTAACGATCGTTTGCCCAAGGGCGTCGAGCTTGCCGTCGTCCATGACGTAAAACCTTAGCGTTCGATGGTGCCGGTGCGCCGGATCTTCTTCTGCAGCAGCAGCACGCCGTAGAGCAGCGCTTCCGCCGTGGGCGGGCAGCCCGGCACGTAGATGTCGATCGGCACGATGCGGTCGCAGCCGCGCACGACCGAGTAGGAATAGTGATAGTAGCCCCCGCCATTGGCGCAGGAGCCCATCGAGATGACGTAGCGCGGCTCGGGCATCTGGTCGTAGACCTTGCGCAGCGCAGGCGCCATCTTGTTGGTCAGCGTACCCGCGACGATCATCACGTCGGACTGGCGCGGCGAGGCACGCGGGGCGAAGCCGAAGCGCTCGACGTCGTAGCGCGGCATCGACACCTGCATCATCTCGACCGCGCAGCAGGCGAGACCGAAGGTCATCCACATCAAGGAGCCGGTGCGCGCCCAGGTGATGAGATCGTCGGTCGCGGCCACGAAGAAGCCCTTGTCGGACAGCTCGGAATTGACCTCGAGAAAGAACGGATCATTGGCCCCGACCGGCTTGCCGGTCGACGGATCCAGAATGCCCTTGGAGGCCGGCGCGATAACCGGACCTGTGGACGATGCAGGGTTCAGTCCCATTCCAGTGCCCCTTTCTTCCATTCATAGGCGAACCCGACCGTCAGCACGGCGAGGAACACCACCATGGACCAGAAGCCGGTCGCGCCAAGCTTGCCGAACGCCACCGCCCAGGGAAACAGGAACGCCACCTCGAGGTCGAAGATGATGAAGAGGATGGCGACCAGATAGAAGCGGACGTCGAACTTCATTCGCGCGTCGTCGAAGGCGTTGAAACCGCACTCATACGCCGACAGTTTTTCGGGGTCCGGCTGCTGGAACGCCACGACGAACGGCGCGATCAGCAGCACGAGGCCGATGAGGCCCGCCACCCCTATGAAGACGACGAGTGGAAGATAGTTCTGTAGAATGCCGCTCATTGGCGAGCCCTTGTTTCCCGCGACGTCGGGGGAGCCGCGGATTCGTCCCGATTTGGAATTATTCTGAGCCTTAGCGCAGTGCACCAATGGGCGCAAGACACGCTCTTTTCAGGCCCTTTGCCGCCCCCAGAACGGTGGAAATCCCGGAATCACCCCGCGGCTGGTATGGAGCAGATCGACCGCCCCAGCAAGGGCGATCCCGATCAGTCCGGCGCGCTTGGCCGGTAGGTCCGCTGCGGGCGAAGCTCACTTAATTTAGGCCGCGGCGCGGCAAAATCCAAATTACAACGAGGGTGGTGCCCCCTGTCATGCCGGCGACATGCTGCTCATTATGTCCGAGCGCGGCCCCAATCGCCGCGACGGCAGATTAGGACAGCCATAGCGCCTGTCCACAGGCACTGCTGGTCAGACGAGCCATGCATCCCGACGGGTCCGGACCTCGTCCGGCGAATGCGTCAGGCCCGCCCCGGGGTCGATCGCGAGCGCGGCGTCGGCAACTTGCTGGGGCGTCGCACGCGCCGCGCTCGCATGAGCTTCGGGCCGGGGGGCATGGCCCGGGAGCTCATCGATCTCCCGATGGGCGATCAGCGGTTGTCCGGTCGGTAGAGTCTCGGGATGGTCGAAATCAGGGGAAGCTGCCCTCGCCTCTCCTCGTCCCTTGCCTCACCATTTGTAGGAGACGCTGGCGGTGATGCGCCGGCGGTCGCCGTAGAAGCAGGACGTGGTCGCCGCACAGCTCGCAACGTAGATCTTGTCGGTCAGGTTGATCACGTTCAGCGCCGTGCGCCAGTTCTGCCATTCGTAGTGGAGCGCGAGATCGCCAAGCACCACCGCGGGAACCTCGAGGGTGTTGGCCTGGTCGGCCCAGGACGAGCCGATATAGCGTACACCGCCGCCGAAGCCGAACCCGGCCAGCGGTCCGTCCTTGAAAGTGTAGTCGGCCCAGCCCGAGACCAGAAGCTCAGGCGTATTGGTCGGCGTCTTGCCGACCAGCGCCGGATTGAGATCCTTGCTGGTGAAGAGGTGGTATGCCGTGAAGGCGCCGATGAACTTCAGCTCCTTCGTGGCATTGGCCACTGCTTCGAGCTCGATGCCGCGCGAGGTCACCTCGCCGGTCTGGTTCTGCAACGTCGTGATCACCGGGTCTGTGGTCGCAACATTCTGGCGCTTCAGGTCGAAGACCGACGCGGTGAAGTAGCCGTCAAATCCCTTCGGTGCGACCTTCACGCCGATTTCAGTCTGCTGGCCGGTCTCAGGCAGGAACAGCTGATTTTGCGCGTTGAGGCCGATGATCGGATTGTAGCTCGTCGAGTACGAGACGTAGGGCGCGATGCCGTTGTCGAAATTGTAGATCAGCCCGGCGCGTCCGCTGAACCGGCTGTCATTGCGGCTCGCGACGTTTGCGCCCGTGTCGCGTGCGTCTTGCGTCGTCTCGACCCAATCATTGCGCCCGCTCAGCACCAGCGTGAAGTTGCCGAGCTTCATCTGGTCCTGGACGTAGGTACCGGCCTGCTTCTGCGTGATCAGGAAGTTGCGGAACGGCGCCCCGGTAATCGGAACGTTCACGCCATAAGCCGGATTGAACACGTTGATCGACGGCACCCCGGTGAAGTTGAAGGCCTGATAGTCGTCGATCTGATAGCCCCGCAGGTCGACCCCGAACAGCATCGTGTGCTTCACCGGACCTGTGCCGAAGCGGTATTCTAGCTGGTTGTCGAGGTTGCCCTGATTGGCGGTGTCCTTCGCATACCAATTGTAGCGATTGAGCGTGGCCGTGTTGATGTTGTCCCAGCCGTTGCCGACATAGCCGCGATAGGTCACATCGACATGTGCAAAGCGGGCATTCTGGCGGAACGTGAGATCGTCAGTCAGATTGCGCTCGAACTGGTAACCCAGCATCTCCTGCTCGCGCGTGAACTTGTCGACGCTGGGATCGCCGACGAAGAAGCTGGTCGGGATCTTGCCGAACGGCGCGCTGGTCACCGTGCCCTGATAGGGCAAGAAGTTGATGCCGCGCGTGTCCAGCCTGGAGGCCGAGGCCAGCACCGTGAAGGTGGTGTCGGCATCCGGCTTCCAGGTGAACGACGGCGCGATGAAGTAGTTGTTGTCGGGCGTGAAGTTGACCTGCGTCGGGCCGTTCTGGGCCTGGCCGACGACGCGGTAGAACAGCTTGCCATCCTGGGGCTGTGTCGCGACCGGCCCGCCGAAATCAAACCCGACATAGGCGTTGCCGAAATTGTTGACGCCGGTCTCGACGTAGCGGATCGGCTCGGCGGGCGGCATCTTGCTGATGACGTTGACGATGCCGCTCGGGCTCGATCCGCCATAGAGCACCGCCGAAGGTCCGCGCAGCACCTCGACGCGCTCCATGTTGAACGGCTGGAGCTTCCAGCTCGCATAGGACGTGTAGAACAGCTGCATGCCGTCGAGGAACAATCCGACGTCGTCGGACTTGAAGCCGCGGATCAGCCACCAGTCGTTGCGCGTATCCGCACCAAAGGTCCCTGCCCGCACGCCGGCGGTATAGCGCAGGACCTCGTCGAGCTTGTTCGGCTTCTGGTCGCGGATCTGCTCCGCGCCGATGACGGACACCGATTGCGGCGTCTCCATGATCGGCGTGTCGGTCTTGGTGCCGGACGAGCTGCGGCCGGCGACGTAGCCGCGCACCGGGCCGCGCGGCGTTTCGACGAAACCGGCATTGCGCTGCGGCTGAGGCTTGCTTCTGTTCGCGGTCTGCACCGAACGCCGCGGCGCACTCCGCGCGGCGGAGGCGGGTGCGCGGCGGCGCGCTTCCGGAGCGGTGACGGTCACCGACGGCAGGTTCTGCGCCCCGCTCTGCGCGGATGATTGTGCAAACGATGCCTGCGGCACCAAGACCCAAGCGGATGCGGTCGCCAATACGGCCGACCGCAGCATTCCAAGACTGTTCAACGCGCCACCCCAAAGCTGCATGTTTGATGCGTCATGCCGCCGTGTCCCCACACGGCATGCGCCTGATGGTGACGCTTATGTGAGGGCGCGCGATTTCCCTAATTGAAAGCTTCTTAGAGCGGCTCTTAGAATTGATCCATTGTTCCCGGACACGATCGGACGTCAGCGCGAATTCTTCTCGCTCTCCAGCATCTCGGCGGCAATCGCCGTGAGCTGATCGATCTTTTGCAGCAGCATGTCGAATTCGGCGGCGCTCAGATGCTCCAGGAGGCGGCGGTTGCGCTCCTGCGCGCCTTCGACGATCGCATCATGGGCGGCGAGGCCGGCCGGGGTGAGCGAGATCAGCACCTCGCGGCTATCCTTCGGATTTGCCGATTTCGCGATCAGCTTGCGCGACACCAGATTGGCCAGCGCGCGGCTGATCTGCCCCTTGTCCTGGCCGACGGCTTCGGCGAGCCGCGCCACGCTCATCGGCGGGCGCCGGCCGAGCGAGGCGACGAGACCGAACTCGACGGAGGACAATCCAGTCAGCCGCTTGTAGCGCAGGATGGCGCCGCGCTTGAGCAAATTGGCGAGCACCATCAGCCGCGAGGACAGCATCGCGGTGATCGGCGCCGGCTCACTCTCGCCCGGCTCGGGGCCGGTCCACCCGTCCCTGCTCGGTGTCTGGTTCATCGTCCACCTCTGCCAAGAAAGCCCGGCCCTGCCAAGCCTGAGCCGCCGCAGCCGGCCGTTCTCCTCAAATGCGATTAAGAGGCATTTCGAAGATCGTTGACAATGTCATCGAATTATCTTTCACTGCCGCCAAGACATCAAAAACGCCCGGCCCTGCACGGCCGGCAGCGGGAGGACCAGCATGAGCATCACCCAGCGGGATCGCGATCTCGGCACGGCCTATGCGATGAAGCCGGCGCACACCCGCACCGAGCTCACCTCGGTCGTGCGCGGCGCGCCGATGGGCGAACTGCTGCGCCGCTACTGGCATCCGGTCGGGCTCACCAGTGATGCCACCGACACGCCGAAGAAGGTGCGTGCGCTGGGCGAGGACCTGGTGCTGTTCCGTGACAAGCATGGCCGCGCCGGCCTCCTGCACGCGCGCTGCTGCCACCGCGGCACCACGCTCTACTATGGCAAGGTCGAGGAGGACGGCATCCGCTGCTGCTATCACGGCTGGAAGTTCGACACCGAAGGCCACTGCCTGGAGCAGCCCTGCGAGCCCGAGGGCGGCCAGTTCAAGGACAAGGTGCGCCAGCCCTGGTATCCGGTCGAAGAGCGCTACGGACTGATCTTCGCCTATATGGGCCCGGCCGAGAAACGCCCGGTGCTGCCGGCTTACGAGTGCCTGGAAAAGATGGACGACGGCGAGCTGGTCGAGGCCGACGATTCCTCGATCGGCGGCGGCGGTCCTGCGATCATCCCCTGCAACTGGCTCCAGCATTTCGAGAACGTGGTGGACCCCTACCACGTGCCGGTGCTGCACGGCTCGTTCTCGGGTCCGCAATTCACCAACATGATGGCGTCGATCCCGGAGGTGAAGTTCGAGAAATCGCCGCGCGGCGTTCTCGTGCGATCCGAGCGCAAGCAGGACGACGGCAAGGTGTTTTACCGCGTCAGCGAGGCGGCGCTGCCGACGCTGCGCGTGGTGCCGAACCCGCGCGTCGCGCAGTTCGCCCGCGTCGAATCGATCGGCTGGGTGCTGCCGATCGACGACACCTCGTTCCGCATCTATGTCGCCGGCCGCGTCAAAAATCCTGGCGACATCAGCCGCATGCGCTCGAAGTTCAACGGAAAATTCTGGTGGGACATGACCGAGCAAGAGCACCAGCAATTTCCTGGCGACTATGAGGCCCAGGTCGGCCAAGGCGCGGTGACGGTGCATTCCGAGGAGCATTTCGGCCAGAGCGACCGCGGCATCCTGATGATCCGGCGCATGCTGAGCGACCAGCTCGACGCGCTCGCCGCGGGCCGCGATCCGATCGGCGTCTCCTTCGATGCGAGCGCGCCGCCGGTCGAATTCGAAGCGGGGAATTACATCCGCGAAGGATGATCTGCCGGCTCGAACAAGAGCTGGACCGACAACGACAACAAAGACAAATTGGGGGAAGCGATGGTCGATGTGACGTCACAGATGTCGGTGCAAACGGCTGCCGCGGCAAAGCCCTCGGCGCGGCGCTACTACGTGCTGGGCCTGCTCACCGTCATCTACGCGCTGAACTTTCTCGATCGCACAATCTTCAACGTCCTGATCGAGCCGATCAAGAAGGAGTTTGCCCTCAGCGACACCATGATGGGCCTGCTCGCAGGCTTCGGCTTCGCGCTGTTCTATTCCCTGCTCGGCATTCCCATCGCGCGCGTCGCCGACCGGCTGAATCGGCGCAACATCGTGGCCGTGGCATTTGCGTTCTGGAGCGCGATGACGGCCCTGTGCGGCGCCGCCACCAGCCTGACCTCGCTGGCGCTGGCACGCATCGGTGTCGGCATCGGTGAATCCGCTGGCTCCCCAGCCTCACAGTCGATCGTCGCCGATCTCTTTGCCAAGAACGAGCGCCCGCGCGCGCTCGGCATCTACGCCATCGGCACCTATCTCGGCGTCTTTCTCGGTTATTTCGTCGGCGGCTACGTCAACCAGCACTATGGCTGGCGCATGGCTTTCTATGCCGCCGGCCTGCCCGGCATCCTGCTCGCCTTGGTGCTGTGGCTGACGATCTCCGAGCCGAAGCGCGGCGCCATGCAGGAGAGTTTTGTGCCCGAGCCGCTCGGGCCGACGCTGCGCTTCCTGGCGTCCCAGCGCAGCTTCATCATCGTCCTGATCGGCTTCTGCCTCACCACCTACACCAACTATGCGACGGCGGCCTGGATCCCGCCGTTCCTGGCGCGCGTGCACCATCTGTCGAGCGCCGAGATCGGCACCTACGCCGGCACCTTCAAGGGCCTCGCCGGCATGGCCGGCACCCTGCTCGGCGGCTTCGTGGTGGCGCAAATCAGCCGCCGCGACGACCGCTGGAAGCTGTGGGCGCCCGCAATCACCTCAGGCCTCGCCGGACCGGTGTTCGCGCTGTGCATGCTGACGCAGGACTTCGCGATGATGGTGGCGATGCTGGCGCTGACATCGTTCCTGGTCGGCTTCCATCTCGGGCCAATCTTCGCGATCGCGCAGACCGTGGCGAAGCCCAGCATGCGCGCGCTCGCCTCCGCGCTGATCGCGCTCACGCCACCTGCTTCGGCCAGGGCGTCGGCCCGCTCGCCGTGGGCATGGTCAACGACGCCCTCAAGGGCAGTTATGGCGCGGAAGCGGTGCGCTATTCCCTGCTCTCGGCGGCAATCACGACCACGCTCGGCGCCCTGCTGTTCGTCTGGGCGGCGCGGAGTATCCGGAACGATATCGGCCGGGCCGCGGCCTGAAACCCGCCCCTGCGCACCGCCCGGCGAAACCAGCCGGGCGGCCGGATGAAACCATTTTGCGGAACCCGCGAAACCATCCGGAAACAGATGGTCCTTAGAACAAGAGCCCATAGACGGCGGCAAAGCCCGTCGGGAGGCTCTCACATGAACCACTCAATTCACTCTGCTGATCGTGCGACCCACCTGAAGATCGTGGTGGTGGCGCTGGTTGCCGGCATTGCAGTGGCCGGTTTCGGGATTGCTGCCCGTACCAACGCCGATTACAGCCAGAGCGCCCAGTCCAGCCAGGTGATCAAGGCCGGCAAGCCTGTCGCGATCACCAGCGCGGGCACGTCGGAGATTCGCTGATAAGCCCTGCTTCGGAGCTGACCAGAGGCCGCCTCCAGGCGGCCTTTTTCGTTTTCCAGAGCAATGCTTAGCCGAGATGTGCTGGCGAAGCGCAACGTCCTTGACTTCACCAAGCCCCGCCTTTAAGTCCCCCCTCGTTCCGCGCGCTTTCAGCGAACCACGCGGGAGTAGCTCAGTTGGTTAGAGCGCCGGCCTGTCACGCCGGAGGTCGCGGGTTCGAGCCCCGTCTCTCGCGCCATTTTGGCAATCCCTTCATAGCCTTAGCCCGAGCTTCTCGACGCCTTTCGCGGCTGTGCGGGCCATTGCCGGCATCCATCGGGAACCCGTGGCATAGTCAGCCCTCGTCCGAATCGTCTACGCCTTCCAGGGCTTAAGAAGGGATCCCCATGCTTTCCCGGCTTTTCCGGGGCTTCCCTGTCATTGAGGAGGCCAGACATGGCTAAGAAGGACTCGGCAAAGAAGGCAGCCGCGCCCGCCACCATCACGCTCAAGCACCTCGCCGCCGATATCGCGGAGAGCCAGGACCTTTCCAAGAAGCACGCCGAGGCCGTCCTCACCGACATGGTCGATCTGATCACCAAGCACCTGAAGAAGGGCGACCGCGTCCGTATCGTCGGGCTCGGCATCCTCCAGGTCCGCAAGCGCGCCGCCCGCACCGGCCGCAATCCCGCCACCGGCGAAGCCATCCACATCAAGGCCAGCAAGAAGGTCGCCTTCCGTCCGGTCAAGGAACTCAAAGAGGCGATTTGAGGTGACTGTTCGTTAAGCCTGATCGGAGCTGGTTCCGGCCGCATCACGGCCAGCTTTTCTGGTATACCGGTTGCCTTCCCCAAATATCCGGCGGTTTGTCCAGAAATGTCCTCCCTCACCTTTTCGCACACCGTGACCGAGCGCTTCCTGCGCTACGTCACCATCGATACCCAGTCCGATCCGGAATCCCCTCGCTCGCCCTCGACCGAGAAGCAGAAGGATCTCGGCCGCGTGCTCGCCGCCGAGCTGAGGGCCATGGGCGTCGCTGACGCCCATCTCGACGATTACGGCTATGTCTACGGCACCATCCCGGCCAACACCGACAAGAAGGTGCCGGTGATCTGCTTCTGCTCGCACATGGACACCTCGCCCGACGTCACTGGCAAGGGCGTCAAGCCGCAAATGGTGAAGAACTATCGCGGCGGCGACATCGTGCTGCCGGGCGACACCAGCCAGGTGATCCGCTTCGCCGAGCATCCGGCGCTGAAGAACCAGATCGGCAACGACATCATCACCACCGACGGCACCACGCTGCTCGGCGCCGACAACAAGGCCGGCGTCGCCGAGATCATGGATGCCGCGCATTTCTTCATCAACAATCCCGACGTGAAGCACGGCACCATCAAGATCCTGTTCACGCCGGACGAGGAGATCGGCCGCGGCGTCGACAATGTCGATCTGAAGAAGCTCGGCGCCGACTTCGGCTACACCATGGACGGCGAGAGCGCCGGCTCAGTCGAGGACGAGACCTTCTCGGCTGATGGTGCCACCATCACCATCAACGGCGTCAGCGCCCATCCCGGCTACGCCAAGGGCAAGATGGAGCATGCGATCAAGATTGCGGCCGCCATCGTCGAGCGGCTGCCGAAGGAGGGCTGCTCGCCCGAGACCACCTCGGGCAAGCAGGGCTTTCTGCATCCGATCGGCATCGACGGCGCGCTGGAGCAGGCGACGCTTTCCTTCATCGTCCGCGACTTCACCGAGGAAGGGCTGAAGGAGAAGGAGGTCCTGCTCGAGGATATCGTCAAGGACGTGATGAAGGACTACCCGCGCTCGACCTACAGCTTCGAGGTCCGCGAGCAGTACCGCAACATGAAGCAGGTGATCGACCGTCACCCGCACGTGCTCGAATACGCGATCGAGGCGATCCGCCGGGCCGGCCTGCGCCCGATGCGCACCGCCATCCGCGGCGGCACCGACGGCTCGCGCCTGTCCTTCATGGGCCTGCCCTGCCCGAACATCTTCGCCGGCGAGCACGCGTTCCACTCGCGGCTGGAATGGGTCAGCCGGCAGGACATGGAGAAGGCGGTGCAGACCATCGTCCACCTCGCCATGATCTGGGAGGAGAAGGCGTAGCTTGCGCTGAGTTCAAGTTCCGTCGCGGCTCACCTGTGCGTCCGTCCGGCCTCAGGCCGTCGCGGCAGCTTGCCCGCCGCGATACTCCGCCCACGCTTGCCGCAGGATTTGCAGCGATGAGGTGAGGAAGATTCCTGCCATCACCGCGGCGACAGCCAGATCGGGCCAAGCCGTCGCGGTGCCGAACACGCCAACGGCAGCAACCATCACGATGACGTTGCCGATGGTGTCATTGCGCGAGCAGAGCCATACCGAGCGCACGTTGGCGTCACCGTCCTTGTAGCGCGCGAGCAGGAGAACCGAGGTCAAGTTAGCCGCCAGTGCAGCCAAGCTCATCGCTCCCATCAGCTCTGCGCGGGGCAGCCCCAGGACGAGGGTCTGGTAGACCGTCGACCCGAACACCCAGGCGGCCATGGCGCTGAGCGACACCCCCTTGAACAGCGCGGCGGTTGCGCGCGTCCTGATGCTCGCACCGATCACCGAAAGGCTCAGGCCGTAGGTGACGGTATCGGCCAGGAAGTCGAGAGCGTCGGCCTTGAGAGCCTGCGAGCCGGCCAAATGGCCCGCCGCCATTTCGCTCACGAACATCGTCGCATTGATGGCGATGACGGTCCACAGCACGCGCTTGTATCGTGGATCGAGCCCGTCGAAGACCGGAACACCTGCCGAGCAGCAGTCGGCGCGGCCCGATGCGGCAACGTCCTGCACGCGAGGCTTGGCGGCTTCCCCGCAACACGCATCATGCGAGCAGCAAGTCTCTTCGGGCATTGCAGGCTCCTCTCGACGTGCCATCTTACCATCGGGCCGCACCGATGGCGACTTCCAGGCATGTTCCGCCATCCCGACCCGCGCTGCGCCCCCTCGATCGGCCCCCTGCGCACCGTTTCCCTTGGAGCCGGAAAATGAGAATCTTTCGAACTGACTGTAACCGGATCAGCAATACGACCGAACTAAAAACCAAGTGGGTATGACGTCTCCAGAAAAAGAGCTGAAGGCACTGATGCTTGCCAGCCAGGACGGCGATGCGGCTGCGCATCGGGTGCTGTTGGAGCGGTTAAGCCGCCATTTGCGCGCCTATTACAAGGGTAAGCTCGCGAAAATAGGCCGAGGTGCAACGGAAGCCGAGGATCTGGTTCAGGAGGCCGTGCTGGCGATCCACCTCCAGCGACACACCTACGATCCGGAGGAGCCGTTAACGCCCTGGGTATACGCGATCGCGCGCTACAAGCTGATCGATTTTTTGCGCCGGAACCGGGCATCCGTCGCCGACGTGCCGATCGATGAAGCCCATGAGGTTACGGCGAATGACGATCACCTCGGCGCAGAGAGCAGCTTTGATGTCAGGCGCCTGCTCAAGCACCTGCCCGAAAAGATGCGATGCGCCATCGAGGCCGTGAAACTGGACGGATTGAGCGTAGCTGAAGCGGCACGGCGCTGCCGTATTTCGGAGCCTGCGGTGAAGGTCAATATTCATCGCGGGCTGAAGGCGTTGGCGGCGTCGATCGCACAGAGGGCACAAACATGAGGACGGACGAACTGATCACTGCACTCAGCATGAACGTCGAACCGGTCAACCGGCAGCTGGTCAACCGCAGCGTAGGCATTGCGCTCGTGGTAGGAACTGCCGTTGCGATAGGTGTGACGCTCGTTGCGCTTGGCCTCCGCGCGGACCTGGCCACACCTCGCGCCGTGATTTTCCTGTTCCTGAAGCTCCTATTCGCGATCGGCACGGTGGGCGCGGCATCTGTCTATCTGGCGCGGCTGGCGCGTCCCGGAGGGGAGCGAAGAGTATCCTCAGGTCTCGCCGCGCTGCCATTTTTGGCGATCCTACTGCTTGCCGGCATCAGCCTGGGACAGGCGCCCAGCTCCCATTGGGACAAGATGGTGATGGGGAATGACTGGCTCGAATGCCTCGTTTCCATCCCGGTCATTGCGGTCGTTCCCTTTGCCGTCGTTATTTGGGCAGTGCGAAGGGCGGCCCCAACCCATCTGGTTCGCACAGGCGCCTTCAGCGGGCTTGTCGCGGGCGGGATCAGTGCGATCGCCTATGCGCTTCACTGTACCGACGACTCGCTGCCCTTCGTCGCACTCTGGTATGGCGGCACGATTGTGCTGTGCACGCTCGCAGGCGCGATATTGGGACCGCGGCTGCTTCGCTGGTAACAGATCTCACGTCGGCGTGAGCTTGTAACCGTCGGACGAACGGCTCCGAACTCCTCAGTAGAAGCGCAATGAATGCGTTTCAGAAAAATGATTGGAGCCGGATCTATGTTGACGAAAACCGTTCTCGCAATCACGCTTCTGGCGGCCCTTTCCGCCAGCGCTCAGGCAGGCTCTACCATTTCCGACAGGAGCTACTGGCCGAGCGAGGCCAGGCAAGCTACACAATCCAGCGCAGGTATCTCGCAACGCGACTTGAGCTCCGCCTTCGCCTATGATGCCGGATCTCGTGCGCAGCCTGCGACTGCACCGACCGTCGGCGCATCCGGCGGGCGCTATCAGGGGGGACCCAAGTCCCGCTAGTTCTTTGAGCGGCCTATATTCGCTTTGTCCGGCGTGGGATCGCGCAATAGTACGGTGCTCCGCGATCCCTCGCGTTCGAATTCACCGCGACGGAGACACATCTGATGATTCCAAGCGACCATGCAGGAAGCGCCAAAAAGGACGCACACCGTCTTGCGCGACGATCCTTTCTGGGGTTGATCGCTGCCGCAACACTCGGAGTGGTGACGCGCCCCGCTTTTGCTGCTGAACCGGTGATCAAGGTTCACAAGGATCCGAACTGCGGCTGTTGCTCTGGTTGGGTACAACACTTGCGCGACGCAGGGTTCACCGTCGAAGCGGAGGATGCTTCTGACCTCCCGAGCGTGCGGAGGCGCCTGGGCATCCCACTCGATCTGGCGGCGTGCCATACGGCAGAGGTGAGCGGCTACATCATTGAGGGACACGTCCCGGCGTCGGCGGTGCAGCGGTTGCTGGCGGAACGCCCGAAGGCTACGGGGCTCGCTGTGCCCGGCATGCCCATAGGGTCGCCGGGAATGGAAGGTGGGGACCCCCAGCCTTATACCATCGTGCTGTTTGGACCGGCCGGTCGGACGCCGTTCATGCGTTTTGTTGGCAAGGAAGCCATTGGTTGACCCGTTTGAGACAAGTTAACCACAGGGCGCCTGGCTCGCGCATTTGTGAACCGGAGGACTTTCCAGCGTCTCCCCCGCGTGAGAGTGTCGCACCATGATTGCTCGTCGCATCCTCAGGCTCCTGCTCGCGGTCCTCGTGACGGCGGGGCTGACGGTTGCGCCGCTGGTGACGCCGGCGGCGGCGGGGCCTCTGATGGCGAGCGACATGCAGATGACCGATGCGCAAGGCATGTCGGCCGACATGCCCTGCTGCCCCGACGAGCCGAACAGCAAGCAGTGCCAGGACTGCCCTCTCCTCGCGATCTGCATGCTGAAAGTGTTGCAGTCCGGGCCCGCGGCCGTGACTGCGACTCTTGATCCGCGCGCGCTCGCTCTGCTTCGGCCGCTCGACGATACCATTGCCGACGGCCTCGTCCGCCCGCCTCCGGACCACCCACCTCGATCGATCGTCTGACAGGCGCCCAGGCGCCTGGTGAACATGCGTGCCGGAAACGGCGCACATCGCTGCCTGCCGTCTCGCAACACGCCGTTGCGTGCGGCTCCATCAGACCCATCGAGGAATTGAAATCATGACAACGTCCAACCTCGCGCGCGCCGCCATGGCCGCGCTGATCGCCACCACGTTCGCGACTGTCGCGCGCGCCGAGATCAAGAACTACGAATTCCAGCTCGTGCAGCCGACCGTCAAGGCCGGCGCCGATCGCGTCGTGACGGTGCGACTGGTCGACAAGACCACCGGCAAGGCGGTGCCCGACGCGGTGATCTTCGCCAGCCGGCTCGACATGGCGCCCGACGGCATGCAGGAGATGGCCACCAAGGTCACCGCAATGCCGGGCACCGAGCCCGGCACCTATCGGTTCAAGGCGACCTTCGGCATGGCCGGGCGCTGGCAGCTTTCGCTCGGCGCCAAGGTGCAGGGCGAAACCGGAACGGTCGAGAACAAGCTCGTCGTCACGGCCGAAAAATGACCCGCCGCCTCCTCATCGGCACTGCCGCTGCGATCCTCGCCGCGGCAGGTGTCATGCCGTTCGCGGGGCTGCTGCGACAGCAGCCGCATGACGGCGCCATCGTATCCGCGGCAAACGCTGCGGATACGGCTGCCCCGATCTATTACCAGGACCCGGACGGCAAGCCGCTCTATTCCCTGACCCCGAAGAAGACCAAGGACGGCCGCGACTATCGTCCGATCCCCGCCGGCGCGGACATCAGCTTCGACGAGCCCGAGCAGCCTGCGGAGATGACGTCGGCCGAGCCCAAGGCTAAGCAAAAGACTGAGCACAAGGCTGAGCATAAGAGCGATCGCAAGATCAAATATTACCGCAACCCGATGGGCCTGCCCGACACCTCGCCGGTGCCGAAGAAGGATTCGATGGGGATGGATTACATCCCCGTCTACGACGGCGACGACAGCGACGACGGCTCGGTAAAACTGTCGCCCGGCAAGATCCAGCGCACCGGAGTCAAATCCGAGCCGGCCGAGTTGCGCCGGCTGCGGACGCTGGTGCGCGCGCCCGGCACCATCCAGCTCGACGAACGCCGGATCTCGGTCATCGCCATGCGCGCCGAGAGTTTTGTGCAGAAGGTTGCCGACGTCACCACCGGAAGCCGCGTGACCAGGGGGCAGCCGTTGATGGAGATCTACAGCCCTGCGGTGTCGTCCGCGGCGGCCGAATATCTCGCGACCATCACCTCGAAGACCACCGCAGGCATCGAGCCCTATGGCCGCGGCTCGCGGCAGCGGCTAGTCAATCTCGACGTCCCCGAACCCGTCATCGCCGAGATGGAGAAGAGCCATACGGTGCCGATCACCATCCAGTGGTCGTCGCCGCGTGACGGCATCGTGCTCCAGCGCAGCGCCATCGACGGCATGCGCGCCCAGCCGGGCGACATCCTGTTCCGTATCGCCGACATCTCTCTGGTGTGGGCCAACGTCGACGTCGCCGAGCGCGACCTCGGCGGCATTGCGCTCGGCCAGCCCGTGACGGTGCGCGCGCGCAGCTATCCCGGCCGGGATTTCAAGGGCCGCATCAGCGTCATCTACCCGCAGCTGAACAAGGAGACGCGCACGGCGCGGCTGCGGATCGAGCTCGCCAACGCCGATCTTGCGCTGCTTCCCGACATGTATGTCGATGCCGAGATCGATACCGGCAGTCCGGCGCCGGTGCTCAGCGTCGCCGAAAGCGCGGTGCTCGACACCGGCAGCCGGCGGGCCGTCCTGGTCGACAAGGGGCAGGGCCGCTTCGAGCCGCGCGAGGTCAAGCTCGGACGGCGCGGCGACGGTTATGTCGAGATCCGCGACGGGATCGCCGAGGGCGACGCCATCGTCACCTCCGCCAACTTCCTGATCGATGCCGAGAGCAACCTCAAGGCAGCTCTCAAGGGGCTCGCCGAAGGCGGCAGCGCCATGGGAGGCAAGCCATGATCGCGCGCATCATCGCCTGGTCGGCCCGCAACCTGCTGCTGGTGCTGTTCGGCACCGGCTTTGCCACTGCTGCCGGCCTCTATGCCCTGCTGCATCTGCCGCTCGACGCCATTCCTGACCTCTCCGACACCCAGGTCATCGTCTACACCGAATACCAGGGACAGGCGCCGCAGGTGATCGAGGACCAGGTCACCTATCCCCTCGCCACCGCGATGCTGACGGTGCCGAAGTCGAAAGTGGTGCGCGGCTTCTCCTTCTTCGGCGTCTCCTTCGTCTACGTCATCTTCGAGGACGGCACCGACATCTACTGGGCCCGCTCGCGCGTGCTCGAATTCCTCAACGGCGCGGCGTCGCGGCTGCCCGCCGGCGTCACGCCCACGATCGGCCCCGACGCCACCGGCGTCGGCTGGGTCTACCAATATGCCGTGATGTCCAAGGAGTTGAACCTTGCGGAAACCCGGACGATCCAGGACTGGAATCTGAAGTTCGCGCTCGCCAGGGCGGAAGGCGTGGCCGAGGTCGCCAGCGTCGGCGGCTTCGTCCGGCAGTACAACGTCATCCTCGATCCGCAGCGCATGCGTGACCTCGGCATCACCATGCAGAAGATGCGCGACGCCATCCGCGCCAGCAATGCCGATGTCGGCGGCCGCACCGTCGAGCTGTCCGAGTTCGAATATGTCATCCGCGGCAAGGGCTATCTGAAAAGCGTCGACGACCTCGGCAACATCGTGCTGAAGACCGACAACGGCACGCCGGTCAAGCTGCGCGACGTCGCCCGCGTCGAGCTCGGGCCGGACGAGCGGCGCGGCATCGCCGAGCTCAACGGCGAAGGCGAAGTCGCGAGCGGCATCGTGCTGCAGCGCTTCGGCATGAACGCGCTCGACGTGATCGAGAACGTCAAGAAGCGGTTCAAGGAGATCGCGACCAGCCTGCCGAAATCGGTCGAGATCGTCCCGGTCTACGACCGCTCCAACCTCATCAAGGCCGCGATCGACACGCTCCGGCACACGCTGCTCGAGGAGAGCATCGTGGTGGCGCTGGTCTGCATCGTGTTCCTGCTGCATGTCCGCAGCGCGCTGGTCGCCATCCTGATGCTCCCCGTCGGCGTTCTCATGGCCTTCGGGGCCATGAAGCTGCTCGGGATCGGCTCCAACATCATGAGTCTCGGCGGCATCGCGATCGCGATCGGCGCCATGATCGACGCCGCCATCGTCATGATCGAGAACGCACACAAGCATCTCGAGCGCGCCGAGCCCGGTCAATCCAGGGTCGCGATCCTGATCGAGGCCGCCGCCGAAGTCGGCCCGGCACTGTTCTTCAGCCTCCTGATCATCACCGTCTCGTTCATGCCGATCTTCACGCTGGAATCGCAGGAGGGCCGGCTGTTCAGCCCGCTCGCCTTCACCAAGACCTTTGCGATGGCGGCGGCAGCTTTGCTGTCGGTGACGCTGGTGCCGGCGCTGATGGTGATCTTCGTCCGCGGCAGGATCATCCCGGAGCACAGGAACCCGATCAACCGCTTCCTGATCTGGATCTACCGGCCGGTGATCTCAGGCGTGCTGCGGGCGCGAATCCCGGTGATCCTGCTCGCGCTCGGCGTGCTCGCCGCCTCGATCTGGCCGGCCGGCCGGCTCGGCTCCGAGTTCATGCCGAACCTCAACGAAGGCACCCTGCTCTACATGCCGACGACCCTGCCCGGCATTTCCGTGACCAAGGCCGCCGAGCTGATGCAGACCCAGGACCGGATCATCCGCTCGTTTCCGGAAGTTGCCTCGGTCTACGGCAAGGCCGGCCGCGCCGCCACCGCGACCGATCCGGCGCCGTCGGAAATGTTCGAGACCATCGTCGACCTCAAGCCGAAGGAGCAGTGGCGCGCCGGCGTGACCATCGACAGCCTGATCGCCGAGATGGACAAGGCGTTGCAGTTTCCCGGCGTCTCCAACGCCTGGACCATGCCGATCAAGGCGCGCATCGACATGCTCTCGACCGGCATCCGCACGCCCGTGGGCATCAAGGTCATCGGCACCGATCTGGTCGGGATCGACAAGCTCGCCCGGCAGATCGAGCAGGTGCTCAAGGCGGTGCCGGGCACCTCCTCGGCCTATGCCGAACGGAGCCTCGGCGGCTACTATCTCGAGATCACGCCGGACCGCGAGGCGCTGTCGCGCTACGGCATCGCGGTGCAGGACGTCCAGGACACGATCGCCACCGCGCTCGGCGGCCAGACGGTGACGACGACGGTCGAGGGCCGGCAGCGCTTCACCGTCAACATGCGTTATCCGCGCGACATGCGCGACAATCCGAAGGCGATCGCCAGCGATATCCTGGTGCCGATGCCGGGCGGCGGCGCCGTCCCGCTCGGTGAGGTCGCCAGCGTCACGCCTGCGCGCGGGCCGACCTCGATCCGGACCGAGAACGGACAGCTCGCCACCTACATCTATGTCGACATCCGCGACCGCGACCTCGGCGGCTATGTCGCCGATGCGCGGGCGGCGGTGCAGGCGAGCGTCCCGTTCCCGCCCGGGTACTACGTGGTCTGGAGCGGACAATACGAATATCTGGAACGTGCCACCGCGCGGCTGAAGATCGTGGTGCCGGTGACGCTATTGATCATCTTCCTGCTGCTCTATCTCAACTTCCGTTCCGTCACCGAGACCATGATCGTGATGCTGTCCCTGCCCTTCGCGCTGGTCGGCGGCTTGTGGCTAATGTGGTGGCTCGGCTTCAACCTCTCGGTCGCGGTCGCCGTCGGCTTCATCGCGCTCGCGGGCGTGGCGGCCGAAACCGGCGTGGTGATGCTGATCTATCTCAACCAGGCCCTCGCCGAGACCAAGGCGCGCTGCGCGCATGCAGGCCGCGCCCTGACCCGCGCCGATCTCAATGAGGCCATCATGGAAGGCGCCGTCGAACGCGTCCGCCCGAAGATGATGACGGTGGTTGCGATCATGGCCGGCCTGCTGCCGATCATGTGGAGCAGCGGAACGGGATCGGAGATCATGCAGCGCATCGCCGTGCCCATGATCGGCGGCATGATCTCGTCGACGCTGCTGACGCTGATCGTGATCCCCGCGATCTTCGGGTTGGTGAAGGGTTTTGGGCTGCGTGCGGGCGACGGGCTTGTCGGATCTGAGCAAATTCAGGAGGCCGCCGAATGAGCTCGCACATGTTGCGAGCGGTCGCAGTCGCACGAACACGTGCGGCTGCGACGCTGAGTTCCCCACACGTAACATTATTGCGGGTCGACACTGTTCCCGCTGCCATGCTAGGCCAGCCGAACCGACAGCGAGAGTGAATTCGTGGTGTTGAACCGCCGGCCCTTCAGACTGAGCGACACGCGCCATTGGCGCGGGCTCGTGGCTGTGGTCGTCGCGGTCCTGTATCTGCTCTCGGGCGCGCTCCATGGCGCCCATGACATCGATGTGACAAGCCCGTCCGGCGGCTCGGAGATCGCTTCGATCCTCGAGGACGGCGCAGCCGGCCATGGCGATCACAAGACATTTGCCGGCCATCACTGCCACGGCTGCTTCTCGGTCGCCGTCGTACAGCCGGTGCAGTCGGACGCCGCGACCGATGTGATGGCCCCGCCGGTCCAGCAGCGGCAGCCGGCGCTTGCCGGTATCGCGCCCGATACCGACTCCCCGCCTCCAAAACACCTGAGCTGAACGGATCAGCCGGGTGCCGCGTGCGCCCATGGTTTCTCCTTCGCAGGTTCTTTTCATGTTTCGCAGACGAACGGCTGCGCGCATCGCGTGCGCGCTGGCTATTCTCATCAGCCCGCCCCTGGTGCTGGCATCGCACGCCCGGACGCTGACGATGCGCGCGGCGCTCTCGCGCGCGCTGGCCGCGAGCCCGCGCCTGACGGCGGCGGAGCGCGATGTCGGCATCGCCACCGGCCAGCGCATCCAGGCCGGCGCGCTGCTCAATCCGGAACTGTCGTACGAGCAGGACAATTCGTTCGGCTCCGGCATCTATCGCGGCACCAGATCGGCCGAGACGACGCTCCAGATCAGCCAGGCCTTCGAGCTGTTCGGCAAGCGCGACGCCAGGATCGCCGCCGGACAGGCCGGCATCGAGGTCGCCGCGATCCAGCGCAAGGCGGTCAGGCTGGAGGTGCTGTCGGAAACCGCGATCGCCTTCCTCAGCGTGCTCGGCGCGCAGCGGCGGATCCAGATCCTCGACGAGCAGATTGCCGCGATCGACCGGCTGACGCCGCTGCTGCGCCGCCGCGTCGAGGCCGGCGCCTCCTCGCCGGCCGAGACCGGCCGCGCCGAGGTCGCCTCCGCGCTGGTGAAGGCCGACCGCGAGCGCCTCAAGGCAACGCTGGCGAGCGCCCGGCGCGAGCTCGCGGTGCTGATGGGCGATCCTTCGGCGAAATTCGGCGAGGTTTCCGGCCGGCTCGACACCACGGGGCGCCCGCCGACGTTCCAGTCGGTGGTCGCCGCCATCGACGCCAATCCGCAGCTGGTGCGCTGGACCGCCGTCTATGCCCAGCGCAACGCCGAGCTGCTGATCGCCCGGCTCAAACCCTATCCGGACGTGCGGATCGCCGCGGGCTGGCGTCATTTCAACGAGACCAATGACGACGCGGCGCGCCTCACCGTCTCGGTGCCAATCCCCGTGTTCGACCAGAACCAGGGCAATATCCTCTCGGCGCAGGAGAGCCTCGCCAAGACCAGGGCCGAGCGCGAGGCCAACCGCAACACGCTGATTGTGATCGCGGGCCGTGCCTACGACTCGCTGCAGGGCTCGCTGCGCGAGCTCGCCGTGCTGCGCGAGACCGCGATTCCCAAGGCCGTCGAAGCGTCCGAGGCGATCGCGCAAGGCTACGGCCAGGGCCGCTTCACCCTGCTCGAAGTGCTCGATGCGCAAGCGAGCGTCACCCAGGCGCGGCTGCGCGAGCAGGAGGCGCTGCAGAATTTCCATGCCGGCGTTGCGATCATCGAAGGTCTCGTCGGCAATCCCTTTGCGCTGGCCCGGGAGAGCGCGCGATGAAGACATCCTCCACCATCCTCGTTGCCGTCGTTGCGGCCGCCCTCGGCGCCTACGGCTATTCCATGCTCGCGCCGGCCAAGGTTGCCTCGACGGAACACGCGGCGCATTCCGAACCGAAGAAGCCCAACGACCATGTCGAGCAGGACGAGCACGGCGCCGACCGCATCCGCATCTCCGACGTCAAGCTGGCCGCCGCCGGCGTGACTCTGGAAGAGGCCGCGGGTGCCACGCTGACCGACACGCTCGCCTTCAACGGCATCCTGCGCGCGAACCAGGAGGCGGTCGTTCAGGTCACACCCCGCTTTCCCGGCATTGCAAAATCGATCCAGAAGCGGATCGGCGACAAGGTCGCCAAGGACGATCTGCTGGCCACGATCGAGAGCAACCAGAGCCTCACGGTCTACGAGCTGAAGGCGCCGATTCCCGGCACCATCATCGAGCGGCAGATCTCGCTTGGCGAATACGCCTCCGAGCAGAGGCCCGCCTTCGTCGTCGCCGACCTCTCCAGCATCTGGGTCGATCTGTCGATCTACCGGCAGGACCTGAAGCGCGTCCGCATCAACGATGAGGTGCTGATCGATCCCGACGACGGCCGCGGCGAGATCAAGGGCACGATCTCGTACATGGCACCGATCGGCTCGAGCGAGACCCAGACCGCGCTCGCGCGCGTCGTGCTGCCAAATCCCGACGGCCGCCTTCGCCCGGGCCTGTTCGTCACGGCGCGGCTGATCCTCGCCGCCCGCAACGTCGCGGTCGCCGTGCGCCGAAGCGCGATCCAGACGCTGGAGAACAAGACCATCGTGTTCGTCCGCGAGGATGGCGACAAGATCGAGGCGCGACCGGTGGAGCTTGGCGACTCCGACCCGAAATTCGTCGAGATCCGCGCAGGTCTGTCCCCCGGCGAACGCTACGTCGCCGAGAACAGCTTTGTGGTGAAGGCGGAGATGGGCAAGGGAGACGCCGACCATGATTGACGCCCTCCTCGCCTTCTCGGTTCGCCAGCGCTGGCTGGTGGTCCTGCTTGCGCTCGCGGCCGGCGCCTTCGGCGTCTGGAATTTCACGCGCCTGCCGATCGACGCGGTGCCTGACGTCACCAACGTCCAGGTCCAGATCAACACGCGCGCGCCGGGTCTGTCGCCGCTCGAAGCCGAGCAGCGCATCACCTTCCCGCTCGAGACAGCGATGGGCGGCCTGCCCAGGCTCGACTACACCCGCTCGATCTCGCGTTACGGTCTGAGCCAGGTCACCGTCGTATTCCAGGACGGCACCGACATCTATTTTGCGCGCCAGCTCGTCAACGAACGTATCCAGCAGGCCAAGGACCAGCTTCCTGCCGGCACCGAGGTCGCGATGGGCCCGATCTCGACCGGGCTCGGCGAGATCTATGTCTACTCGGTCGAAGCCAAGGCCGGCGCGAAGTCGCCGACGGGCGCCGAGTTCACGCCGACGGAGCTGCGCACCATCCAGGACTGGATCATCAAGCCGCAACTGCGCACCATTCCCGGCGTGGTCGAGGTCAACTCGATCGGCGGCTATGAGCGGCAATTCCACGTGCTGCCGATCCCGGGCCGGCTGATGGCCTACAAGCTCGGCTTCCGCGACATCATGACGGCGCTGGCTGCCAACAATGCCAATGTCGGCGCCGGCTATATCGAACGCAACGGCGAGCAATATCTGGTCCGCGCGCCCGGCCAGGTCGCCAATATCGAGGATATCAGGGACATCGTGATCGGCTCGCGCGGCGGCGTGCCGGTGCGCATCCGTGACGTCGCCGACGTCCAGGAAGGCCAGGACCTGCGCAGTGGCGCTGCGACCACGAACGGCAACGAAACCGTCCTCGGCACCGCCATGCTGCTGATCGGCGAGAACAGCCGTGCCGTGGCCCAGCGCGTGAAGGCGAGACTCACGGAGGTCGCGAAATCGCTCCCCGACGGCGTGATCGCGCGCGCCGTCTACGACCGCACAAATCTGGTGGAAGCCACCATCCAGACGGTCGAGAAGAACCTGGTCGAGGGTGCGGCGCTGGTGATCGCGGTGCTGTTCCTGATCCTCGGCAACTTCCGCGCAGCGCTGATCACGGCCTGTGTCATCCCGCTGTCGATGCTGTTCACGATCACGGGCATGGTCGAAAGCAAGGTCAGCGCCAATCTGATGAGTCTCGGCGCGATCGACTTCGGCATCATCGTCGATGGCGCCGTCATCATCGTCGAGAACTGCCTGCGGCTGCTCGCCGTCGAGCAGCACCGGCGCGGCCGGCTGTTGACGCTGGATGAACGCCTGCAGACCATCCGCGCCGGTGCCAGCGAGGTGATCAAGCCGAGCCTGTTCGGCACGCTGATCATCGCCGTGGTCTATCTTCCGGTCCTCACCCTGACCGGGACCGAGGGCAAGATGTTCACGCCGATGGCGCTGACGGTGCTGATGGCGCTTGCCGGCGCGGCGCTGCTGTCGGTCACCTTCGTGCCGGCTGCGGTTGCGATCTTCGTCACCGGCAAGGTCTCGGAGACGGAGAACGTCTTCATGCGGGCCGCCAAGCGGCTCTATCTGCCGCTGCTCGACCGCGCCATCCGCTATCGCGGCAGCGTCGCGTTCGGTGCCGTGCTGATCGTCGCCGGCAGTATCTTCGCCGCGACACGCATGGGCGGCGAGTTCATCCCGAGCCTGGACGAAGGCGACATCACCATCGAGACCATCCGGATTCCCGGCACCAGCCTGACGCAGAGCGTCGACATGCAGCTCCGCCTGGAGAAGGCGGTCAAGCAGGTGCCGGAGGTCGCGACCATCTTCTCCAAGGTCGGCACCGCCGAGATCGCCAACGATCCGATGCCGCCGAACGTCGCCGACACCTATGTCACGCTGAAGCCGCGCGAGGAATGGCCCGATCCCGCCAAGCCGAAGAACGAGGTGATCGAGGAGATCGAGCGGGCCGCCAACACCCTGCCCGGGACAGCCTACGGGATGACCCAGCCGATCCAGATGCGCTTCAACGAGCTCATCGCCGGCATTCGCAGCGACGTCGGCGTGAAGATCTTTGGCGACGATCTCGACGTGCTCGCCGGCATCGCCCAGCAGGTCAATAGCGTCGTTCGCGGCATCGAGGGCGCCGCGGACGTCAAGACCGAGCAGATCGCGGGCCTGCCGATCCTCACCGTCAAGCTCGACCGCCAGGCGCTGTCGCGCTACGGCCTCAGCCTCAGCGAGGTGCAAAACCTCGTCGAGATCGCGATCGGCGGCAAGCCGGTCGGCAAGCTGTTCGAGGGCGATCGGCGCTTCGACATCGTGGTGCGGCTGCCGGAAAGCCTGCGTGCCAACCCCGATACGATCAAGTCGCTGCCGATCCCCTTGCCGCCGGGCGAGGACATCGCTTCCGTCACGAAAACAGCCTGGCCGGGGGCATCGGGAACGACGCCGCGCTACGTGCCGCTCTCGTCCGTCGCGGCGATCGAGATCGCGCCGGGGCCCAACCAGATCAGCCGCGAGAACGGCAAGCGCCGCGTGGTGGTGATGGCCAACGTTCGCGGGCGCGATTTGCGCTCCTTCGTCGCCGAGACGCAAGCCGCCGTCGCCGAGAAGGTCAAGCTGCCGCCGGGCTACTGGATTGGCTGGGGCGGTCAGTTCGAGCAACTGGTCTCGGCCACGAAGCGGCTGACCATCGTGGTGCCGGTGGCGCTGCTGCTGGTGTTCCTGCTGCTGTTCATGGGCATGGGATCGGCGGCGGATGCGGCGCTGGTGTTTTCCGGCGTGCCGCTGGCGCTGACCGGGGGCGTCGCGGCGCTGCTGCTGCGCGGCATCCCACTGTCGATCAGCGCCGGCGTCGGCTTCATCGCGCTGTCGGGCGTCGCCGTGCTCAACGGCCTCGTCATCATCGCCTTCATCGAGCGGCTGCGCAGCGAGGGGCGGCCCGTTGCGGAGGCCGTGCGCGAGGGCGCGCTGACGCGCCTTCGCCCGGTGCTGATGACGGCCCTCGTCGCCTCGCTCGGCTTCGTGCCGATGGCGCTCGCCACCGGCGCCGGCGCCGAGGTGCAGCGGCCGCTCGCAACCGTCGTGATCGGCGGCATCATCTCCTCGACCATGCTGACGCTGCTGGTACTGCCGGCGCTCTACGTGCTGTTCCGGCGTGACGGGGCGCACGAAACGCCTAGAATGGCGGCTGATTTGGCGGCGTCCGGGGAGCGCTAGATTTGGGCAGCCACGACCATCACGGCCATCACCATGACCATGCCGGCCATTCGCATGATCACGGTCATGGTCATGGTCCTGGCCACGCGCATGTCCATGCGCCCGCCAGCTTCGGCAAAGCGTTCGCGATCGGCATTACCCTCAACACCGCGCTGGTCGTGGCCGAGGCGGTCTATGGCTATATCAGCAACTCCACCGCCCTGCTCGCCGATGCCGGCCATAATCTGTCCGACGTGCTCGGCCTGGTCGTCGCCTGGGGCGCCTCGATCGCGGCAAAGCGCGCGCCGAGCGGCCGCTTCACCTATGGCCTGCGCGCCTCTACCATCCTGGCGGCACTCGCGAATGCCGTGTTGCTGCTGGTCGCGACCGGCGCGATCGGCTGGGAGGCGATCCTGCGCCTGCGCGAGCCCGAGCCCATCGCAGGCGTCACCGTGATGGTGGTTGCCGGCATCGGTATCCTCATCAACGGCTTTACCGCCATGCTGTTCGCAAGCGGCCGCAAGGACGACATCAACATCGAAGGCGCCTATCTGCACATGGCGGCTGACGCGGCGGTCTCGCTCGGCGTCGTGGTCTCGGCGGCGTTGATCATCTGGACCGGCTGGCTCTGGCTCGATCCCGTCACCAGCCTCGTCATCTGCGCCACCATCCTCTGGAGCACGACCAGCCTGTTGCGCGGCTCGATCGACATGTCGATGGCGGCGGCGCCCAAAGGCACCGACCTCGCCGCGATCAGGGCGTTCCTGCTGGCACGCCCGGGCGTCTCAGCGATTCACGATCTCCACGTCTGGCCGATCTCGACCACCGAGACCGCGCTGACCTGCCACCTCGTGATGCCCGATGGAGCCGCCGACGCATTCCTGATGGAAACCGCGCGGATGCTGAAGGCGTCCTTCCGCATCGGCCACACCACGCTTCAGGTCGAGACGCATCCCGACAACGGCTGCGCGCTGGCGCCGGATGATGTGGTGTGAGGGCTGCGTGACAGCTCCAATTCTCCGCTGTCGTCCCGGACAAGCGCAGCGAAGCGAAGCGCTGATCCGGGACCCATAACCACAGGATGAAGTTTGACGAAGACTCGGAGTTGCCGGCTTCGTGCGACAATTTCTCCCTGTGGTTATGGGTCCCGGCCCCCCGTGCGCAATTGCGCACTAGGCCGGGACGACACTGAGTGTGTTGCGCACAGCGCTCACCGCAGCGACGTTCTGACAGCAGCGCCTACCCCACCCTCGCCGTCACGATCCAGATCGCGCCCTGCAGCGCCACGCTCTGCCCCTTCAGGAACGGCGCGAGCGTCTCGCGGATCGAGGCTTTGGCGGCCTCATAGGTTTCCGGCGGATGGCCCTGCAGCGCGCGGCTGGCCGGGCCGATTTGGAGCGAGCCCTCGACCGCGGCGTCGAGGCCGCCGCCGATCGCGATATCCATCGCCAGATTGTGCGGCTCCATTGCGACGTCGGCGAAGCCTGCGCCTTTCAGGATACGCATCACGCGCTCCTCTGAGGCAAAGGCGAACGGGCCCGGCTCCTCCGGCCCGACCGGCGGCATCTTCGGCACGTGCTGATAGACCGCCATCAGCGGCGCCATCATCCAGGGATTCTCCTTCGGCTCGCGCCAGCAGACGAACGCCAGCCGTCCCGAGGCCTTCAGCGCGCGGCGAAGATTGGCGAAGGATGCGATCGGATCGGCAAAGAACATCACGCCGAAGCGCGAGGCCAAGAGATCGAAGCTCGCCGGCTCGAACGGATGCACCGTCGCGTCCGCCAGCACGAAATCGAGCGGCAGGCCTTTTGGCGCAAACGCGCGCGCCTGCGACAGCATCGGATCGGAGACATCGAGGCCGAGCGCAAATCCGTCAGGGGCGACAGCCTTCGCGAACGCCACCGTCGTCGCACCGGAGCCGCAACCGACGTCGATCACGCGCTCGCCCGGTCTGGGCTTGGCGCGATCGATCAGCACATCGGCGATCGGCCCTAGCAGCTTTTCCTGCACGGCATGGCGATCGGCCCAGCGCTGGCCGCTGGGGCCATTCCAATAGGCGATCTGGTCGGCGTTCTGCTCGTGTCCACTCGGTTGCTGCATCGGGACCTCATCGCGCACTTACGCGCCATTCTGGCCATAGCACGACGCGAAGTTCCGGCCCATTCAAATTGAAGGTCTGGCGGACCACCCTTGGATGCTTCCGCCGGCGGCCTACGAATTCGGCCAGGGCAGATGCGGCTTGAGCTTCTCGCCAAGCAATTCCTCGCCGCAGGCGCTCAGATGATCGGGATCGCTGAACGTGAGACAATCGCCGGTGAGCAGAAAATACTGATCGACCTTGAACACGTCATAGAATGACAGATATTTGAAGGTCTGCGGCCCCTCGGCGACCTCCTTGGCAATCTCGGCGTCCAGCGCCTTGAAGAGGTGGAGCGACACCGGGTTCATCCTGAACGCGTCCCTGGCGATCGACGGCGGATCGCGGAAATTGACCCGCGCTTCGACAAAAGGACCGAGCCACACGATCTTCGCCAGCGGCGCGATCGTCCGGAGATAGTTGATCGTGAAGGCGACCTTCTCGTAATTGATGAGATATCCCGTCTTCCACTCGAACAGATGGTGGTTCTCCGAATTACCTTCCAAGTCGGTCAGAAGGTGAGCTCCTGAGACGTTGAAGACGATGCCGCGCACCGAAGCGCCGTTGCGCTCCAGGAAGTGCTTGAGCCTGGAATAGGGGCAAGCATCGGTGTCGTTCCACGCACGGCAGCCCTCGTCGACGAGACCTACGACGAACTCGCCGGGGCTCGCCTTGGCCACCGCGTTGTAGACGTTCTCGCCGTGGGAATCGCCGACGACCATGGTGGCCGGGCCGTGCTTCTCGGCACAGGAGCGAAACCGCGCCTCGAACGCCTCGTCCGGACGGGGCGACCAGAACTGGCAGCCGCTGTCGATCAGCCGGGCCTTGATATCGCGCAACCCGTATTGCTTGATGAGCGCATAGGCCCGCTGGGTCGCCATGTCGTTGCGGGCGAGATAGCTGTTCTCGAGCCCGCCGGTGAAGATGCCGACCAGGCCGAGGCCCGCCAATCCGGCGGAGGCAGCACCGCAATAGCGGAACACCTGTTTCCGGGTGAACCGCTTGCGATCGCGCACCGGGCGTTCGACCAGCACGTAGGTCAGG
Source organism: Bradyrhizobium sp. USDA 376 (assembly GCF_054063675.1). NCBI lineage: Bacteria > Pseudomonadati > Pseudomonadota > Alphaproteobacteria > Hyphomicrobiales > Nitrobacteraceae > Bradyrhizobium > Bradyrhizobium sp. USDA 376. The sequence goes on from NZ_JBSSGN010000001.1 coordinate 6,917,266, forward strand.
TAGGCCAGAAGCAGTGCAATCGCAGAAAGGCCGATGAAGACCGGGATATTGGCCTCATAGATCGCGCCGAGCCGCGCAAACGCGAACACAGGCTGATGCCAGAGATAGGCGCTGTAGCTGATCAGGCCGATGCCAACGAGGCTGCGCGTCGCAACGATGCGGCCCGATACCGTATCGGGTCGCAGGAACACGATCGCAAGCGCCGTGCCGAGTGTCGGCGGCAACGTGTAGACACCGGGATAGGGAACGTTGTGATAGGTGAAAATCGGAATCGCGATCAATGCAAGACCGAGCAACGCAAGCGGCTCGGCCACGAGGCGCGGCAGGCGCCGCGCTTCGGCCTCGATGCGGCACAGCGGCAGCAGCGCACCGATCAAGAGCTCCCAAAATCTTGCCGGCAGGAGGTAGAAGGTCGCCGCCGTCGCGTGACGCGATCCCCAGACAGCGAGGGCGAAGCTCAGGACAGCGGTTGCGACAAACAACGCGATGGCGCGGCGTCGACCGAGCTTGAGGAACCAGAACAGCGCGATCGGAAAGACCAGATAGAACTGCTCTTCGACCGCAAGACTCCAGGTATGGACGAGCGGCTTGAGTTCGGTCGGCCCGTCGAAATATCCGCTTTGCGACCAGAAGAAGAAGTTCGAAACGAAACCGCAGACCGAGAGCAGGCTTTTGGCGAACTCCTCGAGATCGCGCGGGCTCAGCGAATAGACAGCGAACGGAATGCACGCAAGGCAGACCAGGAACAAGGGCGGCAAGATGCGCCGGGCACGCCGCTCATAGAAGCCGACGAAGCTGAAGCCGCCGTTTTCATGTTCATCGAGAATGATCGACGTGATCAGATAGCCGCTGATCACGAAGAAGACGTCGACACCGACGAAGCCGCCCGAGAATCCGGGAACTCCGGCGTGGTAGAGAATGACAGGCAGGACCGCGATCGCTCGCAGGCCGTCGATCTCCGGTCGGTAGGGCAGCTTGGTCGGCATATGGCCGGCGTCGGGTCCAGATTGTGCTTGGCAGGGCAGCCGCTCTACGCGTCCCAGTCCGGGCCGATATGCCCGACGCGAGGACAAGCCGCAAGCGCAAGATGCAGCCGGAACCGGACGATTGCGGGTGCGTCGCTCTTCCCGCAGGCAAATTCGGCAGGCGATAGATGAGACCGCCGCCTGTGACGTTCGTCACATAGGGGTTTTTGCCTTGATGGCACTCTGCCACTACTCTGGTCACATTGCGATTTGGGGCTGCAATGGGCGCGATTCGGATTTTTCTGTTTTTATTGGCCGTCTGCTGTTTTGGCTGCGGAGGCGCGCAGGCGGAAAAACGCGTGGCGCTCGTGATCGGCAATTCCGCCTACAAGAGCGCGCCCAGGCTCGCCAATCCGGTGAACGACGCCTCCCTCGTCGGCGGCATGCTGAAGAAGGCGGGGTTCGACCTGGTCGACATCAAGCTCGACCTCAATGCCGCGGAGATGCGCCGGGCCTTGCGCGACTTCGGCGGCAGGACGCGTGAAGCCGATGTCGCCGTCGTCTACTATGCCGGTCATGGCATCGAGCTCGACGGCACCAATTACCTGATCCCCACTGACGCGTCGCTCGAGACGGACAGCGATGTCCTCGACGAGACGCTGCCGCTGGAGCGCGCCCTGTTCGCGGTCGAGCCGGCCAAGCAACTCCGCCTCGTCATCCTCGATGCCTGCCGCGACAACCCGTTCGCCAAAACCATGAAGCGGACCATCGCCGCGCGCGCCATCGGGCGCGGCCTCGCCAAGGTCGAGCCAACCAGCCCGAACACCATGATCGCCTTCGCGGCGAAGGCCGGCTCCACCGCCTCGGACGGCGACTCCAGGAACAGCCCGTTTGCAGCAGCGCTGGTCGAACGCCTCCCCACGCCCGGGCTCGACCTGCGCAAGGCGTTCGGCTTCGTCCGCGACGACGTTCTCAAGAACACCGGTTACAAGCAGGAGCCCTATGTCTATGGCTCGCTCGGCGGCGATGACGTGCCGCTGGTTACGGCAAAGCCGATCGCGGCCGGCCCCCAGGCCAACCCCGACAGCGAGCTCCGGCGCGACTACGAACTGGCGCTTCAGCTCGGGACGCGCGACGGATGGACAGCGTTCCTCAACCGCTTTCCGAGCGGCTTCTATGCCGATCTCGCCAAGGGCCAGCTGAACAAGATCGCCGCCGAAGAAACCCGCGCGATCACGGCAGACAAGGCTCGCCAGGCGGAAGAGGAGAAGGCCCGCCTTGCCGCCGAGCGCGCCAACAAGGCCGAGCAGGACAAGGCAGCCGCCGCGGCCAAGGCGGCCGAGGACAAGCGTCTTGCCGCCGAGAAGGCCAAGCAGATCGAGGAAGCCAAAGCCGCTGCAGCCGAGCAGCGGCGCAAGGACGCCGAAGCCGCGGTCGCGAAGGCGCTCGCCGAGAAGCAAGCCGCCGAGAAGGCGCTCGCCGAGAAACTCGCGAGCGACAAGGCCGCCGCCGAACTCGCCGCGAAGCAGGCGGCTGAGAAACAAGCCGCCGCCAACGCAGAGCAGAAGGTCGCGGCGATCGCGCCCTCCTCAACCGCACCGGCAATGTCGCCGCAGGAAATGACCAAGCTTGTCCAATCGGAGCTGCGCCGCGTCGGTTGCCTGACGGCCTCCGCAGACGGCGACTGGAACGCCTCGTCACAACGCTCGCTCACGCTCTTCAACAAATATGCCGGCACGAAGTTCGACGCCAAGCTCGCGAGCTTCGAGGCGTTGGATGCGATCAAGGCCAAGCCGGGCCGCGTCTGCCCGCTGGTCTGCGATCGCGGCTTCAGGGCCGACGGCGACGCCTGCGTCAAGATCGCCTGCCGCGCCGGCTCTCGCGTCAATGACGACAATGAATGCGAGAAGGTGCAGGACAAGAAGCCAGAGCTGGCCCCGGTTGTTTGGACAGCGCCCCGCTGGATTTAAGTGGATTCCTGCCGGGTTATGCTGAACGCGGGGCTTTACGATTTTGTCGTTGCGTCGGGAGGGCGTAGCCCGACCAGAGCGACGACAAAATCGTCGGCGACGGTCATGCGGCCATCACCATAGCTTGCGTGCCGAAGTAAGCCTCGTCGGGCGTGCGCCCGTCAAGGCTCGAGTGAGGGCGTCCCTGATTGTAGAAGGCCAGATACTTGGCAATTGACGCTCGCGCCTCGGACACGCTGTCGTAGGCGCGGAGATAAACTTCTTCGTATTTGACCGTGCGCCAGAGCCGCTCGACAAACACGTTGTCGCGCCAGGCGCCCTTGCCATCCATGCTGATGGCGATCTTCGCGTCCAGCAGCACATCGGTGAACTCGAGGCTGGTGAACTGGCTGCCCTGGTCCGTGTTGAAAATCGCGGGCCTGCCGTGCTTCGCCAACGCCTCCTGGACCGCTTCGACGCAGAAGGCCGCCTCCATTGTGATCGAGACGCGATGGGCCAGGACCCGTCGGCTGAACACATCGACGACCGCCGCGAGATAGACGAAGCCACGCCGCATCGGAATGTAGGTGATGTCCATTGCCCACGCATGGTCGGGCCGCTCGATCTTCAATCCGCGCAACAGGTACGGGTAGATCTTGTGACCCGGAGCCGGCTTGCTCGTGTTCGGGCGACGATAGACCGCCTCGATCCCCATGCGCTTCATCAGCGTCGCGATGTGGCGGCGACCGGCGTATACCCCCTCCCGCCGCAGCAACGATCGCAGCATACGCGCTCCCGCGAAGGGATAATCGAGATGCAGCTCATCGAGCCGACGCATCAAGGCAAGGTCCTCGGCCGAAACTGGCCGAGGTTCATAGTAGACCGTGCTGCGAGCCAGCTTCAGGACCTTCGCCTGGCGCACGATAGAAAGATCATGACCGCGGTCGATCATCGCTTTGCGCTCAGCAGGCCCGCCTTGGTGAGCGCGCCGGACAAAAAATCGTTTTCCAACGCCAGCTCGCCGATCTTGGCATGCAACGCCTTCAAATCGACCGGCGTCTCGGCCGATGTCTTGTCATGCCCAAACACGCCGGCGGCGCCTTCCAGGAGCTGGTTTTTCCAGATCGTGATCTGGTTCGGATGAACATCAAACAGTTGCGCCAGCTCCGCCAGTGTCTTGTCTCCTTTGACCGCAGCCAAAGCAACCTTCGCCTTGAATGCCGGAGAATGCGTCCGGCGGCTCTTCTTCGTCATCTTCGCTCCTGATTCGCAGCAAGAATCCTCGCCGCTGTCAGGCAGAAAATCCACTCAAGCTACTGTCCGAATTTGCGGGGCCAGCTCTGCCGGTCGCGACGCGCGAGGACGCCAAGAAGCGGGATACTGAGCGCAAGCAAACGGAAGCCAAACCATCCAAGCCTCAGGCAAGCGGGCAGCTTATATGCGGCAACGCAGGCTGTCGTCCGGTCAAATCGGGATGCCGGGTCGAGAGTGGGAGCTCATCGGGTGCGGGATCGGTCGGATACAGGGAAGTGTGTCCCTAACTCTTCGGCAGCTTCAGGAGTTTAGCCGGGTCGAATTTTGGTGCCGGCCCGTTCGGCCCCAGAGTTGGCTGTTCTTCACTTTCCATGGTGCCAGCATTCCGCGGCCTCTCTAATCGTTGCCGATCTCGCTCAAGGCCGCCCCTCGCGTGTATTTCATTGGGCCACCGCCTGTTGCGCAGGTGGATGTGCCTGCGGTGCACGTCGCTCCCGGTCGCATCGTGCCTGTCGAAGTGAACGCCGCGGGCGCAGCGCGGCGAAGGCGAGTTACATTACCGGAGCCTGCGCAGCGCGTCTCACCTGTGCGCATTGCGGCCACATTGGTTTCACCGAACCGCCGCATCAGAATCAGATGCCAACCAGATTTCGTCGATAGGTTTCGCCATTCCTCAAACTGGAAAAAGGCATGACCATGCGCAGATTCGCGGCATCCGTCATCGTTGCAGCTCTCTCCCTCGGAACACCGGCCCTCGTGCAGGCACAGGGAGCATCGTCACAACCCGGCGCGGAGTCCCCGTCCACACAATCCAGCACGGTGATCCGGAGCATACAGGTTGTGGACGTCAAGGAATTGCAGCCGGCCGTGCGCGCGAAGGTCGATGAACTCGTGGCACACACAAGCGACCAGGACATCCAGTCGCTCCGGCAGTCCATCGACGCCACACCGCAGGCCGCCTCCGTGCTCAAGGCCAAGGGCTTGAGCTCGTCACAAGTCGTCGCGATCAACATCGCCGACGGCGTCCTGACGATGTTCACCAAGACAGCCTGACGTCAGGCGGGAACTCCAGGCCGAGGCACGGCACGGCGGCGGCGAGTACGATCGCCGCCTGCTCGGTCGGATGACGCGAATCGCGCTAGTGGATTCCCCCTGCAGCGGGCTCGTCGCAGGGCTGCCCGTGTCCGGTCTGAAATCCCTGACCGAGCCGCAAATTGGGGCCAGCTCGCGGCGCGCTCGCCCCTTGCTCCTCCCCCCGCCGGAGCGCTAAAGAGGCGCCGTGGGGCGGTTAGCTCAGCTGGTTAGAGCATCTCGTTTACACCGAGAGGGTCCGCGGTTCGAATCCGTGACCGCCCACCAGCCTACGCCCGCTTCGCGGGCAACGGCTTGGCAAGCCAGCCAAAACGCGAGCTACGGCTAGGCAAGCCCCACCTCAATCCCGCAGCCTGCCCGGCAGCAGCGGCACGGCGTCGATCCACACCGCCGCCGACTGGCACCAGATCTGCCTGACAGGCCTTAAGGCATCGCGCTGGCGGACGCTGCCCCAGCGGATGCCCCAATCGTCGGCCTCCTCGCCCTCGCCGCTGGTGAACAGCGGGGAACCGCAGTCGGCGCAGAAATGCTGGAAGCGCATCCGGCCGTTGTCTCCGCGCTTACCGTAGAGCTTGGGGGCGCCGCCGGTCAGCCTGACGTCGGAGCCGGTGCAGATCACGGTCACCCGGAACGGCGAGCCGGTCAGCGTCTGGCAGTCGGTGCAATGGCATACCGAGACCGCCTCAGGGTCGATCTCGGCCTCGAATGTGATCTTCCCGCAATGGCATTGCCCGTCGACCTGCATCGCCCTCGTTCCCTTGCCCCAAACAAAAACGGCGCCCGAGGGCGCCGTCTTATCATCTTTCGCTCGAGATCAGTGGGCGGTCAGGCCGCCGGCGGCTTCATCGCCATCCGGCTTCACCGTCACCTTGGTGTCCTCTTCCCAGACGATCGGCACCGGCTTCTTCACCAATGCCTTGGCAACGACGTCGTCGAGGCGGGAGACCGGGATGATCTCCATGCCGCCCTTGATCGCATCGGAAATCTCCGTGAGATCCTTGGCGTTGTCCTCGGGGATCAGCACCGTCTTGATGCCGCCGCGGGCCGCAGCCAGCAGCTTCTCCTTGAGACCGCCGATCGGCAGCACGCGGCCGCGCAGCGTGATCTCGCCGGTCATCGCGACATCGTGGCGAACCGGGATGCCGGTCATCACTGAGATGATCGCGGTGGCCATGGCCACGCCCGCGGACGGACCGTCCTTCGGCGTCGCGCCTTCCGGCACGTGCACGTGGATGTCGCGGCGGTCGAACATCGGCGGCTCGATGCCGTAGTTGATCGCGCGCGAGCGGACGTAGGACGCCGCCGCCGAGATCGACTCCTTCATCACGTCGCGCAGGTTGCCCGTGACCGTCATCTTGCCCTTGCCGGGCATCATGACGCCTTCGATCGTCAGCAGCTCGCCGCCGACATCGGTCCAGGCAAGGCCGGTGACGATGCCGACCTGCGGCTCGCTCTCGATCTCGCCGAAGCGGTACTTCGGCACGCCGAGCAGCTCTTCCAGAGTCTTCTCGGTGACCTTGACCGACTTCTTCTTGGAGATCATCAGCTCCTTCACCGCCTTGCGGGCGAGTGTGGAGAGCTCACGCTCCAAATTGCGCACGCCCGCTTCGCGGGTGTAGCGGCGGATCAGAAGCAGCAGCGCGTCGTCGTCGATCGAGAACTCCTTGGAGTCCAGGCCGTGCTTGGACACTGCGTTCGGGATCAGGTGCTTGCGCGAGATCTCGACCTTCTCGTTCTCGGTGTAGCCCGCGATCCGGATGATCTCCATGCGGTCCATCAGGGGACCTGGAATATTCAGCGTATTCGCGGTCGTGATGAACATCACGTTGGACAGATCGTAGTCGACCTCGAGATAGTGGTCGTTGAAGGTCCCGTTCTGCTCGGGGTCGAGGACCTCGAGCAGAGCCGAGGACGGATCGCCGCGGAAATCGGCGCCCATCTTGTCGATCTCGTCCAAGAGGAACAGCGGATTGGACGACTTCGCCTTCCGCATCGACTGGATGATCTTGCCGGGCATCGAGCCGATATAGGTGCGGCGGTGCCCGCGGATCTCGGCCTCGTCGCGCACGCCGCCGAGCGAGACGCGCACGAACTCACGCCCCGTCGCCTTCGCGATCGACTTGCCGAGCGAGGTCTTGCCGACGCCGGGAGGCCCGACGAGGCACAGGATCGGCCCGGTCAGCTTGTTGGCGCGCGACTGCACCGCGAGATACTCGACGATACGGTCCTTGACCTTCTCCAGCCCGTAGTGATCGGCATCCAGAACCGCCTGCGCGGCCTCCAGGTCCTTCTTCACCTTGGACTTCTTGTTCCACGGAATCGACAGCAGCCAATCCAGATAGTTGCGCACGACGGTCGCTTCCGCGGACATCGGCGACATCTGGCGCAGCTTCTTCAATTCATGCTGCGCCTTCTCGCGCGCTTCCTTGGAGAGCTTGGTCTTGGCGATCTTCTCTTCGAGATCGGCGAGCTCGTCGCGACCATCGTCGTCGCCGAGTTCCTTCTGGATCGCCTTCATCTGCTCGTTGAGGTAATACTCGCGCTGGGTCTTCTCCATCTGGCGCTTGACGCGCGAGCGGATGCGCTTCTCGACCTGCAGCACCGAGATCTCGCTCTCCATCAGGCCCAGCACCTTCTCCAGGCGCGTGGTGACGGACAGCGTCTCCAGGATGCCCTGGCGGTCCGCGATCTTGACGGCGAGATGCGAGGCAACGGTGTCGGCGAGCTTGGCGAAATCGGTGATCGCCTGCACGACGCCGACGACCTCGGCCGAGATCTTCTTGTTGAGCTTCACATAGCTCTCGAAGTCGGACACGACCGAACGTGCCAAGGCTTCCGCCTCGACCGATTTCGCATCGGTGTCGGCAAGCGCCACGGCGGTTGCTTCATAGTAGTCGGCGCGATCGGTGTACTTCTGCACGCGCGCACGCTCGAGCCCTTCGACCAGCACCTTCACGGTGCCGTCGGGAAGCTTCAGGAGCTGGAGCACGCTGGCGAGCGTACCGGTCTCGTAAATGGCGTCGGGCGCCGGATCGTCGTCGGACGCGTTCTTCTGCGTCGCGAGCATGATCAGCGCGTCGTTCTTCATCACCTCTTCAAGCGCGCGGATCGACTTCTCGCGGCCGACGAAGAGCGGAACGATCATGTGCGGGAAGACGACGATGTCGCGCAGCGGCAGCACGGGATAAGCGTGCGCTTCGCCGTGGACGATGGTTGGCCGGGGTTTTGGATTAGTCATGGCCTTTTCCTTTTGCTTTGCCCCCTTGCACGCAGTCCGCCATGCTCATGCGCAACCGCCACAAGGTGCCGAGGTGATCCACAAAACCGGTCGGTCCTCTTGAAAGTTGGACCGGCTCGCCGGATCGGAACAGAGGCGAATCTTGAAGAGAATTCTCGCTCGCCGCCGACATTAGGTGGCTATCGACCCGGGGGGTGTCAAGTCATTGAAAAACGCGCGCCATCAAGCGCTTACGCACGCGGATAAGCGAACGCAACACCGGCTGCGGAGATACTCGTCCGCAGCCCAACTCGATGAGACGATTGGAGCGTTCCAGCGCCGCCAAATCAGGCGCTGGCATTCTCGACGGCGCGATCGGTCCGATCGGCGTAGATGTAGAGCGGACGCGCCGTACCTTCCACGACTTCGCGGGAGATCACGACTTCTTCCACACCTTCCAGGCCCGGCAGGTCGAACATGGTTTCGAGCAGGATCGCCTCGAGGATCGAACGCAGACCACGCGCGCCGGTCTTGCGCTCGATCGCCTTGCGGGCAACCGCGCCAAGCGCCTCGTCGGCGAAGGTCAGCTCGATGTTCTCCATCTCGAACAGCCGCTGGTACTGTTTCACCAGCGCGTTCTTCGGCTCGGTCAGGATCTTCTTCAGCGAGGTCTCGTCGAGGTCCTCGAGCGTCGCCACGACGGGCAGACGACCGACGAACTCGGGGATGAGACCGTACTTCAGGAGGTCCTCAGGCTCGACGTGACGGAAGATCTCGCCGGTCCGGCGATCTTCCGGCGCCATCACCTGGGCCGCGAAACCGATCGAGGTCGACCGGCCGCGCGCCGAGATGATCTTCTCGAGGCCGGCGAAGGCGCCGCCGCAGATGAACAGGATGTTGGTGGTGTCCACCTGCAGGAACTCCTGCTGCGGATGCTTGCGGCCGCCCTGCGGCGGGACCGAAGCCACCGTGCCTTCCATGATCTTCAGCAGCGCCTGCTGCACGCCCTCACCCGACACGTCGCGCGTGATCGAGGGATTGTCGGACTTGCGGCTGATCTTGTCGATTTCGTCGATGTAGACGATGCCGCGCTGGGCGCGCTCGACATTGTAGTCGGCGGCCTGGAGCAGCTTCAGGATGATGTTCTCGACGTCCTCGCCGACATAGCCGGCTTCGGTCAGCGTCGTCGCATCGGCCATCGTGAACGGCACGTCCAGGATGCGGGCGAGCGTCTGCGCGAGCAGCGTCTTGCCCGAGCCGGTCGGACCGATCAGCAGGATGTTCGACTTCGCGAGCTCGACGTCGTTGTGCTTGGTCTGGTGGTTGAGGCGCTTGTAGTGGTTGTGCACCGCGACCGACAGGACCTTCTTCGCATGGCTCTGGCCGATCACGTAGTCGTCCAGCACCTTGCAGATTTCCTTCGGCGTCGGAATGCCGTCGCGCGACTTCACCAGCGAGGATTTGTTCTCCTCACGGATGATGTCCATGCAGAGCTCAACGCACTCGTCGCAGATGAAGACCGTGGGACCCGCGATCAGTTTGCGGACTTCGTGCTGGCTCTTGCCGCAGAACGAGCAATATAGCGTGTTCTTGGAGTCGCTCGTGCCGACCTTACTCATTCATGTCTCCGTCCGCGGTTCGATCCCGTTCCGCTCGATCGCTCCATTCCGACACGATGGTCGGGATGAAGTTCAAATAGAGCAAATTCCGTACCAAAAAAGACCTACGCGTTACTACATCCCGTGCGAATCACGGTCACTCGATTCTCCCGCGATCATAGCCCATCAATCGTAGCCAACCATGCTGTCACCCGACTATCAAGAATTCGCTAATCGGGGGGCGCCGGCTACCCGTGACAATACCGTGATTTCCGGTCTTGGCACGGGCGAAGTGACCGAAATCACCCCGGCGTTGCTGGATTACCACGAAAAACAAGCACGAAAGCGGAACTTTCTGCCTGCCGCATGGCGCAAAACGATTGTTTTGCAATGCGCACACGCGCACCTAGCGTGAACGCCGCCCTGATAGGACCCCGACGATCCCAGGGATCGCCGGTTACGGTCCAGTAGTGCTACGGGACCTTCACCGGCGCCGGTTCCTCGGCGCGCTTGTCGATGACCTTGTCGACCAGGCCGAACTCCTTGGCGTCGTTCGCGGTCAGAAACTTGTCGCGTTCCAACGCGTCCTCGATCGTCTTGTAGGTCTGGCCGGTGTGCTTCACGTAGATCTCGTTGAGCCGCTTCTTCAGGTTCAGGATTTCCTGGGCGTGCAGCATGATGTCGGTGGCCTGGCCCTGGAAGCCGCCGGAGGGCTGGTGCACCATGATGCGCGCGTTCGGCAGCGAGAAGCGCATGTCCTTCTCGCCGGCGGCGAGCAGCAGCGAGCCCATCGAGGCGGCCTGGCCGGTGCAGAGCGTGGAGACCGGCGGGCGGATGAACTGCATGGTGTCGTAGATCGCAAGGCCCGACGTCACCACGCCGCCCGGCGAGTTGATGTACATCGAGATTTCCTTCTTCGGATTTTCTGCCTCGAGGAACAAGAGCTGCGCGACGATCAGCGTCGACATGCCGTCCTCGACCGGACCGGTCACGAAGATGATGCGCTCCTTCAGCAGGCGCGAGAAAATGTCGTAGGCGCGCTCGCCACGGTTGGTCTGCTCGACCACCATGGGCACGAGGTTCATGTAGGTTTCAACCGGATCGCGCATGAGTCACCTAGGGTTTTAGGAGGCGGACATCGCCAGTCTTGGCTGCCAGTTTGGGCTGGATGTGCCGGAAGGCCGATGGACGTCCCGTGATGCAGGAAGTTGGTAGAAGTAGAACGCGTAGGTACAGGGTGTACCGACAGATATAGCCCAATTCGCGCCTGACAAGTGCGGAGCGCATTAAGGCTTAATCCGCGGGGCAGTTGAAGCTGATTCGTACAAAGAGGCCCAGCCGGCCATCCGGCTAGCTGGGCCCCGTCGCTGATCATCCTTAATAGGAGACTGTCCTAGAGCCCCATTCCAATGGAAGCGGAACGGGACTCTAGCTTCTAGTTTTTGACGCATTTTCTTGACGCGAACCGGTACCCACTTCGCTCGAAAACGCTCTAGAGCCTTCAGGCTGCGGTCTTTTCCGCCTCGTCGTCCTTGTAGAGATCCTCGCGCGAAACCTTCTTCTCGGTCACGTTGGCGAGCTCGAGGATGAAGTCGACAACCTTGTCCTCGTAGATCGGTGCACGAAGCTGGGCCAGCGCCTGAGCGTTGCTGCGGTAATAGTCCCAGACCTCCTTCTCGCGGCCGGGCATCTGCCGGGCGCGCTCGATCACGGCGCGGCCGACCTCGTCATCGGTCACGGTGATCTTGTTCTTCTCGCCGATCTCGGAGAGCACGAGGCCGAGCCGCACGCGACGGTCGGCGATCTTGCGGTACTCTTCCTTCGCCTTGTCCTCAGTGGTGTCCTCGTCGGCAAAGGTCTTGCCGGCGGAGTCCATCTCGGCCCTGACCGAGTTCCACATCAGATTGAACTCCTCGTCGACCAACGAGGGCGGCGCCTCGAAGCGATGCGCCTCGTCGAGACGGTCGAGCAGCGCGCGCTTGACGCGCTGGCGCGTCGCGGTCGCGAACTCGGCAACCAGACGCTCGCGCGCGGCTTCCTTCAGCTTGTCCAGCGATTCCAGGCCGAGCGTCTTGGCGAACTCGTCGTCGATCGCAACGTCCTGCGGCGCCTCGATCGTCGTCGCGGTGGTCTCGAACTCTGCCGGCTGGCCGGCGAGCTTCTCGCTCATGTAGTTCTTGGGGAACGACACCTTGAGCGTGCGGGTCTCGTTGGCGCCGATGCCGGTGAGCTGCTCCTCGAAGCCCGGGATGAAGGTGTTGGAGCCGATCACGACCTGGATGCCCTCGCCGGTGCCGCCCTCGAAGGCTTCGCCGTTGATGGTGCCCTTGAAGTTGATGGTGACGCGATCGCCGGAGGCGGCCTTCTCGCCCTCGCCCTTCGCGGCATAACCACGGTTGCTGTCCGCGATGCGCTTGATCGCCTCGTCGACGTCGGCATCGGTCACGTCAGCAACGGGCTTCTCGACCTGGAACGTCTTGAAGTCGGCGAGCGCAATCGACGGCACCACCTCGATCGCGACCGTGTAGGTCAGATCGGTCTTGCCGCTCAGCAGCTCCTCGACCTCGGCCTGCTCGGTCGGCATCGTGATCTTCGGCTCGGTCGCGAGACGGAAGCCGCGCTCGGAGAACAGCTGCGTGTTGGTGTCGCGGATGGTCTGGTCGATGGTCTCGGCCATCACCGAGCGGCCATAGACCTTCTTGAGATGCGTGACCGGCACCTTGCCGGGACGGAAGCCGTTGATGCGGACCTTGTCCTTGAGATCGACGAGCTTGGCGCCGGCTTTGGCGTCGAGATCAGACGCGGGAACGCTGATCTTGAACTCGTGCTTCAAACCTTCCGAGAGGGTCTCTGTGACCTGCATGGCGTCCAATCTTCTTCTCGTTCGGCCCCGGCGCGCATGCGTCGGGACGCTGTCATTAATCGATCCGGCGCGAGGCAAACGCCTCAACGCCGGTGGTTCATCGGACCGGCTTCGGGCGGACAACATCCGCCAGGAGCAGGCCCTTGTAATCCGTGCAAACGCTGAAAGCGCTTGGTGCGGGCGGAGGGACTCGAACCCCCACAACTTTCGTCACCGGAACCTAAATCCGGCGCGTCTACCAGTTCCGCCACGCCCGCGTGAATTTGCATCAAGACCGGCCGCGATGCCGCGGGCGGCCGGGCTTATAACATGTGCTTGACTGTTCGCAGCAAAAAAATGGTCAGATGGCTGCAGGCTTCAAGTAGGCACGACGGCTGGACTTATCCAGCGCGGCGTGGTCCGGATCGCGCCATGACGACGCGGATCTTTGACCCGAACAGACGAGAGGTTTTGGCAGGCCTTGGAGCCTCGGCAGCCGGGCTGATCGCCGGCGGCGCCGGCCCGTCCGTGACGGCCCAGCTCGCGCTTCAGGCAAGGCCGGCAACACTGGCTCTGAGATCGGGTCAGCCGGCTACACCGATCTGGGAACTGGCCGCGGTAAGCCACCTCAGGGACGTTCGTCTCAAGCGTTTTGACCGCTGCGAGGTGGTGTTTCGGAACGACCTGCCTGTGCCGCTTGCCCCAGTCTGGTACGGCCTCAATGCCCCGACCGCGGCCGACCCGCTCCGGGGACGCGCGCCGGCAGCCCCGGACACGACCGAAACGTCAATTGTTTCAATACCTAACGCAGGAACCCTGCTGGCCGACTTCCGGCTGTTCGAGGACGGCCAGAAGCAGCCTGCCCGTCCGCTCGCGATCATCGCGCAGGAGATAAACCGGATCGCCGTCGATCGCGACGAGATCCTGCTGATCGAGGAATGGCGCCTGCGGCCTGACGGAAACGCGGTGCCGCCGGGCCAGGACCCGAAGGACACGGCACCGCTCTATACGATCAACGGGCAGACTTCATTCGAACTCTCAGCCGCGGCCAATGAGCGGCTGCGGCTGCGCTTTATCAACGGCTCCCAACGCACTGTTCTGGCAATTAAATTGGAAAGCCACGAGGTCCGCGTGATGGCCCTGGACGGGCAGCCCGCCGAGCCGTTCCCGGCCCGCAACGGCGCCCTTGTCCTGGCCCCCGGCGGACGGGCCGACGCCTTCGTGGATGCGGCCACATCGGCCGCATTCCTGCTGCATGACGGCAAGGAGGCGCGCCAGGTGGGCAGCCTCAAGATATCAGGCCAGCTGGAGCGGCGCGCGCCGCTGTTGCCGCCGCAGCCGCTCCCGTCGAACGACCTGCCCGAGAAGCTCGATCTGAAAGGCGCCCTGCGGTTCGATGTCGCGCTGGGCGCCCCCGATGGCGGCTGGGTGCGACCCGCAAATTTCTCCACGACCTCCGCCCCCGCCTTCCGCGCCAAGGCCGGCCGCACCGTCGTGCTGGCCCTCAAGAACCCCGCCCCCATCACGACGGTCTTCCACCTGCACGGCCACCCCTTCCGCCTGCTCGACAAGCTCGACGACGGCTGGAAGCCCTACTGGCTCGACACGCTCGCGATCGAGCCCGGCCAGACCCAGCGCATCGCGTTCGCGGCGACCTCTCCGGGACGATGGCTGATCGAGTCGGTTGCGACAGACTGGGCCGCGCCGCGGCTGGTGCGCTGGTATTGGGTGGAGTGAGTATGCGCGCCCAGCGCCCGGCTCCGTAGGGTGGGCAAAGGCGCTCTTCGCGCCGTGCCCACCATTTTCCTGATGTCGGCAGAAATGGTGGGCACGCTTCGCTTTGCCCACCCTACGGGGCCGGCACGCGGAGGCGTGATTAGCGGTTTAGCCGTATGGCTTGCGCGCGGGCGACGACGGGAGCGTGTGCGGCGAGTTTAGTACTCCACCCCCAGCGCATCATAGATCCGCCGGTGCACGGCCGGCAGCGTCTCGGTCAGGTCCTCCGCGATCAGGCCCGGCCCCGCTTCGCTTGCGGCCTCGCCGTGCATCCAGACGCCGATGCTGGCGGCTTCGAAGGCCGGCACGCCCTGTGCCAGCAGTCCTGCGATGATGCCGGAGAGCACGTCGCCGGCGCCGGCGGTGGCAAGCCATGGCGGCGCGTTGGCGGCGATGGTGGCGCGGCCGTCGGGAGCGGCGATGGTGGTATCGGGCCCCTTCAGCAGCACCACCGCGCCGGAGCGCTCGGCGGCGACGCGGACGCGCTCGAGCTTGGAGCGGCCCGGATGCTTGTTGCTGAGATCGGAGAACAGGCGCGGAAACTCGCCCTCGTGCGGCGTCAGCACCACCGCATTGTCGTGCGAGGATTTGATCGATTCAAACAGGTGCTCAGGGGTTGCGGCAAAGCTCGTCAGCGCGTCCGCGTCCAGCACCAGATGTCGTTGTGCGGCAAGCGCGGTGTGGACCATGTCGCAGGTGCGTTCGCCGATTCCGGCGCCGGGACCGATGATGCAGGTGTTGTAGCGCTTGTCGCCGAGCAGTTCGCCGAACTCGACTGCGGTATCGACGGGGCGCACCATCACCGCGGTGAGCGCGGCAGCATTGATCGCGAGCGCATCGCGCGGGGTGGCGAGCGTCACCAGCCCGGCGCCGGCGCGTAACGCGCCGCGCGCGGCGAGCCGCGCTGCGCCGGTCGCGGCTGCGTCGCCGGAGACCGCGAGCACGTGCCCCCGCGCATATTTGTGGCCGTCGATGCGCGGCACCGGAAACGCCGCACCCCAGAAATCCGGATCGTTCTCGAAAATCTGCGGCCCGATCTCGTCCAGCACCTGCGCGTCGATACCGATGTCGGCAACCCGCACCCGGCCGCAATGCATCCGTCCCGGCAGCAGCAGGTGCGCCGGCTTCTTGCGGAAGAAGGTGACGGTCTCGGTAGCGTTCACGGCCACGCCCAGCACGGCGGCGCTGGTGCCGTTGATGCCGCTCGGCAGGTCGACCGCGAGCACTGGCGCGCCGTTGGCGTTGATCGCCTCGATCATCTCCCGCGCCTCGCCCTCGACGGAGCGGCTGAGGCCGGCCCCGAACAGCGCATCGATGATCAGCGCAGGTCTTCCGATCGCCTGCGGATTGAACGGCAGCACCGGATGCTTCCAGCCGCGCGCGGCGGAGGCCGCATCGCCCTGGAGCTGATCGCGCTCGCACATCAGGATCACCGAGACCTCGCGCCCTTGCGCGGCGAGCTCGGCGGCTGCGACAAAACCGTCACCGCCATTGTTGCCGGGGCCGGCCACGATCAGGATCGGCCCCTCCTCCACCAGCGCATTGGCGGCCTCCGCGACCGCCTGGCCGGCGCTCAGCATGAGCTTGAAGCCGGGCGTGCCGGCCGCGATCGCGAGCTGGTCGGCGCGCTGCATTTCGGCGTTGGTCAGAACTTCCATGCCACTTCCCTGGTACAAACGCCTCTTCAACAGGCATTTTTTGTGCCGATCCGTCGCCGGGAACACCGATCTGCACATATACTGAACTGTTTGCCTATTTCGTAGTCTTCGGTATTTTGGCCCGGTCGGCGCCACCTATCAGAGATGCTCGTTAAAAGGCTGATAACGCTCCAATAATCAGGGTATTTGCAACTTGGCATAGACCCTGCTTTCGAGGAAGCCGCTTCGGTTCGTCGTGCTCACTGACGTTTATCTGGGTGTGGCCGGCCGTTGTTGCCGGACTGGTCAGGGATCCCGGCATAGCGAAGACAAGATCGTGCGTGAAGAAAAGCGCATCCTGACGAAGACGTTGCTATTTGATCGAAAGGCCGGGAGGCGCGCAGTGAAGAAAATCGAAGCCATCATCAAGCCGTTCAAGCTCGACGAGGTGAAGGAAGCGCTTCAGGAAGTCGGCCTTCAGGGCATCACCGTCACCGAAGCCAAGGGCTTCGGCCGGCAGAAGGGTCACGCCGAGCTTTACCGCGGCGCAGAATACATCGTCGACTTCCTGCCCAAGGTGAAGATCGAGATCGTGATCGGCGACGACCTGGTCGAGCGCGCCATCGACGCGATCCGCCGCGCGGCGCAAACCGGGCGCATCGGCGATGGCAAAATTTTCGTCTCCAACATCGAAGAGGCGATCCGCATCCGGACCGGCGAATCCGGGCTGGACGCTATCTGAGCCGGGTGCTATCCCGCATTTTGCGACACTCTGACAAGAAATAAGGCTGCCTCGGCGGCCTGATTTCGTTTGTGCGGTCGCGCAAAACTCGCCCAAAGCGAGAATAATTTTGCTCATCTGGAAACCGACCCGCAGAGCCAAAAGGGGTATGCATGAAGACCGCCAAAGACGTCCTGAAATCGATCAAGGACAACGACGTCAAATACGTCGACCTGCGCTTCACCGATCCGCGCGGCAAGTGGCAGCACGTGACGTTCGACGTCAGCATGATCGATGAGGACATTTTCGCCGAAGGGACGATGTTCGACGGCTCCTCGATCGCCGGCTGGAAGGCGATCAACGAGTCCGACATGTGCCTGATGCCCGATCCGGTGACCGCGACGATCGATCCGTTCTTCGCCGAGACCACGATGGTCATCACCTGCGACGTGCTCGAGCCGACCACCGGCGAGCCCTACAACCGCGACCCCCGCGGCATCGCCAAGAAGGCCGAAGCCATGGTGAAGTCGATGGGCGTGGGCGACAGCGTGTTCGTCGGTCCCGAGGCCGAGTTCTTCGTGTTCGACGACGTGCGCTACTCCTCCTCCCCCTACAACACCGGTTTCCGCCTCGACTCCTCGGAGCTGCCGACCAACACCGACACGGAATATGAGGGCGGCAACCTCGGCCACCGCATCCGCACCAAGGCGGGCTACTTCCCCGTCCCGCCGCAGGACTCCGTGCAGGACATGCGCTCCGAGATGCTCGGCGCCATGGCCAAGATGGGCGTCAAGGTCGAGAAGCATCACCACGAGGTCGCTTCCGCCCAGCACGAGCTCGGCATGAAGTTCGACACGCTGACGCTGATGGCCGACCACCTGCAGATCTACAAGTACTGCATCCATCAGGTCGCGCATATCTACGGCAAGACCGCCACCTTCATGCCGAAGCCGGTCTACGGCGACAACGGCTCGGGCATGCACGTGCACCAGTCGATCTGGAAGGAAGGCAAGCCGGTGTTCGCCGGCAACAAGTATGCCGACCTGTCGGAGACCTGCCTCCACTACATCGGCGGCATCATCAAGCACGCCAAGGCGATCAACGCCTTCACCAACCCGTCGACCAACTCCTACAAGCGTCTGGTCCCGGGCTACGAGGCCCCGGTGCTGCTCGCCTACTCCGCGCGCAACCGCTCGGCCTCCTGCCGCATTCCCTACACCGCTTCGCCGAAGGCCAAGCGTGTCGAGGTGCGCTTCCCCGATCCGCTTGCCAATCCCTATCTCGGCTTCGCCGCGATGCTGATGGCCGGCCTGGACGGCATCAAGAACAAGATCGATCCGGGTCCGGCGATGGACAAGGACCTCTACGACCTGCCGAAGGAAGAGTTGAAGCAGATCCCGACCGTCTGCGGCAGCTTGCGCGAGGCGCTGGAAAACCTCGACAAGGATCGCGGCTTCCTCAAGAACGGCGGCGTGTTCGACGACGACTTCATCGACGCCTATATCGAGCTGAAGATGACCGAAGTCGAGCGCTTCGAAATGACCCCGCACCCGGTCGAGTTCGACATGTACTATTCGGGCTAAGCGGCCCGAACAGGACGAGACAGGCAAAAGGCGCTCCGAAAGGGGCGCCTTTTCGTTTGCGGAGTCGTAGGTCCGTAGGGTGGGTTAGCATTGCAGATGTGCGAAGCGCATTTGCAATGCGTAACCCACCACTGTCTCTATCCGAGCAAGCAGAAGAGGTGGGTTACGCCTAGCTGTTTGCGCTTCGCGCAATCCGCTACGCTAACCCACCCTACAAGATGCGAGGCGGCCTATCACCACGTCGCCGTAAAGGCCTTCTGCAGCTCGGCCGGCGCCGTCACGCCGCTGGCGATCAACAATTGGGTGAGGACGCGCGCCTTCTGCGGGTTGAGATCTTCGGACACGACGAAGCCATTCTTGTCGTCGTCGACCTCGACGTTCCGCGTGACGAAGCCGGATCGAACCCGCGTGGAGCGGACGACGAGGATGCCCTTCTTCGCGGCGGCCTCGAGCGCGTCGAGTGCCGACTTCGACGTATTGCCGTCGCCGACGCCGGCCAGCACGATGCCCTTTGCGCCGTGGGAAATCGCGTCCTCGATCGGAACGGCGTCCATGTTGGCATGCGAGTAGACGATCTCGACGCGCGGCAATTGCTCGCCCGCGGGAAGCTGATAGCTCGCGCGCTTGAAGCCGGCGGCCTGGGTCATGAAACGGATGCCGCCGGCGGTGTCGACATAGCCGACCGGGCCGTCATTGGGGGAGCTGAAGGTCTCGATGCTCGTCGTGTTGGTCTTCGTCACCGAGCGCGCGCCCTGAATCTTGTCGTTCAGCACGGCCATGACGCCGCGGCCGCGCGAGCGCGGATCGGCGGCCACTTGCACCGCCTCGTAGAGATTGCCGGGGCCGTCCGCGCTCACCGCAGTGGCCGGCCGCATCGAGCCGACGATCACCACCGGCTTGTCGCCGCGCACCACGTTGTCGAGGAAGAACGCGGTCTCCTCCAGCGTATCCGTGCCATGGGTGATGATGACGCCGTCGGCTTCATTCTTGTCGAAGGCATCCTGGATGCGGCGGGCCAGCGCGAACCAGACCTTGTCGTTCATGTCCTGGGAGCCGATCGACGAAATCTGCTCGGCGTTCAGCTTCGCCAGCTTGTCGAGGCCCGGCACCGACGCCATCAGCTGCTCGCCCGTGATCTGGCCGGATTTGTAGGCACCGGTCGCACGCGGGTTGGCCTGGCCCGCGATGGTGCCACCCGTCGCAAGCACGAGAATGCGCGGCAGGCTGCCGGCCGAAGCGTCCTTGCCCGGCTCTGCGGCGCGCGCTGCGCCGATGCCGCCGGCCCAGAGCGCAAAGGACAGCAGTGGAATGGCGAGCATGGATGTTCGACGTTGGCGACAGCTGGCTGGGCTGGCGGTAGGCTTCGTCATCGAATTGTCCTCCCGTTTAAGTAGGGATCGACATTCGATACGCCCATTGAGGCCGAAGATGGGTCGGCCCGCTGCTTTCCCTATGGGTTGTCCCGCCGCGGCATAAAATGATCGAGCAAACCCGTCGGTAGCGGAAAGACGACGGTCGACGACCGTTCGCCCGCGATGTCGTGAAGAGCCGCGAAATAACGCAGCTGCATCGCCTGGGGCTCCTGCGCGAGAATCCGGCCGGCTTCGACGAGCTTTTCAGCAGCCTGCTCCTCGCCCATCGCATTGATCACCTTGGCCCGCCGCAAGCGTTCCGCCTCGGCCTGTTTGGCAATCGCGCGAACCATGGTTTCATTGATATCGACGTCCTTGATCTCTATGCCGGTGACCTTGATGCCCCAGACGTCGGTCTGCTTGTCGAGGATCTCCTGGATGTCGGCGTTCAACCTGTCGCGCTCGGCAAGCATCTCGTCGAGCTCGTGCTTGCCGAGAACCGAGCGCAGCGTGGTCTGGGCAAGCTGGCTGGTGGCGGCCATGTAGTCGCCGACCTTGATGATGGCACGTTCGGGGTCGACGATGCGGAAGTACAGAACGGCGTTGACCTTGACCGACACGTTGTCCCGGGAAATCACGTCCTGCGGCGGCACGACCTGCACCATCACCCGGAGATCGACCTTGACGAGTTGCTGCACGACCGGAATGAGGAGGATGAGGCCCGGTCCTTTCACGCCGGTAAAGCGGCCGAGTGTAAAGACGACGCCACGCTCGTATTCGCGCAGGATTCGAATGGCCTGGGACAGAAACATGACGACAAGCAGCGCAAGCGCCGCATAAGTCAGATATTCCAGCATCATGATGTACCTCCCTCGCCGTTTCGGGCGGGCGTGCGCCGTATCAGCAGCGTCAGGTCGATGACGTTGGCGATTTCGGCCATCTCTCCGGGCTTGAACGTTTCGGCACCGCGCGCCTGCCAGCGCTCACCATGGGCGAAGACATGAC
The DNA here is from genome assembly GCF_054063675.1 of Bradyrhizobium sp. USDA 376. Classification (NCBI taxonomy): domain Bacteria; kingdom Pseudomonadati; phylum Pseudomonadota; class Alphaproteobacteria; order Hyphomicrobiales; family Nitrobacteraceae; genus Bradyrhizobium; species Bradyrhizobium sp. USDA 376. The sequence goes on from NZ_JBSSGN010000001.1 coordinate 6,938,257, forward strand.
CTTCGTTCCCGTTCCAGTCGAGAATCTCCGCGGGCAAGCCTTGCATGGCCTTCGCACCGACCAGTGCAGGAGCCTTGCGGATGCGCCGAAGTGAACCAAGCACGACGAGCGCAAAGCCGCTGAACACGGCCGCAGTGATGCCGATCACCCACCACGACAGCTGGTAGCCAGGCGCCTCGCTCCTGAAAAGCATCAGTGCTCCCAGCACGAAAGCGATGATTCCGCCGAGACCGATCACAACGGTCGGGTTGAAGGCTTCGATGGTGAGAAGCACGAGCCCGACCAGCATCAGGGCGAAGCCGGCATAATTGACCGGCAGCAGATTGAGCGCATAGAGGCCGATCAGCAGGCAGATCGCGCCGACGACTCCCGGAGCGACGGCACCGGGAGACATGAATTCGAAGATCAGGCCGTAGATGCCGATCATCAGGAGAATGAACGCCACGTTCGGATCGGTGATGACCGCCAGGAAGCGGGATATCCGTCCGGGGTCGACGGCTTCAACGACGGCATCCTTCGTCGCGAGCCGTTGCGTCTTGCCGCCTGCAACCTCCACCACACGACCGTCGAGCTGCCTCAGCAATTCAGCCTGATCGCGCGCGACGAGATCGATGGCATGAGCTTCCAGCGCGCCGTTGGCAGAGAGTGTGGCAGCCTCACGGACCGCCTTCTCCCCCCAATCCGCATTGCGGCCGCGCAGCTCCGCAAGGCTGCGGATGAAAGCAACCGCGTCATTGGTCGCCTTCGCCGTCATTGGATCCTTGAGCTGATCCTTGAGCTGATCCTTGGGCTCGCTCTGCTGGTCACCGTCCTTCTTGTCCTTGCCGCCCTTGTCCGGCGCACCGCCCGGCAGACCCGGCAGCGGCCCGCCAATCTGCACCGGCGTCGCGGCACCAATATTGGTGCCTGGCGCCATCGCCGCGATGTGGGTCGCATAGAGGATATAGGTCCCCGCGCTCGCCGCGTGGGCGCCGGAGGGAGCGACATAGCCGATGACAGGGATGGGCGAGGCGAGCACATCCGCGATGATCTCGCGCATGCTGGAATTGAGACCACCGGGCGTGTTCAATCTCAGAAGCACGACCTCGGCGCGCCGTTCGCTCGCCTTGGCCAAAGCTTCCTTCACGTAGCTGGCCGACGCAGGGCCAATCGCCCCGTCGATCGAAACAACCAGGGCAACACGGCCGCTCTCCTCCGCTGAGCTGGGACGGAGGCAGCAGGTCAAAGCCACGACGGTGATCGCCGCAACGAGGGCCGCCTTCATGGTCTGCACGGCAAGGGCTCCCTTGCAGAGGATATGGTGTTCCTCTCGAGAACCTCAATGCTGCGCGTGGAGACCAACGTTGCGATTGTGCAACGCAATGGGAAGGCCATGCAGGATGGCGAGGTGATCGGTTGAGCAGAGGCAGTGGCGGACCATGACGACGGCTGATCCGCCCTGCGCCAGGCGCTGCTACCGTGCCACCCTCACGCCATCGGCTCCGATCGCACCGAACGTGCTCGCGATGATCTCGCTCGTCGGCTGCATGCCGCCGAGCGACCAGTGCGAGGGCTCCTGCTCCTCGATCCTGACCCAGACGTTGCGGCGGAATTCCGGGCTGCCCTGCCCTTCGACCTCGACCATCAGGTCGGTGATCCGTTCGAGCAGCGTCTTCGTCTGCGCGGCGTCCAGGATGCCGCGGACTGTGGAAATGGTGACGTAAGGCATGTCTTTCTCCAATCATGTCGTGTGACGACGCGGCGAATTTGGACCCGGCAGGCCCGGCAAGGCAGTGGCGGATAAGCCAGAGATCGGGCAATTTCCGCCATGCGCGGACGCAGTGATCGGCTAGGATCGTCGCGTCCTGCCGGAGGTCCCATGAAACTCGCAATTCTGGCGCTGGAAGGTTGCATGCACTCGGCGATCGCCGGCATCGCCGACGTCCTGTCGCTCGCCAATCATGTGATGCAGCAAGGCGGTGCAAAATCCCGCTTCGCCTGGCAGACGCTGTCGCTCGACGGCAAGGATGTGCGCGCCGGCGGCGGCCAGATGGTCGCGGTCGACGGCGCCATCGGCAGACGCGGCAGCTTCGACGCGATCCTCGTTCCCGGCAACCTCGTCGACCACGTCACGGCCGCGCGGCTGCAACCGCAATATGCCCGTGCCGGCGCCTGGCTGCGGCAGCAGCATGCGAACGGCCGTCTGATCGGCGCCTTTTGCAGCGGCGTCTTCCTGCTCGCGGGCGCCGGCCTGCTCGACAACCGCCGCGCCACCATCACCTGGTGGCTGCAAGGCGAGCTGCGGCAGCGGCATCCCGCGGTCGACCTCGCAGCCGACGCCGTCATTACAGCGACCGACCGCATCGTCTGCGCGGCCGGACCGATGTCGTGGGTCGACCTCCTGCTCAGGCTGATCGAGATGGTGGATGGGAAGGAGATCGCAAAACTATGCGCGGACTACGTCGTCATCGACACCGCACAGCGCAGCCAATCGATCTTCATGCCCGTCGGCTATCTGCTCTCGCACGACCCGCTGCTGACCAAAGCCGATCTTCTGGTTCGCCGCACCGGCAACAGCCCGATGACGGTCAAGCGCCTCGCCGGTGCACTCGGCCTCAGCGAGCGCACGCTGAACCGCAAGTTTCAGGAGCTTACGCACGAACCGCCGCAAGCCTTCATCATGCGCCGTCGCGTCGAGCATGCGCGCACGCTGCTCGAGACGACGACGCAGCCGGTCAAGACCATCGCCCGCGCCGCCGGCTATGAGGACGAAAGCAGCTTTCGCAAGGCGTTCCGCAAGCTGACTTTGATGTCGCCGCAGGCGTATCGCGCGCGGCGGATGGAGCGGACGGCGTGAGGCTGGCTGCGAATGCCTGCTTCGCGAGCCGCTGAGCGGCCCAGTTGGCGCAGCAGCACAAAATGTCACGATGGGCAGTTGCAGACGAATTATTGCGCCCCGGCGCGGAGATGGGTTGGCCAACCGACACGGACCAACGTTTCATCCGGGTCAGAGATCGCAAATTCGTACATCCCCCACGGCTTGTCTTCGGGTGATTGCTGAAATTCGCGCGCTGCGGCATCAACATTCTCGAGGTAAAGAAAAAGCCCAAAAGGGTTTCTGCCCGGCGTTAGCCATCCCTCGACCGCGTCCGTCAGATGTAGATATCCGCCCTTCCCGTTCGACAGCATGCGATAGGTGTCGGGCTCTCCCGGAGCAGGCCTTTCACTGTCCGGGCGCGCAAAGCCCAGCCGATTGTAGAACCGCTCCGACGCATCAAGGTCATTACACGGCAGGATCGCGACCAAAGCTCCGGAAGGGCTCATTCGTGCACTCCAACGTCATGCAACTATGTTCGTCCGCTCTTCTCAATGTCTGAAAATTTGTCGCCTTTAAGGTGGGAATGCGTCTATCCGGCTATGGCTTGCCGCGCGTTATGAGTCGGCATCCTGGTGTTCCGGCACCTCGCGCCTTCGCGCCGTCAGCCTTCGTTCTGCATCTGACTCCACTTCGTTCTCAAAGAACAAATCAGAGCCGCAAAAATCAGGGCGGACCAATTCCTACTGATTGGTTTATCTCGCTCGAATTTGGAGAGCGCCTTGAATGCATGGCGTAGCCTCCAGCAATCGCCCGCCGTCGCAATGACGGCGGGGTAAGGGTCTGCCCTACGCCGCCGCCTTCTGCCGCGCCACCAGCGCTTCGCCAAAAGCTTCGAACAGCTTGCGGTTGATCGGATTATGCTGCGGGTCGTACTCGGCATGCCATTGCACGCCGAGCGCGAAGGTCGGGGCTTCCGCGATGCGGATCGCCTCGATGGTGCCGTCCTCGGCGATGCCCTCGATCAGCACGCGCTTGCCGGGATCGAGGATACCCTGCCCGTGCAGCGAATTGACCCTGATCCGCTCGCAGCCGAGAATTTTTGCGAAGGCGCCTCCCGGCGTCAGGTCGACGTCGTGACGGTCGGCGAACACCACAGTCGGATCGGGGTGGATCTCGCCGCTCTCGAGTCGCGGCATGCGGTGGTTCATGCGGCCCGGGATCTCGCGGATCTCGGGATGCAGCGAGCCGCCAAAGGCGACGTTCATCTCCTGGAGACCGCGGCAGATGCCGAACAGCGGCACGCCGCGGGAGACGCAGGCCACCGAGAGCGCCAGCGCCACCTCGTCGCGATGGATGTCGTAGGGCTCGTGCTTCTCGCAAGGGTCGACGTTGAAGCGGGTCGGATGCACGTTGGCCCGGGCGCCGGTGAGGATGACGCCGTCGACGGTATCGAGCAGCGCCCCGATGTCGGTGATATCAGGCGAGCCCGCAAACATCACCGGCAAGCCGCCGGAGACCTCGGCCACGGCGCGCAAATTGCGCTCGCCGACCATCTGGACCTGAAATCGATTCTCGACGCGATGGGAATTCCCGATCACGCCGACGACCGGCTTTCTCATCTGCCCTTCCGACCTCCCGCGCTAAGAAGATTCTCCAAACATGCCCCTCGAATGGAACAAATTCAACAGAGGGGATCGCGGGACGGCAATGCTATTTTCGCGCAAATGCGGGTGCCGGCCTGCGGATATGGCGCCCATTTGGCACCCGGCGTTGATCCTTTCGGGCCGGAGACGTCAAATCGGCACCAGGCCGGCACCGGGCCCGGCTTGATCCCCGCTGGAATTTCGCGAAAGAGTGGCCGCCTGCAGCCTCCCGAAAAGGACCCGATGTGACCATTTCCAGAGATGAACGGCCCCGGACCCGCACCGATCTGGCTCTTGATCAGACTTGGGATCAGGCTTGGGCGATCTCGGTCGGCGGCATCGGCGTCGTGCTGTTCACGGCGCTGCTCGCCTTCACCTGGTATTTTGCGGCCACCCTGCTCCTGATCTTCACCGGCATGCTGCTCGGCGTCGGCCTCAACGCGCTGACCAATGCGCTCGGACGGCGCGTTCACCTGCCGCACACAATGCGACTCGCGATCGTCTGCCTCGTCCTTGCGGTGCTGCTCGCAGGCGTTGCCTATCTCGGCGGCGCCACCATCGCCGAGCAGGCCTCGCTGCTCAGCAAGACCATCAAGTCGCAGATCGGCAACGTCCGGTCCTTCCTCGAAAGCCACGGCATCGACACCAGCGTGTTCGATCTCGGCAACGCAACGCCCGCGGCCTCAACCGACGAGGCGCCGGCGCCCGCCCCAAGTCCGAGCGCGCACGGCGGCTTGCCGGGCGCGGGCGCGCTTGCCTCCAGCGGCGGCGCAATCGTGAGCCAGACCTTCAAGCTGCTGTTCGGCGCGATCAGCGCCGTCGGCAACATCTTCATCGTGCTGTTTCTGGGGCTCGCCTTCGCCGCCCAGCCCGCCGTCTATCACGACGGCCTGCTGTTCCTCGCGCCTGCGAAGCATCGCACCCGCGTCGCGCTCATCATCGACCGGACGGCTGAGACGCTGGAGCGCTGGCTGATCGCACAGATTGTCGTGATGATCGCGGTCGGCGTCGTGACCTGGATCGGGCTCGCCATCATCGGCATCCCCGGCTCGTTCATCCTGGGGATCCAGGCCGGCCTGCTCGCCTTCATCCCGACCGTCGGCGCCATCATCGCCGGCGTCGTCGTGGTGCTGGCGAGCCTCGCCTCGGGCTGGATCCCGGCGCTGTCGGCCTTTCTGCTCTTCATGGTCGTCCACGCCATGGAGAGCTACGTGCTGACGCCGCTCCTGCAGCGGCAGGCGCTCGACATCCCGCCGGCCACGCTGTTCGCGTTCCAGATCCTGCTCGGCGTCGTGTTCGGAATCTGGGGCCTCGCGCTGGCGCTCCCGCTGGTCGCCATCGCCAAGGTCATGATCGACCATTTCAAGACGTATGAGGCGGCGCCCCTCGCTGAGGCGGCGTAGAGCATGATCCGGAAAAGTGTGCAGCGGTTTTCCGAAAAGATCATGCTCCAGAAATAACGCCTTACGTGGTCAGCACGGTCTCGGTGTGCTCGACCTCCGGCGGCGCGGCAAAATACTGGCCGACGAGGCCGCGCCATTCGGTGAAATTCTCGGAGCCGCGGAAATCGACGGTGTGGTTCTCCAGCGTCGCCCACTTCACCATCAGCCGGTAGCGCTGCGGCTTCTCGATCGACTTGTGCAGCTCGAAGCCGTGAAAGCCCTTGGACCGGCCGAAAGCAGCCTTGGCCTTGGCGACAGCGGCCTCGAAGTCCTTCTCGCTGCCCGGCTTGACGTCGATTTGCGCGATCTCGGTGATCATCGTTTCCACCCTTTTTGTTCGATGGGCGTGTCTACCGCACCCTGTCCAAAAGAAAAAGGCGCCGAAACGGCGCCCTGGTGGGTCAAAAATGCGGGCGTTCTCAGGCGAACAGCAGAACAGTGCCCGCGACGATCAGCGCACAACCGACGAACAGCGCGAGCGGCCAGTAGCTGCGGCCTTGCGCGTAGCGCCCTTGCGCACGGCGCTCGGTGATCAGCGCCGTCTCGTATTCGTCCGCGGTCGAGAACAGGCAGGCGAAGCCGCCGCGTGCCGAGGCTGCTTGCGCTTCGAGCGACATCAGGGCGGCCTGCGGGTTCTGTCGACGGATCGATTCCATGACCGCAATGGTAGGGATCGAATGGTAAACAGCGGATTACCGCAGGGCCGCCCTCGAGCTCACGCCGTGACCGGACGTGCCTGCGGCGCACCGACCCGCGCTGCGCTCTGGCGACGCCAGTTCTCCAGCGACAGCGGCAGCTCCTCCGCCGCCTCGACGCGGTTACGGCCGCCGCGCTTGGCCTGGTAGAGCGCGGTGTCGGCCGAGGCCAGCAACACCTCGAGCTCGGTGCCGGCCGGACCGCCGGCGACGCCGATGCTGACGGTGGTGTCGACCGGGCCTTCGTCGACCACGACGCCGGAGGTCTCGAACGCCTCGCGCACGCGCTCGGCCACCAGCACACCCTCCTCCAGCGAACACGGCAGGAGTGCCGCGAACTCCTCGCCGCCGATGCGGCCCGAGAGGTCGGAGATGCGCAAATTGTTGACGACGACGGTCGAGAACAGTCTCAGCATCTCGTCGCCGGCGGGATGGCCGAAGCGGTCGTTGATCGACTTGAAGTGGTCGATGTCGAAGATCATCACGGTGACGGGCCGTCCAGCCTTGGCCTCGCGATCGATCACGCGGCCGCAGGCTTCCGAGAAGCCGCGGCGGTTGAGCATGCCGGTCAGCGGATCGGTCGACGCCGCGGTCCGGTGCGCGGTGACGGTGCGCTCGGACACCAGCATGAAGATCACGAACACGGTGCCGACGGCATAGAGCACGAGCTCGACCGCGAACACGGTGACCCAGATGCTCGAGGAGAAGCCGGCATCGTGTGGGCGCAGGAAGCTGCCGATCAGGATCGGCAGCATCAGCACGCAGCCATGCATCACCGGCACGACGAAGGCCGGCCAGCGCCGTTGCAGGCTCTTGCGCCGCTCGACCCAGAGCTCGCTCGCCGTCACCGCCGCGTAGACCGAGACGATGCCGGCGCCGATGATCATGCGCAGCATGGACGCAGTGGGATCGAGCAGCGTCACGGCGGCGACCCAGGCGAGCGCGCCGAGCACGAGGCCCGGCCAGTTCGGCTTGCGCCCGTGGAAGACGCGCGCCGCATTCCACACCATGCCGCAGGCCACGAAGCCGACGGCATTTAACGCCAGATAGAGATGCGGCCCCAGCCTCTCGCCGGCCGCCGTCCACAGCGCGACGGAGGCGGCACCGAGCAGATAGGCGGTGCCCCACCATTTCAGCGCAGGACTGTTCTCCTGCTTGCCAAAGAACACCATCATGGCGCCGAGCAGTGCGGCAACCATGGTGGCAACCAAATAGAGCGTGATGCTATCGAGCGACATCATGTCGGCCCCCTTGAAAACATAGCAGTTACGCGATCGGCACATCCGATTTGCGCGCCCTTCCGATTGCGACGCTAGGTTCCCGCGGGTTCCATTCAGGTTTTCGCGCGGCCGCAAGTTTTCCGGAAACTCGTCGTCAATTTGCATACAAACGAACAATAAAAAGGGCGCTGAAAATCAGCGCCCTTTTGCATCTCATTGAAGCCGCTTTCGCGGCGAATGCGACCGAAGCGATTAACGCTTCGAGAACTGGAAGGACCGGCGGGCCTTGGCCTTGCCGTACTTCTTGCGCTCGACCACGCGCGAGTCGCGGGTGAGGAAGCCGCCCTTCTTGAGCACAGTGCGCAGCTCCGGCTCGAAATAGGTGAGCGCCTTGGAGATGCCGTGACGGACCGCGCCGGCCTGGCCGGACAGACCGCCGCCGGCGACGGTGCAGATCACGTCGTACTGGCCCGAACGCTGAGCCACCGAGAACGGCTGCTCGATCATCATGCGCAGCACGGGACGGGCGAAATAGACCTCGACCTCGCGCGAGTTGACGGTGACCTTGCCGGCGCCCGGCTTGATCCACACGCGGGCGACCGCGTCCTTGCGCTTGCCGGTGGCATAGGCGCGGTTGAACTTGTCGACCTTCTTCTCGTGCTTGGGCGCCTCGGGCGCCGCCGCCGTCTTGAGCTGCGAGAGCTGGTCGAGCGACTGGATGGATTCGGCCATGTTATGCGGCCCTCGTGTTCTTGCGGTTCAACTTGGCGATATCGATCTTCTCGGGCTGCTGCGCCTCGTGCGGATGATCGGCGCCGCCATAGACACGGAGGTTGCCCATCTGCACGCGGCCGAGCGGACCACGCGGGATCATGCGCTCGACGGCCTTCTCGAGCACGCGCTCGGGATGACGGCCCTCGAGGATCTGGCGCGCGGTGCGCTCCTTGACGTGGCCGACATAGCCGGTGTGCTTGTAGTAGGTCTTCTGCTCGCGCTTGCGACCGGTGAGGACCGCATGCTGCGCGTTGATGATGATGACGTTGTCGCCGCAATCAACGTGCGGGGTGTAGGTCGGGAGGTGCTTGCCGCGCAGGCGCATGGCGACGATGGTGGCGAGACGGCCGACGACCAGACCCTTGGCGTCGATCAGCACCCACTTCTTCGTCACCTCGGCCGGCTTTGCCGAAAAGGTTTTCATGTCAGAATTTCCGTGAGGGAGACATCGGCGCGAACACCGCACCGGACTGCGCGGTTTTCTAGAGAAGAGAGGCGCAACGGTCAATGCCCACAGATGTGAATTATATACGTAAAATCAATGGCTTAAAAATAAGGTGCTATATTACCTGCAAAAAGCTCAAACATTTGGAATGGAATAGGTCGAGGTGACATGGGCGATCGGATCGGGTGAGGTTCCGGACAAGAGGTTCACCTCTCCGACCGCCAGACGCTTGCCGAGCTTGAGCAGCCGCGCCTCGGCCAGCACATCCTGCCCGGGCTGGCCCTTGCGCAGGAAATTGATGTTGAGATTGGTGGTGACCGCGAGCCCGATCGGGCCGATCGCGGACAGCAGCACCACATACATCGCGAAATCGGCCAGCGCCATCAGCGTCGGGCCCGACACGGTTCCACCCGGCCGCAGCATCCTTTCGCTGTAGCGCTGGCGCAAAAGGCTGGTCTGGCCGTCTGCGCTCTCGATCGTGATGTCGTCGCCACTGAAGGCCTGGGGAAATTCCTCGCGGAGAAACTGCTCGAGCTCCGCCACGCTCATTTTCGCTAACGCCATGCCGTTCCCCACCCTCGCTTCACGTTGCCTGTTACATTAAGTTATCTGCGTCATCCAACTGCAATATCCCAAGCGGAATCTTCCATGTCCGTCCAGCCCGCCCGCACCCCCTCCCCGGAACCGCCGATCCTGCTGCGGGAGATCGTCGGCACCGTCGCCGTGCTCACGCTGAACCGCCCCGCCGCGCGCAACAGCCTGTCGGAGGCCATGATCGGCCAGCTGCATGCGAGCTTCAACGCGATTGCCGAGGACAAACGCATCCGCGCCGCCGTCATCGCCGCCAACGGCCCGGCCTTCTCTGCCGGCCACGACATGAAGGAACTGACCGCGCGCCGAACCGACCCGGACCGTGGCCGTGCCTTCTTCGCCGAGATGATGAATGCCTGCAGCGCGATGATGCAGGCGATTGTGCGTCTGCCGAAGCCCGTGGTCGCCGCCGTCCAGGGCATCGCGACGGCCGCCGGCTGCCAGCTCGTCGCCAGCTGCGACCTCGCGATCGCCTCGGACGCCGCGAGCTTCGCCACCCCGGGCGTCGACATCGGTCTGTTCTGCTCGACGCCGATGGTGGCCCTGTCGCGCAACGTGCCGCGCAAGCAGGCGATGGAGATGCTGCTGACGGGCGAGCCCATCCCGGCCGCGCGCGCCCGCGAGATCGGGCTCATCAATAGCGTCGTTCCCGCCGGCACCGAACGCGATGCGGCGATTGCGCTCGCCGAAAAGGTCGCATTGAAATCCGCCTACACCGTGAAGCTCGGCAAGGAAGCGTTCTACCGCCAGGCCGAGATGAGCCTTGCGGATGCCTATCGTTATGCCGCAGAGGTGATGACCGAGAACATGATGGCGCGCGACGCCGAGGAAGGCATCGGCGCCTTCATCGAGAAGCGCACGCCGACATGGCGGGATGAGTGATGGGCGGCGTCATCGCTGCTCAACCCCATATCGTCATTCCGGGGCGGCTCGCAGAGCCGAACCCGGAATCTCGAGATTCCGGGTTCGCGCTCTCGCGCGCCCCGGAATGACGGAAAGAAAAAGATGAACCACGACGCCTATCCCGACAATTACATCCGCGGCATCCTCAACAGCGTGAAGTCGATCGCGATGGTCGGCGCCTCGCCGGTCAACGTGCGGCCGAGCTATTTCGCGTTCAAATATCTGGCGCAGCGCGGCTACGACATGATCCCGATCAATCCCGGCCATGTCGGCAAGGAGCTGCTCGGAAAGCCGTTCGTTGCCTCGCTGTCGGATATCGGCCGTCCCGTCGACATGATCGACATCTTTCGCAACTCCAGCCACATCATGCCTGTCGTCGAAGAGGCGCTCACGCTCGATCCGCTGCCGAAGGTGATCTGGATGCAGCTCGGCGCACGCGACGATGTGGCGGCGGCGAAGGCGGAGTCGGTCGGTATCAAGGTGGTCATGAACCGCTGTCCCAAGATCGAATATGGCCGCCTGTCGTCCGAAATATCCTGGATGGGCGTGAATTCGCGCACGCTCAGTTCCAAGCGCGCGCCGGTACCGACACAAGGCATGCGGCTATCCCTCAATCGGATGAGCGTCGGCGGCGGCACTACCGCGGCGTCGGATCGCGCCGCAAAAAACAAGACCGAGCAAAGCTGACGCAATAAATTTCCACTGCGCGAACGTGACAATCGTAGCGCGGTGATGTGAAGCGGCGGCTTGACGGCAGCCGCGGCGCCCATCAGCATGCCGCGCGATTTCAGACCACAAGAACAGGACGCCCTCAATGAGCGATCGCCTTCCGGGATTTTCAACCCTCGCCGTGCATGCCGGTGCACAGCCCGATCCGACCACCGGCGCGCGCGCGACCCCGATTTATCAAACGACCTCATTTGTTTTCAATGACGCCGATCACGCCGCCTCGCTGTTCGGTTTGCAGGCGTTCGGCAACATCTACACCCGCATCGGCAACCCGACCAATGCCGTGCTGGAAGAGCGCGTCGCCGCGCTCGAAGGCGGCACCGCTGCGCTTGCCGTTGCTTCGGGCCACGCCGCGCAGGTCGTGATCCTGCAGCAACTGCTCCAGCCCGGCGACGAATTCATCGCCGCACGAAAGCTCTATGGCGGCTCGATCAACCAGTTCACGCACGCGTTCAAGAGTTTTGGCTGGAACGTGGTGTGGGCCGATCCCGATGACATCGCAAGCTTCGAGCGCGCGGTGACGCCGCGCACCAAGGCGATCTTCATCGAATCCATCGCCAATCCCGGCGGCAGCATCACCGACATCGAGGCGATCTCGACGGTGGCGCGCAAGGCCGGCGTGCCGCTGATCGTCGACAACACGCTGGCCTCGCCCTACCTGATCCGCCCGATCGACCACGGCGCCGACATCGTCGTGCACTCGCTGACGAAATTTTTGGGCGGCCACGGCAACTCGCTCGGCGGCATCATCGTCGATGCCGGCACCTTCGACTGGTCGACGGGGGGCAAATATCCGATGCTGTCGGAGCCGCGGCCGGAATATCACGGCATCCGCCTGCAGGAGACCTTTGGCAATTTCGCCTTCGCGATCGCCTGCCGCGTGCTGGGCTTGCGCGACCTCGGCCCCGCGCTCTCGCCCTTCAACGCCTTCATGATCCTCACCGGCATCGAGACGCTGCCGCTGCGCATGCAGAAGCACTGCGACAACGCCAGGGCGGTCGCCGAATTCCTCGCCGGCCATCCGGCGGTGGCCTCGGTGAGCTATGCGGGGCTGCCGAGCGACAAGTACAACCAACTCGCGCGAAAATATGCACCGAAGGGCGCCGGCGCGGTGTTCACCTTCAGCCTGAAGGGCGGCTATGACGCCGGTGTCAGCCTGGTGTCGAAGCTGCAGCTGTTCTCGCACCTCGCCAATGTCGGCGACACCCGCTCGCTGGTGATCCACCCGGCCTCGACCACGCACAGCCAGCTCGACGACGCCGCCAAGGTGAAGTCCGGCGCCGGCCCCGACGTGGTGCGGCTCTCGATCGGCATCGAGGACAAGGAAGACCTGATCGCGGATCTGGAACAGGCGCTGGGGGCGTAATCACTGTCGTTCCGGGATGGTCCGAAGGACCAGACCCGGAATCTCGAGATTCCGGGTTCGGCTCTACGAGCCGCCCCGGAATGACGGCGGCCGTTTCAGCCGCCGCCAGTTAACAGTCATTAACCATATCTGCCGCATACATCGTCCCTGGATCGCCCCTTTGATTCGGAGCCGACGATGCTGCGCTGGATGGTGCCTGCCCTTGCGGCGATGCTGACGGTTTCAAGCGCGCTCGCCGCCGATCTGCCGGCGACGGCGAGGCGGCGTGCTGTCGTGCCGCCGCAGGACCCGCCACAGGTCTATGTCGAGACCGATCCGGATGCGCTGATCTCGCCGGCCTATGGCATCGGCAGCTACATCCGCAACCTGCCGGGCACGCCGCTCCTGCCCGGCTCCAGCACCTTGCCGGGCTACTACGGCCGCCCCTGGAGCTACGATTATCAGGGCCCGTATTACGGCGGGAAGCAGGTCGATTATTTCTGGCGTCTGCCCTACGCGTGCGGCGTCTACGGCTATTGTTGATCAACCGGGCTGGCTGACAGGAACCGCGCGCGGCTGCGCTTGCGCGGAGTGTCGTGAGGCCAGCCGCTCTACCTGCATCACCGCAAGCGTCAGCACCACGATCGCCACAGCCTGGTGCGAAAGCGCAAGGCCGATCGGCACCTGGTTGAGCAGCGTGAGGATCCCGAGCACCGCCTGCAGGCTGACCGCGGCGAACAGCCAGAGCGCGCCACCGGCCGCCGTGCCCGCGCGCGAGCGCACCGCATCGAACGCATGCAGCGCCGCCAGCATGAACAGCGCATAGGCCGTCATGCGGTGCTCGAACTGCACGGTCAGCACATTGTCGAACATGTTGCGCCACCACGGCGTCTCGAACCACAGCCGCTCGACTGAGGGAATGAACGCGCCGTCGATCTCAGGCCAGGTGTTGTAGGCGCGCCCGGCGCGCAGACCCGCGACCAGCGCACCGAAATAGATCTGCACCAAGGTCACGGCGAGCAGCAGCGCGCTGGTGAAGCGCAACCGCGCAGATGCTGCGATCGGCGGCCGCTCCTTTAGCCGCCGCACCGTCCAGACGATGCCGGCGAAGATCAGCAGCGCGAGCACCAGATGCGTCGCCAGCCGATATTGCGAGACCTCGACCCGCTCCGTCAGGCCCGAGGCCACCATCCACCAGCCGACCGCGCCCTGGAGCCCGCCGAGCGCGAACAGCAGCCACAACCTGCGCTTCAACTCACCCGACAGGCCGCCGCGCCAGAGGAAGAACAGGAACGGCAGGAGATAGGCGACGCCGATGAAGCGGCCGAGCAGCCGGTGGCTCCATTCCCACCAGAAGATCTCCTTGAACTCGGACAGGCTCATGCCTGAGTTGAGCTCGCGGTATTGCGGGATCTTCTTGTAGGCCTCGAACGCCTCGGTCCACTGCGCCTCCGAGAGCGGCGGCACGCTGCCCGTGACCGGCTTCCACTCGACAATCGACAGGCCGGATTCCGTCAGCCGCGTCGCCCCGCCGACCAGCACCATCAGCGCGATCAGCGCGGCCACGGAGATCAGCCACCAGCGCACGGCGCGGTGCGGCTCGGACGGGGTGGAAATCATCGTCATTTCAAGGACAAAACCAAGCCTGTGCCTAAGAGACTTGAACCGGACTGCGTGCCCCTTATAGTCCCCCGCTCCCGCAGCGCAAGTTACGCGAAAGCCGCAATAGTCCGCCATGACGATCCGCACCCGCAAGTTCCTCGGCGCCATCCTGCTCCTGGTGCTGGCCACCGTCTGGGCCCTGCTCGGCATGGCGGCGGCGCAGATGCCGTGGATCGCCGAGTCCGGCTGGCGGCAGGCGATCTACTACGTCGTGGTCGGCATGGGCTGGGTGCTGCCGGCGATGCCGATCGTGAGCTGGATGCAGCGGCCCGACCGCGTCAAGTCTGGCTCGTAGCGCTGCCGGTCGGCCTCACCGGGGCGAAGGCGACGCCTGACACCAGCACGCGCAGCATCCGAAGCGAGCGCACCCGCCCGTCCCAGGAAATCCGCGGCAGCGCCCGCAGATTGGTGCGCCCTTCGGCCTCCACGATGCCCGGGATCGTCGAGACCGCGCTGGCGAAGCCCGCCTCCTCCGCCATCACGACGTGACTGCGCCGGAACGAGGCGCGGTCGCCGAACGGAAACGCGAGATGCCGGATCTCGCGGCCAAAGGCCGCTTCCGCGACCGCCTTGCCCATCGTCATCTCGCGCAGCGCGGCGGCATCCTTCATATTGGCGAGAACGGGATAGTTCACGGTCGCGCTGCCGATCGTGACGAGCGGGTCGGCAGCCAGCTTCGTCAGATCCTCCCAATCCATCGACGCCTCACGCGAGAGCGCGGCAAGATCAATCCGGTAACGCGCGCAGAGATCGGCGATCGCGGCCGACAGTTCCGCCGGTGGCAACGAGCGCAGCCAGCCTTCGAGGAACGAGAACAGCTGCTGCTTGTCGGCCGTGCCCGTCACGACGAAGCGCTGCTCCCTGTCGCCCATCATCAGGCTGATGCGGCTCTCGCGCGCGATCACCCGCTCGAGCCCGAGCCACCAGGCTTCACCGACGCCATCGGGAAACGCGGTGGGCACATAGATCGTGAAGGGAACGGCGTGGCGTGCCAGTACCGGATAGGCGAAGCTGATGAGGTCCTTGGGCGCGCCGTCGAAGGTGAGCGCCACGAAGCGCCGCCTCTCCGGCAGCGTCACGGCGCGTCGGCAGACCTCGTCCATGCCGAGAAAATCATACTTCCACCGCTTCAGCGCGCGGATGGCGCGGTCGAGGAATTGCGGCGTGATCTCGTGCTCGCGCAGCGGCTGAAATCCGCCGCGCCGCCGCGGCCGCACATGCGCAAAGCGCAGGATGGCGCCGGCGCCACGACTGCGTAGCGCAGCCTGGCCGGTGAACCAGCTCAGCTCAAGGCGCAGCCGTTCCAGCCATCTGTCGTCGGATGCCAATATCCCACCTTCGCGCTCGCCGGCGGCCCGTTCCCTCACCCATAGTCATTACCCTTTGTTGACCTTTCTTTGCAAAGGTCGGCCACAGGCCGAATTACGCATTTTTTCGTTTTCTCGACAGGTTTCGCGAATGACCATGGCTGCGGCGATGCAAAGCCGGACGGCAGAAGCGCCAGCGCGGTCGAAAGCAAGCCGTATCGCGCATGTCGATATCCTCAGTGACCTCGGCGAGGCCGAGGCGGTGTGGCGTGCCTTCGAGGAGCCTGGTCATCTCTTCACGCCCTATCAACGCTTTGACCTGCTCGGCCCCTGGCAACAGCAGGTCGGCGGTTGCGAAGGTGCCAGCCCCTTCATCGTCATCGCCAGCGACGCCGATCGCCAGCCACTTCTGCTGCTGCCGCTCTCGCTGCGCCAGGGCCACGGCGTGCGCACGGCCTGCTTCATGGGCGGCAAGCACACGACCTTCAACATGGGCCTGTGGAACGCCGAGTTCGCAGGCGAGGCCGGCACCGCCGATCTCGACGCGCTGCTTGCGCCGCTGCGCGCGCATGTCGACGTGCTCGCGCTGACGCAGCAGCCGCTGCGCTGGAGCGACCAGCAGAACCCGTTCGCGGCCCTGCCACGGCAGAGCGCGATCAACGGCTGCCCGCTGCTGACGATGGAGCCGGGCGGCCCGCCCGCATCGCGGATCAGCAATTCCTTCCGCCGCCGCCTCAAGAGCAAGGAGAAGAAGCTCCAGTCGCTCGCCGGCTACCGCTATCACCTGGCCACCACGGACGCGGACGTTACCCGCCTGCTCGACTGGTTCTTCCGCGTCAAACCGGCGCGGATGGCCGAACAGAAGCTCCCGAACGTTTTCGCCGAACCGGGCGTCGAGCAATTCATCCGCAGCGCGTGCCTCGCGCCGCGCGGCGAAGGCCGCGTCATCGACATCCACGCGCTCGAATGCGACGAGGAAGTGATCGCGATCTTCGCCGGCGTTGCCGACGGCCAGCGCTTCTCGATGATGTTCAACACCTACACGATGTCGGAGCACGCCCGCTACAGCCCGGGGCTCATCCTGATGCGCTACATCATCGACCGCTACGGCGAGCGCGGCTACCGCTCGCTCGACCTCGGCATCGGCTCGGACGAGTACAAGCGGATGTTCTGCAAGGACGACGAGGACATCTTCGACAGTTTCGTGCCGCTGACCTCGCGCGGCAAGCTCGCGGCGATGGCGATGTCCTCGCTGAGCCACGGCAAGCGGCTGGTGAAGCAGAACCAGGTTCTGTTCGATCTGGCCCGACGGCTGCGGCAGGCGTTCGGGTAGGCTTCGCAGTATCGTAGGGTGGGCAAAGCGAAGCGTGCCCACGTCTGCCGCAATCGTTGAAAGGTGGTGGGCACGGCGCAAGTGCGCCTTTGCCCACCCTACGATTCCGGACTCGCGGAGAGAGACCCCCTCACCCGTCTCCCACAAGGGGAAAAGGTTAGCTGTTCGCGGCTATTCGCGGCCATCCTTTGTTATTCGGAAGCCCCCGTAACCTATTGAACCACGAACCTTTCTCGATACGTTCCCGTCAACGGCCGTTCGCCGCCATAAGCCGCTAGCCGGGGCCCTTTACAGTACCGATTACAGTATCGGCACCCGCGCTGGCAATCGAAAGCCAAACCGGGAATCATCATGAAAACCATCACCACCGACGTACAGGTCCGCAATCTCAAACCCGCCGCCGAGGATTATCGCCGCACGGTCGGCGGTAATCTCTATCTGCTGATCAAGGCCAATGGATCGAAGCTCTGGCGCTACGACTACAAGGTCGGCACGCGGAAGACGCTCGCGATCGGCGCTTACCCGGAGGTCTCGCTCTCCGATGCGATGACCGCACGCGACAACGCCGCCCGTCTGGTCAAGCGCGGCATTGATCCGAAGGACCATCGCGATCAGGAGCGCCGGGCCGAGGCCGAGAGGAAGGCCGCCGAAAGCCCTTTCGGCGCTGACGCCGACGGATGGCTCAAGACCCGCGAGGGCAGCGCAAAGAAAACCTACCTGCGCGACGAATTGATGGTCCGTTATCTCAAGGAAGGCGCCGACAGCATCCCGGGCTTTGGCGCGGTCAATACCAATCAGGTCGCATTGAGCCACATCCTGCCGCTGCTCAACCATTTCAATCACGAAACCCGGCGGCGCCTTCTCTCGACCGCCCGCAACGTCATCTCCTTCGCCCGGGTCCACAACCACTTTCCGCAGGATCGGCAATCGCCATTTGCCGAGATCAAGCTGGGCGACGGCTTCGCGCCGCACCAGACGAAGAACCGGCCCGCGATCATCCAGCCCGATGACTTCGGCGACCTCATTCGCCAGATCGATGATTTCGGGACCATCATTCCCTCGATGTCAGCGCGGCGCCGGAAGTTGATCCGCTACGCCTTGCAGTTGCTGGCGCTCACCTTCGTGCGCCCGGGCACTATCGAGACGGCGGAGTGGGATCACTTCCATTTCGGCAAGGACCACAGCTTCTGGATCGTGCCGTTCGCGAAGCTCAAGATGCGGACCGAGCGCGCCAAGAAAGGCAACCGGAACGATTTCTTGGTGCCGCTCTCCCGCCAGGCGGTCGCGCTCTTGCGGGAATTGCGCACGATCACCGGATCGAGCCGCTACCTATTCCCCGGCGCCGATCGCAAGGCGACCGCGAAGAAGGCGGCCAGCAGTGGCATGATCGCCGAGGGCAGTCTCAACGACGCGCTGCACTTGCTCGGGTACAAGGGCAAGCATTGCGCCCACGGCGTCCGATCGAGCGCCTCGACCATGCTCAATCGCGAGCGTATCAATGGGCGCCGCCGGTTCGAGCAAGCACTGGTCGAGATGCAGCAGGACCGCCTCGATGCATCGACCCGGGCGATCTACGATCGCGACGATCGCTTGCCCGAGCGCATCGAGCTAATGCAGTTTTGGGCGGATATGGTCGATACGTTGCGCGCAACCGGCGCCCCGAAACTGCGGGTGGCCGCCTGACCGCTGGCACAAACTGCATAAAAATAGGGCCGCTTCGCGCGGCCCTATTCGTCGCGGATCAGGAGATTGCATGGATCGGAGCGCCACGTCGAGCTGCCGCAACCCGTCGGCCAAGCCCATTGTGGTGTAAGAAGAAGGTGTGGAGGAATTCATGAAAGACCCGCCCCCGCGGATGGTGCGAGGGCGGGCAAGTAGGCGGGTGGCCGCCTGACCACGATCAGGTCGGCGCGTGTGCGAATTCCCGCCACAACCTCAATACGTCGGATGACCGCTTTGGTCACCGTCAAAATGCATGGCGGTTATCAGAAAATCGCGGGGCGCGCTGCGTCGAGGGTTTCCAACTCTCGGGCAGCGGTGATGATCGCCTCGCGGACTTTCGTCATGTATGCGGCGTCAACTCGGGCCGCGAAGAAGTCGGGATTGGCGCGATAGTCGCGACCGACCCTGCTGGTGACGCCCTCGCGGATCAGTGCGCGGACGGCACGCTGAACATTGGAACGAGGAACTCTCAGAATTTTCTCGATGTCGGCAATCGATAATGGCGGCTTTCCCGCCTCATCGTTCCGCCTCACCACCATCGACACGAGCAGTTCTTCCCAGCTCGCCCCAACATGCTTGCGGCGATAAACGCGCTGCATCGCCGCGACAATCGTGAGAACCATATCGGCGACAATCGCCTGCTGCCGTTGCCGTTTGATCACATCTTGTTTTGTATCTCGTGCCATGAACCTCACTACTACGCGCCCTGGAATAGATCGAGATGGAGTGCGCGCGACGTTTCTTGTGATTTGACTCGATTGATAATGCTTCTTTTTCCCTGACCAACTTGGTCATCTCGCGCGAGGCGAATGCACTCTTGCGCTCATTCGCTCCGAGGTCGTCAGGATCTCGGAGCAATGATGTTCGCGGGTATCGGGCTAACTCTCGCCGTATTTGGTATTCCAATGATGATGTAAGGAGACGCGGGCACAACTGCTCGCGTCGCCATCGCAGCGGGCAAACCGCGCGAACAAAAGAAGCGTGTGTGGGAGTTTGACGGGCCATGCGAAGGTGTGGAGACTGTCAGCTGTGCTGTAAGCTATTGCCGATGCCGCCCTTGAGGAAAGGCGCTGGCGTCGCGTGCCGCTTCCAGAAATTCCACAAGGGCTGCATTGTCTATCACACGCACCAGATGCCGCCCGAATGCGGCCTCTGGAACTGCCGCTGGCTGATCAACGACGACGCCGCCGAACTCTCCCGGCCCGATCGCTCGCACTACGTCATCGACCTGATGCCGGATTTCATCACCATCACGAATGGTGACGGCTCCAAGCAGAACATCCAAGTCGTCCAGATTTGGGTTGATCCCAAATACCCGGACGCGCACCGCGACCCGGCCCAGCGCCGTTGGCTCTATCGCCGCGCCGAGGACGGCATCGCCGCGCTCATTCGCTTCAACGCCTGCGACGCCCTGACCGTGTTCGCGCCGCCCTTCGACGACAAAGGCGAATGGCACGAGATCAGCGGCGCCAGGACCGGCGCCACGCATTCATTCGCAGAGATCGATGCGGCGCTCGGCGGTCGCGCGGCGGCGATCGTCTAGCCATAGAGAAGGAAGAAGGAGCTAACAACCATGGCCTACTCCAATGAGCTGACCGAGATCGCGGTTAACGAGCTGAAGGCGCACGGGATCAAGGCGCATCTCCGCGACACCAATGGCGGCCATATCGAGATCGCGTGGCAGGTCGTTCCCGAGAAGGAGGTTCGCAAGATCGTCGTCGCCAAGTCCACCAGCGACTGGCGCTCACGCATGAATACCCGCGCCGACGTGCGCAGGCTGCTCCGTGCCGACAACGTCTCGCCGAAGATGTCGCAGGAGAAGCCGAAGAAGCCGGCGCAGTTGCTGGTCCAAAAGGCAATGTCGTTGCCGCAGCCCGACGTGCTGCCCATACCGGACCAAGTCGCCGCGATGCGCAGCGAGATGGCTGATCTCAGCGAACTGGTGGTGCGCCTCATCAAGATCGTGACCGGCGTTCGCGACACCATCGCGGCCTATGTGCCGAAGCCCGTGGAAGCCGCTCCGAAACCGACCTCGTCGCGCAGCGTCAAATTGGTCGAATACCTCTCGCGCGACCGATGGGTGACCATCGACACGCTGCCGCGAGACACCGGGCTCACAGCAGAGCAGATCAAGCTGAAGCTTCAGTATCTGAAGAACCACGACGAGATCGAGATATTCCGGGGACAGGTCAAGCTGAAGCCGCCGAAGGACGGCAAGGCAGCGAAGAAGAAGGTTCACTGGAAGACCGCGCAGAAGATGGCGAGGGAGGCGGCCGAGGCCGCGAAGCCGCCAGCAGGGAAGAACGGGAAGACCGCGAAGGCCGCAGTTCGTGCGGCTGGGTCGATCCGCCCCGCTCGTGCCGCTCGCGCAGTTTTCGGCTGATGTCGAACGCGAGCGCAAGGCCGGCTGGCTCGCAAACAGAACCGCGGCGCCAAAAAGAAGCGGAAGGCCAACGGCCACGCAAAAAAATGAAGGAGAAAGTGAAATCATGGGACGTAAGGCAACGACGTATCGGAAGATCGGCACCACCAACAAGCGTTCTGCCGACGAGCGCGATGTGCGGATCGGTCAGCGTCTTCGCACGCGCCGGATGGAACTGAAGATCAGCCAGCAGGAGCTTGGTCAGGTGCTCGGCGTCAGCTTCCAGCAAATCCAGAAGTACGAGAAAGGGGTCAATCGGGTCGGCGCCGCGCGGCTGGTGCAACTCGCCGAGGCGCTCGACACCAACACCGGTTATTTCATCGGGGAACTGGAAAAGGGGCGTGGCCACGAGAGCGAGTTCGGTGAGTTCATGGCGACACGCGAGGGCGTCGCCATCATCGAGGCCATGATGACAATCGACGAGGAGAGGGTGCGGCGGCTCGTGATCGATATTGCCCGCGCGCTCGGCGAACTCTGCAAAGCAGCATGATCGATCAGGCGGACCTGCCGAAACGGATTGGCGATCTGTCCCTCGTTTGGCACCCGACCGAGCGAGAGCGGATCGAGATCGCGGGCATGTTGCGCGAGCGGAATGCTATGCTCGACATGCCCCCTTCGGATGCGGTCGCGGCACTCGTTGGCGATCTGCGGAGGGGCCAGCGCTGGCAAATCCATGGCGGCCTGGCGACCGTCGAGACCGCGCTGGAAGCAAGCCGGGTCCGCCAGCAGGCCGCCGATCTGCTCGAACGCTTCGATCGGCTCACCGTCGCGCTCGTGCGGCGCGTGGCCCGATCGGCGCGATCCGAAGAAGCGGAAGCGAGAAAATGACGGAGGACGACCACGAGCGGCACATTGCCGATGCGGCGCGGATCATCGACCAATACGCCTTTGGCAAAAATCCAAACGAGGCGATGCTCCGCCGCCAGCAGATTGCGACGCGCAAGGCCACCGACATCATCGGCGTGCAGCGCGCGGTGATCGAAGAACTGGTCGGCGAACTTGCGCTTGCGCACAAGCAGATTGCCGACATGCTCGCAATCTCGTCGACCTTGAGCAGCGATTTTCAGAAGGAACTCGGGCCCGGGATCGAGCGGCGCACCGAATTGCTGGCCCGCCATGGGAGGACGCCCGATGACTGAGGATTGCGATTTCCATGCGGCCTTGTGCGAGGGACCGATGGGCTATTCCGAGCAGATCAGGCCGGCCCTGTTGCCGCCAAAGCCGGAGCTGGCAGGCACGACGGTCGCGCAACTGCTCGCAATCTCCTGGCCGGGCACGCGACCCCGCTTCGCGAGACCGCGCTCCGCCTAGTGGTCGACTGTGCCAAGGGAGTGGTGCCGGTCATTGTCGGGAAATGCGCGAGGCAGGCCGCGCGCCGACAGACGGAATGGCGGCGCAAACGCATTTGAGAGATCAATGGCGCGGGGCGTTAGTATCCGCTGAGTGTCAGGTAGCCTTCCCGCCGAATGCGGATGGCTGAAGCGGGCCTCGGATCAACCCGCGTTGCGCTTCCGCATGGCGTAGACTTAAAATTCCGAGCTTAGCCAATGAAAGGGCAGCGAGCCTGAAGCGCCCCGCGCTTGTCCGGCGCCACTCTTCAATGATCGAGCCGTGTTTTGTCATCCCGCTTCTTACTCATCAGGTTTGACTGTTGTACTCGCGGCCACCGTTAAACTCGACAAACCGGCCTGTTCGCTCATCGTATCGCCAGCACGCTCGGGTGGTGTGGCCGCTTGTGAACGTGCCGCGATACCGAATGATGACCCAGAAGAACAGATGCATGTCGCCAAAATCGGGGCGGTCACCTTCGTAGTCGTCAAACACCACATCATTCCATGCAAGCCCCTCATCCAGATCATGGCGGGGCTCGCCAGGCACGAGGACAGCGGAGACCGCAAGGGGATGATTGCAGTCATAGTTGACCGGCGCTAGCGGTTCTGCGTGCACGCCCAGGCTTACTTGCATGGCTTCGATGACAGCGGGAAGCTTCCCATAGTTTGCGACTGAGTAAGTGACAGACAACCTCACACCCTCGGTCCCGTTTTCCCAATCCTCCCAACGTACGATCTTGAGAGGGCTCACATTGAAGACAAAGACGTAAGGGCGCTCAATCTTGTTGAGGGTATCTTCGGCGGCACAAGCTTGCCGAGTAGCCACATCCAAACTGCCCTTGATGAAACGAAGCTGATAGACGAAGAGTACGGCTTGGATTGTCGCCACAACGAATTGCAGCGAAGTGAAGAAGCCACTCGCATCCTTGGTGAACCAACTGAGCAAGGGTTCGCCTGCTCTCGCAGACGGCATGAAGGCCATTTCCACTGCGAAAGCGGCGACGGTGAGCAAGCAACCTATAACAACCTCGGGCACTCGGAACTTCATGCGCGCTCCTCTGTTGAGAGGTGCCGTTGCGGCCCTACCAGTTCGCCATCAGGTTTGCAATCCAGTCGGCACCTATGCAGACCAGTAGGTGTAGGAGTTGAATTGCTGTGTCAGGTTGCGGAACGCAGCGCTACCGATCGCGCGGGCGATCATCTCGCGCCGTCGCCGTCACTAGATGGCGACACTCTTGAGAATGATGCATGGCATCCGCCTCCGGGCCACGATGCGGCCCGCCAAAAGCCCCGCGGGCGAGAGCCCTGCCGATCCGAGTGAAGCCGCGAATAAAGCCCGCACCAGCCGTCAGCGGCACGGGCGAGCGCGAATAAGGACCTAGACTGCTGATTCAATTGCCCCTGCGTGGCGACTTTATAGGTCAACCGCTCGACGAGCACTCCATCACCTCTACGTGAAACGAGTTGGCTACGCGGACGATCGCCCGCCTGCTATCACTGGCCCATGCTAAACCCTGCGCAAGATCCGCATGAACGACTACAGCGTTCTTGAGGACCGTGTTAGGCGCGCTGAATAATCGGTGCAGACTAGGCACACCCGTTAGTGCGCCAACTCGACAAGCGGCTTACAGGCAAGCCAAGCCTCAGCCACGAGATCGAGCGCGTTGGCATTGCGCAACCCGGGGCAACGTTCATAGCGGAACAGAACGCCCATTTGCATCTGGTAGTTAGAACTTTCCTTGTGCACGAATGAGTTATAGGCGGCGGACAACCATCGTGGCTGCACTTTTGGGGAACCACTCTGAGGAACCGCCGTGCGGAGATCAAAGTCGATTCGCGCGTCAACAAACGGTATAGCGCGCTGGGACGGAAAGCGTCGCTGTACACCCCGGCACCACGGGGTAGCGCCTGGATGCTTGCGCAACAGCGGCTTCAAATTGTTCAGCACGCGGGTTGCAAGTTGCTGAAAGCCATCTTCGCCCAATTTGATGAGATTACGTCGCATGGTGCCGTTCACCGCATTAGGAACTGTCACCATTGCTTCCAGCTGTTGCGCCACTACCCCCAGCGTTAGGTGCGGATAACTTGTGAAATTCTCAACCTCGCCGGACGATGCGAGCGACAAGAAGTCCCACACCGCGTCACTCTGTCGTCCCGTTATGGCGGAACGGCCCGGCGCTTTGGGATTTCGAGGATGGATAGCTGCCGGAGCTACGATCCTGATCGGTCTTGTGGCATGGCTGATGAAGTAATGAGGGACGAGGGTGCCGGTATGTCCAGGGTCCTTAAGGAAGGCGCCAATCTTTTTTCTGCCGCGTTCGAGGGCATAATTTGGGGGCGTCGGCGTATTGCTGACGGAATAGCCGTTTTTAACAAAAAGGATATTTGATGATCAAAGTGCATGTTTATCGCCAAAAACTAGGGATGGGTTATACCATCGATCCAGACGCGTTTCCCCCGCCAGAAGGATGGTCTCACTTCAGAACGATCGAATGCTTCGCATCCACCCCGTTTCTGGGTAGCGAGGCGGTCAAATTGTTGTCCGGTCTTTCAAGGGACGGCTTCCACATCCCGTCCGAATCGTATTGAGCGATCCGCCATCGAGCGGCGCGACGATCGAGTGGGCCTATCGGCTATTCGGCGCGCTTATAGGTATGGCACCAATGGTGCTGGCGCGCCGGTCTCGGCGCCGGATTGCTCACCGATCGGCTCAAGGCGATGGTTAAAGCGGGGCCGAGTTCGGGAGTTTCCCGTCGGTCTGTTCACACGCGCCTATTTCAAACAGTGGCTCGCGATCTCGGCGAGCAGAGCGTCCTTTCGTTCGACGGCTTGCGCGATCTCGCGGAGCATGAACGCGAAGCCGGACAGAAACAGCAGGTTGATGACGACGAGGGCCAGCGCCAGCGGCTGACCCTTGAGGCTTTCGGCCACGCCCGTCGCCAGCTTGCCGATCGTGCCCATGGCTACGCCACCGCCACGAACGCCAGCGACCGGGCGGTCCAGATTGAGGCCAGCGCAAACTCGATATCGCTGTCCGCGCCGCGCAACTTCGGCATCAGCTCACGCGGATTAGCTGACGCGCGTCGCTTGCAGATAACCCGAACCGCCATAGGACGCACCGGTGAACGTAGCGATCATGACCCCGAAGTAGCTCGTGTTGGCCGTCACCGCGACACGCCAACGAGGATGAGTGAACATCATTGAGACGTCGGTCGCTGCTGGCAACCGATAGTGGAGGTTCACGCCGACGTTAGGAGAACCGTTGTTGGTGGTGGAGATGCCGACTTGGATGTCACTCGTGCTCGTCGCACCCGGACCGCCGGACACCGCGCACAATTCCAAGTCCCACACGCCGGGCGTGACCGTGATGCTCCCTCCGTTTTGCACGACGCCGGAGCCGGTAAAATTCCAACCGAGACTGGCGTAGATGCGCTCGCCGACGTTACCCGCCAACGGCTGTTGAGCGCCCGTCGTGCCGACGATCTGGCCAACCGGGGATGAACCGATGGCCGTGACGCCGATGTTGCTGCGGGCCTGACCCTGCTGGCCAGTCGTGAGCGATTGAGCCACGTCGAAGCGAACAAATGCTCCAGCGGCATCAACCCATGCGCCATTCCTGCGCGTGTAATAGATGCCGTCGCTTGTGCTCGGCGTCTCCGGCACCGCGCCGGGCGGACCCTGAATGCCTTGCGGCCCACGGATGTTGCCGGCCGGCGAGCCCCACGCACCCGACGTCAGTGTGTAGACATCGCCGTTCGTGGTGTTGAGATAGTTGTCGCCGTCAAGCTGACCCGAGATCGTGCCGGGAGCGCCAGCGCCGGTATAGAACAGGCTTCCGCGCTGACCCGTGGCGCCTTGAATGCCCTGAATGCCCTGAATGCCTTGCGGACCCTGCGGACCAACCAGCGATGTCCCCGCAGGCCATGCGCCGCTGGCTTTCGGGCCGAACATGAAGTGCGTCGTGGTGTTAATGTAGAAGTTGCCATCAACACCAACGGCGCCGGTCGGATCAGCCGTGCCATAGAGCACGGTGTTGCCGGGAATGCCTTGCGGCCCGATCAGCGATGTGCCCGCAGGCCAGATGTTGGCCGCCTTGGGACCGAAGATGAAATGCGTCGTCGTGTTGATATAGAAATCGCCGTTGCGACCATCGGAGTTGACCGGATCGACCGACCCATAGAGCACGGTGTTGCCGGGCGTGCCCTGCGGGCCCGGCGGTCCCGCAATGGTCGAAGGCGCGCCTGGCGGCCCCTGCGGGCCCGGCGGGCCTTGCTCCAACTCTTGGATCACCTCGACCCGATAGTCGGTGACGACAGTGACACTCTCGCCAGCGAGCGGCGTCGAGACATCCGTGTCCTGGCCGACCTCGACCGTGCTCATCGGGTCGCCCCCGCATTGTTCACGAGCGACCCGGACCAGATGCGCAATTGCATCGTGCCGACGATCCTGATCAGCGAGTGCTCATACGAGCCGAGCGCCAGCCGAACCAGTTGATCCTGCGTGATCCGCACCGTGAATTTGCCGTGCGGCGGATCGACGATCGCGAGCCCGCCGTTCTCGGTGGTCAGCAACATCTCCTCGGCGGCATCCGCCGCGTGCCTGCGAATACCCATGCGCATGGCGTTGCCGGTCAGATCGATCGGCGCGCCATCGAGCGTCTGGTAGGCGAACTGCCGATAGAAGTCGGCATCGTTCTGACAGGTGATGTTTACGATCGCCATCCGATGTCCACCGGGCTCGTCCGCCGCAAGCTGGTGCCGAACGCCTGATCGATCTGCTCGATTGTGGTGATCGTGCCCCCGTCGATGCCGCTGACCACTTGGCTGTAAGTGTCGTAGGTGCCGATGATGAAAGCGGTGATCTGGGTGAACAGGCTATCGATGTCGGCCTTGCTCAACGTCACCGCGCTGCGATCCGGCAATACCCAAGCGACCGTGAACGGCGGATCGATCGCCCCTGCTTGCTGATACCGGTTGATCAGGCTTTGCGTATAGGCGTCAGTTCTGGTCTCGGTCACTCCCGCGACGTCAGTAATCGCGCAGCCGTCATGCTCCTTCTGGTCGCGAAGGTAGAAGGCGTAAGCCTTGAGATCGACCGCGACCTTGTACGGGAACAGCACCCTTTGAAGCTCCGCGAGCGTCTGGTTGCCGTCGCCATCGCGCGGCCAGGTTGTCGGCGCCGCGAATTCCTTGAACGCGAGATAGTCCGCATCGTCCTCGGCAACGATCTGCTGGCGCGCGCTCGCAAAGACACGTCCGTCATCGGCTCGCCAGTACCAATCATGCGGATTGTAGAGGTTAGACATACTGGCCTCCCGACAACTGCGTGCCCGCGATGCTTCCCGGCACATAGGTCGCGCCGCCACCGCCCGTGTTGATGATGCCGTTGGTTGCGGCGTAGTAGCGCTGGCCTGTCGCCGCGCCGGTCACGTCAGCCACCCAATCGACAACGCCGACATCGAAACAGCGGATGAACGCAGTGCCGTAGTTCGGCGTGCCGACGATGTTGAGCGTCATGTGGATGGAGATCGGACAATCCGCTTTCGAGGCTTGCGAGCACTCGATGAAGCAACCCGGCGAGTAGGGACCGCCCGGCGTGCCGCCGGAGATCTTGAAGGCAGACAGGCCGAAGCGAAGTTGCGCGCCGTTCACGAGGCGATTTTGCGCACCAACGGTCGCGCCCCATTCCATGTTGTCGATGCTCAGGGAGTGCGGGCCGTTGCCATAGATGCCGTTGCACTCGGAGATGCTGCCGACACCAGTGTGCGTAACCTTGAAGCCCTGCATATAGTTGGCGATGCCAGCGAAACCGACGGCGGCGTTCGTCTGATTGGCGGCGATCAGGCAATTTGCAGGCGTTGCCGTATTGCCGTGCCACAACACGTTGCCTTGCCCGGCGACTTGCGGAAGCTGCACGGGACCATAGGTGCCGTCCGCAACGTAGACATCGACATTGTAGCCGTTCAGGTTGAACTTGGAGATGGCGTTCGACGCCTTCTGCAATGTCTTGAATGGTCCCTTCGGCGAGGTGCCGACCGCCGCCTGTGAACCATCGAAATTGTCGTCCCCGATGTTCGCGTTGACGTAGTAGGTGCGCGGCGCAGTGAGATAGATCGGGCCGCCCGAACCGGCGGCATTGATGCCGGTCAGCACCCATTGCGCGCCGTCATAGACGAACGTCGCGATCTGGCCCGCAATTAGATCGTATTGTTGCAGATTGGTGCCATCAGGCCGCACGACGTGCTTTGGCGACAACGGATAGAGGGCAAGCGTGCTATCGCCTGCGTTGGTCGCGCCGACCTTGAGCCGACAGACCATGCCGGTGAAATAGTCGTCCGCTGCGGGCGAGAGATGCGCGACATAGGCGTTCGCGGTGCCGTAGTCGGCGGAATAGTTCAATCGCGACGACTGGATCGCCTTCGCAAGCTGGTGCAGATCGGCGTCGGTTGGGGCGGCGATGTTAACGTCGGTAATGAGGTTGACGATTTCCCGCTGCGGGTACTCGATGCTCTCGGCAGGCGGGATGCTGCCCGCTCGACCGACCGACGGATCTCCGTTGACGTAGGAGCCGTTCGGGTCGGTGATGCCGTAGGGCTGATGATACTTCATGCTCGCGCGTCCTCTTCACAGCGCGCCAGGGCGGCTGCCGGTTTGTCAGGTCGGGGGTCGATCGGAGTTCGCTTCTAGGGCGTGCCCGCCATCGGGCCGCCAGTGCTCAAGCCGGAATAGTCGAAGATGATTTGCGTGTGCGCGGGCTTCCACCGATTGAGCAGGCATTCGAGATCGGTCGCGAGGCCGATCCGCAAATGCGGATCGACGCCAGTTTGCCCGCCGCCGCCACCGCAGCGAAACCACGTCAATCGCGCTTGGTCGACGTGCACGGTCCAATAGTGCCGGTTGGTATCGGGGCCCAGCCCGTAGTTCGGCCACTCGGACAACTCGCCTTCCGCGACCGGGACGCCGCGCGGATTGCAGGCCGCGATTTCGCCGAGAACGAATGTCTCGCTGTAGAACGGCACCGAGCCGTCGCCACAGACGCGATTGTCGCCGCAACGATCGATGCCGCAGACGAACGTGCGATATTCGGTGATCGTGATCGTGTAATCGTCGCCGCTGCGCGTCACATGCCGGTCAATCATAAAGGATGGTCCCGACGAACGGCATGTGGCCGGGCTCCGGCATAGGCGTGGTGACGAACGTCAGCTCGTGATGATCCTCGCCTACGGCGGTGCTGATCGCCTCATCGACCCACGAGCGATACATGGTCTGCCCGGGCTTTGACCGGCGCATTGCGACCGCCGATCCATCGCGGTCACGCCCTCAATCATGCGGACGAATTCCGGATTGGTGAGCAGCCGATCGTCGATGTCGGCCATCCGCTCTTCCAAAATCCGCAACTGCTCGCCGGGATCGGCGTTCGAGATCGCCCCAGCGATGCCGAGATGCAGGCGGTGGATGAAACGGATTTCGCCCGCGTTCTCGTCACCATCCGGCGCGCGGGTCTCGCGCAGGATGTAGACGCCGAGCAATGGCAGATCGGATGCCGCGACTTGCCGCATCGGCGTGCGCCAATACGACTTGAAGAACGGCGTCGGCTGGTCAGGCGTTGGCGCTTTCAGCAATTCGAGCACCTTGTCGGCGATTTTGATCGCGTAGGTGCTCATTCGGGCGGGTCCGTCTTTCGGAGCGTGAGTGTCATTCCGCCCTGGCCGTCGACGCTGCTATCGGCGACCCAAAAGGTGGTGCCTGCGGCTTCGCCCTCGGTCGGCGTGATCCGATCGCCGTTGACCGGCGGCTCGGTCCATTCGCGCAGCCGGATGCCGAGCGTCGTCTGCTGATCGGAAAAGATAGTGCCGTCCTGCATCTGCACGTCGGTCGGCGCCGACGAGAAGACGCCGCGCGCCGCATAGTCGGGCGCGCCGGGTTGCGAGACCTCGGGTCGCACCGTCACCGAGATTGCGAACGTGGTCATGCCCGGCAGAAGGACGAGCGTGGAAAAGTCCATCCCCATGGCTCGCCCCGCTGCGGTTAGGCCGTCCGCCTGCCTTGGATCAGCGTGCCCGGGCGCGTGCAGATGTTGAGATTGTTGGTCTGCACGTCGAGATGGACGCCCTTGTTGTTCTGCATCATGTACTGCCGGGCGTAGCGGTTCTGTCCGAGCGTGTTCACGGTGTCGAAGTAGTCGGCGGGTGCGAAGTAGGTGCGGAACAGCCCCGGGACGCCGCTGGCGAAGATGTGGCACTTGTCCGTGTTGATGAACGGCGTGGTGCCGACTTGGCCGCGATAGTTGGTCCAGAGGATGCCGCCGAACGGGAACGTGCCGTAAATCTGGCCCGAGGCGACGTAGCCCTGGCGCAGTTCTTCGGCGGCGGTCCAGTTCTTGTAGGTCTCGCGCACCTCGGGGTGGGCGATCAGATCGTCGAAGAAGGCATCGCCGCAGATCGCCTCGACACCAGAGAATGGCGTGCCATCGAGCGCCACCGCGATGGTACGGGTCACGGTCGAGCAAAGCTTCCGCAGCACGCCGGATGCCGGGTTCGCGTTGGCGAGGTCGAACGCGACTTCGGCAGGCTGGGCCACGTTGAACAGCGTGTAGAGATTGAGCGTGCTGCCATCGGCATAGGTGACGATGCCCTTGACGGCACCGATCCGCGAATACTCGATGGTCGCTTCTTGCGACTGGCCGTCGGTCTGCATGCGCTCGCCGACGAGCCGCATCACGCTATCCTCGCCGCTCTCCTGACCGAACGGGCGGATGTTCTGCACTTCCTCGGCATAGACCGCATCGTTGACCTCGAAATGCGGGACGTTGATCGAGAGCAGCGAGCGCTTGCCCTTGTCCAGCGTCACGCCGGGGCCGCCGCGCGGGGTGGGCGGAACGAGCGCGAGCACGTTGTTCTTCTGCTCGATCGCGACGGACGTGGTGGTCACGCCGCTCTCGGTGAACAAGCCGCGCGACCCGAGATAGCCCGGGACGAACTTCAGCTTGTTGATGGCATCGGTCAGCGACGTGACACTGAATGCATCGCTGTTGAAGATGTCGAGCATGGGCATTGCCGTTTCCTTTCAAAAGGACAAAAGTCACCCGCACCCCCGACAGCACGCCGCCGTGGTTGTTGAGGCCGAGTAGATTGTTTGGGTGAGAGGGTGCCCGCCGATCAGCGGACGAGGATTTGGATGGCTGCGAGATCGACCGCGATCTGCGCGATTTGCGGAGTCGTCAGGCCGGACTTGTACGTCAGGGTTTTGCCGTTCACTTCCGCCTCGCGAACGATCGCCGAGATCGCGGCGGTCACACCCGCGCCGGTCACGGCGCCATAAAGTGCCACCGCTGCCGCCGTCTGCGAGCCGTCCGCAGCGGCGGGATCATGCATGACGTACTGGCCGCTCGCGGTGACCTTGCCGAGCACTTGGCCGGGCACGACGGTTTGGTTCTGTGCGATGGTGATGTTGCCGCGCGAGCGCTGGCCGTTCGCCTCGGAAAGCAGAAATTCGGCAGGATGCCGACCCTCATTGAACGTGGGCATGGTTCAGTTCTCCCGTTACGTGCGGATGCGCGAATTCAACTGCTCCGCGACCCGCGTCCACGCAGCAGTGTTCTTCTCGCGCATCGCCTGTGTCGGCATCGCGCGATGGTGTTGGGTTTGGAGCTTTTCGTCGGCGGCGGCCCGCGCATCGATCAGCTTGGCGCGGACGTTCTCGACGGTCACGCTCGCCTTGATGAAATCGCGCGCCAGGGCGGGAAGGCCCGCGAGTGCGCAGAGCGTATTCACCTCGTTGACGTAGGCGATCGTGCTCTCGCGCCCCTCCTTGCGCGCCGCATCGAGGTTGATCACCTCGGCACCGCCGCCGCGATTGACAGGAGCCGGGTCCACTGCCGTTACCGGCTTCGGACCCGGTTCCTCAACTGCCGGTGCGGGAGGCGGCTCCCGCTCGGCGGTAGGCTTGATGGTGGCCTTGAACTTGACCGCAGCGGCGGGAGGCAGGAGCCGCAGCGAGTAGTTGGCCGCCATCTTGACCTCGCCGCTGATCTCGTCGGCGAGACCGAATTCCTTCGCTTCCTCCGCCGACATCAGGCGGTCCTCTTTCATCAGCGCGCGCACGTCGTCGACCGGCCTGCCGCTGCGGTTCGCATAGGTCGCGGTCAGCGATTGGTCGATCCGATCGAGGTCGTCGGCCATCGCGCGCATGTCGTCGGCGTTGCCGAACGAGAAGCCGCTGGCGCCGTGCACGAGCAGGAACGAGTTCGCGGGCATGACGACCTTGTCGGCCGCCATGGCGATATAAGACGCCGCCGAGGCCGCGATCCCATCGACATAGGCCGTGACGTTCGCGGGATGATGCCGAATGGTATTATGGATGGTGACGCCATCGAACACGTCGCCGCCGGGCGAGTTGATGCGCAGATCAAGCTGGGTGATGTCGCCGAGCGCCTTCAACTCGGTGTCGAAATCCTTGGCCGAGATCGTGTCCTCACCCCAATAGGAGCGGCCGATCTCGTCATAGATCATGATTTCGCCGGTCGTATCGTCGGTTTTCTTCATCGAGAACCATCGGCGCATGGTCGTGCTCCTATGCTGCGGCTTGATTGTCGTCGGCCTCGTCGGCGGTCTCGTCGGCGACCTCTTGCGGATCGGGCGCGGCGGGATCGGCGTTCGGATCGACGGGTTGCGTCGCGGACGCGCCGTGGATCGGGAAGTCGAGCCCGAGCTTCTTTTCGCGCTCCTTGTCCGCCGCGATCCGCTCGTCGGTTTCCTCGGGGTCGTAGCCTTCGGCCTCGATGACATCGCTGCGCGACTTGAAACCGCTATCGACCGCGAGCTTCTCGGCTTGCCGGTCCTTGAGCGGATCGACCCACTCGAAGCGCGGCGCGATCCACTTCGCCCGGAGATAACCGCGCTGGTCATCGGCATAGCCGGGCAGCGGGACCGTACCCGCGAGTGCCGCGTCATTCATCCAGCGCTGCCAGATCGGGCGGCACATCTGGAAGACCATGACGTTGTGCTGCAATTGCTCCAACCGCCGCCGATATTCGACGATGACGCCGCGCAGCGACGAGTAGGACGCGCGCCGCGTATCCCCGGTCCCGAGCATGTAGGGCACGCCCATCGCCGAGAAGCAGGCAAGCTGGTTGCGATACTGGAATGCCTCATAGGTGCCGCCGACATCGGCGGGCTCGGAGAACTTGATGTCCTCGCCGGGCAGCAGCGCTTGCATCGTGCCCGGTTCGAGCGGCGCGATGCCGACTTGATCGCTGGTCTCGGAGGGCTGGACATCCGGCAAGATGTCCTCGGGCGCGGGCGTGGTGATGAAGCCCGCATACATCGCCGCGAGCTTTTTGCGATCGAGTTCGGCGTCGTCGTACTGATCGAGGAAATACAGTTTGACCAGCGCAGGCGTCACAAGCGGAACGCCCCGGACTTGGCCGGGGCGTGTTGCTCGAAAGATGTGGAGGACTTGATCGGCGGGCACTCTCACCTGATCGGTGTTGATGCCGCCCATCTCGATCGGCCCGTCGCCAGGATGGTTGACGAAGAACCAGTAAGCGACGCGGCGCCCGATGAAATCGAACTCGACGCCGTTCATCACGTAGTTGCCGTTCGGCGCGATGCGGTTGTCCCAATAGGGCAGCATCTCGCTTTCCAGCATCTGGATTTGCAGCGGCACCGAAAGCCCGTCCTCGACCCGCCGCGCGCGGAAGCGAATGAAGCACTCGCCCGCCTCGAACAGCGAACGCGCGGCTATCGATTGCAGGCCGTAGAAATCGGCGAGGCCGTCGGCGTCGCACTCGTCGGTCCAGTCGAGCCATGCGGTCATCACCGCATCGCGCTGTTCCTCGGTGGTGATCAGCGACGACGGCTTGATCCCGGCGCCGATCAGGTTGCCGACGAAATTCTCGGACGCGGCGGTCGCATGCGGATTGTTGCGCAGCACGTCCCGGGCGCGGGCGCGCAGCATGTCGCCCTGCCAAGACATGATGACGTTGGACGTAACCGTCGCCGGGCGCCACGGCGCAAGCCGCCGGGCATAGCGCGCCGCATCAAAGCCGGTCTGGCGCGGCGTTCCGCCTATGGTCGCGGGCGCCGTCGGATCGGCTTGATTGCGGATCGACGGCGCCTTGACGCGATAGCGCGGCTTCTCGACGGCGGCGGGGACGGGCATCGATCAGAGGTCCTTGTCCCACGGCGAGACCATGCGGAACGTGCGGCGCGCCTTCACGCCGCTCAGATCGGCATCGATCCCCGCGAGGATTTCCCGCAACTCGGACAACGATCGATATTCGACTGACTTGTCCGAATAGCTGACGCGCTCGGCGCCCGATGCAATCGCGGTCAGCAAGTCTTGCTGCTGCTGTTGCGTGAACGTCAGCGTGCCCGGTTTCTTCGCCATGGCTCACACTCCCAAATAGCCCGACCGCACGATCCGGCGCGGCGCGCGCGGCATGGGCCGGTGCGTCGGCGGCACGTCATTCGGCGGCGGCGGATTTTCGTTTGTCCTGGCGGGCGTCTCTCGCTCTCGCGGCATGCCGACCCGCTGCATGTTCATGAGGTAGCTGGTCGCGGCCAGCATCGCCTCGCAGTCGAGGAAATGGTTGTTCTTCGACCGCCTGATCCACTCCGGTCGCCCGGTCGGCGATTTGACCCGCGCCTCGGAAACGATCTGGTGGCAATAGTCGTCATCGATGCCGACGGGCACTTGCCACGAGCCCGGAGTTTCCGGCGGCCAGCGCAAGCGCTCGTGCACCCAGCATTTCCAATGATCGGTATCGAGCCGCACCAGATCGAGACCGAACTTCGCCGCCTTGCCCGATCGATTGACCTCGATCTTGGACAGGAGCAGCGGCACCCGCATCGGCGCGCTCGATCCCTTGGTCGGGCGGACCCGCTTCGGAAAGCGGCGGCAGAATTCGTAAACGCGATTGAGCGGCAATGTGTCCGCCTTGCCCGGGCGGAAGCCGCTATCAACGAATGTCAGATGGATCGGCAGGCCATCGATCGGCGTCGAGATCAACTCGGCGAGCTGGTCCCACACCTCGGTCTCGGCGGTATCGCCGCGCAGGTATCCCCAATCGATCAGCCATGACGTGGCGCGGAGTCCCCAGCCGCGAATGACGTAGGGGATGGACTGCTTTTGCACGTCGGCGGCGATCGATAGCCGCAGCACGCCCTCGGGGACTTCACCGCGCCGGTATTCGGCGTGGCGCGCCTTCTCCTTGATCTCGGCCCATTCCGGCACCTCGCCGCCGCCGGGCGAATACAACTCACCGAAGCCTGCATTGATCGCCTGTTGCACCATCGCGTCGTCGCCAAGCGCGATAGCTTCGAGATAGACCCGAATGCGATCACCGAACGAGACGAACGGCGATGCGAGGCCCGAGACCCAATAGCTCACCGACAACGTATCCGGCGGATCGCCGGAAACCTGGCCGTTGCGATCGATGGTCTGGCCGGGCGCGACGTACCGGCCGCGCTCATTCATCGCCGCTTTGTGGTCGTCCTCGATGATGCCGCCGCAATGCGGGCATTCCAGATAGGTTTCGCGCGCCGCCGCCATCGGCGTGACCTTCGGCGGATAGCGCATCAGGTCGAAGCGCGGGACGAAATATTCGCCGCAATGCGGACACGGCCAGCACCAATGATGCCGGGTGCCTTGCTGCCAGAGTTGCCAGATCGGGCTTTCGATATCGTCAGCCACGGCAACGTCCCAAAAGAACAGTTTGGATCGCTTGTCCTCGACCGCCTCGACCCGACCGCGCTTTGGTGTCGACGTGACCACGCACACAAAATCCGCATAGGTGTCGCCGCGCCGCTCGACCAAGCCGAGCGGGCCGCCTTGCTCGTTCACGTTGGCGCGCATCTCGTCGTATTCATCGACGAGCGCCAGGACCGCCGGATCGGACTTGAGCGCGGCGGATGATCCGGAATGCGCAAGGCGGAACGGGACGCCCGCGACCATTTTGCGGGTCTTCGTCATCCGCTTGCCGCGCGCGAGCTTCTCGGTCAGCGTCGGCGCCTGATCGAGCAGCGCCATGACGCGCGGCTCGAACTGCTCGGTGAGGAATTGCCGGTTCGGGCCGACGTACAGGATCGGGCCCGGGCGCTGATCGAGCCGCTGACCCGCGACATCGAGCATCGCCTCGGACTTGCCGGTCTGCGCGCCGAACACCATGACGACGCGCCGGTAGTCTCCGCTCGCGATCACGCGCTCGGGCGCCACGACGTAAGGCGTTAGATGCGGGTCACGCGGCCCGGGTATCGCTGCCGTCTGCGGATAGATGCGGTTCGTCGCCGCCCACACGTCGGGCGGCGTCGGCCGCGACGGTCTCGCTAGCAACGCGAGCCGATGCCACAGCACGTCCCCTTTCGGCGGCAATATCTGCGACCCGTTCGAGGATGTCATTCAGTGCCGTTTCAATTGTCTTGCGGAATTGCAGATCGCGCGTCACGCGCGCCGGAAGCCCGGCGGTCTCTGCTCTGAAAAGCCCGGTCATCTGCTCGACGATCGCGGTCGCTTCGTCGATCTCGATCAGGCGGCCTTCGCGCACCGCGTTACGCAACTCGATTTCGCGCGCCCTGGCGTCGCGGACCCGACTGTCAGCGGCGGATTTCTGCGCGCGCCGATCCGCATCGTTGCGAAAGCGGATGTACCCTTGCACGACATCGACCAGATAGAACTGGTCCTTGCCTTGCTTCTCGATCCATCCCTCGCGGGCGAGTTGGCGCACGCGCTCCGCCGAGACCATGAGGATCCGCCCGGCAAGGTTGCTCGTCAGTAGTTGGCCGCGCCCGCCGCCGTCCGCGCCCGCTGGTGCGGGATGGCCGCCCGGGGCGCCGGAAGCCCCGCCGGGATCGGCGAGGCCCTGTGAGGCCCCTACGGGCCTTTGCGGAGGCGCCGTAACCCTTTGATCTTCCATCATTTTCAGTCCCGCAATTCGCCCCGAAGGATCTTCCAACCACCGACCAGTGGCCTAAATCTGGGCCACTCCGCCGGGGATTTGGCCCATTACCGGGCCGCCGCCGGTCTCCCGCCGGGCGCTGCCGATCAGCCACCCGGCCTCGCGGGTCGAGACCCTTCGCAATCCCGCGCAAGGGCTGATTGGAGACCCACCGATGCAACGCTTTTTCGTCAGCATCAAAACCGACAGCGACGCCTTCGCGGGCGATCATTTCGAGCGCGAGATCGCGCGCATCCTGCGCCAGATCGCCGATCGCCTTGAGGCCGGGCACCGCGCCTGCGGATCGGTGCAGGATGTCAATGGCAACCGCGCCTGCGAATACGGCACGGAATAACAGCGATGGCACGCACCCCCGCCGAGATCGGGGCCGAGGCCACGCCCCGCCTGTATTCGAAGCCGGAAGCTCTGACCGAATGGCGCGAGCGGTTCGGCTATTCGCAGCGGCAAGCCGCCGACGCGATCGGCTGCTCGCGCGGCGCATGGGCCGGTTATGAGCACGGCGACCAGCCGATCCCGAAATACATCTCGCTCGCAATCGCGGCGCTATCGCTCGGGGTTGGCCGATGACGCTGACCGAAATCGAGGCCCGCGCGGTCGAGGCGATCCGCAGAGCGGATTACTTCACCGCTTCGCTTTTCCTCGGGCGCGGTCAGTACCGCGTCGAGAAGCGATCCACGGTGCTCGCCGCCATGGAGGCTGCCCGCGAGATCGAGAGCGATCCCGCCGCCTTCACCCGGCGCGCGATCATTTACGCCATTGCGCCCGACGGCCACGCCACGCTGCTGACCGCCGCGCTGATCGAGAAACTGCTTTCTCTCAAATCGAAAGGATAACCGAATGCCCCGCTTGATCTTCAACGCCGCCGACGTGCGCCGGGTGGTCGAACATTCGATCGCCGCGCCGAGCCAAGGCGAGATGCTCGTAGACTACGAGAGCCGCCCGCCATATCGGGCGATCACAAAGCCGGTGCCCGCGCCATCGGTGCTGCTCGTCCATGATCAGGGCATCTATCTGATGTCGAACGGCCAGCCGCGCGATATCGTCAAGGACCAAACGGCATTCTGCGCCTACGCCGTGGGGTGCCACCCGGATCGCGACCGCGATTGGTACGAGACTGCTCGGGCGCTGGTGGGCGGCGATGATTTCGGCGAGTGCCTGCCATGGGCGCGGGAATTGAAGGCGCTGCTCGATGGCGGCGCGAAAACCATCGCGCTCGACTTTCGGGCCGATGCGATTGCGATCGTGGAGGACTGACCGATGAAACGGACCTTAGCCGCCGCGATCATGGCGCTCGCGGCTGTCACCGCCGCGCATGCGGCGCAGCCCGATCCCAAGGGCGAGAACTATGCGGTCCCGGGCGATACGGTGGCGATCACCCGCCCATGGACCGTTGGATGCCTCTGGCGCGATGACTTGCGCGACTTCCGCGAGGCGGTCGGCGCCGATCGGCAGGCGCAAGCCGCCCGGATCATGATGAAACGATGCCAGCGGGTGGTGACATCGCCCGAGCCATATGGCTTCGCGGTGGATGACGCCGACCTCGGCAACGTCTGCATCCGCCTCACGCCCGAGGCGCGCGCATGCCGGGGGGTCATGCGCGAGCACGTCAAGATCATCAAGCAGGGAGGCGGCCACCAATGAGAACGCCGCCTTTCGCCAACGGCGACCGTATCCGCTTGATCGCGATGGTCGATGACCCGGCGCCGGTCTCTCCCGGCACCGAGGGCACGGTTAGCGGGGAGCCGACATTTTTCGACCAGAGTTGGGATGTCCCGGTGCAATGGGACAATGGCCGCACGCTCTCGATGGTGGTGCCGCCGGATAGAGCGGAGAAAATCTGATGACGTGGAAAACCGAGTTTCCCGATTTCCCCGAGGCCGACATGCCCGCCATCCCGGCGGACTTCGTCGATACCTCTTGGCATAACAACGCTTGCCCGAGCTTCACCAGCGACGAGGCCGAGCTAACCGTCTGGATTGACTACCTCGATGTCAGTCAGCGCGAGCACGGCAGTGGCCATCGCTTTACGATCGAGCCCCAGCGCAACGGCGTCGAGATCACGGGCGATTGGTTCAGCGGCGATGACTGGACCGAGGCGCTCGCGTTTATCGAGAGCAATCGGGCCGAGGTCGCCGCCCGCAGGGCATATGCGAAGACCGATCGCATTCTGCTGCACTACGCCGTGCGGGATCGCGCGACCGAGGGGCGGGACTTCCTGCTCTTTGCCGTCGAGGACGCCGACGAGGACAGCGCGGAGATGATCGATCACTCCATGGCCACGCTGCGCAAGGCGCTGCGCGACGGCATCGACGCCGAGCTGATCATCACTAAGGCGGAAACCTAGCCGCCTCCGGTCGTTGCCCGAACGCCCGGCGCCGCGAGGCTCCCGGGCGTGAGGGGTCGGAACGGCCCGCATGGTGCGCGCCGCCCGATCAGAAGGACGACAATCTTGGAAGCCATCTTTACGAAGGAAATTCTCGAAAAGCTCGCCGTCAATGGCGCGGCCACCCGCGCCGCGCAGAATGCCGGTCAGCGCGAGCCGGACCACGTCCCGGTGGTCAAGGTCTTCAATCCCTACGGCGGCGCCACTTGGCTGCTGACCGAAAGCGACCCGGACGAACCAGATCGCCTGTACGGCCTCTGCGACCTCGGCATGGGCGAGCCCGAGCTTGGCTATGTCGCGCGATCGGAGATCGAGGGCGTGCGGGTCAAGATCGGCCGCCATGGTCTGCCGCTCGAACGCGATATGTATTTCGACACCGACAAGCCGCTCTCGGCCTTCTATGAGGCCGCCCGCCGCGCCGGGAGGATCGAGACGTGAAGTATCGCGCACCGCTTGATCCCGACTGCCCGGATGTCGCGGCCTTCATGGCCGCGCTATTCGGCGACCCGATGACCCGCGCCATGGGCGCGCGGATCGATGACATCACCGAGGCTTTCGCGCGAACGCACCGCGCGACATGCAAGCGATGTCAGGACTACGGCGCGGCCAACCTCGAAATCGAGTAAGGCAAACCGGCCCCGGCATCCCCGGGGCCTTTTTTGTCGCGTTCCGCCTAACTTGGAGCGTGGTGGTCGCCGCTGCCGCGCCGCTGTTCCGAGGGGGCCTCGGCCATCGCCTGCTTACCACGCGCAATTCCGCGATACATCCCGGCGCCGCGCCGCTCGATCTCGGAATAAGGGATTTCCTTCGGCACAAGCCGTTCGCGCGCCGCCGGGTTGAAAAAATAGATATACCGCATCTGGTAGCCGTCGAGCGGCACGCCCTGGCCCGACCATGATCCGCCTGTCTTGGCGAAATGGGCCGCGCGGTTCTTTCCCGTCACTTGCGTCATCTTGTGCGTGACCGAGCCGTCGGGCAGTCGCAAAAGGCTCTTGTTCAATTTGATGCCGGTGAGCACGAAGCCAGCCGCGCGATAGATCGTCCCGTCGCCGCACTGGCATCCATCGGCGAATGAGATGACCCAGCCGATGTGCGGATAGTTCTTCTTGATCATCCGCATCGCGATTGCCAGCGCGCGGCTCTCGCTATTGCGCGGCAGCGCCTCCGAAAAGGCGAGCCGGTTCAATTCGAGAAAGCCGTTCCACGGCGTCTCGCGCACCAGCCCTTGAATGTTGCTCTTGTCCATCGACGGGCCGAACGTCATCGCGCCTTCAAGGCGCCCGTTGAGGAAGACGCCGAGCGCGAGAAAAGCGTTGTTGACCGTCTTGTGGCTGTAATGGAGCCGGATGATCAGCGCGTCGGCATCGCGCTTCGCGATCGGCGCGACGCGGATATCTTTAGCATGTCCCATGGCGCTTCAATTAGCTCCAAGGCAAAGGCGGTTGGTCGTGAGCCCTCGCCGGGGTGAGGAGTTGCGGAGGCAGGCCCCCAACAGTCCGTCGCGGAGCCCGCCAATGCCCTGAATTTTGCGCCGCACAATTGGCCGCGTCCTTCATGAAAAGTTCTGATTGCCAATCTGGCGGCCTGTTTCCGGGCTCACTGGCCTAGTTTGAAAATCGCAGTGGCCAAATCTGGATTGTTCACTTCGGAACCGACCGCCGGGCATCTGCATATTAAGATCCGAAGTGCAAACCCTACGGTTGGGACCCGTAAGCACGAGGTTGTATCATGCAGCGTCGCCGATCAGTTCCCCACACGTTCGAGGAAAATATCGCAGCCGAGAAAGCCAAGCTCGAAGCCCAAGTTGCCAAGCTAAAACCTGGTCCTCAGAAGGACGCACTGCTTAGAAAGATCAGGCAACTTGATACCGCGGCCCATATTGGCGAATGGCTTTCCTCTCCGGGGCTTCAACCACCAGAACCAGCCCAAAATGAGTAAGGCCGCCCCTCAGTTGGCGGCCCCCATCGTGTCATTTCGCGGCGCTGCGGTATTTGGTCGGTATCGGGGCATAGCGGACATCGAGCAAGCCGCAACAATCAATCTCGATTTATGCGCCCTAGATATTCGGCGCAGATCGCGGCGAGCGCATTGCCTTGCGGCGATCGGTTCGGATCATCCGGCTGGCGCGGCACCATCGCCAGCTTGATCGCGCGGTCGACGATCTCCCATTGCTCGCCGTACAGGATGAACGTCATGTCCCGGTATGGCGATCGATCGCCGTCGGGCAATTCGGGCATCGCCTCAAGCTCGCCCACGCCGACCGACAGTTTCGACAATTCATCCGCGCTGATCCCGGTCAGCGATAGCTCAAAGCCGCCCTCAAGCAGATCATTCAATTCGAGCCGCAGCATCTCGTCATCCCAATCGCTCGCATCGGTGAGCCGATTGTCGGCGATGATATAAGCGCGCTTCTGGTTTTCGGACCATCCGCGCGCAACGATGACCGGGACCTCAGCTATGCCGAGCAATTGGCCCGCCGCTAACCGTCCGTGACCGGCTAGCACCATGCCGTCATCGGCGGCCAGGATCGGAATGGTCCAACCCCACTCGCGGATTGAGGCCGCGATCTGCTCGATTTGCTCGGGCGAATGCCGCCGCGAATTCCGCTCATAGGGCCGCAGGCGCTCGATCGGCCATACCTCAACGGTGGCTTTATCGATCAAAGCGTCCATTTCGAGAGCCGATTAT
The DNA here is from genome assembly GCF_054063675.1 of Bradyrhizobium sp. USDA 376. Classification (NCBI taxonomy): domain Bacteria; kingdom Pseudomonadati; phylum Pseudomonadota; class Alphaproteobacteria; order Hyphomicrobiales; family Nitrobacteraceae; genus Bradyrhizobium; species Bradyrhizobium sp. USDA 376. Next base: position 6,980,644 of record NZ_JBSSGN010000001.1, read on the forward strand.
TCCCGATTTATTGGCCGTTTCCCGGGCTTCCGGGGCTCAATCAAAGCCGCAAACGGAAAGGGCCTTATATGCGCAAGGTGCGCGGTCCCGCGTACCCGCGCAAGCTCGTCCCATCGGTAGGACCCCGTGAAAGTTCAAATCAACGACGACACAGCGCGGTCGTCGAGGACGCGCACAGAAGACCCTGTTGAAATCGCACCGCCGGAGTCTGCACGCGTCAGCGTGCGCACCGCGCGTAAGAATGAAATGCTGCGCAAGGCCTGCCCCGCACATTCAGCGCGCGCGCGGGCCACTGTCGGGCACTGGCTGCGCCGACTGTCGGTATCGAGACCAATGTCAGCAACTTGACGCTACATGCCGCGACGAAGTGCCTTCGCAGCCTGCGAATTCACTTCGGCACGCGGTTTGCTTTGTTCACGGCATCATCACCAATCGCATGCGGTGATCTTCGGGGCGGACTCGGCGCGCGTCGCTGTTAGCGTCTGGTCCGCCCCGACGGTTTGCTGCGCGATAGCTTAAGGACGCTCGGTCGTGGACCGAGAAAATGCAGGGAAGTGTTGGATGCGATCTGGAGTTCTTCTTTTAGGAGCCACGACCATTGCGTTCGTCGCAAACGGTGCAGCGAATGCGGCAGACCTTGAGCCAGAAGTGAAACTGCCACCCGCGGTGTGGAACTGGTCAGGCGGCTATATTGGCGGACACGTCGGCGGCGGGTACGGCCGAACCTCCTTCAGCAATCCCTACGGTCAGTCAATCTATGGCGGTGTCGTCGATACCCCAGTGTTTCTCGCGGGTGGCCAGGTCGGCTACAATTGGCAGAACAGCAGTTGGGTGTTTGGTCTCGAACTCGACGCCAGCGGTGTTGTCTCCGAAGGCACAAACACCTGCCTCGCCGCCTCCGGCTTCGTCGTGAGCGCAAACTGCAAGGCAGGTCCCAACCTCTTTGCTACCGGGACAGCCCGCGTTGGTTACGCTTTTGGCGCACTCGGCCACACACTGGCCTATCTCAAGGGAGGCGTAGCTTGGCAAAACAATCGGGGCGACGTCATCAACAACAACGAATATTACGGCTCTTACACCCAGGAGAAAACCCATTTCGACTATGGTCGAGTCGGTAGCATCATCGGGCTGGGCGTCGAGCAAGCACTTACGCCTGCATGGTCGGTCAACGTCGAGTATGACTATCTCCATTTCGGCGGGCCGAGTGTCGCAACGCCTCCGACGGTGCAGGATCCGCCGTTCGCAATTCTTCCGGCGAACATAACCAGCCTCTCCAGCAGCTATCACATCGGAAAGATAGGGTTGAACTACCATTTTGGCGCCGACCCGTGGGCGGTGCAATGGCCCGACGCGCCGCTATACGCAAAAGCCCCCGCCAGCGCGCCGCCGATTGCTTACACGGCCGGTTGGTCGTTCGAAGGCGGATCGCGGCTCTGGCTCAGCCGGGGACGCTTCCAATGGGACCACAGCGCAGTGGGCGCCGGCGGCCTTGATGACCCCAGCATTCTTCAATCGAGGCTCACCTATCACGGACTTGACGGACTTTCCGGAGAGCTATTTGGCCGTGTTGACAGCCCGTGGGGAGTGTTCCTGAAGGGCAACATTGGCCTCGGGCGCTTCGACAAAGGACACATGAACGATGAAGATTGGGGGCTCCCCCCGAACTTCTCCTATGTCAACACGATCTCAGGCCAGGCAAACGGGAGGTTCACGTACTACACGGCCGATGTAGGTTACGATTTCCTGCGCGCCGCCAACTACAAGGTCGGCGGATTTATCGGCTGGACCTACTACGAACAGAGCTCCGACACGAGGGGCTGTGTACAGATAGCTCACCCGGAACCCTGCTTGCCGCCGGGTGACGACAGGGTCGTTGGAAGCCAGAATACTCAGTGGAATGCAGCTCGGATCGGCCTGAGCGCCGAAACCATGCTCACCGAGCGTTGGCGTTTGAACGCTGACGTCGCTTACCTGCCCTGGACCGATTTCAAGGGGCGTGACAACCATCTCTTGCGCCCTATGACCACCTTCGATGAGCAACGGGGCAATCGTGGCGGCGGCGTTCAGGTTGAAGGCGTCTTGTCCTACTTCATCACCAGGAACTTCAGCGTCGGCGTCGGTGGCCGCTATTGGGCGATGTGGACCAACAGGCGGAGCGATACGTTGCCGTGCAGCGACAGCGGCTGCGTTGGTGCACCCATATTTGCAAAGCACAGCATGGAGCGCTGGGGCACGTTCTTTCAGGCGTCCTATAGGTTCGATTGAAAAGATCACACCTATAGCCAAGCTCCAGGCCTCTTCGACGCTAAGAAATGGCGCGAATCGAGTAAGGATCATTAGCCATGTCCTTGCCGGGCGCGGGCCTTATCCAACTGAGCAGTTCGATCTTGAGCGCTTGGTCCCGGTAGCCGAGGGAGACCAGCGCATTGTGGGCGTCGGCCCATGACATCGCGCGAGCGATGTATCGCTCGACGATGTTGCGATGGTAGGCGCGCCATTGCGCGAGGTATTCGGGATCGAGCCGGTTGACAGCACGATCTCGCGCAACGCGCTGGATCAGCACGGCCTAGTCCTTGTAGGGCGGCACGCCGGGCGGGGGATCTTCCGGCTTATCCGCGTTCGGCTGCTCCTGTTCGGCCTTGTCCGCCGGCGGCTTGTCCGCATGGCGCCGGTCCTCGTGCTCGTCCTCTTTCGGCTTGCCTGCCATGGCACCCTCAGTGTTAGCGGCGCCGGGTCGACATCGCCCGGATGACCGCGATTGCGAGGTTTAGCGTCATCTCCTGCCGCATCACCTCGGCGAAGTCCTTGTAGAACGGCACGTCTTGCCGGATCGGGACCGACGGCCGCAGCGAATACATCAGCTTGATGCGGCCCTTCGCCTTGCGTGTCGATCGGCCCTGACGTTGGAAGATGAAGCGCCCGCGCTTGAAGCTGTTCCGTAAATTCTTCGGCTGCTGCTGCGTCCGCACGGCGCCGCCGCTCGTCCGCTGCACGTTGACCGACGACGGGATCGAGAGGTTGCCGCCCTTCGCCCGGCGCGTGCCGCCCTTGGCATGCAGAAACAGGTTCGCCCGACCGATCTTGTCGTAAATCTCGACCGTCAGATCGCCCTTCGTGGCGCGCGAGCCCTTCGTGGTCAGCGCGGCATTCATGAACGAACGATTCCGGACGGTCACTGACGACGGCCATGTCGTCTCGATCAGGTACGACCGGGTATTCTCGGCGGCCATGTTGAGTGTGGTCGCCATGATGTAGGGGATTTGATCGACCGTCGCGCCGAGGTCCATGGCACGCTGCGCGATCTGCGAGAAATCGAAATCAACCCCGAGCGTTGGCATGGGTGGTGGGTGTGCTCATAAGGCGTAGAGGTCAAGCTTCTGACGGCCAGGCGGAATTCTTACGCTTAGCCAGAGCCTTACTGCTTTTGCCCCTCAACGGAACATGTGCTCTCAAAAAAGCGAACGCTGCTGCTCTCCGGACTGCTATATTCTGGCTGCCGGGCGGCTCGAATTCTGGTGAACGACCATGAGGCGGCGCGATTTCGTTGCCTTGATCACGTTTGCGGCGTTGTCGCTTCCACGACGGGCGCTTGCGCAAAAAAAGCCCCTTCGGATCGGTTGGCTCGTGTTCGACGATGCATCGCTGGGGCGGATCGATCAATCGCTGAAGGATGCGCTCGCGCAGGGCGCCTTCGCGAGCGGCAGCAATCTCCAGATCATTTACCGTTACGCCGAAGGCAACTCGACGCGACTCCGAGAGTTGGCGGAGGAACTCGTTGTGCAGAAGCCCGACCTACTGCTTGCGATTGGTGGCGACCTCATCAAAGCGCTGTTCGATGCAAGCGGGGGCGTCATACCTGTCGTGGGTGGCGTCAGCGACAGTCCGATACGAGCAGGTCTGGCCACGTCTCTCGCCAACCCTGGCAAGAATTTTACCGGTGTAACCTTTCTTACCGATGAAATGGCGGTCAAACGGGTGGAATTGCTAAGCGAGGTAGCTCCTAAGGCAAAGCGGGTGTCAGTCATTTTCAATCCGCAACATCTCGATGATGAGCTAACGTTTGCACGGAAAGCGGCACAATCGCTTGGCATCGATATAACAGCGCATCCGATTGGTAGCCCCGGAGAACTTGAGCCCGCGCTTCGTGCAGCAAGTACCAATGGCGCGAACGGTTTGTTTGTGGTCGCCTCGCGCCTAACTAATTTTGTCGCCCCAAGAATTGCCCAATATGGATTGGAGCAGCGGCTTCCGGTCATCGCAGCGTGGCGCGAATTCGCCGCCAGCGGGGCCTTGTTGTCGTATGGACCAGATAGGATTTTTGAGGCCAAGCGCATCGCAGGTTACGTGCAGAAGGTGCTGAACGGTACAAAACCGGCCGACCTGCCGATTGAGCAACCAGTGAAGTTCGAGCTTGTGATTAATCTGAAAACAGCGCGCAGCATTGGATTGCCGATTAGCCGAGAGTTGTTACTGCGTGCAGATGACGTGATTGAATGACCGCTCTTGGCCCAACCCCGACCTCGAGATCCGCTCTCGCGCCCGCTAACAGGGGGGCAGCGGGCCACTGTCATATGCGCCCGGATCTGCGGCACGTGGTTCTTGAGTACGTGACCCCAAAAAACCGACCCCGCCGCCGGGATCGGTCGAACAGTCTTGCGTTAGTGGGAAATACCACGGCGGCCCGATCCATCAGCGCGTGGCTTTGGCCTCGGGCGCGTGCGCGAAGAAGGCACCGGTTTTTTCAAGTCGTCAACGTAATTTTCTGCGCGCTCTTTCGGCAGTTCGGGGAAGATGCCGGGCAAGAGATCGGCGTCCAAATTGATTACGTCGAGAGTAATCAGCCGTTTAGTCACCGCTTTGCGCAGCCGCGCGAGCACCTCGGCGTAGCTCATGACGCGCCCAATTTTTTCTGCTTCGATCCGCCAGGCACGATAGGCGGCGTTGAACCAAGCGAGATCACCGGTCGCGTTAGCGTGGTTGATTGTCTCTTGCACATGGCGAACCGCCGCATGCACCCGCGACATCGCCGCGTCGTGGTTCGTCAGCGTGATCTTCCAGCGCGCGGCGACCGCCTCGACTTGGCGCCGGGCGAACTCGGCGCGGACCGCAAGCCTCCCCTCGGGATCGCGCGGCAGCACCTCGGTCGCCTCGGCCACGATCGCCTCGGCGGTGTCGCGGTCCTTGACCCAATACGCGCAGCCGATCTCCGACCACGGCCAATTGTCCCGGATGCCATCGAAGGTCCGGCCGAGGTCGCGGGAGACGCCGACGATGCACGGCTCGCCGCGCGGGATCGTGGCGATATAGATCGCCGCCACGCCGAAAACGATCAGGTACTCCCTGTCCGCGCCATGGGGGATTTCAAGGTCCATCGTATCTCCACCCGCGCTTGCCGTCGCTCATTGATCACCTTGCAATGCGGCGTGCAGCGCCGCCGCCGCTTCCGCGCGGCAGGCGTCGCGCAGTTTCGCGGGCAAAGCCGCCCATGGCTTTCCCCGACGCCGGGCTTCCTCGCCGACAACCCTGTTCGCGACCGCGTCCCTGATCGCGATGGCGGCGGTCTCAATCATCGCCTCGGTGATCCGCATGGTGCCCTCCCTTAGAAGACCGGCACGAGCTCGCCGCGCAGACCCTCGGCGATGACATCGCAGCCGCGATCGTGGTTGGCCCGCCATGTGTCGGCATAGCCGCCGCGCTTGACCGCGACCCATCCCGCGTCGCGTTCGAGAGAGTGCGCCAGGGCGACACAGTTGACCGCCCGGAGCAGATGCATTTGGCCGAGCAGGTAGCGGGCGGGCCAGCAGATCGCCGCCTCCATGCGGGTGACATCGCTGAAGGACGGCAGCAGGCGCGTGCGGTTCTGCATCCGCATCGTTTTCTCGAGTTCGCCTTGCGCCTGTTGAGCGAGCAAGTCCTCGAACTCGTAACTGTAGGCAGGCCACGGCGCGCCATAGCCCGCGACCGCGCGCATCGGGATCAGGCGCAGGGTTCGCATCGCCTCGGCGAGACGCTTGCCGACATGCGGGCCGCTCCAGACCGAGGGGGCGATGTCCTCCATTACGGCGTCTTCGAGCGGGTTGAATTTCAGCGGGTCATCCCGGCGGATCACGGGCACGTCACTCAAGGGCCATCTCCTTCTGCTTTTCGGCCAGTTCCTCGAACCGTTGCGTCTGCACGTCGAACCCCATGTTGATCGCGCCCTTGAAGCCGGTTTCCTCGAACCGAACCTTGGCGATGTGCACGGTGGATCTGTTGGCTTCCGGCGCGCGTTCGATGACGACGCCGTGGTCGCATTTGTTGAACCAGTGGGCCGACCCCTCGATATCGTAGAGCGTGGCGGTTCGGGCCCGGCCGTGCTCCCACACGTCCTTGGTCGGGTGCGCCAGGACGATCACGGCCACCTCGTACTGCCGCCCGAAGCGCTTCAGCATGCGGATCGCCCGGCCGATGTATTCCGTCGAACTCTCATCGCGGCGCCGGGCGTGCTCGATCTCGTTCCATGGGTCGATGACCAGCACACGGATGCCATCGCGCAGCACCGCGTCGCGGGCCTTCTCGATGATCCATTCCAGCGTGATATCTTCCTCGTCAGCATCATTCGGATCGTGGTCGATGAACGTGAAGCTGCCCTCGATGAACTCGTCGGCCTCGGCCGGCGCAGCCGCGGTGCCCGCGATGATCCGGCGCAGCTTGTCGCGGAGATGCGGCACCGTTGGCATCTCGGCGGAGAAGACGGCCGAACGCCATCCGTAGGCGCGGGCGATGTTGACCAGCACGTTCAGCACCCAAGTCGATTTGCCGTGGCTCGGGATGCCGGTGACGACCATGAACTCGCCCGGGAACAGTTTCAGCCAAGCATTGTTGGCGGACGCGACGGTGTCACCGTCGAACAGGGGCCAGCCAATCGAGATGGGGTGCAGCGCCGGGAGCGCCGGATACTCCGAGAGCCGATAGAGCCCGCGAACCGGATACTGCTTGGCATCCCGCAGCACGGCGCTCACCGCATCGCGTCCGTACTGGCGCAACACGTCGTTCAAATCCTTGCAGCCCGCCGGGAACGTCACGAACAGGCACCGCACGGCGCCGAGGCGACGGACGATCTCGGCAGCGAGCCGCTGCCCTGGCCCATCGTCATCGACCGCAAGGATGAACCGCTTGATCCGCTTCAACCGATCCCGGTTGAGCCACAGGAACTCGAATTTGCCATTCGCCTCAGTCTGCGGATCGAGCGGCGGCAAGCGTCCATCCTTCGGCACGGGCGGCGCACCATCGGGCACCGAGACAGTGAGCGGCCACCCGCAATCGACTGCGACCATGCCGTCCTCGATACCCTCGGTGATGACGAGCGCTTGCGTGCCCGCTTCCAGCATCAGGTCATCGAGCACGTCGGCGTTCCAGAACGTCCGCTTTCCGCCCTTGCGATGCCAAAAGAACTTCTCGCCATCGCGCTCGGTGCGATATTTCTCGTTCACGACCACGCCGTGCTCGATGAACGGATAGACGAGGATGTTGCCGCGCGGATTGGCGACAACGTGACGGTTCGGCTTCTCACCGACGAGAGTACCCGTATAAATCTCGAACTTGGCGGCCAGCTCGGGCGATATCCCCCGGGCCTCGAAGAACTCGACGTGTCGCGTCGCGAGCGTCGTCATAGCGATAGCTCCCATGGAATTCGTCGCAGTGGAAACAGCGGAAGAAAAAACCGTCCGCATCGCAGCGGATGGACAGGCACTTGTGGGTCTTCTTGCGCCGCAGATGTGAGCAGGCGGGGCAGCGGAGTTCGTGGGTGCCGCTGTGCGAGCGCGGGTCGAAGCCGATCCGGGCAAACATGCGCAGCACCTCGTCCAGCGACAGGCGGCGCGTCATGGCTGCACCACCCTCGACGGTTCATGTTCCGGCGGGGCCCGGATGATGGCGCCGATGTACTCGCGGGGATCGTGCTTGGTGGACGCCTGTTCGATCGCCGCCCGCGCCAGCGGGACTTTGCCGCCCTTCGCTTTGAGCAATCGCGAGACGAGGCCGCCCGCAGCACTGCCGAGGACTTCCTTGCCGCGCCGGAACAGTTCGGTCTCCGCGTCGGACGGCGGTGGCGCCTTGGCCGTTCGCGGTGGCGGGACCGTCTCGCCGAAATCCAATTCGCCAGAGCCCGAGCGCGCGCCAATCGGCGCGGCATGGTCCTCGGTCCTAGGTCCATGGTCCACGGTCCTAGGTCCAAGGTCCGTCGATGAAGCCTCGCGAGGGCTCGCGAGCAATCGCGTAGCCTCGCTGACAACCGGCAAACGCGAGGGCGTCGGGCGATCAATCTTCTGGTGTTTCAGCCAGTTATCGATTTGCAGATAGGTGGAGCCCTCAACCACGTAACGGGTGATGCAACCATGACGCTCAAGTTCGGCGAGCCAGCCGTCCATGAGCCCCGGCGCATCGTCATCGTATGGGTAGAGAAGGCTCGCGAGCATTCGCGAGGCCGCGCGAGCCCTCCCTTCGTCATCGGCGAGGGTCCACAATTGGATGAACAGCAGGCGCGCATCCCGGGACAGCTTGCCGATGGTCTCAGATTGCGGAAACTCGGGCTTGATCGTCCTGATGCGCGCCATCAGACCCTCCCATCATTGGCTCGATAGACGGCGGTCGCGAAACCTGGCGGCGTGATGCTGCGGGTGTCGGCGCGATCGGCAGTCGGTGAGAAATTGAGGATTGCGGAGCCCAGCACCGGCTCGACGCACGTCGGCTCGGCGAACAGATCACCGATCCGGACCTTCTCGGGCATGACGAACCCGCCGCCGACCCACAGGCACGTTTGCTTCGTATAGGGGTCGCTGTAGCCGCAGGGATCGAACGTGTAGTCGGGATCGCGCCAGTAGGTCGAAAGGGTCGAGACCGGGTTCTCGATCATGTAGGGCGCGCCGCTGTCCTCGCAGACGCGCCGACAGGCATCGACCACTTGCAGCGCATGGATCAGGGCGCCGAGGCCCTTACCCTTGAACCAGCGGGCGCTCGAGACCGCGAGATGCGAGCACGGCGGAAATGCGAAGACGATGACGGGGCGCGGCAGATGCGCGGGATAGCGCCATTGCGTGATGTCGGCGACGATGTGATGGCGGCGATGGTGCTCGCGCGGCGCCGGTTGGAGATCGACGGTGATCGCCGAATAGCCCGCCTCGATCCACGGCAGCACCATGGTGCCGGTTCGATCGCAGAGCGACAGGACGATCCCGCCCGCGTTCATGCAATCCTCCGCCGGAACAGTGGTGAGGTTTGCAGCGCGAGCTTCGGGTCGAAGACCGAGGCTTGATAGTGCCAGAGGGCGAGTGCGTCGGCGGCGTTGTCATCGCACGGCGCCCAGCCGAGCCGATTGCATGCATCGATCGTCGCCGACTTCGCTTCCTTCCGCTTGATCCGGTTGGTGCCGAGGAAATGCTCGCGAACTTCCGAGACCTTCGCCTCGCGCACGTCATAGCCGCCTGAGTGGCCGAATTCCTCCACCACGGCGCAAAGCCCGATCAGCACGCGGATGATGTGCGCGGTGGTGAAGCCCGCCATGTGCTGGGGCGCCATCGGCGCCTCGAATACGATCAGCCGCACGTCGGGATTGGCGGTAAGGAAATCGGCGAGCCACTGTCGGCATGCCGAATAGACCGTGCCAAGACTGGCGCCCTGGCGCGCAAAACGCACTGAGCCCGAACGTGGGCGATCCTCAGAGGGATTGCCGCAGGCCCAGCCGGTGCGGGATGCGAGATCGAGCGCCAGAATGCGCGGGTCCATGCCGCGCCTCCGCTAATGAGCGGTGGCGCTATCGGCACCATTGACGGCGGACATCGCCGCCGCCCGCCAGAGCGGCAAATCCTTCACACCCTCGGCGGTCGCGAGCATCGAGAGGATGTGCTGCTGATCCTGTTCAAGCTCCTCGTAAATCTCGCGGTTCTTGGCCTCGTTGATCCTGATCTTGACGAGCGACCGAAGCTCCTTGGTCGGGATGCCGCGCGCCTTCCCTTCCTTGAAGCAGGCGTTGATGCTCTCGCGGATGTTGCGGCACCGGGCCATCGATGACCCGCGCTCGGACGCGAGATCGGCATGATAGCCGTCGATCTTGCCGAGGATTTCCTGCACGATCTCGGGGTCGAAATCGTTCGTCTGCGTTGCTGCTGGCTTCGCCATATGAAAGGTCCCTTTGCGTTGCGGGGCCTCGGCGAATTGGGATCATCGCCGGGCCGCGCGTGGTCGCATCGGAGCCCCGGGCATCAGGCCCTCCCGTAGTTGACGAACAGGCGATGGTGCTTCGGGCACCATGACGAGCCGGGCCGCTTCTTGGCGCCGCAGAACATGGCGAGACCGTCCTCGCCGCGCTCGTTCAGCACGGCGCGGCAGTGGAAGCGTTTGGCTTGCAGGAAGGGCACGGGCTTGCTGTTGACGGCCTCGATCGGCGCGAGCTTCCGCGCCAGGGCGACCGACGCCTCGGCTTTCGGCGGCTGCTTGGTGATGGCTTTAGTCATCGGCGACTGGCCCTCGGGACGTTTAAGCTTGAGGCGTGAGATTTTCCCGGAGACCGCACTGCGCGTGCGATGCATCGCATCGGCGATCACCGACGACGACGCGCCCTCGGCGACCCAGCGCCGCAGGGTTTGTTCAGCCGCATCATCCCATGTCGATTGATAGACCATCGGGCCGCCCCGTTTGTCGCGAAGCACGACGGTCGTTTTAATAGTCACTGCTTCGCGTCATCGTCATCTGTTTTCTGCGGCCCGTACCCACCAATTGCGTAACTCAGGACCGGCGGACAAATGCGAACGAACGCTGACAACTCGCCGCGAGTTCATTGGTTGGTGGCAGCAATTTCGACAGCACGTTGAAGTTGATCCGTACCCGCTTTTTTTGATCGCGCATGTTGACAGCTTGCTCGAAGCGGGCGGACAATCGCGATGACAGGCAGATTGAAGCAAACAATAACGCACTGACCTGATCACCACGGCGCACCGCCTGCGGACTACCAGCGGGCGGCCCTCACACCCGACAAAAGCATCATCGATGCCGCGCTCCAAGTGCACCTTGGGACCGGTGGGATTGGTTTCTGTGCGTTCCTTGCAACGCTGCAAGGCTTAGGGAGGTCGGCATGCAGTCGCTCCGGTGGGACGGGAAAACGATCACGGTGCCCGGCGTTTATCGGGATATCCCGCTGCACGACTATCACCGCGCCGACCTTTGCGATGCGATCAGCGTCTCATCGTCGATGTTTCGGCACATCGTTAACAAGTCACCAAAGCACGCCTTCGATAAATCGTCGCTCAATCCCGATCGCGAAGACGGCGAGACCGAGACCGAGGCGATCGTGCTCGGCCGTTTCGTGCACAAGGCGGTCGCTGGCGAGCCGTTCGATGACGATACAGTCATGCGCCCGGCCACCGTTGGCGGGTTCGCGTACAACGCGAACAGGAAGGAATGGCGGGATTGGCTCAAGGAGCAGCGCGGCGCCGGAAAGTATGTGATCTCGCCCGCCCTGGCGGAGCGCGCCAAGGGCATGATCATCGCGCTCGGTCAGTTTCCGCTCGTGCAGCACGGCATGCTGGGCGGATCGCCGGAGCGCTCGCTGATCTGGAAGGACTCGCGCGGCTTCTGGAAGAAAGCGCGGCCAGATGAAATCCCGAACGACAGCGGCGACTTCGTCGATCTGAAGTCGACGAGCTCGGTCCTCTATCGCGACACGCAGCGGTCCATCATCGACTACGGTTACCACCAGCAGGGCGCGATGGTGATGGAAGGCGCGCGGGCGCTCGGCATCCCGGCGTCCTCATTCACGCTGCTGTGGGTCGAGAGCAAGCGTCCGCATTGCGTCCGCGCGCAGACGCTCAAGGACGAGGACTTGGCGCGCGGCGCCGCCCTCAATGAACTCGCCGCCAAGACGTTCTGGCAGTGCTTCCAGAGTGGCGTCTGGCCCGGCCCGGGCGATGATCGCGCCGACGCCGAGTATGTCGATTTGCCCGACTGGTATCGCCAGTCTGTTGATGACCGGATCAAGTTCGAATTGCGGGAGGCTGCGTGATGACCGATCAAACCGTCACCACCGAGGCCCCGCAGACGCCGCCGCCCTCGCAACAGCAGGCGCAGCCCGATCGTGTGACCCGCCGCGACCTTGTGGAGGGGAACGCGGAGAAGGTGGTCAGCGAGCGCACCGAGGCCGTGACGCTGTTCAAGGGCGGCGGCGTGGACTACGCGAACCTCCGCGATCTGGTCGATGCCGCGAAGCTACTGGCGGCGTCCGGGCCGTACCTGCCGCCATTCATGCAGGGCAACGTCGGCGCATGTTTCGCGAATTGCATGCGGGCGCAGGAGCTTGGCGTCTCGCCGCTCGCCCTGGCGAAGTGGACCTATGTCGTCGAGCAGTTCGGCGGCGGCCAAAAGGTCGAGCAGATCGCCTACGAGAGCCAGATGTTTCACGCCGTGATCGAGGCGCGCGCGCCGATCACCACGCGCCTGCAAGTTGCCTATGAGGGCGAAGGCGACATGCGGCGGTGCCGGGTGTGGGCGACCTTCAAGGGCGAGAAGGAGCCGCGCTATTTCCCGCCGCTCGATGCCGCGCCGGATCAGTTTACACTCGGCAAGCTGCGCCCGAAGCGGAACGACAGTGGCCGGATCAAGGGCTCGCCGCTTTGGGACATCAAGCCCGACCTGCAACTGTTCTACAACATGAGCCGCGATTGGGCGCGCATGTATGCGCCCGATGTCATCTCCGGCATGTACGGCCGCGACGAGATGGAGGACGCGGGCTTCACCGTCGCGTCTGAGGCCGCTCGCGATGTCTCGCCTCGTCTCGCCGAACGCCTGCGCGGCACCGCGCCCTCGATCGGTCAGGCGGCTATCGCCGCGATCGATGCGCAGGCTGCAGAACACGCCCCGAAATCAAAAGCGAAGGCGCCTGCCGAGGGACCCTCGGGCGACGCTTAAGAAGCTGGAAGGAGTGGGAAATGCCTGACTTCTGCGACCCCGACGGCTCGTCCTGTGCTACGCCCATCATCGCAACCCGGCTCAGCGACGTTCTCCGCATCGAGGCGGCCCCGCGCCGTGGCGACGCGGCCTCCCGCCCGTTGCTCTCACCGCAGGACATCCGGGTCATGCTGCTCGCCGAGCAGGAGTTTCGCCGCCAGCGCGCCGCGCGCGGCTACATGAAGCAGTGCGATCAGGCGTTCGCCTGCATCGTCAAGGGTTATGGCGCCCAGCCCAGCATCGTCATTCGGCCCGATCGCGACCCCGAACTGATCGAGATGCGCCAGAAGATGATGGCGTTTGTGGCGGTCACGACCGGGGCCACTCACCGTCAGGTCGGGCTGGTCTTCAAGCGCGATCACTCCTCGGTCGGAACGGCCTGCGCCCGGTTTGCCGCCGCTGTTCGCGCCACCATCTCGTCGGTCCAACCAACGAGCGAGCCCGATGCGGAAACTGATGCGTGAGATTGTCACCTTGGTGCGCGAGGCCGGGGGCTCGGAGGTGTGGGTCTCCGAGGGCGGCAAGCACACGCGCGTCCACTTCACCGGCCCGAACGGCCGGAAATCCCATCTCCTGATCCATCGCGGCGAGACGGTCACCACCCGCTACGCCGCGATGATCCGCTCCCAGCTCCGCCGGAAAATTGCGCCATGAGCGCGCAAGCCTACCCACTGCACTGCAAGGACCGCGATTCCAAAGAAAGGAGAGCACTATGACCCTCGCGAGCGAAATCACCAAGTTGGAGACCGAGTTGCAAAGCTGCCGCGTTGAGACCGACGCGCTCGGCAAGAAGAACGCCGTCCTTGAATTTGAGAACGACAGCTTGAAGCAGCAACTTGCCAAGGCGAACGCCGATCGCGACGCGCTGATCCGGCGCTCGGAGGCGATCAAGAGCCTGCTCGATCAATGCGGCGCCACCTTGGTGCACGGCTTGAAGCAATACGCCGCCGCCGAGCGCGAGGTCGAGCGGCGCGAGGAGGCGAGCGGCGAGATCGAGGGCGGCATGGCCGCGATTGTGGCCCGCCGCAACGGCGGAGCCGTCCATACGGACGACCCGCAAACCGAGCACTGACCATGACAACGGGAGACTGACGTGAACACCGAACCGATGCTGCAATTCTTCGCCTACTCGCATTTGAAGCCCGAACTTCAACCAACCAGCGCCAAGTTTGCCGAGGTCGCCGAATGGGTGGTCTCGCTGCTGCCGCGCAATCCCGAGCGCACCGCCTGCCTTCGCAAACTTATCGAGGCGAAGGACTGCGCGGTGCGCGCCGCGATTTACAAGGAGGACGGACAATGAAAATCCCGAAAGGCGCCGACATCCAACTCAAGACTGAGGGCGGCCAGGTTGAATTGCACATCAACGCCGCGCTGACTACGCGCACGGCTGCGGCCGAACTGATCGCGGCGATGAATGAAGAACAGAGGGCCGAGGAACGGGCCGAACGTGACGCCGAGATCGCGCGCGACGCGGCCAACATTATCCTCGATCTGATGCAGGGCGCGCCCGTCAGCATCGCCTACAACATCATCGGCAACATCACCGTGTCGGTCTTCACAGCCGTGCCGTTCCTCGAATCCGGCGCCGCCTTGGAGGAGTTCGATCATTGGGCGGCGTACACGCGCCAGATGATCGCCGATCAGATCAAGGACCGGCTGCAATGAGGATGGGCCGTTCCCGACCGCCGATCCGGCTGCGCGTCAAATGCGCGGCGGCGCTGCTCGCTCTGACCGACGACAAGGGCGCTGATCCCATGGGAGCACGCCCAGGAGATGACTTCGGATCAGATCATCTCGCTGTTCCACTTCGACCACTATCCGATCCGGGCGGAGGCTGGCGGCCCGGCGCTGCCGTGGAATTTGGTGCCGCGCCTGATCCGCGCGCATCGGCGCAAGACCGCCAAGGTCGACTTGCCCGAGATCGCCCACATCCGGGCGGTGACGAAATCGGAGGCCGAGTTTCGCGCCCGGCTGCTGGCGAAGGACCGGGGCGAGCCGCGCCCGCCGAGCCGCTGGCCGAAGCGCTCGTTCCAGAAGCGGAGGGCGCAGCCATGAGCGCGGACAAGGCGTTCGTTCACACGACGGTGCCGTATGGCGACGACGGCAAGCTGGTGCGCGGGATCATCGCTCGATGCGGCGCGCCGGGTTGCGAGGCCGCGATCCCGCTGCCTGTTAACACCTTGCAGAATTCTCGCGGCGACGACACCGAGATCGAATGGCGGTTCATCGCGCGCAAGCTGGAGGCGAAGGGCTGGCGCGTTGGCCGCAGCCACGACGCCCATCGCTGCCCGCGCTGCTTCAAGGCCGCGAAATTCTCATCGATCAGGAAGGCGGAAGCCATGCAGAACGGAAATGCGATGACCGACAAACTCAAGGTCGTGAAGGACAACATGCGGGTGATGAGCCGCGAGGATCGCCGCATCATTTTCGAGAAGCTGAACGAGGTCTACGTCAACGACAAGATCGGCTATGGCGATGGGTGGACCGACGAGAAGGTCGCGAACGACCTCGGCATCCCGCGCGCATGGGTCAAGCTGATCCGCGACGAGAATTTCGGCGACGAGGTCGGCAACGAAAGCATCCGCGAGCAGATCAAGGACGCGCGCGAACTGCTCTCGCAGATCAAGGCGATCGAGCCGGGCATCAGCGAGGCGCAGCGGCTGATCGCGGTCGCCGACAAAATCGAGAAGTCGCTGGCCGAGATTGCCAAGGTGCTCAAGTGACCGAGGGGCCGGCCGTCCTGGCGACGATGATTTGCAGGAAATGCGAGCAGGAGAAGCCCGAGGCCGATTTCTACATGCAGGCCCGCGACGGCTATGCGCCCCGGCGGATGACAGTCTGCAAAGTCTGCCATCGGGCGCGCACCGCGCAGAGCACGCAGGAGCGGCGCCGTCGGGCGAGGGAAACGAGGCAATTGACGATGACCGAGGACGTAAAGGTGAGCGCGATCGATACCGCGAGCGGCCACCGGCTCGCGACCGTAAAGGAGGCGTGCCGCTACGGGAAATTCTCGCACACCAAATGCTACGAACTGATCAATGCCGGGCGGATCAAGGCGAAGAAATTCGACGCCCGGACTCTGATCGACCTCGATAGCATCGACGTCATGTATGCGGCGCTGCCCGATCTGGTGCCCAATCCGGGCGCTAAGTCTTAAGGGGCCCAGGCGATTCAAAGAAATGCGCCATCATCATCGCCACGACAGGACGGGCACTCATAAAGGCGCCGATGTCGGCTTTGAGGGCTAAGCTGAAATTTTCTGCTCAATCAGAGCATTGCCGATTTTGACCCAACTCAGACACCGCAAATGCAGCAATCGCCAGCATCATAACCAAAAAAGCCCCGGCGAGCCGGGGCTTTGGTTTGCGCAGACTGAAGCGATTAGTATCTGGCCGCGACCGGAGCGCCGTAGCCGCCGAAGCGATAGTTCAACCGGACGGTGACCATGTCCACATCCTGGCTGAACCGCTCGCCAAGGAGGGTGACGCCACCGGGCGTGACCACGCCTGCACCCACGAAGGTGCGGGTGTCATTCCCCATCCAGAGGTGGTCGTATTCAACACCGACCGACCAGTTCGGCGCGAAGCCATACTCCCAGCCGACGCCCAAGGCGCCGCCCCAGCGCGTGTGACTTGCCGAGTCCAGGCCGACTCCGGTGAGGTTGTTGAAGACATCAAGACGATTGTGGGTCACGGCGGCACCACCCTTCACATAGAGCAGCGAGGCGTTCCACGCCCAACCGAGTTGGGCCGTGAAGAGACCAATACCGTCGGTTTTTCCTGTGGTCGAAAGCAGCGGATCGATCAGGCTGACGCGCGTGTTCTTAATGTCGGCCCAATCGCCCTGCGCTTCCAATCCGAACACGAACTGATTGGTTTGCCAGCGATACCCGATCTGTCCGCCGACTAGGCCTCCGGAGCGAGAAGCGCAACCACCTGCGACTGTTCCAAGGTCAGTTACGAAATCCACGCAACCGCGGCTTTGGCCCCATCCGCCGTTAGCGCCGATGTAGAAGCCAGTCCAGTCATAGATCGGAGAGACAATCGGGGGCGGCGCCTTGGTGTACGGACGCGCCGCCAGATCAGCCGCGGACGCAGGAGCAGATAGACCCACGGCCATCATCCCGGCCGCGGCAACCAGAAGCTTCTTCATGTAAGTGATCTCCCCAGAAACAAATACGAGAAACGGCGTGACGCCCCACTTTCGGAATCAATATTAGCCGGTTCGACTCTTGGTTGCTGTAGCTCGGCTACAACACTTGCCTCGGAAAACATCGCGCAAAGTGTTGATTTTCATTAAGAAATAAGGAGCATAGTACCGCCAACGTTCATGCGTCACGAAAAGAAACCAGCCTGACGATCTTTTGGGCTGCGATCGCTGGCTCGAACTGCACGAGAGCGGGACCTACGTACGGCTAGGAGCCGGCGCGGCTTGAGGTAGATCAACTGCCGAAGACGAGCACCGACGTGGCTGCGACGGTGAAGACTGCGGCCAAAATGACTAGTGTGAAAAATACGCTGTCGTTCATTGTTCAAAATTAGCATGGGCCAATTTCGGCTGACTATGCAGTTTCTGCCAGTTCTGCCAAGGGAAACCACGGGATCGATATCCAAGAGCAGAAAAATCAGGGAATCCAACTCCAGTTCGGTTGCCCATTTTCTCCCGGTCGACAAGAATGGCTGCATTGTTAGGCACGTGAATATTTCACTAATGAAATGCAATCGCACCCGCAGTGATGGCGCAGGCATGCAAAGGCAGATTAGCGCTTTGAGGTCAGAGCGCGGCGTAACGCGGCACGAACTATCCGAAAGGGAAAAGCTGCTCGGCGAGATCCGACAGGCGATCAAGAAGCCTGGCGATGAGCAGCGAATCATCGCCTGGCTACTTAGCCGGCTCCGCATTCCTGACGCCGACCGCTGAACGCTCCGACGCGCGTCCGCGCCAACGACCGAGATGGGTCAGCCGGCCCGGCGTTACCCAGGCCCCCCTGCGAGCCGGCGCCTAGCCTCCGATCGGCCCTGAAAGCGTCTGCAACTCGGCCTCAATGGTCGCGATATCCTGCTCCAGCTGCGCAATAGACGACCGACAATCGAAGCCCGTCCTGGCCTTCAGGTCGAATGCCAAGCGCCGACGATGCGTCCTCAGATTCTCCAGCGACTGGCGGTCCTTAAGTCTTGTATAGCCGTCCACAATCAACTCAATCGCAGTCGACATAATCTTACCTCACAATCAAATTTCGGATCTGCAATACGGATAGGCTTTAGCGAGGAACGGGGGCGGAGTAAATCGACAAAGAAAAACCGCCGACCTTTGCGAGCCGGCGGGAGTTTGGACTGTAGATTGCGATCGGGGCTTCCGGTCGCCGTTCGACGGTAGCATGGCGGCACGCCAGCGAGAACCGCGTTACAAACCTGTGGCATGACCATTGCATAATTCAGGGCAACTGGGATTTCAGCGCTCAGTTAGAGAATAGGCGCTGCCGGGACGCTTATTTCGAGCCCGGCGACGCTTCACTTCCTTTCCCCTTGCGCCATCGCTACGGCGCATTTTGTTTCGACGGCCGGGATATTTGGCGCATGGCATACGACACGGCAACAGTACATATGCTCCGCAACGTTCTAGACGACGTTCTTTCCAGCCCGTCGTTCACTCGTCAGCAGCAGCGATCTGCCGTGGAAGTGGCCGAGCGTGTTCTCTGGCTCGCTTCGCAAGGGGAGCGTGAACCGATTAGGATCAAGCGGCACCTGCTAAATGAGTTCTTGGTGTCTGCTGAGAGTGATGCCGAACCGGTCGGCCCCCTCGCATGATCGACTGCTAGCGACTAAGCTCAAAGTCCGTTGGCCCGACTCGGACCTCGGGCGATGTCCGCCCTTCGAACCGCTGTTGATCATCCACCGCGCCTGATCCGCTACGTCTCTTTTGTAAGTACACGTCCGGAGACTACGACGGCGCCGTTCGCCGCCCGACGATATTGAGCCGCATGGCCGCCCTCCGATCCGGGCCCCATGAAAGGGCCCGGGCCCCGATCCGGGCTTTTTTAATGGGGATAGGCGGCTCCGGGAAAATACAGTATCGGTTTACAGTATCGCCCGGCGGCCGAAGATCAAAAGAACGTATCTTCTCAATGCCTTCGGCCATTTCGTCCCTTTCCCACAAGGGGAGAGGGTAAGAACTACGCCGCCACCACGCGCGGCGGCTCCACGGCATCCGACGCCTGCACCGGCTTGCTCAGCATCGTCACCTCGCTGAAGCCGACGGCCTTCAGCTGCTCGCGCATCAGCGTGCGCGCATCCGGCGCCATCGAGGCATCGGGCACCACGACGGCGCGGGCGCTGGTCGTCAGCAGCTCCGCCGGAAGGTCGGAAGCACCGCCGGCGTCGAGCAGCACGTGGTCGTAGGCGCGCAGCAGCGCGTCGATTGCGAGGCTCACGCGCGGCGATTGCAGCAGGCTGCGGTCGAAGCCGGGACGGCCGGCCATGACCAGATGCAGCCGCGAGAGCTTGTCCCGGGTGATGACCTGGGCGAACGAGGCTTCGCCCTGCATCAGCTCGGCCAAGCCGGGCGCGGAGGCATCGACCGACACCGCGGCGATGGTCGGCGAGGACGCGGCCAGATCAACCACGACGACGCGCGCGTCGCGCGCCAGATGGCGGGCGAGCGTCAAGGCCGACAGCGTGACGGCTTCGCCAGACGCGGTGCCGAGCACCGTGACCTTCTTCGCTGCCGCGCCTGCGGCACGCAGGCTACCCGCCAGATGCTCGATCTCGGCGAATTCGGCGACGCCGGCATCGGCCGTCATCTCCGGCTGAAGCGGCGCAGGCTCTTCGATGACCGGTTCGACGAAGGGCTCGACCGCCGGTTGGACCAATGGTTCCTTGCGAACCGCCGCCTGGGTTTGCGCCGGCGCCGGGGTGAAGGCAGCCGCCGCGCGCGGCGCGGTCTGGCGGAGCAGCTCGCCGGTGACGACGACGCCCGACGAGAGCAGCAGGGTCGCGATGGTCGCGATCAGCACGATCGGGAGCTTCTTCGGATAGGCCGGCGTGTTCGAGACGATGGCGCGCGAGATGATGCGGCCATCGGTCGGCGCGGTGTCGATGGTCTCGCGGGTATTGGCCTCGCGATACTTCGCGAGATAGGTCTCGAGCAGGTCGCGCTGCGCTTTGGCCTCGCGCTCCATTGCGCGCAGTTGCACGTCCTGCCCGTTGGTCGAGGTCGCCTGCTTCTTGAGCTGCTCGAGGCTTGCGGTCAGGCTGTCGACCCGGCCGCTGGCGATCCGGGCGTCATTCTCCAGCGAGCGCGAGATCTTGCTGGCCTCGTCGCGGATCTGGGTTTCGAGATCACCAAGCTGCGCCTTCAATTCCTTGATGCGCGGATGGTTGCCGAGCAGCGTCGAGGACTGTTCGGCAAGCTGGGCGCGCAGCGTCACGCGCTGCTCGGACAGCCGCCGCATCAGCTCCGAATTCAGAACCTCCGACGCCTCGATCGGCTTGCCGCTCTGGAGCATCTCGCGGATCAACCGCGCTTTCGCCTCGGTGTCGGCCTTCAGCGCACGCCCATTGTTGAGCTGGGTGTTGACCTCGCCCATCTGCTGGTTCGACAGCGTGGTGTTGTTGGTGCCCACGAACAGGCTCGACTTGGAACGGAAGTCCTCGGCCTTGGCCTCGGCATCGGAGACCTTCTTCCGCAAATTGTCGATCTCACCCGCAAGCCACTGGCTCGCGTTCTTGGCCTGGTCCTGGCGCGCATTCTGCTGGAGCACGAGATAGCCCTCGGCGATCGAGTTGGCGACACGTGCGGCAAGGTCCGGATCGGCGGACTGGAATTCGACGACGATGACGCGCGACTTGTCGACGGCGTAGGCCTGGAGCCGCTCGTAATAGGCGTCCAACACGCGCTCTTCCGGCGTCATCGAGAACGGATCGCGGCCGATGCCGACGAGGGCCGCCAGCGACTTCAGCGGCGAAATGCCTTGCAGCACCGGATCGAATTCGGGGCGTTCGGCGAGCTTGTTCTTCTTGATGATCTCGCGCGCGAGATCACGCGACAGCACGAGCTGCACCTGGCTGGTGACGGCCTCGGCGTCGAGCGCCTGCCGCTCCTCGGCGCGATCGCTGTTCGGGCGCAGGAACACGTTCTCGCGGCCATCGATCAGGATGCGGGATTCCGACTTGTAGCGCGGCGTCACGAAATTGACGGCAGCGATGGACGCGACGAGCGCCAGCACCGTGGGCACGATGATCCAGCCGCGCTTGCGCGCCAGTGCCGCGCCGAGCGCATGCAGATCGATGTCACCGGATTCGACTGCGGCCTGCTTCGCGACAGCAGGCGCAGGCTTTGCTTCAACCTTGGCGGCTTCAACCTCCGGTGCGGCTTCGGCCACCTTGGTTTCGGTCACCTTGGCTTCGGCCTTGGACTTCGAAACAGCCCGCTCGATCACCGCCTTGTCCTTGCCGGCACGCCAGAACGCTAAACGCATCGAACACTCCCGCAGGGCAACGCCGCGACTCTACCTCAACCACGGCGATTACACTCCATTAAGGTTGCCGCTGGGTTAATCGCGTCGTCTCGCGCCTCGCGCGCGCGCGCTCCTCACCGTTTGTTAACCACGAAGGCTCTTAATCCATCTCGATATTTCCTGGAATTGTTCGCTACTCGCCGTCGAGCGCTGGTTTTGATCATGCCCCCCTCACCCGACCAGCCGCTTCGCATCCTGCACGCCGTGCGCGCCCCGGTCGGCGGCATCTTCCGTCACATCCTCGACGTCGCCAACGGCCAGGTCGACCGCGGCCATCACGTCGGGATCCTCGCCGACAGCCTCACCGGCGGCGAACGTGCCGACAAGGCACTGGCCGAGCTCGCGCCGCGGCTGAAGCTCGGCGTGCACCGCATGGCGATCCGCCGCGAGCCGTCGCCCGATGATGTCATGGTGTGGATGCGGATGCGGCGCCTGATCGCGAAGCTCAAGCCTGACGTCATGCACGGCCACGGCGCCAAGGCCGGCGCCTTCATCCGCATGCGGCGGCGCACCGACGACACCATCCGCATCTACACCCCGCATGGCGGTTCGCTGCACTATCCGCTCAACACCTTCAAGGGCGAGTTCTACGCCCGGCTCGAACGCTCGTTGATGGGCGCGACCGACCTGTTCCTGTTCGAGAGCGCCTTTGCCCGCGACACCTATCAGCGCATCGTCGGCACGCCCAAGGGCGTGGTGCATTGCGTCTTCAACGGCGTGACGCCGGAGGAGTTCGAACCTGTCATCACCGCCGAGGATGCAACCGACCTCTGCTATGTCGGCGAGTTCAGGCACATCAAAGGCGCGGACCTGCTGGTCGATGCCGTGGCACGGCTGCACGAAGGCGGCAAGAAGGTCACGCTTACGCTCGGCGGCGACGGCGAGGAGACCGCGGCGCTGAAGGCGCAGGTCGAGAAGCTCGGCCTCTCCGGCGCCATCCGCTTCGTCGGCCACGTCAAGGCGCGCTACGGCTTCTCCAAGGGGCGCTTGCTGGTCGTTCCCTCGCGCGGCGATTCCATGCCCTATGTGGTGATCGAGGCGGGAGCGGCCGGCATCCCGATGATCGCTTCGAAGATCGGCGGCATCCCCGAAATCTTCGGCACCGACAGCCCCGCTCTGTTCGCGCCGAGCAATCCCGAGGCCATGGCCGAGGCGATCGCTGCGGCGCTGGACGATCCGCAAGCGACCGCGCAACGCGCGGTATCCTTGCGCGAGCGGATCTCCGCGCATTTCTCCCAGCAGGCCATGGTCGACGGCGTGCTCGCGGGCTACCGCGATGCATTTGCCAATCATTAACCATCCTTAAGGCCGCTTTAGAAAATCTTCCGATTTATTCGGTAATCGAGTGCCAGGGGATGCTTGCCCGGGGCCGCAAAGTCGTTGCCCGCGGGTTCTTGGAATGGACGTGGACGCCCGTGGAACCGCTCAACGCACGCTCGATGCTCGATGCCGCGACCAGTGCCGCGGCGAAGCCCGCTGACCAGCCCTTTGTGGAGCGCCGCCGCCGGCTCTCGCCCGCCGCGCTCGAAGTCGTCAACCAGAAGGTCGCCCGCGCCTATTCGCCGATCGTGATCGCCGGCATTGTGCGCGCTATCGACTTCGCGCTGCTGAGCCTCGTCGGCATCGCGCTCTATGTCGGCTATGTCATGCCGCTCGCCGGCTTCAGCTGGCTTTATCCGGCGGAGATCGTCGCCGTCGCGGTCGCTGCCGTGGTCTGCTTCGAGGCCGCCGACATCTACCAGGTGCAGCTGTTCCGCGGACAGCTCCGGCAGATGACGCGGATGATCTCGTCCTGGTCGTTCGTCTTCCTGCTGTTCATCGGTGTCTCCTTCTTTGCCAAGTTCGGCAGCGAAATGTCGCGGCTGTGGCTTGCCGCCTTCTACTTCCTCGGGCTCGCCGCGCTGATCGCGGAGCGCCTGGTGCTGCGCTCGCTGGTGCGCGCCTGGGCGCGCGAGGGCCGGCTCGACCGCCGCACCATCATCGTCGGCTCCGACCGCAACGGCGAAGAGCTGGTCGAGGCGCTGAAGGCCCAGGACGATTCCGACATCCACGTGCTCGGCGTGTTCGACGACCGCAACGACAGCCGCGCGCTCGACACCTGCGCCGGCGCGCGCAAGCTCGGCAAGGTCGACGACATCGTCGAGTTCGCCCGCCGCACCCGCGTCGATCTCGTGCTGTTCGCGCTGCCGATCTCCGCGGAGACGCGCATCCTGGAGATGCTGAAGAAGCTCTGGGTGCTGCCTGTCGACATCCGCCTCTCCGCGCACACCAACAAGCTGCGCTTCCGCCCCCGCTCCTATTCCTATCTCGGCGAGGTGCCGACGCTCGACGTGTTCGAGGCCCCGATCACCGACTGGGACCTGGTGATGAAGTGGCTGTTCGACCGCATCGTCGGCGGCCTCGCGCTGCTCGCAGCGCTGCCGATCATGGGACTGGTGGCATTGGCCGTGAAGCTCGACAGCCCGGGGCCGGTGCTGTTCCGCCAGAAGCGCTTCGGCTTCAACAACGAGCGCATCGACGTCTACAAGTTCCGCTCGATGTACCACCACCAGGCCGACCCGACGGCGTCGAAGGTGGTGACCAAGAACGATCCGCGCGTCACCCGCGTCGGCCGCTTCATCCGCAAGACCAGCCTCGACGAGCTGCCGCAGCTCTTCAACGTGGTGTTCTCCGGCAATCTCTCTTTGGTCGGCCCGCGCCCGCATGCGGTGCAGGGCAAGCTCCAGAGCCGCCTGTTCGACGAAGCCGTCGACGGCTATTTCGCCCGCCATCGCGTCAAGCCCGGCATCACCGGCTGGGCCCAGATCAACGGCTGGCGCGGCGAGATCGACAACGAAGAGAAAATCCAGAAGCGCGTCGAGTTCGACCTCTACTACATCGAGAACTGGTCGGCGCTGTTCGACTTCGTCATTCTCCTGAAGACGCCGGTCTCGCTGCTGACCAAGAACGAGAACGCGTATTGAGTATTGTCGTGCCAGAGCCCCGCTGTCATCGCCCGGCTTGACCGGGCGATCCAGTAATCACCGGCAGCGAGAACTGCCACGAACGGCTCGGCCGTACTGGATGCCCCGCCCCCCGTGCGCAAGTGCGCACTAGGCGGGGCATGACGGCGGAAGTTGTGGTGTACCAGTTGCGTAAGCGTATGAGCGTGTGATGGCGTATGCGGCGACAGCCGGTGGAGTGAGATTGGCCGCACCGGCCGCGCCCGGCGTGCTGGCGCTCCAGCGCGCGCTGGTGTGGCTGGTCGGCGCCTCCGGCGCCATCGTCTTCATCGAGCCCAGCCCCTACGAGATCGCAACGCTGCTCGCCACGGTCACCTTCTTCGCCACCGGCCTGCGCCTGCGGCTCGTGCTGATGCCGCTGGTGCTGATGCTGGTCCTGCTCAATGTCGGCTACACCATCAGCGCGATCCCGCTGTTCGAGCAGCCCGAGGTGGTGAGCTGGATCGCGACCTCCTGGTACATGGCGGTGACTGTCGTGTTCTTCGCGATGGTCACCTCCGAAGACACCGCGGCCCGGCTCGACATGCTCCGCAGAGGGCTCGTGGTCGGCGCGATGATCGCCTCACTCCTGGCGGTCGCCGGCTACTTCCACCTGGTGCCGGGCGGCGACGACCTCCTCACACTCTACGGACGCGCGCGTGGCACGTTCAAGGACCCGAACGTGCTCGGCGCCTTCCTGATCCTGCCGGCGCTGTTTGCGCTCCAGAGCGTGGTTTCGGACAAGCTCGGCAAGGCGTTCCGCAACGTCATCGCCTTCGGCATCATGTCGCTGGCGATCCTGCTCGCGTTCTCGCGCGCCGCCTGGGGCGGCCTCGTGCTGACCTCCGCCTTCATGCTGGCGCTGATGGTTCTGACCAGCCGCACCAACGCGCAGCGCTCGCGCATCGTCATCATGGCGATCGTCGCCGCCGTGCTGGGCCTCGCGCTGATCGCGGTGCTGCTGTCATTCGATGCCACCGCCGAGATGTTCAAGCAGCGCGCCAGCTTCGACCAGAGCTATGACGAAGGCCGCTTCGGCCGGTTCGGCCGGCACATCCTCGGTGCGGAGATGGCGCTCGACCTGCCGTTCGGCATCGGCCCCCTGCAATTCCACCGCTACTTCCCCGAGGACACCCACAACTCCTACCTCAACGCCTTCATGTCCGGCGGCTGGCTGTCCGGCGTGTGCTATCCCGCGCTGGTCTTCACCACCGTCATCATGGGCTTCAGGCACATCTTCGTCCGCGTACCCTGGCAGCGCGCTTATCTCGCGATCTTCTCCGCCTTCGTCGGCACCGTCGGCGAGAGCTTCGTGATCGACACCGACCACTGGCGCCACTTCTGGATGATGCTGGGCGCGATGTGGGGCATGATCGCTGCGGCGCAGATCTACAAGGTCAGGGACGAAGCTTCTTCAGCTTGAGATCGGGGCGCTTCTCCGGCGGCGTGTCGATGAGGCCCTTCAGCGCCTCCGTCGCCGCGAGCACGCCCTTGTAGCCCTCGGTCGCAAAGCGCAGCAGCAGGCGCAGCTCCTCGTCCGAATAGGCGCCGAACACCTTCTCCATCGCCTGCTGCATCGGCACGTAGAGCTGGCCGATCTTCATGGCCGTCTCCGGCACGACGGAAATGAAGACCTTGCGGCGGTCCTTCTCGTCCCGCTCGCGGCGCACGAGGCCAGCCTTCTCGAGCCGGTCGATCACGCCGGTGATCGCGCCGGTCGTAAGCCCAGTGACCTCTGCGAGCCGGCCCGCGGTGACGCGGCCCTCGAGATAGAGGATGTCCATGCATTCGAGGTCGGAGTTGGCGATTCCGGCAACGTTCGCAACGGTCTGGCCATAGAGCACGCCCTGCGCGGAGGACCTGCGCATCGCCGCCTCGAGCTCCTGCAACAGCGCAGCGCGCGCCTTCGTCCTTGACAAGGTCCGCCTCTTATCTTACTCGACATATATCTTAGTCACTAAGAGATTTAGCGACCGTAATTTCTCCTAGCACCACGGAAACGTCGGGAGCAAGTCATGTCCTATCGTCCCCGCAAGGCCCTGATCATCGGTGCCGGCATCGCCGGGCCCGTCGCCGCGATCCTGCTGCGCCGCGCCGGCATCGAGTCCGCGATCTACGAGGCGTGGCCCTATTCAAAGGGCATCGGCGGCGGTCTTCAGATCGCGCCGAACGGCATGCATGTCATGGACGAGATCGGGCTAGCGAACGAATTGACCAGCCGCGGCTCGGTCGCCGAAGCCTTCGACTTCTATTCCCAGGGCGGCGAGAAGCTCGGCTCGATCAACCGCGACATGGCGCGGCGCTTCGGCCAGCCGGCCGTCAACATTTCTCGCGCGGCGCTGAACGAGATCCTGATCGACAAGGCCTGGTGCGCCTGCGTCTCGCTCTATTTCGAGAAGCGCCTGATCAAGATCGAGGATCGCGGCGACCAGCCGATCATCGCCTACTTCGCCGACGGCACCACCGCCGAGGGCGACTTCCTGATCGGCGCCGACGGCGTGCACTCGGTCGTGCGCCGCCAGGTCGTGCCTGATGGCCCGCAGCCGTTCGACACCGGCCTGATCGGCTTCGGCGGCTTCGTGCCGTACGCCGTCCTCGACGGCAGGCCGATCGGCCGGCATGTCGAGACCACCTTCGGCCAGAGCGGCTTCTTCGGCTATGGCTATTGCAGCCCGGATCCGAACGACGGCGTGATGTGGTGGAGCACGCAGCCCGCGCACGGCATGGACGCGGCGATGTTCCGCGCGCTCGACCCCGCGACGCTGAAGCAGCATCTGCGCGGATTCCACCGCGGCTGGCACGATCCGATCCCTGATATCATCGAGGCAGCCGAGAACATCGTCGTCACCGACACGCTCGACGTCGCGACCCTGCCGACCTGGTCGCGCAAGCGCTCGCTGCTGATCGGCGATGCCGCGCATGCCACCAGCCCCCATGCCGGCCAGGGCGCCTCGCTCGCACTGGAGGACGCGATGCGGCTGGCGCGGCTGATGCAGGAGGGCCACGAACTCGGCGCCACCTTCCAGGCCTTCGAGGCCGAGCGCCGCCCGCGCACCGAGAAGATCGTCGCCATGGCCCGCCGCAACGGCAACAGCAAGCGCGAGTTCAGCGCCACCGGCGCGTGGATGCGCAATCAGATGCTGAAATGGCTGCTGCCGCTGGGCTCGAAGAGCATGGAGTTCATGTACGCGTATGACGCGCGAGCGGCGTAGCGGCACGAACGCTGCCGTAGGGTGGGCAAAGGCGCAACGCGCCGCGCCCACCATCTGTCAGCGATCACGACAGAAGTGGTGGGCACGCTTTCGCTTTGCCCACCCTACGATACCGAGCTAGCCTTCCACCCCGAACGTCAGCCCCGCATGGTCCTGCAGCCGCTTGATCAGCCTGTGCTGCATCGCGGCGCCCGGGGTCCAGAAGCCGCCCGGAACGTCCGTCGCGTCACGCAGCAGGCAGATCGCGCATTCGGAGATCATCTTGGAGGTCGAGCCGTAGCCGGGATCGCGGTCGCCGGTGACGCCGGCGCGGACCATGCGGCCGTCGGGCGCGATGGCGACATAGAGCAGGTTGAAGAGACCGTTCTCGCGCTCCTCCTTCGACGGCCCCTCGCCCGGCTTCGGCGCATTCGGGCCGGTCTTCTCGGCGTTGGCCGCCATCACGCGCTTCGCGTTGGCCTCGCCCTTCTCGCCTGGGCCGGTCAGGACCATCTCGTCGTAGACGAAGTCCTGGCCGTAGGGAAAGCCCATCAGCATGTTGGAGCGATGGACGTTGCGCGTGTTGATCAGCGCCATCATGAACGGCGCGGCCCAGGATTGCAGGTCCTCTTCGTAAGCGGCCCTGTTGCCCTTCGGCTGCTTCGGGCCGGTGAAGCCGGGCGTGAGCGCGAAGTGATCGTTGAGGATCGCGACAAGGCTGAGATCCTTGGCGACGGCATCGAAGGTCGCTTTCGCGCTCGCCGCGGTGCCGCCTGACAGCGTGCCGCGCATGTCGCGCACGCGGCCCTTCACGCGGGCCGCCGGCGCGCCGAACACGCGCCTCGCCTCTTCCTGCACGAAGAACGTCCCGAGCTCGAACGGCACGGAATCATAGCCGCAGGAGAACACGATGCGCGCGCCGCTTGCCTTGGCGGCCGCACCGTACTTGTCGATCATCTGCCGCATCCAGACCGGCTCGCCGCAGAGATCGAAATAATCCGTACCCGCAGCGACGCAGGCAGCTAACAGGTCCTCGCCATAGAATTGATACGGACCGACCGTCGTGATCACCGACTTGGTCTGCGCCACCATCGCCTTCAGCGAGGCCGCGTCGGACGCGTCCGCCACGATCAGCGGCGTGTCGGCGGGCGCGCCGATGGCATCGCGCACCGCCTTCAGCTTGTCGAGGCTGCGGCCCGCCATCGCCCATTTGAGCGCCTTGTCGTCCTTGTAATGCGCCGCCAGATATTCGGCGACGAGCTGGCCGGTGAAACCGGTCGCGCCGTAGACGACGATGTCGAATTTCGCAGAGCTCATGACTGGCCTTTACTTCTTCGCGTAGCTCACGCCCATGCCGGCACGGACGTCGCTTTGAATACCATAGGGCGGGATCGGATAGCGCAGGCCGTTCTTCGCCAGCGCCTTCATGCCCTCGATTGCCTTGGCGAGATGCGACGGTTTCAAGGCCATCAGCATCTCCTCGTCCGGCACGCCGCCATAGCGCCGTTCGGCATAGCATGGCAAGGACAGGCTGGGCTCCCCGGTCTTGAGCGCCCGGCCCCAGGAATCCGCGCAAGCGGTCTCGCCGACCACGCCCCACTCGAATTTCCTGTAGCCGGTATATTGCAGCCCGTTGATCAGGATGATCATTTGCCCCGGCGTCGCGTAGACGAGGCAGATGTCGGGCGGATCGAGCCGGCCGCTCGCGAGCGGGCTGACCGCGAGCGCCTGATAATGCCCGAACGGAACCACGTCCAGCGCCTCCTGGCGCTTGCGCGCGTCCTCCGCGGTGCCGTGCCAGACCCCGACATAGTTTTCGCCGGCGAGCCATTTGTCGTCCTGGGGGCTAAGCCCAATCACCGCGCGGCACTGCGCGCCGACAAGGTCGTCGGCGGTGATGCCGACGGTCCAGCCCAGCCGCGCGGCCATGCTGACGATCTGGTCGGTGGTGTGGATCGCATTCGGCCGCCGGATCTTCGGGATCGCTTCCATGTCGGCAGCTTGCGCGAACAGCTTCATGCCGATCACTGTGGTCTTCAGCCGCAACAGGCTGTTGAGATCGGCGACGAGGCCGGCAAGGTCGATCCTCTCTGCACTCTGCTGCTGCATCGCGTCCTCCCGACCGGCATCGCGCGCCGGTGCTGTGTTCTTGTTTTGCGACCCTGTTCTAGTCCCTGCCCGGCCCCGGTAGCAACTCGCCGGTCCGGCCCATGATCCGGTACGCCAGAAGACCGATCCATTCGCGCATGGCGACGTCGGTCCTGCCGAGACCTTCCTTGCCGAGATGGGTGAACGCGAAGAGATCATCACGCCCGCCCATGCGCCAGTCGACCGGATAGGCCTCGACGTCAAATCCGGCCTTCTGAAAGATCCCCATCGCGCGCGGCATGTGGAAGGCCGACGTCACCAGCAGCCAGCGTTCGCCCGGCTTCGGCGAAACCAATTGCCTGGTGAAGACCGCATTCTCCCAGGTGTTGCGCGAGTCCCGTTCGACGATCAGGCGCTCCTTCGGGATCCCGAAGCTCTCCAGGATCGGCGCAGAATAGTCGGCTTCTTTGGCATCGGTGGAGACCAGGTTCGCCGAGCCCCCGGTGAAGACGATGCGCGCATTCGGATAGCGGCGCGCGAGCTCGGCCGGTGCCAGCATGCGATCGGCCGCGGCCGAGACCACCGGCGTGCGGTGCGCCGCCGACAGATCGGTGTCGACCGAGCCGCCGAGCACGATGATGCCGTCGGGCGCGCCCCGCGACGGGTCCCATTTCGGAAAGCGCGACTCCAGCGGATAGAGCAGCAGATTGCCGAGCGGCGAGAACGCAGCCAGCGCCAGCAGGACCAGCGTGGTCACCGCAAGCTTGCGACCGAGCGCGGCAAAGCGCGTCAGCATCAGCACCAGCGACAGGATGCCGAGCTCGACCAGGAGATTGATCGGCAGCAGCGCCGTGCCGAGGGTCTTGGACAGGACGAAATACAGGGGAGCCTCGCTCGAATGACGTGCCATGCGCGGGCTTGACCGGCCCGTCCATGATCGGAAATCTTCTTGAAAGAGGATCACTCGCCGGGTCAAGCCCGGGCATGACAAGCAAGAACCGATTGGACGGCCGCAAATGACCCATCACCACCTGCATTCCAGCCCGGAGACCTGTCATTGGGGCTTCTTCGAAGCCAAGCTCAAGCCGGTGCTGACGATAAAAAGCGGCGACGAGGTGACGGTCGACACCATCAGCGGCGGTCCCGACATGCTGCCCGACCGCGACAGATTTCACATTCCGCCGGAGATGTACGAGGTCCATGCCAAAAGCGAGCGCATGCTGCCCGGCCACATCCTCACCGGCCCGATCGCGGTCGAAGGCGCCGAGCCCGGCGACGTGCTCGCGGTCGAAATTCTCGACGTCCAGCTCCGGCAGGATTGGGGCTGGAACATGATCAAGCCGCTGTCCGGCACCCTGCCCGACGATTTCCACGAGACGCGCATCCTCAACATCCCGCTGGACCGGGCGCGGATGGTCGGCCGCCTGCCCTGGGGCCTCGATCTGCCGCTGAAACCCTTCTTCGGCGTGATGGGCGTGTCGCCGCCACCTAGCTGGGGCCGCATCTCCTCGCTGGTCCCGCGCGCCATGGGCGGCAATCTCGACAACAAGGAGCTCGGCGCCGGCGCGACGCTGTATCTGCCGGTGTTCGTTCCGGGCGCGCTGTTCTCCTGCGGCGACGGACATGGCGTGCAGGGCGACGGCGAGGTCTGCGTCACCGCGATCGAGACCGCGCTGCAGGGCCGCTTCCGCCTGACGCTGCGCAAGGATCTCAAGCTCGACTATCCCCGCGCCGAAACGGCGACGCACTACATGACCATGGCGATGGACCCCGACCTCGACAGTTGCGTGGTGCGCGCGCTGCGCGACATGATCGCCCTGCTCGGGGAGCGGCGAAACCTGTCGCGCGAGGACGCCTACACCCTGTGCAGCCTGGCGGCCGATCTGCGGGTGACCCAGACCGTCAATGGCTCCAAGGGCATCCATTGCATGATCGAAAAGGCCATCGTGCACGGCTGAGCCGGCCGACGCCTTCCGAGCTGTAGACGCCAAGCCGCGGCGCGGGCTTTCCGCGCGGCGCGGTGGGGCGCGCCCGATTCCCAAGTGATTCCAATGCGCTGAGCTGCGGTCCGCGACCGCATTTGACTTCCACCCCCGAACCTAAATAGAGTCTTAATCGTTACTTTTATGTACCCGAGTAAGAGGCTAGCGTTCGGGCCATGGCCACCGAAAAAGCCGAGACTGACCGCATTCCCGTAACCCTGGCGCTCTCGACCATCACCTACCTGGAGAAACTGGTGAGACAGGGCACCCACGGCACCAGCGTTCCCGGCGTCGCACGAACCCTGATCGAGGAAGGCATCCGTCTCGCCATCAAGGACGGGCTTTTGTCGATTCGCGACAATGGCAGGACGTGAGCGCGCGCCGGACGTGAGGCGGACGGATCTCGACAGGGCGGATGGCCGACATCTGCAACCTGGGACCGTTACCAATGCCTGTTCTCTCACCGACCTGGACTGACGAGCGAATTGAACTTCTGAAGCAGCACTTCGAGGCCGGCCTCTCCTGCCGTGAGATCGCCGCCGACATCGGCGTCAGCCGCAACGCGGTCATCGGCAAGCTGTCCCGGCTCAATCTGACGCGCAGCCGCGCGGTCGAAGACCGCAGGCTCGAGCGAAGCCTCGCGCCGCCGGCGCGCGCGACACGCGCGGTGCCACGGCTGCAATACGAGATGCTCGCGACGATCTACGGCGAGACCGACGCGCCCGCGGTCGCGGGCCCGATCGATGATGCCAATCGCTGCTCGCTGCTGGAATTGTCCGAGAACCGCTGCCGCTGGCCGATCTCGAGCCCGGGCGAAGACGATTTCTGCTTCTGCGGCAATGCCGCGCCCGACGGCCAGTCCTATTGCGCCGGTCACAGCCGCCTCGCCTACCGGCCGAACTCGCGCGCCCGCATGATGCGCGGCTGAGCCCTGCTCTCCAAAAAAGAAAAACCTCCGGCGGGGCATCACCGGAGGTTCCTGGAGGCTTAGCGTGAAGCTAAGAGCCGCAACTTTCGTATTTGGCTGAGAGCTATATAGCTGATTAACTCAGGTAAGTAAATAAGTTTGAGGGAGATCGAATCGCATAGCTCGTCTTCGTTCCCGGCAGAGGCTGCCGGATTTTCCGAAAGGCCCTATCTGCGAAAAAGCCCCGGCGGTTTCCCGCCGGGGCTTCATCAAGTCCGATGGACCAACCTTACCAGTTGCGCTGGGCGCGCAGCAGCAGGCTGTAGGTGTCCTGGTCCTTCAGCTCGTAGGTGGCCGCCGGCTTGGCGACGCCCGTCAGAGCACCGGTCGTGATCACGCCCGAATACTTCTGGTCGAGATGGCTGTAGGTGAAGTCGGCCGAGAAGGTCAGGTTCTTCACCGGCGTCCAGCGGGTGATGACACCCACCTGGCCGATGTTGAAGTCCGGGTTGCAGGTGCCGGTCAGGGTGGCGAACGCGGCGCTGCCGCAGATCAGGCTCTTCGCCGTGCCGCTGTAGTTGACCGCAGCCCACGCGCCGTAGACGGCCGTGTTCCAGAACGGGCTCCAGTTGTGGGTGTAGGCACCACGGAAGCCGTAGGTCTTGGTCAGCTCGAGGCCGCCGCCCGGAGCGAACACCGCGTCAGATACGCCGGCAAAGCCGATGCTCTGATACGCCGCGTTCGAGCTGCCGAACATCGAGTAGCTGGTCGCGGCCAGCTCCTGGAAGTTGTAGCGGCTCGCGCCGTCGGTGTAGACGCCCGAGATGTTGATCACGTCGCCGGCGCCGGTCGGGATGTTCTTGATCTGCAAGGCGAGCTGGACGGCCCAGCCCCACTTGTCTTCCGGATGACCGGTGACTTCGGTCGCGCCGTAGTAGCCGACATGGTTGTCGTGCGCGGCGACCGACGCCTGGAACAGGCCCCAGGCCTGGTCGACGCGGACCATGCCGACGATGTCGGGAGCACGGGTGCCGCCGAGGTTGTTCGAGCCGTAGGCACCGCCGAGGACGCCGGTGGTGCTCATGCCGGCAGTGTTCCAGAGGTTGGTCTGGAAGACCTGCGTCTGATCCTGCAAGGAGAACGCGGCCGTCACGCCCTGGCCGAAATCGGCCGTGTAGGTGGCCTGAACGACGCCGTTGGTGGTGCCGCTGCCGCCGACGAGCTGGTCGAAGTTGTTGCCGGGATAGTTGATCCAGGGCGCGTCGAACTGCGACACCGCCTTACCCAGGGTGAAGCCGGCGAACTGGATGAAGGCGTAGTAGACGCCGAGCGAGCCGCCCGAGAGGTTGCCGTCGGTGCCGTTGACGTTGCCGCCGCTGGAGCCGACGAGGCCCGTGCCCGCAGCGTTGAGGCCGAGCGTGCCGCTGTACTGGGTGGCGCCCGTTCCCGAACCGGTGCCGACATAGTTGCCGGTCGTCCAGGTGAAGACCGCATCGAAATAGGTGCGGACCACGCCGTACTCGGTCGCGGTGCGCGTGTCGATGTTGAGATCTTCACGAGCGCGCATCGAGTAGTAGTTCGTCAGGCGGTTGTTCGCCGCAAAGACGTTGTTGTACTGGGCGCTGTAGTTGCCGCCGGCATTGAGCGCCACTTCGGCACGCAGATAGCCGCCCAGCTTGATGCAGGTGTCGCTGCCCGGGATGTAGTAGAAACCCGCGCCGTAGAGCGAGCAGACCTTCACGTACTCGACCGCCTTGGCCTTGACCGGAAGATCGGCTGCCTGAGCTCCGCCGACGGCGATCAGAACCGCCGAAGTGCCGAGCAAAAGGCTCTTCACCATTTTCATTTAAAACCTCCAAGTTGCTCATTTTGCGGAGACTGGACCGTGAGGCCCCCCAGATCCCCGTCTCATCAAATCCGCTCGGCCGCTTCGCGCTTTCGGACACACCCGCTTTCGACGCGAGGGACGTGAGCGAACCACCTGCAACGGGACGATCGAGTACCCCCCACCGTCGCCGAGCAATATGCCTGCGCCGTTCCACTAATCAAAATAGTTTATTTGGTAAGCTTTGTGGTTTCACTAAACCTGTGCCCCGGGCGCAACACCCGGGCCGGACAAATATACTGACCGGCTCATCTTTGTAGTTTTAGTGACAAAATTACCCTGCTCTGCACTTGCGTCAGGGCAGGCTTGCGTGGACTATGCCCCGCCACGAACACCGGCCTGAAGAATCATTTCACGGGAGTGATGCTGTGTCCGCGACGAGGAAAGAAGGAGCGCGCCTGCGCCCCATCGGCAACCTGGATATCATCAGGCGCTTCACCTGGGAGATCTCCTCGATCAACATGTATCTGGAGGAGCTGCGTCAGTTCTGGGCGAGAACGCTCGGCATCAGCGGTCCGCAATGGTTGATCCTGATGGCGATCTCCGACCTCGACAAGGACGACGGCGTACCAGTCAACGTGGTCTCCAAGCTGCTCCACGTCGATCCCTCGTTCGTCACCACCCAGTCCAAGCTGCTGGAAAAGAAGGGCCTGCTCCGCCGGCGGCCCTCGCCGACCGACGCCAGGGTCGTGCGGCTCTCCCTGGTCGACAAGACCCAGAAGCACATTGCGAGCCTCAACGAGCAGTACAAGACGATTCGCGAATTCGTCTTCCAGGAGTTCGACGAGAACGAGCTGACGGAATTCACCGCCAAGCTCGCGACGCTGAAGACCCGGCTGGAAAAGGCCTGCGTCAGGATCTCGCTCGATTTCTGAGCGAGATTGCGCGCTCAGGCGCCGCGCCCGGCGCCGAGTCGGCTCTCCAGCCAGTCGAAGATGTATTCGTTGGCAAGGCTCGGATTGTCCGCATGCGCCTGCGCCGCGCCGGTCTCCGCCGCGGTGAACACCTTCAGCGCGATGTCGGAGCTGCCGAGCCGGGATTTCTGGACGATCTGACGCGCCCGGTCGGCCTTGAGCCAGCCATCCTCGCCGAGCGTGATCAGCACCGGACAATCGGCGCTGGAGGCCATCAGCGGTGAATGCGGCACCGGGACGATGCTGAGGTCGCTCATCGCGAATCGGCTGGCGAAGAAGGATCGTTCGTGCAGATCCCACAGGCCGCCGTCGCAGACCGCCGCAGCCAGCCGCGGCTCCTGCAACACCGCGCGCGCCACGAACGAGGAGCCCCACCCGTCCGCCACGATGGCGACGCGGTCGAAATCGACGTCGCCGCGCGTTTCCAGATAATCCATGACGCTCGCAATCGAGCTCTCGAGGTCGCGGCGCTGCAGAAGCGTATCGGTGAAGTCGTCGCGCTGGTCGCCGAGCAGGTCCAGCGCCAGCATCGACAACCCGCGCTCACGCGCATGCGGCGCGAGCTTGAACAGGAATTCCTCCTTGCGATGTCCGGGCTCGCCGATGCAGATCACGGTCGGCGCCCGCCCTCGTACCGACGGCGCGGGCAGGAAGTAGCCCTGCAACGCATGATCCTCGACCCAGGGAATCGTCACGACCTCGCCGGCCGGCGCGCGCGCCGTGAGATAGCGGCGGGCGCACTCCTGCATCGCCAGCACCGCAACCCAGCGCCGCTCGTCGGCCGGATCGAGCGGCATCGCCGCTGCCCCGTAGTAGTTGAGGGCCCGCAGCCAGTTGCGCTGCGCGGTGGCCATGTGGCCTTCCGCGAAGGCGGCCTCGGCACGATGGCGATTGGTCCGCGCGAGCTTCTTCCACTCGCGATGCCAGGATTGCTCGTCGCCCCGCTTGAGCTGCCGCGCGATCATCAGGCATTCCGCGATCGTGGCGCCGCCCTCCTGGGCCGCGGTGAGGAGCCGCGTGAATTCAGCGGAGATGTCCTCTCGCTCCGGGCAAAGGGTCCAGTCGTCGGAGAGGCATGCGGGTATCATCGGAGCTACGCTCTATCATCGCGTTACCCCTGATTGACTAAACTATTTTGGTTCGCCAACCAAGCTGCCGTGCGCCGAATGAGACCTGTTTGCCATCACCATCGCTTGAACAATGCTTGAACGATGGACCGCGTCGCATGCGTGACATTCCAATTCGTCACACGGCTGTGAACAATGGCAGGAGGTGGCACGTCAAATGACCTGCGCACCTCTTGTCATGACGATCATCATACCTATATGCGCGCGTCGCCGGTCGCCACGGCAAAGCAGTCTCAGCCGAGTCGCCAGCCGACCTCCTGCGTCAAGCTTTCGAAGAAGGCGCGGTCATAGGCCTGCTCCGGCGTCGCGCGCACGCGCTCGTCGAGGCGTTTGGCGTCTTCGCCCACGAGGATGCGCCAGCGCTCCGCCTTGACGCCGTCGAGGATGATCTTCGCGGCCTGCGCGGCCGTGGTCGGCGCATCCTCCAGGAAGCTGCGGGCGCGCTCGGCGAACGCCGCCTGGATGTCCTCGTCCGACATCTTGTCGGCATCCGGCACGCCGGCCGCCACCATGCGCTTGCGGGTCAGCGCGACCTCGTCGCCGTTGAGCCGCTCCGAGCCGTCCGCGCTCTGCACCTTGCGCGAATTGGAGACGATCGAGGTGCCGATATGGCCGGGCATCACCACCGAGCATTTGACGTGCGGGGCGTGCAGGCGCAGGTCGCTGATCAGCGCCTCGGTAAATCCCTTCACCGCGAACTTGGCCGAGCTGTAGGCGGTGTGCGCCTGGTTCATGCCGATCGAGGCCCAGAAGCCGTTGACGCTGGCGGTGTTGACGATGTGGGCCTCGTCGGCCGCGACCAGCATCGGCAGGAAGGTGCGCACGCCGAGATAGACCCCGCCCCAGCAGATGTTGAAGGTGCGCTCCCACTGTTCGCGCGTGTTGGTGAACAGGCTGCCGCCGCCACCGATGCCGGCATTGTTGAACAAGAGATGGATCCTGTCGGTCTTCTGCTGCTCGGCGAGCTCGTCGCGAAAGCGCTTGAGATGATCCTCGATCGCGACATCGGCGACATGCGTCGTGACGCGCAGGCCCTGCGGCAGCTTCTCGACCTCGCACAGCCGCTTGGTCTCGGCCATCGCGGCCTCGGAGACGTCGCACATCGCGACATTGCAGCCCTCGGCAACGAGCTGCCGCGCGAGCTCGCGCCCCATTCCCGTGCCACCGCCGGTGATGACCGCGATCTTTCCAGCAAAATCCTTCATGGGACTTTCGGCCCCTCCCTTTTTGGTATGTTTCTTCATCGCTACGCGCTGACGCGCGCGCAAAATGTAGCAGCGCCGCATCCGCAGGTAAAAGCGGATCGGCGCTGCCGTTCGACGTCGGTTATTTCGGGCCGCGGACTATTCGGCCGCCGCGATGCGCGCCCCGTTCAGCGCGCCGAGGCCCTCGAGCGCCTTGCGGATCGCGGCCTGCTGCGCACTTGATGCCTCCGGCATCGGCGCGCGCGGATATGTCCTGGGCAGGCCCTGGAGTATCTGCGCATAGCGCGTGCAAGCCGGAAGATTGTCGGCGATCACAGCGTTCCACAGCGTCAGCAGCTTCTTGTGCAGATCGAGCGCGCGCGGATGGTCGCCCGCCTTCACCGCATCCCACAATGCTACGGAGGCGTGCGGCGCCGCCGTCAGGATCGCGGCGATCGAGCCATGGGCCCCGAGCGTGTAGGACGGGTACATCAGGGCATCGATCAGCTTGTCGGGCGCCATCATCATGAGGTCCGCGAACAGTTTTAGATCGCCCGCGCTCTGCTTGACGCCGACGACCAGCGGCACCTCGGTCATGATCCGCGTCAGCAGCGCCGGCGAGAGGTACGACCACGGCACCACGTTGTAGATGATGATGGGCATGCCGGTCTCATCCGCCATGGCGCGGAAATGCGCGACCATCGCCTCGTCGTCCGGCTTGAACAGATAGTGCACCGGCGTGACCTGGAGCGCGGCGACATTCATGTCGCGGACCAGCTTGCCGCGGCGGATCGCATCGCGCGTGGAATCGACGATGATGCCGGCGATCACGGGAATGCGTCCCTTAACCGCCGCCACCGTCGCTTCCATGAGGTCGCGATATTCCTCATGGTCGAGCGTGTGGCCCTCGCCGGTGGAGCCGCCGGCCGCGACGCCGTGCACGCCGGCACCGATCATCCAGTCGACCTGGGGCGCCACGAGCTCAAGGTCGATCTCGCCGTCCTTCCGGAACGGCGTCGTCATCGGCGGGATCACGCCGGTCGGTCGTACCTTCATGGTCCGCCCTCGCGTTTCCTGTGGTGCTGCGGCAGCCCCGCTCTTTTGACGAGTGCCCGCAACGCCAGGAATCGTATCGGCCGTGCGGGCCTTGTGAAGTGGCTCATACGCGGCGCTGCTCTGACAATCGATCATTCCTGGGGGTTTCCTGCGGGTTCCCCGTATTTGTCCGGCTTCGGGTTAATGGCAATTTTTTTACAATCCGAATCGCCAAATGAAGGTGGACGCCAGGTCGAGTCGTCCGGGCCAGCGTGTTGTTTGTGTCACAAGCTCTGGCACTCCGCTTGCATCCTCTTCGTGGTCTGAAACTACCGATGAGGTGACAGGAATGTTTGTGACCGTCGTTGCCGTGCTCTGCCGGCTAGGTGCATCTGCCTCGGGCGCTTGCGTCGAGGAAATCGTGACCGACAGCAACATGACGCCCGAAATGTCGATGATGCAGTGTGCGATCGGTGCGCAGGCACCGCTGGCCAAATGGATGGGCGAGCATCCGATCTATCACGCCAACTGGCGCCTCGAGCGCTACAAATGCGTGCCGGGTCACTACGAGATCAAGGGCCACGCCTGACGGCCCCGCAAAACCACTGGTTCCGGGTCGACGGATACCAGGACGACTGATCTAGGAGGAAACGCCCCGGGGGCCGCCTTATCGCTCCACGCGGGCTCGCAGCGCCAGACCGTTCGCGGCAGCGCGCTCTGTGACAATGATCACGCCGCAATCCTAGCCAACCTCACGCAAGATGATCGCACGCGCCCGCCGTCCCTCCGGCGTCGGCATCAGCGCATAATTGTGCGGCTGGTCACGCAAGAGATGCAGCTCGACCGGCACGCCCACCGCCCGCGCCCGCTCCGCGAGATCGACGCTATCAGGATAGAGCAGATCGCGCGTGCCTGCGAAGATCGTCATCGGCGCCAGCGCGCGGAATGCGCCGTTGAGCGGGCTGACGAAGGGATGGCCGACATCGAGCTCACCGGCATAGAGCCGTCCCGCCTCGACGATCCCCGGAATGTCCTGGATCGGATCGCGCGCCCGCGATCGCAACCTGCTCCGGACGGCTGACCGACGCATCGGCCGCAGGCGAGATCAACACGAGCCTGCTCGGCTGCCGATGACCGCGATCGCGCAGCCATTGGCAGGCCGCGAGCGCGAGCCCCGCGCCGGCGGAGTTGCCGACCACCGTGACCTTTGCGGGCCCTGCGTCTTCCAGCAGCATGCGGAGCAGCTCGGCCGTGGCCGGCACGAGGTCCTTCGCGGTCGCGCGCGGCGCCAGTGGATAGATCGGCACGACGCACGAGACGCGCGCCTTGCGCGTCATCTCGCCGACGAAACGCCAATGCGCCGGCACGATCTCGTTGATGAAGCCGCCGCCATGCAGGAACATGACGTAGTTGCAGCCTTCGTGTCCTGACGACGGCGCGGTGTAATAGACCGGCCATCCGCCCATCTTGGTCAGCGTTGCCTCGACGCCGCGGCCGAGCCCAGTCGGCTCGAACGTTACAGGCTCCAACGCGAGCTTCTGCACATGCGCCTGCACGGCTTCGGCTGATGCGAGCTGCTGTTTGTAGGGAAGCTGCCGCAGCAGCATGTTGAAGGCGCGGCTTTGCAGGCTCGGCGCGGGATCGCGCGGCGCCCGCGCACCGAACACGCAGCCGCCTGGGCAGAACTGAAATGACGACACAAGTCTGGCAACGCTCATGGCCACATCCCCATCTGGCGCGTTCGAAACGGCGACAAAGGGGCTTGCCGACCCGCCGCCACTTGTCGCTATAATGCGAGCATTCACTCGCTTTTCCTACTCGCATTCAGATCACAAGGCCGTGGCCCGCAAATCGCACACAAAACCCCGGAAAAATGCCTCGCAGCAGCGATCCCGCGCCACCGTCGACGCACTGGTCGAGGCAACTGCTCGCATTCTGGTCAAGGAAGGTTTTGAGAAGGCCAGCACCAACCGCATCGCCGAAGTGGCCGGCGTCAGCGTCGGCTCGCTCTACCAGTATTTTCCAAGCAAGGAGGCCCTCGTCGCCGCCGTGATCGACCGCCACAACGAGGAGATCATGGGCCTCGTCCGCACGGCGCTCACCGAAGTCGCCGACTTCCCGATCGACAAGGCCGTGCGAAAACTCGTCACCGTCGCGATCGAAGCCCACCGCATCAACCCGAAACTACATCGGGTACTCGCCGAGCAGATCCCCCGCACCGGCCAGCTCGCCGAGGTCGAAGCCTTCAACCGCGAGGTCCACACCCTGGTGCGCACCTATCTCGAAAGCCGCCGCAAGGAGATGCGCAAGATCGACCCGGGATTAGCCACCTTCATCTGTGTCAGCGCGATCGAATCCGTCGCGCACAACACGGTGCTGAACCACGCCGAGATGCTGACGGAGAAGACGGTGAAGGTGCTGGTGGACGAGACGACGCGGATGGTGGTGGGGTATTTGAGGTAGGTGGCCCTTACGGATAGAACGATGTGGGCGCGCCTGCACTCTAGCCCCACCTTTTCAACAAGGCCTGACTCCGGCTATGACTGGAAAACATTCCGGCGGGCTTGCGCGACCGATTGCCGGAGGTCCCTATCATTCCGAGGGCGCGATCTGCTCCAAACGTCAAAAATGATAGTTCACGCCGACTCGGGCGACGTGGAAATCCGCCCGGCCGAAATTTGCGGTGTATCTGGACAGGTTCGGACCGATGCCCGTTGCGAGTGCGTTGACTGCCACCGACGATTTGCCGAGGTCAACGTAGAGATATTCGGCCTTGAAGCTCCAACGAGGCGCAAAGCGCCATTCGCCGCCTCCACCGACCGTCCAGCCAGCCTGAATGCGGGAATCGGTCCCCGTGAAGCAAGTCGATCCGATCGTACAGTTGAATGAAGTGCCGGCGACGGAGACACCGAAAGCGCCACCCGGTCCGTTCGCGATGTAGTCGTCAAATGTCGCTACTCGACCAAACGCAAAGCCGCCGGTCCCATACAAAAGAACGCTAGGCGTGACCAGCGCCCCCAGACGCCCACGAATGCTCCCCCACCAGTCAATCTTTTGCTCAGCCGAGATGGTCTGTGCGAAAGCTGGGGGTAGAAGCGGCGTTGTTTCACGACCGCCGCCGCGCAAGCTGGATGCGCTCAAGTCACCTTCTACGCCGACCAGCCATTTGCTATCGAGTTGCGAATTGTAGCCCGCTTGCAGCCCTCCCGTTACACCACTCATCGAAAAATCGTGAGGGCTGGGAGCAACCTGCCCCGCAAACGCAGGCGCAATCGGAACTCCAGGATTGAAGATGAAAGCGGAGGCCGCGTCACTCGTGAAATTCACGGACCGGTCTGCCCATGCGCCGCCAACGTTGCCGCCAGCATAAAATCCCGTCCAGCGTGGACTGGAGTCAGCCGGGCGCACTTTCGTGAAAAGTGCAGGGCTTTGATCAGCAGCTTCCGCCCCCGACGCGACACTCGCCAAGACTGCTACAGCAGCCAGTACTCTTCTCACGGGACGCCCCCTCCGCGATTCCAAAGTGCCCGAAATTCTTAAATCATGTTGACGCTGCACGCTGTGACGCGAGGGCAACACTTGCGGGACGTTGCAAAATCAACCGCAAACGGCCGGCCCGCGGTAAACCGACGGCCCGGAAAGGAATTTGATTCTTGAGGAATTTGGTCGGAGCGAGAGGATTTGAACCTCCGACCCCTAGTCTCCCAGGCGAAAAATTGAGAACATTTGCAGAACGTTGCGAGACGTGTTAGGATAAACTTCCAAAGTAAATCCAATCACTTAACGTCTCCCAACGTCTCATGGCGTACCACCCTATCCCGACAATTCCTTGCCCCGGGGCAAGGATTTCCGCACGGGACTAGGGCGGCAGCTCAAGCAATGTTCACAGATGCCCAAACTCACAGACAGCTCGATCAAAGCAGCGAAGTGCCCACCCGGCTTCATGTCGTGAAGCTTCGCGATCAACTCATATTTGGAGGTGGAAAGCTCAAGGTTTGCCAACACCCCCGAGACCTGTTCGATGGCATCCACGGAAATAGTCGGGCAGGTATCGACCACCTTATCAACGAACGAGTTCCAGCGGTCCCGCCCCACCGGGGGTAACTTCGACACCGTGTTTTCAAACGTGTCGCGGATGCTCTCTTTAGTAGCGCGACGGCGATCGGCGCTGACACCTGCCAGCACCTCCCGTATGCGATTGTGGACAGCAGCTTGACTAGCAAGCCAAGCGTCGCTTGTAGGGTCGAAGGCTGACCAATCGGGAAGGACGACATCCTTCAAAAACTCCGCATCAACGATAAACAGAAAGCGCTTCGCTTCGCTGCTGCGACCGTCCAAAAGCCGAGCTTGATCGAAGCCCAGCCAGCCCGCCTTACCGACCAACCGGTTGTTGACCAGCCACGCAATGCCGTGCTGCCGCGTGGTACGGTCAGCCTTTTGCGTGTCGATCACGATGAGGTGCACGACGCCATACCCGGGAACGTCAACTTTGATCTCTTGGCGCTGATCCTTCGGGATGTCATCGAAGGTGACTTTGGTCCCGTTGATCGCAACCGCGAAGTTGGGATCGGCAAGGAATCGCGCTCCGATCACCTCCCGCGCCTCTTCAGCGGTCATGACCATACCGGAGCTGCCAGCCGATTGAATCTCGGTGCCGTGACCTTCTACGTCCGACCGGCTCTCGATGAGCGTGACGACAAACGGCAGTGCTTGAGCTTCACCGCGGCGGACCTCGAAGAGAACCTCCGCGCCATCTCGCCAAGTTCGAACGCGATAGGCATCGCCGAAGCGAAAAGCCGCATGCCTACCTTTTCCGTTGCGTCCATAGGCTTCCCGGGGCCGCAGTGACGACAGTTCCGGCGGGGGTGCAGATTGCCTGCCCTCATCGGACATCCGGTTGTAATCGATGGTCATCCATCGTCGCCGGAATTGCCGCTCGGTCATCCCCTTGCCGTTGTCACGGATGGAGAACTCAACGCCGGAACCGCGCTCAGGCCAAACGATATCGACGTGGGTAGCCCAGGCGTCCCAGGCGTTCGCGACCAGTTCAACGATCGCCACGCTGGGGTCGACAATTATCGAGCCGGCATGACGCTCAAGAAATCTCTCATCGAAGAACAGTTGTTGGCTGTCGTCAGCCGCCATCTAGCCGGTCCCCCAAGATGGATTAAGGGTTGCGAACCCACTCCACCACTCCCATGCCGCGATTTATTCAGTTTTTGTGCCGACGCCGCAAGTAGCGCGCCCGTTGAACGTTCGTCGATGAACAGCTGAGAAGTTTGGTCGCGGTCGCGCTTTCAGCGAGGCGAATCCACGAGCCCAATGCCGCCAGGACTGGCTATGCGGCCACGGACCGAATCGCGGGCCCCAATGTCCTGAAGATAAGAAGGTCTCAACAAATCCTTGCCCCAGCCTTGCCCCAGCAATTTTTCCGGGCAAGGCATGAAACACGAGTCAGTAATAAGAGATTGATTTCGTTTGAAATTTTGGTCGGAGCGAGAGGATTTGAACCTCCGACCCCTAGTCTCCCAGACTAGTGCGCTAACCGGGCTGCGCCACGCTCCGAACGTCGTTCCATTAGCTAGGATCGTCGCTTTGCGCAAGGCGAGGCCACACCATTTTGGGCCCTCTCTCAATCGGAAGCCCAAAGCCCCCGG
This sequence comes from Bradyrhizobium sp. USDA 376, assembly GCF_054063675.1. Classification (NCBI taxonomy): domain Bacteria; kingdom Pseudomonadati; phylum Pseudomonadota; class Alphaproteobacteria; order Hyphomicrobiales; family Nitrobacteraceae; genus Bradyrhizobium; species Bradyrhizobium sp. USDA 376. The sequence continues at coordinate 7,025,085 of NZ_JBSSGN010000001.1, forward strand.
AACTGGCCGCAAAGCCGGGCGGACCGCCCCCTACCCGTCCTTCAGCGCCTCATCCAGCATCTCCCGGCAGGCGACGAGGTCGGCGAGTGCCCGTCCCAAGCGCTCCCGGTCCAGCGCGCTGGGGCCGGCCGGCGCGGCGGCGGTGCCGCCCTTGCGGAAGGTGGTGAGGATTTCCTCGTCGTCGACCTCGGTGAAGCGGAAGTCGATGCCTTCCTCCTCATCGCCCTGGTAATCGTCATCGTCGGCGTCGGCGATGCCCTTGATGGGGCCCTCGTCGTCCGGCTCCATCAGGCTCGCGCCGATGGCGTCCTCGATGGCCCCGAACGAGACCGCGGCCGCGCCGTCGGCGAGACCCTGCACCGATTTGACGCCGTGCTCCTTGAGGATCCGCTGCACCCCGCGGATGGTGTAGCCTTCCCCGTAGAGCAGCCGGCGGATGCCCTTGAGCAGGTCGACGTCGTCGGGGCGGTAATAGCGGCGGCCGCCGCTGCGCTTCATCGGCTTGATCTGGGAGAAGCGGGTCTCCCAGAACCGCAGCACGTGCTGCGGAATGTCGAGTTCCTGCGCTACTTCGCTGATGGTTCGGAACGCATCCGGCGCCTTGTCCAAATGCCAAATCCTTATCCGAAAGGCGATTACGCCTCGGGTTGAACCTTGCTGCCGTCGCCGTTGGTCCGGTGCTGCGCGTTGATCCGCTGCTTCAGGATCGCCGACGGCTTGAACACCATGACGCGGCGCGGCGAGATCGGCACCTCGGTGCCGGTCTTCGGATTGCGGCCGATACGCTGACCCTTCTTGCGCACCATGAAGGAGCCGAACGAGGACAGCTTCACCGTCTCGCCCTTCTCCAGGCAGTCGGTGATCTCCTTCAGCACGAGTTCCACGAACGCGGACGACTCCGTCCGCGACAGCCCCACCTTCTGGTAGACGGCTTCGCAGAGATCGACACGCGTTACGGTTTTACTTTGATCGGTCATCGCCCTGCCCCACATCACGGCGAACAATTGTTGTCTGAAATTATGAGGTTACGATACGGCGGTCAACAGCGCTCATCAATGCAGACGCATCGATAATCGGCGCTGATTCCGGCAAAATTTTATCGACTGTGGCGCTACCAGCGCACCAGCGCCGAGCCCCAGGTGAAGCCGCCGCCCATCGCTTCCAGGAGGACCAGGTCGCCCTTCTTGATGCGGCCGTCCTTGCGCGCCACGGCCAGCGCCAGGGGAATCGAGGCGGCCGAGGTGTTGCCGTGACGGTCCACCGTCAGCACCACCTTCTCCGGCGCGATGTGCAGCTTGTGGGCGGACGCGTCGATGATTCGCTTGTTGGCCTGGTGCGGCACGAACCAGTTGATGCTGTCGGCATTGAGCCCGGTCGCCTGGAAGGCATCGACGATCACGTCGGTGATCATGCCGACCGCATGCTTGAAGACCTCGCGGCCCTCCATGCGCAGATGGCCGACGGTCTGGGTCGAGGACGGCCCGCCGTCGACGAACAGCTTTGCCTTGTGGCGGCCGTCCGAGCGCAGATGCGTGGTGACGATGCCGCGGTCGGTCGCGGCATTGCCCGGCTGCTCCTGCGCCTCCAGCACGACAGCGCCGGCACCGTCGCCGAACAGCACGCAGGTGCCGCGGTCGTTCCAGTCGAGGATGCGCGAGAAGGTTTCGGCGCCGATCACCAGCGCGCGCTTGTAGGCGCCGGTGCGCAGGAAATTATCGGCGGTCGCGAGCGCGAACACGAAGCCGGAGCATACCGCCTGAAGGTCGAAGGCCGCACCATGGTTGATGCCGAGGCCGTGCTGCACGGCGACCGCCGTTGCCGGGAACGTGTTGTCAGGCGTCGAGGTTGCCAGGACGATCAGCTCGATCGACTGCGCGTCCACGCCGGCATCGGTGAGCGCCGCCTGCGCCGCCTTGATCGCCAGGTGCGAGGTGAACTCGCCCTCGGCCGCAATGTGCCGCTCGCGAATGCCGGTGCGCTGGACGATCCACTCGTCGGAGGTGTCGATACGCGCCGCCAATTGGGCGTTGGTCACCACCTGCTCCGGCAGGTAGGAGCCGCAGCCAAGCACGACCGAACGAATCTTCGTCACGAAACAGCCTCCTGCGCGGCCTGCACGGAACTGAGTGCACCACCCTCGCGGTTGAGCATCTGATTGATCTTGTTCAGGAGATCGTAGTGAGCCATCTCATAGCCAACATCGATCGCATAGGCAAAGCCTTCGGCGCTGGTTCCGCCGTGGCTTTTAACCACCAGTCCGTTGAGCCCCAGGAACACGCCACCATTGGACTTGTTGGGGTCCATCTTGTCCCGCAGGGCCTGGAAGGCGCTGCGCGCAAAGAGATAACCGAGCTTGGACAACCAGCTCCGCTGCATCTCGTTGCGGAGTAATTCCGCCATCTGCCGCGCGGTTCCCTCGGCGGCCTTCAAGGCAATATTGCCGCTGAAACCTTCGGTCACGATGACGTCGGCCAGCCCCTTGCCGATGCTGTCGCCCTCGACGAAGCCGATATAGTCCAGCTCCGGCAGATTTCTGGCACGCAGGATTTCCCCGGCCTCACGGATCTCCTCGTGCCCCTTGATCTCCTCGGTTCCGATATTGAGGAGCCCGACCGTGGGGCGTTTCTTGTCGAACAGCACGCTCGCCATCGCTGCGCCCATGAGCGCGAGCGCCACCAGATGGTGCGCATCGCCGCCGATGGTGGCGCCGAGGTCGAGCACGACGGATTCGCCGCGCTTGGTCGGCCATATCCCCGTGATCGCCGGACGGTCGATGCCCGGCGGCGTGCGCAGGTGGAAGCGCGACATCGCCATCAGCGCGCCGGTATTGCCGGCGGAAACTGCGACATCCGCCTCGCCCTTCTTCACGGCGTCGATGGCAAGCCACATCGAGGAGGTCTTGCGGCCGCGGCGCAGCGCCTGGCTCGGCTTGTCCGAGCCACTGACGGCGACGTCGGTATGGACGATCCTCGATGCGGCCTTGAGTTGGGGATGCTTCTCTAGCTCGGGCTCGATCCTGGCCCGGTCCCCGACCAGCAGGAACTCGGTGTCGCGATGCCTGCCAAGCGAGATGGCCGCGCCTGGAATGACCACGGCGGCGCCGTCGTCGCCCCCCATGGCGTCAAGCGCGATGCGAACCTTGCTAGGCATGAAAGTCCTGGAAACCTGGTCTGGTGCGGTCATGAACGAGCGGGGCCGCATATGGGTTCGCCATGGACATGGCGACCGGCCAAGCGCCACGCCGCACCCGGACCGGGGCGCGACAATAGCGTTTTGTTATCCCGAAACAACCTCTTGCCCCCAGCCTTTTGCATTCAGGGCGATCCGGCCACGGACCCGGCGAATGCGCCGGAAACGTATAGAAATCAAACAGATAAATCCGACTCTCAAACCACCGCCGCAAACGCCTGCAGCGCCATGGCAGCGGTCTTACGGGGAATCGGCCTCTACTGGTCCTTTTTATTGTCCTGCAGCGCCTTCAGCGCCGCGAACGGATGGTCCTCCGGATCGGGGGCGGTGACCTCCGCCTCGAACACGGCCCCCTCCTTGCGCGGATAGGGATCGATCGCCAGGAACAGGGCATCGGTGGCGAGCCGGCCGAGGTCGATGACGCCGTTGATGATGGCCTCCGGCGGATCGACGACCTGCGGCGGCTCCTCGTCGTCCTGCCCCTCCTCGATCAGGTCGGCGAGGCGCCGCGCCTCGGCCTCGGGGGCGAACATCAGGTCCACCTCCTCGTCGATCTCGCTCTCGATCGGATCGAGCGTGACCACGCAGGTCTGGCCGACCCGGGCGCGGACCTGCCCCGTGACCTGGACCCGGCCGCCGCTCTTCGGCACGACGTCGAAGCTGGCGTGAGCGGACAGGATCTCCCGGACGCCAGCGACATCCGCCATGGCCTGCCGCTCGGCGGCCGATGCCTCGAGCTCGCGATGCAGGCCGGTGTCGGGGATCTGCGCGACGATGACCGGCGCCCGCCAGGGATCGGGCGAGGATGTCGTGTTGGGTCGGCTCATGGCGTGACACCCTCCCTGAACGCCGGGGGAAATTTGAAGGACGCACCGAGCAGTGCGGCCTCGCCGGTTCGGCCAAGATCGGCCTCGGTGGCCCTGGCATAGGCCGCGAGCTGCCGAGCCTGGTCCATGCCGGCGCCATTCAAGATATTCTTGCAGATCGCCGCCGCCAGCGCCTCGCCACCGCCGTCCATGGCCTGGTCGTAAGCCTGGACCCGGCCGTAAAATGCCTCGCCGAAGGCGCGCATCCGCTTCGGGACGGTCTGGTCGCCCACGCCCATCTCGCGCAGATTGTCGTCCATGTCCTCGCAGAAGCGATCGAACAGCGCCTGCGACAGCTCCGTGGCGCCCTGAACCGTGCGCAGGCGGCGCAAGAGCAGCCACAGATGCAGCAGCAACAGGTCGAAACGACCGTTAACCGTATCCGGCACGCCCAAGTCGCGGTAAAATATGGGTTCTCGCGCCTGCGTCACGATCATGCCATAGATGGCTTCAATGGTGCCTGGCGGGGTTAGCCGGGGTTTCCTGAAGTGATTGAACGGCCAAAGCATTGTGGTTTCCGCAAGCGGGCGCGCGCGTGTTGCATTCAGAGCCTCCGCCCGGTACTTCAGCGCCTCGCGCGACGCAAGGGGACGGAATCAGTTCCGCTATGACGATAATGAACCAGACTGGCCTGCGCGCGGACAAGCGGCGCGGCCTTCACGCACGCTGGCGCGGCCTGCGCATGCTCGCGGCCGCGACCCTGGTCGGCGCCGCACTCGCGGGCTGCACCGGCGAGCAATTCCAGAAGGGTTACATCCTGCCGCCCGGCGCGCTGGAGCAGATCCCGATCGGCGCGAGCCAGGACCAGGTGCTGATCGTGATGGGCACGCCCTCCACGGTCGCGACCCTCGACGGCGAGGTGTTCTACTACATCTCGCAGCGCTCGGAGCGGATGGTCGCCTTCATGAACCAGAGGGTGGTCGATCAGCGCGTGATCGCGATCTATTTCGACAAGAACCGGCGCGTGCGCCGGCTGGCGAATTACGGCCTGCAGGACGGCAAGATCTTCGACTTCATCAGCCGCACCACGCCGACATCGGGCCAGGAGATGAGCTACCTCACGCCGATCTTCAAGCTGCTCAGCTTTAACTGAGCCCTGAGAGCGTTTTCGAGCGAAGTGGACGCCGGTTCGCGTCAAGAAAACGCGTCAAAACAAAAATCTAGAGCCCCGTTCCGATTCATCGGAACGGAAATGGCTCTAGCCTGCGGCGTCGTGCCGCCGGTTGCGGCTTGCCGTTGCACGCCGGGTTCCCTACGCTCCCTGCAAAACAAGAAGCAGGGAGTGGATTCGTGCCTCAGCGTTTATTGTCCCGCCGTCGCGTGCTTGCCGGTGCTGCCGGCCTTTCGGCCACAGCGATCCTGCCGCGATCGAGCCTGGCGGACTGGAAGCCCACCGAAAACGTCCGCCTTATCGTGCCGGCAGCGGCCGGCGGCTCGACCGATGTCATGGGCCGGCTCTTGGCCGCGCATCTGCAAACAGCCTGGGGCCAGTCGGCCGTCGTGGAGAACCGCTCCGGCGGCGGAGGTACGATCGGCACGGCCGAGGCCGTCCGCGCCAAGCCTGATGGTCACACCATCCTGGTCGGCAACCCCGGCCCGAATGCGATCGCCTACAGCATCTTCAAGAACCTGACCTACAAGCCGGACCAGCTCCAGCCGGTCTCCAACATGATCCGGATCCCGAACATCGTGTCGGCCCATCCGAAGACCGGCATCAAGTCGGTCGTCGAGCTGATCGCGTACCTGAAGGCCAATCCGGACAAGCTCAGCTACGCCTCCTCCGGCGTCGGCCAGAGCCCTCATCTCACCGGCGCCTGGTTCCTCCAGCTGACCGGCCTGAAGATGACGCACATCCCGTTCCGCGGCGCGGGCCCCGCGCTCCAGGCTGCGCTCGCGGGCGACATCCAGATCCTGTTTGACAATCTCTATCCGAGCCTGCCGCAGGTGCAGAACGGCACCCTCACCGGCCTCTGCGTCACCACGCCCGAACGCAGCGACCTCGCGCCCAACCTGCCGACCATGCGCGAGAGCGCGCCGGAGCTTGCGAACTTCGACGTGTCGTCATGGTTCGCGGTCTTCCTGCCAAAGGGCGTGCCCGCACCCGTCCTCGAGGCGCTCAATCTCCAGGTCAAGGCAATGCTGGAGCGCGACGACATCAAGAAGCAGATCGCCGCCATGGGCGCCCGCGCCGATTACGGCACCCCGCAGCAGTTCACCGACTTCGTGGACGCCGAGACGAAGAAGTTCGCCGGCATCATCCAGAAGGAAGGCCTGCAGATGGATGTGCAGTGACGCGCAGCGTCATTCCGGGGCGGCTCGAAAGAGCCGAACCCGGAATCTCGAGATTCCGGATTCGATGCTGCGCATCGCCCCGGAATGACGACGGTGAAAATCGGGATAGGGGGAAGCCTCGCGGCTCCGCCCCTCCCACACCACCGGACATACGGGTCCGTATCCGGCGGTTCAGCGGATTATGCGGGTCGCCGTGCCGCGACGGAAGCCAAGCCGAGTGAGGCAAAGAAGCCGTTTGGCAGAGCAATGGTGAGCGCGGGGCTGTTCGCGAGCCGCCAAGGGCCACGTGGGCTGCCGGCGGTTTGCGCCGCCAGATCCCGGCCGACGCCGCGGCGTCGCAACTCGGCAAAGCGAGCGGGTCCATACTTCCATTGCTTCCAGGCAACGGCGCGCAACCGTCGCCTGATCCACTGGTCAAGCACGCGCAACACCGACGGGGTTTGACAGAAGCCGAAGTAGCCGTGCCACCCAATCAGGTAGGTCGACAGTTCTTTGGCGATCTGCACGAGGCATCGACCACGCGTGCGTCGCGTGAGCTCCCGAACCTTCGCCTTGAAGCGGGCGAGTGCCTGCGGCGCGATGCGCCGCCGCGGTTCTTGCCCGCCGGTGAAGCTGAAGCCCAGGAACTTGCGAACACTCGGTTTGGCAACCGCGCTCTTCGCTTTGTTGATCTTGAGCTTGAGGCGCTTTTCGAGGAACCTCTCGACGCCAGCCAGCACCCGTTCGCCCGCCCGCTGACTGCGCACGTAGATGTTGCAGTCGTCGGCGTAACGCACGAAGCGGTGGCCGCGCTTCTCCAGTTCCTTGTCCAGCACATCCAGCATCAGGTTCGACAACAGCGGCGAGAGCGGACCGCCCTGCGGCGTGCCCTCTTCCGTCGGACTGACCAGCCCTCCTTCCAACACACCCGCATTCAGGAAGGCGCGGATGAGCTTCAGGATGCGCTTGTCAGCAACCCGCTTGGCAACCAGTCCCATCAGGATGTCGTGGTTGACCCGGTCAAAGAACTTCTCCAGGTCGATGTCCACCACGATGCTGTGGCCGGCCGCAATGTACGCCTGCGCCCGTTCCACCGCCCGATGTGCCGAGCGCCCCGGCCGAAAGCCGAAGCTCGTCTCGGCGAACGTCCTATCCCAATCCGCCTGCAGCACCTGCATCACCGCCTGCTGGATCAAGCGGTCGAGCACCGTCGGAATGCCGAGCGGCCGCAGGCCGCCCGACGCCTTCGGTATCTCCACCCGCCGCACCGGCTGTGGCTTGTAGGTGCCGTCAAGCAACTGGGCTCGGATCGCAGGCCAGTGCTCCTTCAGGTGGGCTGACAGCTCGCCGACGGTCATCCCGTCGACGCCCGCCGCGCCCTTGTTGCGCTTTACTTGCGCCAACGCTGCCTTCAGATTCTCACTCTCGACAACGTCTTCCATCGACGGTCCTGCGACCGCCGGGCGTTCGAGACAGACTTCCGCCGCACGCGCTTCAGGCTCTCGGGCGCCGGCGCTTCGGGCTTCACCCTCCGCTCCGGGGCTCAAGTTCAGCTCGACCTGATTCTTCTGCCGCATGGCTCGCACGAGATCGCCGCTCTACTGACCACTTCCACCGTTCAGGCCTTCAGCGGCGCGCTGCCGCCTACTACGCCCTCGGCTGACTTCTGCGCTGCGGTCAGGCCGTCTTGCGACGGTCTCAGTCTCGTTGCCGAGACACAGCGCAGACCTCCCGAGGTAAGACCGACCGCCTTCACCGCACGCCCGCCGAATTTACCACCCCGACCTTTGATGACCTTGGACTTCGCGATCAATTGCTCGCTCGTCCGGCCGGGTAGGCCTCGTTATCCGGTGTTTGTCCATCGGGCCGCGGCTTTGCTCCACGCTTTCTTCAGACCCCACCTCACGATGACGCCCTTGCGCTTCGCTAATCCTTCGCCGCCATCAGGCTGGATAGAGGACTTCCACCTCCAAGCTGTCGCTCATACTCGGCACACAACAAAAACCCCGCGGCTCGCGCCGCGGGGTTTTGTCTTGTCTCGACATCGCCGCTCAGTGCGCGAGGATCGCCAGCAGCAGCAAGGCCACGATGTTGGTGATCTTGATCATCGGGTTCACCGCGGGTCCCGCCGTGTCCTTGTAGGGATCGCCGACGGTGTCACCGGTGACGGCCGACTTGTGGGCATCACTGCCCTTGCCACCGAAATGGCCGTCCTCGATGTACTTCTTAGCGTTGTCCCAGGCGCCGCCGCCCGAGGTCATGGAGATCGCGACGAACAGGCCCGTCACGATGACGCCGAGCAGCATCGCGCCGACGGCAGAGAACGCCGCCGACTTGCCGGCCGCGCCGCCACCCGCGATCGCGTAGATCAGGAAGTAGACGACGATCGGCGACAGCACCGGAAGCAGCGAGGGGATGATCATCTCCTTGATTGCCGCCTTGGTGAGCAGGTCCACGGCCTTGCCGTAGTCCGGCTTGTCGGTGCCTTGCATGATGCCCGGCTTCTCGCGGAACTGACGGCGGACCTCCTCGACGATCGCGCCGGCCGCACGGCCCACCGCGGTCATGCCCATCGCGCCGAACAGATACGGCAGCAGGCCGCCGAACAGCAGGCCCACCACCACATAGGGGTTGTTGAGCGAGAAGTCCGGATTGACGCCGGCGAAGTACGGGGTCTTGTTCGCGACGAAGAACTTGAGGTCTTCGTTGTAGGCGGCGAACAGCACGAGGGCACCGAGACCGGCGGAGCCGATCGCGTAGCCCTTGGTCACCGCCTTGGTGGTGTTGCCGACCGCATCGAGCGCATCGGTCGACTTGCGCACCTCCTTCGGCAGGCCCGCCATCTCGGCGATACCACCGGCGTTGTCGGTGACGGGGCCGAAGGCGTCGAGCGCGACGACCATGCCGGCGAGTGCCAGCATGGTGGCGGTCGCGATCGCGATGCCGAACAGGCCGGCGAGGCTGTAGGTGACGAGGATGCCGGCGATGATGACGATCGCGGGCAGCGCGGTCGCTTCCATCGAGACGGCGAGCCCCTGGATCACGTTGGTGCCGTGGCCGGTCACCGAGGCCTGGGCGATCGACTTCACCGGACGATAGTCGGTGCCGGTGTAGTATTCGGTGATCCAGATGATCAGCGCGGTGACGACGAGGCCGACCACGCCGCATTCGAACAGCGCCATGCCGGTGTAGTCGACGCCGTCGAGCTTGCCGAAGCCGATCAGGGAATAGATCACCCCGGCGATGCCGATCAGCGACAGGATGCCGGTTGCGATCAGGCCCTTGTAGAGCGCGCCCATGATCGACTGGCTCGGCCCGAGCTTGACGAAGAAAGTGCCGATGATCGAGGTGATGATGCAGATGCCGCCGATGGCGAGCGGCAGCGTCATCATGTTGGCGAGGATCGGCGTCTTGGCGAAGAAGATCGCCGCGAGCACCATGGTGGCGACCGCGGTCACCGCATAGGTCTCGAACAGGTCGGCGGCCATGCCGGCGCAATCGCCGACATTGTCGCCGACGTTGTCGGCGATCGTCGCGGGATTGCGCGGATCGTCCTCGGGGATGCCGGCCTCGACCTTGCCGACGAGGTCGCCGCCGACGTCCGCACCCTTGGTGAAGATGCCGCCGCCGAGACGGGCGAAGATCGAGATCAGCGAGGCGCCGAAGCCGAGTGCCACCATGGCGTCGACCACGGTGCGGCTATCGGGCGCAAGCTTCAGCGAGTGAACCAGGAAGCCGAAATAGAGGGTCACGCCGAGCAGTGCGAGGCCCGCCACCAGAAGACCGGTGATGGCACCCGCCTTGAAGGCGAGCTCGAGGCCGCCGGCGAGCGACGTCGTCGCGGCCTGGGCGGTGCGCACATTGGCACGGACCGAGACGTTCATGCCGATGAAGCCGGCCGCCCCCGACAGGACGGCGCCGATGGCAAAACCGATCGCGACATAGAGGCCGAGGAAATAGGCAAGCAGCAAGAAGATGACGATGCCGACGATACCGATCGTGGTGTACTGGCGCCGGAGATAAGCCTGTGCGCCTTCGCGCACCGCACCTGCGATCTCCTGCATACGCGGCGACCCCGCATCCGCGCTCAACACCGAAGACGTCGCCCAAATCGCGTAGACGACGGAAAGCACTCCGCAGAGCACTATCAACCATAATGCTGTCATGTGATTTTTGCCTCAGATCCTTGATGTACCCCCGGCGCCTTTTGTTGTCCGTCGTGCGGTGCGGCGCCTTGATTTTGAACAAAGCCGCCCCTTTCCCGAAGGGGCGGCTCCAGTCGGTCACAAGCTTGCCAAAATCAAATTGAGGGTGCAACGCCGGATGAGGCCGAAAAGACCGATCTCGGCAGGTATTTAGACGAACCTTGAGAGTCTGGCCGCCGGTTTGGAGCAATTCCTAGAAGTGGCTGTAGGACAACCGCTCCAGGGTTAGTTCCTGGCCCTGCCTGTCAATGAAGCGCGGCGGCGTCCCGCCCCCGATGATCGTGCCGATGGCGGTGACGGCAAGGCCCACGGCCCGACCGGCTGCAATCAGCGCATCGCTTTGGGCCGACGGAACAGTGCAGAGCACCTCGTAATCGTCCCCTCCGGCCAGCAGCGTCTCAACACCAACAACGTTGCGCGCGATCAGGCTTGCGGCCGGGGCCGAGAGCGGCACGTTCGCCACCTCGACCGTGGCCGAGACGCCCGATGCAGCACAGAGCTTCGTCAGATCGCCGGCGAGCCCGTCGGAGACGTCCATCGCCGCGGTTGCATGATCGCGCACCGCCTGCGCCAGCACATTGCGCGGCTGCGGCACGCGATAGCGCGACACCAGCAAATCCCGTGCAGCGGGATCAGACATGAGCGCCGCGGCCACCGCGCCGCCGGTAAGCACGTCGAGGCCGAGCGCGGCATCGCCGATCGTGCCGGTCACCAGGATGCGGTCGCCGGCCCTGGCGCCGGTGCGGCCGACCATCCGTCCCTTCGGCACGCGGCCGAAGGCGGTGATCGAGATCATCTGCGGTCCCGGCGTCGAGACGGTGTCGCCGCCGAGCAGCGGACAGGCGAACGTCTTGGCGTCCTCGCCGAGCGCGTCCGCGAACGGCTGGAGCCAGGAGTCTTCCTTGCTGCGCAGCGCCAGCGTCAGCACGAAGCCGGCCGGCGCCGCGCCCTTGGCCGCGAGATCGGACAGGTTCACCCGCAGCGCCTTGCGCGCGATGGTGTCGGCGGGATCAGTGGCAAGATAATGCACGCCCTCGACCACGGCATCGGTGGTGACGACGATGTCATCGCCGGATGCGGACAGGATCGCGGCGTCGTCGACCAGCCCGAACGCACCGGGATCGGTCGCCAGCGGCTTGAAATAGCGCGCGATGAGGGAGTCTTCGGCGGAGGGCTGTGCTCTGTCCTGTGTCACGACAGTAAACCCGTCATCCTGAGGTGCGAGCTCTTGCGAGCCTCGAAGGATGCACGGCCGAGGTGCACCTTCAGTGGCACGCCGTCGTCCTTCGAGGCCTCCGCTTCGCTACGGCACCTCAGGATGACGGCTACTGCCAAAGTCATCGTCCCGTCCTACCCCCGCCCGAACTCGTCGCCGCGAAACTGGCGGCCGATCTGGTCGAGCACGGCGTTGACCATGCCGGTCTCCTCGCGGTCGACGAAGGCATTGGCGACGTCGACATATTCGGAGATGACGACACGGCCCGGCACGTCCTTGCGGTGCTCCAGCTCGTAGGCCCCGGCCCGCAGCACCGCGCGCAGGATCGCCTCGATCCGCTTCAAGGGCCAGCCCTTCGACAGTGCTTCGTCGATCAGGGGATCGAGCTTCTTCTGGTCGCGCACGACGCCGGAGACGACGTCGCGGAAGAAGGCGGCTTCCGCCGGCAGATATGTGTCGCCCTCGACCTCGTTGCCGAGCCAGTGGCTCTCGAACTCGGCAAAGATGTCATTGATGCCGGCGCCGGCGATATCCATCTGATACAGCGCCTGGACGGCCGCAAGCCGCGCCGCACCGCGCCGGTTCGCCTTCTTCTCCGTAAGCCCCGCCGGTTTCTTGGTGTCAGCCATGGCTTCAGGCCCGCGCCAGGCGGCGTTTGATACGCAGGATCGCAAGCGCCGCGCGCGCGGCATCACCGCCCTTGTTGAGCTCGCTGGCGCGCGCCCGCGCCCAGGCCTGCGCCTCGGTGTTGACGGTGAGGATGCCGTTGCCGAGCGGCAGCTTTCGCGCCACGGCGAGGTCCATCAGCGCGCGCGAGGATTCCTGCGAGACGATCTCGAAATGGATGGTGTCGCCGCGGATCACGCAGCCAAGCGCGATCACCGCGTCATAGGGCTTGCCGTTCGCCGCCGCGGCATCGACCGCGATGGCCACCGCCGCAGGGATCTCCAGCGCGCCGGGAACCGTGATCACGTCATGGGTCAGGCCGGCCGCCTTCAGCTCGGCCACCGCGCCGTCCAGCAACGCGTCCTGGAGATCGTCATAGAACCGCGCCTCGACAATCAGCGCGCGTGCGCCGGAAATGTCGGTCTGGTCCTTCAGGGGTGCGCGCCGCGCGTCTGCCATCGTTCAATCCGTTTCGAAAGGGGTCGGCGCTATGTAGTCGCCGCAGGTCCGTAAGCCAAGTTAGAAACTGTCATTCCGGGGCGATGCGAAGCATCGAACCCGGAATCTCGAGATTCCGGGTTCGGCTCTTCGAGCCGCCCCGAAATGACGGCTCTGCCGTCACTTCATTTCCGTCAGCCGGGCCGCGTAGCGGGCCATCAGGTCGACCTCGATATTGACTTCGGCCCCCGCCTTCCAGCCACCGATGGTCGTGACCGTCAGCGTGTGCGGGATGATCAGCACCGAAAAGGTCACGTCGTCGACCGTATTCACCGTCAGCGAGACGCCGTCGAGCGTGATCGAGCCCTTGGTGGCAATGAACCGCGCCAGCTCGCGCGTGGTCGAGAGCACGAACCGCGCCATATCAGGCAGGTCCTCGCGGCTGACGATGGTGGCGATGCCGTCGGCATGGCCGGCGACGATATGGCCACCGAGCTCGTCGCCGATCTTGAGCGCGCGCTCGAGGTTGAGCTTGGTGCCCAGCTTCCAGTGCTTCGCCGTCGTCAGCGCCAGCGTCTCCGCCGCCGCATCGACGTCATACCAGGTCTTTTGAGTAGAATCCTTGCCGTCCGCGACGCCGGACGCAACCACGGTCAGGCAGACGCCGTTGCTGGCGATCGAGGCGCCATCGGCGATGGTGGTCTGATCGTAGCTGCAGGCGATGCGCAGCCGGTGCAATTGCCCCTGCGCCGTCGGCGTGAAGCTGACGATCTCGCCGATATCGGTGACAATGCCGGTGAACATGTTACGCGCGCTCGTAGATGGTGAGAGTATCGTGGTCGAATGTCTCGCTAGCATGAACCTTGTAGGCCTGCGACTGCGTGATTTTCGACAGGGGCAATGCATCGAGCGCATCGACGCCGCCTTCGCCGACCACTTCCGCCCCGCGGAACAGCCAGATTTCGTCGGCGAGATCGGCCGCGACGAACGAAGCCGCAACGCGGCTGCCGCCTTCGACCATCAGCCGCGTGATGCCCTTCTGGGCCAGCGCATGCAGCACGGCCGCCAGATCGAGCCCGGATGCACTGCCAGGCGGCATGCGCATGATTTGCGCACCGGCCGCACCAAGGCGGGTCGCGGCCGCGGCTTCGGCAAGTTCAGAACCGATCACCCAAAGTGGTGTCTCGCGTGCGGAGCGCACGAGATGGCTCGATGCGGGGATACGCAGGCTCCGGTCGAGCACCACGCGCACCGGCGAGCGCGCTGCCATGCCCGGCAGGCGGCAGTTGAGCTGCGGATCATCCGCCAGCACGGTGCCGATACCAACCAGGATGGCGTCGCTCTGCGCACGGAGCAGATGCACGCGATTGCGCGCCGCCTCCCCCGTGATCGCGAGCGGCTTGCCGCCGGCCGCACCGATCTTGCCGTCGGGCGAGACCGCGAACTTCAGGATCACATGCGGACGCTTGTCCCGGATGCGGCGAAAATGGCCGGCGTGGTCGAACGCAGCCTCCGCCGCGCAAAGACCGACATCCACCGTGATGCCGGCGGCGCGCAGGCGCGCATGGCCCTGGCCCGCCACTTCCGGATTGGGATCCTCGATCGCCGCCACCACGCGCTTGATGCCGGCCGCAATCACCGCATCGGCGCAAGGCGGCGACTTGCCGAAATGCGAGCACGGCTCGAGCGTGACGTAGAGCGTGGCGCCCCACGCCGCTTCGCCCGCGCGCCGCAACGCTTCGGGCTCGCCATGCGGGCGCCCGCCTGCTTGCGTCCAGCCGCGGCCGACGATGAGGCCGTCCTTGACGATCACGGCACCCACCGCCGGATTGGGCCAAGTGCGCCCCTGCCCGCGCTGACCCAGCGCGAGCGCAAGCTCCATGAAACGGCGATCGGCCTCTTTGGCGTCGCGGGCCTTCTGCGCGAACTGATCTTCCAGGATGCGGAAGATCATTTGCGGATCGCGGCGAGCCGCGCTTCCTCCTCACCGGAGAGCTCGCCGAGCACGTCGGCGAAATCCTTGGCTTCGCGGAAATTGCGGTACACCGAGGCGAACCGCACATAGGCGACGTCGTCGAGCGTGCGCAGATGCTCCATCACGGTCTCGCCGATCACCTCGGAAGAGATCTCGGCCTCGCCCCCGGTCTCGAGCTCGCGCACGATGGTGGAGACCATCTTCTCCACCCGCTCGGGTTCGACCTGCCGCTTGCGCAACGAAATCTGCACCGAGCGCATCAGCTTGTCGCGATCGAACGGCACGCGGCGGCCGTTGCGCTTGATCACCGTGAGCTCGCGCAGCTGCACGCGCTCGAAGGTGGTGAAACGGAAATTGCAGGCGACGCACACGCGCCGCCTGCGGATCACGGACGAGTCCTCGGTCGGACGCGAGTCCTTTACCTGCGTATCGAGACTGTTGCAGTTCGGGCACCGCATCCGCTTGCCTTGATCAGTTTACCTTGGCCTTACTGGTAGATCGGGAACCGGTCGGTGAGCGCCTTGACCCGTTCCTTGATCGCGGCTTCCACGAGCGGCGCCTTGCCGTCGTCGGACTGCGCGATCGCGTTCAGGACCTCGGCGATCATGCCGCCGACCTGCTGGAATTCGGCAACGCCAAAGCCGCGGGTGGTCGCGGCGGGCGTGCCGAGACGCAGGCCCGAGGTCACGAAAGGCTTCTCGGGGTCGAACGGGATGCCGTTCTTGTTGCAGGTGATGGCCGCACGGACCAGCGCCTTCTCCGAGACGTTGCCCTTCAGGCCCTTCGGCCGGAGGTCGACCAGCATCAGGTGGTTGTCGGTGCCGCCGGAGACGATGTCGAAGCCGTGGCTCTTCATCGCCTCGGCCAGCGCCTTGGCGTTCTCGACGACATTCTTGGCATAGACCTTGAAGTCCGGCCGCAGCGCCTCGCCGAAGGCAACGGCCTTCGCCGCGATCACGTGCATCAAGGGGCCGCCCTGCAGACCCGGGAAGATCGCCGAGTTGAGCTTCTTGGCGAGCGTCTCGTCATTGCTGAGGATCAGGCCGCCGCGGGGACCGCGCAGCGATTTGTGCGTCGTGGTCGTGGTGACATGCGCATACGGCACCGGCGAAGCATGCACGCCGCCGGCGACGAGACCGGCGAAGTGCGCCATGTCGACCAGCAGATACGCGCCGACGCTGTCCGCGATCTCGCGGAAACGCTTGAAATCCCAGGCGCGCGAATAGGCCGAGCCGCCGGCGACGATCAGCTTCGGCTTCACCTCTTCAGCCTGCTTCTGAACCGCGTCCATGTCGATGATCTGGTCCTCGCGGCGCACGGTGTAGTGCGCGGCCTTGAACCACTTGCCGCTCATGTTGACGGGCGAGCCGTGGGTGAGATGGCCGCCAGCCGCAAGATCGAGGCCCATGAAGGTGTCGCCGGGCTGGAGCAGTGCCAGAAACACCGCCTGGTTCATCTGGCTGCCGGAGTTCGGCTGCACGTTGGCGAAGTTCGCGCCGAACAGCTTCTTGGCGCGATCGATCGCGAGGTTCTCGGCGACGTCGACCCACTCACAACCGCCGTAATAGCGCGCACCCGGATAACCCTCCGCGTACTTGTTGGTCATCACCGAACCCTGCGCTTCCAGCACGGCCCGGCTGACGATGTTCTCGGAGGCGATCAGCTCGACCTCATGGCGCTGCCGGCCGAGCTCGCCCTTGATGGCGGCTGCGATTTCCGGGTCGGCCTGCTCGAGCGAGGCGGTGAAAAACGAATCGGGCGCGGAGGCGGTTTTTGCGAGGGTCATCTTGCGAATATCTCCACCGCCGCAGCCTTTTGGCGGGCTACGGGCGGGTCTGGTGTGGCGATCGGAAGCACGCGCGATCTACCACATCGCCCGCCCCCGGCCAAGCATTTGCGGGTCGGGCGCAGCAATTATGCCAGATATGGTGGGGATCGGGGATTGGGGCGACAGGGCGGTCTTCTGGAACCGCCTCCGCTCCCCATTCTCCCGGAAGCGCCCGTTTTGGACCCTAAAGAGCTATAAGCCGGTATACCCCGCCTTCACCGGGTCCACGCTACCGTCGAGCTGGCGCAGATAGGTCAAGCCGCAGACCGTCAACCTGTGCGGGTCCCTCTCGCCCGCTTCCATCAGGGTGTTGAGGTAGTTCGTCACCTTTGCGCGTGCCTCCTCGCTGGCCGCCGCGGTGCGGTTCGCGAGCAGGTCATAGGTCTGCATGATGCGGTCGATGGCAGCTTCCATTGCACCCTCTGGTTCTCTCAAATCTTGGGAATCTTGATCAGGCAACCGCGCGGGCCTCGGACTGCGTCTCGAACCGGGCGATCGCCTTGTTGGCGAGCCTGATCTTGTTGAATTCGCCGTGCTGGAGCAGCTTGATGATGATCTCGAGCAGGCGTTCGTTGGTGACGAGCGTGTCGGGGATTGCGCCGGAACGGCGGAGATAATTCGCGGCGATCGCATAGGCATCGCTCACGAGCTCGACGTTCATTGCCTGCAACCCGCGCCCACCCAGCATTGCATCCTCCGATCCAGAGGACTAACCGCGACCGCGGGGGTCTGGTTCCGCCCGATAGGCTATTTTTTTCGCAGGTGCACAACGGCAAAACGCACCGGTCCGGGCAAAGCCGGGCCGATGCGCTTGGGGAAGTCAGGCACGTTCGGGAGGCTTGCCGGTCTTGTTATCGGGCCGGCTTGGCCTTGATCCCTTGGAACTCAGAGGCGGTACAGGATCTGGTCGGTCCAGAACCGCTCGAGACGGTGCAGCGACTTGTTGAGGGTCGAGAATTCCTCGCCCGAGATGCCGCCGACCTGCTCGACCGTCTTGACGTGCTTCTGGTAGAGCGCGTCGACGATGCGGCGAACTTCCTGGCCCTGCGGGGTCAGGCGGATGCGCACCGAGCGGCGATCAACGCGCGAGCGCTGATGATCGAGGAAGCCGAGCTCGACGAGCTTCTTCAGATTGTAGGAGACGTTGGAGCCGAGATAGTAGCCGCGCGTGCGCAGCTCGCCCGCAGTCAGCTCCTTGTCGCCGATGTTGTAGAGCAGCAGCGCCTGCACCGAGTTGATGTCGGCGCGACCGCGGCGATCGAACTCGTCCTTGATGACGTCGAGGAGCCGGCGATGCAGCCGCTCCACCAGAGTCAAAGCTTCCAGATAGAGCGACTGCACCGAACCCTGCTGGCCGGAGACGCGCTCTGCGGTATCTGCCGCAGTTGCGACGGCTTTCATCATGACACTTCCCCTGTTGTCGTTTTTATCGACACTTATTCGACGAAACTTGTGTCCCGTCCGATAGGTGCAACTTAAGGGGCTCGTTTGAAGATCGGCTTAAATAAGAGAATAAAGAGATCATGAATTTAAGACAGTGAATTGCGGATTAAGCCTGTCCCGCAAGGACTTTTCGCAACCGTCTGTTGACCTTCGCAAGGTCCTGTTCACCCTCCGTCCGCAGCGACTGTCGCATTCCAGAACAGCCCCGCCCCGTTTCGAAACGGGCGCGTAACGGCTGTGGCGGAACCGGCTGGTCAACGAAAACTTACCGCAAATTTTAGGCAACCAGCGGTCAACCAATTGCAACATTCTCGTGTCCCGGACAAGCACAGCGAAGCGGAGCGCAGAGCCGGGACCCAGATGTTTCAAAGCGAGATTGCGGATCGATGGGCCCCCGGCTCTGCAACGCATCACGCCGCAAGTAGCGGCGTGCTGCGTCGCGTCCGGGGCACGAGAGTATTTGCGAGCGACGTCGCCTACGGCGGCCGTTCGCGCGCGGCCATCCAGGCGAGCGCGAGATAGGCGGCGAGCATGAACACCTCGACGCCGACCACGACCAGGCTGCCGCCATAGATTCCCGGGAACATCAGCTCGATCACCGCCATCGACACCACGGTCGTCAGCCACACCACCGCGCCCCAGGGCGTGGCGAGCCAGAGGCCGACGGCGGCGACGAGTTCGATCACGGCGAAGTAGACGGTCGCGGCCTGCCAGGCCATCGCCTGGTTCTCGAACGCCTCGTCCTCGCCGCCGACGAAGCCGGTCACCTGCGCCCAGTGATAGAGGCCCTTGAGGATCGAGAGCAGCGCCATCACCCGCAGGAACAGCACGAGCCGCCGCGTCCAGACATTGTCGTCGGACTCAGGCCGCTCCGACGAGATCGCCGCCACCGAGAGCGCGCTCTCTCTGGCATTGTCTCGGGCAGCGTCCCTGGCACTGGCGCTGTCACGGGCCGCTTCGCGGGTGGAGATCTCGGACATGGCCCCTTCTGGCTGCTTCGGACCGCAAAATCAATCGGCTGCCATCCCTTGCGGCAGGTCAAGCCGCGGTGACGGGAACCATGCGAGCTGGTATAAGAATAATTCCAGCCGGAGGAAGAGTAATGGCGATCAAATACGGACGTCCGATCGAATTGCGCGAGGTTTCGCGCCGGGATGGCGGAGCAGCCTCCCCTGCCCTCGATCTGACCGTCCGCCCGCGCCGCAACCGCAAGGCCGAATGGGCCCGGCGGATGGTGCGCGAGAATGTCCTCACCACCGACGACCTGATCTGGCCGCTGTTCCTGATCGACGGCAACAACAAGCGCGAGCAGGTCGCCTCCATGCCGGGCGTCGACCGCCTCAGCGTCGACCAGGCCGTGCGCGAGGCCGAGCGCGCGATGAAGCTCACCATCCCGTGCCTCGCGCTGTTTCCCTACACCGACCCCTCCTTGCGGGACGAGGAAGGCTCGGAAGCGACTAATCCGAACAACCTGGTCTGCCAGGCCGTGCGCGCGATCAAGAAGGAGTTTCCGGAGATCGGCATCCTCTGCGACGTCGCGCTCGATCCCTTCACCAGCCACGGCCATGACGGCCTGATCTCCGACGGCAAGATTTTGAACGACGAGACGGTTGCCGTGCTGGTGCGCCAGGCCCTGGTGCAGGCCGAAGCCGGCTGCGACATCATCGCTCCCTCCGACATGATGGACGGCCGCGTCGCCGCGATCCGCGAGGGACTGGATCGCGCCGGCCTGCTCGATGTGCAGATCATGGCCTATGCGGCCAAATACGCCTCCGCCTTCTACGGTCCGTTCCGCGACGCCATCGGCTCGGCAAAGACGCTCACCGGCGACAAGCGCACCTACCAGATGGACAGTGCCAACACCGATGAAGCGCTGCGCGAGGTCGAGCTCGACATCGCCGAGGGCGCCGACATGGTGATGGTGAAGCCCGGCATGCCCTATCTCGACGTCGTCCGCCGCGTGAAGGACACGTTTGCGATGCCGACCTTCGCCTACCAGGTCTCCGGCGAATACGCGATGATCGCCGCGGCGGCCAACAATGGCTGGCTCGACGGCGAGCGCGCCATGATGGAAAGCCTGCTCGCCTTCAAGCGCGCCGGCGCCGACGGCGTGCTGAGCTATTTTGCGCCGAAGGCGGCGGAGAAGCTGCGCAGCCAAGGATAAGGTGCCGTAGGGTGGGCAAAGCGTAGCGTGCCCACCAGCCCTCGTCATTCCGGGGCGATGCGCCAGCATCGAACCCGGGATCTCGAGATTCCGGGTTCGGTCCTGCGGACCGCCCCGGAATGACGACGGTAGAAGAACCGCCCCCGAATCGCCGGAATATTTCGGCTTGCTGACGCCTGCGCGCCCTTGGCACGGGGATGGCCTGTTCCCATGTCCTGCGACGGGGGCTTCGCTGGAGAACGGACCATGTCGTACGACTCGGGTAATTCAGGCGCCTGGCGCAACGACGGCGCGGTCCAGCCGCACGCCTACGATCCCTATCTGCATCCGGAACTGTTCCGCGGCGTCGCGACGCGGCGCGTGTTCGCGTTCCTGATCGACATGGTCGTGATCTCCGTTCCCGTCATCCTCGGCTACATCTTCATCGCGCTGTTCGGCGTGGTTACGCTCGGCATCGGCTGGGCGTTGTTCTGGCTGGCCTGGCCGGCCTCGGTGATCTGGGCCATCGTCTACTACGGCGCCTGCATCGGCGGTCCCTCCTCGGCAACGATCGGCATGCGGGTCATGGATCTGGAGCTGCGCACTTGGTACGGCGCGCCCGGCTATTTCGTGCTCGGCGCCACCCATGCCGTGCTGTTCTGGGTAACGGTGTCGTTCCTGTCGCCCTTCGTGGTGCTGGTCGGCCCGTTCAACGGCCGCCGGCGCCTGCTGCACGATTTCGTGCTGGGAACGGTCGTGATCAACAATTCCGTCCGCGCACCCGTGCCGCAAGGCGCAAGGACCTACTGAGAACCCGACGATCAAGGACCTATCAACCAGGACCGACTAAGCTGACGCATCTGACCTGCCGAGCAGACCAATTGACCGAGAGCTTCCGTAGCGCGATGCTGATATTCATTTCGGAGGCCCACGACGTCCCTTGACCCAGCACTCGCGCGACACCCCCCAGTTTTACCTCACGGCGCCCTCGCCCTGCCCGTATCTGCCGGGCCGGCATGAGCGCAAGGTGTTTACGCACCTCGTGGGTGACCGCGCCGGCGACCTCAACGACCTCCTGACCCATGGCGGCTTCCGCCGCAGCCAGTCGATCGCCTACCGGCCGGCCTGCGACCAGTGCCGCGCCTGCGTCTCGGTCCGGGTCATCGCCAACGAGTTCCGCCCCTCCCGCAACTTCCGCAAGGTGATGGCGCGCAACGCCGACATCATCGGCGAGCAGCGCAGCGCGGTGCCGACCTCCGAGCAATATTCGGTGTTCCGCGCCTATCTCGACGCCCGCCACCGCCATGGCGGCATGGCCGACATGACCGTGCTCGACTACGCCATGATGGTCGAGGACAGCCATGTCGAGACCCGTATCATCGAGTACCGCAAGCGCGGCCCCGACAGCGGCATCACCGGCCGCGGCGAGGAGCTGATCGCAGTCGCCCTCACGGACGTGCTCAGCGACGGGCTGTCGATGGTCTATTCTTTCTTCGAGCCGAGCCAGGTCAGCCGCTCGATGGGCACCTTCATGATCCTCGACCACATCGCCCGCGCGCGACGTCAGGGCCTGCCTTACGTCTATCTCGGCTACTGGATCGAAGGCTCCAAGAAGATGGACTACAAGGCCCGCTTCCTGCCGCAGCAGCGCCTCGCGCCCTCAGGCTGGCTGCGCATCGATGCGCAGGGCGATACGGCGTCCGAGCCGCAGGACTAGCTTTCTGTCATGCCCCGCGACCCGGCTACGCCAAGGCTTCGCCGGGGCTGAGGTCCAGGGGCGCCGAAGCTTTAGCGTAGGCGGCAGGCGGGGCATCCAGTACGCCGCGGCTTCTCGGCTCAATCACAACCGTCTCTGGAATACTGGATCGCCCGGTTGAACCGGGCGATGACAGCTGTGTGGTGGCAACATCACCCGAAAAACGTATCCGCCAGCAGCTTCAGATTCAAAATCACGATCACGCCCGCGACGATCCACGCGATCGCAGCGACGGAGACCGGTATCGCGAACTTCCCCATCTTGCGGCGGTCGGAGACGAAGCGGACCAGCGGGATGACGGCGAAGGGCAGCTGCATCGACAGCACGACCTGGCTGAACACCAGCAGATCGGCGGTGCCGCGCTCGCCATAGATCGCCGTGACGATGATCACGGGAATGATGGCGATGCCGCGCGTCACGAGGCGGCGCGCCCAGCTTGGCAGGCGCAGATTGAGAAAGCCCTCCATCACGATCTGGCCGGCGAGCGTTGCCGTCACCGTGGAGTTGAGGCCCGAGGCAAGCAGCGCGATGGCAAACAGCGTCGAGGCAATGCCGAGGCCGAGCAACGGCGACAGCAGCTCGAAGGCCTGGCCGATCTCGGCGACGTCGGAATGGCCGCTTTTGTGGAAGGTCGCGGCTGCCACGACGAGGATCGCGGCGTTGATGAACAGCGCCAGCATCAGGGCGATGGTGGAGTCCGTCGTCGCCCATTTGATCGCCTCGCGGCGGCCTTCGTCGTTGCGCTGATAGGCGCGCGTCTGCACGATCGAGGAGTGCAGGTAGAGATTATGCGGCATCACGGTGGCACCGATGATGCCGATCGCGATGTAGAGCATCTCCGGATTGGTGAAGATCTCGCTCTTCGGCACGAAGCCGCGCAGGACCTCCGCGACCGGAGGTGCCGCCGCCGCGATCTGCACCACGAAGCAGGCCGCGATCACCGCCAGCAACGCGATGACGAAGGCCTCGAGGAATCGAAAGCCGCGGTTCATCAGGATGAGAAGCAGGAACGCATCGAGCGCTGCGAGCAATGCGCCGCCGATCAGGGGGATGCCGAACAGGAGTTTCAGCGCGATCGCGGTGCCGATCACCTCGGCGAGATCGCAGGCGATGATCGCGGCCTCGCAGGCGAGCCAGAGCAGGAAATTTACCGCCGGCGAATAGGTGGCGCGGCAGGCCTGCGCGAGGTCGCGGTCGGTGACGATGCCGAGCCGCGCCGCCAGCGACTGCAGCAGGATCGCCATCAGGTTCGAGAGCAGGATGACAGAGAGCAGCGTGTAGCCGAACTTCGAACCGCCGGCGAGGTCGGTCGCCCAATTGCCGGGGTCCATGTAGCCGACCGAGACGAGGTAGCCCGGACCGACAAAGGCGAGCAGCCGCCGCCACCACTGGGCCGCGACCGGAATGGCGACCGTGGCGTTCACCTCGGCGAGGCTTTTGGTGGCTGGCGCATCAGTGCGCCAGCCGGCGGCATCGGGGGTCAGGTCGGGCGATCGGGCATCCATGCGGTCAGAATACCGAAGTCGAGGCTTATTGCAACTCATTTGCAACTGCATCTAGCCGCATCAGTTCCCGGTGCGGCCGCGTTTTGCCCCGCCCTGTCGGAAAGCGGGTGGGTTTGGCCGAGCCCGGAAGCGGATACTGGCGCCAATCCGACTTTGCAGGAAATGAGCCATGTCAAATTCGCCGCGCCTCCCTGACACCTTCAGCCGCCTCGCCTGGTCCAATCTCGCAGCGCAGTCCGCCGAGCAGATCGCACTGGCCGCCGCCCCGATCGTCGCCGTGCTGATGCTCGGGGTCGCCGAGGGTCAGACCGGCGTGCTGCAGACTGCGCTGACCCTGCCCTTCGTGCTGTTCGCCATTCCGGCCGGCCTGCTCGCCGACCGCATCTCGCGCCGCGCGCTGATGGCGGGCGCCGAGGCGCTGCGGGCGGCGGCGCTCGCGGCCATCGTGCTGCTGCTCGCGCTAAGCGCGCTCAATCTGCCGCTGCTGGCGCTGCTCGGCTTCGCTGCCGTGTGCGGCACCGTCGTCTACAGCGTCGCTGCGCCGGCGCTGGTGCCCTCGCTGGTCAGCGCGGATCTCCTGCCCGCCGCGAATGCACGGATCGAGCTTGCACGCACCATTGCCTTTGCGAGTGGGCCTGCACTCGGCGGCGCACTAGTCGGCTGGTGGGGGGCGAGTCTCGCCTTCGGCTTTGCCGCCGCGCTCTCGGCCATCGCCGTGGTGCTGCTCTCCGGCATCTACGAGCCCGCGCGGGCGCCTTCTCCGCGCCGTCACCCGCTCCAGGAGATCCGGGAAGGCGCGGCCTTCGTGTTCCACCATCCGCTGCTGCGGCCGGTGTTCATCACCCAGTTCATCTTCAACACCGGCTGGTTTCTGCAGATCGCGGTGTTCGTGCCCTATGCGGTGCGCCATCTCGGTCTGACCGCGGCCGGCGTCGGCACGGTGCTGACCATGTACGGCGTCGGCATGGTAATCGGCGCGCTGTTCGCGACGCGCGTGATGAAGCGCATCGCCTTCGGCACGGTTGTCGGCCTCGGTCCGGTCACGGGCTTCATCGCCGCGGTGGTGATGGCGCTCACGGTCCTGGTCCCCTCGCCCTGGCTTGCGGGTTTGAGCTTCTTCCTGCTCGGCGTCGGGCCGATCCTGTGGGTGATCTCGACCACGACGCTGCGCCAGTCGGTGACGCCGCCGCGTCTGCTCGGCCGCGTCTCCGCCATCAACATCATGAGCTACGGCGCCCGCCCGCTCGGCTCGGCGCTGGGCGCGATCGTCGGCGGCGTCTGGAGCGCCGAAGCGTGCCTCTATTTGGCGGCGGCGGTGTTCGGCGCGCAGGCGCTGGTGATCCTGCTGTCACCGGCAGCAGCACTCGACCGGCAGCCGGACATGGTGGGGGATGAGGTGGCGGTGAGGTGTTAGGCAATTTCCCCGCCGTCGTCCTGGCGAAAGCCAGGACCCATTACCCCAACAGGAAATTGCTGGACGAAGCTGCTACCCCCCAGTCTTCGCAAAACTGAGGCCGGTGGTTATGGGTCCTGGCTTTCGCCAGGACGACGTTGGAGAGACAGTCGAGCCTAACCCGCCAGGTACCGCTCATAGCTCCCCGTCACCGGCTCACTGGCGTCGACATCGGGATCGAGCGTGTAGAGATCCTGCGCGCGGCCGATGCCGCGCAGTGCGTAGCGGCCGGTGGAGACGAGATAGCGGCGGCCGGCGGCATCCAGGCCCTTGTAGAACTCCGCCGATGCCAACAGCTCGCGATCGACCGAGCGGCTCATCGAGGCGATGCGGCTGACCTCGTTGACGGTCGGGCCCACCACCGTGAAATCGAGCCGGTCCTCGCTGCCGATATTGCCGTAGAAGACCTCGCCGACATGCAGGCCGATATAGGCCGACGTGGTGGGACGGCCGTCGGCCGCCCGGCGCGCGTTCAGCGCCGCGACGTTCTGGCGGAACAGGTGCTCGGCGCGCAGCGCGGCACGGCGCGCGGCTGCCATGTCCTCGCCGGTGAACATCGCGAGCACACCGTCGCCGATCAGCTTCAGGACGTCGCCGCCGGCGTCGTGGATCGCATCGATCACCGCCTGCGCATAGTCGTTGAGGAACGGGATGATCTCGTCGGGGCCGATGCTCTCGCTGATACCGGTCGAGCCGCGCAAATCCGAATACCACAGCACGGCGTTGATGCGCTCGGTGACGCCGCGCGAGATGCGTCCGCGCAGCACCTGCTCGGAGGCGTCGCGGCCGAGATAGACCCGGCCGAGCGTGCGCGCGATATCGACCTGCTGCGCCGACTTGATCGCAAGTCCCAAGACCGGCACCAGATCGCGCAGCGCCTCGAGCCCGTCTTCGCCAAAGCCTTCGGGGCGGCGTGTGGTCCAGCAGGAATACAGGCAATCCATCAGGCCGAGCGCGCCGTTCTCGCCGAAGCGGTGCACGAAGGCGAGATAGTGCTTGTGGCCCTTCTCGGCGAGATCGCCGATCTGCGAGAAATCCAGCGACGGCGCATCGGCGAGATCGATCACCATCTCGTCGTGGCCGTGCTCGAGCATGTGGAAGAATACCGAACGGCGCCAGCTCTTGGCCGCGTCGCCTTCAGCGGTCGAGCCGTATTCGAAGGCGTCGCTCTCGTTGCTGGGACGGTCGCTCCAGCGGAAGCCGCGGCCCTCATAGATCGGATGCAGCGTGTCGATGACGACGAGTCCGCGCGAGAGTTCCAGCCCTTCGGCGCGGCAGCGTTCGCAGAACCCGCGGAGCAGTTCGTTTTCGGGCAGGCCCGTGAGCCCCTGGCCGGTCAGCCAGTTCATCAGCGCGAGGCGCGAGGTCAGTTGCATACGCCATTATGGCGTGCATTCGTGACGAACGAAAGGCCGTGTGCGGAGCACGTGCAAGGAGGCTCCCGCCAGCAGCAGGTCGAATATGCCGCAGGCGCTGTTGACGCGCTCTCGCCGCAGGCCGCAAATGCAGCCGATGACCCCGCCGATCAGAAATACCGGAATATGAGCCAGCGCCAGCTTCCGATCATCCTGGCGCTCGGCACCACGCAGACGCTGGCCTGGGCTTCCAGCTATTATCTGCCGGCCCTGATCGCCGACCCCATGGCGCGCGACCTCGGCGTCTCCTCCAACTGGGTCTTCGGCGCCTTCTCGGCCTCGCTGGTGATCTCCGCGATGCTCGGCCCGCGCATCGGACGGCAGATCGATCTCGTCGGCGGACGGCAGGTGCTGTCGGCCTCCAACCTGACCATCGCCGCCGGCCTCGTCCTGCTCGGCCTCTCGCAGTCCGTGGCGGTGATGGCGATCGCCTGGCTCGTGCTCGGCATCGGCATGGCGATGGGTCTCTATGATGCCGCCTTCGCCGCGCTCGGCCGCATCTACGGCACCGAGGCGCGCCGGCCCATCACCGGCATCACGCTGATGGCTGGCTTTGCCTCCACCGTCGGCTGGCCGCTCACCGCCTGGGGCCTTGCCCATATCGGCTGGCGCGAGACCTGCTTTGCCTGGGCGGCCGCCAACATCCTGATCGGCCTGCCGCTCAACTTCCTCATGCTGCCCGCGATCAAGGGCGCCAAGCAGGCGGCGGCGACGGCGGAGAAACCGCATGTGCCGCTCGACCGCACCATGATCCTGCTCGCCTTCGTCTTCGCCGCGGTCTGGACCGTCACCGGCGCGATGGCGGTGCATTTCCCGCGCATCGTCGAGGCCACCGGTGCGACGCATGTCGAGGCGATCGCGGCCGGCGCGCTGATCGGCCCGGCGCAAGTGGTGGCGCGCATCCTCGAAGCCAGCGTTCTCAGCCGCTTTCATCCCTTGTGGTCGACGCGGCTCGCCTGCCTCACCCATCCGATCGGCGCTGCCGTCCTCGCCATCTTTGGCGGTGCCGCCGCCAGCGCCTTTGCGCTGTTCCACGGCTCGGGCAATGGCATTTTGACGATCGCCCGCGGGACGCTGCCGCTGTCGATCTTCGGCCCCAAGGATTTCGGCTATCGCCTCGGCATCATCGGCGCGCCGGCGCGGATGGCGCAGGCGGTGGCGCCGCTGGTCTTCGGCCTCTTGATCGACGTCATGGGCGCCAAGGTGCTGATCGTCTCCTCCGCGCTCAGCCTCTCGGCATTGGCGGCGCTGTTCCTGATCCGCGCCGGGCGGCGGCCGGATTGACCGCACTGCCGCTTTCGCGCACAAGCGGGCCATGACCGACGACAACAGCCCGCCCCGCACATTCAAAGGCCTTTTGCGCTGGGCGACCACGCCGCCGCAGGCCTGGGGCGTCTATCTCCTCGCCCTCCTCCTGGTGTGGCTGCTGTCGTTCTATGCCGGCACGCTGAAGCCGAAGAAGACGCCGGAGGCGAGCCCGCCCGCGGCCACGGCGCCGAAGAGCTAGGCCGGCTTCGCTTCGCTGGTCGCAATCCAGATGCCGGCGAAGACGGCGACCAGCCCGATCAAGAGATTTGCCGTGATCGGCTCGCCGATCAGCAGCGCGGCCAGCAAGGTCGCAGCAATCGGATTGACCGTCATGGTGTTGGCGACCCGGGTCGGCGTCGCCCGCGCCAGCGCCATGACCCAGAGGATGAAGGCGAGCGCGCCGCCGCCGGCGCCGAGATAGATGCCGGCGATCCACTGCGCCGCGGTGAAATGATCGAGCGCCGCAAAGCTGCCTTTCGCGAAACCCGCCAGCACCAGCACCACGGCGCCCGCGCCCATGCCGACCGTGAGAAAGCCGAGCGCGCTCGAGCGCTGCATCAGGGGGCGCGACAGCACGTTGTAGAACGCCATGCAGAACACGGCCGCGGTCATGATCAGCTCGCCCCGCCACGCGCCCGGCGGGCTCTGCGCAAGCCCCGCGGCGAGCGCCGCCGCGACGCCGAGCACGGCAACGCCGACGCCGATGATCTTGCGCGCGGTCAGCCGCTCCACGCCGAGGATCGCGCCGACCACCATGGTGTGCAGCGGCAGCGTCGCCAGCGCGAGGCTGGCGCGCGCCGCGGTCGTGTAGGACACAGCGATATTGTAGAGGATGAAGAACAGGCCGAAGAAGCAGATGCCGAGCAACGCCACGGCCGGCCAGTCGGATCGCTGTGGCCAGCGCACACTGAGCAGCAGTGCGCATGGCAGCAGGCAGAGGAATCCGATCCCCCAGCGCAGGATCGCCAGCAGGACCGGATCGGCGCCACCGACGAGATAGCGCGTGATCGCCGCCGCGGTGCCACCGAGACTGCTCGACGCCAGCGCGATCGCAACCCCGAGCCACTCCCCCACGCTTCGTCTCCTGTCGCGGAGCTTTCCCGGGGGCCTAACACGCTGCTGCTGCCATCGTCATGGCAACAGCGGCGCGAGGTCAGTCGTAAAATTCGGGCGCCATCTTCTGGCTGTCGCGCTGGGCCTTGTCGTGGTTGATCCAGAGCTGCGCCTTCTCCTTGGCGAGAGTGTCGGCGATCTTCTGCATCGAGGCCGCGCTCTGGTCCTTGTTGACGTTCATGCTGGGCACGCGACGGTTGTCCCAATTGTCTTTGAAGTGCACGGCATCGCCGGACAGCACCACCGCGCCGGTCTTGGGCAGCTTCACCAGCAGCGACTGGTGTCCCGGCGTGTGGCCGGGCGTCGACAGGATGGTCACGCTGCCGTCGCCGAACACGTCCTTGTCGCCTACGAGCTGCTCGACCGGATGCGAGGGCTTGAAGCGCGGCTCGTTGTTGGCGCCGGGCCAGTCATATTCGACTTTCTGCACGTAGAGCATAGCCTGCGGGAACAGCTCGACATTTCCGGTGTGGTCCGGATGCGTATGCGAGACCGCCATGGCCTTGATGTCGTCGGGCTTGACGCCGAGCTGCTCGAGCTGGGCGGCAAGCGTCTTCGGCCGCCGCCAGGTCACGGCCTTGGGATCGGCCGGTGCCAGACCGTTGGGCATGGCCGCGACGGCATCGGCGATGCCGGTGTCCCACAGGAACCAGCCCTTGGCGTGCTTGACGAGATAGCAGCTGTCGACGAAGTCCATCGTCTTGCCCTCGTTGAGGCCGGGCGTCCAGCGCGAGATGTCGCCGGCGGTGCCCTCGCCGCAATTGAGGACGTAGAGCCTTTCGACGCCGGTCTTCTCCGACTGCGCCATCGCTGCATGGCCGGACAAAGCGAGCGCGGCGGCCACGAGAGCGAGCTTGATCCTGGACGTCATCCCTGGTTCCCTCCTTGGCAAGCGCTTGGGAAGCTACGACCGAGGATCAACCCCGGCCGCGCCGCAGAATTCCGCTCACGCCGAACACGTCAATGCGGGCAGGTCTCGACCTCGACCGTGACGTGGCTGAGCCCCTTCAGACCGGCGAGCCGCTTCTTGTACACGGCTGGCTGCTTCGGCTTGTCCGACACCACCGACACCAGCACGGCGCAATGGCCGGGGCCGACCTGCCACAGATGCAGATCGGTGACGCGATCCTCGCCGACCTCCATGCGGGCCCGGATCACCCGCTCCAGCTTCTCGTCGGCGCGCACGTCGAGCAGCACCGCACCCGACCTCTTGATCAGGCCGAACGCCCAGCTTGCGATCACGACGCTGCCGATCAGGCCCACCGCCGGGTCAGCCCAGACCCAGCCCGAATACATCGCGACCACGAGGGCGCCGATCGCCAGCACCGAGGTCGCTGCGTCCGCCATGACGTGGACGTAGGCCGCGCGAAGGTTGTTGTCGTGATGATGGTGGTGGTGATCATGGCCGTGGTCATGATCATCGTGATCATGATGCGCATGGCTGTGGCCATGATCATGCCCATGATGGTGATGGTCATGGCTGTCGCGCAAGAGCCACGCGCTGGCGAGGTTCACGCACAGCCCCAGCGCGGCCACCGCGATGGCCTCGCCATAGACGATCGGCACCGGCGTGATCAGCCGCAGCACGCTCTCATAGGCGATCTCGACCGCGATCAGTCCCAGGATGATCGCGCTGGAGAAGGCGGCGAGATCGCCGAACTTGCCGGTGCCGAAAGTGAAATGCGCATTGCCGAGGTGCCGGCGCGCGAAGCGGTAGGCGAAGGCGGCAATGCCGAGCGCCGCCGCATGCGTTCCCATGTGCCAGCCGTCGGCGAGCAGCGCCATCGAGCCGAACAGCGAGCCCGCCACGATCTCGCCGACCATCATGACCAGCGTCAGCACAACCACGAGCCAGGTGCGTCGCTCGTTCTCGTCGTGCTTCTCGCCCAGGAAGGCGTGGTCATGGGTCCACTGCTCGATGGAATGGGAATGCATGCTCGTCTCTCCGGAAAACAGAATCCGCAGCCCAATATATGCGCCGGCAGCATATCTTTCTAACGTCAAATACCGACGAAACCGGCGTTGACAGGCCGCCCCGGTTTCGCTGTAATTACCCCATGGGGATTTGAGCGATCTCCCCACGAGGCGACATGCCCAAGTATCGCGTCCCGTTCGGTTTTTGCGAGGACGCATCATGTCTACTTTCACGACCATATCATCAGACAAACTGGCGCGCCTGATCGGCACGGCCAATGCCCCTGCCCTGATCGACGTGCGGACGGAGGAGGATTTTGCCGCCGACCGGCGGCTGATCCCGGGCTCGGTCAAACTCAGCCACGACAAGGTCCAGGACTGGGGCGGCGCATTTGCCGGCCGCCGGGTTATCGTCTCCTGCCTGCGCGGTGAAAAGCTTGCCCAGGGCACCGCGGCCTGGCTCCGCCAGCTCGGCGTGCAAGCCGAGACGCTCGACGGAGGCTACGAGGGCTGGAAAGCGGCAAACCTGCCGCTGCTCGACACCCGCAAGCTGCCGCCGCGCGATGCGAAGGGGCGCACCGTCTGGGTGACGCGGGCGCGGCCGAAGGTCGACCGCATCGCCTGCCCCTGGCTGATCCGCCGCTTCGTCGATCCCAATGCGGTGTTCCTGTACGTGGCACCGTCCGAGGTCACAGGCGTGGGCGAGCGGTTTAGCGCGGCACCCTTCGACATCGAGAATGTGTTCTGGAGCCACCGCGGCGAGCTCTGCACCTTCGACGTCATGATCGAGGAGTTCGGCATTGCCACGCCGCCCCTGCTCCACCTCGCGACGCTGGTGCGCGGCGCCGACACCGCGCGGCCGGATCTCGCGCCTGAGGCGCCGGGTCTGCTCGCGGCCTCGCTCGGGCTGTCGCGAATGTACGATGACGATCTCGAGCAGCTCGAGGCCGGCATGACGCTCTACGATGCCTTCTACCGCTGGTGCCGCGATGCCACCACCGAGACCCACAACTGGCCGACCAACAAGGTGAAGGCGTAATGGACACCCGCGCCAGTCAAACGGGAGCTGATGCCGGTCACGGCATCAGCTTCAATGAAGCCTTCCGCGTCTGGCTTCGCGTCGCCTGCCTGAGCTTTGGCGGGCCCGCGGGCCAGATCGCGGTGATGCATCGCATCCTGGTCGAGGAGAAGAAGTGGATCTCCGAGGGCCGCTTCCTGCATGCGCTGAACTATTGCATGCTGCTGCCGGGCCCGGAGGCCCAGCAGCTGGCGACCTATGTCGGCTGGCTGATGCACCGTACCGCCGGCGGCCTGATGGCGGGCGGGCTGTTCATCCTGCCCGGCATCATCGCCATCATGGGACTCAGCTACATCTACGCGGCTTTCGGCAATGTCAGCTTCGTCGAGGCGTTGTTCTTCGGCCTCAAGGCCGCCGTGCTCGCCATCGTCGTCGAGGCCGTGGTGCGCGTCGGCAAGCGCGCGCTGAAGAACCGCATCATGATCGCGCTCGCCGCAATCGCCTTCGTCGCAATCTTCTTCTTCGCCGTCCCCTTCCCGGTCATCATCATTGCCGCCGGCGTGATCGGCTATATCGGCGCCAGACAAGGCCGTCCGGAATTTGCTCCCGCCGGTCACGGTCATGGCGACAGCAGCGCCGTGATCGACAGCATGCTCGGCGAGGCCGTGCCCGATCACGTCAAACCCGACACCGGCCGCGCGATCCGCGTGGGCACGCTGTGGCTGGCGCTCTGGCTGGTGCCGGTGATCGCCCTGCTCGCCGCGTTCGGCCAGGCCAACGTGTTCAGCCAGATCGCGCTGTTCTTCTCCAAGATGGCGCTGGTGACCTTCGGCGGCGCATACGCCGTGCTGGCCTATGTCGCCCAGCAGGCCGTCGAGCATTATCACTGGCTGAAGCCGCACGAGATGCTCGACGGCCTCGGCATGGCCGAGACCACGCCGGGCCCGCTGATCATGGTGCTCCAGTTCGTGGGTTTTATGGCGGCCTACCGCGACCCGAGTGGACTATCACCGATGCTTGCGGCGACCTTGGGCGGCCTGCTCGCGACCTGGGTGACCTTCACGCCCTGCTTCCTCTGGATCTTCGTCGGCGCCCCCTACATCGAGCGCCTGCGCGGCAACACAGGCCTTGCCGGCGCGCTCAGCGCGATCACCGCCGCGGTCGTCGGCGTGATCCTTAACCTCTCGATCTGGTTCGCCCTGCACACGCTGTTCCGCGAGACCGCGCCGGTGCACGCCTTCCCGTTCGCGTTCGACCGACCGGTGCTGACCAGCGTCGACATCCCCGCGCTCGTGCTGGCGATCGCGGCGGCGACCGCGATCTTCCGGTTCAGGCTGGGGATGCTGACGGTTCTGGCGGGCAGCTGCGCGGCCGGGGTGGCGCTGCGGCTGGTGGGGGTGATTTAGAGCGTGTAGTCGCCTCCATTTTCGCCGCCGGAAGGACGTGAGCGGCAGCATTCTCGGCATGTGTGGGGAGCATCACCGACGTTAACCCTGTCGGTAAATGATCCGTCGTGGGCCCGCGGCCCGCCGACAAGTTGCCTTATTGGAGCGGAGAATTTTCAGCAGCACTAACGTTGGTTAGAGGCGCATTATGCTGAGAACGGCGTTGTTGGGCCTCCTGATCCTGCTGAGTGTAGGAATGCTGTCGGCCATGGAGTTGAGTGCTCCATCGCGGCGCGCAGCCGCGATGGTCAAGCAAAATACAGACATTTCCGCTTCACATGGCGCGCTGGCGAAGGCTGATCGCCTTGAAATTGTTGCTGCGAGCAGCGAGACGCCGACACAGGCTGCCGTGGTTGAAGACCGTGCTGCTCCCCCGGAAGACATCCATATTGGTTCGTCCGAGCCGAAGCCGATTGCCCGTCATCGGCACAATTCGAAGAAGATCGCGACCGCTGAACGTCCCAAGCCGAAGCCAAGAGCAATCGTCATCAAGCAAACCTCCAATTTCCAGCGTCCAAAGGCCGCCAGCAATACCGAGCCCTGTCGGCTCAAGGCGTTTGGTGGTTTGCTCAAGGCGCTGAATCTGACCGGTTGCGAAATCTGAGGATCCTTCTGGGGCGTGGCCCCGTCGACCGTTATCCGTCGGGCAAAACAGCCGCGGCACGCCGGCCACGCCGCCTGTCAAGCCCGCCCCTCAAAAATATTCCACTTTACCGAAATTCGGATTTATCGTACACACGAAACACCCTGGCCTGAGACAAGGGGCGGATCGCGATCGTCACGAACCGCAGGCCGGGCAGCGATGGACGTGACGGCGTCGGGCGTAACAGGCATTGCAGGGCGGCTTTCGCCGTGAGCAATCGCCTTCGCGCCAACGACACGACGCCGACAGCGTCTTCGCATGGCTTCGGGAGCGAGCACACGCCAGCCCTCGGAGTCCCAGCGAAGACGTGCGCGGACGGAGAAGTCGTGTGGTCCTGACGCCCGGGGTCTGTGCGTCAAGTCTTGCAGTGATGTTGCGGTCCGACCGGACGCGCGCATCAGCCATCCGCAGGGCGACGGGGGCAATAGTGCATCGCTCCCCGGGGAGAGCACGAAGGACACCGTTAAAACCATTCGCGCAGGGAAGGCCGGGCGATCCGGCGAGACCTGTGGTCCACCCCGTGTACATTTTTGTAGCGCACGGACTTGCGGGTGCCAGCCGGCGCCCGGCCTTCCCTGCGCCCTTGTCTTTGCGAGGGCGATGCGAGAGGTAAAACTCGGGCGACATGCGCCGCGAGAGGGCGGACGCTCGCCCGCTGTTTGAAATGTGTAACCGAGCTTTGACCACGAGAGGCCGCGGCGTACTGGATGCCCCGATCCCGGCTCCGCCAAGGCTACGCCGGGGCCACTAGGGTGCTCGGCCGCCGAAGCTTTAGCGAAGGCGGCAAGCCGGGGCATGACACCGTCGTTGTCGCGCTACCGCATCATCATCCGCGCAATGGCTTCCCCGATCACCACCGTCGTGAAGTGCGTGTTGGCGCGGCAATCGGACGGCATGATCGAGGCGTCGGCGACGCGCAGGCCGCTGATGCCCTTCACGGAGCCGTCGGGGTCGACCACGCCATCGCCGTCGCCAACGCCGCTCATGCGGCAGCTTCCGGCGGCATGCTGGATGTCGCCGGTCTCCCGCCGCAGCAGCGCGTCGAGCTCGTGATCGGGCAGGCTTGCTGCCTGCGGCAGCGTCAGGTCGGTGTCGGTCAGCCTGATCCAGTCGGCGATGCCGGAAAGCGCCGGCTGCGAGGTGATCACGGCAAGGCGTTTCACCGCATCCATCATCCGCAGCATGTCGCGGGGATCGGCCAGCATGTTCTCCTCGACGATGGGATCGATCGCAGGATCGGTCGAGGCCAGCTTGAGCGTGCCACGCGAATAGGCGTTGAACAGCCCGGCTCCGATCGCTCCGGGCACGCCAACGCCGCGATGGTTGAAGGCGATCAGGATCATGTCGCGCTTGCCGCCATTGGCGAGGCCCGAGGAATAGGTCACGCAGCAATTGGTGTGGCGGGTGTCCGGATCGGCCGGCCGCAGATTTTCGTGGAGCTGGATGGTGGCACGAAACAGCGGATGGTCGAAGAAGTGGCGGCCAACCGGCAGATCGCGCTCGACCGCGATCCCCATCGCCTTCAGCTCCTCGGCAGGTCCAATGCCCGAGCGCAGCAGGATCGCCGGACTGTGGATCGCGCCGGCGCACAGCACGATCTGACGCGCGCTGATCTCGTGAGTGCCCTGCCCCTCGATGTGGACGCGGAGGCCGGTCGCCCTTCCGTCGCTGATCAGCACGCGATCGACCAGCGCGTGGCCGCGGATCTCCAGATTGGCGCGACCGCGCGCGGGCTCGAGATAACCCTCATTGGTGGTGATGCGGCGCAAGTTGCGGCTGTTGATGGGATAGCAGGCCACACCCTCGCCGTCCGGGCCGTTGAGGTCGGCGCACCAGGGATAGCCGCTCGCGAGCGCGGCATCGCGCAAGCCGCGATCGATCGGCCCCCATGTCTCGGGCGGCGCGCGATAGACCGGCAGCGGTCCCCCGCGTCCATGGCCCTCGGCGTCGCCGAACTCCAGATCGTCCTCGATCACGGAGAATAGCGGCATCACCTCTTTCGCCGACCAGCCGGTGCAGCCATTGGCCGCCCATTCGTCGAACGCGTCGGCAACGCCGCGGATGGCGATCTGGCCATTCATCATCGATGAGCCACCGAGCCCCTTGCCGCGCCAGTAGAAGCGCGGCTCCTGCCCGGCGACGCGGCGTGTCAGCAGATCAGGCCACTGCCATT
The DNA here is from genome assembly GCF_054063675.1 of Bradyrhizobium sp. USDA 376. Taxonomy (NCBI): domain Bacteria; kingdom Pseudomonadati; phylum Pseudomonadota; class Alphaproteobacteria; order Hyphomicrobiales; family Nitrobacteraceae; genus Bradyrhizobium; species Bradyrhizobium sp. USDA 376. The sequence goes on from NZ_JBSSGN010000001.1 coordinate 7,061,068, forward strand.
TCTCCTGGTATTCGCGCTTGTGGATGATCGGGATCGGATTGGGCGTCCGCACTTCCCAGGGCGCTTCATCGGCGCGCCAGTCGAGACCGGCCTCTAACAGCAACACGCGGCGTGCGGGATCTTCGGAGAGCCTTGCGGCCACAGCGGCGCCGGCAGAACCGCCGCCGACAACAATGACATCGTACATCGCGTTACTTCTCAACGTTCCAGAACACCGGGATGGCTGACGGTATCAGACCGCGCAGAGTGGCGCGATAGGCGGCGGGCTGGGCGAACTGGCCCCACGGAATGGCGGGCGCCTGATCGTACATGACGGACTGAATCTCGCCCGCGATCTTCTTGCGGTCCTCCTCGGCCGGCGCCTTGGCGAAGGCCTCCATCAGCGGCGTGATGCGCGCATCGCATTGCCAGCCGGTGAAGTCGGCGCAGTTGAAGGCGACCATGACGTTGGTCAGCGGCGAGCCGAGATCGAAACCGCCGGCGTGAACGCCATAGACGCTCCAGCCTTCCTTCTTGGCACGGCGCGCCAGCACGCTCGCCCAGTCCATCACCTGCAGATCGACGTTGAAGCCGGCAGCCTTCAGCCGCTCGGCCAGCACCTGCGCCGAGACGCGCGGGGCTTCGAGATCGTTGGCCTCCATGACGACCACGGGCTCGCCGGCATATTTGGTCGCCTTCAGCGCAGCCTTCGCCGCTTCGATCGACGGCTTTGCCGCAGCTTCCGTGCCGGCCTTGCTTTCATATGTGGTGCCGCAGGTGAAGTAGGTCGAGCACGGCGTGGCGTATTTGGCGTCTAAGCCGAGCGCATCCAGCACCTCGCGCTGGTCGACCAGCTTCCACAGCACGCGGCGGATTTCGGGATCGTCGAACGGTTTCGATGCGGCGTTGAGGCGATAGGCGCCCGCGAACATGTTGCCGCCGGTGAAGTTGACCAGCTTGACGCGCGAGTTCTTCTCCAGCTGCGGCAGCAGATCGAACGGCGCGTATTGCATGAAATCGACTTCGCCGGCCTGCAGCGCGGACGCGGCGGTCGCGCCATCGGGAATGACGCGGATCTCGAGCGTGTCGACGTTGACGCGCTTTCCGCCGGCGAGGAAGTCGGCGGGCTCGGGGCGCGGCACATAGTCGGCGAACTTCTTCAGGATCATGCGGTCACCGGTGCGGTGATCGGCCTTGCTGTAGACGAACGGACCGGAGCCGATGATCTCGGTGATGCGCTGGTCGCCGGGCGTCTTCGCGATGCGCTCGGGCATCATGAAGGCGACGGGGCTGACGGGATTGCCGAGCGCGTCGATGACGAGCCCGGACGGCTCTTTCAGCGTCAGCACGAAGGTTTTGGCGTCGGTCGGCTCGAGCGAGGCCGTGATCGCAAAAATGCGGCGGCCGAGCGCGCTGCGGGTGCCCCAGCGGCGCAGCGAGGCCACGCAATCGGCCGCCGTGACCGGCTGGCCGTCATGCCATTTCAAGCCGTCGCGCAGCGTGAACGTATAGGTCAACCCGTCGGCCGAGACCTTCCAGTCCTGCACCATCTGCGGCTTGATCTCGCCCTTGGAGTCCTTCGCGAACAGCGTGTCGAACACCATGTAGCCGAAGGTGCGCGAAATATAGGCCGTGGAGAAATGCGGATCGAGCGTGACGATTTCCGCCTCGAGCACCGCGACGAGATTGCCCGCCGCATGCGCCGGCGCCGCCACCAGCGCGAGGCCGAACAGCGCCGGAATGAAAGCCTTCAGTTTGAACATTGGGGTGTTTTTGCCTTTTGACCAGCCGTTTGCAGTCGCCAGGAAAAAGCAATGTTCGTGCCCGCACGTATGCTCTCGTGGCTGTCTGCCACGCGTTTGCGCCACACTCGCTGTCATCGCCCGCCTTGTGCGCACTTGCGCACTGGGGCGGGCGATCCAGTATTCCAGAGACGGCTGTGATTGAACCGATGGGCCACGGCGTACTGGATGCCCCGGTCAAGCCGGGGCATGACACCGTTGTTGTGGCGTGGGTCCCGGCTCTGCGCAGCAACGCTCACGCGTTGCAGCGCGTCCGGGACACGAGACGGCCCCTACCCGATCCCCCGGCCGAACTTGTTCGACTTCGGGAAGCCCTTCGGCGGCAAGCGGCCGGCGTCGGCGCGGGTGCCCTGCCACTCCGCGAGCTCCTTCATGGTCGCCGAGAACTCGCGCCCCGCGGAGTCCTTCCAGGTCAGGCCCGCCTTGGCGTCGAACACGGCGACATCCGAGAGGCCGCCATCCTTGTACTTCTGCAGGCGTACGCCGCGGCCGCGGGCCATTTCCGGCACCTGGTCGAGCGGGAAGACCAGCATCTTGCGGTTCTCGCCGATGACCGCGACGGTGTCGCCGGTCACCTCGGTGACCGAGCGCGCCTCGTTCGGCATGTCGACGTTGAGAACCTGCTTGCCCTTCTTGGTGGTGCCGACGCAATCGTCCTCGTTGACGACAAAACCCTGGCCCTCATGGCTCGCGACCAGGAATTTGCGCCCGCCCTTGTTGACGAACAGCGCGACGGGCGCCGCCTCCTGCTCGAGGTCGATGAACAGGCGGATCGGCTCGCCGTGACCGCGGCCGCCCGGCAGCTTCGCGACGTCGAGCGAGTAGAACTTGCCGTTCGTGGCGAACAGCAAGAGCTTCGAGGTCGTCTCCGCGAAGAAGGCGAAGCCGAGCTTGTCGTCCTGCTTGAAGGCAAGGCCCGAGAGATCCTCGACATGGCCCTTCATGGTACGGATCCAGCCCTTGTCGGACACGACGACCGTGACCGGCTCGCGCTCGACGAGGGCCTCCTCCATCGCCGCGAGATCGTGCTCGGGCGCATCCGCAAAAGTGGTGCGGCGCTTGCCGAGCGGCGTCTTCGGCCCGAACATGTCGCGGACCTTGCCGACCTGCTCGCCGACCTTCTTCCACTGCTCGGCTTCCGAGGCGAGCACGCCCTCGATGCCCTTCAGCTCCTTACGGAGATCCCTGTCCTCGTTGCGGATCTCCATTTCCTCGAGTCTGCGCAGATTGCGCAAACGCATATTGAGGATGGCCTCCGCCTGGATCTCGGTGAGCTTGAACGCCTTGATCAGGGCTGGCTTCGGCTCGTCCTCGGTGCGGATGATCTTGATCACCTTGTCGAGGTTCAGATAGGCGACCAGATGACCGCCGAGGACTTCCAGCCGGTGCTCGATCTGCGCCTTGCGGAAGTTGCTGCGGCGGATCAGTACGTCGCGCAGATGGTCCAGCCATTCACGCAAGCACTCCGCGAGCCCCACGACCTTGGGGATGCGGCCCTTGATCAGCACGTTGAGGTTCAGCGGAATCTTGTTCTCGAGCTCGGTCAGCCGGAACAGCGATTCCATCATCAGCGCCGGATCGACGTTCTTCGACTTCGGCTCGATGACGAGGCGAACATCCTCGGCGGATTCGTCACGGACCTCGCCCACCAATGGCAGCTTTTTCTGGTCCAGCAGCTCGGCGATCTTCTCGACCATCCGCGACTTCTGCACCAGATACGGAATCTCGGTGACGACGACGACCCAGGTGCCGCGTGCGCCCTCTTCCTGCTGCCACCGGGCTCGAACGCGGAACGAGCCGCGGCCGATCGTATAGGCTTCAGCGATTGCCTGCTTGGAATCGACGCAGATGCCGCCGGTCGGGAAATCCGGACCCTTGACCCACTTCAAGAGCGCCTTCGACTTCGCGTCGGGCTTCTCGATCAGATGCAGCGCCGCATCGCAAAGCTCGGCGGCGTTGTGCGGCGGGATCGACGTCGCCATGCCGACCGCGATGCCCTGCGCGCCGTTGGCGAGCAGGTTCGGAAAGCCGCCGGGCAGCACGACCGGTTCTTTCGACTGGCCGTCGTAATTGGCGCGGAATTCGACGCCGTCCTCGTCGATGCCTTCGAGGAGAAGCCGCGCGACGTCGGTCATGCGCGCTTCGGTGTAGCGGTAGGCGGCCGGGTTATCGCCGTCGATATTGCCGAAATTGCCCTGGCCGTCGACCAGCGGGTAGCGCGAGGAGAAATCTTGCGCGAGGCGCACCATGGCGTCGTAGATCGCCTGGTCGCCATGCGGATGGAACGAGCCCATCACGTCGCCGACGATCTTGGCGGACTTCTTGAAGCCCGTGCCGGGGTCGAGCCTGAGCAGGCGCATACCGTAGAGGATGCGCCGGTGCACCGGCTTCAGGCCGTCGCGCGCGTCCGGCAGGGCGCGGTGCATGATGGTGGACAGCGCATAGGCGAGATAGCGCTCTTCCAGCGCTTCCCGCAGCGGCACCTCATGAATTTCAGCCGGCTCTTCCGGCGGAACTGTTCGTTTGCCCATTAGGTCTTTACTTTCAAAGACTTCCGGCTGGGCTTCGGGCAACTCCCCAAAAACCTGGCCAATTCTCCCCCGCTGGGGCGCGATTCGGGCGGATATATAGCAGGCTGGGCTGCGACATGCGCCCCCTGCCCTGCATCAGGGCCGCGGCGCGAGTTATCCACAGGGCGCCTGCCGCCGATCCGGGCCTGTCTAGCGGCAGTTACCTGACGCGCTCACGTTACGCTTCCCGAATGCCAAGCGGCGATCGCAGCACGTACCTGAATCCGACATGGCTGGTCGAAGTATCGATAGGCTCGGCGTGCCGCGCGGCGGGGCGATACCGGCGGCAATAATTCGGCGCGCAGAGATGCGAGCCGCCCTTCAGCACCTTTCGCGGAATCCTGATATCCGGCAGGCGCGGATCGTGGCTTTCCTCCTCGCGGCCGCCGCGGGGATTGCTGGGAATGCAGCAGGGCTTCGCCGCTTCGGCCGCATGCCGGGACGACCACCAGTCCGAGGTCCACTCCCAGACATTGCCGATCATGTCGTGGAGGCCGTAGCCGTTCGGCGGAAAGGCCATGACCGGCGAGGTACGCTCGAACCCATCCTCGCCGAGGTTCTGGACAGGAAAGCTTCCCTGCCAGATGTTGGCCATGTACCTGCCGCCCGGCATCAGCGCATCACCCCAGGCAAACTCCTCGCCATCGAGCCCGCCGCGCGCAGCGAACTCCCACTCCGCTTCCGTCGGCAAATCCTTGCCCGCCCAGCGCGCATAGGCGGCCGCGTCATTGTAGGAGACGTGGACGACCGGGTGGTCGTCGAGCTGTTTGATATTGCTGCCGGGGCCGTAGGGATGGCGCCAATTGGCGCCGCGCATGAAGGACCACCACTGGCTCCAGTCGGCAAGATCCGTGATGCGCGGCAGCGGCGAGAACACCAGCGAGCCGGCGTAGAGCATCTCCCTGAGCGCACCGGGATAGTCCTTGGGATCGGGGACGACCTGCGCCTCCGTCACATGGCCGGTGGCGTTGACGAACTCCTTGAACTGCCGATTGGTCACCGGCGTGCGGTCGATCCAGAAGCCGTCGACGCAGACACGATGGCTCGGCGCTTCCTCTGGATAGTGGTGATCGGATCCCATACGAAAGGTGCCGCCGGGAATGAAGACCATCTCGCCGGTCTTCACATCATCCGGCAACCACTCGCAGTGATCCAGGTCGGCCCGCAGCATGATGGAAACTCCGATACGCGCAGTCCACCGGTGCTATGATACGGACTTCGGCAGGCGCCGATGACAGCAGATTGCCCGGCGCATTGGACGCATTGTCTGATCCCCCTCTTCCTAGCGCCGAGGGCCGGAGATGCAGATCGCGAGTTGCGTCAACATCTCTCCCGTTCTTGCGCGCACGCGTTCCGAGCATGCAGCAGTGCGCTGCCGCGATCCGCAGCGCGCCTTCGATTCATATCGCTTAGGTTGCAAATGGTATCCGAAGATGGGGCGACTGTGATGTGCAGATTGTGCCAGCAGGTCGCAGTGATGGCCGGGATCGAGCGACACCGCGTCGCAGATCCTCTCAAATGACAGCCTCATTGCCGGATTCATCGCGTCGAATTCGACGATCATTCGCCTCAAAACGCGAGCTCAATTCACAGCACCTCTTCGCGTTGTAGTGGTATTTCGATTGCCGCCTGCCGCACAAATGTCGCGCTTCAAGACAAGTGTACGACCATGGTGCAGTCTCTTCTGGTTGATTCGCGGAAGCTCGACGGTTTCGAGGGTCTACACCAGGCCGTGCACGGCTCTCACGTCGACGTCATGCAGCTCGGACGCGGGCGGCTACGCGGGACACTGTCCCATGTCGGCATCGGCGATTTCTCGCTCAGCATCGGCGCCTTCAACATCGGAATGCGCACGCAGCGCGTTTCCAGCGACGACAAGCTCATCATCGGGATGCTGCTGGCGGCCGAGCGGCGCGTTGCCCATTGGTCCTTCGACATGCAGCTCAACGACGTGCTCGTGATTCCGCCGCTGCTCGAGCATGACGGCGTCTTCCACGGCGCGTCCGCTTACGCGGCCATGCGCTTCGATCTCGATGAGGTGGCGTCGCTGTTCGGCGGAGAGGCGCGTCTGAGCGATCCCGACACATGGCGCAAGCGCGGTCACTTCCGGGCGGACCTCGCGACCGGTGCAATGGCCTCGCGTCGCCTGGTCCGGATCATGTCCCATCTGGCCACTCACAAGGACGGCCTGACGCCGTCGACAGCCGATTTCTGGAAACGATCGATCGTCGAATGCATGGCTGCCAACGTGATGTCGTCGCTGCCGCCCGACGACGCCGGCAGACTTCCTTCAGCGAGGCGGCTGATCCGCAGAGTCGAGGAGTATCTTGACCAGGCCGGCACGCGCCCGGTGCATGTTTCGGAAATATGCGCCGCGTTCACGGTGTCGCGACGCACTCTGCATCGCGCCTTTCAAGAGGTGTTCGGGCTCGGCCCCGTCACCTTCCTGCGCCACAAGCGCCTGTGCACCATTCACTCCATCCTGCGGGAGAGCAGGCCGGGTTCGACCACCGTGGCGGCGGTCGCGATGCAGCAGGGCTTCTACGAGCTCGGGCGCTTCTCGCAGTATTATTCGATGATGTTCGGGGAGCGCCCCTCGCAAACCCTGGGAGTCACATCATTCCCGCTCTCGGACGACGGGCACGCCCAAGCAAGCTCCATCCTCTCCGAGAGATGAAACGACGAGCGGATCTCGCGACGTTGTCCCGTGCAGCCCGGTTCAGGATCAATCGGTTCCCGATGGGCGTGCTACTGCCCGGCCCACCCGGCGGTCACGGTCTGATTCTTTGCCTGTGCCGGGGTGTTGGTCAGGCAACGGCGGGCCGTCTCGATCTCGGCCTCCGTCGCGCCGTGGGAGCGCGCCCATGTCTCTGCGGCCGCCGCGGAGTATTTCGCCACATAGTACCGCACGACCGTGCAGGAGGCGCGGCGAAACAGGCCGGGTTGCGGCTCGCCAGCCATCGCGTCCGGCGCAAAAGCAAGCAGCGCCGCCGATAGCGCAAATCCTCTGATCAACATTTAGGCTGTCCCCGTTGTGGAACCCTGGCCGCCAACGCGACCACGCCGATTTCGTTCCGGGGAACTCCATGCCCTCAGGCAGGGCAGAGCCGCGGTTCCCTCATGGGCCCGAAATCGCCGCCCTCGCCTGCTGCCGCATCAGCGCATTGATGAAGCCGGCCCGCGCATCGGAATGGCCCTGCCCGCGCGGCTCCAGCACGTGGCGCAGCAGGAACAGGCCGGTCAGCCGGAAGCCATCCTGGAGATCCTGCTCGGTGAGTTCGCTTGCGGTTTCGCCGTGCCGCAGGAACGGCGGCAGCCGCAACAGCCGGTCGCGCCACGGCTCGCCCGCTCCGCGAGATACCGCCCCGCCGGATTTGGGCGAGACGTAGATCAGGTCCGTGGTCTCGCCGGTCACCGCGCAGTTTTCCAGCGCCAGCCCGAAGCCGAGTTCGGCGAGCATCGCCAGCTCGAAGTGAATGAGATGCACGGCCGCGCTGCCGATGTCGTCGAAATCATCGAGCGAATGTTCGAGCAGCGCAAAGATCTCCTCATGCGGGTCGCGCTCGGGCAAGAGCCGCGCGATCGAGGCGAGATGGGTGACGCCGTAAACCCCGTGGGACGATCCCAGCAGCGTCGCGGCGCGCAGCTTCAGCCCTTCGATGGCGTAGGTGCCGAGATGCTCGTCGAGCCGTGCCCGCCACACCGCGCTGACGCTGTTGCCGGGCTGCAGCAGCGGCCGCATCCGCGAGCCGGCGCCGCCGCGGACGAGGCCGAGATGCCGGCCATGCGCGCGCGTCAGGAGCTCGACGATGGCGCTAGACTCGCCATGCCGCCGCACGCCCAGCACGATGCCTTCGTCGGTCCATTCCATGGCAGGAAGTCTAGCGCAATTCGAGCTATCGTAGGGTGGGCAAAGCGAAGCGTGCCCACCAATTTTGATCCGCCCGACATCAATTGATTGCGGTGGGCACGGCGCGCAAGAGCGCGCCTTTACCCACCCTACGGCATCGCGCGAGACGTTACGCGTTGAACCAGCCTTGCGCGTCGCCGGTGAAGGAGAAATACAGGCCCATCGTCGTCAGCACGCAGGACACGATCTCGATGGCGCTGTCGAGCTCCATGCCCTTCTCGCCGATGATCTGGCCGAGCGAAATCACCGACAGCACGAGCGCTGCCGCCAGCACCCAGCGCGGCCAGTTCTTGCGCCAACGCGCGGCCAGCCAGACGAAATAGACCAGCAGCAGGATCATGCCGCCGGCGAGCAAGGTCGCCGTCATGATCATCTGGTCGGTCATCTCGGCATTGGGCGTGCGGTCCTGCACGGCAACCGAGACGGCATCCAGCATCAACGATGCATAGAGCAGCGCTTCGAAGCGCTGGACGTTGGCGGGTACGCTCATCGAATGCCGATCTTTTCTTGGTTATTCTTTGGGGAAGTCCAGGCCCATCTCGCGGTAGCGATCGGGATCGTCACCCCAGTTCTCGCGCACCTTGACGAACAGGAACAGATGCACCGGCACATCCAGGATCTGCATCAGCTCTTTCCGCGAGTCGGCGCCGATCGACTTGATGGTGGCGCCGCCCTTGCCGAGCACGATCTTGCGCTGGCTTTCGCGCTCGACGTAGATCGTCTGCTCGATCCGCACCGAATGATCCTTGCGCTCCTCCCATTTGTCGGTCTCGACCGTGGACTGGTAGGGCAATTCCTGGTGCAGCTTCTGATAGATCTTCTCGCGGGTGATCTCGGCCGCCAGCTGCCGCATCGGCGCGTCCGACATCTGGTCCTCGGGATAGAGGAACGGGCCCGGCGGCACCATCTCGGCGAGCGTCGTGCGGATGTCGTCGACGCCGTCGCCCGAAATCGCCGCGATCATGAAGGTCCTCGCGAACTTCATGCGCTCGTTGGCGGCCTGCGCCAGCGCCAGCAGCTTCTCGCGCTGGACCAGGTCGACCTTGTTAATGACGAGGATCTTGTCGTGATTGACGCTGGCGGCCTTGGCGAGGATCGCTTCGGCCTCCTCATCGATCCCGGTCTTGGCATCGAGCAGCACGCAGACGAGATCGGCATCATGCGCCCCGCTCCAGGCGGTCGAGACCATGGCGCGGTCGAGACGGCGCTTGGGCGAGAAGATTCCGGGCGTGTCGACCAGGATGATTTGCGCGTTGTTCTCGATCACGATGCCGCGGATCAGCGCGCGCGTGGTCTGCACCTTGCGCGAGACGATCGTGACCTTGGCCCCGACCAGCGCGTTGACCAGCGTGGACTTGCCGACATTGGGCGCGCCGATCAGCGCGACGAAGCCGCAGCGCGTCGCGGCAGGCGCCTCGCCGCTTGCTTCAGCCGTCATTGCCGCCGCCAACGCCTTCACGTTCGATCATCACCGAGGCCGCCACCTTCTCTGCTGCGCGCTTGCTGCCGCCAACGCCTTCGGCCGGCGCGAGGCCCGGCAGGTCGACGGCGACGCGGAATTGCGGATCGTGATGCGGGCCGGTGCGCTCGACCTCGCGGTAGACCGGGGTCGGCAGCCCCTTCCCCTGCGCCCATTCCTGCAGCACGGTCTTGGGATCGCGCAACGGACGCCGCGGCTTGTGCATGCGCTCGGTCCAGTTGCGCCTGACGAATTCGGCCGCCGCCGCATGGCCGCCGTCCAGGAAGATGGCGCCGATCACGGCCTCGCAGATGTCACCGAGGATGGATTTGCGCAGCCGGGCATCGGCACTGGAGCCGACCGAACCGAGCTTGATGTCGTCGAGCAGGCCGAGCGACTTGGCCACGTCCGCGCAGCTTTCCTTGCGCACGAGCTCGGCGAGCCGCTTGGACAGCTCGCCCTCATCGGCATTGGGGAAGGCGTGATAGAGCATGTCGGAGACGACCAGACCGAGCACGTGGTCGCCGAGGAATTCGAGCCGCTGATAGCTGTCGCCGCGCTTGCGCCCGGACTTCAGCGCCGAGACATGCGTGATCGCCTGCATCAGCAGATTCGGGTCAGTGAAGCCGTGGCCGATACGCGCCTCGAGCGCGGCGTTGGCGTCCGCCGCCTTGGCCTTGCTGCTGCGCGCCCGCTTTTTCTTCGCTGGCGTCTTGGATTCGGGAGTCTTGGTTTCAGGCGACTTGGTCGCAAGCGTCTTGGCGGCAGCTTCGCCGTCAGGGGCGGCTTGCGCGTCGATCGGTTGGGTCGTGATGTCCTTGGCTTCGTCTTTCATCGGACGATTTTGAAGAAGCGGTTCCAGCGCACCGCCCACGGCCAGCGCCAGAACATCCAGGCATGTTCGCCTTCGGCGATCGAGAAGAAGATCATCTGGGCGCGACCGATCAGATTCTCCTGCGGCACGTAGCCGACCTGGCCGAGGAAGCGGCTGTCGGTCGAGTTGTCGCGGTTGTCGCCCATCATGAAGAAATGGCCGGCCGGCACGGTGTAGACGTTGGTGTTGTCCATGTAGCCGTTGTCGGCGCAATCCAGCGTCTCGTAGGACACGCCGTTGGGCAGCGTCTCCTTCCAGCGCTTCACCCGCGAAATCGCGCCGCTTTCGGCGCCGCAGGGGTCCTCGCCGACATACTCGCTCATGCGCTGCCGCTCGACCGGGGTGTCGTTGATGTAGAGCAGCCCGTCCCGCATCTGGACGCGGTCGCCGGGAAGGCCGATCACGCGCTTGATGTAGTCGGTGGAGTCGTCCTTGGGCAGGCGGAACACGACGATGTCGCCGCGGTTCGGGTCCGAGCCCCAGACCCGCCCCGAGAACAGCGGCGGCGAGAACGGGATCGAGTAGTGGCTATAGCCGTAGGAATATTTCGAGACGAAGAGATAGTCGCCGACCAGCAGCGTCGCCTTCATCGACCCCGAGGGAATGTTGAACGGCTGGAACAGGAAGGTGCGGATCACGAGCGCGATCAGGAGAGCATGGATCACGACCCGGATCGTTTCGCCGACGCCGCTCTCAGTTTTCGTTCCCGAAGTCACGCTCATTGCTCTCTCAATTCCGGCCGGCGGTCACAGAGCGCCCTCCTCCCGCGAACAGCCCATCGCTTCGCGGCGCAAGGAGATTGTCCTGATTCTGATAGTGAGGGCCAATTCCGGCGTAAAGCCGAATTCGCCCAGCCTGATTTGCGTCGGCGGACTTTTAGACGGTTGTCGGGAGCCACGCAATCAAGGATCGCATCAAAACTGCATAAGATATTGATTCTTAATAAGAATTATAAAACGACCACTGAACGGTCAGGGCTTGGCCAGCGGGACGGCGGAAATGATGACGAAGGCCTGCGCGAGCGGCCAGTCATCGGTGATCGACAGGTCGATCCGCGGCTCGAACCCCTCGGGCGTCAGGGCCTGGAGCCGGGCCAGAGCGCCGCCGGTGAGCTGCATGGTCGGCCGTCCCCCCGGCAGGTTGACCACCCCCATGTCGCGCCACCAGACGCCCCGCCTGATGCCGGTGCCGAGCGCCTTGGAGCAGGCCTCCTTGGCGGCGAAGCGCTTGGCATAGGTCGCCACCACCATCCTCTCGTTCTTGGCCCGCCGCTCCGCCTTGGCCCGCTCGGCCGTGGTGAAGATGCGGTCGAGGAAACGCTCGCCATGGCGCTCGATCACCTTGGCCACGCGGGTGATGTCGATCAGGTCGGAGCCGATGCCGATGATCATGCCCGGCTCCGGCCGCGGTCCATCGCCGCGCGCATGTTGCGCACCGTCTCTGCAAGGCCCACGAACAGCGCTTCGCCGATCATGTAGTAACCGATGTTGAGCTCCATGATCTCCGGCAGCGCCGCGATCGTCTCCGCCGTCGCATAGTCGAGCCCGTGGCCAGCATGAACCTCCAGCCCCGCGGCCTTCGCCAGCTTCGCCCCCGCCACGATCCGCTGCCATTCGGCCGCGGCCTTGCCGGTATGGCCGTCGACGACGGCATCGCACCAGGCGCCGGTATGGATCTCGATCACGGGCGCGCGCAGCCGCGCCGCCATCTCGATCTGCGCAGGGTCCGCTGCGATGAACAGCGAGACGCGGATGCCGGCATCGCTCAGCCGCGCGATGTAGGGCGCGAGCGCATTGTGCTGCCCGACCACGTCCAACCCGCCTTCGGTCGTCACCTCCTGGCGCCGCTCCGGCACCAGGCACACCGCGTGCGGCTTGGTGGCCAGCGAGATCCGCATCATGTCGTCGGTCGCCGCCATCTCGAAATTCAGCGGCCTGGAGATCTCCGCCTTCAGCCGCGCCATGTCCTCGTCGCGGATGTGCCGGCGATCCTCGCGCAAGTGAGCCGTGATGCCGTCGGCACCGGCCTCGATCGCCAGCAGCGCGGCGCGCACCGGATCGGGATGGCGACCTCCGCGCGCGTTACGCACGGTTGCAACGTGATCGATATTGACGCCGAGGCGGAGCGGAGTTGCGGGCATTTCAGGACTCACGAAATCAGAGAGACGGACGCATGCGAGATGCGTCTATCCATTAACACGTTCGACGCGAGCGACGACCGCCTTGGCGCGCAACTGGGCCAGGATCGCGCTCAGGTGCTTCAGATCGTAGACTTCGAGGTCGATCGTCGTCTCGGTGAAATCCGGTGAACGGCGCTGCATGCTGATGTTGTCGATGTTGCCGTCGTGCTCGGCGATCACGGTCGCGATCTGCGCCAGCGCACCGGGCTCGTTGACGTTCTCGACCTTGATGCGGGCCGGGAAGCGCTGCGGCGCGGTGTCCTCGATGTCCCAGCGCACATCCAGCCAGCGCTCCGGCTCCTCCTCGAAATCCTTCAGGGCCGGCGCCTGGATCGGGTAGATCGTGATGCCCTCGCCCGGGGTGACGATGCCGACGATGCGGTCGCCGGGCACCGCGCCGCCATTCGGCGCGAACTTCACCGGCAGGTCGGAATTGATGCCGCGGATCGGGATCGCGACCGGGCTGCGCGGCGCCTCGGACGGCTTCTCCTTGAGCTTGGCGGCGAGGCCCTTCTTGATGCCGTAGCGGGCGACGCGCTCCTCCTTGTAGTCGGGATACATTGCGCGCGCGACGTGGGAGGCCTTGATCTCGCCGCGCCCGACAGCCGCCATGACGTCCTCGATCGAGGTGCGTGCAAGCCGCGGCAGCGCGCCCTTGAGCTTGTCGTCGGCATATTCGATCTTGGCGCGTTCGAACAGGCGCTCGACGATGCGCCGGCCGAGGCCGACATATTGATCGCGCACGGCGGTACGCGTGGCGCGGCGGATCGCGGCGCGCGCCTTGCCGGTGACCGCGAGCGTTTCCCAGGCCGATGGCGGCGCCGATTGCGCCTCGGAGGTCAGCACCTCGACCTCATCGCCGTTCTGCAGCTCCGAGGACAGCGGCGAGAACTTGCCGTTGATCTTGCAGCCCACGGCGCTGTTGCCGACATCGGTGTGTACGGCATAGGCGAAGTCGATCACGTTGGCATGGCGCGGCAGCGCGATCAGCTTGCCCTTCGGGGTGAAGCAGAACACCTGGTCGTGGAACAGCTCGAGCTTGGTGTGCTCGAGGAATTCCTCGGGGTTGGCGCTCTCCGACAGGATGCCGACGGTGTGGCGCAGCCAGGCAAACGCGTTGGATTCGCGCTTGAGGTACTCGGTCGGCGAGCCCGCGTCTTCCTTGTAGAACACGTGCGCGGCGATGCCGCGCTCGGCGATCTGATCCATCTCCTCGGTGCGGATCTGGAGCTCGGCGCGCTGGTTGCCCGGACCGATCACGGTGGTGTGGATCGAGCGGTAGTCGTTCTGCTTCGGCGTCGAGATGTAGTCCTTGAAACGCCCCGGCACGACCGGCCAGGTGGTGTGAACGATGCCGAGCGCGCGGTAGCACGCCTCGACGTCGTTCACGACGACGCGAAAGCCGAAGATATCCGACAATTGCTCGAAGCCGACCGACTTGCGCTCCATCTTGGTCCAGATCGAGAACGGCTTCTTGCGGCGGCCATAGACCCGTGCGCCCAGGCCCCGGTGGCGCAGATTGTTGGAGAGCTGGTCCTCGATCTCGCCGATCAGGTTGCGGTTGCGCTCGGCGAGCGCATCGAGCCGCTGCATCACCACCGAATAGGCCTCGGGGTCGAGGGTGCGGAAGGACAGATCCTCCAGCTCTTCGCGCATTTCCTGCATGCCCATGCGCCCCGCCAGCGGCGCATAGATGTCGAGCGTCTCCTCGGCGATGCGCCTTCGCGATTCCGTCGGCACGAATTCCAGCGTGCGCATGTTGTGCAGGCGGTCGGCGAGCTTGACCAGCAGCACGCGGACATCGTCGGCAATCGCCAGCAACAATTTGCGCAGGTTCTCGGCCTGCTTGGCCTCGCGCGAGACCAGCTCCAGCCGCTTCAGCTTGGTCAGCCCCTCGACCAGCGCGCCGATCTCGGACCCGAAGATCTGGTCGATCTCGGCCCGCGTCGCCTCGGTGTCCTCGATGGTGTCGTGCAGCAGCGCGGCCACGATGGTGGCGTCGTCGAGCTTGAGGTCGGTGAGAATCGCCGCCACTTCGAGCGGGTGCGAGAAATACGGATCGCCCGAGGCCCGCGTCTGCGAGCCGTGCGCCTTCATGGCGTAGACATAGGCGCGGTTCAGCAGATCTTCGTTGGTGTTGGGATTGTAGGACCTGACGCGCTCGACGAGGTCATATTGACGCATCATGCGCGCGCGCGGCTTTGCCGGGCGCACCACCGGCGCAGTCGGGGCCATGGCAACCGATTCGGTTGCGGCCTGCATCTGCGTTGATCTCCGGCGCCGATATACCATGCCGTCCTGCCTTCAAACGGGCCGTGAGGCTGCCCGTTGTATACATCTTAGCTCCGATCGCGCGCGCGTCCGATCAATTCGGTGACAGGTGCGCGGCGCCAACCGACAACACTATGGTAACCACGAAAACGCCAACAAAAGCAAAGGCCCGAACAACGGTTCGGGCCTTTGATATGATCACAAGAAGTCGACGATTGCGACGGGACGATTACTCGTCCTCCTCGGGCTGCTCTTCCGGCGGCGCGAGGCCTTCGAGGCCCTTCAGGAGCTCCTCTTCGGTCATGCGCTCAACGGCAACTTCGGTATCGTCAGCATCGACGCTGGCGCCGGCGGAACCGATCAGCGGCACCGTGTCCGGCTCGGGCTCGTCGACCTCGACGAACTTCTGGAGCGAGTGCACCAGCTCCTCGCGGAGGTCCTCCGGCGAGATGGTCGTGTCGGCAATTTCGCGCAAAGACACAACAGGGTTCTTGTCGTTATCGCGATCAACCGTTAGTTGTGAACCTGACGAAATCATGCGGGCGCGGTGGGCGGCCAGCAGGACCAGGTCAAACCGGTTGTCGACCTTGTCGATACAATCTTCTACGGTGACGCGAGCCATGGACTGTCGCTCCGTTGTGGGTGGGACGAAATATGTGGATGATTGGGGCTAGTTATAGGGGCCAAGGCGATTTCGCAAGGCCAATTTGTGATTTGGCCTCGCCAAATGGCTCTGATACCCCCACATTAGGGCTGGGATGGGTGATTTCCCGGGCTGCCAGTGAGGGCGGCGCCGGGCATATGAGAGTCCGCCATAACTATACCTTGATTGCCCCGACTTCTCCGGATTTGCGGATTCGACGGGTTTAGGCGCCACCTTGGGACTGCGCGACTGGCTGCCGCCGCGCCAACAATAAACGATCAATCACGACACACTACGCGAGCAAACTGAATGTCACCTTCTCCTACCAACAAGATCGCGCTCTTCATCGACGGGGCCAATCTCTACGCGACGGCGAAAACCCTGGGCTTCGACATCGACTACAAGCGCCTGCTGAAGGAGTTTCAGAGCCGCGGGACGCTGCTCCGGGCGTTCTACTACACCGCCATCATCGAGGATCAGGAATACTCCTCGATCCGCCCGCTGATCGACTGGCTCGACTACAACGGCTACACCGTCGTCACCAAGGCGACCAAGGAATTCATCGACGCCTCCGGCCGCCGCAAGGTCAAGGGCAACATGGACATCGAGCTCGCCGTCGATGCCATGGAGCTCGCCGAGCACATCGACCAGATGGTGCTGTTCTCCGGTGACGGCGACTTCCGCTCCCTGGTCGAGGCCGTCCAGCGCCGCGGCGTGCGGGTCACCGTGGTCTCCACCATCGCCAGCCAGCCGCCGATGATCGCCGACGAGCTGCGCCGCCAGGCCGACGTCTTCACCGACCTCGTCGAGCTGCAGTCCAAGCTCGGCCGCGACCCGTCCGAACGCCCCGCCCCGCGCGACCGCGGCGAGCGTGGTGAGGGACGCCACCACGCCCCGCAATTCCTCCAGCGCGCGACCACCATGGCGCCGAGGGGCGATGACGACTTCGAGGAGTGAGGCGGTACGGTCAAGCCGCCAGCCCCCCACCCTCGTCCCCGATCGTGACTGTCCGCTCTGCCCGCGCCTGGTTGCCTTTCGCGAGGCGAACCGCGCGCGTGAGCCGTCGTGGCACAACGCCCCGGTCCCGCCCTTCGGCGACATCACGGCACGCCTCCTGATCGTCGGCCTGGCGCCGGGCATGCAGGGCGCCAACCGCACCGGCCGTCCGTTCACCGGCGACTATGCCGGCGACCTGCTCTACGCCACGCTGCTCGAATACGGCTTTGCCGAGGGGGCCTACCAGGCACGCCTCGATGACGGCTTGAGGCTGGTCGACTGCCGCATCGCCAATGCGGTGCATTGCGTGCCGCCGCAGAACAAGCCGCTGCCGGTCGAGATCAACACCTGCCGCCAGTTCCTCGTCGCGAATCTCGAGACCATGCCGAAGCTGCGCGCGATCGTCGCGCTCGGGCGGATTGCGCACGACAGCGTGCTCAAGCCGCTGAAGCTGAAGGCCTCGCAGGCGCCCTTCGGCCATGGCGCGGTCCATCAGGCCGGCCCGTTCAAGCTCTACGACAGCTATCATTGCTCGCGCTACAACACGAACACCGGCGTGCTGACCGCCGACATGTTCCGGTCGGTGTTCGCGAGGATCAAGGCCGACCTCGACTAGGCCTTGCCCGGGTCAGCCCTTGGCTGGATTGGCCTTGAGCCAGTCCAGGACGTCGCCGGCATTCCGGTCGGGCGGAAACACCGGATAGAACACATGCGTGATGCTGGCATCGTCGATAATCAAGGCGAGGCGCTTGATCAGCGTCAGGCCCGCAACCTCCATGGTCGGCAAGTTCAGCGCGCGCGTCAGCGCCAGCTTCTCGTCCGACAGCACGGGGAATGGCAGATGCAGGCGCGAGGCCATCTCGGTCTGGTAGGCATTGCTCTGGGTCGAGAGGCCGAACACGTGGGCGGCGCCGGCCGCCTTCAGCTCGGCGAACAGATCGCGGAATGCGCAAGTCTGCGGCGTGCAGCCGCGCGCACCCGGGATCATGTCCCAATCGTCCACCAGCGCGATCTTGCCCGGCTCGCCGGTCCGCGGATAGGCGAACACCACGGTCCGGCCAGGGAGCGTCGACAGCGTCACCGACCGGTCGTCGGTCGCGAGCAGGCCGACCGGGGGCAGCGTCATGCCGGTCAGATGCGCGGCAGCGCCGTCCTCGGCGGGTGCCGGAATCTGGCTCCAGTCGACCTCGAGCAGGTTCCGCTGGTTCATCGCACTACCCCCTTGCCCGCATCAGCCGGCCCTTCTCCCGGCTCCAGTCGCGCTTCTTCTCGCTCTCGCGCTTGTCGTGCAGCTTCTTGCCCTTGGCAACCGCGAGCTGCAATTTGGCGCGTCCGCGCTCGTTGAAATAGAGCTTGAGCGGGATCAGCGTCATGCCCTCGCGGTCGACCGCGCCCATCAGCTTGTTGATCTGCCGGCGATGCAGCAGCAGCTTGCGCGGCCGCTTCGGCTCGTGATTGAAGCGGTTGCCCTGGAGATATTCGGGAATGGTGGCGTTGATCAGCCAGATCTCGCCGTTCTTGGAATCGGCGTAGGATTCCGCGATCGTGCTCTTGCCGTTGCGGATCGACTTGACCTCGGTGCCGGTCAGCGCAATCCCCGCCTCGATCGTGTCCTCGATCGCGTAGTTGAAGCGGGCCTTGCGGTTTTCCGCCATGACCTTGATCGGACGTTCGTTCTTATCGGCCATGACCTACAAACCTGACGGACAAACCTGATCGAGATACGCAGCGATGCTAACAGTTTGGATGAAGTGCGCGCGTCACTTCTTGAGGAGATCGCGGATCTCGGTGAGCAGCACGACCTCCGCCGACGGCTTCGGCGGCTCCGCGGGCGCCGCCTCCTCCTTGCGCTTCAGCGTGTTCATGGCCCGGATCACCAGGAACAGCACGAAGGCGATGATGATGAAGTTGATCGTCAGCGTGAGGAAGCTACCGTACGCAAGCACTGCGCCTTGCTTTTTCGCATCCGCTAAGTTGGTGGCTGTGACCGCCTTCGACAAGGGGATGAAGTAGTTCGAGAAGTCGAGGCCGCCGGTCGCGGCGCCGATGAGCGGCATGATGACGTCGCCGACCAGCGACGTGACGATGGCGCCGAAGGCCGCGCCGATGATGACGCCGACCGCGAGGTCGACGACGTTGCCCTTCATGGCGAACTCGCGGAACTCCTTGAGCATCCGCATGCCCCTTTCGTCGACCCCCATGACAAGCTCCCCGAAAGCCTATCGCATCAGTTGATCAGGCCGGCATGCACCATGGCGCTGCGCACCGCAACGCGCGTCGGCTCGGAGACCGGCACCATCGGCAGCCGCAGCGTCTCGTCGAGCTTGCCGAGCAGCGACATCGCATACTTGATCGGCGCCGGATTGCTCTCGATGAAGAGGTTGTTGTGCAGCGGCATCAGCTTGTCGTGCAACCTCAAGGCGGTGGCATGATCGCCCTTCTGCCAGGCGGCGTGGAACTCCGAGCACAGGCGCGGCGCAACGTTCGAGGTCACCGAGATGCAGCCATGGCCGCCATGGGCCATGTAGCCGATGATGGTGGCGTCCTCGCCGGAGAGCTGGTTGAAATCCTCGCCCAGCGCCGCGCGCTGCTGCGACACGCGCACCATGCTGGCGGTGGCGTCCTTCACGCCGGCGATGTTCTTCAGCTCCCACAGCCGCTTCATGGTGTCGACCGACATGTCGATCACCGAGCGCGGCGGGATGTTGTAGATGATGATCGGAATCCCGATCGCATCGTTGATCGCCTTGAAGTGCTGATACATCCCTTCCTGGGTCGGCTTGTTGTAATAGGGCGTCACGATCAGCACGGCGTCCGCGCCCGCCTTCTCGGCATGCTGCGACAGCTCGATCGCCTCCTTGGTCGAATTGGAGCCGGCGCCCGCGATGACGGGCACACGGCCCTTGGCTTCAGCGATGCACCACTCGACGACCTTCTTGTGCTCGTCATGGCTCAGCGTCGGGCTCTCGCCGGTGGTGCCGACCGGGACCAGGCCATTGGTGCCCTCCGAGATCTGCCAGTTCACCAGGGAGCGGAACGCCGCCTCGTCCAGCGAGCCGTTCTTGAACGGCGTGACCAAGGCGGTGAACGACCCCCGGAATTTCGTCTTGGCTGCCATGGACTTCCTCCGTACGCGGCAATCTTGAGAGCAAGCCCCATACATATCGGGTCTATCCCGCCGGTAAAAGGGCCGCTGCCGCGGGACGCACCGTTTAGGCCGCGATTTTGCCGCGGTGGTGGTGCAAACCCGCCGGAAGTAAGCGCCTGTTGGTATTTTGTCCGCATATTCAATCAGATTCAGCTAGATCTTGAGCCACTTCACTGATTCGGGGCGACAAACGCCGTGACCTCCTTTCCTCGTGCCGCCTGGCGATCCGCCGGTCTGGTCGTGAGCCTGATTGCAGGGCTGTCGGTCGGCTGCGTCGCCCTCGCCAAGTCCAATGAGACGCCCGCGGATGGGACCAAGGAACCCGCGAAGCCGGCTGCCAAGGACACCGCGAAGGGATCAGCGAAGGACGGATCCAAGGGAACCGGCAAGGACGCAGCGAAGGGCTCGAGCAAGGGGGCGGCTGACGCTCCGGCCAAGGACGCAGCGAAGAAGCCGGCCAAGGATGCCGGCAAGGATGCCGGCAAGACCGCAAGCAAGGACTCCGGGAAGGACAAGCCGAAGCCAGCGGCCGCAGCCCCCGCGCCAAAATCACAGCCGACCGCCAACAGCTCGCCGCCCAAGACCGCACCCGCCCCGGCCGTGACGGCCACCGTCAGGCCGACCGCCCCGGCACCCGCAAAACCCATCGCAGCTCCCGTGCTGGCGCCGGCAACCCGCCAGCACGCCGCGCCGCGCAAGCCGGTCACGCCGGCCGCGGTCGCTGCGACCTCGTCGACGTCGCAAGCCGACAAGGACACGCTGGAGAACGTCATCGAGCTCGTGCGCAAGCGCAAGCCGGGCGATGCCACCAATTATGCAGCCTCGATCTCGGATCCCGTCGCACGCAAGCTTGCGGAATGGGTCATCCTGCGCAGCGAGGACAATGGCGCGACCGTCGAGCGCTACCGCGCCTTCCTCTCGGCCAATCCGAGCTGGCCGTCCCAGACCTTCCTGCGCCGCCGCCTCGAGGCTGCAATGTGGGACGACAGGCGCGACGATTCCGTCGCGTGGTCCTGGTTCGAGAACGAGTCCCCGGTGTCCGCCAAGGGCCGCTTCACGCTCGCCAAGGCGATGCTGGCACGCGGCGACCGCGCCAATGCCGAGCGGCTGGTGCGCGAGGCCTGGCGCAGCGATCCGATGTCGGAGGACACCGAGAACAACGCGCTCGACCAGTTCGGCGCCCTGCTGACGCCGGGCGACCAGAAGGCGCGGATGGACACCCTGCTCTACGGCAGCGAGAACGAGGCCGCGCTGCGCGCCGCAAAACGCCTCGGCGCCGGCTATGTCGCGCTGGCCAAGGCCCGCATCGCCTCGGTCAAGAAGGCGCCGAACGCGCGCGCATTGCTCGAGGCGGTGCCGCGCGAGCTGCACAATGATCCCGGCTTCCTCTTCAGCAAGATCCAGCTTCTGCGCCGCGAGGAGAAGTTCACTGAGGCCGCCCAGCTGATGCTGTCGGCGCCGAAGGATCCGAACCGGCTCTACAATCTCGACGAATGGTGGATCGAGCGGCGCCTCCTGGCGCGCAAGATGATCGACACCGAGGAATTCCGCAGCGCCTATCTGATCGCGCGCGATGCGGCGCTGCCCTCGCGCGACATCTACAAGACCGAGCAGGAATTCACCGCAGGCTGGATCGCGCTGCGCTTCCTCAACGACCCCACGACCGCCGCGCAGCATTTCGCCCGCATCGGCGTCGGCAGCGTCAACCCGACCACGCTGGCGCGCGCCGGCTATTGGCAGGGCCGCGCCGCGGAAGCCGCCGGCCGCCAGCAGGAGGCGCGCAACGCCTACGCGCGGGCAGCAGAGCAATCCACGAGCTATTACGGCCAGCTCGCGCGCGCAAAACTCGGCCTGCCGCAGATCGAGCTCAACAGCCAGCCGCGCGGCCGCGGCGCCGAACGGCTTGAGATCGTGCGCGCCGCGCAGCTGCTCTACGAGCTCGACGAGCGCGAGATGGCGATACCGCTGCTGGCTGACATGGGGGAGAACGGCGATCCCGAGGCGCTCGCCGGCCTTGGCGAGCTCACCCAGCGCCACAGCGATGCGCGCGGCATGCTGCTGCTCGGCAAGGCCGCGCTCAACCGCGGCCTGCCGTTCGACTTCTACGCCTATCCCGTCAACGGCATTCCGCAATTCACGCCGATCGGCCCCGACGTCGAGCGCAGCATCGTCTACGCGATCGCGCGGCAGGAAAGCGCGTTCAATCCGTCAGTGGTCTCGCCGGCGCAGGCCTATGGCCTGATGCAGGTGACGCCGGACGCGGCGCGCTATGTCTGCAAGCGGCACGGCGCGACTTACGATCTCGGACGGCTGAAGAACGATTCGGTCTACAACGCCACGCTCGGTTCGGCCGAGCTCGGCGGGCTGCTCGAGGATTATCGCGGCTCCTACATCATGACCTTTGCCGCCTACAATGCCGGCCGCGGCAGCGTGAAGAAATGGATCGACCGCTACGGCGATCCGCGCGACCCCAAGGTCGATGCGGTCGACTGGGTCGAGCTGATCCCCTTCTCCGAGACACGCAATTACGTGCAGCGGATCATGGAAAACCTTCAGGTCTACCGCGCCCGGTTCGGCGGCGGTACGCGGCTGCAGATCGAGGCCGATCTGCGCCGCGGCGCCGGCAGCGTGGAATAGAGACGGCCCTACTCTCGATTCGCTGCCGGGAGCACGGTGGCGAGCGCCAGACATGCGCCGTCGTCGGCTTGGGCCTTCGAGGACTATTCTCAAGGTCTGACCCGCCCCTCAGGCGAGCCATCCCAATCCCGGAGCGCGCCGAGAGCTGCCGATGTCGCGGGTCAGAACCGGCAGCTCGCGTCACTCCCGGGCTTGGGGCGCCCGTCGCCGCATATCCTACTTGCCAGCGTGCGACTGCATGGCCTTCTCTATCCGCTCCTTGACGGCTTCCAGCGTTGCGACTGGCTACTGACCTTCGCGGTGCTTGATCATCTCGTCGATCTTCTTCTTGACGGCATCGAGGTTGAAGGAAGCCGGATCCTGCATC
This sequence comes from Bradyrhizobium sp. USDA 376, assembly GCF_054063675.1. NCBI lineage: Bacteria > Pseudomonadati > Pseudomonadota > Alphaproteobacteria > Hyphomicrobiales > Nitrobacteraceae > Bradyrhizobium > Bradyrhizobium sp. USDA 376. The sequence goes on from NZ_JBSSGN010000001.1 coordinate 7,083,903, forward strand.
GGCGGATAGTCGACCGCCGTCAACGCGAGCTTCCCGACAACCTGCTGCACCAGGACGAAGCGCCAGAACTCACGGGCGAAGAACTCGTTAAAATAGCCAGGGGACCCGGTGTTCAGCGACTCGCCACGCATGATCGGCAACCTCTCGAATGGATCCTGGCGAATATTGGTCAGGGTGGGCATGTCCGTGGTGACCTTTTCGCCGGGCCAGCCGTACGGCTGCGCGAAGAACGTGAACTTCATGTCATCCAAGCGAACCGCGCCCAGGTGCGGGCCGCCGAAGTAGAAAACCTCATGGCGTTTGGATGGTCCCTTACCAGTAAGGAGATCCATCTGGTTGTAGCCATCGAGATGATTCTTGTAGGTCCGGTCGCCGAGCTTCACGCCCTTCAGCAACTGATTGGTGATATCAGGGTTGCCCGCCGCGGCCATCAGGGTGGGGAACCAATCGAGGCCGGAGAAGATTCCGTTCTCGACCGTGCCCGGCTTGATCTGGCCTGGCCACCGGATGATGCACGGTACGCGGAAGCCACCTTCCCCGACGGTACCCTTGGTGTTCTTGAATGGCGTCATGCCACCATCCGGCCATGTGAATACCTCCGCGCCGTTGTCGGTCGTGAAGATCAGGATGGTGTTGTTGGCCTCGCCGATGTCGTCGAGATGCTTCATCAGTGCGCCGATGCTGTCATCCATCTGCGTCATGCCGGCTTCCTCGAGACCATAGTTCGTCTGGCTATTCTGCATCGAGCTGTACTTCTTGGAGAGAAACGTCCAGACGTGCATGCGCGTGGTATTGTGCCAGACGAAGAACGGCTTGCCGTCCCTCTTGGCCTTGCTCATGAAGTCGGTGGAAGCCTTGACCAACACTTCGTCGAAGGTCGTCATGTCGTACTTTGGCTTCAGGAACGGCAGGTCGTGCATGTTCTGCACGTTCGACATATCCGGGAATGGCGGCAAAGGGCCTTCATCGACGATCCTCTGCTTGCCGACTTTACCCCAACGCGGCATCTCGGTCGGATCCTCCGTGTCGGTAGCAAAGCTGTGGATCACGCTGCGCGGGCCGTAGGTGTTGTAGTATTTCTCGTCGACGGGGAACGAGTACCAGTACGGGTCCGACATCGCGTCGAGGTGGTACAGATATCCGAAGAACTCATCGAAGCCGTGCAAGGTCGGGAGATACTTGTTGAGGTCACCGAGGTGGTTTTTGCCGAACTGCCCGGTGGCGTAGCCTTGTTCCTTCAAGGCGGTGGCGAGCGTCGCAGCCTGTGCCGGGATGCCGACGTCGGCACCGGCCTGGCCCACGGTCGTCAGCCCGGTGCGGATCGGCAGCTCGCCGGTGATGAAGTTCGCCCGGCCCGCCGTACAGCTGGCTTCGGCGTAATAGTCCGTGAACATCATGCCTTCAGATGCCAGCTTGTCGAGGTTCGGCGTCTTCCCCGACATGATTCCCCGATGGTAGGCGCCGATGTTGAACCAGCCGACATCGTCACCCATAATGACGACGATGTTCGGCCGTCGTCCGGCCGCAGCCGGTTGCTGTTGCGCTTGCGCCGGGCTCGTCAATCCGACGGCCGAGAGCGCCGAAGCGGCGACGAGAGAACTACCACTCAACAAGAGATCGCGGCGTTTCAATCCTCCACCGATTGGTCCCGTGCTCATCTCAGGCTTTTCCGGAATCCTATCTGTACTCATGATGTGATCCTCTTCCTAGCAAGCCATCTCGGCTTCAGGTGCATCACCAGAGGTGTCGATCGGCTCGGCATGACGCGCGGCCGGACGATAGCGGCGGCAGTAGTTGGGAGCGCAAAAATGCGAGCCGCCTTTGAGCACCTTGCGCGGAATCCTGAGGTTTGGCTGACAAGAGTCGTAGCTCGCGCCCTCGGGCCCGCCGCGAGGATTTTGCGGGATGCAGCAGACTTTCGAGGCGTCGGCTTCGTGCTTCTGCGAATACCAATCGGCCGTCCATTCCCAGACATTGCCGATCATGTCGTGCAGGCCGTAACCGTTGGCCGGAAATGCGGTGACGGGCGAAGTGCGCTCGAAGCCATCAGCCGCAAGATTCTGGTGCGGGAAATTGCCCTGCCAGGTGTTTGCCATTTGCCTGCCGCCGGGGAATTGCCCGTCACCCCAGGCCGGCGCTTCCTCCGGATAATGCCGATCCGAGCCCATGCGAAACGTGCCGCCCGGCACGTAAAGCATCCCCTCACCTGCTGGATCTTCGAACGATTGTCCGGAGCCAGACAACGATCTCGTATCAGCCAGATTCATCCCGCCCCCCGGGCCCGTGCATCAGCGGCCTGTGTTGCCTCACACCGCGCGAAGTGTTGCTTCGCTTGATATGCGCTTTTCGATAGTGGGGTCTTTGACCGATGGTGAGGCGTACAGAAACGGAGCGGCACTCCTCCGGGTTGATCCAGATCAAGGGTCCGTTTCGGGTTAAGCAGACAGCGCGGAGGGGCCGCGACCTGAGCCGGAGCGAGCGACCGGTTACGGAAGCGGGGCGCCGGCTCGGCTGACATTGCCGGGTCGCAAGCCCGTTCGCAAAAAGAAAAACCCCGGCGGTTTCCCGCCGGGGCTCTCTGTCAGGTCGTTAGACCGAACTTACCAGTTGCGCTGAGCGCGGAGGAGCAGAACGAGCGTGTCCTGATCCTTGAGCTCGTAGGTCGCGGCCGGCTTGGCGGGGATGATGTTCGTCGCCGCCGTGGTAACCGTGCCGCTGTTCTTCTGGTCGAGGTGAGTCCAGGAGAGGTCCGCCGAGAACGTCAGGTTCTTGACCGGGGTCCAGCGGGTGATGATACCCACCTGGCCGATGGCGAAGTCCGGGTTACAACCCGTCACGCCAGCGAGACCGCCGAGCAGGCCACCCGCACCACCAACGCCGCAAAGCGTGGTCTTGGCGAGCGTACCGAACTGCGCCTGAGCGTAAGCGCCGTAGATCGCGGTGTTCCAGTACGGATCCCAGTTATGGGTATACGCACCACGGAAGCCCCAGGTCTTGACCGTCTCCTGCTGGCTGCCCGTGATGAACACGGTGTCCGGAGCAGTGGCGAAGCCAACGCTGCCGTACGCGCCCGCGAGGTTCGAGCTGCCGTACATCGCGTAGGTGCTGCCCGCCAGGTTCTGGAAGTTGTAGCGGGTCGCGCCGTCGGTGTAGACGCCCTGGATGTTGATCACGTCACCCGCACCAGTCGGGATGTTCTTGATCGACAGAGCGAGCTGAACCGCCCAACCCCACTTGTCGTCGGGGTGGCCAGTGACTTCGCTCGCGCCATAGTAACCGACGTGGTTGTCATGCGCAGCCACCGACGCCTGGAAGAGGCCCCAGGCCTGGTCGACACGCACCATACCAACGAGGTTCGGAGAACGCGAACCACCGATGTTACCAGTACCGATACCACCGGAGAGAAGACCGGCAGCCGTGGCGCCGCTCATGTTCAGGTTACCAGCCTGCAGGTACTGGGTCGGATCTTCCGCAGAGAACGCCGCCGTCACGCCCTGACCGAAGTCAGCAGTGTAGGAGAACTGGTTGATACCAGTGACCGTGCCGCTGCCGCCGACGAGGCTGTCGAAGTTGTTGCCGGGATAGTTGGTCCAGGGCGCGTCGAACTGCGACACGGCCTTACCCATGGTGAAGCCAGCAAACTGGATGAAGGCGTAGTACACGCCGAGCGAACCAGCCGAGGTGTTGCCGTCGGTGCCGTTCACCGAACCGGAGCCGGAGCCCACCAGACCGGTGCCGGCCGCGTTCAGGCCGAGGGTGCCGCTGTACTGGGTCGCGCCGAAGCCGCTGCCGGTGCCGACGTAGTTGCCGGTCGTCCACGAGAACACGCCGTCGAAGAAGGTACGGACAACGCCGTATTCGGTGGCGGTGCGCGTGTCGATGTTGAGGTCTTCACGAGCGCGGGCGGTGTAGTAGTTCGTCAGACGGTTACGAGCACCGTTGGCGCCCTGGCTCGAAACGTTGAGACCGCCGCTGTAGTCCGAGTTGGTGCCCAGCGCGACTTCGGCGCGCAGGTAACCACCCAGCTTGATGCAGGTGTCAGTGCCCGGGATGTAGTAGAATCCGGCACCGTACAGGGAGCAGATCTTCACGTATTCGACCGCCTTGGCCTTCACGGGGAGATCGGCTGCCTGCGCTCCGCCAACGGCGATCAGACCCGCCGCTGAACCGAGCAAAAGGCTCTTAACCAACTTCATGTTAAACCTCCAAGTTTGCTCTATAGGGAAGGTTCCGGATCCGCTGGGTGACGACACCCTAAGGTTGGTTCCCTTGTCCCTTAAACTCACCGCTTAGCCGCTTCGCGCCTTCGGACACACCCGCTGAACGCGAGGGACTTAAGCGAACCACCTAAAACGGGACGACCTCGGGATGCCCCCCTCCGTCGCTCAGTCACAATTACCGAACGTCCTTGCACACACAACAACAGAACGCTCCGAAGCGGGCCTATGAAGCGCGTTTTCCGACGGGTGTTGCACAAATAACACGCAGATGTGATCACGGCGCCCTTGTAACACCCTGTTTTTACTAGCGTTTTAGAGACGGTTCCAATTGCCATCAAAATTCCCCAGTTAAGGAGCGACGGACAACGCCCTCGCTTGAACAGGCTTTGGCGCCCTCGAATCGTGGAATCAGAAGGGGACTCAAGGAGAAGGCACAGCCGCCTTCCGCCGCTCTTTTCTTGGCGCATTTCCTGGCGCGTACGCGGTCACAGCGGCCCGAGGGCGTGCGGCATACTCTTTGGGATGGCAGGGCTATTGGGATCGGGCCATCAGCTCCCCCAGACGCAGCCGGAGGGAACCCAGTCAGGCGTTCTGTCGCACAAGATTCGAAAATTTATAAGCAATACCAGATGCTTGAGGGAGAATAGCGGCGCTCATCCGTGAAGGACGTCCTTGTTATACGACGCCAGACGATTCCAGCTCCGTGTCAGTTCCCGCTGCGTCAGGCTCCTGCCCCGAGCCCAAACCGGTTTGTTTGGAAAATCGATGGGAATATTCGAGCGAAAACACGCGCTTCCAAATTGACCGGCTCAAGCAATTAGATGCATAAGGCTCGCACCGGAGAGGTGGCCGAGTGGCTGAAGGCAACGCTTTGCTAAAGCGTCATACGGTCTCAAGCTGTATCGAGGGTTCGAATCCCTCCCTCTCCGCCACCCAGCAGCAGCATCAAGGTCTGTGCGTTCTTTCAACCGAAAGCGACCGCCGAACGGCTGCGAAAGCCCGGTGCCAGGGATCAGCGCCGCCGAGCTCAGGCCGATTCGCGATGACGTTATATAAGTGTGTCCGCGCCTAGCGGCCGGACCGCCAGATGCGCCAATGCGAGGGCGAAATCAGCACCGGCTCGTTGGCCCAGACATTGAACCAGACGCCGGACCTGCGGCGGGCGGGAAAGGTCCAGGGCACGATGCCCGTCTTGTGCGGCCGTCCGAGTTCCAGATCACAATCGTCAGGCGCGATCTGAATCGGCAGCCATTGTCCATTCGTGTCACGGGCGCTCATTGCGGCCGGGTTCTTAAGCAGCCGCACGGCGAAACCATTGATTCAGCGCAACAGCCTCACCCGTGAAAACACGGGGTCTGACGCGATTCTCCGCTGAAGACGTATTCGAGCGAGGTGGGTACCGGCTCCCGTCAAAGAAGACGCATCAGCCAGGACCTGGAGCCCCGCTCCGATTCCATCGGAACGGAAATGGCCCTAGTGGGCGGAAACCCAGGCCCTCGCCTCGCGCTGCGCGGCCGAGATCTCGGCGTCCGACATCTGCCCGGCGACTTCCTGGCGGAGCGCGACGGCGTCCTTGCGGCCCTTCAGCGCGGCGAGATTGAACCATTTGTGCGCGGCGACGAGATCGACGAGGCCGGAGCGGCCGCTCGCCCAATAGATCCCGCGCTCGAACAGCACGTCCGACAGCGCACTGGCGTCGATCGGCGTTGCCGTCTCCAGATCGAAAGTACCCTGAAACATAACGCATCCCCTTTTTTCTTGTGCCGCCTCGTTCCCCCGAGCGCGGCTCCCGTCCAACTCTGATGTGCATGACCCTTCCCGGGATCACACACTGTTCAACTCCATCCCCATGCCGTTTGCCGGCTTGTTGGAGGCGATGATGGCGGGCAAATTTGAATGGCAGTTTAAGTATCGCGATGAAGCAGACGTAAACGCGAGCGCGCGACGCCCGCGCCGGGAATTCAAAAAGTCCGCGATTTGCAGGCACTTCTGCAATTCGTCAGATTCTGTTTACCCCAGGATTTTGGGAGAACGATAACCATTGCGCGCGGTGGTGCGTGTGTGTCCCGCGGCGTCCCCACTCGCTGTCGCTGCCTGCGACCCGGCTACGCCAGGGCTTCGCCGAGGCTTGCGGTCTTGGGAGTGAGAAGTTTCAGCAAGGGCGGCAGGCGGCTGACCCAGCATTGCAGAGACAGCAATGTCCCACGAGACGCCGCGGCGTACTGGATCGCCCGGTCAAGGCCGGGCGATGACACCGCGTATGGAGAGACGGCGCGCGCACAACGCCACCGGCGTCGCAGCCCTCGCCTGCCCAAGGCAGCACGGCAGAAGCGGCGCGGACGCGTCGCGGTCAGATCAGCAATGTCAGGAAAGGGGATGCCGGCAATACCCCGGCCTCAGGGAGAACGAGGGCGTCGGCGAACACGTCAGGACCAGATTTCACGTTGGCCCGAAGGCCGCTGGTGAAATTGCGGGGCCCTTTGGAAAGAGAACCGCACCGAACGAAGAAAACTCGTTTCTTCTGCCGGACCGTGAAAGAGAACGGCCCGACCGTTGACCTGATGTCTCGCCGACACCCTCTATCGTCGACCAGAACCTCTGGGAGGCGCTGATGACGTGCCGGCTGCTTTAGGAGCCGGCAACTTCAGAAGCGAAGTTACTTCTTCTTCTTCGCGACCTTGCGGGTCTTCTTCGCAGTCTTCTTCACTGCGCTCTTCGCCTTCTTCGCCTTCTTCGCTTTCTTGGCCATGTTGCCCTCCGATGTGTGAGATGGCTTTAATCGCTGCGTGCACTCGGGGATCGAATGCACTCACCCCGAATACACCAACACGACGAAAAAAACATCTTCTCACTTAAGGAAGTGTTGACGGCGCAGTGCGCGTGCGCCAGCCGCGCCTGATTTGGCGACACGCAGAGACACTCGTCTGCGATTGCAAATGCGTCTCGCAGCATTGACGTCGTCAAGCGACGCGATTGCAAAAAAACTCTATGCAGCAAGTATTATCCTGCGCGCACACATCACGCGTGATCAGTGCGACGAAGCGCGCTGCAATGCGCGCCATCGCCTCGCGGAGGCGAGTCGCGGACTCTGAGTCGCGGATTTTGGCAACGAAATTATTTTCATGCTTAACGGCGCAAGCGCTCGTCAGAGCGTGTGCAAGTCGCCGTTTTGCGCGAATCGCGCGACGGCGATTCGGTGGCGCTGCGCGCCCTCGGCGGGTGATGTTTGCCGCCAACGATGCGCGCGAACGTCGCATCGCGAAGCCGTCGCGAGGTGACGGAGCGTGTCCGTCACCTCGTTCGAACGCGTGAGGCTAGACGCCGAGCTTGGACTTGAGCAGGTCGTTGACGCTCTGCGGGTTGGCCTTGCCGCCGGACGCCTTCATCACCTGGCCGACGAACCAGCCGAGCGACTGCGGCTTGTCCTTCACCTGCGCCGCCTTGTCGGGATTGGCCGCGATGATGTCGTCGACCACCTTCTCGATTGCCGAGAGATCGGTGACCTGCTTCATGCCGCGGCTTTCGACCAGCGCGCGGGGATCGCCGCCCTCCTGCCAGACGATCTCGAACAGATCCTTGGCGATCTTGCCGGAGATCGTGCCCTCGCCGATCAGATCGATGATCCCTGAGAGCTGCTCGGCGTTGACCGGAGAGTCCGTAATATCCCGGCCTTCTTTGTTGAGACGGCCGAACAGCTCATTGATCACCCAGTTCGCCGCCATCTTGCCGTCACGGGCGCGGTTGGCGAGCTTGTCGAGCACCGTCTCGTAGAACACAGCGCTCTCCCGCTCGGCGACCAGCACGCTCGCATCGTAAGCCGACAGGCCGAAATCGGCGACGAAGCGCGCCTTCTTCTGGTCCGGCAGCTCGGGCAGCTCAGCCTTGAGCTCGTCGACCAACGTTTGGCTGAACTCGAGCGGCAGCAGATCGGGATCGGGGAAGTAGCGATAATCGTGCGCCTCTTCCTTCGACCGCATCGAGCGTGTCTCGCCCTTGTTGGGGTCGTAGAGCCGCGTTTCCTGCTCGATCTCGCCGCCGTCCTCGAGGATCTCGATCTGGCGGCGCGCCTCGTATTCGATTGCCTGGCCGATGAAGGTGATCGAGTTCATGTTCTTGATCTCGCAGCGGGTGCCGAGCGGCCCGCCGGGCTTACGCACGGAAACGTTCACATCGGCGCGCAACGAGCCCTTCTCCATGTCGCCGTCGCAGGTGCCGAGATAGCGCAGGATCGAGCGCAGCTTGGTCACATAGGCTTTCGCCTGCTCGGCGTCGCGGATGTCCGGTTTTGAGACGATCTCCATCAGCGCCACGCCGCAGCGGTTGAGATCGACGAAGGACAGCGACGGCGACTGGTCGTGCAGTAACTTGCCGGCGTCCTGCTCCAGATGCAGCCGCTCGATGCCGATCGTAGCGGTCTTGCCGCCGTCGAGCTCGACGATCACCTCGCCCTCGCCGACAACAGGCGACTTGTACTGGCTGATCTGGTAGCCCTGCGGCGAGTCCGGATAGAAATAGTTCTTCCGGTCGAACACCGAACGCAGATTGATCTTTGCGTTCAGCCCGAGCCCGGTCCGGACAGCCTGCCTGACACATTCCTCGTTGATGACGGGCAGCATGCCCGGCATCGCCGCGTCGACGAGGGACACATGCGTGTTCGGGTCGCCGCCGAACGCGGTGGAGGCGCCCGAGAACAGCTTTGAGTTCGACGTCACCTGAGCATGGATCTCCATGCCGATGACCATCTCCCAGTCACCGGTGGCACCTTTGAGAAGCTTGTGCGTGGCCGTGCTCATGTCTTGCTCCCGAGCAGCGTGGCAGCGATCCGCTGCCACTCCGCTTCCAATGAATCCTTTGCCGCGACCTGGCCGGCCTGGCGATACCAGTAGCCGGCATTGCCGAGATCGCCTTCGACGCGGTGCAAGTATGCGTGCACCCAGGCCGCATCGCGGCTGCTCTCGTCCTGGACGATCCTGTGCGCGCGGTCCCAGTCGCCCTTGCCGGCCCACCAAAGACCTGTGAGCGGCGCGTTCAGCTCCGGCGCGGGCGCCGCGCCGTCGAGGCTCGCGATGAATGCCGCGACATTCACCACCACCTCGCGGGCGTGAAGCGGCCGGCGGCCTGCTCGATCACTTCGCCGAGCGAGAACAGCGTCTCCTCCTCGAACGGACGGCCGATCAGCTGCAGGCCGAGCGGCAGGCCCTGCGCATCCTTGCCGGCGGGCACGGCGATGCCGGGCAGGCCCGCCATGTTCACGGTCACGGTGAAGATGTCGTTGAGATACATCTCGACCGGATCGGCGCCGCCCTTCTCGCCGATGCCGAAGGCCGCCGAGGGCGTCGCCGGCGTCAGGATCGCGTCGACGCCCCTGGCGAAGCAATCCTCAAAATCCTTCTTGATCAGCGTGCGCACCTTCTGGGCGCGCAGATAATAGGCATCGTAATAGCCGGCCGAGAGCACGTAAGTGCCGATCATGACGCGGCGGCGCACCTCCGCGCCAAAACCTTCGGCGCGGGTGTTCTCGTAGAGCTCGACGATGTTCTTGGCCTTCTCGCGCAGGCCGTAGCGGACGCCGTCATAGCGCGCGAGGTTGGACGAGGCCTCCGCCGGCGCCACGATGTAATAGGCCGGCAGCGCGTACTTCGTATGCGGCAGCGACACTTCGACGAGCTCGGCGCCGGCCGCCTTCAGCCACGCCGCGCCCTCGCTCCAGAGTTTCTCGATCTCGGCCGGCATGCCGTCGAGACGATACTCCTTGGGGATGCCGATCTTCATTCCCTTGACGGACTTGCCGATCGCAGCCTCGTAATCCGGCACAGCGATATCGACCGACGTCGTGTCCTTCGGATCGTGCCCGGCCATCGAGCGCAGCAGCATCGCGGCATCGCGCACGCTGCGCGCGATGGGACCTGCCTGGTCGAGCGAGGAGGCAAAGGCGACGATGCCCCAGCGCGAGCAGCGGCCATAAGTCGGCTTGATGCCGACGGTCGCGGTGAACGCCGCCGGCTGGCGGATCGAGCCGCCGGTGTCGGTCGCCGTCGCACCCATGCACAGCAACGCCGCCACGGCCGAGGCCGAGCCGCCGGACGAGCCGCCCGGCACCAGCGTCGTGTTGGAGCCATCACGCCGCCAGGGATTGCCGACGGGGCCGAAGCACGAGGTCTCGTTCGCCGAGCCCATCGCGAACTCGTCATTGTTGAGCTTGCCGAGCATCACCGCACCGTCGCGCCAGAGCTGCGAGGTCACGGTGGACTCATAGGTCGGCACGAAATTGCCGAGGATTTTTGAGCACGCCGTGGTGCGCACGCCCTTGGTCGCGAACAGGTCCTTGATGCCGAGCGGGATGCCCGCGAGCGGGCCGGCGTCACCCCTGGCGATCTTGCTGTCCGCCTCGCGCGCCATGGCGCGCGCCTGGTCGGGCGTCTCCATCACGAAGGCGTTGAGCACGCGCGCGGCTTCGATCGCATTCAGATGTGCGTCGGTCAGCTCGAGTGACGTGAAAGTCTTGTCGGCGAGACCCTTGCGGGCCTCGGCGAGCGTCAGCGATGTCAAATCGGTCATTTATTGATCGGGCTGCAGAAGAACGGAGACAGGGTCTTGTCGTTGGCCGGGTCGTCTTTTTTGGCGGCGGCTTTCGCAGCCGCCTCGATCTCGTCGAGCACGGCATTGACGGCGACATTGGGATCGGCAGCCTTGCCCTGCCGCTCCATCTTGTCGAGGTAATTCATGTAGGCCTGGTAGGCCTTTTCATCGTCGCAAAGCAGACACATCGGACCACTCTTGAAATTTACTCGACGACCTTCGGCACAAGAAAGAAGTGACCTTCGGTCGCGGGCGCGTTGGCAACGATATCGTCGGCGATCTCGCCGTCATTGACCACGTCCTGCCGCTTCTTCATCTGCATCGGGGTGACCGAGGTCATCGGCTCCACGCCCTCGACATTGACCTCCGAGAGCTGCTCGACGAAGGCGAGCATGGCGTTGAGCTCGCCCTGCAGATGCGGAACCTCGTCCTCGGAAACCGCAATGCGCGCCAGATGCGCGATGCGGCGGACGGTAGCGGCGTCGACGGACATTATATAAGGCCTCTCACGGCAAAACCCATGTGCCGTATAGCAGAGGCCGCTTTTGCGCCGCAACCGGCGCTGGGACTTACCCAGCCAGCCCCTTCATGCGGGCTAAGGCCGATTTGGCCAAATCCCGGGTCAATTCGGCCGCAGGGACCTCGAGGCCCAGGGCGATCGCCTGCCCGGCCCAGAGATTGGTGAAATCCACCCTGCCCTGCTTTTCGGCAGCCGCCTTGAGCGGCCCCAGCGCGGTCGCGGCATGGGGAAACGGGGGCGCGTCGGGCGAGATCGGGCCGGCCTCACGCATCAAACGGTTCTGCACACCGCGCGCCGGCCGTCCGGTCATGACATTGGTGATGACGGTGGAATCGTCCCGCGCTTCAGCGAGCGCCTTGCGGCCGCCCGCGCTGACCTTGGATTCCGGGCAGCGCAGATAGGCGCTGCCGATCTGCACGCCGGAGGCGCCGAGCGCGAAGGCCGCGGCAATGCCGCGCCCGTCGGCGATGCCGCCCGCCGCGATCACCGGCACCTTCACGGCATCGACGACCTGCGGCACCAGCGCGAACGTGCCGGGCTGCTCCGCGATCTTGTCGGTCAGGAACATGCCGCGATGGCCGCCCGCCTCGGCGCCTTGCGCGATCACGGCGTCGACGCCGTGCTGCTCGAGCCAGACTGCTTCCTTCACCGTCGTCGCGGAGGAGACGACGAGACAGCCCGCCGCCTTGACGCGCCTCAGCAGCGCCTGCTCCGGCAAGCCAAAATGGAAGCTGACGACCTCCGGCTTGAGCTCCTCGACGACCTCGCAGAAGGCCGCATCGAACGGCGCACGGTTCGCCGCAGCGATCGGCGCGGCCGGATCGAGACTATGCTCGGTGTAATAGCCCGTCAGCCGCTGCTTCCAGCGCGCGTCGGCCTCGCTCGTGAGCTCAACCGGCGTGTGGCAGAAGAAGTTCATGTTGACCGGCGCCTTCACGCGCTGGCGGATCAGACCGACCTGCTCGCGCGCCTTCTCCGGCGAGATCATCGCGCAGGGCAGCGAGCCCAGCGCCCCGCCCTGCGCGGCCGCGATCACCAGCTCCGCATCCACCGCGCCGGCCATCGGCGCCTGCACGATCGGGAATTCGGTCTTGAACAAATCGATCAGTCGACGGTCAGGCCACATGGTTGCTTTCTCTCAGTTCAGGCGACGGACGCGATTGAATTGTGCCTTCCCGCAAGCAGCTGCTCCGCTTCAACCGCAATCCGCTCGACGATCTCGGCCGCCGGTGGAATATCATGGATCAATCCGACCGCCTCACCCGCGATCACCGCGGCGACGTCGAAATTGCCGGCCGCCTTTGCCGCCGCATACTCGGCCGCGACTGCGGCCACATTCTGCATCAGCTCGACCTCGCGCCCGATCCAGCGCCGGGCGTGGTCGTTGACCAGACACCTCCCCGTGAACGGCGCCGGCCAGACATTGTTGCGCGAGAGATCGAAGATGATGCCGCGCACCGTCGAGCCGCTGTTCGCCGCGCAGATGCGCCGCTTGGCCTCCTCGGCGCCGTCGGCCTCCTGGCTCGCATAGAAGCGCGTACCGAGCAGCACGCCGCTTGCCCCCAGCATCATCATGGCCGCGAGCCCGCGCCTGTCTGCGATGCCGCCGGCCGCGACGACAGGCACACGGCCCGCGGCGAGATCAACGATGGCGGGCACGAGATCGACGGTGGTGCGGGACGCACCATGGCCGCCCGCCTCCGTCCCCTGCGCAATCAGAATGTCGGCGCCGGCGTCGAGCGCCTGCCGTGCCATCGCCTCGTCCTGCACCTGGCAGATCAGGCGCGCGCCGGCGGACTTGATCCTTGGCGCGAACGGCGCGGGATCGCCGAACGACAACATGATCGCAGATGGCTTTGCGGCGAGCGCGACATCGAGAAGCTCGGGCTTTCTGGCGAGGCTCCAGGTGATGAATCCGATCCCGAACGGCGCACGCAGTTCGGCGAGCTTCGCCGTCTCCTGCTCCAGCCACGCCTTCTCGCCATAGCCGCCGCCGAGAATGCCGAACCCGCCGGCGCGGCTCACAGCCGAGACCAGACGGCTGCCCGCGATGACATCCATCGGCGCGAGCAGGATGGGATGCTCGATCTCGAGCAACGTGGTCAGCGACGTCGCAAGCGGCATGATCCCTCCCTGATCTGGACAGCGAGACTAGGCGCGGCTAGCATTCTCGAAAAATGAATTGTTACGAACGCTGCCATCTCAAAAGCGAAACGACGCCATGGAACTCAGCGACATCCAGACCTTCGCCGCGGTCGCCCGCACCGGCGGCATCACCCGCGCCGCGGAAGAGCTCAACACGGTGCAATCGAACGTCACCCAGCGCGTGAAGGCGCTGGAGGCCGAGATCGGCACGCCGCTGTTCGAGCGCCACAGCCGCGGCATGACGCTGACCGGCGCCGGCAAACGTCTCCTCCCCTATGCGCAACGGATGGCCGCGCTGTCGCGCGAGGCTGTGCTCGCCGCGCGCGACGATGGCGAGCCGAAGGGACCGCTGGCGATCGGCTCGATGGAGACAACGGCAGCCGTGCGATTGCCGCCACTGCTCGCCGATTTCCACCGGCGCTTTCCCGCCGTGCGCCTCTCGTTACGCACGGCAACCACGGCCGACCTCGTCGCCGGCGTGCTCGACGGCACGCTCGACGGCGCCTTCGTCGCAGGTCCCATCGCGCATGCCGACCTCACCGCGACCAGCGCCTTCCGCGAAGAGCTGGTGCTGGTCAGCGCGCGGCGCTGGACTTCGCTGGCCGAGCTGCGCGCCGGCACGCCGGAGTCCGGTCCGACCGCGCTGGTGTTCCGCACCGGCTGCACCTATCGCCAGCGGCTCGAGCAGGTGTTCGTCGAGTTCGGCTGGCCGTCGGCCGCACGCTTCGAGCTCGGCACGCTCGACGGCATGATCGGCTGTGTCGCCGCCGACATGGGCGTGACGCTGTTGCCGCGCGCGGTCGTCGAACGCAGCGCGATGAACGGCAGCGTGTCGATCCACACGCTGAGCACTTCGCACGCACGCGCGGAGACGCTCTTCATCCAGCGCAGCGCCGGACATCAGTACAGCGCGCTTCAAGGCTTTGCCGCGTGCCTGAAGAAGGACGAGGACGTCATCGCGGCATGACGCGACGCAAACGTTCCACGCCACGAAATTCGTCACAAATCCATCGTGTTTGAATCGATACGTGCCGCGTTCTGCCATCGCAGCGCAGCACTTCGAAAAGCTTTGAAGCGCGCGATCATTCTACGTTAGGATGAGTGACTGGCCAGCGCGAAACCATAAACGAAGCCAAACATCGGGAGGACTATCGATGCGCAATACGCTCGTGTTGTGCTGTCTCGCCGTTTTGTCGGCGATATCGGGAACAGCAAGCGCTCAGGACTGGACCAAATCGAAATGGGGGCCGAACGACGAGATCGGCGCCGCCAACTACATGACGCCCGAGCTGGTGGTGAAGGCGGCATCGCTGGTGAAGACCGGCAAGACCTACGCCCTCGGCATTCCCGTCACACCGAGCACTCCTGCCTATCCGCCGCGCACCTTCAAGCTCACCATCGTACAGCCCGGACAGGCCGGCAGCCCGGGTCTCGGTCCCAACAAGGCCACCTACAACGACGATATCCTCGACACCTGGGTCGGCATCGGCAGCCAGCTCGACGGCCTCGGCCATCTCGGCGTCGAGCACGTCTATTACAACGGCAACAAGCTCGCCGACTTCGCCGACCCGAATGGCTTGAAGAAGCTCGGCATCGAGAAGGTGCCGCCAATGGTCACCCGCGGCGTCCTGCTCGACATGGCCGCCTATTTCAAGACCGACGTGGTGAAGGAAGGCACCGCCTTCAACGTCAAGGAGATCGAGGAAGCCGCCAAGCAGCAGAACGTCGAGATCCGCCAGGGCGACGTCGTCATCTTCCACACCGGCTGGCTCAGCCTGATCGGCAAGGATGACAAGCGCTATTCGGCCGGCGAGCCCGGCCTCGGCGTTGAGGGCGCGAAGTACCTGACCGGCAAGGGCGTCGTCGCTGTTGGCGCCGACACCTGGGGGCTCGAGGTGCTGCCGTTCGAAGGCAAGAACGTGTTCGAGGTGCACCAGATCCTGCTCGCGATGAACGGGACCTACATCCTCGAGAACATGGACACCGCTGCGCTTGCCCGGGACAAGGGCTACGAATTCCTGTTCGTGCTGGGACAGCCGCGCTGGACCGGCGGCGTGCAGGCGATGATCAACCCGATCGCAATCCGCTGATCTTGAGACCCGGGCGAGGCGCCGCCTGCCTCACAGCAAGCGCCCTCGCCCGACCTCTCCGTCACCGCAGCCTCAGATGCCATCGCTGCAATGCCACGACGGCCCAGATCGCCTCGACGAGGCCGAACGGCCAGGCACCTTGCAGGAAGCCATAGGCCGAACCGAGCGCGCAGGAGGCGGCGAACAGCAGCACGAACCAGTGGCTGCGGTCCTCCAGGGCATAGCAGACCAGCATCGCCGTCACGGCAAACAGGCCGAATAGTGTCAGCGCATCCATGTTCCGGGTTCACTCTGCAGCGCGACGCATGATATGCGCTACATCCATGCCGGCTCTTATCCTGCCTCTCGTCGATGCTGCAACCCATTGGCCCGCGCGCGGCGCGCTGGTCGGGCTCGACCTGGGCACCAAGACCATCGGCGTTGCCGTGTCCGACCCGGACCGGCGCTTGGCGACCGGCGTCGAAACGATCCAGCGCAAGCAGTTCAAGCAGGATGCCGCACGGCTGCTTGCCATCGCCGCCGAGCGCAAGGCGGCCGGCTTCGTGCTCGGCCTGCCCATCAACATGGACGGCAGCGAGGGCCCGCGCGCGCAATCCACCCGCGCCTTCGCCCGCAACCTCGCCGGCCTGACCGCGCTTCCCATCGGCCTCTGGGACGAGCGCCTGTCGACCGCGGCCGTCGAGCGTGAGCTGATCGGCATGGACGTCAGCCGCGCCAAGCGCGCCGAGGTGATCGACGAGCACGCCGCGATCTTCATCCTGCAAGGCGCGCTCGACCGGCTCGCTAATTTGCGCACCGGCTGATCCCATGGCCGTCGTGATCGCGGCGCTGCTGCCGGTCTTCATCCTCATCGTGCTTGGCGTCGTGCTGAAGCGCAGCCTGATGCGGCTGGACACGCAATGGCACGGGCTGGAGCGGCTGACCTATTTCGTGCTGTTCCCGATGCTGCTGATCCAGACGCTGGTGAAGGCGGACCTTTCAAAAGTGCCGGTCGCCGGCGTCGGCGGCGCACTGCTGCTGTCGGCACTGGCAATGTCGCTGTTGTGCCTCGCGCTACGCCCCGCGCTGTCGCGGCTCGACGTCGACGGGCCGGCCTTCACCTCGATCTTCCAGGGCGCGACGCGCTGGCAGACCTATGTCGCGCTCTCCGTCTCCGCCAACATGTTCGGCGACGTCGGGCTGGCGCTCGCCTCCGTGGCCATGGTCGCGATCATTCCGCTGGTCAACGTCTTCAGCGTCGGCGTGCTTGCGCATTATGCCTCGCCCGAAAAACAGTCCGCCCGCGCCATCGTCGTGACGGTAATCCGCAATCCCCTGATCTGGGCCTGCGCGATCGGCCTCGTCATCAACGTCGTCCATCTGCCGCTGCCGAAGATCTGGCACGAGGTGGCGGACGCGCTCAGCCGCTCCTCGCTCGCCATCGGCCTGCTCGTCACCGGCGCGGGCCTCCAGCTCAAGGGCCTGCTCCGCCCCAGCCTGAGCGCGACGATCGGCGTGGCGTTCAAGCTGGTCCTGATGCCCGTGCTCGCGCTGGTGCTTGCCGCCTGGTTCGGGCTATCAGGCAACAGCCTCGCGATCGTCGCGATCTGCGCGGCGGTGCCGACCTCGCCCAGCGCCTATGTGCTGGCCCGCCAGATGGGCGGCGACGCGCCACTCTTGGCGCAGATCATCACGCTGCAGACCATTTTGGCGGCGATCACCATGCCGATCGCGATCGCGCTGGTGGCCTAAAGCGCGATGAAATTGGATGAATCGTCATCGCGCTTCAGGTTGTTGTTTGCGCATGATCTTTCCGGAAAACCGCTTCGCACTTTTCCGGATCATGCTTTAGCTCCCCAGCCACATCGTCAGCACCACCGCGGTCATGTTGTTCAGCGCGTGCAATATGATCGTGAGCCAGAGCGAGCCCGCGCGATGGCGCATGTAGCCGAACCACAGGCCGATGGTGAAGACCTCGGCGAGGAAGTACATGTCGTATTGCAGGTGCACGATTGTCCACACCAGCGACGACAGCAGGATCGCGCCCGGCACGCGCAAAAAGCTCGCCGACCAGCCGCGAAACAGGAAGCCGCGCGCCAAGACTTCTTCCGAAATCGGCGCGGCCACGCTGAAGGCGATCAGCAGCAGGAGCGCGGCGCCCTTGTCGCGGCCCGATTTCAACAGCTCGGTCATGAAGCCCGGCGTCGCCTCGCGGCCGAGCGATCGCGATGCCACCTCCCAGGCCAGCACGATCAGGACGAGGCCGACCGCGCCGAACAGCAGCTGCTTCCACGACGGCCAATAGAGCGCGAGATAATCGACGAACGACGCCTTCTTGATGCGGATGGCGAGCCACACCGCCGCCAGTGTCGCGGGCAGGCCCATGATCACCGACAGCGCCAGCGCCTGGGGCTCGTGACCGATCGACTGGAGCGAGGCCATGTCGAGCGGAACGCCGCGGAGCACGACCAGCAGCAGGATCGCACCGATCTGCCCGACGAACATCGCGACGAAGATGAGAAGCCCCCACAGCGCCGTGCCCCAGAATTTCCAGACGCGCGGCGGCGCAGGCGTCATGACGAGCGGCGGATGATCGGGATTGAGGGAGTCCATCAGGAGGCTTTCGTTGTGTTCACACCGTCATTCCGGGGCGGTCCGAAGGACCGAACCCGGAATCTCGAGATTCCGGGTTCGATGCTTCGCATCGCCCCGGAATGACGGAATAAATAATCACGGCAATGCCCGCTCGAGCAACGCGCGCACGTCGGCGCTGTCCAGCTCCACCGCGCCATACATGCTGGCGTGGTTCGTTGCGAGACGCGTGGCGGCAAACAGCTCCGCCTGACGAGGCGACACGCTATTGAGCGCAGCAGCAGCGGCCAGCAATGCCAGCTTCTCGACCGCAAGGCGCGCGACGCGCTCGCCATCGGCGCGGCGAAAGGTCTTGCCGATGAACGCGGCCGCCTCGCCTGCGCCTGGCAAGCCTTTGGTTTCGGCCGCAAGCGATTGCAGCACGGCCGTCGCCGCATCCGGCTCGCGCACGAGCGCGCGCAGCACGTCGAGGCACATCACGTTGCCCGAGCCCTCCCAGATCGCGTTGACCGGCGACTCCCGGTAGTGGCGCGCCAAAATGCCGTCCTCGACATAGCCGTTGCCGCCGAGACACTCCATCGCCTCGTACAGAAATGCCGGCGCACTCTTGCAGGTCCAGTATTTGATCGCGGGCGTGAGCAACCGCATATAGGCGGCCTCGGACGCATCGTGCGGGGTCCGGTCGAAGGCGCGGCAGAGCCGCATCACCAGCGCCACGCTCGCTTCCACATGCAACGCCATGTCCGACAGCACGGCCTGCATCAGGGGCTGATCGGCCAGATGTTTCTGGAACACGCTGCGGTGACGGGCATGATGCAGCGCATGGGCGAGGCCCGAGCGCATCAGGCCGACCGAGGCGATGGCGCAATCCTGCCGCGTCAGCTGCACCATCTGGATGATGGTGCGGATGCCCTTGCCCTCCTCGCCGACAGCTTCCGCATAGGCACCGACGAATTCGACCTCGGAGGACGCATTGGAGCGGTTGCCGAGCTTGTCCTTCAGCCGCTGGAACTGGATCGCATTGACCGAGCCATCCGGCGCAAAGCGCGGCATGAAGAAGCAGGTCAGCCCGCTATCTGCCTGCGCCAGCACCAGGAACGCGTCGCACATCGGCGCCGACATGAACCATTTATGCCCTGTGATGCGATAGGCATCGCCGTCGCGCACCGCGCGCGTCATGTTGGTGCGCACGTCGGTGCCGCCCTGCTTCTCGGTCATGCCCATGCCGAGCGTCATGCCGCGCTTCTCCCACCACGGCGCGAAGCTGGGATCGTAGCTCTTCGTCGACAGCACCGGCATCACGCGCGCGAGCAGATCAGGCTGCATCGCCAGCGCGGCCACGGAGGCGCGCGTCATCGTGATCGGGCAGAGATGGCCGGTCTCGACTTGCGCAGCGATGTAGAACTTTGCGGCCCGGATGACCTCGGCGGCATCGCCCGCAGGTTTTCCGTCCGCCGTCCAGGTCGAATTGTGCACGCCGGCATGCGCACTGTGCGCCATCAGTTCGTGATAGGCCGGATGAAACTCGACCTGGTCGCGGCGATTACCCTTCGAGTCAAAGGTCCGCAGCTTCGGTGTGTTCTCGTTCGCCACGCGCCCGCGATCGGCCATCGCGGCCGAGCCCCAATGCCTGCCGAACTCCGACAGCTCCCGCTCCGCCGCTGCGCCGCCATTGGCCTTGACCGCGTTGACCAGCGGCCGGTCCATAGCGAACAGGTCGACGTCCTCGAACGGCGGCGACTGGTTGAAGACCTCGTGGGTCGCAAAACTGGGCTGGGTCATCTGACGTCCTCGGCGCGGAATCAGTTCCGACGCGGCTGGATCGGGAAATCATAGGCCGCCCCGCCCGCCCCCGGCAGGGAAAAGTGCCACCACTCCTTCGAATAGTTCACAAAGCCTTGCCTGGCCATCGCAGCCACCAGCCGCCTGCGCCAGGCGCGCTGCTCCGGATTGATCGACGGTGCCGCGGTATGGCCCTTGGCGTCGGTACAGTCGTAGCCGGTGCCCATGTCGACGCTACCTTCCGGCACCCGCGCCTCGACCGGCGCCGTGCAGTCGGCGTAGGTTTTGGTCGGATCATATTTGCCGGAATTGTCGGCCTTGAGATCGACCAGCGTGAGGTCGAGCGCCGCACCGGTGGAATGCTGCGAGCGGCTCGCGATGTAGCCGAGGCGAAACAGCTCGGTCTTCGGGATCCTTGGATTGTAGCGCCGCTCGGCAGCGGTCTCGTGGCCGTTCTGCGACCACTTCACCATGTCGAGCGAGGCCCGCGCCGGCCGGTAGCAGTCGAACATTTTCAGCGACAGATTTTGCGCCGCCAGCTCCGTTTGAACCGCCTTCAGCCGCAGCCCCACCTCCCGTTTCACCACGCATTCGCCGGCGCCGTAGCCGGCGAGCGGACGGCCGACGAAATTGTTCGACGCGGCGTAGCGGATGTCCTGGATGATGCTGGGATCGATGTCGCGCAGATAGACGAAGCCGCCGGGGAGCGCTTGGGCTGAAGCCGAGGAGATTATGGTTATCGCAACGATCGCAATCAGAAATGATCTGAAGAGAGACATCCACATTTTTCTCCGTCATTCCGGGATGGTCCGAAGGACCAGACCCGGAATCTCGAGATTCTCGGGTGCGGGAGCCCGCACCCTAGTTCGATGCTTCGCATCGCCCCGGAATGACGGCAAGATCGACAGATCAGGGGATAACTCCCGTCCCGCTCTTTGCCCCTTGCCCCACCCCCGGTCCGCGCCTATAGCTCTGCTTTTAATGACATCGAAATCGACCTTCGTCCTCGGCCACCGGCATTTGCTGGGCATCGAGGGCCTTTCCGCGGCCGACATCACCGGCCTCCTCGACCTGTCCGAAGAATATGTCGAGCTCAACCGCCAGGTTGACAAGAAGCGCACCGTCCTGCGTGGACGGACGCAGGTGAACCTCTTCTTCGAGGCCTCCACCCGGACCCAGTCCTCGTTCGAGCTCGCGGGAAAGCGGCTCGGCGCCGACGTCATGAACATGTCGGTCGCCTCCTCGTCCATCAAAAAGGGCGAGACGCTGATCGACACCGCGATGACGCTCAACGCAATGCACCCGGACATCCTGGTGATGCGCCATCACGCCTCCGGCGCGGTGGAACTGCTGGCCCGCAAGGTTGACGGTTCCGTGATCAACGCCGGCGACGGCGCGCATGAGCATCCGACCCAGGCGCTGCTCGACGCGCTCACCATCCGCCGCAACAAAGGCCGCATCGAGGGGCTCGTGGTTGCGATCTGCGGCGACGTGCTGCATTCGCGCGTCGCCCGCTCCAACATCATCCTGCTCAACACCATGGGCGCCCGCGTCCGCGTCGTCGGCCCCTCCACGCTGCTGCCGCCCGGCATCGAGCGAATGGGCGTCGAGGTCGCGCGCGACATGCGCGAGGGTCTCAACGGCGCCGACATCGTCATGATGCTGCGGCTCCAGCGCGAGCGCATGAACGGCTCCTTCGTGCCGTCGACCTCGGAGTACTTCAACTATTTCGGGCTCGACCAGAAGAAGCTCGCTTACGCCAAGCCGGACGCCCTCGTCATGCATCCCGGCCCGATGAACCGCGGCGTCGAGATCGACACGGCGGTCGCCGACGGCGCGCAGTCCCTGATCCGCGAACAGGTGGAGATGGGTGTCGCCGTCCGCATGGCGGTGCTGGAAGCGCTCGCCCGTAACCTGCCGAACGCGTGATGCCCATGCTGACCGATCGCCGCCCGATCCTGCTCGCCAACGCCCGTGTCGTCGATCCCTCCAGGGATTTCGACGGTGTCGGCGACGTCCTGATTGCCGACGGCACCATCCGCGAAACCCGCCGCGGCATTGGCGCGGCCGGCGTCCCCGAGGGCACCGACATCGTCAACTGCGCCGGCAAGGTCATCGCGCCGGGCCTGATCGACATGCGCGCCTTCGTCGGTGAGCCCGGCTTCAGCCATCGCGAGACCTTTGCCACCGCGAGCCAGGCGGCTGCGACCGGCGGCATCACCACCATCATCTGCCAGCCCGACACCCTGCCCGTGGTCGACAATTCGGCGACCGTGGACTTCGTGATGCGGCGCGCCCGCGACACCGCGATCGTCAACATCCAGCCGATGGCGGCGCTCACCAAGGGCATGCATGGCCAGGAGATGACCGAGTTCGGCCTGCTCAAGGCCGCCGGCGCGGTCGCCTTCAGCGATGGCGACAGAAGCGTCACCAACGCCCAGGTGATGCGCCGGGCCCTGACCTACGCCCGCGATTTCGACGCGCTGATCGTGCACTACACGGAGGATCCCGATCTCGTCGGCGAAGGCGTGATGAACGAGGGCGAGTTCGCATCGCGGCTGGGCCTGATGGGCATCCCGAGTGCCGCCGAGGCGGTGATCCTCGAGCGCGACATGCGCCTCGTCGCGCTGACCGGCGGCCGCTATCACGCCGCCTCGCTGTCCTGCATCGACTCGCTCGAGGTCCTCAAGCGCGCCCGCGATGCCGGCCTCCCCGTCAGCGCCTCGGTCTCGATCAACCATCTTGCGCTGAACGAGAACGACATCGGCCCCTACCGGTCCTTCCTGAAACTGTCGCCGCCGCTGCGCACCGAGGACGACCGCCGCGCGCTGGTCGCCGCCGTCGCCTCCGGCCTCGTCGACGTCATCATGTCCGATCACAATCCGCAGGACGTCGAGGTCAAGCGCCTGCCGTTCGCGGAAGCCGCTCCCGGCGCCATCGGTCTGGAAACCATGCTGCCCGCCGGCTTGCGGCTGGTGCACAATGGCGAGCTGGAACTCAAGACGCTGATCCGGGCGATGTCGACCCGGCCGGCCGAGCTGCTCGGGCTGTCGGGCGGAACCCTGCGCGCGGGTAGCCCGGCGGACGTCATCGTGATCGACCCCGATGTGCCCTGGGTGGTCGATCCCGCCGACCTCAAATCGCCCTGCAAGAACACCCCGTTCGACGAGGCCCGCTTTACAGGCCGCGTGGTGCGCACCATTGTCGGCGGACGGACGGTCTACGAGCATGTCTGACGTGCAAATTCATGCGTGGCGCCTCGGTTCAGCATGGAGATGCGGCGATGGGTCTTGAAGCCTTTCTGCCGGTAGCCTTCGTCATCGGCTACCTGCTCGGCTCGATTCCGTTCGGGCTGGTCCTGACCAGGCTCGCCGGCACGCAAGATATCCGCTCGATCGGCTCCGGCAGCATCGGCGCCACCAACGTGCTGCGCACGGGGCGCAAGAGCCTTGCCGCGGGCACCCTGCTGTTCGATGCGCTGAAGGGGACCGTGGCCGTGGTGATCGCCGGCTACTTCGCCGGCCCCAATGCCGCGATGGTGGCGGGGCTCGGCGCTTTCCTCGGGCACCTCTTCCCGGTCTGGCTCAAGTTCAAGGGCGGAAAAGGTGTCGCCGTCTATATCGGCATCCTGCTCGGACTGTTCTGGCCGGCCGCGCTGGTGTTCTGCCTGCTCTGGCTGGCAACCGCCTTCACCACCCGCTATTCCTCACTCTCGGCACTGGTGGCGTCCTTCATCACGCCGATTTTCCTGTGGTGGTTCGGCCACCTCGCTCTGTCTGCGCTGTTCGCGGTGCTGACATTGTTGCTGTTCTACGCGCATCGCGAGAACATCAAACGGCTGCAATCGGGCAAGGAAAGCCGGATCGGCGAGAAGGCCTAGAGCGTTTTCGAGCGAAGTGGATACCGGTTCGCGTCAAGAAAACGCGTCAAACAAAATCCAAGTCCGAAAAAAGTACGGATACTGCCGCGCATCTTCCGCATTATATGCCAAATCCTGTTCGCAACTTCCGCACCACTCGCGGCAGGCTGTAGCGGAGGGGTTCCATGCCTGTCATCCTGACGGGGAAGATGGCGTTACGCGGTTGCTCAGAATGAGCGAGAAGATTGTCGGCGCGCAGATTGACGGTGGCTCGCAAGGTGCAGCACGCACCGCGGCAAGCCGGCTGCTCTTTGCAACGGACATCTGGTCCGGTGCCCCCTCGCCGCCTCCCGCTCCTGAGCCTGCTTCCGTTGCACCGCCGGCGCCACCGCCTGTTCCGATTGCGCCACCTCCGCGTCCTGTCGAGGTGATCACCGCACCCGTTGCATCGGCCCTGGCACCTTCAAGCCAATGGCCGCCGCGAAGACTTTCGCTGGCGCTCCAGGGCGGCGGCACCTTCGCGGCCTTCACCTGGGGCGTGCTGGAGCGGCTGCTGGAACAGCCAGATATCGAAATCGACACCATCAGCGGCGCCAGTGCCGGCGCGATCAATGCGCTCCTGCTCGCTGGCGGCCTCGCCGAGGGCGGGCGTGAAGCCGCCCGCAACCGGCTGAACCGGTTCTGGGTCCGCCTCATGCATGAGGCCTCGTTCCGCTCATTGATGCTGGTCGGCGGATTTTCGCCGGCGGGAAGCTCGGTCGCGTTCGGGCCGACGCTGCGATCGGGCCAGTTCGACCCGTTTGATCTCGATCCGCTCAGGCAGGCGCTGTCGCGCGACATCAATTTCGCGGCGCTGCGCGCGGCGAAATCGCCAAAACTCCTGATCGCGGCGACGCGGATCCGCGACGGGCAGCAACAGATTTTTGGCAACGACGCCATCACCGCCGACGTCGCGCTGGCCTCCACCTGTCCGCCGCTCGTTCACTGCGCCGTCGAGATCGACGGCGAGGCCTATTGGGACGGCGGTTTTGGCGGCAATCCGCCGCTGATGAGGCTGGTGCAGGAAACGACGACGACGGACGTGCTGCTGGTCCAGGTCACGCCCGCGCGCGACAGCTATGTGCCGATCACGCTCGCCGCCATCGACCGCCGGCTCGACCAGATCGCCGCCAACGCCGCGCTCAATGCCGAGGTCGCCGCGATCGAATGGGCACAGTCACGCACCGCGCCGTCGCTGCGGCTCTCCCGGATCGCCGCGGAAGACTCCGTTGACGGGCTGGCGCAGCGCTCATCGACCGATCTCGGCCGCGGCTTCATCCGCCTCCTGCACCGGAGCGGCCGCGAAGCCGCCGAGCGCTGGCTCAATCAGGACGCAACCGCCGGCGCAGCTCCACCTGCCTCCGGCCAAAGCATCGCCGCCCCCGAACCCGCGCTAGCCTGACTTCGCCAGCGCCTGCTCCAGGAACCACGCCGTCGCCAGCGCATGCGCATCATTGCCGAAGCGCGCGATCACCTGCACGCCGATCGGCAGGCCATTGACCTTCAGCACCGGCACGTTGACGCAGGGATTGCCCATCAGCGTCCATAGCCGGTTGTAGCGGGGATCGCCAGTGGTCGCGAGCGCCTTGGTCGGCGCGGTGCCGGGCGCGGAATAAGTGAGCAGCACGTCGACCCCTTCGAACAGCTCGCCGAGCTCGCGACGGCCGCGGCGGGCGATCCGGCGTGCATCGTCGTATTCTTTCGGCGTCAGTCCGACGGTCTCATCGAGGCTGGCGCGCAGCATCGGCGCGATCTCGTCGTGACGCGCGTCAAACTCCCAGGCGAGCGCGCGATGCGCCTCAAAGTTCTGGATGATGGGATGGATGCGCCAGGCTTCCCTGACCCCCTCGGGCAGATCGATGGTCTGCACGCTGGCGCCGGCCTTCTCGGCCGCCTTGATCGCCGCCTGCAAGCCCTCCTCTGCCGCCGGCTCCGCGGCCTTGGCAAACTCCTGCCTGACCACGCCGATGCGCGGCGCTTTCGCCGGCGTAATACCGGAGAATTCGGTGCGGCCGGTCATCGCCAAAAGCCCGCGCGCGAGATCTTCTGCGCGTGATCCGAACAGGCCGACCGTATCGAGCGCCCACGAATAGCACTTCACGCCGACCGTCGGCAGCATCCGGAACGATGGCTTGATCGCGGCGGCCCCGCAATAGGCGGCCGGCCGGATCACCGAGCCGCCGGTCTGGGTGCCCAGCGCCAGCGGAATCATGCCGGCGCCGACGGCTGCGGCCGACCCGGCGGACGAGCCGCCCGGCGTATGGCCGAGATTGTGTGGGTTGAGCGTCGGGGTCGGATCACTCGAGGCGAACGCCGTGGTCGTGGTCTTGCCGATGATGGTGGCCCCCGCCCGCTTCAGCATCATCACCACAGGCGCGTCCGAGCGCGGCTGCCAGCCGCGATAGATCTCCGAGCCCATCTCGGTCGGCATGTTGGCGGTGTCGATGATGTCCTTGATCCCGACCGCGATCCCGCGCAGCGGACCGGAGGTTTGCGCCTTCGCGCTCTTGTCATGCCGGACGAAGGCGCGAACGTCCTTCTCTTTGGCCTCGATCGCCGCGTGCGACTGGGCGATGGCGGCCTCGGGCGAAAGCTCGCCCGCTTCAATGCGGCGCTGGAGGTCGGCGAGTGAGATCATGGCAAAACCCTTCTTATTGCCATCGCTTTTAGCATCGCGAAGGGGCCGCGCAAGCGCACGCCGCTGTTGCCCACGCCCTCAGGTTGTTCCATGCTGCGCCCACAAGGAGACGCCGTGGACGCCATCAACCCAAGCGTGGAGCTGACCGAGGCTGAACGGATCGACCGCCTGCGGCTGATCCGCTCCGACAATGTCGGGCCGCGCACCTTCCGTTCGCTGGTCGATCATTTCGGCAGCCCGCGCGCCGCGCTGGAGCGGCTGCCGGATCTTGCCCGCCGCGGCGGTGCGCAGCGATCGGGGCGGATCTGTAGCGCGGATGAGGCGAAGGCCGAGCTTGCCGCGAGCCGCAAGTTCGGCATCGCCTGGCTCGCGCCCGGCGAGGACGGCTATCCGGCACGCCTCGCGACACTCGACGATGCGCCGCCGCTGCTCGCCGTGCGCGGCGACACAAAGACCCTGATGCGGCCGATGATCGCGATCGTCGGCTCGCGCAATGCCTCCGGCGCCGGCTTGAAGTTCGCCGGCCAGCTCGCGCGCGAGCTCGGCGAAGCCGGCTTCGTCATCATCTCGGGGCTGGCGCGCGGCGTCGACCAGGCCGCGCATCGCACCAGCGTGGAGAGCGGCACGATCGCGGTGCTCGCCGGCGGCCATGACTGCATCTATCCGCCCGAGCATGGCGACCTGCTCGCCGCGATCCTCGACCACAAGGGCGCGGCGATTTCCGAGATGCCGCTCGGCCACGAGCCGCGCGCCCGCGACTTCCCCCGCCGCAACCGCCTGATCTCGGGCGCCTCGCTCGGCGTCGTCGTAGTCGAGGCGGCGCATCGTTCCGGCTCGCTGATCACTGCGCGCATGGCGGCCGAACAGGGCCGTGAGGTGTTCGCAGTGCCGGGCTCACCGCTCGATCCGCGCGCCGCCGGCACCAATGATCTGATCAAGCAGGGCGCAACGCTCGTCACCGAAGCCGCCGACATCGTCAACGCGGTTCAGCCGATCATGGAGCGGCCGCTGATGCACACGGTTGGCGAGCCCGACAGCGAGCCGTTCGAGAGTGATCCGCAAAGCCACGACCGCGACCAGATCACCGGCCTGCTCGGCCCTGCCCCTGTCACGATCGACGATCTCGTGCGGATGTCCGGCGCCTCGCCCGCGATCGTGCGCACCGTGCTGCTGGAGCTCGAGCTCGCCGGCCGGCTCGAACGCCACGGCGGCGGATTGGTTTCGCTGATCTAGCCGTCGTTGCGCTGGTCGAACCGGGTGCGTGCGGCCTCGATCTGATCGAGATGGTCCTTCGCCCATTTGCCGAGCGCCTCGACGGGCCGCGACAGGCCGCGGCCGAGATCGGTCAGCTCGTAATCCACGCGCGGCGGAATGGTCGGGAAGATCGTGCGCGTGACGAGGCCGTCGCGCTCGAGGCCACGCAGCGTCAGGGTCAGCATCCGCTGCGAGATACCGTTGATCATGCGCTTCAGCTCATTGAAGCGCCTTGGCCCGTCGCTCAGCATCATGATGACGAACACGCTCCATTTGTCGCCGACGCGGGACAGCACGGAGGCGACCCCGCGGCAGTCCGCATGGTTGGGATCCGGCCTTTGATCCGGACCTGGATCCAGCCTCTGATCCGCCCTTGGCGAGGCAGGCAAATCGGTGTGAGCAGGTTTCAATAATGTGTCCATGGCTCAAAAAAGTGCGTTCTTGCGGGGATTTCGGCAGTCACTCATGTAGTCCGGGTTACAAATCTATACCAGGGTGACCCCAAATGAAACTCCTCCATATCGACTCCAGCGTGCTCGGCCCCCACTCCGTCAGCCGGCAGGTCTCCGCCGCCATCGTCGACCGTCTCAAGCAGGCCACGCCCTCGCTCGAGGTGGCCTATCGCGACCTCAGCCAGACCCCGCTCGCCCACCTGTCCGGCTCGCATTTGGCGGCCGCGCAAGGCGCGCCGGCGCCGGCGGAACTCGGCCCCGACCTTGCCGCGAGCGCGGCCGCGCTGGACGAGTTCCTGGCCGCCGACATCGTCGTGATCGGCGCGCCCATGTACAACTTCACGATTCCCAGCCAGCTCAAGGCCTGGATCGACCGCATCGTCGTCGCGGGCAAGACGTTCAGCTACGGGGCGAATGGGCCGCAGGGTCTTGCCGGCGGCAAGCGGGTGATCCTGGCCATCTCACGCGGCGGCTATTACGGCGCAGGCTCGCCGGCCGCGGCGCTCGAGCATCTCGAAACCTACTTGCGCGGCGTGTTCGGCTTCATCGGGATCAATCCCGAATTCATCAGCGCCGATGGCATCCAGGTCGGACCGGAGCACCGTGAAAAGGCGATTGCAGGCGCGCTCCAGGCCGCGACCAATTTGCGCGCTGCGTAAAGCTCGCTCCACGATACCAGCCGCTGCCGTATTCCGGCGGCGGCTGACCGCGCTAAAACCAGGCGCCCTGCATGCCGAGGATGACGGCCACGAGTGAAACGAACAGGCCGACGCCGGCGAAAAGCGCCACCCCGATGAACTCGGAGGTGTCGGAACGCTTGGCGGAAATGGCGGAACGTTCGGTGAAAATACGCGGTGCTGAAATCGACGAGAAAATGCGAGCTGCCTTTGGCATCACGGGCTCCCATGAAATCGCGTCTTCTGACCCCCTGCCCGTAAATATGTCTTGCGCAAGCGAAGGTTCAACACCTCGCAGCAAAGGTTTTAGAAAATAGATCGCACAACGCGAGGAAACCGGCCGGCGCAACCGACATCGTGGCGCCGACCGATTCAATTTTTCACTTCACTTGATCAGCCGCGATAGATCGGCGCGCCGCTTGGCGATGCCACCGCGCCGCCATCGACGAAGATCTCCTGACCCTGCACGTGCGCGGCATCATCGGAGGCGAGGAACAGCACCGTCTTCGAAACATGTTCCGTTTCACCGATGCGGCCGAGCGGCGTCGACAGCGCGATCCGCTTCTCGAACGCCTTCTCGGCTTCCGGCGTCGCGGTCGCGGGCCCCCAGATCGGCGTGCGGGTCGCGCCGGGCGCGACGACATTGACGCGGATGCCGCGCGGCGACAGCTCCGAGGCCATGATGCGCGCCATCGCCCGCACACCGGCCTTCGCGGCACCGTAGGCGGAGTAACCGGGGATGCCGAGCACCGAGATCACCGAGCCGTTGAGGATGATCGAGGCATTGTCGTTGAGATAAGGCAGGGCCGACTGCACCGTGAAGAACACGCCGGTCAGATTGGTGCTGATGACCTTCTCGAAAACGTCCAGCGTTGCCGATCCCAGCGGCGTGCCGCCGGCGATGCCGGCATTGGCGAACACGATGTCGAACTTGCCGAACTTTTCCGCGCCCTGCCTGATCGCAGCTTCCGTCGCCGCGA
The DNA here is from genome assembly GCF_054063675.1 of Bradyrhizobium sp. USDA 376. Lineage (NCBI taxonomy): Bacteria > Pseudomonadati > Pseudomonadota > Alphaproteobacteria > Hyphomicrobiales > Nitrobacteraceae > Bradyrhizobium > Bradyrhizobium sp. USDA 376. The sequence continues at coordinate 7,113,709 of NZ_JBSSGN010000001.1, forward strand.
TGTCCGTCGCATCGGCAGGCAAGGCAAGCCCGTTCGGCCCGAGTTCCTTGGCGGCCGCCGCCAGCGTCTCCTTGTTGCGCCCGGTGATCACCACCTTGGCGCCCTCGGCCACGAACAGCTTTGCCGTCGCAAGCCCGATGCCGCTGTTGCCGCCGGTGATCAGGGCCGTCTTGTTCTTCAGTCTCACGCTCGCCTCCAGTGGTTGCATAATGAAACTATGTTGCCATCTAGGCCATTTGGTTTTATGATGCAACCACACAAGCGCGTGATCGGCGCTGACGCCGTGCGAACGCGACAGGACAGACGACGATGGTGAAACGAACGAGCTTCGAGGGCGATTCCTGCCCGATCGCACGCTCGCTGGACGCGCTCGGCGACTGGTGGTCGCTGCTGATCATCCGCGAGGCGCTGTTCGGCCTGCGCCGCTTCGGCGAGTTTGAGAGCAAGCTCGGCATGGCCAAGAACATTCTGGCGGTGCGGCTGCGCGCACTGGTGGACCACGGCATCCTGGCAACGGCCCCCGCCTCCGACGGCAGCGCCTATCAGGAATATGTGCTGACGCCGAAGGGCCGCGGCACCTTCCCGATCCTGGTCGCGCTGCGGCAATGGAGCGAGGAATTCGACGAGCGCCCAGAGGAGATCGCGACGATCCTGGTCGATCGCGAGAAAGGCCGCCCGGTGAAGAAGCTCGAAATGCGCGCCGAGGACGGGCGGCTACTCACGCCCGCGGATACCACGCTGAAGCCGCGGCCGGCGGGACGGCGGCGGTCGGTGGGGTAACAACGCGCTGTCCCATCCCACGTCGTCCTGGCGAAAGCCAGGACCCATTACCCCAAGCATTCGTTGTTACGAAGGACGAGGCCACCAGGCTTTTCCGACAATCAAGCTCGGTGGTTATGGGTCCTGGCCTTCGCCAGGACGACGTCGGTGAAGCATATCGCGCGCCCCGTACCGCTACGACAGCCTGCGTCTCGTCCGCAGCCGCAAATGCTCGTCGGCCTCCAGCTGCGTCATGCCTAAGAGATAATGCAGCACGTCCAGCTTGTGGCGCTCGGCGAGCTTGCGCAAGGCAGCCACCTGCTCGGCGATGAAGGCCACCGCTTCATCTGCCCCGCCCTCTCCTGGTTCCTCGTTGCGCGAGCCTCCCGGCACGCCTGATGCAGCGCGCGCCCGCTTCTTTCCCGGCCTTGTCACCCGTCCCCACCCCGAATCCATGCCCCACAGAGACACTACGCCGACATGGACCGCAACTCCAAGGTGGTACTTTGCAACTTTCTCGATATGAAACTTTTCCCATTCGGAGCGCTTTCAACACCCCTCGATTTGACAGGGGCCGCCTCACCACCCATGTTCGGGTCGAAACGGCCGACCCGAGTCCTTTCGTTTTCGGCCTGAGATTTTCCCGTAAGCCACTGGAACTAAATGAATATCGTCATTGTGGAGTCGCCGGCGAAAGCCAAGACGATCAACAAGTATCTGGGCTCGTCCTATGAGGTTCTGGCCTCGTTCGGCCATGTCCGCGATCTCCCGGCGAAGAACGGTTCCGTCGATCCCGACGCCAATTTCAAGATGATCTGGGAGGTCGACCCCAAGGCGGCCGGCCGGCTCAATGATATTGCGAGGTCCCTGAAGGGCGCTGACCGCCTGATTCTGGCGACCGACCCCGATCGCGAGGGCGAGGCCATCTCCTGGCACGTGCTGGAGGTGATGAAGGAAAAGCGGGCGCTGAAGGATCAGAAGATCGAGCGCGTGGTGTTCAACGCCATCACCAAGCAGGCCGTCACGGACGCGATGAAGCATCCGCGCGAGATCGACGGTGCGCTGGTCGACGCCTATATGGCGCGCCGGGCGCTGGACTATCTGGTCGGCTTCACCCTCTCCCCCGTGCTGTGGCGCAAGCTGCCGGGCGCCCGCTCGGCCGGCCGCGTGCAGTCGGTGGCGCTCCGCCTCGTCTGCGACCGCGAGCTCGAGATCGAGAAGTTCGTGCCGCGCGAATATTGGTCGCTGATTGCGACCCTGCTCACCCCGCGCGGCGATGCCTTCGAGGCCCGCCTCGTCGGCGCCGACGGCAAGAAGATCCAGCGCCTCGACATCGGCACCGGCACTGAGGCCGAAGACTTCAAGAAGGCGCTGGAAGCGGCCGCCTACGCCGTGACCTCGGTCGATGCCAAACCGGCCCGCCGCAATCCGCAGGCGCCGTTCACCACCTCGACGCTGCAGCAGGAAGCCAGCCGCAAATACGGCTTTGCCCCGGCGCACACCATGCGCATCGCCCAGCGCCTTTATGAGGGCATCGACATCGGCGGCGAGACCACCGGACTCATTACTTATATGCGTACCGACGGCGTGCAGATCGCGCCCGAGGCGATCACCCAGGCGCGCAAGGTGATCGGCGAGGATTACGGCAACGCCTACGTGCCGGACGCGCCGCGCCAGTACCAGGCCAAGGCCAAGAACGCCCAGGAAGCGCACGAAGCGATCCGCCCGACCGATCTCTCCCGCCGTCCCGACAGCATGAGCCGCAAGCTCGATGCCGATCAGGCCCGGCTCTATGAGCTGATCTGGAAGCGCACCATCGCCAGCCAAATGGAAGCGGCCGAGCTCGAGCGCACCACCGTGGACATCACCGCGAAGGCCGGCGGCCGGACGCTTGAGCTGCGCGCCACCGGCCAGGTCGTGAAGTTCGACGGCTTCCTCGCGCTCTACCAGGAAGGCCGCGACGACGAGGAGGACGAGGATTCCCGCCGCCTACCCGGCATGAGCGCCGGCGAAGCGTTGAAGCGGCAGTCGCTCGCCGTCACCCAGCACTTCACCGAGCCGCCGCCGCGCTTCTCGGAAGCTTCGCTGGTCAAGCGCATGGAAGAGCTCGGCATCGGCCGTCCCTCGACCTATGCCTCGATCCTCCAGGTCCTGAAGGACCGCGGCTACGTCAAGCTGGAGAAGAAGCGCCTGCACGGCGAGGACAAGGGACGCGTCGTGATCGCGTTCCTGGAGAGCTTCTTCAGCCGCTACGTCGAATACGATTTCACGGCCGGCCTCGAAGAGCAGCTCGACCGTATCTCCAACAACGAGATCTCCTGGCAGCAGGTGCTGAAGGACTTCTGGCGCGACTTCATCGGCGCCGTCGACGACATCAAGGACCTGCGCGTCGCGCAGGTCCTCGACGTGCTCGACGAGATGCTGGGGCCGCACATCTACCCCGCCCGCGCCGATGGCGGCGACGTCCGCCAGTGCCCGAACTGCGGCACCGGCCGGCTGAATCTGAAGGCCGGCAAGTTCGGCGCCTTCGTCGGCTGCTCGAACTATCCGGAATGCCGCTACACCCGTCAGCTTGCCGCCGATGGCGAGGCGACGGCCGACCGTTCGCTCGGCCAGGACCCGGATACGGGTCGCGATGTCTGGGTCAAGGCCGGCCGCTTCGGCCCCTACATCCAGCTCGGCGAGCAGAAGGATTATGAGGAAGGCGAGAAGCCGAAGCGCGCAGGCATCCCGAAGGGCACCTCGCCCAGCGATATCGAGCTCGAGCTTGCGCTGAAGCTGCTGTCGCTGCCGCGCGAGATCGGCAAGCATCCGGAGACCGGCCAGCCGATCACGGCGGGCCTCGGCCGCTTTGGGCCGTTCGTGAAGCACGAGAAGACCTATGCAAGCTTAGAGGCCGGCGACGAGGTCTTCGACATCGGCCTCAACCGCGCCGTGACATTGATCGCGGAGAAGGTCGCCAAGGGGCCGAGCCGCCGCTTCGGCGCCGATCCCGGCAAGGCGATCGGCGACCATCCGACGCTCGGCACCGTCACCGTGAAGAGCGGCCGCTACGGCGCCTATGTCACGGCCGGCGGCGTCAACGCGACGATCCCCGCCGAGTTCGAGAAGGACGCCATCACGCTGCCGCAGGCGATCGCGCTGATCGACGAGCGCGCGGCCAAGGGCGGCGGCAAGACCAAGGCGAAGAAGGCTGCAAAGCCCGCCAAGGCCAAGAAGGCTGTAGAGAAGGCCGACGGCGAGGATACCGCGCCAAAGCCGAAAAAGCCGGCCGCGAAGAAAGCCGCGGCCAAAACCAAATCCGAATCCACCAGCAAGGCGCGCGCCGCCGTGTCGACGACCGCAAAGACGTCGCCGACCAAGGCCGCCGCCACCAAGGCTCCGGCCAAGAAGAGTGCCGGCAAGAATTAGAGGTTAAGTGAAACCAAAGAAAGACCGTGGCTTTCCCGACAGGCAAGCCATCGTCGCCTTCATCAAGGCAAATCCGGGAAAGGTCGGGACTCGCGAAATTGCGCGCGAGTTCGGCCTGAAGAACGCCGATCGCGTCGAGCTCAAGCGCATGCTGCGCGAGCTCGCCGACGACGGGATCATCAAGAAGAAGCGCCACAAGGTCTCCGAGCCGGACGCGCTGCCGCCCACGCTGCTCGCCGACATTACCGGCCGCGACTCCGACGGCGAATTGATCGCCTCGCCCGCCGAATGGGACGAGGTCGAGAGCGGCGAGCCGCCCAAAATCCTCATCGAGATGCCGCGCCGGCCCAAGCCCGGCACCGCCGCCGGCGTCGGCGACCGCGCCCTGCTGCGCGTCGAGCGCAGCGACGATGACGAAGGCCCCGCCTATCGCGGCCGCATCATCAAGGTCATCGACAAGGCCAAGAGCCGCATCCTCGGCGTCTTCCGCAGCCTTCCCGAAGGCGGCGGACGGCTCGTCCCCGTCGACAAGAAGTTCGCCGACCGCGAGCTGAACATCGCCAAGACCGACACGCAAGGGGCGCAGGACGGCGACCTCGTCAGCATCGACATCGTCCGCTCGCGCGGCTTTGGCCTCGCCTCCGGACGGGTCAAGGAGAAGCTCGGCTCGGTCAAGTCGGAGAAGGCGATCAGCCTGATCGCGATCTACGCCCACGAGATTCCGCTGCAATTCTCCTCTGCTGCCGAGCGCGAGGCGGAAGCGGCGGAGCCTGCCAACCTCAGGGGACGCGAGGACTGGCGCGACGTCCCGCTCGTCACCATCGATCCGCCCGACGCCAAGGATCACGACGACGCGGTGCATGCGCAAGCCGACGATGATCCCAACAACAAGGGCGGCTTCATCGTCAACGTCGCCATCGCCGACGTGAGCTTCTATGTCCGCCCTGGCACTGCGCTCGATCGCGACGCGCTCGACCGCGGCAACTCGGTCTATTTCCCCGACCGCGTCGTGCCGATGCTGCCCGAACGCATCTCCAACAATCTCTGCTCGCTGGTGCCGGGCGAGCCTCGCGGCGCGCTCGTGGTTCGCATGGTGCTCGGCCCCGACGGCCGCAAGCGCTCGCACAGTTTTCATCGCATCCTGATGCGCTCGGCCGCAAAGCTGAGCTACGCGCAGGCGCAGGCCGCGATCGACGGCCGGCCGGACGACACCACCGGCCCCCTGCTCGATCCGATCCTGAGGCCGCTCTATGCCGCCTACGCCTGCGCCAAGCGCGCGCGCGACGAGCGCGATCCGCTCAATCTCGATCTGCCCGAGCGCAAGATCCTCCTGAAGAGCGACGGCACGGTCGACCGCGTCGTCGTCCCGGAGCGTCTCGACGCGCACAAGCTGATCGAGGAGTTCATGATCCTCGCCAACGTCGCGGCGGCCGAGATGCTGGAGAAGAAATCGCTCCCGCTGATCTACCGCGTGCATGACGAGCCGACGCTTGAGAAGGTCCACGCGCTCTCGGAATTTTTGGAGACGCTCGACGTTCCCTTTGCGAAGTCAGGCGCGCTGCGCCCGACGCTGTTCAACCGCGTGCTGGCACAGCTCGAAGGCCATGATTACTACCCGCTGGTCAGCGAGGTGGTGCTGCGCGCCCAGGCGCAGGCTGAGTACTCATCCGAGAACTACGGCCACTTCGGCCTGAACCTGCGCCGCTACGCGCATTTCACCTCGCCGATCCGCCGCTACGCCGACCTCGTCGTGCACCGCGCGCTAGTGCGTGCGCTCGGTCTCGGCGAAGGCGCCCTGCCTGACAGCGAGACGCCGGAAAGCCTCGGCGAGGTCGCAGCCCACATCTCGGTCACCGAACGGCGCGCGATGAAGGCCGAGCGCGAGACCGTCGATCGCCTGATCGCCCATCACCTCGCCGACCGCATCGGGGCCAGCTTTCAGGGCCGCGTCTCCGGCGTCACCCGCGCCGGCCTGTTCGTCAAGCTGAGCGAGACCGGCGCCGACGGATTGATCCCGATCCGATCCCTCGGCACGGAATATTTCAACTATGACGAGGGCCGTCACGCCCTGGTCGGCACGCGCAGCCGCACCATGTACCAGCTCGGCGACGTCGTGGACGTCCGTCTGATCGAAGCCGCTCCCATCGCGGGCGCGCTGCGCTTCGAGCTGCTGTCGTCCTCCAGCGAGACCGCGCCGCGCGACCGCCGGCTATCAGGTCCACAACGCCGCCCGTCGATCAAGGCGCATCCCGGACGCAGTCCGGAGAGAAGACGCAAGCCGGAGAAGCAAAAGTCCGGCAAGGGGAAGAAGGGCAAGAACAAGAGAAAAGGTAAGGGCAAGAAGGGCAAGGCGTGGTGACGATGAGCACGGCCCCAAAGATCTGGACGCGCGAGACCGGCCTCGTCGAGAAGCGCGACGTCTGGTCGGCGATGAAACACGGCTTTCGCGGCCGCTGCCCGCGCTGCGGCGAGGGAAAACTGTTCCGCGCCTTCCTGAAGACGGCGGACAATTGCGCCAAGTGCGGCCTCGATTTCACGCCGCATCGCGCCGACGATCTGCCCGCCTATCTCGTCATCGTCATCGTCGGCCACATCGTGGTGCCCGCGGTCCTCTGGATCGAGACCAATTACACCACGCCGGTCTGGATCAGCTTCGCGGCCTATCTGCCCTTCACGTTCTTTGCCTCGCTCGGACTGCTGCAGCCCGTGAAGGGCGCCGTGGTCGGCTTGCAATGGGCTCTGCGCATGCACGGCTTTGACGAGAACCCTCCGGATGGTATTCCGCCGGTCTAAGCAATAAGCAAAAAACGGTTTGGGTGAGGACATGACGGATATTTCGCAGGCTGAAGAGAAAGCCAATATCCACGAGGGCAAGGAAGCCGACCATCATCCCTACTTCCGCCCGAAGGATGCCGCGACGCTGATCCTGGTCGATCGCGGCGGCACGATCCCAAAGGTCCTGGTAGGCAAGCGCCACGACAAGGTGGTGTTCATGCCCGGAAAGTTCGTCTTCCCCGGCGGCCGCGTCGACAAGGACGATCATCGCGTGCCCTGTGCTGCGCCCATCACCGCGGAGCTGGAAGCCAATCTCGCCAAGGGCAGCCCGAAGACTCCGGCCTCACGCGCAAAATCGCTGGCGATCGCCGCGATCCGCGAGGCCTGCGAGGAGACTGGCCTCTGTCTCGGCCGCAAGGCGGAGGGCAAGGCCAGGCTCGAAGGTCCGTGGAAGCCGTTTGCGGATGCAGGCCTGCTGCCCGATCCCTCCAGCCTGTTCCTGATCGCGCGGGCGATCACCCCGCCCGGCCGCGTCAAGCGGTTCGACACACGCTTCTTCACTGCCGATGCCTCCGCGGTCACCCATCGCGTCGAGGGCGTAATCCACGCCGATGCGGAGCTGGTCGAGCTGGTCTGGGTCGAGCTCGGGTCAAAACCGCTCGCCGATCTGCATCCGATGACGCGCAACGTGCTCAACGAGCTCGACAGCCGCCTTGCCACCGGCCCGCTGCGCCACGATGCGCCGGTGCCGTTCTTCCATTTCTACGGCGGCAAGATGCAGAAGGATATTTTGAGTTAGGTCGTCATTCGGCGGCGCCCATCTCTGCTCGTCGTCCCGGACAAGCGCGCCTCAAGCGCGCGCCGATCCGGGACCCAGCCACAGGCAGACGTGTGGCGCGGGCTGGCAACCACGTGTCTTCGCAAAACCACATCCGGTGGTTATGGGTCCCGGATCGGCGCTCGCGCTTGTCCGGGACGACAGCGGAAAGCGTGGCGCGAACATGCTGCGATAACACTCAAAAACAAAAAATTCTTCCCGCCTCCCCCAATGGCGAAGTTCCCCACCGTCCCTATGTCTTTGCGAACGACACCCAGAACGGATACGGCGCGATGGCACAACGGCAACTCAAGCTTGGCGCGTTCATGCGCCCGATCAGCATCCACACCGGCGCCTGGCGCTATCCCGGGGCCTGGCCCGACGCCAATTTCAATTTCGGTCACATCAAGACGCTGATCCAAAAGCTCGAGGCCGGCAAGTTCGACGCCTTCTTCATGGCCGATCACCTCGCCGTGCTGAACATGCCGATCAATGCGCTCAAGCGCAGCCACACCGTGACGTCGTTCGAGCCGTTCACGCTGCTGTCGGCGCTGTCGGCCGTCACCGAGCGCATCGGCCTGATCGCGACGGGCTCGACCACTTTCGACGAGCCCTACCACGTCGCGCGCCGCTTCGCCTCGCTCGACCATCTCAGCGGCGGCCGCGCCGGCTGGAATATCGTCACCACCTCGAACCCGGACGCGGCGCTGAATTTCGGCCTCGACGACCACATGGAGCATGCCGAGCGCTACAAGCGCGCCCGCGAGTTCTACGACGTCGTCACGGGCCTCTGGGATTCCTTCGCCGACGACGCCTTCGTGCGCGACGTCGAGAGCGGCCTGTTCTTCGATCCCTCGAAAATGCACACGCTCGACCACAACGGCAAATATCTGAAGGTGCGCGGCCCCCTCAACATCGCCCGCCCTGTGCAGGGCTGGCCGGTGATCGTGCAGGCCGGCGCGTCCGAGGACGGCCGGCAGCTCGCCGCCGAAACCGCGGAAGCCGTGTTCACCGGTGGCGGCAGCCTCGCCGACGGCCAAAAGCTCTATGCCGACATCAAGGGCCGCATGGAGAAGGTCGGCCGCGATCCTGAACACCTCAAGATCCTGCCCGGCGCCTTCGTCGTGGTCGGCGACAGCGTCGATGAAGCCAAGGAGAAGCGCGCCCTGCTCGACAGCCGCGTGCATTACGACAGCGCGATCGCCTCGCTGTCCGTCATCCTCGGTACCGACGCCTCCGGCTTCGATCCCGATGGTCCCCTCCCCGAGATCCCCGAGACCAACGCCAGCAAGAGCGGCCGCCAGCGCATGGTCGATCTCGCCGCCCGCGAAAAGCTCACCGTGCGCCAGCTCGCCCAGCGCGTCGGCGGCTACGGCGGGCTTTCGTTCGTCGGCACCGCCAAAACCATCGCCGATCAGATGGAGGAATGGCTGGTCGGGCGCGGCTCTGATGGATTCAACATCATGTTCCCGTTCCTGCCCGCCGGCCTTGACGATTTCGTCGACAAGGTGGTCCCGGAGCTGCAGAAGCGCGGGATTTTCCGCAAAGAGTATGAAGGGGCCACTTTGAGGGAGAATCTGGGCCTGCCGCGGCCGAAAAACCGCTTCTTCGAGGCCTAATCGGGCCGATTTGAGTGGTTTTCGCCCCCTAAAACCTTGACATCAGGCGGTTTCTGGCTAGGTTGCCGGCCAACGCGGGCCGTTTGGCCGGCTCCAGATTCCCCAATTTTCTGAGGTTCAGAACATGGCCAAAGCGGTCACCATCAAGGTCAAGCTCGTGTCCTCGGCCGACACCGGCTTCTACTACGTCGCCAAGAAGAATTCGCGCACCATGACCGACAAGCTGGTCAAGAAGAAGTACGACCCGGTCGCGCGCAAGCACGTCGAATTCCGCGAAGCCAAGATCAAGTAAGATCGGCGAAGCGTTGAAGAGTTTTGCGGGGCCCTTGCGGGCCCCGTTTTATTTTGTCCGCTCTCAATGCAACGCTTCAAATCAGCAAGTCATGAGCCGCATGTCCAACGGCATGATGCGCACCGCTATTGCCGTGGTTGGCCGCGTGGTCGTCCAGCGCGCTAGAGATTATTTGGACGACCATCTCGAGGTGCTTGTCCTGGCCGGGCGGAACGTGCGGATCGAGCGGATGATTGAGCTCAACGACCGCGACGAGCGTGGAAGGAGTCGCCACACTGTCGAAGCGGAATACCAGTTCTTGATCCGCGCCGACGGTCTCGGACGCAGCTTTGGCCGGCAGTGCGGCTTCTAATCCAGTTGCAGTGGATTGCGCAGCCTGCTGCGAGTTTCCGCCTCCGGTGATGCCGCCGGTTGCGACGCTGGGATCGACGATCTCGGCCGCTTCCGGCGCGTTTGCAGAGGTTGAGTGTAAATCGTGCCCTGAATTGCCGTGTTCCACGACGGCCGGTTCTGCCGTCTTCGCCGCCGCCGATGCGTTCGCAGCGTCCGGAGCTTGATGCTCGACGCCATTGCCAACGCCGTTGCCCGGTGTGAAGTCAGCCTCAGCCAATTCCGTGGCTGCCGCCTTTGCGGACCCTGACTCTGAAGCGTGCTGCGAGTTTCCGCGTCCGGCGTCATCGCCGGTTGCGACGCTCGGTTCGACAATCTCGGCTGCTTCCGGTGCGTTTGCAGAGGTCGGGGGTAAATCGTGCCCCGAATTGCCGTGCTCCACGACGGCCGGTTCTGCCGCTGACGCGCTCGCAGCGTCCGAGGCCAGAGCGTGATGCTCGGCGCCGTTGCCCGGTTTGGAGTCAGCTTCAGTCAATTCCGTGGCTGCCGCCTTTGCAGACCCTGGCTCCGAAGCGTGCTCCGAGTTACCGCGGCCTGCGCTGTCGGCCGTTGCGGCGCTCGGATCGACGATCTCGGCTGCTTCCGGCGCGTTTGCAGGGGTTGGGTGTGCGGAATTGCCGTGCTCCACGTCGGCCGTCTCCGCCGTCTTCTTGTCATTGCCGACACCGTTGTCCGGTTTGGAGTCGGCTTCAGTCGTCTCCGTGGTAGCCACCTTCGCAGAGTTTGAGTGCTCGGAGTTGCCGTGGTCCACGTCGGCCGTCTCGGCCGTCTTCTTGTCATTGCCGACGCCGTTGCCCGGTGTGGAGTCAGCTTCAGTCGACTCCCCGGCTGCGGCCTTCGCAGACTCCGGCTTCGAAGCCTGCTGCGGGTTACCGCGGCCCGCCTTATCGGCCGTTGCGACGCTCGATTCGGCGACCTCGGCTGCTTCCGGCGCGTTTGCAGCGGGTGAGTGTGAATCGTGCCCCGACTTGCCGTGTTTCTCGTCGGCCGCCTCGGCCGTCTTCTTGTCATTGCCGACGCCGTTGCCCGGTTTGGAGTCAGCTTCAGTCGACTCCGTGGCTGCGGCCTTCTCAGACTCTGGCTCCGAAGCCTGCTGCGAGTTACCGCGGCCCGCCTTATCGGCCGTTGCGACGCTCGATTCGGCGACCTCGGTTGCTTCCGGCGCGTTTGCAGCGGGTGAGTGTGAATCGTGCCCCGACTTGCCGTGTTTCTCGTCGGCCGATTCTGCCGTCGTCTTGTCGTTGCCGACGCCGTTGCTCGGTGTGGAGCCAGCTACAGTCGACTCCTTGGCTACGGCCTTCGCAGACTCTGGCTCCGAAGCGTTCTGCGAGTTACCGCGTCCCGCCTTATCGGCCGTTGCGACGCTCGCGACGACCTCGGCTGCCTCCGGTGCGTTTGCGGAGGGTGAGTGAGAATCGTGCCCCGAGTTGCCGTGTTCCGAGGCCGGTTCTGCCGTCTTCTCTGCGTGAAGCTCGGCGCCATTGCCGACGCCGTTGCCCGGTTTGGTGTCGGCTTCAGTCGCCTCCGTGGCCGCCGCCCTTTCAGATCCTTGCTCCGAAGCGTGCTCGGAGTTACCCTGGCCACCGCTGTCGGCCGTTACCACGCTCGGTTGGATGATCTCGTTCAGCCCAGTCGACGAAACGCCGATGCCCGCATTGATCGGCCCACTCTTCAATGTGGGATTTTCAACTGCCGTAACCGTCACGCTGTGAACAAGCCCGGTTGATGATGCGTGAGCCGACACCGCAGACGCGCTATCGCTCTCTTCCGTCGCATTCGCCGAGTCGCCAGAGCTTCTGAACCTCGTCGACGCCCCTGAGCCGGTCCGGGTCTGTCCGAACTGGAACCTCAAGCCATCGTCGGCCCGAATGTTCCAGACCCCAGCCGTCTCGAGCGTGCTCTCGCTTCCCCCGCCAATGGCATGGACATTGTCTGCACTCAGGACAGTCTCATCGGTTGCGGCCGCCGATATCAGCGCTGCTTCGAGCTGCTCCAGGGTGATCGCAACAGCGGCGCCCTCCGGCTGGCCGACGAAATCCTGCTCCGCAACGGATACAATCCCCTGCAGATGGATTTCCACCAGGCCGCGATCGCCGATATCGAGACTACGATCGGTCGGATTGACATAGACGATCGTTTCATTGCTTGCAGGGTCGTAGATCCAGGCAAGGGTATGTGGCGGTATGGACTTGCTTGCTGCTGTCATATGCAGCCAGGCAAGCGCTCCGAAAGCCGCAAGATTGATCCTGCTCGCCCCGGATCCGAAATCAAAGACAGCGTCGGAAGAGGTCGAACTGGAATCGATCGAGGAGCGATGAACAACGTTTTCATCGACGTTGCCGCCCACCAGTTGATCGCGGCTATATCCGCCAACACTGGCATCCTGTCCGAAGTCCAACAAGCCAACAGGTTTTTGGAGGTTCTCACCCGCGGCATCACCCTCAGCGCCATGACTGATCTGGCCCCGATCGCCTTCTCCAGCGACGCTTTCGTTTCCAGTGGTCACAAACGCGGAAGGCGGGTGGGAGTCGTGCGAAGGCAAAGCCGGGGCTGAGTTGTCGACATGATGAGCCCCGGCATCGCTGATCGGGGCCAGGTTCGTAGTCGCATTCTCTCCGGTGACCGCCAGGAAGCTGTCGATCGACGCATGACCCGCGTCATGCGTCTGTGCGGCGGCGAGATTGGGGTCGTGCAGTGCGTAGATCAACGCACCGGCGAGAGTGGCGAAGGTGCCATACCCTCCCTGAAGCGACATCGGATTGGAAGCAAGCCGCGGGACGAGATGGTCCGGCGCCGGGTCACCTCCAATCTGTGTGTCGTTGGTTCGCAGCGAAAGCGCAGGAGGATTGGGCGTGCTCGATCCAACAGGACCGTGGTCTTTCAACGGTTTCGGACCTGCAGACTGCTCGGCCGTGTGCAGCGCTTCCATTGCCGCCGCCGGGTCCGTGACCTGGCCCTCCTTGGCAGGAAAGTCTCTCTGGGTGCGCGGTTGCGTCTCGCTGGATTCCCAGACGATGCGGTGCCGGAGGATGGCTTTTTTCCAGGGCTCATATTCGGCGTGCCCGCCTGCGTGGCCGATGCTGTCGTCATCCGGAAGCACGTCGTTCGCTTCCGACGCCTTGAGTTCGTCCGCAACGGCGATCACCAGAAGGGCCAGCGAGAGCGCGCCGAAGCCAGAGGCGCGTTGCAACAATGCGATGGTCGCGAGCACCGTTCTGTTGGTGATCTCGAGCTTCTGGAAAATATTGTAGAGGTGGACTTTGACTGTCCCATGGGACACGTCGAGCTGGCGCGCGATCTCCTTGTTCGACAGTCCCTCCGACACAAGTCGAACGATCTGACGTTCCCGGTGCGTCAGCAGCTCCAGCATCTTTTCAATTTTGCCGCCGTCAAATTCCTTGCCGGTTGGCGCGAGATCGGACTGCTCCAGCGACACGCCGCTCTTCGTCATCAGCCTCAGTGATCGCAGCATCGTGGCGGGAGAGGCATACTTCGAAATTGCACTGCAGGCGCCGACAGCAATGGCCGCGGCCAGATCCTCGTCGGTGTCGTACTCGGTAAAGAACACCAGGCGCGTGGAAAGCTTCTCGGCTTTCGCGATCGCGAGGATCTTGGAGATCGTCAGATCCGGCAGGGTGTCGGCAACCAGCGCGACGTCGGGTGTCAATTTCCTGATGGCTTCGAGGCAGCTTGTCGCGTCGCTGAACGATGCGACGATGTCGAAGTCCTGCTGTGCCGCGAGTACCGACTTCAGTCCCTGCAGAACGATCGGCTGTCGATCTGCGATCACGAGCCGGATGCGCTGAAATATCCCCTGCTTCGCAATGTCCAACATGAAATATGCCTCGCCCCGGTTCTATGTCCTTCGGCATATGGCCGGGGCCGGGTGTGGGGTATTAAAATACAATTAATCGTTTGGAGAAAGAGGCTTAGCGGGGTTAACGCGATCAAAAATTGCAAGTTTTGACGGTATGATTTTGACGGCATGCAGGTGAGAAATATGTCCTTTGACCCGATGGGTGTTGCGGTTGACTGGCTCGATGCTTACCGCGCGGGCGATATCGAAACGATCTTGGATATGTATGCCGACGATGCCGTGGTTCACTGCGGCTGCGGCTGCGTCAAGACCATTACCGGCCGCGAGGCGCTTCGAGCCTATTGGGTCGATCGCCTCCGGGAATATCCGGCAGGCACCCTGGACGATCTCAATCCCTGGCACGACGGGACCATTCTCTCCTACGTCACCAGTGCCGGCGTCATGAGTGCGCTTTTTGCGTTTGACGCCGCCGGGAGGATCAAGGAGCTGGACTGCAGTCCTCCCCACCACTAGACCCGCGGCGTGATCCACGCCCGATATGGGCCACTGGCGGTCATTAAGGCTAACGCAATGCAACATCGTCGGCCGCTCGAACGCCGGCGTTAGGGAAGCTTGCCAGGCTGGAGCAAGCGGCCGTCAGGCGTCGATCTTCGCGAGAGCGTCGCGGTCGACCAGTTCGAGCCGCCGCTGCGTATTTCCGTCAAAGCGCAGAAGTCCTTCGTCTCGAAGCATCGAGAGAGCCCGGGACACGGTTTCCAGGGTCAGTCCGAGATAATCGGCGATGTCGCGGCGATTCATCGGCAAGATCATCACGTCCGGATGCTGCAGCCGTTCATCCATCTCGAGAAGGAACGCCGTTACCCGCTCGAGCGATGTCTTTCGGCCGAGGAGAAGCAAATGGCTCTCGGCGTGTTGAAGATTTTGGGTGACGAACCTGATGAGGTCCTTGGTACCCGCGCCTCCATTTCGCACCGCCTCCAGAATGCTGCTGCACCGCATCAGGTGGACATGGGTTTCGACGATCGCTTCAGCCGTAAAACGGTGAATTGTCTCATTTTCGAATCCGAACATGTCGCCGGCCAGGTGGAACGCATTGATCTGACGGCGACCGTCCGGGAGAAGCTTGTAGGTGCGCACGGCGCCTGAGATGATCTCGTAGACATATTCGGGCTCTTCGCGCTCGCCAAAAATCTCGGCGCCCCTGCGATACCTGAATTCGCAGCAAGACATCCCCTCACCGGCCAGAGCGGCAAGCTGCCCGTCGATCGGCATGCGGGGTGCGGCATTGATCCTCACCAGCATCGTTCCCCTCCCTGAAGGTTCAACACATGCTAGGCAAACACGGCGAGGCGAGATTGATCGGAAGTAAACTCGGGAAAAACTAGCAATTACCCGGAGCGTTTCCAAGGCCTTCCCGGAGAAGCCGGGCAAAAGGAAGCCGCCAGCCCTTGGGGAAGCCGACGGCTTTGGTGGGTCGCGTAGTGGGGCTACGCAACCCCTTCCCTAGGTCAGCGGGAAGGCGGCCTGTTGATCGAGATCAAACGAGCATCGGGGCGCGGCGATTCGCCCTACGCCGTCCGCAGCACCGCCTGCTGGTTCATTTGCGCGAAGATCGAGCCGGCCGTCAGATGGGCCTTGATGCAAACCCTCTCACGTTTCGGGAGGCTGCCGAAGCGGCTGCCGGCATCGCGCCGCCCGGCGTTGGCTCGCGGGCTGGGGCTGCGCCTTCCCCTGCCCGTGCCGGCAAAGGTGAACGTCGCGGCGTCCTGACCGGTGCTCTGCCAGGCGCCCGCCGTTGACCTATGTGACACCGGCAGCAGCCAGCCCGTCAGCAAAACGATCGACGAAGTCCTGATCGTTGCAAAAGAACAGCTCCTGCCGCGCCGTCTCTATCCTGTAGTCCGGCTTGCGTTGCAGCAGCTCAGCGGTTGCCACGCGTGCCTGCACCCTTTCATCCAGGCGGCCAAGGGACGCCGCCAGTGTCGCATAAGCGCGATACGTGGCGTTCGGTTGCCGCGTCGCCCTGCGCGCAAACTCCACCGCAATGTCGTATTCCTCGAGCGAGAAATGCGTCCACGAACGAACGTGGTGAAAGCTCCAGAGATGGCTGTCGCGGGGACTGAGCATCGTCGCGCGATCAAGCAGCGCCTCGGCTTCGATCTCCCGCCCGCACCACAGCAGATTGAACCCTTGCGCGAAATATCCCTGCGCAAAACTCGGATTGAGGTCCAGCGACATGTCGATGGCGGCCAGCGCCTCGTCGTTCTGGCGCGTCAGGCACAGCGCCCGTCCAAGGGCGCAATGACAAAAGCAGTCGAGCTCATCGAGCGTCACTGCGAGACGCGACTGGCGCAACGCGGTCTCCAGTCGCGCCGGCCGAATCTTCGGATCATCATAGAGCGCGCGCTGGATATTGACGTAGGCAAGCGCACCGTGTCCACGCGCGAAGCCGGGATCGGCCGCGATCGCACGCTGAAAATAATCCTCGGCGGAGTCGAATCCCGGCGTGGTGAATCGCCAGAGATTCCATAGGCCGCGCTGGTAACAGTCCCACGCGTCGAGGCTTTCGGGCGCCTTTCGTGCAGCGAGCTGCTGCTCCACTTTCGACAATTCAGGTTCGATGGTGGCGGCGATCTGCTTGGCCATCTCTTCCTGGATATCGAAGATATTCTCGAGTTGAAGCTCGTATTTGTCGGACCAAAGCTGCATCCCGTCCGCGGCCCGGGTCAGCTCCGCCGTAATCCTCACCACATCGCGGCTCTTGCGAACGCTGCCGGACATGACGTAGCTCACACCGAGCTGTGCGCCGACGTCGCGTGCATCGACGACCCGCCCCTGAAACCCGATCGTCGAGTGGCGCGAGATCACGGAAAGCCAGCGGTTGCGGGCGAGAAGCCGGATGATGTCTTCCGTCAATCCATAGCTGAAATAGTCGTTCTCCGGATCACTCGACATGTTCGTGAACGGCAGCACGGCGATGAACGAACGTGAGTTCGCCTCTGCCTTGACCGCTTCCGAAACGACGTCGTCGAGATGGGACACGTCGGTGGAGAGCGGTGCCTGTTTCGGAACGTCGATCGTCGCGCGGTGATCCGGCGCAAGCCGGATTGCGTCGGCATCAGAGCCGCCGATCGCATGGACCTGAGCCACGAACCGAAAGCCGCGCCGATGCAGCGTCCTGATGAAGAGCTGATCCGTTCCGTTGTCGCCGAGCACGCGCCGGGCGCCGTTGATGCGGCTGGAAAAAGCCGCTTCGGAGATGATGCGGCCATTCCACACGATGTCGATGAGTTCGTCCTTGCTCACAACCCGCTCGTGGTTGCGCACCAGATGAACGATGAGATCGAAGACCTGAGGCTCAATATGGACAGGCGTCCCCTCACGTCGAAGCTCTTGCTGGCTTAGATCGACCTCGAAATCCGAAAAACGGTATTTAATTACCATTATCATTTCCTTGCCGAGGCTGACCGCCTATCGCGGTCGTCGTCGAAACACTCTCCAACTCAGGAAAAAACCAACGTGTCCTGAAGAACTCCGCCAAGCGTGAGGGATCGGTCGAGTTTAAAGACCGGTCAATCATCGTTCAACCGGAGAAGATGCCTCATGATCCGCGCATCTGATCATCTGCACCGCTATTGCGCCGGATGGTTTGCCGTCATGGCACAGCGCGGCTCCCTGCAGGCGCTCGCATCCCTCCCGTCCGCGACGACGCCGACCCTAAGGAAGAAGGTTCTGCTGCTGGCAGCGCGTCTGAGGTGTCTGTTCAACGCGTGGGCTGCAGCGTCAGTCGCTCATCACGCCGCTTCGGCCGCCGGGCAACCGCGCAACCATCCGGCAACGCGCGGAATGTCCTCCAGCGCGGCGCGATCGACCCGCGATGCCTGAGCGAGCCGCTCGACGCCCCGCCTATGCCGTCCGCAACACAGGGGCCGGCGGCTGCGACGGCCGGATCAGCGCGAACGCGACCTGCACGATGCCGCCGGCAAGGCCGAGCGCCACGCCGATGCGCCAGGCCATGGTGTATCAGAAGCGCGCTGATGCAGGCTCTCGCGTGTTTCGGACAACTGCCGGAAAGGCAGCCGGCCTCGCGACATCGGGCGCTGGCTCGGGGGCTGCGCCTTCCGCTGCCGGTCTCGGTGATGGTGAAGGTCGCGGCGTCCTAGCCAGTGTTCCTCTACGGGCCGAAGAATGCCAATATAGGCGTACCAGACCCCCGGAGTGCGTGCGATGTCCGACACTCAACTCGATCAGAAGGCCTGGCTTGCGCGCATCGGCTATAACGGGTCGCTCGCGCCAACGCTCGAGACTTTGAATCAGCTCATTCTCGCACACTCGCATTCAATTCCATACGAAACGCTCGATATCATGCTCGGGCATCCGCCCAAGCTCGATGTGCCTACGCTCCAGCAGAAGATGATTGCCGGCGGGCGAGGCGGATACTGCTTTGAACAGAACATGCTGTTCCGAGCCGGACTTCGGTCGCTCGGCTACAGGATCACAAGCCTGCAAGGGCGTGTCGTGCGCGGGCTGGAGATCGACGCACCGCGCCCGGCCATTCACATGTTGCTGAAAGTGGACCTGCCGGAGGGCACTTATCTTGCAGATGTCGGGTTCGGCAACCTCGCGCCGACCTGCGCGCTGATGCTTGTGCCGCAGATCGAACAAGAGACGCCCCACGAGGTCATGCGCTTCATCGATGTTGGCGGCGAGCTGACGCTCCAGGCGCGGCTCAAGCATGGCTGGCAGCACATCTACCGGGTCATTCCTTATCCTCGCTACGATGGCGAGTACGAGATCACCAACTGGTACACGGCGACACATCCAGACACGCCGTACCAAGGCAACATCATCGTGGCAAAGCCGGGACCCAACAGGAGCCGGATCACCATGTACAACGCGCGTGTCACCGTCCGGGACGCAGACGGGCACGCGGAGAAACGCCGGCTGATGACCGAGAGAGAGTTCAGGGACGTGCTGTGCGGCGAATTCGGACTAAACATGTCCGACCAGCAGATCGATGAGTGCATCGCCGTCATGAAGGCGAAAGGAACGGGAGACGCTCCCCACCCGTTCTTTGCTTAGGCTCTCTTCGAGTCGACTTTCGGAATGGGTCACAAGCGGCCCATCACGACCAAGCAGACGAAGCGACCACACGCCCCGCCTACGCCGTCCGCAACACCGGCGCCGGCGGCTGCGACGGCCGGATCAGCGCGAACGCCACCTGCACGATGCCGCCGGCAAGGCCGAGCGCCACGCCGATGCGCCAGGCCATGGTGTAGGAGCCGAGCGCGTCGTAGAGCACCCCGCCTCCGTAGGCGCCGAGGAAACTGCCGATCTGGTGGCTCATGAAAGCGAGGCCCTGGATCATCGCCTGCCAGCGCAGGCCGAACATCTCGGCGACCGCGCCCGCGACCAGCGGGCCGACGCCCATCCAGAGGAAGCCCATGATCGCACCGAACAGCAGCGTCGAGAACGACGTCGCCGGCAGCATGAAGTACCAGGCGAGCGCGAGCGAGCGCAGGATGTAGATCCCGCCCAGCAGCGCCAGCTTGTTCCAGCGCTGGCCTGCCCAGCCGAAGAACAGCGAGCCCAGCACGTTGAAGCCGCCGATCATGCCGAGCGTCTGCGCGCTCAGCATCGGATCGAGGCCGCAGATCGCAAGATAAGACGGCAGGTGCGTGGTCAGGAACACGAGCTGCATGCCGCAGACGAGATAGGCGCAGGTCATCACCACGAACGGCGCGTTGCCGAACGCCGTCCTTGCCGCGGTTGCCACCGAGGCATCGCCGATGTCATCGGCGGCCGGCTTCGGCAGCGGGATCTTGTCGACGC
The DNA here is from genome assembly GCF_054063675.1 of Bradyrhizobium sp. USDA 376. Classification (NCBI taxonomy): domain Bacteria; kingdom Pseudomonadati; phylum Pseudomonadota; class Alphaproteobacteria; order Hyphomicrobiales; family Nitrobacteraceae; genus Bradyrhizobium; species Bradyrhizobium sp. USDA 376. Next base: position 7,133,421 of record NZ_JBSSGN010000001.1, read on the forward strand.
GCCCGGCATACCAGGCCGCGGGGATCATCAGCACCGACATGACGACGAAGCCGGCAAGCCCGATGCGCCAGCCGAAGCCCTCGTTGAGCATCTGCCCGATCGGCGCCGACAGGAGCGCACCGAGCGAGCCCGCGCCGGAGACGATGCCGAGCACGGTCGAGCGCACCGTTTCCGGCACCGCGCGCGCCGCCACCGACATCGCGATCGCGGCCGCGGTGCAGGCCAGCGACGTCCCGATCAGGATGCCGCCGCCGATCATGATGCTGACGAGCCCGTTCGCGGTCGCCATCAAGGCGAGCCCCGCAATGTACATCAGCGCGCCCACGATCATGATCGGACGAAAGCCGTAGCGCACCGTCAGCGCGCCGGCGGGCGGTTGCAAAAAGCCCCAGGCGAGGTTCTGCACCGCCAGCGCCAGCGTGAAATCCGAGATCGAAATGTGGATGTCATGCGTCAGCGGCTGCATGAAGATGCCGAGACTCTGCCGCAGCCCCATGCTCAGCGTCAGCATGATCGAGGCGCCGATCAGGATCGGCAATGTCGGACGCAGGACCTGCAACAGGGGCATTTTTCTTCTCCCTTTTGGGCGCGGCACGCGAGCCGTCGTCTGTTTTTGCCGATGATTTTGGTTACACAGACCTGTGTACTTAGGCTATAGTTGGCCGCTACTGTCAAGCGAACAGGACGCTTAGCTCTGCATGGCTCCCCCGCCTGCCTCACAGACGATGAAAGAGCGGATCCTCGAGACCGCCGACAAGCTGTTCTATCTGCAAGGCATTCGTGCCATCGGCGTCGACACCATCGCGGCCGAGATCGGCATCTCCAAGCGCACGCTCTACAACCACTTCCCGTCCAAGGACGCGCTGATCGCGGCTTACCTCGAGCGTCGCTTCGTAAGCGCGCGCCCTTCCGACAAGCCGCCGGCCGAGCAGATTCTCGCCACCTTCGATTCGCTGGAGCGGCGCTTTGCGGCGAAAGACTTTCGCGGCTGCCCGTTCGTGAATGCGGTGGCCGAGCTCGGGCCTTCGGATCGCGCCGTGAAGAAGATCGCAATCGCCTTCAAGGAAAGCCGCCGCCTCTGGTTTCGCGACCGCCTGACCGAGCTCGGCGTTGCCGATGCGGAGGCGCTGGCAACGCAGCTCGTGCTGCTGGTGGATGGCTCGATCGCGCAGGACCTCGTGCGTGATGACCCGGCGATGGCGCGGGCTGCGAAGGAAGCGGCGACGGTGTTGTTGCGGAATGCGGGCGTGGATGTGGGGGAGCGCAAGCGCGCGAAATAGCCGCTGTACCCGTATCGTCAGGTGTCATCACCCGCGAAGGCGGGTGATCCAGTATTCCAGAGGCGGTTGTGATTGAACTGAGAGGCCGCGGCGTACTGGATTCCCCGCCTGCCGCCTTCGCTAAAGCTTCGGCGCCCCAGATCTTAGCCCCGGCGAAGCCTTGGCGTAGCCGGGTCGCGGGGAATGACAGCGGAGTTTGTAGGACCGCCGCCACCCTACCAATATGCTCCTGTTTTGCCCGACGGGTCAAACGTCGCCGCTCCCGGCGCGAGCCATCTCGCGCACCCGCGCAAGTCCTTGATCCGACTAGCGCCGGCTACTGTGCATGGGGTTGTTTTCGCAATTTGTGTCGCGGCGGCCCTCATGCCGCCTGCGACACCACGCGATTTCGGCCGTCGTGCTTCGCCCGGTACAGCGCGGTGTCGGCGCGCTTGAGGACGTCGGCGACCGCCTCGCCCTTCTGCTCCAGCGTGGTGAGCCCGATCGAGATCGTGACCTCGATGCGCTTGGTGCCCTTGTGGATCGCGAACGGCTCGCCCGCGATCGAGCGGCGCAGGCGCTCGGCGACCATGCCGGCGACGTGGAGATCGGTCTCCGGCATCACGATGACGAACTCTTCGCCGCCGTAGCGGCAGGCGAGATCAATGCCGCGGATCGACTTGCGCACCCGCACCGCAAACTCGCGCAGCACGTCGTCGCCGGCATCGTGGCCGTAATTGTCGTTGATCGACTTGAAGTAGTCGATGTCCAGGATCATCAGCGCCAGGGGCTTGCCGCGGGTCGCGGCCTGCTCGGCGAGCGTTGCCAGATGGCTCTCCATGTAGCGGCGATTGTGCAGGCCGGTGAGCGCGTCGGTGATCGCCATCTCGATCGAGTTCTGCACGTTGTCGCGCAAATGATCGGTGTAGCGGCGGCGGCGGATCTGGGTGCGGGCGCGCGCCAGGAGCTCGGTCTTGTCGATGGGGCGCAGCAGATAGTCGTTGACGCCGATCTCGAGGCCGCGGAGCAGCCGCGTCGAATTCTCGGGGTCCGCGATCGCCAGGATCGGCACATGGCGCGTGCGCTCCAGCGAGCGCGCCTGGCTGCAGAGCCGAAGACCGTCGAAATTGTTGAGGTCGAGCGAGACGATCAGGAGGTCGTAATTGCCCTCGGCGGCGTGGAACAGCGCCTCCGTCGGGTTCGGCTCGACGTCGATGGTGTGCTCGGCGGCGAGGATCGTCGCCAGCCGCTGATAGGAGGACTCGCGGTCGTCGACCAGGAGGATGCGGCCGCCCTTGCCGGTATCGGCGACAGCGCTGCGCTCGGGCGCCTGCATGCCGATCTCGAGCGAAGTGATGGCGCGCATGCGCAGCTCATCGGTCATCATCTTCAGCCGCGTCAGCGAGCGCACGCGCGCGATCAGCACGACGTCGGAGACGGGCTTGGTGAGGAAATCGTCGGCGCCGGCCTCGAGGCCGCGGTTGCGGTCGGACGGGCTGTCGAGCGCGGTGACCATCACGACGGGAATGTGGTGCGTGGCCGGATCGGACTTCAGGCGGCGGCAGACTTCGAAGCCGTCCATATCAGGCATCATCACGTCGAGCAGGATGATGTCGCATTCGGCTCTGCGGCTGATCGCCAGCGCCTCGGTGCCGTTCGAGGCGGTCATCACGTCGAAATATTCGGCGGACAGACGGGCCTCTAGCAGCTTGACGTTGGCAGGAACGTCATCGACGACGAGGATACGCGCGGACACTTTGCACTCACTTCCTATCCGATAAAACGCCGGACCGTCTCTATGAATTTGCCGACCGAGATCGGCTTGGACAAATAGGCCTCGCAGCCGCCCTCGCGGATGCGCTCTTCGTCGCCCTTCATCGCGAACGCCGTGACCGCGACGACGGGAATGGTGCGCAGCTCCGGATCGTCCTTGATCCAGCGCGTCACCTCCAGCCCTGAGACCTGCGGCAACTGGATATCCATCAGCACGAGGTCGGGCCGCATCTTGCGAACCAGATCGAGCGCCTCGTAGCCGTTGCTGGTGCCCGAAGTCTGGTAGCCATGTGCTTCCAACAGGTCGCGGAAGAGCTTCATGTTGAGCTCGTTGTCTTCCACGATCAGGACGGTCTTAGCCATCCCGCCCTCCTGATTGGCACGAAGCCGAATACATGTAACGCCTCAGGCGCCGCTCGCCGGCGCTTCGAAAACTGGATTCAAACTAGCCTCAGATTCGCTCTAGTTTCGTTAAACCCGAGGGGCCACTTTCTGCGATGTGGTTTCCAGTTGCTTGCCCCGGGATCGCAAGACTCAAGGCGGAGACTCGGGCATGATGCAAAGTAGACACCGAAAGTTAACGGAAAGGCAAACCGGCCCCGTGAAAAAGCCTGTTCACAACCCTCGCGAAGTCGCTGAAATCGTTGCGATTCAGGCCCTGTCCTTCGTCGCGGGCGAGCCCGAGCGGCTGGGCCTGTTTCTGGCCGAGACAGGTGTCGGCCCGGAGACCCTGCGGAACGCCGCCGCGGACCCGAATTTCCTGCTCAACGTGCTCGATTTCGTGCTGCGCGATGACGCCACCGTGAAGGCCTTCGCCACCGCCGCCGAACTGCATCCGACCAACATTGCCGCAGCGCGGCAGGTCCTCGGCGATGCGCTCGGCGACCCCAATTGGGAGCGCGACGTGCCGTGAGCGCCCCCGTCCCGGCCGGGCCCCGCTGCTTCTGCCGGGATTGTCTGGCCGATCTGGAGATGGGCGTCCGCCGCTGCTCGGCCTGCGGTTCCCCTCGCCTCGTCCGCCACCGGGCGCTCGCCGCGCTGACCATCGCCCATATCGACTGCGACGCCTTCTATGCGACGGTCGAGAAGCGCGACAATCCTGACATCGCCGACAAGCCCGTCATCATCGGCGGCGGAAAGCGCGGCGTGGTGTCGGCCGCCTGCTATATTGCGCGCACCTATGGCGTTCGCTCGGCGATGCCGATGTTCAAGGCGCTGGAAGCCTGCCCGCATGCCACCGTGATCCGCCCCGACATGGCGAAATACGTCCGCGTCGGCCGCGAGGTGCGGCAGGCCATGCAGGCGCTGACGCCGCTGGTCGAACCACTCTCGATCGACGAGGCCTTCCTCGATCTCTCCGGCACCGAGCGCGTGCACGGCATGATCCCGGCCAAGGTGCTGGCGCGCTTTGCCCGCGACATCGAGCGCGACGTCGGCATCTCCGTCTCGGTCGGCCTGTCCTGCAACAAGTTCCTGGCCAAGATCGCCTCCGATCTCGACAAGCCCCGCGGCTTTGCCGCACTCGACCAGGAGGAAGCACGGTTGATGCTGGCGGAAAAACCGGTCGGGTTCATTTTCGGCGTTGGGCCCGCGACCCAGGAGCGCCTCGTGCAGCGCGGCTTCCGCATCATCGCCGACCTGCAAAAGGCCGACGAGATCGAGATGATGCGGCAGTTTCCGAGCGACGGCCGCCGGCTGTGGCGGCTCGCCCGCGGCATCGACGACCGCCGCGTCGAGGCCGATCGCGGCGCCAAGACCATTTCCAGCGAGACCACCTTCGAAACCGACATCCGCGACTTCGCGACGCTGGAAAAGATCCTGTGGCGGCTCTGCGAGAAGTCGTCGTCACGGCTGAAGAGCAGCGAGCTCGCCGGCTCGACCGTGACGCTAAAACTGAAGACCGCCGATTTCCGCCAGCGCACCCGCTCGCAATCGATCGCCGCGCCGACGCAACTTGCAGCGAAGATTTTTTCGATCTGCCGCGAAATGCTGGCGAAAGAAATCGACGGCACCGCCTTCCGCCTGATGGGCGCCGGCGTCAGCGCGCTACGCGAAGGCTCGGCGAGCGACGACACCGACATGCTCGACCGCCGCGCTGCGCATGCCGAACGTGCCGTGGACAGCCTGCGCAAGAAGTTCGGCAGCGCCGCCGTGATCCGCGGCATTGCCTATGACGGGCCGGAGAAGGCGCAGGAGTGATCGAGGCCTGCCCGGCTCAGTCGCGTTCGAAAATCCGTGCACCCGGATAGGCGCGCCGGGCATATTGAACCACCAGCTGTCGATCCTGAGTTTCCAGGAACGGAGTTCGGATCTGACAAGACCCGACGATGAGGTGCCACAAGCCGTTGAGCTTTCGAATGACGACGTTCATTTGAGCTTCCTCGCAGTGACCCGAGTGGACTCAAATTGTAAGAATCTCCCGCCGTCGCTCAATTGTACCAGCGTAAGATCAGCGTATGAGAAGGATTAGAGGAGATATACAAAGGTATGTTGGTTGTGCCTTCAACAGCCGCTGGCGCCAATAGCTTCGCGGGGGGCTCAAAGGATCTTACCGGTTCGGGGGCTAGCAACGTGACAGGCGAACGCAATCTCGACGCGCTGCTGAGGAACATGCAGCCGCAGATGCTGGACGGTATCTTCGTGTTTTGCACGCTTGAGCCAGGCGCGAGCATTCCAGCTACCATCAGCCCGGTGCTGACGTTCCGCGAACGCGAAGGAACAACGCTGGTGATCCTGCACGAGGAAGCCGAACGTGCCGGACTGCGCCATGAATTTCTCTCTCGCCTGATCACCTTGATGGTTCACTCCGCGCTCGATGCGGTGGGCTTTCTGGCGGCCGTCACGGCGCGTCTGGCTGAAGCCGGCATCAGCGTGAACGCCGTGTCGGCCTTTCACCACGACCATCTCTTTGTGCCTGTCGACCAGGCCGATGAAGCGATGGCACTGCTGCAAGAGATGTCCAAAGCGAAGCACGGATAGTCAACGTAACCCGGATCTAGCGCAGCGCGATCCGGGACCCATGAACCTCAATGGAAGGCCTCCCGGATTACGCGGAGCCTGTCATCGGGCGGCGCTTCGCGCCGACCCGTTGGCTCCATCCGGGCTGCAAGATCAGATCTCAATCCGCAACCGCCACCGCCTCGATCTCGATCAGCCATTCCGGCGCAGCCAACGCGGAGACGCCGACCAGCGTCGAAGCCGGCGGCTCCATGCCCTCGAAGAAGGCGGAGCGGGCCTTGCCGATGATGGGACGCAGCTCCGGCTTGTAGTTCACCACGAAGGTCGTGATCTTGACGATGTTGGAATAGCTGGCGCCGGCCGCCTTCAGCGCGTGCCCAAGATTCTGCATCACCTGCGTGGTCTGCGCGGCGATATCGCCCTCGCCCACGATCCGCCCTTCCTCGTCGGTCGAGACCTGGCCGGAAATGTAGATCGTCCGCGCGCCGGTGGCGGTGACGACGTGGGAATAGGCGGGATTGTGATGCAGGCCGCTGGGGCGGAGATGGTCGAGCTTGGGCATGGAGGCGCTCCCGGAGTTTGTGGTTGGGAGAGAGCGTAGCTGGAGAGTGTGACGAGAGCTAGATGCAACGCGCACCGCTATTGCTCCGTCATCCTTCGAGGCTGATCCTGCGGCAAGCCGCAGGATCAGCACCTCAGGATGACGGTGAAAAAGTGGCGCTGCACGCAGCAGCAATCCCTCAATTACAGGGCTTGCTGTCCTTGACGTCGAACTTGCCCATCGCGCCGGAGATGACGAAATCGTTGTAGTCGAGCACGAGCTGGCGCGAGACGCCGTTCTCGTAGAGCTCGAACGCCATCGCGTAGACCGGGGTCTGCTCGCCTTCCTTCTGCTGGGCCTCGCGGTCGAAATAGCTGACGGTGACCGGCCAGCGCTTCAGCGACTTCATGTGCTCGTCAGACGTCGACGGATCGGACGAGGAGGCACGGTCGGCGGCGATCGGCTGGCCGATCACGGTCAGCGTGTTGTAGACCTTCTGGCCATCGTCGGAGCCGTCATAGACCGAGAGCTCGAGCAGCGACTTGCCGTCCTTGGCGGCGGCGATGATGCGCTGGATCTGCTCGGTCGGGAACACGATCTTGCCGTCGAGGGTGAAACTCTTCGGCGCCGGCAGCTTCAGCTTGACGTTGATATGGTCGCCGTCGCGCTCGGCCGAGCCGTCGACCCGGCCGGCATCGGCCTCGTTCATCCGCGTCTCGATCTTGAAGCGGTAGCTCTTGCCGGCCGCGTCCTCCCAGGAATTGGAGCGGAGGTCGCTCAGCGTGACCTTGCCCTCGCCGCTGTCGAGCTCCGAGACCTGGCGGAATTCCGAGGTGTAGCCCTCGCAGGCGCTGCCGGTGAAATTGTAGAGGATGCGGCCGCGCGCACTGTTGACCGAATTGGAGCGCGATTTGACGAGACGCAGATCATAGAGCGCCTGGTGCGCCAGGAACGGACCGTTGGCGGCAAGCGCCTCGCCTCCAGGGCCTGGGCCGAAAGCGGCCGCCGCAAGCGCCATCACACCGAGCGAAGTCCGGAAAAGGTGCACCATGTCTGTTCCCTGAGGAAAGCGCAGATTCGACATTTTAATGACCGTTCCATTGCGTCGCAACTGAGGCCGTTTCACGTAAAGTTGCGGCCCCCGCGTTGAACGCGCTGCCTTGCCTCAACAAAATGCAGTCCCCTTCGGTTGCTTGCATGTGGCGGCACGATGGGCGAAACAGGGCGCGCCCGGCCCCTGCGGACGTGCCGGGAGTGAATGATTTTTGGACAACGAGGTCGGACATGGCGGGCACGGTCGAGCAGAAACTGGCGGAACAGGGCATCAAGCTGCACGAGGCCCCCACCCCCGTCGCCAATTACGTGCCGTTCGTCCGGACCGGCAATCTGCTGTTCGTCTCCGGCCAGGTCTGCTTCGACCCCGCCGGCAAGCTGATCGCCAAGGGCAAGCTGGGCGCCGGCGTCTCGATCGAGGACGGCGCGGCGGCCGCGCGCGGCTGCGCGGTCAACCTGCTGGCCCAGGTCAAGGCGGCGCTCGGCGATCTCGACAAGGTCGTGCGCGTGGTGCGCCTCGGCGGCTTCATCAACTCGGCCCCGGACTTCCTGGACGGGCCGAAGGTGCTCAACGGCGCCTCCGACCTGATGGTCGCCGCCTTCGGTGACAAGGGCCGCCATGCCCGCACCACCGTCGGTGTCGCCTCGCTGCCCGCGGACGCGGCGGTCGAGGTCGAAGGCGTGTTCGAGGTCGCCTGACGCGCATGCGCGCTCCGGATTGGCTGACAGCCCGGCCGGTCGCCCATCGCGGCCTGCACGACATTTCCCGCGGCATCGTCGAGAACATGCCGGCGGCGGTGCAGGCTGCGATCGCTGGCAATTTCTCGATCGAGGTCGATATCCAGCTCTCCGCCGACGGCGAGGCCATGGTTCATCACGACCATGCGCTCGGCCGCCTCACCGAGGCCACCGGCGAAGTGATCGGGAAGACCGCGGCGGAGCTGAAAGCCGTCAGGTTCAAGGACACCGACGAGCGGATGATGTCGCTCTCCGACCTCTGCGCCATGGTCGCCGGCCGCGTGCCCCTGGTGATCGAGGTGAAGAGCCATTTCGGCGGCGATCGCAAGCTGGTGAAGCGGATGGCCGAGGTGCTTGCATCCTATGACGGCCCCGCCGTCGGCATGTCCTTCGACCCCGACCAGGTGCTGGCGCTGCGCGAGCTCTTGCCCTCCCGCCCGCGCGGCATCGTCGCGCAGCGAACCTACGAGGACGAGTATTGGGCCAAGCTAACCCCGGCGCAGCGCGACAGCATGCTGTACCTGCGCCACGGCTTGCAGACCCGGCCGCATTTCGTCGCCTTCAAGGTCGACCACCTCCCGGCCCCTGCCCCCTGGCTCGCCCGCAACGTCTTTGGCTGCGCCCTGCTCGGCTGGACCGTGCGCACGCCGGAGCAGCGGACGCGGGTCGGGCAATATGCGGACCAGATGATCTTCGAGGGGTTCGTGCCTTAGCCTCCGGCGTCGTCCTGGCGAAAGCCCATGGGCGCTAAAATAGGATTTGCGCGTTGGATTCGCTTGTGATTCCAAATTGGGATGGCACACGAATCGCTTGTGAACGAGGACTGGGCGCGCGTAGTCGCCCGGCTTGGCGGCGCCGAAGCGCTCAACGTTAGCGCGCGCGAGACGAAGGCGTTTGTCCGCCCGCGGGAGATCAGCAATGCGGTGGATTTGCTGCGCTTGATCCTGGCGTATTGCCTTGGCGAGCGAGGTCTGCGGTTGACGGCGGCATGGGCCACGTCGGTGGGCCTTGTCGATATCTCCAACGTGGCTCTGTTGTATCGGTTGCGTCAGTGCGGAGATTGGCTGGCGAAGTTGATAGGCCAAGCACTGGCGAGCGGTGCGCCGAAGGCGAGCTACGGCCGCCTGATCCGCATTGTTGACGCCACGACGGTCCCGAAGGCTGGGACGAGCGGCAGGAACAAGAACGCGGTGTGGCGCATACACAGCGCGTTCGATCTTCCGCAGGAGCGCTTTGGTCACTTCGAGCTGACCGATCAGCGAGCGGGCGAGACGCTGGACCGGATACCGGTGATTGCCGGCGAAATCCGTCTTGGCGACCGCGCTTATCTGCAACCGGAGCGCATGGCACGTCTCGTCGATGCCGGCGCGGACTTCGTGATCCGGTCCGGCTGGAAGAGCGCGCGTTGGGTTGATGCCAAAGGTGGTCTGGTCGATCTGACGGCCGAACTGCGCAAGGCTTCGGCATGTGGCCTGATCGATCGACCGATCTGGATAAAACGCAAGTCTGGCGCACCGCTGCTCGCTCTGCGCCTGGTTGCCGTCAGGAAGCCGGCGCAAGCGGCCGCGGTCGCACGACGCAAGGCGCGCCGAACGGCACAAAAGGGAGGCCACCAGCTCTCCAGGCAAACACTTGACGCCGCAGATTGGGTGATCCTGGTGACCTCGCTCGCACCGGAGGACTTCTCAACGAGCGATGTCCTTGCCCTCTATCGGCTGCGATGGCGCATTGAACTCGGCTTCAAGCGGCTCAAGAGTTTGATTGGCCTGAAGGGCCCTCCCGGAACTGACGAGCGGTCCGCCAGGCCCCACATCCTCGCTCATCTGCTGATCATTCTCCTGCTCGAGCCACTCGTCGACGAACTCGAGGACTCTCCCCGCTTGGCCGAGGCCGCCTGACCCGTCCAGGAGCCTGGCGTCTGCTCCGCCAACTCGTCGCCTCGCTCCGACAAGCAATCATGCCCCAACCCGCGATTGCTTGCCTGCGCAGACTTCGCTCCACGCTCGGACGGCATCTACACGAACCACCAAGACGAAAACGTCGCTATCAAGCTATGCAACTATTTTAGCGCCCATGGGCGAAAGCCAGGACCCATTATCACCGGCGCCAGTTTGGCGAAGACGGGTAGTCGGCAGTTCGGCACTACAACTCCTCCTTGGGGTAATGGGTCCTGGCTTTCGCCAGGACGACTCGCGGATGGAGTTGCGCGCAATCGCAGGCGCTGCCGACCCGGCATCATGTTCCCGCCCCCTTGAAGTCGCTGCTGCAATGCACGATCTTGGGCGCAATGGCATCATCCAACATTACGCTCGAGGCCGTACCGTCCGTTGGCGAAGTCTCGCCCGAGGATTGGGACGCCTGCGCCAATCCCAGCAAGGCTCTTAACGAAAAGGCTCTTAACGAAAAGGCTTGCAATGGGCATGGCGCGGGAACCTCATCCGCCCACCCAGGCGATTCTCTCGGCCTCTCAAAACCTGCCTATAACCCATTCGTCTCACACGCCTTTCTCTCGGCTGCCGAGAAATCGGGTTCGGCAACGATCCGCACCGGCTGGGCGCCCCGGCACCTCGTGGCCAAGCTCGACGGCCGCGTCGCCGGCGTCGTGCCCTGCTATCTGAAATCGCACTCTCAGGGCGAATACGTCTTCGACCGCGGTTGGGCGGATGCCTATGAGCGCGCCGGCGGACGCTACTACCCGAAGCTTCAGGTCTCGGTTCCCTTCACCCCGGCGACGGGACCGCGGTTGCTTGTCCGCGACGGCGTCGACCGCGAGCAGATCAGGGAGGCGCTGGCGAGCGGGCTGGTGGCGCTCTGCGGCGTCAGCAAGGCCTCGTCCGTGCACGTCACCTTCGCCCGCGAAGACGAATGGAAGCTGCTCGCCAGGCACGGCTTCCTCCAGCGCACCGACCAGCAGTTCCACTGGCACAACCAGGGTTTTGCGAGTTTCGACGACTTCCTGGCAACGATGAACTCGCGCCACCGCAAGTCGATCAAGCGCGAGCGGCGCGACGCGCTGGCGGCCGGGATCACGATCCATTGGCTCACCGGAAAAGACATCACCGAGGATGCCTGGGACGCCTTCTTCGAATTCTACATGGAGACCGGTTCGCGCAAATGGGGCCGGCCGTATCTGACGCGCGAGTTCTTCTCGCTGATCGGCGAGACCATGAGCCAGGACGTGCTGCTGGTGATGGCCCGCCGCAGCGGCCGCTGGATTGCGGGCGCGATCAACTTCATCGGCTCCGACACGCTGTTCGGCCGCAACTGGGGCGCGGTCGAGCATCATCCCTTCCTGCATTTCGAGATCTGCTACTATCAGGCGATCGATTTCGCGATCAAACATGGCCTCACCCATGTCGAGGCCGGTGCGCAGGGCGAGCACAAGATCGCGCGCGGCTACCTGCCGCGCACGACCCATTCCGCCCACTTCATCGCCGATCCCGGCCTGCGCCGCGCCATCGATGACTACCTCAAGCGCGAGCGCGCCTATGTCGCCGAGGCCGGGCGCGAGCTTGCCGAGCTCGGCCCGTTCCGCAAAGGCATCGACGAGGCGCCTTGACGCCTTGCCGTGGCTGGTGACAGTAAGCGCAAATTTCTAAGCGCAAATGTTCTTGGGAGCCGCCGCCATGACCGCCTACGACAGCAACAACATCTTCGCAAAGATCCTGCGCGGCGAGTTTCCCTGCCACAAGGTCTATGAGGACGAGCACGTCTTCGCTTTCCTCGACATCATGCCGCGCGTGCCCGGCCACACGCTGGTGATCCCGAAGGCCCCTGCCCGCAACATCCTCGACATCAAACCCGACGACTACGCCCACGTCGCGCGCGGCGCGCACAAGATCGCAGCGGCCGCGATGAAGGCGTTCAAGGCCGACGGCATCACCGTGCAGCAGTTCAACGAGCCCGCCGGCGGACAGGTGGTGTTTCACTTGCACATGCATGTGCTGCCGCGCCACGACGGCGTGGCGATGCTGCCGCCCGCCAGCCGCAAGGAAGACGTCAAGGTGCTGGAAGAGAACGCGACCAAGCTGATCGCGGCGTTGAAGGCGGGCTGACTTTCTCCACATCGTCATTCCGGGGCGCGCCTCTTGGCGCGAGCCCGGAATCCATTTCACAACGATCTCCGCGGCCCGATGGATTCCGGGCTCGACGCTTCGCGCCGCCCCGGAATGACGGAGGAAATTACTCCGTCTGGAAATCCCCTGCTTGCGGCGCGGCCAGCGGCGTGAACTCGCAGCGGTCGGGCTTGATGTCGATCAGCGGCGTGTTGTCGATGCAGTCGAGGCCGCGAACGAGGATGGCATTGCCCTCGATCCCGACCAGCTTGACGATTGAGGTGCCGATCGGATTGGGCCGCACCGGCGAGCGCAGCGAAAACGTGCCGCGGGTTTTCTCGTTGTTCTTCGGGCTCTGCAGGATGATGTCGCGGCGCGACTGGTCGAGCCAGTAGAGCACTTCGAGATTGCTGTAGAAATCGACGCCCTTGATGGCCGGCACGAACGGCTCGAAGATCTCGAGGCGACAGATCGGACCGTCCTGACGCCCCTGCCGCGGCGTCTCCAGCCGCGAGGTCCAAGGCGTGCGGATGCGGCCGATGAAGACGAGGCCGGCATCCACGGTCGATGGCAACTCGATGGAGACCTCGCCCTCACGGAGCTCGTTTTCGCGAACCATAATTCCTGTTCCCTAGCTTGTCGGAAGTGGTTTTAGCCCAACCACCACTTGCCGGCCAGCATGAAGACTTCGCCGGTCACTACGCCGGCAAAGATCGAGCGGCGGGTCAGCAGGAAAACGATCAGGCCGGCGCCCACCGCACCATAGCGCAAGACATCGGGCACGCTCGCCAGCGCCCCGGGCGGCTCGACAACGATCTGGGCGATGACGCCGGCGAGGATCGCGGTGGCGACCGCCCTCACCCAGACCAGCAGCTCCGAGCCCTCGTCGATGCCGCCGCCGAACCACAGGCCCAGCATGCGCCAGATCTGGTTGGGAACAACGCCGGCAACGAACAGGACGGCCAGTGCGTGCCAATCGCCGATTGCTTGCGCAAAGCTCATGCGCGCACCTCCCGCCACCAATGCACACCATAGGCGATCGTGCCCGCCACCACGCCGCTGACGAGGATGTCGAGACCCGAGTTCATCTTCGCCGCCAGCGGATAGAGCAATATCCCGAGCGTCAGCGCGACGACGTCGGCGACCTCGCGGCTGTTGCGCGCGGTCGAGAACAGGAATGAGAGCGGCGTCAGCAGCAGGATCGCCGCGCCAAGCGTCTGCGTCAGGTTGGCGGCGAGGAAATACCCGACCGTATTGGCGGTGAGGCACACCGAGACCAGGCCGCAGCCGAGCCCGTGCACGAAGGCGATGCGCCGCTCGCGCGGCACCTGCGGCAGGAAGCGGTGGCATTCGACCCACAGCGTCACGGCCGTGAGATGCGCGGCGAAGACCAGCTCGCGCCGTTTCGTCGTCAGCGTGCGCATCAGCGGCAGCACCGAGACGACCATCGGAAACAGGCGGATGGCGCTGACGGTCACGGCGATCGCCGACTGGATGATGGTGGCGCCCGAGCCGAGTGTGGTGATCAGGATGATCTGCGCCGGACCTGCCCAGACGAACAGCGTCGAGCAGAGCGCCCAGAGCAGGCTGAAATGGGTGTCGTGGGCGAGCGCGCCGATGCCGAGATAGGTCACGAACAGCACGATGGTGAGGATCGTCTGCGTGATCGAGCGCAGCCCCCACGCAAAGGCGCGCCACGGACTTTGCCATTGAGGTGAATCGAGCGGAGGAAGCGCCACGGGAGTGTTGGCCGGGGTTACGGAATCGTGGCTGCATAACGGGCAATGCGGCGCCTCGCGTCAAGGAAGCGCGCGGCGGGGCTGGCATGCGCACGGAGAGACGCCCTACCCCGCCACACCCCGATTCCTCAGCACGAAGCAGGCACCGCCCGCCTTGCGGATGCGGTTGCACAGATCATCCGCCTCGCTCCGCGTATCGGCCCCGATGCGCACCTGGTAGAAGGCACGCGTGCCGCGGCTACGCATCACCGAGCTCAGCAGGCTCGGATCGCGTTCGCCGATCACCGCGCTCAGGTGCGTGACCGCACGGGAATACATCGCCAGCGCCCTGTTGCGGTCGAATCCGGCGGCGAGCTGCACGCCCCAGATCTTTGCTGCCGCAAGCTCGACATGCTGCTCGAGCTCGGCGACGAACGGATTTGGCGCGCGCTTCAACAGCGCCATGAGATCGCGACAGCTCGTCGGCGGCGAACTCGGCGGGCCCTTGCCGGTGCTGCCCGCCTTGGCCCACGCGTCAACGCTCGTGCCCGTGATGGCGTAGACGTAGTTGCGGGTCTGCTCCGGCATCGGACCGGTGCCGGCGAGCCATTCCTGCACGCGGCGCGGTCCGGCGTTGTAGGCGGCCGCGGCAAGGCCGAGATTGCCGAACTGGTTGCGCAGCTCGTTCAGGAATTCGGCCGACTTCGGCAGTGCCTGCACCGGATTGAAGGGATTGAGCAGCCCGCGCTCGCTCGCGGTGCCCGGCATGAACTGCGCGATGCCCTGCGCGTGCTCGCCGCTGCGCGTCATGGGCCCCACCGCATCGGCCTGGAAGCGGCTTTCCTGCCAGATCACGCGGGCGAAGAATTCCAGCGGCAGATTGGCATCGCGCGCGGCGGCTTCGACGATCAGGCAGATCGATTCCCGCGTGTCGCTCTCGCGTGCGGCTGCCGGCTTTGGCGGCGGCATCGCGAGCTCCTCGACGCTCGGGACGGCGACGTTGGTTTTTGCGGGCGAGCTGTCCCACGCCGCAGCCTGCGACGTCGAGACGAGCAGTGCGCCAACGAGGAGTGCTGCAATTCGCGTCAACACTGCCCAAGCATCGCTGTGGCGCGCGTCGGCGCGGCATGCGACAAGGTGATCCGCCATGTTGTGGCATCGTGCCATGGTTCGACGAGTTGCCAATATATGCTGCCTGACCTGCTTCTCCCAATGCGTTCCCCCGCCAGACGGATCCGCGCAATCCTGGCCTTCGCTGCCCTCATCCTGTCCGCCGCTCCGGCTCTGGCGCAGGTCAGCTGGCGGATGACCACGGAATACCCGCAAAACAACATTTCCGGCATCGGCCTCACCACTTTCGCCGATCGCGTCGCGGCGCGCACAAACGGTTTCGTGACCGTGGCCAATGCCTTCGACAACGAGCTCAAGATCAATTCGGGCGAGATGCCGCGTGCGGCGCTGGATGGCCGCATCGCCGGCGGCGATGCCTTTGCCGGCGCGCTGTCCGGTCTCGACCCGGTGCTCGGCCTCTCCACCCTGCCCTTCCTGGTGCAATCGGTCGACGTCGCGCGCGCCACCAATGCGCGCGCTCGCCCGCTCTACGAGAAGGCCTTCGCCGCGCGCGGTCTGAAGCTGCTCTATCTGACGATCTGGCCGGCGACGGGCCTCTGGTCGGATCATGCGCTCGCAGGCGCCGACGATCTGCCGAAACTGAACTTGCGCGCCTACGACGCCAATTCCAGCGCGGTGATGCGCGCCGCCGGAGCCAATGCGCAGTTCCTGCCGATGGACAAGGCGCTCGCCGGCCTGAAGGAGCAGCAGCTGAACGCGTTCCTCACCTCTGGCGATGGCGGTGCGGGGCGCAAACTGTGGGACTTCCTGCCGCATTTCACGGCCATCAATTATGCAATGCCGATCTCGATCGCCTTCGTCCGCAGCGAGGCCTTTGCGGAGCTGTCCGAACCGATGCAGCGCGAGGTGATGGCAGCGGCAGCCGAGACCGAGCAGAGCCAGTTCGCGCTGCTCGCCCATCGCACCGCCGAGAATTACGCACGCATGCGCGACAACGGCGTCACCATCGCCGAGCCCGCGCCGCAATCTCTCGTCGGAGCGCTCCGCAACGCCGCGACCAGCGCGATCGCCGCCTGGGAAACTCAGGCCGGCCCGGACGCCGCAGCGATCGTCGCATGGGCGAAGCAGCAATGACGACCCGGGCCTTGACTTGAAGCCTGATCCGGCTAGCAACGGACCCGTCTCAACTCAGGGGCCGAGCCCGGATGCAAACGATCTATTTTGATCTCGACGGCACGCTGACCAACCCGAAGCCGGGGATCACCCGCTCGATCCAGTACGCGCTGGAGCGGCTGAACCTGGCGGTGCCGAGCGAGGACGAACTGACCTGGTGCATCGGGCCGCCGCTGCTGGCCAGCCTGAAAAAGCTGACCGGAAGCGACGAGCTCGCCGACCGGGCGCTGCTGCTCTATCGCGAACGCTTTTCCGATATCGGCCTGTTCGAGAACGAGGCCTATGCCGGCATCGCAGACACGCTGACCACGCTGGCCGCGACGACGCCGCGCATGTTCGTGGCCACCAGCAAGCCCGCGGTCTACGCCACCCGCATCGTCGATCATTTCGGCCTAAAACCCTATTTCGAGCGCGTGTTCGGCTCCGAGCTCGACGGTACCCGCGTCGACAAGCGCGACCTGCTGCGCTACGCGCTCGACGAGGCCAAGGTCGATGCGGCCAGCGCGATCATGATCGGCGACCGCAGCCATGACGTTGTCGGCGCCCGCACCAACGGCATGACCGCGATCGGCGTGCTGTACGGCTATGGCAGCGAGGCCGAGCTGCGGGACGCCGGTGCGCATCACATCTGCGCCGCACATCCGGAGCTGCTCGGCCACTGCGTCGCGTAACGTAAGCCCGTCTCCGCGCGGAAGCGATCAGTTCGCCGCTGCGGCAACGTCCGTGGGCTCGACGGTATCGACCGGCAGCGCGAACTGCTCGACGCGCTGGTATCGCTTCTTGTTCAGCAGCAGCCGCGTCACGTCGGGTCGCGAATAATGCCCGGCGGGATCAGCGGCGTTCTTGGCCACGCCGATGGCGCCGAGGTCGATCTCGGCAATTAGCAGCCCCTCCTGGTCCGGCGCGAGCTTGTCGCCGATCTGGCTGCCGTCGGGACCGTAGATCGCGGCAAAGCCGCCGCCCGCATGCAGCAGCGCGTGCTTGTCCGGCCGGTCGCAGAGCTCGTCGATCATCGCCTGCGACACCGTCGCGCAAGGTGCGAGCACGAAGCAGGAGCCCTCCACCGCATAGACGCGCGAGGCGGCGTTGTTGACCTCCGCGCCGAGCGCCGGCGCAAAGGGATCGTAGAGCGAAAAGCTCGGCCAGGCCGCGACATGCACCTGCTCGTTCTGGGCGTACATCGCGTATTTCGACAACGGCTGGAGATGCTCCCAGCAGCACAGCGCGCCGAGACGGCCGATGTCGGGCCTTGCGTGCACGGCGAGGTCGCTGCCGTCGCCCTCGCCATAGACGGTGCGCTCGGCATGGGTCGGGCGCAGCTTGCGGCGCTTGGCGATCGTCTCGCCATCGGGGCCGATCAGCCATTGCGCCAGATAAAGGCTGCCGCCGTCTCGCTCTGACAGCCCGATCACCGCCGTCAGCTTCGCCTTGCGCACGGCATCGCGCAGCCGCTCGGCCTGCGGGCTGTCGTAGGACAGCGAATTGTCGAAATAGCGCTGCACGAAGCCGCGGCCGATCGCCCAGGCCGGCGAGTCCATCCAGATGTGCCAGGGGTAGCCGGGAATGAAGGCCTCCGGGAAGGCGATCAGTTTTGCCCCTTTCTCGGCCGCCTCTTTGATCAGCGCGATCGATTTGTCGATCGAGGCATCGAGATCGAGCCAGGCAGGCGCCGCCTGCACCACCGCCACCTTGTATCTGGGATGTTCGATGCCCATGGCTGCCTCCATTGCCGGTTGATCGCAGACCTCGTCCGATGCAGTCTATTTGGCCAATCCGGGCGCCCGGCGCTCGACCATGGCGGCACAAAAACTCGACCGGACGGGATCGCCGCCGGTACGGGATTTGCCTCCGGTCGGGCTGGATCCGCACCAATTTGCGATTTTGCGAGATGTGAAAGGGAGGCTGTCCAAATGCCAATCCAGTTCACGACGGACGGCAGCCCCGGCTACCGGCGGCTCGCTCTCTGGCAGGACATCGTCTGCGACGTCTTCGTCGGGCTCGACTGCAAGTCCGACCTCGGCAGCGCCTTCCACGGCTCGGTGACGCAAGCCCCGCTCGGCAAGGCCGTATGCTCCGACGTCTGCTCCGACCGCCAGCACGTGTTCCGCACGCCCTCGCGCATCGCGCGCTCGGACCAGGATTTTGTGCTGGTCGCGCTCGGCAATCGCGGCGACGGCGGCGTGGTGCAGGACGGGCGCGAGACCGTGATCCATCCCGGCGAGTTCGCGCTCTACGACACCACGCGGCCCTATGAGCTGAAATTCAACGACAGTTTCACGCAGACCATCTTCAAGGTGCCGCGCGAGATGCTGCAGCGAAGGCTCGGCGGCACCGAGACGCTCACCGCGATCTCGTTCGGCGCAGACGCACCGCTCGAGCGGCTCGCCTACGACTTCATCTTCAGGCTCTGCCAGAGCGCGGACCGGCTCGCACCGGGCAACGCCGCCGCCCTGTCGGAACAGGCCGTCGATCTCCTGGCGATGGCGCTGAGCGAACGGCTCGGCAAGACCTCGCTGCCGTCCTCGACCCATCGCTCCGCCCTGCTCTACCGGCTCAAGGCGCACATCCGCGCGCACCTCGCCGATCCCGATCTGTCGTTGGCGGAGACTGCAGCTGCGCTCGGCATCTCGCCGCGCTACGTGAACGATCTTCTCGCCGACGAGGACACCTCGTTCCAGCGCTACGTGCTTGCGGAGCGCCTCGCCCGATGCCGGCGCGACCTTGTTTCACCCGTGCTCGCTCACCGCCACATCAGCGAGGTCGCGTTCGCCTGGGGTTTTAACGACCTCTCGCATTTCGGCCGCGTCTTCCGCGAGCACTTCGGGATGTCGCCGCGCGAGTTCAGGCAGAGCCAGCGGCACTGAGCAGCCATCTCCACGAGCCTTCGTCTACGACGAAGGCAAGGCTCGCCAATTCCAGATTGTCTTGCCAGCAGGCCTGCAGCAGGCTGCACGCATGAGGACTCAGTCCACGATAAGCGGATCGGAGCTGCTGCTGAGCGTGATCGCGATCCGGCTCGCGGTGCTGGTCGTGGCAGGCTGGGGCCTGACATTGCTGCCGCGGCAGGCGCGTGACAACGAAGCCGCCTGCTTTCCTCCAGCAAGGAGCGAGGCTCAGGTTGCGGCAAGTCCGGTCGACCCGCGCGTTGCCGATGCTGCATTCGATGACATGCTCCGGCACGACTAGCCCGCTCCGAAGCAAGGCCGGTATGTGAGCGCGTCGTAGGACAACGCGCGTGCTTGCACTAACATCCGGCACCAAGGCCGCACCGATCAATCAGCGGCCAGCCGAGGAGCCTATCGATGGAATACCGACGCTTGGGCCGGTCCGGCCTCATGGTGCCCGCTTTGAGCCTTGGGACCGGCACGTTCGGCGGCGTCGGTCGCCTCGCCGCCTGGGGCACGACGGACGCGACCGAAGCGCGCCGCCTTCTCGATATCTGCCTCGAGGCCGGCGTGTCGATGTTCGACACCGCAAATGTCTATTCGCTCGGCGAGTCCGAACGCGTTCTGGGTGAAGCCATCAAGGGCCGCCGCGACAAGGTTCTGATCTCGACCAAGGCAACCTTCCGCTTCGGCGACGGTCCCAACGACATCGGCTCGTCACGGCAGCACCTGCTCGCGGCCATCGACGGTTCGCTGAGCCGGCTCGGCACCGATTACATCGATCTGTTCCAGCTCCATGGCTTCGATGCCTTCACCCCGCCTGAAGAGGTGCTTTCAACGCACGACGTGCTCGTGCGCGCCGGCAAGATCCGTTATGTCGGCGTCTCGAATTTTTCGGGCTGGCATCTGATGAAGTCGCTCGGTGTTGCCGACAAGCACGGCTTCCCGCGCTACGTCGCCAACCAGACCTACTATTCACTGATCGGGCGTGACTACGAATGGGAGCTGATGCCGCTCGGCCTCGACCAGGGACTCGGCGCGGTGGTGTGGTCGCCGCTCGGCTGGGGGCGCCTCACCGGCAAGATCCGGCGCGGCCAGCCAAAGCCGGAAGTCAGCCGCCTGCCCAAGACCGCCGACTTCGGCCCGCCCGTGCCGGACGAGCACGTCTACCGTGTGGTCGACGCGATCGACGAGGTCGCGAAGGAGACCGGCAAGAGCGTCTCGCAGATCGCGCTGAACTGGCTGCTCCAGCGCCCCACCGTCTCGACGCTGATCATCGGCGCGCGCAACGAGGCACAGCTGCGCGAAAATCTCGGCGCGGTCGGCTGGTCCTTGACCAAGGACCAGATCGCAAAGCTCGACGCCGCCAGCAAGGTGACGCTGCCCTATCCCTACTGGCACCAGCGCACGACTTTCACCGACCGCAATCCGCCGGCGGTGTAGCGAACGCCCTTGCGCTGCATCAAGCCCGCCTCTATCGGCCGTGGCACGCTACGGCCTCGCGAGGCTCCCGACGCGCCGATTTGCCATGAAGGCCTGCAGCGCCTGAGGCAGGAACGTAAGGATCGCTCGCAACCCAAATCGGGATAGGGGGAAGCCTCGCGGCTCCGCCCCTCCCACACCACCGGACATACGGGTCCGTATCCGGCGGTTCAGCGGATTATGCGGGTCGCCGTGCCGCGACGGAAGCCAAGCCGAGTGAGGCAAAGAAGCCGTTTGGCAGAGCAATGGTGAGCGCGGGGCTGTTCGCGAGCCGCCAAGGGCCACGTGGGCTGCCGGCGGTTTGCGCCGCCAGATCCCGGCCGACGCCGCGGCGTCGCAACTCGGCAAAGCGAGCGGGTCCATACTTCCATTGCTTCCAGGCAACGGCGCGCAACCGTCGCCTGATCCACTGGTCAAGCACGCGCAACACCGACGGGGTTTGACAGAAGCCGAAGTAGCCGTGCCACCCAATCAGGTAGGTCGACAGTTCTTTGGCGATCTGCACGAGGCATCGACCACGCGTGCGTCGCGTGAGCTCCCGAACCTTCGCCTTGAAGCGGGCGAGTGCCTGCGGCGCGATGCGCCGCCGCGGTTCTTGCCCGCCGGTGAAGCTGAAGCCCAGGAACTTGCGAACACTCGGTTTGGCAACCGCGCTCTTCGCTTTGTTGATCTTGAGCTTGAGGCGCTTTTCGAGGAACCTCTCGACGCCAGCCAGCACCCGTTCGCCCGCCCGCTGACTGCGCACGTAGATGTTGCAGTCGTCGGCGTAACGCACGAAGCGGTGGCCGCGCTTCTCCAGTTCCTTGTCCAGCACATCCAGCATCAGGTTCGACAACAGCGGCGAGAGCGGACCGCCCTGCGGCGTGCCCTCTTCCGTCGGACTGACCAGCCCTCCTTCCAACACACCCGCATTCAGGAAGGCGCGGATGAGCTTCAGGATGCGCTTGTCAGCAACCCGCTTGGCAACCAGTCCCATCAGGATGTCGTGGTTGACCCGGTCAAAGAACTTCTCCAGGTCGATGTCCACCACGATGCTGTGGCCGGCCGCAATGTACGCCTGCGCCCGTTCCACCGCCCGATGTGCCGAGCGCCCCGGCCGAAAGCCGAAGCTCGTCTCGGCGAACGTCCTATCCCAATCCGCCTGCAGCATGCGGATTTCACGGATCGTGAGCATCGATTTCGCGCGATCGTGAGCACTGAATTCAGACGATCGTGAGCAGCCCGCTACGGCCGATGGGAGATAGAGTCAGTGTTCTGGTTGGCCGTCAAGGGTGATGGTTTTGGCGCTGCGTTTTCGCATGCTTTCTCCGGTGAGCTGGAGGCGGTGGGCGTTGTGGACGAGGCGATCGAGAATGGCGTCGGCGACCGTGGGGTCCCCAATGGCTCCATGCCAGGTGTCCACGGGGAGCTGACTTGTGACGATGGTGGATGCGCGGCCATGGCGGTCCTCGAGGATTTCGAGCAGATCGCGGCGTTCCGCGGCGGTGAGCACCGATAGTCCCCAATCATCCAAAATCAGAAGCTGAGCGCGGCCGAGGCTTTTGAGGAGCCGAGCGTAACGTCCGTCTCCGCGCGCGAGCGCGAGCGCCTCGAACAGCCTTGGAACGCGATGATAGAGGACTGATCGGTTGTCGCGGCAGGCCTTGTGGCCGAGCGCGCAGGCTAACCAACTTTTGCCCAGGCCGGTTGCCCCGGTGACGAGCAAATTCTCGTGGCGATCGATCCAGCGACCTTCGACGAGTTTGGCGAAAACGGCGCGGTCGATGCCCCGCGGGGTGCGCAGATCGACGTCCTCGACGCAAGCAGTCTGGCGCAGTGCGGCGATCTTGAGGCGCGTGGTGAGCCGCCTGGTGTCGCGTTCGGCGGCTTCGCGGTCGACCAACAGGCCGATGCGATCTTCGAACGGCAGGGCTTCGAGATCGGGCGATCGGCGCTGCTCCTCGAAGGCCTTGGCCATTCCGGTCAGGCCAAGCTCGATCAGCCGTTCGTGGGTTGGGTGGTTAAGCATGCCGGGTCTCTCCTTGCTTCAGTGGAAGTAGTCGCGTCCGCGGATGTTGCCGTGGCGCAGGGGCTGGTGCTCGAAAGATTCGTCGAAGAACGTGCGATCGAGGCCGTTCTGGAGGATCGATCTAATCGAGGCGACGGAGCGCGCCTTGATGAGGATGCCCCTCCGGCAGGCTGCGTCGAGGCGTTCGGCGCCGTAGCTTTTGACGAGCGCCAGAATGCCAAGGCAGGTTCGAAAGCCTTGTTCTGGATGGGGCCGGGCGTCGATCACGGCCTGGAAAAACGCTGCTGTCGAAGGACCGATCCGCTCGCCGGCGGCGATCACCGCGGCGGGGGTCCATTTGCCGTAGCGGCGATGGGCGCTGGGCATGTGGTCGGCGATGGTGGTGTGTCCGCGTCGGTTGGGCGCGCGGGCATGGCTGGCGATCCGCTGGCCCTTGTGGAAGATCTCGACCGTCCGATCGTCGATACGGGCATCGACCAGCTCGCCAATCAGACGATACGGCGCGGAGTACCAATGGCCGTCGACCTCGACATGATAATCGGGAGCGAGGCGGCAGCGCTTCCAGCGTGCGAAGGCATAAGGCTGATCTGGCAGCGGGGTTAGCTTGGGTTTGTCGAGTTCGGCAAACAGTTCGGCGCGGCTTGAGCCGAAGCCACGCATTTGACGAGCATTGAGTTCGTCGACGAGTGTCTTGATGGCGGCGTTGAGCTCGGCCCGGGAAAAGAAGCGCTGATTGCGCAGCCGGGCCAGAATCCAGCGCTGGGCGATTTGCACCGCGACCTCGACCTTCGCCTTGTCTTTTGGGCGCCGCGGCCGTGCGGCGAGAATGGCCGTGCCGTAATGGCTCGCCATCTCGGCATAAGTGCGATTGAGGCCGGGATCGTAGCGGTCGGGGTTGCTGACGGCGGCTTTGAGGTTGTCGCAGACCACGAACGTCGGCGTTCCGCTCAAAAACGTGAACAAGTTGACGTGGGCCCGGATCCAGTCGGCCAAGCTCTCGCTGGGGCAGGCCTCGGCGTAGGTGTAGTTCGAAGCGCCCATCGCCGCGACGAACAGCTTCATCGGCTGCACTTCCCCGGTCAGGGGATCGACGATGTCGATGGTGTCGCCGGCGAAATCCACGAACACCTTCTCGCCGCCCAGATGAATCTGCCGCATCGAAGGTCGGACCCGCCCCTTCCAGGCCTCGTAGGTAGTGCAGAACCACGTGTACCCGAAACCGTCGGGATTAACGGCGCGATACTCCTCCCAGAGCAGGCGACGGGTTACGTTGCGCCGGCGGAGCTCTTTATCGATGTAGCTCCAGTCGGGCACCGGCCGCTGCGGGCTCTGAGACGCTGGTCGTGGGGCCGGGAAAAGCAAAAGCTCCAGGTCTTCATCGGTCATTCCCTCCGGAAGCGGCCAGCTCAACCCAGCAGAGCGGGCGCGGCTCAGGTAGCTGTGCACAACGCCGTTGCTGACGCCCACGCTCCGCGCGATGGCCCGCTCTGGCAGGCCTTGAAAATGTTTTAACCGAAGGACTTCCTTGATCCGGCGCATCGACAATCTCTGGGTAGGCATTGGACTTCCTCGTTAACCACGAGGTCATCCCTAAGCCGGTTGAGTTGTCGGCCGAAGCGCTGCAAGGCTCCGAAAGCCTTGCTCACGATCCCGCGAAATCGTTGCTCACGATCGTCTGAAATCTCTGCTCACGATCCCCTGAAATCCGCGCTCACGATCCCGCGAAACGCGCATGCAGCACCTGCATCACCGCCTGCTGGATCAAGCGGTCGAGCACCGTCGGAATGCCGAGCGGCCGCAGGCCGCCCGACGCCTTCGGTATCTCCACCCGCCGCACCGGCTGTGGCTTGTAGGTGCCGTCAAGCAACTGGGCTCGGATCGCAGGCCAGTGCTCCTTCAGGTGGGCTGACAGCTCGCCGACGGTCATCCCGTCGACGCCCGCCGCGCCCTTGTTGCGCTTTACTTGCGCCAACGCTGCCTTCAGATTCTCACTCTCGACAACGTCTTCCATCGACGGTCCTGCGACCGCCGGGCGTTCGAGACAGACTTCCGCCGCACGCGCTTCAGGCTCTCGGGCGCCGGCGCTTCGGGCTTCACCCTCCGCTCCGGGGCTCAAGTTCAGCTCGACCTGATTCTTCTGCCGCATGGCTCGCACGAGATCGCCGCTCTACTGACCACTTCCACCGTTCAGGCCTTCAGCGGCGCGCTGCCGCCTACTACGCCCTCGGCTGACTTCTGCGCTGCGGTCAGGCCGTCTTGCGACGGTCTCAGTCTCGTTGCCGAGACACAGCGCAGACCTCCCGAGGTAAGACCGACCGCCTTCACCGCACGCCCGCCGAATTTACCACCCCGACCTTTGATGACCTTGGACTTCGCGATCAATTGCTCGCTCGTCCGGCCGGGTAGGCCTCGTTATCCGGTGTTTGTCCATCGGGCCGCGGCTTTGCTCCACGCTTTCTTCAGACCCCACCTCACGATGACGCCCTTGCGCTTCGCTAATCCTTCGCCGCCATCAGGCTGGATAGAGGACTTCCACCTCCAAGCTGTCGCTCATACTCGGCACACAACAAAAAGGCCGGCTTCGCAGCCGGCCTTTTCAATTCATCATATGCCGATCAAGCCTTGACCAGCGGCCCCTTGGAGGTCGGCCCCTTCGAGCCGCCGGGGCCGCCCGGCTTGTTGGACTTGCCAGGCGGGCGCTTGCGGGTGCCGGGGAGCTTCTCCTGCTTCGGCGTGACCGGCCCCTCGACGAACTCGAAGCCGATCTTGTCCTTGGTCTCGTCGGCCTCGTCCTTGACGAGAACGACGCGGACGTGGCCGCCGCCCTTGAGCTTGCCGAACAGCACCTCGTCGGCCAGCGGCTTCTTGATGTGCTCCTGGATCACGCGGGCCATGGGACGGGCGCCCATCTGCTCGTCGTAACCGTGCTGGACCAGCCAGGCCTTGGCGGGCTCGGACAGCTCGATCGTGACGTCGCGGTCGCCGAGCTGCGCCTCGAGCTGAAGCACGAACTTCTCGACGACGGTGCCGATCACCTCGACGCTGAGATGGCCGAACGAGACGATGGCATCGAGGCGGTTGCGGAATTCCGGCGCGAACTGCCGGTTGATCGCCTCGTGGTCGTCGCCTTCACGCTTCGAGCGCGTGAAGCCGAACGCCTGCTTGGCGAGATCGGAAGCGCCCGCATTCGTGGTCATGATCAGGATCACGTTGCGGAAATTGACCTGCTTGCCGTTGTGGTCGGTGAGCCGGCCGTGATCCATGATCTGGAGCAGCACATTGTAGAGGTCGGGATGCGCCTTCTCGATTTCGTCGAGCAGCACCACGCAATGCGGATGCTGGTCGACGCCGTCGGTGAGCAGGCCGCCCTGGTCGAAGCCGACATAGCCGGGAGGCGCGCCGATCAGGCGCGACACGGTGTGCCGCTCCATGTATTCGGACATGTCGAAGCGCAACAGCTCGACGCCGAGCGACGCCGCGAGCTGCTTTGCGACCTCGGTCTTGCCGACGCCGGTTGGCCCTGAGAACAGGTAGCAGCCGATCGGCTTCTCCGGCTCGCGCAGGCCGGCGCGTGCGAGCTTGATCGAGGCGGCGAGCGACTCGATCGCCTTGTCCTGGCCGAACACGGTACGCTTCAAGGTCTGCTCGAGATGCTTGAGCACCTCGGCGTCGTCCTTCGACACGCTCTTCGGCGGGATCCGCGCCATCGAGGCGATCGTGGTCTCGATCTCCTTGATGCCGATGGTCTTCTTGCGCTTGTTCTCGGCAACCAGCATCTGCGCCGCACCGGACTCGTCGATCACGTCGATCGCCTTGTCGGGCAGCTTGCGGTCGTGGATGTAGCGCGAGGAGAGCTGCACCGCGGCCTCGATCGCCTCATTGGTGTACTTCAGCCGATGGTAGTCCTCGAAGTACGGCTTCAGGCCCTTGAGGATCGCGATGGCGTCCTCGACCGTCGGCTCGTTGATGTCGATCTTCTGGAAGCGCCGCACCAGCGCACGGTCCTTCTCGAAGTGCTGACGGTATTCCTTGTAGGTGGTCGAGCCCATGCAGCGGATCGTGCCCGAGGCGAGTGCCGGCTTGAGCAGGTTCGAAGCGTCCATCGCCCCGCCCGACGTCGCGCCCGCACCGATCACGGTGTGGATCTCGTCGATGAACAGGATGGCGTTGGGATGCGCCTCGAGCTCCTTCAGCACCTGCTTCAGGCGCTCTTCGAAGTCACCGCGATAGCGCGTGCCCGCGAGCAGCGTGCCCATGTCCAGCGAGAACACGGTCGCGGCCGCCAGAACTTCCGGCACCTCGCTGTCGACGATGCGCTTGGCGAGGCCCTCCGCGATCGCGGTCTTGCCGACACCGGCTTCACCGACGAACAGCGGATTGTTCTTCTGCCGGCGGCACAGCACCTGGATCGCGCGGTTGATCTCGGAATTGCGTCCGATCACCGGATCGATCTTGCCGTCGCGCGCCTTCTTGTTGAGGTTGACGCAATAGGTCTCGAGCGCCTCGCCCTTCTTCTTGGCGTCCTCGCTGCCCTTGGTCTCGGTCTCCTCGTCGACGCCGCGAACGGGGCGCGCCTCGGAGACGCCCGGCCGCTTGGCGATGCCGTGGCTGATGTAGTTGACCGCGTCGTAACGCGTCATGTCCTGCTCTTGCAGGAAGTAAGCGGCATGACTCTCGCGTTCGGCGAAGATCGCGATCAGCACGTTGGCGCCGGTCACCTCTTCGCGGCCCGACGACTGCACATGGATCACCGCGCGCTGGATCACGCGCTGGAAACCGGCGGTCGGCTTGGCATCGTCGGCGCCATCCGTCACCAGATTCTCGAATTCGGTCTCAAGGTAATTGACGAGGCTCGTGCGGAGCTTGTCGAGGTCGACGCTACAGGCGCGCATGACGGCGGCTGCATCGGAGTCATCGATCAGGGAGAGCAGGAGATGCTCGAGCGTCGCGTATTGGTGATGACGCTCGTTTGCGATCGCCAGCGCACGATGCAGGGATTGTTCAAGGCTTTGGGAAAAAGTCGGCATTCGCGTCCTCTATGGCCCCCACCATCATGATCGTCATCGCCCGGTCAGGCAACAACAACCTTTGTCACATATAGTTATACAAGATCGCGGCGAAAGACCGGTTCCGCGACTCGGCAGCTAGCCACCTGGGCTATTTTCAATGCAAAACCCGTTCCGATTTGGGCGGGATCGGCGCCGGTGCGGAATTCCTTAAATCTTGCCGGCTGCAACAGACGTCGCGCGCAGGCATCGCGCGACAAGCACACTGCGACAGACACGAGAGCCGGCCTCAAGAGGCGCCGTAAGGTGACCTACTTCTTTTCCATCACGCATTGCAGCGGATGCTGGTGCTTGCGGGCGAAGTCCATCACCTGGGTCACCTTGGTCTCGGCGATCTCGTAGGTGAACACGCCGCACTCCCCGATACCGTGATGGTGAACGTGCAGCATGATCTTGGTCGCCGCCTCGACGTCCTTCTGGAAGAACTTCTCCAGCACGTGGACGACGAATTCCATCGGCGTGTAGTCATCGTTCAGGATCAGCACGCGGTAGAGGTTCGGTCGCTTGGTCTTCGGCTTGACCTTGGTGATGACAGAGGTGCTCGGCCCCGTCGGACCGCCCGAACGGTTCTCGTCATTGCTCATCCGGGGAGCGAGGGCGGCGGTGGCCGCGGACAGGTCGTGTCTGGACAACAGTTGCGGCATGGCTCAGGCGTTCAAATTCCCCATGGAAGCGTATGACGGTCCGCCGCAGAGCCCCAGCCTTCGGAGCTTCACACAGGCGCGCCGCCTCGTTGGATCGCCGCTTCCAACCGGTCCGGTCCAAGCCGTATCGGTCGTCGACAATATGGGCCCGCCCCCGGCTCGCCGCAAGCGTGCAAAGGTCCGGCCGATGCGGCCGCGACGGTCCCGATTCCCGATCCGGACGATCCTGACCGAGGTTAGTCAATCCGGACCGGTTTGACAAAAATTTCCGCGCCGCCTGGTTAGAACGTATCGATCAGGAACCGGCCGGCCAACTGAGCTGTGACGGTCGCGTGCGGGATCATCTCCGGACTTCTACGGTCCAGTCGAGCTGCCGCTTCAATCGCGTGGCGCGAAATCGGGCAAGGACGAAGCAGTGCGCAACGCCGGGCCCGCGAACATCATGATCTTCGTGCCGGTGAACAGCGGCAGCGAACCCCTCGCCGGCGCATCGCAATCTTGCGCGAGCAACACCAGCAAGCTCCTCCTGAACACGCCGGCGAACCACACCGTCCACACATTCACGAAGATCGAACGAGCTGGCCCGTCCAAGCTGCGCGTGGTGCGCCGAGACGAACGCACACGACAAACGAAAAGCCCGGCTGTTCAGCCGGGCTTTTGCTTCCAGGATATCCGGGAAAGCTTAGTTGGCGGCCGGGGTGAACTTCGACACGATGGTCTCGACCGGCTTGAACGCCTGCTTGGCGAGGTCGTTGTAGAGGCCGGCGATCTTCTGCGATTCCGCAACGAAGGTCTCGTAGGTGGAACGCGCGAAGTCGGTCTGGGCTTCCATGGCCTTGTCCAGCGACTTCACGCCGGAAAGCTTCTCGACGAAGGACTTGGTGTCTTCGAACGACTTCTTGGTGTAGTCGCCATAGGCGCTGGCAATCGCCTGGAGGCCGTGCTGCACCGAGGTCGCGGAGGCGACGCACTGCTCGAAGTGCTCTTTCCCGTAGTTCTGAAAGTCTTCAACCTTGAACATTTCGGAATCCTTTTCCCTGGCTCTCGTCGGGAAGCCCCGGCTCCCTGACTACTGCCCATAATTAGTGCAACGCACAATAAAGTCAAGAATCTTGTGCGACGCACAAAAACTAGATGCAAATCGCGGAGATTCCCGGGGTTTCCCGCAAGGGTTCCTTAAGCTTTTGGAAACCGCGGCCCCCTACCCTGATTCCCTGGACGTGTTCAGCTTCCGCAATCGGTCAATAGCCGTTTGAGAACATCACCTTAGCCAGAACAGCGGCTCAGGCCAAACGTCCCCCGCGGCGAACACAAGCGGAGGGACAGCCTGAGCAGGTAATGATCCCGGGTCCCATGGGCACAATTTCGCCTCACGGGCCGGTGATCAAGTCAGAAACGGGGACGGGGTTCCATGCTTCGTAAAAACTTGTCTTCCTCGCGCTTGGCGCGGGTTGGCGTTTTCGGGCTTCTTACGGTCACCACCGCAGTCATCTTCACCACCGATGCTGCCGAGGCGCGGCGCCACCGGCGCCACTACGCGCACCACCGGGTGCAGCGCGATGTGTCCGAGAGCTCCAGCCCGAAATTCGCGTCCATCATCGTCGACGGCAATTCCGGCGCGGTACTCCAGTCGAACAGCCCGGACGGAATCCGCCACCCCGCCTCGCTCACCAAGATCATGACGCTCTATCTGCTGTTCGAGCGTCTCGAGTCCGGCAAGATGAAGCTCGACACCGAGATGCCGGTGTCCCGGCACGCCGCCGATCAGGATCCGACCAAGCTGAACCTGCGCGCCGGCCAGACCATCCGCGTCGAGGACGCGATCAAGGGTCTCGTCACCCGCTCCGCCAACGACGCCGCCGTGGTCATCGCGGAAGCGATTGCCGGAGATGAAGACGACTTCGCCCAGATGATGACGCGCAAGGCGCGCTCGCTCGGCATGTCCCGGACGGTCTACCGCAACGCCAACGGCCTTCCCAACGACGAGCAGGTCACGACCGCGCGCGACCAGGCGACGCTCGGCCGCGCCATCCAGGAGCGCTTCCCGCGCTACTATCGCTATTTCGCGACCTCGACGTTCAACTGGCGCGGACAGTCGATCCGGAACCACAATCACCTGCTGGGCAATGTCGAGGGCGTGGACGGCATCAAGACCGGCTACACCCGCGCCTCCGGCTTCAACCTCGTCACCTCGATGCGGCGCGGCAACCGCCACCTGATCGGCGTGGTGCTGGGCGGCCGCAGCGGCGGCTCGCGCGATGCCATCATGCGCAACCTGCTCGCGGAGAACCTCGACAAGGGCGCGACCACGCACACCGTTGCCGCAGTCACCGAACGCAATGGTGCTGACGCCTCGGCCGAGGTCGCCGATGCCTCGGATACGCCGGCCCGCCCCGCCCCGCAGGTCCAGGCTGCAGCCGCCCCGGCTCCCGAGGCTGCCCCGTCTCGCCTCGCTGCGCGCCTGTCGACGCTCGCCGCAGCGACGGCCGCGGTGCCGCCGTCCCCGCCCAAGCCTGAAGCCAGCAAGCCCGAGGTACGGCCGACCGAATCCAGGATCGAACCCGCGCCGCTCACCAATGGCGTGATCTCGAGCCAGCCGCTCTCGATCATCCCCGGCTCGTCCGAGCCGATGAAGCCGGTCCGGGTCAAGACCGTCCAGGTCAAGGCCGGCGCCGTCAAGGTCGCCTCCGCAGCCCCGGCTCCGGTTGCGCCGCAGGTCACGAGCACGATTGCCTCCCGCTCCGACGTCGCGGAAACCTCCGGCGCCGTCGTCGCCCGCGCCGATCTGATCAACAAGCCCGAGCCCCAGAGCCAGCCGGAAGCGCCGAAGGCGGAAGTCGCCCGTACCGAGCTGCCGCGCCAGCCGGCCGGCTTCGGCACGGGTAACGGCATCCTCGGCGTGCTGCCGGCCGCGCCCGCGCCTGTCCCGGCCGCTCCGAAGCTTGCGTCCGCCGATCCGGCGCCGCAGCCGATCCAGATGAGTGCCACCACCAAGCCGGCCGTCACCCACAGCGGCTGGATCGTCCAGGTCGGCGCACTCGAGAGCGAGAACGAAGCCCAGCAGCGCATCGACGCCGCGCGCAATTCGGCCCGCGGCCTGCTCAGCAAGGCCGATCCGTTCACCGAGCCGGTTGTCGCCAAGGACAATCGCAAGCTCTACCGCGCCCGCTTCGCCGGGCTCGAGCGTGACCAGGCCGAAGCCGTCTGCCGCGCCCTGAAGCGCGCCGACATCTCCTGCATCACGGTCCGCAACTGATCGTCTGCACCGCTCCAATCAAAATGCCCGCGCCTTGCGCGGGCATTTTTGTTTTGGGGATCCGGCAATGCCAGTTCCGCGACAACCTCTCGTCAACAATTTACGGTTAAATTTTTACTCAAGGGATCGACCACGCCGACAAGGGCGGGCATCGGGGCGACGACAGACAGAGCAAGCGGAGTTCACGCGGTACGGGCGTTTGTAGCGTGGTGCCGGAGTTAGCCGTTATGCGTGCGAAGCAGAGTATCCTTGGCCTCGTTTACCCGGGCAGCGAGATACGTCGAGCCCCCCTGATCGGGATGGAGTTTCTTCATCAGGGATTTGTGGGCCCGGCTGATGTCGTCACGCCCCGCCCCCGGCTGCAAGCCAAGGATCTGATAGGCCTCCTCCGCCGTCATTTTGCCACTCGCCGCCGTGCGGCGCTGCCGCCCTGCCGCATCGCCCTGCGCGTTCTGACGCCAAGCGGGAAACCGGCGGTCCAGATAGCTTTCAAGTAAGGCCACGCTCTCAGCGTCGAACGCCGGGACCATCGCCAAGAGGCCCGCGAGATCGAACTCGTCGAGGTCGCGTCCGGCATGAGGGCCGGCGACGATCCGGCCTCCGAGCTGGCCGGAATCGTGGTCGAGGCGCATGTCGAGGAATTGCGAGCGCACGCGCGAGGCCTGCCCGGACGCTGGCGCAGCGCCGCCGCCAAACAGCCCGCCGATGTTGCCGAAGCCGGCGTTCGCCAGTGGCGTCCAGCCGAGCAGCCCGGCGCCGAAGATTCCGAGCGGAATTGCCACGGCCAGCTCGCCCCGCAAGCCCGTGAACGCCGCGACCGCGAGCGCCAGCACGCCGCCGCCAAACCTGATGGTGCGCGCCAGCACCGCCGGATTGGCGGAGCGGAACATCTGGAGCAGCAGATAAAGCGTGATAACGGCGACGGCGCCGGCGATCAGTGTCATGGCTGGAATATAGTCGGCCTTGCGACAAAATGCATGGCGTCCGCCTCCCGCGCAGCAGGCGCCAGCCTGAGCCCTACTTCATCTGGCCGATCAGCTTGGCCGCGCCGCTCGTGGTCGTCGCCAGCTGCAGCAGCGCCTCGCGGCCACCGACGGCATAGGCGGCAGCCGCACGCAACAGCTCGCGCAGCTGCGCCGCAGCGCCGGGATCGAACCGGCACCAGGCGCCACCGGTCAGGCGCGCAATCTCGCGAAACGCCTTTTCCGCCACGGCATCGCGGCCTTCCTGAAACAGGAAGACAGGCACCTTGAGCATGCCGAGCTCGCCGGCCTTGGCGCAGAGCTCGTCGACCTGCTCCTCCATGGCGTCGCCGACGAAGACGACGGCACGCACGCCGGATGCGACTGCCTCGCGCCGTGCCTCGCTCAGCACCTTGCCGATCTGGGTGTCGCCACCGCGACAATCGATCTTGCTCATCAGCGCCGCCAGTTTGGTGCTGTCGGAGATCCAGCCTGAGGTGCGGCACTCGTTGAAGCCACGATAGTAGACCAGGCGGATGTCGAGACTGCCGAGCGCCGCGGTCTCACGAAACATGTCGGCCTGGAGCGCGCAGGCCATGTCCCAGGTCGGCTGCCGGCTCATCGTCGCATCCAGCGCGAAGATCAGCCGCCCCTTCGCGCCGGGCGCATGCGGCGACAGCGCCCGCGCCTTGGCGACGAAGGCGGCAATGTCCTCCGAGGTCGACGTGCCGGCCTGCGGCACCGCGCCGCCGGCCTTCGTCGAAACGGCATCACCGCGCGGCTTGATGGGTTCGCCCGACATCGCTGCTCACACAAGCGTGGGCGACTAATGTGGTTAGCGCAGGCAGCCCGGTCAATGTGCAAAGCCTCCGCGGGCGGGCGCCGGCGGAGGCCTTGAAATCCATGCTGATGATGAAGGAAGGCGTCAGCTCTTGGCAGGTGCCATCAGGGCGACCGGACCGGGCTCGAGGATCTTGGGCGGGGACGATTGCGTGTCGACCGGCGCCAACTCGCTGTCCGTCGCGCTCAGGAACCTGTCGAGCATGCTCTGGATCGAGTTCTTGGCCGCATCCGGGCCGGTGTCGCGCATATCGTTGTGCTGGAATTCGGTCTTCACGACCTGGATGCCCGCCTTCTCGCACTCCTCGTCCGTCGGGATCACGCCCGCATCGGCCTTGAACTGCGGGTCGGTGGAGCGGAACGACAGGATCTTGAACTTGCCGGCCGTGACGAAGGGCACGCGCAGATTGTCGAGCGTGACGACCTTCTTGACCTCATCCGGATACTGCTTGGCGAAATACATGGTGATGTCGCCGCCCATGGAGTGGCCGACCATCGTCACCTTGTCGTAGTCGGCGTTGGGCTGAACCTTCTTCATCTCCTGCATGGCGAGATGGATGTTGGCGACGCCGCGCAGGATCTGCGGCAGCCGGCCGACATAGAGCTCGCCCGGCTTGGTCACCATCGGAGGATCGGTCGGCAGGTCATGCTGCGGGCTGACAACCATGTAGCCGCGCGCAGCGAAGATGTTGGCGAGGAAGGCGTACTCGGTGTTCTTGACGGTATTGCCGTGATTGATCACGGCGACCGGCAGCGTGATCATGCCGGCAGTGGCCTGCATTTCCTTGTCGCGGCGGACCGCGATATCGACGGGCACGGGACGATTGTCGCGCGAAGCGTCGTAGAAGGTGATGGTCTCGTGCTTGATCGCCCACTTGCTCGCCGTGAAATAGGCGATGCCGCAGAGGGCACTGACCGAAACCAGAACGGCAATTCCACGCTTCATTTTCGTCCTCAGCCTCAGGCTCTTACGGCCTGAATCCCTGTTGAAAATCGTGTTCTTCCGAGGCTCTTCGGCCCCTGGTCGCCTATTCCCTAATATATGTCACAGCCGCGTGACAGGAAGGCTAAATATTGTGAACCGTCAGCCCTTTCATTGTGCGGCGCACTCGTTTCTTGAGCATCCCGTTCTCATCCGGCTACGTCAGGGTGCAGGTCACCATCCGACGCAACCGGTCACGATGGGGTTCAATTTCGCAGTAAATATGCGGTGAAACGCCCGAGCGCCGGCTTGGTTCCGGCAGGAACCGATCCCTGGATCGACCGGAAGTAGCGATATACCGCCGCCTCAGGCGCCGAGGATGTCGTGAACCTCGAGCGGCTTGTCGACCTGGCTGAACCATTCGGCGCGATTTGCCGCACGGCGGCGGCCGCGCTCGTCGAGCGGCAGCTT
This sequence comes from Bradyrhizobium sp. USDA 376, assembly GCF_054063675.1. Classification (NCBI taxonomy): domain Bacteria; kingdom Pseudomonadati; phylum Pseudomonadota; class Alphaproteobacteria; order Hyphomicrobiales; family Nitrobacteraceae; genus Bradyrhizobium; species Bradyrhizobium sp. USDA 376. Next base: position 7,168,296 of record NZ_JBSSGN010000001.1, read on the forward strand.
GAGCTGGCGGAGCAGGCTCGTCACCTCCTCCCGCGCAGTGAGATGGCCGAGGTTGGGCCGCATACCCAGCGTGGCCTCGTCGATCTCGTCGAGGGCGGCCAGGCCGCGCGGGAAGAATTCGCGGTAGACGACGCGCTCGGCGAAGCCGTCGACATAGCGGAAGCCGAGCCGCAGCGACAAATCCTTCAGCCCCTCGGCGACGAGCTGCTTGTTGCGGGAGCCGAGCATGGACAGGCGGTTGCGCACCACGATCCAGTCGGTGGTCGAGCCGTCGAGCTGGCGGCGCTTGCGCCTGACGTCCCGCACCATCTCGGCATAGTGACTCTCGCCCGTCACGGCGTAGTTGGCGGGATCGACGGTGCCGAGCACGTCGAAATCGAGGAAGCTGTCGTTGATCGGCGTGACCAGCGTGTCCGCCATCGAATGGGCCAGCCGCATCAGGTAGCTGTCGGTGCCGGGCGTATCGATGACGATGAAATCGAAGCTGCTCTCGACCGCCGACACCGCCTCCATGAACTGCTGGAACTCGGAGTTCTCGTTCTCGGCAATCTGCATGGTCTCGCCGAGCCTGATGCAGCGATGCACCGGCAGCTCGAGGTCGAGCTTGGTGCGGCGGGCCCAGGCGGCGCGGTTGTGGATGTAGCGGGTGAAGCTTTGCTGGCGGCAGTCGAGGTCGATGGTGGCGACGCGCTGACCGGCCTTCAGGAGCGCAACGGCGATGTGCAAGGCGGTGGTCGATTTGCCGGAGCCGCCCTTCTCGTTGCCGAGCACGACCACATGCGCCGAGCCTGACTGGCCTTGGCTAGCTTGCACGAGCATAGCGATCCTCAACACCCCTAACGAATATCTTCAAGTTGGCCGCGTCTGCGGTCAAGTGAAATGCGTGACAGATAATGCAAATCGCAGCGCGCCGTGCTTCATCATGAATCGCGGCGCCATCCCTCGTCTGTGATCCAGCCCACAATGTCGCGACATCGCGTGGCTTTGCGCGGGATGCTGTGCCGCATCCGTGTGCATGGCGTCCACGACTGCCGATTGTTAAGGTTAGCCGGCGAGGCGCCGAGCCGTTCGCCGCTGATTCCCAAACCCCGTCGAGTCCTGATGTCGTCAAGTCCCCTGATCGCCCGCACGGTCCCCGCGCTCCGGCGCGCCGTCGACAATCTTCGCAAGCGAAAGGCCACGATCGCGCTGGTCCCGACCATGGGGGCGCTCCATGACGGGCATGTGTCGCTGGTGCGTCTCGCCAAGCGGCGGGCCAGCCGCGTCGTGGTGTCGATCTTCGTCAACCCGACCCAGTTCGCTCCGACCGAGGACTTCGGTGCCTATCCGCGCACCTGGAAATCTGACATCGCCAAGCTCGCGGCAGAGGACGCCGACATTGTCTGGCATCCCGGCATCGAGGCCATGTACCCGGAGGGCTTTGCCACCCGCATCGTGCCAGAGGGGCCGGCGCTCGCCGGCCTCGAGGACCGTTTCCGGCCGCACTTCTTCGGCGGCGTCGCCACCGTCGTCGGCAAGCTGTTCACGCAATGCCGCCCGGATTTTGCGATCTTCGGCGAGAAGGACTTTCAGCAATTGCGCGTGGTGACGCAGATGGCGCGCGACCTCGACCTCGACGTGAAGGTGATCGGCTCCCGCACCGTGCGCGAGCGCGACGGGCTCGCGATGTCCTCGCGCAACGTCTACCTCTCGACGGAGGAGCGGCAGACCGCGACCACGCTCTACCGCGCCATGAAGGAAAGCGCCGGCCGCATCCGCGGCGGCGAAGCCATCGCGCCCGCGATGGCGCGCGGCGCCGAGATGATCAAGGCGGCGGGCTTTGCCCTCGACTATTACGAGGCCCGCCATGCCGCGACGCTGGCACCGGTCACCTCGCGCAAGGACGGCCCGTTGCGGATCCTGGTCGCAGCCAAGCTTGGCACCACCCGGCTGATCGACAATATCGCGGTCTAAAGCGCGATGACGACATCGCGCTTCAGGTTATTGTTAGAGCATGATCTTTGCGGAAAACCGCTGCGCACTTTGCGCTAACGCGGCCCTTCGGGTCCGGATCATGCTCAGAGCAATCCGAGATCGCGCAGCTCGCGCCGCATCGGCTCCGGCATGGCCGCGATCGAGCCGGCGGCGGACTTGCCGAGATCGGCCGGCACCGAATCCTCGGTGAGATAGCGCCAGCCCTGGAACGGGCGCATCGGCCGCGGCGAAACCGGGATCACCTTCGGCTGCATCACGATCCGGCAGCGTCCGATGCCGTCCTTGTCGCGGAACGGCTCGATACCGATGATCTTTTCGCGTGCGGCGATCTCGCCCTTGATGACCCAATAGAGCGACCCGCCGGCGAGGATCTCGGCATCGCGCTTGGGCACCATGCGGGTGATGTGGATGTGATGTTGCGGCAGACCCTTCTTCTTGGCGGTCTGCATCCGTTCAGCCACCCACTCCTTCAATTCCTTGACGGAGTCGCAGCCGACGGCGAGCTTGATCAGATGGAGTGGCATGCTCCAGCATTAGCCGGGCGGCCACGCATTTGAAATGCCGAACTACTCGTTATCCGCAGCCGCGGGCGCCGGTGCCGAGGGCGGCGGCGCGATCGGAACCGGCGCTGCAGCGGGAGGACGCGCGGCCTTCGGCGCCGGCGGCTTCTTGGCGGCCGGTGCTGCGGGAGCTGCGGCCTGCGCCGAGGTCGCGGCCGGCGCGCGCGGTGCCGCCGGCGCAGCGCCAGCGGCAGGCGCCGCCTGGCGCGTCGCCGCAGTGGGCGGCTCCGGATTCATGATGCTCACCGGAGGCGTCGACGAGGCGCTCGGGAACTCCGCATTGGTCGGCTTGCCCGTCGGCATCGACGGCGGCAATCCCGCCAGCGCCGCAGTGGCAGGCATTGCCGACCCCGGCGCCGCCGCGGGCGCATTCCAGGTCGGCGCGTAGCGTGCGACCAGCGTGTCGTAGAGATGGGAATCCATGTTGGCGGCGACCTGCTGCTGATCGGTCAGCGAGCGGAAGGCGGCACAATCGAACTGCGTGCAGCCGTCGCGTGCGACCAGCACCTGCGCGACGAGGCCGTAGCGATCGCGCTCCAGCGACTTGCGCAGCACCTTCATGTCGAGCGTCAGGCTCTTCTCGGCGGTCGCGGCATCGCCGAGCGCGGTGAGCCGGTCGATCCTGGCCGCGGTGTAGGCGACGGCCGCCGCCGCTGTGTCGGGTGCACCGAACAGCGCCTTCTCGCAGCCCGCGGCCACGGCATCACCGGCGAGCCCGTCGAGACAAGACAGCGCCGGCAGGCTCGCGGTGATCGCGGCCTGCGCGCGCGATTCGGTCGGCGCGTCCTGCCCCTCCGGTCCATAGATGCGTACCGTGGCAGCCCCCGCGATCACGATGGACAGCAGCGTAATCACCGTCAGCGCGCCGTTGGCGACCGACCTCTCAGCGCGCAGTAGTGTGATCAACAGGATCAATCCGAAGAAGGCGGCGGCCGCCAGCGTCATCCACATCGGGAGGGCCGGCGAGCGCCAGGTTTGGTCGAGCGAAGTGGCCCATGCCCAGTTCATGCGCGACGTCCCCTCACGCGAGCAGCGAGCGAATGGTCAAAGCGAGCACCGCGAGTCGGCAACTGCCCCCGCCCACCTTGTGAAGGCGAAGCGGGCCTTTTGACGGCGAGCGGAGCAGATTCGTCCGCGACAGCAATGGGCGGGGTCGGCGGCGCGTCAGGACTGCGCCAGCTGACTTTCCTTGGCGACCCGTTCAAACGCCTCGGTCGAGCTCTTGATCCGGTACTGGCAGTCGTCGCCGTCCGTCGGCAGCAGGCGGATGACCTCATACGAGCCGCTGGCAGCGGGGCGCGCGACGTTGCTGGCCGTGAACAAGACGCGCGTTCCAACGGGGAATTTGTGCTTCAACACCCTCTCCATTAACTCAAACAACGCCTGCCTCGCCCATGGTCCCACTGCGATGGCCGGCCGGAAACCCGGGTGCTGTATAGCATGCATGCGGCGTTTTTGACCAGCCTCATGCAAGCCTGCCGAACACACAAATTTTGAAGTCTTTTCAGGACGATAACGGGAACCGTGGCCCACTTTGATCCCGCTGGAACCGGGCCCTAGGCGGTATGGGGCAGATGCCCCTGTGGGCTGGCCTGATCTACGGCCTTGGGAAGCTCCTGGGCGAGGATCTCACCCAACTGGTCGACCGGGATGTTGAAGCGTGCGGCGAGCTGGCGGACGGTGTCGTTGCCGAGCACGGCGCGGAGCTGGTCGGCCGAGATCGGCAGGTTCTGTCCGTTGCCAAGCCAGGATTTGACCTGGTCGCCGAGGCCCGCCTGTTGGAGTTTTGCGACGATCGCGCGGAGGCCGCCCTGATTGTTGCTGCCGAGCACTTCGTTCAGCACGGCCGGCAGCACGGCGGCACCGAGCTGACCGAGCGCGCTGCGGAGCGCGGGATTGTTTTCCAGCGAGTCCAGGATTCCCATGGCGTGCCCTCTCCTCAGCCGTAGTCGCCTTGTGACTGAGCGCCGCTATCCGTCAAGCCGCGCCCAATCACAATCAAGCTCACGCGTCCTCGAACCTCGCGATGACGAGCGTTTCGGCGATGCCTTCGCGGGTCCATTCCTGGAACGCCGGCAGCGCCATCATCGTCTCCATGTAAGCCTTCGTATCCGGCGCGACGTCGATCGCATAGGTGCGGAAGCGGTGCACGACCGGGGCATACATCGCATCCGCCGCGCCGAAGCGGCCGAACAGGAACGGTCCGTTCGACGGTCCCTTGGCGCCATAGCGCGCGCGGCACTCGCGCCAGATTTCCTCGATGCGCGCGACGTTGGCCTTCGCATCGGCCGACAGCGCCACGGCGCGGATCGGACGGTGCAGGTTCATGCCGCATTCGCTGCGCAGCGGCACGAAGCCTGAATGCATCTCGGCGCAGACCGAACGGGCATGGGCGCGCGCCGCGGCGTCGTCGGGCCACAGCTTCTTCTCCGGGTAACGCTCGGCAATGTATTCGATGATGGCGAGCGAATCCCACACCGTAACGTCGCCATCGACCAGCACGGGCACCTTGCCGGCGCGGCTGAAGGACAAGATCTGCTCCTTGTCGGCGGGATTGTCGGTGTAGAGCGGGATTACGGTCTCCACGAACGGGATATCGTTCGCGCGCAGCGCGAGCCAGGGCCGCATCGACCATGACGAGTAGTTCTTGTTGCCGATCGCGAGCTTGAGCGTTGCCATGTCACCAGTCCTTCCCGAGACGTCTTGAAGCGAGCTGCTTTTAACGCCATCGCCTGCCGCCAATCAATCGTTGCTGCGCCCGGCCATGCGTGGCAATCGTTGCGATCCCCAAGGGAGCAAGACATGAGCAGGCACTGGGTCGACATCACGGCGGTCGGCTTCTTCATCATCGAATGGCTGGCCTATGCCCTGACGCTGGAACACTCGGCCTATGGCCGCGACAGCCTGTCGGCGCGCATGAACCGCTATCGTGAGGTCTGGGTGCGCCGCCTGCTCGACCGCGAGACGCGCATGGTCGACATGCAGATCATGGCCTCGCTCCAGAACGGCACCGCCTTCTTCGCCTCCACCAGCCTGTTCGCACTCGGCGGCGCGCTGGCGCTGCTGCACGCCACCAACGACGCGATCACGATTCTGAGCAAGCTGCCGGTCGACCTCAGTACCTCGCCGGCGATGTGGGAGCTGAAATGCGTCGGCCTCGTGCTGATCTGCGTCTACGCCTTCTTCAAGTTCGCCTGGGCCTATCGCCTGTTCAACTATGTCGCGATCCTGTTCGGCGGCATGCCGCCCGCCTCGCAAGCCGACACGCCTGCGGCCGAAGCCCATGTCATGCGCACCACGCGCCTGTTCGAATCCGCCGGCCGCCACTTCAACCGCGGCCAGCGCGCCTTCTTCTTCGCGCTCGGCTATCTCGGCTGGTTCGTCAGTCCCTGGGTGCTGTTCGTGACCACGGCAGCCGTGGTGGTCGTGACCTGGCGACGGCAGTTCGCATCCAGCGCCTGGGCGGCGATGGCGCCGGAGGGGCTCGCGGCGGATAGCGAGGAGGCACGGAAGCGCGGTCATTGATCGCCACTTCGTGTCTACGCCCCGTCGGCGCGATATATGCCGGGTTACTTCCTACGAATCGTCCCCGAGCGGCAATCGAGCCGGGCCACAGGCCGATCCATCTGCCAGAGCTCCACGTCGCGGCCGTCGACGAGCCGCTCCGCGGAGCTGATCGCGGCTTCATCGTCGACGCAATCCATCTGGATCATTCTGATTGGACGGTCGTGCAGTCCTATGATCAGTGCACGATAGGCAGACATCTTTGATCTCCCGACAATGCGCGATGACGCGCGCTCACCACAACGTGTCGCTGACGGCATTTGAATTCGATGGGGATCGCATCGCCTGTTTCTAGGCGCGGCATAAGCACGGGACCGCGCGCCGTGGAGGCCAGTCCTATGCCGCTCCTATGCAATCGCGATCGTGCCTATCTCGAAATCATACCGGACCCGGCACCATATCCGCTCCGCCGCGCAACCTCGGGCGGCGTAGCGAACTTGGTGAGAATGATGTCTACCTCAGGGATCAGCGACAGGATCATCGATCCGATGATGGCCATCGCGAACTGCTCGACGCGGCAGCGCATCGTCGTGGTCGGCGCAAAGAGCATGGAATTGATGATGGAATTGCATCGCCGCGGCTATCGGCTGGCGACGGCGGCAGGCAATTGCGGCCTCCCGGCAGGTCAATATGAGGTCGCGCTCGTGGACTGGCGGCGACGCACACTCCACGCGCTCGATGCGACGATGGATTGGCTCGACGATTTCCTCAGCCCCCGCGCCGCGCTGGTGATCTGGCTCGATGCGCAAAGGGCGACCGCGAAGGAAGCACTCCGTGCCGCCGTGACGAAGCGCGGCTTCATCGTCCTGCAAGGCGCCGAGCATCCCTGCGGCAGCGTGCTTCTGGCGCGACGTTCGCAGGCCCTCCCCGTCCAGCAGGCGGCGTAAGCACGCGCAGCCGCCAAAACGCCTCGAAGAACCGATCATGCTGAAATCGAAGATACGACGCGCAGTCATTCGCGAGTGGATGGCTCTTGCGCCCGAGCGGAGACAGTCCGCTGCGCAGGCGCACGCCTTTGCACGGAGCGCAACCGAAAGGCACAGCCTGCCACGCAGCCGGCGAACGCCGCATGGCGTGATCATGGCATGGCTGAAGCCGCGCACGGGGCGCCCCTAAAGCATGATCCGGAAAAGTGCGAAGCGGTTTTCCGGAAAGATCATGCGCAAACAACAACCTAAAGCGCGATGACGATTCATCCAAATCTCATCGCGCTTTAGGCCACGAGGCTCGCATGGTGGGTCTGGCCGCCTTCATCTGGCTCGCGAACCACAGCGCGTAGCCCGTCGCCCGGACGACGCTGCGCCCATCCGGGCTGCGGGCGTGCTACCCGCCGAAATCCCGCGGGCTGAACGGCAGGTCGAGCACCTTCCATTCCTCGTATTTGTCGGCCGGCAGCATCTTGTAGGGCTGGCAGGCCTGCAGCGCGGCCATCGCCGACTTCACGATGGCCACGCCCTTGGCGGATGGCGGGGCCGCCATGAGAATCGGCTCGCGCGCCAGCGTGCCGTCGGTGGCGAACACCGTGCGCAGCTTGATGTTGACGTTGTCAGTAGGGTCGACTCCGGCCGGCAGCTTGGCGCAGCTTCTCAAATGACGGCGAAGTGCCGCGATGACTTCGGCCGGCAGCTTGGCTGCAATTGAATCCTTGGCGTCACCGCCATCGTCCTTGGGGGCGTCTTTCGGCAGCTCGGTCGGCAATTCGGGCGGCAGCCCGAGCATGACACCGTACTTGACGGTGACGTCAGGCTCCGGCGGCTGATAGGCCGGCGGCGGCGCGGCCTGTGGCTGCTGCATCGCCTGTGGCGGCGGCTGCATCGGCTGGGGCTGCGATTGCGGCAGTGGCTGCGGCGGCGGCAGTTGCGACGGCTGGGCCTGCGGTTGCGTCGGCTGTGGCTGTTGGGCCTGCGGCTGCGCGGTGGCCTCACGTTGCTTCGGCGCCTGCGAGGGCTGCGGCTGTTTCTGCTCCGGTTCGGGCGACGCCTTCTGCTGCGATGATTGCGACGCGGCCTGCTGCTTCGACGCCGTTTCCGCCTTGTCGGTCAAATCCAGCTTCGGCAGCTTCAGGTCGGGGAGCGGCTCCGGCGGCTTCTCCTTTGCCTCTTCCTTGGCCTTCTCCTCTGCCTTGGCCTCCTCCTGCTTCACCTGCTCCGGCGTGACGATGTCGACCGAAACGGTCTCGGGCGCTGCGGCGTGGAACGGATGGACCTCGCTGATCACGATGATCAGCGCCACCAGCGTCAGATGCGCGAGCGCCGACGCTGCAATGTCCGTCCGTATGATCTTCCGCAGTTCCATCGCCCGGTCTTGGGTTGTCGCCCTGCTGTTAGCATACCGCGGTCCCCCCTCAATCCCATTTCGGAGCGAAGCCGAAATCGGTCAGGCGGCCCTTGGGGCTGGCCAGCGCGGCGATCTGCGTCATCTCGTCGTCCGAGAGCTCGAAATCGAAGATATCGATGTTCTCCGACAGGCGTTCGACGCGCGAGGTGCGCGGGATCGCAGCGACATTCTGTTGCACCAGCCAGCGCAGACAGACCTGCGCCGGGCTCTTGCGATGCGCGCGGCCGATCGTGGCGAGCCTCTGGTCGGACTTGATGCGGCCCTTGGCGATGGGACTGTAGGCGACCAGCCCGAGGCCGTGCTGGTCGCAGGCCGCCCTCACCTTCGCCTGGTCGAGATAAGGATGGTATTCGACCTGGTTGCAGACCAGCGGCTCGCCCGACAGCGCGACCGCCTGCTCCATCAGCGCCACCGTGAAGTTGGAGACGCCGATGTGGCGGGTCAGCCCCATGCGCTTGGCATGCGACAGCGCGCCAAGCGTCTCCACCAGTGGCACGTGCGGATTGGGCCAGTGCAGCAGCAGCAGATCGACGCAGGGAAACCGCAGGCGCGCGAGGCTCTCCTTGACCGAGCGCTCGAGATCGTGGGGCGCGAAATGATTGGTCCAGACTTTTGTCGTGAGGAAGATGTCGTCGCGGCGCACGCCGGAGGAGCGCAAGCCGTCGCCGACCTCGCGCTCGTTGTCATAGACCTGGGCGGTGTCGATGTGGCGATAGCCGAGCCGCAGCGCCTGCTCGACCACGCGGGCGCAGGTGCGCCCTTCCAATTCCCAGGTCCCGAGCCCGATCGCCGGGATCCTTGCGCCACTGGCCTCGACGAACAGCATGAGGAATCCTCTCTGTTACGCAGCCCCGGCCGACATTATGGACCTCGCCCGTGATGGTTGCCAACGGACCTCGGTGCCAGCGGGACGGATATTCAGGGCAATGCTAACAGGAGGTTCGCAGCCAGCCGTGACGTCAGGCCTCGATGTCAGACCTTGGCGAGCGCCTGGAACACGGTGTCGGGCGCATGCGCGATCACCGCGAGCAGCGCACGGGCCGGCCCGCGCGGGGCGCGCTTGCCCTGCTCCCAGTTGCGGATGGTCTCGACGGGAACGCCGAGTTTTGCCGCGAACTCCATCTGGGTCAGGCAGGCGCGGCGCCGCAAGTCGCGCACCGCGAGCGAGCTTGCGTCAGCCGGCACAGCATTGGCCGCAGGCTGGACCGGAAACTCCTGCCCGTCCCGCAACTCGACGATCCGCCCGTCCGCCTTCAGCCGCAACCGCATGTCCATTCCCCCAAGCACGGGCGATGATGCGGCAGGTCGCTTAAGTTCGGATTAAAGATGATGGCCTCGTGCCCCGGACGCAGCGCAGCGGCCCCGGCGATGCGAAGCATCGTCCGGTGCGGTGCGCTGCAGAGCCGGGGCCCAAGTTGCCGCAGCGTACCGTGCCGCCTTCTGGGTCCCGGTTCTGCGCAGCAACGCCAAAAGCGTTGCTGCGCGCCCGGGACACGAGAGCAAAGACGCCCCCTACTTCAACCCGAACCAGAGCGTCGCAATCCCGAGGAAGGAGAAGAAGCCGACGACATCCGTCACCGTGGTGACGAAGGTGCCGGAGGCCACCGCCGGGTCGGCCCTGACGCGTTCGAGCGCCATCGGGATCAGGATGCCGCCGAGCGCGCCGGCGACGAGGTTGCAGATGATGGCGAGCCCGATGACGATGCCAAGGCCCGGGATCTTGAACCAGGCGACCGCGGCGATGCCCGTGATCACGGCAAAGGCGAGCCCGTTGACGAGGCCGACCAGCGTCTCGCGCAACACCACACGCCAGGCGTTGGAGGAGCCGAGCTCGCGGGTGGCGAGCGCCCGCACCGCGACCGTCATGGTCTGGGTCGCGGCATTGCCACCCTGGCTTGCCACGATCGGCGCCAGCACCGCGAGCGCCACCATCTTCTCGAGCTGGCCCTCGAACAGTCCGAGCACGGAGGACGCCAGGAACGCGGTGGCGAGGTTCACCAGCAGCCAGTTGAAACGGCCGCGCGCGATGGTGAGGAACGTGTCCGACAGCTCTTCGTCGCTGGTGACGCCGCCGAGCGCCTTGAGGTCCTCGTCGGCCTCCTCCTCGATGACGTCGACGACGTCGTCGACGGTGATGACGCCGACGAGGCGATCCTGGGTGTCGAGCACCGGGGCTGCGACGAGATTGTACTTGCCGAACATGCGCGCAACCTCCTCCTGGTCCTCCAGGACGGAGACGCGGCGGCGGTCCTCGTCGGTCAATTCGGTGAGCGGCACCGGGCGGCGCGCGCGCAACAGCACGTCGAGGGGGACGGCGCCCTGCCAGTGCTGGTCCTTGTCGACGACGTAGATCTCGTAGAAGCGGTCGGGCAGATCCGGCGTCTCGCGCATGTAGTCGATCGCCTGCCCGACGGTGAAATCCTGAGGCACGGCGATGAACTCGGTCTGCATGCGGCGGCCGGCGGAATTTTCCGGATACAGCAGGCTGCGCTCGAGCGCGACGCGCTCCTGCAAGGGCAGCTTCTCGAGGATCTCCTCCTGCTCGTCCTCGTCGAGAGTCTCCAGCAGCTCGACCGCATCGTCGGATTCGAGCTCGCGGACGCCTTCGGCGACCGTCTCCGGCGGCAGCTCCTCGAGGATCTCCTCGCGCACGGTCTCGTCGACCTCGTTCAGCGCCGAGAAGTCGAAGTCGCGCCCGGTGAGCTCGACCAGGCGGACGCGGTCGTCGGGCTCGAGAGCGCCGATCAGGTCGCCGAGGTCGGCCTCGTGCAGTTCGGCCACGCAGGCGCGCAGCGCGGCGCTGTCGCCGGCCTCGATCGCACGGGCAATTTCTTCGACGAATTCATGACGAATTTCGCCGTCTTCATTGCGCATCGGTACGTGGTCGAGTACCGAATCCGCGGCGGATGGGGCACCGTCCATATGTTCATCCATGGCGCGCCTCGCCGTTTGACAGGTTGGAACGAGTGGTCTGAGCTGACGCTCAGGCAATACCCACAAGGCAACTGCAAGCGCAATGGCAAAGATGCTTCGGCTGAAATGGACATCGATGTCGGCGGGCGCGGTCCTTGCGGCCTTCACCGGCATGGCCTCGACGGATGCTGCCGAGTGCCCGCGCAAGGATGCGCTCGGCACGTCGCGGATCCTGAGCGTCGACGCCAAGACCACGCCGCGCGTCGGCTTGAAGAGCTTTCCGCAGACGCTGGCGCTGGCCGATCACGAGGTGGTGCTGACCTTCGACGACGGCCCGCATCCGCCGACGACGTCGAAGGTGCTGGCGGCGCTGGCGCAGGAATGCGTGCGCGCGACCTTCTTCCTGATCGGCCTGCACGCCTCGCAGCATCCCGAGATGGTCAAGCGCATCGCGCGCGAAGGCCACACCATCGGCCATCACACCTTCTCACATCCGTTCATGGCGCGCATCCCGATCGACAAGGCTAGGAGCGAGATCGACCGCGGCATCGCCGCCGACGAGATGGCGCTGCACGGGGTCTCGACGACGACACCATCGACGCCGTTTTTCCGCTTCCCCTATTTCGAGGCGACGCAGGCCGAGCTCGATCTACTGCAATCGCGCGGCATCGTCGTGTTCGGGGCCGACCTCTGGGCCAGCGACTGGAACGAGATGACGCCGGAGCAGGAATTGAAGCTCGTCACCGAGCGCCTGGCGGCGAGCCGCAAGGGTATCATCCTCTTCCATGATCCCAAGGCGCGCACGGCGGCGATCATGCCGGCCTTCCTGCGGTATCTGAAGGACAACGGGTTTCGCGTGGTTCACGTGGTCCCGCCGGGAACGTCACAGAAAAGCGCCGATGCGCGCTGATGCCGGAATGTCACGGCGGCGCAAAATGGGGTGATTTTGGCCCTATTAACACTCTGTTCATGCTACGGCGTGCAAAGATGGAAGGGTCTGGCGGCTGAACCGTTTCCAGGCGTCTCCGACCTACTATGGCGGCAATCGCGTATGAGGGCAGACGGGATTCATGATCGGAAGTAGCGTTGTGGTTCGGACGCGCTCGTGGATCGTCCTCTGTCTCAGCGGACTCCTTGGTTTGCTGACCGTGGGCGCACCGGCGGCCTATGCGGCCGACTGCCCCGGCCATCCGGACGCGCTCGGGACGTCCCGCACCCTCGTGGTGGACCCGCGCGAGCATCCACGCATCGGCACCATGCAGTACCGCGAGACGCTGCCCCTGAAGGACCATGAGGTCGTTCTGACCTTCGACGATGGTCCCTTGCCGAAATATTCCAACCAGGTCCTCAAGATGCTCGACGACGAGTGCATCAAGGCGACCTTCTTCATCATCGGCCAGCAGGCCAAGGCGAACCCGGAAGGCGTGCGCAAGCTGGTGGCGGCGGGGCACACCGTCGGCACCCACAGCATGAGCCATCCGCTGACGTTCGACCGGATGCCGGTCGAGAAATACGAGCCCGAGATCAACGGCGGCATCGAGTGGACCTCGGCCGCGATGACCGATCCGTCCAAGCTCTCGCCGTTCTTCCGCATTCCCGGCCTGATGCGCGCCGAAGGCGTCGAGAACTATCTGATCTCGCGCGGCATCCAGGTCTGGAGCGCCGACTTCCCGGCCGACGACTGGCGGCACGTGTCGTCCGATCGCGTCTATCAGCTCGCGATGCAGCGGCTGGAGGCCAAGGGCAAGGGCATTTTGCTGCTGCACGACATCCAGGCGCGAACGGTTGCGGCGCTGCCGAAGATCATCCGCGACCTCAAGGCGCGCGGCTATCGCATCGTGCATGTGGTGCCGGCAACCGCGGACCGACCGGCGACGCCGACCACGCCGGTGGAATGGCTGCTGCATCCGCCGACCGAGACGACGCCGATCGCGCGCTGGCCGGCCGTTCCGAATTTCGTGTTCACCGAGACCCGGACGCAGCCGGCGCCCGCGCTGGCCGATCTCAATGTGCAGACCGAGCACCAACCGCTGCTGCCGCGCCGGACCAAGGGGCAGGTGGATCTCGCATCCACCCTGCCCGTGCCCGGCCGCGACCTGTTCGCGATTCCGGAAGGCTCGGTCGAGGTGCTGCTGTCCACGACGCTGTCGCGGCGCGCCGCGACGCGGCTGGCCATGGCGGCGGAGACGCCCCGCGCGGGCAAGGGCAAGAGTGCAAATGCCAAGGCCGGCAAGACGCACGCTCCCCGGACCGCGCATGCTGCGCCGACGGCCCCCAAGCATGCCGCGCAGGCCAAGAACACTACAGCCAAGAACACGGCGCCCCGCCCGACCCGCGTCGCGACGAGCGTGAAGAAGCGCGCTTGAGCGGCTATTGCCGCATGATCGCGGCGACGCAGAGCAGCACGATCAGCGCAAGGAAGAACAGGTCCATATAGGACTTGAGCTCGCCGTCGCGGCGCAGCCGGGCCACGTCGGTCACGATCTGCTTGCGCGCGTTGGTTCCGCCCGAGCCGTCGTTGATCGGGGCCTGAAGACGCTTCGTCTCGGCCTCCAGCTTCTCGATCTTCTGGAAGAAGTAGAACGCACGCAGCGTCGAGGCGGCGCGCATGCCGGCATAGACCAGCACCAGGATCGCGAGGATCGCCCGGTTCGGATATTTCTCCATGAAGTTCAGGCTGAAATAGACCACCGCCAGGAACGCGAAATTGGTGACGAAGCGGTAGACGAAGCTGAGAAAAACCATGCTGGCTTGAGCCTTGAGGGTGCGGGGTCAGGGGAGCCAGACCGGAATTGCCGGCCGGATCCCTGCAGACGCCCGTCTACGCCAAGATTGTTTCAACAAAGATACCACACCCCAGCAATTTGCCGCCTTTTGGCCACTCGCTGTCATAATGCAAGGGCGCGCCTGCCGGGCGCGGCCGTCCGCGACGGCTCAATGGCGATTTGGCGGAAGTCGCGTTAGACTGGTCAGCGCCGCCATATCTGAGGTCTGCCGATGCCGAAGAAGGGAATCACGGGCCACGACGAATGGGTTCTGACCGAGGCCCTCGCGACCGCGCTGGTCGCGCTGGAGCAGCTCGCGCCGAAGCACCAGCCGACCGCGCATATGGACGACATCCGCAAGATGCTTTCGAACGGCAAGGAGCCGGCGGCGGTGAGCCTGCATCTCGCCCAGGCCAAATGCCGCCTGTTTCCGGAAGTCGATCCGCTGGAGATCTACAAGGAATACGGGATTGGCGAGGAATACGGCTGAACGGCTGCCGTCTCCCGATCCAACCCAGGTTCCCTCACCGGCCTTCGGCCGCCGCTAGTTTCCGGACAGCTTGAGCAGCGGGCATTCGCTTTGGCTCAGAGGAAGATAGGCATCTTCGGCGGGAATCTTCTCGACGACCTTGTAGTAGTCCCAGGGGGTTTTGACGTCCGCGGGCTGCTTGACCTCGACCAGATAGAAATCGTGCACGAGCTTGTTGTCGACGCGTAGCCGTGCCCCGCGGGCGTAGAAGTCGTTGACGGGCATTGCGCGCATCTTCTCCAGCACGGCGTTCGTCTCGTCCGTTCCGGCAGCAGCCGCGCCCTTCAGATATTGCAGCACAGCGGAGTAGACGGCGGCCTGCGGCGCGGTCGGCATCGCCTTGTGCAGCTTGAAGAACCGCTCGGCGAAGGCGCGCGTCTCCTCGTTGAGATTCCAGTACCAGGCCGTGACCGTGGTCAGCCTCTTCGCCGTTTCGACCCCCATGGCGTGCACGTCAGTCAGGAACATCAGCTCGGCGACCGGCTTCTGCGGTCCCGCATTCATTCCAAACTCGTTCCATTGCTTCATCGAGGTCACGAGCTGCTCGCCGGCATTGGCGAAAGCGACGACCTTGGCCTTCGAGGCCTGAGCCTGGAGCAGGAACGAGCTGTAGTCGGCATTTCCAAGCGGATGAAACACCGCACCGAGCGACTTGGCGCCCGTCGCTGCGAGCACGCGCTGGGACACCTCCACCATGTTGCGTCCGAACGCATAGTCGGCCGCGATGAAGAACCAGCTGTCATAGCCTTGCGACACCAGCCTGCGAACCGATCCCGCCACCAGATTGTAGTTGTCGTGCAGCCACATCAGCCCGGTGCGCGAACATTGCTTGCCGCCAATGTCGGTGGTCCCGACCGCCGAATAGATGACGATCCTGTTCTTGTCGCGTGCGATCGACTGGATCGCGAGTGCCACCGCGGAGTTGCCGACATCGGCCACCATGTCGACGCCGTCCACGTCGAACCATTTGCGGACGATTTGGGCGCCGATATCCGGCTTGTTCTGATGGTCGGCAACGACGATGTCGACCTTGAGCCCCGGTGAGACCTTGTGGAAATCCTCGACGGCCAGCTTCGCGGCGACGACCGAGCCGGGTCCGGCGAGGTCCGACAACGGTCCGGCCTGATCATTGACGATGCCGATCCTGACCACCCCGCCGGAGAACTCGGCGGCCGCGCTTGGCGCGATCAGCGCGACCGATCCCAGTGCCACGGTAAGAACAAAGCTCAACCGACCAAGCCGCCTGTGCCACGACCGCACCCCTCCAACACGACAAGACGCCATTGCCCCCTCCGTTTAGCATCGCAGCGCATGTCGGCGATGACCCGCGCTATCCCCGTTGACCCACGGCCTTCCTGACGAACTCCAGCCGCCGCGCCTGCGACGGCGCCACGCGCTCCTTCATCGCCGCGACGATCGCAGCGGGCGCCGTATCCGGCGAGCCGGCCTCGAACGGTGGCGCGGGATTGTATTCCATGCGGAGCTGGATCATCTCGGCGGCGACGCGGCCTCGAAGCATCGAGACCAGCGTGAGCGCGAAATCGATTCCCGCCGTGATGCCGCCGCCTGTGATGCGATTGCGATCGATGCACACTCGCTCCCGCGACACCGTGGCGCCGAAGAACGGCAAAGCTTCGACGGCCGTCCAGTGCGTCGCCGCGCGATATCCCTGTAACAGGCCGGCAGCGCCGAGCACCAGCGAGCCGGTGCAGACCGACGTGACGTAATTGGCGCCCCTCTCCTGCTCGCGCAGAAACGCGAGGACCTCCTCGTCGAGCATCAGCTCGTCGGTGCCGTAGCCGCCGGGAACGCAGATCACGTCGAGCTGCGGGCAATCGGCGAAGGTGACGGTCGGCGTCAGCAAGATCACGGAATCGCTCGGCACGGGCTCGATGCGTTTCCAGATCAGATGCACGTTCACATCAGGCAGGCTGGAGAAGACCTGCGCGGGACCGGTGAGATCGAGCTGGGTGACGCGGGGAAAAACCAGAAGACCGATCTGCAACGGACCCGACATGACCAACCTCGACATCGCGCTTGACGGTTGCAGCCTGCCATGTTGGCCTTGAGGGCGGAAACGGCGTAATTCCCTCATTTTTGGACGCGTCATGATCGGCTCCCTGATCTTTCCCGAATTCCAGTTGCTGGACGCGGCCGGCCCGATCTCGGTCTTCGAGATCGCAAGACGTCACGTGCCGCATGCGCCGCACGTCATCACGGTCGCGACCAAGGCCGGCGCGGTGCGCAGCTCGTCGGGCACCGAGATGTTTGCACGCAGCTTGCGCGCGGCAAGCTCTGTCACGACGCTGCTCGTTGCAGGCGGCGAAGGCGTAGAAGCAGCTACGCGCTGCAAGACGACGATCGCCTTCATTCAGAGACTGGCGAAGCGCGGCGTGCGCATGGCCAGTGTTTGCAACGGCGCCTACCTTCTCGCCGAGGCCGGACTCCTGGATGGCCGCTGCGCGACCACGCACTGGTCCTGTACACGCGACTTCACCGGACGCTATCCCAATGTCAGGCTCGAGCCGGACCAGATCTTCATCCGGGACGATCGCGTGTGGACCTCGGCGGGCATCACCGCTGGAATCGATCTCGCGCTCGCGATGATCGCCGAGGACCACGGCGAACAGATCTCGCAGGCGGCCGCACGGCAGCTGGTGCTCTATCAGCGCCGCGGCGGCGGGCAATCGCAGTTCTCGACCTTGCTCGAACTTAAGACTCCGAACGGCCGTTTCGCCAACCTGCTGTCGTGGGTGCGGGAGAATCTGGACGCGCAGCTCACCGTCGATGCGCTAGCCGAACGCGCGGGATTGAGTGCGCGGCATTTCGTGCGCTCCTTCATCGCCGAAACCGGCTCCACGCCAACCAAGGCCGTCGAGCGATTACGGGTCGAGGTCGCGCGCGAGCGCGTGCAGTCCTCGGGCGAAGCGATCGAGCGCGTCGCACTGTCAACGGGGTTCCGCGATCCCGAACGAATGCGCCGGGCCTTCATCCGCGCCTTCGGCCAACCGCCGCAGTCCCTGCGGCGCTCGGCGCGGAGTGCTTGAGGACGAGTGGAGGCCAGCGACCAGCCTCCGGGCGGCCTTGCCGGGCAGACATCCAGATATCCGCGTGAATTTGAGCTGAGCCGCCAAACGACTTGACGCCGGCGCCGACAATGAATGTAATGTTATAACATTACATACCCGGTCCCAATGCCCAGTCCCCCACGTCGTCGCGCTATCCCCTTGAAAAGGCTCTTCGATCTCCATGCCCAAACTCCCCGTCACCGTCTTGTCCGGCTTCCTCGGGGCTGGAAAGACCACTTTGCTGAACCACGTCCTGAACAACCGCCACGGCCTGAAGGTCGCAGTGATCGTCAACGACATGAGCGAGGTGAACATCGATGCGGACCTGGTCCGCGATGGCGGTGCGAACCTGTCCCGGACTGACGAGAAGCTCGTCGAGATGACCAACGGCTGCATCTGCTGCACGCTGCGCGACGACCTCCTGAAAGAGGTGCGCACTCTCGCCGAGAACGGCCGCTTCGATTATCTCCTGATCGAATCCACCGGCATCTCTGAGCCGCTGCCGGTTGCGGCAACCTTCGATTTTCGCACCGAAAACGGCGAAAGCCTCTCCGACGTGGCGCGTCTCGACACCATGGTCACCGTGGTCGACGCCGTGAACCTGCTCAAAGACTATTCGTCGACGGATTTTCTCGAGCAGCGCGGCGAAGCGCTGGCGAACGACAAACGCACGCTGGTCGATCTCCTCGTCGAGCAGATCGAATTTGCCGACGTGATCGTTCTCAACAAGATCGATGACGCCTCGCCGGCACAACGCGAAGCAGCGCGAAAGATCATCCGCGCGCTCAATCCGGAAGCAGACCTGATCGAAGCCAACCACAGCCGGGTGGCCTTCGACCGCATTCTCGACACCGGCCGGTTCGACTTCGAGAAGGCGCAAGCGCATCCGCTCTGGTTCAAGGAGCTCTACGGCTTTGCCGATCACGTGCCGGAGACGGAGGAATACGGCGTGACGAGTTTCGTCTATCGCGCGCGCCGGCCGTTCGATCCTGAAACGTTCGACAAGTTCGTCAGGGAGCCCTGGCCCGGCGTCATTCGCGCCAAGGGTCATTTCTGGCTGGCGACGCGTCCGCAATGGCTCGGCGAGATCAGCCAGGCCGGTTCAATCACGCGCACGGAGGCGCTTGGTTTCTGGTGGGCGAGCGTGCCCGCCGAACGATGGCCAGATGACCCGTCCTGGCGCAAGCAGCTGCGCGCGAACTGGAACGACATCTATGGCGATCGCCGTCAGGAAATCGTGTTCATCGGCGCGGGCATGGACGAGAGCGCGCTGCGCGCGCGCCTGGACGCCTGCCTCGTCCCGGGCAAGCCGGCCATGAACGTCACGGAATGGGCGAAGCTCGCAGACCCCTTCCCGGTCTGGCGCCGCGCGAACGAAGCCGCGGACCACAAATGACGAACGTCGTCCGATTCGTTCCGAAATCCGAGCTCGAGCGGCAGCGCCTCATCCGCGAGGCGCGCGCGATCTACGACAGCATCTTCCCGCCGGTGACTGTGTGCGGCGGGCAAGCGGATGAGCGCTCGGATCAACGGGCGCCGCGCGATGCGGTGGCCGAAATCCACCCCAAACAACGATAGAGATGAAGATGGTGCGCTTCGGAGCGACAAACGGTGCGTCGCCAGCGCCGGCCTGGTCGCATGGGAGTCCTACTTCCCTCTCGTCCCGGCTGTCATTCCCGGCTCAGCCGCCATACTGCTGCTTCATGTATTTCAGGTAGTTGCCGAGGTGGTGCTGCCAGAAATAGTCCAGCTTCTGGCATCCCGGCGTCCCATCGGTCGGGTTGCCGCCCGGGTTGGCGAATAGCGGCAGCAGCGAGCCGACGTCAGCATAGTTCAGCGAGGCCTGAAGCTGGTCGAGGATCTGCTGAATCATATCCGAGATCGTCGATCCGGTGATCGGTGCGGCGGTTGCCGCGCCGAGATCGGCGGCGTTCAAATGGATCGTCTCGGATGTCAGTCTCCGAGAAAGACTCTCGACCCGCTGCTTGAGCCGCCTCACCGCATCGTCGCGAACGCGATTGACCGCGCTCTCACCGTCAGCGACCACGCTGCCGAGCGCGATCATTGCCTCAGGATTGAGACTGCCGCCGAACCCACGCAGCGGATTTGGCGTGTTGAGGTCTGATATCCACTCCAGGGCAAACGGCGCCTGCGGCACCCAGTCCTGCGTCGACGTCACGGCCCAACCGTATCCGTCGACGGCGGCAAGCCGCGCGTAATCGTATGCGTAATGGTCGTTGCCGGCCTTGGCAGGTGCGAAGATATAGGTCTTATAGGCCGGCCCCTTGAAAACAAGCGTCGAGTGCCGGACCAGCGAGGTCAGCAGCGTGGCGATCGAGGCACCCTGGCTGTGCCCGGTGATGTAGACATCGTTGCCCTGCTCCGCCAGCAGCCCCAAGGTCACGAACAATGGGCGATCGGTGGTGAACAGCATGAGCAGCAAACTCAGAGCGAAGCCCGAATGGACACCGGCCTTCACCGCACTGTCACCCTCATCGCGGGCGAGGTAGAACGGCAACGAGATCGAACCGAGCTTCACGTCAAAGCGCGCGTTGATCAGGGGGAACAGCAAGTCGGCCAACACGCTGGCTGCACTTGCGACTGTGCCGCGCACTGCGATCGCATATTGGGTGGTGTCATTCTGGTTCTGCCAGACCTGCCAGTAGTTATCCAATAGCGTGGCACTCGTCGGGGTGAGGTCCTTGCGGATCGCCCAATTTGAGCTTGGATCGGGCACGGAGGGCACGCCGCAGGTTGCCACCGCTTCGGTCAGCGATGGCGTGCCGGCGTAGGCATGCTGCGCCATCTCGAGCAGAAGTTGCGCCTCCGCGAATTGGAATCCCGACTTGAGCGTCATGCTGCCCTCCTTGCAAAGGTGCTCGACTTCAGCCGCCCGCGTTCGGACCCGGAAGCCAGCGACCGATATTTCGCATCCATCGGAGTTCATCAATTATAGGGTGTAGTATCATAGAAACGCAATATGAAGGTGTCGATCGGCCAGCCTTCGCGATCAAATCTGGGCATCGAGCCGGAACTGCGCGCGTCCATCATTCGAAATCCGGCAGCACGTCGATCGCGGCGATCGACTATTTCAATCCCGATTGGGCGTCCGAAAGCGACTTCGACGAAATCGATTGGGGACCGCCGCCGCGCCAGGCTGCCGTGGCCAATCTCGGCACAAATCAGATTGGTTGAGTCGCTTCGCCCAGCGGCATCTTTCGTCCGATGCCACCACTTTCGTGATCAGATCATTGATTTCATCTGCGAGGGCATTTCGGCAGAAACAGGCCCCTACGCCGGCTAAAGCGGCGCGATCCGCCTATGGTGCGCTCGGAGGGCGGAGAAGATCTTAGCAACTTCAATAACTTGCCAAGATGGGCAACAGAAAAGGTGCATTTCGCGCCTATATCTTCTTTTCAAGCCCAGCGCCGAGCTGAACTAAGTCGGGCGCGCCTGGCTGGCGCGGCGCTTCTGTAAGTAACCTGCTCGGCGAGAGACATCGTCTCCGTGCCTCTCCGCGCTTGGCTCATCATGCGCTCTCCTTCTCCATCTGATCCGCATTGGTCGTCACGAGAGCGGTCGCCGCGTCTATGATCTTCCGGGCGTTCGACGACATGACCTGTCTCCGATTGATCAACCTACTGAAGGCTCAAAACTGGCCCACGAATCATTGGTGCGCTGCGACCTCGCCTGGCACAGAGCTGTTGAGACTAAAGGCTTCTGCGCGCCTCGAGCCAGCGGGGGATTATCGCGATCGCGGCAACAATCGAGAAGGCAAGGATGGCTGTTGCCAATACCGGCCTCCCGGTTCCGAAACAGGCGCTCACCCCCAGCGCGGCCAGCGACGCGCTTCCGATCTGGAAGAACCCCACAAGCCCGGACGCGGTGGCTGCATGTTTTGGTTCGCTGGCAATAGCGCCCGAGACAGCCAATGACAGCGACGAGCCGTTCGACAGGCTAACCAGAAACATCGGTGCGACAATGGTGGCGGCGCTCATGACTGGCGAGGCCAAAGTCAACACGAAGGTGAGACCACCGAGACAAAAAAAGCATACACCACCGGTAACGATGCCATCGTAGGACAGGTGCTCGATCAGCCGCTTCGAGACGAAATTGGCCAGAATAATCCCGCAAGTAAGCGGCAGATAAAGCCACCCACTGACTGTTTCCGGCAAGCCGAGGCGCTCGAAAAGAAAGGGGGACTGGGTCAGGTACACGAACCAGGCGCAGTAGATCGTGCAGACCACGAGGGCGTAACGAATAAACGCGCCGTTGCGCAACACAGCGGTAAATCCAGCTAAAAAAGCGCCATCATGGTGATGTTCCGGACGTGTTTCGTTGAGCAGCGTCAAGGTCAGACACAGCGCGATGGCACCAAATACGGCGACAAAGAGAAAATCGGCCCGCCAGCCGAATGCGGTCGCAAGGTAGCCGCCAATGGCGGGAGCGAGCGCGGGCGACAACGACACCAGGCGGATAGACCACGCTATATACTTTTGCGGAGGTCTTCTTGTCGCATGTGTCGGCGATGACGGCACGCCCAATGACCAAACCCGAAGCCGCACCGACAGCTTCGACCATGCGCCAGCCTAGGAAACTCGTGAAGCCAACGGCCAAGGCGCAACCGATCGATCCAGCGATGTAAAGAAGAATGCCCGCGATGAGTACGGGCTTGCGACCCCACCGATCCGATAACGGACCATAAAAGAGCTGCGCCGCCGCGAGCGCCATCAGATAGACCGACACCGTCTCCGGCATCTGCCAGCCCGCAACCCCTAGTTGCCGCGCCATCACGGGCATTGCGGACAAATAGACGTCCGAGGCGAGGAGGCCGAAAGCGCTCAGCGCCGCGACGACAAGAACCAGTGTGGGTCGGGGCATGATTAGCTCCTGCACTCGGACGCGGTTGAATTGCGCCGAAATTGACGGACCGCGGTCCGCCGCCGGCAGAGCGGATTGCTAAAGAGGATTGCGGCGTGCGAAAATGCATAGAAACGCAGGAACTAGCTGCAAAATCGCATTCAGTCGGTAGACATGAACTGGGACGATGTTCGAATTTTTCTTGCGATTTATCGCGCTGGCACGCTGGTCGGGGCCGGGTCGGCGCTGGGCGTCGACCAGACCACGGTAGGACGACGTCTAGCTGCGCTCGAGAAGCGCCTGGGCTCAACACTCTTCTTGCGCACCAATGCGGGCTATGTACTGACGGCAAGTGGTGAGGAAGCCTTGCAAGCGGGCGAGGCAATGGAGCGCCTTGCGGTCTCTTTCGAACACCGCAGCGCGGGATCGGATGCGCGCGTGGCGGGCGATGTCCGGGTCACAACCACGGACTCTCTCGCGATAGACTTCGTCATTCCCGCGATCGATCGGGTCCGCATCGACCACCCGGATATCAGGGTCATTCTCACGACGACGACGAAGCTCCTCGATCTCGGTCGAAGGGAAGCGGATATCGCTGTCCGCACCCTGCGCCCGGCACATTCGGATCTGATCGTGCGCAGACTGGCCGAGTGGGAGGTTGGCCTCTACGCATCCCGAAAATATCTCGACGCACGTGGTAGACCTCGACGAGGCTCGGCGTTCGCCGGCCACGATCTGGCGATCTATCAGCCCGGCGTCACGAACAGGCAGGGCGCGACGCTGGCAGGCGAGTCCATCGCGCAAGGGAAGATCGTCGCAGAATTGGATTCCAGCCTGATGCTAGCGAGCGTTATCCGGGCGGGGCTGGCTTTAGGGGAATTACCAACCTATCACGCCAAGCGCGATCCGGATCTTGTTCGGATCTGGCCTATGCGCAGGCGAGCGGCACCCTACGAAGTGTGGCTTGTGCTGCATGCTGATCTCGCACGCACGGCTCGCGTGCGCGTCGTTGTCGACGCGATTGCCGCGATGTTCAAGCAGGTGCTAAGCAGAAAGTAGCGGCGGTCTCGTAGCTTGGCCTCTGATGGTCGACTGCCATGCCAACAAACGCGTATGGCGTTAGTGCGCAAAACCGTATGTCTCCATGGTGAGAGCACACCGACTTCGACATGGCTCGCAGGCCTAAAATCCCGCAGCAAGTACGGTCCATGCAAGCGTCAGACTGTGCAGGGACCGCCGATGTCTTGGACCCTTTGGGGACCGCGCAGCGCTAGACTGACGAATGAGAGTACGGGCCCGCCGATTTCTACGCTGGGCTACGCCACGACCCTCTCGTGAGTAGATGATGGTTTTCCTTCGCGGGGAGTTGATTCAAATAAGGATGCGACGACCACAAGAGCAAGGGCGGGACCAAGACGCGCGAGATCAAGAGGGAAGATTTGGACGAAATGGAACAACGTATTAACGCAGACTGTGGGTAACAACGCAGGAGTGAAGTATCGCGAAAACACTTTTCGTATCAATGGCTTATAGCCATTGGTGCGCTCGGAGGGACTCGAACCCCCACGGTGTTACCCACTGCCACCTCAAGGCAGCGCGTCTACCAGTTCCGCCACGAGCGCTAGGAGATGCCGGCCTGAGGTCGTTCGGGTGGCCGGATCAGCGGCCGCCGATCTAACAAATCCATCAGGGGGATACAAGCCTGCAAAGGCCCTGAATTCCACAAGCTTGGCAGGAAAAACGCCGCCCTCCCCAGGAGATCGGCCGCTCCCGCGTGCCCCGGGACCTACCGGGTCCCCGGCGAGCGCGGCAGCATCTGCTTGACCTCGACCGCGATCCGGTTGCGGTCGACCAGCACCACGCCGGAGGCGACCGGCAGATTATTGGCCAACACCTTGACCTCGTCGGCCTCGGTTGCGTCCAGCTCGATGATGGCGCCGCGGGAAAGGCGTAATACTTGATGGATCGGCATCGTGGTCGTCCCGAGGACGACCATGAGATCCACGGTGACTTTATCGAGAGTGGGCACTGTCAGGACCGCCGCAACTTGGGACTTACGCCAAAGGGCTTGGCATTTGCTCCTGATCATCACCACGTTATGGTTAGCCAATGGTTAATTCGTCCCAAAACCCCCGCCAAGAACAGCGCCAAGACCTCGATTTGACGTCGTTTTCCGCCTCGGGCGGCGAGCCCGTCGAATGGCGAATCTCGGACGCTCCGGTGCCCTATCCTGAGGCGGTGGCCGCCATGGAGGCGCGTGTCGCGGCGATCGCCGCGGGCGAGGCGCCGGAGCTGGTCTGGCTGCTCGAGCACCCCCCGCTCTACACCTCGGGCACCTCCGGCAAGGACTCAGACCTGCTCGATGCCCGATTCCCGACCTTCGCCACCGGGCGCGGCGGCCAGCTCACCTATCACGGGCCGGGCCAGCGGGTGGCCTATGTCATGCTCGACCTCAAGCGCCGCCGGCCGGACGTGCGGGCCTATGTCGCGAGCCTGGAGGAGCTGATCCTGCGCACGCTCGCTGCCTTCAACGTCCGCGGCGAGCGGCGCGAGGACCGGGTCGGCGTCTGGGTGAAGCGGCCCGACAAGGGGCCCGAGCATGAGGACAAGATCGCCGCGATCGGCGTCCGGCTGAAACGCTGGGTGTCGTTCCACGGCATCGCCATCAATGTCGAGCCGGAGCTGTCGCATTTCGCCGGCATCGTGCCCTGCGGCGTCGCCGACCCCCGCTACGGCGTCACCTCGCTGGTTGATCTCGGCCAGCTCGTGACCATGGCCGATGTCGATGTCGCGCTGCGACAGGCCTTCGAGGAGCTGTTCGGGCCGACCCGCGCGCTGCTGCCGGAAGCAGCCGCCTAATACTTTTTCTGTTTGAGCTGACCACGCCCGCTCTCCGCCCGTCGCGGAATCGGCTACGCTCCATTCCGGTGCCGCCCACGCCTCCCCCCTCCGCCGGGAAAGCAGACTTCATGCCGGGCGAGTTGATCATCGGCCGACTGTTCGAGCGCCAGGCATAAGGAGGGGTTGCGATCCATGCTCGCAATAGGAGGTTTTGACGATGAAGCTATCTGCGCCCATCTACCATCTGAAGCGCAAGGCCAAGCGCCTGTCGCGCGAAGCCAGCATTCCGCTCCACGACGCGCTTGACCGCGTCGCTGCGACGGAAGGGTTTTCCGCCTGGAGCATGCTCGCGGCGAAAGCAGCCGCACTGACGCCGGCAAGCAAGCTGTTCCCACAATTCCGGCCGGGCGATTTGGTGCTGGTCGGGGCGCGTCCCGGCCAGGGCAAGACGCTGATGAGCCTCGAACTCGCCGTCGAAGCCATGAAGTCGGGCCATCGTGCCGCATTCTTCTCGCTGGAATATACTGAGCGAGACGTCCTGGATCGCCTTCGCGCGATCGGCGCGGACCCCGCGCAATTCGCCGACATGTTCGAGGTCGATTGCTCCGACGCGATCAGCGCCGATTATGTCGTCAAGCAGATGGCCGCTTCTCCCCGCGGCACATTCGTGGTGATCGACTATCTGCAACTGCTCGACCAAAGGCGGGAAAACCCCGATTTGACCGTTCAGGTGCGCGCGCTGAAATCATTCGCGCGCGACAAGGGGCTGATCGTCGTCTTCATCTCGCAGATCGATCGGTCCTATGATCCCGCAGTCAAGCCCTGCCCCGACCTCAGCGATGTCCGCTTGCCGAACCCGCTGGACCTGAAGCTGTTCGACAAGACGTGCTTCATCAACAAAGCCGAAGTGCAGTTCCGCGCAGCGAGCTGAGGGTAAGGCCGCGGGTGAGATTTGCTCACCCGCGGCATTCGGCATCACGCCGCCTTCAGCGCAACCTCGAGCTTGCCGGCGATGTAGCGGCGCTCCTGGGTCAGGCCGCCAAAGCCGTAGGCGTCACCCTTTACCTCGTCGACATGCAGGTAGGTCTCGGGATGCAGCGGACCCAGGATCCCGGCCATGCGCTTGAACATGGCGGCGAGATAGGCTGCCTTCTCGTCCTTGGTGTTGGTGCCCTCGGTGACGTGGATGTCGATCCAGTAGCTCGCGAGCTTCTGCTCGGCGAGCGACTTGCCGCCGGCGAACCAGTCGCCGGCATCGACGGACTTCACGATGATCGCGGTCACCTTTGGGTCCTTGTGAAGTATCTCGGCGGTGAGCTCGGACACCGTATTCGCGATGTCAGCCTTCAGCGAGGGCGACTGGCGGGAAGAGCTGTAGGACACGGTGATCAGGGGCATAGTCGTTCTCCTCGATATGCTGCGCATGTCTTGCGCGGCGTTGGTGGGAAACTAGACCTCCGGCCGTCATTTTGGTATCTTATCTCTGTTGATACCAGTGATAATGATCCCTAATGACAACCACACTCGACATCGCCACCGTCCAGGCCTTCCTTCTGGTCGCCGACCTCCAGAGCTTCACCCGTGCCGCCGAAGCGCTCGGCACGACGCAGGCGGCGGTCAGCCTGAAGCTGCAGCGGCTGGAGACATTACTGGGAAAACGCCTCGTCGAACGCTCGCCGCGCGCGGTCCGGCTCACCGCCGACGGCGCGGCCTTCCTCGATCGCGCCCGCGCGCTGATGGAGGCGCATGATCGCGCGCTATCGAGCGAAGCTTCAGCCGCGCAGTCGCTCTCGCTCGGCATCTCCGATCACGCGGCCGGCCCCGAGCTGGTGCCGCTGCTCGAACGGCTGCACGCGATGTCGTCAAACCTCACCCTCGCCGTCAGCATCGGCTTCTCGCGCGAGATGCAGGACGCCTATGACGCGGGTGAGCTGGATGCGGTGATCGTCCGCCAGGAAGGCAGCCGCCGCGGCGGTGAGAAGCTCGCCGAGGACGAGTTTGGCTGGTTCGCCTCACGACGCTTCGCCCTGCCGAAAGGCGAGCCGCTGCCGCTTGCGACCCTCGCCCCGCCCTGCGGCGTCCGCGCCATCGCCGTGCGCGCGCTCGACAAGGCCGGCCTCGCCTGGCGCGAACGCTTCGTCGGCGGCGGCGTCACGGCGGTGGTCGCAGCAGCCCTTGCCGGACTTGCGATTGCGCCGCTGGCGCGACGGATTGCGCCTCCCGGCCTGATCGACATCGGTCCTGCGCACAAGCTGCCGAAGCTCGGCAGCTCGAAGGTGATGCTGCATTCGAAGGTCAGCGATCCCGCCAAGCTGGCGGCGCTGCGCGCGGTGGCGGCGACGTTTCGGAGCGTAGCCACCACCTGAAGTCTCACAAGATCGCCTCGAATGCGCTGCGCAGCGTCTCGTGACGGAACACGAAGCCGCGGCTGAGCGCCTTGTTCGGCAGCACGCGCTGGCCGCCGAGCAGGAGTTCGTCGGCAAAGCCGCCGCCGATCCGGCGCAGGAGGCCACCGGGAATGCGGAACACCGCGGGCCGGTGCAAACGGCGGCCGAGCTCTTCGGTGAACTTTGCATTGGTGACCGGGATCGGCGCGGTGGCGTTGACTGGGCCTGAGAGATCGGGCGTTGCCATCACATAGGCGATCAGCCGGATCAGGTCGTCGCGCTCGATCCAGGACATCCATTGCCGGCCGGTGCCAAGCGGGCCGCCGAGGCCGAACTCGAACGGCGTCAGCATGCGCGTGATGAAGCCGCCTTCGGTGCCGAGCACGAGGCCGATGCGCAAATAGACCACGCGCACGCCGAGCTCTTCCGCCGGCCGCGCCGCCTTTTCCCAGGCCGCGCACAGCTCGTGGCTGAAGCAGGCGTGCGACTTCGCCGACTCCGTCAGCACCTGGTCGGCCCACAATCCGTACCAGCCGATCGCGGAGCCGCTGACCAGCACCTCGGGCTTGCGCTCGAGCCGCGCGATCAGTTCGACGACCTCGCCGGTCATGTCGATGCGCGAACTGATGATCTTCGCGCGCTTTGCCTCGGTCCAAAGACCGTTTCCGATTGGCTCGCCGGCGAGATTGACGATGGCATCGATCTTCGTGTCCGCGGCGAGCTGATCGAGACTCGTGATCAGCGTCACCGGCGGCGGCAGCATCTCGGCCTTCGCGGGATTGCGGATCAGCGCGATGACGTGGTGCCCTGCCCCGCCGAGGCTCGCGGCGAGCCGGCTGCCGATGAAGCCGGTGGCACCTGATATCAGCACGGTCTTGCGGTCGGGCAGCTTTTCGACAAGGCCGGCCGCCGGCACACTTCGCATGCGGCCGAGCCGGCGCATCGCCGCAAAATCCCTGACACCGCAGAGCGCCGCGCCGACCGCACAGGCGGTTGCGGCGATGCTGAGCAGGCCCTGATACACAACGGTCACGCCAAAGGGCTGCATCGCCCAGGCGATCAGCACGGGCAGCAGCAGCACCAGGATGGCGCCGTAGTTGATCGCGAGCAGCGTGTGATTGATGCGTTCGCTCGGCGGCAGTTTCCGGCTGAGATCCTCCTCGACGAAATCGATCAGCGTGATGACGATCTCAGCGACCAGGATGGCAACGATCAAGAGCGCCAGCACACCATAAACCTCGAGCCAGCCAAGCAGCAGGAACAGCAGCGCATAGAGCATGTTGCGGATGCCGTGCAGCTTCAATTCGAAACGCTGCGACGGACGCCAGGCCAGTCGCTCGGTGAATTCGTGATGATAGAAGGTGTCGAACACGCCCATCACGATCTGGATGGCGATGAGGGTCCACAATAGCGGCGTCATGATACGGCCTCCCTGAACAATGCGGACTGGTGGATCAGCGCGCCATAACGCGGGTGAGTGACATCGAGGGTGAAACGGAAGGCGCCCTCGCCGAGGTCGCTGTGCGTCACCGTGAGATCGCCCGGCGTGAGCCATTGCGGCAGTGGGACCCACAGCCGTCCGAGCTGCAGGCCGTAACCGGCGCTGCGGAAGGTCAGCGCCTGTCCCTCGACCGCGATGCGCAGCGCCATCGAGACGCCGAAGCCGACATACTCTTCGAGCCCGGTCGGACCGGCGAAGCGTTTTGCAGAATGGATCACCTGCGGAAAGCCGCGCTTGCGCGCACAGATGCGCGTCCAGGTCTGCCCGCCGGTGGCGCCGTCCTCGGTGACCGTCACGATCATGGGCACGCCGGTGTCGCGGCCGGTCGGCAGCGGCCCGCCGATCAGGCGCGCGGCTTGCGCGAACCACCAGCCGGTGTCGCTGAAGGCGACCTCGTCGACCACGCCGACATAGACCACGCTGTCGCCGTCGGCGACGCGCTTGGAAAAGCGCCGCCAGGTCGCGAGCGGCAGCCGGCCCCAATCCTCGTCCGGCAACAGCGCACGGAAGCGGCGATCGTCGAGCAGTCTGGTGTGAGCGGAGGGAGATGCGCCTAAGCCTGGTAATCGAGCCGACGTCATCGCACCCTCCTTGAGAACTATTTGGCCTTGCCCAGCGGCAGCAGGTTGGCGATCTTCTCGCCAAGCCGCATCAAGGCGACCAGCCGCGGCCGCGGCACCTTCAGCATCTGCATGAACCAGTGGTCGGCGAGCTCGGTGAAGGCGAGCATCTCCTTCAGCCGTTTGCTCGCGACCGGATTGATGGCCGGATCATCAGTGGCATCGGACACGCAGGCCCTGAGCGCCGCGATGGCCGGATCGAGCTCCCGCTCCTTGCGCCGCGCTGCGATCCGGGCGGCGACCTCCCAGATGTCGGTCTCGGCCTCGAAATGATCGCGGCGGTCGCCGAGGATCGGCACCCGCCGGATCAGGTTCCAGGCGAGCAGCTCCTTGAGCGAATTGGAGACGTTGGAGCGCGCCATGCCGAGCGTGTCGGCGATGTCCTCGGCCGTCATCGGCGCCTCGGACAGATAGAGCAGCCCGTGGATCTGGCTGACCGAGCGATTGACGCCCCACCCGTCGCCCATGTCGCCCCAATGCAGGATGAAGCGCTCGACGGCGGCGGGGAGTTTCCTCTTTCCGGTTATTTCTGTCATGACAGAAATATCTGACGAATGCGATTGCGTGTCAAGGGCGTTTGCCCTGGCCGCCCTCGTGCATACCGGCTGCGGCATTTGCCTAAAAAGTTCCCAGAGCGCCGGAACCAAAACGCCGGCCTGAGCGTTTGCTCCCGTCGAGGCGGGGTCTAGGAATGGTAAAAAGATTCAGTCAGCAGAGGGACTTGTTCGAAAGCGAGCGCAGTTTCCGGCTGCTGGTTGAAGGAGTCGCTGACTACGCCCTCTACATGCTCGATCCCAGCGGCATCATCACCAGCTGGAACATCGGCGGCGAGCGCATCAAGGGCTACCCGCCCGAGGAAATCCTCGGCCAGCATTTCTCCCGCTTCTACACCGAGGCTGACCGTGCCAGCGGCAAACCCGCGCGAGCGCTCGGCATCGCGCGAGAAAAGGGCCGCTATGAGGAAGAAGGCTGGCGCGTTCGCAAGGACGGGACGTTCTTCTGGGCGAGCGTGGTGATCGATCCGATCTACGAGGACGGCACGCTGGTCGGCTTCGCCAAGATCACGCGCGACATCACCGAACGCCGCAACGCCCAGCTCAGGCTCGAGGCGATGCAGAAGCAGCTCGCCGAATCCCAGAAGTTCGATGCGCTCGGCCAGCTCACCGGCGGCGTCGCCCATGACTTCAACAACCTCCTGATGATCATCAGCGGCAGCCTCCATGTCTTGAAGAAGGGGGCCGTCGACGAGGCCAGGCTTCAGCGCGCGATCTCCGCGATCGAGACTGCGACCAGGCGCGGCGCCGCGCTGACCAACCAGCTCCTCACCTTCGCGCGGCGACAGAGCGTCAACCCGCAGGCGATCGATCTCGCCGAACGCATCGCGGCGATCCGCGCGGTGCTCGACGCCGGTCTCGGCAGCTCCGTGCGCCTCACCTTCGACATCGACCCCAAGGTCTGGCCGGTCAGGACCGACGTCTCGGAGCTCGAGACCGCGCTGCTCAATCTCGTCATCAATGCCCGTGATGCGATGCCCGACGGCGGCACGGTGACGATCAGCGCCCGCAACGTGGTGCTGGACGAGACCCCGCTCGCCGGCGAGTTCGTGGCGATCGACGTCGCCGACACCGGGCTCGGCATTCCCGCCGACGTCGTCGACAAGATCTTCGAGCCGTTCTTCACCACCAAGCCGATCGGCAAGGGCACCGGTCTCGGCCTCTCCCAGGTGCACGGCTTCGCTCATCAGGCCGGCGGCACGGTGAGGGTCGCAAGCGAGCTCGGCAAGGGCACGATCTTCACCATCCTGCTGCCGCGCGGCACGGATGCGCCGGCACGCGACACCGCGGAGGCGATGCCGTTCCGCGGCAGCGGAACGGTGCTGCTGGTCGAGGACAATCCCGAGGTCGCGCTCGTCAGCATCGGGCTTCTGGAGCAGCTCGGCTACCAGGTGCGCCGGGTCGCCGACGCCGAAGCGGCATTGCGCGAGATCGAGAGCAACGGCGTCGACTTCGTATTCTCGGACATCGTGATGCCCGGCAAGATGGACGGCCTCACCCTCGCCCATCGCCTGCGTCAGCTCCGCCCCGGCCTGCCGATCCTGCTCGCCACCGGCTACAGTGAGGTCGCCGCCGACGTGCGCGGCGACTTCCCGATCCTGCGCAAGCCGTATGAGATCCACGAGCTCAGCGAAGCGATCGCGAAATTGCCGAGGTGACTCTTAACCTCCCCCGCTTGCGGGGAGAGGTCGAATTCGGGTGAAGGGGTACAGGTACTTCGACTATTTCGCATGCGGAAAGAGGCCCCTCACCCCAACCCTCTCCCCGTAAGAACGGGGCGAGGGAGCGCACTGCCGCTGCGGAGCGAGGCGTGGCTCTCAAACCGTCGGCAACACCGAGAATGCTTCCCCTGCCCTGCGCAGATTCAGCTCATCCGCACTCGCCGTCTCGCTGGTGACGCTGTCCACGCGCGACGACGGCGGGCCGTGGCGGCAC
Organism: Bradyrhizobium sp. USDA 376; assembly: GCF_054063675.1. Classification (NCBI taxonomy): domain Bacteria; kingdom Pseudomonadati; phylum Pseudomonadota; class Alphaproteobacteria; order Hyphomicrobiales; family Nitrobacteraceae; genus Bradyrhizobium; species Bradyrhizobium sp. USDA 376. The sequence continues at coordinate 7,200,704 of NZ_JBSSGN010000001.1, forward strand.
AATGCGACCATGTCGGCGACGTGGTTCGGCGCGCCCGCAAACAGCGCTTCGACGCTGCCGTCGCGGCGGTTGCGGACCCAGCCTTCGAGACTGCTCGCGGTCGCCTGGTATTCGACCCAAGCGCGATAGCCGACGCCTTGCACGCGGCCGCGGATCATGACCTGGAGGATCGCCCGGCTCATGTCTTCAGCCCGAGAATATCGGCGCTGCGCGCCTTCGTCTCGGCCTCGCGCGTGACCCGGCCCATCAGCTCGGCGGAGGCCAGGCCCTTGAGGGCCTTCGGCAGCGTGCCTTCGCGGAGCGCCTTCTGCGTGTCGTAGACGGCCTGCGTCGCCGCCGCGATCGGCGCATGGCCCTGGAGCGCGATGCGCACGCGTTGGCTGGCGAGATAGTCGAGCGTGTTCAGTTCCTCCGGCGCGCCGCCGAGCACGATCGGCAGGCGCGTCGCGGATGCGACCGCTTCCAGTTCGGCGCGCGACTTGATGCCGGTGAAGAACAGCGCGTCGACGCCGGTGGCCTCATAGGCCCTGGCACGGCGGACCGCATCCTCGATCGAGGTGATCGAGGCAGCACCCGTGCGGCCCATGATGACCAGCGACGGATCGCTGCGGCCGCTGAGCGCCGCCTTCATCTTGCCGACGCCCTCCTCCAGCGAGATCAGCTGCGTCTTTGCTTCACCGAAGGCGGCGGGCAGCAGCGTGTCCTCGATGGTGAGGCCGGCGGCACCTGATGTCTCCAGCTCCTGCACCGTGCGGCGCACGTTGAGCGCAGTGCCGTAGCCGTGATCGGCATCGACCAGCACGGGCAGTGTGGAAGCACGCGACATTCGCCGCATCTGTTCGCAAAGCTCGGTGAGCGTGATCAGGGTGATATCGGGATCGCCGAGCACGGCGAGCGAAGCCACCGAGCCGCCGAACATGCCGAGGGGAAAGCCGAAATCCTCGGCGATCCGGATCGAGATCGCGTCATAGACCGAGCCGGGATGGACGCACGTTGCGCCCGACAGGACGGAGCGCAGTGTCTCGCGGCGGGAACGGAAGGCCATGGTTGCTGTCTCGGTCGGTGCGAACACACTCTATCGTCGTCCTGGCGAAAGCCAGGACCCATTACCCCAACTGTACATTGTCGCAGTAGGTGATGGCTACGATCTCCGTCAACGACTGCTCCCTGGGGTAATGGGTCCTGGATCGGCGTTCGCTCTGGACAACGCTACGCGTTGCCAAGAGCTCACTTGTCCAGGACGACATTGGGGCGATAGCCGAGGCCAGTCTTACGCAAACTCCAAAATCAGCGCGTCCACCGCCAGCGTCGCGCCGGCGCTGGCGTGAATCTTCTTCACGGTGCCGTCCTGCTCGGCGCGGAGGACGTTCTGCATCTTCATGGCTTCGACCACGGCGAGCGTCTCGCCGGCCTTGACCTCCTGCCCCTCGGTCACCGCGATCGAGACGACGAGGCCCGGCATCGGACAGAGCAGCTTCTTGCCGGTGTCGGAGGCCGCCGTCACCGGCATCAGCCGGGCAGAGGTCGCTTCCGTCTCGGTCCAGACATAGACCGGCACCTCGACACCCTGATGCGCGAGGCGAATGCCGTTCGCAATCGGCCGCGCCTGCACCGCAACGAAGTGCCCGTCGATGGTGCCCTGCCAGACCGGATCGCCCGGTTTCCACGGCGACTGCAGCAGATGCGGATTGCCGGCCTTGCCCTCGGCGTCGACGAAGCGGATCGCGATCGCGTCACCCTCACGTCCGACCTCGAGCTGGATTTCCTGGCGATCGAGCCAGACCGCGCGGCGGCGTTCGCGCTGCACGACGCGGCCACCCATCTGCCCCGAGATCTGCCGCTTGCGCTCCCCCAGCACGTGATCGATGGCGGCGCCGACGGCGGCGATCCGCCGTGCAACCTCGCCTTCGGGCACGCGCACCGCAAAACCCTTGGGGAATTCCTCGGCGATGAAGCCGGTCGAGAGCCGGCCCTCGCGCCAGCGCGGATGATGCATCAGCGCCGACAGGAACGGGATGTTGTGCCTGATACCGTCGACATAGAACGAATCCAGCGCGGTGGCCTGGGCCTCGATCGCGGCCGCACGAGACGGCGCGTGGGTGACGAGCTTTGCGATCATCGGATCGTAATGGATCGAGATCTCGCCACCTTCCTGCACGCCGGTGTCGTTGCGGATGGTGATGCCGTCCTGGCTCGCTTCCGCCGGCGGGCGATACTTCACGAGGCGCCCGATCGAGGGCAGGAAGTTGCGGAACGGATCTTCCGCATAGAGGCGCGACTCCACGGCCCAGCCGGTGAGCGTGACGTCCTTCTGCGCGATGGCGAGCTTCTCGCCGGCGGCAACGCGGATCATCTGCTCGACGAGGTCGATGCCGGTGACGAGCTCGGTGACGGGATGCTCGACCTGGAGACGCGTGTTCATCTCCAGGAAGTAGAAGCTCTTGTCCTGGCCGGCGACGAATTCGACCGTGCCGGCGGAATCGTAATTCACGGCCTTGGCGAGCGCGACCGCCTGCTCGCCCATCTTGCGGCGGGTGGCTTCATCGAGCAGCGGCGACGGCGCCTCCTCGATGACCTTCTGGTTGCGGCGCTGGATCGAGCATTCGCGCTCGCCGAGATAGATCACGTTGCCGTGCTTGTCGCCCAGCACCTGGATCTCGATGTGGCGGGGATCGACGATGAACTTTTCGACGAAGACGCGGTCGTCGCCGAACGAGGCCTTGGCCTCAGCCTTGGCGAGGTTGAAGCCTTCGGCGACCTCGGCCTTGGAATGCGCGATGCGCATGCCCTTGCCGCCGCCGCCGGCGGAGGCCTTGATCATGACGGGATAGCCGATCTCGTCGGCGATGCGGACCGCGTGCTTGTCGTCCTCGATGACGCCGAGATAGCCCGGCACGGTCGAAACTTTTGCTTTTGCGGCGGCCTTCTTGGACTCAATCTTGTCGCCCATCGCCGCGATCGCACCGGGGTTCGGGCCGATGAAGACGATGCCGGCGGCTTCCAGCGCGCGCGGAAACGCCTCGCGCTCGGACAGGAAGCCGTAGCCGGGATGCACGGCCTCGGCGCCGGTCTTGCGGCAGGCCTCGACGATCTTCTCGATCACCAGATAGCTCTCGGCCGCGGCCGGCGGGCCGATCAGCACCGCCTCATCGGCCATCTCGACATGGAGGGCATCGCGGTCGGCCTCGGAATAGACCGCAACCGTTTGAATTCCCATCTTGCGGGCAGTCTTGATGACCCGGCAGGCGATTTCGCCGCGATTGGCGATCAGAATGCGTTTGAACATGCTTTTCTTGAGTCTCGACCTTGGGCGGGACCCTTCCCTGGCCGTTGGAGCCTATGGGACGGGCCGTGTGGCTCCCGTGGTACAGCAAAATGGGCCGGAGGCAACGGTCTAAATCCGGGCCTTCTGGCGTACCAGCGCAAGACCGAAACAGGCGTGAGGAGCCCTTGGGACGGCCTACACCTTCCGGCCCTTGGCCACGTCCCGGACCAGGCCGTGAACGAAGGCCAGTTTGCCGACCACCGCCGGCGACAGGATGAAGGGATAGAGGTCGCGCATTCCCATGGCCCGGTTGACGCTGTTCATGGCGAAGGTGAAGGGCAGCCATGCGTCGATGAGCGCCTGGACGTCCCTGGCCTCGTAGGGGCTGAAACGGATGCGCGCGGTCAACTCTCCGTCGCGGTCCACCTTGGGGCGCACCTCCATCCCGAACTCAGAGGCCATCTCCAGGGTATCGACGATGTGGAGATAGTGCGCCCAGGTCTCGGCGAAGTCTTCCCAGGGATGCGTCGTGGCGTAGGCCGAGACGTAATTCTGCTGCCAGTCAGCCGGGGCACCTTCGGCATAGTGACGCTGCAAGGCCTGGCCGTAGTCGGCCGTATCGTCGCCGAACACCGCGCGGCATTCGTCGAGCTTGCCGCCGCCCTGAACCAGCACGTCCCAGAAATAATGCCCGACCTCGTGGCGAAAATGCCCGAGCAGCGTACGGTAGGGCTCGCCCATCTCCAGCCGGCGCCGCTCCCGCTCGATGTCGTCGGCCTCGGTCAGCGCGATCGTGATCAGGCCGTTGTCATGGCCGGTCATGACCTTTTGTCCGCTGTTCGGATCGTCGGCGAGGAAGTTGAAGATCAGGCCGTGCTCGGGATTGTCCTGCCGGGTCTGCAGCGGCAGCTTCCAACGGATCAGGGAATAGAACAGCCGGTGTTTTGCCACCTCCAGCTCGCGCCAGCCGGCGAGCTGCGCGGGGGCCGACAGGTCCGGCACCATGCCGTTTGTGGCGACAGGCGCGGCAATAGTCATTGCCGTCGCCGGTGTCCGTCAGCCAGTTGCAGGCGTCGTACTCGGCATTCCGGCACAGCATGCGTCCCCTGCCCTTGTCGGCCAGCGTCATCCAGGCCCCGCCTTGAGCCTCGCCGTCGGGCTCGAGCGCCGACATCGTCTCCTTCTCCGGGAGGAAGGCGACACGGTGACCGCAACGCTCGCAGGCGCGGTTCTCGAAATAGAGGATGTTGCCACAGGACTGACAGACAAAGAGCTTCAAGATTTAGCCTCTTCGAAAAGGGAGTTTTATGAATGTGAGTTGTGGCGCCTCGCGAAGACGCCTCCGCAGCCGTATCGTTCCAGTATCAGGAACAAATTGCCAGACCGGGCATTGATTGACCCGCACTTTCCCGCGTTCTGGCTGGCCGCGGGTCCTTCCAGACAGTCTATTTCCTCTAAGCAATGGCCATCGCGCTCCGTCTGTGTGAATATCAGTCCGGCATGTGCGCACCCGCATGACAACGGCCGACGCCTTGAACGATCCTTTGCCCGAGACCATCGCCGCCGAAAGGCTGCGCCAGCACCTCGAAGACGTCGCGCGCGAGCGCGACAACGCCTATCGCGCGCTCCAGGAGCGCGAGGCCGAACTCGCGCGCATCCAGCGCATCGGCAAGGTCGGCGGCGTCGAGGTCGACTTCCGCGACGGCTTCAAGAACCGCCGCTCGCCGGAATATCTGATGATCCATGGCCTGCCGCCTGAGGCCGCCGACGAGACGCACGAGGACTGGGTCAACCGTATCCATCCTGATGACCGCGACGCGGCGGTGAAACATTTCTTCGAGGCGCTTTCCGGGACCAGCGAGGATTACACCGCCGAATACCGCATCATCCGTCCGAGCGACGGCGAGACCCGCTGGATCCGGGTCGTCGCCAAGTTCGAGCGCGACAAGGACGGCCGCGCAATCCGCCTCGTCGGCGCCCATATCGACATCACCGACCAGATGCTCGCGCGCGAGACGCTGCGCGAGAGCGAGGAGCGCTTCCGGCTGATCGCCGACAGCGCGCCGGTGCCGATCTGGGTCACGAAGCTCGACCGCAAGCGCTCCTTCGCCAACCAGGCCTATGTCGACTTCGTCGGCCTGCCCTACGACCAGGCGATCGATTTCGACTGGCGCAAGGTGCTGCATCCGGACGACCTTCCGCATGTGCTCCAGCAGTCGGTGCAAGGCGAAGCCTCGCTGAAACCCTTCGTGCTGGAAGCGCGCTACAGGAACGCCAGCGGCGAGTGGCGTTGGCTGCGCTCGGAATCGCAGCCGCGCTGGGACCCGACCGGCAAGCATATCGGCTTCATCGGCGTCGCCCACGACATCACCGTCGCCAAGCAGGCCGAGATCGAGCTCCGGCGGCTCAACGAGACGCTGGAGGAACGCATCGCGGAGCGCACAGCAGAACTCGAATCCAACGAGGCCCGGCTGCGCGCGATCCTGGAGACCAGCAACCAGTATCAGGGACTGGTCAATCTCAAGGGCGAGCTGCTCTACGCCAACAAGAACGCACTTGACGGCATCCACGCCGAGGCGCGGGATGTCATCGGCAAGCCGTTCTGGGATACGCCGTGGTTCACGGCAACCCCTGGCATGAGCGATGTCGCGCGCGAAGCCTTCAGGACCGTCCTGCAGGGCGAGGCGGTGCGGCTGGAAATGCGGCTACGCCTGCCGATCGGCGAACGCGATTTCGAATTCGGCATGCGCCCCGTGCTCGACCGTCACGGCAACATCACCGGCGCCGTTCCCGAGGCCGTCGACATCACGGAGCGCCGCCTCGGCGAGGAGGCGCTGCGGCAGTCGCAGAAGATGGAGGCGATCGGCCAGCTCACCGGCGGCGTCGCGCACGACTTCAACAACCTCCTCACCATCATCCGTTCGGCGACCGACTTCCTGCGCCGGCGCGAGCTGCCGGAAGAGCGCCGCCGCCGCTATGTCGACGCCATCTCCGACACCGTCGAGCGCGCCTCGAAACTGACGGCGCAGCTTCTGGCCTTCGCGCGCCGGCAGCCGCTGAAGCCACAGATCTTCAATGTCGGCAGCCAGGTCGAGGGCGTGGCACAGCTGGTCCGGCCGCTGGTCGGCGGCCGCATCGAGATCAGCGTCGAGATCGAGGACGCGGATTGCTTCACTGTCGCCGACGTCGCCCAGTTCGAGACTGCGTTGATCAACCTCGCCATCAATGCCCGTGACGCCATGGACGGCGAAGGCCGCCTCACCATTGCGGTGCACAAGGTCCAGGGGATTCCGAGCCTGCGCGCGCAATCGGCGCGTGGCGGCGACTATGTCGCGATCTCGGTCAGGGACACCGGCAGCGGCATCCCGCCGGAACATCTCGATTCCATTTTCGAACCGTTCTTCACCACCAAGGAGGTCGGCAAGGGCACCGGCCTCGGCCTCAGCCAGGCGTTCGGCTTCGCCAAGCAGTCCGAGGGCGACGTCGCGGTGACGAGCACACAGGGCGAAGGCGCGACCTTCACCATCTACCTGCCGCAGGCTCAAAGCCCAGCCACCGAGAAGGACGCGGCGGCGCTGACCAGCGAGGCCGCGACCACCGGGCGCGGCTACCGCGTGCTCGTGGTCGAGGACAATGACGATGTCGGCCAGTTCTCGACCGAGCTTCTGGAAGACCTCGGCTATGTCGTCCGCCGCGTCGCCAACGCCAACGCGGCGCTCGCGATCCTCGGCGAGAACGAATTCGCCGTCGACCTCGTCTTCTCCGACGTGATCATGCCCGGCATGAACGGCGTCGAGCTCGCCGGAATCATCCGCGAGCGCTATCCGGGCCTGCCCGTCGTGCTCACCTCCGGCTACAGCAACGTGCTCGCCGAAAACGCCCATCGCGGCTTCGAGCTGATCCAGAAGCCCTATTCGGTGGAATCGCTCTCGCGCATCCTGCGCAAGGCGATCACGGAGAAGCTGTCGGTGGCGCGGTGAGTGCGACCCAAGCAAGCCACTGTCGTCCCGGACAAGCGCGCCTCAAGCGCGCGCCGATCCGGGACCCATAGCCACAAGGAGAGGTTATGGGGCAAGCTGATAACCACCAATCTTCGCCCAACATCATCCTGTGGTTATGGGTCCCGGATCGGCGCTTGCGCTTGTCCGGGACGACAGCGGCGTGTTCGGCTGCGATCCACGTCACGACCTGATGAAGGCAACACATCCATGAAACCCGCCCTCCTCTCCGCCTGGCAGACCTGGGCGCTGCTCTCCGCCTGCTTTGCCGCGCTGACCGCGATTTTCGCCAAGGTCGGCGTCGAGAACATCAATCCTGATCTCGCCACCTTCATCCGGACCATCGTGGTGCTGCTCGCCTTCTCGGTGCTGCTGTTCTTCACCGGACAATTCACCGTGCCGTCGGCGGTCTCGTCGAAGACCTGGCTGTTCCTGGCGTTGTCGGGGCTTGCGACTGGCGCATCATGGCTCTGTTACTTCCGCGCGCTCAAGCTCGGGCCTGCCACGCTCGTCGCGCCGATCGACAAGCTCAGCGTCGTGCTGGTCGCCCTGTTCGCATTCGCCTTTCTCGGTGAGCGGCCGACGGCGCAGGGCTGGCTCGGCATCGCCATGATCGGCGCCGGCGCGGTGCTCTTGGCGATCAAGTTTTGAGGAGCGCGCCGCTGACGCGCGGAACCGGGCGAAGGCCGCGAAGGTTGCCGCCGGTGCGACCTTGCGCCTCGACCGAAACACTGATGCCGAGCCGAGACCCCGATCAGACGAGGCGAGCCGGCCGCGCGCTGGATGCGGCCAATTTCTTCCTCGCCGACGTCCGCGACGGGCTCGGGCCCTATCTCGCCGTCTATCTCCTTACCGAGCAGCATTGGGACGAGGCACGCATTGGCCTGGTGATGTCGATCGCGACGATCGCCGGCATCGTGGCACAGACACCGGCCGGGGCCCTGGTCGATGCGACGCGGGCGAAACGGCTGGTGATGGTTGTCGCCGCCATCATGGTGACATCGGCCTCGCTGTCGCTTCCCTTGTTTCCGGCATTCCTGCCAGTCGTGATCTCGCAAGGAATAGCGCAGGCCGCCGCCGCGATCTTTCCGCCGGCGATTGCAGCCGTTTCGCTCGGCATCTTCGGCCACGCCGCCTTCACCCGCCGGATTGGCCGCAACGAGACGTTCAATCACGCCGGCAACGCGGTCGCGGCGATGCTTGCCGGGCTTTCCGCCTATTGGTTCGGACCGAGCGTCGTCTTCTACCTTCTCGGCGCCATGGCGGTCGCGAGCCTCGTCAGCATCCTCGCGATCCCCGAGCGGGCCATCGATCACGACCTGGCCCGCGGGCTGCACGATGCCGATGGCGACACCCAGCATGAGCGGCCGTCGGGCCTCGCAGTGCTGCTGACCTGCCGCCCGCTGCTCGTCTTCGCGATCTGCGTCCTGCTCTTCCATCTCTCCAATGCAGCAATGCTGCCGCTGGTCGGACAAAAACTCGCCTTGCAGGACAGGAACATGGGCACCTCCGCTGATGTCGGCCTGCATCGTCGCCGCGCAATTGGTGATGGTGCCGTTCGCGATGCTGGTCGGCGCCAGGGCCGACAGCTGGGGCCACAAGCGCTTCTTCCTCGCCGCATTGCTGATCCTGCCTGTTCGGGGCGCGCTCTACACGCTCTCCGATAATCCGTTCTGGCTGGTCGGCGTGCAGCTTCTCGACGGCGTCGGCGCGGGCATCTTCGGCGCGATCTTCCCCGTCATCGTTGCCGACCTCATGCGCAACACCGGCCGCTTCAACGTGGCGCAGGGCGCGGTCATCACCGCCCAGAGCATTGGAGCCGCGCTGTCGACGGCGCTTGCCGGCTTCGTCGTGGTCAGTGCAGGCTACAGCGCGGCATTCATCACGCTCGGCGCGGTCGCGGCGATCGGCGCCGTGATCTGCCTCATCGCCTTGCCCGAGACGCGGCATGGCGCCTTGCGAGCGCAGGGGAAGACAGCGCCGCCGACATCGGTTATCGCTGCCGAATGAACCCGTTTCACATCGAGGATTGAGCGTGCCGTCCGACGCCATCTGGGCCTGGAGCATCATTGTGCTTGCGACCGCAGGCGTCATCATCCGGCCGTTTCGCCTGCCCGAGGCGATCTGGGCCGTCATCGGCGCCGGGGCCCTCGTGCTGCTTGGCTTGTTGCCGTGGCAGGACGCGCTTGTCGGCATCGAGAAGGGCCTCGACGTCTATCTCTTCCTGATCGGCATGATGCTGATCGCCGAGCTCGCCCGGCTCGAGGGCCTGTTTGACTATCTCGCTGCGCTCGCGGTCGAATATGCCGGCGGCTCGCCGCAGCGGCTGTTCCTGCTGATCTATCTCGTCGGCACGCTGGTCACCGTGCTGCTCTCGAACGATGCCACCGCCATCGTTCTGACGCCGGCCGTCTATGCCGCGACGCGCGCGGCCGGCGCGAAGCCGCTGCCGTATCTCTTCGTCTGCGCCTTCATTGCCAACGCCGCCAGCTTCGTGCTGCCGATCTCCAATCCCGCCAATCTCGTCGTGTTCGGCACACGCATGCCGCACCTCACGGAATGGCTGCGCCTGTTCGCCCTGCCCTCGGCCGCCTCGATCCTGCTGACCTATGTCGTGCTGCGCCTGACCCAGCACCGCGCGCTCAAGGAAGAGACCATCGCCCGCAGCGTGCCGCATCCAAAGCTCGGCCGCGGCGGCAAGCTCACCGCCGCAGGCATCGTCGCGATCGGCGTCGTGCTGGTCACGGCCTCTGCGCTGGACAAGCAACTGGGCCTGCCGACCTTCATCTGCGGCGTGGCGACAGCCGCGATCGTGCTGCTGCTCAGCAGTCAGTCCCCGCTGCCTGTGCTGCGGGGCGTGTCCTGGAGCGTGCTGCCGCTGGTCGGCGGCCTCTTCGTGATGGTGGAAGCGCTGGTGAAGACCGGCGTGATCGGGCAGCTCAGCGCGCTGCTGCACCAGGCGGTCGCGCAATCGATCCCGAAAGCTGCCTGGAGCGTCGGCATCGCCACCGCAATCGCTACCAATGTCGCCAACAATCTTCCAGTCGGTCTCATCGCCGGCTCTGTCGCCGCCGGCGATCATCTGCCGGCGCCGGTCGTCAGTGCCATCCTGATCGGCGTCGATCTCGGACCGAACCTGTCGGTGACGGGGTCACTCGCCACCATCCTCTGGCTGGTTGCGCTCCGGCGGGAGAAGATCGAGCTCAGCGCCTGGCCGTTCCTCAAGCTCGGCGTGCTGGTGACGCCGCCCGCTTTGATCGCCGCGCTAGCGGCGGCGATCAGGTAGCGGCAGCGAATTCACTGCAGTTGTTTGCGGTGCATCGGCCATGGCGCCGGGATCGGTCCCGTCTTCCTCAGCCCGTCGCGGAAGGAGCCCGATCGCGGCCATGAGGCCGCGATCGGGCGCGCGCATCGTCAGTCGTTCTCGTAGCCGTAGACTTCCGGCAGGATGAAGATTGCGGCGAGCAATCCGATCAGCGGGAAGATCGCAACGAACAGCGTGGCGTTGGCCTGCCCGATCGCGGCGAACAGCGACGGGAACAGGAAGATCGCCAGGAACGACGGCAGCTTCACGAACATGTAGGCGAAGCCGCTGGCGGTGCCGCGATATTTCGGCTTGGCGACCATGGTCGGGATCGTCATGCAGTTCGACGCATCCCAGTAATGTCCCCACAGCATCGCGGCCGCCGCGAACGGCAGCAGGATCTTGTTGTCGGTGTAGAGCGCGAAGGCCGCGACCAGCAGCGAGACCAGTACGATCGAGAAGCCCGCGATCGAGATGCCGCGGTGGCCGATCTTCGGCGTCAGCAGCGGCCCGACCCACCCGGACAGAGCGGCGAAGGAGAACAGCGCCATCGTCACAAGGTTGATGCCGAGCACGCTCGACACGCCGACCATCACGAACAGCACGGGCAGGTAGAACGCGAAGGTCGAGAACTCGCTCGCCTGGGTGAAACAAGCAATCCAGCCGTAGACGGTGGCGCGCCAGCGGATCGGATCCTTCTTGAGGTCGGCGAGGAAGGCGCGGGTCGAGACCTTCGGCACCTCCACGTCATGGTCCGGCAGCATGTCGAGATTGTCGTTGAACATCTCGCGCGCGACCTGCTTGGCCTCGCGGTAGCGCCCCTTCTGCACCAGCCACACCGCCGTCTCCGGCACGTCATGGCGCATGAGAAGGATGATCAGCGCCGGCACCGCACCGAGGCCGAGCGTCACGCGCCACAGCATCTCGTGCTGCATGTCGATCAGGAGGAAGATCACGATGACGCCGATGGTCAGCACCTCGCCGACGGCGAACATGAACTGCCAGCGGTTGCCCATGACCTCGCGCTCACCCTTGGCCATGGATTCCATGATGTAGGTGTAGCCGGTCGAGATGTCAGAGCCGAGCGGGATGCCGAGCAGGAAGCGGATCACGACGAGCCAGCCGACGCTCGGCACGAAGGCCTGCGCCAGCGCCAGCACGATGAACAGCACCATCGTCACCAGGAACATGACGCGGCGGCCGATCTTGTCGGACAGCCAGCCGCCGAGCAGCGCGCCGATCAGGGCGCCGCCCTGCGTGCCCGCCGCGGCAAGGCCCAGCATCAGCGGATCGGGATTGTACTGCTCCTTGATGAAGATCAGCACGAAGGCGATCGAGTAGAGATCCCAGGCCTCCACCAGGATCGAGGCCATCATCAGCCAGCCGACCTTGTTACCCTTTGGACTGTAGTTCGTAATGAGGTAGCGGACCGCGGCCTCGCTCGCGGTCGGTTGTGGCATGGCCATTGTCTGCATGTTTGGTCCTCTCTTCAAAACTCTCTACGCGCCGAGCAGCGGCTCGATACTGCAATCGAGCAGGCGCGGATCGATCCCCGCCTCCATGCCCGTGAACATCTCGCCCATGTAGTCGATCAGCGCATCGCTGGCTTTCACTGCCTCCTCGACGCGGCGGCTGGCGACTGCACTGAGAATGGCGAGATGATGATCGATCGTGCCGGACAGATCGGCCTGCCCCGGCATGAAGCGGTGGTGGATGTAGCCGATGCGGCGATACAGCGTGTGCAGCGGCCGCAGCGTATGCACCAGGAACGGCTCGCCGGCGGCTTCCAGCACCAGCGCATCGATGCGGCGGTCGATGCTGTTGAACTCGTCGAGTGTCAAAGTGGCGCGACGTTCGCGCAGCAAACGCTCAATGTGCAACGCCTGATTGCGGTGGGAAAGGCTGGCGCGATCCGCCGCGAGGCGAATGACAAAACGCTCCATGTCGCGGCGCAGCCCAAGCAGCATGCGCTCGCGCGCGAGGTCGATCGGCGCGATGTGCAGGCCGTGACGCGGACGGATGATGATGAGCGTATCGGCGGAAAGACGATTGACGGCGTGATGCACCGGTGTGCGCCCGAAGCCGGTGATCTGCTGCAATTCCAGCATCGTCATGAATTGTCCGGGCTTGAGCTCGCAATGAACGAGCAGCTCTTCGATCTTCTGATAAGCGAGCTCGAAGAAGTTGAGACGGTTGCGCCGGGAGGGCCTGCCCTCGCCGTCGTCCTCGTGTCTCACCACCTGGAGCGCGCGCTTGCGCCGTGCCATGTCGTCCTCTCCCCTAAGCCGCGCTCTCGTTGCAGGGTGGCGCCTTGTTTGTGGCACCCTTAAAACATGTTGTGATATATTACAAGCAGGCGTAAGACTGCCGCACGACCTGCAACATGTTGCAATGCAAAATGAGACGTCGGGCGCGAGGCGCCCGTGATGGGAGGAGAGTTGCCGTGAAGATCACGTCGATCGAGACACTGCGCACCGAGGAATTTTCCAACGTCATCTGGGTGCGCATCCACACCGACACTGGTCTGATCGGTCTCGGCGAGACCTTCTACGGCGCCGGCGCGGTCGAGGCACAGATCCACGACACGTTTGCGGGCCGCCTGCTCGGCCGCAATCCGCTGCACATCGAGGCGATCCATCGCGACATGCTGAACCTGCCGATGGCGCAGTCCTCCACCGGCGTCGAATATCGCGCGGCCTCCGCGATCGACATCGCGCTGTGGGACCTGTTCGGCAAGGTCTGCGGCCAGCCGGTGCACCAGATGCTCGGCGGCCTCTGCCGCGACAAGCAGCGCATCTACAACACCTGCGCCGGCACGCAATATGTCCGCTCGACCAATATCAGCCCGGTCGCGAACTGGAATCTCGGGGCCTCCAAGGGCCCCTATGAAGACCTCGACGGCTTCATGAACCACGCCGACGCGCTGGCCGAAAGCCTGCTCGAGAGCGGCATCTCGGCAATGAAGATCTGGCCGTTCGATCCGGCGGCGCAGGAGAACAAGGGCCTCTACATCACCGCCGCGCAGATGAAGCAGGCGATCGAGCCGTTCGAGAAGATCCGCAAGGCCGTCGGCGACAAGATGGAGATCATGGTCGAGCTCCACTCGCTGTGGAACCTGCCGACCGCCAAGCAGATCGCGCGCGCGCTCGAGCCGTACAAGCCGACCTGGTACGAAGACCCGATCCGCATGAACTCACCGCAGGCGCTGGCCGAATATGCCCGCTCGACGGACGTCTGGGTCTGCGCCAGCGAGACGCTGGGCTCGCGCTTCCCCTACAAGGACATGCTCGACCGCGACGCCATGCATGTGGTGATGGCGGATCTGTGCTGGACCGGCGGCCTCACCGAGGGACGCAAGATCGCGGCGATGGCCGAGACCTATCACCGGCCTTTTGCTCCTCATGACTGCATTGGCCCGATCGGCTTCATCGCGGCCATCCACATGTCGTTCAGCCAGCCCAACACCCTGATCCAGGAATCCGTGCGCGCCTTCTACAAGGGCTGGTACAATGAACTCGTCACCACAATGCCTGTTATCAAGGACGGCTATGTCTTCCCGATGGAAGGCCCCGGCCTGGGCGTCGACCTTCTGCCTGCTGTCTTCGAGCGCACCGATCTCACCGTGCGCCGCTCCAACGTCTGAGGAATTCCTAGGATGAGCACCTCCCTCTTCGATCTCTCCGGCCGCACCGCGCTCGTGACCGGCTCCTCCCGTGGCCTCGGCCGCGCCATTGCCGAGGGCATGGCCAAGGCCGGCGCGAAGATCATCATCAACGGCGTCGATCCCAAGCGCGTCGAGCAGGCCGTCGCCGAGTTCCGCGCCGCCGGCTACCTGGCCGAAGGCGCCGCCTTCAACGTCACCGACGAGCCGGCGATCGTTGCCGCCTTCGAGCGTTTCGACCGAGAACGCCTCGCGGTCGACATCCTCGTCAACAATGCCGGCATCCAGCACCGCAAGCCGCTGGCGGAGTTCACCACCGACGAATGGCGCAAGGTGATCGAGACCGATCTCACCAGCGCCTTCGTGATCGGCCGCGAGGCCGGCAAGCGCATGATCCCGCGCAAGCGTGGCAAGATCATCAATATCGGCTCGCTCGGCAGCGAGCTCGCGCGCCCCACCATTGCGCCCTACACCGCCGCCAAGGGCGGTATCAAGAACCTGACCCGCTCGATGGCGGTGGAATGGGCCCAGCACGGCATCCAGGCCAATGCGATCGGCCCCGGATACATGCTGACCGACATGAACGAGGCGCTGGTCAACAATGCCGATTTCAACAATTGGCTGATGGGCCGCATCCCCTCCAAGCGCTGGGGCAAGCCGGACGAGCTGGTGGGCGCGGCGATCTTCCTCGCCTCTGATGCCTCCACCTACGTCAACGGCCAGATCATCTATGTCGATGGCGGCATGATCGCCGCGATGTGACCGCGAAGACAACGAAGGAGCAAGCCATGCGCGCCGTCGTCATTCACGCCCCGAAGGACCTGCGGATCGACAGCTACCCCGACCCGGCCCCAGGCCCCGGCGAGGTCCGCGTCAAGATCGCCAACGGCGGCATCTGCGGCTCCGACCTGCACTACTACCATCACGGCGGCTTCGGCGTCGTGCGCATCCAGCAGCCGATGGCGCTGGGGCATGAGATCGCCGGCGTGGTCGCGGCGGTCGGTGACGGCGTCACCAGCGTGAAGGCCGGCACGCGCGTTGCGGTCAATCCGAGCAAGCCGTGCGGCCAGTGCCTGCACTGCCAGGAGGGCATGCGCAACCAGTGCCTCGACATGCGCTTCCTCGGCAGCGCGATGCGCTTTCCCCATGTGCAGGGCGGATTTCGCGAGTTCATCACCGTCGATGCCACCCAGGCCGTGCCGATCGCGGACAAGCTCTCGCTCGCGGAGGCCGCGGTCGCCGAGCCGCTGGCGGTGTGCCTGCACGCCGGCAAGCAGGCCGGTCCCCTGCTCGGCAAGCGCGTGCTGATCACCGGCTGCGGCCCGATCGGCGCACTGATGATTTTGGTCTCGCGCTTCGGCGGTGCATCCGAGATCGTTGTCACCGATGTCGCTGACGCCCCGCTCGCGGTCGCGAAAAAACTCGGCGCTACGCACGCCATCAACGTCGCGACCAACGCCGCCGCGCTCGATCCCTGGCGCGCCGGCAAGGGCGTGTTCGATACGCTGTTCGAGGCCTCCGGCAATCAGGCCGCGCTGCGCACCGCGCTCGACGTGCTCCGGCCCGGCGCGACACTGGTGCAGCTCGGCCTCGGCGGCGAGATGACGCTGCCGATCAACTCGATCGTCGCCAAGGAGTTGCAGCTGCGCGGCACTTTCCGCTTCGATCCCGAGTTCGAGCTGGCGGTGCGGCTGATGGGCGACGGCCTGATCGACGTCAAGCCGCTGATCACGGCGACCATGCCGTTCGAGAACGCGGTCGCCGCCTTCGAGCTCGCCAGCGACCGTTCGCAGTCGATGAAGGTGCAGTTGACCTTCTAGGAGCGCGATAACGGCCCGTCCACCGCCTCGATCATTTGCGCGCCGTGGTTGGGTGTTTGTTCATCGGGATGCTGCTCGACGCACTGCGCGCTGAAGGCCGGCCTCCAATTTTGATGGCTCGTGAAGCAGTAAAGAGAACAAGAGCCGCAAGCTACCTTTGTAGTCCAACCGCTCATTGAAGATGAATAGCAAAATGGTGAGTAGATAGCCTTTCCCGGCGACAAACTGCCAAGGCTCAACCTTCCTCTGAAGCAGCATATTCTCTACTTTCTTCCGCTCTCGAGGCAGCGCAGCCAGTCCAAAATTAAGACGTATATGCCTATAAATCTCGCGCACGCGGCTGCTGATCTTCTTACGACACAATTTAGTTCTTTCGCCATCCTCGATAAGGCGGACAATCGAAAAGCCGACCGTCTCGCAGTTCGAGCCCAGCCGAAAACAAATGGAATATGCGACGAAGATCGGAAAAAGGGCGCGCACTATCGCGTCAAGTTCGGCGTTTGTAATGGCGCCGCGGATTTCTGCATCAGTCATACCCGGCGCTACTAGGCGAGCGGCCGAATGGATAGTGTCCATGCTCCATGCGATATTCTCGATTGAATAGCACCGCAGCGTGTAGAGATTGCGGACTCTACGTATCTTTCCTACTGACCACTCGAAATCTCCATCAACCAAGAAAAAGCGGCGGCGGGCGAGATCATTTTGTAACCGTTCCGCCTCTGCGGTGACGGCGGCACGGTTTTGTAGTGGAATGACCGCGCTGACGCGGGCAATCCCTTTTAGCATTCTTTGAAACATCCGTTCATATAGACCTCGAAGCGACGAATCTTCGACGAAAATATCTATGTCGTTGTAGGGGCGCCAAATTGCAGCGTACGCTCCCATTGAACGCGGTGAAAATTGGGCCACCTTTAAAACTCCAACGATATCATTTTATCTTCGGCATCAAAAATGATCTCAGGCGAATGCGTTGCGAGGATCATTTGAATGGACGGGCTGGCGGTCCGAATGGCGGGAACAAATTGTCTCTGCCATTTCAAATGGAGTGACAGCTCTGGCTCATCGATCAACAAAATGTTCTCGTCACGCATCGACGGGTTGAAAAGTAGATGCGTGATCAATACAAAAATCTGACGCTCGCCTGAACTCAGCGCTGTGATGTCGGCGGATTTTCCGGACGGCAATCGCACGCGGACAGTGTTCTGATCGAGCATAATTCCTTTTCGCGAATCCTCGAAAAACGAGTTCATGATTTTCGTGTAGATTTCAATGGGCCGTGAGATGGCGTTCTCTCTCGTGTTGGCCACCTCGATCTTCTCCACCGCACGCTCAATGATCGATATCGACGGACGAAATGCTAGGTAGGGCGCAACCGCGGCAATGAAGTCCTGATAATTCTTATTGCTCGGCGTAGGTGCTCCGCTGGCCTTCTCAGCGGTCGAGAACATAAGTTGAAAAAACGGTTCAACCGTCGTTTCGATTTCATTCGGCGTGATGGATATCTTTTTTAGTGCGGTGATCACCGACGAGCGCATTTTTTGCAAACGCACTATCGGCGGCCGGTTTGGCGGCTCCTCCGGACCTGAGTCGCCCGGCATCTGGAAAAGCGAAAGGACAAGCTGGTTTCGAAGCGTTTCAAAAATGCGGTTTCTTTCGGCACTCAGGGTGGTGAGCTGACCAATGATGAGTCGTTCCGCTTCGTAAAGCGCGTCATCCAGAGATGTTCGGAAATACGAGCTTACAACGCGCCCTCTAGAACCTCGCTGCGGTGCCCTGATGCTGGTTGGTGCCAGCGTGGTTCTATCCAGACCAAGAAAAATCGGCGTTGGTAAGCTCGATATAAAGCTGAAAGTCTTTAAGCCGTCGATTACCCGTTTTGTGCGCAGGGTCGCCTCTTCCTGAGCTGCGCTTGATCCTCGCCAGTACTCATCGTCGGCAACTTTTAAAAGGGAAAGGACTTCGTCCTTTACGAAGGTGTCACTAATTTCGATCCCGCCGGAAATCTCGATGGTCAAGGTCGTGTCGGAGGTGGCGGATGCGCGAATAGAAAAGGTCTGACCGTGATGTTCGAGCGTAACAGAGATGTCTTCAAAGATGCTGTTGCACAACCAAACCGGATCAGGAGTCAGTAGCGAAGCGATGGCGCGCAGAATGCTCGTTTTTCCCGAGCCGTTGATGCCATGTAAGAAGGTTACGTCGCTAAAAAACTCAAAATCGTATTTCAAAAATGCATTCAGACCGATACAGTGGAAATTTGTAATTTGCATTGCAACACGCCCCGATTGTAGCGCGACCTTATATCAATTTCTTTCGTGGTGCATAGTCCGTTGAGAGCGCACAAGCAGAAGTGGGCAGATACGGAAGCCGCACTGGGAAGGGAATCTAATACTTAAGTAGTGAACTCTGCCCTTCTGTACGCGCAAGAGCGACCATAGGGTCGGGGTCGTATTTCGACAGGCCGGCTGCGATGAGCCGCTTGAGTAGAGCGACGGCTCTTGGCGGAGTCGGCGTACACCACCGTTGATCCTCAAGGCTCCAAGTGAAGCACTGCGATCCGGCAGCGATGCGCGCAGGATCGTGCGCCCCTCGCCCAGTCCTCGCCACGCGCCTGCCGCTCGTCAATCGCGACATTCAGCGCGATTGCGCGCTTTAATGCATCGCGATCAACGTCAGGTAGCTTCATCACGACGCTCCAGCGGCTGGCGTTCATTATAGCTGATCGGCACCGGTGCCTCGGGCGGCTTTGATGGCATTCTGCCAGCCGGGTTATGTTCCGCTGATGAAGCCCATGAGAATGATGCGCCGCCCCCTCCGCTCGGCTGATCGAGAGTTTCTCTAGCGGAGACAGACCCCTCACCCCCGCGAGTCCGTGTGTATGAGCGGAGACCTTTCCCCGCTGGGGGAGAGGTGAAACCAGAACAGCTGACGTTCTAGGGCTGTGCCTGCCTCTCGATCAGCCGGTCGCTCACGAGTCGGACCGCCCCGCGCTTCCACGAATAGTCCGCGCCCATGCGCAGGCCGCTGTCGCCGCGCGCCCGCACCGCACCGGTCGTGGCATCGCGGAGTAGAAAGCCCAGCGTGTATTCGGTGCGGCTGACCCGCCGCACCACGCCGATCAGCGACTGGTCCGCACCTGACCTTTGCGCGATCGCGGCCTCGCAGCCGCCACAGTCGCGCAAGGCCGGCACCTTCGCCGCCTCGCCGCTGACATCGACGATGCGATAGCGGCCGGACTGGCCGAGCGCCTCGCGCACGCTGGCGGTGACTTCAGCAAGGTATGACGCATCCGACGTCGCCGACGCGCCGATTGACGCGGCAGTCGTGTCCTCGAGCTCGAACTCGAACACCGCCAGCGCGACCGGCGCGGGCGTCGCGAGCGCGGCCATCACCTCGCGGGAGACAAAGATCTCGGCGCGCTCCCATGATTCATCATTGTCGCCGCGGAAGGTGTAGAGCTTGTCCATCACGAGCTTCTTGGCGCCGACGTCGATCACGGCGACCTTGGCCCATTGCACCAGCGTGCTGGTCTTCTGGATGCCGCCGATGACCTTGAAGGCCGCCCCGTCCTGGGCCGATGGCGTGAGCCGGTAGCGGCCATCCGCACTGACATCCCGCCTGAGCGCCGCCATGAACGCCGACAGCCGCCGCTCGTGGGCGGCGGTCTGGTTGGCCGGCTCGGCCGACGTGTCGGTATAGCTGAAATCGTCCATGGCAACGCCGATGGCCTCGGCAGCGGCCGGCGCATGAGAGAGGACGAACAGGAGAATAGCAGAGAGAATCAACCGGGAGCGGTGCATGAACGCCTCGTGGGATGGAACAGCCGCAAATCTGGACGGGTAACTCGAGACCACGCAGCCGTGACCGTCCCGAGGAACGCCGGGAAAATTTCACGACGTTGCACTGCGGTACGGCGGGAACGCTTCCCGCCGCCTGCGTTCTACCGTTTAATGCCGAAGCGACAATTCCGTTCGCACCAGGTGCCTGCCGATGTGGAACCGCCCGAGGTTCGATCTCAAGGTCCGTCTGACGTTGCGCGTGGCCGCCATATCGGCCGCCTGCTTCGCCGCGATCTCCGCCTACTTCCTTGTCACGGCTGACCGCGCCGCACATGCGCGCAGTGACAGCATCGCCGCCATCGTGGCGAAATCGCTGGAGCTGCAACAGGGCAAGGTCCAGTGGGTGGCGAACCCGCGCTCGGACTTTCCCAACCTTGATCCCGTCGCAGCCTATGTAATGACGCCTGGCCTCTGCCTGGCATTCCGTGGCCCCGGCGGCGACATGCTCCAGCGCTTCTGCAGCGGCGCGCCTGCCCCGGCGAGCCCGCCGCCGCAGGCCTTCGCTGCCTTCTATCGCAGCCTTTTCGATCCCGGCCGCGAGGCGGCGCGGCCCGTGATCGTGCGCGGCACCAAGCTCGGCGAGACCGTGGTCTCGGTCGATCCGGCGGTGCAGACGGCGGAGGCCTGGCACGAGGCCGGCCGCTTGATGCTGGCGCTCGCGATCGCATTGCCGCTGCTCTGCGTGCTGGTGTACGCGGCACTGGCGCGCGCGCTGCGCCCGACCCGCATGATCCGAACCGGTCTCGAACGCATCGCCGCCGGCGACCTCACGACGCGGCTGCCGCCGTTCGACCTCGCCGAGCTCTCCGCGATCCGCGACGTCTTCAACCACCTCGCCGAAAGCCTCGACACCGCACTTGCCGAGCGCAGCGAGCTGACCCGAAAGCTGATCGCGCTCCAGGACGAGGAGCGCCGCCATCTCGCACGCGAGCTGCACGACGAGTTCGGCCAGTCGCTGGCCGCCATCCGCGCGCTGGCCTCGTCGGCCCGCCAGACCGCCGCGCAGGACTGCCCGTCCCTGCTGTCCGAATGCGACGGCATTTCGCGGACCGCAACCGGCATGATGGAGACCTTGCGCGGTGCGCTGTTCCGGCTGCGGCCGCCCGACGTCGAGGAGCTCGGACTCGTCGCCAGCCTCGAAGGCCTCGTCGCGGGCTGGAACGGGCGCAGCCGCGGCGAGACGCGGTTTTCGATCCGTTTCGACGGCGACTTCGAGACCCTGCCGGCCGCGGTCAGCGCCAACCTCTACCGCATCGTGCAGGAGGCGCTCACCAACGCCGCCAAGCATGCCGGCGCCACCAGGGTGAGCCTGGAATTGACGATGCGCACTGGCGAGATCGCGCTTGCGATCGACGATGACGGACGCTCGAACGAGCCCGCCGCGAAATCGGGCATGGGCCTGCTCGGCATGCGCGAGCGCGTCGCGGCGCTGCGCGGCCGGCTGAGCTTCGAGGCCGGACCGAACGGCGGCTCCGCGCTGCGCGTCGTCATTCCGCTCGAAGCTACCGATCGGCAGCCAATGGATCATGCGGCATGAGCGCGGGCGAAGCGACCATCCTGCTGGTCGATGACCATTCCGTGGTTCGCGAGGGCTATCGCTCGGTGCTGCAGAAGCAGCCGGGCCTGCGTGTCGTCGCCGAGGCGTCCGACGGCGCGGAGGCCTACCGTCTGTACAAGTCCGAGGCGCCGGACCTCGTCATCATGGATCTGAGCATGCCCGGCATCGGCGGCATCGAGGCGGTGAGGCGCATCCGGCAGCGGGACAAGGGCGCAAAGATCCTGGTCTTCACCATGCACCAGAATGCGGGCTTTGCCGTGCAGGCGATCCGCGCCGGCGCCAGGGGCTATGTCACCAAGACAAGCCCGCCCGAAACGCTGGTGCGTGCGGTGATGGACGTGCTCGCCGGCAAGATCGCCATCAGCCCCGACATCGACCACGAGCTGGCGCTGAGCCGGCTCGCCGGCGAAAGCTCGGCCGCCGACGTTCTCACGCCGCGCGAGTTCGAGGTGCTGCGGCTGCTGCTCGCCGAAAGGACGACGGACGAGATCGCCGAGACGCTGCACGTCAGCCCGAAGACGGTGGCGAACCTGCATTCCCTGATCAAGGACAAGCTTGGCGTCGGCTCCGACATCGAGCTGGTCCGCCTCGCGCTGCGCCAGGGATTGCTGACGCAGGTCGATCTCGGCGAGGCCTGAAGCACTCAGGCCAGATAGCGCGTCAGATAGCCTTCCATCGCGTAGAGCGCGCAGAGCGCGAGGCTGGACCACACCGCGGCACTGAAATACAGGAACATCCAGGTCAGCTCGCCCTTCCAGTGCGCGATGTCGTGGGTCACCACCCAACGCGTCGAGACGTCATGCAGGCCTTCGAGGAAGCCGAGGAATTTGTTGCCCTCGACGTGCCCTGCCCGCCAGCGGCTGAGATACATGGGCACGTCGACGGTGACGAGAAAGGCGAGGAAGCAGGCGATGCCGACGATGCCGGCGATCAGCGCCCAGCGCACCGGCCCCTGGAATTCCGGCATCAGGCGGCACAGTGCGATGCCGGCGAGGAAGAAGGTCACCGCCCACAGCGAGTTCTCGATCGCGTTGTAGAGGAAGTTGGTGGTCACCACCGCGTACCAGGAGAAGCACTCCGCGATGATGATGATCGGCACGATCACGAGCGCGATGTTCACCGCGGTTTCCGCGCCGGTCATCTGCCCCAGCTGATGCAGGATGATCGCCCATTGCGCGACAAAGCAGAGCTCGGCCACGGTCGCGACCGTCCGGCCGACGACGACGCTCGACAGCCAGGTGTCGAACAGGCAGATGCGCTGCACGTCGGCGCGCGGCAGCACCGAGCGGAAGGCGCAGCCGAACACATAGCCGGCGCAGAGCAGGAACATCAGCCCGATGTCCGAGCCGCCGCCGACGCTATCCGCAACCGTCGGGTAGAACTCGCGATACAGCATGAACCAGACGAGAATGTTGGCCGCGCTAACAAACGTCAGGGAGCCCCACCACCACGCGAGGGGATTTGACCGCGCCTGCCACTGCAACATGAATTCGCTCCGCCGTAATCGATATTTCATCAAGCGGTAGCAATTCTGTCATAATATGGCAGCAAGACGCGACAAAAATCTGCGTTATGGCACTGTCATAATTGACCTTTGCGCTGTCATATTCGCGAAAGGCGACTGCTCTCCCCACGCGTTTTCGAGCTCGTTCCGGAGGCCTCTTCGAGCCCCCCGGATAACGCCGCGACTCTATTTCTTCAGTCCCGCAACATACGCCGCGAGCTTGTCCAGCGTCTGGTAGCCATATTCGACCGCGCCGAAGCCGATCATGCCGTCGCGCTGCTCGGTGCTCGAGGCCAGTTGCCGCATCATCAGCACCGTCTTGCCGTTGCTCTGCTCGGCAAAGGTGACGGTGAAGCGGAACATGCCGGGATCGTCGTCCTGATCGACACCGTGGTCCATCTCCATCAATGACGGCCGCTCGATGCGGCGGAAGCGCATCCGGTTCGGATAGACCGTGCCGTCGGGACCGATCATGTTGAAGCGCCAGACGCCGCCGACGCGAACGTCGATCTCGAAGGTCTCGACCTTGAAGCCTTTCGGTCCGAACCATTGCGGCAGATGCTTCGGGTCGGACCATGCCTCGAACACCAGATCGCGCGGCGCGTCGATCACACGCGACATCACGATCTCGCGGTCGAGCGACCATTGCGACAGAGCGGGATTGGCAGAATTCGTCATGACTCGGTACCTTTCTTTTTCGTTGTACGCGACAGCCGTTTGGCGGCCGCCCTCTCCTGCTTCAGCTTCATCACATAGGCCTCGAACCGGTCGAGCCGCGCCTCCCAGATCGCGCGCTGCTGCTGCAACCAGTCTTCCGCGCCGACAAGCGCGTCCGGGCTGAGCCGGCAGGTGCGCACCCGGCCGGATTTCTCCGACTGGATCATCCCGCTCACCTCCAGCACGTGGATGTGTTTCATGAAGCTCGGCAGCGCCATGTCGAAGGGATCGGCGAGCTCGCCGACGGAGGCTTCGCCGGCGCACAGCCGCATCACGATCGCCCGCCGCGTGGGATCGGCGAGGGCTGCGAAGATCTGATCGAGTCGGTTCAATTGGTTAGCCATGAAGCTAACTATAAGACCCCGAGCGATGGGTGTCAACAATTGTTAGCTGAGCGGCTAAGTTACGCCCCGTAGCCCACAACGCGGAACCCACAACGCGCAATCGTGAATTGGGACCTCGCGCCCTCCCCGTTAAAACAGGGTCGGGGGCGCACCAGCATCAGTCATCCGAGCACGTGCCGCCTGTTGTCATCTCATCCCCGATCACCCGGCGAACGCTCGCCCGGGCAGCGCTCATTCCTCTTGCGATCGCGCTTCGCTCGCGGCGCGCATCCGCGGATTCCGACATGATCGCGCAGATGCGCGACATCGTCGCCGCCGAGCTCGCGCCGACCGCGACGCCGGACCATCCGGGCGGCGTTGCCGCCGCGCTCTATGCCGGCCGCCATGTCGAGTTCTTCAACTATGGCTTTGCCGACGACACGACACGCCGGCCGGTGACACCGGACACGCTGTTCAACCTCGCCTCCCTGCGCAAGCCGTTCGAGGCGACGCTTGTCGCGCTCGGGACACTTCGCGGCGAGCTGCGGCTCGACGATTCCTTGCAAAAATACCTTCCGGAGCTCGATGGCGACTACATCCGCCGCGTCACCGTCGGCGAGCTCGTCACCCACACGTCAGGGCTGCTGCTGCCGACCGACCATCCGCCCTGGCCGGACGAGCAGTTTTCGCGCCCGCAGTTCATCGAGATGCTCAACGCCTGGAAACCGCAGGCTGGCGAGCAGCCCGGCAAGCAACGCATTTACAGCCATGCCGGCTACGTGCTGCTCCAGCTCGTGCTCGAGAATTGCTACCGCACGCCGATCGCAACCCTCTTCGAGCAGCGCATCCTCAAACCGCTCGGCATGACCGCGACCTCCGTGCCCGAGCGGGGCGAGGACAACCGCGCCATCATGGACGCGCCCCGGATGCAGCGCGCGGTCCAGGGCTATTCGGATCAGGGCATGGCGATCGGCCCAATCGGCAAACAGCAGAGCTATTTTGACTTCTCCGGCACCGGCCAGATGTTCTCGTCAGCGCGGGATCTTTCGACCTTCGTTGCGGCCTGTGTCGATGGCCGCTCGGTCGACCCGCATCTGCGCGAGGCGCTGCGGATGACGCTGCACGAGACCTTCCGCGTCGACAGCAAATTCGGACAAGGGATGGCCTGGGAAACGGTGCATCTTCCCGATGTCACCGTCGTCGACAAGCCGGGCGGCCTCAACAACGCCTCCGGCTATCTCGGCCTCGTGCCGGCGCGGCGGATCGGCATCGCGCTGCTCGCCAATCGCGGCGAATATCCGCACGAGATCGCACGCTACAGGATCCTTCCCGCACTGGCGCATCTGATCGCGTCGCACGGCGGCTGAGCTTCACAAGAGAAAGCCCCGGCCAGGCCGGGGCTTTCCACGCCAGATTCGGAACGGGATGAAGCTCAGTATCTGGCGACGACGGGTCCGCCGAACTTGTAGTTCACGCCAACGCGCACGATGTTCGACTTGAGGTCGACCGAGTGGGTGTAGACGTTGCTCGGGAATGGCGACGTTCCGGCAAAGGCGACCAGATTGGTGCTGGTCGCCGTGGCGCGGCCGAGATCGACGTAGAGATATTCGGCCTTGAGCGACCAGCCTCCGCCGAACGCATATTCGGTGCCGACGCCTGCGGTCCAGCCGACGCGCGTGTCGCGGATCGTTCCGGATTCGGCCGCCCCACCGCCGAAGGTGTCGGTGAAGTTGAAATTGGCCTTCACCTCCGAGATGGCCGCGCCGCCCGTGGCATAGAGCAGCCAGGTCGGAGCCGCCAGGAAACCGATGCGGCCACGAATGGTGGCAAGCCAGTCGGCCGAGACCGATGATGACACGGTAAAGCCGCTCGGAGCACAGCAGGGATAGAGCCCCGAGCCGGTCGCGCTACCCTTGAAGCCGAAATAGTTGATGTCGCCTTCGAGGCCGAGCACGGCATGATTGACTTGCCAGTTATAGCCGGCGGTGAAGCCGCCGGTGACGCTGGAGCTGTTGACGCTCTGGGCGCCGACCGTGGCGATGGCGGGGACGCTGCTGGTGGCAAAATAGCCGGTCGGCGTCCAGACGGTCGAGGTGGTCGGGTCGGCGCTGCCCCACTGCCCGCCGACATTGCCGCCGACGTAGAAGCCGGTCCAGTTATAGGCCGGCGCCATCGCGGGCGCCTTGGTGTATTGCGCCGCAAGGTCGGCGGCCTGCGCGGATGCGGTGCCGAGCACAATCGAAGCGACCGCAAGCAAGAACTTGTTCATTCCAGTCTCCATTCCCCCACGCGATTGATCTCGCGTTCTCGATACGCGCAGGCGGGAGCCATCCGGCGCAGATGGGGAATAGGCGGAGCACCGCCCGCGCGTCTCGGCCTGTCGCGCGGTTCGTAGGGACTGTGACGCAATCGGTGACTTATCGCGCAAGTCGTGTGACGAGTGTGACCTGGGCGCCACGCATCGTACCTGCCGCAGTGACGCGCGATGCAGACCAGCGGCGCGTCGCGACAAGATGCATGCGAATCCGCGCGCCGTTTCAGACCGAGCGCGTCAATCCGCCGTCGACGCGGATGTTCTGGCCGGTGATGTACGCCGCGCCGTCGGACGCCAGGAACGAGATCGTCGCGGCGATCTCCTCGACCTTGCCGTAACGCTGCATCGGCACGCTGTCGCGGCGCGCGTCGGTTTGCGGCAGGCTGTCGATCCAGCCCGGCAGCACGTTGTTCATGCGGATGTTGTCGGCGGCATGGGTGTCGGTGAAGATCTTGGTGAAGGCGGCAAGGCCGGCGCGGAACACCGCGGAGGTCGGGAACATCGCGCTCGGCTCGAACGCCCAGGCGGTCGAGATGTTGATGATGGCGCCGGCCTTCTGCGCCTGCATCGCCGGAGTCACCAGCCGGGTCGGACGGATGACGTTGAGCAGATAGGTGTCGAGGCCGGTGTGCCATTGCTCGTCGGTGATCTCCGTGATCGGCGCGCGCGGCCCGTGGCCCGCGCTGTTGACGAGCACGTCGATGCGGCCCCATTTGGCGAGCGCGCCGTCCACGAGGCGCTTCAGATCGTCGTTCGACTTGTTGGAGCCGGTGACGCCGAGGCCGCCGAGCTCGGCCGCCAGCGCCTCGCCCTTGCCGGAGGACGACAGGATCGCGACGCGAAAGCCGTCGGCCGCCAGCCGCCGCGCAGCCCCTGCCCCCATGCCGCTGCCGCCGGCGGTGACGAGTGCGACCTTCTCTGCTGCCATGACCGTTATCCTTGCGATGGTGTTGAGGCGGGCCGCAGGCCCGGCCTATCATGGGCCTTCTACCGCCGGACCTGCCGGCAGGTCCATCGCCCGAAGGCATCCGTCATGAGCGAATTGCAGATCCGCAACCTGCGCCCGGAGGAGATCTCCCTCGCCATCGACTGGGCCGCGGCCGAAGGCTGGAATCCGGGCCTGTCGGATGCCGCCTGCTTCGCGGTTCCCGACGCGCAAGGCTTCCTCGTCGGCGAGATCGACGGCGAGCCGGTCGCGACCGTCTCCTGCGTCAATTACGATGACCGTTTCGCCTTCCTCGGCTTCTACATCGTGCGCGCCGATCTTCGCGGCGCAGGCCACGGCCTGCGCATCTGGAACGCGGCGATTGCGCATGCGGGGGCCCGCGTGATCGGGCTCGATGGCGTCGTGGCCCAGCAGGACAACTACAAAAAGTCCGGCTTCCAGCTTGCTTACGCCAACATCCGCTACAGCGGCATCGTCGCCGTGCCACCAGCACCTGCCGCTGTCGCCACTCTCGACAAGGTCCCGTTCGCGCTCGTTGAAGCGGATGATGCCACGGTGTTCCCCGCCAAGCGGAGCGCCTTCCTGCGCGCATGGATCAGCGCGCCCGGACATGTGGGCCGCGCGCTACTGCGCGATGGCAAGCTGGCCGCATGGGGCGTGATCCGCCCGTGCCGAAGCGGCTACAAGATTGGTCCGCTCGTCGCCGACGATCGCGCCGCGGCAGAGAAGGTCGCGCAGACCTTGCTGGCAAGTGTGGGAAACAGCGAAATCTTCCTCGACGTCCCCGCCGTCAACCACGACGCGATCGCGCTCGCGGAGTCGCTCGGGCTGAAGCCGGTGTTCGAGACGGCGCGAATGTATACGGGGCCAATCCCGCCGCTGCGGATCGACCGCGTCTTCGGCGTGACCAGCTTTGAGCTGGGTTAGCTGCGCGGCAGCTCAGTAGCAGCGCATGATGTTGACGGTGTGCTCGCCGCCGCCGCGGCCGGGCACCGTCACCTGCTCGGTCGGGCAGCTCGGCACATAGGGCCGGTCGGACGGCACCACGTTCGGCGGGAAGCGATGCGCCCAGTCCCAGGGCACGTCATAGGTGTAGGTGTAGCGCACGTCGTTCGAGGGCGGCTGCCCGGCATCGCCGAAGGGCTGGCTGTACGTCGCACCGTCGTAGAAGAACCCGCCTCCGCCCGGCCAGTAGACGAAGGGATTGTTGCGACGGTGGAAGCGCGCCCCTGGCGCGATCGGCGGACGTGCTGCGGCCGGCGGCACGGCAGCGCCGACCACACCATGCGGGGCGGCACCGCCGGCTCTGGCAAAACTGTCGCTGGGGCTAAGGAGCAGCGCGGCCGCGCTGAGCGAGGCAAATAGCGCCGCAAGGGATCTGCCATGTGATCTGGACATCATGATACGCACCAACTCGTTTGGCTTCGCGATAGCTCCCCACTACACGCTAGGCCGGGCCGTCGGCCCGCCGCAAACGTATTATTAATTATTGGTTAAGACACGGGATTAACGGGGAACAGGCTGCGGCAGAACGCCCGGGATCGCCGCCATTTCAACGCTTCGTTCCCCGGAATGCCATTCATAACCAGTTGATCGGAGTTGATCGCACGGGCCGGATATGTCCGGAACGCTCCCCCATTGCATCCGTTGGCCCCCTCCAGAAGCAAGGAGCATCTTCAATGCAGAACAAGTCAAAACTCCTCTGCCTGATCACGGCATCGCTCATCGCGGGCACGACGGCTGCCTCGGCGCAAGGCTACGGCTGGAATGGACCGCGCGCCGGCTGGGATCGTACGGCGCCGGCCTATGAACCGGCGCAGCCACGCGCGTACTATCCGGACACCATCGGGCCGTATGGCGCGCTCAACGGCAGCAACCATCCGGCGCCGAGTTCGACCCAGGGCGATGTCGGCCCGGAAGGCAACAACAACGGCACGCTGACCGGCATCTATCGCAGCTGGTAAAAATTCCGCAGCGAGGCCCATCGTCCTTTCCGCGACGATGGGCCTTCGTGCGTCAGTGCTGTCTCAATGCTCCTGGAACTGCTTGCGCAGCCACTCGAGCATGTCCTGCGTATTTCCGGTGCCCTGGGTCACGATCGCGGTGTTTCCGCCGCTGCGCCGGTAGACCGTGGTGCGCCCGGGCTCCTTCTCGATCCTGACTTCGGCCTGCGCCGGATCGCCGCTTTGCGTGATGACCGAGGTCCCGTTCTCGTCCTGCACCACCGTGGTGTGACCGTCGGCCGCGCCGGCCGGTGCCGCCGCGATCACGCTCATGAGTCCTATTCCGGATGCGAGTAGCAGCAATCTCATGTCACACCTCCATCATCTGCCGAACTGGAAGATCGCCAGCCAGTTGAAACGTCCGAACTGCCTCACCGCTCCCGTGTTCATGTCGCCGATCTGAAGCAGGAGCGCATTGGTGGCATTGCCGATCTGGGTGATGTCGGCGGTGTTGCTGAGGCCGGACTGACCGACCGCTACGTTGGTCGTGCCGCCGACCTGGATCACATTGGCATAGTTGCGCGTGCCGTTCTGGATGATGGTCGCATCCACCGTTCCCGTCCCGCCGAACTGGATCACCCGGGCGATATTGATCTGGCTGTTCTCCTCGATCGTGACGGGCTGAAGGTCGTTGCCGAATTGCACGATCGTATCGATTCTGACGTTCCGGTCCGTCACGCTGCGCAGGACGGATGCGGCCGGCGCCTGCGTCGACGTAGCGACGGCGGCCAGCAACGCCGCAACAGCCACAACTCGCTTCAACACATCTCTGCCATACCGCATCGCGCTTCCCCGCTGGTTCCCGACGCCGATGAGTTCGCGCGCGATTTACGGACCGGTCTGGACGATGGTCGAGTTGTTGACCGCGCTGAATTGCATCACCGCGCCTGAATTCATCGCGCCGAGCTGCGACACCAGGCTGGTCGCCGACTGGCCGGCCTGGCCGACGAAGGCAAGATTGATCGTTCCGGTCTGGCCGACCGATGCCGAATTCGTCCCGCCGAATTGCAGCACGCCGGTGGCATTGTTGGTGCCGTTCTGGGTCACCGTCGCGCTGGTGCTGCCGCCGACCATGAACACGCCCGCCATGTTGAGCTGACTGTTCTGGTTCAGCACGACCGGCGGCCCGCCGACCGACACGATGGTCTTGATGTCGGCGGTCTGGGCGCCGGCTGATCCGGCGCCGACCGAGCACAGAGCGAGCATCACGGCACCCGCGCTTCGCAAAGGATGTTTCATGACATGCCTCACCACTTCCGAATCGCTCACGGGGTCTGCTGGAGAATCGTCGAGCCGTTCAGGATTCCGAGCTGCCCGACGCCAGCCGTGTTGTTCGCGCCGATCTGGCCGATCAGGCTCGAATTGGAGCCGCCGACCTGGCCGGCCAGCGCCGTGTTGGACGCCGTCGCGGTGGTGCCGCCCTGCCCGATCACCGAGGTGTTGACGGTCAGCAGCGAGCCCGTCTGCAAGGTGGTCGCCGTATTGGTCGCGCCGAACTGCATCGTCGTGGCGCTGTTGCTGGTCGACCCGCTCTGCGAGATGAACGAGTTGTTGGTCGTGCCGAACTGCAGCACGCTCGCCGAGTTGCCGGCCTCTGCATCGACGGCCGTCAGCGCACCGAGCGCCGCAACCATCGCAACGAGATAGGTGATCCGCATGTCATTTCCTCCAGAATGGCCCGGACGCACCGCAACCGGATGCGCCCGGCCAAACAGTACGTGGGTCAGTGCGCCGTCTGCGAGACGGAGCTGCCGTTGACGCCGAACACGCTGAGCTGGCCGACGGCGGCGGAGTTGTTCTGAAGCGCGGCAGGCCCGAACGAGTTCTGGGTGATCGCGCTGCCGTTGTTGCCGAACGCCACCTGGCCGGTGGTCGCACTGTTCTGCACGCCGATCTGGTTGACCGTGCTGGCGTTGTTGAGCGAGGCCGCGCTGGTCCCCTGCATCGTGGTCGCATTGTTGACGATGCCGAGCTGGCTGGTCGACGAGGTGGAGTTGGTGAGACCTTGCTGCGAGACGCTCGAACCGTTCACGAGGCCGACCTGCACCGTGGTCGAGGTGTTGGCGGCGTGAGCTGCGGAGGACAGGGCGAGCACGGCAACGGAAGCAAAAAACAATTTACGCATGGAGTATTCCTTTCTGGCCAAGTTGTCTGACTGGGGTGGGATGCCGGTCCTGAATGCGACTGACATCGTGGGAATACTCTGAACCGATCATGTGCCGCGCGACAGACTGCAGTTCATGCTAGTCGGTACGGACTAGACGTTGCGCGGTATGAGCGCCCGCAAGCCGCACGATGCGCGGCTAACCCGCACCGGCGCGCGGCGCCTCCGCTTCGCGTCCCATGCTGTCGATCAGCCGCACCACTTCGATCGGCGAGCGCAGCTCGAGCTTTCGCATCATCCGGGCGCGATGGACCTTCGCCGTCACCTCGCTCACGCCAAGCTTTGCCGCGATCTGCTTGGCGACGAGCCCTTCCGCCATCAGCATCATGATCTCGCGCTCGCGGCTCGTCAGCGTCTCGACGCGTTGCCGGGCGTCGCGCACGGCGTCCTCGCGCTCCATCCGCCTGCGATCGCGCTCGATGCCGTGCCTGATCGCGTCGAGGATCTCCTGCTCGCGAAAGGGCTTCGGCAGAAACTCGACCGCGCCGCGCTTCATCGCCTCGACCGAAACACGGACGTCGGAGTAGCCGCTGATGAAGACGATCGGAATGAACACGCCCTTCTCGAGGAGCCGGCGCTGCAGCTCGAGACCGGTCGGCGATGTCCCGGGAAAGCGAACGTCGAGCACGAGGCACGAGGGCCCGCCGGAAAGACTCTCGGCGAGAAACGCGTCGGTCGACGCAAACAGCTTCACCTGGTGACCGGTCTCCTCACAGAGACTTCCAATCGCATTTCGAATCTGGACTTCGTCGTCAACGACATAAACCGTGGCTTGACCTGAATTCATTGCAATAAACTCCCCGGCTTGGGGCTCGATGGGCGAGCAGCGAGCCGTCCATTCTTCTTGCAAGCGACAACAAGGTGCTTGGATGAATTCGCGGGAATCGAACAATCGGCGTCCGTCCGCCGGTTCGACGTCTTAGGGCCAATGCTCGCCGGAAGCGAGTGAAGGCGTTCACACATCGAGCTTCGTGATTGCAGGGAATCTCGTCGCGCCTCAGGCGGCACCACGGCGAGGCGCGTCATCGCGAATGTGACGATCCGGTATCGTGGCCGCAGCGTCGCCAACTGCGTCATGGCATTGCTACCCATGTGCCGGCTGGACGCCAGCGACCGGCAACGTCAGCCGGATCATACGGGACGTTCAGTCAGCTTATCGAGTTCGATACCGCGCGCACCGTATCGATACGACGGGTATGCATTTTCGGCAAATCACGAAAGGTCGCACCCGCGGACTTTACTTCTGGATCGTGCTGCGCACCCGACCGTCGCCCCGACGAGAACGACATACTGACGATCGATACTACCTTAGATAATTTACAACCATAGCGAGCTTACCATTTTTTCCCTGCCGCCAACGAAGCCATTTCAACCAGGCGGGTTTTGATATGCGATTTGTGCCAGCAATTGCCTTGCTCGGAACTGCATGCAGCCTCGCCGCGATCTACACGGCAGGGCCGACCGTCATCGCCGGCGCCGCCGGAAGCGCAGCAGACAAGGCGGCTCACGCCTACGACCAGACCAGACGGCTGCTCGTGCCCGGCGGCCGCGAACCGTCGACCTTCGGGTCGGATGCGCCCGTATTCCGCTATGCCGCGATCCAGCGCGGCAGCATCGAGCAGACCGTCACCGTCACCGGCGCCCTGCAGCCGGTCAAGACCATCGACGTGGGTTCCCAGCTGTCCGGGCAGCTCGCCCGCGTCTATGTCGACTTCAACGACACCGTCGCCAAGGACCAGCCGCTCGCGCTGATCGACCCACGCAGCTTCGCGGCCAAGGTCGACGAAGCCAGGGCTTCGCTCGCGGTCGCCAATTCGCTGGTCGACATCGCGCGCGCCAAGCTCGATCGCGCCAGGATCGATCTGCAGAACGCCAAAGGCAGCCGCGACGTGCTCGCCGCCAAGCTCGAGAGCGCTCAGGCGGTCAAGAGCTCGGCGCAGAAGACTCTGCAGCGCAAGCTGGCGCTGCAGTCGCAAAACGTGGTCGCAACGACGACGGTCGACGACGCCCAGACCGAGTTCACCGCGCGTCTCGCCCAGGAGCGCGAGGCGGAGGTCCTGATGTCTCTCAACTCCTACTCGGTGGATGGGGCGCAGGCCGATGTCCGCCGCATCGAAGCCGAGCTGCAACAGGCCCGCA
This sequence comes from Bradyrhizobium sp. USDA 376, assembly GCF_054063675.1. NCBI lineage: Bacteria > Pseudomonadati > Pseudomonadota > Alphaproteobacteria > Hyphomicrobiales > Nitrobacteraceae > Bradyrhizobium > Bradyrhizobium sp. USDA 376. Next base: position 7,234,256 of record NZ_JBSSGN010000001.1, read on the forward strand.
TGGCGGTGCCGGAAAAGGCGGCCGTTCTCGCCGCCGCCCAGGCCGATCTCGACCGCACCGTGATCCGCTCGCCGATCGACGGCGTCGTCGTCGGCAGGTTCGTCAACGAGGGCCAGACGCTCGCGGTCGGCCTCGAGGCGCGCACCACCTTCGTCGTCGCCCACCGCCTCGAAGACATGGAGATTCATGCGCAGGTCGATGAAGCCGATATCGGGCGCATCGCCCCCGGACAGCGCGCCCATTTCACGGTCGATGCCTACCCCGACCGCCGCTTCGAGGCCGTGGTGCGGCAGGTGCGCAAGGCGCCGCAAACCCAGCAGCACGTCGTCACCTACACCGTCGTGCTGTCGACCTCCAATCTCGACGGCGCGCTGCTGCCCGGCATGACGGCGCTGGTGAAGATCGTGATCGAGCGGCAGGACGACGTGCTGAAAGTGCCGCTCGCAGCGCTGCGGTTCCAGCCGTCCGGCACGCGGCCGGACCCGGCCGGCGCACGCAGCGGCGTGTGGGTGCGGACCGCCAGCGGCGCGCTCCAGCGCATCGCGGTGACGGTCGGCGCGGCCGGCACCGAACAGGTCGCGCTCAAGAGCGGCGATCTCGTCGAGGGCAGCCAGGTCGCCGTCGGCCAGGCGATCCGGCCGGCGGGGATGGAGTTTCTCGGAATCAGGTTCGGATCATGACCGCCCTGCCCCTCATCAGCCTCCGCTCCGTGTCCAGGACCTATCGTACAGACGGAATAGCAGTGACCGCGGTGCGCAACGTCAGCTTCGACATCGCGCAGGGCGAGATCGTCGCCGTGATGGGACCATCGGGCTCGGGCAAGTCGACGCTGATGAACATGATCGGGCTGCTCGACCTGCCGAGCGAGGGCGCGATCCATTTGGAGGGAGCCAATGTCGCCGAGCTCTCGGAAGACCGCCGCTCGTCGCTGCGCGCCCGCAGCATCGGCTTCGTGTTCCAGTCGTACAACCTGCTCGCGCGCCACAATGCGATCGAGAACGTCGCGCTGCCGCTGGTCTATTGCGGCATCAGCCGCAAGGAGCGTCTCGCGCGCGCCGAGCAGAGCCTTCAGGCTGTCGGCATGCTGCACCGGGCCCATCACTTCCCGCGGCAGCTTTCCGGCGGCGAGCAGCAGCGCGTCGCGATCGCGCGGGCGCTGATCGCCTCCCCGCTGATCGTGCTCGCGGACGAACCGACCGGCGCGCTCGACAGCCGGACCGGCGCCGAGATCCTGGCGCTGTTCGCAGCCCTCAACCGGACCGGCCAGACCATCGTGATGATCACGCACGATCCCGGCATCGCGACGCAGTGCCGGCGCACGATCCGCCTGCATGACGGCGAGCTCGTGAGCGATGAGACCGTGGCGGAGCTGCTGCCGAGACGGAGCGCTGTGTCATGACGATGCTCCAGGGGTTTCAGATCGCCTTGCACGCCCTGCGCCTCAATCCGCTGCGCAGCTTCCTCACCATGCTCGGCATCGTGATCGGCGTCGCCTCCATCGTGACCGTGTTCGCGATCGGCTCCGGCGCGCAGCTTCGCCTGCAGGAACAGATCCGCTCGATTGGCGCCAATGTGCTGATGATCACGCCGGGCGCGGTCTATCAGGGCGGCGTACGTCTCAAGGAGGGTAGCAAGCTGACGATGACCGAGGGCGACGTGCAGGCCATCCTCGAGCAGATTCCGGAAATCCAGGCCGCCGCCGGCTCGCTTGCCGGAACGGCGCAGGTCATCCACGAGGGCAAGAACTGGAACACCACGATCAACGGCACGACCACCGGCCACTTCATGGTGCGCGACTGGCAGCTCGCCTCCGGGCGCTACTTTTCCGGCGCGGAAGAGTCGGGCGCCGGCAAGGTCGTGATCCTCGGCAGCACCGTCGCGCGCGAGCTGTTCGCAGCCGGCGACGACCCCATCGGCGCGCAGATCAGGATCATGAAGGTGCCGCTCGAAGTGGTCGGCGTGCTCGATCGCAAGGGCCCGGCGCAGGACGACGTCGCCTTCGTGCCGCTCAGCACGGCCAAGCTCCGCTTCCTCGGCAGCGCGAGCAACATCAACCGGGATTCGGTTGCCTACATCATCGCCAAGGTGGCCGCGGACGGTCAGATGGCGGGCGCGCGAGCGGAGATCGAAAGCCTGCTGCGGCAGCGCCACCGCATCCCTGCCGGCCAGGAGGACGACTTCAAGGTCCAGGATCCGGCCGCCGCCATGGAAGCGCAGCAGGGCGCGATCCGTACCGTGGCGCTCCTGCTCGTCGCCATCGCCTCGGTCTCGCTGCTCGTCGGCGGCATCAGCATCATGAACGTGATGATCGTGTCCGTCACCGAGCGCACGCGGGAGATCGGCATCCGCCGCGCGCTCGGCGGACGGATGCGGGACATCCGCCTGCAGTTTCTCTGCGAGGCTCTCGTGCTCTGCCTGCTCGGCGGCGCCATCGGCGTCGCCGGCGGAATCACGCTCTCGATGACGGTCGCCCGCATGGCCGGATGGGTCACTTCGATCGACAGCGAGGCAATCGGCCTTGCCCTCGCCTTCTCGATCGCGACCGGACTCATCTTCGGGTTTTATCCAGCCCACAAGGCATCCAGGCTCAGCCCGATCGAGGCGCTCAAGACGGAGTGAGACGATGCCGGGGGCGGCCACATCAACGACAAGACGAGGGAGGAGCCAGTCATGAGCCCGGATGCGAAGGATTCGATCATACCGACACCGCGCGAGCGTGAGCTGATGATGCTGATCGCGCGGGGGCTGCAGAACAAGAACATCGCCTACGAGCTCAAGATCTCGGAGAACACAGTGCGGGCGCATATCGGCAACATCATGCGCAAATACCGCCTCCAGAACCGGACCCAGATCGCGATCATCTATGCGCTCAAGACGGCCCCGCTTTCGCTGCGGCGCGATCTCACCAGGAACGGGGCCGGCCCGCCAACGGTCAAGCCGGCACAGGCGCTGGCGCAGACTCCGCGGCTGCCGACCGCGCCGGAATAACCACAACCCCTTGCGCAGCCCGTCGGGCAAAACACCCAAGCCCGGGGTCAAGAGAGCAGCATCGAAATAATTCTCTTTATTCGAATTCGGTTTTTTGTTAGACATTTTCTCATTCCGGCCCAAGGAAGAGGGGCGTATCGCGATCGTCACACACGCGGGCCGGATGGCGGTGGACGCGGGTCACATCGGCACGATTGGTTTTGCGGGGCGGGCAACCGTGAGCGAAGTCGTCGCGCCAGCGACAGGTGTGATCAGCGTACGGCAAAATCGTGTGGTCCTGACGCCCGGGGTCTGTGCGTCAAGTCTTGCGGTGATGCTGCGGCCCGACCGGGCCCGCGCATCGGTGATCTGCACGGCGACGGGGGCAATAGTGCATCGCTCCCCGGGGAGATCACGACATAAGCCGTAAAACCACTGCGCAGGGAAGGCCGGATGTTTGGCTTCACCTGTATGCCGCTGTGCAAATTCTTTGTAGCCACCTTTCGCACAGTGGACCGTGGGTGCCCGGCCGGCACCCGGTCTTCCCTGCGCCCTCTTTCATTGGGGGCAGCCAAGCAAAGCTCGGGCGAAATGAGCCGCGAGGATGCGAAGGTATGTCTGCGAATGGCAAATGCGAATTGAAGAAGCGATGCAGCCACCACGTCATTGCGAGGAGCCCTTGCGACGAAGCAATCCAGAGTCCCTCCGCAGAGGCACTCTGGATTGCTTCGCTGCGCTCGCAATGACGGTGTTGCGACAGGTTGAGCAAGATATCTCCACAACGTCGTCCTGGCGAAAGCCAGGACCCATTACCCCGGTCAGCGTGGTCCTGGCGCGACTTGGCCACCAGCGGTCGCGACAACGCAGTTCGGTGGCTATGGGTCCTGGCTTTCGCCAGGACGACATCGAGGGTGTTGCCGCATCCCCAGCCCTCTTGCCCCGCGCAAACAGCCTCTTGTAACAAAACTGTCATACAGCAAAACTAAACGATTGCCGGGGGCCGCGGTCGGCGGCCATGCCGCCTCACCGCCAGGAGATTTCCATGCGCCGCTCACTGCTGTTGCTGTCCGCCGGACTGACAGTGCTGTCCACCGGACTTGCTTCCGCCCAGAACAATACCCCCCGCAACCTGATCCTGTTCATTCCGGACGGTCTGCGCGCGCTGAAGGTCACGCCCGAGACGACGCCGGCGATGGCCGAGGTTCGCGACAAGGGCGTCAACTTCAAGAATCCGCACTCGCTCTTCCCGACCTTCACCATGGCCAACGGCTCGGCGATGTCGACCGGCCATTATCTCGGCGACACCGGCGTTTTCTCCAACACGATCTGGACCAACTACACTTCGGTGCCGGCCGGCGACACCGTGGTCCCCTTCATCGAGAACGACGCCGTGCTCGGCGACATCGACGAGCATTTCAAGGGCGACTATCTCAACGAAGAGACCATTTTGAAGATGGCCCGCGACAAGGGCCTCAGCACCGCGGCGATCGGCAAGGTCGGTCCGACCTACCAGTTCGACCACACCGACAAGCCCGAGAAGCCGGGTCTGCATTCGGTCGTGTTCGACGATTCCACCGGCGGCAAGAACGGCGTGGCGCTGTCGGACGAGGTGAAGGCGGCGCTGACCAAGGCGGGCCTGCCCCTCGCCACGCCGCCGCGCGGCGACAATTCCAAGGCGGGCGATGCCAAGACGCCGGGCACCACGGTCGCCAATGTCGCGCAGCAGGCCTATTTCGCCGACGTCGCCGCCAAGGTGGTGCTGCCGATGTTCAAGGCGCGCAACAAGCCGTTCGTGCTGGTGTTCTGGTCGCGCGATCCCGACGGCAGCCAGCACAATACCGGCGACAGCCTCAACCAGATCCTGCCCGGCATCAACGGGCCGACCTCGATGGCCGGCATCAAGAACGCCGACACCAACCTCGCCCAGCTCCGCAAGGCGCTCGACGAGCTCGGCCTCACCGCCTCGACCAACATCATCGTCTCGGCCGACCACGGCTTCTCGACCATCTCCAAGGAGAGCAAGACCAGCCCCTCGGCCAAGGTCAGCTATGACGACACGCCGAAGGACTTCCTGCCGATGGGCTTTTTGGCGATCGATCTTGCCAAGGCGCTCGACCTGCCGCTGTTCGACCCCAACGACAAGAATGCGAAGATCGAGGGCAACAAGCATCCCAAGGCCGGCAACGGCGTGCTCGGCAAGGATCCGGAAAAGCCCGACCTCGTCGTCGCCACCAATGGCGGCTCGGACCTGGTCTATCTGCCGAACAAGGACAAGAAGCTGGCGGCGAAAACCGTCAAGGCGCTGCTCGAGCAGGACTACGTCTCGGGCCTGTTCGTCGACGACTCCCTCGGGCGCTTCCCCGGCACCCTGCCGCTGTCGAGCATCAATCTGCGCGGCAAGTCGGCGACGCCGACGCCGTCGATCGTCGTCAACTTCCGCTCCTATGCCAGCGATTGCGGCGAGGCGCCGACCAACTGCTCGGTGCAGGTCGCCGACACCGTGCTGCGCCAGGGCCAGGGCATGCATGGCAGCTTCAGCCGCGGCGACACCATGAACTTCATGGCCGCCATCGGTCCGGACTTCAAAGCCGGCTTCGTCGACGAGCTGCCGGTCAGCAATGCCGACGTCGGCATGACCGCGGCACAGCTGATGGGCCTGCGCGGCGCGCAGAACGGCGGCCTGGTCGGCCGCGTGATGTCGGAGGCCCTGCCCAATGGCATCGTGCCGAAGGCCTACAAGGCGGTCGAGAAGTCGAAGATGTCCGAGAACGGCCTTCAGACCGTGCTCAACGTCCAGCGCGTCGGCAGCCAGCGCTATTTCGACGCCGCCGGCTTCCCCGGCCGCACGCTGGGCCTCGAGCTTGAGGCCGGCAAACAAAAAACGGCGGGGAAATAACCCCGCCGCTTCGCTCGCGCCCCGCAAGGGGCGCGACAATCTGGTTTTTGTTTTAACGCGTTTTCTTCACGCGAACCGGTATCCACTTCGCTCGAAAACGCTATGAATATTACATGCCGATGTCGAACACGTTCGGCAGTTGGCCCGCCAGGGGCAGCGCGGTGGCGCCGAGGAACGTCGCCACCATCGCCGCCAGGCGACGGTTGTTCTGGCGCTTGCCGCGCATCTGGCCGGCGATCCACTCCAGCATTTCGCTGTTGACCTTGGAGGCGTAGGACGGCGCCCAGCTCTCGATGTCGGTATCGGCCGAGAGCGCGACGCTGCGCGGCGGCACCTTCAGGCCCGAGGCGCTTGCGGCATAATGGGCGACGGCCTTGGCGAGCAGGTCGTCGAAGCGGCCGCCATCGGTGCGCTCGGTCGCGGCCTCGTTGATCTCGAACAGGACTTCGGCCTCGGTGCGGCTGACCGGCTGATCGTTGACGGCGGTGGCGGTCAGGATGCGGGCGCACCAGGCGGTGTCATCGGCATCGAGCGAGCGGGAAAAATGGACCCGGCCCTTGGTGGTCGGGCCTTCGCCCGTGATCACGCCGTCGCGTACGATGGAGAGTGCATGGGCCGCGGTATCGCGGCAGGACGGTTCGAGGGACGGCGACTCAACGGACTTAGGCGCAGCGGCAGACATAGTTCACTTCCAGATTTCTTCCGATCGGCCAGCATTTTCATGCTGGCGTAAAGGGGTGGTTAATGATTCGATACGGGGATCGCGACTTTTCTCAATGGTTGCCGATTAGTCGCTACGAGGACCATTTCGGTTCCGGAGAGCGTCGGGCGAGCGTGATGCGGGTCATAAGAGGCTTTATCGCGGCAATCGAGACCGCGAGAGATGTTTCGCCGCAGGCGCGGCTGTAACAGAAAAGTGCTAGAAGATCGGCTCTTCAGAGAAGGAATTCACATTTTACTTCAAGCGGTTCAGTCAGCGTTCACTTAGCCTCGCCAAGCCCCTATACTGACGGCGACGGCCAGAGACTAATTCTCAAGTAAATTCAATGCGATGAGGTAGAACCATGACACTTCCGATCGGCACCACCGCCCCCGACTTCGAAGCCGAAACCACCGAAGGGAAGATCAAGTTCCACGACTGGATCGGCAACAGCTGGGCCCTCCTGTTTTCGCACCCCAAGGACTTCACGCCGGTTTGTACGACCGAGCTCGGCGTGCTCGCCAAATTGAAGCCGGAATTCGACAAGCGCGGCGTCAAGCTGCTCGGCCTCTCCGTCGATCCGATTGATCGCCACGCCAAATGGGCCGAGGACATCAAGGAGACGCAAGGCGCGGCTCCCAACTATCCGCTGATCGGCGACACCGACTTCAACGTCTCGAAGCTGTACGAGATGCTGCCGGCCTCGACCTCGGGCGATCCCCTCACTCGCACCCCGGCCGACAACCAGACCGTCCGCAACGTCTTCATCATCGGGCCGGACAAGAAGATCAAGCTGGTGCTGGTCTATCCGATGACCACGGGCCGGAACTTCCAGGAGATCCTGCGCGTCATCGACTCGCTCCAGCTCACCGCCAAGCACCGCGTCGCCACCCCGGCCGACTGGTCGCAGGGCGAGGACGTCATCATCGCGGGCTCGGTCTCCAACGACGAGGCGAAGACGATCTACCCGCAGGGCTGGAAGGAGCCGAAGCCCTACATCCGGATCGTGCCGCAGCCCAAATAACCGACTGTCATCCCGGGGCGATGCGTCAGCATCGTACCCGGGATCTCGAGATTCCGGGTTCGGTGCTTCGCACCGCCCCGGAATGACTGTTGCGAATTACGCCGCGTGCACGCGGTCGAGGAAGCTGTCGACCTCGGCCTTCAGATGCAGGCTCTCGCCCGACAGCGCCTGGGCAGAGGCGAACATCCGGCTCGACGTCTCGCCGGTCTCGCTCGCGCCCTTGGCGGCGTGACGGACATTGACCGCGACATCGGCGGTGCCGGACGCCGCAGCGCGAACGCTGGCCGCGATGTTGTGGGTGGCGCTCCGCTGCTGCTCGACCGCAGCCGAGATCGAGCCGGCGATGCTGCTGATGCGCTCGATGGTCTGGCCGATCCCCTTGACGGCGGTAACGGACTCCTCGGTCGCAAGCTGCATGCTGGCGATCTGGTTCGAGATCTCCTCGGTCGCCTTCGCGGTCTGGCCGGCGAGCGTCTTGACCTCCTGAGCCACCACCGCAAAGCCGCGGCCGGCATCGCCGGCGCGCGCGGCCTCGATGGTGGCGTTCAGCGCCAGGAGGTTGGTCTGCTCGGCGATGGAAGTGATCAGCTTGACCACGTCGCCGATGCGCGAGCCCGCCTCGGAGAGCTGCGCGATACGCTGGTCGGTGGCCTCGGCCTGTCGCACCGCCTCGGCAGAGATTTCGTTCGACTCCTGCACGCGGCGGGTGATCTCCGAGATCGACTGGGACAGTTCGTCGGAGGCTGAGGCCGCCGAGCGGACATGCTCGGAGGCGTCCTCGGAGGCCCCGGCCGACCGCGCCGAGAGATCGGCGGTGGAGCGCGCGGTGTCGGTGAGTTGCCGCGCGGCCCGTTCGAACTCGCCGGAGGAGCTCAACACCTTGTCGAGGATGCCGCCGACGCTGCCGCGGAACTCTTCGACGAAGTTGCGCAGCTCCGCCTTGCGCTGCTCGGCCGCGGCCGCCGTGGCCGCCGTCTGCTCGCTGCGCAGGCGCGCCCGCTCCAGCGAATTGCTCCTGAACACCGCGACCGTGCGGGCGATCTCGCCGATCTCGTCGGCGCGATCCTCGCAATCGATCTCGACGTCGCTCTGGCCGTTGGCGAGCGCCGTCAGCGAGCGCGTGACCGAGGTGAGCGGCCGGGTGACGCGGCGGACGATCAGCAGGGTGAGGACCAGGACCACCAGCGCGGCAAGTCCAGCGGCAGCGGCCATGCTCGATATTGCCTGGGTCAGCATGCTCTCGAACTGGGCCATGGGGATGCCGACATACAGGATGCCGGCAACCTTGCCGGCCGCGTCCACGATCGGGAAATAGGCGGTCATGAACGACTTGCCGAACAGGACGGCGGGGCCCTTGTAGGCCTCGCCACGGCGCAAGCCGGCCTGCGCCGGATGATCGGCGGCAAGCTGGGTCCCGACGGCGCGGTCGCCGTTCTCCTTCTTCACGTTGGTCGAGCGTCGCACAAACTGCCCGCTCGCATCGTCGAACACGAACAGGGTCGCATTGCCGCCGACATAGGACACCGCCCGATCGACGATCGCATGGTCCTTGAAGTCGGGCATCTTGGGAACCTCGGCACGCACGACCGCGCCATCCCTCACCGTGATCTTCACGTCCGGAGCCGACTCGGCAAAGGCCAGCGCAAGGGTGCGCAGATTGACCTCGATGTCGCGCAGCGCGCGATCATTGAAAGCGGACGTGAGCGACCAATAGCCGGCGCCGACCACCAGCGCCGTGTTGACGGCGATCAGCAGCACGGCAGACAGGACAGCCTTGGTGCCGAGCTTGAACTGCGGCAGGAACCTTGCCGTTGAAAGTTTGGACATGAATGGAATGACCCCCGTAATTCTTGCATAATCGTGCAATCGGCTTACGGCCGCATTAACGACGGTTCACAGCGCTGCAGCCGGCATCCTTTCCAAATCGTAAACGAAGCCCCTCCTGACCACGCCAAGCGCGCCGCCCGTCATCGTCTGGTTTCGCGATGACCTCCGCCTGTCCGACCTCCCGCCCTCCATGCTGCCACGAAGTCCGCCGCACCGGTGATCTGCCTCTACATCCTCGACGACACGGTCGGGCGAGCGCCGGGTGGCGCGGCGCGCTGGTGGCTAGCACAATCACTCTCCGGGCGCTCGGCACCGAGATCGCCGCGCGTGGCGGATCGCTGATCCTGCGCCGGGCGGAGCTGCGGCCAGGGTGATCCCCGACCTGGCGCGCGAGAGCGGCGCCCGCGCCGTTTACTGGAACGGGATCGCGCAGCGCGGCCGCACCGGCTATCCGATCGTCGATCATGCGAGGGGACGCGAGCGCGCGCTGCCTACGCAAAGATCCGCAAAGGTTGAGCGTTGCTTTGACACAATTGTGAAACCAGCTATCGTCATCGCTCCATACAAACCGTGGGGGACGATATGGACGACGAGAAGCCGATCACCGAACAGGCGATGGAGACGATGACCACCGCCGTGGAAGCAACCAAGGACGCCGCAGTCACCGCCGTCAAGACGGTCAGGAAAGCCGCCAAGAAGGTTGCGAAGAAAGTAGCGCCCAAGAAGGCAAAGAAGGCCAAGAAGTCCTCGAAGAAGACTGCAAAGAAGTCGGCAAAGAAAGCCGCCAAGAAGACCGCGAAGAAGGTGGTGAAGAAATCCGCGAAGAAGGCCGCCAAGAAGAAAAAGAAGGCCAAGAAGTCCAAGCGCTGATCACGGCGCGAGACGCATGTCTCCGGGTGCGGCCGCGCCCGGAGACGGTTCCTGCGATACCCTACCCCTGCTTTTTGGCGGCGCGCCGGCCCGGGTGATGCTCGCCTTGCGGATCGCGGAATTCGCTGCGATGACCGCGCCGGTCCTCAGCGTTGAAGCGCCGCCGCTTCGCCGGCGAGCCGAACGCCTTGATCACCTTCCTGCCGTTGACTTTCTTGATGACGTAGCCGCCCTCGGTCATCGAGAACGGCTCCTTCAGCGATCCCAAGTGGTCAAACTTGGTGCCGCGGGGATGCTCGAACGGCTCGAACCAGGACGGATAGACGAAGTTCGACATCGGCAGACCGCTGACGAGGAAAGACTCTTCCTCCACGGCGTCGCAGACCTCATAGGCATATTGGGTGTGCCGGGTCTTGTCGGCCCAGAGATTGGCCATGGGGTCGAGCACCATCTCGAACAGCTCGTGCGATGCCGCCAGGCTGACGGGATCGTCCTCACCCAGCGCCTTGAGGAAGATTTTTGAGATCGGCTGGCCGCGATGCGTCAGCTCGTGCCGCCCGAGGAAGTTCTTGTGGGTGGCATCGTCGAAATAGACCAGTTGCCAGTCCGTGGATTTCGGCTTGCGGGTGACGTCGAGGTCGACCGGGTAGCCCCAGACCGGCAGGAAATGCTCGTCGTAGCATTTCTGGAGTGCGGCGGTGAGCTTCGCCATCATCCGGTCGCTCATCATCTCCTCCGCGTAGTTGATGCAGGCAATCCGGACCGGCTTCAGGGACCGGCCGAGCAGCGCACGTCTCGCCTTCTTCATGGAAAACACCTGTGAAAGGGAAAGCTGAAATACGGCCAGCCTAGCACGGGGCTCCGCGCACGTCAGGGATGTATTCCGCCGCCACGCCTGCCCGCCTAGAACCGCCGGTTGACCACGAACACCGCGGCTGCGCACATCGCCATGCCGGCAATCGCCACTGCATCGAGCTTCTCACCGAACAGCAGATAAGCCATCAGCGCGGTCACCGCGGGCACGAGGTAGAACAGGCTCGCCACCGACGTCGCCGCGGCGTGGCGGATCAGCCAGTACAGCAGCCCGATCGATCCGATCGAGAGCGCGACCGCGAGCCAGGCCAGCGCGAGCACGAACTCCCGCGTCCAGTGCACCACGCGGTCCTCGAACAGGAAGGCGCCGATCGCGAAGAAGATGGTGACGGCGACGTATTGCACGAGATTGCCGGCGCGCCAGTCGATGTGATTGCAGTAGCGGCGCTGATAGAGCGTGCCGAGCGTGATGGAGATGAGCGAAACCACCGAGGCAAGCCAGCCGAGCCCTGCTTCGCCGGTCATCGGGCGGTTGTGCAGGATCATCACCACGCCGCCGAGACCGAGCACGAGGCCGCCCCATTGCACCGGCGTCACCCTCTCGCCGAGCCAGCGGTTGGCGATGCTCGAGGTCAGGATCGGCTGAAGACCCGGAATGAGCGCGGAGAGCCCGGCCGGAATCGAATGGGCAATCGCGATCGCGGTGCCGCCGAGGTAGAAGCCGTGGACGAGGATACCGGCGACCGCGCTGTGCACGATGCCGATCCGGTCAGGCCATTTCGGCCTGGCAATCGCGACGATGATCGCCATCAGGCCGACCACGATCGCCATACGGATGGCGAGGTAGGTCAAGGGATCGGCATTGTTGACGACGTATTTGGTGCCGATGAATCCGGTGCTCCAGAGCAGCACAAACAGGATCGGCGCGGCGCGGGCGGTCAGGGCTTCTTGATTATGGTTCATTGCTGCCCTCATTGCCCCATGGGGGCCAGTGCGGCAATGCGAATTTCTTGCCCGCCGATGCTGCGCTGCGACGGACGGCGGCTCAGCTCAACCGCTCACCATTCTTCCGGACAGGGGTCGATGATCTTCCAGAGCTCGACACCGTTCTTGATCTTCTTCATGTCGGTGGTGAGCCCGCCATTGCGGCGGATCCAGTCCTTCACCGTGTCGGGGTAGTAGGACATCAGGTCGGACGTCCCCTCCGCGCTGGTGACCTTGATGCCGAAGGTGAAGGCCTTGTCGTAATAGGCCTGGTGGAAGCCGAGGCTGGCCCGCGGGGTCACGCAGATCTTGTTCATCGGCACCATGCCGAGAACCAGGGTGCAGGCCGAGTTGCAGATGCCGTCGATGATGACGCGCTCGCCCTTTTCGCGGACGCGCTTGTACTTGGCCTTGTACTCCTCGACATAGCCGCCATGGTCGCGGGTGATGCGCAGTTCGGCCCGCGCCGGCGTCGTGGCGGCGAAGCAGAGCAACAGCAGGCTCAGGAGCGTGATGCGCATGGCGAGGTGACGGTGATGAAAGCCTTCAGGAATGGACCGGCCTCGAAGGACCCCCAAAGGGCCGGCGACAGGATTCTAAACCGAAGTCTCTTTGGTCATACTTGTGTGGGGAATTCGTTAAGCATCCCGAAAAGGCCAAAAATGGGCAGACTTCGACCGCACTTCCGGGCAATTCTGTCACACCCGGTCGGGAATCTGCGGGATTAACCCCGTTTTCCGGTCGCCGGCCGGGTGTCCTGACGACCCGAAATCGCTATAACCGGCTAACCTATTGGCGCGGGTTCCGGAGAATCGAGATGAGCAAGTCGAAGCTTGTAGCCGCAGTTGCTGCCCTGTCAGCCGCAATCCTGGCCCCTGGCCTTGCGGAGGCAGGGGGACATCACCGATATCACCGCTCCTACGCCAACCCGCTGCCCTACCCGATCAGCTATCTGCACAATTACGGTCCGGGCCTCACCCCCGGTACCTTCGCCTATTACGACGGTCCCGCGACCAACCACTGCTACCGGAGCTCGGCCGCCTATATCGGCCAAGATCGCCGCCGGCACCCCTGCTACTAAAGGGGCGCCAGCGCGTCTGCTGCGGGCGTCCCTATCTCGCCGCGCCCGACCGCAGCAACTGCTTCTCGATCTCATAGACCGGCAGCTTGACGAGGTCCTTGCCGACCTCGCCGTGAAGCGCCTTGCGCACGACGTCGGAATAGTCGGCGCGGATCATGCCGAGCGCCCGCGGCGAGGCCACCATGGTCAGGGCCGAAGTCTCGCCCGAACTGACGGCGGCGTCGAGCCGGCCGGCCAGGCTGCGCAGGAAGGCGCGCTCGGCCTCGTCGTGCCAATCGGTCTGCTCGACCGAGCTGCGTGCGCCGCCGGACACGCCGTGGAGCCGGCCCGGCGCATCGCTTCCTTGTGCACTGGTCGAGGGATTGGGCTGCTCGTGCACCTCTCTGGTGTGGAGGTTCGGAAACATCTCGTCGCCGAGGTTTTCCAGAATGAGCGCCTTGCGCCCGTCGCAAATGACCAGCCAGTCACCCTTGTCAATTCTCATCTTGTCCATTGCACAGCTCCAAACAAACAGTGGGCTCCGGACCGATGCGAACCGCCGGACGCGCTTCGCATTCCGCGAAGGACTGCCCACGACGACAAGACTAGGGACGAAGCCGCCGGCGCGACTTGCGCAGGATCAAGGACGGTGGCGATGCCGATGACGCAAGCGCGGCATGGCCAAGGGGCGGGAAGCTCGGCTAGTCTGGTCAAGCTGGATCAGGCCCGCGGCGGAGTGGCTGAAGGCGTGTTCATCAGCATTACATTTCGGTTCCGCCACAATTTGATCAGAACAACTTCGATATCCTGTATTGCGTAAGCAAAGGAAGACATCATGAAGCTTAAGATTGGCCTCGTCGTCGCGTCCATGTTCGGTGCCCTTGCGGCATCGCCGGCGGCGTCCGCCATGCCCGTCGCGCCTGCACCTGCCGTCCCTGAGGTCTCCGACGTCGAGCAGGTCCGCATGGTCTGCGACGCCTGGGGGCGCTGTTTCTGGCGTCCGAACTATTATGGATATTACGGTCCGCGGCCGTACTACGGCCCCCGATATTATGGACCGCCGCGTTACTACGGCGGTTACGGCCCGCGCTATTATGGCTACCGCCGCTGGTGACATTCGAAGGGGCCCTCGGGGCCCCTTCGCTTTTGCGAGATCGCCGATTGGCCTGTGCCCACCCGCGCGTCCGGTGCGCCTGGAGCCATTCCAAAACTGATCTGGATCAAAGAGAAAATTCGCCGCGCCGTCATTCTACGCCGATGGCTGATTTGATTGTCTTTCGATGCCCTCAGACGGGCATGAATGTGCAGACGCATCTGGAGAAGCAGCAGAGACCGGAGGGACGGAGCTTCGAGTCCTTCGCCTGTCCCGCTTGCACGCGCCTCCATTTCATCGACCTCGTCACCGGCCTACCGATGAGCCGGGAACGTTGACGGTGACAATGATCAGGCACACGTCGTGGCATGATGTCCGCAATACTACGGCCCGGAATCCGGTTTACTGAGGCGGGCCGTTTCGCCATTGATGGCAATGTACTGACGTTCATTTCATTGTCACATTGCAGCAGCCGGCCAGACGCATGTTCGACGCCCTCGTCCCGTCCTCCGCGCTTCAACTGATCGGCTTTGCCGACGTCGACGCCTTTCGGCCGATCGAGTCGATGGAGGATGCGAGGAGCATTCCGCTCGACGTTGCGAACTTCGCGGCCGCCCGCGCCGTCGTCTCTCTGCCGGCGTGCCGCATCGTCGTGATGCGGTCCTTCGCGCGCATCCTCGACACCGCCTATCGCATGCCGGGCGGGATGGTGATCCTGTCGATGACCGACGACCTTCAGGCCAATTCCAAGGGCATGGATCTCGACGCGCGCTTCTTCGTTGCGCTCCGCGGCAACGACGAGTGCCATTTCGTCGAACCCCGGACCAATCATTATGCGATGATCATCCTCTCGCCCGGCCTGAAAGACCGGGGCTGGTTCGATCATGCCGACGATTTGCGGGCCTATGTCGCCAACCGGCCCGCCCTGCTCCACACGCGCCAGCTCGTGCTCGACATCCTGCGAACCGCGTCGGTGCAGCCGTTCCTGTTCGAGACCACCGAGGCCGCCGCCCATCTCCAGGAAGGCCTGCTGCTCGCGCTCGACGATCTGTTTCGGATCGGTACGAGTCCTGACCGGAGCACCTCGGTCCAGGGCGGGCGGTCGACCAGGCTGATACAGCGGATCGACGATTACGTCGCGGCCTATCCGACCGCTCCAATCTACACGGCCGACCTCGCCGGTGAGTTCGGTGTCTCGGTCCGGACGCTCAGCGGGGCCGTCAGCAAGGTGCGCGGCATGAGCCTGCATCAGTACATTCGGCTGAAACGACTGTGGGCGACCCGCGCCCGGCTCCTGAAGGGCGGCGGTGCCACCGTCGCCACCTGCGCGCGCGCCCAGGGCTTCCACCACATGGGCGAGTTCGCGGCGGCCTACCGTGCGACCTTCCACGAGACCCCCTCGGACACGCTGGCGCGCGGGCGCCAGAGCGGTCTTTCGGCAGGCTGATCTGCAAGTGCGGCAACGGCCGTCCGTTCCCAGCATCGCCTGGAATATGGCGGTAAAACCGGCTGAGACGACTGGCGCGCTCGGAAGGATTCGAACCTCCGACCCTCGGAATCGAAATCCGATGCTCTATCCAGCTGAGCTACGAGCGCCCTGGCCCGGGGATTGGGCCGTAACCGCGAAGCGCCGGACCGTGGCTGGCGAGCCAGCACACCGAGCGGCGTTCGGACGGGTTCGAATTAGCAGAGAGGCTGGCCAATAAAAAGCCCTTCCCGCCTCCGCGGAGGCGGGTCACAGCCGGCTTGTCACCAGGTGGTGTTGAAGAGGCCGAAATGCGGCTGCTGTGCCACCATCATCGGCCGGCCATACTGTGGCCCACCAAACTGTGGCCCACCATATTGCGGGGCCGGATGGGCTCTGGCGACCTTACGCTTCGGCTGAGCCTGGGCCTGCGGCTTCTTGGCGGCGTCGGCCTTCGAACCAGGCGTAAACTGGGCAAAGGTCTCGCGCACCCGCGCCTTGGCCGACATCTCCGCGAGGAGCGCTGCCGACGCGGTATCCGGCGGCTGCGGCGCCGCGACAGCTGCGGTCTTCGCCGCTGGCGGGGCAATCGTCGGCTGGCTGGTGTCGAGCACGACACGCTCGGGCAGATGGCGATCGGACCGAATCCGGATCAACGGCTGGTCATTGCTCGCGGTCGCGACGGCTGGCGTCACGGGCGAGGCCGGCACGACGAAGTTCACCGCAAACAGCAGGGTAAGCAACGCTCCGCCGACAAACATGAAATACCGAAAGATGGGCATTGGCCGCACTCCGCCCCCCGCAATCCCCGCGTGGGCTCTCCGCCTTAACAGGCGATACTTTGATTGGTTCCTGGCCCTGCCCTTCGGTTCAAATGGCGACGCCAAGTTTTTTGGCCAAGGGCAGAACAAGGCCGGAAACGGTAACTTTTCCGCTACCCGAAGACGCCACCCTTCATGCCCGCCGTGCCGCAACCAGCGAACACCTTGCCTGATCGGCATTAACGTTGACGTGGCCGACCGGAATGCGCGCGAAGGTCTTGCGGCTCTTCATGCTGACGGTGTCCTGCAGCACGCGGCTGCGAGCGGTGAGAGGCGTGCCATCGCGACGCACGAAAGCGCAGGTGATCTCGACATCCCTTACGGCATAGTCGTTGTCGTTTCGCAGCGTGAATGTCACCAGCGCCTTCGAGCCGAGGCCGCCGCGACGCCAGGTCTGCGAGGAAATCCTGAGATGGTCGAGCTCTGCTGCAGCCGAAGCCGGGACTTCGGCCGCCGGCGAGACCGCTGCTGCGGCATCGCCCGGAGCAGCCGGTTCGACAACGGCGATGTCCGACTTGACCGGCTCGGTGCTGTTGCCCTTGGAGAGCGGCAGCAGCATCCAGATGCCGCAGCCGACGATGATGGCCGCCAGCAGCCACAGCAGGCCTCGGCCAAACGAGACGCTCGCGACCGTCACGGCCCGGGCCAGTCGCTCGCCGGTTCCGGCAAAGCGTCCCAATCCAATCCGGTCAAGCCTGGCGTTCATGGATGCATCACCGATGGCGGCCGACCTTGCGTTTACGCGACGAGCAGACCACTGCTTACCTTAATCCGGGAGAGGAACTAAGGTTCCCGCGCTTCAGGCGAGTCGGCAGGGACGGTGGCGATCACCGGCCGGGGCCGCTAACATGCGCCGCAACATCGAAAGACCCCGTTGGGAGACTATGAAATGCCAATCGCCGTCACTTGGGATCATGTCCATCTGCGCAGCCCCGATCCGGAGGCCACAGCGGCCTGGCTGCGGGACATCCTTGGCGGTGAGATCGTGCGCGCGCCCGGACGGATCGACGTGAACCTCGGCGGCGCAAAAATCTTCATCGCGCCGCTCGAGGGCGACAATGCGGTCAATCCGCCGCCCCCGCACCCGCATCAGGGCCTCGACCATTTCGGTCTGACGGTAAAGGACATCGACGCCGTCGCCGCCGAGATCAAGGCCAAGGGCGTCACCTTTACACGCGAGCCGACGACGATCCGGCCCGGCGTGCGCATCTGCTTCATCCGCGGCCCCGAAGGCATCTCCATCGAGTTGCTCGAGCGCGACAAGAAATACGCCTGACGCCGCGCGAGCCGCGTCAAGCGAAAGCAAGACCAGGCGGAGTGCCGCCTGGCGCGCTTACGTCATGCTGCCGGGCATGAAGCAGCGGATGGTGACGCCCATGTAGCCGTAGATCGGCCACACCATGGTGCGTCCCACCCGGTTCGGCTCCGAGATCACGGCCTCCTCGGGGACATCGACCCAGACGAGTTCCTGCTGCTGGCCGTCAAGCACGTAGCCAAGGCGTGGGACACGGACGCGATAGTGTCCGTCCTTACTCTCCCAGTCGGTGTCCGAGAGCGCCGAACCGTCGGCATCGGAGCAGCATGGCCCCTTTCCGCTTCGCAGGCCGTCGAACCAGGCCTTCAAGTCGGCATTGGTGTTGACGAACTGGCCTCGGTCACGGGCGTGCCCGAAGGGGGCGGCGAGCCCAATCAAGGCTATGGCGCATGCCAGCCTCGTCGCGCTTCGCCAGCGTGTCGCGTTGCCAATCCGCCGTCGTTCGTTTTTGCAAATCGTGGGACGCGCACTGTACAGACGCGGCTCATCGCCGCCGGAATCGATCCAGTTGCTCACGTTTGTCTTGCTCCAGCACCCCGCGGCCAGTGCAACAATGGTTATGCATTTCGCGGGCCAACTTGATTCGCAACGACTGGCCTCGCCCCATGATGAGACAGTCATATCGGCGTCACAGACAAGCCGGGACAATTACGGTTTCGCACGGCCGGGTTGCGGCTTGCCGGCCGGCAAACTCCCGCGTTGCGCGAGGGGATGTGCTTTGGCATAAAAGCCGTACCGGTTACGCCATTGGGCGATGGCGGCCGGCCTGCGGGACGTAATGAAGAACGGCCTCTATTCGATCCACGTCACGCTGCTCGACGGTCGAGTCGGCAAGGGCAGCGGCGTGATCCTTTTTCGCGACGGCAAGATTCTTGGCGGCGATGCCTATCTCTATTACACCGGCAGCTATGTGGTGAAGGACGCGCACACCTTCAAAGGCGAGGTGCTGGTGCAGCGGCACACGTCACCTCGGGGCGATGACAATCCGCTGTTCGGCGGCCCTGCCCCGGTCGGCATTGGCGTCAGCGGGACCTACACGGACACCCGCGCGGAGATGACGGGAACGGCGCTGGTCGGCAAGGCCAGTCTGATTTTCGGCGCCACGTTGCACAAGCTGGCGGACGTGGAATAGCTACTCCGCGGCCTGCTCCAGCGGCGCCGTACGCGGCAAGATCATCTGGATGCGCGTACCACCGCCCGGCTCGGAATCGAGATCGAGCCGTCCGCCGAGCCGGTTGGTGACGATGCTGTAGACGATATGCAGACCAAGACCGGTGCCGCCCTGGTCGCGCCGCGTCGTGAAGAACGGATCGAAGGCGCGGCGGCGCACGTCGAGCGACATGCCGCAGCCATTGTCCGAGAAGATAATCTCGACATTGTCCTTGCCGGACTCGCGCACCTGGATGTCGATCATCCCCGGCCGGCCGTCCGGGAAGGCGTGCGCGACCGAATTGAGGAACAGATTGGTCAGCACCTGCCCGTACGGCCCGGGATAGCTGTTCATGGTCAGATCCGGCTGGCACTCGACGTTGAGGGTCAAGTTGTGTTTGCGCAGGCCCGGCCGCAGGCTCATCACCACCTGCTCGGTGAGATCGCCGAGGTCGAAAGTGCGCTGGTCCGAATAGTTGCGGTCGGCCGCGACCTGCTTGAACGACTGGATCAGCTCGGCGGCGCGGTTGAGATTGGAGACGAGCTGCGAGGACGCATCGCGGCTGGTGTTGAGGAAATCGTTGAGCGTGGAGCGGCGAAGCTCGCCGCGCTCGACTTCGGACGTGAACATCGCAGTCTTGCGTTCCAGCGCGGAGGCGACCGTGAGACTGATGCCGACGGGGTTGTTGACCTCGTGCGCGACGCCGGCGACCAGCCGTCCGAGCGCGGCGAGCTTCTCCGCCTCGATCAGCGAGGCCTGCGTCTCGCGCAGATTGCGCAGCGCGGTCTCCGCCGATTCCTTGGCCTTGCGCATCTCCTGCTCGCCGCGCTTGCGCTCGCCGATGTCGAGCGCCACCGTGACGATCCGCTCGATCTCGCCATCGGCATCGAGCAGCGGCAGCTTGTTGACCAGCCATTGCCGCATGTTGCCGGCGACGTCCTTGTACTCTTCCTCGTAGAAGCCCAGGCCCTTGCGCAGCTTGAGCACGCGCTTGTCGTTCTCGTCGGTCTTGGCCGCACCGTAACGCGACATCAGGTCGGCCGTGGTGCGGCCGAGCGCGTCGCCGGGCTCGATGCCGAAGATCCCGGCCATGTAGCGGTTCATCAGCACGTAGCGCAGGTCGCGGTCCTTGACGTTGATGACAGCGGGCACGGTGTCGATGACCTGCTGGAGCAGGCGGCGGCCCTCGGCGATGGCGTCCTCCGCCCGCTTCTGGTCGGTGATGTCGCGCAGCGTGCCCTCATAGCGGACGATGTTGCCCTGCTCGTCCCGCACGCCCGTGGCGCTGTCGGAGAGCCAGAGGATGTCGCCACTGCGCTGGCGCACCTGGTACTCGAATTCGCGCACCATGCCGTCGCGCGCCATCAGCCGCTGGTATTCGTCGCGCGCCTCGGGATGGACGTAGATGGTGTGGGCGATGTCGTTGATGCTGTCGATCAGGTGCTGCGGGCTGTCATAGCCCATCATCCGCGCCAGCGCCGGATTGGCGTTGAGGAGGTCGCCGGCCGGCGTGGTGACGTAGATGCCGTCGACCGACCCCTCGAACAGTTTTCGATAGCTCTCTTCGGCCAGGCGCTGCTCGGTGAGCGCGCGCACCGCCGCCTCGCGCGCGGTGTCGGCCTCCTCCAGCGCGCGGCGGAACACTTCGGCCGCGCGTGCGATGTCGCCGATCTCGTTGTCGAGATCGGCGGACGGGATCGAGGTGTCCTTCTGGCCAGCCGCAAGCGCGCGAATCGAGCGCGCGATCTGGGCCAGCGGGCGCACCGTGCGCCGCACCACGAAGGCGGCCGCGACGATGCCGATCAGCACGCCGATCGAGCCGAGCACAATGCTCTGCCAGCGCGCCTCCGTCAGCGTGCGGGCAAAATCGCGCGACAGCACGTGGCCGCGGCGAGCGCTGACCTCGCGCAGCAATTCGGTGACGCGGCCGATCAGCCGGCCCTCGGTGCCCAGCACCTCGCGGTCGATGTCGGCGATCTGACGCTCGCGGACGGCGACCGCCATGATCGCCTCGGCATAGTCGTTCACCGCCGCCTTGAGCTTGGGATCGGTGATATCCATCGCGCGCATGCCCTGTGCGGACTGCTCGGCCGCCGACGGGTTGCGCGCGAGCAATCCGAGCGCGATCCGGCTCTGCGCCTCCGACAGGCGGGAGGCGAGCTCGCGGTCCGCGGTGCCGGAGACCGCCGCGTCGAACTGCTCGCGCAGCGGCGGCAGGCCGGCGAGCAGCTGGGCGCGGCGGTCGATCAGCGTCGAGATCCGCTCGAGGCCATTGCGATAGGTCGCAAGCCGCTCGGTGACCCCGTCGATCATGTCCTGCTGCTCGGGCGCGAGCTCGATGCGGGTCTTTTTCAGGATGTCGCTGAGTGTCGAGGCCGCCTCGCCCACCTGCTTGAACTGGATGCCGGCGCCGGGATCGGTGACGAAGTCGCGCGCGGCGAGGCGCAGCTCGTTCATGCGGCGGTCGATGTCCTCGGCGAGGTCGCCGACGCTCTGCAGCCGCTGCAGCTCGGCGAAGGTCGTGTCGATGTGCCGGATCGCGATCACGCTCGCGGTCGAGGTGACGATGATCACCGCCAGCACCAGGATGAAGCTTCCGAACGTCAGTTGGCCGATGGACAGCGAAAATATTCGCTTTTTCTCAGGGGGCGGCGTCAATTCGGCGGACATTGGTGCGTTGAGGACCGGGCTACTGGAAACCCAATATATACGACGTCTTGCCGGCCCGGGGGAACATGCCTGCCGCCGCGGAATATCGTTAATATCGCGGTTCTCGGCCCGGCCTCCGCGCCGGATTATGACGTTTTGACGATTGCCCGCCACCCGGCCGGGATCGTCATGGCGGCGACGCCGAGGACGACGCAGGCCAGCCCAATCCAGGCGGTCCGGCTCAGGCTTTCACCAAGGAAGGCGACGCTGATGGCGACCCCGATCGGGACGCGCAAATACGCCTGTGCGGTGGTGCCGACCGAGCCCAGGGTCTGGATCAGGCGGAAGTAGATCGCAAACGCCGCGGCGGTCGAGAAGGTCGCCAGCGCGAGCAGCGCCAGCACGGAGCCAAGTGAGGGCGACAGCGTCCAGGGCTGCTCGACGATCAGCGAAGCCGGGATCAGGACCGCCGCTCCCGCCAGCAGCGAGCCGGCCGCAGGCGCCATCGGATCAAGGCCCTTAAAACTGCGGCCAAAGATCGCGGCGCAGGCGTAGCAGATGGTGGCGGCGACGATCGCGGCTTCCGCAACGAGGCCGCTGCCGATGTCATGGAAGGCATCGAAGCCGACGATCAGCAGGATGCCGGCCATGCCGGCGACCACGCCGAACAGCTTTCGTGGTGTCGTCGCCTCGTGGCGCGTGACGACCGCCGTGAGCAGGAAGGTGAAGATCGGTCCGGCCGAGTTGAGGATGGTGGCGAGCGCGGCATCGACATGGCGCTCGCCCCAGGCGATCAGCGTCCAGGGAATGACGCTGTTGAGCACGGCCTGGAATGCGAAGCGCTGCCAGGTCGAACCATCCGTCGGCATCTTGATGCCTCGCCCCCGCATGACGAGGAGCAGCAGCAGGCCCGCAATGGCGGTGCGGGCGGCGATCAGCGTGATCGGCGGGATGGTGGCGACGCCGAGCTTGATGAAGGTGTAGGAGCCGCCCCAGAGCGTTGCGAGCGCGACCAACAGCGCCAGCTCGACGGCGATGTTGGTGTCCTGCCTGATATCCATGGTGAGGCCCGTCCATTCCGCGATGGACGGAACCTAGCGCGTCCGCGCTCGCCGATACTTCGTTGCGTGTCGAAGTGTATCAGCCGACCGCGCCGACCTCGAACACCTCGCCGTCATAGCCGGCCTCGCGGGGAATGCGGAGCTGGCGGCCGGTTTCGGTCCTGGTCATGACCGGCATCACCGTGACGATCGACATGCCCTTGGCATGATCGAGCGCGGCGTTCACGTTTGGCTGCTTGGCGAGCCGGATCAGATTGCGCGTGGTCGGAAACGGCAGCTTGAAGCGTCCGCTCTCGCCGCCTTCGACGGCCTCGCGCGGCGAGACCCAGATCGAGTCGGTTGATTCCCGTCCATCATGCGCACCGAGCTGGTCCGGCGGTGCTGCCGCAAGGAAGAACCAGGTATCAAAACGCTTCGGCATGCCCTCCGGCGTGATCCAGTGCGCGTAGGGCACGAGCGTGTCGAGCGCGAGCTGGAGGCCGTTGTCGGCGAGGATGCTGAGGAAGCTGATCTTGTGCTCGTTGAGCGCGACGCGATGCTTGTCCGCGATCTCGCCGGCACGCCTGGCATCAACAGGCGCGCCCGTGTCCCTGGACCGCGCCAGCAGGATGCCGCTCTCCTCGAACGTCTCGCGGATCGCGGCGATCCGAAAGCCGCGGTCCGCTTCGCTCAAGCCTTCGCCGCCTGAATACAGGTCGGCGCGGGCGACGATCTCGTTGTCGCCGGCATCGACGCTGCCGCCGGGAAACACCAGCGCGCCCGAGTTGAACTCGATCTGATGATGGCGGACCATCATGAAGACCTCGACTTCCTTTGCACCGTCGCGGAGGAGAAGGATGGTCGACGCCGGGCGTGATGCTGATGTCTCGGCCATTCGATTAACCTGCGGCGCTGGATTGCGGGCCGAGATTGGCGCGCTTGTCGAAGCGGGCGACGCGCGACAGCAAATAGTCGACCTCGGCCTTGGCCGTCGCCGTCATCGTCGCACCGGGCTTGCGCTGCGCGCTGGAGGCGATGATGCCGCGCTTCTGCAGCACGTATTTGCGCACGGTCAGGCCGACGCCGGGCTGCTGCTCATAGCGGATCAGCGGCAGATGCGCGTCGAACAGGTCATGCGCGGCATCGCGCTTGCCGGCCTTGGAGAGGTTCACGACGTCGATCAGGAGTTCCGGAAAGGCGTAGCCGGTCATGGCGCCGTCGGCGCCGCGCTCCATCTCGAAATCCAGGAACGTGCCGCCATTGCCGCAGAGGATCGAGAGCGGACGGAGCGAGCCGTCCTTCTGGAAGCCGCGCAGCGTCGAGATCTTCTCCAGACCCGGCCAGTCCTCGTGCTTGAGCATCACGCAGTTCGGATTGTCCATGACGATCTTGCGGATCACGGCGGGGGTGAACACGACCTGCAAGGTGAGCGGATAGTCCTGGAGCACCCAGGGCACATCCGGGCCGATGGCTTCTGCGGCCTGCTTGAAATAGCCGACGATCTGGTCGTCGGTGCGAAGCGACGGCGGCGGCGCGATCATGACGCCGGCCGCGCCCGCATCCATCGAGGCCTTCGCCAGCGAGCGCATGGTGGCAAAGCCCGGCGCGGAGACGCCGACGATCACCTGCATCTTCTTGGCGCGCTTGACGTAGCGCACCGCCACCTGCTCGGCTTCGGCGGCATCGAGCTTGGGGGCCTCGCCGAGGATGCCCAGCACCGTGACGCCGTCGCAGCCGACCTCCTCGTAGAAATCGGTCAGGCGGTCGATCGAGCGCTCGTCGATCCGGCCGTCATCGTGGAACGGTGTCGGCGCGATTGCGAAGGTGCCCTTGGCGTCGGCGGTCAGTTTCATCAGTCCTTTATCCCTTTGTTCGTCATTCCGGGGCGGCTCGCAGAGCCGAACTCTGGTGCGCAATTGCGCACCTGAGAATCTCGAGGTTCCGGGTTCGATGCTTTGCATCGACCCGGAACGACAACAACAGCTAAAACCGCCGCGCCCCCATCTTGATCTGCTCCTCGGAGAAGAAGATCTCCTTGGCATGCTCAACGACGTCCTGGGCCTTCCAGCCCGAGTGCGGCGGCTTCCAGCCTTCCATTTCCATCATCCGCATTTCGCGCACGCCGCGGGGCCCGGACACGCCCAGCACCTTGCCGGTCTGGTCGCCCGACAAGTCGCTGACCATGTATAGCACGGCCGGCGCGATGCCGTCCGGTCCCAGCGCCGTCCCCGGGTTCTCCTTATAGCGGGGCAGGTCTGCGGTCATGCGGGTCAGGGCGCCCGGGGCCAGCGTCCAGATCCGGATGTTGTACTTCCTGCCCTCGATCGCCAGCACGTTGGACAGGCCCCAGATGCCGCCCTTGGCCGCGCCGTAATTGGTCTGGCCGAAATTGCCGATCAGGCCTGATGTCGAGGAGGTGTTGACGATGACGCCCCCGCCATTTTCCCGCATCCAGCGAAACACCGGCATGGTGCAACAAAAGGTACCCTTCAGATGCACCTTGATGACCTTGTCCCAGTCGGCCTCGGAGGCCTTGGCGAAGGTCTGGTCGCGCAGGATGCCGGCGTTATTGACCAGGATGTCGGCTCGGCCGAAATGCTTGATGGCGTCGTCGAACACCGACTGGCCGCCCTCCATGGTGGAGATGTCGGCGCCGTTGGCGACCGCCTTGCCGCCCTCGGCCTTGATCGCGTCCACCACCTGTTGGGCCATCGAGGTGTCGGCGCCTGAGCCGTCACGGGGACCGCCGAGATCGTTGACGACGACCGAGGCCCCTTCCCGCGCGAACAGCTTTGCGTAGGCCTCACCAAGCCCGCCGCCCGCGCCGGTGATCAGCGCGACCTTGCCGTCGAGTAGTCCCATGGTGGCTTCTCCCTGTTTTTGTCTTTCTTTCACCTCTCCCCGCTTGCGGGGAGAGGTCGGATCGCCCTTTGCGATCCGGGTGAGGGGGTACAGGTCTCAATACCGTCACAGCCCGTGGTGAGAGCCCCTCACCCCACCCTCTCCCCGCATCCGCCTTCGCCCGAAGGCGGGCTTCGGCGGACAAGAGCGGGGCGAGGGAGACGACGGCCGTCGCGTGTTGCTAACCCAGCACCGTCTTGCCGTTCTTGATCACGGTGACGCCGCGCGACTTCACCTTGGCTTCGAACGAGATCACGTTGCCGTCCTTCCAGAGGTCCATGGTCACGGTCTCACCGGGATAGACCGGCGAGGAAAACCGCGCGACGTGCTGGCGAAAGGCGCTTGCGTCGAAGTCGGCATAGGTCTGCAGCACGCCGCGGCAGGTGATGCCGTAGGTGCACATGCCGTGCAGGATCGGACGCGGGAAGCCGGCCTTCTTGGCGAACTCCGGATCGGAGTGCAGCGGGTTGCGGTCGCCGCAGAGGCGATAGACCAGCGCCTGATCGGGACGCGTAACGATGTCGATGGTCTTGTCGGGACTGCGCGAGGGAATCTTGTGCGGATCGGGCTGGGTCAGGTTCGGCCCGCCGAAGCCGCCATCGCCGCGGGCAAAGCGCGAGGCGACCAGCGTCGCCAGCTTCTCGCCCTTCTCGTTCTTGAGCACGGTCTGATGGCTGATGACGACGCCCTTGTCCTTGCCCTTGTCGTAGACCTCGAGCACGGAGGAGTCCGCGGTGATGTTGGCGGCCACCGGCAGCGGCTGGTGGAAGGTGATGTCGCGTTCGCCGTCCACCACCATGACACGGTTGAGGTTCATCTCGCCCGGACCCGAGCCCCACGCGGCAACGGACGCAAAGGTCGGCACCACCTTCAGCGGCCGCGGCGTGAACGTGCCCTCGTTGACGAAGGCGAGTTCGTTCTCGTCCATGGGATCGGCGCCGAGGCCGATGCCGTAGGCGTAGAGCATGACTTCGCGATCGCTGTAGGCGTATTTCTGGCCGAGGTTTTTCAGGCCCTTGAGTTCTTCGTATCTGGCGGACATTTTGTTTGTTTCCTCTGGTTCTCATCCTCATGGTGAGGAGGCGCTCTTGCGCCGTCTCGAACCATGAGGATGCCCGAAACGCTTCTTGTCGTGGCCATCCTTCGAGACGCTTGCTTCGCAAGCTCCTCAGGATGAGGACCGTCCTACACAACGTGAAGAACGGAGAACTCGTAGGATGGGTAGAGCGCAGCGAAACCCATCATTGCTTGCGTCGGTGGGTTTCGCTTCGCTCTACCCACCCTACGCAGCGTCGCCCTACACCGGCGTGAAGAACGGCAGCGGGGCGCCGTCGGTCGGCTTGAACACCACCTTCACCTTCTGGCCGATCTTGAGCTTCTCGAGATCACAGTCGACGAAATTCGTCTGCACCGACGGTCCCTCCTTCAGCGTGACGTAGCCGATGGCGTAGGGGCCGGTTGGCGACTTCCGCATCAGGCTCCAGGTGTAGATCGTGCCCTCGCCTGATGCTTCTTCCCACACGGTCTTGTCGGAGTAGCAGAACGGGCAGATCGAGCGCGGGAAGTAGTGCGCTTCGCCGCAGGCGGTGCAGCGCTTGATCATGAACTTGCCCTGCTTGGCCGCATCCCAGAACGCGGCGGTCTCGGGGTTGGTCACCGGGGCCGGATACTTTTTCGCTTCGCTCATCACACGCGCTCCAGAATGGCCGTCGAGGCGGCGTGGCGAACGCCCAAAAGACCGCCGGTGCCGTGGGCGATGGCGAGATCGCAATTCTTGACCTGCACCTTCGGATGCGCCTCGCCGCGCAGCTGCCGCACAGCCTCGATGATCTTGGTCATGCCGCCGCGGTTGACGGGATGGTTGCTGCAGAGGCCGCCGCCGTCGGTGTTGAACGGCAGCTTGCCGACGCCCGAGATCAGATTGCCGTCGGCGACGAACTTGCCGCCCTCGCCCTTCTTGCAGAAGCCGAGGTCTTCGAGCTGCATCAGCACCGTGATAGTGAAGCTGTCATAGATCGAGGCGTATTTGATGTCCGTCGGCGTTATGCCGGCTTCCTCGAACGCGCGCGGGCCGGACCAGACGCCGGCGGAGTACGTGAGGTCGAGATCCTTGCCGCCGCGCGGGCCCTTCATGGCCTCGCCATGGCCGATCAGCTTGACCAGCGGCTTCTTCAGGCTCTTGGCGATCTCCGGCGTCGTCACGATCAGCGCGCCGCCGCCGTCGGAGACGACGCAGCAATCCATGCGATGCAAGGGATCGGAGATCATCGGCGAGTTCAGCACGTCCTCGACGGTGACGACGTCCTTGAGCATCGCATGCGGATTGTACTGCGCGTGATGCGAGGCTGCGACCTTGATCCAGGCGAGCTGTTCGCTGGTGGTGCCATAGTCGTGCATGTGGCGCATGGCACACATGCCATAGGCATTGTGCGTCGTTGCGCCGTAAGCGGATTCGAAATCGACCTCGGCGCCGGCCGCACGCGGCGGCATCACCCCGGTGCGCGGCTTGCCCGCCAGCGTGATCAGCGCGATCGAGCACTTGCCTGCGGCGATCGCCTCAGCGGCATGGCCGAGATGGATGATGTAGGAACAGCCGCCGGTCTCGGTGGAATCGACGTGGCGGAGCTTCTTGGTGTTGAGGCCGAGATAGTCGACCATCGGCCAGGCGCCGCCGGGGGCATCGCCCGCGCAGAAATAGCCGTCGACATCGTCCTTGCTGATCCCGGCATCCTCGATCGCACCCTTGGCGACCTCGGCGTGGAGCTGGGCGGTGGATTTGTCCGGCGCATGCCGGGTCGGGTGTTCGTAGATCCCGGCAATGTAGGCCTTGCCCTTGATGGTCAAAACAGAGGTCTCCGCTCGCGTTTCTTCTTGGCTCTTTTTTCTGAACCGCGATGGCCTGATTGGCAAGCGCGGAAATATTCCGTCGCGCGAGAGGGCGGCGGGTTGGCGCAAATGCTTTACTCGATCCGTCATCCTGAGGCGCGAGCGATGGGGCGCACAGCGCCCTATCGGGAGCCTCGAAGGATGCACGGCCGAGCTAGCTCGACGCCCGGGCCGCGACAGCCGGGCCGTCACCCTTCGAGGCTCGCCGAAGAGGCGAGCGCCTCAGGACGACGGTTGTGCAGGGCTCGCTACCTCAACATCGACAGCAATGACGACCAGACACACCTCCGCATCCTCGCGGCGCATCTCGCCCGAGCTTTGCTTCCGTCTGGCTCCCCTCCTTGAAGAGGGCGCAGGGAAGACCGGGTGCCGGCTGGGCACCCACGGTCCGCTGTGCGCGAATGCGCGAAGAACAGATGCACAGCGGCATACAGGTGAAGCCAAACAACCGGCCTTCCCTGCGCAGTGGTTTTACGGCTTATGTCGTGCTCTCCCCGGGGAGCGATGCACTATTGCCCCCGTCGCCTTGCGAGCGATCGCAAGACTTGACGCACAGGCCCCGGGCGTCAGGACCACACGATTTTGCCGTACGCGAGACCGCGCCCGTCGTGCGCGAGACAATCGCTCGTGCGACGCAGCCCGCGTCCACCGCCACTCACCCCGCGTTTCGTGACGATCGCGATACGCCCCTCTGACTGGGATGAGGTGGCGCACCGATACGACAATTCCGAATTTCGGTAAAGTGGAATATGTTTGCGAGCGTGGATTGACCCACGGCGTGGGGTTTTGCCCGACAGGCAACGCAAGAGATGGTGCCGTAGGGTGGGCAAAGGCGCAACGCGCCGTGCCCACCATCTCGCCAGGATCGAGCCAGAAGACGTGGGCACGCTTCCGCCTTCGCTCTTCGAGCTACGGCGGACAAGTCGCTTTGCCCACCCTACGGGACTGCCCTACTCGGCTGCGATCTGTCGTGGTGCCGGCGGCGGATTGGCCAAGTCCGCGGCGAGCTGGGCGTAGCGGGCCTTGGCGTCGTTCACCGCCTTCTCCTTCACGGGGCCGTAGCCGCGGATGCGGTCGGGCAGTGAGAGCAGCTCCACGGCGGTGTCGATCGTGACGGGCGACAGCAGGCCGAGCACGGTGGCGACGTCCTTCTCGTAACCGGCGATCAGGTCGCGTTCGAGCTTGCGATCGGCGCTGCGGCCGAAGATGTCGAGCGGGGTGCCGCGCAGGAACTTGAATTTTGCCAGCACGCGGAAGACGTTCAGCATCCACGGGCCGAACGCTCGCTTCTTCGGACGGCCAAGCGCATCGACGCCACTCGCTAAAATCGGCGGGGCGAGGTTGAAGCTGAACTTGAAGTCGCCCTCGAACTGATCGCGGAGCTGCTGCTCGAAGGCGCCGTCGGTGAAGAGGCGCGCGACTTCGTACTCGTCCTTGTAGGCCAAGAGCTTGGCATAGTTCACCGCGATCGCGCGCGGCAGCGCATCGCCATATCCGCCCTTCACCGCGGCATCGCGGACCTGATCGACCAGCTTGCGATAGCGTTTGGCGAGACGGGTGTTCTGGTAGGCGGTCAGATGCTTGGCGCGATGCTCGATCACTTCGTCCAGCGTCATGGCATCCAGCGTCTTCGGCGCAACCACATCCTCCGTTCCCTTCAGCATGTCGGCGAGGCGCTTGGGGTCCACGACCGCGAGACGGCCGAGGCGGAAGGCTTCCTTGTTCATCTTGATCGAGACGCCATTGACCTCGATGGCCTGCTCGATCGCTTCGGCCGACAGCGGGAACAGCCCCTTCTGATAAGCATAGCCCATCATCATCATGTTGGTGGCGATGCTGTCGCCGAGCAGTTGCTCGGCCGGCCTGGTGAAGTCGAAGAAGACGGAGTCCTTGTGCAGCGCCGTCTCCAGCACCGCATTCAGCTTGCGGGTCTGGAAGTTGAAGTCGCGGTTGAGGATGAAATCGGCGGTGGGAATGACGTGGCTGTTGATTATGCCGCGGGTGCGGCTGGAGTCGCAGAGCGAGATGGTGTCCTTGGCGACCGCGACCACCTCATCGGCGGCGAGCACCAGATCGGCCGTGCCGGTGACGATGCGCGAACAGGTCACCTCGGCCGGATGATCGGACAAACGGACATGGCTGAGCACCGCCCCGCCCTTTTGTGCCAGGCCCGACATGTCCAAAATCATCGAAGCCTTGCCTTCGATGTGAGCGGCCATGCCGAGCAGCGCGCCGATGGTGAGAACGCCGGTGCCGCCGACGCCGCCGACCGCGATGTTGTAGGGCTTGTCGAGCGTCGGGCGCGATGCCGGCTCGGGCAGCTCGCCGATCTCAGCGAGTTCGGCCGGCGCCCGGTGGCGCGGCGCACCGCCGTCGATGGTGACGAAGGACGGACAGAACCCCTTCAGGCAAGAATAATCCTTGTTGCAGGACGACTGGTTGATGGCGCGCTTGCGGCCGAACTCGGTCTCCAGCGGTTCGACCGAGATGCAGTTCGACTGCACCGAGCAGTCGCCGCAACCTTCGCAGACCGCCGGGTTGATCATGACCCGGCGCGCCGGATCCTCCATCAGGCCGCGCTTGCGGCGGCGGCGCTTTTCGGCGGCGCAGGTCTGCACGAACACGATCGCGGACGTGCCCGTGTACTCGCGGCACATCTTCATGACGTTCTGCAATTCGTCGCGGTGATATTTCTTGACGCCGGGCGCGATGGTATCGGCGGGATAAGCGTCAGGGTTCTCAGAGACGAGATAAATCTCGCTGATGCCTTCGGCGTGAAGCTGGGCCATGATTTTCTGCGGCGAGAGATCGCCGTCATGGCGCTGGCCGCCGGTCATGGCAACGGCGTCGTTGTAGAGGATCTTGTAGGTGATGTTGGCCTTGGAGGCGATCGCCTGGCGGATGGCGAGAATGCCGGAGTGGAAGTAGGTGCCGTCACCGAGATTGGCGAAGATGTGGTTCTCGTTGGTGAAGGGCGCGATGCCGACCCACGGCACGCCCTCGCCGCCCATATGGGTAAAGGTCTCGGTCGAGCGGTCCATCCACAGCGCCATGAAATGACAGCCGATGCCGGCGAGCGCGCGACTTCCCTCGGGGACCTTGGTCGACGTGTTGTGGGGACAGCCCGAGCAGAAATAAGGAGTGCGGGAGACGGGTGCGACCGCCTGCATCTGGGTCGCCTGACGGCCGTTGAACCAGTCGGCCTTGGCGCGGAGCATCTCCGTGATCTCGGGGTTGAGATTAAGCCTGAGCAGGCGCTCGGTCAGCGAGGTCGCAAGCGACGCGACGCTGAGCTCGGCGGCGAAGGTGAGGAAACGCTTGTCGTGCTCGTCCATCTTGCCGACGATGCGCGGGCGGACGTCGTCGCGCCAGTTGAACAGCTCCTGCTTGACCTGGTTCTCGACGATCTCGCGGCGCTCTTCGACGATGAAAATTTCTTCGAGCCCGACCGCGAACTGGCGCACGCCTTCCGGCTCCAGCGGCCAGGGCATGCCGATCTTGTAGAGACGAAGGCCGATCTTGGCTGCGACCTCCTCGGTGATCCCGAGCTCGCGCAGCGCCTGCCGCACGTCCTCATAGCTCTTGCCCGACGCCATGATGCCGAAGCGGGCGTTCGGCGAGTCCATCGTGACGCGGTTGACCTTGTTGGCGCGCGCAAAGGCGATCGCGGCAAAGCCCTTGTAGTCCTGCAGGCGCCGGTCCTGCTCGAAACGGTCATCGGGCCAGCGCAGATTGAGGCCGCCGGGCGGTAGCTCGAAATCGGTGGGAATGATGAAGGGCTTCATCTCGTCGGTGAGATCGATCTCGGCGGTGGTTTCCACCGTCTCGGTGATCACCTTCATGCCGACCCAGCAGCCGGAATAGCGCGACATCGCGATGCCGAGCAGGCCCATCTCGATCATCTCGTGGATGCTCGAGGGATAGAGATAGGGCATCAGCGCGGAGATGAAGGCGTGGTCGGACTGATGCGGAACGGTCGAGGATTTTGCGCCGTGGTCGTCGCCGGCGAGGCACAGCACGCCGCCGTTCTTGGCCGAGCCCGCGGCATTGCCGTGGCGGAACACGTCGCCGCAGCGGTCTACGCCGGGGCCCTTGCCGTACCAGATGCCGACCACGCCGTCATACTTCGCGCCGGGCGAGAGGTTGAGCTGCTGCGAGCCCCAAATCGCGGTCGCGGCGAGGTCCTCGTTCACGCCGGGCTGGAACTTGATGTTGTATTGCTCGAGATGCTTGCGGGCGGCGAACAGCTGCTGGTCATAGCCACCGAGCGGCGAGCCGCGATAGCCGGAAATGAAGCCCGCGGTGTTGAGGCCGTTGGCGCGGTCGCGCCGGATCTGGGCCATCGGCAGACGCACCAAGGCCTGGATGCCCGTAGTGAAGACGTGTCCGGTCTGCTGGGTGTATTTTTGATCGAGACTGATCGGACCCTGGTTGATGCCCATGCTGTCCTCTTTCCACGCCCTGTTCAGGTCTTTGTCAGTTGCATCGCTTAAGCCGTTGCCTGCCCGTTGTTTTTAGCTAGGGCGCGCCGACTACCTGCGCCACTCTATGTCGGATATTTAACGCGGCGCATCACAAATCTGGACCAAAGGGAGCGCCGGGTAAAAATCGCAATTTCGTGGCTGCAAAGGCATCGGGCATTTTCAATTTGTGTCACGATACCCCCGCCGTCGCGAAATGAATTGACGCTGCTTTCACGCGGGTGCGGTCGATTGGTCGCAGGAGAGGCTTTCGATGCGGACGATTCTGGCTGGCTTGGCTCTTGCGGGTCTGGCGTTGTGCAGTGCGGTTGCAGGTACGGTCACAAGCGCGGCCCGTGCCGCCGAACCATCGCCGGAGTTGATCGCCTATGGCAAGGCGCTGGTCCAGGCCGGCGACTGCGCGGGCTGCCACACCGCCGATCCGGCGAGGCCCTTCGCGGGCGGGAAGCGGATCGACACGCCCTTCGGCGCGATCTATGCGCCGAACCTGACGCCCGACCGCGACACCGGGATCGGTGCCTGGGCGGATGCCGATTTCACCCGGGCCCTGCGCTACGGCATCGCGCCTGATGGATCCAACTACTATCCGGCCTTCCCCTACCCCTACTTCACGAAGATGACGAAGGACGACACGCTGGCGATCCGCGCCTATCTCGGCACGCTCGCACCTGTGGCGAGCCGCAACAAGCCGCCGGAGCTGCGCTGGCCGTTCGGCTACCGCGGCCTGATGCGGATCTGGAACGCGATGTATTTCAAGCCCGGCCTGTTCGAGCCCGACCAGAACCAGAGTGCCGCGTGGAATCGCGGGGGCTATCTCGTCACCGGTCTCAGCCATTGCGGCGCCTGTCACACGCCCAAGAACTATTTTGGCGCCGACAAGCAGGCGCAGGCACTCTCGGGCAACGAGGTCGGCGGTTGGTACGCGCCAAGGCTCGATGGCGCCGCGCGCACCGGGCTGAAATCCTGGAGCGAGGCGGATATCGCGGAGTATCTGCAAAGCGGACGCAACGCGAAGAGTCATGCCGGCGGTCCGATGGCCGAGGTGATCGTCAACTCCACGGTGAAGATGAGCGATGCGGATGTTCGTGCGATCGCGCTGTATCTGAAAAGCCTGCCGCCGGCACGGCGCGAGACGATCGTGACGCCGCCCGACGATGCCGAGATGAAGGCCGGCCAGGCGGTCTACGCAAAGCTCTGCATCGCCTGCCACGAAGCCGACGGCACAGGAGCGCCGCGGATCTATCCGCCGCTGCCGGGCAATGCGCTGCTGCAATCGGTCAATCCGTCCTCGACCCTGCGTATCATCCTCGACGGCGCCTACACCGTGACGACGCCGCGCGCGCCGAACACCGGCGAGATGCCGGGCTATGCCAAGCAATTGTCCAACGGCGAGATCGCCGCGGTGACGAACTACATTCGCAATTCCTGGGGCAACGCCGCGCCACTGGTGACGCCGGCACAGGTGGCGAAGGCGCGGAAGGAGCCGTAAGAAACGACCGCGCGCCGCAATGACAGTGCGCCCCCTCGCCCCGTACTTACGGGGCCGCGACGAGCTTCGCTCGCGCTGAGAGCGTTGGGGTGAGGGACTGTCTCCGCAATCACGGTGAGAGAAGGACTCGCGGAGACTCCCCCTCACCCGGATTGCATCTTCGATGCAATCCGACCTCTCGCCGCAAGCGGGGCGAGGTAAGAAAGAACGCTATCTCTCCTCGTCTCCCGTGAACACGAACTTCGGCATCTCCCATTTGTAGCGCACTGCGAGCAGGCGGAAGCTGATGCCGAGGACGAAGGTCAAAATGGTCCAGAGCTCCACATTGAGCTTCAGGCCGAACGCGGTCGCATAGAACAGCCCCGTCACCACCGAGACGCTGGCGTAGAGCTCGGAACGAAACAGCAGCGGAACGTCGTTGCAGAGCACGTCGCGGAGCACGCCGCCGGCGCAGCCCGTCACCATGCCGGAGACGATCACGATCGGCAGCGTCGCATCCATCTGCCAGGCGACGTCGCAACCGGTCATGGTGAAGACGACGAGACCGATGGCATCGAGCACGATGAAGGCGACCTTCAGCCGGTGCACCAGACGCGCGATCAGGATGGTGACGAAGGCGGCGCCGCCGGCGAGCGCGAGATAACTGGGGTTGGCGACCCAGGCCAGCGGATAATGTCCGAGGAACAGATCACGCAGCGTGCCGCCGCCGAGCGCGGTGATGCAGCCGAGGAAGCAGACGCCTAGCCAATCCATGCTGCGGCGTCCGGCAGCGAGCGCGGCCGTCATCCCCTGCGCGGCCACCGCGACCAGAGACAGGAAATGCAGCACGCTATCGGTCGGCGGCAAGCTCCACATCGCCCTGTTCCCTCCTCGCGCAATGGAACTCACGCGCGGGGCTCCCGGCGGAACAGGTTCCCGATTCCCGAGGCGAAGGCAACATGCGACGAAAGCACAAAGGGGGCGGAACGGAATCTCGCACCTGACGGTTGTCCCGGGTCATAACCGAGGAGACCAATCGATGGCTGACGACCGTTTTCCCAACGATCCGTATCGCCCGAACCTCGCCGACGATGAGTATCTTCGCGCGGCACGCCGGGATGCCGACCTTCAGGCCGATCCCGAGCTTGGCGAAGGCCCTGCCTCCAGCGGCAGGATCGCGCTGTTTGCCGTAGCCGTCGCCCTGGTGCTCGGCGCCGTGTTCTACGGCCTGAACAACACCACCACGGGCAACCAGGCGAGCAACGAGCCGGCGTCGCGGACTGCCCAGCAAACCGCGCCGGCCAATCCGGCCGCTCCTCCCGGCATGCGTGACGTGACGCCGCGCAGCAACACCGAGCCGGGCACGACCACGGGTGCTGCGCCGAGCAAGCCGGCCCCGGATACGCAGAAGCCGTCCGACGGCGCGAAGTAACGACTGTCGTGCGTAACCCACCACTGTCATCGCCCGCGCAGGCGGGCGATCCAGTACTCCGAGACGGCAGCGATTGAATCGAGAAGCCGCGGCGTACTGGATGCCCCGCCGTCGCGGGGCATGACACGAGAGGATGAGAGAGCGGCGGGACTCAACATCCCGCCGCTCTTCGTTTGTCTCGGTGCGCTTCTAGCTGAACATCTTGTTGAGCTCGCCGCCGGGATAGCCGCTGCCAAGCTCGGTGAACGTTCCCTTCTCCGCCATCTCCTTCGCGGCGCGCATGAAGCCGCCCCAGGCGGCGCGGGCGAGCGAGCCGCCGACGCTGATGCGGCGCACGCCGAGATCTTCGGCTTCTTGCAACGACAGGCCGGAGCCGCCGATCAGGAGGTTGAATGGCTTCGGTGCGACAGCCTTCACCACCGCGGCGATGTCCTCGCGGCTCTTCAGGCCCGGCGCGTAGAGGCAGTCGGCACCGGCATCCGCGTAAGCCGTGAGCCGGTCGATGACCAGCTTGAGATCGGTCACGCCCCAGAGATACGCTTCGCAGCGGCCGACCAGTAGCGTGCCGCTGTCGCCGATCGCCTTGCGCGAGGCCTTGATACGCTCGACCGCCAGCGCGCGGTCGTAGAGCGGCTTGTCCTTGTCGCCGGTGGAATCCTCGATCGACAGGCCGGCGACGCCGGTCCGAACACCGCGCTCGACATTGTCGGCGACCTTGTCCGGCTCGACCGCAAAGCCGCCCTCGAAATCGGCGTTCACGGGGATGTCGACCGCCGAGCTCAATGCTGCCAGATGCTGACAGACATCCTCGACGGTGACGTGATTGTCGGCCTTGCCGATAGTCCAGGCGAAGCCCGCGCTCGATGACGCGATCGCCTTGAAACCGAGATGCTGCAAGGCTTTCGCGCTGCCGACGTCGACCGGATTGGGCAGGATGAAGCAGCCGCCCTCGTGCATTTTCTTGAACGTCGCGCGCTTGTCAGCGGTCGTCACGTGCATGTTTCTCTCCCTGGTTGGCCGCGCAGAGATAGGCACGCATCATCGCGCGCGCTAGTGCGCGTCGTGCACCGCGCGGCTGTCCTTGGGCGCCTCGTCGCGATCATTCATGCCGTAGTCGCGGATCACGCTGGCGATGCGCAGGTGATAATCGGCGAAGATCTGCGCCCTGCCTTTGGCCTGGGTGCGGCGGTGCTCCATGGTGTTGCGCCAGGCCTGCACGGCCGCCTCATCCCGCCAGAACGACACCGACAGGATCTTGCCCTTCTCGGTCAGGCTCTCGAAACGCTCGACCGAGATGAAGCCGTCGATGGTTTGCAGGAGCGGCTTCAGATCGGCTGCGAGGTCGAAATAGGTCTGGCGGTGTTCCGGCTTGGGCCAGACCTCGAAGATCACGGCGATCATGGGCGTCTCCTCATGGTTGACGCCCTACAATACCACCTTGCGCAGGAAGGTGCGCTCTTCCGCGAGGATGAATTTGTGTTCCTCGGCGAAGTGGAAGTTCGCCATCCCCTCCGCATCCTGGCGCAGCCGTGCGCGATACGCCTCATAGGCGGCGAGGCTCTCGAAGGTGATCAGCGCGAAGGCGATGTTGTTGGTGCCCTCATGCGGCATGAAATAGCCGATCAGGTCGCCGCCGCATTTCGGGATGATGGTGAGCCAGCGCTTCGAATATTCCTCGAACTGCGCGCGCTTGAAGGGATCGAGCTGGTAGCGGATGAAGACGGTGACGGACATGATGGGCTCCTGATTTTCTCGTTGCAGCAAAAGCAAAGCGACACCGTCGCCGCTGAAGCTTCTCGATTGCTTCGCTGCGCTCGCAATGACGTGTTTGCAGAGGCACGCTACGCGCTTGCCCGACCACAATGCTTCGGCTACCATCGAAGCATGAAATCAGGACCCGACATCGCCATGGTCGCCTCGCTGGTCGGCGACCCCGCCCGCGCCAATATGCTCACGGCGCTGATGAACGGCCGCGCGCTCACCGCGAGCGAGCTGGCGCAGGAGGCCGGCATCACGCCGCAGACCGCAAGCTCGCATCTTTCGAAGCTCGAGGCCGGTGGGCTGGTGGAGCCGGAGAAGCAGGGCCGCCACCGCTATTACCGGCTCACCGACGACGACGTCGCCGGCGTGCTCGAAGGGCTCGCGGGTCTTGCGGCGCGCACCGGCCACATGCGCGTGCGCACCGGACCGAAAGATCCGGCGCTGCGGCGCGCGCGGATCTGCTACGACCATCTCGCCGGCGATCTCGGCGTGCAGATGCTCGATTCCTTGCGCGAGCGGCATCTGGTGAAGCAGAAGAAGCAGGAGATAGAGCTGACCGCCGAGGGCGAGCGCTTCCTCGCCAAGCATTTGCAGATCTCGCCCGACATGCTCAGCCACCCGCGCCGCCCGGTCTGCAAGGCCTGCCTCGACTGGAGCGAGCGGCGTCACCATCTCGCCGGCACGTTAGGGGCCGCCATGATGCAGCGCTTTGCCGAGCTGAAATGGGCCGCGCGCGATCCTACGCCCGGCAGCCGCGTCGTGAATTTCACCCGCACCGGCGAGAAGCAGTTTGCCGCGCTGTTCGGCAACGGGAAGGATTAGTCACGCAAACGTCGTGAAATCACACGTTTGCGTGTGAATGTGGGCTCTGATCATGGCCGCGCTTGACCCGGCCGTCCACGCGTTTATGCGCACTGTCATTCCGGGATGGTCCGAAGGACCAGACCCGGAATCTCGAGATTCCGGGTTCGCGCTGCGCGCGCCCCGGAATGACGGTGCAACAGATTAGAGACCCCAAATGAACCGCCTCCTCCCGGCCGCGCTCGCCGCCGCCCTTCTGACTTCCCCACTCACATCCACCCACGCCGCCGAGACCGCGCCGCGCGAGCCCTACGGCATTGCGCTGGAAGGCTTTGCCTATCCCTATCCCGTGCACTTGCTTCCCGTCGTCAATGACGGCGAGCAGCTCAGCATGGCCTATATGGACGTGGCCCCTCAGCAGCCGAACGGCCGCACCGTGGTGCTGCTGCACGGGCGTAATTTTCCGTCGAGCTATTGGGCGCCCGTGATCAAGATGCTGAGCGAGGCCGGCTATCGCGTCGTGGTGCCGGACCAGATCGGCTTCGGCAAATCCTCCAAGCCGGCGGGCGAGCTGCATTTCGACAATCTGGCGCGCAACACCATCGCGCTGCTCGATCATCTCAAGATCGATAAAGCCGAGGTCGTCGCGCATTCGCTCGGCGGCATGCTGGGCGTGCGCATTGCCCGCGCCTATCCCGACCGTGTCGCCCATCTGGTGCTGACAGCCCCGATCGGCCTCGAAGACTACCGCTCCTATGTGCCGCCGACGCCGACCGAGAAGATGATCGAGACCGAGGACAAGCTCACCGCGGACGGCTATCGCAAGCAGCTCCAGACCAACTACGCGATCAAGCTGCCGCCTGAGGCGATCACGCCCTTCATCGATGCCCGCTTCAACATCAAGGGCAGCCCCGATTATCCGCGCTGGCTGCGCGCCTTCGTCAGCTCCGGCCAGATGATCTACCGCGAGCCGGTCGCGCACGAGGTCCCGCTGATCGCGCTGCCGACGCTGTTCATCATGGGCGCCGACGACCACAACGCGCCGGGCCGGCCGCTCGCGCCGGAGGCGCTGCGCGCAAAAATGGGGCAGAACGCCGAGCTTGCGAAGCAGCTCGCCGCGAAGATGCCGAACGCACGGGCCGAGGTGATCCCCGATACCGGGCATCTCGTCTTCCTGGAGGCGCCGGAGAAGTACCGCGAGCTGGTGCTGGGCTTTCTCGGCCGCTAGCGACAGTTGAGTGTCGCCTGAGGCAGGATGCGGGGAACGTTCATGCCGCATTCAGGTCATGATTGGCAGGCTTGGATCGCGACGTGTCGGCATGTTGCAAGTTTAACGTGTCGAATCGTGTCTTTTGATTCATTGTGCGCCGCAAGCGCCCTGCCCCAACAATCTGCCCCAAGGACGAGAAGGAAGATCAAATGAAATATCTCTTCGCCGCCGCCATGCTCGCGAGCGCGGTCGTCGGTTTCAGCGAGGCGGCCAGCGCCGCGCAGGGTTGCGGTCCGGGCTGGTACCGTGGCCCCTATGGCGGCTGCCGCCCGATGCGCGGTGCGGTCGTTGTGCGCCCCGCCCCTGTCGTGGTCGCCCCTGCGCCGGTCGTCGTCGTGCCGCGCGCCCGCGTGTGCCCCTATGGTTTCCGCTGGTACGCCGGCCGCTGCCGTCCGTTCTGACCTCGTCTCTTTGCATTTACAAAGTGGCCGCGCGGCGAAAGCCTGCGCGGCCGTTTCTTTTGAAGACCTCCAAACAGGCCATCGGCGGGGTCATGCAACAACCACGAATCAAAACGGGGACCGCGATCGCGATCCCCGTCCAAAGCCTGGCTGGCGCGAAGCTTACCAGTGGCGGCGATGCCAGCGCCGGCGACGCCAACCCCAGTGGCGGCGGCGCCAACCCCAATGATGGCCACGGCCGCGCCAATGAACCTGTTCAGGCTTCAGCTGCGCGGCTTCCTCGCTGGTGGTGACGGCGGGATGAGCGTCGGGATTGCCTTCCGGCATGCGGTTCGGACCGCCGACCGGCTGCGGTGACAACGGCGCGGCCTGGGCGGTCGCGGCGAAGGCGGCGCCCGCCGTCACACCCAATGCAAGTTTCAAAAAGTTCCGGCGCTCCATGACAGGTCCTCTAGGCTATCGAGCAAGTGATGCAGATGAAGTGTCGCGGTCACGACATGAACCCAAGCTGAATCCCGCATTCAGGTTCGTTGCGACGTGGAGTGCCCGTAGATGGGGTAACGGGCCGGCCGCCCGCTCGCTACGGCGCGATTTGGAAGCGCGCTCGCGAGCGGCCTGTTGGTTGGAAGGCGGTCGTCCCTCAAACTGATGGTGTTCAACGGAGTCGGGCAAGCCCGCTCCAAGCATCATTAAGGGACGACCATGTATCACTATGCAGGAATCGACGTGTCATTGGAATGCTCGAGCGTCTGCCTTGTCGATGGGACAGGCAAGATTTTGCGCGAGACGAAGGTTGCGAGCGAGCCGGAGGCCCTGATCGCCTGGTTCCGGTCGCTGGCCTTGCCGCTGGAGCGGATCGGCCTGGAGGCAGGCCCGTTGTCGCAATGGCTCTACGCGGCTCTGCGGGAGGCAGGGCTTGCGGTTGAGCTTCTGGAGACGCGTCACGTTCGCGATGCCTTCAAGGCGATGCCAGTCAAGTCGGACCGCAACGATGCGCGCGGGATCGCCCAGCTGATGCGGCTCGGCTGGTTCCGGCCGGTGCATTGCAAGTCGGTCGCGGCGCAGGAGACGCGCGCCATTCTGACGGCCCGCAAGCTGCTGCAATCCAAGCTGCACGACATCGAGAACAGCCTGCGCGGCGTGCTTCGCGGCTTTGGGCTGAAGGTCGGCAAGACCACCGAGCGCACCTTCGCCGAGCGCATCCGGGAGCTCGTTGCAGGCCATCCAGGCCTTGAAGTGGTGGCGCAGGCGCTGCTCGAAGCTCATGGCGTGCTGCGGCGCGAGTTCAACAGCCTGGACAAGCAGGTCGCCAGGCTCGCCAGATCGCACCCTCAAGCCCGCCTCCTGATGACGACGCCGTCCGTTGGCCCGATCGTGGCGCTGACCTACGCCTCGGCGGTCGACGACCCGAAGCGCTTCCGCTCATCGAAGGCGACGGGGGCGCATTTTGGCCTCACCCCGAAGAAGTACCAATCGGGGGAAACCGACTACACCGGCCGCATCAGCAAGATCGGCGATGCCTCCGTGCGCGAGGCGCTCTACCAGGCGGCCCACGTGATGCTGACCAAGCCGGTCAGGAATTGCGCGGCGCTCAAGGGCTGGGCGATGCGGATCGCCCGGCGCGCAGGCATGCGCAAGGCCAAGGTGGCGCTCGCGCGCAAACTCGCGGTGATCCTGCATCGCATGCTCGCCGACGCCACGCCGTTCAACCCGATGGCCAAAGCCACGACAAGCTGAGCTAAGGAGTATCGATCGGTTCCGGGCGGGCCACGACACCAGGCTCGTCCGCGCGAGGTCCCTTCGCTGGGACGATGGATCCGGTCAGGCCGCCATCCGGGAAGTGGATCACAACCACGCTTCCGTAGATTGGCCGGCCGGCTCCTCATGCACCCCATCAGGCGACGGCCTCCGCGCCGATCCCGTACAGAAGCAAGTGCCCAGCGATCGGATCACGCAAAAAGGGATTGACTAACCAAGGCCCGTTACAGAAGCCCGGATGGAGCGAAGCGCAATCCGGGAAACCGCAGCCGATGAAACGCCGTCCCGGATTACGCTGCGCTCCATCCGGGCTACAAGATCACAACTACTTCACGAACTCCTGGGCCAGCACCATCGTCTCGCGCGAGCGCTTCACGTCGGGCCAATCGCGATTGAAATCGGCGACGAGCTTTTTCAGTGCATCGCCCTTCAGCATCGCCGCGAGCTTGGCCTCGTCATCGAACTGATACACCGCCTGGTGCAGCGAGGGATCGTCGAGGCTCCAGAACCGCCAGGCTTTGCTCGCACCGAACGCCTTCACCGCATCGGGCACGTGCTCGGTCTCGTACCATCTGTCGAAGGCGGCGCGCGTGCCCGCATCGGTGACGGTGGCGCGGACGACGAAGAACGCTGCTGGCATCGGATTTCCTCCTGTTGTTTGCCCTCAGGATAGCCGGTTATAGTCGCCGCAACAAAAAGCCCGCGGGGCGGAACTTGCCGTCGCGCCATACAAGGGAACGACAGCCATGCGCAGGATCATCTCGGGTCTGATCGCGATCACCTGCCTGTGGCCCACGGCCTTGCCGGCCGAAATCGTCCGCTTCGACATTTTGGAACGTGTGCCCGCCTTCGCCGGACGCAGTTTTGGCAATGTCGGCAGCTATGAGCGCATCACCGCACGCGCGACCTTCGCGCTCAACCCGTCCGACGACCGCAACGCTGTCATCACCGACCTTGCGCTCGCGCCGCGCAACACCGATGGCAAGGTCGAGGCCACCGCCGACGTCGTGATCCTCAGGCCGAGCGATGCCAGCCACGGCAACGGCACGCTGCTCTTGGAAGCCCCCAATCGCGGCCGCAAGCTGGCGCCGCAGCTGTTCGACGATGCCGCCCAGCCCGGCGCCAACATTGCCGACAAGGCCGAGGACGCCGGCATCGGCTTCCTGCACCGCCAAGGCTACACGATGGTCTGGGTCGGCTGGCAGGGCGACATCCCCTCCAAGCCGGGACAGCTCGCGATGAATGCGCCGGTGCTCAAGGGCGTCACCGGCCCCGTGCGCGAAGAGGTGATCTTCGACAACACGACCAATCCCGCGCGCGCGTCGCTGACCTGGCCCGCCGCGGACGCCGCCAACCTCCATGTGACCGTGCGCGCGGCCTGGGCCGACGCGCGGCAGACGCCATCAGGCCTTACGGCAAAACTCGTCGATCCCAGCACAGTCGAAATCACCCGGCCCGAAAACTTCGACGCCGGCGCGCTGTACGAGATCAGCTACACCGCGCGCGATCCGGTGCCGCTCGGCATGGGCTTTGCCGCCGTGCGCGATGTCGTCAGCTTCCTCCGCCACGACGAAACGCAAGCGAACCCGCTGCTGAACGGCCTGCATCCCTCCGTCAGCCGCGCCATTGGCTTCGGCGTCTCGCAGTCCGGCCGTTTCCTGCGCGACTTCCTCTATCTCGGCTTCAACGAGGATCTCCAGGGCCGCCCCGTGTTCGACGGATTGATGCCGCATGTCGCGGGCACGCGGCGCATGGCGACCAATGTCCGCTTCGGCCAGCCCGGCCGCAACCCGCGCCATCCGCAGGATCCGGCGTGGCAGGCCGATCTCTTCCCGTTCACCTATGCGAGTCTCAGTGATCCCTACTCCGGCAAGACCGACGGCCTCTTGCGGCGCTGTTCGCTGTCGGCGACTTGCCCGAAGGTTATGCAGACCGACAGCGAGCACGAATGGTGGGCCTCGCACGCCTCGCTGCTGGTCACCGATCTCGCCGGCAACCATCTCGACCTCCCCGACAACGTCCGCGCCTACATGATATCGGGCACGCCGCATTTCGCCGAAGCCGCGGAGGTCATGCGCAAGGGCTTGCCGGCGATGTCGCTACCGCAAAATCCGATGCATGCGGGCATGCCGATGCGCGCCCTCCTCACCGATCTCAACGCCTGGATCAGCGACGGCATCAAGCCGCCCGCAAGCCGCGTCCCCATGCGCGCCCACGGCACGCTGGTGCCGGCGCAGGGCGCGGTGCCGACCGACATCCCCGGCCTGCCCTATGCCGGCATCCACACGCTCGCCGTCTTCTCCGACCAGAGCGTGCTGCCGCCCAAGGAGATCGGCCGCTATCCGGTGTTCGTGCCGAAGGCGGACACCGACGGCATGGCGATTGCGGGCATCCGCCAGCTCGC
Source organism: Bradyrhizobium sp. USDA 376 (assembly GCF_054063675.1). Classification (NCBI taxonomy): domain Bacteria; kingdom Pseudomonadati; phylum Pseudomonadota; class Alphaproteobacteria; order Hyphomicrobiales; family Nitrobacteraceae; genus Bradyrhizobium; species Bradyrhizobium sp. USDA 376. Next base: position 7,278,493 of record NZ_JBSSGN010000001.1, read on the forward strand.
ATTGGCGGTGCCGCGCGCGACCTACACCGCCTGGAATCCGCGCGCACCAGGGTTTGGCCCGACCGCGCTCTATCCGCTGCAAGGCGCGGTGGTGCCGTTCGCGCCGACCGAGGCGGCACGGAAGGAAGTGCACGATCCCCGGCTGTCGATCGCCGAACGATATGCGGATGACGGGGCGTATGTGGCGGCGGTGCGACGCGAGGCGGCGCGGCAGGTCGCGGAACGAACCCTGCTGCCGGAGGATGCGGAGCGCGCGGTCGAGGCCGCGAAGCAAGGCAGGCTGGCGAAGCTTGGGCAGTAAGGGAGCCACGCTGCCGTAGGGTGGGCAAAGCGGCTTGTCCGCCGTAGCTCGAAGAGCGAAGGCGGAAGCGTGCCCACCACTCCTGTCGCCAGCCCAGAGATGGTGGGCACGGCGCAAGTGCGCCTTTGCCCACCCTACGGTCTCTGCCTGTGGAGAAAAACATCGCGCCACTGTCGGAACGACCGCCTCTCATCCGTCCTTTGCTTAAGACAGCACGGAGCCCCCGCATGACCGACCTCACCCTCACCACCTTCGACTGGGTTCCCGAGATGCCGCGCGGCCTGGTGCGCGACCTTCGCGTGCGCTGGGCGCTGGAAGAGGCTGCCCTGCCCTATCGCGTCGCGAGCACGCCGTTCGGCGACCGCGGCGCCGCGCACCTCGCGCACCAGCCGTTCGGCCAGGTGCCGTGGCTGACCGACGGCGACCTCTCGATCTTCGAGACCGGCGCGATCCTGCTGCATCTCGGCGAGCTCAGCGCGAAGCTGATGCCATCAGAACCGCGCGGCCGCAGCGAGACGACGAAATGGGTGTTCGCGGCGCTCAATTCGGTGGAGATGGCAAGCCTGCCATGGTCCATGTTCAAATTCACCGGCAGCGACGACGGTTCACCGGCCGCGAAGTTCGTCGACGGCTTCCTGAAAATCCGCCTTAAGCACCTCGAGCCGGTGCTGGCTGACCGTCAATGGCTGGCGGGCTCTTTCTCCGTCGCCGACATCCTGATGGCGGACGTGCTGCGTCCTGTCGATCGCTTCGACGGGCTCGCGGACCATCCAGCCTGCCGCGCCTATCTCGTGCGCGCCACCGCACGGCCGGCCTTCGCCAAGGCCCACGCCGACCAGATGGCGCATTTCGCTGCGGCCGATAAGGCGCGCGCTCATAGCTCGTAGGGCGGATTAGCGACTTGTCCGCCGAAGCTCGAAGAGCGAAGGTGGAAGCGCAAACCGCCAATGTCCGCCTCAACAAAATTGGTGGGTTACGCCCAGCGAACTGCGCTTCGCGCAGTCGCAAGGCTATACCCACCCTGCGCGCTCAACCTATTCCACCCTAAAGCGCGATGAGATTTGGATGAAGCGTCATCGCGCTTTAGGTTGTTGTTCGAGCATGATCTTTTCGGAAAACCGCTACGCACTTTTCCGGATCATGCTTCAGATTCTAGTTTTGCGAACGCGTAAAGGGGACAAAACGGACGAGCGCAACGCCGCGCGTCGTCGTCTTGCCGGGGGCGATTTTCTCGACGACCGTGAGCTGCTGAGTGGAGTAACCGGGTCCCACCGGCATGACGAGACGGCCCCCCACTTTGAGCTGCTCAATCAGCGGCGACGGGGGCTGCCCGAGCGCGGCAGTCACGACGATGGCGTCAAAAGGACCGCATTCGGGCCAGCCGTCGTAGCCGTCGCCCAGCCTGACGCTCACGTTGTCATACGCGAGGTCTCTTAGTCTTTTCGCGGCGGTCTCGGCCAATTGCGGGATGATCTCGATGCTGCAGACCTTTCGCGCGAGCTGCGCAAGGATGGCGGCCTGGTAACCCGAACCGGTACCGACTTCGAGCACAACGTGATCCGGCGCGACCTCGGCCAACTGGGTCATCAAGGCCACAATGTACGGCTGCGATATGGTCTGGCCGAGGCCGATCGGTATCGGTCTATCGGCGTACGCGATAGAGCAAGATTGCTCAGGGATGAACAGGTGGCGTTTCGTTTGCGCCATGGCCTCAAGGACCCTCTCCGACAGGCCTTGCTGTCCCAAAGCACTGGATGCGGACCGGGCGTAGGCCCGGATGGTTTCGACCATGGCGGCGCGCTCGCGGACGCATTGTGTGTCCTGTGGTGCGTCCTGTGCGGTCGCTTTCCGCGCGACGACAGCCATGGCAAGCACGAGCAGGACAACCATGGCAAACAGCAAGGCCCTCATGATCGCGCGCTCTCCAAGAGATACACAATTCACGTCGACCGCTGAGCGTAACGAATGGATTCGGCCGATCACCGGAAACCAGCCGCTACAGCTTGTAGCCGATCTTTCGCAGCAGGTCTTTCCGCCACGCAATGTCCTCGTCGGTTTCGACACCCAGCGGTGAGGCGCCATCCACCACCCCGAGCACGCCGCGGCCCTGCTCCGTTTGCGCGACGATCACTTGTGTGGGGTTGGCCGTCGCGCAGTAGATGCGGCAGACCTCCGGCGCCGCGCGCACCGCAGCCAGCACGTTGACTGGAAAGAATCCGTCGCCCAGGAAGATCAGGAATGTATGGCCGGCGCCGATGGCCGTTGCGTTATCGCGTGCAAGCGCGATCGCGGCTTCGTCGTTCCCCGACCAGCGCACCAGCCGCTTGCCGGAGGCCTCGCAGAAGGCCAGCCCGAAGCGGATGCCCGGAACTGCGCCCACCAGCCCCTCGTGGAGGTCCTCCACGGTCTTGATGAAATGCGACTGGCCGAAGATGAAGTTGGTTGCGTCCGGCTTGACGATCGGCACCACGGTGAGTTCCATGGCTGCGCTCCTTCAAGGTCCCAACGCCGTTCATGGTAGGCCACTGGGAGGCGATTGCAAGCGGCCAGAGACAGCCGATTTCGCGCCGGAAGCCGCTGGCAGCGAAGCAAGGGACGCCGGGCGAAGCTGGAGCAGTGAACAGAGCCGAACGGCCGGCGCGTCACACCAGCTTCAACGGCGCATCAGCGACGACCCGGAGGTCGATGCTGCCGATCAACGCCGACCGACGCGCCTCCGCAGCACCGATCGCGTCATCAGTCTGCCGCAACGTGCTGACGTTGGAGCCGAGCGACACGATCCCGCCGAGCACCAAGGCGATCGATCCGAGCGCGGCGGTTTGACCTGTGCCCAACAGGCCGAGGATCGTGATCAGCAGCAGCACCGCCCCGCAGCCGATCGCGATCTTGGACGCCAGGATGTACTTCCGGCATCGCTCGGCGATCTCGGCGAGCCGCTCGATCCGATCTTCGATGTCGGAGATTTCGTCGGTCGGGTCGTCTTCAATCATTGGATTGAGGATGCCAAATCAGAAGGAACCTGTAGCCTGCATGAGCGTAGCGACATGCGGGACTTGGACAAAGAACCCGGATGTCGCTGCGCTCATCCGGGCTACGTTTCCTCACAACGGCAAATTGTCGTGCTTCTTCGCCGGCATTTCCGTCTTCTTGTCCTTCAGCATCGCCAGCGCCCGCGCGATGCGCTTCCTCGTCGAGTGCGGCATGATGACGTCGTCGATGTAGCCGCGCTCGGCCGCGATGAAGGGCGACAGGAAGCGGTCTTCGTATTCCTTGGTGCGGGCGGCGATCTTGTCGGGGTCGCCGATGTCGGAGCGGAAGATGATCTCGACCGCGCCCTTGGCGCCCATCACGGCGATCTGGGCAGTCGGCCAGGCGTAGTTCATGTCGGCGCCGATCTCCTTGGAGGCCATGACGTCGAAGGCGCCGCCATAGGCCTTGCGGGTGATGACGGTGACGAGCGGCACGGTGCACTGCGAATAGGCGAACAGCAGCTTCGCGCCGTGCTTGATCAGGCCGCCATACTCCTGCGCGGTGCCCGGCAGGAAGCCGGGCACATCGACGAAGGTGACGATCGGGATGTTGAAGGCGTCGCAGAAGCGGACGAAGCGCGCCGCTTTCCGCGAAGCGTCAGAGTCGAGCACGCCGGCCAGCACCATCGGCTGGTTGGCGACGAAGCCGACGGTGCGGCCGGCGATGCGGCCGAAGCCGGTGACGATGTTCTTGGCAAAACTCTCTGCGATCTCGAAGAAGTCGCCCTCGTCCACGACCTTCAGGATCAGCTCCTTCATGTCGTAGGGCTTGTTCGGATTGTCGGGGATCAGCGTGTCGAGGGAATCGTCGAGGCGCTCGATCGAATCGAAGCTCGGCCATTCCGGCACACCGTCGGTGTTGTTGGACGGCAGGAAGTCGATCAGGCGCCGCATCTGCAAGAGCGTCTCGACGTCGTTCTCGAAGGCGCCATCGGCGATCGAGGAGCGCGTGGCGTGCACCGAGGCACCGCCGAGCTCTTCCGCGGTGACGACCTCGTTGGTCACGGTCTTCACGACGTCGGGGCCGGTGACGAACATGTAGCTGGTGTTCTTCACCATGAAGATGAAGTCGGTCATCGCCGGCGAATAGACGTCGCCGCCGGCGCAGGGGCCCATGATGACGGAGATCTGCGGGATCACGCCGGAGGCCAGCACGTTGCGGCGGAACACATAGGAATAGCCGGCGAGCGCGGCGACGCCTTCCTGGATGCGGGCGCCGCCGGCGTCATAAAGGCCGATGATGGGCGCCCTTGCCTTCATCGCCATGTCCTGGAGTTTTGTAATTTTCAGCGCGTGCGTTTCCGAGAGCGAGCCGCCGAACACCGTGAAGTCCTTGGCAAAGACAAAAGTCTTGCGGCCGTTGACGGTGCCCCATCCGGTGACGACGCCGTCGCCGGGCACCTTGCTCTTCTCCATGCCGAACTCGGTGGAGCGGTGCTCGACGAACATGTCGAACTCCTCGAACGATCCCTTGTCGAGCAAGAGCTCGATGCGCTCGCGCGCGGTCAGCTTGCCGCGGGCGTGCTGCGCCTCGATGCGCTTCTCCCCGCCGCCGAGCTTCGCGCCGGCACGACGATCTTCAAGGGCGTCCAGGATATGTTTCATTTGCTCCCGCCAGGTCTTAAGTGATGCGGGGTTCTAACACGGCATTTTGCGGGCCGGAAAGCCGCTTTCGCCGTCGCAGGGCTGCCCTGCCGTAGCGGGAAAGCGGAAGGAATTACAAAGTTTTGTCCGGGAGGCGAGCATGACGGAAGGAACGGCCGAGACGGGGGCTGCGACGGGCGGCGTCAACATCCTGCTGCGGCTGGAGGGCCTGACCCTGTTTGTGGGCATGGTGATGCTCTACTGGGCCTGGGACGGGTCGTGGCTGGTGTTTGCCCTGCTGTTCTTCGTGCCGGATCTGAGCTTCCTGGCATACCTGTCCGACGCCAAATTCGGCGCGATGGTCTACAATGCCGCCCACAGCTACATGGCGCCGGTGGCGCTGCTGACGCTCGGCTTTGGCCTCGCCTCGCCCCTCACCCTGTCCATCGCCTTGATCTGGCTCGCCCATATCGGCATCGACCGGGCGCTCGGCTATGGCTTGAAATATTCAGCCGGCTTCGGCTTCACCCATCTCGGCCGGATCGGGCGGCAGAGGGACGCCTGATCTCCCACTTCGGCTGACTGCCGTAGCCCGGATGGAGCGGAGCGTAATCCGGGGGCCTCTCCACGCTGCCCTGTCCCGGATTGCGCTATGCTCCATCCGGGCTACGGGACCGTATTTGCCGTGCCGGCCAGTTGACCCGGCCGGCCGATTCAGGCTTGCTTCAAGGCCTTGCGATCAGGCGCCGAATGTTGCGTGAGCCCAGTCGGTACGGCGGCGGTCATCATGCCCTGGCTCCAGCATCACCCATGTCCGCGACGGTCGTCCCACTGCCGCCGAACCCATCGTCCGAAACCATCGACTTCCTGCGGCGCATGGCCAGCATGGTGTCGGGGCGCAACGGCGAGATGCTGCTGCGCGCAGCCAGCACGATCGAGTCGCTGAGCCGACGCGCGATGTCGGCCGAGCGGCTCTATCACGAGCAGCAGGAAGAGAGCACGCGCAACAGCGAGCTGCGCGAGGCCGCCGAGCTCGCCTCCGATGCCATGGTCGGCCAGATCGAGGCGCTGCGCGCCCAGCTTGCGGAAGTCACCGCGGCCGCCGCGGCCGAGCGCGCCGCATTCGATGCCGAGCGCAACAAGCTGGTCGGCCTGATGCAGCATGCTGAAAGCCATATCGTCAAGCTCACCAGTGAACTCGACAGCTTGCGCGCCTCCGTCGACAGTTTCAACGAGACCGTGGTCTCGGTGCCGATCGAGGTGCTGCGGCTGGCGCGGACGCAGTTCGACTATCTCTCCAGCGGCTTTGCGCGACGCGGCGACGTGATCTCGCAGGCGATGAGCGAGATCGGCGGCTTTGCCATCGACCAGGCGCTGACGGCGAAGAAGACGGCCGACAAGGGCTGAGACCGCCGCGCGTCAAATTGACAGCGCGCAGGTCCGTTGCTCTACTCCCCGAAAATCAATAGGGAGAATCCGATGCCGACGGCATTCCGCGCCGCCATGGTGCTCATTGCGCTCTGCGCTTCCACCGTGCTCGCCAATGCGCAGGCGCTTCCCAAGGAAGTCGCAACGCGCGCCGAGATCTACCCGATTCCCTCGCTCACCCTTTCCGACCAGCAATTTTTGAGCGGCGATGCAGCCGCGGGCAAGCCGGTGACGGTTGCCGGCGAATTCCGCGTTGCCCAAGGCACCGGCAAGCTTCCCGTCGTGGTGCTGATGCATGGGTCGAGCGGCGTCGGCGCCACCACCGAGGCCTGGGTGCACGCGTTCAACGCCATGGGCATCTCGACCTTCGTGATCGACGGCTTTACCGGCCGCGGGCTGACGGTGGTGGGGCCGAACCAGGCCCTGCTCGGCCGGCTCAATTTGATCGTCGACATCTACCGCTCGCTGGAAATCCTGGCGAAGCACCCGCGCGTCGACCCCGACCGCATCGTGCTGATGGGTTTTTCGCGCGGTGGCCAGGCGACGCTCTATGCGAGCCTCGACCGCTTCAACAAGCTCTGGAACAAGTCCGGCGCGCAGTTCGCCGCGTACATTCCGTTCTATCCTGATTGCTCGACGACCTATGCCGGCGATAGCGAGGTCGCCGCGCGCCCGATCCGCATCTTCCACGGCACGCCCGATGACTACAATCCCGTGAGGAGCTGCAAGGCCTTCGTCGAGCGGCTCGAGGCGGCCGGACGCGACGTGGTGCTGACCGAATACCCCGACAGTGCGCACGGTTTTGACAGCGGCCTGCTCGGCGTCGCCACCGTTGCGGTGTCGGCGAATGCGCAGACCGTGCGCAACTGCAAGATCAAGGAAGGTGACGGCGGCGTGCTGATGAATGGCGATACCAACGCGCCGTTCTCCTACAAGGATTCCTGCGTCGAATTGAACCCGCATGTCGGCGGCAATCCAGCTACGGCCGCGGAGTCGCGCAAGGCGGTGGAGGAGTTTTTGCAGGTGTTGTTCAAGCTGGGCTGAGAGCCAGCTTGGCCTTCATGGTTCGAGACGCGCCGTAAGGCGGCGCTCCTCACCATGAGGGTCCAATATCTCGCTGCGAAACAAGACCTCATCCTGAGGGGCCCGCCAAAGGCGGGCGTCTCGAAGGATGGCCGCAAGCTTCTTCTTACGCCAGCTAGATGGCGCCGATCTCGGCAAGGCAGGCTTGCGTCAGCGGCATGCGCTCGCCAACGAGGCGCGGCTCCTTGCAATCCATGTTGAGCGCGAACACGGTGTGCGCCTCGCCCTTCTCGGCCCAGCCGACCATCCAGCCGAGCGACGGCTCGCCGCGCTCGGCGCCCAGGAGGCCGGACTTGGCGCGGATGACGCTGTCGCCGACCTTGGTCACCGGCAGGATGTCGGCGACGAGGTCCTGGCTGCGCTTTGAGATCGGCAGCGCGCGGCGGCGCAGACGGTCGACGAAGTCGATCTGCTCGACCGGGTCGATGCGCAAATTCCCGGTGAGCCAGAACTGGTCGATGCCGCCGCCAATGTCGCGATTGCCGTAGTCGAACTCGTCGACATATTTTTGCATGCGCTCCTGCCCGATGCGGCGCGCGATCTCCTGATAGACCGGCACCGCGCTCACCGCGATGGCGCTGCGCAGCGTGTGATCCTTGTTCCAGGCTTCGATCGGCCGCTTCACGCCGTCCCAGGGGAACACGTCCTTGTCGGGATCGGCGACGACGCCCGTCTCCAGTGCGATCAGCGAGTTCGGAATCTTGAAGGTCGATGCCGGCAGCTTCCCCTCGCCCGAGCGATCCTTGTCGCTGGCGACGATCAGATAATCCTCGACCTTGTAGCCGACGAAGGTGCCCGACGTGCCGAGATCGGTGAAGCGTTTTGCGAGGTTGTCGCGGACCTCGTTGCGCGGCGGCGCGACGTGGGCCAGCGCGCGCTGCGGCAGGATGGCGGCTGCGGCGAGCAGGCCGAGGGTGGAACGGCGGGTAAGCAAGGGAGCGATCCGGTAAATGATGAAGGTGGCCGCGACCATGCAGCCGCTACGTGGTGAAACGATGACAGGTTACAGCTTGAGCAATGATCTATTCGGAAAACCGCTGCACACTTTGCGCTAACGCGGCCCTTTGGGTCCGGATCATGCTCTAGCGCCCCCGTCCCGACAGCCGCAGCACGAACACCAGTACCTCGGCGACGGCCTTGTAGAGGTCGGGCGGGATCTCTTCTCCGAGCTCGACCTTGGAGAGCGCGCCGGCCAGGATTTCGTTCTCCTCGATCGGGATGTCGTTGGCCCTGGCGATCTCGACGATCTTTTCGCCGATCGTGCCCTTGCCCTTGGCGACGACGACGGGCGCGCCGGAGCCCTTCTCGTAATGCAGGGCAATTGCAAGCTTGGTGGGATCGCTCATGTGGCGCGGTCCAGGAAGTGACCGGCGCGGGCCGGCGCCGGCTGCGGCGGCGTGCCGTCGCGCACCACGATATCGCCGGGCTTGAGCTCGGCCCTGGTCATCGCCTGAGTGAGTTCGCCGATCCCGGCGCGGAGCTGCTGCGCGGTCGCCGGCCGCTCCGCCCACATCCGCACGAAGGTCTTGTCGCCGTTCAGCGTGATCAGCGCATGCACCGGGCCGGCCGGCTCGACATTGAGCGTGAAGCGCGCACGCCAGGCACGGCTGGCGGGATCGGCGGATTCGCCACCGCCGTCGCGCGAGATCTCGAACTGCGCCATCGCGGTGCCCTGCGGGGTCGCGAAGGGGATCTCGAAATTCCACTGCGGCACGGCCGGATCGATGCGGTGACCGCTGGCATCCGTGCGATCGGGGAGCGAGGCGACCTGCAACAGCGTCTGTCGTGCGATCGCGGCATCGGTGTCGTCGAGCAGGCGATGCACGGTCGCGGCCAGCGGCGTATCAGGCGCGAGCGACGGCGCGGCGACAGCCTGCGGCGCCGGCAGCGCGCCGCGAAACGGCGGTGGTGTGGTCGCGCGCGCGGCGGCCTCGAACACATGACCATCCGGCACAGCCTTGCTGGAGCCCGGCAAATTGCCGAGCATGCGCGGCAGGTTTTGCGTGACCTCTTGCAGCAGGCTCGCGGCCAGGCTGGCGGACATGGTTCGCGGCATCGCGGCTTGCGGATTGCCGCCCGCTATCTCCGCCAGCACGGCGGCGGCAAGCGCAGCGCCGCGTGGCAATTGCGTCGGTTGGGCTACTTCCGCATCCGGCGACGACAACGCCGCGTGTGCCGCCTCGCCCGCCAGCTGAGCCGTGGAAGCTGCAGTCTGGGGCGCGGCAGCGCTGGTCGGCAGCGACGCGGCTTGCGCAGTTGCCTGCGGCACTCCTGTCTCGATCGCGCCTGAGGTCGCCGCCAGTATCTGGCGCAGCACTAGCAGTGCGGCCTTCAAGTCCGGCACCGTGCCTGACGAGGGCGTTGCGCCCGCGGCCAATGAAGCCTCCAGAAACAGTCCGGACTTCTGGAACGCGGATTCGATATCGCCGCCATCGAGGGCGGTGTTGAGCGGCGTCTGCTGCGCCAGCACGTCGAGCACCGCCTGCTTCAGTCCAGCAGGCAGATCGCTGCCGGTGACGACGGCGGCCAGATTGGCGAACAACGGCGCCTGGCTGCCCTGTTTCGTCACGGCCTCGGCCGAAGCGGCGGTGACGGCGACCTGCTCCAACGGCGTCAGCGTGTTGCGTGGTGCGCTCACAGTGGGCGCAAGCGGCGGGCTGTCCACCAGCGAGGCCGCGCGCGAGGTCAGCGTGAACTGATCGGCCGCCGCCTCGCCTGCCCCGTTCATGACGGCGAGCCGGATGGTGCCATCGTTCTGCGACACCGCGAGCTGGAGATTTTGTCCCGGCGTCAGCGCCACCTCCGACATCACGTCCATCGACAAGTTGGCGATCGCGATGCGCACCAGATTGTCGGCCAGCACGCTGACCACCCTGGCATCGACGACGCTGCCGGCCTGAAGCACGAGATCGGGCGTCGTCGCATCAGCCACAGGGCTGGCGGCACTGACGGGAATGATCGAGCTTATCGGCGTCGGCATCTCAGGGGCCCGGGGAATGCTAGACCCACCCTAAGGCCCCCTCGTAAACCTCTCGTTAAGGACCTTGGACTGCCGACGGCTTCACCGCCGCCAGAACCGTCACGGCGGCCTCAAAATCCTTCAGGCGCGCGGCGCGGCGCGCGGCCGCCTCCTCGTCCACGCCCCATTTCTCGATGTTCCAATCCTCATCGACATGGGCGGCGGCCCAGACCTGGTCCGCATCGCGCACGCCATGGGCCAGCGCCAGCGCCAATAGCGCCGAGCCGGTCAGGGTCGTGACCATGTGGAGCGCGGCGACCGACCAGGGATCGCCGGGCAGCGCGGCCCGGGCGGCCTTCAGCGCCTCGTCCGGCTGCTTCACATGCATGACGCCCTCGGACAGGATGAAATGCGCGCCCAGCGTCTCCGCGGCCCAGAACAGCACGGGGTCCCAGTGCGCGGCCTCGCGGGCGACCAGCCCCTCGGGATGGCCGGCACGATAGAACAGCAGGTCGGACTCGAAGTATTTTGCGAGATCGTCGCTGACGAGCTCGACGCGGTCGACGACGGCCTCGACCACGCTGTTGGCGATCCGCGTCAGCGGCATGGTGACAGGGTCGATCGTCTCGCCCTGGGCCGTCCATTCGCCGGCCGCCGCATCGGCCAGCGCGCGCGCGGGGATTACCACCTGGCGACCGGAGGGCGTGCGGATCGGCTTGCCGTCCAGTGTGATGGCGAAGCCGCCGTCGGCATCCGCGACGCCGGCCTCCGTATAGAAGCGCTTGCGCAGCGGCGTGCGCGTGGACTGGCGCGCCGATTCCCGCGGATCCGGCGGGGGCTGGCTTGCTGCTTCTTCGAACAATTCGCGCATGTGAGTTTTCGGTCCCGGTCGCTGGATGCTAGGGTTGTAAGATAAGACCTGTGGCCGATAAAGCGAGCGGCGGGGCATGAGGGAACTTGCGGGCATTGGGGCCCTGTTGGCAGGACTTTGGCTGGCAGCGGCGGAGGCCGGCTTCCGCACCCCGGAATCGCTGGTCCGCAACGTCTATGCCCATTACGGAGAAGGCGCGCCGGAGCTGTCAAAAGGCCTGCCGCGCGATGCCGTGACCGCCCGCCAGTTCTTCGATCCGCCCCTGCGCAAGGCCTGGAGCACGCCGAGAGTCGAGCCCTATGATTTCCTGGTGCAGAGCCCGAGCTGGAAGCTCGGCCCGGTCGCGATCGCGGTCGTTCGCCGGCAATACGACAAGACCTACGTTGCGGCGAATTTCGACAATCACGGCCGCCGCGTGGCGCTGAACTTCGTCCTGGTCAACGGCCCCGAGGGCTGGCTGATCACCGACGTCGAGAGCCCGCACGACAGCTTGCGGATGTTTCTGGAGCAGTTCCGGAATTGAGGGAGGTATGTGGGGAAGCCAGTCGCCAGACATTCCGCTGTCGTCCTGGCGAAAGCCAGGACCCATACCGCGTGATCTACCTAGAGGACGAAGTCGAAGTACCAAACGACGAGTCTTCGTCACACTCCTCCCTGTGGTAATGGGTCCTGGCTTTCGCCAGGACGACTTTGGGGAAACATCTTGGCCCAAAGCTCAGCGCCCTACTCCTCCGGCGCGTTCTCGATCGGGTCGAACCGGCTTGCATCGAGCCCGAGCAGATTCCACGACTGCTGCATGTGCGGCGGCAGTGGCGCGGTAGCGTCGATCACGCCACCGCGCGGATGCGGAATGACGATGCGGCGCGCGAGCAGGTGCAGACGGTTTTGCAGGCCGCCCGGCAGCTGCCAGTTCTCGATGTTGAAATATTTGGGATCGCCGACGATGGGATGGCCGATATGTTCCATGTGGGCGCGCAGCTGGTGGGTGCGTCCCGTCACCGGCTTCAGCGACACCCATGTCAGCTTGTTGCCGGCGGTCTCGACCACCGCGTAATAGGTCACCGCATGGCTGGCGCCCTCGTCGCCATGCTGGGCGATGCGCATGATGGTGTCGTCCTCGCTCTCCTCCTTCGCCAGGAAGGTGGAGATGCGCCCCTGCTTCGGTTTCGGCAGGCCCGGCACCAGCGCCCAATAGACCTTGCGCGCAGATCTCGAACGAAATGCGCCGGTCAGATGCGAGGCGGCAAAGCGCGTCTTCGCGATCAGGAGACAGCCCGAGGTCTCTCGATCGATGCGGTGCACGAGGCGCGGCTTCTGCCCCTTGGAATCGCGCATCACCTCCAGCATCTGGTCGATGTGCCGCGTCATGCCCGAGCCGCCCTGCACCGCAAGGCCGGCCGGCTTGTTCAGGACGAGGACGTCGTCGTCCTCCCAGATCGTCATCTCCTTCAGCGCCTTGAGCGTCTTCTGCGCAGCCTCCGAAAGCTCGCCGACCGCCTTCGGCGCGTCGAGCTTCAGCGGCGGAATGCGGACGCTCTGGCCCTCCTCCAGGCGGTCCTTGCTGTCGACGCGCTTGCCGTCGACGCGCAGCTCGCCTTTGCGGACGACGCGCTGGATGTGGGAGAACGACAGGCCGGGAAAGCGCGCCTCGAGGAAGCGGTCGACGCGCATGTTGTTCTCGTCGGCCGAGACGATGACGGTCTGCACCTTGGTCGGCAGCAGCGCCTCGACCGGCTTCTCCAGCGAAGGCCTTTCCTGGGCGGCTTTGGGCGGCCGCCGCTCGGCACGCTCTCCGGCAAAGCGCGGCGGCTTACCGCCGGGCTTGCCGCCCGGACGCGGTCCGGCCTTCTTCGCGCTGCGCGCCTTCAACGGGCGTGCGTCATCGCGCTCGTCACGCGAACGGGGCTTGGGATTCATTCTCTTGATGCGGCGGCTCATGAATGCCTGCGTACCCTAAAAGCGGCCTTCCGTCACGGTGAAATGGCCACCTCTAGCGCGAGCCGCCCCGCTCCTTGCGCAGCTTGGCCCAATAATCCAGCCGCTTCCTGATCTCGCGCTCGAAGCCGCGCTCGGGCGGGTCGTAGAAGGTCTGGCGGCCCAGGGCTTCCGGGAAATAGTCCTGGCCGGAGAAGGCGTCGGGGGCGTCGTGGTCGTATTCGTAAGCCGCGCCGTAGCCTTCCGACTTCATCAGCTTGGTCGGCGAGTTCAGGATGTGTTTTGGCGGCAGCAGCGAGCCGGCCTGCTTTGCGACCTGCATCGCGGTGCCGAAGGCGGTGTAGACCGCATTCGATTTCGGCGCGGTGGCGAGATAGACCACGGCTTGGGCGATTGCGAGCTCGCCCTCGGGATGGCCGAGGAAGTCGAACGCGTCCTTGGCCGCATTGGCGATGACGAGCGCCTGCGGATCGGCAAGACCGATGTCCTCGACCGCCATGCGCACGACGCGGCGGGCCAGGAACAGCGGGTCCTCGCCGGCATCCAGCATGCGCGCGAGATAGTACAGCGCCGCATCGGGATCGGAGCCGCGTACCGATTTATGCAGCGCCGAGATCAGGTTGTAGTGGCCGTCGGCCGACTTGTCGTAGATCGGCGCGCGGCGCTGCAGGATATCCTGCAACTGCGCGGCGTTGAAAATCTCGTCTGCTCGCGCCGAACGCCAGACCTCTTCGGCGAGCGTCAGCGACGCGCGGCCGTCACCATCGGCCATGCGCACCAGCACCGCGCGCGCTTCAGCGTCCAGCGGCAGCTTCCTGCCCTCGACCTCCTCGGCATGCGCGAACAGCTTCTCGATCGCGGCGGCATCGAGCGAGCGAAACACCAGCACGCGCGCGCGGGAGAGCAACGCCGCGTTGAGCTCGAAGGACGGGTTCTCGGTGGTGGCGCCGACCATCACCACCGTGCCGTCTTCCATCACGGGCAGAAACGAATCCTGCTGGGCGCGGTTGAAGCGATGCACCTCGTCGACGAACAGCAGCGTGCCCTTGCCCATCTCGCGGCGGGCGCGCGCGGCATCGAACGCCTTCTTGAGGTCGGCGACGCCGGAGAACACGGCCGAGATCTGCTCGAAATGCAGATCGGTGGCGTCCGCCAGCAGCCGCGCCACCGTGGTCTTGCCGGTGCCGGGCGGGCCCCAGAACACCAGCGATCCCAGCGTGCGCGTCTCCAGCATGCGCGTCAGTGCACCGTCGGGGCCGAGGATGTGATCCTGGCCGACGACCTCCGACAACGCGCGCGGGCGCAGCCGGTCCGGCAGCGGATGCGGAGCCTCGTGATCGAGGCCCGCCGCGGCGAAGAGCGTTGGCGTCTCCTGTGGTCGCTTCGAACTCATCCGCCCAGCGTAACGTTGATCTGCTGACCGCCGCGCACCACGGTGATGCGCCAGATCCGCGGGCGCTCGCCTGCAGCCTTTTCGAGATCGCCGGTCTTGCTGATCTTCTGATTGTTGACGGCGAGGATGATGTCACCCTTCTGGAAGCCCACGCTCGCCGCCGCGCTGTCGCCGCCGAGATCGGTGATCACGACGCCTTCGGTGTCGGCATCGAGATGCAGCTCGTCGGCAACCGCCGGCGTAATGCTCGAGACCTTCGCACCCTGGAACGGCGAGCGCGCGGTGACGACGAGCTCGTTGCGGCCGGTATCGGGTGCGGTCTCCAGCGCCACGGTCAGCTTGACCGGCTTGCCGCCGCGCTGCACGTCGATCTGCGCCGTGCCGCCGAGCGGACGCGTGGCGAAGCGATAATCAAAGGCGTTGGGATCATCCACGGCCTGGCCGTCGATCCCGGTGATGAGATCGGAAGACTTCAGGCCGGCCTTGGCCGCGGGGCCGTTCGACACCACGCTCGCGACCAGGGCGCCGGTCGGCGAGCGCAGGCCGAGGCTCTCGGCGATCTCGGGCGTCACCGCCTGCAATCTCGCACCGAGCCAGGGACGCTTCACCGCCTTGCCGCCGCTCTTGGCGGAGGCGACGACGACGCGCACCATGTTGGCGGGAATCGCAAAGCCGATGCCCTGCGAGCCGCCCGAGCGCGAATAGATCGCGGTGTTGATGCCGGCAAGCTTGCCGCTCATGTCGACCAGCGCGCCGCCGGAATTGCCGGGATTGATCGCCGCATCGGTCTGGATGAAGAACTGGTAGTCGGTGATGCCGACCTGCGTGCGCGCCAGCGCCGAGATGATGCCGTGCGTCACGGTCTGGCCGACGCCGAAGGGATTGCCGATCGCAAGCACGATGTCGCCGACCAGCAGTTCATCGGAATTGGTGAAGTCCAGCGTCGGAAACTTCTCTTTGGTGTCCTTCAGGCGGAGCACGGCGAGGTCAGTGCGCGGATCCTTGAGCAGGATCTCGGCCTCGAATTCGCGCTTGTCCGACAGCGACACCTTGACCTGGTCCGCGCCCTCGATGACGTGGACATTGGTGACGACGAGGCCGGAGGCATCGACGATCACGCCGGAGCCGAGCGAGCGCTGCATCTGTTCGGGCTGCTGGCCCGGCACGCCGAAGAAGCGGCGGAAGATCGGATCGTCGAGCAGCGGATTGCGGTTCTGCACCACCTTGGCGGCATAGACGTTGACGACCGCCGGCTGCACTCGCTGCACGATCGGCGCATAGGACAGCCGCAGTTCGGCCGGCGACGACGGGACCCGACGGTCCTGCGCAGCAGTCGGATTGAGGTGGGCCGAAAAGGCTATGCACAATGCCGCGACGGCGGCAGTCCAGGTCGATCGAAACATTCCTACCTCTTGGAAAAGACGACGGAATATAGGCGCGTTCGCCCCCCAATAGAAGGGCGCCAGGCGGCAATATTGGCCCCTTCCCCCGGTGTGTCCGGAATGCAAGCGGACCGTGCGAATCGGCAAATTGCCCGGGCGGTGGATTGGCATGATGCGCGTCATCCAGCATGCTGCCGATGGCGGATTCGGTTGCGGCGAATTTGCATCAGTGGGAACCGCGCAACCGGGCGCAGCGTCGCGGGGCAGTCATCGATCACACCTAGGCTCTCCGTTCGCGACTTGAGGAAGTGACTTGGGGAAGTTCGTCAAACGATGGAGGCGTAACGTGAGCAGGACAAGAATTGCAGCCACGGCGATTGGTCTCGCCGGCGCACTGGCGGCCTCGCAGGCCCAGGCCCAATCAGCAAGCAGCAGTGAGCAGGAAATTGCGCTCCTGAAGCAGCAGTTGAAGTTGCTGGAGCAGAAGCTCGACAAGCTCCAGAGTCAGACCGCCGCGAACACGGCGGCCACGGCGAAGGCCAAGGCCGAAGCAAAGGCCGAGGCCAAAGCTGAAGCGCGATCGGAGGCGAAGGCCGTGGTCGCCAATGCAAACGCCGCGTATCCGGTCAAGGGCGCGGCGCCGGTATCCGGCGTCGTCGTGACGATGCCGAACAACCGACCGACCATCTGCACCGCCGACGGGGCGAACTGTGTGGCCATCACCAGCCGCCTCCACTGGGATGTCGGCGGCTATGACTATCGTCCCAACACGGCAGGCACCGTGCCGCAGAAGCTCGACAGCGGCGAGAACGTCCGCCGCGCGCGCATCGGCGTCACCGGCAAATTCTTCAACGACTGGAACTTTGCATTGATCTACGATTTCGGCGGCTCGTCCGACGGATTTGGCGGCGCGGCGCCGGGATCGCTCCCGGGCGGCGGCTTATCCGGCGTGGAGAACGCTTATCTGAGCTACACGGGATTGAAGCCGTTCGGCGGCAAGATGGCCATCGAAGGCGGCATCATGGACCTCCCCTACACGCTCGATGAGGCCACAAGCTCCAACGACATCTTGTTCATGGAGCGCGCCTCGGCAGGCGTCGTCGCCACCAGCATCGCCGCAGGCGACTTTCGCTCGGCCATCGGCACGCGCTGGTACAATGACGTGTTCTGGGCTGGCGCCTATGTAACCGGTCCCGCCACGGGTGCGATCCATTCCGCCTCGAGCGCTACGCCGAACGGCACCACCGAACAGTATGGCGCGGTCGCCCGTGTCGCCGGCCAGGTCGTTAGCGGCAAGGACTACTCGGTCCATCTCGGCGGCAATGCCGAGTGGCTGATCCAACCGACGCGTAACCTGGTGACGGGCGCGCAGACGGTGACGCTGAATGATCGTCCGGAACTGCGCATCGATCCGACGGCACTGGCGACGACCGGCGCGATCGCCAATGCCTCCGGCGCGCAGGTCTATAGCGTCGAAGCGGCCGCCACCTACGGACCGCTGATCCTGCAGGGCGAGTATTTCTGGTTCAACATCGATCGCAGCGCCAATACCGGCCTGCCGCCGCTGGGTGCGCCGAGCCTCAAATTCCAGGGCGGCTATGCGCAGGCCGGCTACGTGCTGACGGGCGAGAGCCGCAGCTACAATGCGGCGAATGCAGCCTATAGCGGCGTCAAGCCGGCGCACCCGTTCTCGCTCGAAGGCGGCGGCTGGGGCGCGTGGGAGATCGCGGGGCGCTTTTCGACCCTCGATCTCAACGATCAGCTTGGGAGCGCCACAGGCATCGCCGGCGGCCGGCAGACCGTCTACACGCTCGCTCTGAACTGGTACGTCAACGGCAATGTCCGCTTCATGCTCGACTACCTGCATGGCACGGTATCAAGGCAGGCCTCGCCGGTCTCGACCGCCGATGTCGGCTCGAAGTTCGACGCCATCGCGATGCGCACGCAGTTCGCATTCTGAGCTCGTCGTCCCGGGGCGCGCGACAGCGCGAACCCGGGACCCATAACCACAGGGAGTAGTTTGGCGAAGGCTCGGAGTTGTCAGCTCGCGCCACAATCTGCTTCTGTGGTTATGGGTCCCCGCCCCCCGTGCGCAATTGCGCACTTGGCGGGGACGACACCGAGAGTACGGTGCTAGCGTCCTTCCGCTCACTACGCCGCGCGCTTCTTCTTCACGACCACGGGCGGCGGCGCGCAGGACAGCCGCTGCTGATGGCTCTCGCCCCAGGCTTTCAGGATGTCGATCACCGGCTTGAGGCTCTCACCTAACTCGGAGAGGCAATACTCCACCCGCGGCGGCACTTCCGCATAGACCTTGCGGATGACGAGCTTGTCCTCCTCCAGCGCGCGCAGCTGTTTCGTGAGCATGCGCTGGGTGATGCCGGGCATCCGGCGGCGCAATTCGCCGAAGCGCTGGGTTCCGCTCTGCAGGTGATAGAGGATCACGCCCTTCCACTTGCCGTCGATCAGATCCAGCGTCGCCTCGACCGAGCAGCCGGGACGACGGGCGAAATTGCGTCGTTTCATGCGCGTTTTCCCAATAGTATCCAAACAGGGACTATATCCCCGAATTTACAGTACTTGCCAAACCGGAGCCAGCGGGACAGTTAGCAGGCCAGGCGCACGTGACAAGCCATCGCGCCATCTGATGGAGACACGCCATGAAGGCCGTCGGCTACAAGAAGTCGCTTCCGATCGAGGATCAGGACGCGCTGTTCGATTTCGAGACCGCAAAACCCGAGCCGAAGGGGCGCGACATCCGCGTCGCCGTGAAGGCGATCTCGGCCAATCCGGTCGATTACAAGGTGCGCAAGCGCGCCGCCCCGCCCGAGGGCGAGACCAAGATTCTCGGCTATGACGCCGCCGGTATCGTCGACGCGGTCGGGCCCGACGTCACGCTGTTCAAGCCGGGCGACGAGGTGTTCTACGCCGGCTCGATCCTGCGCCAGGGCACCAACGCCGAATTCCATCTGGTCGACGAGCGCATCGTCGGCAACAAGCCGAAGTCGCTCTCGTTCGCGCAGGCAGCCGCCCTTCCCCTCACCTCCATCACCGCGTGGGAATTGCTTTTCGATCGTCTCGGTGCGGTACCCGGCAAGAGCGTCGATCCGCGCACGCTGCTGATCACGGGCGGTGCCGGCGGCGTCGGCTCGATCCTGATCCAGCTCGCTCGCCGCCTCACCGGGCTCACGGTGCTCGCAACCGCGACGCGGCCGGAATCGCAGAAATGGTGCCTCGATCTCGGCGCGCATGCCGTGATCGACCACGGCAAGCCGATGAAGGAGCAGATCGAGAAGTTGAAGCTGCCGCCGGTCGCGCTGGTGGCGAGCCTTACCTTCACCGACCAGCACTACAAGGCGATCGCGGAGTTCATGGCGCCGCAGGGCAGGTTCGGCCTGATCGACGATCCCCCGGAGTTCACCATGAGCACGTTCAAGGGCAAGGCGATCTCGGTGCACTGGGAATCGATGTTCACGCGCTCCTCGTTCCAGACCGCCGACATGATCGCGCAGCATCACCTGCTCAACGATGTCGCCGACCTCATCGACAAGGGCGTGCTCCGCACCACGCTCGACCAGACCTTTGGCACGATCAGCGCTGCCAACCTCAAGCGTGCGCATGCGCTGCTCGAGAGCGGCAAGTCGCGGGGGAAGATCGTGCTGGAGGGGTGGTAGCGAAGACCTCGTAGGGTGGGCAAAGGCGCGCTTGCGCCGTGCCCACCATCTCCTCGACACTCACAATCAAGGTGGTGGGCACGCTTGCGCTTTGCCCACCCTACGATTTCGGCGCTCTAGGCCGGCAGCACGCCCTCGACAAATATCAATCGCCGCTCCAGCGCAGCGGCGCGGATCTTCAATGCCTCGGCGTATTCCGGCGAGGCGTACCATTCCTTCAGCCGCACCATCGACGGGAATTCGACGACGACGATGGCCTTCGGCGGGAGGTTGCCTTCCGCCAGTTCGGCCTTGCCGCCACGGACGAGATAGCGCCCGCCAAACTCCGCGATCGTCTTCGCGGCGAGCGTGCGATAGGCTTCAAATCCCTCGAGATCGCGCATCTCGACTTCTGAAATCACATAAGCGGTCATAGGCGGCTCTTACGCGATCGTGTTGACGATGCCGCCTTCCGCGCGCAGCGCTGCGCCGTTGGTCGCGGACGCCTCCTTCGAGGCGACGTAAACAACCATGTTCGCGATCTCGTCGACACTCGCAAAACGCTGGATCAGCGAGCTCGGGCGATGCTGCTTGACGAAATTGGCCGCGGCCTCGTCCACCGATTGGCCGTTCTGCCTGGCGAGATCCTTCACGAAGGTCTCGACGCCCTCCGACATGGTCGGGCCCGGCAGCACGGAATTGACGGTGACGCCGGTGCCGCGGGTGAGTTGCGCAAGGCCGCGCGCGACCGACAGCTGGGCCGTCTTGCTCATACCGTAATGGATCATCTCGACGGGAATGTTGAGGCCGGACTCGGAAGAGATAAAGACGATGCGGCCCCAGTTGCGCTTGAGCATGCCCTCCATGTAGGCCCGCGACAGCCGCACGCCGCTCATCACGTTGACCTCGAAGAAGCGGCTCCAGTCCTCGTCGGGGATGTCGAAAAAGTCCTTCGGCTCGAAGATGCCGGCGTTGTTGATGAGGATATCGACCTCAGGCAGAGCTGCCACGAGCGCCTTGCAGCCGGCAGCGGTGGAGACATCGGCGGCGATGCCGCGGACCTTCGCACCCGTCCCTTCCAGCTTGCGCACGGCGGCATCGACCTTGTCCTGGCCGCGCCCGTTGATCACGACGCTCGCGCCCGAGGCAGCAAGGCCCTTGGCGATGGCATGGCCGATGCCGGCAGTCGAGCCGGTCACCAGGGCGGTCTTTCCGGAAAGGTCGATGTTCATGTACTATCTCCATCAGGTCGATGGTGGGGATATCGGACGCCGCGGATCGGGCCGCAATCGGCGCTCACCAATCAGTGAGACGCCCGGCACCCTTCCTGCAACCCCGCGGACAGCGTGCACCGCCACTGGAACGATTGTTGCTTGTCTATCCGGGATTCTCTTGCTCACGTAAAAACGGAAGAACGACGCGATGAAAAGAACGGCTTTAACGGTTGTGCTCGGGGTGCTCGGCTTAATTGCTGGCAATGCGCCCGCGCCGGCTCAGGCGGTCTATCCGGAAAGTCGCTGCAATTGATCGTCCCCTTCCCGCCCGGCGGCGCCTCCGACGTGGTTGCGCGCATCATCGGCGGCGAATTGGAGACGCGGCTCGGCAAGCCCGTGATCATCATGAACCGTCCCGGCGGCGGCACCACGATCGCGGCCAAGGAAGTCGCGCGCTCGGCGCCTGACGGATACACCCTGTTCTTCAGCTCGAACTCGAGCTTCACGCTGCCGGCGGCCGTGAAGGAAAGCGTGCCTTACGACGCGGCCAAGGATTTCGAGCCGCTCGGCCAGGTCGGCAAGATCACGCTGGCGCTGGTCACCTACAAGGACAACCCGGTCAAGGACGTGGCTGCGCTGGTCACTGAGGCGAAGGCCAATCCCGACAAGCTGTCGCTGGCATCGTTCGGCGTCGCGACCGTCTCGCATTTTGCCGGCGAGCTGTTCAAATCGGCCGCCGGGATCAAGATGGTTCACCTGCCCTACAAGGGCAGCGCGCCGGCGATGAACGACCTCATCGGAAAGCACATCCAGTATCACGTCGACACCGTGATCGCCGTGAAGCCGCAGATCGAGGCCGGCGCCGTCCGCGTGCTTGCGGTGTTTTCGGCCAAGCGCACGCCGTTCCTGCCCGACGTGCCGACGCTCGCCGAGCTCGGCTACGGCAACATCGACTTCGCGTCATGGGGCGCCGTGGTCACTCCCAAGGGCTTGCCGCCGGCCGTTCACGACAAGCTGTCGGCGACCCTGGAGGAGACGATCAAGAATCCCTCAGTGGCCGAGCGCTTCGCCAAGGTCGGCTTCGAGCCCGGCTTCGCGCGTTACAGCGACTGGGCGGGAGCGATCGGCAAGGAGACCGCTGAAATGAAGGACATCGCCCAAAAGGCGGGGATCAAGGAGGAATAGCCTCGCGGATCCGCACAACTCCAGGAACAAAAAACGGCGCCCGAGGGCGCCGTTTTCAATCCATATCCGCTGAAACGGCTTACGCCGCCTCGGCTTCCTTCTCCTGCACCGGGCCGGAGTCCTGGCCCTTGGCATCGACGTCACGATCGACGAACTCGATCACGGCCATCGCGGCGTTGTCGCCGTAGCGGAAGCCGGCCTTGATAATGCGGGTGTAGCCGCCCTGGCGGTCCTTGTAGCGGGTCGCCAGCACGTCGAAGAGCTTCTTGACCTGATCCTTGTCGCGCATTTCGGAGATCGCCTGGCGGCGCATGGCCAGCCCGCCCTTCTTGCCGAGGGTGACGAGCTTCTCGACGATCGGACGGAGCTCCTTGGCCTTCGGCAGCGTGGTGACGATCTGCTCGTGCTTGATCAGCGCGGCCGCCATGTTGGCGAACATCGCCTTGCGGTGCTCGGCCGTGCGGTTGAGCTTCCGATGAACCTTGCCGTGACGCATGTGTGTAGTCCTTACGTTAAAACTGCCGCGACGGTTCGTCGGACATGTTGCTCAGGTGGGCTGCCTGCGTTCGCCCCTGGTGTCATTCCGGACGGCGCGAAGCGGCGATCCGGAATCTCGAGGTTCCGGGTTCGGCTCTGCGAGCCGCCCCGGAACGACGAAATGCTTAGTAATGATCCTCGAAGCGCTTGGCGAGCTCGTCGATGTTCTCCGGCGGCCAGCCCGGCACTTCCATGCCGAGGTGCAGACCCATCTGGGCCAGCACTTCCTTGATCTCGTTCAGCGACTTGCGGCCGAAATTCGGAGTGCGGAGCATTTCGGCTTCCGACTTCTGCACGAGGTCGCCGATGTAGACGATGTTGTCGTTCTTCAAGCAATTGGCTGAACGCACCGACAGCTCGAGCTCGTCCACCTTCTTGAGGAAGGCCGGGTTGAAGGCGAGGTCCGGGATGATCTCCTGGGCGACTTCCTTGCGCGGCTCTTCGAAGTTGACGAACACGTTGAGCTGGTCCTGCAGGATGCGGGCGGCATAGGCCACCGAGTCATCCGGCGAGATCGCGCCGTTGGTCTCGATCGTCATGGTCAGCTTGTCGTAGTCGAGGATCTGGCCCTCGCGGGTGTTCTCGACCTTGTAGGAGACCTTGCGGACCGGCGAGTACAGGCTGTCGACCGGGATCAGGCCGATCGGCGCGTCCTCGGGACGGTTGCGCTCGGCGGGGACGTAGCCCTTGCCGGTTGCGACCGTGAACTCCATGCGGATCTCGGCGCCCTCGTCGAGGGTGCAGATCTGGAGGTCCGGGTTGAGCACCACGACGTCACCCACCGTCTGGATGTCGCCGGCGGTGACGACGCCCGGGCCCTGCTTCTTCACGACCATGCGCTTGGGGCCTTCGCCCTGCATCTTGATCGAGATGTCCTTGATGTTCAGCACGATGTCGGTGACGTCCTCACGGACGCCAGCGATCGAGGAGAACTCGTGCAGCACGCCGTCGATGTGCACCGACTGCACCGCCGCGCCCTGGAGCGAGGAGAGCAGGATGCGGCGTAGCGCGTTGCCGAGGGTCTGGCCGAAGCCGCGCTCGAGCGGCTCGGCGACGATGGTCGCGAAACGCGAGGGGTCACTGCCGGGCGTGACCTGGAGCTTGTTCGGCCGAATCAGTTCTTGCCAATTTTTCTGGATCGTCACTGTTTCACCCATACAGGCCAGTCGAACTGCCGTTGCAGACACTGGCGTTGGAGAAAGGCCGCAGGTTGCACCCGCGGCTTCTTAGAAAAGTCATTGCGGGCGCCGATGCGCCCGCAACTTGGTATCAAACACGCCGACGCTTGCGGGGACGGCAACCGTTGTGCGGGATCGTGGTCACGTCGCGGATCGAGGTGACGGTGAAGCCCGCGGCCTGGAGCGCGCGGAGCGCCGACTCGCGGCCCGAACCGGGACCGGCGACTTCGACTTCCAGCGTGCGCATGCCATGTTCCTGCGCCTTCTTCGACACGTCCTCGGCGGCAACCTGCGCGGCATAGGGGGTCGACTTGCGCGAGCCCTTGAAGCCCATCGTGCCGGCGGAAGACCAGGCAATCGTGTTGCCCTGCGCGTCGGTGATGGTGATGGTCGTGTTGTTGAACGACGAGTTCACGTGCGCAACGCCGGAGGCGATGTTCTTGCGCTCACGACGGCGAACGCGGGTGGCTTCCTTGCCCATTGAGTCCCTTTCCTGAAGATCTCAAACGCCGCCGTAATGCCAGCGGCTACACCTGTGGAACGAAAAGCGCGTGGCGAACGGGTATCCCCTTTCGCCACACGCCGCGATGGAATGCGAAAACTTACTTCTTCTTGCCGGCGATGGCCTTGGCCGGACCCTTGCGCGTACGCGCATTGGTGTGGGTACGCTGACCGCGCACCGGCAGACCGCGACGATGACGCAGGCCGCGATAGCAGCCGAGGTCCATCAGACGCTTGATGTTGATACCGACCTCACGACGCAGGTCGCCCTCGACGAGATAGTCGCGGTCGATCACTTCGCGGATCTGGAGCACTTCGGCGTCGCTGAGCTGATTGACGCGACGATCCTCGGGGATCTTCACCTTCTCGATGATGTCACCGGCGATCTTCGGGCCGATGCCATGGATGTACTGGAGCGCGATCAGCACGCGCTTGTTGGTGGGAATGTTCACGCCGGCAATACGGGCCACGGCCTTCTCTCCTGTTGCCGATCCCTCGTCAGGAATCGGGCTTAAGTGCTTGCTTTCTCGGGCAGGTGTTCACAAACGCGAACACGACGCCCACCCCCGGTCTTCCTGGGGCCCGGCATCGTCTGAAACTATCCGACTTGGATGCGGGGCTTATTAGGGGATTCCAGGGGCTTTCGTCAACCGCTGCTAGCGCTTGGCTCGCTTTTTCGTGACCTTTTTTGGTCCCTTCTTCGAACCTTTTTTGACGGTCTTCTTGACCGTTTTCTTGGCTGTTTTCTTCGCAGCCTTCTTAGTCCCCTTCACGGCCTTCTTGGCCGCCTTTTTGGCAGTTTTGGCCGGTTTAGCGGCCTTTTTGGCTGCTTTCGCCGGCTTTTTGGCCGCTTTCTTGCCCGCCTTGGCCTTCTTGGCCGGCGCCGCCTTGGCCGCGCTGCGGGCGTGGGTCTTGGGTTCCACCGCCCCGAGCGCCAGGAGCTGGCGGTGGATGGCGCGGGTAACCTCGTCGATGGCCATCATGCCGTCGATGGTGGAGAGCTTGCGCCGCTCGGAATAGTAGTGAATCAGCGGTTCGGTCTGGCTGCGGTAGCTGGCCAGGCGCTTGGTCAGGACCTCCGGAGTGTCGTCCACCCGGACCTCCTCCCCGCGCTCCCGCATCTGGGCGACGCGGGTCTCGACGCGGCTCAGAAGCGCACTCTCGTTGACGCGGAGCTCGATCACGGCGTCGAGCTTGAGATGCTTGTGCCTCAGCAGCTCATCCAGCGCCTCGGCCTGCGGCACGGTGCGCGGGAAGCCGTCGAGGATGAAACCGTTCTTGGCGTCGGGCTGGTCGATCCGGTCGGAGATGATTCCGACCACGATGTCGTCGGGCACGAGGCCGCCGCCGGCCATGATTTCCTTGGCCTTCAGCCCAACCGGCGTTCCCGCCGCAACGGCTGCGCGCAGCATCTCGCCGGTCGAGAGCTGGACGATGCCATAGCGCTGCACCAAGAGCTGCGCCTGGGTCCCCTTGCCCGACCCCGGCGGTCCCAGAAGTATAATTCTCATCGGCGTACGCCCCCCGGATTGGTGAGCGATACGTCGCGCACCTGTGTTTTGATATCAAGAACAGTGCAAACCACAACCAGCGCCGCACCGCCATTGACGACCATACTATAAGGCAGCCCGATCCCGTAAAGCTCGAACACTTCCGGAATCAACTGCAACACCGTCAGGTAGACGGCTCCGACGACCGTCGTCAATGACACGACGCGATCGAGATAGTCGGCGGTCGCCTCGCCTGGCGCGACGCCGGGAATCACGCCGTCATGCGCGGCCAGGGATTTGGCCGTGTGCTCGGGATCGATGACATAGGCCGTGTAGATGAAGGCGAGCACGAACACGGCGATGGACACGAGGATGAGGTGTGCCGGCTGCCCGAGCTGAAGATGCCGGTAGGCCGCAGCGACCAGAGGGTGATCGCCGCCCAGGATGAAGCCTGCAAAAGCGAGCGGCAGAAAGAATATCCACGGCGCCACCGTGACCGGAATCAGGAACCCGGCGCTGTTGAGCTTGATCGGCAGCACCGCATCGCGCACCGGCAGTTGCCGCGCGCCGACGTTGAGCGCGCCAAATTGAACCAGCACATTTCGCCGCGCGCCTTCGACGAGCACCATCACGGCGACGGTCACAACCCAGAACACGGCATGGCCGAGCACGAGATTGCTCGAGATCGCCCCGCTCCGCACAAGCCCCATGATGCCAGCAACGTCTCGCGGAAGGGAGACAAGCATGCCGACACTCAGGATCAGCGCCAGACCGTTGCCGATGCCGTAGCGAGAGATCTGTTCGCTCAACCACACCAGCACGAAAACCCCGCCGACCATCGTGGCAGTGGCCGTCAACACGAACCAACCGTCGGGGTTCCTGACGAAGCCCGGGATGGTCGTCAGCGCAGAGGCGATGCCATAAGCCTGAAAGGCAGCAAGAATCAGGGTAAGTCCGAGTGTGGCTCGCGCGATCCTGCGTCGGCCGCGCTCACCCGACCGTTCGAGCGAGTTCAGGCGGCGCCACACCACGGACAACAGCCGGATGAGGATCGCTGCAGTCAGATAGGGAATCGGACCAAGGGCGAAGATCGAGAGGCGAGCGATAAGGTCGGGCGCCGGCGGAAAGCTCGACGTGGTCACTCCCGCAACCGGGATCTGCGTGCCGAGCCTGAAAAGGAGCAGCGCGCCAATCGTGAAAGCGATCCGGCGCGCGAGCTCCCTGCTCATCTAGAGCGACGCCGCAGCTAGCGGCGGCGGCCGCGCAGCTTGGACTTGCGGATCAGGCCTTCGTACTGATGGGCCAGCAGATAGCCCTGCACCTGCGCCACCGTGTCCATGGTGACGCTGACGACGATCAGCAGCGAGGTGCCGCCGAAGTAGAACGGCACCGAGGCGTAGGAGATCAGGATCTCCGGGATCAAGCAGACGATCGCCAGATAAACCGCACCGAGCACGGTGATGCGCGACAGCACGTAGTCGATATATTCGGCGGTGCGCTCGCCGGGGCGGATGCCCGGGATGAAGCCGCCATGCTTCTTCAGATTGTCCGCGGTCTCGGTCGGGTTGAACACGATCGCGGTGTAGAAGAACGCGAAGAACACGATCAGCGCCAGATACATGATCAGGAACAGCGGACGGCCGTGGCCGAGCTGGGTGGTGATCCACTGGAACCATTCCGGCCCGGTGCCCGCGTTGAAGTTCGCAACCGTGGTCGGCAGCAAGAGCAGCGAGGATGCGAAGATCGGCGGGATCACGCCCGAGGTGTTGAGCTTGAGCGGCAGATGCGAGGACTGGCCCTCGAACATCTTGTTGCCGACCTGGCGCTTCGGATACTGGATCAAGAGCCGGCGCTGGGCGCGCTCCATGAACACGATGAAGGCGATCACGGCGACGGCCATGATGATGACGACCAGGATCAAGCCGGTCGACATCGCGCCCTGCCGGCCGAGCTCGAGCATGTTGGCGAGCGCCGCGGGCAGCTCGGCGACGATGCCGGCGAGAATGATCAGCGAAATGCCGTTGCCGATGCCGCGCGAGGTAATCTGCTCGCCCAGCCACATCAGGAACATGGTGCCGCCGGTCAGCGTGATCGCCGTGGACAGGCGGAAGAACATGCCGGGGTCGCTGACGACGTTGCCGGCGCCTTCGAGACCCACCGCAATGCCGTAGGACTGGAACGCGGCCAGGATGACCGTGAGATAGCGGGTGTACTGGTTCAGCAGCTTGCGGCCGGCCTCACCCTCCTTCTTCAGCGCCTCGAGCTGCGGCGAGACGGTGGTCAGGAGCTGGATAATGATCGAGGCCGAGATGTACGGCATGATGTTCAGCGCGAAGATCGCCATGCGGTGGATGCCGCCGCCGGCGAACATGTTGAACATGCCGAGGATGCCGCCCGCCTGGGACTTGAACACCTGCTCCCAGATGTTGGGATCGATGCCCGGCAGAGGGATGTAGGTCCCGAGCCGATAAACGAGCAGCGCACCCAGGGTGAACCAGATGCGCTTCTTCAGTTCGTCGGCCTTGGCAAACGCGCCGAAATTGAGATTGGCTGCCAGTTGTTCCGCTGCAGAGACCATCTTGGACTTTCTCCCGCCGCCTGTTGCGCCGTCATGCCCGCGGCCGGGCTACTATCTAGCGGACGCCGGACATTATCTGGGGCTCGGCTTCGATAAGTCCACGTCCCGCATGCGTAAAGGCCCGCGAGCCGCGGGCCAATGACGCAGTTGTTACGCCGCCTCGCCTTCTTCCTTGGCAGGGGCGAGGATCTTCACCGAGCCGCCGGCCTTCTCGACCGCCGCGATTGCGGTCTTGGTGGCGCCATGCACTTCGATGTTGAGCTTGGACTTGAGCTCGCCACGGCCGAGCAGCCGCAGGCCGGCCTTGGCGCGGCGCAGCACGCCGCCCTTCACCAGGGCCTCGACGTTCACGACGCTGCCGGCGTCGATCTTCTTGGCATCGACCGCTTCCTGGAGCCGGTCGAGATTGATCTCGGCGAACTCGACGCGGAAGATGTTGTTGAAGCCGCGCTTGGGCAGACGGCGATGCATCGGCATCTGGCCGCCTTCGAACCCCTTGATGCGCACGCCCGAACGCGCGGTCTGGCCCTTGCCGCCGCGGCCGGACTGCTTGCCCTTGCCCGAACCGATGCCGCGGCCGACGCGCATGCGCTTCTTGCGCGAGCCGGCGTTGTCGGCGATATCGCTGAGCTTCATCGCCCTTCTCCTTATTTCTTACTTCTCGTCGACGATGCGGACGAGATGGTGAACCTTTTCGATCATGCCGCGGACTGCCGGGGTGTCCTGCAGTTCGCTGGTGCGACCGATCTTGTTGAGCTTGAGACCGATCAGCGTCGAGCGCTGCGAGTGATGGCGGCGGATCGCGCTGCCGATCTGCTCGAGCTTGATCGTCTTGCTGGACTTAGCGGCGTCCTTGGCCATGGGGGTCTACTCCAAAGCTTCCGTTAGTCGGCACCCGCCTCGGCATCGCCACCGATACGGCGCGACTGCAGAGTGGACACCTTGATGTTGCGGCGGGCTGCGACCGAACGCGGCGAATCCTGATGCTTCAGCGCGTCGAAGGTTGCGCGAACCATGTTGTACGGGTTCGACGAGCCGATCGACTTCGCCACCACGTCCTGGACGCCGAGCGTCTCGAACACGGCGCGCATCGGGCCGCCGGCGATGATGCCGGTACCGGCCGGAGCTGCACGCAGGTAGACACGGCCCGCACCATGACGGCCGGCGATGTCGTGATGCAGCGTGCGGCCCTCGCGCAGCGAGACGCGGGTCAGGTTGCGCTTGGCGGACTCGGTTGCCTTGCGGATCGCCTCAGGCACTTCGCGCGCCTTGCCGTGACCGAAGCCGGCGCGGCCCTTCTGGTCGCCGATCACGACCAGCGCTGCGAAACCGAAGCGCTTACCGCCCTTGACGACCTTGGCCACGCGGTTGATGTGGACCAGCTTGTCGACGAACTCGCTGTCGCGCTCCTCGCGCTCCTTGCGTTCGCGTCCGCCGCCGCGTTGATCGCGTCCACCACGTTGTTCGCGTTCTGCCATTTTTCCAATCCTTCAGAGGCTTACGCCTCAATCCTCAAATTCTGTTAGAAGCTCAGCCCGCTCTCACGCGCAGCGTCGGCAAGAGCCTTGACGCGCCCGTGATAGAGGTAGCTGCCGCGATCGAACACGACTTCCTTGACGCCCTTCTCGGCGGCGCGCTCGGCCAGCAGCTTGCCGACCGCCTTCGCCGCATCGATGTCGGCACCGGTCTTGCCGCCGTCGCGCATCGCCTTCTCGAGCGACGAGGCAGAGGCCAGCGTCTCGCCCTTCAGGTCGTCGATGACCTGGGCGTAGATGTGCTTGGACGAGCGGAACACCGACAGACGCGGACGGCCGCCACCGGAGCGACGCAGCTTCAGCCGCACACTCCGCTTGCGCCGGGCATTCGTAACCTTGGCTTTGGACATGACCGGCTCCGTTACTTCTTCTTGCCTTCCTTGCGGAAGATGAATTCGCCCACATACTTCACGCCCTTGCCCTTGTAGGGCTCCGGCGGACGATAGGCGCGGATCTCCGCGGCGACCTGGCCGACGCGCTGGATGTCGCTGCCCGACACCGTGATTTCGGTCGGCTTCGGCACGGCGATCGTGATCCCTTCCGGGATCTGGTAGATCACGTCGTGGCTATAACCGAGCGCGAGCTGCAGGTTCTTGCCCTGCATCGCGGCGCGGTAACCGACGCCCGTGATCTCGAGCTTCTTCTCGAAGCCCTTGGTGACGCCTTCGACCAGATTCGCGACCTGGGCGCGAGCGGTACCGTACAGCGCGCGGGCGCGGTTGGTCTCGGCGCGCGGCTTGACCTTGATCTGGCCGCTCTCGAGCTTCACCTCGACGTCATCATGGACGACGAACTGAAGCTGGCCCTTCGGCCCCTTCATCTTGACGGTCTGCCCATCGACGGTCGCGGTCACACCCGACGGAACCGCCACAGGCCTTTTGCCAACTCGTGACATGGATGAAAAATCCTTCTCAGAACACCGTGAAGAGGACTTCACCGCCCACATTCGCGTCGCGCGCGCTGTGGTCGGCCATGATCCCCTTCGGCGTCGACAACACCGAAATGCCGAGTCCGTTGTTGACCCGCGGCAGGTTCTTCACCGAGGCGTAGACACGACGCCCGGGCTTGGAAACGCGCTCGATCTCGCGGATGACGGGCTCGCCGTCGAAATACTTCAGCTCGATCTCGATCTCGCTGCGGCCCGAGGGGTGCTCGAGCGTGGCGTAACCGCGGATGTAGCCCTCGCTCTTCAGCACCTCGAGCACGTTCTCGCGCATCTTCGAACCAGGCGTCGAGACCTTGGTCTTGGAGCGCATCTGCGCGTTGCGGATGCGGGTGATCAGATCGCTGATTGGATCGTGCGTAGACATCTAAACGACCCTCCTTACCAGCTGGACTTCACGAGGCCCGGGACCATGCCCTTGGAGCCAAGGTCGCGCAGCGCGATACGGGACAGCTTGTTCTTGCGATAGTTCGAGCGCGGGCGGCCCGACAGCTCGCAACGCAGGCGGATGCGGGTCGCCGACGAGTTGCGCGGCATTTCGGCCAGCTTCAACGTCGCAGCGAAACGCTCTTCCATCGGCAGCTTCTTGTCGGCGATGATCGCCTTCAACCGCTCGCGCTTGGCGGCGGCGTTCTTCACCATCCGCTTGCGCCGGTTGTTCTTCTCGACTGAACTCTTCTTTGCCATGCTTGGCTCCTGGGTATCCGCGTTTGAGAGGCTTTAGGTCAGCGTCTCACTGCCGGAACGGGAAATTGAAAGCGGTCAACAAGGCCCTCGCCTCTTCGTCGGTCTTGGCCGTGGTGCAGACGGTGATGTCCATACCGCGGGCTTCCGTGACCTTGTCGAAGTCGATCTCGGGGAAAATGATGTGCTCCTTGATGCCGAGCGAGTAGTTGCCGCGGCCGTCAAAGCTCTTCGGGTTCAGGCCGCGGAAGTCGCGGACGCGCGGCAGCGCGACCGTCACCAGGCGATCGATGAACTCGTACATGCGGGCCTTGCGCAGCGTGACCTTGCAGCCGATCGGCTGGTTCTCACGCAGCTTGAAGGTCGCGATCGCGATACGCGAATAGGTCACGATCGCCTTCTGGCCGGCGATCTGGGTCAGCTCGGCAGCGGCGGTCTCGGCCTTCTTGCGGTCGTTGACGGAATCGCCAACGCCCATGTTCAGCACGACCTTGTCGAGGCGCGGAACCTGCATCACGTTCTCATAACCGAACTTCTCGGTCAGAGCCGTGCGGATCTTCGCGTCATATTCCGCGCGCAGGCGCGGCGTGTAAGCGGCCTCAGCCATCGATCTCAGCTCCCGAGCTCTTGGCGATGCGGACCTTCTTGCCGTCCGCCAGAATCTTGAATCCGACGCGGGTCGGCTTTCCGTCCTTGCCGACATACGCGATGTTGGACAGTTGGATCGGCGCCTCTTTCGAGATGATGCCGCCCTCCTGGGCCTGCGTCTGCTTCTGGTGACGCTTGACCATGTTGACGCCGCGCACCAGCGCGGTGCCGGCGTCGGGACGAACCTCGAACACTTCGCCGGTACGGCCCTTGTCGCGGCCGGTCAGCACGACGACCTTGTCGCCCTTGCGGATCTTCGCAGCCATCACAGCACCTCCGGCGCGAGCGAAATGATCTTCATGTGGTTCTTGGCGCGCAGCTCGCGCGGCACGGGCCCGAAGATACGGGTGCCGACCGGCTCGGACTGGTTGTTGATCAGAACGGCGGCGTTGCGGTCGAAGCGGATGACCGAACCGTCGGCGCGGCGGATGTCCTTGCGGACGCGCACCACGACGGCCTTCATCACGTCGCCCTTCTTCACCTTGCCACGCGGAATCGCTTCCTTGATCGAGACGACGATGATGTCGCCGATCGTGGCGTAGCGGCGCTTGGAGCCTCCGAGCACCTTGATACACATGACACGGCGTGCGCCAGAATTGTCGGCCACGTCGAGGTTGGTCTGCATCTGAATCATTGATGCACCTCGTCCTCTTTCTAATTGCGCCAGCCCAGCCGGCGCTCAACATTTCCCTGAAGTCAGTCGGCTAAAGCCAACAGATCAGGCGCTTTTCTTGTGTTCGCCCCGGATCACGACCCAGCGCTTCAACTTCGAAATCGGCTTCGATTCCTCGATCCACACCACGTCGCCCGGCTTGAACTCGTTGCTCTCGTCGTGCGCGTGATAGTTCTTCGAACGGCGGATCGTCTTCTTGTAGATCGGGTGCGTGAAACGGCGATCGACGCGCACCACGATGGTCTTGGCTTGCTTGTCGCTGACGACCACGCCCTGCAAAGTACGTTTCGGCATCTTCGTAAGCCTCTTACTTCTTCTTCGCGCGCGTCTGCGCGGCGACGGTCTTGATCCGGGCGATGTCACGGCGGGCCTCGCGCAGGCGCGAGGTGTTCTCGAGCTGCCCGGTGGCGCGCTGGAAGCGCAGGTTGAAGCGCTCCTTCTTCAGGTTCAGGATGGCGTCATCCTGCTGGTCGGGGCTCATCGCGCGGATGTCTTCGATCTTCATCTGGGCCATGGCCATTACTCCGCAATGCGCTCGACGAAGCGCGTCTTGATCGGCAGCTTGGCCGCCGCCAGGGTCAGCGCCTCACGCGCCGTCTGGGTGTTGACGCCGTCGATCTCGAACAGCACCCGGCCCGGCTTGACGCGAGCCACCCACAGTTCCGGCGAACCCTTGCCGGAGCCCATGCGGACTTCGGCCGGCTTCTTCGACACCGGAACGTCGGGGAACACGCGGATCCAGACGCGGCCGGCGCGCTTCATGTGGCGGGTCAGCGCGCGGCGGGCGGCCTCGATCTGGCGCGCGGTGACGCGCTCAGGCTCGGTCGCCTTCAGGCCGTACTGGCCGAACGCCAACGTCGCGCCCGAAGACGCAACGCCGTGGATGCGGCCCTTATGCGCCTTCCGGAACTTCGTTTTCTTAGGTTGCATCATGGCTTTAAGCCCTCAAATTCCTGTCTGGCTTTAGGCCGCAGCCGTATCGCGGCGCTGACGGCCACCACGATCACCACTACCGCCCGTCTCGCCTTCGGCCATTCTCTTGTCCTGGGCCATCGGATCGTGCTCGAGGATCTCGCCCTTGAAGATCCAGACCTTGACGCCGCAGGTGCCGAAGGTCGTGAACGCGGTCGCAACGCCGTAGTCGATGTCGGCACGCAGCGTGTGCAGCGGCACGCGACCTTCGCGGTACCACTCCATGCGCGCGATTTCCGCACCGCCCAGACGTCCCGAGCAGTTGATGCGGATGCCTTCCGCGCCGAGGCGCATCGCCGACTGCACGGCGCGCTTCATGGCGCGGCGGAACGCCACGCGGCGCTCCAGCTGCTGCGCGATCGACTCGGCCACCAGCGTCGCATCGAGCTCCGGCTTGCGGATCTCGACGATGTTGATGACGACGTCGGACGAGGTGATGTCCGCAACGCGCTTGCGCAGCTTGTCGATGTCGGCGCCCTTCTTGCCGATCACCACGCCCGGACGGGCCGAGTGGATGGTGACGCGGCACTTCTTGTGCGGACGCTCGATCACGATGCGGGCGACGGCCGCCTGCTTGAGCTCCTTGTGCAGGATCTCGCGGATCTTGACGTCCTCGTGCAGCAGCTTGCCGTATTCCTGCTTGCCGGCGAACCAGCGGGAATCCCAGGTCCGGTTGATGCCGAGACGCAGACCGATCGGATTGATCTTTTGACCCATCGTGTTCTCCTGCGTCCCTTAAGCCGCTGCTTCGGCTTCGACCTGACGAACGATGATCGTCAGCTGCGAAAATGGTTTGTAGACACGGCCCGAACGGCCACGGCCGCGGGCGGCGAAGCGCTTCATCACGAGGCCGTTGCCGACGAAGGCCTGCGCCACGACGAGATCGTCGACGTCGAGGTCGTGGTTGTTCTCGGCGTTGGCGATAGCCGATTCCAGGCACTTCTTCACGTCGACCGCGATCCGCTTGCGCGAGAACTGCAGGTCGGCGAGCGCGGCCGACGCCTTCCGGCCGCGAATGAGCTGGGCGACCAGGTTGAGCTTCTGCGGGCTCACCCGCAGCATCCGGGCGACCGCCTTGGCCTCGTTGTCGGCGAGGCTCCGTTCGCGCTTAGGTTTGCTCATCGTTTAATCCTCAAGCCTTCTTGGCTTTCTTGTCGCCGGAGTGGCCATGGAAGGTCCGGGTCGGCGAGAACTCGCCGAACTTGTGACCGACCATTTCCTCGTTGACCGCCACCGGCACGTGCTTCTGACCGTTGTAGACGCCGAAGGTCAGGCCGACGAACTGCGGCAGGATCGTCGAGCGACGGCTCCAGATCTTGATGACGTCGTGACGGCCGGACGCGCGCGCGGCATCTGCCTTCTTGAGCAGAGAACCCTCGACGAACGGGCCTTTCCAGACTGAACGAACCATGTCCGGCGTTCCTTACTTCTTCCGCTTGTGGCGGCTTAGGAGAATGAATTTGTTGGTCGACTTGTTGGTGCGGGTCTTCTTGCCCTTGGTCGGCTTGCCCCACGGGGTGACCGGGTGGCGACCGCCCGAGGTACGACCTTCACCACCGCCGTGCGGATGGTCGATCGGGTTCATCGAAACGCCGCGGTTATGCGGCTTGCGGCCCAGCCAACGGTTGCGGCCGGCCTTGCCGATCGAGGTGTTCATGTGATCAGGGTTCGACACCGCGCCGATCGTGCCGCGGCAGCGGCCGTGCACCAGACGCTGCTCGCCCGAGTTCAGGCGGATGATAACGTAGTCCTGGTCGCGGCCGACGAGCTGGGCGTAGGTGCCCGCGGAACGGGCGAGCTGGCCGCCCTTCCCGATCTTGACCTCGATGTTGTGGATGATCGTGCCGACCGGCATGTTGCCGAGCGGCATGACGTTGCCCGGCTTCACGTCGACATAGTTGCCGGCGACGATGGTATCACCCACGGCCAGGCGCTGCGGCGCCAGGATGTAGGCCTGCTCGCCGTCCTGATACTTGATCAGCGCGATAAACGCAGTGCGGTTCGGATCGTATTCCAGCCGCTCGACCGTCGCGGGCGCATCGATCTTGTCGCGCTTGAAGTCAACGATGCGCAGCGTCTGCTTGTGACCGCCACCGCGGAAACGCACGGTGATGCGACCGGTGTTGTTGCGACCGCCCGAGGAGTGCTTGCCTTCGGTCAGCGCCTTGACCGGCTTGCCCTTGTAGAGCGCCGAACGATCGACCATGACCAGCTGGCGCTGGCCCGGCGTCGTGGGATTGAATGTCTTCAGTGCCATCGTCGTACGACCTTACAGACCGGTGGTCACGTCGATCCGGTGACCCTCTTCGAGAGTCACGATCGCGCGCTTGGAGTTCGACTGCGAACCGAGATTGCCGCGGAAGGCCTTGACCTTGCCCTTGCGGACCAGCGTGTTGACGCTCTTGACCTTGACGTCGAACAGCTTCTCGATCGCTTCCTTGATCTGCGGCTTGGTCGCCTTCGCGGCCACCTTGAACAGCACCTTGTTGTGCTCCGAGGCGATCGTCGCCTTTTCGGTCACGACCGGCGACAGGATCACGTCGTAGTGGCGAGGCTCGATGTTCTTCGTCATTTGAAGCGCGCCTCCAGCGCATCGATGGCGGCCTTGGTCAGAACGAGCTTCTGACGGCGCAGGATGTCATAGACGTTGATGCCCTGGATCGGCAGCACGTCCATGTTCGGGATGTTGCGGGCCGCAGCTGCGAAGCCGTTGTTGAGCTCGGCACCGTCGATGATCAGGGCGTTGGTGAGGCCGAGGCCCGAGAAGTGACCGAGCAGCGCCTTGGTCTTGGCGGCTTCCAGCGCGGCCTTCTCGATCACGACGAGATCGCCGTCCTTGGCCTTGGCCGAGAGCGCATGCTTCAGAGCGAGCGCGCGGACCTTCTTCGGCAGATCGGTGGCGTGCGAACGCACCACCGGACCGAAGGCACGGCCACCGCCACGGAACTGCGGCACGCGGGCCGAGCCGTGACGAGCACCGCCGGTGCCCTTCTGCTTGTACATCTTCTTGCCGGTGCGCCAGATCTCGGCGCGGCCCTTGGCCTTGTGCGTGCCGGCCTGGCGCTTGTTGAGCTGCCACTGCACGCAGCGCGCGATGATGTCCTCGCGCGGCTCGAGACCGAAAATGGCGTCGGAGAGCTGGACCGAGCCGGCTTCCTTACCTTCGAGGGTGGTGACCTTCAATTCCATCTCACGCCTCCTGCGCAGCCGGAGCGGCTTCCGCGTCGCCAGCAACCTTGAACTTGCCGGGCTTCGGAGCTTCCTTCGGCAGCGGCTTCTTGACGGCGTCGCGCACGCGGATCCAGCCGCCCTTGGAGCCGGGAACGGCGCCCTCGACGAGGATCAGGCCGCGCTCGACATCGGTCTGGACGACGCGAAGGTTGAGCGTGGTGATGCGATCGACACCCATGTGGCCGGGCATCTTCTTGTTCTTCCAGGTCTTGCCGGGGTCCTGACGACCACCGGTCGAACCGATCGAGCGGTGCGAGATCGACACACCGTGCGTGGCGCGCAGACCGCCGAAGTTCCAGCGCTTCATACCGCCCGCAAAGCCCTTACCGACCGAGGTGCCGGTAACGTCGACGAACTGACCGACGACGAAGTGATCGGCCTGGATCTCGGCGCCGACCGGGATCATGGCGTCCGCGGTGACGCGGAATTCCTCGACCCGGCGCTTCGGCTCGACCTTGGCGACCGCGAACTGGCCGCGCTCGGCCTTGGGCATGTAAACGGTCTTGCGGGCACCAGAACCGAGCTGGAGCGCGACGTAACCGTTCTTCTCTTCGGTGCGGTGGCCTACGACCTGGCAATTGCCGAGCTTCAGCACGGTCACGGGGATATGTTCGCCGGCCTCCGTGAAGACCCGCGTCATCCCGACCTTTTGTGCGATCACTCCGGAGCGCATCGGCTTGCTTCCTGTTCTCTTTGTCCGCTTTCGCGAACGGGATCCAAAATCTTAGAGCTTGATCTCGACGTCGACACCGGCGGCCAGGTCGAGCTTCATCAAAGCATCGACGGTCTGCGGGGTCGGATCGACGATGTCGAGCAGGCGCTTGTGGGTGCGCATCTCGAACTGTTCGCGGCTCTTCTTGTCGACGTGGGGCGAACGGTTGACGGTGAACTTCTCGATGCGGGTGGGCAGCGGAATGGGTCCGCGGACCTGCGCGCCGGTGCGCTTCGCCGTGTTCACGATCTCACGGGTCGACGTATCGAGGATACGATGGTCGAACGCCTTGAGACGGATACGAATGTTTTGGCCGTTCATTGCCGTGGTCTCTCTTCAGTGGGTGGCGAATAGCGAATAGCGAATGCTGCCATTCGCTACTCGCCGTCCCTTTTCTCGTAATTACTCGATGATCGAGGCGACGACGCCGGCGCCGACGGTGCGGCCGCCTTCGCGGATCGCGAAGCGGAGCTTCTCTTCCATCGCGATCGGCACGATCAGGTGCACTTCCATCGCGATGTTGTCGCCCGGCATCACCATCTCGGTGCCTTCCGGCAGGTGCACGACACCGGTCACGTCGGTGGTGCGGAAGTAGAACTGCGGACGGTAGTTGGTGAAGAACGGGGTGTGGCGACCGCCCTCTTCCTTGGTGAGGATGTAGGCCTCGGCCTTGAACTTGGTGTGCGGCTTGACCGAACCCGGCTTGGCCAGAACCTGGCCGCGCTCGACGTCCTCGCGCTTGGTGCCGCGGAGCAGAGCGCCGATGTTGTCGCCGGCCTGGCCCTGATCGAGCAGCTTGCGGAACATTTCGACGCCGGTGACGGTGGTCTTCTGGGTGGCGCGGAGACCGACGATCTCGATTTCCTCGCCGACCTTGACGACGCCGCGCTCGACACGGCCGGTCACGACGGTGCCGCGGCCCGAGATCGAGAACACGTCTTCAACCGGCATCAGGAACGGCTGGTCGATCGGACGCTCCGGCTGCGGGATGTACTCGTCGACGTTCTTCATCAGCTCGAGGATGGCGTCGTGGCCGAGCTTCTTGTCGGAGTCTTCGAGAGCGGCGAGTGCCGAACCCTTGATGATCGGGATCTTGTCGCCGGGGAATTCGTACTTCGACAGCAGCTCGCGGACTTCGAGCTCGACGAGCTCGAGCAGCTCCGGATCATCGACCATGTCGCACTTGTTCAGGAACACGACGAGCGCGGGCACGCCGACCTGGCGGGCGAGCAGGATGTGCTCGCGGGTCTGCGGCATCGGGCCGTCAGCGGCCGACACGACCAGGATCGCGCCGTCCATCTGGGCGGCACCGGTGATCATGTTCTTCACGTAGTCGGCGTGGCCGGGGCAGTCGACGTGGGCGTAGTGGCGGTTCGGCGTCTCGTACTCGACGTGCGCGGTCGAGATGGTGATGCCGCGCGCCTTCTCTTCCGGCGCCTTGTCGATCTGGTCGTACGCGGTGAACGTCGCACCGCCGGCTTCGGCGAGAACCTTGGTGATCGCCGCGGTCAGCGACGTCTTGCCATGGTCGACGTGACCGATGGTGCCGATGTTGCAGTGCGGCTTGTTACGTTCAAACTTTGCTTTGGCCATTTGACTCTCCGTTCAATCGTCAGCTTGGACCGACGACAATCAGGCAAACTTCTTCTGGACTTCTGCCGACACGTTGGCCGGCGCTTCTGCGTAGTGATCGAACTGCATGGTGAAGGTCGCGCGACCCTGGCTCATCGAGCGCAGGTTATTCACGTAACCGAACATGTTCATGAGCGGCACCATCGCATTGATGACGTTGGCGTTGCCGCGCATGTCCTGACCCTGGATCTGACCGCGCCGGGAATTCAGGTCGCCGATGACCGAGCCGGTGTAGTCTTCCGGGGTCACCACTTCGACCTTCATGATCGGCTCGAGCAGGACGGACTTGCCCTTCTGCAGCGCTTCGCGGAACGCCGCGCGCGATGCGATTTCGAAGGCGAGCGCGGACGAGTCGACGTCGTGATACTTGCCGTCGACGAGCTGAACCTTGACGTCGACCACGGGGAAGCCCGCGACCACGCCAGAGCTCATCACGCTGTTGAGGCCCTTTTCGACGCCGGGGATGTATTCCTTCGGAACCG
Source organism: Bradyrhizobium sp. USDA 376 (assembly GCF_054063675.1). Classification (NCBI taxonomy): domain Bacteria; kingdom Pseudomonadati; phylum Pseudomonadota; class Alphaproteobacteria; order Hyphomicrobiales; family Nitrobacteraceae; genus Bradyrhizobium; species Bradyrhizobium sp. USDA 376. The sequence goes on from NZ_JBSSGN010000001.1 coordinate 7,318,306, forward strand.
CACCACCGACGATCTTGGACTCGAACTCGTAGCCCTTGCCGGGCTCGTTCGGCTCGACCACGATCGACACTTCCGCGAACTGACCGGTACCGCCGGTCTGCTTCTTGTGGGTGTACTTGACCTCGGCCTTCTTGGTGACGCGCTCACGGAACGCAACCTGCGGCGCACCGATGTTGGCGTCGACCTTGTAGGTGCGCTTGAGGATGTCGACCTTGATGTCGAGATGGAGTTCGCCCATGCCCTTGAGGATGGTCTGGCCGGACTCCTGGTCGGTCGACACGCGGAAGGACGGATCCTCCGCGGCGAGCTTGGCCAGCGCCACGCCCAGCTTTTCCTGGTCGGCCTTGGACTTCGGCTCGATCGCGATCTCGATGACCGGCTCGGGGAATTCCATCTTCTCCAGGATCACCTGCTTGTCGGGATCGCACAGCGTGTCACCGGTGCGCGCTTCCTTCAGGCCGGCCAGCGCGACGATGTCGCCGGCATAGGCTTCCTTGATGTCTTCGCGGTTGTTCGCATGCATCAGCAGCATGCGCCCGATGCGCTCCTTCTTCTCGCGCGTCGAGTTCACGACGCCGGTGCCGCTCTGCAGGACGCCGGAGTAGATGCGGCAGAAGGTGATGGTGCCGACGAACGGGTCGTCCATGATCTTGAACGCGAGCAGCGCCAGCGGCTCCTTGTCGTCCGCCTTGCGCACGACCTCGTTGCCGCGGTCGTCGGTGCCCTTGATCGCGGGCACGTCGATCGGCGACGGCAGATAGTCGACGACGGCGTCGAGCAGCGGCTGCACGCCCTTGTTCTTGAAGGCCGAGCCGCACAGCACGGGATAGAACGCGCCAGTCAAGACCGCCTTGCGGATCAGCCGCTTCAGCGTCTCTTCGTCCGGCTCCTTGCCGTCGAGATAGGCGGCCATGGCGTCGTCGTCGAGTTCGACGGCGGCTTCCACCATCTTCTCGCGATATTCCTTGGCCTGCTCGACGAGATCCTCGGGAATGTCGACATAATCGAACTTCGCGCCGAGCGATTCATCGTTCCAGATGATGCCCTGCATCTTCACGAGGTCGACGAGACCCTTGAAGTTGTTCTCGGCGCCGATCGGAAGCTGGATCGCGATCGGCTTGGCACCAAGGCGGTCGACGATGTCGGCCAGGCACTTGAAGAAGTCGGCACCGGTCTTGTCCATCTTGTTGGCGAAGACGATGCGCGGAACCTTGTACTTGTCGCCCTGGCGCCAGACGGTCTCGGTCTGGGGTTCGACGCCCTGGTTGGAGTCGAGCACGCAGACGGCGCCGTCGAGCACGCGCAGCGAACGCTCGACTTCAATGGTGAAATCGACGTGGCCGGGGGTGTCGATGATGTTCAGACGCTTGCCGGCCCAGAACGCGGTGGTCGCAGCGGAGGTGATCGTGATGCCACGCTCCTGCTCCTGCTCCATCCAGTCCATCGTCGCGGCACCTTCGTGCACTTCGCCGATCTTGTGGCTCTTGCCGGTGTAATAGAGGATGCGCTCGGTCGTCGTGGTCTTGCCGGCATCGATATGCGCCATGATACCGAAATTGCGGTAGTTCTCTATGGCATGAACGCGAGGCATGGGTTGTTCCTTAGATTCCGTGTGTCGCCGTTACCAGCGATAGTGCGAGAAGGCGCGGTTGGCTTCCGCCATCCGGTGCACGTCTTCACGCTTCTTGACGGCGTTGCCGCGGTTGTTCGAGGCGTCCAGCAACTCAGCCGAGAGCCGCTCGGTCATCGTCTTCTCGTTGCGCTCGCGCGCGGCCGAGATCAGCCAGCGAATGCCCAGCGCCTGACGGCGGGTCGAACGAACTTCGACCGGAACCTGGTAGGTCGCGCCGCCGACGCGGCGGGAGCGCACCTCGATCGTCGGCATGACGTTCTCGAGCGCCTGCTCGAACACGCCGAGCGGGTTCTGCTTGGTCTTGGATTCGATGATGCCGAACGCACCGTAGACGATGCCTTCCGCGACCGACTTCTTGCCGGCGTACATTACCGAGTTCATGAACTTCGTGACGATGATGTTCCCGAACTTCGGATCCGGGAGAACTTCGCGCTTTTCCGCTGAGTGGCGACGAGACATAGGCTTGGTTCCCGCTTACTTCGGACGCTTGGCGCCGTACTTCGAACGACGCTGCTTACGGTTCTTGACGCCCTGGGTATCCAGAACGCCGCGGAGGATGTGGTAGCGCACGCCGGGCAAGTCCTTGACGCGGCCGCCGCGGATCATGACCACCGAGTGCTCCTGGAGGTTATGGCCCTCGCCGGGGATGTAGCCGATCACCTCGAAGCCGTTGGTCAGACGCACCTTGGCGACCTTACGAAGCGCCGAGTTCGGCTTCTTCGGGGTCGTGGTGTAGACGCGGGTGCAAACACCACGCTTCTGAGGCGACTGCTGCAGCGCCGGCACCTTCTTGCGCGACTTCTGCACTTCCCGCGGTTGAGCGATCAGCTGGTTGATCGTCGGCATCCTGGCCTTACCCTTTGTTCTGCCGCGGCCCCTTGCGGGCCCGCTGTCTTGGCGCGGCCCGTTGCCGGGACCGCAAATTCTGTTCGGGCCACCCGCCCGACGAGGCCGCCTTGCACGGAACATTCCGCACAAAGCGAAATTGCGCCAACCGCTCCATCACCGAGCGGAAAGCGTTACGACGCCACAGAGGACCGCAGTTTTCAGGCCAATCAGCGTGAAGCTGCGGCTTGTGCACCGAGGTCATGCATCCGAATTCGATCTCAAGAGAACGTGCTCAAGAGAACTAGAATCGCACTGGCATTGCCTAGCTATGATCGACAGCGTCTGAGCGGCATTCGTCGAGGTTGGTGCCTGCCAGACGATCCTAAAAGGATCAGGCAGGTGGTCCGTACCGACGTTGGCGACGCTCACCGCCTGTCGTTAAGTGAGGCGCTTTCTATAAGTGAGAATCGGTCAAGTCAAGGTGAAACGACAGTCACAAAACGCTTCTCGCGCCTGCCGAAATCGCTGTTTGCCGTGCTCACCGCGCCTCCCCGATATGGGAACGCCGGGCGTGTTCCGCCACCCCGAAATCACTTTACACCCGGATGAAATATACTTTTATATCCCTCGCTAAGGCTTTTTTTCCTGTTGCTGCGTCAATCTGCCGCCTTCGGCAGAGATTTGCGCCATGCGGTACACTGACATTGCCATTATCGGCGGGGGATTGTCCGGCTCGACCGCCGCCGCCATGCTCGGCCGCGCCGGCATTTCGACCGTGCTGATCGATCCGCATGAGACCTATCCGGCGGACTTTCGAGTCGAAAAACTCAGCGGCGAGGTGCAGGTCGAGCGATTCCTGAGGACCGGAATCGGAGAATCGGTGCTGCGCCGCGCGACCTATTCCGGCGAGAACTGGATCGCAAGATTCGGCCGCCTGCTCGACAAGGCGCCGAGCCGGCAATTCAACCTCCTCTACGATTCCTTCGTCAACGCCGTCCGCGAAGAGATTCCTGCGAGCGTCGAGCGCATCTGTGCGAAGGCGACCGCGGTCGAGACCAGCGCGGAGCGGCAGAGGATCACGCTCTCCAATGACGAGACCATCTCGGCCCGCCTGGTCGTCCTCGCCAATGGCCTCAATGTCGGCCTGCGCCACCAGCTCGGCATCGCACGAAAAATCGTCAGCGCCTGCCATTCGATCTCGATCGGGTTCGACGTGGTTCCTGCCGGGCGGAATGCGTTCGACTTCCCGGCGCTGACCTATTTCTCGGAGCGGCCGAGCGACCGCATCCCCTACATCACGCTGTTTCCGATCGGCACGCGGATGCGCGCCAATTTGTTCGTCTACCGCGGCTTTGACGACCCCTGGCTGCGCGAGCTGCGCCGCGTCCCGGCCGAGACGCTGCATGCCGCCCTGCCCCGCCTCAAGCGCATCACCGGCCCCTGCGACATTCCCGGCGAGCTGAAGATCCGCCCGGTCGATCTCTATGTGAACGATGCCGGCGGCCAGCCCGGGCTCGTGCTGGTGGGCGATGCCTTCTCGACCTCCTGCCCGGCCGCCGGCACCGGCTGCGACAAGGTCTTCACCGACGTCGAGCGACTCTGCAACGTCTACATCCCGCGATGGCTGGCCTCCGACGGGATGGATGCTGCCAAGATCGCTGCGTTCTACGCCGATCCGGTCAAGCGGGCCTGCGACGAATGGTCGGCGGCGAAGGCCTTCGACTTTCGCTCAGTCTCGACCGCCACAAGCCCCTACTGGACAGCGCAGCGCTGGGCGCGCTTCATCGCCTGGTCGGCCCAGGGGCTGCTGCGGCCGTTCGGAGGCGCCTTCGACCTGGAGCCGAACTTCCTCGGTCATTCTTCCTCGTCGTCCTCGTCCTCATCATCCTCGAGGTCGTCTTCATCCTCGTCGTCATCGTCGCTGTCGTCGTCGGCGTGAGCCGCAGCGCCGTGCGGCTGGTGGATCTGGTCGTTCCACAGCTGGCGATAGGTACCGTTCTTGGCGAGCAGCTCGGCGTGCGAGCCGCGCTCGATCGCCCTGCCCCCTGAAATCACGATGATCTCGTCCATCTCGACCACCGAGGTCAGGCGGTGGGTCGACCAGATCATGGTGCGGCCTTTGGCAACCTTCAGCAGCGTGCGGTTGATCGCGGCTTCCGTGGTCTGGTCGAGCGCCGAGGTGGCCTCGTCCAGCAGCAGCACGGACGGATTGCGGATGATCGCCCGCGCGATCGCGATGCGCTGGCGCTGACCGCCAGAGAGCGTGTCACCGCGCTCGCCGACCGGCGTGTCGTAGCGCTGCGGCAGGCTCATGATGTAGCGGTGGATCTCGGCCTTCTTGGCGGCGTCCTCCACCTCCGCGTCGGTGGCGCCCTCCTTGCCGAGCCGGATGTTCTCGCGGATCGACATGTTGAACAGCATGTTCTCCTGGAACACCACGGCCATGCTCCGGCGCAGCGAATCCAGCGTCACCTTGCGGACATCGACCCCGTCGATGGTGACGCGCCCATCGTCCGGCACGTAGAGCCGCAGGATCAGGTTGAGCAGCGTGCTCTTGCCCGAGCCCGACGGCCCGACGATGGCGATGCGCTTGCCGACATTGAGCTTGAGGCTGAGATTGTCCAGCACCGGCGTCTGGCTGCCCTCGTACTGGAAGGTCACATGGTCGAACGTGATGTCGTTGGTGATGCGCGGCAGATCGGGCGCGCCGGGGCGATCGGCGCCGCGGGTCGGCTCGTCGAGCAGCTCCTGGATGTGGCGGATTGCGGCGGCCGAGGAGATCGACACCGGAATGAAATGCATCACATGAGCGATGTTGTAGGAGACCTCCCAGAACGCGCTCTCGAAGGTGACGAAGGTGCCGATGGTGATCTGGCCCTTGGTCGCCAGATACGCGCCGATCGCGAGCACCACGAGGTGCAGCAACAAGACCGAGATGGTGACCGTCCGCTCCACCATGGTCGACAGGAACGCGGCCGAGGCGATCCTGTTGCGCGTCTCGTCGTTACGGAAGGTGAAGAAGCCGAACATCTTGCGCTGCAGGCTGAACGCCTTGATCACGGCCTGGGCGCCGATGTTCTCCTGCACCATGCCGAGCAGCGCGGCCTCGTTCTGCTTCTGCTCGTAATTGGCCTGCACCGCCTTCGGGGTGAGGATGCGCGGGCCGATCAGCGTGATCGGGAACACCAGCAGCGCGACCACCGCGAGCTGCCAGTTCAGGAACACCATCAGGATGATGCCGGCGATCAGTTCCAGGAACGGCAGCGCGGCGCTGTTGGCGAAGGTTTTCACCGAGCCTTCGAAGGCCGAGAGATCGACCGAGAAGCGCGACAGGATCTCGCCGCGTTTGGTGCGGCCGAAATAGGCCGCCGGCAGGTCCTGGACGTGCTCGAACAGACGCTTGCGCACATCGGAGATGATGCAGGCCGCCAGCCGCGCGTCCCAGCGCTCGTACCAGACCGCGACGATCGAGGTGATGATGCCGGCGGCCGCGAGCACGCCGAGAATCTTGTACAGCGCCTGGAAATCCTCCTCGCCGAGCGCGTCGTCGATCAGGTACTTCAGGCTGAGCGGCATGATGACATTGAACAGCGTCTCGATGATGACGCCGAACGCCACGAACGACAGCATCCGCTTGTAGTTGGCCAGGTAGGGCTTGACGAAGCCCAGGATGGTCGCGAGCGCACCGGCGGCCTCGCGCGCGGTAAAGACGACGAGGTCCTCGTCCTCATCGTCGTCGTCGAGCTCCAGCTCGTCATCCTCCTCGTCTTCGTCGTCCCCGTCTTTTTCCAGATCGGGCTTGGCGGCGGAGGCGAGCTTGTCGTCGAGCCCGGCCGCCTCTTCGGCAGCGAGCTTCTGTTTGTCGGGCGAAAGAGGCTTGGACGCCATGAAACCAACCGATGCTGACGGCCGGCATGACCGCAGAGAAAGCATGAGATAGCGGAGAGCCGCTATCGCACCGATTCTATGCGATCACGATGAATTCGGCAAAGCAATTGGCGAATTCACCCGATCTTAAGGGCTAGTCGTCGTCCTCGTCCTCGACCTTGTCGAAGAACGAATAGCGCAAGCTGTCCGCGTCGGCGTACCACTGGCCCGGACCCTTATTGGCGGCGAGCGTCGCCTCCCAGAGCGCATCGGTGCAGTCCTTGCGGTGCATCGACAGATCGAAGCCGTTGCCGAAGAACAGCTCGGACCATTCCCACCAGGTGCCGAGCTTCTTGACCCCGCGAAGCAGGTCGTAGCGGTCGATCAGAGCCGGCGCCATGTCCGAGGTGACCGAGCCGAACACGAGTCCGGTCTTGACCACGCGGTTGAGCTCGCGGATCGCACGGACCACCTGCTTCGGCGACAAGTGGCAGAGGCTGGTCTCGAACACGAAATCGAAGCTGCCGTCCTTGAACGGCATATCGGTGATCGATCCGAGCTTGTTGTACTTCTTCAGCGCCTTCGGCGTCTTGGCGTGGATGGCACGGTTGTTCTCGATGCCCCAGGCATCGATGCCCCGCTCGCGCAGTGCGCCGACCAGCTCGCCACTGGCCGAGCCCGCGACCAGGAGCTTTGAGCCCTTGGCCTTGCCCCAGACGATGCCGATCAGTCTTGTCAGATAGTCGGGATCGGTGAAGTGCTGCCACGCCTCGCCGTAGGGACCGCGGCCGCGATAGTTCTCGAAATAGTCGCGGTCGATCTTGTCGGAGAGCGGCTTGTCCTCCTGCGCGCGTTCGCGGCGCAGCCGCATCATCTCGGTCAAGATGATGTCGGTGGCCGCATCCGAGGAGTCGAGCAGGCCATTCAGCGTCGAGTCGAACAGATAGTCGCCGACCACGACAATGCCGGGATGTTCCTTCGGCTCGGGCCGGTGATTGGTCATGACGTCGCGCACGGGCAGACCGCCCGGCAGCGCATTCACCGACGACAGCCAGCGATGGATCTTGCCTTCCATGAAATGCGCGCGGGCATCGCCGAGTGAGGCCGGCAGCGATTTCAGCGCGGCTTCGATCAGCTCCTGATCGGAGAGATTGGCGAAGGCCAGCGCGTCGGCACCGGGAATGAGCCAGTTCAGCACGCCATGCTTGCCGACGTCGTGGCGCGCACCCTCGTTGTAGACGCAGCAGCCGCCGAAGGCTTCCGACATGAACCAGGCGCCGGGAATCTTCTCGCCCCAGAACGGCTCGTCGAACAGGATCGAGACGCGCAAATAGTGCGCTGGACGGTCGAAATAGGAGACGTGCTTGACCATCGACTTGCGCAGCTGCTCGCCTTCCCACCCCACGGTGGCGAGCCAGGAATGCGGCAGGCAGACCAGCACGAGGTCGAAATCGCGCGTCTCCGGACCCTTGCCGTTCATCATCTTGAGCTGGTAGCGGCCGGTCGGCGCCTTGCCGACGGTGAGCACGCGGTGATTGAGCTGAATGTCGGCATTGACCTCCGACTGCAGGCACTCGATCAGCTGCTCGTTGCCGTTCTGGATGGAATAGAGGCCGATATAGCCGTCGACGTCCATCAGGTAGTTCTTGAGCGCGTTGAGGCCGTTGGTGTTGTGGCTTTCGGTCGCGATGTCCGAGCGCGCCATCACCTTGAAGAAACGCTTTGCGGTTTCGTCCTCGACCTCCTCGTCGAGCACCTGCTCGGCGGTCTTGTAGGCCCAGGGATTCTCGTTGTCGTGCGCGCCGACGCCCTCGTAATATTCGATCGGCGACATCACTTCGGTGCAGCGCTTGCGGAACGCCTCGATCGCGGCCGCGGTCGTGGCGCCGTACTTGCGGCGCATGCCGGGCACGTCGTTGAGCAATTCGCCGCCGAACTGCACCTGCTCGGCATCCATCGGAATCGTCTGCAGGCCGAAATGCTGGATCAGCTCGCGCAGCGGATCCGGACCCGTCATCGAGTAGTCGTAGATCTCGGCAACGCCGGCCTCGTACATCGCGGGCGCGGAATCGAATTTGCGTGTGACGATCTTGCCGCCGAGCCGGTCCGACGCCTCGAAGATGGTGACGCGGCAGAGGTCGCCGAGCTTACGCTTCAGATACCAGGCGCTCATCAGCCCGCCGGGGCCGCCGCCTACGATTGCGAGGTCAAGCATATTAGTTCCGTGGTCTCCGGCCCTGCCCCCGTCACGGGATCCACCGGTCTAAGCTCCCCTAGCAGAAGCGCTTTTGCGTCTGAAGGAAAGATGAACAAAGGTTGATCCTGCATCGCAGCAAGCAAAGAAAGCAGCAAAAAGGCCGGCTTGCGCCGGCCTTTTCATTGTCCTCGGTATTCCTACGGATGAACGATCATTCCGCGGGCGGCAGCGCAGGAAGCTCCGCTTCCGGCGCGGGCGACACGACAGACGCCTGCTTCTCGCGCTCGTCCAGGATCAGCTTGTCGCGCTTCATCGCGACTTCGCGGATCTTGGCCATGGAGGCGCCGGTGCCTGCCGGGATCAGCCGGCCGACGATGACGTTCTCCTTCAGACCCTCGAGCGGATCGATCTTGCCGTTGACCGCCGCCTCGGTGAGGACGCGGGTGGTCTCTTGGAACGAGGCCGCCGAGAAGAACGAGCGGGTCTGGAGGCTCGCCTTGGTGATGCCGAGCAGAACCGGCGTTCCCGTGGCGGGCTTCTTGCCCTCTTCCTTGGCCTTCTCGTTCAGCGCGTCGAACTCGATCTTGTCGACCTGCTCGCCGGAGATCATGTCCGTGTCGCCCTGGTCGGTGACTTCCACCTTCTGGAGCATCTGACGGACAATCACCTCGATGTGCTTGTCGTTGATGAGCACGCCCTGGAGCCGGTAGACCTCCTGGATTTCGTTGACCAGGTAGGCCGCGAGCTCCTCGATGCCCTTGACCGCAAGGATGTCGTGCGGCGCCGGGTTACCTTCGACGATGAAGTCGCCCTTTTCGACGACGTCGCCGTCCTGAAGGTGGATGTGCTTGCCCTTCGGGATCAGGTACTCGCGCGGCTCCTCGGTCTTGTCCATCGGCTCGATCGAGATGCGACGCTTGTTCTTGTAGTCGCGCCCGAACCGGATGGTGCCCGCGATTTCGGCGATGATCGCCGCATCCTTCGGACGCCGGGCCTCGAACAGTTCCGCCACCCGCGGCAGACCGCCGGTGATGTCACGCGTCTTGGCGCTTTCGGTCGAGACACGGGCGAGGATGTCACCCGGATTGACCTTGGCTCCGACGTCGACCGAGAGGATGGCGTCGACCGACAGCATGTAGCGGGCATCGCCGCCGCGGGCGAGCTTGAGCACCTTGCCGTCCTTGCCCTTGACCACGATGGCCGGGCGCAGGTCCGAGCCGCCGCGGGTCGAGCGCCAGTCGATGACCACACGCTTGGCGATACCGGTGGCCTCGTCGAGCGTTTCCGAGATCGACTGCCCCTCGACCAGATCCTCGAAGCCGATGGTACCTTCGACTTCGGTGAGGAGCGGACGGGTGTAGGGATCCCACTCGACGACGCGCTGGCCGCGCTTGACCATGTCGCCTTCGTCGACGTGCAGGCGCGAGCCGTACTGGACACGGTGCGTCGCACGCTCGGTGCCGTCAGCATCGACGATCGCCACCACCATGTTGCGCACCATCGCGATCAGGTGACCTTCGCTGTTGCGGGCGATGGCCTTGTTCCGGATCACGATCTTGCCGTCGAAGTTGGCTTCGACGAAGGACTGCTCGTTGAGCTGCGCCGCACCACCGATGTGGAAGGTGCGCATGGTGAGCTGGGTGCCCGGCTCGCCGATCGACTGCGCCGCGATGACGCCGACCGCTTCGCCGTGGTTGACCGGCGTGCCGCGGGCGAGGTCGCGGCCGTAGCACTTGCCGCAGATGCCGTTGACGAGCTCGCAGGTCAGCGCCGAGCGGATCTTCACCTCCTGCACACCACCCTGCTGGATGGCTTCCAGATGGCTCTCCTCCATCAGCGTGTCGCGCTTGATGATCACCTTGCCCGAGCTGTCACGGATGTCTTCACAGGCCGTGCGTCCGAGGATGCGCGAGCCGAGCGAAGCGACCACGGTGCCGGCATCGACGATGGCGCGCATCTTGATGCCGAGCTTGGTGCCGCAGTCGGACTGCGTGATGATGCAGTCCTGCGCCACGTCGACGAGACGACGAGTCAGGTAGCCCGAATTCGCGGTCTTCAACGCGGTGTCCGCGAGGCCCTTACGGGCGCCGTGGGTCGAGTTGAAGTACTCGAGCACCGAGAGGCCTTCCTTGAAGTTCGAGATGATCGGCGTCTCGATGATCTCACCCGACGGCTTGGCCATCAGGCCGCGCATGCCGGCGAGCTGGCGCATCTGGGCCGGCGAACCGCGGGCACCGGAGTGAGCCATCATGTAGATCGAGTTGATGTCGGCATCGGCCCCGCTCGCCGTCTTCTTGGTCGAGGAGATCTCCTTCATCATCGCCTTGGCGATTTCTTCCGTGGCCTTCGACCAGGCGTCGACGACCTTGTTGTACTTCTCGCCATGGGTGATCAGACCGTCGTTGTACTGCTGCTCGAAATCCTTCGCCAGCGTACGGGTGGTATCGACGATCTTCCACTTGCCGTGCGGCACGACCATGTCGTCCTTGCCGAACGAGATGCCGGCCTTGAACGCATTGTAGAAGCCGAGCGCCATGATGCGGTCGCAGAAGATCACCGTCTCCTTCTGACCGCAGTGACGGTAGACCTGGTCGATGACGCCCGAGATCTCGCGCTTGGTCATCAGCTTGTTGATGATCTCGTACGAAATCCGCGGATTCTTCGGCAGCAGATTGCCGAGCATGACGCGGCCGGCGGTGGTCTCGATCCAGCGCGTCGAGACCTTGCCGGTCTCGTCCATGCCCTGCCACCGGTACTTGATCTTGGTGTGGAGGTGGATGACCTTCGCATGCAGCGCGTGCTCGAGCTCGGCCATGTCGCCGAAGATCTTGCCCTCGCCGGGCAGGCCTTCGCGCATGATCGAGACGTAGTAGAGACCGAGCACGATGTCCTGCGACGGCACGATGATCGGCTGGCCGTTCGCCGGATGCAGGATGTTGTTGGTCGACATCATCAGGACGCGCGCTTCCAGCTGCGCTTCGAGCGACAGCGGGACGTGCACGGCCATCTGGTCGCCGTCGAAGTCGGCGTTGAACGCCGAGCAGACCAGCGGGTGGAGCTGGATCGCCTTGCCCTCGATCAGCACGGGTTCGAACGCCTGGATGCCGAGGCGGTGCAGCGTCGGCGCGCGGTTGAGCAGCACCGGATGCTCGCGGATGACCTCGTCCAGGATGTCCCAGACCTCGGGCCGCTCCTTCTCGACCAGCTTCTTGGCCTGCTTCACGGTGGTGGACAGGCCCTTGGCGTCAAGCCGCGAATAGATGAACGGCTTGAACAGCTCGAGCGCCATCTTCTTCGGCAGGCCGCACTGATGCAGGCGCAGCTCGGGACCGACCACGATCACCGAACGGCCCGAGTAGTCGACGCGCTTGCCGAGCAGGTTCTGGCGGAAACGGCCCTGCTTGCCCTTGAGCATGTCGGCGAGCGACTTCAGCGGACGCTTGTTGGCGCCGGTGATGACGCGGCCGCGGCGGCCGTTGTCGAACAGCGCATCGACCGCTTCCTGAAGCATGCGCTTCTCGTTGCGGATGATGATGTCGGGCGCGCGCAGCTCCATCAGCCGCTTCAAGCGGTTGTTGCGGTTGATGACGCGGCGGTAGAGGTCGTTGAGATCCGAGGTCGCGAAGCGGCCGCCGTCCAGCGGCACCAGCGGACGCAGGTCCGGCGGAATCACCGGGACCACGGTCATGATCATCCATTCCGGCTTGTTGCCGGAGTGGCGGAACGCTTCCACGATCTTCAGGCGCTTGGCGAGCTTCTTGTGCTTGATGTCGGAGTCGGTCTCCTGCATCTCGACGCGCAGCGAGGCCTCGAGCTTCTCGAGGTCCATGCCCTTGAGCAGCTCGCGGATCGCTTCGGCGCCGATCATGGCGGTGAAGCTGTCCTGGCCGTACTCGTCCTGCGCCTTCAGATACTCGTCTTCCGACAGCAGCTGACGGTCCTTGAGCGCGGTGAGGCCCGGCTCCAGCACGACGTAATATTCGAAGTAGAGGATCCGCTCGAGATCCTTCAGCGTCATGTCGAGCAGAAGGCCGATGCGCGAGGGCAGCGACTTCAGGAACCAGATGTGGGCGACGGGGGCTGCGAGCTCGATATGGCCCATGCGCTCGCGCCGGACGCGCGACAGCGTGACCTCGACCGAGCACTTCTCGCAGATGATGCCCTTGTACTTCATGCGCTTGTACTTGCCGCACAAGCACTCATAGTCCTTGATCGGCCCGAAGATGCGGGCGCAGAACAGGCCGTCGCGCTCGGGCTTGAAGGTACGGTAGTTGATGGTCTCCGGCTTCTTGATCTCGCCGTAGGACCAGGACAGAATCTTCTCTGGAGACGCGATCGAGATCCGGATCTGGTCGAAGACCTGAGCCGGCGTCGTCGGGTTGAAGAGATTCATAATTTCTTGGTTCATCGTCTTCTCCTCGCGTGCCGGTCGCCTCCGGCCGCAAATTCGAAAATCACTCGAGCACGGCGCCCTGCCCTCAAGGCCTCGGGAGGGGCGCCAATGCCCGGCCGCGAAGGCCGGGCATGACAGGTCGAATTACTCGGCCGCTTCCGACGTCGGCGCCGGTCCCATCTTGGAGTTGTGCAGGTCGACGTTGAGGCCGAGCGAGCGCATTTCCTTGACCAGCACGTTGAACGATTCCGGAATACCGGCCTCGAACGTGTCGTCGCCGCGCACGATCGCCTCGTACACCTTGGTGCGGCCGGCGACGTCGTCCGACTTCACCGTCAGCATTTCCTGGAGCGTGTACGCCGCGCCGTAAGCCTCGAGCGCCCACACCTCCATTTCGCCGAAGCGCTGGCCGCCGAACTGCGCCTTGCCGCCCAGCGGCTGCTGGGTGACAAGCGAGTACGGACCGATCGAACGCGCATGGATCTTGTCGTCGACGAGATGGTGCAGCTTGAGCATGTAGATGTAGCCCACCGTCACCTTGCGATCGAACGGATCGCCGGTGCGGCCGTCATAGACGGTCGACTGACCCGAAGCGTCGAGACCGGCAAGCTTCAGCATCTCCTCGATGTCGGCTTCCTTGGCGCCGTCGAACACCGGGGTTGCGATCGGAACACCGCGGCTGAGGTTATGGCCGAGTTCGAGCAGCTCGTTGTCGTTGAGCGACTTGATCGTCTCGTCCTCGCCGTAGACCTTCTTCAAGGTTTCCTTCAGCGGCTTGATGTCCTGCTTCGACAGGTACGCATCGACCGTCTGGCCGATACGCTTGCCGAGGCCGGCGCAGGCCCAGCCGAGATGGGTCTCGAGGATCTGTCCGACGTTCATGCGCGAGGGCACGCCCAGCGGATTGAGCACGATGTCGGCGTGCGTACCGTCTTCGAGGAACGGCATGTCCTCGATCGGCACGATCTTCGACACCACGCCCTTGTTGCCATGGCGGCCGGCCATCTTGTCGCCGGGCTGGATCTTGCGCTTCACCGCGACGAAGACCTTGACCATCTTCATCACGCCGGGCGGCAATTCGTCACCGCGCTGCAGCTTCTCGACCTTGTCGAGGAAGCGCTGCTCGAGCCCCTTCTTCGACTCGTCGTACTGCTTCCGCATGGCCTCGATCTCGGCCATCAGCTTGTCGTTCGGCGAGGCGAACAGCCACCACTGCGACTTCGGGTACTCCTCGAGCACCGCACGGGTGATCTTGGTGTCCTTCTTGAAGCCCTTCGGACCGGCAATGCCCTGCCGCCCTTCGAGCAGCTCGGCAAGACGGTTGTAGACGTTGCGGTCCAGGATCGCCTGCTCGTCGTCGCGGTCCTTGGCCAGACGCTCGATCTCTTCCCGCTCGATCGCCAGCGCACGCTCGTCCTTGTCGACGCCGTGACGGTTGAACACGCGCACTTCCACGATCGTGCCCTGCACGCCCGGAGGAACGCGCAGCGAGGTGTCGCGGACGTCGGAAGCCTTTTCGCCGAAGATGGCGCGCAGGAGCTTTTCTTCCGGCGTCATCGGGCTTTCGCCCTTCGGCGTGATCTTGCCGACCAGGATGTCGCCGGCGCGCACTTCCGCACCGATGTAGACGATACCGGCTTCGTCGAGGTTCTTCAGCGCTTCTTCCGAGACGTTCGGAATGTCGCGGGTGATTTCCTCAGGCCCGAGCTTGGTGTCGCGGGCCATCACCTCGAACTCCTCGATGTGGATCGAGGTGAAGACGTCTTCCTTCACGATCCGCTCGGAGAGCAGGATCGAGTCTTCGAAGTTGTAGCCGTTCCACGGCATGAACGCGACGAGCACGTTACGCCCCAGAGCGAGCTCGCCGAGATCGGTCGACGGACCGTCGGCGATGATGTCGCCCTTCTTGACGATGTCGCCGACCTTCACCAGCGGACGCTGGTTGATGCAGGTCGACTGGTTGGAGCGCTGGTACTTCATCAGGCGGTAGATATCGACGCCCGACTTGGTCGGATCGAGATCTTCCGTGGCGCGGATGACGACGCGGGTCGCGTCGATCTGGTCGATCACGCCCGAACGGCGCGCCGCGATCGCAGCGCCCGAGTCACGGGCAACGACGCCCTCCATGCCGGTGCCGACGAACGGCGCCTCGGCGCGAACCAGCGGCACCGCCTGGCGCTGCATGTTCGAGCCCATCAGCGCGCGGTTGGCGTCGTCGTTCTCGAGGAACGGGATCAACGCCGCGGCGACGGAGACGAGCTGCTTCGGCGACACGTCCATATAGTCGACCTTGTCCGGCGTCACCGGCAAGACTTCGCCGGCGTGACGGCAGACCACGAGATCTTCGGTGAAGCGGCCCTTCGGATCGAGCGGCACGTTGGCCTGCGCGACCGTGTAGCGGCCCTCCTCCATCGCCGAGAGGTACACGACCTCGTCGGTGACGCGGCCGTCCTTGACCTTGCGATAAGGCGTCTCGACGAAGCCGTACTTGTTCACGCGCGCGAAGGTCGCGAGCGAGTTGATCAGGCCGATGTTCGGACCTTCCGGCGTCTCGATCGGGCAGATGCGGCCGTAATGCGTCGGATGCACGTCGCGCACCTCGAAGCCGGCACGCTCGCGGGTCAGACCGCCCGGTCCAAGTGCCGAGAGGCGGCGCTTGTGGGTGATCTCCGACAGCGGGTTGGTCTGGTCCATGAACTGCGAGAGCTGCGAGGAGCCGAAGAACTCGCGCACCGCGGCAGCCGCGGGCTTCGCGTTGATCAGGTCCTGCGGCATGACCGTGTCGATATCGACCGAGGACATGCGCTCCTTGATCGCGCGCTCCATGCGCAGGAGGCCGATGCGGTACTGGTTCTCCATGAGCTCGCCGACCGAGCGCACACGGCGGTTGCCGAGATGGTCGATGTCGTCGATCTCGCCCTTGCCGTCGCGCAGGTCCACCAGCGTCTTGATGACGGAGAGGATGTCCTCCTTGCGCAGCGTACGCTGGGTGTCGGGCGCATCGAGGTCGAGGCGCATGTTCATCTTGACGCGGCCGACCGCGGAGAGGTCGTAACGCTCGGCGTCGAAGAACAGCGACTGGAACATGGCCTGCGCCGATTCCAGCGTCGGCGGCTCGCCCGGACGCATCACGCGGTAGATGTCGAACAGCGCATCCTCGCGCGTCATGTTCTTGTCGGCCGAGAGCGTGTTGCGGATGTAGGGGCCGACATTGACGTGATCGATGTCGAGCAGCGGCAGTTCCTTGTAGCCCTGCTCGTTGAGCGCCTTCATCAGCTTGTCGGTGATTTCCTCACCGGCTTCGGCGTGGATCTCACCGGTCTTCGGGTTGACGAGGTCCTCGGCGACGTAATTGCCGACCAGCTCTTCGTCAGCCATGCGCAGCGCCTTCAGCCCCTTCTCCTGGAGCTGGCGGGCGGCACGGACGGTGAGCTTCTTGCCGGCCTCGAGCACGACCTTGCCGGTATCGGCGTCGATCAGATCGTTGACGGTCGAGTAGCCGCGGAAACGGTTGGCGTCGAACGGAACGCGCCAGCCTTCCTTGGTCCGCTTGTAGAGGATCCTCTTGTAGAACGTGGACAGGATCGCCTCGCCGTCGAGGCCGAGGGCGAACATCAGCGACGTCACCGGAATCTTGCGGCGACGGTCGATACGCGCATAGACGATGTCCTTGGCGTCGAACTCGATGTCGAGCCAGGAACCGCGATACGGGATCACGCGGGCGGCGAACAGCAGCTTGCCCGACGAATGGGTCTTGCCCTTGTCGTGGTCGAAGAACACGCCGGGCGAACGGTGCATCTGCGAGACGATGACGCGCTCGGTGCCGTTCACGATGAAGGTGCCGTTCATCGTCATGAGCGGGATATCGCCCATGTAGACGTCCTGCTCCTTGATGTCCTTGACCGACTTCGCGCCGGTTTCCTCGTCGATATCGAACACGATGAGGCGCAGCGTCACCTTGAGGGGAGCCGCGAAGGTCATGCCGCGCTGGCGGCACTCGTCGACGTCATATTTCGGCTGCTCGAACTCGTAGCGGACGAATTCCAGCATCGAGGTGCCCGAGAAGTCCGAGATCGGGAACACCGAGCGGAACACCGCCTGCAGACCCTCGTCGAGACGGCCGCCCTGGGGCTCGTCGACCATCAGGAACTGGTCATAGGACGCCTTCTGAACCTCGATGAGGTTCGGCATCTCGGCGACTTCCTTGATATGTCCGAAGAACTTGCGAACGCGTTTGCGACCGGTGAATGTCTGCTGCGCCATCGTGGCCTCTCATTTCGTCGCCCGCTCTGGGCGCGCCGTCCGGAACGCGGCTGCCACCGCTCCCCGGGTTGAATTTTTCGAACCCGTTTTGGGGGGTCGGAAACTCAGGTTCAGGCGGGAATGTCCTGAATCTGTTCTTCAGACCTTCAAAACGCAAAACGACGCGCGGGGCGCTGGTGTGCGCGCCCGCCCGTCACAACGATCGTCTTCACGGACTGCAAAAGCCCGAAATAGCCTGCTCTCCCAACGGCTTACAGGGAAATCCGGCCTCCCTGCCCACCGCGCTTTCGTGCTGTCGACCCGATATGGGGCGACAATAGTGCAGATTCGAGGGTTAAACCCGCAAATCCCCACACTTTTTCGTGTTCGGCCTGCGTCGGATCGTTCCGTCGCACGCCTTTTGCATCCAGCCCACCCTCTCGGGGGGACCAGGATCCCGGGCCGAGCCGATGCCCGCCCGGGATCCCGCACCAGTAAGCGGTGCTTACTTGAGCTCGACCTTGGCGCCAGCCTTCTCGATCTGGGCCTTGATCTTCTCGGCTTCTTCCTTGTTCACGCCTTCCTTCAGCGGCTTCGGAGCACCCTCGACGAGGTCCTTTGCTTCCTTCAGGCCGAGACCGGTGATGGCGCGGACTTCCTTGATGACCTCGATCTTCTTCTCGCCGGCAGAGGCGAGAACGACCGTGAACTCGGTCTTCTCTTCCGCCGGAGCGGCAGCAGCACCACCACCAGCCGGGCCGGCCACGGCGACAGCCGCGGCAGCCGAAACGCCCCACTTCTCTTCGAGGAGCTTCGCCAATTCAGCGGCTTCGAGCACGGTGAGGCTCGAGAGGTCGTCAACGATCTTCTGCAAGTCAGCCATTGTTCAGTTTCCTTAGGTGTAAGTCTGGTTCGGGTTTGAGTTTTGCGAAGGGCGTCAGGCCGCTTCGCCCTTTGAGGCATGAGCCTGGATGACGCGCGCGAGCTTGCCCGCGGGCGCGTTGGCGAGCTGGGCCAGCTTGGTCGCCGGGGCCACGATGAGGCCGACGATCTTGCCGCGCAGTTCGTCAAGCGACGGCAGCGAGGCAAGCGCCTTCACGCCGTCGACATTCAGGACGGTCTTCCCCATCGAGCCGCCGACGATGACGAACTTTTCGTTCGCCTTGGCGAATTCGATGGCGACCTTTGGCGCCGCTACCGGATCGTTGGAAGTCGCGATCACGGTCGGTCCCTTCAGCATGGGGCCGATGGCAACGACGTCAGTGCCTTCAAGAGCAATTTTGGCGAGACGGTTCTTCGAGACCTTCACCGCAGCGCCCGCCTGCTTCATCTGCTGGCGCAGCTTCTGCATCTGGGCGACGGTGAGGCCGGAATATTGAGCAACGACCGCGACGCTCGTGGTCTTGAAGACCTCATTGAGCTGTTCGACCGCTTCTTTTTTTGCCGCTCGTTCCACAGCAAGCTCTCTCCGGTTGGCGGTCATCGCGAGAAGCGGGACCGCCGGGTTGCACCCATCGTCCCGCCCAAACCTGAACCTCCGGGTCAAAAACCCATCGGACACGCCGGGCAAGACGACAATTCAAAGCCTGCCCTCCGGGAGCCCCTCAAAGGCCCACGGCGTGTCGAGGTCCGAACCAGACCCGATTCGCAAAGCCAGCCCTCAAAGCTGGGTGCGAAGTGAAATCCGGTCTTCACCCGTCTATGCAGGCCATGCGATTAAGCCGTTGAGAAATCGAAATTTCCCGCGGGCGCCTGCAGTCTTGGACAGGACAAGGTCAGCCGGCGAACCGCCCGACCTCTGCCCGCATCCCAGCCAACCGACGGTTTCCCTTCCTTTTCCGGCAAATCCTTGCGGACGTCCTGAAAAGGAATGATCTCCTGCCGTGTCGGGTTTTCGGAATGCGTGCACGAACGCGCCAGCCGAGGCCGGCACGTCCGGAGGCGGTTCTTTAACCGCTCCGGGCCTGCTTGCCAAGAGCAAAATTCACACCAGTTCCAATCGATTGCCGGCCGGGCTTGAACGCCTGCAAAAAGCACGTAGCCGCCGAAGGTTAGCGAACCCTTTTCCCACGATGGCTCATCGGCGCACACGCCTTACGGATCGGGCAAGACTTCTCAGCTAAGGGTTGAGTCGCGCGCCCTCTTACCTCCCCAGCGGCAAGTCGACAAGGATCGACCAGATGATCCGGCACACCATCACCCTGATCGTCGGTCTGGTGATCCTCGCGGCCGTCTATGGCTTGCTGGGAACCAGCTCGTTCCCCGTCCAGTTCATGCACATCATCGCGGGCGGCCTCAACGTAGTCTGGATGACGGTCGTCATTGGCATGATGACGTTCGGCGCGATCCGGAAACAGCCCGGCCTGATCGCGGCTCCGCCGTTGTTCTTCGCAATCTGGTTCGGCGCTTCGGTCTGGAGCCGGTATCAGGTCGAGGCGACAACCGATCCCTCCCTCGCCGTCCGCACGATCCCGACCGAGTTGAAGTCCATTCGGACCGTCACTCTGGTAACCAACGGCGTCCGGGGTTGCTGCGGCCAGGTCTCTCTCCTCGCCAACGGCCTGATCGACCGCTATGTCCACGCCACTGACGACGAGAAAGGCCATATCGGACCGATCCGGATGACCGAGCTTGCGGCCGCCAAGGACTGCAGCGCGGACGAGTTGCGCAACTCGGAACTATTGCAGCGTGCTGGGCGCATCGGCGAATGCCTAAAGACGACGATGATCGACAGCATTCCCGACGGCCTCGTGGTTCGAATGAAGGTCAGGCCCTACCACCCCATGGTGGGTTGCTGCACCGTCGGTATGCTCAATGTCCGGCACAACGGCGAGGAACGCGTGGCGGCGACCTGGCACTCTGGCCGTCGTGTCGTACTCAGCTACGCCCCGCTGTTCGGGCGGCCCAACCTGCCGGACCCAACATTGTCGCTGTGGGAGGGATTCTCCGGCGGCCCATCGCAAATGGTCTGGATCGGAGGGCCCAGCTTTACCGGTGAGGACCTCGCGGCCGCAGCCTACGGCATCGACTGGGCCGCACCACCGAAGATGCCCGATATCAGCACTGCCGAGTTGATCCGCCGTGCAGCCGAAATTTCAAGAGGTCCGACCCGCACTGCCGCGCTCGACATCGCCCTGACGGTCCAGGCCAAGGGTGGCGTCGATGACGACCTGCTTGGCGTGATGGCTTCCTTCATTGAGCTGTCGAGCCTTACCAGTAACGCCCGCGAGTCGATCCAGAAATTCTGGTACAAGCTCGATCCTGGTCGGCAGCGCAAGTTCATCGACCTAATCGTGGCGCGTATGCAGGACCCCGCCATTGGCTTCGATTACAACGAGGTAGCTCTGCCGTTTCACTGGGACGCCGAGAAATTCCCCGGCATTGCGGACCAGGCCCTGCAAATCTTCGAGGAACGGCGCGACCTGAAGACCTGGGAATACGAGCTGGCACTGCGACTCGCCAGCAAAACAGCCTACCAATCGGATCAATATGTGGACGAGCAGCGCCAGCGATTTCGTTTGATACGGGATGACGCCAGCGACGCCTTCGTCAACCGCATGCTGGCGTTCAAACGAGTCTATCTCATCCGCAATGATGAAGAGCGTGAATTTCTTGCTCGGCAGCTCGATCGCGTCCCCGATGGACGACTCGAGCAGTTCCTGCAGGCGGCCGGCTGGAACAGCCCCTATCCGGCCCTGACGCCCATGACCCGGATGCTGCGCGAACGTGCGGCAGCGCGCATTGCCATGGTGAAAGACGACAAGCTCCGGCGCGAGCTGCAGGACAGATTCCGCCTCGATCGCGCCAGCTAGGATTTGACCGCGTAAGGCAGCGGTTTGCCTTCGAAAAACGCGGTCAGGTTCGCCAGCACGCAGTTCTGCATGGCGACGTGCGAGTCCAGGGTGTGGCCGCCGATATGCGGGGCGAACACGACGTTCGGCAGCGCGGTCAGCGCGTCGGGCGCGTGCGGTTCCTTCTCGAAGACGTCGAGGCCGGCGCCGGCTATGGTCTTGCCGGTGAGCGCCGCGACCAGGGCTTTCTCGTCGATGACAGAGCCGCGGGAGATGTTGACGACATAGCCGTCCGCCCCGAGTCGCCTGAGGATATCGGCATTGACGGCGTGCTGGGTCTCGGCCCCTGCCCGCACGGCGACCATCAGCACGCCGCACCAGTCGGCGAGCGCTTCCAGCGACGGGAAATATTGATAGGGCAGATCGTATTTGGTGCGGCTGAAATAGCCGACCTCGCTCTCGAAGGCGGCGCAGCGCGCGGCGATCTTGCGGCCGATCTCGCCCATGCCATAGACGCCGATACGGCGGCCGGGCATGCCGGCCTGGGGACGCATCATTGGCGACTGTTTTGACGCAGCCCAATCGCCGCTGCGGACATACTGGTCGGCAACCAGGATCCGCCGCGTCGTCGCCAGCATCAGGGTCATCGCGATATCGGCGACGGAGGCTGCATTGGCCCCGGGGCTGTGGCCCACCGCGATGTTGCGAGCGGCGGCCGCCTTCAGGTCGACGCCGTCATAGCCGGTGCCGTAGCAGACGATGGCGCCGAGCTTTGGAAACAGGTCCATCGCCTCTGCCTCCAGCGGCGAGCCGCCCGCGGTGAGCAGCGCGCGGATGCCGCCGAGCTCGTCGGCCGAAAACACCTCGCGCGCGGGCTTGCCGCCGGTGTCGAGCAGTTCGAACCGTTCGGCGAAGCGCGCCATCATCGTCTTGGGAAAGCGCGAGTAGATCAGGACCTTGTCAGCCATTGTTCTTGTTTCCGCTCAACGCCGCCACAAACGACGAGGGGCGGAATCGGTTGCCCAATTCCGCCCCTCGCCTCATGCAATTTCCAGACTTAGCCGAGAATGGTGCCCGGCTCGACCTTCACGCCGGGGCCCATCGTCGAGGACACCGCAACGCGCTGGATGTAGGTGCCCTTGGAGCCAGCCGGCTTCGCCTTGGAGACAGCGTCAGCGAGAGCCTTGATGTTCTCGACCAGCTTCTCCTCGGAGAA
The DNA here is from genome assembly GCF_054063675.1 of Bradyrhizobium sp. USDA 376. NCBI lineage: Bacteria > Pseudomonadati > Pseudomonadota > Alphaproteobacteria > Hyphomicrobiales > Nitrobacteraceae > Bradyrhizobium > Bradyrhizobium sp. USDA 376. The sequence continues at coordinate 7,340,473 of NZ_JBSSGN010000001.1, forward strand.
GGAAGCCTTGCCGACGCCGGCCTGCAGGATGCCGGCCTTCTCGACGCGGAACTCGACCGAGCCGCCCTTGGCACCCTTCACCGCACCGGTGACGTCCATGGTCACGGTGCCGATCTTCGGGTTCGGCATCAGGCCGCGCGGGCCGAGCACCTTACCGAGGCGGCCGACCAGCGGCATCATGTCGGGGGTGGCGATGCAGCGGTCGAAATCGATCGAGCCGTTCTGCACCTTCTCGACCAGGTCCTCGGCGCCGACGACGTCGGCACCCGCAGCCTTGGCCTCGTCGGCCTTGGCGCCGCGGGCGAACACGCCGACGCGGAGGGTACGGCCGGTGCCGTTCGGCAGGGTCACGACGCCGCGGACCATCTGGTCGGCGTGACGGGGATCGACGCCGAGATTGATCGCGACCTCGATGGTCTCGTCGAACTTCGCTTTCGCGCGCTCCTTGACCATCTTGATGGCATCCGCGAGCGGGTAAAGCTTTTCGCGGTCAATGCCTTCGCGGGCTTTGTTCAAACGCTTTCCGATTGCCATGGCCGCTTACCCCGCAACTTCCAGACCCATCGAACGGGCAGAGCCCTCGACCATCTTCATGGCCGATTCGATGGTGTCGCAATTCAAGTCCTTCATCTTCTTCTCGGCGATCTCGCGCACCTGCGCCTTGGTCACCTTGCCGGCCTTGTCACGGCCCGGCGCCTTCGAGCCGGACTGGATCTTGGCGGCCTGCTTGAGGAAGTAGGACATCGGCGGCGTCTTCATCTCGAAGGTGAAGGAACGGTCCGCATAGATGGTGATGATCACCGGGATCGGGGTGTTCTTCTCTTCCTTCTGGGTCTGGGCGTTGAACGCCTTGCAGAACTCCATGATGTTGAGACCGCGCTGACCGAGCGCGGGACCGATCGGGGGCGAAGGATTCGCCGCACCGGCCGGGACCTGAAGCTTCAGGTATCCGGTCACTTTCTTTGCCATGTATCACTCCTGTTGTGCCGGCGGAGCCGGCGGTTTCAGGTTCGTGGTCGGGATCTCGAGCGGCTGGCAACCGCCCTCGTCCTCCCACGGCCTCTCTTTGCGCGAAGCCTTTCGGCTTCACGCGCTACCCGATCAGACTTTCTCGACCTGACCGAATTCCAGTTCGACGGGCGTAGCGCGACCGAAGATCGACACCGCGACCTTCACGCGCGAGCGAGCCTCGTCGATTTCCTCGACCACACCCGAGAACGAGGCGAACGGGCCGTCGGCCACGCGCACGTTCTCGCCGATCTCGAACGACACCGACGCCTTCGGCCGTTCCACGCCCTCCTGCACCTGGTGCAGGATGCGCATGGCCTCGGCTTCCGAGATCGGCATCGGCTTGTTTTCAGCGCCGAGGAAGCCCGTGACCTTCGGCGTGTTCTTGATCAGATGGAACGCCTCGTCGGTCAGCTTCATCTTCACCAGCACGTAGCCCGGGAAGAACTTGCGCTCGGCGTCAATCTTGCGGCCGCGGCGCACTTCCGTGACCTTCTCGGTCGGAACCAGCACCAGCTCGAACAGCTCCTCGAGCCCGCGCTGCTTGGCCTGCTCGCGGATCGATTCGGCGACCTTCTTCTCGAAGTTCGAGTAGGCGTGGACGATGTACCAGCGCTTGTCGGACACTTGAGCGGTTGCTGTAGCCATCAGTGGATGCCCAAAAGGAAGGTGATGAGAACACGGATGATCTGGTCGGCGGCGAAGAAGAAGATCGAGGCCACCGCGACCATGACGAACACCATGATGGTGGTGATCGTGGTCTCGCGGCGGGTCGGCCAGGTGACCTTGGCGGTCTCCGAGCGCACTTCCTGCAAGAACTTGAACGGGCTGACTGCCATCGTTTGAGGTCCAGCGTCCGTCGACAGACGCACATGAATTTCAGGGATCCGAACAGCCGCCGTTGGCCCAGCCCTCTGTCTCGAAGGATGAGCCGGGAACCGGGCTCGATTGTTCGGGGATTTAAAGCCGCGCCGGAGATCCGCGTCTAACGGGCCGGCTGCGAGTGCGGGGTATCTACTGCGGTTGGGACCAAACGTCAAGATAGAGAGGGCTTGTACGGGCAAGCCGCCCTCCCCCGGACGGCCGTGCAGAGGCCATGTGGATCAAGGACTTATCCACTGCCCGCAAGGCGCCATCCGGGGCGGCCTTCCGCAGCCCGGCAGCGTCAGTCGGCCCGGTCCACCATGGAAATGCCCGGCAGCGGCACCATGAACTTTCCGCCCTCGGCGAAATAGCGGGCGTGCTTGGCCCGGATCGGATCGATATAGCGCCAGGCGAAGACGACGACGAAGGCCGGCTTGCGCTCGTACAGCGCCGTGGGCGGCAGGATCGGGATGTCGTAACCCGGGCCGGCCATCACATTCGCCTTTTTGGGATCATCGTCCACCAGGAAGTCGATCTTGTTCTCCAGGCCGAACTGCGGCAGCAGAGTCGTGGTGCCCACGGAGACGCCATAGCCGGCAACCAGCTGACCGCGCGCATGGGCGGCATCGGCCATCGCGACCAGCTCGTCGCGGATCGCGGCGATCCTCTTCACATAGGGCGCATAATAAGCCGGCTGATCGACACCGAGCCGCTCCTCTTCGGCAACGAACCGCGCGACTTCCGCCGACGGCTTCTTGGCGCCGCCGGCGCGCTGCACGGTCACGCGAATCGAGCCGCCCTTGGTCCAGATGTGCTGAACGTCGATCAGCTCCATGCCGAGCCGGGCAAAGAAACGGATCAGCGGCTTGATGTTAAAATACGACAGATGCTCGTGATAGACGGTGTCGAGAAGGTTCTTCTCGGTGACGTCGACGCCATACTGCGTTTCGAACACGAACAATCCGTCCGGCGCCAGCACGTCGCGAACCCCGATCACCAGCGGGTCGAGATTGTCGACATTGGCGATCATGTTGTTGGCGATCACGACGCTGGCGGCACCGTGGCTCTGAAGGATGCGGCGACCGATCACGTCGGTGAAGAAATCACCGACGGTCTCGATCCCAGCTTCCGTTGCGCGCCGCGCAATGTCGACGGCGGGGTCGACGCCCAGCACCCGCATGCCCCGCTCCTTGAAGAAGCCGAGCAGCGATCCGTCATTGCTGCCGAGCTCGACGACCAGCGAGCCCGGCGCGATCCCGAAGCGGCTGACGACGTCGTTGGCATAACCGGCGAAATGCTCCCGCAGGCCGAGCGAGAGCGAGGTGGTGTAGACGTAGTTGCGGTACTGCACCTCCGGATTGCCGACATGGAGGATCTGGAGATGGCCGCAATCCCTGCACAGGTGCAGCGCCATCGGCACCGCGGCCCGGAAGACGGGATCGTCGACGCTGGCGTTCGGCACCTGGAAGTTCGGCGTGCCAATCGGCATGCCGGCCATCGGAACGACCAGCTCTTGCTTGTCCGAATGACAGAGGCGGCAGGTATGGCGGACGTAGAATAGGTTTTGCATCATAGAACCGGAAAACGGAGACATGCGAGCGAGCGGGACAATCCCGCCCTGTGAAGATCAGATCGACGGTAATGGTAGATAAGCACAGCGATGGACAGCAGCAGCTTCACCGAGAACAGGGCCGCCTGTTTGAACCGCGCCTGCATCGGATGCCCGCCTCAGGATGCCGGGTATTCCGCTCGACCGATGACGAGGTCGATCGCGGCCATCATCCAGAACTGGTGCGTGGTCTCGACAATGTTGTAGCTGCGGCTGTCCACCCAGAAATTGACGTCGCCGAGATTGCGCAGCGGATTGTCCGCATTCATGCCCGACAGCGTGATCACGCCGAGCTTCATCGTGCGCGCCTGCGCAATCGCATTCAGGATGTTCTTCGAGCGGCCCGACGAACTGATCGCGACGAGGCAGTCGCCGGCACGGGCGCTCAGCCGCACGGCGTGTGCGATCCAGTCCTCGAAACCGTAGTCGTTGGCAAGGCACGACATCATGCTTGCATCGCTGAAGCAGAGCGCAGGCACCGATGCGTTCTTTGCGAGGTCGATCGCCAGATGCGAGGCGATGCCGGCCGAACCACCATTACCGATGAAGATGACGCGACCGCCCTGCTCGCGCGTGCGCAACCAGGCTGTGCGGGTGGCGGAGATGCTGGCAAAAATACCATCGTCAATCGCGGTCGCGCGATGCAGGCGCCCCATGTAGTCGTCGAGGAAAGCCTTGTGATCGGGATCGAGAGACTCAGCGGGCATGGTGTGACGGCTCGACTGCAACATCACGCCCTGATACCGGCTATTACTAGGGATTGCAAAGGTATATTACTTGCAGAAGGTGCGATTCGACTGTTAGTCGGCTTCGGGGTTTCACTCAACATTGGCGACGCCCGCAGGGCATTCGCGCTACGGATGTTCCTCATGAAATGCATCGTCACTGGCGGCGCCGGCTTCATCGGCAGTCACCTCGTTGATCGCCTCCTCCATGACGGCCATGAGGTGATCGCGCTCGACAATTTCGTCATTGGGCGTTCCGAAAATCTGTCGTCGCACGCCGATTCGAGCCGGCTGAAGATCGTCCGGGCCGACGTCACTGACCGCGAATCGATCAGCCCGTATTTCAACGGTATCGACTGGGTGTTCCACCTCGCGGCACTCGCCGACATCGTTCCCTCGATCGAATCGCCGATCCCGTATCACCGCGCCAACGTCGACGGCACGGTCAACGTTCTCGAGGCCGCGCGCCAGGCGGGCGTCAGCCGCTTCGTGTATGCGGCGTCGTCGTCCTGCTACGGCCTCCCCGATGTCTACCCGACACCGGAGAGCGCCGAGATCCGGCCGATGTATCCCTACGCTCTCACCAAGAATCTCGGCGAGCAGTGCGTCATGCACTGGTGCCAGGTCTACAAGCTTCCGGCAGTAGCGCTCCGCCTGTTCAACGTGTTCGGGCCACGCCATCGCACCACGGGGACCTACGGCGCCGTGTTCGGCGTGTTCATGGCGCAGAAGCTTGCGGGCAAGCCCTTCACTGTGGTCGGCGACGGCGAGCAGACCCGCGATTTCACCTTCGTCAGCGATGTCGCCGACGCCTTCGTCACGGCCGCACGCTCCGACGTCTCGCACGAGATTTTCAACGTCGGCTCGGACAACACCTACAGCGTCAACCGGCTGGTCGAACTGCTCGGCGGCGACAAGGTCCACATTCCCAAGCGTCCCGGCGAGCCCGACTGCACCTACGCCGACATCACCAAGATCAAGCGGGTCCTGAATTGGGCACCGAAGGTGAAATTCGAGGACGGCGTCGCGACGATGCTGAAGTCCATGGACCAGTACAAGGACGCCCCCCTGTGGACGGTGGACAAGATCGCCGACGCCACCAAGGACTGGTTCAAATATCTCGGTGACGACAACGATGCGGCGTCAGGCCCGTCGCAGAAGGCAAGCTACTGAACAGCTTCGCCGAATATTGTTGCCCCGGGTCGATTAATTTCGGAGCGGCCGGCTGAGGCCGGCCGGCGCTTTGGGTAACTCACATGGGTAACATTCTGACAGACAAGTCGGCGGTCCATCCGGCACCGCACGAGAAGATCAAGACGATCGAGCAACTGGGCGAGATCGCGCGGGCCGCGCAGGCCGAGGGCCGCACCGTTGCGCTCTGTCACGGCGTGTTCGATCTCGTGCATCTCGGCCACGTCCGGCACATCCTGGCTGCGCGCAACGAGGCCGACGTGGTCATCGTGACCATCACCGCCGACTGTTTCGTCAACAAGGGCCCGGGACGGCCGATCTTTCCGGAGAGCATGCGCGCCGAGATGCTGGCCGCACTCGGCACGGTCGACTGGGTCGGCATAAACCGGACCTCCAGCGCCGAGCCGGTCCTCGATACCGTGCGCCCCGACATCTACGTGAAGGGCTCGGACTACGAAAATCCCGAGGATGACGTCACCGGCAAGATCGCCACCGAGCGCGAGGCCGTCGAGCGCCACGGCGGGCGCCTCGTCTTCACGCGCGACGTGACCTTCAGCTCGTCGTCGCTGCTGAACCGCTACTTCGACATCTACGACCCCCCTCTGCGCGACTACCTCCGGAAGGTGCGCGAAAGCGGCGGCGCCGAACGCCTGCTGAAGCTGATCGACAAGATCCAGGACATGCACGTCGTGCTGGTCGGAGATACGATCATCGACGAGTACCAGTACGTCACGGCGCTCGGAAAGGCCTCGAAGGAGAACATCGTCGCGACCCTGTTCAAGAACCGCGAGCAATTCGCAGGCGGCGTGATCGCCGCGGCGAACCATGTCGCGAGCTTCTGCAAGTCGGTCGAGATCGTCACGACGCTGGGCGGCGAGGACTACCCCGAAGCATTCCTCCGGGCGCATATCCGCCCGAACGTCAAGCTGACGCCGATCCGCGTCGAGAACCGCCCGACGACCCGCAAGCTGCGTTATGTCGAGCTTGGCTACCTGCACAAGTTGTTCGAGGTCTACACCATGAACGACACGCCGGTCAGCGCGGCGCAGCGGGAGGAGATCGACAGGGTCACCGCGGAGCGCGTGCGCGGCGCGGACGTGGTCATCGTCACCGATTTCGGTCACGGCATGATCGCATCGAGCACGATCGACACTTTGATCGCGAACTCCAAGTTCCTGGCGGTCAATGCCCAGAGCAACAGCGGCAACCACGGCTACAATCTGATCACGAAGTATCCGCGCGCCGACTACATCTGCATCGACGCACCGGAAGCGCGCCTGGCCGCCACCGACAAGTTCAGCGACATTGCGTCGGTGATCGAAGACGGCCTGCACGGCAAGATCGCCTGCGACAACATGATCATCACGCACGGCTCCTTCGGCTGCTACCCCTTCTCGTCGAAGACCGGTGTGGCGCGCGTTCCCGCCTTCACCAAGACCGTAGTCGACACCGTCGGCGCGGGCGATGCATTCCTGACGATTACGGCGCCGCTGGTCGCCGCAGGCGGCAATATCGAGGACGTCGCCTTCATAGGTAACGCGGCCGGCGCGATCAAAGTCGGTATCGTGGGCCACCGCAGCTCGGTCGAAAAGCCGCCGCTGGTCAAGTTCGTGACCGCGTTGTTGAAATAGCGCGAACGAAGAATCTGGAGAACGGCAGTGATTGATCAAAAATGGAACGTGATGGTCACCGGTGGCGCCGGTTATGTCGGCAGCGTGCTGGTGCCCCAGCTGTTGGCGGCGGGCCACAAGGTCACCGTGCTCGACCTGTTCATGTACGGTGAAGACGTCTTCGACGCCGTCCGTGACAACCCCAACCTGCGCCTGATCAAGGGCGACATCCGCGACGAGGCCGCGATCAACGAGGCCCTGCGCGGCAACAATGCGGTGATCCACCTCGCCTGTATTTCCAACGATCCCTCGTTCGAGCTCGACCCGACGCTCGGCAAGTCCATCAACTACGACTGCTTCCGGCCGATGGTGCGCGCGGCGAAGAAGGCCGGCATCAAGCGTTTCATCTATGCGTCCTCGTCCAGCGTCTACGGCATCAAGGACGAAGCCGAGGTGACCGAGGATCTGTCCTGCGAACCGCTCACGGACTATTCCAAGTTCAAGGCGATGTGCGAGACCGACCTTGCCGACGAAGCTGCGTCCGGGTTCGTGACCTGCACCGTTCGTCCCGCCACCGTCTGCGGCTACGCACCGCGGCAGCGGCTCGACGTCGTCGTCAACATCCTGACCAACCTTGCGGTCAACACCGGCCGCATCCGCGTGTTCGGCGGAACGCAGCGCCGGCCTAACCTGCACATCCAGGACATGTCGGCAGCCTATCTGTTCCTGCTCCAGCAGGACGACACGAAGATCGACGGCAAGACCTACAACATCGGCTACGAGAACCACTCGCTGATGAAGATCGCCGACATCGTCAAGTCGGTGGTCGGCAATAACGTCGACATCGCGGTCGAGCCGACCGACGATCTGCGCTCGTATCACGTCTCTTCGGAGAAGATCCGCCGCGAGCTCGGATTTGCGCCGACACATACGATCGAGCAGGCCGTGTCGGGTCTGGTGGACGCCTTCAAGACCGGCCGTCTGCCGAACTCGCTCAACGACCCCAGGTACTTCAACATCAAGATGATGCAGAACATCAGCCTGAAGTGAGCGGCGTGCGGATCGGCATCGATTTCGACAACACGATCATCTGCTACGACAAGGTCTTTGCCGCCGCGGCACGTCAGCGTGGGCTGGTGCCGGAGGGCTGGGAGGGGCTGAAGACCGATGTGCGGGATTACTTGCGATCCCGCACTGGCGGCGAGCTCGCCTGGCAAGGCCTACAGGGCTTCGTCTACGGCAAGGGCATTGGCGGCGCCGAAATCTATTCGGGGGTGCGGGAATTCCTGGCGGCGTGCAGACAGGCCGGCGCGAAGGTTTACATCGTCAGCCACAAGACCCGATTCGGTCATCAGGACCCCGACCACACCGACCTGCGTGAAGCCGCACGCGGCTGGCTGCGTGGTGCCGGCCTGATCGACGCTGCGGATGCGGCGGTGGCCGCCGGCGACATTTATTTCGAGGACACGATGTCCGCCAAGGTCGAGCGACTCGTAAGCCTGGAGCTCGACATCTTCATCGACGATCTCGCCGAGGTCTTCGAGCAACCGCATTTCCCGAAGGGCACGCGCTCGATCCTGTTCACGCGTTCGCAGCCCCCGCACCCCGAACATTGCAGGCCGATCGCGACATGGGCCGGCATCCGCAACGAAGTGTTTGCGGCATGAGCGAGCCCGACATCAGCGCAGCGGATGCAATGGCGATCGGCAGCCGTCTGGCAGGCGCCCCGGTCACGGCCGCCCAGCCGGCGCGATCCGGCGGCAACAACAGGGTGTTTCGGCTTGAAATGGCAAAGGGACCGGCCCTCGCCCTCAAGCATTATCCCTCCGACGGGCGCGACCGCCTGGGACAGGAATATGACGCGCTGTCGTTCCTGTCGCGCCACGGCATCATGTCGACACCGCGCCCGATCGCGAAGGATTCTGATGCGTTCTGCGCGCTGTATCAATGGTTCGACGGCGAGGCGGCGGTGCTGCGTCCGCAGGACGGCGATGCCGATCAGCTGGCCGACTTCCTGATCGAGCTGCAGAAACTGCGCGACGCCGACGGCGCGCAGACTTTGCGGAACGCGTCAGCCAGCATCTTTTCGCCCGAGGAAGCCATCGCCCAGTACGAGCAGCGCCTGGACGGACTGAGGCGGGCCTCGGACGATCATCCGGACCTGCGCGCATTCATCGACGGCAGCCTGGTGCCCAGCACGTCCCTCGCGATTCGAAAGCTGCGCCTGCGCTATGCGGAATTCGGCCGGGATCCCGCAGCGGATCTTGCGCTCGCGCATCGCGCATTGAGCCCGTCCGATTTCGGATTACACAATGCGCTGCGCAGCGAAGACGGCCGGCTGCGCTTCATCGACTTCGAATATTTCGGCTGGGACGATCCGGTCAAACTCGTGTCCGACACCGCGCTTCATCCCGGTAGCGATCTGCCCGAAGCCAAAGCAAACCGGTTGACCGAACGCCTCACGCAAGCTTTCGCGGCTAGGGATGACTCGTTTGCGGTCCGCCGTGACGTACTGTATCCTGTGTTCGGAGCGATTTGGTGCCTGATTGTCCTGAACGCCTACTTGCCGGAAAGCCGCTCCCGGCGCGCCTTGGCTGCGCAAGGTGGCGACCTGACGGTGCGCCTAGCCGGTCAGTCAGACAAAGCCCGCCGGCTCCATCAAGCGATTTGCCAACGTGATCCAGATCTCACCCCACGCTGAAGCCGCCCTCACCTGCTCGCTGGACGAGCGCAGCCTGTATTTGCGTCGCCTTGTCCTCGGTTCCGTCCGTTCCGCGGGACGCGGACATGTCGGTCCGGCCTTGTCGCTGATCGAGATGGTCCGCGTGCTCTACGACGATGTGCTGCGGATCGATCCGAAGAATCCGCGCGATCCCAATCGCGACCGCGCCATTCTCAGCAAGGGACACGGTTGTCTCGCGCTCTACGCGCTCCTGGCCGATCGCGGCTTCTTCCCGCTGTCGGAATTGGACGGCTTTTGCGGCCCCGACAGCATCCTGGGCGGGCATCCCGAATACGGCATGGTGCCGGGGGTCGAGGCGTCGACCGGCGCGCTCGGACACGGCCTCTCGATTGGTGTCGGCCTTGCGCTTGCCGCACGCATGCGCGAGCGCAACTACCGGACCTTCGTCCTGCTCGGCGACGGCGAGATCAATGAAGGATCGGTGTGGGAAGCTGCGATGGGTGCGGCCAAGCATGGGCTCGACAACCTGGTCGCGCTGATCGACTACAACAAGCTCCAGAGCTACGGGCCCACCGACTACGTGCTGCCGCTGGAGCCGCTTGCGGACAAGTGGCGCAGCTTCGGCTTCGCCGTGCAGGAGGTCAACGGCCACGACGTCGGCACCCTGCGCACCGTCCTGAAGCAGGTCCCGGCCGTTGCGGGCAAACCCACCGCCATCATCTGCCATACCGTCAAGGGCAAGGGTCTTCCGGCTGCGGAGTCCAACGCCGATTGGCATCACAAGAACAAGCTGACCGACAGCGAGCTCGACGCCATTCGCGTTGCTGTCGGCGATTTTTGATCGGCTCCCCATGCGCAACACCGCGATGAACATGGTCCACAAGCTCGCCGCGCGCGACGAGCGTGTGCTTTACATCGGCTCCGATCCCGGCGCCGGCACGCTACGCGCGATGAGCAAGGAGTTTCCCAAGCGCCACCTGATCGAGGGCATCTCGGAAGCCCACATCATCGGCATGTCGGCCGGCCTTGCGATGGAGGGCTTCGTGCCCTACGTCAACACCATCGCGACATTCCTGACACGGCGCTGCTACGAGCAGGTGGCGGTCGATCTGTGCCTGCACAATCTGCCGGTGCGCCTGATCGCCAACGGCGGCGGCCTCGTCTATGCGCCGCTCGGCCCCACCCACCAGGCGATCGAGGACATCGCCATCATGCGGGCGCTGCCGAACATGGCGGTGATCTGCCCGTGTGACGCCGACGAGGCCGCGCGCATGATGGAGCAGACGCTGGACTGGAAGGGCCCGATCTACATCCGGCTCGGAAAGGGCGGCGATGCCATCGTCTCCAAGGCCGAGCACGGCTTCGAGATCGGCAAGGCCATCCTGATGCGGCCACCCGGCGACGTCCTCATGGTGACCACCGGCATCATGCTCCAGCGCGCCCTCGCCGCGGCCGACCTGCTGGCCGCGCAAGGCGTTCGCTGCGGCATCCTGCACATGCACACGGTCAAGCCGCTCGACACCGAGGCGCTGCTGCAGGCCATCCGCGGCACCAGGCTCGTGGCGACGCTCGAGGAGCATGTCCCCTCCGGCGGCCTCGGCAGCGCGGTCGCGGAGACGCTGATCGACAAGCTCGGTTCAGGCCTGCCTGCGATGCTTCGGCTGTCGCTGCCGGACCGCTTCATGCACAATTACGGTTCGCAGGACTCGCTGCTGAAGAAGCACGGGCTCTCCGCCAACGCCATTGCGACCTCGATCGAGCATGCGCTCGCGGCGTCGCGCACCTCCGCTCCCCAACTTCATTCCACCTGACGGGCCACATGTACGACGTTCGATATTCCTATCTGCTCGAGCAATTCGCCGATCCCGCACCGATCCTCGCCGAGATCGGCCGCCTGGTGGCGACCGGTGACTTCACCCTTGGCAAGCCGGTCGCCGAATTCGAGAAGCGCTTTGCCGAGCTGATCGGCGTGCGTCACGCCATCGGCGTCGGATCAGGCACCGATGCGCTCAAGCTGCCGCTCAAGGCGCTCGGCATCGGCCATGGCGACGAGGTCATCACCGCCGCCAACACCTTCATCGCCACGGTCGGCGCCATCGCGGAGACCGGCGCGACGCCGGTGCTGGTCGACTGCGACGATTCCTTCTGCATGAATGTCGACTATGTCGAGGCGGCGATCACTGAGAAGACCAAGGCGATCATGCCGGTCCAGTTGACCGGCGAGGTCACCGACATGGGCAAGCTGATGGCGATCGCCCAGCGCCACAACATCCCCGTGGTCGAGGATGCCTGCCAGGGCATCCTGTCGGAGTTCGCCGGAAAGCGCTCCGGCACCCACGGCATCGCGGCGGGCTTTTCGCTACATCCGCTCAAGAACCTCAATGTCTGGGGCGATGCCGGTGTCGTCGTCACCAATGACGACGGCATGAACGAGAAGCTCCGCCTGATCCGCAACCACGGCATGAAGAACCGCGACGAGATCGCGATCCTCGGCTGCAACTCGCGGCTCGATTCCTTGCAGGCCGTGGTCGGCAACTGGCTGATCGGCCAGACCAGCGAGATCACGCGCCGCCGGATCGAGAATGCGGCCTATTACGATGCGGGTCTCGCCGGCCTGCCCGGCCTGCGCATTCCGCCGCGCCGTCCCAACGTGAAGCACGTCTATCATCTCTACATGGTGTTCGCCGAACGCCGCGACGAGCTCTACAAGTACTGCCTGGACAGCGGCATCGAGGCCAAGATCCACTATCCGATCCCGCTGTATCAGCAGGAGGGCCTCAAGCATCTGGGTTACGCGCCGGGCACGTTCCCGGTCACCGACCGCCATGCCAAGGAAGTCATCAGCTTCCCCGTCGATCAGCACCTGACGCGCGCCCAGCAGGACCGCGTCATCGAGACCGTCAGGAAGTTCTGCCATGGACGCTGACACCGGCCGCCGGCGCATCGGTTACGTCAATCTTCCCGCGCAGTTCGAGGAAGAGCGCGGCGAGATCATGCAGGCGGTGGAAGGCGTATTCCAGCGCGGCGATTTCATCGGCGGGGCGGCGGTCGCAAAGCTCGAGGAGGAATTGTCGGCCTATCTCGGCTCGCCGCATGTAGTGACGCTGAATTCCGGCACCGATGCGCTGATCCTCGCCATGCGGGCGCTGAACATCGGTCCCGGCGACGAGGTCATCACCCCGCCGAATTCGTTCGTGGCCTCGACCGCCGCGATCATCGCGGTCGGCGCCACGCCGGTCTTCGCGGACGTGCTGCCGGACCAGAACATCGATCCGGCCGCGGTCGAGGCCGCCGTCACCCCGCGCACCAAGGCAATCATGCCGGTGCATCTGACCGGGCGCATGGCCGACATGAACCCGCTGATGGCGATCGCGAGCAAGTACGCTCTCGCCGTGATCGAGGACAGCGCGCAGGCCGTCGGCTCGACCTATGACGGTCGCATGAGCGGCACCATCGGAACGTTCGGCTGCTTCTCCGCGCATCCGCTGAAGAATCTCAATGCCGCGGGCGATGCCGGCTTCGTCGTCACCGCCGATGCAGAGCTTGCCGCAAGAATCCGCCGGCTGCGCAATCACGGCCTGATCAACCGCAGCGACGTGCAGGAATGGGGCCTCGTGTCACGGCTCGACACGCTGCAGGCCGAGGTGCTTCGCATCCGCCTGCGCCACCTGCCCTCGGTGATCGAACGCCGGCGGCGCAACGCCGCGCAATACCGCGCCGAGCTCGCGGGCGTGCCCCTGTTCATTCCGCCCTGCCGCAACATCGAGTTCAACACCTTCCACACCTTCGTCGTGCAGACCGACCGTCGCAACGATTTCCAGAAATATCTCGCCGACAGGGGCATCGAGACTGCGATCCACTATCCGGTCCCGATCCATCTGCAGCCGGCGGCAGCGCATCTGGGTCATGGTCGCGGCGCATTTCCCGTGACCGAGCGGCAGGCCGACCAGATCCTCACCCTTCCCATCAACCAGTTCCTCTCGGCCGCCGATATCAGCCATATCTGCGCGACCGCCCGGGAGTACTTTGCATGACGGATACCGACTTCCTCGAGGCCGATGAGCAGGCGCTGGCGCAGCGCTTCATCGATGACGGCTTTGTCACCACGCCGGCTGACGACCGCGCCGGGCTCGACCGCATCCAGCGGCGCGCCGCCGAGCTCGCGGCGGACTATCTCAAGCTGCCGCACAGCAACGATCCCTATGCGATGCTCGACACCATCCACACGCGCGTGAGCGTGGATGATCTCAACGGATTGCGGCTGCACGTCTTCAACGGCCTCAATGCCGAGCCCTGGTTCCGGCCGACCTACTTCCGTCTGGCGCGCTCGACGATCGAGACCATCGTCGGCAACGAGCTCTGCATGCAGCGCCGCGTCAATCTCAGCATCCAGCTTCCCGGCGACAGCTCGTCGCTGCTCGCCACCCATTCCGACGTCTGGTCGGGCGACTCGCCGTTCGAGGTCGTGGTGTGGGTGCCGCTGGTCGACGTCCGCCGCACCAAATCGATGTACCTGCTGCCGCCGTCCCTGAACGGCGAGATGCAGGACCGGATGGCCAGCCTGCGCAGCGCCGAGGAGCTGTACAAGACCATCAAGCCGCACGCGACCTTCATCGAGATCCCCTACGGTCACGTCATGCTGTTCAACCAGACCCTGATGCACGGCAATCGCGTCAACGAGGAAGCCGGCACGCGCTGGAGCATGAACTGCCGCTTCAAGAGCATCATGTCGCCCTACGCGGACAAGCGCTTCGGCGAGTTCTTCGAGCCGATCCTGCTGCGTCCGGCGACGCGGGTGGGTATGCAATACAAGCTGCCGGGAGGCTTCCATGGCTGAGCGAGCCGGTCATCGCGGCTATATCGGCGCCCGGCCACTGAACGGCAGCCGCACCCCGCAGCACGTCCAGAACATCGTGATCCGTGACTATGCGCGGCGGAAGAACCTGCACTATCTGCTGAGCGCCGCCGAGCACACCATGCCCGGCAGCTACATGGTGCTCGAGGACATCCTGGACGAGCTGCCGCAGCTGCGTGGCCTGATTCTCTACAGTATCTTCATGCTGCCGCCCGACGAGGCACGGCGGCGCGAGATCTACAATCGCGTGCTGCGCGAGGGCTGCGATCTCCACGCGGCCGTGGAGGAGATCACGCTCTCGTCGCAGAAGGACATCCAGGCCGTCGAGGACATCCTGCTCGTCAACAAATTCGCGACGATCCTCTGACGATGCCGCGATCCGGTTAACGACCATGGCCGAGGTCAACCTGCTCCAGCCGATGCACGCCTCGACCAAGCGGAACTACGTTCAGCGCGTGGTCGAGCATGACAAGGCGGAATCGGCGACCGTCGCCCGGCAATGGGGACGGGACTACTGGGACGGCGACCGGCGCTATGGCTATGGCGGTTATCGCTATGACGGAAGGTGGCGCCCGCTCGCCCAGACCCTGATCGACCGCTATGGCATCAAGCCCGGCATGAGCGTGCTCGATGTCGGCTGCGGCAAGGGTTATCTGCTCTACGAGTTCACCCAGCTCGTCCCCGACCTCACGATCGCCGGCATCGACATCTCCGACTACGGCGTCGCCAACGCCAAAGAGGAGGTGCGGCCGCACCTGAAGGTCGGCAGCGCCGTCGAGCTCCCCTACCCCGACCACGGCTTCGACCTCGTGGTGTCGCTCGGCGTGCTGCACAACCTTCCGCTCGAGGACGTCTTCCGCGCGGTGCCTGAGATCGAGCGCGTCGGACGCGGCGCCTCGAAATATCTGATGGTGGAATCGTTCCGCAACGAGCGCGAGAAGGCGAACCTCCTCTACTGGCAGCTCACCTGCCTGAGCTTCCATGGTCCGGAAACATGGGCCTGGATCTATGACAAATGCGGCTATCGGGGCGATCATGGGTTCATCTTCTTCGAATGAGACGGCGCGTCCGCGCCCGCCGACTTCGCTGCGTGCGCAAAATCCGGAAGTCTACTATTCCGACGACGCCATCGTCACCGCGGACGATGCCACGATCGCGGAGCTGAAGCGCATTGCCGCCGGCAACCCGCGCCTGCGCAGCCGGCTGTGCACGCATCCCGATCCCGCCTCCGGCCTGCACGAGATGCTGATCGTGCATCACCGCGAGGCCTATGTGCGGCCCCACAAGCATCTTGGCAAACCGGAATCGTTTCACGTGATCGAGGGCACCGCGCAGGTCGTGATCTTCGAGGATGACGGCCGCATTCGCGAGGTGCTCGAGATGGCGCCCTACGGCCA
Organism: Bradyrhizobium sp. USDA 376; assembly: GCF_054063675.1. Lineage (NCBI taxonomy): Bacteria > Pseudomonadati > Pseudomonadota > Alphaproteobacteria > Hyphomicrobiales > Nitrobacteraceae > Bradyrhizobium > Bradyrhizobium sp. USDA 376. The sequence continues at coordinate 7,356,415 of NZ_JBSSGN010000001.1, forward strand.
GGGCAAGCGCTGCTATTACCGCATGCCGGAAAAGGTCTTCCACTCGATCCTGATCACCTCGGAATGGCTGGTGTTTCACGAAACCACCGCCGGCCCGTTCGACCCGGCTCGTACGGCATTCCCCGATTGGGCGCCTGACGGCAGCGACGCTGCCGAGGTGCAGGACTATGTGACGAGGATTGGTGCGCTCGCCGCTGAGCATCTGGCGGGACCCTAGACTCGAATGCTGTTGCTGGTCGATTATCACGCCGCGAATGTTCGAGGACGAACTAACCGATGAAGCTACCTGGTACGAAAGCCCTGCAGCAGCATGGCGTGCAATGGTCGCAGACGATCGGCAGCATCGTGGCCGATCGCCCTGTGAATCAGGCCGAACAACTTAAGAATTGTGGCACGGCCTGTGCCGCGATATTAGCTTCGGCTAAGCTGGGTGCGACTCAAAGGTGCTGATTTCGTACTACTCTTGCAAAGAGCCCAACCCGTGACCGACCATTGCCGCCTCTGCCATTCGACCGACCTGCGACCGGTCATCGACCTTGGATTGATGCCGATTGCGCATCGGCTTCGACACAGCCGGAACGAGCAGGAGGAACGGTACCCGTTCGAGGTGCTCGCCTGCGGCGAGTGCGGTCTGCCCCAGATCGTCAAGCCGATCGATCCCGACATCCTGTATCGGCAGTTCAACTACAATTTCAGCAGCTGGAAGCCTGAACCGCATCAGGTCGACGAGCTCGATACCATCGCGAAATTCTCGAAGCATCAATCCGTGTTCGAGATCGGCTGCAACGACGGCCTGTTCATGGACAAGCTGCGCGAGCGCGGCGCGAAGGTCCTGGTCGGCGTGGAGCCCAACCCGGTGTCAGGCAAGATCGCCCGCGAGCGCGGCATCAAGGTCTATGCCGACATGATCAGCCCGGCGATGTGTCACGACGCCGTGGCGCAGGCCGGCAAGTTCGATCTCGTCGTCTCGCGCCAGGTGCTGGAGCACATCGTCGATTTCGAGAACTTTTTCGATTGCGTGAAGATCGCGCTCAAGGACGACGGGCTGCTGTTCATCGACGTGCCCGACTTTGATCCTGGCTCAACTGCGGGTGACCTCTCCGTCCTCTGGGAGGAGCACGTCAGCTATTTCACCGAGCCGACCCTGCTCGCCCTGCTGGCGCGCCACGGCTTCGAAGCGGTGTCCGTCAAGAAGTATAATTTTAGTGGCGGCAGCCTCGCGATCGCGGCCCGCCGAGCCGCGCACAAGGTGACACCCCCGCCCGCTCCAGCCGGCGTCGGCGAGAAATTCGGTCAGCGCGCGAGGGAGTATGGCGCGCGCCTGCGACCGATCCTCGCCAAGGCCCGCGCCAGCGGCGCCGAGATTGCCATCTACGGCGCTGGCTGCCGCGCCTGCACCTTCACCAATGCGCACGAACTGGCGGATCTCATCGACCTCTCGGTCGACGACCAGAAGGAACGCCAGGGCCTGTTCCTGCCGGGCACCGGGATCCCGATCCGCTCGCCGGAGGACCTGACCGGCAAGTCGAACGCGCTCGTCTGTCTTCTTGCCGTGAACCAGGAGAACGAGGCCAAGGTGAGCAGCCGGCTGCGCGAGAACGTGAAGCGCCCGCTGCACATCGTCTCCATCTTCGCGCCCTCTGACATCTGGAGCGAGCTCGATCGCCTCGAAGCGGCCGCAGGGTCGCGGCATGGCTGACGACAAGCTCTTCAACTACTACGAACGTCAGGACGTCCTGCCGACGTTCGGGAATTTCAAATCGGCCGCCGAACTCGACGCATATGCCAGCCAGCGGCGCGAGCTGTTTCTGGACAAGCTCGTGCTGCCGCCGCGGCTGTTCCGCGACGCCGAGGTGCTCGAATTCGGCCCTGATTCCGGGGAGAACGCCCTCGTGTTTGCCGGCTGGGGCGCGAACATGACGCTCGCCGAACCGAACCGGCATGCGCATCCGAAAATTGAGGCCTATTTCGCGCATTTCGGCCTGACCGAGCGCCTGCGCGAACTCGCATTGGCCGATGTCGAGGGGTTTCGCAGCGAGCGCCGCTACGACATCATCGATGCCGAGGGGTTCATCTACACGGTGCAGCCGAGCGAAAAATGGCTCGGCATCTTTCACCGGCTGCTCAATCCTGACGGTTATGCCGTCGTTTCCTATTACGAACGGTATGGCGGCTTCTTCGAGCTCGCACTCAAGGCGATCCATGCCGCCGGCAAGGCTCTGACGGGCCGCCCGGCGCTGGAGACGGCGACGTCGCTGTTCGAGGCGAAATGGAACAGCATTCCGCACACCCGCAGCTTCGAATCCTGGCTGATGGACGTGCTCGAAAATCCGTTCGTCCGACACCGGTATTTCCTCGATTCGGGCGCCCTCTGTACGGCGGCGCATGAGCAGGGGTTCGACATCCATTCGGCATGGCCCGCCTATCGTGACAGCCTGGACGTCTACTGGCACAAGAAGGTGCTGTCGGCGGACGAGAAGCTGCGTCGTGCGACGCGCCACCTCGACCGCAGCCGCCTGAGCTTCCTCGGCGGACGAAAGCTTTATCTGGTCGGCCAAGCCGATGCGGCAACCGCGATCTCGGCCTCGATCGAAGCGCTGGTGCTCGATGTCGACAGAATGATCGACGAGCCCTTCGGCGATAGCCTGCCCCGCGTGATCGCGAGCCTCGCTTCGTTACGCGAGACGATCCTGACGACGGACATTCTCGCCGACGATGCTTCCGACATCGAAGCCATCACCGCGACGCTCGACAGTTTCCATCGCATCTTCGGCGCGATCGGGCGGCGCGATGCGTCCGCGATCACCGCCCTCACCCAGTCAGACCCGGCGTTCATCAACACCTGGGGTCAGCCGGCGCATTTCCTCGTCGTCCGGAAGCGCCTCGAGGGATCGTAGCCCGTGAGGCCGGGTATTGGCATCATCGGAACAGGCATGGTCGGCCAGATGTGCCACCTCGCCAATTTCGCGGCCAATCCCGCCTGCCGCGTCGTCGCGATCGCCGATCTCCGGCCCGATCTGGCGGCCGCCGCCGCACAGAAATTCGGCATCTCGCGGGTCTACGGCACGCACCGGGAGCTGCTTGCGGATAGCGAGGTGTCCGCCGTCGTCGTCGTGACGAAGCGTCGCGCCACCGGCCCGATCGTGCTGGACGCGTTGAACAGTGGCCGGCACGTGCTGTCGGAGAAGCCGATGGCCTACACGACGGTTCAGGCCGCATCGCTGGTCGAAGCTGCGCGGCGCCGGCACCTCGTCTACAGCATCGGCTACATGAAGCGTCATGACGCCGGCGTAGCGCGCGCGCTGGACGAGCTGGCGCGCTTGCGCGCAGACGGCTCGCTCGGACACATCATCGGAGCAAGAGGCTGGTGCTTCGGCGGCGACACCGGCCGATCGCACGACAACTTCGTCATGACCGGCGAAACCCGGCCGGACGGGCTCGAGCTCTGGCAGGATGGTCCCGACTGGATGCCGGGCACGTTACGGCCCGGCTACGACAACTATCTGAACGTGTTCAGCCATATCATCAACCTCGCGCGCTACGTGCTTGGACCGTCGCCGACAGTCACCGAAAGCATGGTCGAGATCTCTGGCACTGCAACGGTGACGCTCGACTTCGGAGGCGCTCCCTGCGCGCTGCAGCTTGCGAACGGGTCCGAAGGTGCGTGGCGCGAGGGGCTAACGATCGATTTCGAGCGGGGCGCGGTGACCATCGAACTGCCCCCGCCTTTTGCGGAGCAGGAGGCGGAGGTCATCATCGACCAGGGCGGACAAAGCACGCGCCTGACGGGCGAAGGCAGCTGGGCATTTCGGCGTCAAGCCAGTGCATTCGTCGCCGACATCGTCGAACGAAAGACGCCGCTTGCGTCCGGCGCAGATTCGGTGACCGACATCGCGCTTGCAGAGGCGATCTGGAAGCGGCAGGTCAGCGGCTAGGCATCGCATTCGCTTTCGGGCGATCGAGCGGCACGATTCCGGCGATCGGACCCGGCTTTATGGTCACCTCCGCAAGTTCGCGCAGAAGCTGTGATACGTCGCAGCGCGACAGCAGACGGCATGCGTAGTATTTGCGCACCAGGGCCTGGTTCGGCACCGCGCCGGGCCCCGGCTGGAATGAAATCGTCGCCTGCGGGCCCGACGGATCAAAACGAGCAAACGCACTGCTTGGCGCAGTTCGGGCCAGTTCGATGTCCTGGAGCACGCTCGGCCGCTCGGCGCGCAAGGCAAATCCGACGAGGGGCTGGCTGCCCCAGGCAAGGCGAAGCACGCCATTGACTTCAGCGAAGCCGAACGGGACGTGGCGTGACGGGTAATCGACAAAACCGTCGTCGAGCGCAAAGACCGTTGCTGCCGGCTGTGGTCGGTCCGCAAGATCGGTCGCAAGAGCCTCCTGCTTAAGGGTTCTCGCCTGCATGAAGATGTATGTGTTCCATAGCAGGCCGATCGACAGCACCGATCCAACTCCGAGCACGAGCGCGAACGCTGCCTTCGGACCGATCGCGTGTTCGACCCATCGCTTGAGACCGAGAAGGAGCAACGCCAATGGCAGGCCGAACATCAGCAGATGACGGCTCTCATAGAAGTGCAAGCTGGAAGGCCGCAAGCCGGCGACCAGATAGGGAAACGACAAGGCGAGAAACAGCACCACGGCGAGCAAGAGCGGCACGGCAACCGCATATTTCGCGGTGGTCGGCCTCGCCTCGGACCACCACAGCAACAAGGCGGCGCCGACTAGGAGCGCGGCCACGACGAGCGGCGCCGGATCGTCATCCCTGCTCTGAACGAGCAGGACATGATCGCCGACACCATCGACGGCGTGCTGCCGCTCGCATGTGAGCTGCTGGACGATTTCGAGATCTTTCTGATCGACGACGGCAGCACCGACGCCACCGGCGCGATCATGGACGAATTCGCGGCCAGAGACCGGCGGATCACCGTTCATCACAACGCCGAGCGGCGGGGCGTCGGCGCCGGCTTCGAATACGCCCTGGCGCGCGCGAAATTCGATTCCATTACGCTGATCCCCGGCGATCACGCCTTTCAGAACGAAGGCATTGCCAGGATGTTGAAGGCAGTCGGCGCCGCCGACATGGTGATCACCTACCGCGACAATCAATCGGACCGTTCCGTCAACCGCTCGATCCAATCGCATTCGCTGCGCTTCATCCTGAACTGCATGTTCGGCTTCTGGCTGTCCGACTACCACAGCATGATCGTCTACCCCGTGAAATGGCTGCGCCAGATCGCGGTGAAGGCCGACGGCTACGGCTATCAGATCTGTGGGTTGATCTCACTGCTCCAGCTCGGCCTCACCTACGTGCAGGTGCCGGTCAGCCTGAACGCGGAACTGAAAGGCTCTTCCCGTGCGCTGCGGCTGCGCACCTGTTTCGAGCTCGGCGGGACGATCTTCTCGCTGCTCCGTCGCGTTCCCATCCGCCACGTCGATCTCAGCCAGATTCCCGTCGAAGCCGGCCGGACCTCCGCACGCTGATCCATGGGCACAGCCGATCGTGGCGGCCAACAGCGGCCGCCGGGCAGCCTTATCCCTGCCCCGCCGAAATCCGATTTAAGTGATTGATTTTGCTGGCAGGAGTGGCAGGGCTCGAACCTGCGACCCCCGGTTTTGGAGACCGGTGCTCTACCAATTGAGCTACACTCCTACGAACCTGCGTCGCCGCGGCTCAGGGCCGCTTTCAAGCACAGGGGGCGACCGGATTGCAAGGGAGAAGCGCACAAGGGCCGCTTGTTCACACCGCGACTTCTGGGCGACAGTTCGCCCCGAACGACAAGAACAACCCGGGAGCCCTCATGAACGCCGCCCAAGCCGCCCTTAATCCCGCCGCCGCAGCCCAGACGCCGCCTTTGCCGGAAGCCAGGCCCGAGGCGCTGGGGCTGTCCCGCCCCCGCCTCCAGGCCATGTCGGACGCCTTCAAGCGCGAGATCGACAAGGGGACCGTCCCCGGCGTCACCGTGCTGGTGGCTCGGCGCGGCCAGGTCGGCTGGTTCGAGGCGCTCGGCAGGCAGAGCCCGGCGGGCGCGACACCGATGGCGCGCGATTCGATCTTCCGGATCTTCTCGATGACCAAGCCGATCGTCTCGGTTGCGGTCATGGCACTGGTCGAGGACGGCCACCTCCTGCTGGGCGATCCCGTGGCCAAGTTCATTCCGGAGTTCGCCGACCAGAAGGTCGGCGTGGTCAGCGGCGGCCGGCTGGAGCTGGTTCCGCCCAGGCGGGTGATGACGGTGCAGGACCTGCTCCGCCACACCTCCGGCCTCACCTACGAGCACCAGGGCGACGGTCCGGTGCACAAGCTCTACCAGGAGTCCCGCGTCCGCAGCCGCAAGATCACCAATGCCGAGCACGCGGCCCTGGTGGCGAGCTTCCCGCTGGTCTGCCATCCCGGCGACGAGTTCAACTACAGCCGCTCCACCGACATCCTCGGCCGCATCATCGAGGTCGTCAGCGGCAAGTCGCTCGGCACATTCCTCTCCGAGCGCGTGCTTGCGCCGCTGCAGATGGCCGAGACCGGCTTTGCGACCGCCGAGGCCAATGCCAACCGGCTCGCCGAGCCGTTCGCGGCCGATCCCTGGACCGGCGACAAGGTCGCTCTCTTCAACATGCTCGAGCAGCCCGTGATGGAGTCCGGCGGTGGCGGCCTCGTTTCGACCACGATGGACTACGCCCGCTTCGCGCTGATGCTGCGCAACGGCGGCACGCTCGACGGCAACAGGATCATCGGCCGCAAGACGCTGGAGCTGATGGCGTCCGATCACCTCGGGCCTGAGGTGAAGACCAACGGCACGCTGCTGTCGCCCGGACACGGTTTCGGCCTGGGCTTCGCCGTCCGTCGCGAGGCCGGCATCGCGCCCTTCCCCGGCAGCGTCGGCCAGTATTTCTGGAGCGGCATTGCGGGCACGTTCTTCTGGATCGACCCGAAGGAAGACCTGTTCGCGGTGTTCATGAGCCAGGGCCCGGGCCAGCGCGATTACACGCGGACCTTGGTGCGGGATCTGGTTTACGCGGCGGTGGAGTGAACGCTGGTAGAATCGAATGATCGGGCGGCGAGTTCGGTGCAACCTCTCCCGCTTGCGGGAGAGGTCGGCGCGTAGCGCCGGGTGAGGGCTTTCTCCTCGTTGGGAGCCTCTCTGCGGAGGCACCCTCGCCCCAGCCCTCTCCCGCAAGCGGGAGAGGGAGCGCACTGTCCGTTACGGCCACACCTCGGCCTGCACTTTCTCAGCTGATCGTCGCGCCGCCGTCGATCACCATGGTCTGGCCGGTCATGAAGTCGCCGGCCTTCGAACCCAGGAACACCGCCGCGCCGGCGATCTCGTCGGGAATGCCGATGCGCAGCAGCGGCGAGCGCGAGGTCGAGGCTTTCAGGTTCTCCGGATTGTCCCACAGCGCTTTCGCAAAGTCGGTCTTGATCAGGCCGGGCGCGATGCAGTTCACGCGGATGTTGTGCTTGCCGTATTCACAAGCGAGGTTGCGCGCGAGCTGCATGTCGGCGGCTTTCGAGATCGCGTAGGCGCCGAGGATGGTCGAGCCCTTGAGGCCGCCGATCGAGGAGACGATGATGACCGAGCCGTCCTTGCGTTCGATCATCTGCGGCACCACCATCGAGATCAGCCAGTTGTTGGCGACGATGTTGTTGTCGAGAATCTTCCTGAACTGATCGTCGGAGATGCCCGCGAGCGGACCGTAATACGGGTTGGACGCCGCATTACAGACCAGCACGTCGATCTTGCCGAAGGCGCGGTTGCTCTCGTCGACGAGGTTTTGCAGATTCTCCTTCGAGGAGATGTTCGCGGCAACCGCGACGGCAGTCCCCTTGCCGAACTTGTCGTTGATGCCCTTCGCGACCTGCTCGCACACATCGGCCTTGCGCGAGGAGATCACCACCTTGGCGCCGTGCTCGGCCATGCGCTCGGCGATCGCAAGCCCGATGCCGCGCGTCGATCCCGTGATGACGGCGACTTTCCCCTTCATGTCGAACAAGGTCATGTTTCTCTCCCAGATTTTGATTTTCGTAGGCGATGTCATTCCGGGACGGTCCGTAGGACCGGACCCGGAATCTCGAGATTCCGGGTTCGATGCTTTGCATCGCCCCGGAATGACAACTTAAATCACGCGAGCTTCTTGACTTCCGGTCCTGCCGGCTGATGCATCGCCGCGTGCGCGTCGTCCGCGATCCACGGCTGCTGATTGACCATCGGCAGCCGCCAGACGGTGCGCTCCGGGCTTGCGAAATAGTCGAGCCGCGTGATCGAGACATTGTCGATGTCGAAGGACAGTGCTCGCTCCACCTGGCCGTCGAGTGCGAGGCCGATCGCGGCCTTGATGGTGCCGCCATGTGCGACCGCGATGATGTCCTGCCCGGCCGCCTCCACGTTGATGCGCTCGATGGTGCGGCGCGTGCGGTTGTAAAGATCCATGAAACTCTCGCCGCCGGGCGCGGGCTCGTTGACATCGGCAAACCAGCTCGTGCCGACGGGGCGGCTGGCGACGAACTGGGCGCGGTTCATGCCCTGCCAGCGGCCGAGATTTTGCTCGGCGAGGTCCGCTTCCCATTTCATCGCGGCGGGCCGCGGAAAGCCGGCCGCCCAGATCGCTTCGGCGGTCTGATGCGTGCGCTGCAGATTGCTCGAATACCAGACCGCCTTGCGTGGCAGCACCTTGGCAACAGCATTGAACACGTAGGTATCGCTGGTGTCGCAGGCGATATCGCTCTGCCCGTAGATGTTGCCACCATCATTACGAACCGGCGCGTGGCGGACCCACCACCAGCGTGTCGTGACTACATTGGGTTTGTCTTCGGCTGCCATCGAAACCCTTCCATCCCGTCTGATGTCGCTGTACGTCAGGTGTGAACGTGTCTCAAGACACTTTACCGTTTGAAATCTTGTTTGAAATTCCGTCGCGCGGCAAGCGTCGCGCGAGGCACCAGAGGGAGAAACGCATGGGCCGTCTGCAAGGCAAATCCGTCATCATCACCGGCGCCGGCAGCGGCATCGGCCGTGCGGCCGCGCTGCTGTTCACCAAAGAAGGCGCAAAACTGATCGCGGTCGATCGCACCGAGGCGGTGAACGAGACCGTCGCGGAGATCAACAAGGCCGGCGGTGTCGCCGAAGCGATGGTGGCGGATGCCGGCTCGGAGAAGGACGTGATCGCCGTCATCGACAAGGCGGTGAAGACGCATGGCCGGCTCGACGTGATCTGGGCCAATGCCGGCGTCTCCGGCGGACTCGTTCCGCTGGCCGAGCAGACAGTCGAGCACTGGCAGGAGATCTTGCGCGTCAATCTGATCGGGCCGTTCCTCGCGGTGAAGTATGCGATGCCGCACATGGTGAAGCAGCAGTCGGGCGCGATCGTGCTGACCGCCTCTGTCGCGGGCCTCAAGGCCGGCGCGAGCGGGCATCCCTATGCCGCGAGCAAGGCCGGCGTGATCTCCCTGGTGCAGACCACCGCCTATTCGCTCACCGGCACCGGCGTGCGCATCAACGCGGTGTGCCCGGGCCTGATCGAAACGGGAATGACCAAGCCGATCTTCGACCGCGCCAAGGAGCGCGGCACCCACGACAAGATCGGCCAGCTCAATCCACTCAAGCGCCCCGGCCAGCCGCACGAGCTCGCGGCGATGGGACTCTTTTTGGCAAGCGACGAGGCGTCGTATGTCAACGGGCAAGCGTTCCCGGTGGACGGCGGTTTGACGGCATCGATGCCGTATACGGGGAAACCGGTTTAACACGTCGGTTCTCGCCATTGATAATGGCCGGGCTTGTCCCGGCCGTTTTCGAGCCGGCGTTTTGCGCGAGGCCGCGGCAACACCCTCGCTGTCGTCCTGGCGAAAGCCCATGGGCGCTAAAATAGGATTTGCGCATTGGATTGGCTTGTGATTCCAAATTGGGATGGCACACGAATCGCTTGTGAACGAGGACTGGGCGCGTGTTGTCGCCCGGCTTGGCGGCGCCGAAGCGCTCAACGTTAGCGCGCGCGAGACGAAGGCGTTTGTCCGCCCGCGGGAAATCAGCAATGCGGTGGATTTGCTGCGCTTGATCCTGGCGTATTGCCTTGGCGAGCGAGGTCTGCGGTTGACGGCGGCATGGGCCACGTCGGTGGGCCTTGTCGATATCTCCAACGTGGCTCTGTTGTATCGGTTGCGTCAGTGCGGAGATTGGCTGGCGAAGTTGATAGGCCAAGCACTGGCGAGCGGTGCGCCGAAGGCGAGCCACGGCCGCCTGATCCGCATTGTTGACGCCACGACGGTCCCGAAGGCTGGGACGAGCGGCAGGAACAAGAACGCGGTGTGGCGCATACACAGCGCGTTCGATCTTCCGCAGGAGCGCTTTGGTCACTTCGAGCTGACCGATCAGCGAGCGGGCGAGACGCTGGACCGGATACCGGTGATTGCCGGCGAAATCCGTCTTGGCGACCGCGCTTATCTGCAACCGGAGCGCATGGCACGTCTCGTCGATGCCGGCGCGGACTTCGTGATCCGGTCCGGCTGGAAGAGCGCGCGTTGGGTTGATGCCAAAGGTGGTCTGGTCGATCTGACGGCCGAACTGCGCAAGGCTTCGGCATGTGGCCTGATCGATCGACCGATCTGGATAAAACGCAAGTCTGGCGCACCGCTGCTCGCTCTGCGTCTGGTTGCCGTCAAGAAGCCGGCGCAAGCGGCCGCGGTCGCACGACGCAAGGCGCGCCGAACGGCCCAAAAGGGAGGCCACCAGCTCTCCAGGCAAACACTTGACGCTGCAGATTGGGTGATCCTGGTGACCTCGCTCGCACCGGAGGACTTCTCAACGAGCGATGTCCTTGCCCTCTATCGGCTGCGATGGCGCATTGAACTCGGCTTCAAGCGGCTCAAGAGTTTGATTGGCCTGAAGGGCCCTCCCGGAACTGACGAGCGGTCCGCCAGGCCCCACATCCTCGCTCATCTGCTGATCATTCTCCTGCTCGAGCCACTCGTCGACGAACTCGAGGACTCTCCCCGCTTGGCCGAGGCCGCCTGACCCGTCCAGGGACCTGGCGTCTGCTCCGCCAACTCGTCGCCTCGCTCCGACAAGCAATCATGCCCCAACCCGCGATTGCTTGCCTGCGCAGACTTCGCTCCACGCTCGGACGGCATCTACACGAACCACCAAGACGAAAACGTCGCTATCAAGCAATGCAACTATTTTAGCGCCCATGGGCGAAAGCCAGGACCCATAGCCACCGAATTGTGTTGTTGGGATCGCTGGTGGCCACATCGCGCCAAGACAAACGCTGACCGGGGTAATGGGTCCTGGCTTTCGCCAGGACGACGCTGGGGAGATATCTTGCTGACCTGTCGCAATAACGGAGCAAGAGGCGACGGCGCCCGCTTCAACGGCTTGCATCTTCCTTGCAGACACGCCTTCGCATCCTCGCGGCATCTTCCGCCCGAGCTTTGCTGCATCTCCTCACCCCCCGTGAAAGAGGGCGCAGGGAAGACCGGGAGCCGGTTGGCTCCCATTGACCGCCATGCCACGAGCAGATTGCGCTACGATGCACAGCGGGTAACAGGGCAACCGGAGACATCCCGGCCCTCCCTGCGCAGTGGTTTACGGCTTATGTCGTGATCTCCCCGGGGAGCGATGCACTATTGCCCCCGTCGCCTTGCAGATGGCTGACGTGCGGACCCGGTCGGGCCGCCACATCACCGCAAGACTTGACGCACAGACCCCGGGCGTCAGGACCACACGATTTTGCCGTACGCGAGCCGCACCCGTCGTTGGCGCGAGGTCTTCGCTCACAGTCGCCTGCCCTGCGAAGCTTTTCGCGCCGATGGGGCCCACGTCCACCGCCGCCCGGCCCGCGTTCGTGACGATCGCGATACGCCCCTCTTCCTTGGGCCGGGTTGCGGCGACACATACGCCGTTTCCGAATTTCGGTAAAGTGGAATATTTTTGGCGACGTGGATTGACCGATCGTTTGGGTGTTTTGCCTGACGGGCAACACAAGGAATTGTGGATGCGTAGGGTGGGTTAGCTCGCGGTCGCGCAAAGCGCGGTCCGCTAGCGTAACCCACCTCTTCTGCGTCCGCGGAGACGGAAGTGGTGGGTTACGCCCCGCAGACGCGCTTCGCGCATCTGCAGGGCTAACCCACCCTACGAAGCTCTCGTGTTGATTTGCGCCACCGGCCGTCAGCTTGGTATGGTTCCTGCAGGCAGTCCAGCCTCCATTCCCTGACAAGACCGTGACCATGCCAAGCTCAAGACCCGACCGTATCCGAAAACTTCTCGCCGACCTCATCGGCTTCGACACCGTCAGCGACCGCACCAACCTTCCGCTGATTGCCCATATCGAAAGCTATCTCGCCTCGTTCGGCATCAAGGGCGAGCGCATCACCGACGAGACCGGGCAGAAGGCTTCGCTTTGGGTCACGATCGGGCCGCAGGACCAGCCGGGCTTCGTGCTGTCGGGCCATACCGACGTGGTGCCTGTCGTCGGCCAGGACTGGAGCCATGATCCGTTCAAGCTGGTGGAGCGCGAGGGCCGGCTCTTTGGCCGCGGCACCACCGACATGAAGGGCTTCGTCGCGGTGTGCCTTGCCATGGTGCCGGAGATGGTGGAAGCGAAGCTGGCAACGCCGATTCATCTCGCGATCTCCTATGACGAGGAGATCGGCTGCGTCGGCGTGCGGCCGATGCTCGGCGAGGTCGCGAAGAAACGGATAAAACCGCTCGGCGCCTTCATCGGCGAGCCGACCGAGATGAAGGTCATCATCGGCCACAAGGGCAAGCACGGCGTGCGCGCGACGTTCCGCGGGCTCGCCCGCCACTCCTCGATCGCGCCCGACGGCGTCAACGCGATCGAATATGCCGCCGAGCTGATCGTCGAGATCCGCCGCCGTGCGGTGCAACTCGCAGCCGTGAGATCAAAGGACAGTCTCTACGACGTTCCGCATTCGACCCTGCTCACGAGCATCGTGCATGGCGGCGCCGCGCTGAACATCGTGCCTGACACCTGCACGGTGGATTTCGAATGCCGCGGCATCGGCATCACCGAGTCGCGCGAGGTCACGGATGCGATCGTCGCCTGGGCCAAGGCCGAGATCGAGCCGGCGATGAAGGCAAGGCATCCGGACTGCGGCATCGATTTCGAGGAGATCCTCGACTATCCCGCGCTCGACACCGCGGCCGATGCCGCCATCGTCACCCTCGCCAAGAGCCTTGCGGGGCGCAACGACCACGCCAAGGTCGCGTTTGGCACCGAGGCCAGCCTGTTCGCCAGCATGGCCGATATCCCGTCGGTCGTGATCGGTCCGGGATCGATCGCGCAGGCGCACACGCCGGACGAGTTCGTGGAGATGGCCGAGCTGGAGAAATGCGCGGGCTTCGTGGAGAGGCTGATTGCGCATTGTGCGAAGGCGGCATCGTAAAGCGACGCTGCCGTAGGACCTCCTACCCGTGGTCAAGAGGTAGACGTCCTTGATGGGCGAGCATAGCGCCGTGCTCGCCGCCGTCCAGGACGCTTCGCGCCGGCGTTGCCGGTGCCGACGGCCTCCTGGACAGCGTCTGCGCGCGGCGCTGTGGCGATCGGCAGGTCGGGACGAAGGAATGGTCACACCGGCCGAACAAAGGAATGAGGCTCAGGCTTTAGTGGAGGTCCTTGCGCTATAGTCCGCCTCGTATGGGGTGTGTCGCTTGAGCGTCGTGCACAAGGCAAAGAGCAAGCGATCCCCTACAGTGCGCAGAGCACGCGCGTGGCCATGTCCTCGCTGTCGCAAGGCATCATAGCGTCGCCTGCTGGCCTCATCGTGTTGGATGGCGACCCGCGACCAGTGATGGACGGCGCTCTGTAGCCGCCTGTTGCAGGCGAGGCGACGGATCACGAAGCGTTGCTTGCCGCTTTGCCGCGTCACCGGCGCGGCCCCTGCCAAGGCGCGCAGAGCATGATAATCTCGCCTGCGCAGAGGCTCTGCGGCCTCGGCGAGCAGTGTGGCGAGATGGATCCTGCCGATTCCTGGCCAGGAGCGAAGGATCGTCACGTCGCACTGCTCCGAGCTCTGCCCCGAGGCCTTCTCCTCGCCTTCGATTGCGACGCACAGACGGTCCAGGTTCTGATGCGCCTCCTTGATCTGCTGATTGACCAGGTGCAGTCGTGCCGCCAAGCTGCGGATGTGTGCGCAGGCGGCCTCGGTGGTGCCGGGTGCCACGAACAGCGGGGCCTCGCGTAAAGTTTCAAGCACCCCCGCCGCATCAAGGCGGCGGATGCGATGGGCTTTCAGAACGCGTGCAATTGCCTTCTCGCTGGCCTTGGCCGCACGGGCCGGCGTCGGCACCATCTGCCAAAGCGCCAGGAACCATTCGTCAGCGACATCGTCGGTCAGCTTGGTGGCCTGCGGATAATATCGCCACAACTGCTTGCGCAGCCGGTTGGCAAGACGTGTGCGCTCCTGCTGCAGTTCGTCGGCCAAGCGCGACCACTCGCGCAGCTCGATCATCGTGGGATCGTCGACCACAAGCCGACGGAACGCCGCGCGATCCGTGCGGAGCGAAGCTCCGAGCACATGGGCATCGCGGCGGTCATCCTTGGCACCAGCCACCGTGAAGCGATCACGGAAGCGGTCAAGCTGCTTGGGATTGATCGCGAACACCGCAAACCCGTGTTCGAGCAACACCTCCACCACCGGGCCGTGCGGCATCTCGATCGCCACGGCGATCTGCCCCGGTGCGGCGTTGGTCTTCTGCAGCAGCCAGTCGCGCAACTCCGTCAGGCCCGCACCCTCATGGGCGAACTCGCAGTGAGCAACCTGTCTTCCTTCGGTATCCAGCAGGCAAACGCTATGGCTCTGCGTTGCCCAATCGATCCCGACGAACCAGCGTACATCTTCGAGCATTGTTGGGACCTCCTTGCTCTCAAAAAGCGGGCCACCGCGATCCTGATCGATCCCTGTACTGGCGCTCTCGGCGCGAACCTCCTACTGGATCTCGACCGCGGCCGCTCTGCCGGGGCGCGGCTCCTACGTCGGTGTTCAAGACACAGGTGGGCAAGGCTGCTCCCGGCGGATCGGCCCGTGTTCCAGTCTACACCTTCGACTGGATGCGAACCCCAAAAGGGTACAGGGTGGGCAAAGCGGAAGCGTGCCCACCACTGTTACCGCGATCGCAGAGAGATGGTGGGCACGGCGCTACGCGCTTTTGCCCACCCTACGAGCTGTGCGAAGAAAAAGGCGCGGCCATCGGCCGCGCGCTCGCTGGTCCTAAACCGCGCCCGCCTTCTGCGCGTATTCCCATGAGGCCCGCGACAGCGGCACGGTGCGCTTGGCGGATTCGAGCGCCTTGGCGTTGGCGGCGGTGCCGTCGCGGATGCGGCCGGCGATACCTTGGGTGATACCCGCGAGGCGGAACAGATTGTAGGAGAAGTACCAGTTGAGGTCCGGGACGCTCATCCTGGTGACGTTGCAATAGATCTGCGCCGCCTCTTCCAGGCTCGGGATGTTGAGCGCCTTGAGGTCGACGCCGTGCAGGCCCGGCATGATCCACTGCATGAGCAGATAGGTGAAGTCGGCCATGGGATCGCCGAGCGTCGACAGCTCCCAGTCCAGTACGGCCTGCACACGCGGTTCCGTTGCGTGGAAAATCATGTTGTCGAGGCGGTAGTCACCGTGAACGATCGAGACGCGCGCCTGCTCCGGCACCGTCCTGGGCAGCCAGTCCGCGACCTTCTCGAACTCCGGAATGTGCTGGGTCTCGGACGCCCGGTACTGCTTGGTCCAGCGGTCGATCTGCCGGGCAAAATAGTTGCCGGGCTTGCCGAAGTCGCCGAGGCCGATCGCGACGGGATCGAACATGTGCAGCTTGGCCAGCGTCTCGATCTTGCTGGTGAAGATTTTTCGGCGCGCGTCGGCATCCTGGCTCGGCAGCGTCGGATCCCAGAACACGCGGCCCTCCTCCATCGACATGATGTAGAAGGCCGCACCAATGACGCTGTCGTCCTGGCATAGCGCGTAAGCGCGCGCGACCGGAAAGCCTTGCTTTCCGAGGGCTGCGATGACGCGATATTCGCGATCGACCGCGTGCGCCGAGGGCAGCAGCTTGCCGAACGGCTTGCGGCGCATCACGTAGGAACGCTTCGGCGTGTTGAGGCGGTAGGTGGGATTGGACTGGCCGCCCTTGAACTGCAGGACGACCAGCGGGCCTTCAAAACCTTCGACGTTCTCGCGCATCCACGCCTCGAGGCGCAGCTCGTCGAAACGATGCCGCTCCTCGACCGGCTTGGTGCCCGAGAACTCCTCGTCTTTCCTGACGCCGTCAGCCACGGTGACGCTCCCTCTTCAGTCCTGACCATTTCAGGTCGAGCACGATCCTAATCGGTAACCGCTGACGCACTTGCGTCAAGCGGTCACCCAATCATGCCCTATCTTTTCTTCAGATCGGGAGCGCCTCCCGGCTCTCCCTCTTAACGACTGGGAGAGTTTGCATACTTCCGAAGTTCAAGTCTGGCAATGGCGCGATTGTGCACCTCGTCCGGACCGTCGGCGAGACGAAGCGTGCGGATGTGGGCATAGTCCTTGGCAAGGCCCGCCTCGTCCGAAACGCCGGCGCCGCCAAAAGCCTGGATCGCCTGATCGATGATCTTCAAGGCCATGTTGGGACCGGCGACCTTGATCATGGCGATCTCGAGCTGCGCGGTCTTGTTGCCGACCTTGTCCATCATGTCGGCGGCCTTGAGGCACAGCAGGCGGTTCATCTCGATGTCGGTGCGAGCCTCCCCGATGCGCTGCTCCCACACCGAATGCTCGATGATCTTCTTGCCGAACGCAGTGCGCGAGGCGAGCCGCTTCACCATCTTTTCCAGCGCTTCCTCGGCTTTGCCGATGGTGCGCATGCAGTGGTGGATACGGCCGGGGCCGAGGCGGCCCTGCGCGATCTCGAAGCCGCGGCCTTCGCCGAGCAACATGTTCTCCTTCGGCACACGCACGTTCTCGAGCAGCACCTGCGCGTGGCCGTGCGGCGCGTCGTCGAAGCCGAACACGGGAAGCATCTTCTCGACCTTGATGCCTGATGTGTCGAGCGGAACCAGGATCTGCGACTGCTGCTGGTGCTTGGCGGCCGAAGGGTCCGTCTTGCCCATCAGGATCGCGATCTTGCAGCGGGGATCGCCGACGCCCGACGACCACCATTTGCGGCCGTTGATGACGTAGTGATCACCGTCCTTCTCGATGCGGGTCTCGATGTTGGTGGCGTCGGACGAAGCGACCGCGGGTTCCGTCATCAGGAACGCCGAGCGGATCTCGCCGTCCATCAGCGGACGCAGCCATTTGCGCTTCTGCTCCTTGGTGCCGTACCGCATGAACACTTCCATGTTGCCGGTATCGGGCGCGGAACAGTTGAACACTTCCGAGGCCCAGGTGATGCGGCCCATCTCTTCCGACAGCAGCGCGTATTCCAGATTGGTCAATCCCGCGCCACGGAATTCATCATCTTCATGCTCGTTCGGCGGCATGAACATGTTCCAGAGGCCTTCGGCCTTCGCCTTCTTCTTGAGGTCCTCCAGCACCGGGATGACCTTCCAGCGCTCGCCGCTGCGATCCTGCTCGTCATAAACAGGCACCGCCGGGCGCACGTGCTTGGCCATGAAGGACCGCACGCGGTCGAGCCATTCCTTCTGCTTGGGGGACAGGTCGAAATCCATGGGACGCTCCTCGTTTCTCTCTCGCTGGTCGTTTTGCGCCGGACTGTCCTCCCGCTGCGCACGGCTCGCAAGCGCGAATGCGCTGGCCTTGCGAGGCGCTTGCGGAACCCATCGCAGTTGCGAACGGGTCCCGATTGCGGATTGACTTTTCCCGGCCTTCAAACGATAGTTTCATACAACTGTTTGAATTGCAACTCCCTCGCTCACGACGTCATTCCGGGGCAGCCCGCAGGGCTGAACCCGGAATCCCGAAATGTGGCGCGAGATTCCGGGTTCGACGCTGGCGCGTCGCCCCGGAATGATGGGACAAGAGTCATGGCCAGCGATCATACGAGGTCTGCCATTCTCGCCGCCGCCGAACGGCTCTATGCCGATCGCGGCTTCGGCGACGTGACGCTGCGCGACATCGTCGCGGAGGCCGGCGTCAACCTCGCGGCGGTGAACTATCATTTCGGCTCCAAGGATGAGCTGATCGCGGAACTGTTTGTCACCCGCTCCATCGCCACCAACCGCGAGCGCCTGCGCGAGTTGAAGGCGGCGGAGGAGCAAGGCGGCGGCCGCGCGCCGATCGAGGTGATCCTGCGCGCGCTGGTCGGGCCGACCTTGCGGGGCTGCCTGGGGCCGGAGAACCAGCGCTCGACCGCGGCGCGCTTCATGATCCGCGCCTCGATCGAATCCGTGCCGCCGATCCGCCGCATCAAGAACCGCGAGATCGACCACTTGCGCAAATTCGCCGGCGCGATGCGCAGGTCCCTGCCCGACCGCAGCGACGTCGATATCTATTGGGGCCTCAACTTCGCGCTCGCCATGGCCCACCACACCATCCGCGAGAGTGAGCGGCTGACAAAGCTGTCGGAAGGCAAATGCGACCTCGACGACGTCGAGGACGTGGTCGCGCGCGTCGTCAGCGTGGCGACGATGGCGCTGACGGCGGGACGGACGGAGACGAAGGCGCCCGCACGCGCATTAGCGCGGGATGTGCGCTGACGAATGAGCGCGATCAAATCGAGTGAACGCCTCGTCCTTCGAGACGACCGCTTCGCGGTCAGGTTGAGGCTAATCGGCATCGTTGCCCGTTAAGTCTGCAACCGCACTCTCCACCTCATCCTGAGGAGCCCGCCCAAGCGGGCGTCTCGAAGGATGGCCACAGGGAAAACCCGAGAGCAGCCACCACCTCACATCATCGCGATACAGTCGATCTCGACGTCGAAGGGGGCGAACCATTCCGGCGTGCAGACGAAGATCCGCGCCGGCGGATCATGCGGGAAGTAGCGCGCATAGACCGCGTTGAAGGCGGCGAAGTGTTTGGTCGAGGTGCAGTAGACGTTGCACTTCATGACGTTGTCGAGGGAGGCGCCGGCCGTCTCGAGGCACAGCTTCATCTGCTCCATGATGATTTCGCTCTGGCGCTCGATCGGCGCGGCGGCGATTTCGCCGGTCTCGGGGTCGAACGGCGGCAGGCCGGCGACGAAGATCATGTTGCCGGCGCGCGTCACCGGCGAGGTCGGCGCCTTCCAGCGATCGAGATACGACGAGATCGGTTCGACGCGGAGCGCTTCGCGTTTCATGGCGGCCACCTTCGGTTCGAGCGAGACTGGCGCCTTGCTACACTATTCTGCAGCCGGCATGCTTCGCTTCTGACCGAAGTGTGGTGGTGGCCCGTTACGCCCGCTGCGGCATCTCCTCGGCCTCTTCCTTGGCGAGCAGCAGCAGCATCTCGATGCCCATCTCGCCTTCCTGCGGCGAGCGGATGAACTTTATTTCGTCGGCGCTTTGCCGCAGCGCGGCAATGATGGCGACGGCCTGATTGGCGGTTGCCGCCTCGGTTGCCAGAATGGACTTCTGGTTCTTGGACTGGAACCCGATGGTGTAGGACATTCATTCCCTCCCGCGCTCACGTGGAGAGATCGAATCAGAGTCGCGCGCAGAGTGAAAGCCGGTGCGACTACGGACCGCGATTATCTGGGGATTGCGCGCAAGCTCCACGCAAGGCCGCGCGAGCGCCAATTTGTCGTCACCAGTCTATGCTCAGCGATCCGGTGCCGGGCACTGGCTGGATTCACTTCTTCGCTTGCCGGCGAGCCGCCCTCTCCCGCAACTCGCCGCTTCGTCGAAGCTAAATAATCCCCTGCTTCTTCAACTCCTCGATCTTCCCGGCATCGTAGCCGAGCTTGCCGCCGAGAATTTCCTGCGTGTGCTCGCCCAGCAGCGGCGGGGCGCGGTAAGTCTCGATCGGGGTTTCCGAGAAGGTCAGCGCGTTGCGGATGAGCGACAGCTCCGGCTCGAACTTGTGCGCGGTCTTCACCCGCATGCCGCGCGACTGGACGTGCGGATCGGAGAACACCTGCTCGAAATTGTTGATCGGGCCTGACGGCACGCCGGCCTCCTCCAGCTTGTCCAGCCAGTAGGCCACCGGCTTCTTCAGGAACAGGCCGGCGAAGATTGCCATGATCTCCTTGCCGTGCACGACGCGGTCGTTGTTCTTGATGAAGCGCTTGTCATTGGCGAGCTCGGGCTCGCCGAGCACGGCGCAGGTGCGCTGGAACTGACCGTCATTGCCGACCACCAGCATCAATTCGCCGTCGGTGCAGCGGAACACGCCGGCCGGCATGCCGCCATTGCCCCAGGTGCCGCGGCGCGGCGGGGTCTTGCCGTTGACGAGGTAGATCTGCAGCCAGTGCGACAGCGATGCGATCACGGTGTCGAACAGGCAGACGTCGATGTGCTGGCCCTGCCCGTCATTGGCGTCGCGATGGTAGAGCGCCGAGAGAATCCCGATCGAGGTGTTCATGCCGGTCATGTAGTCGACGATCGACGGGCCGACCTTCATCGGGCCCTCGCCGGGCTCGCCGTCCATATGGCCGGTGACGCTCATCAGGCCGCCCATCGCCTGCAGGATGGCGTCATAGCCGGCGCGCGGCGCGTACGGCCCGGTCTGGCCGAAGCCGGTCACCGAGCAATAGATGATGCCGGGGTTGATCGCCTTGATCGTCTCGTAGTCGAGGCCGTAGCGCTTGAGATCGCCGACCTTGTAGTTCTCCATGAAGACGTCGACGTCCTTGGCGAGCTCGCGGATGATCGCCTGCCCCTCGGGCTTGGCGATGTTGACCGTGACCGACTTCTTGTTGCGGTTGGCGCAGAGATAGAACGAGTTGTTGTTGTTCGCCTTGCCCTCGGGATCGTTCAGGTAAGGCGGGCCGAAGGCGCGCGCGTCGTCGCCGGTGCCCGGCCGCTCGATCTTGATGACCTCCGCACCCAGATCGCCCAGCATCTGGGCCGACAAGGGCCCGGCGAGCACACGGGTGAGGTCAAGGATCTTGATGCCTGAGAGCGGCAAGGCCGACATGTCGGTTTCCTCCGGGGAACTGGTGTTGGCGCGGCGGCGAGATCGCGGGCTGCGCTTCTTGCGGATACACCATTTTGGCGTTCTGAGCACTGCACCTGGGGCATACGGCCATCCCCTGGCCGTGAGCGACGCCGCCGGCACCGGCCAATTTCCGCTCTGCGAATATTAGCCGGTCAGGTCGCAGCAGCCGCGGCCGCCTGCGGACGGCGGCGACTGAGCAGAACCAGGATCAGCACCGCCGCGCAGGAACAGACGAAGGTGAGACCGAGCGCACCGCGGCTGCCGAACTGGGTGAGCAGGCCGGCAAGAACGGGCGGCGAGATGGCGGAGGCCAGATTGAGCGGCAGCGCGATCATCGACGACGCCTTGGCGAACTCGGCCTGGTCGTAGAACACCAGCGGGATGGTCGCCCGCGCCACCGCCATCGCACCGCTGCCGGCGCCATAGAGCAGGATGAAGACAGCGACCGCCCAGGTCGCCCCCTCGCTCAGCATCAACAGCAGCATGGCCACGGGCAGCGCCGTGCCGGCGACAAGGCCCGTCGTGATGCCGTCCCAGCGCCCGCCGCCGAGGAAGTCGAGCCCGCGGGCGCTGACCTGGATCACGCCGAGCATCGAGCCGAAGGCGATGGCCTGGGCGGGCGCCAGCCCCTCGGCGCGCAGCAATTCGATGAAAACGGCACTCAGGCCGAAAGTGACGAAGGCATTGACGGTGATCGCCGCGACGACGAGGCCGAACGTGCTCCGCGGAATTGACAGCGCATTGGTTCGCCTTGCGGGAGCGGTGTCCCCTTCCTTCGCGACGGCCCGGCGCGGAGTCGCGAAAGCATACAGCGGAAGCGAAACAAGAATCAGCATGGCGGCGTAGACGAGGCAGGTGCCGCGCCAGCCGAAATGGCCGCTCAGGAACGAGGTGGTCGGCCAGAAGATGCTGCCGGACAGTCCCGTCACCAGCATAAGCGCGCCGATCGCGCTCTTGGCCTGCCGGCCGGCGACCTCGTTGAGCATGATATAGGAGCCCGTCGACAGCGTCGCGGCTCCGCCCATGCCGAGAATGACCCATGCCACGAAATAGAGCATCGGCTCGTGGGCAAGAGACAGAGCGACGTAACCTGGCACGGCCACGACGGTGCCCACCATCATCACCTTGCGGGCACCGTGCCGCGCAAAAGCCTTGGCGAGCCAGGGCGCGCACAGCCCCATGGTGACATACAGCGTGGAGGTGCCCGCAAACACCATCGGCAGGCTCATGCCGAGATCGGCGGCAAGGTCGCGGCCGATGATGGGCGGAAGGCCGATCGTTCCCCATCCAATGAGCTGGGTGATTGCAAGAACCAGCAGGACCCCGATGAGCCTGCCGTCAGATTTCAAGAATTGCATTCCAAACGTCGCCTGCCCCAGCTGCGTGCCTGTGCACAGACCCGTCATAGCGGGAGTCTTGGCGCAGCGGAACGCCGGCCGCCGAATGGCAGAAGGCAGCCGGGAGCATGTCAGGAGGAGGCAGTAGCCCCTATCCCGCGAGCCCGAGCAGGGATCGCGCCTCGGCCGCGGTCGCGACGCGCCGGCCGTGGCGCGTGACAGCCTCGCAGGCGACGGTCACGAGCTCCGCGTTGCTGGCGGCCAGGCGCGTCTTGTCGATCCTGATATTGTCCTCGAGCCCGGTGCGGACTGCGTCGGCGCCCCGCGCGAGCGCCCAGCCCATGACCTCGGCCTGGTGCCGCCCGATCCCGGCAGCCGTCCACGTCGCTTTCGGGATCAGGCGCTTGAGCTCTCCCAGCAGGATGTCGAGGACGTGCTCGTCCGCGGGCATCGCGTTCTTGACGCCCATGACGAACTGCACATGCGGACGCGCATCCATCAGTCCCGACTCGATCAGGCGGCGGGCGCCATGCAGATGCGACAAATCGAAGATCTCGATTTCCGGCCGGACGTTATTCGCCTTCATGCCGGTGGCGAGCGTCTCGACGAGAGCGGCGCTGTTCTCGTAGACGATGGTCGGAAAGTTCACCGAGCCCGTGGACAGCGAGGCCATGTCCGGCTTCAGATAGAGCGATGAGCCACGCGCCGAGGGATCGCGCCCTCGCCCGCCGGTCGAGAACTGAACGATCATCCCCGGACAATGTATCCTGATGCCCTCCTGCACCAGGGCAAAGCGCTCGGGATCCGAGGACGGCGTCTCGTCATCGTTGCGAACATGGATATGGGCGAGCGTGGCGCCGGCCTCGAAGGCCTGATGGGTCGATTCGATCTGTTCGGACGGCAGGATGGGCACTGCCGGATTGTCCTTCTTGCGCGGAACGGAGCCGGTGATAGCGACTGCAACGACGACGGGGTTCATCCCTGGACCTCATGATGATCGCGCTCGCGCGCGCCGGGTTCGACTGGGCGGTTACATAACAAGTCGAGCCCTGCCGCTGCAAACATCATCGATCGCAGCGGCACGGCTTTCTTACGTCAGCGTCAGGTCTGAACTGCGGCCGCACCGCTGGCCGCCCCCGCGCGCTGCCGCTCATAGTCGTCCCGCGCCATCGGAACGGCCTTGGGATTGCCGAGATCGTCGATGCGGATCCGATAGGTCTCCCGCGCCGAGACGGCCGCCAGCGCCGCGATGACCGTGATGCCGAAGGCGATCGCCCCGACCGTCAAGGGAATGTTGGCCGAGCCGGGAGGCGCCACGGTCGCAAACACGGCCGGAAGCAACGCGGTGATGGTCGTTCCGATGTTCTGCGAGATCGCCATCGCCGACACCCGGGTGCGGGTCGGAAACAGCTCCGGATAGAAGCTCGGAAAGATCGCGTTGTAGCCCTGATAGACGACGCCCCACATCAGGAGCGACAAGAGGATCGCCAGCGGCACGTTCCGGATGCTGATGGCGTAGAGATAGCCGAACGCGAGCAGGCCGGAGAGCAGCGCGCCCACGATGATCGGAGGCTTGCGGCCGATCTTGTCGGAGAGATGGCCGACGAAGGGAATGACGAACACCGCCAGCATGTTTCCGAGCACCGGGATCCAGAGATAGACGTCCTTGGCAAAGCCGATGCCATAGGCCGGCTGGACCGCGTAGGCCGCACCGAAGATGGTCGCAACGACGGGGATGACGTTCATCAGGGCCATGCAGATGACCCTGAGCATGTCGCGCCAGCTCAGCTTGATGGCCTGGACGATGGGCGCCCGCGGCGTTTCCCCCTGCTCGCCCTCGCGGGTGAAGGCCGGGGTTTCGTCGACTTCGCGGCGAATGATGTAGCCGGCGACGATGACGAAGAAGCTGAGCAGGAAGGGAATCCGCCAGCCCCAGCTGTTGAAGGCCTCGGTCGGCATATAGGCCGCCAGCGGCAGGAAGACGGCTGCTGCGAGAATCTGTCCGGCCTGAACGCCCTGAAGCGCGAAGCTCGCGTAGAAGCCGCGCCGGCCGAACGGCGCATGCTCCAGAATCATCGAGCTCGCGCCGGAGATTTCACCGGCAACGGCAAATCCCTGAACGAGACGCAGCATGACGAGGAGGATCGGCGCGAGGATGCCGACCTGCTGATAGGTCGGCAGAAGGCCAACGGCCATGGTCGAGATGCCCATCAGGAACATGCAGACGATGAGCACCGTCTTGCGCCCATGCGTGTCGCCCCAATGTCCGAGCACGAAGGCGCCGATGGGACGAGCCACATAGCCGACGCCATAGGTGGCCAGAGATGCGACGATTGCGACGGTCGGATTGTCGGACGGAAAGAAGATTTGCGGGAAGATCAGCGAAGCGGCAGTCGCGTAGATGAAGAAATCATAATATTCGAGAGCCGACCCAATCCAGCCGCTCGCTGCAGCCTTCTTGGACTGACCCATGTCGTGGATCGCGCGAGTCGTGGTCATCTCAGAAATTCCTCCTCTGGGTTTATCGACGTCCCGTTGGCGGGCTTCGTTCGAAATCGGACAGCACTCTCCACGCGCTCTGCGAAGCTTCGCGGAGCGCTTGTCATTGCCGATGGCTGTCTGATTGGTCGCAACAATAGGCTTTCGCCGGGCTAACACAATTACCCAGTTATGCGATAAACCTAACATGATGTTATCTAGGCCGGAGCGTCTCCCCTCCGGGCGGTAGGAACTTGGATCGAACCGAAGGGCCGAGACGGGCATCACGGCCGATGAAGATGGGCACTACTGCTTTGCCGTGGCGCTATGATGCAGCGGCCCGCCGATGCGATCCGGCCGGATGACCTGCGACAGACTGCGATTTTGCGCTACGCCTCATGGGCGGCCGCCTTCCGAATTTCGCGGAGCCCGCGCCCGACGCCCACGCCAGCCTCCTGAAGCTGCCACCCCCTAAAATTATTTTTTGGGCCGCGACCCCGGCGCCGGGTTTGCGCCCTCCTGTCTAGATGAAGGCGCCATAGCGGCGTGTCACGAACCTGAGCACAGAGCCATGTGGTATAGGAAGAACGTTGGCGGGTGGGAGCGCGCGGCTAGGCTGATCGGCGGGGGCTTGATGCTCATCTGCGGCGTGGTTGCGCTGCACGCTTCGCCGCTCGGGCTACTGCTCAGCGGTGCAGGTGTGGTGACGCTGGTCACTGGCGTGTTCGGCTATTGTCCTGCTTGCGCCGTCGCCGGGCGCGGGCCACTGAAGGGGTGACCGCCTTGGCGCGCGTATCAGACGATCTCTTGCTCGCGGCACAGTCGGGCGATCGGCACGCGCTCACACAGCTCTTGGTGGCGCTGCAGCCGAACATTCGACGCTACGCCCGGCGCCTTTGCCACCGCACCTCGGTCATCGAAGATGTGGTGCAAGAAGCACTCATCGTCGTGTACCGGCGCGTGGGCACGATCCGCAGTCCAGCCGCACTCGCTGGCTGGCTGCTAACCGTCATCGCGCGCCTTTGCATGCTGCCGGCGCTGATGCTGATGCGCGGAGTCGAGGAACTCGCCAGCCTGGAAGAGTCACGCGAGCTCGCAAAGGTCCCGCCGGACGAGTTACGCATAGATTTGGTCAATGCGATCGAGTCGCTTTCGCCGTCGCATCGCGAAGTGCTGCTGCTGCGAGATCTCGAAGATCTGACGATTGGGGAAATCGCCGGGCGGCTCGGCGTGACGCGCGAAGCGGCCAAAAGCCGCCTGCGCCGCGCCCGCACATTGGTGCGCGAATACCTGCTCGGCACAAAGGACAGCGGACGAGAGAGCACATGAATTACTTTCGTGGAGTCGGCATGTTCGGGAGCGCTTTCCTGGGCGCACACCTGATGCGCGGCGCAGCTGCGGCGGCGCTACTCGCTTGGGCCATCGTCCACCAGACCGCGCACCCTTGGCTATCCTTGGGCGCGGGCGTTGCCGCCCTCGTCGCGTTACGCGGATGCCCGATGTGCTGGACTGTGGGCTTGGTCGAGACGCTTTCGCAAGGCCGTCGCGATTCAACAGATGCTCTTTCAATAAATAGCGCCGCCAGCGAAAGCATCAGGGGGGGACCATGCAAAGGGTGAGTGCCGTCTTGGGCTCTGCACTATTCTTCTTGGTCGCGCCGTGTGTGCTCGCAGGGCTGATCCCGTGGTCGATGACTCGCTGGGAGTTCAGGCCTGCTTTTTTCGGTCTTGAGGGCGCGCGATCAGTCGGCGTCCTCCTCATCTTGGTCGGTTTGCCCGGACTCGTGGACTCCTTTGCACGATTTGCGCTTCAAGGACTAGGCACACCTGCGCCCGTTGCGCCAACCAAGAACCTGGTGGTCACAGGTCTCTACCGGCATGTGCGCAATCCGATCTACCTCGCTGTCGTCGCAATCATCCTTGGTCAGGCTATGTTGTTTGGCGATTGGCGCCTAGTTCTGTGGGGGGCATTGCTCTGGCTCTTCTTCCACCTGTTCGTCGTTGCCTATGAAGAGCCGACTTTGCGGAGCACGTTTGGTTCAGAGTACGAGGCATATCGCGCGAACGTCCGCCGCTGGGTTCCGCGGGTGGCCCCTTGGCGACAGCCCGCAAAGCAATGAGGTCGGGCGGTTGTGTTCCCTGCGGCAAGTTTGGGCTCGCCTCGCCTGAAAAACGCCGCTGCAAACGCGACCTCATCCTGAGGGCCCGCCTTAGGCGGGCGTCTCGAAGGATGGGCCGCAGGCAAGCTGCCCGCCACGTTTTTTCTTCATATGCGATAGCCCTACTCCGAGCGGCGGTCATGCTCGCAGCACGTCGGCTCGGCATGGCGCCGCGCGAGATCACTCCGGCGGGTTGAACGTCCGCACGAAATACACCGGCTCCCTGCCCTTCTTCAGGCGATAGAGCTGCGCCGGACGGTTCGGGCCGCGCCGCATCTTCGCAACCGGCTCGATCATGTCGGCCGACAGGATCCGCGTCCGGAAGGCACTTTTCTCGAGGGGACGTTCGAGCACGATCTCGTAGACCCGCTGCAGGTCCGGCAGCGTGAATTCCGCCGGCATCAGATAGGCCGGCAGCGAGGTGTACTCGACCTTGTTGCGCAGGCGCTGGATTGCGGTTGCCAGGATGTCGCCGTGATCGAAGGCGAGCTTGTCCTTGAGCCTGCCCTCTGGAAGCGGAAACCAGCGTGCATCGGGCGCGAGCTCGCCCGCCTGGTCCGGGATCAGCGCGAAATAAGCGTGCGTTGCCGACCAGCCGCGCGGATCGCGCGTCGCGCTGCCCCAGCTTCCGAGCTGCTCGAGATAAGGGCTGGCAACCCCGGTCTTCTCCCTGAGCTTGCGGGCCGCGCAGGCCGCAAGATCGCGGTCCTTCGTGACGTCGACGAAGCCGCCCGGCAGCGCCCACGCCAGCGGAAACGGCTCGCCCTCACCGTTCGGACGTTGCACCAGCAACACCTGGAGGCTGTCGCCCAGGATCGCAAAGATCACGACGTCGACCGTGGTCAGGGGCCGCGGAAAGTCCAATTGTCCAGACTTTCCAAGGTTTTTGCCAAGGTCTTTGCCAAGGTCTTTGCTCCGGGCCTCGCCTGCCATCGCCAACTCCGCTGTTCAGCCTTGACAGTAGCATAGTTAGTTGTACAGTCCAACTTACTTAGTTGCTCAGGCACACTTACTAAGACCCATACTAAGACCCATGGAGAAGGCCATGTTCGGCGTCAGGTTCATCAAGGCTCAGCCCACCACCTATCTGATGAAGTATCGCGCCGGCGCTGTTATCGCCGAAGGCGCCGGACTTTCCGCGCTCTATTACGCGCCGGTGACCATGCTCGTCGCCGTGCCCATCGGCAGCCGCGACGCCTCCTTCATCTTCCAGCAGATCGCGCGCGACTTTCAGACGCTGACGGTGCAGGGCCACGTCACCTATCGCATCAGCGAGCCGAAGAAGGCGGCCTCGATGCTCGACTTCACGCTGAAGGCCGACGGCAAGACCTACGAGACCGACGATCCCGAGAAGCTGCCGCAGCGCATCCTCGGCACGGTCGA
Source organism: Bradyrhizobium sp. USDA 376 (assembly GCF_054063675.1). Lineage (NCBI taxonomy): Bacteria > Pseudomonadati > Pseudomonadota > Alphaproteobacteria > Hyphomicrobiales > Nitrobacteraceae > Bradyrhizobium > Bradyrhizobium sp. USDA 376. Next base: position 7,384,796 of record NZ_JBSSGN010000001.1, read on the forward strand.
GGTCCTCGCCCAGCAGGCGATCAAGGAACTGACGCTGAAGGACGCGCTACAGTCCTCTGACCGCATCGCTGGCATCATCGAGGCGGGGCTCAGAGGGCGCGCCGACATCGCCGCTCTCGGCCTCGAAATCCTCGGCGTGTCCATTCGCGGCATCAAGCCGACGCCCGACACCGCAAAGGCGCTGGAAGCGGAAGCGCGCGAGGCGATCCTGAAGAATGCCGACGAGGCGATCTTCGCCCGGCGCAATTTTGCCGTCGAGCAGGAGCGCGCCATTCGCGAAAGCGAACTCGACACCGAGATCGCGGTCGAGCAGAAGAAGCGGTCGATCCGCGAGACCCAGATGGACGCCGAGGCGAGCGTCGCCGCCAAGCGCAACGAACTGCGCCAGGCCGGCATGGCCGCGGACATCGTGCTGGAAGGCAAGCGCAAGGATTTCGTCGGTCTCAACGCCGAGAACACCAGGACGCTGGCCGACGCGGAAGCCTATCGGGTCGGCGCGCTGATGAAGATCTTCGAGGGCGTCGACACCCGCGTGATCCAGGCACTCGCGGCTGCCGGCATGCAGCCGGGCCAGCTGATCGCGCAAGCCTTCTCCGGCATCGCCGAAAAGGCAGAGAAGATCGGCCAGCTCAACGTCTCTCCGGACCTCCTCAGCCAGTTGATGGAGAAGCCGAAGCCGATGGAGGCCGGCAGTGCCCGCCGCCAATGACCGCAAGATCGTGCTGGTGACGCGCAAGACCAGGCTTGAAGACCTGATCGCGCGTTACCTGACGCCGGCGCAGGCGCGCTTCTATGTCGAGCATCTCGGCGCCGACTTCTCCGACTATGAGCGCGAGCACGAGGTCTATCAGGCGCAGCGTCACACGACGCTGCAGGTGCTGGAGCAATGGGGGCGGTACCAGGTCATCGAGCGCAGCTTCCTGCCCAACTTCATCTTCGCGCCCGATGACATCGTGGTTGCGCTCGGCCAGGACGGTGTCGTCGCCAACACGATGAAATATCTCGACGGCCATCCGCTGATCGGGGTCAATCCGGACCCTGCGCGCTATGACGGCATTCTCCTGCCCTTCGCGCCCCGCGACCTCGCAAAGCTCCTGCCGGAGGTCGCCGCAGACAAGCGCGGCAGCCAGGCCGTGACGATGGCAGAGGCGCGGCTCAGCGACGGCCAGGTGCTGCACGCCGTCAACGACCTGTTCGTCGGCGCACGCACGCATGTCTCCGCGGTCTACGAGATCGCGGCCGGCGAATTGACCGAACGGCAGTCCTCGAGCGGGCTGATCGTCTCGACCGGGCTCGGATCGACCGCCTGGTTCAAAAGCATCGTCACGGGCTCGCTGGCGATCGCCGGCAGTTTCGGCCAGCCCTCCCCGCCGGCGAGTTACGACGCCCTGCCCTGGGACGCAGCAGAGTTGCGCTTCGCCGTGCGCGAGCCCTTCCCCAGCCGCCATTCGCAGACCAATCTCGTCTGCGGCCGGCTCGCTGGCGCCGAGCAATTGCGCATCCGCTCGCTGATGGCGGAAAACGGCGTCATCTTCAGCGACGGCGTCGAAGCCGACCGGCTCGATTTCAATGCCGGCGCCGAGGTCACGATCGCAATTGCCGCGCGGCGTGGGCGATTGATCGTGTGATGATGTCAGCTGCCAAGCGCGCTCTCGCCGGCCTCGCGGCCGGGCACGCTGACATGGACTTCGTGGCCCTCGCGTAGGGCCAGAGAGGCTGCCGCGACCGCCGACTCGAAGGCGGCTTCCTTGGTGGCGTATCTGCTCTTGACGTCGCCGTCGTGCAGCACGCCCCATTCGTCCTGCACCGGCACGACCGCGTATTGAGCAAGGCCCATGGTCTCCTCCTCCAGCTCTCTCAATCCATGCTCTATTGCTGCGTGAGCTGCGGATGCGCCGCGCTCACCCGCCACACCGTGTTGCCGCTGTCGTCGGCGACCAGCAGCGCGCCGGTCTTGTCGATGGCGACGCCGACAGGACGGCCGCGCGCGTGATTGTCGCTGTTGAGGAAGCCGGTGACGACGTCCTGCGCCGGTCCGCTCGGCTTGCCCTCGCTGAACGGCACGAACACGACCTTGTAGCCGTTCAGCACCTGCCTGTTCCAGCTGCCGTGCTCGCCGACGAAGGCGCCGCCGCGATAGGCGCTTGGCAGGCTGGTCCCGGTATAGAAGGCCATTCCGAGCGGGGCGACATGCGAGCTCAGGGCGTAGTCGGGCACGATTGCCTTGGCGACGAGATCGGGCCGCTCCGGCTTGACGCGGGGATCGACGTGCTGGCCGTAATAGCTGTAGGGCCAGCCATAGAAGCCGCCGTCCTTCACCGATGTCATGTAGTCGGGCACGAGGTCGGGGCCGAGCTCATCGCGCTCGTTCACCACCGTCCACAGCGCGCCGGTCTGCGGCTCGAAGCTAAGGCCGTTCGGATTGCGCAAGCCGCTTGCAAAGATGCGCCAGCGGCCGCTGTCGCGGTCGACCTCGAGGATCGCGGCGCGATTGTGCTCGGCCTCCATGCCGTTCTCGGTGATGTTGCTGTTGGAGCCGACGCCCGCATAGAGCTTTGAACCGTCGGGGCTGGCGACGAGGCTCTTGGTCCAGTGATGATCGATCGGGCCGCCCGGCAGCGGCGTCAGCACCGTGCCCGGCGCGGTGATCTTGGTATCACCTTCGGTGTAGGGATATTTGACGATGGCGTCGGTGTTGGCGACATAGAGATCGTTGCCGACCAGCGCGACGCCGAACGGCGAGTTGAGATGGTCGAGGAACACGCTCTGCGTATCGGGCACACCGTCGCCGTTGGTGTCACGCAGCAGCGTGATGCGATTGCTAGGTCCGGTATCGCCGCCCGACGTCGCCCAGGACTCGACATAGCCAATCGCGATTTCCTTGGGTCGCTTGATCGGAGCGCCCTTCGGCGCCTTGGATTCCACCACCAGCACGTCGCCGTTGGGAAGCACGTAGAGGAAGCGCGGATGCTGCAAGCCCGTTGCGAAGGCCTTGGCCTGCAAGCCCTGTGCGACCGAGGGCGTCTCGTCCTTCTTCCAGCCGACGATGCGCGCGATGTGCATCGGCGGCAGCAGGTATTGCTGGATCTCGGGAAGTTTCGGGTTGGCGCCGATCTGCGCATTGGGATCGCCGCTGCCGTCATTGCAGCCGGCAAGGCACAGCAGCGAGGAGCACAACAGCGCGCGGGCAAGCATGGACGTCATCGCGCAACTCCAACGCCGTGGCGATAGACCATGGCCCAGCCGAGCCATCCGGTGACCTGCAGGATCAGCACGGTGAGCACCGAAAGGATGAGCCCGGTCGGCCACACCGAGGTCCAGGCATCGCGCGTGTGAATCAGCGCATTGAGGATGGCGAGAACCAGCACCACTGCGTTGCCGAGCAGATGCGGCCAGGCCGGCGGCTGCGCGCGCACCAGGCGGTTGCCGAGGAAATCGGTCAGGCCCGCAATCGCCGCCAGCACGCCGAAGATGACGCCAATGAGCAGAAGCCAGGCGGAGAAATTCGCCCACATGATCTCGGCACTGGCGACATAGGCAATGTCGGTCAGCAGCGCGCCGATGAAGCATGCGATCGGGATCGGCACCAGCATCGGATGAATCGGATGGCCCGCGATTTGCGCGGTGCTGCGCACACGCACGTCTTGTTGCACGGTCGGCCTCGCATGACTTTCGCCCGCCCGACCGGCCAACTCGCGCTTGCGGCGAAGGTTCCTACTGCAGCGCGGTCACTGCGCGCCCGCCTGATACGCCGCGTATGCACGCTTCAAGCCATCGTGAAGCGACGTCGTCGCGCGCCAGCCGAGCTTGTCGAGGCGGCTGACGTCGAGCAGCTTGCGCGGGGTGCCGTCGGGGCGCGAGGTGTCGAAAAAGATCTCTCCGTTGTACCCGACGATGCCGGCGACGAGCCGCGCGAATTCGGCGATGGTGATGTCCTCGCCGGTGCCGATATTGACCAGTTCCGCAGCGGAATAGGTCTTCATCAGGTGCACGCAGGCATCCGCCATGTCGTCGACATAGAGGAACTCGCGCCGCGGCGTGCCGGTGCCCCAGACGACGACGCGCCCGGCGCCCGACTGCTTCGCCTCGTGGAAGCGGCGGATCAGGGCGGCGACGACGTGGCTCATTTCCGGATGATAATTGTCGCCGGGGCCGTAGAGATTGGTCGGCATCACGCTGATGAAGTCGCAGCCATACTGGCTGCGATAGGCCTCGACCATCTTGATCCCTGCGATCTTGGCAATCGCATAGGGCTCGTTGGTCGGCTCCAGCGGGCCTGCCAGCACGGAGTCCTCGCGCAGAGGCTGCGGCGCCAGCTTCGGATAGATGCAGGAGGAGCCGAGGAACATCAATTTCTCTGCGCCGCTCTGATGCGCGGCGTGGATCACGTTCGCGGCGATCGCGATGTTGTCGTAGATGAACTCGGCGCGCAGCGTGTCGTTGGCGACGATGCCGCCGACCTTGGCCGCGGCGAGAAACACCACCTGCGGACGCACCTTCGCGAACCAGTCGAACACCGCGGCCTGGTTGCGCAGATCGACCTCGCCCCTAGCCACCGTGACGAGCTGGACGCCCTCCGCTCCGAGCCGGCGCACGATCGCGCTGCCGACCATGCCGCGATGGCCGGCGACGTAGACGCTTTTGCCCTTCAGCTCAAACGCTGCGTTGGCCATGGCCTGCATCCCGCTTCGCCTCGGCCAGATCGCTTCTCATCATCTCCGCGACGAGCTCTGTGAACGTCCGCTTCGGCGTCCAGCCGAGCACCTCGCGCGCCTTGCTGGCATCGCCGATCAGGAGATCGACCTCGGTCGGGCGAAAATAGGTCGGATCGATTTTTACGACCGCCTTGCCGCTCTTCGCATCGATGCCGGTCTCCTCGACACCCGCCCCCCGCCATTCGATGCGGCGGCCGACCTGCGCAAACGACAGCTCGACCATCTCGCGCACCGAATGCATCTCGCCGGTGGCGAGCACGAAATCATCCGCCTTGTCGGCCTGCAGGATCTTGTGCATGCCCTCGACGTAGTCCCTGGCATGACCCCAGTCGCGCCTGGCCTCGAGATTGCCGAGATAGAGCGTGTCCTCGAGCCCGACCTCGATGCGCGACACGCCACGGGTGATCTTGCGGGTGACGAAGGTCTCGCCGCGGATCGGGCTCTCATGGTTGAACAGGATGCCGTTGCTGGCGAACATGCCGTAGGCCTCGCGGTAGTTCACCGTGATCCAGTAGCCGTAGAGTTTGGCGACACCGTAAGGCGAGCGCGGATAGAACGGCGTCGTCTCCTTCTGCGGGATCTCCTGCACGAGGCCGTAGAGCTCGGAGGTCGAGGCCTGGTAGAACCGCGTCTCCTTCTCCATGCCGAGGATGCGGATCGCTTCAAGCAAGCGCAGCACGCCGATGGCGTCGGCGTTGGCCGTGTATTCCGGGCTCTCGAAGCTGACGGCGACGTGGCTCTGCGCGGCGAGATTGTAGATCTCGGTGGGGCGGATCTGCTGCACCAGGCGGATCAGATTGGTCGAATCCGTCATGTCGCCATAGTGCATCAGGAACGGCACGTTGCCGACATGCGGGTCCTGGTAGAGGTGGTCGACGCGCGCCGTGTTGAACGAGGACGAGCGCCGCTTGATGCCGTGCACGACATAGCCGAGCGACAACAGATATTCGGCGAGGTAGGCGCCGTCCTGGCCGGTCACGCCGGTGATGAGAGCGATCCGCTCAGCCATATGTGCTACCCGTTCCCAACAGCGCCCCGAGGGGCCGCCGGATTCCCGTCCCGGCCGCCGTCTTTCTCTGACAGATCGGCCGCCGGGGTCAACCCAATATGGGACAAGGGTTACCGGCTCCGTTCGGCAATTCCGGCACGCGGAGGGCCCGCAGGCTCACTGCGCGCTGCGACGGCCGCCACATCGGACGAGATCTTCGCGTTCGCCAATGTGGTGCTGATATTGGGAGATCGCACGATTGGCCATCCGGATGCAATTGGTCTGTCCTTCGTCGACCATCGTGGCGACGCGCTGCGCGAGAAATACGCACGCCTCGAATTCATCCCGGATTGCTCCCGTCCGCACGAGAAAGTCCCAGGCGATGTCATAAGCTTGCTCGGCAGCCGGATTGCGATAGTCGCTGAAGATGATGTGCGTCATCAAATCACACTTTCATTTGACTGCCTTCATTGCCGCAACCGCAACCCGGCTCGATCGTTCCTAAGCTGCGTCCGCTCGCCTCCTCCATTGTCCTGTTGCGGGTCATATGTTCCGAGCGTGGACCCGGCTGACGATTAGGAACGCCTCGCCGGTCCCCGCCGTTCAACTGGATGGCGCGATATTCCTCGACACTCAGCTCCAACGGAGGCGATTGGTCCCTTGTTGTCCACCGGAGGATGATCCGCTCTACCGCATCGATGTGCGGGCCCAAAAGATCAATTAAGTGCTCGGAGTGAGAGTCCCACCGAGCGTGTGCATGACCGGTCGAAGCTCGGTACCATCATCGAGATCGAGCGTCGCCAGCGTGATCGGGAGCTTGAAGCGCCTCGGCCCGGCACTTCCGGGATTCAGATAAAGGACGCCGTCGGCCGTCCTGACGCTCGCGCGATGCGAATGACCGCAAATCACGGCGTCGACGCCGTCGGGAGCAGGCTTGCTCTCCAGTTCGTTCAGATCATGCAGGACATAGAACAAGTACCGGCCGAGGCGGACGGTTTCCGTATCGCGATAGTTCCGCGCCCAGTCGCCGCTATCGACATTGCCGCGGATGGCCGTCACAGGCGCAATCCTGCGCAGCGCCTCGAGCACATGCTCGGCGCCGATATCGCCGGCGTGAATGATATGCGCGACCCCCGCGAAGCAATGCGCGACTTCCGGCCGCAGGAGCCCGTGCGTGTCCGAAATCACCCCGATCGTAATCACCGCGCTCTCCTGACGTCCTGCCGATGCCTTGCCCGCGCTTAGGAACCACGACGGCGCGCCCGCATTGCCCGCATAACTAACGGGAGCACACGGATGGGCAATAGCGGCGTTGGCATGTTTTTGGGAGACGTCTCGGCCACAGCGTTGTGGCTATGGTTCATCGGCGCCTTCGTCCTTGGCGCTGTGATCTGGTATGGCGTCAGACGATCGGGACACTTGCGCCGCAGCGAGCGGGCGCAACTGGACCGGAACACGGAAGCGGCGCAGCGCCGCGATGATCCACAAAAGCCGATGGCAAGGTGATGGCGCCCCAAAGCCGGGGACGATCGATGCATGAAGACTTGCGCGCGATCGCCCGGCCCGGAGCGATCATCGCCGTCCTCATCGTCCTGCTGCTGATGGCCGTGGCTGATGCGGCAATCTTCGTCGCAACCAGGGCCTGGCCATTCTGACTCGCCGTCCGGATGAGCGGCAGCGCTGCTGTGCGAACGAACAATCGAGGCAGAATAAGTAATTGAAATCGTTGGAGCGGGTGAAGGGAATCGAACCCTCGTATTCAGCTTGGAAGGCTGCTGCTCTACCATTGAGCTACACCCGCGTTGGCGATCCCCTAACACGGCCGGGCGGCGGTCTCAACTGCCTCTGGACGGTCTTTCCCGTGTCACGAGCGACCTTGTTCCCGGCCTTTCGTGCCGCCCCTTAACGGCGGGGTGATCTCGCCCTATATTGGAGCTCCCGAAACCAACGAAAGGAGGTGATCCAGTGTCTTATCTCAAGCGCTGTCACCTCGCTGGGATCGCCCGCTAGGCTTTGAATTGGCCTTGGCATCGGGGCGTTCTCAGCCCTGGACCAGCGAGCAAGAAATCGGGCGCGACGGGGCCTCCCCGCCGCGCCTTTTTCGTCTGTCGGCGCGGCTCAGGCAGACGGCTCGCCCGCAAGGACCTCGCGAAGCTTCTGCGACAGCTCCGACTTGCGGTATGGCTTCTGAAGCAGCGCCACGCCGGGATCGAGATGCCCTTCATGGACGATGGTGTCGTCGGTATAGCCGGAGGTGTAGAGCACTTTCACCCCCGGCCGGCGGAGCCGGACGGCTTCGGCCAATTCTCGCCCGTTCATGCCGCCGGGCATGATGATGTCCGTGAACAGAAGATCGAATTTGGCGCCCTGGTCGACCAGCGCGAGCGCGGATGCGCCGTCGCCGGCAGCGAGCGTGCGGTAGCCGAGGCTGCCGAGCTGGGCGATGACATAGCCCTGCACCAGCGGATCGTCCTCGACCACGAGGATCGTCTCATGCCCGCGCGCTGCGGCGAGCGCCTGAACCGGCGCCGTTCGGGCCGGCGCCTCGTCCTGCGATCGCGGCAGGAACAAGCGCACCACCGTGCCGCGCCCCTCCTCGCTCTCGATCGCGACGGTGCCGCCGGTCTGGCGGGCGAAGCCGTAGACCATGCTGAGCCCGAGGCCGGTGCCGCGGCCGACGCCCTTGGTGGTGAAGAACGGCTCGAACACGCGCTCACGGATGTCGGCCGGAATGCCGTGGCCGGTGTCGCTGACTGCGACCATCACGAAGGCGCCGCGCGTGACGTCGCCCTCGCCGGCACCTTCCGTGCCGTCGAGCTCCCGGTTCGCAGTCTCGAGCGTGAGCCTGCCCCCGCCCGGCATCGCGTCACGCGCGTTGACGGCGAGATTGACGATCGCGGACGAGAGCTGCGACGGATCCGCCATCGCCGACCAGGCGTCGCCCGCAAGCCGGGTCACGATCTCGACATGCTCGCCCAGGATCGGCTTCAGCAGCTTCGCGGTCTCCAGCACGAGGGCATTGACGTCGATTTCGCGCGGCTCCATCGGCTGGCGGCGCGCGAAGGTCAGGAGCTGCGAGGTGATCTCGGCGCCGCGCGCGGCCGCATCGTCGATGAGCTGCGCGATGGCGGCCAGCTGGGGCTTGTCCGCGAGCCCCTCCTGGATGATCTCGATCGTGCCGGTGATGACGGTGAGCACGTTGTTGAAGTCATGCGCGACGCCGCCGGTGAGCTGGCCAATCGCATCCATCTTCTGGGATTGGCGCAGCCGCTCCTCGGTCTCGTGCTGCGCGGTGAGGTCGGTGGCGGAGCCGCGATAGCCCATGAAGCGTCCGTCGGACGCGAACACCGGCTGGCCATTGACGCTGAAATGGTGCATGCGTCCGTTCGCATCGTGACCGCGATACTCGAACTTCCGGAACGGCTCGTGATGGTCCAGCGTCGCCATGTGCACGCGCCATTTCTCCGGCTCGGCGTCGTGGTCGAAAGCGGCATCGGTGCGACGCTTGCCGATCAGCGCCTTGTGGTCCATGCCGAAGGCGCCGGCGCGCTCCGATATGTAGGTGAACCGATGATCCGGTCCGGTTTCCCAGAACCAATCGGACGCGGTCTCGGCATAGTCGCGGAAGCGTTGCTCGCTCGCGCGCGCATCTTCTTCGGCGCTGCGGCGGATCTTCAGGTCACGCTCGAGATTGGCGTTGGCCTTGCGCAGCTCGTCATAAGCGCGCCCGAGATTGGCACACATGGCGTTGAAGGCGACGATCACCTTGTCCAGCTCGTCGGGATCGTGGGGCGGCCGGCGCTCCAGGTGCAAAGGCGGCGGCGGCCGCGCCAGGCTGTATTTGCTGACGAAGTCGGCGATGGCGACCAGATGCCGCGTCACCAGCAGATGGAACATGTAGATGATGAACAGCGAGACGAGAAACGTCTTCGCCGCCTGGCTCGCCAGAATGACCAGGGCACGGTTCAGCAATTGCTGATAGACCTCGCTCAGCGTCGCCTCGACGTGAAGCACGCCGATCGTGCGCACCGCCCCCTGCACGGTGGTGGTCAAAGGATAGTCGCGCGTCACGATCGAACGGGTGTTCGGCTCGCCGACCGCGACACGGATCGGATTGGGACGATCGGCGATCTCGCGCACCTCGGCGGCGCGGATGTCGGGCAGCCGCAGGATACCGTCGAGCAGGAGCCTGAGCTGGTTCTGGTCGAGATTCCACAGGCTCTCGCCTAGGCTGCCGGTGGTGCTGCGGCCGATCTCGCCGAGCCGGGTCTCGATGACGCCGACCTCGCGGTTGTAGTCGAGATAGAGCTGAAGCGCGGTCAGCACCAGCGTGACGATCGAGGAGAACAGCAGCACGGCGGCCAGCAGGCGCGGCCCGACGCCACCGCGTAACCAGTTGAAGATCCGCGACAGCAATGTTCCGATCATCGCCGGCGCGAGTGCAGCGCCGATCCCGCTCAAATCCGGCTTCGCGGCCGCCGGGGCAACGGCGCGGCTGCGCTTGGAATCCTCATCGCGTGAGTTGCCCATGCACCATGTCCCGGGAATGGCGGCACCTGCTCCGCCGGCCAGTGGCGACCGCGAGCAATTCGACAGTTGAGATTCTCTTCACGCAAGGCGCGTGGTGATCCTGTCGGCCCATGGGCGGCTTGAGGTCGGCGGGGTCATATGTTGCGCCCAGCAGCAGGATCCTCGCGCAAGCTACCACCTCGCGTGCTAGAATGACATCGGTGAAAGTCCGGAGGCGCCTCACCTCGCAGGCGAGCGTTGATCGTTGTGGCCGGCGCGCGGGGCGCGCCCCCCGGTAGATCGCGCGGGCCTCCGAATCCTGCGGTAGCAAGGTTCGACCAGGGAGAAGCGTGATGTGGCGGATTGCCGTCGCCTGGCTGGCTTTGCTCGCAGCCGCTCCATCGCAGGCGCAGGACCTGATCCGATTGGCGCGCATCGCCGACATCCCCGATCAATATGTCGGCGGCGAGATGCTGCGGGCCGTCTACGCCAAGCTGAATATCAAGCTCGAATTCGAGGACGTTCCCGGCAAGCGGGCGCTCGCACTATCGAGCGCCGGCGAGGTGGACGGCGAGATCCAGCGGATCGGGACGCTCTCCCGCGACTATCCGACGCTGGTCCAGGTCACGCCGGCGATCAACTACATCGAGCCCGCGGTGTTCACGACGAAGCTCCATTTCGACGTCGCCGGTTGGGATTCAATTCGAGACTACAGCATCGGCATCGTCCGCGGCGTCGGTTCATCGGAGGCCGGTACGCGCGGCATGGCCCGCGTCACGGCCACGACCAGCCTGGAGAGCATGGTCAAGATGCTCGACGCCGATCGTTTCGACGTGATCGTCACCGACCTCTTCAGCGGGCTCGTCGCCGTGCGGAAGCTCAACCTGCAGGCCAGGATCTACCCGCTCTCGCCACCGCTCGAGCGCATCCACATCTACCACTATTTGCACGAACGCCATCGCGCTCTGGTGCCTGAGGTCGGCAAGGTGATCGCGCAGATGGAGGCGAGCGGCGAACTGGCAACGCTGCGTGAGAGACTCGTCAAGCAGGTCCTGAGCGCACCGTAACGGTGCCGGCTCAGGTCGCGCGAAGCCGTTCACGAAAGGCGACGGCGGCGATGAGCACGCCGACGCACCAGGCCACGACCGCCCGGTGAGGCTCTTCGCCAAGCAGCACGGTGAATATGCTCGTGACCAGGCATGGCGCGATCACGCTACCGGTCCGGCTCGCCAGCGAGAGCAGGAATGGCACTGCGGCGATCGAGATTTGCAGGGCACTCATCTGCCGGCCGGCGTCAGAAGCCGCAGACATTGAGGGCGCGCGGGCGCTTGCCGCGGCGGCTCTCGACAATGCGCTCGCCGCCATTCTCGGCCGAGCTGCCGTAATAGCGGTGGTGACCGCTCTGGTCGTGCAGATCAGCCGGCTCCGACTGGCCCGCCCGCCGCGCGTCGCAGATGATCTTGATGGTCTGACCCGACATTGCCGCCTCCGAATTCCTCAGCCTTCTTGGTGGTCATCAGTCGCATCGGCTTCAGGCGGCGTTCACGCCACGGGACCCCAATCGGGTTTCAGGAAGGTTTCGTCGCGCACGCGGCGACGCAATATTTTTTTGCCAGGGGATTGTCGGGGCGGGCCACGGTGATACGTCCTTCGGACCTGTGCAAACAAACAAGAGGTGACGATGCTCTACGCCATCCTGGCCTATCACGTGGAAGACGAAATCCTGTCCTGGACGCCGGAGCAGGACGCCGCAGTCGTCGCCAAAGTCATCGAGGTTCAGGCGCCCCTCCGGGCAAGCGGACATTTCGGGCCAGCCGCCCGCCTGGATGACACAAAGAAAGCCCGCACCTTGCGCGGCCCCGGCGCCGGCATGGTGCTGGACGGCCCGTTTGCCGAGACCAAGGAGCAGCTTCTGGGCTTCCACCTCGTCGAATACGACACGGATGAGGACGCGATCGCGGCGGCGCGAAAGCTGCGCGAGGTCAACCCGACCGCGGTCTACGAAATCCGCCCGGTCAAGCTTTACGTGCCGTCCGATGGGTTCGGCACGACACGAGGCTGAGGCACCAGGCTACGCGTCCGGCCCGGTTTGCGCGACATAGAAGCGCTGGATCAGGAGCCCGCCGAAGGCGACGAACCACACGAAGGGCGCGACATGCGGCGCGAATGCCGCAACGATCGTGCCCGGGATGAACACGAGCAGCGGAAACAGCGAGGCCATGATCTCGTGGCGCCAGCCGCCCAGGATCGTCCACCACAGCCAGGCATTGAGCGCGGCGATCGCGGTCAGATGCAGGCCATAGAGCACGGCGACGGCGCTGCTCATGGCGAAATTGGTGTAGAGGCCGTTGGTCACCGGCAGCAGCACGATCGAGAGCAGGAAGAACAGGTTGAGGATCACCACGCCGCGGCCGCCGACCGGCTGGCGCGCCAGCCGCCGGTGATGGCTGATCCAGAACACGCCGGCGATGATGAAGCTGAGCGCGAGGCCGGCGAGCTTGCCGGAATAGACATGGGCGAGATCGCTCCAGCTGGGGGCGCTGGTGAAGACTGCGGCCTTGGGCAGGTCGTAGGCCAGAAGCGTCATGGCGACGCCGAAAATGGTGTTGCTGAGCGATTCCAGCCGTCGCATCTCGAACTGGTCGGGCTTGAGCTCGGTCATGCCGGGCGTGCTCTTCTCGGGCTGGAACCTTGGGCCGTCTTCCCCCTAAATCCTAATTCCGGTTCCGTCCAGCCGCATTGCGATTCGCGCCGGGATCGCCGACTCTCGGCCTTTCACCGGGGCGATTCGTGGCAACATATCTGGACACGCTCAATGCGGAGCAGCGCCGCGCCGTCGAGCATGGCGTGGCCGATGGCGCGACCGTGGGAAGCCCCCTGCTCGTGATTGCCGGCGCCGGCTCCGGCAAGACCAACACGCTGGCCCACCGCGTCGCGCACCTGATCGTCGCCGGCAGCGACCCGCGCCGCATCCTGCTCATGACGTTTTCGCGCCGCGCCGCGGCCGAGATGGCCGGCCGGGTCGAGCGCATCGCCCGGAAAGTCCTGGGGGAGAACAACGCCGCGATCATGCGCGACGCGCTGACCTGGGCCGGCACCTTCCACGGCATCGGCGCGCGCCTCCTGCGCGAATATGCCGAGCGGATTGGCGTCGATCCCGCCTTCACCATCCACGATCGCGAGGATTCCGCCGACCTGATGAACCTGGTCCGGCACGAGCGCGGCCTGTCGAAGACCGAGAGCCGCTTTCCGGCCAAGGGCACCTGCCTGTCGATCTATTCTCGCTGCGTCAACGCCGAGATGGAGATCGAGAAGGTGCTGGGGGTGCACTATCCCTGGTGCGCGGGCTGGGCGGCCGAGCTGAAGGGCCTGTTCGCAGCTTACGTCGAGGCCAAGCAGGCCCAGCACGTGCTCGATTACGACGACCTCCTGCTGTACTGGTCGCAGATGATGAGCGATGCGCTGATCGCCGAAGAGATCGGCGGCCGCTTCGATCACGTGCTGGTCGACGAATACCAGGACACCAACCGCCTGCAATCCTCGATCCTGCTGGCGCTGAAGCCCGACGGCCGCGGCCTCACCGTGGTCGGCGACGACGCGCAGTCGATCTATTCGTTCCGTGCCGCCACCGTGCGCAACATCCTGGACTTTCCGCAGAGCTTCTCGCCCCGCGCGGAAATGATCACGCTCGACCGCAATTACCGCTCAACGCAAGCCGTGCTGGCGGCAGCCAACGGCGTCATCGGCCTCGCGCGTGAGCGCTTTACCAAGAACCTCTGGACCGACCGCACCTCCGGACAGAAGCCGCAGCTCGTCACCGTGCATGACGAGGCCGACCAGGCCCGCTACATCGTCGAAGCGGTGCTGGCCAATCGCGAGCAAGGCGCGCTGCTCAAGCACCAGGCGGTGCTATTCCGGACGTCCTCGCATTCGGGACCGCTCGAGATCGAGCTGACCCGCCGCAACATCCCGTTCGTGAAATTCGGCGGGCTGAAATTTCTCGATGCCGCGCATGTCAAGGACGTGCTGGCGCTGCTGCGCTTCGCCGAAAATCCGCGCGACCGCGTCGCCGGCTTCCGCATCCTGCATCTGCTGCCGGGCATCGGCCCCGCCACCGCACAGCGCGTGCTCGACCAGATGGCGGAGAGCACCGATCCGCTGCACGCACTCGGCCAGCTCCCGGTGCCGGCGCGCACGGGTGCCGACTGGACCGATTTCGTCCGCACGATCGAAAACCTGCGCTATTCGGAATGGCCGGCCGATCTCGAACGCGTCCGGCTCTGGTACGAGCCGCATCTCGACCGCATCCACGAGGATTCCGAGACGCGCCGCGCCGACCTGATGCAGCTCGAGCAGATCGCCAGCGGCTATTCCTCGCGCGAGAAATTTTTGACCGAGCTCACGCTCGATCCGCCGGATGCGACCAGCGACAAATCCGGTCCCCCCTTGCGCGATGAGGATTATCTGATCCTCTCCACCGTCCATTCCGCGAAGGGCCAGGAGTGGAAATCGGTGTTCGTGCTCAACGTCGTCGACGGCTGCATGCCGTCCGATCTCGGCGCCGGCACCAGCGCCGAGCTGGAGGAGGAACGCCGCCTGCTCTATGTCGCGATGACCCGCGCCAAGGACGATCTCCATCTCGTCGTGCCGCAGCGTTTCTTCGTCCACGGCCAGGCCGCCAAGGGCGACCGCCACGTCTACGCCTCGCGCACCCGCTTCATCCCGGAATCCCTCGTCTATCTGTTCGAGCGCACCGCCTGGCCGAAGGCCGCAGCGGGCGCGGCGCGCACCGCGGCGCAAGGGCCGAAGATCGACATCGGGGCGAAGATGCGCGGGATGTGGCGATAACGCCAGCTAGGCGTTCAGCCTGTCGAACTGGACCTTCCCCGCCTTCATTACCAGCGGGATGTGCTCGCCCTGGCCGAGCAGGCAGGCGACATCGCGCAGCGGATTGCCGTCGACCACCAAGAGGTCCGCGATGGCTTCGGGTGCGATCCGGCCGAGCTTGCCCTCCATGCCGAGCACCTCGGCGCTGATCACTGTCGCGCTGGCGATGACGGCGCGCGGGCCGAGGATCTCGGCACGGATGCGGAATTCGTCGCTCTGCAGGCGCTGCGACGGCCCGAGCAGGTCGCTGCCGAACCCCATCTTCACGCCGGCGTCGCGATAGATCGCGAGCGAGCGCAGGCCGGCGTCGCGGACGTCGGCGATCTTGGCGACGCTCTCCGGCGGCAGGCCATACTGGGCACCCTCGTTGGCCAGCGCCTCGTAGGTGACGAGCGTCGGCACCACATAGGCGCCCTTCTCGGCCATCAGCCGCGCGGTCGGCGCATCGACCAGATTGCCGTGCTCGATGGTGCGCACGCCGCAGCGAACCGCGCGCTCGATCGCCGCAGCGGTATAGGCGTGGGCGAGCACATAGGTCTGGCGCCCGCGCGCCTCCTCGACGATGGCGCGGATCTCGTCCTCGGAGTAGCCGAAGGCGCCGACCGGATCGGTCGGCGAGGCCACGCCGCCGGACGCCATGATCTTGATCTGGTCGGCACCCATCTGTAGCTCCTCGCGCACCGCCTTGCGCACGCCGTCGACACCGTCGGCAACGCGCGCGAGCGCGCCGACCCGCACGCAGCAGGGACATGGTGCGTCGCTGGCGAGGTAATCGGAACGCGCCCGCATGTCGCCGTGGCCGCCGGTCTGGCTGAGCGCGCGGCCGGAGACGAACAGCCGCGGGCCATCGGTGAGACCCGTCTCGATCGCCTGCTTCAGCGCGTGGCCGGCGCCGCCGGCATCGCGGACCGTAGTAAAGCCCCGCCGCAGCATGCCACGCAGGAGCAGCGTCGAGCGCAGCGTCACCAGCACGTTCGGCATGTGTACCTGCTGCGCCAGGTTGAGCTCGACGGCGATGGCATGCACGTGCAGGTCGATCAGGCCAGGCATCAGCGTCTTGCCCTCGAGATCGATGGTGCGATCGGCGGTAGCCCGGATCGGTCGGTCGGAGACCTCCTTGATCAGGTTGTCTTCGACCAGCACGTGCTGTCCCTCCAGCAAGTCCGGCTGGAGCGGGTCAAGCAGAGCGGCGTTCTGGAAGAGGATGCTGGGCATCGCGACAGTCCTGTCAGAGATCAGCCGGCGCGAGCAGCGCCGGCAAAGTGAGCTGGGCAAAGGGAAGGCACGCGGCGACATCATCTTCGCCGTACCAGCCCGCCTCGTGAAGCAGATTCAGCGAGCCGAGCGTGCGCCCGCGCCAGCGCACGGGCATGTTGAGCACGCTCTCGCAGCCGAGCGAAGCGATCAGCTCGTGATCGGAGAAGACGGTGCGCAGATCGTCCTGCGTGCGGCCGATATAGGCCTCGCCGCGATCGAGCACGGCCTCGGTCCACGGTCCGGGCGCGAGGCGCTTGCGTCCGCCGGCCGGGTACGGGCCGGGGAGATTCGAATAGATCCGCGCCGCTTCACCGCTGGTGCCGTCATAGGTCAGAATCGTGAACAGCTTGTGCCCGATCGCCGACTTGATGGCTTCGTCCAGCGCCGCAAACAGCGCATCCGGCTGATCCACCCTGCTCTGCGCCGCCGCGACGGCGCAGAGGAGCGGATCGGCCTTCAGTTTCGCCCGCGTCATGCCACCTCACCCGCCGCAATCTCCTCCAGCGAACGACCGCGGGTCGGCACGCCCATCAACACGACGGTGACGGCCCCGAGCAGCAGCACGGTGGTGGTGACGCCGAACACGCCGGCAAAGCCGAAGTTCGGATAGAGATAGCCGACAAGAATGGGCGAGACGATCGCGCCGATACGGCCGATCGCGGAGGCAAGCCCGGCGCCCGTGGTCCTGACCGGGGTCGGAAACACCTCGGCGGTATAGGCATAGACGCCTGCATAGGTGCCGTTCATGAACAGCGACAGGAAGATTCCCGCCGCCATGATCTGCTGGTCGCTCTGCGCGAAGGCGAGCCCGAGCGCGCTGGCGCCGCCGAGCAGCATGTAGGTCGCGATCGTCGCCTGCCGGCCGATGCGCTCGTTGAAATACGCGGCGCTGAAATAGCCGGGAATCTGCGCGCAATAGATCGCGATCGAATAGGCGAAGCTCTTGGTGATGCTCATGCCGTTCTGGACCAGCAGGCCGGGGATCCAGACGAAGAAGGAGTAATAGCTGAAGGTGATCGCCAGCCACATGATCCAGGTCATGATGGTGATGCGCGCCTGCCGGCCAGCGAGCAGCGCCGCGAAATTGGCGAGCAGCGTGCCGCCTGTCCCCGCCGACGCCGTGGCCTCGACGACCGGCTGCGGCAGGACATGGCCCTCGCGCGCAAAGCCCGCCTCGATCCTGTCGAGCAAGGCTTCGGCCTCCTTGCCCCTGCCCCGGCTTTCGAGCCAGCGCGGCGATTCCGGCAGCGATTTGCGCCACCACAGCAGCATGACCACAGGCACTGCGGTGATCACCAGCACGATGCGCCAGCCGTTGTCGGAGGTGGGAACGATGAAGTAGCCGAGCAAGGCCGCGGCAACGAAGCCGAAGGAGAAGAAGCCGGCCAGCGCCCCGGTGAAGCTGCCGCGGTAACGCCGCGCCACGAACTCCGCGAGATAAGGCGCGATGATCGCGCTCTCCGCGCCGGTGCCCATGCCGGCCACGACCCGGGCGGCGAAGAAGGACGGCCATGCGTCGAGCATCGCGCTCACGATCGATGCTGCGCAATACAGCGCCAGCGCCGACATCATCACCGCACGGCGCCCGATCAGGTCGCCCAGCGTGCCCGCCAGCAGCGCGCCGAACAGGAAGCCGATATAGGTGCTGCTGCCGAGCACGCCGATCTGCACGCTCGACAGATTCCACGCCGTGCGCAGCACCGGCAGGATGAAGGCCAGCACCGCCGCGTCCATCGCGTCGAACATGTAGCCGAGCCCGCCCATCAGCAGCAGATGCGTGTGGAAGCGTGCGAACGGAAGGCGCTCGATGCGCGCCGATATCATCGACATGAAAGTCCCCCTCTGATGTCACGGGCCCGGCGCGCCGCTCGGGAGGGAACCATAGACAAAGTGACATTATCGTCATAATTTATAATCATGATCTGATATATCACCATGGTGAATGTTCGTGTCGTTCCGCGCGCTCGACCTCAACCTCCTGAAAGTCTTCGAGGCGCTGATGACCGAGGGCAGCGTCACGCGCGCCGCAAATGCGTTGCGGATGACCCAGCCCGCCGTCAGCAACGCGCTCGCGCGGCTACGCGATGCGCTCGGTGATCCCCTTTTCGTGCGAGCCGGCACCGGCATCCGCCCGACCCAGCGCGCCGTGGTGCTGTGGGAGCCGATCGGCGAGGCCCTGGAAAGCGTCCGCGGCGCGCTCGACGATGAGGTGTTCGATCCTGCGCGTGCACAGACCGAATTCAGCCTGTCGATGTCGGACTACGTCTCCTCGCTGGTGATGCCGAACCTGCTCGGCCATCTCGGCAAGGTTGCGCCGAAGTCGCGCGTCCACACCGTGCCCAACACCGTCGTCGAGATCGCCGACCAGCTCGAGGACAACAGAGTGGACTGCGTGCTCAGCGTCTATGTCAACGAGGCGCAACAGCCGGCCGCCATTCGCTCGCGCTCGCTGTGGACGGTCGACTACGCCTGCTTCATGCGGCGCGGCCATCCGCTCGCCGCCCAGAAACGGCTGAGCACGCGCACTTTCCTCAACGCGGGACATGTCGACGTGAGCCTCGCCGGCAAGACCATGCCGTCCTACGACCTCTTCCTGGCCTCGCGCGGGCTGTCGCGCAATCTGGTCGCGACCGTCAATCATTACAGCGCCGCCTACGAGGTCGTGCGCCAATCCGACCTGATCGCCGTGCTGCCGAGCGACCTGCGCTCGCAATCAAGGCATGCGCCGTTCCTCCATGCGATGCCGCTTCCGCTCAAGGCGCCGCCGCGGATCGTCAGCCTGTTCTGGCACCAGCGTAACGACACCGTGCCGGCGCAGCGCTGGCTGCGCGAGACCGTGGTCGAGATGTTCGCAAGGTCCGATTGAGCCGGCGCGGTGAAAAACCGGAAACCCAGCCTTTCCCAGAGCAGCCTTGTTGAACCGGTGGTCGCGACTTAGCTCCACCGCAAAACCATCCCTCCCAAGTGGCAGGCGCCACTTGCCCCCACAGAGACCTGATCGATGAATGCACCGCTTCAATTCGGACTGGACACTTTTGGCGACGTGACGAAGGACGCCAGCGGCACCATGCTTCCCCATGCGCAGGTGATCCGCAACGTCGTCGAGGAGGCCGTGCTGGCCGACGAACTCGGCCTCGACTTCATCGGCCTCGGCGAGCATCACCGCGCTGACTTCGCGATCTCCTCGCCAGAAACCGTGCTGGCCGCAATCGCATCGCGCACGAAGCGCATCCATCTCGGCTCGGCCGTGACGGTGCTGAGCTCGGATGACCCGATCCGCCTGTTCCAGCGCTTTGCGACGCTGGACGCGCTCTCGAACGGACGCGCCGAGGTGATCCTCGGCCGCGGCTCGTTCACCGAATCCTTTCCACTATTCGGCTTTGACTTGCGCAAGTACGAAGAGCTGTTCGAGGAGAAGCTCGATCTGTTCGCCGCACTCTTGTCGCAGCAGCCGGTGACCTGGCAGGGCAAGCTGCGTCCCGCGCTGAAGGACCAGCTCGTCTATCCCCCGGTCGAGAACGGCCGGCTTAAGACCTGGATCGGCGTCGGCGGCAGCCCGCAATCGGTCGTGCGCGCCGCGCATTACGACCTGCCTTTGATGCTCGCGATCATCGGCGGCGATCCCGCGCGCTTTGCGCCTTACGTCGATCTCTATCACCGCGCGTTCAAGGAATTCGGCCGCCCGGTGCAGCTGATCGGCGTGCACTCGCCCGGCTATGTCGCCGAGACGGATGAACAGGCGCGCGAGGAGCTGTGGCCCGATTACAAGGCCATGCGCGATCGCATCGGCAAGGAGCGCGGCTGGCCGCCGATGGGCCGCGACGAATTCGTCAACGAGGCCGAGCACGGCTCGCTCTATGTCGGCTCACCGGAAACAGTGGCGCGCAAGATCGCCAAGACCGCAAAGGCGCTCGGGATTTCACGGTTCCAGCTGAAATATTCGGCGGGCCCCCTGGCGCACGAGAAGCTGATGAAGAGCATCGAGCTCTATGGGCGCAAAGTGGTGCCGCTGGTGCGGGAGATGATGGAGTAGCGCGGAGGGCTATCGCATCTGAGAAGCGTGGCGGGACAGCTCGCCCGCGGCCCATCCTTCGAGACGCCCGCCTGCGGCGGGCCCTCAGGATGAGGGCGGAGTGCACGACAGCAATTTCAACGGGCGCCAATGCTGCTTAGCCTCATCCTGAGGAGACCGCGAAGCGGTCGTCTCGAAGGACGAGGCGTGCGGTGAGGCGTTGCCGAAAGTCTTGCGATACCCCTCGGGTAGCGTGCGAGGTCAGACGCCTACTTCATCAGCCCAAGCCGGCTTGCACCGACATAGAGCGAGAGCACGGCGGCGTTCGAGACGTTGAGGCTCTTGATCTCGCCGGGCATGTCGAGCCGCGCCACGACGCTGCAGGTCTCGCGGGTCAATTGCCTGAGGCCCTTGCCCTCGGCGCCGAGAACCAGCGCAAGCGGCTCGCGCAGCGCGACGTCCGAAAGGTTCTCGGTGCCCTCGCTATCGAGACCGACGGTCTGGAAGCCGTGCTCGTTGAGCGCGGTCAGCGCGCGGGCGAGGTTCTGAACGGTCACAACAGGCACCAGCTCGAGCGCGCCGGAGGCAGCTTTCGCGAGCACGCCGGTGGCTTCCGGGCTGTGACGCGCGGTGGTGACGATCGCCTTCACCGCAAACGCCGCGGCCGAACGCAGGATGGCGCCCACATTGTGCGGGTCGGTGATCTGGTCAAGCACCAACACCATGCCTTCCTGCTTCAGGGTTTCGATGTCAGGCGAAGGCAGAGGATCGGCTTCGGCGAGCAGGCCCTGATGCACGGCGTCGGGCGACAGCAGGCGATCGATCTCCTGGGGCCGGACGATCTCGGGCGCGACACGGGTTGCGATGTTTTCCTCCGCGAGCCGCCGGGCGGCGTTCTCGGTCAGCGTCAGCTTGCGGATCCGCCGCTCCGGATTGGCCAGCGCCATGGTGACGGTGTGCCAGCCATAAAGGATGACGGGTCCCTCGCCGTGCGAATCGCGGTCGCGCCAGGCCGGGCGGCCGGCCGATTTTCCGGGCCTGTTGAAGGGCTTAGCCCCGCCGCGGGAGCCCCTCGGGGCGAATTTTTTGTCCTTCATGGGCTCGCTTGTGTCACGGGTGCCGGAATATGGCAATTTCGGTGCCTTCAGGGACGATTTTAGCTGTTCGCCTCGGTTGACTTTGCCCCACCGCTTCGCCCATAAACGCGCCCGGTCGCGCCCCGATCCGGGCTGTCGCGGCCTTCACGTTCCATGGCCGTCTTCGGTCCGCCGGTAAGGTCCGGCCCGATTGTGCTGCCGTCGAGCGGGGGAGTGTCCCGAGTGGCAAAGGGAGCTGACTGTAAATCAGCCGCCTCATGGCTTCGCAGGTTCGAGTCCTGCCTCCCCCACCAGCCTTCGCTCGCTTCGCGAGCTTCGGCTTGGCAGGCCACCTCAGAACATCATGGCGCGAAGTTAGCGTAGCCGGCAGGCGTGGGCGGGCTGTCGATCGGCGATCGCCGATACAGAACAGTTCACACCAACAAAACAAAACGCCCGTCCGCATCATGCGAACGGGCGCTTCGTTGATTCAACCGATCAGGCGATCAGTAATAGCGGCGCAGCACGCGGTGACCGCCGTAATACGGCGCGTGACGGTGGGCGTAGCCATAGCGCGGACCGTAGCCGTAGTGCGTGCGCGGCAGATAGCCGTAGCGCGGGCCGTAGCCGTAGCGATACGGACGGTAGTACGGGCGGTGATAGGGGGCGGCGCGATAGCCATAGCCGTAGCCGTAATTGGCGGGAGCGACGACCGCGTCCTCACGATAGGTCGGATACGGCGCGAAGGCGCCGGGGCCGGTGTAGGTCGGGCCCTGGTTGACGTAATAGTACTGCGTGGTCGGCTCGGCGAGACGCTCAAAGGCGCCATAGCCGTATCCATAACCATAGCCGCCGCAGCCGGTGTTGCAGCCGGTATAGACCGGCGCAACGGGGGCGCACGTGGCGAAGCCGCAGGCCGCGGCAGGCGCAGCCCCGACAAACATCACGGCAGCCGCCGCGACCAGTCCCGAAATCATCTGACGCATTACTCTCTCCTGTTGGTATCCGTTTGTTGGATTTTGTCTTGGATTCTTGACGCTTCTTAACCCGGCGGCTTGCCGGGGATTTCGACGTGCGGCCGTGGCAGGGGGCGCCGGGGACGGTCGTTGATCTCGGGTGCATAGATCACCGGCGGCGGATCGACGGGCACGTCCATCTGCGGCGGCAGCGGCGCCGATTGCGCTCCCCAGCTCTGGTGGTAGCTCTCGGCGGGCTTGGGCAATTTGCGGTTCGCGGGCGGCTCGACCTCGAGCCGGCCGTAGCCGGGCCGCAAGCCGAGCGTCGGATAATAATGACCGACGTCGGACGGCTGCCGTTCGGCGATATAGCGTCCGCCATAAATCGTTGGCTGCACCTGGACGTTCTTGCCCAGGCCCCAGACACCTTCGACAACGGTGTAGGACGCATCGATGTTGTTGATGATGATGGGCACGCCGGGACGGCCGGGCACGACAATGTCGAAACCGCCGCCGGCCAATGCTGTCGCGGGCAGTCCGATCAGAAAGGCAGCGAGCGCCACAGCGCGCATGAGAAGGCCCCGGTTGTCCGGAACACAACCTATCCGATCGCACCAGGGAGAGGGTTAAGGCCTGCTCACCAAATTCCGGTAAGCCTAACGCGTAAGGATCGCATGCTGCTCGAATGCCGCGAAGCGAGCTAGCGAAGCATTAACACTGTGCGGGAGCCGCGATGCACGGCCTCGCGCGAGCCAGCCGGGGATGCATGGCACATACTGCACATCCCCTGCGCGATCACATCGAAGTGACGTCGCTCGCATGAAATCGCGGAACGACTCGCCGACGATCGCACTTAGCGTGGCGTTTAGTGTTGCTCTCAGCACATGGGGTAAATGCCATGACGAGTCTCAAAATGATCGGCGCCGCCGTGATCGCGGCGTCCGCACTGGCGAGCCCTGCAATGGGTCAGGCCTCCATCACCAATCCGGCCGCTTGCGAATCCATGTTCCCCAGCGCCAATTGCCTAAACACGGGCGCCGGCAGCCCGTACGCCACCAGCCGCCAACAGCGACAATATAGGCGGACAGCCAATCGCGACCCGAACCGCAACAACGTGAACAGGCAAGATAGCGGCTTCTGGCCCGCAGCTACTGCGGGCGCGGTTGCAGGCGCCGCCGTCGGCACCGCAGCGGCCGTTGCCTCAGCACCGTTCCGCGGCTGGGACAATTCCTACGCCTATGACACTTCCGGTGGGTATAACGGTGGCCGCGGCGAAATGGGCTGGTATGGCAACTGGGATACCTACGCGGCCCGCAACGGCATCGTTTGCCGGCCCGGCACCTGGTACAAGGGCGCGGACGGCCTCCGGCACATCTGCCAATAGATCCCCAGTCTGGCGAAGTGCTTCAGGCGGCCCAACGGGCCGCCTGTTTCATTCCGGCGAGGCGCAGCCTTCGGGTTCTGGCACTTTCCAATCAAGTCTGGTATTGCGGCGCACGGGCGGACAGCCCCGGTACATGCCGGGCCCGGCCCCGCTTTCAAGCGTCGCCGGCTTAGCTCAGCGGTAGAGCAGCGGTTTTGTAATACGCAAGGGTGCGCACCAACGCATACCGCACAGTATGTTTTAGTTGCGGTTTCCCCTCTCAGCGATACCCCCTCGCCCCTCCCAGTAACTGCTGCTACCGAACAGTTTGGGGCCAAATTCAGGGCCAAGAAAAAGCCCGCCAGCCGAAGCTGACGGGCGGTCATTCTTTGGACTGGCGGCTCGTCAGTTTGCCCAGACCGTCGGGACGTTCTCGAGTGCAGCCAGCGGCTGGCCACCATCATTGAGGATTGCTTGGGCGGCCTGGAATGCAGCATCAGCCGATAGTGCGAGTTTGACCACCGCAACCTGCTCTTTACCTCCGTCGCTGTTGGGCACGGTGATAACGAACACCAGCCGCCGGTTGGGCCCGATGCGCTCTACGCGCGCCAGTGCCTCGCAGAAGACCTCCTGCACACCAAATGTATCGAGGTGGCTCATGAGATGCCTCCGCCAGTGCCGAACCGCGCCAGATCGTAAGCCACACCTTGCGCCATGAAGACCCTAGAACGGCCGTGCTTGCCGTCTTCGAAGACGCAGACGAGGCACGCCATGTATACCAATTCGTTCATGTCGCGCGCTCGGTACTCGGCAATCGCCTTGCGAGCGGCCTCATGGGCCCGGACGGCGTCCACCTGGGCAGCTTGCGCGGAGAGGAAGTTGCTTGCTTCCATGTATTTCTCTTGCCGGCGATCCCAGTTGCGCATCGCTCGCCGACTCTTGCCGGGCGGCTCGGGATTCTGCTCCAGCCACTCCCGATAAAGCTCGTATTCTGCATCGAAGGCAGCCATGGCCGGCGTCAAAGCGTCGTCGGCGCCCTGCAGGGCATGGACTAGGTCCCGGAGCTCCGGGCTTATCCTTGTGGCATCCAGGGCCGGCGCCGACCCAGCTGGTGCGGCCACCGCTACCGCTGGCGGAATTGCCGCCAGTGCCAGAACGGTGCCACCAGCGGCCGCGCCAACGGCTTGTGTGAAGAAGTGCCGGCGCGTCGGAACGGCGGGCGTGGATATGCTAGTCTCGGTCTCAGCCTGCTGCCTCATGGGTCACTCCATGTTGTTGTGGGTTAGAGCCGGCGGCGAGGTGCCCGCCTTGCCCCGGCTTGCTATTTTTTGTAAACTGAAAATATGCCGAAGTCAATTTCCGTAAACATAAAATCAAAGCGTGGACGGCCGCGGAAGAAGGGCGGGGTTCACCCTGTCAGCGCCGTGAGGCTGCCGCCGGAGCTGACCGCCGACGTCGACCGGTGGGCGGCAGATCAGGCCGACACGCCGTCACGCTCCGAGGCCATCCGTCGGCTGGTCGAGATCGGGCTGAAGGCGAAAGGCAAATGACCATGAAGACGCCCCTGATTCTCGCCGCGATCATCCTTAGCTTTTCTGCATCCGCCTTCGCTCAAACTGCGGCGCCCAAGCTGACCGCGCCGCCCAAAGCCCGCGCGGCCAAGCCGCAAAAACAGCCAGCGGCCCCGACGGGTTGCAAGCTCGTGGGAACGGTGAAGGGGACCAAGCTTTGGGCGGGCGACTGCGTTGCTGCGGCGCCAGCCGCACCGGAAACTCCACCGCCCGCATCTCCGGCTGAACCGCCCAGCGGCGTCAATGCCCCCGCAGCAGAGAAGCAGTGAAGTGAGCTTTGCGGCTAATTTTACGACTCTGGAACTTCCAATTCGACAGCCCCTGCCGGTGCACGCGACAGGGGCTGCGCAGGTGGATGGCGCGAGGCTCGCGGACGAGGTGTCGTACCAAGGACCCGCATCACGGTTAACATAGGTCAGGCGGAGACTCGGGGTATACGAAGGTTTATTCGGCGCGTTTGTCGTTGATCCGCGACTGCAGGCCCCACCATCCCAGATCAGCGAAAACGGTTCTAGTATCTGGTTATTACGTCCCAGCGACTACGATCCTTCATTTCGTTGCGATACGCTTCGACCGATGGATATGAACGATCAGCGTCAGCCACCAAGACAGAATGGTCTGGAAGAACGGCAAGTCGCACACCGCTGGCATCGTAGATGGTTGTGCCGACCGGGAAGCCTTCAGAGTCTTGAACCGATGGTGTTGAAGGCACGGTGGCCTTACCCCATGGGACCAAGTTCGCGTGCCCGCGCTCGGGCATTTGCTCGCGAAGGGAAGTCGGTTCTACGACTTCGTGGGGCAGCCGCTGCGGTGAAAAGTATGCAGCCACTTGCGCCCATCGAATACTCATTGTGCCCGCGTCGGTTTCAACATTCACAAATTCATCACCATTGTGGACGTGCCGTCGTCTAAAGGCATCCACGTACCAAACGCTCGGATGGGGACTATGAATGTTTTTGAGCTGCGGAAACTCGAAGAAGGTTCCGCTATTAGCGACGGCCTCGGACTTTGCTTGCGCGACACGCAGTATTTCCGCTGCCTGTTTCTGAGACGCGCCAGAAAGCAGTCCGCTCACTATCGAGAGGGCCGCGGCCTCTCCCAGTAGTGTCCAGCTAGGCACACCCAGAACACCTACGCCAAGCGATCCGCCGCCGAGACTCTTGGTCGCCTGAGCCCGAAGTTTAGCCACCTCTTGAACGCCCTCTTCGTCGTAGAGCATGACTTTGAGCAGCGTGAGTTTCTGGCCAGACGACAGTAAGATGACTGGGCAATTCGTCTCTTTTGACACGGCTTCCCCCAACATGATGCGCCGAGCAAGGTAGCATAGGCGCATCGCGACAACCACCACCACACGGCGGCGCGATTAGCCCTTTAGACTAACTTCCCCGCTCGCCTTGGTTGCGCTACGCTCCCTGCTTTCTTTAGGGGAATTTCAATGGACCGTTCGGTTTGGGCAATTGCCGTCCTCAGTTTTGTCGCCGGTATGCTCGGCGCGATTATTTGAGGAGGCGATTACATGGGCGTTGCTGTTGTCTTTTTAATGATGATTATACAGCCAGCCATCATCGGTTATATTGCGCAGAAACAGCTGCAAAAGCCGGGTGCCGGCAGATCCCGTCCCGTAGGAAATTTTCTCTAACGTTCACGACTCAAAACTCTGTCCCTTCTGCGCTGAGCACATTAAAAGCGAGGCGATTGTTTGCAGATACTGTGGGCGCGATCTTCCCCCATCGGCCGGCTTGCCGTCCAACGATTTGAAGGACTCCGGGCAGCTGAAATTGGGCGACGGTTCTACCCATTTTGCCAACCTCTTCCCGCCCCAGCTTCTTCAGGCCTCATTTCGAAATAGACGTTGATTTGCGACATCGGTCAGCCGGTCGAGCGTCGTATCCCCTTGTTCGAAAAAACGGCTTACCGCGCCTCCCCATTCGTTTCGAGGAATATGCGGGTGCTGGAACTGAAGCTTGCGTTCGACCTGAGCTCCTCGCAGCATGTCTAATATCGACTGGAATTCGGCGCGGATCGCGCCGGGCATAAAAATGCGCTGCTTCCGTAACAGCAGCTGCACATCGAAGTTCTTTTGTCCGGCTTCAGCAATGCTTCGCCAAGTTACAATCTTGGCGTACATGTCGTTGTGGTCGGCCGCGGTTCGTATCTGATCGTTCTGCTCCTTGGAGAAGCCCGTTGTACTGAGAAATCCGTCCAGCTCTTCGTCTGGCAACCGATTGAGATCCGGGAACTCCATATAGTTCGTTGTGCAGTTTGCAGTGGCCAAGTAGGCCTCAACGGTCTTTTCCCAAACCTCACGGATGGCAGTAAACTCCATTTCGTTCGAGCGCTTCCCCCGATCACCGATATGACTGAGCTGCTCGCGAAGCCTCTCCAGCTTGGTACCCTGCTCGGCCTTGTAGCCCTCAATTGCCTTGTCGAACCGGTACTTGAAAAGTGACTCACCCAGCTTCGTTGGCAGAAGTGCAGCCGCGCCAATTGCTCCTCCAGCCGCAGAAACTACCCATGGACCAAGAGTGTCCCAAATCTCAGCCAGCATGCTCAAATTCCCTGCGAAAAAGCCCGCCGGCATTGCGCGCGGCGGGCCTCATGTCCGGTCACGGTAGGAACGGTTGGGCTGGAATCCCCCGCGACCTTTTGAGCATGCGCCTCAATTGTTGACGAAGTGTTGCCGGACCATCCCGCTCTCCAGCCCTCAATGTTCCTCATTCTTTGGACCGGCGGCTCGTCAGTTTGCCCACGTCGAGGCGCGCTCGAGCGCAGCCAGCGGCTGGCCACCATCATTGAGGATGGCTTGTGCGCCCTGGAATGCTGGGACTAAAGGCCGAAGGAGGAAATAGCTTTTTTGCTAGCGGTTCCGCCTCGCGGGCCACCAGCCCTATTGTAGGGCGGGCCCTCGACCGAATCACCATTTCCGGGTGTCGATTAAGGAACGTCGCAACCCCCTGACAGAGCAGCCATTTCCAGTCCGTGACCAGCGAGTCGCAATGTGTTATCGTGACTACGATTTAGTCGCGCGAGCTCTCAATTGCCCATCACGTCGCACCAGAAGCATGGTTTCCTGAACGTTCACGATGTTTGCGATTACATAATCGTAAAGCTGAATGAGGCTGACACGCGCCTAAATGTGCTCAAGTTGCACAAGCTTCTCTACTACGTCCAGGCATGGCACCTGGCCTTCCGCCGGGGGCGCCTCTTCAACAGCACCTTCCAAGCGTGGGTACACGGTCCGGTGTGCCGGCCGATATACGACCGGTTTAAGGATGCGAAATCGATGTATTCTCCGGTTCGACCGCGAGATGTCCGAGATGAATTCGATCTCGACCAACTGCCTCGCGCTGCAAAGCGGCATATCGATACGATCCTTGAAGCCTACGCGGACTTTACCGATGATCAGCTTGAGGAAATGACGCACCGAGAGCGCCCGTGGATCGAAGCTCGAGATGGTTATGATCCCAAGGAGCGGTGTGAAGAGGCCATTTCAGACGATGTGATGGCCGAATTTTACTCACGGCGGCTCAAACGTGGGCAGAAATAAAAACAGACCGAAATCCCCTCTCAAGCCAGTCGTCGGCCAAGTACCTGCAGCAAGCAGGCAAGTTGCCGTGGGCGCGGTGCCTATGGTTCGACAATGGACCTTTTCATTTAGGTATCTGAGGCAAATTGATCTGTTCGGGACCGGCGCCAAGGACGCCAGCTGGTTTGTTTCGGTCCTGGAAAAAATCTCGGACCTCAGCAGCAAAAAGGTTTCTGACGTGCTCGAAACCCCGGCGGAAAAGCTCCGTTGGCGACTGCACGAGATAGACTGGAATCACAGGGGCGTACCGATCAAGCGATCGGACCTGAATTGGATCGACAAAAAGTACCTGGATAACGACGAGGAATATCCATTCTGGCAGTTTTCAGTATCGACAGCATTAGGAAGGATCGTTGGATTTTGGGACGAAAAAGGAGTGTTTAACGTCGTTCTCTTGGATCCTGCCCACAACATCCAGCCGTCGGCTTATTCAGATTACAAGACGCGGGAAGCGCCGATAGCCCACGGTGAATATCAGATCGCCATCACACAAATAGAAGCTCGCATCACCGCGTGCGGAGAAGTTTGCCAATGTCGCGGCCTTTATCAGCATATCCAGTCGGCACTGACACACAGGCTCCCCTTTTCAACGATGCTGGTGTCGATGCCTGACAAATTATTCACTCGTATTTCCGATTTGATCGCCCGAGGAGCTGCAAACTGTGTAAGCGACCTTTTAGAAATTGCCGTAACTGATATCGAACAGCCTTGAACGAACAAACGAGTTTCGTCTGCTCATGTAATTGGCAAGCTTTTTGGCCCGTGCACAGACAGCGGCTTCCCATGAAGTTGACCCCGGTATCCATTGCGCTGGTCGCCGCGATTGGCGGTGTGTGGCTCTATGGCTTTGATAGCCGCCCAAAATGCGATTCCCCCGCACGGGGTCGAGAACATCGAATACACATCGACCAAAGCAAACGGCGAAATGATCACCCAAGCGCAACTCGGATCATTCTTGATGCCGCCTGAGTACAACACCGGCAGGACTCACGCATATGAGCCAAAGATCGATCACTTCTCTAGATTTTGGCGGGCGCGGTATTGCTACAGCGATGAGGACATCATCGAACTGAAGATGAAATTCTGGAGACTCGAGGTGGCGATCGGCGACTACATCGAACTCGTTGCTCCTTATGTTTCCGGTGTCCGAACAACGTTTCCGTTGGGTTCTCATAGAATCGGCGATGTTGACGTAATAGACGAGCTTGCAAAGCAGCTAAAGGACTAGCAAAAAGTAGCCGTTTTCTCTTGCGCTCGCCCTCCATACACGGCGGCCATCCGTTCCGCCCCCTTATCGCATGGCAATTGACCCGCACAAACAACTGGCGCTCTACAATCTCTACAGCGATCTCATGACGGAGGTGCGTTACAGGGTCGATTACGTCGGAGCAGCCGCTAGAAGGGAATACAACCTCCCCAAAATGGCCGCTTACGAGTTTTGCTATTTGCAGTTCCGACTTATTTGCGAAACTATCGCTTTGGCTTCTCTGGCGGCGCACGGCGATATTCCGGCTACGAAATCCGGCAAGCTGAAAAAGACGTATCAAGCTGACGCCATTCTCAATAAGCTCGATGTACTGCATCCCGCCTTCTATCCGACCCCGCTCAAAGAAATCCGCGACGAGAACGGAAACGCTTTAAGATTCGAAGAAACTAAAGCCGGGTTCCTCACCAAGAAGGAATTAATCGCGCTTTACCACGAAACAGGGAACACATTGCACAGAGGGACAATGCGCGATCTGAAACCGCTCAGGTCCGGCGATTTCGAGGAGATTCTTCGCACGATGAAGAAAATCGTCAAGTTACTAAACTGCCATCGAATCCAACTCAGCGACCCTAACTATCAGCTTAGAGTTCTCTTAAAGGTCGCGACCGACGACAAGGTGCATACATTGGTTATGAAGCGTCCGGCCCAACCCTAAGAGACCTAGGCTGGTCCCCTGTTGCCGGAGCTCAGCGACGTGCCCCCTTGGAGCGCGAAAACTGGGTGCGCATCGCATTGGCGTGGAACAACTTAGCGAACCTACTCGATCGTAAGGACGCGGTGTGACTAGTCCGCTCCGAGCCGGCCTTTTGCCGATCTAGAGGCCGCCGCGCGCAAGCTGATCGAGCTCACCAAGAGCATCGAGGGCGGTGCAGGACGGCCGCATCCACATCGAGAAAGTCAACGCGCCGTTCCTGTCGCAGAACGGCTGCAAAGCGACAGGCGCAGAGTTCAGAGCCGGCATCCAAGTTCGCAGCCGAGTGCGGCTGGCTCGAGCTGCACGAGAGCGGCACCTATGTGAGGCTGCTGCCGCCGGGTCAAGATTTGCTCAAATAGGAACAGGGAACCGGCTGGCAGTTTGTCATCTGCTGGCTCGCCGCCCGAGCCGGCGGAGCGACCCCGGCCATACCCCCCAGCACTGGCAGCCGGGGCCGCCTCTCCGGCCACCTCGATCGGGTACTATCCGTATCTGACTGTCCTAAGTTGAATCTCAGGCTGTCGTAAGTTCGTTAGCAACCAACCGGGAACAGGAAGATTATTCTGACATCACCGACCTATGCCCGTGAGGCGTTCGGTGACTGAGAGAGACGCGCGCTCCCGCCTTTGAAAGGAGCGCGCCATGAGTACTCCGCGACAGCCTCTGCCATCCCGAGAGCCGCCGAGCCATTGCCCGCTCTGCGATGGCGTCCCACGGTTTTACCTAGCGCTTCCGGACACAGCCAAAGGCACCTCGGTGAATGTCTATCGCTGCCGAGACTGCCACAACCTGATCTGGGAAGACTAAGGCCGCCTCATTGATCTAGCTCAACGGTCTCGCCGCCCCCGGACGACCGTTTCGCCATGTCTGAGCCCGATAAACAGAGCGAGGTGAAACAGCCCAAGCCCTCCCTGCTGGAGGAGGCGCGGCGGATCATTGAGAGTATGCAGCCGAGCTGCGCGCGATCATCCAGAAGCTGCGCCGCAAGATGAACTAGCCGGCCCTGCGCGTCCTAACCACATCGGCCCCAGCCTGGAGGTTTTTCCGGATCGAAAAACGAGCTGGGACCGAGAGGTTTGCCGCCGCAAACACAGCTTCATCCCAGAAAATGATCCCGGGAGGATTCACATTTGTGAATCGGCCTCAAAACAAAAGCCCCAGCCCGCCGGGGGGACGAGCTGGAGCTTAGTCGCGGAACAACGTCTTGCCAAAGGATCGCATGCAAGACTGATCAATGAACGGACAGCAGGGGCTCTCGTTCCTAGGAATTCGAGTGATGGACGCGCACCGGCGTAAGAATTGAAATGATCCCGGGAGGATTCACATTTGTGAATCGGCCTCAAAACAAAAGCCCCAGCCCGCCGGGGGGACGAGCTGGAGCTTAGTCGCGGAACAACGTCTTGCCAAAGGATCGCATGCAAGACTGATCAATGAACGGACAGCAGGGGCTCTCGTTCCTAGGAATTCGAGTGATGGACGCGCACCGGCGTAAGAAAGCCGGGAGGCCGGCATCCACCTCGGATGATCGTGGAACCGTCAACCACGCGAATAAAGGACTCGCCAAGTCACGTCAGATCACCTCTTATCGCGGCATGAACTGGTGGTATCTCTACGGTGGCATTGGGCTGATCACCACAATTGGCGCCGTTGCTGGCTTGATCTTCCTGGCTCATCGCAAGAGAGGTCAAAGGGAAGATGCGGTGATAAACCGCCAAATCTATGATCGGCTGGATCAGGTCGACCTAAGGCGTCGCCGTGATCGGGAGTCCTGAAGCCGGAGGCCCCACTTAGCTATTCGTCCGCGTTTGCGGTTTCAGATAGGGCGAAGCACTGCGCCCACTACTTCAGGTTAACGACAGAATCTACGTCTCTGCCCTCCCGGCATCTGCCCCCTCAATCATTAGTGGGCCAAAGGCGGCCAAAGGCGTAAAATTCCACTTGCGCTCGACTCCGGGTTGATTCAGGATTCCCGAATGTTCCACCGGGAGCTAGACGACGATGGCAACCATCGTGACCGTGGCTTTTTTCATCCTTGTTGCCGTGGCGATGCTGGCCAAGGCGCGCCTGAAAGAGCGCGCGGCCTACCGAAAGCAAATGTTCAATAACGCAATGCGCGCCGTGGCCGGCAAGTAGCGATCACAGCCCCCACTTGGCTTGAAGGAAAGCGTCAAGCGTCGCAACGTCGGTCGAATTGGTGAAGGCTGTAGCGATGCCGCATTCCGCAATTGCGCCGTCCCAATACGAACCGTCGCTGATGCTGACGCCGATACCGAGCGCGCCATTGGTAATCCAGTTTCCCGACTGCGTGGCCGAGCCGGTGGAAGTGCCGTTGACGTAGATTTTCATGACGCCGCTGGAATCGACAGTGCCGATCCAACGATATGGCGTTGAATAGCTGATGCTCTGCACCGTCGACACGGTGTTGCGCATAATGCCGGCGGCGGCACCAGTGCCATTGCGAAAGAAAATCCAACCGCCCGCGCTGCTGTAGTCGCTCGCCACATGGTCAAAGTACGACATGGCGCGCGCATTGCTTGCGGCCGAAGTCGTAAGAGTGCCCACAAAGAAAAACGTCAACGTATTGCCAGTCCCCAGCGGGAACGGATTGGTCGATGCGAGCGCGTGACCGCTAGACACGACGATCGCCGGGCGCGAATTGAAGCCGGTCGCGTTGTAGCTAGGTTTGGTGCTCGTGCTCCCGTCACCGAGGTGATTACCGTTCCCGCTCGCGTCGGCAACATTGGTAATCGTTGAACCGGATAGCGTCAGGGTCGATGTCTGGCTTGCGTCCCACCAGCCGATCAGGCCCGACACGGGAGGCGGTGTAACGCCGCCGCCGCCCGACGGGCGTTTATTAGCTCTCCTGATGGCGAGTTGAGGACTAAACAGCATGGGCTTCCCCCGATATATAAAAGCTAGACATTAGAGCCCCCACTTATCTTTAAGGTACGCGTCCAGCGCCGCGACGGCTGTGGCATCGCTAAAGCCGGTGGCGATGCCGACTTCTGATATGGCGCCGTCAACGCCGACGGTGTCACTGATGCTGGCGCCGATGCCTAGCGTTCCGTTGTCGATCCAGTTACCTGACGATGTCGCTGTGCTCGTCGCCGCTCCGTTGACGTAAAGCGTCATTACGCCGCTGGAATTGATAGTTCCGATGAACCTGTACGCCGTGTCATAGCTGATGCTCTGCACCGTTGACACGCTGTTGCACATGATGCCAACGGCGGCAGCTCCGACATTGCGAAAGAAAATCCAGCTTCCTGCGGCGCTGTAGTCGCTGCCGACGCCGTCGTAATAAGATATGAATCGGCCGTTGGTTTGTGAGAGGCTCGTTAACGTCCCCACCAGGAAAAACGTCAGCGTGTTGCCCGTCCCCATGGGGAACGCATTGACCGCTGATCGCAGCGCATGACCTGGTGAGACCATGATCGCAGGACGCGAATTTAATCCGGTCGCGCTGTAGGTCGGTTTCGCAAACGTTGTTCCGTCGCCGAGATGATTGTTATGTCCGCTCTGATCGGCGACATTGGTGATCGTTGAACCGGATAGCGTGAGGCTTGAAAAGACGCTGGCATCGTACCACGCAATCAAGCCCGAAATGCCAGGGAATGGCGTCGTGTCAGAATCGCCGGAATCTGGCGCGTCTGCCGTGCATTTCATGAACGACTCTGCAATAAATTCCACCATCTAAGCTGCCTCCAAATCGGCGATGATCGAGTGAACGAAACCTTTCGCGAGCGCCTCTTCGGCGGTCCATTTTTTGTCTTCAGCCAGCCATTGCCGCGCCACGTCTTCAGAAACGCCAAGGCGCGTCGTCAACAGTGACACGGTGGCATCGTCAGTATCGTTCAGCGATTCATTGATTTTTCGTCGTTCAGACGGAGGCAGCTGCCGAACGTTCTTCCATTGAGCGAGGGTGGCCACTCGGCATGCTTTGTGAATCAGCACCGAGCCATCAGGGACGATCGTCCGTTTGTCTGCGCCCAACGCAATGTACACCGCCGCGCTGGAGCAGCGCCCGGCAATCCTGGCGGTGACGCGAAACGGATGCCGCAGCAAAGCCGTCGCAATCGCGAGCGCGCTGTCTGCGTCTCCGCCTGCGCAGTCGATCCTACATTCAATATTGCGATTACCCGCCCCGTTGATCTGGCGGAGGAAGTGGCCGGTATCGCGCTTCGAAGCGCGACCTAGGGCAATATCGACGCCACTGGGCACCTTCGAGAAGAACTCAAGGACAAGCGTGGGATCCGGGCCCTCCGGTCGGCGCGAACGGGTTGACGAATTGTGGGAGCGGCTTTGGCTGCGTTCGCGGATCGGCGTTGATCAGGTAGATGGTTTCGTCAGAGCGAGGCCGAGCGAGATCAGCCCGCTCGGCCTCGACGATCGACGCCTGTTCATCCGAGGTCGCCTGATCAGCTGTCATGGGCAACGCCTTGGAGCCGCCGAGACAGATCCCTGACGAAGCCGCCCCATTTCGCCACGAAGTCGGCGCGCGACAGCTGCAGAGCCTGTCGCATTGCATCGGGTGAACCACCCAGGACCATCATTGCGGCGACGAATTGATATTGGCTTTGACCATCCAACGCATCCACAAGCGCCCTAGAGCAGGCCGGGTAAACGTCGGGATCATTGCGCCTACCTGGCGGGCGACCTGCGCCGGCACGTCGGCCGCCGCGGTTTGATTTCTTTGTTTGAACAACGGCGCTGTTTGATTTTTTCAATTTCGCGTCTTTCCGAAAATGCCTTTAGTTGCTAGGACTTCTCTGCTGTTTGATTTCCTGCGAACTACCCACGGGACCAAAAATTCTGCCGGTGAGCCCCATTGCGGTGTATTGGTCCAAACCGGGACCTTTTTCCGGAGTCCCCCCCCCTGTACATAGCTTTGCCCTTAATGAAGATCGGTGCAGCCCCGCTCGAGCCATGCACGCACCTTGGCCATGTTCTCGTCCATTGAATCCTGCAGCACCGTCTCGCGGTGATCACGGAGGACATTCACGGCCTCTTCAAAGGTCATCGCACCGCTAGCCAGAACGTCCTCGACGAAGCGCTCTTCGGACTTAGCGATTAGCTCGATGCTTTTCTCGTGCACCTTCGCCATAATCTTCTCGATGTCCCTGATCTTCGTCATCGGGGAGCGTCCTTTCCGTCGCGGCCGGCCTTCACGCAAAGGCGCCATACACCTTCACCCGATCCTGGGCGGACGCCCTTGGAGTCGGCCACGGCGTACCACATCGCGCCACGATCACTGCAAAACGTATGACGCTTAAATTCCTTCTCGGATTCCCAAGTGCCCGCCCATGGCACAAGCGGTCGGTCTTGAAGTTCGAGCGTCTTTTTCTCAACCTCAATGAGGCGATCGACCAGAGGAGTCACCGCTTTTACAACGTACTCACGGATCACAGGAGCAATCGCATCCATAATCGTCTCGATCTCCCGCAATTTTTGATCCGAGATTCCGCTTTGACGGATGAATTGCTGCTTCTGACTTTCTGTTGGATTCTTGATCTTGCCGACTTCCTCGGCTGTCAGGAGCGCGCCGTCGATCAAATATTTTCTAACCATTGCGGTGTCCCCCTAATCCTATCGGATCGTGCTAGCGGCATTCTCAGGAGCGACGGTTCTGGATATCGATCAGGCTCTGCTTCGCTCGCTGACCGATGAAGAATCGGGCATTGTCGCTTTGGCCGGCGAGATATGCCCGCGCGATCTTGAGATCGATCAGATCAAGTTGAGAGAACCGCCGCTCCCCGCCGCGGCGATAGCCAAGCGATTTGATCTTGCTAATTTCGGCGCGAAGGTAGGCGGCACTGCCGAAGTCATTATGGGCCAGCGCTTTACCGAGCCTAATCTCGAGCCCCCACACGTCCGCATCAGTGGGGGCGATGCTCACGACTCCCCGCCGTTGGCGAGTACTCGCTCCGGAAATTTTGACGACTGGCACCAATTTTGTTCTCCTCGAACGCGATGATCACATGTTGATAGCAGATCCAAAATCCGTCCCGCGTTACGCGCGCGTTACGAACAACCGTCCATGAATTTCCTAAGCCTTTGCTCCAGGGCGAACGCGATAGCTATCGCGTTCTCGCTGTCCCATTGCTTCAAAATCCGACGGTCGACGAATCCGTCTGCAAGCTCGCCATTGTCGATCTCGAAAGAGCGGGTTACGCCGTCGACTTGCACGGTGATTTTGCATCGTCCGGCTTCCCTGCGTGCCCGTTCCGCTTTTTTGTTCTCGCGGTAGGTCCGCATCCGCTCCGCGGTCGTTTTTGCGATTGGCTTGGCGATTGGCGGCTCAGGCGGGCTATTGGTTTCGCTCATCCCACCGCCTCGGACCGGGACAGATTTGCGACACTTTGGTTTTGCGCCAGCAACCCTCTCAGCAACACCGCGCCAGTAAGTGCCTCCCCCCCATAGGGGGAGAGGCAACTGGCGCAGTGTCGCAAGGTTGATCGGGGTTGCGACAGTTGCGACACTTGATTTGCGACAGTTTCATAGAGTGTCGCAGGCCTTAGCAATTCGCCCATTGGCCCACCTCAATGAACGGCCTCTCATGGCGTGATTCGTCTGGTCGCTGGACGACCTTGAGTGCTCCGTTTTCGATCCATGTCCGGAGCAGGGTTTTGACCTTGGCCTTGCCGGCAGGATCTCCTAGGTCGATGCCGAGCACATCGGCGACGGCATTGCCGGCCCAACCCTTAGCCCCCCTGGACTGCCGCCATTCGCCCGCGGCGATTGCCTTCTGGACGCGGAATAGATCATCCGTGGTGACTTCGCCGAAGGCGGAGGGCCATTCCCAAGGCGTGACAACGCCAACGCTATCCCCAAGCCCGTCAGGGCCGTTGCCGAGCCCGACGCTTTCGATTTTGAACCAGTCGGATTTGTCCGCCGGCGGAGCTAGGTTGGCCTTGTCGTTGAAGGCGCGGAAATAGAGGCGCGGGTTGTCCACGCCGCTGTCCTGACCTTCTTTTTCCGACATGCGGTTGATGGCGCGCACCACCCGGCAAGCGTCCGTCAGCGCCTTGGCACCGCGCGAGGACTCGACGGTTACCTCGGTCTCGGTCCCACTAAGCTTTCGGGTGTGGTGGACAAGGTGAACGGCGCAATTGCCCCGGTCTGCGACTGCGGCCCATTCCTTCGCGATCATGTCCATGCTGTTGTTATCGTTCTCGCTCGCCTCGTGACAGCTCACGAAGGGATCGATTACGATGACGTCGACCTTCCTCGCCCTAATCTCGGCGATAAGCCCGTCGACGACAGGCCGGACGATCACAGCGCCGTTTCGTGTTGCTGTGGCGACGACGAGCCGTTGGTCACGGCCGCTGTCGACAAATAGCCGATCGACAATATCGTCTGCGGAGAGATCAAAGTGCAGGGCCGCCGCCTGAATCCGGCGCGCCGTTTCGTCTTGGGGGTCCTCAAGATTCCAGAGCCACACCCGCAATGGACGCTGCGGTTTAACGCCCAGCAGAGGCTTTCCGGATGTCTGAGCAAGCGTCTCGGCGGTGACGAGCCCAGACTTGCCCACGCCCCCTGGCGCCACGGTCGCCGATAGAAATTTCCGGACCAGCAAACGGCCGTATAACCAATCCCGCTCCGGTATGGTCTCAGGCGGGCGCCACACATAGGGCGTTGCCCTGACGACGGGCGCCTCACTGGCGATCTTCTCGCCGGGATCGGTCACCGCCTTTTCGATGGCCGCCGCAATTACGGTCTGGACCGTGTCGGCGCCGTGCTGGTCGACGATTCCGCTTAACTCGGCCGCGGTCCAGATGTGCTCGGGCAGATCTTTGTCGCCTAGAAAACCGTGCATCTGGACGCGCGTTAGGCGCTGCGTGAGCAGCACCAGAGTCCGCAAGCCATCGTCAGGATCGCGGCCGGATAGAAGATATCTAGCCTTGGCGTATTCGCTGTTGGCCATGCCGGCAGTTAGCGAGGCCAATGGCGGGAATTGCAGAGGCATCGAAGGGGATGAAGAGCTGCTTATGGGGGCATTCATTTCGCGTCCCCGTCGTATGCGAGCCGCGCAATCGTTGCCGCCACTGCAGCGCTCACAAAGAAGCGCCTAGCAATGCGTCGTTCTTGCAGTCGGGAAAAGATTTCGATATTTTGGGATCGATCGCCGCCAAGCTGATCGATGTCAATTGAGCGAACCCCGCCCATCGCGGTGGGGGTTCGTTTATCAGGGAGCAAGCTTCACCTCCCTAGCGTCAACAAATTCAGCGAGAACACGCGCAGCAGCGTCCGCGTGATCCTCAATAGTGATTGGTCCGGACGTGAAGGCGACGTCGCCACCGGCCGAGACATGAGAGACCCTAAAGACGGTCTCCCCAGTGCATCGGTCCGCCTGCGATCGCACTGTCACGATGCCGCGAAGTTGGCGGATGTCGGCTGCGTAGATCGGATTGCGTCGCATGCGAGACGCGGACATCAGGCGACCTCGAGGCCGAGCATTTTCCGCAGTGATGCGGTCGGAACTACGATCCGGCCCCCGATCCTGATACTCGGGATCTCGCCGGTCTTGGTCGCCCTGTACGCGGCATTCCGACTAAGACCGATCGCTCTTCCTGCAACGTCGACCGGAACGGTCAGATTCTTTGTCAGCAAATCGATAATGTCTTGGGTCATCGCACGTCCTTTGAGTTGATGCTATAAATCATCAATTGCGTTGATCCACTGTTTGTTCTCTTGTGTCAACGAAAATTTTGATGCTATAAAGCATCACGTCGTGAATGTTGGGGATAGGAAATGAAAAAGACCAAGAGCAAGCCGGCAAAGGTCGGCAGGCCGAGCGGTCGAAAACCTCTGCTAAATTTGCGGATAGAGCCCGCGCTACATGACCGCTTGAAACGATCTAGTGAGCAGAGTGGCCGCACAATTTCGGAGGAGACGGTCAGGCGGCTGGAGCAGAGCTTTTCGGAAGAGACCGCGCTCGGCGGCAGCGACATGCGAGATCTCGCGATGATGCTGGTCTCTACTTTCGCCTTTACCGGGCAGCAGTATGCAACAGCCAACGGCCATCGTGATTGGACGCCGCGCGATTGGATGGCCGATCAAGCGTCGTTCCGCGCCGCGTTGCTAAGCCTAGTCGAGCGACTCATCTTCGCGATGCCTGATCAGTCCAAAGAGGAAGTTGTTCTAACCTTTGAAGCGCTCAAGGGGCGCATTCTTACGCGCTGGGAGGGACAGGAAGGATGAAAGGGCATGTCCGCGAACGAACGATGAAGCGATCACACGGTGAAGGTAGCATTCAAAGGCGAGGAGAAAATTCTTGGCGGCTGCGCTACTACGTCGGAGACGTTAGGCACGCCCTCACCTTCCGCGGTACAAAGGGCGAAGCAACAGCGAAGCTTCGAAGCCTGCTCTCTGACGCTGACAAGGGCGCGCACATTGCGTCCGACAAAAGGACGCTCGCGCAATGGGCCGATGAATGGATCGCGCTGAAAGCCGCCGAGCGCCAGCACAAGACAGTGGCCCGGTATGAAGATCTTTTGAAGAAGCACGTTCTGCAAAAGCTCGGCGGCCGGCCTATCCAGCAAATTAAGCCGATCGAAATCCAGTTGCTTTATGCTGAGCTCGATCTCGCGCCGCGCACCCGGCATCATGTCGCCACCGTCTTGAAGGCATGCCTCCAGGCTGCGGTCGACATCGGCAAGCTGCTTCAGGTCAATCCCGCGTCCGCGATCAAGAAGCCGTCAGCAGGCGATTCCGATGTCGGCCAAGCCCTCGAGCAGGAAAAGATCACCTCCCTGGTTGATGGCTTCCGCGGGTCGACGCTATTCGATTTCACCTTCCTGATGGCATTCACCGGCATGCGTCGCGGCGAAGCACTGGCGTTGCGCTGGTCCAACTTCATTCCCGCCGCCAAGACGCTGCGCATCGAGCGGGCCCTGGAATACACCAAGAAGCACGGGCTTCGCTTCAAGGAACCGAAGTCGGAGCGCGGCAAGCGTACCATCAAGCTCGACGACACCTTGGTCGCGTTGCTGCTCAGAATGCGGGAGCCCTATCTGCGGCTTGTAGCGGGCGCCCCGGAAGGCACCGATGTCGACCTCAGTCTCGTTCGCATCCCGGATGATTGGCTAATCTTTCCTGCCCCAGGAGGCCAGCCAACAGAGCCCAGGCACCCCGACAGCGTGACGAAGCAATTCACACACCGCGCTGAGAAGATCCTCGGCTTCTCAATCCGCCTTCACGATTTGCGAGTATCCCACGGAACTTGGCTGCTCGATCAGGGGACACCAGTTCATACAGTTGCAAAAAGGTTGGGGCATGACCCTAGCGTCCTGCTCAAGGTCTACGCTAAGAGGACCCAGAAGGGAGACGAGTCGGCAGCCGAGAAAATCGGCCTCCTGACTAAGGGGCTGAGCATTGGGCCAGTTTAGGGCCAAGGTTGCCAAAACGTTCAATCCGGATTATCGACAAGCGACTGATTCATCATGTTTTTGCCGGCTTAGCTCAGCGGTAGAGCAGCGGTTTTGTAAACCGAAGGTCGGGGGTTCAATCCCCTCAGCCGGCACCATTGGTTTAGCCGACACCCCCGTCATGGCCTGACGCAAGAACCAAATCATCGGTTCGGCGTTATCCTCGCACTACAGAGCCGTCTCGTGGAGGTCTAGCGATGGACCCGAATGACCGGGCAGCCTTAGCCCTATCCGCTGTCGCCTTGGCCATCGCCATTGTGGTTGCATCGACAGTCACGTTAGAGCGCGTCAATACCCGCACGGCCAGCAACGATGCGCCTCCCGGAACGGTAGGACTCGCCAGGCCTCACCCGCCGCTGGACCGTGCTCCCGGTGAACCGATACAGACAACAGGAACGCCGTCGAACGCAAGGCAGCGTCCCTGACCGAACACCGGCCGCGGATGCTTGCGCCTCAGCCTGAACTCGTCCGCACGCTGCTCCGTTCGAAGTGCTCGACACCCGCGCCGCCGATCTCGACCCAGGCATGTTTCGATTGCTCGAACACCGATCTGACGGGCGCCGGAAAATCCGGGTCCGCGATGGCGCCGACGGCAACGCCGATCATCGCCGGCAGATTGTCGGCTTGCCAGTAGACCGTTGAACCGCAGTCGGGACAAAAATGGCTGCGGACCTTGCCGCCGCTTGCGGCGGCGCGAGCGTACTCCTTCGGCGCGCCGGAGATCGTGACGGCTTCGACCGGGTAGAACGCACCGACCCCGAACGGTGCCCCGGTTCGCCGCTGGCAGTCGATGCAATGACAGGCTGCGACCAGCCTGGTCGGTCCTGGAAGCGAAAGTGAAACAGCGCCGCAACTGCAGCTGGCCTCGAT
Organism: Bradyrhizobium sp. USDA 376; assembly: GCF_054063675.1. Lineage (NCBI taxonomy): Bacteria > Pseudomonadati > Pseudomonadota > Alphaproteobacteria > Hyphomicrobiales > Nitrobacteraceae > Bradyrhizobium > Bradyrhizobium sp. USDA 376. Next base: position 7,426,971 of record NZ_JBSSGN010000001.1, read on the forward strand.
CATCGAATTTGCCTCCCATTGCCGCATGCAAATCGAAAGAGCAGCGCCACTCACCCTCCGTCGTCGATGAGGCAACCTCAAGCCGGGTCCCGGACGCAGCGCAGGGAAGGACTCAGTGACGCCCTCACTCCGTCCCCACCTCGAACGCCAGCAGCACGTTGCCGGCGACGCCGCTCCACTGGCCGTAGCCGGCATTGGTGTAGACCATGCCGCCGGCGATGACCGGCCCGGGGCCGTCGATCGCGCCACCATGAGCGGGGACGCCGTTCACGGCCTTGAAATCCTGCGCGGTGTCGAACTCCCAAAGCAGCTTGCCGTCGGTGGCGTAGGCGCGCAGGAAGCCGCTGACGCTACCGGAGAACACCACGCCCGGGATCAGGCTCACCGCCGCCGAGAGCGCGGGACTGCATTGACGACGGTCGCCGCAGGGGACCGGGGGCACTTCCATTGCGATCTTCCCGCTGGCGAGGTCGAGGCCGAACAAACCTCCTCCTTGCGTGGAATCGAGTTGCCGCGTTCCGTCGCGGGTAAAGCGCACGTCGGAGTTGGCGACATAGATGCGCTCACCGTCCGCGGCCGAGCCCCACTCGCTGCCGCCGAGCGCGCCGCCCTTCCCGATCCGCGTCTGCCACAGGATCTTGCCGCCGTCATCGGGATCGAGCGCGTGCACGACGCCGGATTTCTGCGCGATGGCGAGCACGCGCCTGCCGTCACGCAAGGTCGCAAGGATCGGCGACTGGCCGAAATCGTGATCGGGTCCGTGATCGTCGGGACAATTGGTCTTGTCCGCGCCGTAGCATGCCACGACATAGGCGTCCTTGGGCGTCGCCTGCTGCTTCCAGAGCAGTTTCCCGGTCCCGAGCTCGAAAGCGAGGATCGCGTCTGCGGTTGCGGCCGGCGGGTTCGAATAGGAATTGCTGGTGGCGACATAGACGGCGTTGCGCTTCGGATCGATCGTCGGCGCCGACCAGATGGCGGCGCCGGACGGACCGAACAGCTGCGTGCCCCTCGCATTCTTGCTCGTCGGATGCGGCACCTCGGGAATCGTATAGGCCTGCCACACCGGCTTGCCGGTCGCGGCCTGCAGCGCCACCACACTGCCGCGGAAGGTGCAGCATTCGTAACTGGGTTGCGAGCCGGCGGCTTCCTCGAGCGAGGACACCGGCACGTAGAGCACGCCGGAATGCAGCGTCGGCGCGCCGGTGATCCGCGCGGCGGCATGCTCCTCGACCTTCGTCTTCCAGATCAGCGCACCGGTCAGCGCGTTCACGGCATAGGCGTTGGCGCGCAAATCACCGAAGAAGACCGCGAACTGATCGGAGCCTGGAAGTTGCGCAAAGCTGATCGCGGCGCGCACGGCCCCGTCTGTCGCGAACGTCCACAGCGTGCAGCCGCTTCGCGCGTCGAGCGCATGCACCTTGCGATCGGTGCCGCCGATGAACAGCACCCCGCCCACGATGGTCGGCGGCGCAAAGGACACCGAGGCGCCGGGAAACGCATAAGCCCATTTCAGCCGCAGGTGCGGCACCTGCTCCGCCGTCAGCCCCGCCATATCGGCGGGCTGGAAGCGGCTGTTGTTGAGGTCCACGCCCCACCCGTTCCAGCGCGGACCATCGAGGGCCTGCGGAAAGCCGCTGAGCTGCTGCGTGCAGCGGCCTTCCGCGTCGGCTGCAACGCCGCTCCCTGCGGTCTTGCCGGTGACGAAGACGGCGATCGCGCGGCGTTCCGCGTCGCTGCGGTCCTTCGCCATCGCCGCCATGCTGCCGGAGGTCAAAGCCCCCAGCACATGATCGAACGACATCGCCTGCATGGCGGTGCGGCCCGGTACACGGCTCTGCGCATTGCCCTCGTGGCACTGCGCGCAATGCGTGGCGTAGAGCGCGGCGCCGTCCTGCTGCTGCGCCAGGGCCGGAGCGCAGCACCAGGTCAACAACGCGGCCAGGACGGCACTTGCTCTCATGGGTGAGCTCCGGCAGGGTCATCGCGATACGAGATCGCTGCACAACCGAAAGTCTATCGCCGGGACGCTCGCGGGCGCAATGGACGTTCGACCCGCGCCTGTCACACGTCCGTGGCAATGCGGACACGATCGGGCAGTCGATCGAGCTGCCAGAGGCCGAGGCTCTTGTCGCGCCAGCCGCCATCACCCTCCTCGCAGCGCTCGTTGATCAGCTCGCGCGGAGGCGGCCAGTCGAACGGCGCCTTCTCCATGTTCAGCGCGCGCCAGTCGCCGTCCTCGCAATCGCGATTGTCGTCCCATTCGGGAAACGTCGTGAGAAGCAGGAAGCGCGCGCCGCTCGCACGGAAGTTCGCGATTGCGCGAGCGATGTTGTCGAAACTCAAATGCACCAGGCAGTCGCGGCACAGGATCAGGTCGGCGGACGGCAGCACATCGCGCGTGATGTCCCGAACGTGGAAGCGACCGGAAATCTCACCGCGCGCCGCGCGCTCGCTGTTGGCAGCGATCAGCGACGGCACGATATCGATGCCGGTGTAGTCGAGATCGAGCTTCATGCGGCCGATCCAGCCCGCATCGCCGCAGGGCGCATCGAGCAGCGACCGCACGCCGTGCCGTTGCAACAGCAGCGGAAGCGCTTCCCGGATGGCGCTCGTTGCGACATCCTCCGAGCCGAGGCCGGACACCGAGCTCGCCGCGCCCCAAAGGTTGGTCCGCTCGATCCGCTCGAACCGCGCGGCGAGATCGAGGCCGACGAAGTTCTCGCGGTCGGCGGCAAACCGCTCATGGGCGAGCACAGGTGGACGATCGGGGATCATGGGGCGAGACGCTGGTCGAAATTCAGTCGCAGGCGCACTATACAACCAGAACGGCCTGTCCGAAATTGTTCGCAAGCGAATCTGCCCGCGTTATCGGTCTCGTCCGCGTCCCATGCGCTCTACCACCTCCAGAGAGAAGGCCAAGATCATCGCCGGCGCCGTGACGGCCGTCGTCATGACGGCCGTCCTGTTGGTTATCGCGCTCGCATTTCTGCTGGCGCGATAGATGTGGCCTGCGGCGGGCAACAGCCGCCGCGCTGGGCTTACGCCGCGCGCACCGTGCGCAGGAATTTCCCGACTTCGTCCTTCAGCCGGGTGCTGTCGCTCGCCAGCATCTTGGCGGTCGAGAGCACCTGCGAGGAGGCCGAGCCGGTCTCGGCGGCGCCGCGCTGCACGTCGGTGATGTTCGAGGAGACCTGCTGGGTGCCGTGGGCGGCCTGCTGCACGTTGCGCGAGATCTCCTGGGTCGCCGCGCCCTGCTCCTCGACGGCCGCAGCGATGGTCGACGACACTTCCGAGAGCCGCTCGATCGTCGCGGAAATGTCGCGGATCGCGTTCACCGATTCCTGGGTCGCGGTCTGGATGCCGGAAATCTGCTGGCTGATTTCGCCGGTGGCCTTCGCGGTCTGCTCGGCCAGCGTCTTCACTTCGGAGGCAACGACCGCGAAGCCGCGGCCGGCCTCGCCGGCACGCGCCGCCTCGATCGTGGCATTCAGCGCCAGAAGGTTGGTCTGGCCGGCAATGGTGTTGATCAGCTCGACGACGTCGCCGATGCGGGTGGCGGCGACCGAGAGCTCGCTGACGCGCTCGGTCGTGGTGCGCGCCTGGGTGACGGCTTCGCCGGCCATCCGCGCCGATTCCTGCACCTGGCGGCTGATCTCGTTGACCGAGGAGGACAGCTCTTCCGTCGCGGTCGCAACCGACTGCACGTTGCCGGTGGCTTCGCCCGAAGCGGCCACGACGACCGAGGTCAGCTCCTGCGCGCGATGCGCGGTGGTGGCCAGCGTCGAGGACGATGCCTCGAGCTCGGTGGACGCCGATCCAACCGTCTCGATGATCTCGCCGACCGCGCGCTCGAAGCCGTCGGCAAGGTTGATCATGTCGCGGCGGCGCTGCTCGGCTGCCTGCTTCTCGGCTTCGGCCTGCGCCGCCTTGAGCCGCTCGACCTCGAGCCCGTTGGTCTTGAAGATTTCGACGGTCTTGGCCATGTCGCCGATCTCGTCATGGCGCTCCTTCTCGGGCACCTCGATCTTGAGATCGTTGCGGGCGAGGCCCTCCATGGCGAGCTTGAGCCGGGCGATCGGCCGCGACATCGCATTGAGGCCGATGAACAGCGCGATTGCAATTCCGAGGATCAGGCCACCGGCGCTGACACTGATCACGGTCCAGGTCGCGGACCTGGCATCGCGGTTGATGGCTTCCTTGCGCTTGCTGACCGTCTGTGCGGAGTCGGTCACGAACTGGACAATGCGTGCGAGCGCTGCGTCCAGCACCGGATCGCATTCCTTGTGCGCGCGTTCGGCAGCCTTGGCGTTCTCCTCCACGCTGCTCGCCTGTGCGCCGGCCTGGAGCACCGGATCGCAGCTGGCGAACGCGGCCTTGAGCTGATCCCCGATGCTCTTGATCTGGCTCGCGCGGGACGGATCGTCCTTCTCCGCCGCGTCGAGGTATTGACCGATCTCGTTGCGGTTCTGGTTGGCAGTCTTGAGGCGGGCGCCGTTGCCCGCCTCCGTCGCCTCGGTAAAGACCGCATAGAGCGCCGCGTGATAGGTCTCGGCGCGGCGCTGGGCGCGCGTCAGGTTGAGGGCGGAGGATTGCGCAGCAGCGAGCTCGCTGAACCCATCGACGGTCGCGGAGAGTTCGCGCGTGCCGAAGCCCGCGACGGTGATCATCGCGCAGCCCATCACGGCCACGATCAGCGCAACCTTCCACACGATCTTCAGATTGTTCAAAAAGCGCATCTCAGGCCGTTCCAATGATTTTTGCAGTCAGGGCGTAATCCCAGCACCATGCATTGGAACCCGGCGGACGTTAAAAATTGATGCCAAATGGCCCGGGTAGTCTTACGGAAAAATAACCTTCCGCTGCCCATCCGTAAGCTTCACGCAAGCTTCGGCGTATTTCGCCGGCATCTGATGGCGCCCAGCCGACCGGAACCAAAGCGCCGCGCCGATCGTTCTCGGCCTCATGCAGATCCGGGAAGAAAATCGAAACATGCTTCTGCTGGGAACGGTGACGCTTTGCTGCGCCATCGTGGCCGGAACGCTTGCGCTGCTCGAGCCCGTCTTTGGGCAGGCGCCGGAGAGGCAGGTCGCCGAGAGCAAACCTGTCGATGTCGCTGCGCCGGCGCCGGTCCGGCTGGTCGGCGCGCCATTCGTGCCGAACGTCAAACCGCGCGAGCGGTAGCACTCATCTCGCCGGCGTGCCCTCGCCCTCCTCGGCCTGGGCATGAACACGGGCCAGCTCCTCGACGAATGCGATCACCTCCGCCCGCTTATCGGGCGGCAGCGAGAGGAAGGCGCGCACAAGTCTCAAGCCCTCCACTTCGAGCGACTCTTCTTCTTTCCCGGCTTCCATCCGCCCACTGTCGGGCGACCGGGAAAAATATGCAATCCCCTTGCAGGATTACCTCCTTGATTCGCCCCTCCAGCTTTGATGGAATGGCCCAACAGGGGGCGCCCATGAAGTGGATCGCGGAGCGCGACGCACTGATCGCGCAGACACTGGCCTTCGTCCAATCCGTAACCGGCAAGAAGGATGAGCTCCATCCGCCGGAGCGACCGCCTGTTGCATTCGCGGTCACCACGGAGATCGTGACCGTGCAGACTGTTGCGGTCGAAACCGAGCTGCCGCCGGCCGCACCCCCGCCCGAACCCCAAGCCCGGCCCGTCCCGATCCCGCCGCCCCGCCCCGGCAGCGATTTCCGCACCGAGATGCAGGCCAGGATCGCAAATTTCCGCAAGCATCAGGAGCGGTTCGAGCGCGAACGCGAGGAATATTGCGCGGCGACCCTGACAAAGCTCCGCGCCGCCCTCCGCGACGCCGGCCCTCCTCCACCGGCCGAAAAGTAACGCACGCCCGTCCGTCAGGACCTTACAGCCAGGACCACACCATCCAGAGATTGGCTGCGCAGGCGCCGAACAACGCCAGCGTCAGCGGCAGGAGCATGTGCCCGCAGGAGGTTTTGAGGTCGCTCGTCATGGCCAAAACATCCGCTGATTCCGGCCGGAGAGTCCCAAGGATTCTTTTTTTGGGGATTCAGGACTCGTTTACGACTCAAGGCCTGACCACCCCGATCACGCCCCCGTGATCGCCTGGCCGCCCGGAACCCCTCCCCCAGCAGATTCGTTAACGGGCTTTCCCGGAGCGGAAAGAATGCCCTACGCCCTGTTCTGCAACGACGCCCAAATCAGCAAGGCCTATCCTGATGAGGCCGACGTCTGGAAACTCGCGCAGCTGAGTGGTCTGGTCGTGGATGTCAGCACCGACGAGGAGCGTGCCGGGCCGCGCCGGGTGCTCGACAATGATTACAAGATCAAGCCCTGCCGGGTCGCCCAAGGCGAGGACCCCGCCAGGAACAAGGCCGAGGCCGAGCACCAGTCCAGGATGGAGCTTGAGCTGAATTCCTGAGGTTCGGAGCGGATCAGGGCGTCGCGGTCGCGAGGGAGGCCTGTTCGCCAGCCAGCACGACGCAGGCCTTGCGGCGGTGGAGCCCGCGGATCGCGCCGGTGACCTTCAGCACCTTGCCGGACGGACAGGAGGCGTCCTTGACGAAGGCCACCTCATAGGGTGCCAGCATCAGAGGCTCGGATTTGAGGATTGTTTGAGCAGAGCACGGCAGGGCGAGGAAGCACGAGAGCCCTACTGCCGACACCAAGATACGCATGACCGTCGTCCCACCAGCCCGGGAAGTCCCATATTAACGCGTTCCGGAGCGCGAGTTCCGTAAGCGGCAAAAATTATTTTTGCTTTACGCCAGCCCCATGACACGCATGAGAAAGCGCGTGCCGGAATGTTTGCCTGCAAATGACGCGCCAGATGGTTCACGCGAGGCAAACGACCCACCGGCAAGCCGGTGCCGACAAACAAAAGGCCGGCGGGGAGCCGGCCTTTGTCAGATCTGTGATCCCACTGGATCGCCTTTGGCGGGTCAGTAGCGCGAGGCCGGGGGACCGCCCCAGCCGAAGCGATAGTTCACACCGACCTTGACGGTATGCTCGTCCTCCCGGCCGCGGACGCCGACGATGTCGGCTGGCCCGGAGGTGAGGGTCGTGCTGCCAAAGTTGTAGTACTGGTACTCGGCCTTGGCCGACCAGCTCGGCGCGAACATGTATTCGAGGCCGGCACCGACGGTATAGCCGTCCTTGTTGTTGCCGGTGGCGGTAAAGGTCTGCGGCACGCCGGCGACGTTGACGCCAAGGCCGCCATTGCGCCAGGCGTAACCACCCTTGGCGTAGAGCAGCGTCGGGCCCCAAGTGTAGCCGATCCGGCCGGTCACCGACCCAAGCTGGTCGGTGTTGGACGTCACCTGCGTGCCCAGCGGGAACGTGGCACCGTTGTTGTTGGTCGGCAGCCAGGAATACTGGGCTTCGACACCCACGACCCAGTTGGGCGCGAACTGGTAGTCGAAGCCGCCCTGCACGCCGCCCAGGAAGCGGGCGTCGCTCGACTGGAAGCTGCTGTCGCCGGCGAACGCGCCGCCGACATGACCACCGATGTAGAAGCCGGTCCAGTTGTAGATCACCTGCGGCGGCGTGGGGGCCGGCGCCTTGGTGTAGGTGCGCGGCTGGACGTCGGCCGCGGCGGCCGGCGCGGCCAGCGCAAGCAAGGCGACTGCGCCCAGGAAAATCGTTTTCATATCCATCCCCGTTCTTTCAAATCGACCCTCAGCAAACAACGTGGCGTGAATTTGGTTGCTTCGCAGCGATGCCGGAACGTTGATCGTTCGCAACTGTGACGGGGTGGCAACGTCGCGATTTTGTTCCGTCACGTGTCCTTGCGCCGACAGATTTTGTCGTTTGCGCAGGGCCTGCCGTAACGATCAGTCGCAAGGCAAATCCGCCCCGTTCAAAGCTCGCTGAAATGTGATCCAGCGGTTCCGGCCGCCCTCGTTCTAGCACCAAGCGATGAAGGCGGGCTTTGCGCTAACGCGTCATCTTTTCCAGTTCCGGAAAGGGTGTGTAAACCGCACCGGTGCAGAGCTCGCTCGCTTTGTCGACGACACGATCGGCCCGTCCGTTGACGAAAATCACCGCGCGCTCGCGCGCGCCCTTGTAGCTGCCGTCGGTCTCACGCGGGTTGAAGCGCAGGCAGCTGACATAGAACTGCCGGCCACCGACCGGCCGTTGCACCGGCTCGGCCATGCTGGCTTCACGCACGCCGACCGGATTGTTGAGATAGGTGCGCATCAAGGCCAGCGTGTCGCTGCGAAAATTGTCGGGAAAGGGCTGCGGCCCTCCGGCCTGGGTCCCGTCCATCAGGGATGGACGGTCGCCGTCGCTGCCGAAACACGCCGCGAGCACCAGCGGCAATGCCAGGATCAATGCCGCGCTCACCGCACGTTTCGCCAATCGCCCCACAGGTCACGCTCTCCGCTCGCCCAGACTCAAGAGACGTTCTAGCCCCAAGGTCGCGCGAAGGGAATTCGCTTGCAAAGCGCACCGGCCCGCCGCCGGCACCTCGCGCTTTCGCGCAATGCGCCGGACGGCGGGACGGGCCTGAAGTCCGCGCGGCAGCAGGGCAATGCCAGGGATGCCGCCGCGCGGGGTCAGACTTAGCTGCGCTTTTCGGTCGTCACCGGCTTGGTGACGTCCGGCTGCGTCTTCAGCGACTTCTTCGACGACAGATGCTTGTGGTGATGGCGATGCTTCCGCACGGTCTTGTGCTCGTCGGGCGTGACCGCGGCGTTCGCATTCATCGCCTTCGACTTGGCGTCGACCTTGGAGTCCGCCTTGACGTCGGCCTTCGCATCGGGCGCCTTGGCATCGGGAGCCTTCGCGTCGGAAGCCTTCGCGTCGGAAGCCTTGGCACCCGAAGTCTTGACGTCCGACGTCTTGGCATCGGCCTTGATGCCGGCGTCCGGTTTCACGGTGGTCGACGCCTTGGTCTGGGTCTGGTCCGCCTTGATCACCGGCGCGGTCATGGTGGTCTTGCCGGCTTCAGCGGCGAAGGCCGGAGCTGCGATCACGGAGGCGGCAAGCAAGGCTGCAGACATGGTCTTCAACATGGTGGTCTCCTCTTGGAAGGATCTTGAGGCGGCGCCCTCTCGCCAACCCTTCGATCGTAGGTGGGAGCCTAGGCGCCGCGCGCTGAACCCATTCTGAAGCCGATCGCAGGCTTCCGTTCATCTGGATGACAAGTTTGTCATCTGCGCGGGGCGAATAGATCGTGCGAAGCGGGAATGTTTTCCCCTCCTGGGTGTTCCGGTCTTCGGGCAATCGTGTAGGATCGCCACGTTCCATACGGGAGAACTTAGATGCGAAAACTCTCAATGCTTCTGCTGCCGGGCCTCGTTTCCATGGCGCTCGCAGCCGGGCCGGCGCTGACCAGCGCCTATGCCGCAGGCAGCGACGAGCCCTCCTCGCCGCCGAAGTCGGACTCCTCGTCCAAGAAGGGAAAGAAGAAGAGCTCCTCCGTCAGCGATCCCAAATTCCTCGCGGCCTATCGCACCGCCTACACTGCGATTTACGACAATCATGACTACACCGGCGCGATCGACCAGCTGAAGTCGCTCAAGCGCGACGACGTTGCCGACGTTGCCAACCTGATCGGCTACTCCTATCGCAAGCTCGGCGACTACCAGTCGTCGAAGGTCTATTACGAGCTGGCGCTGAAGGACGATCCGAACCACGTCCGTACCTGGCAGTATTACGGCCTCTGGCAGCTCGAGCAGGGCAACCGCGAGCAGGCGCAGTATCACCTCAACAAGATCGCATCGCTCGCCGGCACCGACAGCTCCGAGTATCGCTCGCTTGCCGCGGCGCTCGACAAGCCGACCGGCGCGACGCTCGTCTACTGAAGACTGCGCATCTTCGAATGAAGCGAACGGGCACAACCCAGGGGTTGTGCCCGTTCTGCTTTCTCGGCTAGCCTTCGCGCACGAATCCTCCCCTCACAATTGGTGCGCAATGGATACGTGGCTGCGATCCGCGATCGACTACATCGGCTCCTGGATCGAATTCCAGCAGACGACAATCCAGCAGCCCGGCGTCATCGTCGCTTTCGCGCATCGCGGCGAGATCGTCGCCGAGCACGCATTCGGCCTCGCCAATCTCGACACCGGCGAGAAGCTCACCCCGCGCCACCGTTTCCGTATCGCCTCGCACTCCAAGAGCTTCACCTCCGCCGGCATCATGAAGCTGCGCGAGCAGCGCAAGATCCGGCTCGATGACACGGTCGGCCAGTATGTCGGCGGCCTCAATCCGCGCGTCGCCGAGACGACGATTGCACAGGTGCTCTCGCACAGCGCCGGGCTGACCCGCGACGGCGCCGATTCCGGCCAGTTCATCGACAGCCGTCCCTATCTCGACGCCAAAGAGCTGCTCGCGGAGCTGAAGCTGCCGACGGCGATCGATCCCGGCACGCGCTTCAAATACTCCAATCACGGCTTTGCCCTGATCGGTCTCGTCATCGAAGCGGTGACGAAGGAGCCCTACCCGGTGTGGATCAAGCGCGAGATCATCGAGCCAGCGGGGCTGCGCGAGACCGAGCCGAATGCGCCGCTACCGAGGGGCGCGCTATTCGCACGCGGCCATACGCGAAAACTGCCGTTCGGCGAGCGTTGCGTGATCCCCGGCGACAATCCCGCATACGCCATGGCTTCGGCCGCGGGCTTCGTCGCGACCGCCGCCGACACCGCCCGCTTCTTCGCTCAGCTTGCACCCAACGCGAAAAAGAGCGTGCTCTCGGTCGCAAGCCGCCGCGAGATGACGCGGCATCATTGGCGTATCCCGCAAAGCTTCGAGGCCTATTACGGTCTCGGCGTCAACGCCGGCAAGTCCGACGGCTGGGACTGGTTCGGCCATAGCGGCGGCTTCCAGGGCTACATCTCGCGCACCTGCACGATTCCCACCTGCGACCTCGCGATCAGCATCCTCAGCAACTCCCTCGACGGCGCCGCGCCGTTCTGGATGGACGGCGCGATGCAGATCCTGCGGGTCTTCAAGACCCGCGGTGCGCCCGACCGCCGCGCGCGCGACTGGCGAGGGCGCTGGTGGACGATGTGGGCGCGACCGATCTGGTGCCGATGGGCAAGCGCGTGCTCGTCGCCAACCCGCAGTTCAACAATCCGTTCATGGATGCCGGCGAGATCGAGGTCACCGGCCGCGACACCGGCAAGCTTGTCTGGGCTGCCGGCTATTCCAGTCACGGCGAGCCGGTACGCCGGGTACGCGACAAGCGCGGCAAAGTCAGCGACATCTGGATTGCCGGCGCCAACGTGAAGCCGGAAAAAGTCGTGGCACGCGAGATCGCGCGCCGCTATCCGCCGCGCAAGCGGCGGCCTACTCCCTGATCAATCCCTCGACCTCGCCGCGAAGGGCCTGCCGTGAGCCGTCGCGCGAATAGAACATGTGACCGCCGGGATAGACGGCGAATTTCACGCGCCGGGTCGCGAATCCAGGCAATTGGTCGAGCACCCGCTTCGTTCCGAAATAGGGCGTGGCGAGATCGAACAGGCCGTGCGCGACCAGCACGTTCAGCTTGGCGTCGGTTGCGAGGATCTGGCGCAGGTCCGACACCGATTGCGGCGGGTTGATGCCGCGGCCGAAATCCCAGTTACCCTCGACGCTACCATTCAGGACCTCGTAGGAGCCGTCGGGCCGCCAGTTGAGCTTGCGTGTCAACACATCGACCGCGGCGCTCGTCAGCGGCGCCTGGAGCGCATCGCCCGAGGGATCGCCGAAACGGGAGTTGCCCGAATCCGGATAGGGATCGAAGCCGCGCACCGAGCCGTCGTAACGTCCCGTCACCTTGCCGTTCTTGCGGTCGAATTCGCGGCGGAATTCGCCGACGTCGAAGCGGCCCGCGAGCCTGCGGCTCACCGCCTGGTCGATGCCGGTGAGCTCGGCGACCTTGTCGGCGAGGCGTGTGGTGGCCTCCTTGTCGGCCTCGCCCTTGACGAGGTCAGCCAGGAATTCGCCGCGCGCATAAGCCTCGACGTCGGCGAGATCGGCACGCTTGACCGGACCTTTGGCTTCGCGCGCCACCGCCACATAGCTCGGCAGCGTCGCGACATATTGCAGGAGGCTCGTGCCGGTGAAGTCGCGGAAATCGAGCAGCGGCGACACCAGGATCAATCCCCTGACGCCGACGCCGTGCTGGAGCTGCAACTGGCGCACCACCTTCGGCCCGCGAATGCCGCCATAGCTTTCACCCGCGACGTATTTCGGCGAGAGCAGCCGGTCGTGTTTCTCGAGCCAGCGACGGATCACCAGAGCGATCGAATTGACGTCGCCATCGACGGAGTAGAAGGATTTTCGCGCGTCCTCGCCGCTCGCAACGAACCGGCTATAGCCGGTGCTGACGGGATCGATGAAGACGAGATCGGTGAAGTCGAGCCAGGTTTCCGCATTCGGCTTCACCTCGGGTGAAGCAGAGGGCGACAGCGCTTCGCCGTCGAGCGGCAGCCGCCACGGACCCGCGGCGCCGAACTGGAGCCAGGCCGAGGACGCGCCGGGTCCGCCGTTGAACAGGAAGGTCACCGGGCGCGTCGCGCGGTCGGCGCCGTCGAGCTGGTAGGACATGTAGGCGATGTCGGCCAGCGGCTCGCCCTTGCCATCGAACACGCGGATGGAGCCCGCGGTCGCGGCGAAGTTGAGGGTGCGGCCGGGCAGATCGAGCGCTTGCCTCGTGGTCGAATCCGGCGGCAGACGGTGCGGCTCGGAGGACGGCGAATTCTGCGACGCGCTTTGCGCGCCACCACCGCGCCCGCCCTTCTGTCCGGCTGGCGCCGTCGTCTCGGTGCGCGGCTGCGGCGGATCGTCCGCGCGCGCAAATCCTGCGAGTGCGAAGGCCGACACCGCCAGCAGCAAGGCCGTGCAACGCAGCGCCGGCAAGCTCGTGACCATGATCGTTCTCCCTGACCGGCTGGGAGAGCCGGTGAGGCCGCAAGGCTAGCGCGAAATTGCGACGGTTTGGGGGATCATTCACGCGGCGCCCCCTTCAGAGGCCGATCGGGGTCGAAACGACCCGGTTTGCCCCGGATCCGGCAGCCGGCCGTTTGCCTTGAAGGGTGGTCATCCTCGACAATGGAGCCCCACCTCGTATAGACGAGCCCGGCGGAACTTTCTCGAGCCAGCGAGCCTGACCGAAAAGCCATGACCAAGCCCTCGCGATACGAACGGATCGCCTTCGTCGCCAGCCCGAGCAGCGAGGCGCAGACCGCGTTCCGCCAGCTCACAGAGGACTATGGCAATTGCGACCCAAAGGACGCCGATGTCGTGGTCGCGCTCGGCGGCGACGGGTTGATGCTCCAGACGCTGCACCAGAACATGCGCACGGGAAAGCCGATCTACGGCATGCACCGCGGCACGGTTGGCTTCCTGATGAACGAGTACTCGACGCACGATCTGCGCGAACGGCTCGCGACGGCGCATGAATCCGAGATCAATCCGCTCCTGATGCGGGCGACCGACGTCAACGACCGCGTTCACCTGCACCACGCCATCAACGAGGTCTACCTGTTCCGCCAGACCTCCCAGGCGGCGCGCCTGCGGATACTGATCGACGAGCGCGAACGTATGCCCGAGCTGATCGCCGACGGCATCATCGTGGCGACGCCGGCAGGCTCGACCGCCTACAATCTGTCGGCGCAGGGCCCCATCCTGCCGATCAACGCCGCCCTGCTGGCGCTGACCCCGATCAGCGCCTTCCGGCCGCGGCGCTGGCGCGGCGCCCTGCTGCCCAACACCGCCTATGTCGTGATCGAGGTGCTGGAGGACGACAAGCGCCCCGTCGCGGCCGTCGCCGATCACGAGGAGGTGCGCAGGGTCCGGCGCGTCGAGGTGCTCTCGGACAAGAGCATCTCGATGCGGATGCTGTTCGACCCCGGCCACAGCCTGGAAGAGCGTATTTTACGCGAGCAGTTCGGCTACTGAGCCCCTGCCCCCACCCGCCGGGCGGCCGGCAGCAACCCTTCGTTAACCCCCGCCACGATATGGTTAACGAAGGTTGACCGCTTTGGCCCGGGCGTCATGTTCCGTATCGACTTCAACAAGCTGCGCTTCCTCGTCTGCGACGACAATCCGCACATGCGCCGCATCCTGCGGACGCTGCTGCACTCGTTTGGCGCGCGCGAAGTCTATGAGGCCGAAGACGGCGCCACGGCGCTGGAAATGTACAGCCATTACGTGCCCGACATCGTCATCACCGACTGGGCGATGCCGATCTTCGACGGGCTCGAGCTCGCGCAGATGATCCGGCAGCCGGAATCCAAGGGCAACCCTTACGCGCCGATCATCATGCTGACCGGCCATTCCGAGAAGCGCCGCGTCACGGTCGCGCGCGACGCCGGCGTCACCGAATTTTTGGCCAAGCCGATCTCGGCCAAGGGGCTGTACCAGCGCATCCTCAACGTCGTCGCCAATCCCCGCCCCTTCATCAAGACCAAGACCTATTTCGGCCCGGACCGGCGCCGCAACACCAACTCCGCCTATATGGGCCCCGAGCGCCGCGTCGGCGAAAAGCACGAGGTGCTGCAGCAGCCCTCGCTGCTCGACAAGGCCCGCTCCTCCATCTAGCGCAACGTCTTAGACGAGGCAGGCATCATGGCGAAGAACAACGCAAAGGACATCGAGGTCAAAGCCTTCGCCACGCATCAATTGATCACGCAGCCAAATCCGCTGCGCAAGGTTCTGCGTCGCGTCGAAGAGAAGGACATGGATGATCCGGTCAGCCGTGCCGAGCAGGCGCTCGCAGGCCTCTCCGGTGAGTTCAAGGACTGGATGGCAACCGAGGTCAACCGCCTGTCGGCCGCCTACGTCGCCATCCGCAATGACGGCTTCACCAAGGAGCGGCGCGACGAGCTGTTCCGCGCCGCGCACGACATCAAGGGCGATGCCGCGACGTTCGGCTTCCCGGCGGCGGCGGGAGTAGCCGAGAGCCTGTGCCGCGTCATCGAGCACGCCCCTGATCTGGAGAAGGTGCCGGCCGAGCTGTTCACGCATCACATCAATGCCATCCTGGCCATCGTGCACGAGAACACCCGCCTCGACAGCATCAGCGTCTCCGCCGAGCTCAGCCGCCGCCTGCGCAAGGTCGCCGACGACTATCTCACCCAGGTCAACCGCGACCGTCCCGAGCATCTCGAAGCGATCCTGGCGCCCAGCATCGTGCCGGCGGAGTAAGTTTTCGCCGTCCGCAAGATATCGTAGGACCTCCTACCCGTGGTCAAGAGGTAGACGTCCTTGATGGGCGAGCATAGCGCCGTGCTCGCCGCCGTCCAGGACGCTTCGCGCCGGCGTTGCCGGTGCCGACGGCCTCCTGGACAGCGTCTGCGCGCGGCGCTGTGGCGATCGGCAGGTCGGGACGAAGGAATGGTCACACCGGCCGAACAAAGGAATGAGGCTCAGGCTTTAGTGGAGGTCCTTGCGCTATAGTCCGCCTCGTATGGGGTGTGTCGCTTGAGCGTCGTGCACAAGGCAAAGAGCAAGCGATCCCCTACAGTGCGCAGAGCACGCGCGTGGCCATGTCCTCGCTGTCGCAAGGCATCATAGCGTCGCCTGCTGGCCTCATCGTGTTGGATGGCGACCCGCGACCAGTGATGGACGGCGCTCTGTAGCCGCCTGTTGCAGGCGAGGCGACGGATCACGAAGCGTTGCTTGCCGCTTTGCCGCGTCACCGGCGCGGCCCCTGCCAAGGCGCGCAGAGCATGATAATCTCGCCTGCGCAGAGGCTCTGCGGCCTCGGCGAGCAGTGTGGCGAGATGGATCCTGCCGATTCCTGGCCAGGAGCGAAGGATCGTCACGTCGCACTGCTCCGAGCTCTGCCCCGAGGCCTTCTCCTCGCCTTCGATTGCGACGCACAGACGGTCCAGGTTCTGATGCGCCTCCTTGATCTGCTGATTGACCAGGTGCAGTCGTGCCGCCAAGCTGCGGATGTGTGCGCAGGCGGCCTCGGTGGTGCCGGGTGCCACGAACAGCGGGGCCTCGCGTAAAGTTTCAAGCACCCCCGCCGCATCAAGGCGGCGGATGCGATGGGCTTTCAGAACGCGTGCAATTGCCTTCTCGCTGGCCTTGGCCGCACGGGCCGGCGTCGGCACCATCTGCCAAAGCGCCAGGAACCATTCGTCAGCGACATCGTCGGTCAGCTTGGTGGCCTGCGGATAATATCGCCACAACTGCTTGCGCAGCCGGTTGGCAAGACGTGTGCGCTCCTGCTGCAGTTCGTCGGCCAAGCGCGACCACTCGCGCAGCTCGATCATCGTGGGATCGTCGACCACAAGCCGACGGAACGCCGCGCGATCCGTGCGGAGCGAAGCTCCGAGCACATGGGCATCGCGGCGGTCATCCTTGGCACCAGCCACCGTGAAGCGATCACGGAAGCGGTCAAGCTGCTTGGGATTGATCGCGAACACCGCAAACCCGTGTTCGAGCAACACCTCCACCACCGGGCCGTGCGGCATCTCGATCGCCACGGCGATCTGCCCCGGTGCGGCGTTGGTCTTCTGCAGCAGCCAGTCGCGCAACTCCGTCAGGCCCGCACCCTCATGGGCGAACTCGCAGTGAGCAACCTGTCTTCCTTCGGTATCCAGCAGGCAAACGCTATGGCTCTGCGTTGCCCAATCGATCCCGACGAACCAGCGTACATCTTCGAGCATTGTTGGGACCTCCTTGCTCTCAAAAAGCGGGCCACCGCGATCCTGATCGATCCCTGTACTGGCGCTCTCGGCGCGAACCTCCTACTGGATCTCGACCGCGGCCGCTCTGCCGGGGCGCGGCTCCTACGTCGGTGTTCAAGACACAGGTGGGCAAGGCTGCTCCCGGCGGATCGGCCCGTGTTCCAGTCTACACCTTCGACTGGATGCGAACCCCAAAAGGGTACAGGGTGGGCAAAGCGACTTGTCCGCCGTAGCTCGAAGAGCGAAGGCGGAAGCGTGCCCGCCAATCAGCATAAGTTGTGCAGGTGAATGGTGGGCACGGCGCTTCGCGCCTTTGCCCACCCTACGGCATGTCGCTAGGCCGCAATCAGGTCGTCGTAAACCGGATCGATCGTATCGTCCGCGACCAGCTCGTCGCACAACAGCCGCGCCTCTTCGCGCGCGGACTCGGTGGCGAAGCGGCGGAGCAGAACCATCAGCGGCTCGGCGGCGCGGCGGTCGGTCTCGCAATGGGTGAGCACGCGCTCGACCATGCGACGGCGCAGCCGCGCCGCGCCGTCGTCGCTATCGACAAAACCCTGCTCGTGGCAGGCATCGAGCGCCACCTGGAACGCCGCAAACGTCGCCTCGGGAAGGCCGGCGCGGCGGAGCAGCGCGTGCAGGCTGTTGCCGCCGCGGTCGTGCAGCAGCGCGGTGACGCGCGCCAGCGGCACATCGGCAAGCTCGGCCAGGGCCGCGTCGAACAGGTCGAGATTGCTCGACAGCAACGCGCGCAGAATGAGACCTGCGGTCAGCTGGCCGGTGACACGGAGGTGATGCACCAGGCCCTGCATGTCCTCGCCGCGCGAGCGCGCCGCGATGTTCACGGTGGAGCGGTCGCGCGCTTCGATCGTCACGCGCTCGGCACGGTCGGCGCTCAGCCAGTTCCGCGCCACGACGAATTGCGCCAGAGTCTCGGAAAGCTTTGCCACCAGCGCTGCCCGCGTTGCCGCCGGTAGATCCTCCAGCACCAGCATCGCCTCGCGGATCGCCGCGAGGTGGCCGTGGCGTTCGACGATGCGATTCCAGGAGAACGGCGCGAGCTCGGCATTCGGATTTTCGATCAGCTCGAGCGCTGACGCCGCGCAGCCGACTTCGGCGATGGCGGCGCAGACCGAGACCGGCAGCGCGATGCGGCGGGCGACCGCGCACTGCACCTCGTCATTGCCGGTCGCGACGATGTCGACGAGATCGGCGTCGATCAGCAGCGGAGAATGTTCGAGCACGGGCAGCGCGACGGTCGGCTGGTCCGCCGACAGCGCCCGCACGATCGACGCCGGCGCATCAAGGCTGCGCGCGAACGCCTCGGCCATCGCCTGCCGCACCAGCGGCGAGGGATCGTCGAGCAGCATCAGAAGCGCGCCTTCGGCGGCGACGCGGTCGTCTTGGGAGAGATCTGAGATCAGCCAGGCCCGGGCCAATGCCCGCGTTGCCTCGGCCCGCTCGCCGGCGGGCGCCGTCCTGATCCAATTGATGAACTGCCGAACAATCATGCTGCTTCCGGCTTACACAACAAACGAAAAACGGTGACGGCTCGTCACCTGCAACACAAAATAAACCACGACGCTTAACAAAGCGTTCACCATAACTGGCTGGTTTTATTGACGTTTTGTTAAGGGAACCGAGGCGCCCTGCTTACGTGCCCCGGACGCAGCGCAGCGCCTCTTCAGCGATGCGCTGCAGAGCCGGGGCCCATTTCAGCGAAAGGATTTGCTGCAGCATGGGTCCCGGCTCTGCGCGGCAGCGTTACACGCTGCAGCGCGTCCGGGACACGGGAGCGGTGATTAACTCGAAAAGGTGCCGCTGCGATCGCTGAAGAGGTCGAGCGGCTGCGGCGGCCGCACGTCCGGCGTTGCCGAAGCGACCGAGGTGAGCGAGGCGTTGTTGCCCCACAATTTCTGCACCGTCGCCGAGACCGGCTGCGTGGCATCGCCGGGCTGATAGATCGAGCGAAACACCGGCGTCGTCGGCGCATTGTCGGCGACCGTTGTTGACGACGTCGCGCTGACAGGCGTCACCGCGCGTGTATTCGGGAAGGTCTGGAGATAGGCGGCGTTGTCGATGACAGGCACTGCGGGCTGCACGCCGTTGGCGCTGGCGACCTCGGTGGTCGAGGGCGTGCCGCCATACATCGCCATCGCACTGCGCGTGACTTTCGAATTCGCCGCGCTGGCATAGCGGGAATCCAGCACCGAATAGACCTCGGAGACGCTGCGGGCGCGGCCGTCCCTGGCGTAGAAGATCGAGCGGTTGGCCGCGGCCGCATTGGGAAACAGCCGTGCACCGACCGCTTGCGGATTGTCCTCGGCATTGGCGATCAGTTTTGCGGCCCCGCCGACGCCCATGAAATGCGCCATATAGAGCTCGCTGTCGCTTGGCCTGCGGCCGAGCAGGCCAGTCAGCTTGAAGCTGTTCGACTGCGTCAGCGCCGCCGCCATGCTGGATGCGGCCTCCGGATCGTCGCGCAGCTTCATGATCGACCGCTTCGTGACGGGGTCGTCGACGGTGTAGGTGCCGGACGACGTCCTGGTGATCGCGTCGGCGTAGTTGCCATAGCCGAGCTGGGCCCCCGCCTCTTTAACGGTACCGAGCCAGGTTTGGTCGATGAATTGGTAGAGCCCGTGCGCGGACGATGTGGTGGCCCCTGCCGTGGGATCGAAATCCGATTCCATCTTGGCGGTGGTCAGCATGTACTGGAAGCTGACGCCGGAGATGTTCGAGGCCTGCTTGATCGCACCGGCGACGCGCGCCCGCGACGGATCGAGAACCGCCGTCTGTGAGGCACTGGAATTGTCGACCGACATGATGGAGTGCCCGCCCCGCGCGGCGTTGAGGGACGCCGGCAATTCGGCGCCCTGTCGTCTCACCGTGGGACAGGTATGGTTAATGCGGAGTTAATTCGGCACTCCCCGCCGCCCCGAGTCATTCCGGGGCGCACCCCAGGTGCGAGCCCGGAATCCATCCAGCCGCGCGTGATGCCGTACGATGGATTCCGGGCTCGCACCTGGAGTGACAGGTTGCTACTTCTTGTAGACGTCGTTCGGATCGAACAGGCGCTCGGCGTCGGTGAAGACCAGCTTGGCTCCCCCGCCCTCCGCCTCGACCTTGCGGTAGAAGCACGACCGCCGCCCGGTGTGGCAGGCCGCGCCGATCTGCTCGACACGGATCCAGACCGCGTCCTGGTCGCAATCGGTGCGCATCTCGACCACGCGCTGGGTCTGACCTGAGGTCTCACCTTTTCGCCACAAGGCATTGCGCGAGCGGCTGAAGTACCAGGCTTCGCCGGTCGCGATGGTCTTGCGCAGCGCCTCGTCGTTCATGTGCGCGACCATGAGCACGTCGCCGGTGGCGACGTCGGTGGCGACGCAGGTCACGAGACCGTTCGCATCGAAGCGCGGCCGGAAGGATAGCCCTTCCTCGATCTCATGGGAGTGAGCGGACACGACTAACCTCGCCAGTTAACTCGCGAGGTCAGCGCTGCAGGCCTCGCACCAGGGACAGGAAACGGGCCTGCTCCGCCGGATTGTCGCGGAACATGCCGGTGAAGCGGCTGGTGAAGGTGGAGGCGCCATGCTTGGCGACGCCACGCACCGACATACAGGTATGCTCGGCTTCGATCAGGACGGCAACGCCGCGCGGCTTGAGGATCTCGTCGATGGCCGCCGCGATCTGCGCCGTCAGGTGCTCCTGGGTCTGAAGCCTCCGGGCGAAGATGTCGGTCAGGCGGGCGAGCTTCGACAGACCGACGACGCGTTCCACCGGCGTGTAGGCGATATGCGCCTTGCCGTAGAACGGCATCATGTGATGCTCGCACTGCGAGGTGAACTCGATGTCGCGCACCAGCACGAAATCGTCATAGCCGGCGGTCTCGCCGAAGGTGCGGTCGAGCACCTCGGCCGGGCACTGGTGGTAGCCCTGATAGAGCTCGTCGAAGGCCTCGACCACGCGGCGCGGCGTGTCGAGCAGGCCCTCGCGTTGGGGGTTCTCGCCGATATAGGCGAGCAGCGTCTTCACCGCAGCTTCCGCCTCGGCACGCGCCGGGCGCGGCTGGTCGGCGCGGACGGCGGCCGCAAGGAATTCGGCGGGATCGAGTTCGGCCGGGCGGCTCTCGGGCTGCTTGTTGGGGCGGATCGGCTTGATTGTAGCGTCCATGTCTACTCCGTTCGACGGCCTTGTGGCCGGAGTGTCACCGGCAGACGGGGCGGCAAGCCGCCAGACGCCTGAAGAGAACAGTTTTGGCGAAAAGGCCCTTCGGTCACAACGTCGATAGTGCAGATCTGGATCGCAGCCGACGCACCGCTGGACTGTTTTTCCGCCAGTTCCGCCCCTATATAGGACCGTGGACGGCGCCCGCCAAGTCCGATCCGGCCCGGAAGTGGGTGTGGAAGTGTTGGACTCCATCACATGCTGAACGACATTTATAACAAGCGGATCATCGAGCTGGCGGGGAATATTCCGCGCATCGGACGGCTTTCGGACCCCGATGCCACCGCAACCGCCCACTCCAAATTGTGCGGCTCGACCGTGAAGGTCGATCTCAAGATGAGCGGCGACACCGTCACCGACTTCGCCCATGACGTGAAGGCCTGCGCGCTAGGCCAGGCCTCTTCATCCATCATGGCAAGTCACGTGGTCGGCTCGACTGCGAGCGAACTCCGTGAGTTACGCGAAACCGTTCGCAAGATGCTCAAGGAGAACGGCACGCCTCCTCAAGGCAAATGGGAGGAGATCAAGTTCCTCGAGCCGGTCCGTGACTACAAGGCGCGGCACGCCTCGACGCTGCTGACCTTCGATGCGGTGGTGGATGCGATCGGCCAGATCGAGGCCAAGCAGCCCGCCGCAGCACAGGGCTAACGCTCCCCGTCATTCCGGGGCGATGCGCAGCATCGAACCCGGAATCCCGGTCGAGATTCTCAGGTGCGCAATTGCGCACCCTAGTTCGCGCTATGCGCGCCCCGGAATGACTGCCAAGATCTGAGAGCTTACTTCTGCGCCGCCGTAGCCGGAGCCGGCGCTGCCACGCCGCCCGTGGGCATCAGGGCTTCCGCCGTCTTGGTCGACTTTGCCGACTGCTCCGGTTCCGTACCGAACCTCGCCTGCGTCTTCGGTGCGAGCTCCGCCATAGCCGGCGCCGTGACGTCCACATGCGGCAGCACGTCGGCGACGAGATCAGTCGTCACCAGATTGGTGAGCTTGAGTTCGCCGGCATCGAGCTCGTGCAGATCTTCCCAAGGCGGCACACTGAGCGCGAGCGACAGCAGGTCGCCGGCGCCGCCCATGTCAAAGGTGTATTTGGCCAAGCGGCCGATGTCGCGTTCCACGATCATCAGGTCCTGCGCGCTGTAGCTCGCCGCCTTGGCATCGTCGGCGCGGTCACCCATCCAGATCTGGTGGACGCGGACATGCGCCGCTTCCGGCACGTAGCGCTTCTTGCCGGCCAGCAGCAGGAACGCGCACATTGACTCGCAATAGGCCTCAGGCGCGACCGCCGGACGGGCCGATTGCCCGCTGCGGTTCTGAAGGCTGATTCCGACCGTCGTCAAAAGTCCGAGATTGCGGAAGCGCCGGCCGAGGGTGATCGCGTCGTTGACGGAACCACCGCTGGAATCGAGCACCACGGTGGCACCGCCGAGCTGGCGTCCGCGCGCAAACTCCTCGAACTCCTTGGGCGTGTCAGCGGTGATGATGCCGACCGCGCTGATCCAGCCGCGGCAGTTCGGCTCGCAAGCGACCCAGCTGAATTTCATCGGCAGCTTGCGCTCTTCGAGAGCGCTACCCGCTCGGGCCGACGACCCGAACGTCGCGACGGCGCCGGCCAGCGCGACTCCACAGACGGCGGTTCCCACCAGCAACCAGCCGCGAAGATCAAGGGAGCTCAGAAGTTTCAATCTGGTTCCTTCCCCAAAACCCCAAGGTCGCCAAACAATCCCCGGTAGCGCCCTCTGAGTCCATCATACAGGCGTATGTTTCTACACACGGGCGTCATAAAAATGGTATCCGGGCGAATACAGATCGTCCACAGATACTTGCTGCACTGCTCCCAGAAAGCAGGCAAAATATGGCGCGCAAACAACACCTTACAGTTCCCTGCGCCGGAACCGCGCAACCCTTCGCCCAACGTCGCAGCAACGCGCCCATGAAGCATTCAACCTGCGAGCATTGTTCCACTCCCGTCGAGGGCCTCCTTCGCCTTCCGCGGAGATTTGGCCGTGCACTGATCTGGCTCTATCGCCACACGCTCTCGCCGCTGGTCGGGTACAATTGCCGGCACCTGCCGACTTGCTCCGTCTATGGCGACGAGGCGATCGAGCGCTTCGGTCTCTGGGCCGGCGGCTGGATGACGCTCGCGCGCCTGCTCCGCTGCAATCCATACGGCACCTCGGGCATCGACAATGTGCCGCTCGCCGCGCCCCAAAACGCGCGCTGGTATCTGCCCTGGCGGTATGCCCGCTGGCGCGGCGTCAACGCGCCCTAGACATGCAGCCCTGAGCGGAACCGGAACTTTCGCTTCGCGTTGTTGTGATGCTCCCACGGGAGGAAACTACAATGCGCTGGAAAATCAGCCCTCATTTTCACTTCAGATCTGGGCCGGATCTCAAGGCTGGTTCGAAAGGCCACGATCCAAGAACTCTCGACATGCTCGCCATCATCGCCCTGCTGTTGCTCGCGGCCGGTTCCGGCTGGTATCTGGCGATGAGTTTTGCGATCCCGCCCGGCACCACGGCCTTCATCGTTCCGAGCCAGAGCGTGCACTGGTAATCAGCGGAACCAGAAGAAACGTCCTTGTGACGGCGGGATAGACTCGGGCGGACGCGGCCGCTTTGGACGTGGCGGTCTTGGTGATGGCTCGGCAGACGATGTCGTCTCCGCGCCCGGCGTTTCGGTCCCCGGCAGTTTCACCGACAGCAGCAAGTTCGACTCGTGCATGCGCCAGCGATAGCCGACGCCGAAGTCGATCGGCTGGGCGCGCGTGAACAGTTCGGCGTAGCGTTCCTGGTAGCGTCCGGGGAATTCGCTGATCGGCCCGAGGTAACGGCCGAACGGGAAGAAGCGCCATTGCCGTGCATTGTAGTTGGAAAGCGGGATGCCGGAATCGTCCTGGACGATGGTGGCGCTGTTGGCGAGCAGCCAGTCGCGGACGACGGTGAAGTTGCCGGAGTGCAGGAGATAGGACGCGCTCTTGAGCAGGCTGTTGCCGGGGCCGAGCGTCTCGCAGAACTTCAGGAAACCGGTCGCACGCGCGCCTGAATTCGAGAGGTCGGTCGAGAAGTAATACAGCGTGCGCACCTCGCCGTCGCTGCCGGCGAAAGTGATGCGGACACCACGCGTCGCGTTCGGTCCCGGATTGTCGCCCCCCACATGCATCCCGCCCTTGTTGTCGAGCGCGACCATCTCGACGTTGCGGATGGTCTTGCCGGAGCGGGCGAGGAAGACATAGAGGATCGGCAAGGTGCCGTTGACCTGGTTGGTGTGCAGGTCGACCTTCATCTGCTTGGTGATGAAGAAGGAGAAGCTCAGGATCGAGCCGAGCGAGCGCTCGACATTGTAGAGCGCCGCGCCGACCGAACCTCGCGGCAGCTTCGTCAGATCGGGCACGGCGCCGACCGGCTCCAGCGCGCCGAGCACGTAGGTGCTGGCCTTGGAATAGAAGGCATTGGCGTAGAGGAAGTCCGGGCCGCTGAACATGTAGAACATGGTCGGCCGCGGCGCGGCCAGATTGACGTCGGCCCAGGCGCGGATCTTCGATATTTGCCGCTGCTCGAGCTGGGCGAAGGCATTGTCGAAGAATTTTGCGTGATGCTGCCAGTTGGGGTCCCTGGTCAGCGGTACCAGCGGCGAGTCCGCCGCAGGCTGCATGCCGGCGAGGAAGCGCGCGGTATCGTCAAAGGTGACGTCGGCGGCCCGTGCGGACGAGACGGCCGCAGCCAGGAGGGCAAGGGCGACGGCCGCAATTCTCATGGGTCGAAACATGTTTATTCGCGGTGTGATGAATTGCCAGCGGCGACCGGCCGCCTGCGGAAAATAGCATAGATCAGCAGGCCCGAGAGCATGACGAGCATCCCCGAGAGCGACTGCACCGGTCGCTCGGTCAAGAGGTAGTACATCATGAACGCGGTCACGAGCAGGAAAACGAGCGGCGTGAACGGGTATCCCCAGGCGCGATAGGGCCTGGGCAGATCGGGATCGGTGATGCGCAGCTTGATGACGCCGGCGACCGTGAAGAACGAGCAGAACAACAGTGCGAACTGAATGAAGTCGAGCACGGCCTCGAAGCTGCGCGTGAACAGCAGCATGGTCGCGACCGCAAGCTGGAACAGGATGGCATAGGCCGGCGCGCCGTTCACCGATCGCTTCGAGAACACGCGCAAGGCGGGAATGTCCTCCCCCATCGTCATCATCACGCGCGGGCCGATCCACATCATCGCGCTGATCGAGGAGATCAGGCCGACGCAGATCATGGCGCCGACGATCCGGCCGCCGAGGCTGCCGAAGATGGCGGTGCCGGCGACGCTGGCGACGTCGAGCTGGCCCGCGAGCGCGCTGACCGGCGTGGAATAGAGAAACACCGCGTTCAGCGCCACATACAGCATGAGCACGATCAGCGTGCCCGCGAGCAGCGCACGCGGCAGGTTCTGCTGCGGCATGTTCATCTCGCCGATGATGTAGGTCGCGGCATTCCAGCCCGAAAACGAGTACATCACGAACACGAGCCCGATCGCGAAGGGCGCGCTGACGATATGCGCGAGGTCGCCCGGCTGCGGCGTGAAGGCGATCGGCTGCGGCGCGCCGATGATGAAGCCGGCGACCAGGAAGGCGACGATCAGCACGACCTTCAAAATGGTCGAGATCAGCTGGAAGGTCGAGGAGTGCCTGACCCCGGTCAGCTGCACGATCGAGACCAGCCACACCACGCCGATGGCGAGCGGGATCGGCGGCAGATCGGGAATGACCGACTTGGCATATTCGCCGAAGGCCATCGCGGCGAGCGCGACCGGCGCTGCAAAGCCCACCGTCGCCGAGACCCAGCCGGCGAGAAAGCCGAAGGCGGGATGATAGGCGCGGCCGAGGAAATTGTACTCGCCGCTCGAGCGCGGAAACATCGCGCCTAACTCGCTGTAGGCGAACACCCCGCACAGCGCGACGATGCCGCCAACGGTCCAGAGCAGGAGGATCGAGAAGCCGGATGGGATGTCCTTGACCTGGAAGCCGAGGCTGGTGAAGACGCCGACCCCGATCATGTCGGCAACGACGATGGCGGTTGCGACCAGAGCGGAGACCCCGGGCCCGCTCCCGGTCAGCCGGCCAGTCCAGCGCGCGGGTCCCGCATCTGATGCCGTCATCGGGGTCCTTAACCTCAGGCGTCACGCCTCGTGGGTAGCATCGTGCAGTTTGGTCCAGTCAATTCAAGCAGGGTTAACAAGGGCTAAATGAGGCAAGGGATATCGGTATTTCAGCACCGCTTATGTATGCTCCCGGGCAATAAAGCTGCGCGAGTACCGGAGTATCCCGTCCCCCTTCCCCACAATCACGACACGATTGCATGGTCCTTTTGAGCATTCCGGATGTGGGGAAGTTTCTCCGGACACTTAACGTCACCTAAACGCCAGTCGGCTCAATTATCTTAAACATTGCCGCTGGATTGGGGTCATGGGTGGATGGTCGGGGCCGTTCCGAACATAAGAGCTGACATTCGTGCCGATCGGACGTCGTCCGGTCGGCACGGTCGTGCGCTCCGGGTCGGCCTGATCTCAGCCTTGGTACCGCTGTCGCTCACACTGGTTCAATGCGGCAAGGCGCCCGATCCGGCAGCGCTCGCGGCGAACTCGCAGGCGAACGTCCAGGTGGTCGCCAAGACCAATACCCAACAGGTCGCAAGCGCCGACACATTCGAGGATCGCTTCCCGGCCCCGCAGTTTAGGGAGCGCTTCCCCTCTGCGAGCGAGAGCTTGCTGCAACGGCAGATGTCGGACTTCTCGCCCAAGCGTGCCGTGCAACAGCAGCCGGAGCAAGCGCCCTACAAGGTCGCCTCGCTCGCGCCGCACGTCCCTTACCAACGTCCGCCGCGTGAAGACCTGACGACGCTCGTCAGCATGAAGTCGTCGGCCTTCCCCTATTTCGGCAACAACCCCGCCTCCGACGCGCCGTTCCTCAACATCTCCAAGGGCGACCGCCGCGGCCACCGCAGCTATTCCGGACGCGTCTACTGGCAGGACGAGACCTACAGCGACAGCCGCGTGCTGGTGCACGTGCCCGAGCATTTCGACCTGCGCAAGCCGGGCGTGATCGTGGTGTTCTTCCACGGCAATGGCGCGACGCTGGAGCGCGACGTGCGCAACCGGCAGCTGGTGCCGCAGCAGATCACCGATTCCGGCGCCAATGCCATCCTGCTTGCGCCGCAGATGGCCGTCGATGCCGCCGATTCCAGCGCCGGAAAGTTCTGGCAGGCTGGCGGCTTCAAGCGCTTCATGGAGGAATCGGCCAGCCATCTCGCCCGCCTCACCGGCGATCCCAACAGCGCGCGCGCCTTCGCCAACATGCCGATCGTCATCGTCGGCTATAGCGGCGGCTTCCTGCCGACTGCATGGAGCTTAGAGGTCGGCGGCATCAGCGACCGCGTCCGCGGCGTGGTGCTGCTCGACGCCGTCTATGGCGAAATGGACAAGTTCGCCTCCTGGATCGAGAGCCACCGCTCCGGCTTCTTCGTCAGCTCCTACACTCGTTACACCGCACGGCGCGACCGCGAGCTGATGAGCATGCTCAGGCAGAAGGGCATCAGCGTCTCCGAGGACATCGACGGGCCCTTGCGTCCCGGCAGCGTGGTGTTCGTCGAAACCGGCGACGGCATCACCCATCGCGACTACGTGACCCGCGCCTGGACGCGGGATCCGCTCAAGGACGTACTGGTGAAGATGTCGGCGACGCCGGCACTGGCCCTGACGCGGGTTGCATCCACCAATCCCGCCGCATCGAGCCGCTAGAAATTGCGCCAGCCGGTATTTGGCTGCGCTGCCTGCAATTGTCTCAGGCTCTGATCAAAATGTGATGTTGATGGGCTTTCATCCCCGGGAGCCAACGGATTGCGCCCGCTGCCAACGACCATAATTTGCCAGCCGAGTTGCGGTCGGAATTCTGCGGGGACAGGCGGGTGCGTCAGGGACTTTACAAGGCCGACTTCCACACGGTTCACGGGACCGGGTGCGGCGTCGTCTATGTGATGGATGGCAAGATGCGCGGCGGCAATTCCGCCTTCGCTTTCATCGGCACCTACACGGGCGAAGGCGACAGCATCAAGGTCAAGATCTCGACCCAGCGCTACAATGACGATCCGTCCTTCAAGGCGGTGTTCGGCATCGACCGGATCACGCTGACGCTGACCGGCCGGGAGGACGGCGACACGGCGGAGTTCGAAGGCAGCGCCTTGCAAGCGCCGGGCGTTGCCTTCAGGGCCGTGCTGAGCCGGATCAGCGACTGAACGTCAGCCGGTCCTCAGGTCTTGACGTTCAGGTCTTGGGCAGCTTCGGAATGCTCTCGGCAAAGCCGTTGAAGCAGGCCAGCCGCTCGTCCTCTTCCTTGAAGAAACGGCAATCGGCGTAGCCCTTGGCCTTCGCCGGCTTGGGCTTCGGCGCCGGCGGGATCACCGCGTCGTAGCAGTTGAGACGGTCCTTGGTGCCGTCGTCGATCTCGAGACAGGCCTGGAGCCGCGCCGCGATCGATTGCGGCTTGCCCTTCGGCGCCGGCGCGGCGGTTGCGGCCGCCGCCTTGGTCCCCTCCTTGGCCCCCTTGGGCTTGACCTGCACCAGCGGCTTGTCTCCGATCATCGGTGGCTTGTCGGCTTGCGCGAACGCGGAGGTGGAATAGAACACCGCGGCAACCGCCAGAATCATCCTCATCTCAGTCAACTCTCTTTGGTCCCCATGACCGGCCTTCTAGCGCTGTAGCGCGCCGTTTGCCAAGCACCTTGCGCACACGAAAACGCGCGATTTCAGGCCGTCGCAGCCGCAGCCGGCCGGGGCCGGGGCCGGGTCAGGATCACCAGGATCAGCGCCAGCACCACGAAGCCGACCGCCACGAAGCCGATCGTATGCAGGAGCTCGCGGGCGAACAGCAGTCCGCCGGTGGCGGACCCGACGGCCTGGCCGATATAGAGGACGGAGGTGTTGAGCGCGACGGTCGCCGGCGCCAGCGGCGGCGCGGCCGCGACCAGCCGCACCTGCTGCATCGAATTGGTCGAGGCAAAGCCCAGGCCCCAGATCGCGACCGCGATCGCCATCCACGCGATGGTGCCCGCGCTCAGTGCCCAGGTGGTGATGCCCGCAAGCACGAGGCAAGTGAACAGCAGCGAGGTCCGGTAAGGCCCCCAGGTGTCGACGATGCGTGTCGCGATCGCGACCCCGATGAAGCCGCAGATGCCATAGATGGCGAACACCATGCCGACCGCATCGGGGCTCGCCCCGGTCAGCTTCTTCAGCAGCGGGCCCATGAAGGTGAACACCACGAACTGCCCGGACATTTGCAGCATGGTGATCGCCAGCAACAGCAAGATCGCCCTGCTGCGGCCGACCGCGCTCCAGGTCTTCAGATCCACCGGCGTGCCCTTCAGCCCCGCCCGCAAACGCAGCAGCAACAACAGGAAGCTGATGCAGCCGAGCGCGCCGATCCCGCCATAGGCGGCGCGCCAGCCATAGCGGCTGGCGATGAAGGTGATCAACGGCAGACCGACGGCAGCCGCCAGCGACCAGCCGAGGAAGATATAGGCGATCGTGCTGCCGCGCCGCTCCGCCGGCACGATCAGCGCCGCCGTACCGGCCGCCTGCGGCGTGTAGAGCGCACCAACCGCGAGCATGACCAGGCGGATGACGAGCAGGCTCGCATAGTCGGGCGCAAACGCCGAGGCGAGATTGCCGAGCGCGAGCACCGCCAGCGTCGTGGTGAGCAGAGTCCGTCGCTCGATCCGGCTGGTCAGCCACGCGGTCAGCGGCGAGCCGATGCACAGCGTTATCGCGCCGAAGGTGATCAGGAGCCCGGCCGCGTGGACGCTGATCCCGAGCCCCGCCGACAGTTCCGGCAGCATGCCCGCCGGCGCCAGCACCGAGCAGCCGGTGACGAGATTGCCAAGCATCAGG
The DNA here is from genome assembly GCF_054063675.1 of Bradyrhizobium sp. USDA 376. NCBI lineage: Bacteria > Pseudomonadati > Pseudomonadota > Alphaproteobacteria > Hyphomicrobiales > Nitrobacteraceae > Bradyrhizobium > Bradyrhizobium sp. USDA 376. The sequence goes on from NZ_JBSSGN010000001.1 coordinate 7,456,725, forward strand.
GCAGTCGGCGCGAAACGGCCGACGGCGGGCGGATTTTTCATGCAGCTGCATGTAGAGCGGTCGCGCAACCAGTTAAAGGGCTCGGCACCAAATAGTTGAGTACCGCCCCGGCTTTTGCGCGCCACTTTCTTGGAAATGCCGGATTGCACAGGCCGAATCGCCTGATATATCGCTCGTTCCCGCTTACCTGCGCTCGTTCGCAGGAGTGAGCCTCAGGAGAAAGCAATGACCGACCAGCCCAAATCCGAGTCCGGCTTCCAGTACAGCCTGTCCAACCTGAAGCCCGTGACCCCCGCTCCCAAAGTCACCCTGACCTTCCCCGACGGCGCCCGGCGCGAATACGACAAGGGCATCACCGGCCTCGATATCGCCAAGGGCATCTCGCCGTCGCTGGCCAAGCGCACGGTTGCGATGGCGCTCGACGGCGCACTCGCCGACCTCGACGATCCCATCGAGGCCGACGCCAAGATCGAGCTCGTCAATCGCGACGATCCGCGTGCGCTCGAACTGATCCGCCACGACTGCGCCCACGTGCTGGCCGAAGCCGTGCAGACGCTGTGGCCGGGCACCCAAGTCACCATCGGCCCCGTGATCGAGAACGGCTTCTACTACGACTTCTTCCGCAACGAGCCGTTCACGCCGGAAGACTTTGCCGCGATCGAGAAGAAGATGCGCGAGATCATCGCGCGCGACAAACCCTTCACCAAGGAAGTCTGGGACCGCGAGAAGACCAAGCAGGTGTTCCGCGACAAGGGCGAGGCCTTCAAGGTCGAGCTGGTCGACGCCATTCCCGGCAACGAGCCGATCAAGATCTACTACCAGGGCGACTGGTTCGATCTCTGCCGCGGTCCGCACATGACCTCGACGGGCAAGGTCGGCAATGCCTTCAAGCTGATGAAGGTGGCCGGCGCCTATTGGCGCGGCGACAGCAACAACCCGATGCTGACCCGCATCTACGGCACCGCCTTCGCCAAGCAGGAGGACCTCGACGCTTATCTGAAGCAGATCGAGGAAGCCGAGAAACGCGACCATCGCAAGCTCGGGCGCGAGCTCGACCTCTTCCACTTCCAGGAGGAAGGTCCGGGCGTCGTGTTCTGGCACCCGAAGGGCTGGACCATCTTCCAGCAGCTGATCGCCTATATGCGCCGACGCCTGACCGGGGACTACAGCGAGGTCAACGCGCCGCAGATCCTCGACAAGGTGCTGTGGGAGACCTCGGGCCATTGGGGCTGGTATCGCGAGAACATGTTCGCGGCGCAGTCGGCCGGCGACGAGGCCGAGGACAAGCGCTGGTTTGCGCTGAAGCCGATGAACTGCCCGGGCCATGTCCAGATCTTCAAGCACGGCCTGAAGAGCTACCGCGACCTGCCCTTGCGCCTAGCCGAATTCGGCGTGGTGCATCGCTACGAGCCGTCCGGCGCCATGCACGGCCTGATGCGCGTGCGCGGCTTCACCCAGGATGACGCGCACATCTTCTGCACCGAGGACCAGCTCGCCGACGAGTGCCTGAAGATCAACGATCTAATCTTGTCGACCTATGCCGATTTCGGCTTCACCGGCGACCTCACGGTGAAGCTGTCCACTCGCCCCGACAAGCGCGTCGGCACCGACGCGATGTGGGATCATGCCGAGCGGGTGATGGCAACGGTGCTGCGCGAAATCCAGACGCAGAACAATCACATCAAGACCGAGATCAACCCGGGCGAAGGCGCCTTCTACGGACCGAAGTTCGAATATGTGCTGCGCGACGCGATCGGCCGCGACTGGCAGTGCGGCACCACGCAGGTCGACTTCAACCTGCCGGAGCGGTTCGGTGCGTTCTACATCGACCATGACGGCGGCAAGAAGCCGCCTGTCATGGTGCACCGCGCGATCTGCGGCTCGATGGAGCGCTATATCGGCATCCTGATCGAGCACTATGCCGGCAACTTCCCGCTCTGGCTCTCGCCGGTGCAGGCCGTGGTCACGACCATCACCTCGGAAGGCGACGAGTACGCCAAGCAGGTGCTGGAGCTGGCGCGGCGCGCCGGCCTTCGGGTCGAGATCGACCTGCGCAACGAGAAGATCAATTATAAGGTCCGCGAGCACTCGCTGGCCAAGATCCCGGCCCTGCTCGTGGTCGGCAAGAAGGAGGCCGAGACGCATTCGGTCTCCGTCCGACGGCTCGGCAGCGACGGCCAGAAGGTGATGACGACGGAAGAGGCGATCGCCGCCCTGGTCGACGAGGCGACGCCGCCGGATGTGAAGCGGGCGCGGGGCGCCATCTGATCCCTGAAATCGATCTAAACTCGCTTCCGGTTGCGGGCGTGCATGCTTATCTCAGCATGGCACGCCCGACGACCAGCTGAAGAGGACCTCCCCGTGCCCGACGCCATCGAACTCCTGAAGTCCCGCCGCTCGGTCAAGCCGCGCGAGATGACCGCACCCGGCCCGTCGGCGACCGAACTCGAGACGATCCTCACCATCGGCGCGCGCGTGCCCGATCACGGCAAGCTCGCGCCCTGGCGCTTCATCATCTTTGAGGGCGACGCCCGCCAGCGTGCCGGCGAGGTGATCGCCAAGGTCTTTGCCCGCAAGAATCCCGGCGCACCTGTCGCCGACGTCGAGACCGAGCGCAAGCGCCTCATGGACGCGCCGCTGGTGATCGGCATCGTCAGCTTCACCAGGCCGCATCCGAAGGTGCCGGCCTTCGAGCAGGAACTGTCGGCGGGCGCCAGCGCCATGAACATCGTCACGGCTGCGACCGCGCTCGGCTACGGCGCCTGCTGGCTGACCGGCTGGTTCGCCTTCGATCGCGACGTACTTGACGGCCTCGGCCTCAAGCCGGACGAGAAGCTCGCCGGCTTTGTCCATATCGGCACGCCGACCAAGCCGAGCGAGGACCGTCCGCGCCCCACCCTGTCCGATATCGTGACCAGGTTCTAGGCCCGGAAAGCTCGCGCCTTTTAGGCTCAAGATCTTATCTCGGCTCGAAGAACAATGATGCCAGCTGCTTCGTGAGTTCAGCCACGCGCGCGCTGCCGAGACTCGCTCGAACGCACATAATCCGGCGTATGGTCGGCAATTCAGGAAGATAATAGTCCTTGGCGACGACCACCGTGCCCGGCACCTTGCTGGCAGGCACGGCGGTGAATCCCATGCCGGCTTCCACGGCTCGCAGCTTGACCTCGAAATCGGGGCTGCTGAAGACGATCTTGTATGAAATCTCGTGACGTTCGAGCGTTCGCACCATCCAATCGTCGCCAGGCCATGTCAGGATCGGAATGGGAGATCCCGGACTTACCACGAACGGCTTCGCCCTGACCCAGACGAGCGGCTCTTCAATTCCCGCCACGATCATTTGGCGGATATCGCTATCCATGCGCTGTTGATCAAACATGCAGGCAATGTCGAGATACCCCTCGATCAAGGCTTTGGCGAGGGTGCCTGACTGATCGACCTGGACGAAAATGCCGGAAAGACTGCCGGCAGATTGCTGCGCCTTGAAGAAATCGGTCGCGAAGAGTGAATTGAGCCCCAGCCTGACCGGCTGCGAACGATCGGTATTGCCGGACAGTCTCAGTAACTGGTCATTTGCCTCGATCATGCGCCTGGCTTGTTGCAGAGCGAGCCTGCCGAAATCGCTGAGGGCCGTACCGGTCGAGGTCCGCTCAAACAACGGCCCTCCCACCAGATTCTGAAGCCTCTTCATCTGTGAACTGATCGCCGGCTGGCTCAGGCCCAACAGTTCACCGGCCTTCGACAGGCTTCCGGTCTCGGAGATCGCAATCGCGGTACGCACGATTTCCGTAGGAATATTTACGTACCCCTTGCGTTGATTCATTTAATTAATCTCCTTAAAAATACTTAACCGCAGGTTGTCTCCGTTAGAATCACCCTACAACTCTGAAGTGTTGATCTAAAACAAGCTTTCTATAGCCCCATAAATTTTTTGAGGCCCAAAGGCCGCAATGGAACCCGCAAGTTTACGGAACGATCCATAAAATAAGCCGTAACGAGCCTGCCCCCATCCTCGACCACAACAAAGGGTTGAGGTTCGACATGCTTCGATTCGTGCGCTGCCTGCGCGGCGCTTCCGCCGTCGAATTCGCGCTGATCACGCCTCTTTTTCTATTAATGCTGTTTGGAATCGTCATCTTCGGCGGCTATCTGACGATGATTCACGGGGTCCAGCAGTTTGCCGCGGAAGCTGCCCGCTCGTCGGTCGCCGGCATCTCCGACGGCGAGCGCAACACGATTGCAACCGGCTACGTCTCTGCAAACGCCTCGACCTACCCGCTGCTCGACCCGGGCAAAATTGTCGTCAGCGCCGCTCCATCGAGCAGCTCCACGAACGTGTACGTGGTGACCGTGACATACGACGCGTCTAACAGCATCATCTTCGCGCTTCCACTCGCACCGGCTCCCTCCTCCACGATCGTTCGTTCCGCCGCCATTCCCTATGGAGGGTTCTAGGATGAAATTGGCAAAGCACCTCGTGCGCCGATTTGCCTCCGACGATCGTGGCAACGTTGCGATCATGGGAGCGGTCGTAATGACCCTGGTCATCGGCTTCGCCGCGCTCGGCGTGGATCTCGGTTCGATCTTCGCCGACAGGCGCAAGGCCCAGAGCGCGGCGGACCTTGCAGCGATCGTCGCGGCCGGCAACCTGAACAACGCGACCAATGCCGCCTCTGCGACCGTCGTGCGCAACAACTATCCGGCGAACGCGCTGGTCGGCGTCGAGCTTGGAAATTACACGGCCAATGCTGCCGTAGCGCCGGACAAGCGCTTCGTCACGCCGGCAACGGGAACGCCGACGGCCGCACGGGTCACCCTCGAAACAAAGACACCGCTCTATTTCGCGCGTTACGTCACCGGTTCGAGCCAATACACGATCAAGACGACAGCGACGGCATCGAGCACGGCCCTCGCCTCGTTCGCGATCGGCTCACGCCTCCTGGCGGTCAACGGCGGGCTGATCAACGCCGTGCTTGGATCAATGCTGGGAACAAACCTTTCACTGACGGCCATGGACTATCAGGCGCTCGCGAACGCGCGCATCGACGCGCTCGATTTTCTCTCTGCGGTCGCCACGCGGGCCAATGTGACTGGTCCGACTTACGACAATGTCCTGACCAGCAACATCAAGATGGCCGATCTGATGGCGGCAATGCTGACGACGCAACAGAACGCCAATGGCAACAACGCGGCCACGATCACCTTGCCGAGCATCGCCCAAGCCACATCCGCACAGTCAACCCGGATTGCTCCGGGATCGCTCCTGGATCTTGGGCCTTACGGCAGCCTCGCAATTGGCCAGAAGCCGAAGGTCGGAGCCAGCATTTCGCTTTTGAGTTTGCTGTCCGGCACCGCCGCCGTCACGAACGGGAACAATCAGATCGCGACGAGCGTGAACCTCAACCTGCCTGGGATCACGCAGGTTTCGGTGGTCGCCACGGTCGGTGAACGTCCCGTGGGCTCGGGCTGGTTCGCCGTCGGTGCGCAGGGGGCGAGCGTCCACACGGCTCAGACGCGCGTCCTGATCACGATCCAGCTCGCCGGCAGCGGCGGCATTCCTTCCGTCAATCTGCCGATTTATGTCGAGGTCGCAGCGGGCACGGCGACGCTGTCCGGCATCTCCTGCGGACGGCCCGACATCAGCAGTTCGACCGTAACGCTCGGCGTCACCCCGGGCGTCGTCGACGCCTGGGTCGGCAACGTTTCGATGGCCGACATGACCAATTTCAGGACCAAGCCCAATCCTCCGCCCGCCACACTGGTCAACATAGCTGGCGTAACCATCACCGGCCGCGCTCATGCTGAAATCAGCAATACCACGGCAAGGCAGGTCGACTTCAGCTACGCCGACATACAGGCTCAGACAATCAAGACAGTCACCACGACAAATTTCACCTCTTCGTTGATGTCGAGCCTGCTCCGGGACATGAGCTTGACAGTCACCTCCGGTCCCCTCGCGCTGCCGCTGCCCGGCGCCGGCTCGACGATCGCCAACATCCTCTCCGGCGCCACGGGCTCGATCGATCAGATACTCGCGGCCACGCTTGCCGCACTCGGCGTCGGGATTGGGCAAGCGGACGTGTGGGTTTCCGGCGTGCGATGCGACGGTGCGGTGCTCGTCAACTGATCGAGTTGCCGCAATCAAGCTCAGGGGATCGCGCGATCATTGTAGCAAGTTGTGTTTGAGTCATTCCGCGTTTCGGAAACGGGCCAGTCCTGGCCCGATGCCATCTTAACTTTGAACATTCTCAATTGGGGGTCTTAGCATGCTTTCCCGTTTCAAATCCGACAGTTCGTTTGGTCTGCTGGACCGGATGCCGATCAGCGTGATGATCTGCGAGATGACCGATTTCAAGATCGTCTATGTGAACGAATCGACCAGGAGCAACCTCAAGAAAATCGAACACGTGCTGCCCGTCAAAGTCGACGCCTTGATTGGCCAATCGATCGATATCTTCCACAAGAACCCGCAGCACCAGCGACGACTCCTGTCCGATCCGAAAAACCTCCCGCACCGCGCCCGTATCACGATTGGCGGCGAGACGCTCGATCTCACCGTGACCGCCATGATCGATGCGCGCGGCCGCTACACCGGCCCAATGCTGACCTGGGAGCTTGCGACCGAGAAAGCCAAGCTCGAAGCCGAGACCGAACGCCAATTGCAGATGCTCGACAACATGCCGCTCAATATCATGATGTGCGACGCCGATTTCAATATCACCTACGTCAACAAGACCAGTGTCAAGACGCTCGCGCCTTTGAAGCACCTGCTCCCGGTCGCCCCGGACGAACTCGTCGGCAAGTCATTCGACATCTTCCACAAGAACCCGCAACACCAGCGCCGTATCGTCGGTGACCCGACCCGGCTGCCCCACGCGGCCAAGATCAAGCTGGGACCGGAGACGCTCGACCTGCGCGTTTCGCCCATGTTCGACAGGAAAGGCAGCTACATCGGAGCGATGCTGAACTGGGCCGTCGTCACCGCCAATGTGCGACTTGCGGATGACTTTGAACGAGACGTGAAGAGCCTGGTGGGCACACTGGCTTCCGCCTCTTCCGAGATGCAGGCGACGGCGCAGTCGCTGTCCTCCACCGCCGAATTTGTCAGCCAGCGATCCGCGGGGGCGGCATCGGCTTCCGAGCAGCTCAGCTCCTCCGTCAACGAGATCAGCAGGCAAGTCGCCGAGGCGAGCAAGGTCGCAAGGGCCGCGGTCGAGGAGGCCGAAAAGTCCGATCGACTGGTCTCCGGCCTCGTGACAATGGCACAGAAGATCGGCGACGTGGTGGCGCTCATCAGCCAGATTGCCGGTCAGACCAACCTTCTCGCACTGAATGCGACCATCGAATCCGCGCGCGCCGGCGAGGCCGGCAGGGGCTTCGCCGTCGTCGCATCGGAGGTGAAGGCACTTGCCAGCCAGACAGCCAAGGCGACGGAGGACATCGGCGCCCAGATCAACGAGATGCAGTCCGCGACGGGCAACACAGCCGGGGCGCTGAAGGCGATTTCCCAGACCATCAACCGGATCAGCGAGATCAGCACGGCAATCGCGAGTGCCGTGGAAGAGCAAGCCGCGGCCACCAAGGAGGTGACGACCAACATCAGCAGCACCAATCAGGCGGTCGGCGAAACCAGCGACGCAGCGGGGAATGTCCTGACCGCCTCCGGCAGCCTCGCCAGGAATGCATCCGAGCTGGAAGTCCAGGTCGATAAATTCCTCGCGAGCGTTCGTGCCATGTAGTCGAATCCGCCCAATTGCGCCATACGACCTCAAGCCGGACGAGAAGCGGCGCCCTATCGGGTACGCGGACGAAGCTCAGCGAGGACCGTCCGCGACCGTTCCTTTCGGAAATCGTGACGCGATTTTAATCGATGGCTTGTTGACGCCTTCGGCATCTTGCGGCTTTGATCCAGCCGAGGGAGGAAGCCAGGATGAAGCGTCGTGAATTTCTGGTCGGAGCCGCGCTGCTCGCCGGGTCTATGGCGCGAAGCCGCGCCGCCGACATCCCTGCCCCCTCGCCCGACGGGCTCGAGCGCATCACCGCCTATTTCAACAACGAGGTATCGAGCGGCCGGCTGCCGGGTGCCGCGATCCTGGTGCAGCAGCACGGCAAGCCGGTCTACCTGAAGACCTTCGGCGTGCGCGACACCAGGACCGGCCTCGCCATGACGCCGGACACGATTTTCGCCATCCACTCGATGACCAAGCCGATCACGTGCCTCGGCGCGATGATGCTGATCGACGAGGGCAAGCTCGCGCTCACCGATCCCGCGTCGAAATACGTCCCGCTCTTCGCCGACACCAGGGTGGGCATCGAGCCGAAGGGCACATCGACGGTCAAACTCGAGCCGCCGGTCCGTCCCGTCAACGTCGAGGATCTGCTGCGGCACACATCGGGCATCAGCTACGACTATATCGGCGCCCCCTGGGTGATGCAGGTTTACCAGGCTGCCAATATTTTCGAGGGTCCCTTCAACAACAGACAATTCGCCGACCGTATCGCCAAGCTGCCACTGACGCGCCAGCCCGGGACGCTGTGGCGCTACGGTCATTCCACCGACGTGCTCGGCGCCATCATCGAGATCATCTCCGGCCAGACGCTGTACCAGTTTCTCAAACAGCGCATTCTCGATCCGCTCGGCATGACCAGCACCAAATTCGTGCTCACGACTGCGGAGGATCGCGCGCGGATGGCGCGGCCGCTGCCGAACGATCCGATCCTGCTTGCCGGCGAGCGCGACCGGCTCGCTCACCCCGAATGGGAATCGGGCGGCGGCGGGCTGCTCTCGACCATCACCGATTATCAGCGCTTTTCCCAAATGCTGCTCAACGGCGGCGAGTTCGAGGGCAAGCGCTACCTCAGCCCCGCCGCGTTCAAGGCCATGACCACAGATCACATCGGACCCGGCTCGGGTGTGGGGCGCGACTATTTCTATTTCCCGGGCGACGGCTTCGGCTATGGCTACGGCATCGGTGTGCGCACCGATCCCGGCAACGCAAAACCGCCGCCGCCGGGCTCGCTCGGCGAGTTGAAATGGGACAGTGGCAGCGGCACCTATTTCGGCGTCGATCCCAAGCTCGACATGGTCTACCTCATGATGCAGCAGACCCAGAACGAGCGCAGCCGCATCACGCCGGCGTTCAAGGCGTTGGTCTACGACTGCTTCCCCGAGGCGCTACGCCGCCCGTGAGGCGCGCTGGCCGAACTCGGCCAGCAATGTTGCGATCTCCGCCGCGGGCCGCGCTGCGCTGAACAGAAAGCCCTGCACCTCGTTGCAGCCCTCGGCGCGCAGCCAGTCGAGCTGATCCTCGGTCTCGACGCCTTCCGCGGTCGTGGTGATGTTGAGGCTGCGGCCGAGCCCGGAGATCGCGCGCACGATCGCCCCGCAATCGGGCCGCTGCGCCAGATCCTTGACGAAGGAACGGTCGATCTTGATCTTGTCGAACGGGAAGCTGCGCAGGTAGCTGAGGCTGGAATAGCCGGTCCCGAAATCATCCATGGAGATGCCGACGCCGAGCTCGCGCAGCTGATGCAGGATCGCGAGATTGGCATCGGTCTCGGCCAGGAAGATCGACTCGGTGATCTCCAGCTCGAGCCGCTTCGGCGACAGGCCGGACTGCGCCAGCGCCGAGATCACGACCTGAACCAGGTTACGGCTGCGGAATTGCGCCGGCGACAGGTTGACGGCGACCTTGACGTCGACCGGCCATTTCACCGCCTCGGCGCAGGCCTCGCGCAGCACCCATTCGCCGAGCTGGGTGATCAGGCCGATGTCTTCGGCGACCGGAATGAACTCCGCGGGCGAGATCATGCCCTTGTCGGGATGACGCCAGCGCAACAGCGACTCGAAGCCGGAGATGCGGTCGGAGGCGATCGACACCAGCGGCTGATAGTGCAGCTCGAACTCGCCATTGGTGAAGGCCCGGCGCAGATCGAGCTCCATGTCGCGGCGCTTCTGCGCCTGGAGGTCCATCTCGCGCTCGAAGAAATGATGCACGCCGCCGCCGTCGGACTTCGCCCGGTACAGCGCCATGTCGGCGTTGCGCATCAACTCCTCCGACGTCACGCCGTCACCCGGCGACAGCGCGATGCCGATGCTGGCGCCGATCACCATCTCCTGCCCGTCAATCTCATAAGGCGCCTTCAGCATGTCGATCAGCAGGCTCGCGCAGGCGCTGGCCTCGTTCGGCGACACGTCCGCGGCCAGGATCACGGCGAACTCGTCGCCGCCGAGCCGGGCCGCGAGATTGGCGCCGCGGACCGCTGTGGTCAGGCGCTCGGCGACCTCCTTGAGCAGACGGTCGCCCGAGGGATGCCCGAAGGAATCGTTGATGTTCTTGAACAGGTCGAGGTCGATGTAGAGCACGCCGACCCGTTTTCCCCCGGCCCGGTCGAGCGCCTGCTTCAGGCGCTCCTGGAAATATTCGCGGTTCGGCAGGTCGGTGAGCCCGTCATGGTGCGCCATGTGGGCGATGCGTGCCTCGGCCTTGCGCCGCTCGGTGATGTCGACCACCGCGACCAGATAGCCGTCGCGATCATCGAAAGCGACGCGGCGGCCGAAGGTCAGCACCTCGATCTCGCTGCCGTCGGCGCGCAAATGCCGCCAGTTGCGCGAGGAGTGATAGGTGTCGCCGAGGCGTTCGAGGGCTTCGGCGTGACTGTCCCACTCGTCCTGCGGCCAGATCTCGTGCAGCTTCATGCGCAGGAAGGTGGCGCGGCTGTAGCCGTAATGCTGGACTGCAGCATCGTTGACGCTGAGAAACTCCTTGCTCTCGGCGTCGAACACCCACATCGGCATCGGGTTGTTGTCGAACAGCAGGCGGAACGAGGCGTCGCGCCGCTTCAAGGCGGTGACGTCGGAGATCGTCAGCGAGACCACGTCGGCGAAGGCGGTGGCGCCGAGGCGGAGATGGCGGTCCTCGTGCTCGATCTCGAGCTGTTCGCCGCGACCGCCGGAGACGGTCCTGAGCAGGAATTCCATGATGTCGGGCGAGGCCAGCAGCGTGCCGCCCTCGCCGATCCGGCGCCACAACAGGCTCGTGCCGGCGGCCTCCAGCAGCGCGCCCGCGCTCTTGTTGTGGTGCACGATCTGGAGATCGAACGGCTTGCCCGAGGCATCGCGCAGCGTCGCCAGCGAGATCACCGCATCGTCGGTCGCGGAGAAGATCGCATCCAGCAGATTGTATTGCGCGCCGCGCTCGTTGACATAGGCGCCGACCAGCGTGGCGCCCCAGCGCGAGGCGGTCGGCAGCGCCAGCACATCGTAGGTCCTGACCATGCCGTCACGCACGCAATGCGCGCTCGCCTGATACGGCCGTCCGTTCGCCAGCGCGCTCGCCGCCGCTTCCGAGAGCGCCGTGGCGCAATCCGGCGAGAGCTCGGCGACCGGGATGTCCCAGCGCTCCTCGCCGAGCCATTTCTGCACGTAACGGCCGCTGCGCGACAGTTCGAGCGCACCGTCGTTCTTCAAGAGCGCGATGTGGTCGGCGAGCCGCCCGAGGCTGCCGAGCATCACGTCCTCGTAGCGCGGCAGCCGCTCACCCGGCTTCAACGCGGCACGCCATTTGCGCTGAAGCACCGGGATGTCGTCGAACATTTCGGCGGCCGGTTTTCCCGGCATCTTCTTCGCGGCAGTCATCGTAGTCCCCAACGCACTATCCCGACGCATCCAAAGCAGATGCACTTAATGGCGTGTAAAAAGGACGCAGATGCGGGTTCCATTCAGCGATTATGACAGTTTTAAGTCAGGCGTTGGTTAGTAGCCGTTAGAGACTATGACAGTTTGGTTTTGCGTGTGCGCGATGAGATGACGACAGCATCGCGCCACTCTCAGTATCGTCCTGGCGAAAGCCGGGACCCATAGCCACCGAACTTGGTTGCTGCGAACGCTGGTGGCCACATCGCGCAAAGACAACGCTGACGGGGTAATGGGTCCTGGCTTTCGCCCATGGGCGCTAAAATAGTTGCATTGCTTGATAGCGACGTTTTCGTCTTGGTGGTTCGTGTAGATGCCGTCCGAGCGTGGAGCGAAGTCTGCGCAGGCAAGCAATCGCGGGTTGGGGCATGATTGCTTGTCGGAGGGAGGCGACGAGTTGGCGGAGCAGACGCCAGGTCCCTGGACGGGTCAGGCGGCCTCGGCCAAGCGGGGAGAGTCCTCGAGTTCGTCGACGAGTGGCTCGAGCAGGAGAATGATCAGCAGATGAGCGAGGATGTGGGGCCTGGCGGACCGCTCGTCAGTTCCGGGAGGGCCCTTCAGGCCAATCAAACTCTTGAGCCGCTTGAAGCCGAGTTCAATGCGCCATCGCAGCCGATAGAGGGCAAGGACATCGCTCGTTGAGAAGTCCTCCGGTGCGAGCGAGGTCACCAGGATCACCCAATCTGCAGCGTCAAGTGTTTGCCTGGAGAGCTGGTGGCCTCCCTTTTGGGCCGTTCGGCGCGCCTTGCGTCGTGCGACCGCGGCCGCTTGCGCCGGCTTCTTGACGGCAACCAGACGCAGAGCGAGCAGCGGTGCGCCAGACTTGCGTTTTATCCAGATCGGTCGATCGATCAGGCCACATGCCGAAGCCTTGCGCAGTTCGGCCGTCAGATCGACCAGACCACCTTTGGCATCAACCCAACGCGCGCTCTTCCAGCCGGACCGGATCACGAAGTCCGCGCCGGCATCGACGAGACGTGCCATGCGCTCCGGTTGCAGATAAGCGCGGTCGCCAAGACGGATTTCGCCGGCAATCACCGGTATCCGGTCCAGCGTCTCGCCCGCTCGCTGATCGGTCAGCTCGAAGTGACCAAAGCGCTCCTGCGGAAGATCGAACGCGCTGTGTATGCGCCACACCGCGTTCTTGTTCCTGCCGCTCGTCCCAGCCTTCGGGACCGTCGTGGCGTCAACAATGCGGATCAGGCGGCCGTGGCTCGCCTTCGGCGCACCGCTCGCCAGTGCTTGGCCTATCAACTTCGCCAGCCAATCTCCGCACTGACGCAACCGATACAACAGAGCCACGTTGGAGATATCGACAAGGCCCACCGACGTGGCCCATGCCGCCGTCAACCGCAGACCTCGCTCGCCAAGGCAATACGCCAGGATCAAGCGCAGCAAATCCACCGCATTGCTGATTTCCCGCGGGCGGACAAACGCCTTCGTCTCGCGCGCGCTAACGTTGAGCGCTTCGGCGCCGCCAAGCCGGGCGACAACACGCGCCCAGTCCTCGTTCACAAGCGATTCGTGTGCCATCCCAATTTGGAATCACAAGCCAATCCAATGCGCAAATCCTATTTTAGCGCCCATGGGCGAAGGCCAGGACGACGATGGGGAGATGATGCGCGCAAGACTGCATCATCCTCGTCATTGCTGTGCATGTTCACTAATTCGCTGATTGGATCGCTCCAGCGGAGGAACGATCCGATGCGAGACAACAGCTATGACCGAACGGTTGAGCGCAACTATCTGCACAAGTGGCGTTTTCTGATTTCGGAGTATGAGGCGGTGAAGGCTGGCCGATCGCCGCTGTTCAAGCGGGTCGGCGACTTCTACCGGCACCACGGGACCTGCTCGCAGACGTTCCGCAAATATTACAATCGCTATCTGCAGAGCGGCGAGGACGCGGATCTGCTGCCGCGGCGGCGCGGCCCGAAGTGGCGGGAACGGCGCGAGCCGGAAGGGATCGAGGCGGAGATCGTCGCCCATCGCAAACGGGGGATGAACCGTTATGAGATTCATGCCGTCTTGCGCGAAACGCGCGACACGGTACCTTCGCCGATCACGATCTACCGGGTGCTGAAACACTACCGCCTGAACCACCGCACGCCGGCGATGCGTGAGGAGAAACGCCGTATTATCAAGGACAAGCTCGGGGAGCTGGGCCACGTCGATCTGCATCAATTGCCGCGCGATATGTTCCTCGCGCCACCCCCGGTCACGGCCTACATCATCAGCCTGATCGACAGCTGCTCGCGTCTGGCCTGGGCCGAGGTCCTGACATCCAAGAAGGCGCTGCCGGTCATGTTCAAGACCCTGAAGATGATCAACACCCTCAACGTCACCTATGGGCTCGTCTTCCAGGAAATCCTGTCCGACAACGGCGCCGAGTTCGCCGCCCGCACCAAGCCGGGCGAGCATCCGTTCGAGGCCATGCTGCTCGAGCTCGGCATCAAACACCGCTACACCAGGCCCTATCGGCCGCAGACCAACGGCAAGGTCGAACGCTTCTGGCGTACCCTCGATGACGACGTCATCGACGGCGCGACCTTCGACAACCTCGACCACTTCGCCAATGAACTGTTCGAGTACCTCGTCTACTACAACAACCACAGACCCCATCAGGCCTTGGCGGGACAAACTCCCAAGGCCTTCGCCGCTACCAAGACCACCGCGATCCAATCAGCGAATTATTGAACATCGACAATTGCGAGCGCAGCGACTTGTCCGCCGAAGCTTGAGCGAAGGCGGAAGCAATCCAAGATCTCTCCGCGATGGCAATATCCATCCCGTCATCCTGAGGTGCGAGCAGCGCGGTGCGCAGCACCGTGCTGAGAGCCTCGAAGGATGTACGGCCGAGATATTGCCGGGCCGTCGCCCTTCGAGGCTCGATTTGCGGCGCGCCCGCGCCACAAATCGAGCACCTCAGGGTGACGGTTGTAAATTGGTGCTCGCGGCAGCATTCGGTATTCAGTCTCTGAGCGACAGACACGCCTTCGCATCCTCGCGGCATCCTCCGCCCGAGCTTTGCCTGGTCGCCTCACCCCCATTGAAAAGGGCGCAGGGAAGACCGGGAGCCGGCTGGCTCCCATTGACCGCTATGCCACGAGCAGATTGCGCTACGATGCACAGCGGGGAACAGGGCAACCGGAGACATCCCGGCCTTCCCTGCGCAGTGGTGTTACGGCTTATGTCGTGATCTCCCCGGGGAGCGATGCACTATTGCCCCCGTCGCCTTGCGGATGGCTGATGCGCGGACCCGGTCGGGCCGCCACATCACCGCAAGACTTGACGCACAGACCCCGGGCGTCAGGACCACACGATTTTGCCGTACGCTGATGGCATCGGTCGTGTGCGCGAGGTTTTGCTCACGGTCTCCCGCCCTGCAAACCCGTTCGCGCCAACGCCATCTGCGTCCACCGCCGCCCGGCCCGCGTTCGTGACGATCGCGATACGCCCCTCTTCCTTGGGCCGGAGTGCGCGCACTATCCGCCAATTCCGAATTTCGGTAAAGCGGAATATTTTAGCGGCTGCTTCTTGACCGATGGCTTGGGTGTTTTGCCCGACGAGCAACGCAAGGTCTTGTAGCAGCGCGCCGCTAGTCCTCGCTCGACGCCGCAAAGGGGTTACGCAGATAGGCTTGCGACAGCAGGAAGAATAACGCGCGCTCGCCATGATATTTGGCGGCCGGCCGGGTGCGCTCGAACCCGTCGGCAAAGATCTTGCCGGACTGGTCGCACACCTGCCACCGCCAACCGAACCGTTTGCGCCTGGTAAGGATCACTTCGAACATGCCGACGGGCTTGGTCCCTGCTCCTCCGGTCTCGCAGGCAATAGCCTGCTCCGGCGTCCCCCATTGGACGGATGCCCGACATATAACGCAGCAGGATGGAAAGAGAATAAAATTGATTGTCGGAATTACGTATCTTCCACCGGCGATGATGGCGTCGTGACGTCGGTGGAATAAGCCAACTTTACCGGTGTTAACCGGCCTTCCAACGCCGCTTGATGGCGCTCGCACGCGTATTCAAACCGGAACACAAGACGCGGAGCCTGGTAAGCAAACGCTCACCGGGCTGCACGCAATATGTGTTAACGGCCGACTCGCGCCTGGAGATGCGCGGGATAACGATCGCCTTGCACAGGCACCCTGGCCAGCACTCCTGCAATCGCAGCGAGATCGGCCTCAGACAACGTTACCACCGCCGCGCCAAGGTTCTCCTCGAGCCGGTGCAGTTTGGTGGTGCCGGGAATCGGCACCATCCACGGCTTCTGCGCCAGCAGCCAGGCCAGCGCGATCTGTGCCGGCGTCGCCTGCTTCGCCGTGGCGATTTCGCCGAGCAGCTCGACCAGCGTCTGGTTCGCCTTTCGTGCGCTGGATGAGAAGCGCGGTACGATATTGCGGAAGTCGCTCTTGTCGAATGTCGTGCTCTCGGTGATCGCGCCGGTCAGAAAGCCCTTGCCGAGCGGACTGAACGGTACGAAGCCGATGCCGAGCTCTTCCAGCGTCGGCAGGATCTCCTGCTCCGGCTCGCGCCACCACAGCGAATATTCGCTTTGCAATGCGGTGACGGGCTGCACCGCATGGGCGCGGCGGATGGTTTGCGCGCCCGCCTCCGACATGCCGAAATGCAGGACCTTGCCGGCCTGGATCAACTCCTTCACCGCGCCAGCGGTCTCCTCGACGGGCACGTCGGGGTCGACGCGATGCTGATAGAACAGATCGATGCGGTCGGTCCTGAGCCGCTTCAAGGCGGCCTCCGCCACCGCCTTGACGTTGGCGGGCCGGCTGTCGAGCCCGGCCTCGACCTTGCCGCCGCTGAAGCCGAACTTCGTCGCAATGACGACCTTGTCGCGGAACGGCGCCAGCGCCTCGCCGAGCAATTCCTCATTGGTGAAGGGACCGTAGGCCTCGGCAGTGTCGAAGAAGGTCACGCCACGCTCGAAGGCGCTCCTGATCAGCGTGATGGCCTGCGCCGTCCCGGTCGCCGGACCATAGCCGTAGCTCAGTCCCATGCAGCCGAGGCCGAGGGCCGAGACTTCGAGGCCACTCTTGCCCAGTTTGCGCGTTTGCATCGTCAGCTCTCCTTCATCGTCTCCGGCCTCCGAATTTAGGCCGCGCGCGAGCCTGCGATTAGGTGATAAAAGCGGCATGTACTCATGATCCGGATTCATGAATGGCCCGCACCAACGTCAACGACCTCCTCGCCTTCCTCGCGGTCGCGCGCGAGCGCAGTTTTACCCGCGCTGCAGCCCAGCTCGGGTTATCGCAATCGGCGCTCAGCCACACCGTGCGCGGCCTCGAGGAGCGGCTGGGCTTAAGGCTCCTCACCCGCACCACCCGCAGCGTCGCGCCGACGGAGGCCGGCGAACGCCTGCTGCGCAATATCGGGCCGCACTTCGCCGAAATCGACGCGGAGCTGTCGGCGCTGACCGCGCTGCGCGAGACGCCAGCCGGCACCGTGCGCATCACCACCGGCGAGCATGCGGCACAGACCATCCTGTGGCCGGCGCTCGCAAAGCTGCTGCCGCGCTACCCTGATATCAAGGTCGAGCTCGTCGTCGACTATGGCCTCACCGACATCGTCGCCGAGCGTTACGACGCCGGCGTGCGGCTCGGCGAGCAGGTTGCGAAAGACATGATCGCGGTGCGGATCGGGCCGGAGATGCGCATGGCTGTCGTCGGCTCACCGGCCTATTTCGCCGCGCACAGCAAGCCGAAGCGGCCGCAGGATCTGACCGAGCACAATTGCATCAACCTTCGCCTGCCCACCTATGGCGGGATCTACGCCTGGGAGTTCGAGAAGCGAGGCCGCGCCATGAAGGTGCGCGTCGACGGCCAGCTCGTGTTCAACACCGGCCTCTTGCGGATGAATGCCGTGCTGGCGGGGCTTGGTCTTGCCTATGTCCCGGAGGACATCGTGAAGCGCGAGATCGCCGACGGACGATTGATCCGCGTGCTCGCCGACTGGTGCGCGCCGTTCGCCGGCTATCACCTCTATTACCCGAGCCGGCGGCAGCCGACGCCGGCGTTTGCGGTGCTGGTGGAGGCGCTGAGGTATCGGAAGTGAGAGCCGCCACAGCGGAGGTGCGCTCCCTCGCCCCGTTCTTACGGGGAGAGGGTTGGGGTGAGGGGCTGCGTCCGCGAGAACGGTAAGAATTGGACTCGCGGAGAGTCCCCCTCACCCGGAATTTGCTTCGCAAATTCCGGCCTCTCCCCGCAAGCGGGGAGAGGCGAAAGACTACCGCGCCACCACTTCCACTTCGCCGTCGACGCCGTTCACGACGTTGAAGCCGCGCTCGTAGACCTTGCCCTCGTTCTTGGCGATGGCGCGGTATTCGCCTTCGGACAGCACGACGCGCGGGAAGGCGCCGATCGATTCCTTGATGACGTCGCCGCCGGGGGTCAGCACCGACCAGGCGGTGTTGGCAAGCGCCTCGCCGCCCCTGTCGCTGACGAGCTTGAGCGTGATGACCGCGGCGCGGTGGGTGATGGTGACGTCGGTGAGCTTGCCGGCCTGGACGCGGATGTCCGAGCGCACCACCGAATTGGCATCGCCATAGTTGGAGACGATGTAGTAGGTGCCCTCCGGGATCAGCACGACGTCGCCGGCGGCGACGTTGGGCACCAGCGAGGCGCGCTCGCCGGATTCGAACTGGCTGCCCTTGTAGATCGCGAACGAGATCTGGTTCTGCGGAATGCGGCTGGTGCCGACGCGGCCCTCGATGCGCAGGCCGCCCGCCGGCAGCACGAAGGACTCGCGGTCGGTCTCGGCCTTGAGGCTGACGGTGCGCACCGCGCTGACGAGGCCGAAGGCGACGTGGACGACGTAGTTGCCGGGCGGCAGCACGATGTTCGGCGTGGCGCTGCGGTCCTCGCGGATCAGCTTGAAGGTGCCGTTCTCGTCGGGACGGTCGGCAAACACCCGCCAGACCAGGCCGCTGGTGATCGGGGCCGAGTCCTTGCCGTATTTCGCCGTCAGCGACAGCACGCCCTGGCCGGGCACGGCCGCATTGAGCGGCGCGGCCGACGGTACGGTCGTGACCGCGGGCGGCGGCATGCTGGGCGTCACCGGCTGGGTCAGGGTCGGCGGCAGGCTCGGAGGTCCGGCGCCCGGGCCGGAGGGCGGCGCCAGGCTGACGGCACCGCCGGGATCGGGCACCGAGGCCGGGGGCACCGGCGGCGGGCGATCGGAGAAAAGCTGCGCCTGCGCAGCGTTTTGGCCTGCTGTCACGAGGCAGGCGGCAAGGATCAGCGCCGGCAGCAGCCTGCCGCTGCGCCGCCATCCGATGATGCCGTCACCCCCGCGTGTCATGTTCCCTGCTTTTCACCGAAAACGCGGCAAATTCAAGCCTCGGATATCCCAGGAAATACGGCCCCCATGCGATCTATGGAACCCGACTGATGCTGCGTGATTAGACTTAAGGCAACCGCCCCTCGCCATACTCCTGCCCAGCGCCTTTTCCAAAGCGGCATAAACCATGCTTCACCCCTGATATGGCGGAGCGCAATTGGGGTGCGTAGTCTGGCGGTGGGTGGCCCAGCGGAGGAGAGTTTTGGTGCTGGAGATCTTGAAGGGCCGCGGCTCGAACGGCTCCAACGGCGAGAAGGCCGGCGAAAAGGTCGGCCTCGGTAGCATCCGCCGGCCGGTCATTGGCCTCGCACTCGGCGGCGGCGCGGCGCGCGGCTTTGCCCACATCGGGATCCTGAGGACCCTGATTGCCAACGGCATCGTGCCCGACGTCGTGGTCGGCACCTCGATCGGCGCCGTGGTCGGCGGCCTCCATGCGGCCGGTCGGCTCGACACGCTGGAAGACTGGGGGCGCAGCCTGCAGGGCATGCGCAATATCCTCGGCTATCTCGACATCCGCCTCAACGGCTCCGGCCTGATCGGCGGCGAGAAGCTCGCAACCCGGCTCGAGGAGGCGGTCGGCCAGACCCTGATCGAGGACCTGCCCGTCAAGTTCGCCGCGGTTGCGACCGAGGTCCGCACCGGCCACGAGATCTGGCTGACGCGCGGCCGCATGGTCGACGCGATGCGGGCGTCCTACGCCCTGCCCGGCATCTTCTCACCGGTCCTGATCGGCGACCGCTGGCTGGTCGACGGCACGCTGGTCAATCCGGTGCCGGTCTCGGCCGCCCGCGCGCTCGGCGCCGAAATCGTCATCGCCGCAAATCTTTCCAGCGACGTCTTCACCCATTCCACGACGATCCATGCACACGGCGCCGCGCCCGCCCCGGTCGCGCCCGAGGCCGAGGCGACGACGACCAAGCGGCGCTTTCCGCGCCTGTTCTCGCCCGAGAAGACCATGAAGCGCGAGTTCTTCGGCGGCGGCGGACGGCCCGGCATCTCCTCGGTGATGGTCGATGCCTTCAACATCATGCAGGACCGCATCACCCGCGCGCGCCTCGCCGGCGATCCGCCCGACATGTTGATCACGCCGCGGGTCGGCCACTTCGGCTGGTTCGACTTCCACCGCGCACAGGACCTGATCGCCCATGGCACGCGCGCCGCCGACCGCGCGCTGGAGTCGATCCAGGAGGCGATCGAGGTGCTCGCGCCGGCGCCCGCTGGCCACGCGCCCAAAGCGGGCGAGTAAGGCGGACGCGTGGGGTCCGTCAGGCCGTCTTGATGTAGTCGCGCAGGGCTTCCTGCTCGGTCTCGTATTCCTGGACGCGGCGCTTGACGATGTCGCCGATCGAGATCAGGCCGACCACCTTGCCGTTGTCGATGACGGGCAAATGGCGGAACTTGCCTGTCGTCATCGTCTCCATCAGCTCGGCGACGGTGTCGGTCTCCTTGCAGGTGACGACCTTGCGGGTCATGACCTCCGAGACCGGCTCCTCCAGCACGCCGGCGCCGCGCTCGCCGAGCACGCGCACGATGTCGCGCTCGGACAGGATGCCTTCCAGCCGGCTCTCGTTCATCACCAGCACCGCGCCGATTTTCTTCTCACCGAGCAGCTTGACCGCAGCCGACAGCTTGGCGTCGGGCTCGACGCTCATGATCTGGTGGCCCTTGGTGTTGAGAATGGAACGTACCGTCATTGTCGCCTCCCTGAATCGGAGCCTTCCGCCATTGGCGGTCCGGACTTGTTCGCGAGTCTTCAACTAACAGTTTTGGCGCGGGTTTCACGCTCGCGCGCTTGTCGAAGCGTTGCCGCTATGGGCTTGTCGCTTCGGAACATTCTTCCAGGGAATGATGGATGAATTCGGGCCGCGCCGCAAGCGCCGCTTCAAACACGGTCAGAAGCGTCCCGTGATGACGCATCCGCAGCATCGCTTCGCACGCGCGGCACGGGATCGAACAGCGCGAACAGCAAGAGGCCGGCGAAGAAGCCGCCGATATGCGCCTGCCACGCGACGCTGGTGGTCTCGGCATCGATGCCGATCGCGCCGACGCCGAAGATGATGTTGACGCCGAACCAGACTGCGAGGAAGCCGACCACCCGGCCGTCGCGTAGTGCACGCGACAGCGGCAGCGCGGGAACTTTTGCGGCGGTATCGGCGTCCGAACGGCTGAAGGAGAGGAAGCTGCCGCGGGCGAAGGCAAAGCGGATCGCGGCTGCCATCGCGCCCGACACCGAGGCCGAGGCGCCGATCATCGGCGCCACCGCATGCTCATGGGTGACGAGATGGGCGAGCGCGCCGGCCGCCGCCGTCACCGCCATGAAGACGAAGAACCTGACAGCGCCGAAACGCCGCGCCAGCGCGCTGCCGAACGGCAGCAGCCACAGCACGTTGAAGCCGAGATGGGTCAGATTGGCGTGCAGCAGCGAATAGGTGAAGAAGCTCCAGACTTTGGCGCCGGCGCCGCCGGGGATCTGCAGATTGAGCAGCGAGGAATCGTAGCGCTTCGGGATGAAGCCGAAGGCGTCGATAGTCCAGTTCTCGAGCTCCGGCGGCAGCAGCACCCGCAGATGGATCACCGCCAGCAGCACGATATAGGCGGTCAGCGCCGCGGGCAGCGTCAGGATCGGCTCGCGCGGAGCCTCCTCATGGACGGCCGGCAGGCCCGGCTGAGGACCTTGCGGTGACGAATCTTGCGGGGAATCCAAGGCAGCTTCGCTTTCAGGCCCTATCGGAGCGACAGGCTTGGAGATAGTCGTCTTTGCCGGCCTTGCGCAAGTGCACAAAAGGAAAAGGCAGGGCCCTGGGAAAGCCCTGCCTGTCCGTGTCGGCCTTCCGATACCTGAGGAATGAAGGTGTATCCCCACCCCTCCCCGGCCCGTGGCCAAACTGTTTGACGCCCTGTGTACAGGCCCCGCCGAGAACCTGGAGAAAAGCGGCGAGGCTTGCGACCGCGGTCACCATAGCAGTCCCGCGCGAGACGCGAAGCGCATAGTTAATTTAACGTTAACGACGCAAAGACTGCCTCAACAGGCGTGAAAACGCCCCCGCGGCATGGACGCTGCAAATCCCCTCCTGCACAACAACAGAAGGGATCGCGGGTGCACTGAAGCGGGACAGATCTGTCCCGCCAGGTTGCGCCCCGGGGTTAGCGTCAGCCATGAAACATCCGTCGAGCCGCGCGTTCTTCGCATATTGGGACAAGAAGCGCGGCAATGCGCGGGCCCCTGACCGGGCCGACATCGATCCGGCCGCGGTCCGCGGCCTGCTCGGCGACATCTTCGTGCTGTCCTGCGAGCCCAATCTCGGCTTCCCCTTCCGCGTTGCCGGTACCCGCGTCTGCGCGCTTGCCGGGATCGACCTCAAGGACCGGAGCTTTACGGCGCTGTTCACAGCGGCCAGCCGCAGCGAGATCGAGGACATCGCGACCATCGTCGCCGACGAGACGCTTGGTGCGATCGCCGGCGTCACCGCCGCGCGCGAGGACGGCAGCAAGGCGCATCTCGAGCTCCTGCTGCTGCCCTTCAACGCCCGCCCGCATACGCCGGTGAGCGTCACCGGCGTGCTCGCGCCGTTCGACGACGAATGCGGCGCGCTTTCAGCCTTCACCCTCACCTCCTGGCGCTA
Source organism: Bradyrhizobium sp. USDA 376 (assembly GCF_054063675.1). Lineage (NCBI taxonomy): Bacteria > Pseudomonadati > Pseudomonadota > Alphaproteobacteria > Hyphomicrobiales > Nitrobacteraceae > Bradyrhizobium > Bradyrhizobium sp. USDA 376. Next base: position 7,479,395 of record NZ_JBSSGN010000001.1, read on the forward strand.
CCTGCATCAGCCGGAGAAGCTGCTGCCGCGCGCGATCCGCAAACTGCAGATCGCACGCGGGCTGATGGTGTATGAGGGGCTGCGCTAGGAGCAGCGCTCGCGTCAGACGCGCAGCTTTGCAAACGGCCTGCGGTCTTCGAGGCCTGATCGCGCTCAGACTCATTCGCGTACCGGCTTGCCAATCGGCCAGCGGAACGTTAGCTTTTAACACGCGTTTAATTCGTTTGCCGTGGCAAGCGGCAACGCGGCTCGGTTGGTGAAGATGCGTCTGCCGAGCCTCCGTCCAGGGATGATTCCCGTGATGGAGCACGCGCCCAGAGTTGGTAATCGGTTGTTAGCTGCGTTACCGCCGGCCGATTTCGCGTTGCTTGCACCCCATTTGCGAAAAGTCGAGCTCCGGCACGACGCAGTCCTGGTTCGGTCGGGCGACAAGATCGAGCACCTCTCCTTTCCCTGCAGCGGCGCGATCGCCCTCATCATGGAGTTGCCGAACGGACAGACGGCGGCAACTGCCGTGATCGGCAACGACGGTGCCGTCGGACTGATGACGGCGCTCGGCCCGATCCGATCACCCATGACTGCGGTCGTCCGCGTGGCCGGGACGGCGCTGCAGATTTCGCCCGCGCGATTTCACGCTGCGCTCGAACGCAGTCCCGCCATTGCAAGTTCGGTTCAGCTTCTCACCAGGACGCTGCTGACGCAATTCCAGCACGTCGCAGCCTGCAATGCTCTGCATTCGGTCGAGGCGCGCCTCGCCCGCTGGCTGCTGCACATCCACGACCGGACGGATGGTGGTGACATCCTGCCCTTGACGCAGGAGACGCTGTCGGAATTGCTCGGGGTCCGCCGCACCACGGTCACGCACGTGGTGAGCGCGTTGCGCTCATCACGGGCAATCAAGTCCAACCGGCGCGGCCAGCTGGAGATCGACAGGCACCGGCTCGAGATCATCGCCTGTGAGTGCTACAAGGTGATGAGCCGCAGGATCGATCGGATCGTTTCGCAGGATGCGCCGAGGGTCCTTCACGCCGCGCCGGCGCGGATTGGCTGCCTACCCCCGGACCCGCCGTTCGCCAAGACCGACTCGTAGACCCACGCCTCTCTGGCGAACCATTCGTGCGTCGCGGCGCACATCCTGCAATAGGTGCGCGAAAAGAACACCGCACTGCACCGAAACCTCTCGCCATCCATCTCGATGCCGGTCGGAATGGCGTCTCCCGTTTCCGGGCACTTGATCATCACCATACCCATCGTGATTTCCTCCAGCTTGGCATCACCTCAACAGTGAGGGAGGCCGCAACCGGCTGGACGGCGCCTCTTCTTGCGAAGACGCTCGTCCAGCCGGTCCGCGCGGCCAACCGCTTCGACTCAAGCAGCGCTACGCAATACCCGGTTGAAGCTCTGCTTGATCGGCTCGGCCGTTTCCGTCGCGACCTTCTGGGCGAGGTCCCAGAGTTCGCGGTTCTGGGCCGAAGTTGCTTCAAAGGTCTTGCGGCTGTGGGCGGTGGAGAGGTTGACGAGATCGGCAAACGACCTCGCATCGACAAGCTGGGAAATGAAGTCCAGCGTGGAGGTGGTATTGACGTGGGATATTTCGATGAGCTTGATGCCGTAGTCGGCGGCACGCTTGGCATTGGTCGAATAGGCATCGCAGAGAGCTGTGGTGACTTCCTCCGAAGTCGCCCTCACCTTCGCAAAATTTGCCTGGGCCCGCGTGGCGCCCTGCTCGGCGAAACTGCCGAACATCGTCTGCATGTTGAAGAACGGTACGTCGAACTGGAGCTTTGCGCTTCCGTTGGCCCCCACGTCTTGCGGAGCGGCATTCGTCTCGACTTTCACACTGGCATCAGTCACGGGCTTTCATCCTTTCAAGCGAAACTAGATCACGGATTGAAGACTCCCCCCGGGCGTCGAGGTGCGTGCCGCACCAGGACACCAATACTGCTACTTTCAACACGGTGGGATTGTTGCTGCGGATAACCGCCCCCGTCCCCTTGCAGGACCAACTATGACCGAAGAGACTGCCCGGTTCGGTTCGCTTTCAGACTCTCAGCGCGAATTTGTGCAATGGATGCGGCGAAGCGGCGCAGACCGCGCTTTGCATCTTTGAAGTTGTTGCGATCGCATGCGCCAACTTGAGATCAGCGCAGCAACGCCCCTGCTGCGAGGCAAATGATAGCGCTTGCAACACGATCTTTTTTGCCGGATTTGCGCCCGCGTGCGACCCGGTGCGCCTGCCTCCGTAAGACGGCGCACCGGGCGCGATCCGTCAGGGCATCGCCAGATGCCACGCACCGTTCAAGAAGCCGTCGCCGGTGATGTCGCCGGGCTTCTGGTCCTTGGCGAAGGTGTAGAGCGGCTTGCCCTTGTAGGCCCATTGCCTGGAGCCGTCGTCGCGCGTGATGATGGTGTAGCCGTCGCCGGGGGCGTCGCTCGCCTCAGCCTTCAGCACCGGCCAGTTCGTCGCACACGGCCCGTTGCAGGCCGACTTGCCGTCGGCATCCTTGTCGAAGGTATAGAGCGTCATGCCCTTGGCGTCGGTGAGCACGTTGCCCTTGTCGGTCTTGCCGGTCTTGGTCGGCGGCGCGGCGAAGGCAGCGGGAACGATCGCGAGCGAGACGGCGAGCGTGAGCGCGAGGCGGATCGAGGACGTCATGGTGTCTCCTGTCATGCAATTGGCTTGCATGGGTAGGACGCCGCGCGAGGCGTCCTATTCCTGCGCGCGCGGCCAAGATATTTTTCGCTGCGCGCACCGGCGCGGCGGAATAAACTGGAATGAGTGAGACCGAACGACGGACCGACATGAACAAGCCGCATTGGCGTCCCGCGCGCGCCTCCGACCTGCCCGCGATCAGCGCGATCGCGGCGCGCATCCATCCCGACCTTCCGGAACGAGCCGAGGTGTTCGCGGAAAAGATGCGGCTCTATCCCGATGGCTGCCGCGCGCTCATCGCGGACGACGAGATCGTTGGTTACGGCCTCGCGCATCCCTGGAAGCAGCACCGGATTCCGCCGCTTGATGTCTTCCTCGAACTCATCCCCGACGATGCGGATTGCATCTATCTGCACGACGTCGCCGTGCTGCCCGATTTCCGCGGCGGTGTAGCACGCGCTTATGTCGTAGCAATCGAGGGACTGGCTCGCGCTTCGGCCATCCCTGCTCTCGCGCTGGTCTCGGTCTACGCCACGCGGCCGCTGTGGCAACGCCTCGGCTTTCAGCCCGTCACGGCGAACACGGAATTAAGCGAAAAGCTCGCATCCTACGGCAACGGCGCGACCTACATGCTCCGCGACCTCGCTGCGACGTAACGCCTCTCCACCAGCCCCGCTCGGCTCACGCGGGCGTGAAGCCGCGCCCTCGAACCGCTTTCGGCCAGCTCCCGTCGAAGAACCGTGCGGGCCGTTCCGGTCTCGCCGAACCGAGACTGGAGAATGTCTATGAAACTCACATTGTCGAAAGTTGCCTTGATTGCATTCGCTGCGACGGCTGCGTTCACCGCGACCAGCGCCAACGCGGCGCAGTATCGGACCTATGGCTGCGACACCGCTTTCTTCGAAGGCTGCATGGGCTTCGTCGAGGCACCGAACCAAGGCGGACGGCGCGTCGTTCGCCTCACCAACGATGTCTCGCCCACCTACATGAAGCAGACCGACCCGCGCTACAATTCGGCACTGCGTGATGCCGGCGGTGGTGGCGGCGGCGGAGGTGGCGGCGGTGGCGGCGGTGGCCGCTGAGCCCACACCTGACTTTCGAGATGATGTCGCCGGTGCAATCCGGCGGCATCATTGCGTCTGCGCTGGACGACGGACGTTCAGCCGCGACGCTTCTTCTTCGATTTCTTTCCCGGCGCACCTTTGACAGGCCACGGCGTGACCGAAGGCTCTGCATGGCCCGGCTTGCTCTTGTGCTTCTTTTTCTTTCCGAACGAAGGCGCATCGTCGAATTTCGGCCCGCGCTCGCCAAGCGCTTTGCCGCGTGGTTTGAATTCACGTGCCTCGCGCGGGCGGTCGCCCTGACGTTCACGATGATCGCTGTCGCCGCGCTCGCGCCGCGGCGCGTGTGACCGCTCTTCCGAATCCGCCTGCCGCTGCGGCGCATCCGCCATCGGCTCGATGCGGATGCTGTCCTCCTTGTCCGGACGCTTGATCTTCGCGGCAAAGGACTCCGCGACCCGCTCGGAAATCTCGAACTCGGTGGTGGTGTCCATGATCTTGATGGCGCCGATGTCGCGCTTGTCGATGCCGCCGCGGCGGCAGATCATCGGCAGCAGCCAGCGCGCCTCCGCATTCTTGCGCCGCCCGATCGCGGCGCGGAACCAGACGCTCGCCTCGCCCATGCCATGCTTCGACGATGCTTTTCCGGGCTTCCGAGGCTTGGCCGGACGATCGTCACCGCCATCAAACCTGTCACGACCACGCTCGTCGCGCGGCCGACCGGTCCGCTCGCCGGGATCAATGATGTCTTCGGGCGACGGCAGCCGCGCGCGGTAAAGTCGCGCGAGCGCCGCGGCGATGTCCTCAGCCGACCGCTCGGCCAATAGCGCCTGCGCCAAGGCCAGATCGTCGGGAGTCGTCTCCTCGGTGAACAGCACGTCCTTCATGCGCGCGTGATCGAGCTTGCGGATCTCGTCCGCCTGGGGCGCCGTGCCCCAGTCCGCGTCGATGCCCGAGAGGTTCAGCAACAGTTCCGCACGCCGCCGCCGCGCGGGCGGCACCAGCAGGACGCTCGTCCCCTTCCGGCCCGCGCGCCCTGTCCGGCCCGAGCGATGCTGCATCACCTCGGCGTCGTTGGGCAAATCGGCATGAATGACGAGGTCGAGGCTCGGCAGGTCGATGCCGCGGGCGGCAACGTCGGTCGCGACGCAGACGCGGGCGCGACCGTCGCGCAGCGACTGCAGCGCCAGGGTCCGCTCGTTCTGCGTCAGCTCGCCCGACAGGGCGACCACGGCAAAGCCGCGCTCCAGCAGCGCTGCCTGCAAATGCCTGACGGCATCGCGCGTGCTGCAGAACACCAGCGCGCTCGGCGCCTCGTGGAAGCGCAGCACGTTGACGACGGCATGCTCGACATCGGCGGGCGCGATGCGGATCGCGCGATACTCGATATCGGCATGACCGCCTTCGTCGCCGGCGACCTCGATCCGGAAGGCGTCGCGCTGATATTGCCTGGCCAGCGCGACGATGCCGCGCGGAAACGTCGCCGAGAACAGCAGCGTGCGGCGCGCCTCCGGCGTGGTCTCGAGGATGAATTCCATGTCCTCGCGAAAACCGAGATTGAGCATCTCGTCGGCCTCGTCGAGCACGACGGCGGCGAGCTCGGAGATATCGAGACGGCCGCGCCGCAAATGATCGCACAGCCGCCCGGGCGTGCCGACGACGATGTGCGCGCCAGCGGCCAGCTCGCGCTGCTCGCGCCGCGGATCCATGCCGCCGACACAGGAGACGACGCGCCCGCCTGCATGCCCATAGAGCCAGGCCAGCTCGCGCTGAACCTGAAGCGCGAGCTCGCGGGTCGGCGCCACGATTAGGGCGAGCGGTGCACCGGCCTGCTCGAACTGCTCGGCATCATCGAGAAGATTTTTGGCGATCGCCAATCCATAGGCGACGGTCTTGCCGGAGCCGGTCTGGGCCGAGACCAGAAGGTCGCGGCTGGTGGCTTCGTGGGCGAGCACGGCGAGCTGGACGGGGGTCAGTGAATCATAGTTCCGCTCGGCCAAAGCTCGGGCGAGCGGCGGGGTCAGGGCCGGAAGAGACACGAGATGGGAAACCTTGGTTAATTCAGGCGCGGAACGATGAACCCGGCGGACCTGAGCTGGCGTGCGCGGCAAAGGGCCTGGCCGCACGCTGGCGATTTGATTGGAGGCTCTTTACGCCAAGTGCTGCCAAATCACCATGCCTTTGATGCATGGCTTTCCGGAGAGAGCCCCGCGCCTGAAGGTTGCAGCGGATTTTTGCGGCTACCTTTATTAACCTGAGACCCTCCGGATCGGATGGGAATGACCGCGTGACGTCCTCCGTCAAACGCACCTGCGGCGACTGCACGCTCTGCTGCAAGGTGATGGCCATCGAGGCGCTGGCCAAGCCCGCGAACACCTGGTGCCGGCATTGCAAGGCCGGCCGCGGCTGCGCGATCTACGCGACGCGGCCGGGTGAATGCGAGGACTTCGCCTGCCTGTGGCTGGTCAACGATCTCCTCGAGGAACGATGGAAGCCAAGCCGGTCAAAGCTCGTCCTGACCACCTCGGAGGACGGCATCGAAGTCCGCTGCGACCCGGGCTCTCCCAACGCCTGGCGCAGGGAGCCCTACGCCCGCGACATCCGCGCATGGGCGGCGGAGGGCGAGCGCAACAACATGACGGTGGTCGTGATCGCCGGTCAGCGCCTGACCCTCGTCACGCCGGATCGCGAGTTCGATCTCGGGATCGTGGGGCCGGACGAACGGATCGTGCGGGAGATCGAGGGCACGAAGGTGGTAGGCGCAAAGGTGGTGAAGGAAAGCCCGATCAGGGATGGCAAGTGGGTGAACGTGCCATCGGCCGATGCTAGATATGTCCAGCGACCTGGCAGAACTAAGCTCAGGCGAAATAGAATAGGGAGCACGACGATGCGATTGGCAGTCATTTCCGACATCCACGGCAACCTCGCCGCCTTGGAGGCCGTGCTGGCCGACATCAAGGCGCGCGGCGTCGATCGTACGGTCAACCTTGGCGATTGCGTCACCAGCCCGTTGTGGCCGAAAGAGACTTTCGAAGCACTCGAGTCGCTGTCATTGCCGACCGTGCGAGGAAATCATGATCGCTGGATCGAGGAGTTTCCGGACGACAAGCTCTCGCCGGCAGGTCTGTTTGCGCGCAACGCATTGACTGCGGAGCAGCGTCGCGCACTCCACGGCCTGCCCTCCCAGCTGCGACTGGACGATGGAATCCTGGCCTGCCATGGCACGCCCGAGAACGACACGACGTGCCTGCTGGAGGAATCGCTCGACGACGGCCGCTTTGTGCCGGCACGCCGCGACGTGCTGGAGGCACGCCTTGCGAGCGAGCCGGCGGCGCGCGTGGTGCTGTGTGGCCATAGCCACCGTCAGGCCGTCGTTCACGGGCCGCGCGAGTGTCTGGTCCTCAATCCGGGGAGCGTCGGATGCCCGGTTTTCGCGGACATTCCCTTTGCCGCAAAACTGGAACACCGCTCGCCGCACGCCCGATATGCGATCATCACGAAGCGAAAAAGGGGCTGGCAGGCCGAACTTCTGGCTCTCGAATACGACTGGGAGGCGGCCTCGGCGCGTGCACTCGCCAACAACCGCCCTGAATGGGCACAGGCCATGTTGTCCGGATACGTCAAATAGAAGCTGGCTCCGAGCACCCTCCGCAGGGCAGGATCGACCGGTGAACGAATACGGCCTTGTCGCGCCCGCTACCCGATCCCAAATCGTGCCTCACTGAAAACAAAACTGGAGGGCCCATGGCCGACGGAATATCGCTTGCCGACAAGCTCGCGACCTTTGGAGATTATTGGTCGCCGCGCACGGTCACGACCTTCAACGATTGCGACGTGATGGTGGTGAAGGTGAAGGGCGAATTCACCTGGCACAAGCACGACGACACCGACGATTTCTTTCTGGTCCTGAAGGGCAGTCTCGACATCGAGCTGCGCGATCGGACGGTGACGCTCGGCCCGGGCGAACTCTACGTCGTACCTAAAGGCGTCGAGCATCGCCCGGTAGCCCGCGAGGAGGTTCATCTCATGCTGATCGAGCCGACCGGCACCCCGAACACCGGCGACAAGGCGACCGCCGCTGCGCGCAAGCTCGCATGAGTGCCAATGCAGTTGCGCCTAGTCCCTCGAGGTCGCCAGCCTGCTGAAGCTACCGACCAGCTTGGCTTTTGCGCGCGCAACCGTGTCCTTCGCCGCGCGGCTCAGAGCACGGATGGCCCGCCAGGCTTCGGTTGCCTGCAGCCACGCCTTCGCCTCCGCGAACTTCCCGTAGGTCCAGGCAAAGGCCGGAATCCGCATCAGCTTGTCGCGCGTGAGATGGAACAGGCGTTCGACCAGCACGAGCTTTAACAATTCGCCGATGATGAATGTCGCCGCACCGCTCACGACCTGACCGGTCGCGGCGAGGTAGGCCGCCAAGGGCTTGATCGGCTCCAGAATGATGACGGGCACGGAAAACAAGGCGAGTGACGGATAAGGTGGAAGCGCCCTGATCCAGGCGCGCAATCGCCTGAATTCGAAATGCCGCCCGATCCAGCGCGAAATCGGCATCGCCACGGCCATGAAGACCGCATCTACCAGGAAGTAGATCGCAGCCAGGATGTAAGTGACGGGTTTCAGGATTCGCTTCACGAGACCTCTCCCGCGAACTGAAAGCCGGAACTGGGACTTAAGTTTCACCCAGGCGTGAATAACTTGCGAATTCCTGGTGGAACTTTTCGGGCATCGGCCGGCTCAGATTTCGGCATAGACCTCCAGAAGATTGCCGTCAGGGTCGCGAAAGAACAGCGTGCGATGTCCGAAGGACTGGTCCGTCGGCGGCGAGAGCAGCGCCACGCCCTGCCGTACGAGGTCGTCGGCGCATTGATCGACCTCGGCTGGTGAGACCTTGAAGGCCAGTTGCAGCGAGGCGCTGCCCGCCGGCGTCGGCGGATCGGAAGCGGTCCGGCTCGGTTTTGCCAGAGCCAGCGTATTGGGGCCCAAGGCGTACTCGATCCAGTTCGGCGAGAGCTCGCGCGAGAGCGGAAAGGCGAGCACGTCCTCGTAGAAGCGCCGCATCACGGCCATGTCGCGGACGAAGATGACGGTGTAGTCGATCGCGCGGATGGCGCCGAAGGGTGAGCGGGGTTTGCTTGGCTTCTCGTCTATCATGCCTAGAACCTATCTCAAAATTGTCGAAACAGGATCAGCAGGCAAGCGAGCTGGACGAAGCCGAGGAAGTTTTGCGGATAGAACTCCCAGCGGACCAGCAGGCGCCGCCGCCACTGTATCCAGGCGAAGAAGCGTTCGACCAGCCAACGCCGAGTATAACGACGGAGCCTGCGGCCGTCCTGGGTGAGCGACCTCACTCGGTTTGAACGATGTGGCGCGATCATCTCGATGCCTTGTGAGCGCAGTTCATCGTCGAGCGAATCGCTGTCATAGGCGCGGTCGCCGATCAGGTTCTCTGGCTTGGCCTCGATCATGTAGAAGTCGAAGCAGAGCTGTACCAAGCGCACTTCGTGATGGTTCGCGGCATGCGTGCTCACTGAAAGCGGCAAACCGTGGCGATCCACAATCGCCATGATTTTTAAGCCTTTTCCGCGCCTCGTTGGGCCGATCTCTGCACCGCCGCCTTTGGCCATCGCAAAGGTCGCGTCGATGAAACACTCCTCTTCGTCGAGCAAGCCTTTCTCACGAAGTTCGTTGGCTATATCGGTCAGAACGCGCCGCAACACTTCATTGCGACACCAGTTCTGAAAGCGACGGTGTACGGTCTTATAGTTCGGATAGCACTGCGGCAGCATGTGCCACTGCGCGCCCGTGTTCAAAATCCAAAGAGCGGCTTCGAGAACCTGACGTGTCGCAATCGGCTTCCGGCCCGGCCGGCCGTCGGCAATGTGCTCTTCCGGAAAGTGTTTCCGGATGCGCTCCCATTGCTCGTCCGTCAGCCGAATCATCTTTCCTTTATAGCCGATCGACGCTGATCTTCAATTTTGAGATAGGTTCTAGTCCACCAGCTCCGGCCACGGCACGATGGTCGACTTCACCGTCTTCATCGCCATCGCGTCCTTCACCGCCTGCGCGACGCCCTCTTCCGTGAACGGGTAGATCGTCTGCATCTTCAGCCACGGATATTTGTCACGCGTGCGGTAGAGCATGTCGACGCCGAGCGGCAGATCGTTGCCGGTAAAGCCCCAGGATCCCAGCACGTTGAGATCCTTGGTGCAGATGCGGTGCCATGACGTGTCGATCGAGCCGGCGTCGGTGAACTGGCCCATCTCGACATAGGTGCCGCCGTCGCGCAGCATCTCGATGCCTTCGGGGCCGGCGGTGGGATGGCCCGAGCAATCCATCACGAGGTCGGCACCGAAGCCGCCGACAATGTCGCGCACGCGCGCGATGCGCTCCTGCGGCGACTTGAGCTCCTCGATGTTGACAGTCGCTTCTGCGCCGAACTCGCGCGCGAGCTTGAGCCGCGGCTCCTCCGGCGCGCCGACGCAGATCACGCGCCCCGCCCCCATCTCCTTGGCGGCCGCGACCGCGAGAATGCCGATCGGGCCCGAACCCTGGATCACCACCGTGTCGCCCCAGGAAAAGCCACCGGCGCGGGTCGCGCGGTTGAAGGCCCGGATGCAGGACGTCAGCGGCTCCGACAGCGCGCCGAGGCGCAGCGACATGTCGTCGGGCAGCTTGTAGATCTTGGTGCCCGGCAGCATCTCGAGATCGACATAGACATATTCGGCCCAGCCGCCCCACATGTGCGGCGCCTTGTCGAAGCCGAGATAGCGGCCGTAATAGACCGGCGTCAGGCATTTGTTCGCCGTCTGCGGATAATGGATGCAGTAATAGCAGCGCCCGCACGGCATCAGCGGCGGGATCATCACCTTGGAGCCGACCGTCAGCGGCTTGCTCATAAAATCCTCGGTGAACTCGTCGCCGCATTCGACGATGATGCCGCCGAGCTCGTGGCCAAGCGTGAACGGCCAGGGCAGCGGCTTCGGCCAGTGTCCTTTGAGGATATGCAGGTCGGTGCCGCAGACCCCGCAGGCGCCGACCTTGATCAGCGCAGCCTTCCTGCCGACCTTCGGCCACGGCACGGTGCGGATGACGGGCTCCGAGCCCGGCCCTGCGTGGGTGCAGACGCGGATCTGTTGCATGGCTGTTTCCTCAGTGCTCGTCTGTTATGATTGATGGGTGCGGGCTGAGATCAGCCTATGACAGCCATACGGCATTGCAAACACCCTAGCGCGCATCTCAGCTCCGCAAGGACGGGAAACGTTTGCCGTTCCTCTCAACTGGCGCGAGGAAGCGTCCTCTCAAGACGTTCGCCCGTCATTCCCTGCTCGCTCAGGAGCCAAACCGCCGGACTTGCGTTCTCACCGAACATGGTCGCCAGCACGTCCAGCCCGCTCGTTTCGCGTTGCAGGCTGCGCACGGTTGCACGATGCGCCACTCGTCGAAACGCAACCGTCGGCGTCGTGTCGCGCTCGTCGCTGATCATCACCCAGGTGCTCAGCTTGTCATCGATGTACGAGGTCGTGGCTCGCCTCAGGGCCTCGAGGTCAACCTGGTTGGCCTTCATCACCTCCAAGGCATCCGGATCATCCAGCAGCGCAAGCAAGAGATGTTCTAGCGTCGCGAACTCGTGCTTTCGCGCTTGCGCGTAGGTGAGCGCCCTTTTCAGGGTCAAATCGAGTTCTCGGGTAAATCCCGAAGGCCATCTGATGCTTGCAGGCGGCGGCTGGGACGAGGCCGTATCGGACGCGGGCGGTTCGCGCCGAATAGCAGCAGCAAGCGTATTCCAGTCAGCCAAGCCAAACAGCTCGGCGGTCAATTCAAGGCTTTCCGCAACCGAAATCTTGAGACCCTTGGAAACGAGAGAGGCGCGTAGCGTGTGCGCCATAGCTTTGGCATCGCGGAAGTCGCGCATGGCTTTGTCCTTTGCTTGAACTGTTCGGGAAGCCAGTGCTTGCGTTGCTGACCCGTTGTTCGGCAAAGGGGCCAAGACATGCGTGCGATACGTTCACCATTCCCGCAAGGGTGCAAGCGGCAGGTCGTATCAACCTGAGAGAAAGGTGGCTCGCCGGCCGCCGCCTGCCAATAGTGGCGCCCGGTGTAAATCGCAAATAGTCTAGATGCAGTTGCTGGTTTAGGACAAGGCCGATGCTGCGTGACTATCTGCCAGCAGATGCCGACGCGATCGTCCGTGTCGCTCTGGCGGCGTTCGCGGAGTTCGAGCAGCACTATTCCGACTGGCCGCTGTTCATGACTCACGTCGCGAAGATGCCGGAGCTTGTCAAATCCGGCGAGATCATCGTCGCCGAAGATGGCGGCCAGATCGTCGGCGCCGTCGCCTATGTCGGTCCGAAAGCGCCGAAGGCGGCCTTCTTCGATCCGGCCTGGCCGGTCATCCGCATGCTGGTGGTCGATCCCCTCGCGCGCGGCAAGGGCATCGGCCGGCAATTGACGGAAGAATGCCTGCGCCGCGCCGAGCGCGACCAGTCGCTGGTGATCGCGCTGCACACGACGCCGATCATGACGGTCGCGCTGCCGATGTATCTTCGGATGGGATTTGTCCGGATTCGCGAGGCGCCGGATATTTTGGGTGTGCCGTATGCGGTTTACGTGAAGTCGCTGGGCTAGTCTCGTGACCACAACCGCCGTAATCCTGAGGTGCGAGCCTTGCGATGCTTTAGCATCGCAAAGGGAGCCTCGAAGGATGGGCTACGGGCGCTTGCGGCCCATCCTTCGAGGCGCGCAAGAGCGCGCACCTCCAGCGACAACCGCTTCGCGGTTGCGCGGGGATGACGGCGGTGGGTGTGGCGGCACTGCATGGCTGATGTTCGAGCACACCCAAGTGTCTTGAGCCTTCACCAGCGACCGTGTACGGACGGTTGAAATTCCACCCAGGTGCCCGCTTGAACCCCCTTCCCCAAAATCCCGTGGTCGCGTCCGGCTCGTTCGCGGCGATGAGATCCGTGCCGTATCGTCTCCAGTTCACGGCTTACGTGCTAGCGATGATGGCCGACAATATCGAGCACGTGATCAGCTATTGGGTGGTGTTCCAGAAATTCCATTCGCCGACGCTGGGCGGTTTTGCCGTGCTGTCGCACTGGCTGCCGTTCCTCTTGTTCTCCGTCGCGGTCGGCGGGCTTGCCGACCGGTTCGATCCGCGCCGGATCATCCAGTGCGGCATGCTGCTGTTCATCGTCGCCTCGGCCGGATGGGGCTTCTTCTTCCTCACCGACACCATCCAGATGTGGCATGCGATGCTGCTGCTGGTGATCCATGGCTGCGCCGGCGTGCTGTGGCAGACGCCGAACCAGCTCTTGCTCTACGACCTCGTCGGCCCCGCCGACCTGCCGAGCGCGGTGCGGCTGAACGCGATGGCGCGCTACCTCGGCATCCTGGTCGGACCGGCCGTTGGCGGGATCATCATGCTGACGCTCGGCCCCTCGCACGGCATCATCGTCAACACGCTGTTCTACCTGCCGATGCTGCTGTGGCTGTTCTGGGCGCCGGTGCGGGACAAGAGCCTGGCTGCGCGGCGCTTTGCGGTGCGCGGCCTAGCCGACATCATGCTCACCATCCGCGCCATCGGCAAGCAGCCGGTGCTGACGGCGATGACGTGGCTCGCCGGCCTCACCTCCTTCATGATCGGCAATGCCTATCATGCCCAGATGCCGGGCTTTGCCGGCGATCTCGGCCATGGCGATCCCGGCGTCTCCTACAGCGTGCTGCTCGCAGCGGATGCGGCCGGCGCGCTGCTCGCCGGCATCGCGCTGGAATCCTGGGGACGGCTGAAGGGCACGCCGCGCACCGCGATCACGCTCGCGATGCTCTGGAGCGTGGCGCTGCTCGGCTTCGCCGCGATGCGGATCTATCCGGTCGCGATCGTGCTGCTGTTCTTCGCGGGCTTCTTCGAGCTTTCGTTCAACACCATGGCGCAGGCGCTGGTGCAGCTGAACGCGCCGCACGACATCCGCGGCCGCGTCGTCGGCCTTTATAATATGGCCGGGCTGGGCATGCGGGCCTTCAGCGGCATCACGGTCGGCGTGTTCGGCGCGGCGATCGGCATCCACTGGTCGCTCGGGCTCTCGGCCGCCGTGCTGCTGACGCTGCTGCTCCTGCTATATCGGCGGGGGACGCGGACGGCCTGACCGGTCGCGCCCCCCTCGGGAGGTGACATTCGATTGTGTCTGTCCGTAACCGGCGCGTCCGATCCTAACGCGTCATTAACCCTATGCACCTTAGGGTCGTGCCGGACTCCGCCCGGGCGGGGGGTCGGGTGTTGAAAATGGCGTTGGCGAACAAAAAATTTCTTCCGGCCGCCGAGGAACGTCGGCGTTTCCAGCGGGTCAAGGTGCACCTGCTCGGCCGCTACATGCTGCCGGACCGCCGCGAATTCCCCTGCCAGGTGATCAACATGTCGCCGGGCGGCCTCGCTTTGCTCGCCCCCGGCATCGGCAATGTCGGCGACCGCGTGGTCGCCTATCTCGACCATATCGGCCGCGTCGAGGGCAAGATCACCCGTATCATCGACAATGGCTTTGCCATGACGATCGGGGCGACGCCCAGGAAGCGCGACAAGCTCGCGGCCCAGCTCACCTGGCTCGCCAACCGAGACATCCTCAACCTGCCCGAGGACCGCCGCCACGACCGTATCGTGCCGCGCAACCCGATCGCGGTGCTGACGCTCGAGGACGGCACCAAGATGACCTGCCGCATCATCGACCTGTCGCTGTCGGGCGCGGCCATCGCCGCCGAGAACCGCCCGCCGCTGAAGTCGACAGTTTTGCTCGGCCGGGTCCAGGGCCGCGTGGTCCGAAACCTCGAAGACGGCTTCGCGCTGGAGTTCATGCACGAGCAGCCGGCCGAGACACTCGAAGAGAGCGTTACCGCGCGGTAAAGCGCAACCGCGCCAAAACCACTGATTTTCCAGCCCTAAAGGCGGCTTCCGCACTGCGGACGCCGCCTCTTTCATGCGTTGTGACGGGCGCTGCGCGGGTTAACGCGAGGGCCGCCTGCGCGCCGAAACGGCGGTTCCGCCAGCGTTTCCGCGTTAATCGATAAAGTTTGAATCAATTGCAGTCATTTCAAATTTTAGACGAGTTTTATTCAAGTATAGATCGAATTAGCCGCTGGTTTTACTTGTATTCGTCTCGACTTGACTTGGTCGACTTAGCGGCAACTCAAAAGCTCCGTGCGCAATGTGGTCCCAACAAGAAACGGGGGCCGCAATGTTTGATTTCAGGGGACAGGGGAAGGGACTGGCGATCGCCGCCATGCTCTTCGGGATCAGCGCGGCAGCGCAGGCCGGCGAAGGCCGTCTGCTCTACGCGAGCCTCGGCGACACCACGCGTGCGCCGATCGGCTGGGTCGAGTTCTGTGCGGACAACGCCGCTCAGTGTCAGGGCGGGCCGACGCAGCCGCGCGACATCGTGATGTCGCAGACCGCGTGGCGCGACCTCGTCAAGGTCAATCGCTGGGTCAACGAGACCGTCAAGCCTTTGACCGACCAGGAGCACTGGGGCGTGATCGAGAAGTGGTCGCTGCCATCGGACGGTTACGGCGACTGTGAAGACTACGTGCTGTTGAAGCGCAAGATGCTGATGGATGCCGGCTGGCCGCGCGAGGCCCTGCTCATCACCGTCGTGCGCGACAAGAAGGGCGAAGGCCACGCGGTGCTGACGGTGAAGACCGACAAGGGCGAGTTCGTTCTCGACAATCAGAACGAGAACGTCGTTGCCTGGACGGAGACCGGCTACCGCTTCGTCAAGCGCCAGTCGCAGAACGATCCCAACGTCTGGGTCTCGCTCGGCGATACCAAGCCGGCGGTCTCCACCGCCAGCGCAAGAGACTAGGAACGAGACAACAGGTTACGCGACCCGGTCACATCCCCACCCCTCCCCGTCCCAGACCGGTTCGCGCGCGGCCAGCCATCCCCCAATGGCTGGCCGCAACTTTTTTGGGGACACGCGATCAGTTCTGCGACGACCACGGCACGCGCGCCGCGGTGAAGTCTCGCCAGCTGTCCTGCAAGGACCCCTGCACGCCGATCGATGCACGCGCCTGCCAGCCGGCGATCGCGGCCGCCGCGATGGCGCTGTCACGATCTTCGGAGCCGAGCCCGTCGAGCAATGAGGCCGTCACCGCCATGTCGTTGAAAGCGCCGAGTTCCTCCTGCAGGCCGGCGAGCCTGCGGGCGAATTTTCGCGCGGACCTGCGATCGGCAAACAGCGGCAGCAGGAACTCGCTGAGATAGCGCAGACGCTTGGCCGCGAGCCGCACCCGGTGCACCTCGTCGACCGTGAGCGACTTGAAGCGGCGGCCGCGCTTGAGCACCTTGGCGTGCTGCTCCGACAGGACGCGCTGCGCGAAATTGACCGCCGGCTCGGCGAGCAGGCCGAGATCTTCAGGCACGACGTCGTTGCGCCAGCCCCGCGTCTCGATCCAGCCGCCGAGGCTGATCAGGAAGACGGCGCAGCGGCGATCATCGAGCGCATTGTGCGCCTTGCGATAGGCCTCCGACTGACGCTGCGCTGCGACCCGCCCCAGCGCATCGAAGCCCGCGACCGAAGGACAGGCTTTTGCGATCGCCGGCAAGGTGTCGAGCTGGAACACGTCCCAGTCGCGCGCGGCGGACAGGTCCTGCGCCAGCCATTTGGCTTCCGACCGCAGCGCATCGAGATTGCTGAGCGCACCGGCCGAGCGCATCAGATCGAGCGCCGAGCGCAGCCGGCGCAGCGAGACGCGCAGCTGATGCACGCCTTCCGGATTGCGCCCGTCTTCGGCCGCCGGCAAGGACTGCAGCAGATGAAGGAAGCAGGAGCGCAGGATCGTGGCGAAGGCCTCGTCGAGCGTGACCGACGGATCGAGCCGAAGCTTGCGCGGGCGGTGCGCCGAAGGCGCCTTGTCCGCAGCAAGGTCGAAGCCGCGCGCGGACTTGCTGCGGATCGACGGCTTCACCGCGCCGTGCTCCGCAAGCCGCAGCGCGATCTCGTAGATCGCGCTCGCGCTGCCGCTCTTGAGCTCCAGTTCGATCTCGCTCACCGGCAGCGACCGGTCGCCGGCCGTCAGCTCGCCCTGGTCGAAGGCGATCTCGACCGTGCCGGACGGCAGATCGACGATGCGTGTGTGCCGATGGATGTCGGCCGTGAAGACCGCTTCCAGCGGCTGCGCGCCGAGATGGCTGCGAAGCTTCTCCGGCATGAATGGCAATGCCAAAGCGGGATCGGGCGCAAGCGATGGCACGCTCGCTTCCCATTCGCCACGGCGCAGCGGATCGTCCGCGGCGTCGGTCTTCACGGTCTGGACGAAGCGCGTGCCGCTTTGGCGTACGCGCAAGCTTAAGCCGGCGCGACGAAGTGCCCGCTCGGGCGTGTCGTAGTAGACGGACTTGAGACGCTTTTTCGTGCCCTTGTTGCGCGCGTTCGCCGCGATGACGGGCGCAGCGCTGAAATGTGCCATGCGATCGGCATCGACGAGAAGCTTGAGCTCGATTTCGCCGGCGGGACGCGCAATGGCGTTCGATTGAGGTGGCTCCGATGCAGGCGCAGTGCCTTGCAATGGTGCCTGATCGATCACACCGCTCTCGACGTTTGCAGGTTCCGCGCTTCGTTCCGCCGGTTCAATCTGCCTGAGCAAGCCGGCGACGGCTTGCGTTCTCTTGTTGTCCTTCGAGACAGGATTCTGATCCGGCGCGCCCGGGTTCTTGCGAGCCGGCGTTGCGTCTGATTTTAGCATTTGCGGTGACATGACAGTTTGATGACAGGGCAACAGCATATAGCCGGAGCGATCCACGTTGAATAGTAACGTTGCGCCGCAGTGCGTGATCGTCCACATGACGTGTCGGGCACAAAATCCGGCAAAGTTTGTCACAATCCGGTTTGAGGCGCCGAATTAAATTGCCGCCAAACGCATTAGGTGATCGAATTCAATAGCGAATCTCGCCGTTCTCGAAAGCGAGATGAACGCGTCAGTGAGATTGACTCATGCTAGCCGAGAAATTCTTTCTGGTTCTGGAGACGCTTAGAAGTCACGCCGCCGATGACAGTCCCGGAATTGTGACAAGCCCTGTTGCGACAAGCCCTCTTGTGGCAAGTCCCGCGCCGCCTGCCGCGGTTCCGGAAGTCGCAGAGAGTTCGCTGCGCAAAAGGCTGGTTCCCGACGATCGGGACTAGAAGCGGTCCAAATTTCGCCAGATCGCACCACGCGATGCGTGTCAGTGCGCAAGACCGTTCTTGTAGATCTTGCCGCCCTTCATGATCACGACGAAATTCTTCGCGGGATATTCGACGAGGGCGATGTTGTCGAGCGGATTGCCGTCGACGAGCAGGAGATCGGCCAGCGCGCCCTCCTCCACCACGCCGAGCTTGCCGGGATAGGGATTGCGCAGGCCCGACAGGCCCAGCAACTCGCCGTTCGCCGACGTCGCCATGGCCAGCGCTTCGGCCGGCGTGTACCAGCGCGTCAGCGCGGCCAGCATCGAGCCTTGCTTGTCCGCCAGCGCCTTCGAGAACAGCACGTCGGTGCCGAACGCGGTCTTGATCTTGTACTTCTTCGCCAGCGCGTAGACGCGATCCGTGCCGGCAACGACCTGTCGCATTTTGTCCTGCTCCGCAGGTCCGAGCGCAGCGGCACCTGAGAGGTCGAGGAACGGCTGCGTGCTGAGCCAGATGCCCTTCTCCGCGATCAGCTTCGCGTTCGCCTCGTCCATGAGGTGACCATGCTCGATGCACCTCACGCCGGCCGCGATCGAGCGCTGGATCGCGACCGGCGTATAGGCGTGCGTGACAACGTAAGTGCCCCAATTGTCGGCGGCCTCGACGGCCGCGCGCAGCTCGGGCTCGGTGAAGGTGGAGACGTCGAGCGGGCTGAACGGCGATGCGACGCCACCGCCGGCCGTGAGCTTGACCTGGGAGGCGCCCTGCATCAGCTGCTCGCGCGCCCGCACGCGGACCTCGTCGGGACTGTCGGCGACCATGCTGCCTCCGACCAGTTCCATGCGGCTGAGCATGCCGCCGATCGTTCGCGGCAGATCGGTGAGCTGCCGGAAGTCGCCATGGCCGCTGGTGATGGTGATGATGGCACCGGAGGGATAGATGCGCGGACCGGCGACGAGGTCCTCGTCAATGGCCCGCTTGAGGCCGAAACTGGGCCCGCCCATGTCACGCACCGTGGTGAAGCCGCGCATCAGCGTCGCCGTCGCCTCACTGCCGGCGAGCAGATTGTTGTAGCCAACGTCGCCGAGAGCCGCGGCCGGCGTCGGACGCACCAGCATCGCGTGCCAATGCGCATCGATCAGCCCCGGCATCAGCACGCGGCCGCCGCCGTCGATGACCTCAGCGGTGGTCGTGGCGTCCGGCGCCGAAATCTTCTCGATGACGCCGTTTCTGACGAGGACGCTGGATGGCGCCGAGAGCGCGCTGCCCTTGCCGTCGAAGATCCGGACATTGCGGAACAGGACCGCGGCTTCCTGAGCCGATGCGGATGACAGGCTGCCGAGCACCATCGCAATGCCGGCAAGCAATGCAGCGATAGCGAAAACTTTGGCCGACATCCTCAAACCCGACATATCAGCCTTCCGCACAGGTTCAGGCTACGCGAGGGGTGATGGCAGGCACGCAACGTCTGGCGACAGTTGACGCCGACGTTTAGCGTCCGTCAACTTACAACCGTGGCGGCCATATGCAGCTCTGCTATCTCCCTTGATGAGGGATCGGCTCGTCCGGCGGCAATTGAATCAAAGCAAATGAATCAAAGAGGTCGCGTGTGACGTCAGGCCGCAGGCGGTCAGCAACATTTTGGGGATTGCCGCTCACTCTGCGGCTTCAACATTGGTCGGCCAATCGGCCTCGCCCAGCGGCGAGACCGCGGGGCCGTTGAGCGCGGTGCCGTCAGGCGCAAACTGCGACCCGTGACATGGGCAATCCCAGCACTGCTCGAGTGAATTCCAGTGCACGACGCAGCCCAAGTGGGTACAGCTCGCCGAATGGAAATGCAAATGTCCGTTCCGGTCCCGGCATGCCGCAACCTTTTTCAGGCCATGGCGGACGAGGCGTCCCTCCCCCGGCCGCAAATGTTCGACGCTCGCGATCTCACTCGCGGTGAGATACTCCGCGAAATTCTTGAGAGGCGTGATGTTCTCGCTGATGAACTCGCCGATGTTCTTCTGAATCTTCCGTGCCGGGGCGTAGACCTCCTCCCACGGGCTCGCGCCAGTCATGATGAGATCCGCAATCAACATGCCCGCCATAAGCCCGTTCGTGATGCCCTGTCCGGAGTCGCCGCTGACGATAAAGAGGTGCTCCTCACCGGGGCTGCGGCCAACGAAGCCGGTGAAATCGACCGGCTCCAGCACCTGACCCGACCATCGATGAGTGACCTCGCGCAAATCCGGCAATCGCTCGCGCGCCCAGCGTTCGAGCGCAGCTAGGCGCTGTGCGCCGTCGTCGGCTTCGCCGGACTTGTGATCTTCTCCGCCGATAATGACGAAGTCCTCGTCTGCAGAGAACGGCTGAAGCCTGACATAGTGATAGGGATCGAGCGTGTCCCAATACAGCGCATCCTCCAACGCGCCGGCCGGAATCTTGGCGGCGAGCGCATAAGTGCGGTAAGGCGCCTGCTTGGTATGGATCGCCACCTGCACATTCACCGGCGAGTTCGTCGCGACCACCACGTGGGTGGCACGGACCTCGTGACCCGAGATGGTCGTCACGACCATGTCGCCATGCTGTTCACGGATGCTTTCAACGCAGGTATCGGCGTAGAGCTGCGCCCCACGGCGCTGCAGTGCGCCGGCGAGTCCGGCGAGATATCTGGTCGGGTGCAGGCGCGCCTGGCGGGTGAAGCGCAACGAACGCGCCAGACCTCCGGAATGGAATGCTGTCGGCTCGACGCAATTTTCGGCGGGAATCCCGAGCTTGCGACAGCAATCCAATTCCTGATCCAGTTCAGACGCGGGCGTTTCGGGCGCCAACACCCAGTAGCCGTCCACCCGCTGAAAATCGCAGTGGATGTCCTCGGCACTTTGAATGGCCTCGGCACGGTCGATCGCGGCTTCGACGCTCCGATAATAAAGTCGCGCACAGTCGAGACCGCGAACCCTGACAAGTTCGTCGTAGCCATCGTCGAGCGCCGTCGCCAGATGCGCCGTGGTGCGCGCCGTCATCCCGCTGCCAATGCGGCCGCGATCGATGACTGCGACCGAACGTCCATGGCTGGCAAGTTCATAGGCGACCGAAAGCCCGGCTATTCCGGAGCCGACGACGGCGACGTCCACACCCACCGCACGCGACAGCGCGGGAGCCTCGGCGACGGGTACGTCCATCCAGAGCGACCGCGTGTACTCATCCCGTACGTTCATGGTGCTGCTCCTCGAAGGAACAAACGATGCAGCAGAATGACCGTTCCTATGTGCGCAGTCGAACAAAACGCCATTGAGGGTTACCGCATCCATTAGGAACCTTCATCGCGCTCAGGCTTGAACCGGCATGAAAGATCCATCCCCCGGAATGCGCAGGGCATTACGTCAGGCCCGATTGTACGGCCACTTGCTCGTTCGAAACGACAGGCTGTATTACCCGGGAGGCAGCCATCCGATCTGCTCGGTGCAGCTTGCACGAGAGATGGTCAGATCAGGATGGATGACAAACCGAGACGGCGACTACGAGATCACACCAGACGGGCAGCTCGCAGCAGAACGCGAGCTCGGCCACTGATGCGGCCCGCAGCACGTCTCACGGTAAGGTCAGGCGCCCAGCACATCCGCCAGCCGCAGCTCGTCGGCGGCGGGATCCTTCAGGAACAGCTCGGCTTCAATCTCGTTCAGATGCGACAGCATCTGCGCGCGCGCGGCCTGCTTGTCGCGCTTGCGGATCGCGGTGACGATGCCGGCGTGATGGTCGGTGCCGCAGGCCGGCGTGTCGTGGCGGCGATAGAGCAGGATGATGAGCGAGGAGCGCGCGATCAGCTCCTTCAGGAAACCGAGATAGATGCTGTGGCCACTCATCTCGGCGACGAGCCGGTGAAACTCGCCGGAGAGCCGGACCGAGGCGCGCGCGTCGCCGCGCAATTCCGCTTCGCGCTCCTCGGCGAGGTGCTGGCCGAGGCGATCGAGCCAGGCCGGCGAGACCGCGTCGATCGCGTGGTCGACGATGGTGGGCTCGATCAGGCGGCGCGCCTCGAACACCTCGCGGGCATCCGCAGGCGTCGGGCGGGCGACGAACGCGCCGCGGTTCTTCTCGATGTTGACGATGCCCTCATGCGCGAGTTGCTGCAGCGCGGTACGCACCAGCGTACGGCTCGCGCCATAGATCTCGCCGATCTCGTCCTCGCCGAGCTTGGTGCCCGGGAGCAGACGATGCTCGAGGATCGCGGCGGTCACACCCTCCCTGATACGGCTCACGCGGTCGCTCGCGTCTGGCGCATCGGGTTTTTGGCGGGTCTTGGCGGCCATGGGTGTGAGGGCTCGATCGACGACGTTCGGCCTCCAATGTTAGTCGACGAGCTGTATCCAATCACAGGCGAAACTTTATACAATCTTCGCCCGTTTTGTGTGCAGGTGCCTGAGCAGGCGGCGGGCACCCTCAAAGCACTGGATTCGATCTAACGATCTGACTCCACTGCACAGTTTTGGAAATCGGCCGAACAAGGGCTGTTGGCACGGACCTTGCGGAGAGAGGCAGGAAGCACCGCCCTCCTCGGACACGCCATGGCCACTCCTGCCGCTCTCGAACTGGTCGCCGTCACCAAGCGCTACGACACCACGCTGGCGGTCGACACCGTCAACCTGAAGATCCCGGCCGGCACCTATTGCTGCCTGCTCGGCCCCTCCGGCTGCGGCAAGACCTCGACCTTGCGCATGATCGCGGGCCACGAGGCGGTCAGCGAGGGCGACATTATCCTGGGCGCGCAGAACGTCACCGACCTCGAGCCCGCCAAGCGCGGCACCGCGATGATGTTCCAGTCCTACGCGCTGTTTCCGCATCTCTCCGTGCTCGACAACGTTGCGTTCGCCCTGAAAATGCGCGGTATCGACAAGCCGACCCGCCACAAGCGCGCCGGCGAATTGCTCGAGCTTGTCGCCATGAGCCCCTATGCGGGCCGCCTGCCGGCGCAGCTCTCCGGCGGCCAGCAGCAGCGCGTGGCGCTCGCCCGCGCGCTCATCACCGAGCCGCAGATCCTCCTGCTCGACGAGCCGCTCTCGGCGCTCGATCCGTTCCTGCGCGTGAAGATGCGCGGCGAGCTCAAGCGGCTGCAGCGCGAGCTCGGCATCAGCTTCATCCAGGTCACCCACGGCCAGGAAGAGGCGATGGCGCTCGCCGACCACATCGTGGTGATGAACCACGGCAGGATCGAGCAGCAGGGCTCTGCGCGTGACATCTTCCACCATCCCCGCACCGAATTCGTGGCGCGCTTCATCGGCGGCCACAACGTGCTCAGCGACGCCGGCAATCTCATCGCCGTGCGCGCCGATCAGCTCGGCATCGTGCCGTTCGCCGACGGCGCCTTCGGCGCGCCGGCGCTGCTGACCCAGACCGAGTACCAGGGCTCCTACATCGCCGTCTCGCTCACGCTCGACGACGGCACCGCCCTGTTCTCCCACCTCCCCGAGGCCGCCTTCGACGTCCACCCGTTCCGACCGGGCGATCGCGTGCTGGCCACCTGGGATCCCGCCAAGGCGCAACGCCTGCAATAGCGCCGATCGATCACTGGAATGCGCAACAGAGGAGTGACTGATATGACCGAGACCACCAGGACGAAAGGCGTCAGCCGCCGCACGCTGCTCAAGGGCACCGCGGGTCTCGCCGGCCTTGCCGCCGGCTCCGGCGCGATCACCGGCTTTCCCTATGTGAAGTCGGCGGATGCGAAGGTGCTGCGCTATCTCGGCACCGCCGTGAACGAGGGCGACGACATCTCCAAGCAGTGCCTGAAGGACACCGGCATCAAGATCGAATACATCACCGCGACCACCGACGACGTCACCAAGCGCGTGATGACCCAGCCGAATTCCTTCGACGTGCTGGACACCGAATACTTCTCGCTGAAGAAGCTGGTGCCGTCGGGTAACATCCTTGCCCTCGACGCCAAGAAGATCAAGGAATTCGACAACATCACGCCCGTCTTCACCAAGGGCGAGACGCCCGGCGGCAAGAAGATCGGCAACCAGGGCACCGCGCCCTGGAAGGTGCTCTATCTCGAAGGCAAGGACTCCAAGAAGTTCGCGACGTCGGCGACCGAATTCGTCACGCTGATCCCGACCGTCTACAACGCCGACACGCTCGGCATCCGCCCCGACATCATCAAGCGCCCAATCAGCTCCTGGGCTGAACTTCTCAATCCCGAATTCAAGGGCAAGGCCTCGATCCTCAACATCCCCTCGATCGGCATCATGGATGCCGCGATGGTCGTGGAAGCCACCGGCAAGTACAAATATGCCGACAAGGGCAACATGACCAAGGAAGAGATCGATCTCACCATGAAGGTGATGACCGAGGCCAAGAAAGCCGGCCAGTTCCGCGCCTTCTGGAAGGACTTCAACGAGAGCGTCAACCTGATGGCCTCGGGTGAGACCGTGATCCAGTCGATGTGGTCGCCGGCGGTGACGAAGGTTCGCTCGATGGGCATCCCCTGCACCTTCCAGCCGCTCAAGGAAGGCTATCGCTCCTGGGCGTCGGGCTTCTGCGTCTCCAAGGGCGTATCGGGTGCCAAGCTCGAATGGGCCTATGAGTTCGTCAACTGGTTCCTGTCCGGCTATGCCGGCGCCTATCTCAACCGTCAGGGCTACTACTCCGCCGTGCTCTCCACCGCGAAGGCGCACATGGAGCCTTATGAGTGGGCATACTGGATGGAAGGCAAGCCGGCCGAGAAGGACATCAAGGCGCCCGACGGCTCGCTGCTGGAGAAGGCCGGCGCGGTGCGCGACGGCGGCTCCTATGAGGACCGCATGGGCGGCGTCGCCTGCTGGAACGCCGTGATGGACGAGAACGACTACATGGTCCGCAAGTGGAACGAGTTCATCGCGGCCTAAATTGATGGACACGTCGGAGAACATCCTGCAACAGGCATCCCCGGACCTCGTCCGGGGATCGGAGACGAAGCGCGCCGCGAAAGCGGCGCGCCTGTCGCCGTCCTTCATCTCCTGGCTCCAGGCCGGGCCGATGATGCTGGTGTTTCTCGCCTTCTTCCTGATTCCGCTGGTGTTCGTCGTCATCGTGTCCTTCTGGGACTACAACGAATACCAGTTGCTGCCGGCCTTCTCCGGCCGCGGCTACACCGACACGTTCGAAGGCTGCATCGCGCAGCTCCCCGAACTCTGCACCATCGCCAAGACCTATCTGAAGACGCTGAAGCTCTGCTTCCTGGTCTGGGTCATCACCCTCTTCATCGGCTTCTGGGTCGCCTATTTCCTCGCCTTCCACGTCAAGTCCAAGACCTGGCAGATGGGATTGTCGCTGCTCTGCACGATCCCGTTCTGGACCTCCAACGTGATCCGCATGATCGCCTGGATCCCGCTGCTCGGTCGCAACGGCCTCGTCAATTCCGGCCTCGTCAAGACCGGCTTGATCAACCATCCGCTGGAATGGCTGCTGTTCTCCGAATTCTCCGTCGTGCTGGCACTGGTGCACCTCTTCACCTTCTTCATGGTGGTGCCGATCTTCAATTCGATGGTGCGCATCGACAAGTCGCTGATCGAGGCCGCCTATGACGCCGGCGCGTCCGGCTTCCAGACGCTCGTCAACGTCATCATTCCACTGGCCAAGCCGGGCATCGTAATCGGCTCGATCTTCGTCATCACCATCGTGATGGGCGACTTCATCACCATCGGCGTGATGGGCGGCCAGCAGATTGCGGCGGCCGGCAAGATCATCGAGACGCGGGTCAACGCGCTGCAGTTCCCGGCCGCCGCCGCGAACGCGGTGATCCTGCTCGCAATCACCTTCCTGATCATCACCATGATGTCGCGGATCGTCGACATCAAGAAGGAGCTGTAGAGCATGAAGGAAGGACGCCCGCGCTCTTTCTACGTGCTCGCGGTCTTCTTCGCGGCCTATGTGCTGTTTCTCTACGGGCCGATGATCGCGATCTACGTGCTGTCGTTCCAGGGACCGCAGGGCGGCCTCACCTTCCCGATGAACGGCGTGTCGACCTTCTGGATCGCAAAACTGTTCCAGGGCACCGGCATCGTCGACCTCGGCGCGGCCTTCCGCCGCTCGCTGCTGCTCGGCGTGATCGTGATGATCGTCACCGTCGTGCTGTCGGTCGCCGCCGGCATGGCCTTCCGCAGAAAGTTCAAGGCACAGAGCATCCTGTTCTATTCGGCGATCGCCAGCCTGATCGTTCCCTCGATCATCACCTCGCTGGGCATCTCGCTTGAATTCCGCATCATCGACGATCTGATCAAGGCGCACTGGAACGAGAACTTCGAGACCTCGATGGGCCTGCTCACCTCGGGGCTCGGCGCACACCTGACCTGGACGCTGCCGTTCGGGCTGCTCATCATGTTCGCGATCTTCAATCGCTTCGACCCGCGCCTCGAGGAAGCCGCGCGCGATCTCGGGGCAACGCCGTGGCAGACCTTCCGTCACGTCGTGCTGCCGATCATCCTGCCCTCGGTGATCGGTATCGGCTTGTTCGGCTTCACGCTGTCCTGGGACGAGCTTGCCCGCTCCAGCCAGGCGATCGGTGCTGTGAATACATTGCCGCTCGATCTCCAGGGCCTCACCACCACCGTGACCAACCCCGACATCTACGCGCTCGGCACCGTGATCTCGGCGGTCTCGTTCACGGTGATCACGCTTGCGCTCGGCACCATCCACGTGCTCAACAAGCGGCAGGCGGCCAAGGGCTCGGACGCCGGCAAAGGGCTCGTCTGATCTGATGCGGCTTCACGTCGTCAATCCCAACACCACGGCGTCTATGACGGCGAAGATCGCCGCTGCGGCGCGCAGCATTGCGCTGCCCGACACCGTGATCGATGCGCGCCAGCCCGCGATGGGCCCGGTCTCGATCGAGGGTTTTTACGACGAGGCTTTTGCGGTCCCCGGCATGCTCGGCTGCATCCGCGACGCCGATCGCGACAGTGCGGATGCGCACATCATCGCCTGCTTCGACGACACCGGCTTGGATGCCGCGCGCGCCGCCGCCAAAGCGCCGGTGATCGGCATTGGCGAGGCCGGCTTTCACATGGCGAGCCTCATCGCCGCGCGCTTTGCCGTGGTGACGACGCTCAGCGTCTCCATCGTGCCGATCGAGCATAATCTGAAGAAGTACGGCCTCGCTGATCGCTGCGCCCGCGTGCGCGCCGCCGAGGTCCCGGTGCTCGCGCTCGAGGAGCGCAATGCCGACGCGCTCGGCAAGATTTCGGCGGAGATCACCGCCGCCATCCGTGACGACCGGGCAGAGGCCATCGTGCTCGGCTGCGCCGGCATGGCGGATCTGGCCGCCGAGCTTGCCGCAGCCCACGGCCTGCCCGTGGTCGACGGCGTCGTCGCCGCGGTGACGCTGGCGGAGTCGCTGGTGCGGCTGGGGCTGAAGACGTCGCGGCTCGGCCCCTACGCGGCACCGCGGCCGAAGACCTATTCCGGGTCGTTTTCACCGTTTCGGCCCGAAGCCTAGTCATTTCGCTGCCGGGCGGCGTTCCCTTGACGCCAAATGCTGACGACCGATGCATCCCAGGGCCACGCAGAGGATGCGGGATGCCGCGAGGACGCCGAGGCCCCGCACGTCAGCGTCGGGGACCAATTCCACGAGGTCAAAGCCGATGATCCGCGCGCGACCGGCAACGCCATGCAGCAGTTCAATGATATCGAGATAGCCGAGACCGCCGGGCTGGGGAACGAGCACCGCAGGGATCACGCCGGGATCGAGGCCATCGCAGTCGAGCGTGACGATGCAGCGGCTGCCCGGCACGATCTGCTCGACGACGGGCTGCACGCCGTGCCGCCGGACCGAGGCGGCGTCGAACAAATGCACGCCCCAGGCGCGAGCGTCGGCAAGATCGCCGGCGCGCGAACCGCCCACGCCGCGTTGCCCGACCTGGATGATCCGCTCCACCCACGGCATTTCGCTGGCGCGGCGAATCGTGCTCGAGAACGCGTGCTTGAGACCACCACGCTCGTCACGCCAGTCGAGATGTGCGTCGATTTGCAGGATGGTGACGGGACCGCACGGCTCGAAGCCGGCAAAGAAGGGAATCGGAACGGAATCGTCCCCGCCGAGAAGCACGGGCACGGCCCCCGTGTTCACAATGGATGCGGTCGTGGCGCTGATCAATGCGCGGTTCTCCAGCGGCGTTGCCTGGCTCGTCGCGAGATCGCCAAGATCGACCACGCGCAGTTCGGGTGAGAGCAGAGGTCCATCCTGATCGAAATCCCACCGCGACGGATCTGACGCGATCGACCGTGTGCTGTCGCGAAGGGCGGAAGGAGCGCGGGCAGCATGGCTGGCCCGACCGGGCAAGTGCGGCGTCCCCTCCGCTGCACCGAAGATCACGACGTCGGCGCCGGACAATACCTGTTGTCCGGCTGCGGGGACATCGAGGAAGGTGCGGCCTTGCGGCTTGTTGTCCATCGACATGAACCGGGAAGTGCATCCCTGCCCGAACAGACCGGCGTTGCAGTTGTTCCTATGGTGATGGGAGAGCTGCCGCGCGCCGCCAACGCCGACCGGGTCGGCTGTCGCGTGGCGCGCGTTGGACCAACGGCGTGAAGCACGGTGCCGGCGAAGACCCCGCCAGTCCTGATCGACGCCTCGTCGGAGCCGGATCGGACGGACGCGTTCGGCCCCCCTCGACCCGCACGGGGAAGCGCCAAGGGCCCTGTCCATACCTTTTTTGGCCCTTAGCCTCTTTTTGGTCCCAATTGTTGCCGAACAGTAACACTTTCGGGACATCCCGGTCGCCGTTTTGGGCTGCCGGTCTTCGCAACTCACCAAGTTTCAATTTGGGTTTTGTCAGCGATGATCGATCTCGTGGAGGACACTCGGTCCACCCCCCTGCTTCGCCTTGGCGCCCAGCCGATCGCGCTGACCGCCGCCGCCCTTTTCTTGCTGATCGCCGGCGTGACTTCGATCGCGATCTGGCGCGCCTATACTGGCTCCGCGCCGGAGGCCGATCGGGTGGTGGCATCGCGGCAGCTTCAGGCCCGCACCGCCCAGGCCTCCGAGCAGCTGGTCGAGAAGACCAAGGGGCTGGAAGCGACCCAGCAGGAATCGATCGATCAGCTCCAGGTCGTGCAGGACCAGCTCCAGACCGTGAAGCGGCTGCTCGCGGCCCAACAGGCCGACACCAAGCGCCTGTCGGAGCAGGTGACGACCCTGAACGAATCCATCGACGGCTTGCGCCAGTCCTTCGCCAGTGCCCGCGCCTCCGAAGCCGAGACGCCCTCGGTTACCCGCAGGAAACCGGCGCGTCACCGCGTCAGCGCGCGCAAGCGCTCGCACGGCTGAACTGGCCGGCTTTAATTTCTCCACTTGTGAACTGGATCACATTCGCCGGTATGATTCCGCGCGATGCTGCCCGTTACCGGATGGCGTGAGCCGATTTCAATATCCGGGGCTGGCAAGGTCGTTGACGGTATACTGCGTCAACGGCCTTGTTTTTTAGTGGGCCGGCAGATCTTCCGGCCTCATTCGTCTTTCCGACTCATTCACAGACGTCGACGCGACGGTATCGCCATCCCGAGGGCGTCATCACGCGCTTGCGCGCGACGTAGCAGCCGCCATAACCGCCATCGTCGTAGCCGGTACCATAATAGTAGGGACCGCCGTAGCCGTAATAAGCGCCGTAATACCCGGCACCGGCGAGGCCCGCGCCGATGGCGACGCCAGGCCAGAAGCCGCCGCCATGCCAATGGCCGTGACCGCCATGGCCCCAACCGCCACCACCGTGGCCCCAGCCGCCGCCATGTCCGAAACCGCCCCCCGCCTGGGCCGCCTGCGGCATCGACAGTCCGACTGCCGCGACGGCCAGCGCCGCCATCATCGTCTTACGTAACATCACTCGATCCTCCGCGTGGACACGCTCCACGCTTCAAAGCAGGATCAAGCTAGCGTCGTCGGGGCAATCCGGACAGCCACACTGTCTCACTTCCGCGCGAGCATCAGCAGCCGCGACAGATGCTCTTCATCTTCTTGTCGAGCTGCCGGTTCTCGGAATTGACGGTGGCGTCGGCAGCTGCGCCGGCTCCGGATCCGGTGGTCACTCCGGAGCCCGGGCCCGACGATTGCGCCGTACCCAGGCTGTTGGTGCCGGGCGGCGGCGCCGGCGCGTTGGCGACACCTCCGGTCGGTCCCGACGAACTGCCGGTCGATCCAGCAGTGCCGCCTGTCGCTTGCGCGAAGGATACGGCAGGCATCGCCGCGAGGGCGAAGATCAAGACCAACGTCTTCATTGAAGCGTTTGCGCGCGGTGGGGCCATTGGGATGCTCCTTTATCCGTCAACGGCCCCGACCTGGAGCCGTTCCGGAACCAATGCCGTCACATCGGCTTGACAGCGAGGAGGCCAAATCACGATGACCGATCGCGATCCCTTTGCAGAGGGCGAGTGCGCCGCGCGCGAACGCATCCCCGCCGAAGCCAATCCATATGCAGACGGCAGCGACGAGCACGCGCTCTGGGCGGCCGGCCACGAGAAGGTTGCAGGCGCGATCGAAGCGCGCGAATCCGAGGGAAGCTGAGCGTCAGCCGATCCGCTTCAGGCCCTTCTTGAAACGCGGACCGTTGGCGACATAGAACTTCGCCGCACTCCCCATCCGCTGCACCTGCGCGTCGTCGAGCGTGCGGATCACGCGCGCGGGCGAGCCGATGATCAGCGAGCGTTCGGCAAACTCCTTGCCCTCGGTGATGACGGAACCGGCGCCGACGATGCTGTTGCGGCCGATCTTCGCGCCGTTCATCACGATCGAACCCATGCCGATCAGCGCGCCCTCCTCGATGGTGCAGCCGTGCAGGATGACGTTGTGGCCGACGGTGCAGTTCCTGCCGATGACAAGCGGAAAGCCGAGATCGGTGTGACAGGTCGAGCCGTCCTGCACGTTGGCGCCCTCGCCGATCTCGATCCACTCATTGTCGCCGCGCAGCACCGCACCGAACCAGACGCTCGCCCCCGGCTTCAGGCGCACGCGGCCGATCACGGTCGCGGTCTCCGCGATGAAATAATTGCCGTCGGCGGGAAGTTCGGGCGCCTGCCCGTCGAGCTCGTAGATCGCCATCAAGGTCTCCTGTCGGGTTGACCCAGCCTTAGCGAAACGGCGGCTCTGACGCAAAGGGCCGCGGGGGCCTACAGGGCGAGCCTCAGGTCAGGACGCCGGCGGCGCGCAGCGTCATCAGGAAGAAGGTGCCGCTCATCATGCTCCAGAAGCCGGCGATGACGGTCGCCATCATCACGAATTCGACCCGGCGGCTTTCCACACGCATGCCGCGCAGCGTGTTGCGCATGATGATGAAGGGCGCGGCGAACACCAGGAACGGCACCGCCGCGAAGGTCTTCGGCGCCACGCCGTCCTGCAACAGGCCGAAGCCCGCGGGCCGCTGCGCGACCGCCTGGTATCCGCTCACGAGGGCGCCGGCGAGCGCGAAACCGATGCAGATCGAGAAGAAGGAATTGAGAGCTTCAGGTGTCATCGGAAACTGTCCGCACTTACGCAACGCCGGAGCCTTCCTGTGACAAATCGTGCTGGTTAACGCTACATTATCCTTAAGAGAAGGTTAACGGCGCCGGTCGATCCGCGCAGGGCCCTCCCCCTTCCCCGCGACCGGCAAGGCCTGCGCGAATTCGCCGCCGCATGGCATATTCGCCGCTGATTCGTCGGCCATCGGCCGACTTCGGGTCTTTACGCGCGCTCATCTCATGACGGTGTTTTCGGCAGTTCCCCTCAGGTCCTCCAGGACGCGCACTTGGGCGCATGTCGTCCCGATCGTGCTCGGCGGCGCTGCCGCGCTGGGCGCGGTCGCGCTGGTCGCCTATTTGCTGTGGCCGACCTGGGGGGCCGGCGGCGCCAGCGCCCCGGACAAGCTGCCGGTGAGCGTCGGCGGCACGCTGTTCAACCTGCCGACGACGGCGATCCGGATGAAGATCCAGCGGCACACCGGGCCGCAGGAGCGCATCGATCTCGATTTCCTCTATCCCTCGCTGGAGCCGCCCGGCGCGCCCAGGCACGTCACCGCCGACACCGTCGAAGCAGCGGTGCAATCGATCGACCGCATCTTCCTGTCGATCGCGGCCCATCACGATGCGCTCTCGCCCGAGCAGCGAACCGCCACGATCTATCCGCGCTATCTCGACCGGGCCGCGACCCAGCCCGAGGAAGGGCTGACGATGCGGATGTTCCGCGCCGACACACCTTACGGCAGCGAGGACCTCTATTCCGCCGCAAGCCCCGCGCTGACCGCGCGCTGCACGCGCGATGCGGCAACGCCCGGCATGTGCCTCTCCGAGCGCCGCGTCGGCGGCGCCGACCTCACCTTCCGCTTTCCCCGCAGCTGGCTGTCGCAATGGCGCGAGGTGGCCGAGGCGATGGAGAAGCTGACGGCGCAATTGCGCGGGCCGAAGAGCTGAGCGAGGCTGCATTGCCCCGCCGCAAGACCGGCTTGCAGGGATCGGCCGGCGCCTCCCGGACAAAAAGTCGAAAACAACCCCATGCACAGTAGCCAGGCGCCTGGCGCCACTTCGTCTTTTTCGAAGTCCGGTTGACCCGTCGGGCAAAACAGGGGCATAATGGCATCATGGGGAAATCGATGTGAATGATGCGGCGGCACATCTCCCACCCGGCGCGCAACTGCTCGGGCGCGAATGGCTGGGCTTCGACGAGAGCGGGCATGCGCTGATCCGCTTCCAGGCTCAGGTCGCCTTCACCAACAGGCACGGGACAATCCAGGGCGGATTTCTGGCGGCGATGCTGGACTCCGCCACTGGCATTTGCGCACTCGCTGCGCTCCCACCCGATCAAACCGCGGTGACCAAGAGCCTCGATACACGCTTCCTGAAACCTGCGGCGGTCGGGCCCATCACAGCGCGAGCGCGCATCGTCGCGCAGACGGATCGCGACATGGTCGTGCAAGCCGATCTCGTCGATGCCGCCGAGGTGACGGTGGCCGACGCCACTGCGCAGCTACGCATTCTCGCAAAGAAGTAGATCTCGAAGCCGCAGGCGCTCGGTCGATGACGCCCGTCATTGGCGCCCGTCAATTGCAGTCCCCGAGACTAGCCGCACTTCTACGCGTTCGATCAAATGGGCGCACGCATGCAATGTCTGTTCGGGGGTCATTCTCGTCGATCAGCTGGGACCATGACCAGGTCCGGTCTACGCCAAAGAGCTGACGCCAAGATGAGGATTGAGGTTCGACGCAATGGGCCAAGAGCTGACGTCTGGACCATGTCCAATTCCAGCGCTTGCTGCGGCCAGAAAGCAAGATGACAACTTGCGGCGATGGTGGCAGAATGGTGGCAGACGTGGTTTGACGATTTGGCGACCCAAGAACAACGAAGAAAATAGTTCGCCGCGGTCACGTCGTCCAAGGGAGGAGATGACTCATGAAACGCTTGTTTCTGAGGGTAATCGCCGTTGCCCTGATCGCTTCGGCGTTTGTCGTATCCACCACTGCAGTCATGGCGCAGACGAAAGTGTTGAAGATGCAGGCCACATGGCCGGCGTCGCTCACGCTCTATGACAACTTCACCTATTTCGCCGATCGGGTGAACAAGCTGTCGGCCGGTACGCTGAAGATCGAGGCGATGCCCGCCGGCCAGGTCGTGCCGGCGTTCGAGGTGCTGGATGCAACCCACAAGAAGGTGCTCGACGGAGCGCATGCGTGGGCCGGCTACTGGACCGGCAAGAACAAGACTGCGATCCTGTTCACCGGCGGTCCCGGCGGCACCTTCGGCATGGACTACATGGACGTGATGGGCTGGTTCTATCACGGCGGCGGCCTCGATCTTTACAACGAGTTCTATCAGAAGGAGCTCAAGCTCAACCTGGTCGTGTTCCCAATCCTGCCTGCAGGGCCGCAGGCGTTCGGCTGGTTCAAGAAGCCGATCCAGACGGTCGAGGACATGAAGGGCATGAAATGCCGCCAGACCGGCATGGCCGGCGAGGTGTGGCAGGCGCTCGGCTTCACGGTGGTCAACATGCCGGGTGGGGAGATCATTCCCTCCGCACAGCGCGGCGTGATCGATTGCGCGGAATGGGTCGGCGGCATCGAGGACCTGCAGC
The DNA here is from genome assembly GCF_054063675.1 of Bradyrhizobium sp. USDA 376. Taxonomy (NCBI): domain Bacteria; kingdom Pseudomonadati; phylum Pseudomonadota; class Alphaproteobacteria; order Hyphomicrobiales; family Nitrobacteraceae; genus Bradyrhizobium; species Bradyrhizobium sp. USDA 376. The sequence continues at coordinate 7,513,304 of NZ_JBSSGN010000001.1, forward strand.
TCGGCTTCCACAACGTATGGAAGTACCACTATTCGCCTGGCCTGCATGAGAACGTGACGGTCGGCGAAATCGTGATCAACGGCGATGTGTGGAAGGAGCTCAGCCCGCAACATCAGGAGATCATCAAGTCGGCGGCCAACGAGACATTCCTCGTCTGGTGGACCAAGTGGCAGCGCCAGAACGCCGACGCGCTGATCGAGATGCAGCAGAAGCACGGCGTGCAGATCCTGCGCACGCCGACCGAGATCCTGCTGACCTTCATCAAGAAGTGGGACGAGATCGCGGCGGCCGAGGGCGCCAGGAACCCCTTCTTCAAGAAGGTGCATGACTCGCAGAAGGCCTATGCCAGCGCTGTGGTGCCGTACAAGCGGTTCTATTTCCCGCCATACTCTTTCATGGCGAACTATTACTTCCCGGTCGAGAAATAGGGCTTCCTCCGAGGGCGGCCGCTCCGGCCGCCCTCCATTGATGCGGCTCATGCGGCCGCTCTGCGTCGCGCCGCAAATGCGCCGTCCGAACGGTCAGCGAAAGGGGCGAGGCATGGCTGAGGTAACAGGCAGGCAGCCGCCGGCGCTGCTGGCGATAATCAGGATCATCGACGGCTTCACGGACCGGACCGGCACGATCATCTCGTGGCTCTCTGTGCCGCTGGTTCTGGCCGTCGCCTACGAGGTCGGAGCGCGTTACCTGTTCAACGCGCCGACGATATGGGCCTACGACGCGACCTACATGCTTTACGGCTCACTGTTCATGCTCGGCGCCGCTTACGCGCTGCACAAGGGTGCTCATATCCGCACCGACTTCTTCTGGGAAAAGTTCTCGATCCGCAGGAAGGGTTGGATCGATACGATCTCCTATGTCGTCTTCTTCTTCCCGAGCCTGATCATGCTGTTCCTGATCAGCTGGAACGAATTTCACTACGCCTGGCAAATCAACGAGACTTCGGACCAGACACCGTGGCGGCCTGTGCTGTGGCCGTTCAAGTTCGTCGTGCCGCTCGCCTGCCTGCTGCTTCTGATCCAGGGCGCATCCGAACTGATCAAGAGCATCTACATGGCGCGCACCGGCGTCGAGCTCGAGCACAAGGAGAAGGTCGAGATATGACCGCAGAAGCGCTCATCGGCCTCATCATGCTGCTGGTGCTGCTCGGCGCGATCTTCATCGGTGTGCCGATCTCGTTCACGTTGCTGTTTCTCGCCTTTACGTTCGGCTACTGGGGCATGGGCGCGACGGTCTTCGAGCTTGGTTACTTCCAGACCATCGGCATGATGAAGGAAGAACTCCTCGCCGCCGTGCCGCTGTTCATCTTCATGGGCTTCATCACCGAGCAGGCGGGACTGATGGAGCGCCTTTTTACGGCGTTCCGCATGCTGCTTGCGCCGGTGCGCGGCGCACTCTTCCTCGTCGTCATCCTGACCTCGACCGTGTTCGCGATGGCGACAGGCATCGTCGGCGCAGCCGTCACCGTTCTTGGCATCATGGCCTCGCCGATCATGATGAAGGCGGGTTATGACGCCAAGCTTTCAGCGGGCACCATCACGGCGGGCGGTACGCTCGGCATTCTCATTCCCCCGTCGGTCATGCTGATCGTGATGGGGCCGGTGCTCGGGGTATCGGTCGCCGATCTCTATGCTGCAGCCTTCGGACCGGGCTTTCTGCTGGCCGGCATCTACATCGTCTATCTGATGGGCCGCTCCTTCATCAATCCCAAGCTCGGGCCGCCGGTGCCAAAGGATGAGCGGATCCACTCCGTTGGATACATTGCGCGCGAGGTGATCGTCGGCACGCTGCCGCTGCTCGGGCTCATCACGGCGACGCTCGGCTCGATCATCGGGGGGCTCGCGACGCCGACGGAGGCCGCCGGGATCGGCAGCGTCGGCGCGCTGATCCTGGCCATCGCATATGGCAGGTTCTCGTTCAGCGGACTGCAGCGTGCCATGACCTCGACGATGGCGACGTCGAGCATGGTCCTGCTGCTGGCGGTTACGTCGAACATTTTCGGTGCGGTGTTCGCCCGCCTCGGCTCGGCGAACTGGATCACCGAGACGATGCTCGCCCTGCAGCTGCCGCCCAGCCTCATGCTGATTGTCGTGCTCTTTCTCATTTTCCTGTTGGGGTGGCCGTTTGAGTGGCCAGCCATCATCCTGGTGTTCCTGCCGATCTTCTATCCCGTCGTGAAGGGCATGGGCATCGACCTCATATGGTTCGGAGCGTTGGTTGCGGTGGTGCTACAGACCGCCTTCCTGTCGCCGCCGGTCGCCATGTCAGCGTACTATCTCAAGCAGGTGGTCAAGGGCTGGAGTCTCGCGACGATTTACGCCGGCATGTTCCAGTTCATGATGCTGCAGGTGATCTGCGTTGGCCTGATGATTGCTTTCCCGGGCATCGCGACCTGGTTCCCACACACGCTGCATGAAGCATCTCGCAGCCAGGTGATCCCCGAGGAGTACAGAAGAATCCTGGAACAGCAGAAACAAGCACCGTCCCTGGAAGACGACGACTGGTTGACACCAAAAAAGAAGTAGCCCGCGCGATTGCGTGCGCTGCGCTGCTCAATTTCCGCTTGGTACCGGTCAAAAGGGGGACTTTACCGAAACGGCCGCTTGTGGTGGCAAACGGACACTAGCCAAGCTCCGCGGCCGCTCTGGGTCAAAATGCGAAGAACTCAACGTGAGCAAATCCGGTCCGCTATGCACCGTTGAACGGACCTGAATGGGGCGCTACGTGGGCTTGCAGGTAATTCGGCTCTGGAAAGGCGTGGGAATATCGATGACAATCCAGCCAGGCAATCTATTCGCGGATGTTTCGGCCGCCAACATAGGGGAAGAGGCGTTCAGCGAAATCCTCGCGCGGCCTGGCTTGAAGATCGAGCGCATTATATCGCAGGGGCAAACTAGTCCGCCGGGCTTCTGGTATGATCAGGCGTGGAACGAGTGGGTGATCGTGCTGAAAGGGCGCGCCACATTGCAGTTCGAACATGAGCTTGCCGCGCGATCGCTGGGCGTGGGGGATTACGTCTTCATCCCTGCAAGGACACGCCATCGCGTCGAGTGGACGGAGCCGCAACAGCCAACGGTCTGGCTCGCCGTCCATTTCGAGTGAGCGCTTATCGCAATCGGATCAGCCGAGTGCGGAGATCGACCAGTGTATTGGTCCGCATTCGCGCACGGTGATGCACCGCCGTGGATGAGGACCGCGTCGGGTCACAAGCGGTAACACTCAGATCGAGCATCCGATTTCTGCTTAGCACCCCAAAACCCGACATCTGCGCATTAATCGGCAGACTTCCTAGTCGCGCCCCTTCTGCGCCCGATACAGGCTCGGCGTCGTCCCGACCGCCTTGCGAAAGGCGCGGTTGAAATTGGCCTGCGACGAAAATCCCGCGGCATAGGCGATGTCGACCAGCGGGCTATCGCTGGTGGACAGGAGCCGCTTGGCGAGATCGAGACGCTGGCGGCTGACATATTCATGCGGCGCAGCTCCAGTCGCGGCCTTGAAGCTGCGGGAGAAATGCGCCGGGCTCATGCACGCCACCGACGCCAGATCCTTGACCGTGAAATCGCGCTCGACGGAGGCGTCGATGAAGTCGGTCACGCGCGACAGGCGCCTGGCATCGAGCGGCTTCTGGACGGCGTAGGACTGCTTCAACCGGACTGACGTGGCCGAATAGCTGTGCACGAGATGGGCCGACAAGGCGCGTCCGAGACTCTCGACCAGGAGTCGGCCGGTCGATGTCTCCTGCTCGAGCTCGCCAAGGATCCGTTCCGCGACGTGCTCGATGAAGCTATCCCGGTCGATACTCTCGTAGCGGATGGACATGCCCGACGGGTCGATATCGAGATCCCGAAGCATGGTGTCGTCGAACGGCTGTCCCGGAAGAAAGATATGCAGGCACTCCTGCATCTGGTTCTCGACGCGGATGAAATCCTCGCGAATGCCGGCCGGACAGAGCCACACGGTGCCCTTTCTGCCGAAAGTGCGCTGCCGCATGCCCGCGCCTTCCCGGTCGACGACGGAGTTGCCGCGCAGCAGGATTGCGATCTCGGTGTCGCGCGGCAATTGCGGCGGCAGATCGCCCGGCTCATGGCTCCAGCGCTCGGCCAGGAGGTGCCCCCATCGCCGGTCGTTGGACGTCTGAAGCATTCTGCCGGTAACATATTTATCGACAGAGTTGCCAAGCATACCCATCGTGAATCTCCGCGATAGCGCGATGTGGGTAAAGAGGTATTGCCGGGTCCAGCAATTAGCATGCCAGACATCCGGCCAGCCGTCCACGGGCCGAGAGCAGTCCGGGACAACAACACCGCACATTTTGAAAAGCCAGACCACGCCCGGCCGCCGCATTCTCAGCCGTCTTGAATCAGGAGACGGAGAGATCCATGGCCCGGACCACGGTCATCGGCGCGTGCCCCCACGATTGCCCGGACACCTGTTCCATCCTGACCACGGTCGAGGATGGCAAGGCCATCGCGGTCCGCGGCAATCCCGATCATCCGTTCACGCGCGGACGGCTCTGCGTCAAGGTCAACAACTATGAGGAGCGCGTCTATAGCGACAAGCGCGTTCTCTACCCGCTAAAGCGGGTCGGCCCGAAGGGCTCCAGGCAGTTTCAGCGGATCTCCTGGGACGAAGCCCTGCAGACCATCGCATCGCGCTGGAAATCAATCATCGCCGAGCACGGGGCGCAGGCGATCCTGCCCTACAGCTATCTGGGCACGCAGGGTATCATCAACGGGCTCAACGTCGGCGATCCCCTCTTCAACAAATTAGGGGCGACCGTGCTTGAGCGCACGTTCTGCGACTCCGCCTCGTGCACGGCCTACATGATGACGATCGGGCACACGCCGGGCGTCGACCCTGAGAGCTTCGTGCATTCGAAATACATCATCCTGTGGGCCTGCAACACGCTGAGCACGAACTCGCATCACTGGCCGTTCATCGAGCAGGCGAAGAAGGCCGGCGCCAAGCTCGTGGTGATCGATCCCGTCCGCACCCGCACCGCGCGCCTCGCCGACTGGCATATCCCGATCCGGCCCGGCACCGACGCCGCGCTCGCGCTGGCGATGATCCACGTCATCATCAAGGAGAACCTGGTCGATCGCGACTACGTCGACAAATACACCGTCGGCTACGACGAGCTCGCGGAACGGGCGTCGAGCTACACCCCCGAATTCGCCTCGCAGGAAACCGGCATTCCCGCCAGCGACATCGTCAAGCTGGCGCGGGAATATGCGACCACGCCGCCCGCGGTCGTGCGCATCGGCGTGGCGGTCGAGCGGCATGCCGGCGGCGGCCAGACCGTGCGCGCGATCGCCTGCCTTCCGGGACTGATCGGCGCCTGGAAGCATGTCGGCGGCGGGCTGCTCCAGCTGCCGATCTGGGCATTCCCGGTCAGATGGGACGTCTTGATGCGTCCCGATCTCCAGCCGGAGAAGATGCGCGTGCTGAATTCCTGGCGTCTCGGAGCTGCGCTGACCGGCGAGCTCGGCTTCGACCCGCCGATCAAGGCACTGTTCGTCTACAACGCCAATCCGATGGCGATGGTGACGGAACAGGGCAAGCTTGAAAAGGGCCTCGAACGCGAGGACCTCTTCACCGTCGTCAGCGAGCACTTCCTGACCGACACCGCCAGATATGCCGACATCGTCCTGCCCGCGACCACCCAGCTCGAGCAGAAGGACATCATGTTCTCCTGGGGACATCTTTACTTGTCCTACAACAACCAGGCGATCGCGCCGCTCGGCGAAGCCGTCTCCAACACCGAGCTCTTCCGTCGCCTCGCGCGCGCAATGGGCGTCACGGATCCGTCCTTCTTCCGCAGCGACGATGAGATCATCGAGACCTCGCTCGACTGGACGAGCCCGGTGCTATCAGGCATCACGCTCGACGACGTCAAGGCCAAGGGCTATGTGCGCCTCACCATGCCGGCGCCCGCCGACTGGGCGCCGCATCGCGAGGGTAATTTTCCGACGGCGTCCGGCAAGTGCGAGTTCAAGTCGACGATCGCCGGCGGCGGCAACTTCGTGGTGCCGCTGTTCCGCCAGGGCTACAACGGCGACCAGGATGGCGCGCCGGTCGATCCCCTGCCCCACTACATTCCACCGAACGAGAACGCGCGCACGGCACCCGTACTCGCAACGCGATATCCGCTCAGCCTGATCTCGCCGAAGAGCCACGCCTTCCTGAATTCCAACTACGGCAACCTGCCCGCGCAAACCGCGCAAGCCGGCGAGGAGCAGGCGGTGCTTCTCAACCCCGATGACGCGGCAAAGCGCGGGATCGTCGCAGGCGCGCCGATCCGCGTGTTCAACGATCGCGGCTCGTTCGAGGCGTTCGCCACCGTTTCGCCCGACATCATGCCGGGCGTCGTGGTGGCGCCGTCCGGCTATTGGCAGCGCTCCAACCGCAGAGGCGCGACGGTTCACGTGCTGACACCGCCCGCCTTCGCCGACCTCGGCCGTGCGCCGACATTCTCCGACATCCTCGTTCAGGTCAGCGGGGCCTGACGATGACATATGTGGTCACCGACAATTGCCGCGGCTGCCGATACACGGAGTGCGTCACCGTTTGTCCCGTGGAGTGCTTTCACGTCGACGACGCCATGACCTATATCGATCCGGAGAATTGCATCGACTGCGGCGGCTGCGCACCGGCCTGTCCGGTCGGCGCGATCGAGCCGGACTATCGCCTGGCCGCGGACAAGAAGTATTGGATCGACGTCAACCGCAAGCGCGCCGCGGAGACTCCCGTCATCAGCGCACGCCTGGCGCCGCTGCCCGGCGCCGATGAGCGCAAGCTGGCATTGGGCCGATGACGGGTTCTGCTGCGAACGAATTCCGCATCGCAGTCGTCGGCAGCGGACCGAGCGGCTTCTACACGACCGAGGCCCTGTTGCGCTCCGGCGCGCCCGCGACCGTCGACATGTTCGAACGGCTGCCCGTGCCGTACGGGCTGGTACGGTTCGGCGTTGCGCCCGACCATCCGAAGCTCAAGCAGGTCACCGTCGCCTTCGACAGGATCGCGAAAGCGCCTGGCTTTCGTTTCATCGGCGGCGTCAAAGTCGGAGACGATGTCACCGTCGACGAACTCTGCGAGGCCTATGACGCTGTCGTGCTTGCAACGGGCGCCGAACTGAGCCGGCCTCTCGGCATTCCGGGCGAAGCTCTGCCCGGGAGCCACAGCGCAGGTGATTTCGTCGCGTGGTACAACGGTCACCCGGAATTCCGCGACCTCCAGTTCGATCTCGACCATGAGGCTGCGATCGTCATCGGTCATGGCAATGTCGCGCTCGACGTCGCACGCATTCTCGCCAAGACAGCCGACGAGCTGCGCCAGACCGACATCGCGCGCCACGCGCTCGAGGTTCTGGCGGAGAGCCGGATTCGGGAGATCTCCATCGTCGGCCGCGGCGGACCGGCCCAGGCAAAATTCAGCGCGAAGGAATTGCGCGACTTCCTCGAATTGCGCGCGTGCGACACGGCTGTCGACGTCCGCGACGTCGCGCCGGACGAATTCGAACCGCTGAACCCCGGAGATCCGGAGCTGATCGAAAAGCTGTCGCTGCTGCGCGACTTCTCGCAGCATGCCGCGACCAAGCCGCGGCGCTGTCTCGTTCGCTTTGGCCTGTCGCCCGTCGCGATCAAGGGTCGCGGCCGGGTCGAAACGATCTCATTCAGGCACCGGTCAGGCGCCGTCGAGGACATCGCTTGCGGCCTCGTCTTCAGCAGCGTCGGCCGACGAACGATGCCTGTCGCCGGCGTTCCCTACGATGACGATCGCGGCGTCCATGCCAACATGGATGGACGTGTCGCGAACGGTGGTTCAGTGATCGAGGGGCTCTATGTCTGCGGATGGAGCAAGCGCGGGCCGAGCGGCACGATCGGCACCAATCGCGGCTGCGGGATCGCCACCGCAGAGGCCGTCCTGGCCGATCTCGTCCACCGGCGGACGCCTTCGGACACGCCCGAGGCATTGCTTTCGCGCGTGGTCAGCCGCGTCGCACGAATCGTGAGCTATCCGGACTGGATGACGATCGATGCGGCCGAGAAATGCAGGGGAGCGCTGCTCGGCAAGCCGCGGGAGAAATTCGTCACGATCCCCGACATGCTCGCCGCGGTGGGCGCGTGACCCCGAACCGGGTCACAGCACCGGACAGCGCTTCAGGTTATTGTTTGAGCATGATCTTTTCGGAAAACCGCTTCACACTTTTCCGGATCATGCCCTATTCCTGATCGACGAGATCGTCCTCGAGGATCGCCATCTGGAACTGGAACGAGCGATCGTCGTCCTCGTCGTCGACGAACAGCACGCCGATGAATTCCTCGCCGATATAAACCTCGGCGGAATCATCCTTCTTCGGCCGCGGCACGACGCGGATCTTGGGATTGCCGAATACGCGCTTCAGATACGCGTCCAGCTTTCTGACTTCTTTGACGTCCACGGCAAGTCTCCGATCAAAATTGGTCGGCGGGTTTTAGGACGAGACGCGACGAACCGCCAGCATGAATTGCCAAAGAATTTTGGGGACGAAAGGGCCGGAGAATCCGGCCCTTGTTACGAGCTTAGAGCCCCATCGCGTTGATCATCTGATCCATGGTGCGCGACGGCTCGGCGCAGCCGGCTTCGCCGACGATCTTGGCCGGCACGCCCGCGACCGTGACGTTGTGCGGCACCGGCTTCACCACGACCGAGCCCGCCGCGATGCGCGCGCAATGGCCGATCTCGATGTTGCCGAGAATCTTTGCGCCGGCGCCGATCAGCACGCCATGGCGGATCTTCGGATGACGGTCCTCGTTCTCCTTGCCGGTGCCGCCGAGCGTGACGCCGTGCAGGATCGAGACGTCGTCCTCGATCACAGCCGTCTCGCCGCAGACGAAGCCGGTGGCGTGATCGAGGAAGATGCCGCGGCCGATGCGCGCGGCGGGATTGATGTCGGTCTGGAACACCGCCGAGGCGCGGCTCTGGAGGTAATACGCAAAGTCCTTGCGGCCCTTCAGATAGAGCCAGTGCGCGAGGCGATGGGTCTGGATCGCGTGAAAACCCTTGAAGTAGAGCAAGGGATCGATGAAGCGCGAGGTCGCGGGGTCGCGATCATAGACGGCGACGAGATCGGCGCGGAAGGCGTTGCCGAGATCGGGATCGTCGCGCAGCGCCTCGTCATAGGTCTGGCGCACGAGATCGCCCGACAGCGCGGAGTGATCGAGCCGGTCGGCGAGACGGTGGATCACCGAATCCTCGAGACGGCTGTGGTGAAGCACCGTCGAGTAGATGAAGGTCGCAAGCTCGGGCTCGCGATGGACGATGTCCTCCGCTTCGCCCCGGATCCGGTCCCAGATCGGATCGAGCGAGGCGAGCTTTCCTCCCGGATTGACCTGATGCACTGCCATGGGATTTGCTCTTTCGAATGGGCTCGTTTTGCGGGCTCTATAGCACAGTCTAGGCGACAAAGTCCTGACGTGCTTGCCTGAGAGTGAACAGCACCTTGCCCCACGAAAGCATGCCAATACCTTGAAACACAACGATTTATTCTGGCGCCCCCAGGCGACAAGGTTGGCTCAAAGTGGTCAGGGTTTTGCCAATTTCAAGCCGGCCGGCGTCAAACTATTGGTGAATTCTCTCCCAAGCCTTATTGCGGGCAGTGTCCGGACGACGACGGAGCGGTTTTGAGCATCACCACCGATCAATTGCGCGCGGGCGCCGCGGGATCGCTTTGGCTGCGCCTGGCGGCCGTCATTCTGCCCCTCCTGATGATCACACCGGCATTCTGGAACGGCTATCCGCTGTTGCAATGGGATACCGGCGGCTATCTGGCGCGCTGGTACGAAGGCTATCTCGTCCCCAGCCGATCCACCGTGTTCGGGCTCTATCTGCACTATGGCGAAAGCTTCGGCTTCTGGGTCAACCTCGCGGCCCAGTCGCTGGCGGCGCTCTGGCTGTTGCAGCTCACCTTACGCGTGCTCGGCCTGATGCAGACGTCCCGCTTCGTCGCGATCAGCCTGCTCCTGATCGTATCGACGGCGCTGCCCTGGCTCGCCAGCATGCTGCTCACGGACATCTTCGCCGGGCTGTCGATCCTGTCGCTGTTCCTGCTGGTCATCGGCGGAAAACGGACGTCAACGCTCGAAAAGATCTCGCTGTTCGGCTTCACCGCCTTTGCCGCCGCAACCCATAGCGCCACGCTCGGCGTGCTGCTCGGCCTCTGCGTCGCCGGCTGGACGGCGCGGCCGCTCCTCGGCCGCAGGCTTCCGCGCGCAGGACTGGCGCAGGCGAGCATGACCATCGTCGCCGGCGGCCTGATGCTGGTCTCGGCGAACCACGCGCTGTCGGGGAAATGGGCCTGGACGCCCGGCGGCTATGGCGTCGCCTTCGGCCGCATGATGCAGGACGGCATCGTCACGCGGTTTCTCAACGACCATTGCCCGCGCGAAAACTTCAAGCTCTGTCCCTATCGCAACCAATTGCCGGCGACCGCCGACGAATTCCTGTGGGGCAAGAGCATGTTCAACACGCTCGGCCGTTTCGAAGGCATGAACGACGAGATGAGCTACATCGTGGTGCATTCGCTCGCCGACTACCCGGCCTGGCAGGCCGGCGCGGCGCTGCGGGCGATGGGCCAGCAATTGCTGCATGTGGCGACCGGCGAAGGCACCAATGGCTGGATCCCGCACACCTATGGCATCATCGAGCGTTATATCCCCGCCCAGGTCGCGCCGATGCGCGCCGCGCGCCAGCAGCACTGGGGCGTCGATTTCGACTACGTCAACTGGCTGCATGTCCCCGTCGCGCTGGCCTCGATGCTGGCGCTGGTCGCGCTGATCGTGCATGGCCTCGCGAACCGCCGGCTCGACGATCTGACCCTGCTGGCGGCGACCGTGACGCTGGCGCTGCTCGGCAACGCCTTCATCTGCGCCGTCATCTCCGGCCCGCACGACCGCTATGGCGCGCGGATGGCCTGGGTCGCGACCTTCGTGGTCTTGATGGCGCTATCCCGCGCGTTCGGTGACGACGAGCCGGCGGAGAAGGCTTCAGCCGCGGCGTGAGAGGAAATCGAGCACGCCGGTCTTGTAGACCTTGTCGCCCACCGCGCGCATGTGATCGCGACCCGGAATGTCCAGCACTTCCGAACCCGGAATGATGGCGCCGAGCGCGCTGGCGGAGCCCGCGACATCGTCGGTCGAGCCGACCGCGATCAGCACGGGCACGTCGATCTGCGCGGCCTCTTGCCTCGTCATGAGATCGCGCGTGCCGCGGAGGCACGCGGCGAGCGCCTTGCGGTCAGACCGGGTCTGATCGGCAAACGCGCGAAACGTGCGGCCGACGGGATCGGCGACGTCGTCGAGCGAGGGGGCTTCGAGCGCCTTCGCCACGTTCTCGCCGGGGCCGGTGCCCTCGATCAGGCCGCCGATGCCGATGCCGCCGAGGATCGCCGAGCGCAGGCGCTGCGGCTCGTTGAGGCCGAGCCAGGCCGTCATCCGTCCGCCCATGGAATAGCCCATGATATCGGCCTGCGGGATGGCGAGATGATCCATCAGCGCCAGCACGTCGCCGGCCATGGTCGGAATCGAATATTGCACGGGCTCGTAGAGCTTTGCGCTTTCGCCATGGCCGCGATTGTCGAGCGCAATCACCCGGCGGCCGTTCTTGCGCAGCTCGGAGACCCAGGTCGGATAGACCCAGTTCACGTTCTTGCTCGAGGCAAAGCCGTGCACCAGGATGATCGGATCGCCCTCGCCTTCGTCGAGATAGGCAATTTCAACGGCGCCGTTGTGAAAGCTCGGCATCATCAGTTCCGCGGTCTTGAGGGGGGACAATCGATCTTAGAGCATGATCCGGAAAAGTGTGCAGCGGTTTTTCCTCGCGGCAAACGCGGAACGCGTTTGCGCGGAGATCATGCCCAAACAATAGCCCAGGCGCGACGACGAATGACCTCAATCTCGTCGCGCTTTAGGCCTTAAGGGCCGCATCCGCCAGAGCGGCTTCGGCGGCGATCTGGGCACGGCGGAGCCGCTGCGCCCTCTTGCGATCGCACCAGGCCTGGGTGAGGCGTTCGGTGGTCGCCTTGATCGAGGACAACAGGCCGAACAGCGTCAGTGCCGCGCCGAACAGCCACATCGCCAGATCGAACACGCCGCCGATCAGCAGCAACGCGCCGCGGCCGAGCAGCTTCATGATCGCGCGGGTCTTGCTGCCCTGCGCTTCGGCCAGCCGCGCCGCGCGCGCGACGTCCTTGGGGCCTTCGGCAATGCGCAACGTGTCCATCGCACCGCGCGTACCGGTCTTCCCGGCCACGCGCGTGACGTCCTTGCCGAACCGGACCAGCGCCCCCGCCTTCTCGGCACGGAACGCGGCCCTGATCGCGCTCACGGTCTCGCCCGGGCGGAACACGGAACCCTTGGCGACCGCGTTCTGAAGCATCGGGGTGTCGACGATCTCGCGTGCGGAACGGCCGGCCCATGCAGCTAACCCCTCGCCGAGCCGTCCGACCTTCCGCGCATCCTTCACCAGCGTCAGCCCGGCCCGCACCGGCGCGGCGCCGCCGACGGAGACGTAGGTTGCCGCCGTCACCGCAAGGCCCGCGGTCGCAAGGCCGAGCACCAGACGGTCGGTCTCCTCGCCCATCGCCAGATGCTTGCCCTCGCGCACGACGTCCCTGACATCGCCGATCACGAAGAGGTCGCCGGCAACGGTTCCGGACAGGCTCGCGACGTCGTCGGCATTGCCAGTGACGAGGCCGGTGGCAAAACGTTTCGCGAAATGCGAGGTGGAGTTTTCCGCCTTGACCGCATCGCTCACGCGGTTGAGGAGGTCGTCCGGAAGCGCGATGTTCCGGTCACGCGCCAGCGCCACGAAACTGTCGGCGAGATCGGCGTCGCCGGCGGCGAGCGCGGCCTCGATGTTGTCCTGGACCAGGTGGTCGTTCTGTCGCAGCAGCGCATCGAGCCTGAGCTCGGAGAGCGCGGCCGGATCGTCCTGGGCGGCGAGGACCGCGCCGGCCTCACGGGCATGCGGCGCTACCTGCACGAGCAGGAAGCTGCAAGCCGCAATACCGGTCAACGCAGTGCTGATTCGCAGCCATTTCATACGGAAAAGCCCGGAGGGTCCCAAGATCGCCAGCGCCTGATGATTCGTCTTTTGCCTCAATTGCGCGCGTCCTCAGACATAGTATGCCAAAATTGCGACACAACGTCCCCGACGAAAGAAGGGCTTCTCTCAGGCGGCAAGATTGTGTCGAATTTGCATGAGCAAATGAGCATGGGGCAATTGCGGGGCTTTCGGTTCCGCTGGACTAGCAATCATCTGCACCCGCCTTTATGGTCCGCGGCGCCTCAAAGATGCCGCGTCAGTTTTTGATTGTACCTGCCGCCATTGCCACTCCAGGATGAACTACGATGTCCGACCATGTCGTCCCGCACTTCCACAACGATGCCGGTGTCCCCGTCATCGAGATCGGCTCGCAAGAGTTCATGTGCGTTGGCGCCAACCCTCCGTTCGATCATCCGCACGTCTTCCTCGACCTCGGCAACGACAACGAGATCATCTGCCCTTACTGCTCGACGCTGTACCGGTTCGCCGCCGACCTGAAGGCCGGCGAAGCGCGGCCGCCGGAATGCGTCCTCAAGGACAAGGTGGCCTGACCGCATCCATCGGTCAGGGGTGGCGCTCTCCCGAACGATTGTCATCGCCGGTGCCGGCATCGGTGGACTGACGGCCGCGCTTGCGCTGGCCGCCCGCGGCTTCCGCATCGTCGTGCTGGAAAAGGCCGAGCGTCTCGAGGAAGTCGGCGCGGGCCTGCAGCTTTCCCCCAATGCCAGCCGCGTGCTGGTCGAGCTCGGCCTCACCGACCGCCTCAAGCTGCGCGCCGTTGTTCCCGAGGCGGTCTCGATCATGAGCGCGCGGGCCGGTGGCGAGCTGCTGCGCATGCCGCTCGGCGAAGCCGCTTCCCTGCGCGCGGGCGCCCCCTACTGGGTGGTGCACCGTGCCGATTTGCAATCCGCGCTCGCCGGCGCAGTCTCCGATCATCCCGATATCGACCTGAAGTTAGGGGCAACCTTCGAGGACGTCGCGCCTCATGCCAAGGGACTGACCGTCGTCCATCGCAGCGGCACGATCCGCCGCAGCGATCTCGCCAGCGCCCTGATCGGCGCCGACGGCATCTGGTCGACGGTACGCCAGCATCTGTTTCCCGAGGTGCAGCCGCGCTTCTCCGGGCTGATCGCCTGGCGTGGCACGTTCGATGCCACGCAGCTGCCGAAGGACTACACCGCCCGGCGGGTCCAGCTCTGGATGGGGGCGAACGCTCATCTCGTCGCCTATCCGATCGCAGGCGGACGCCAGATCAACGTGGTCGCGGTGCTGCCGGGCACCTGGAACAGGCCGGGCTGGAGCACGCCCGGCGATCCGCGCGACGTGATGGAGGCGTTCGCCGCGCCGCGCTGGCCGCCAGCGGCGCGGATGATGCTGTCCGCGGTGGATGGCTGGCGCAAATGGGCGCTGTTCGGCGTGCCCGACGGCTGTCCCTGGAGCAAAGGCCCGGTCGCGCTGCTCGGCGACGCCGTCCATGCGATGCTGCCCTTCGCCGCGCAAGGCGCCGGCATGGCGATCGAGGATGCCGCCGTGCTCGCGCAGCGCGTGAGCCTCGAGGCAGCCGAGAGCAGCGCGGGCATCACCGCCGCGCTGAAGCAATATGGAGCTGCGCGCCAGGGCCGCGTGCGGCGGGTGCAGCGGACCGCGCGGCAGCAGGGCCGCATCTATCATTTCAGCGGGCCGCTCGCGATCGCGCGCGATCTTGCGATCCGCGCGCTCGGCCCGGACCGCATGCTGGCGCGGCAGGACTGGATCTACGGCTGGCGGCCCTGAAGCTGGTGCAGTTATTGTTTGAGCATGATCTCCGCGCAAACGCGTTCCGCGTTTGTCGCGAGGGAAAACCGCTTCACACTTTTCCGGATCATGCTCTAGCTCAGCGCGCGGCGCTGCCGGATCTTGCCGGGGCGGGCTTGATCACCGGCGGCTGCGGCGCCGAGGTCGTCGGTTTTGCATCGGGCGGCGTCTCCCGGCATCTGTTGCGGCGCCAGGCGTCTTCAACGAGCTGCGCCTGCCCACGCACCGCGACGTACTCGTTGCGATAGGCGAGCTCGGACACGACGACCCCGCCGGCCCCGGTCTCCGCCTTGTCCATCAGCCTCTGCAAATCGGTCGTGCGACTGGCGAGCCCCTTGCGCTCGCTCTCGAGCTGCTTGCAATCGTACAAATCGTACCTGGCGGGATCGGCAAAGGCCGGCGCGACCGTCTCGCTGATGCCGGCGCAGCCGGCCAGGGCCGCGCCGCCCGCGAGCAGCACGAGGAGCGCGCCGCAACAGCGCAGCGGAGAGGAAAGCGAAGCAGCCATGCCGGATGAATAGTCCCCGTGGATTGAGAATGCCTAAAGCAGCAACAGATGTCCGGATTGAGGCTTTGCCTTGTGCGCCCGGCTCGCTTAAGGAAGGACACCCGCCGGGCCGCAAAACGCCAATTCCAGACGGCCGCAGGTGGACTTAAGTGTTTGATCTCGTTGGATCAAGCGGGCATGGCGGAATTGGTAGACGCAAGGGACTTAAAATTCCCTGCGACCACTGAGCCCCCCACACTTTCTTGCAAAACAAATTGCGCCGACCCCATCAAAACCGATGGGAAACAAGGTATTTGCAAAACATTTTTGGCGACTTGGGGGGTGCATCAACATGCGTGCATCTGACCCATCAAGCGAAAGGGCCGCCCTGCCAGGCGGCCCCGATCGCAACTTGGATGTCATCAGCACATCCGACATTGCCACCGATCTCGCTGAACGGCAAGCCCGTCGGCTTGCCCATGTCTACGCGTTAACCGCCGAGATGGCCGCCACAGTAGCGGCCCTCGCGGGCGCCGCGGGGCGCCCGCGATGAGCACCGAAAACAAACGCGGTTTCATCGCCGTTCCTCGCGAGCTATTCGACAACCCGATCTTCAGCCCTGAGCCGTTCACGGAGTTGCAGGCCTTCATCGGCTTGGTTGCCGACGCCGGGTGGAGGCCTCGGCGAGTCCGCTTGGCTCGCGGCGCCGTGGACCTTCAGCGCGGCCAGTTGTTGGCTTCGACACGGTTCCTAGCGGAGCGTTGGCAGTGGCCGGAACCGCGTGTTCGGCGCTTCCTGACGCGCATTTCTGGCCGACGCGCAAACGACGCGCAGAACGACGCATCAAACGGCCCGCAAAAAGAAACACAGTTTGACGCACTGATTGACGCGCAAGCTACACGCGACGGGACAATCATAACGATAAGGAATTACGATGTTTTTCAGAAAACGTCCGATTCGGGAGAGTGTCGTTCTGACGCGCAGAACGACGCGCAAAAAGAAACGCAGCCTGACGCACCGCCCGACGCGCACCGTGATCCAAAATCGACGCAAAGAGAAAGAAATAATAATTTTAATAATAATATTCCGCTCTCTGAAGAGAGCGGCACTGCGCGCGCGAACCCTGCCAGCAATGTTATCGAGCTTCCAAGGCAGAAGTCCGAACAGATCCAGCTTCCGGCATCGGCAGAGCCGACGACCGTCGTCGGAGCGCTGTTCGGCGAGTGTCGGAAATTTCTCGTTGCTGCTGGCGTGCCTGACCGAAGTGCACGTAGCGTTGTCGGGAAGTGGCGGCGGGACCACTCGGACGGCGAAATCTTCGAGGCGGTCAAGCGGGCGCAGCGGGAGGAAGCGCAGGATCCGATTGCGTTCGTCAACGGCTGCCTCCGTCAGGGGCCCGCTCGGCCGATCGTCGGTGCGATGTCGGCAATTGCTGCGATCGAGGGGGTGGAACTATGACCCCCGATCTCAAGCTGATCGACAACACCACCGGCTCCGACCTGGAACTGGTTGCCCGGCTTTCGAATGCCTTGGCCGACCTGACCGTCCGTGCACCGGTGGCGAACTCGATGGCGTTCATCCGCCAAATCGAAGGTGCCTTAGCTGAGGCCGACGCCGTCGCCCGGTCCATCTCCATCCCTGCCCTCGCCGCTGAAGTCTCTGGGTTGCAGCGTCGAGCCGAGCCCCAGGAAATCAAGCGTCATCTGCAGATCCTCATCGGCTCCTTCCCGAACTCCACCAAGCAGGATTTGGCGATCTACGGGGTGGCGCTCCTCGAGGACGTAGTCGCGGAGCGGCCGGCCGTCAGCGCTCTTTCGAACGCGTGCAGGCATCTCCGCCGAAGGAAAAACTTCGTCCCTACCATCGCCGAGGTATTGACCGAGTTGGCAAGGCAGATCGTCCGGCTGGATCAGCTTGCATCCGACCTTCAATCGTTCCCGGAGCACCTCGAGCGAGCCAGAGCCGCGGCCATTGAGGCCAAAACCCGGATCGACCGCGAGTTCGAGCAGCGCGTCTGCTCCAGCATGAGGCTCCTGCGGGGTGGGGACGAGTGTCGATGGGTTGGCGAGGAAGTCATTGCGGAGGCGCGCAGGCGACTAGCCGCGACCGCGGTGGATGAGGCCACGGAGGCGGCCAATCGAAAGCGGTTGGAGCCGCTCCTAACGCTGCGAGCTGCGCCGACAAAAGAAACTGGATGGGCGGAATGATCAGCGCTCGAGGTGCGAAATGAAACCTGCATCGCGCAATCGTCATCAGCCGCAACAGCTCGGCGGCATCATCAGCCTGACCAGGGTTCGCGATCGAACGGGCGAGGACGGGGATCTCTTCAGCGTGTCTTGGCATTCGCTTGGCGGCGATCTTCGCTGGCTATCGCCCACCATGCCCGAGGAGATTGCCGACGCGGCGGCGCGGATGCTTGCGAATTTTACCGGCGGAGTGCTGCGCCGGTGAACGCACCTCCCGTTGATGAGACTGCGGAAGCGAGCCCCCAATCCGATCCGGTCCTCGCGAAAAAGCAAAAGCACGCCCAGCACTCGAAGGAATCACGAGTTCGCAAAAAATTGGGCTTGATCAGCATTCGGGTCACCGTCCCACGGACTACCGCAGATTTCCTGCAAGAGCGCGGATACCTCCCAGAGTGGGACACCGAGGACCGTGAGGCAATTAGCGCCGCGGCCTCGAAATTCATCTTGGCCAACCGTTTGTTCGGTGACGGCGCGTGACAGCACACGCGGGTTGAGGAGCGAGCTGCGCTAATGATGATTCGAAGACTGCGAAAAGCATGGGCATTCCGAATGCAGATACCGAACAAAGAGGCGATCAGGACGGCAGCGCGAAGCGCGATGCCGGTCGACATGGTCGCGGCAGAGGAAGAACTCGCTGAGATCCAGCGAGCGCAAGGCGATCTGTGCACCGAAATTCGCACTCAACAGGACATCGCCAGCGGCGTTTTTCAGTCTGCGCTGAGGTTTGTGTCAGAAAGTGATCGGCGTGCGGCTCAATCTAGGCTCGACAGCCTTAACGCTGAGGCAGTCAGGCTTGAGCGGTCGGCCGCAGCGGTTCGTGAGCGGATGCGGTCCTGCAGCTCGGAGAACGCGAACGCCGTTCGCGACGCGATAATCCCTCTCCGCAAAGCCGCAGCGGAGCGCATTGTCAGCAACATCAACGAATTGACGTCGGCTATCGATGCCCTCAACGCATCGGGCCTCGCTTTGAAGGAAGCCGGCATTCGAGCGGTCCTGATGCCCGCGCCGCTGCTGAGCGGCATGCTGGCAATCGCTCAATCTGTCATCTCGGCGAAAACGCCAGAAGAGGAGAAAAACTGAAATGCCGCCGGTAGTCAGAATGAAGAGATCAAAGCCCGTAAAAATCCTGCCCGAGGTCGAAGATCTGCACCGGATTCGAAAGCTTCGGAAAGAGCTTGCGCGCGATCTCGATCTTGCCCGCGTCGGCGATTATAGACCGATGGGCGTCAGGGCCCGGCACCTCGCTCGGCTGGAGCTCGATTATGCGCGCCGCTACGGGCGCGAGCCCGATATCCGATAGGGGCAACGCAATGGCTCGAAAATATCTTATCGACGGCGCGCTCCTCACCGCCGAGCAGGTGGGTGAAATCAAGAATCCCACCGAATCGCAGAAAAAGCAGTTCATCGCGCAATCCGGAATCTCGGATCAAAAATTGCGTGAGATCGAGGCCATGATGGATGCAATCGCCCCCGTGGTCCGAGCCTTCGTAGAAAAGGCGGTGGCGCCTCTGGTCGATCGTCTCTGCAAGCTGGAGCAGAAGACGCTCGAGCTGCAAGAGCGACCGCTTGTGCCGTGGGCCGGCACCTGGGATGCAGAGAAGGAATTCAAGCGCAACACCTTTTGCAGTGATCGCGGCGCGATGTGGTTCGCCATGACCGACTCGAAGGGCGTCCGCCCCGGATCGGGTGATGGCGTATGGCGCCTTTGCGTCAAGGCCGGCAGGGATGCGCGATGAGGGTCAACGATATCGACGCCATAATGATGAGGGTGCGCGCAAAGAGTCTGGAGCTCATTGCCAAATCCGAAGAGCGCTTCGTCGAAGACGTGCTGGCTAGCGGCGCGATGACTTTTGACGAAGCCGTGAATGTCCTCCGAGATCACCGCGAAACGGTGCTGGAAGATTCACTAAAAGAGAACTTGGCAAAGGTGCGCGCATGGCTGGAGCGCGGCGCAACCGACCTGAACTAGAAAGGCAAAAGATTGACGTACAGCGGTACAATCAAGATGTGGGATTCCGATCGCGGCTTTGGATTCATCAAGCGCGACGACGGCGGCCCGGATGCGTTCGCGCATATTAAACACCTGTCGGCAGTGTTCAGGCCTGAATCTGGGCAGACCGTGATGTTCGATCTGGTGATTGATGAGCGCAACGGTCGCGAGCGCGCGGACGCGATCAGGTTGGTTGTTGCCTGATGGCAGACGTCAACGATTTGGCAGCCGCGGACGTACCGGCGCCAGCGGATCGGGACGAGCAAGGTGAAAACTTGGCTCGGCCCGATCTTTCAGCCGAAACCATATACGTGATTCAGGCATCGCCGCGAAAGCAGCCGAAGGCGCTGCCTGAATTTCCAAATCCCACGAGCCGACCAGAGGGCGCTGAGGCGCCGTTGGTGCTCGAATTCCATTCGGAAGTGTCCAAGGGCATCGATCTCGCCTTAGGGCGCGTTCCCAAGCGCGACACGGAGCGTTATCTGCGCGCCATCAGCGGGGCCGGCAACCGCAGCATCCATTGCGAGATCGACGATGCAGGCGGCGACGGAGACGCTGCGGTGGCGATTGCGACGGCGCTCCTGCGGCATCCGTATCGCGTCACGGCCAGGATTGCAGGCCGCTGTAGCAGTGGCGCGGTATTCATCGCGCTGGCGGCTGATCAACGGAGTATCGCCCCTGCCGGCACCGTGCTCGTTCACAGAGCGGCCCGCATTTGCACACGAACGCAGACGGACGCACTGATGCGCCTACCTGACGCGGTCAGAGAGGCGATCAGCGACCAGTTAAACGATATCGACGACGCGACGATTTCTCTTCTGACGTCGCGGCTGGGCGTCTCTGAGGAGACAGCTAGAGCGTGGATGCGCGAGGACCGCAAATGGTCGGCAGCGGAAGCGTTTCAGTGCGGCTTTGTCGACTACATCGATGCTTGAATGCAGGATCGTAAGGAAGGTTTAGATGTCCATCACAGAATTTGCCGGTTTCGAATATCGCCCGATCGGAATGCCGCTGCGTCAGATGGCACCGGTCCCGTCTGGATCGCTGACAGATAGCAACATCAACGCCGCCAATTTGGCCGTTGTCATGATCGGCCAAGTTTGGTGGGACGATCACGCGTCTCACACGGTTGATACGACGGGGAGTTCCGCGATCGGTTGGCGAAGCGGGTCCGGTATATTCGCGAACTCAGGCACCACGTTGAAGGTTGGCATCGCGTCGGTAGACACAAGCAACGGTCCCACCGGACGCCCGTCTAACTCGGCCGGCGTCATCAGCTATGACGTTGTCGCTTCGATCCTCGGAAACAGCGGCCTCGTGACCTCCAATGCGTGGATTGAAAGCGTTCCGACGTCCGGCACCAGAACGATTGCTCACAACGAACTGATTGCCGTCTGCTGGCAACTAACCTCACGCGCTGGATCTGATGCAGTCTTAATTAGGTCTATCGGGAACGCTGGTTTCTCTAACGGCATTCCAAGCTTTTGCATTTACAACGGATCGTCGTTTTCTGGACAGAGTCTGATGCCGAACTGCGTCATCAGAGCATCGGATGGCACTCGCGGTTATCTTATCGGTGCCAGCGTCGCATCGTCATCGAGCTCGCAGTCCTGGAACAACACATCGACCACCAAGGAGTACGCGAACGTTATCCAGGTCCCCTATGCCTGCAAGGCGTATGGTGTAGTCCATTATTCGAATGTCGGCGGTGATGTCGATTATGTGCTCTATGAGGACCCATTCGGCACTCCTACTGTCCGTGCGTCAGTATCGGTCGATGCGAACACCGTAGGGACGAGCAGCCTCGCCAGCTATCCCTTAATGTTCACGACCGGTTTCGGCTTCACGCTATCGGCTAACACGCCATACGCCATCGCGATGAAGCCGACTACAGCAACCAACGTGTCTCTAAGTTACCTGACTTTCGGTAATGTCGCTCACCACACATCAGTGCCAGGTGGCGACAACGGATATGCGGTCAGCCGAAACACAGGAGCCTTCGCGGCCCAAAACTCCCAGCTCGATCGATATTTCCTAGGCCTCTGTGTGGGCGGGGGCGATACGGGTGGCGGCGGCCACTTCTTCGGCATTATTGGTGGCTAACCGCTTCGAAGGTGAAAGCAAATGACCAAGGTGGACTGCATCAAGGTGGAAAGATGGACCGTTGGCCTCCCAACCGACCGCGACGATCCCAAGCCGACTATTTTGCTGTTCGATTTCGACAACAGAGAATCAATCAATCTCGCCATCCTGCCTGAAGAGGCGGTCAAAATCGCTCGAGGCATTCTAGAGCAATACGAGCACCCGCCACCGCCTCGCGATCGATACAGTTGAGCTGAAGGGAAAAAAGCGATGAGCACATCATGCGAAGCGCTGGACGCCTTGCACGGCGCAAATTACGCGGTTGAGTTCACTGCGGTGGCGCTCCTCAAATGCGAGGTCGCCGACGCGTTCTGGGACCACGTCGTTCTGTTGATGGGTTTCGATGGTCTTAACGGGTCGACGGGCGCTCCGGGGTTCACGGATGAAAGTTCGCGTGAGCACGGGACCGCCAGCGTACCCTTCGGCGCACACATCGATACCTCGGACAGTAAATTTGGATCGTCATCGCTCCGCGCTGTTGGCGATAGTTTTGCGGCGGTCTTCAGCCCTAGCCACGATTTCTGGCTTTCGACTTCCAACTCCGACGCATTCACCATTGAGTGCTGGGTAAAATTCTCCAATATCGCCGCTCACGACCCGAACGTCATCGTTGGGAACAGTTTTGTTGACGTAGATTGGCACTTTGGCGTGACGGCTGCGGGCGAGATGAGATTTGGCTTTCATCCTGGCGGCGGCGGCGCGAGCGTCGCCATCATCTCAAGCGGGGCATCGATCGCGACCGGCAATTGGTACTTCCTTGCCGTCGATAAGGACTCATCCGGCAAGATCCGGCTTTATCGGAATGGCGTAATGGTCGGAAGTGCGACGCCAGCAGATAGCAGTTTTGAAACGGAGGACGGCTCGGGACTCGATATCGGCGCGACGGGCCTGGTTGGCGCCTTTGCCCTGAACGGATGGATTGACGAGCTGCGCATCACCAAGGGCGTGGCACGCTACGCAAGCGATTCCGGCTTCCCGGTGCCAACCGGCGCGTTCCCAAGGCCATGAGGATTTGAAATTATGAGCACCACAGCAAGCGAAGCCCGGCCATGGCAGAGATGGTACTGGACAGCAAGGTGGCGTGCTGTTCGTGCCGCGCAGCTGAAGGCCGAGCCATGGTGCAAGTTCTGCCTTCAGGCCGGCGAGCATATGAGCGCTACCGTGTGCGATCACGTCGAGCGGCATAACGGCGATCCGGTGCGGTTCTGGTCTGGTCCCTTCCAGAGCCTGTGCAAGACGCATCATGACAGCTCAAAGCAGCAAGCGGAACGTCGCGGCTACAGCGGTGCGGTCGATGAGTTCGGCTGGCCGATCGATGAGAGACATCCCGCGAACAGCGGAAGAATACCTGCCCTACGGGGGTATTGTCGAACTTTCGGACGCGGGGGCTGAACATCGCACGGGGGGCTTTGTACGCACAGTCGCGAAATTGAAAGGGAAATAGTTGTGAAGGGGCGACGACCGACGCCAACGCACCTCAAGCTGGTGAAGGGGAATCCGGGTAGGCGACCCGTCAACAAACGGGAGCCGAAGGCCCAGCGATCCCGCCCCTCTGCACCCGTGCACATGTCTGACCGGGCGCGCGAAACTTGGGGGTACGTTACGGGTCTTCTCGATCGAATGGGCATCCTGACCGAGATAGACGCCGTAGCGCTGGAAATGCTGTGCGAGGCTTATGCGGACTATTTGGCCGCGCGGGCCGAGCTCAAGGCTTTCGGCTCTGAGTATTACGCAACTCAGACCGCGGCCGGCGACCAGATGCACCGGGTGCATCCCGCCGTCGCGCAAAGGAATGACGCGGATCGGCGAATACGCGCCTGGCTGGCCGAATTCGGGATGACACCAAGCGCACGGGCGCGAGTGAAAGCAGATGGCAACGAAGACGAAGACCCCGCGGAAAACTACTTCGCGTCCTGATCCAGCGACGGCGTATGCGTTGGCTGTTGGTGCCGGCAAGATCATTGCCGGCCCGCACGTCCGGGCTGCCTGCAAGCGGCATTTGCAGGACCTCGAGACGGGGGAAGCGCGCGGTCTGGTATGGGATCCCGCCGCGGTCAAGCGCGTGGTGGGGTATTTTCGTGATGTCCTAACCGTGGAAATCGAGGACACCGCCGACGACGGCGCGGTGACAAGCCGTGCTGTCCCCTTCGTGTTGCAGCCGTGGCAAGCGTTCATCGTGGGATCACTATTCGGCTGGAAGCGTTCGGACGGTCTCCGACGATTCCGGCGTGCCTATATCGAGGCGGGCAAGGGGTCCGGCAAGTCGCCTCTTGCTGCTGGCATCGGGCACTACATGCTGACGGCGCTGGGCAAGCTGCGCGCTGAAGTCTACTCGGCCGCCACCGATAAAGATCAGGCCGCTATCCTTTTCCGCGACGCCGTCGCAATGTGGCAACGATCGCCACAACTCAATAAGCGATTGCTTCCATCCGGTGTGAACCCCGTGTGGCAACTGACCGACACGGCCAAGTCGTCATTCTTCAAGCCCATCAGCTCGGACAAGCGCGGCAAATCGGGCATCAGGCCCTTCTGCGCCCTGGTGGACGAGATCCACGAGCATCCCGACAATGAAGTGATCGAGATGCTGCGCGCCGGCACCAAGGGTAACCAGGACGCGTTGATATTCGAGATCACGAACTCCGGTTTCGACCGCAAGTCGGTATGCTTTAGCGAGCACGAATATTCGATCCGTGTGGCGCACGGAGAGGCGGAAAATGATGCGTGGTTTGCCTACGTCTGCGCGTTGGACGAGGGCGACAATCCATTCGAGGACGAGGCGTGCTGGCCGAAGGCAAACCCGACTCTCGGCGTCACCATCCAGCCCCAATTTATTCGCGAGCAAGTCAACGAAGCCAAGGGTATGCCGTCGAAAGAGGCCATGGTTAGGCGCCTTCACTTCTGTGAATGGACCGACAGCATCACCGCGGCCTTTTCACGCACCGCGTTGGAGGTCGTATTCGGCGAGGTCGACGCAGACGCACTAACGGAGCGGGGATATCCATGCTTTGGAGGCCTCGATCTATCCCGGGCGAACGACCTGACCGCGTTCACGCTGACGTGGTTGCTCGATAGGACCGTCGACAAGTGGCGCTTCGCGTCGCGAACTTGGTTTTGGACCCCGAAAGACACTCTGCACGAGCGCGCAAAGGCGGACCGAGCGCCGTATCCGGTTTGGGTTGATAAGCAGTTCATGGAGGCAGTGCCTGGCCGCCGCATCGGCTACGGCTGGGTGGCAGATGCGCTCGGGACGATTTGCGCGAAGTATCAGCCTGTCTCGATCGGCTGTGACCAGTACGGCCTTGAAAACCTCCGTGAGCAAATGGCTGAGCGCGGACTGTCGCTGCCGTGTGTGGTGCATCCGCAGGGTTTTCAGAAGCGCGTCGTCTCTGAAACCAAGGGGAAGATCGAGACCGGGGCGGACGAAATCTATCTATGGATGCCGGATTCGATCAACAAACTGGAGGCCGCGATCATTGAGGAGCGAATTGTTATCGAGAAGAATCCTGCAATGACGATGTGCTTGGCCGGGGTGATTTACGAGTCGAACCGAACGGGACACCGGATGTTCGCCAAGGATAAGGCCACCAACCGCATTGACGGCGCCGTCAGTCTTGCCATGTCGATAGGCATCGCGACCTGCAGCGGCGGCGAGAAGAAGCCCAAAAAATACCAGATGATCTTTGTATAAGAGAGGAAACGAAATTGGAGCAGGAATTCGACATTGAAGAGGCGATCAAAGCATACCAGCGAACGTATGCACGGTGTCAGTTTGTCGATCCCGATTACGCACGACACTGCCTGACGATGATTGACTTACTGAAAATGGATCAAATGGAAGGCGGCATTTCAGAGGTGAATAGATGAGCCTCGCGGGGAGCCGGAACATTACGCCTTGAGCCGGGACGGCTTCCGCGCGTCCTCCGTGCGATGCCATAGCGCGATGTCCTTCTCGGACAGGCCGGCGTAGAAGCGCTCCCAAGCCTCCCTGAATGCGACCTTGGCGGCGTCCAAGCTCTCCGCACCGCCAGCGGACCAGGGTGCCATGGGAAGCGGCACTGTGATGGTCCAGGCCCACACAGGTGCATTGGCCACTTGGTCCTGGGTGAGCCTGATGCGGCCGATCGGCCGGCCCTCCCGCATCACCGTGTAGTCGCCCTCGGCGGTCTCGCCGCCGATGAGGGTAGGGCGGAGGGAGAGGGGGTGGGCTTGGGACATGTGGGTAGAGCCTCGAATGCGGGTTGCCGTTGTTGTTAACTTAGGTAGAATCTGGACGTAGATTCCCGCCAAAGTACACCCCAGCATGGCATCAGATCTCTTTGAACGCATGGCACGGAACCCCCATGGGGACTGGACCATTAAGGATGTAGAGACGGTTTGTGCGGAACATCACGTATCCTGCAAGCCTCCGACCGGCGGCGGCTCCCATTACAAGGTTTCGCACCCGCGCATCGATCACATTCAAACCGTTCCCTTTAAAAGGCCCATCAAACCTGTATATATTCGCAGGTTAGTGAAGTTCCTCGAGGTGGTCAGGAGGCTGAAGTGAGTATGTCGACTGATTATGCTGTGACGATCCGGCCGCTTTCGGCCGCAGACGGCGGCGGCTTCGTTGCGCTCGTCCCGGATCTTCCGGGATGTATGTCTGACGGCGAGACACCTCAGGAAGCTCTGGCGAACGCTCAGGACGCAATCGCGTGTTGGATTGAGGCTGCTCATGAGATGGGCCGTCCGGTGCCGGAGCCCACGCGCGAAGATCCGCCTCAGTCTCTCAAGTTCGGCTAAGCCCTAGCTCCGGTCCAAGAACTCCGCCAAAGCTGCCGCCATCTCCCCCTCATCCGCGCAACGCTGCCGCAGCTCGTCGGCGATATCATCCGTGACATCGCGCGACCATCCCTCGACGGTATTAAAAGCAACGATCCGGACTGGATTGCTGTACTGGCCTTCCATGAGGTGATCGAGCAATGTCTGGCGATCGGCGTCTTCCTCGTCCGTCTCGCCGCCGGCACATGCCATCGTTCTGTGTGTAGTGACTCGGCGCCTTGAGTGAGAAGGATCGATCGACGCCTGTCCCAGGTGGGGACGAGAATGTAAGGTGGTGCGAGCGTCTTCGGCGCCGTCGAGGTACATTCCGACGCGAAACACAGCACGTTCCATGAAAGTCGCAGATGGTGAAGTGGTTTTACAAAACTCACGCGGGGGTGGCTGAGATCGTTCCGACCGGGAAGGGTTTTGCGGTCACGTTGATGGCGAGACATTGGGGCATTATACTTCGCCATCTTCAGACTTGGCCGAAGACCCATCAAACCTGGGCATACCGGAGAACATTAGCGAGTGGCAGCGCGTGCGGTGATTTACGGCTGTTTGGATCATCCCACAGTCGAAGTTAGCGGCCACGCGGCTCGGCACCCCATGCGAATAAAGGCGCTGTCCCTGCCACGCGCCGCTAACTTCAACCCCGCCAGCCTCCACGACGGAAGAAGCTGACGGCAGGATATATCCATCAGGAAAAGCCGTGGCACAACTACCAGAACCGGTCGGCCCCACCTCGTCAGACACGCTCTAAGCTCGTCCGACAGCCTTGCAGAGAGGGGAGACATCCGCATGGCAAAACGGGTGCGCATTCGTTGCATAAACAAGACCGACCGGCGAAGTGCTCATGAGAGAATCAAATACGTCGGCGGGCTGAATTCAGACGGAACGCGATGGAGGCTATCCGTTAAGAAGACTATACAAGACATCGAAAGCCGCCAGTGGGAGTACTACGTCGAAGAATCAGGCGTCACCGTCGAGGTCATTGTCGCCACCGACGGCCGACACAAGTACATCAAGACCACAGTGGACGGAATTCAACCGGACAATCTCCTTTCGCTCCCTGAGTGTCCATGATGATTATCGCCCCCAGATCGCACGAAGCGGGGCACGACTTGGCGCCAGGTCAGGATTAGGATCAGCGCTGTCCCTGCCGTGCCCGCGCTGTGATTGAGATTAGCGGACTCGGCGCCGGACCGTAACGTACCGCTAACCTCAATGTGGCTGCTGTGTATTCGGGCTAGCTTTCCAAAAGCTGACGAGACCCCGCGGGGGCAAAGGCGCACCGGCGGGCCGCGCTCGCGATCGTCGATGATCACCGGACGGCCCCGTAGAGGACCGACCGCCGCCTACTTGGGTTGGTAGTATTCTCGTCTTTTCCCAAGCGTATATTCCTGTGGCGTCGCTGGAGTGTACCCACATGGCCCCGCGCCAGATCAAGTGCATCACTAAACTCCCTAATCACCATGATCGCCATCGGCGCATTCAAGCTGTCGGCGGTAGCGGTTGGAAGGATTCAGAAGAAACTGCGATTGCCAATGTCAAGCGCGACCCGGACGCTTATCGCGTCAATGAGCAAGGCAAATCCGCTCGGGTTGTCGTCAGAAAGCACGATGGCAGAGAATATCTGAAGACGGAGAATGATCGCTTTCTCCCTGATAACCTTCTGAGCCTTCCGGATTGTTGAAGCGTTTACCTCAGAAGTACATCGCCGAGGTGCGCGGCATGCATGCCATGCGACACTCGTGATCTTACCTACTACCTAGCGCTCCGCATCAAACGATACGGACGACCTCACCGGAGGCAGCGTCGCGATATAGGTCTACTCGATTGCCATCCCAATGATAGTCGAGGTGGCGTCCCTGCGTCGGGCCGGATGCGAGATCGGGATAGAATAAGCTGACACACTCCCCGCCGGAATAGCGAACGCTTGGATAGACAATTCCCTCAGATCGAGAGCCGCGCATCCGGGAGGCCAACGGCTGGCTTTCGCTATAACTATTCGTATTGAGCGCCGGAGCATGGGCTGGATCTCCGCCGCGCAAATCGTGCAACGATGCATTCACGGTCAGGACGATCTCGCGAAACTGCGACGCCCATCCTGGTGGCTCGCTGGTGCGGGCCATAAAGCGGGCATGATGGTGGGTCGTCTCCAGCAGAGCGACCTCGAACTGGTCTCCCACGTAGAGAACGCCATAGCTGCCGTCGCTAAATCGGCTGGGCCGATCCGTGCTGACGTGGGTGAAAGGTGCCATGAGATAACTAGCACCGGACCCGCCGACCCTTCGTTCCGGGGGCACGAGATCGATGTTGCCGATCGTGTCCATCAGCCTCGGATTTGTTTTCTGCTCCGCTGAAATGAGAAGCGGCCAGTCAGCGGGGTCCGCGATGTCTTCGAACAGGTCGATAGGCGGGTAAACGCTGCGGATAATCCTGACAGCGCCCCGCCATTCAACCTTAGCAGTCGGGACGGCGTTAATGTCGATCACCAACCGCCACGCTCCGCATCGACGTAGCGCCGCACTCGCATCAGGTCGGTCAGTTCACCACCGAGCATGATGTCCAATGCCGACCGATCTCCGAATGCGGCATTACGAGCCTTCACCCATACGTAAGCGCGCTGGGGTTCGCGGAAGATGATACGAAGAGCCTTGTGGATGCCCATCAGATTGGAGAGCCGGGCCTTGCCGTCGCGGTCTATCCTGCCCGGCTCGCCGGCCTTCCAGCGGCCATAGGTGCGCACCGGCATGTCAAGCAAGACGGCCGCCTGATCGTCGGTGACGCCCCACAGCCGGAACAGATTGAGGACAGCGCGAAACATCGCAGCCGCCTCCTCATCCGAGATCGGTTCGGGCCGAAAGTCACGGGGCGTTGTATCAACTGTCAAAAATTGGGTCATGGGATCCCGGGGTGCCAGATGGCGGTATATATCGAAATCTCTGCCAAATGGCAATGTTCCGATGACACATCAAAACACCTTTTGTTACGAAAGCCGGGAACTTGACGCTCCCTGGCGGCATCCGCACCTCGAAACTCCCGCAGTCAAGGACGACCGAGTGCTTAATAATGCGGACACTAGGATGGCGCCGCGGCGGATGATTTCTTCGCCTTTAGCCCGATCTCGACCAGCCGGCGGATAGCCTCCGCTCTGGTCGGTCGGTCCGACTGTCCAGCCACCCACTCGTCTAGTGCGGCGAGAGGGGTCGGCTGCATCCGCACGACGATTTGCACACCCCTACCGGTAGGCGGCGGCCCCCGTCTTTTCTTTGCTAGCACGGTTTTCTTTCTCATGAAACTGTGCTAGCACAAAAGCGAGCCGGACGGAAGGTGACAACTTCCGGCCGGCCCTAACCTCGATCATCGAAAAGGGTTTTCAAAATGACCGAAGCTGAAAGCGTGTCTATCACGCCACGGGCGAGCTCGCCCAAAATTCGTGAGGCAAATCAGTTCGCCACGCTGGGCGAAGCCGAAGCCTTCCTTCAGTCTGCGGGCTTCCACCTAGTCCCGGATTCCTGCAACTGGACCAACGCTGAGGGCGACGATGCCGGCGTGTACGCGGTCGACGGCCGCTATGGCGCGGTAAAAGCTTGGCGCGTTAGGATCAACCGGAGCGGCGCCGGTGGCGCTGTTGAATCCGCGGAGGCGCCGTCGCGGCGACGCTTCTTGTCCCGAGCCGCTGGCGTGGCCGCTGGTGGCTCCGTTCTGGCATTGGCGGCAATTCCGCCAGCCGCGACCACCGCGGCGCCTGCAGGCAAGCTGGGGGCGTCTGCACTGGCCCTGGATGCTACCAAGATAAGCCCGCAGCTCCGGGACCTAGTCCACGCTCTGCAAGATGCCGACGACGCTTTAACGCCGGCCATGGCCGCCTTCGATGCAGAATACGAACGATATCAGGAGTGGCTGAAGCGGCATCCCGCGCCGAGCGGCAAGAATCGGCGAGCAATGCACAAGTGGGATCGGCGCCAACAGAAATACATTGAAGGAAGCAACTTCCTCGCCGCACAGGCCGCACAGGTGGAGGCTGTGCGAGCCCACGAGGCCGCCCGGAAGGTCATTGCTGAGTACAGGGCGCGCGATATGAATGAGTTGATTCACATGGCCTGCCTCGTCTGTGTCTTCGAAGACGGCAAGCACGGCCGTTCTAGGGTCTTCATGGCGCAAGGTGTGGCTTATGATCTAGCGCGGTTCGGCACTGGCGGAGGCATCTCATGAGCCACCTCGATACATTTGGTGTGCAGGAGGTCTTCTGCGAGGCGCTGGCGCGCGTTGAGCGCATCGGGCCGAACCGGCGGCTGGTCTTCGTTATCACCGTGCCAAGCAGCGACGGCACCAAAGAGCAGGTTGCGGTGGTCAAACTCGCACTGTCGGCTAATGCAGCATTCCAGGCCGCCCAAGCAATTCTCAACGATGGCGGAGAGCCCTTGGCTGCGCTGGAGAACGCGCCGACTGTCTGGGCGAACTGACATTCCCCAAGCGATCATTGCCCGTCAGTTTCGGCTGGCGGGCTGCTTTTTTCCGGAAAGCAGTCGTCTGCCCAAACTGGGGCACCCGTTCACCCATCAAAACCGCTTTCGCGTCAAATATTCACAGGGGCTCGAC
Source organism: Bradyrhizobium sp. USDA 376 (assembly GCF_054063675.1). Classification (NCBI taxonomy): domain Bacteria; kingdom Pseudomonadati; phylum Pseudomonadota; class Alphaproteobacteria; order Hyphomicrobiales; family Nitrobacteraceae; genus Bradyrhizobium; species Bradyrhizobium sp. USDA 376. Next base: position 7,544,454 of record NZ_JBSSGN010000001.1, read on the forward strand.
GCCTATTTGATCATTGTTTTGATTATGGTTTTTCGATCGATTTTCTTAACTGTGAATAAGTGGCACCTTTTTTGGCCTATCGAAAGGCATTCGGATATGTCCGCTTAGGTGCAATCAGGAGTTTTTCCCATGTCGCGCGGTCCTCACAACACGAAGCAGGCGGACATTCGCAAAGCGGTCAACGGCGTCATTGAGGGGCTCGGCGAGCACCGGATGGACCTCAAGGTTCTCCGGGTTGAGGTCGAGCGGGGCGGCAAGATCGTCGTCATCGCCGCTAAGTCGTCGACTGCGCCCGAAGCGCGAACGGAGGCCGCCTGATGAGCGTCGAAATGATGATTGAGCATGCCGTCGACCTGGCGAACGCATTTCGAAAAACGCTTTCGGCGGCGCCAGCAAAAAAGCGCTTGGCCATGGTGAAGCGTCGCGTCTCCGATTCCGACGTGGTGTTCGCCATCTGGCAGGACCCCAACCTTCCGCACGGCGTCGGATGGATCTTGGTCAAGGGCCAACAGATCGCGCGTCAGGTTTTAGCAAACAATGAGAATGCGACCATCCGTGTGGCAGCCATACCCTGCATCGAAGCAGCGCAGGCCCAAGCCCTGTTGCAGGAGCTTGGCGAACAGGATCTGAGACACTGATGTCCGAGCGCTGGCCCGCAGCACTGCGCCTCGACCAAGCCGCAAATTATTGCGGGCTGAGTGTCGATGTATTCAAGGCCAGGTGTCCCATTAAGCCAATCGGGTTCACGGATTCGACGCGGGGCAACAGATGGCTGCGATCAAAGCTCGATACCTGGTTAGAATCTCTCGACCCTAACGGTTCAACGCCAACACGAAGGTTTGGGGAACGGTTGTGATAGTCGAAGTGCGACTGCGGCACCTTAACATCGTCCATGGGCGCAAGCCCAACACTTGGTACGTCTATCCGCGCGGGGGCGGCCCGGCGCTCATCAAGGGCTTTGTCGGCACTCGCGATGAACTGATGAGGAGGCTAGAACAGCCTGACCTCATCAACGCCTATAACCGCCCTCGCCTACTAAAGCGGCGAGCTGGCGATTTCCCAATGGAGACGCTTGGCGGTTTTATCCACTGGTTCAGTTGTGGCGCGATAGATGACGAGGAAGTGGACGGCTATCCAAAATGGAAAAAGCTCGCTGACGCTACGCGCAAGGATTACCTAGAGGGTTTCGACTATCTACGGCCGGAGTTCGACGTCGTATTGAAGGACATAACGCAACCTGACCTTTACGCCGTTCGCGATGCATGTGCCAACGCCAAGTGGCCGAGGTTCGCTGACCAGATGATCGCGGCGCTCTCCTCGATGTTCAGGCAGGCTGTGAAGCGCGGCAAGATGCCGTTTAATCCTTGTCTTGGCATGGACAAGATCCACGAACCGGACCCGGATTCCAACCGGGAATGGCTGCCGCCCGAATGGAAGTTTGCGGCCGAGAACGCGCCGCTCGAGGTTCTGATTCCGATGATGACAGCTCGCTATATCGGGCTGCGCGGTCAGACTATCGTTAGGCTCAATCGCAACCAATTCGAGGACCATCCTCTGACGGGCAAGGCGGTTCGCTACACTGCCCGCAAGAACAAAAACGCCGTGCGCCTGCCGGTCATGCAGGAATACCAAGATTTCCTGACTTCGCTCACGGTCCAGCGCGCCGATGGACTTATCGCCGTTCGAAATGACGGCTCCGAATGGAAGTCCGAGAAGGAGATGCAGACCAAGGTCAGCCATTGGCTGCGCGGCCAAGAGGCAAAAGGTCTGATTGGAACCGGGACGACCCTGCACGGCTTACGGGTTTCCTATGCGGCTTGGTGGAAGCGCAATGGGGCCAGCGACTCTGAGATTGCGGCTCTGATCGGAGACAAATCACTCAGGATGGGGGCGCACTATACGAGGCACGTTGAATCCGAGGTCAGCATCGTTCGCGCATTCAACCGGATCAAGAGGTGAACATATTTTGCAAAACGCGAGGGTTTTTCTGCAAAACACTAGACGGGCAAAGGGCAAAAACGCTATGGGAATCAAAGCGGCGGGCATGGCGGAATTGGTAGACGCAAGGGACTTAAAATCCCTCGGCGCGCAAGCGCTGTGCCGGTTCGACCCCGGCTGCCCGCACCATCGACAGCTGACGGCGCAGGCCTACAGCCGTGGGACCAAGGACACACCACCTCGGCAGAGCGGACCAAAGGCTGCGGCAGCATCGCGCATGAAGTTGCAAGAGCAGCGAATCGCCAGAGCCTGTTGATAGGCGCGGCCAAATGCTCTCCGAAAACCAGGAACGACCCGGTACGGGCCGAGTTAAGGCGACGAAACAAACCTGTGAGAGGGAGCCGAAGCCATGGCCCGCGCAACAGCCCATCCGGATCGTCAATGCATCTCAAGTGAAGACATTCAAGGAACCGAGGTCTACGGAGCAGATAAAAAGAACATAGGTGAGATTGATCACCTCATTATCGACAAGGTGTCAGGTCGCGTTGCTTATGCCGTCATGAGCTTTGGCGGATTTGTCGGACTGGGCCACAGCCATTACCCCATTCCGTGGAGCGCCCTGACATACGACACATCGCTTGGTGGTTTTCGAACTAACATCACCGAGCAACAGCTGAGGGACGCGCCTGAGTTCAGCGATGACTCGTGGCAGGATCGAGACTGGGAAACGCGCACCCATCAGTACTATGGGACGCCTACGTACTGGGAGGCGCGAGGTCTATAACGGCTTAAGTACAGAGAACCTCCGCGTCGAACCTGCCTGAGGAAGAGATCCGTACGAAGGCTTATGAGCTGTGGGAGGCTGCGGTCCAGCACGAGCTCAGCACACCGGATGCTCTTTAGGCCTGTTTCCTACTCGGCCCATCCGAGGCGCCAAACGGCCGTCAATCTTCCGGAGCACGCAATGAAAGCGAAATCCATCAAGGACGATTCTGGCCGCACGTTCGTCCTAATTCTGGAACCGGGCGAGGAAGCCTTCAAAGCGATCACCGAGTTCGCCAACCGTGAAAACATTGCCGGCGCATCGGTTACGGCGATTGGCGCGTTTGCGGAAGCGAAGGTTGGCTGGTTTGATCTCGTGGCGAAACAATACAAGCCGATCCACGTGAACGAACAGTGCGAGGTCTTGAGCCTCTTGGGCGACGTGGCAGAAGGCGATGACGGCAGGGCCAGCCTGCATTTGCACGCCGTGCTTGGCCTCAAGGACGGGTCCGTGCGCGGAGGTCATTTCCTCTCAGGCGCCGTCCAGCCCACGCTTGAGGTCACGGTCAAGGAAACAGCAGTGCACCTCTGTCGCAAGAAGCAAGCGGATCTGGGCATCGCCCTCATCCGCTTGTAAAGCAAAGCTAGGTCGTCGCCCCTTCAAGACAGCGACTTCATGAGCGGCACCTACGACGCCTTCTCGGCGCAGGACGTGCGGAAGGCGGTACCCGAAGCACCGACAGCACGTGGTTATATCACCCTCTCCGACCGCCCGATCGAGGCGGCGACGGTGGCGTGCTCGAACATCTACTGCCCGCCGCCAACGAGGTGCTCGCTGTAGACCGCCGGAGGTTCGAGGCCATGCGCATCAAACAGCTCCTTCAACAGCCGCTTACGCTCAACCTGAGGCTCTTTGCGAAGGTCCCGGCCGTCGAGATAGAGAAGGAAGGTATTTTCCGCGGCGAGGTCGACGGTAACGGACATGGCGACAAGCGCCGCCGCGAGCAGGATCAACCAGGTCAGCCAGCGGCTCCCTGACGTGTTCGCGGCCAGGGATCCGGTATCCGCGGACGAGGCAAGGCTCGTTATGAACGCGCGTCCTGCGCCTCAAGTCGCATCGGCTCCGCGCGAAAATCGAGCAGCAGGATCCAGAAGCTTGCCAGCGCGACGATGAGGAGCATGAAGCCGCCGTCCACCATGTGTCCCGAAATCGACACTAGGCCGGGAGCGAGGAGGCCGACGGTCAGCATGGCGGCGAGTGCCAGGGCCGGAAGATCGGCGATGAGGACCGCGGCATAGACCGCGAGCTCGAAGAAGGCATATTCCTTGAGGCGCGGCGAACTGACATAGAGCGCAAACATCGCGAGCACCGTGATGCGTGCGGCCACGCGGGGGTGGTCGATCAGCCAGCGATCGAGCCGCGTCAGAAGCGATCCCCCTGCCCGAACCGGTCCGCTGCCGGCCGCGCGCAGGACGGACAGCACGAACGGCACGAGCACGAGCGCGAGGGCTGCGAGCGCATAGGTCGCGAACATCACCGGCTTGCTGTCGCCGAGCCCGACCTGGTCCATGAGGCTGCGCGCCAGCAGCAGCAGCGACGGATTGGTTTCCATGAGCTCGACGGCATGCTGATCGGGGATCTGCTTTGTCAGCGCACCGAGCCAGCTCGAGAACAGATCGGCGTAGAACACTCTCGAGATCAGGATCGGCAATGCGAAGCCGAATGCGGCCACCGCGATCAGCACCAGCTTGCGCGCGCGCGGCAGCGGCAGGAAATAGAGCGCGGCGATCACGGGACAGAACACCAGCTTGAACGAGGTCACGAGACCAAGCAGTGCGGCGCCGCCGACGCGCAAGGCAAAGCCGCTGTCCCATGCGCCAGATGCCGTTGGGCGAAGCAGGAGCCTCAGCGCGACCGCGGTCAGCACGCCGCCCAGGATCGCGAAATTCCCGGTCGCCCAGACCCATTCGAAGCCGACGAACGCGCCGAACACGCAGAGCAGCCTGAGCGCGACATCGCGCGGGCTTGATCGCGTCCGGCCAAGCCCCGGCAGGAGCAGGCCGCAGAGCACGGCGAGGACGGGATAGACGCCCATGTGATGAGCGACGAGGACGCCGCCCGCGCACACGGGACGGAAGACGTCGAGCGTCACAGGCAGATAGGGATAGGAGAGCCTGGTGCCTTTCAGGTTCTTGACGAAATAGGGATCGAGCCCGTCGGCATAGGCATCGACCGCGGCACAATTGACGCGAACGTCCCAGCCGTAATTGAGGGGAAGCGTGCCGTCGCTGACGAGATTGCCGAGCACCAGCAGCGCCGTCAGCCCGATCAGCCAGGCAAGCCAGATGTTTCGCCTTGCGGTCATGTCGACCGAGGGGCCCAACCATCGTGCTACGTCGGACACTGCGAAATACCTTGTCTTGCCGGGTTCCTCCGGGGCGCCTGCGCGGCGCCCCGTCAGGCCACCATGGACAGGATGAGTTGCGGATTCATCTCCCCGGTGCGGCGCCCGCGATCTTATGGTGAATGACTGGTTGCCGGCGCGTGGCTGGGACGGCGGAGTGACGGGCTACCTCACCAACTCGTGTCCGCCTCCGCCCCGCCTGACAGCCATCCCGAAACATGGGTTGTGCGTCGCAGCATGGACGTTAGAAGAAGCCCTGTATTTCAGAGGTGAGCTTCTTGTCCGACGTCAATGCCGACGATTGGGTGTCCTCCGGACACCGCCCCATGGGTTTTCCCGAATTTGTCATCGTGATCGCGTCCATCATGGCGCTCAATCCGCTCGCGATGGACATGATGCTGCCCGCGCTGCCCAATATCGGGGCGGCATTCAAGATTCCCGTCGCCAATCATCTCCAGCTGGTGCTGTCGACCTTCCTGATCGGCTTCGGCGTGGGCCAGTTCGTCATGGGTCCGTTGTCGGACCGCTTCGGCCGCCGCCCGGTGCTGCTCGGCGGCATGGCGGTCTATGCGGTCGCGAGCGTGCTGGCGGTCGCCGCGCCCTCGTTCGAGACGCTGCTGCTGGCGCGCGCGCTGCAGGGGCTCGGTACCTCGGCAACGCGCGTGATCGCGACCTCGATCGTGCGGGACTGCTATGTCGGCCGCCGCATGGCCAGCGTGATGTCGCTCGCCATGATGGTGTTCATCGCAGTGCCCGTGATCGCGCCCTCGTTCGGGCAGGCGGTATTGCTGGTGACGGCGTGGCGCGGCATCTTCGTCGTGCTGATGCTGTACGGCCTGCTCGCGCTCGCATGGTGCGTGCTGCGGCTGCCTGAAACCCTCCCCGTATCCGAACGCCGGTCGCTCGCACCCGCCGACGTGTTCTCGGCCTTCCGCCAGACCGTGACCAACCGCCAGACCATCGGCTATGCGACGGCCGCCGGCAGCGTCATCGGCGCGCTGTTCGCCTACGTGTTCTGCGCCCAGCAGGTTTTCACCGGCATCTATCATCTCGGTCACTATTTTCCGCTCGCCTTCGCTGCGATCGCGGCCGGCACGGCCGTGGCTGGCTTCCTCAATGCGCAGCTGGTCGGACGACTGGGCATGCGCGTGATCTCGCATGGCGCGCTGACGCTCTACACCGTGGTGGCGGGCGTGATGCTGCTGACGGAGATCCTCGGCGTGCTGCCGCTCGCGCTGTTCATGGCGCTCTCGGCCCTGATGATGTTCTCGTTCGGCATGATGGTCGCGAACTTCACCGCGCTCGCCATGGAGCCGCAGGGCCACATCGCCGGCACTGCTTCGTCGCTCTACGGCTCGATCACGACCCTGATCGGCATCGTGGTCGGCATGGCGATCGGCCAGAGCTTTGACGGCACGCTGCTGCCGTTCTCGGTCGGCTTCTTCCTGTCGACGCTGGCAGCGCTCGCAATCGTGCTCGTGGTTGAGAAGGGACGGCTGTTCAAGCCGCATCATCGTCCCGTTAGTTAAGGAACTTCCCGGCGGCCTCGATGTTGTACTGCAGCAATCGAGAGGATGGCGAGATGGAACCAAAGAAGAAGCCGGATCAGCCCGCGTGGGAAACCGAGCGGCCCGCCCCACAGCAACAGCTTGCCGAGGAGCGGCCGGACACCAGCCTGCCATTCGCGAGTGAAGGGCTTGAGCAGGTGCGCGACAGCCATTGCTGAGCGCGCACTCTACTCCGCAGCACGCCTGCTGGCGCTGAACTCTTCGGCAGCGCTCTCCGGTGCCGAGCTTCTTCCACGCGGCGGCACCATCAGCACCACCACCTCACGCGTCAGGCCCGGCTTGCCCCAAAGCCTTGCCTCCACCGTGAACTCGCGCTTGACGAAATGCTCGGCGCGCGAAGACACCCCCTCCATCCAGCGGCTGCATTGGTCCTGGCCGCGGAAACAGAGCGCGGCCCAGCCGCGGTCCAGGGTCGTCTTGCGCGGCAAGCCCCAATTGTATTGATACGCGAACGGCCGTGCATAACGCGGATGGTCGGGGCTGTAGAATGCGGTCGCAAACGCCAGCGAATCGTCGCCGCTGACGGCGCTGAGTGGCGTGCCGGTCAGCTCGCGCCATTCGCGGGTCAACTCGCTCGCCGCCTGCGCGTAGAAATTCCGGCCTTCTTCGTAGCCATGTTCGTTGCGGTAGACGGCATGGATCGGGGCGGCGACCAGAACCGCGGCGAACGCGACGCCGGCCACGATCACCGTGACGTTGACCGTGTAGAAGCGCTCGATCGGATAGCGCGTGCCGCAGACAATGAGCACGACGAACAGGAACAGCCCCTGCAACGCCCATAGCGACGGCAGATCCGTCCCCATCGCGAGCGACGTCAGCACGGGCAGCGCGATCGTTCCGATCGCAACGTAGAACAGAAGTCGCAGGCCCGGGCTCATCGCGGCAAAGTCGGCCGGAAACTGCTTCAGCCGCGTGCCGGCGATCAACACCCAGAGCACGGCGGACACACTCATCGCCGCCGCCAGTCCCAACAGGAAGTTTCTGACGTCGCCGAGCGAACTCACGACATTGCCATTGGCGTGGGCCAACGCATAGGTGAAGGTCGATGCGCCTGTCGTCGCGAGCCAATACAGATGCGGCGACAGCGCCGCGAGCCCGACGACGACCGAGATCCAGGGGGACGCCGAGAAGAAATAGGCGCGCCGCCCCGGGTGCGCCAGCGCGGCAAAGGCGAAGCTCGCGACCAGGAAGATCGAGTAATATTTGCCGACCATCGCCAGCGCCGTCGTCCATCCCACCGCAACCGCCCACAGCGCGGTGCGCGTCTCGAACGCGCGCAGGAAGCACCAGGTCGCCAGCGGCCAGGTCGCGAGCAGCACCGCATTGGCGTTGAAGCGCTGGGCGTGGAATTGATAGGCCGGCGTCAGCATCAACAGCAGCAGCACCAGGACGCGCTTGTGTCCGGTCACGAACTGCCGCGAGATCAGGTCGACGAAGACCAGCGCGAGCCCGGCATTGGCCATCGCCATCAATTGCAGCGACCAATCGCTGAGCGGAAACACCGAGGTCCACGCCGCCGTAACCCACCCCATCAACGGCGGATGCTTGTGATAGCCGAAGGCGAAATTCCGGCCCAAGGTCCATGCCTCGAGCGTATCCGGATGCAGGCCGCCGCCGGCATAGGCGATGGCGAGATAGAGGGTCCAGACCAAGACGAAGCACGCGATGAGGAGCGGCACGGCCCAGCCCGCATCGACGTGGTCGAGCCAGCGAAGGAAAGGCCGGCGCCAGCGCGCCGGCGCGCGATCCGACCGTTCGGCCATCGCCTGGAATGCAAAATCGAACGGCACGGGAAGCAAATGGGACAAGGAAAGCGATGCGCGAAGACGCCACATCTATTTCAGAACAGAAACAAATAGCAACAATTGGAAACTGGAAGAGTTAAAAAGCGCCCCGCCTTCTCAATCAACGCAACAACAAATTAAAACAGCGCCGCTGATGACAGCGGCGCCGCGCGATGGTCGAGACGTAAGGCGCGAGAAGCGCCTTCCCCTACTCGGACTCGGCCTTACTCCGTCTTGTCGACGTTCCAGAACACCGGGGTTGCCGGGCCGTCGATCACGCCGGTGAGCGACTTCCGCCACGCGCTCGGCGCCTGATATTGACCCAGCGGCATGTAAAGCACCTGGTCATAGGCTTCCTTCTGGATCTCGGCCGCGATCTTCTTGCGATCCTCCGCCGAGGCCGCGCGAACGAAGGCGTCCTTGAGCTGCTCGATCTTGGCGTTCTCCGCCCACCCGAACCAGCCGCCCTTCTTGCCCTGCCCGCCGACAGCGACGTTGGAGATCGGATTGTCCACGTCGGCGCTGACCCAGTTGGTGATGAACATGTTCCAGCCACCCTCCTTCGGCGGCTTTTGGCTGGCGCGCCGGTTCACCACCGTCTGCCAGTCGGTCGCCTGAAGGTCGACCTTGAAGCCGGCTTCGCGCAGCTGCTGGGCCACCACGATCGGCTGGGCCTTCAGCGTCAGCACGTCGCCCGGCGCCATGAGCACGACCGGAGTGCCGTCGTAACCGGACTCGGCCAGCGCTTTCCTGGCCGCAGCCATGTCCCCGCCCTTCGCGAGGGTCTCACCGCCGACATCCGTCGCGAACGGCGTGTCGCAAATGAAGGCCGCAGCACAAGCCTTGTAGTACTTGGGATTGCCGATCAGCGCATCGAGCACGTCCTTCTGCTTGATCGCCAGGAATGCGGCGCGGCGGACCTTGACGTTGTCGAATGGCGGATGGAGGAAATTCATCCGCGCGCCCGTCTGGAATCCGAACTTGTTCAGGATCTCGAGCTTGAGCTCCTTGTCGGCTTCGATGGTGGGCAGCATTTCGATGGCAGGAATTTCCATGAAATCGACGTCACCCGACTGCAGCGCGTTCAACGCCGTCTGCGCGTCCGGCATCGTGATCCATTCGACACGGTCGACCTTCACCACCTTGCCGCCGGTGGTCCAGTTCGCCGGCTCCTTGCGCGGCACGTAATCGGTGTTCTTGACATAGACCGACTTCACCCCGGGCTGGAATTCACTCTGCACGAACTTGAAGGGGCCGGAGCCGATCTGCTCGGGGATCTGCTTGTCCACCGGCGTCTCGGCGAGACGCTTCGGCATCATGAATGCGACCCGCGAGGACGGCTTGCCGATCGATTCCAGCACGAGCGCGTACGGCTCCTTCAGCTTCAGCGTGATGGTCTTGGGGTCGGTGGCCTCGATGCTCGCGGTGAACAGCATCATTTGCTGCCCCATCCCGTCGACAGCGGCCCAGCGCTTCAGGGAGGCCACGCAATCTTCCGCGGTGACGGGCGCGCCGTCATGCCACTTCAGGCCATCGCGGAGCGTGAAGGTGTAGGTCAGCTTGTCGTCGGAGATCTTCCAATCCGCCATCTGCGGCTGGATCTTGAAGTTCGAATCCGTCGAGATCAGCGTGTCGTAGACCATGTAGCCATGGTCGCGCGAGATATAGGCGCTGGTGAAGATCGGATCGAGGATGCGCAGATCCGAATGCATCACGGCGGTGATGGTCTTGCCTGCGGCGAGAACCGGCGAGGCCAGTGCCGAAAGCGCCACGACCGAAAGCGCAAGTTTGGAGGCGAACGCGAGACGTCCCCGGCGGATGATTTGGAACATCGAAGTTCTCCTGGCAGTTCTGTTGGCAGTTTTCTTGGCAGTTCTCCTGGCAAGCGGCGCCGCTGATGACAGCGGCGCCGCGTAATGTTCGGCAGGAAAGGCGCGATGCGCCTTTCCTTACTTGGACTGGGGTTTACTCAGACTTGTCGACGTTCCAGAACAGCGGCGTTGCGGGGCCGTCGAGCAAGCCGGTGAGAGATTTGCGCCAGCCGCTCGGCAGCAGGTACTGCCCGAGGCGGGATGTAGATCACCTGCTCATAGGCTTCCTTCTGGATGTCGGTCGCGATCTTCTTCTGCTCGTCGATCGAGGAGGCGCGGACGAAGGCGTCCTTGAGCTGCTCGATCTTGGCGCTTTCAGCCCAGCCGAACCAGCCCTTCTTGCCCTGGCCGCCGATCGAGAGATTTGCGATCGGGTTGGACACGTCGGCCGCGACCCAGTTGGTGAAGAACATGTTCCAGCCGCCTTCCTTCGGCGGCTTCTGGCTGGCGCGGCGGCTCACCACCGTCTGCCAATCGGTCGCCTGCAGGTCGACCTTGAAGCCGGCCTCGCGCAGCAGCTGGGCGGCCACGATCGGCTGCGCCTTGAGCGTCGTGACGTCGCCGGGCGCCATGATCACCACCGGAGTGCCGTCATAGCCGGATTCGGCCAGCGCCTTCTTGGCTTCCGCCATGCCGTTGCCCTTCACCAGGGTTTCGGAGCCGACGTCGGTCGCGAGCGGCGTGTCGCAGATGAAGAACGCGCCGCAGATCTTCTGGTACTTGGCGTTGCCTACGAGCGCGTCGAGAACGTCCTTCTGGTTCATCGCCAGCAGAGCGGCACGGCGCACCTTCACGTTGTCGAACGGCGGATAGAGGAAATTCATCCGGCCGAGCGTCTGGAAACCGAATTTGTTGGAGACCTCGAGCGTGAGCTCCTTGTTCGCTTCCAGCACCGGCAGCATGTCGTAAGGCAGGTTTTCCATGAAGTCGATGTCGCCCGACTGCAGCGCGTTCACCGCGGTCTGCGAGTCCGGCATCGTGATCCATTCGACGCGGTCGACCTTCACCACCTTGCCGCCCGAGGTCCAGCTCGCCGGCTCCTTGCGTGGCACGTAATCGGTGTTCTTGACGTAGACCGCCTTCACGCCGGGCTGGAATTCGCCCTGCACGAACTTGAAGGGACCCGAGCCGACCTGCTCGGGGATCTGCTTGTCCGGCGGCGTCTCGGCGAGACGCTTCGGCATCATGAAGGCGACGCGCGAGGACGGCTTGCCGATGGAGTCGAGGACGAGGCCGTAGGGCTCCTTCAGCTTCAGCGTGATGGTCTTGGCGTCGGTCGCCTCGATGCTCGCCGTGAAGTCCATGAGCTTCTGGCCCATGCCGTCGACCGCGGCCCAGCGCTTGAGCGAGGCGACGCAGTCTTCCGCCGTCACGGGCGCGCCGTCATGCCATTTCAATCCGTCGCGCAGCGTGAAGGTGTAGGTGAGCTTGTCGTCGGAGATCTTCCAGTCCGCCATCTGCGGCTGGATCTTGAAATTCGAATCGGGGGCCACCAGCGTGTCGTAGACCATGTAGCCATGGTCACGCGTGATGTAGGCCGTGGTGAAGATCGGATCGATGATGCGAAGGTCGGAATGCATCACCGCGGTAAGAGTCTTGCCGGCCGCGAGCACCGGCGAGGCCAGCGCCGTTGAAAGCGCGACGACCGACAGCGCAAGTTTGGAGGCGAGCGCGCGAGGCCCCCGGCGCATGAAGTTGGACATAAAAAGTTTCTCCTGACGTGAAACTGTTCAAAGGCAGGTTATTCGTTGAGCATCCGGTTCGTTCCTTGGGCGAACTAACCTCATGCAATGCCTTTATCTTTTCGAGACTTGCAGACAGTGTTGAGCGCGTCAATCCGGTTTCGTCGCAAGCCCTCGCGGCGCGCGCACGGGCTCCACAAAGATCGGTTTGGCTCTACAACGCTCTCCGCTTGTCCTGCCGCGCGCCGATGCAATGCGCGTTCCATCTTTCGCAGCTTGAGAGACATTGAGATGAATCCAGCCAATCTTCCCTTCGATTCCGAGACCATGCTCGAGGGCCTGCGCACCTGGGTGGAATGCGAAAGCCCGACCTGGGACGCGGGCGCGGTGAACCGCATGCTCGATGTCGCGGCGCGGGATATGGCCATCATGGGTGCGACGATCGAGCGCATCGCCGGCCGCCAGGGTTTTGGCGACGTGATCCGCGCCCGGTTTCCGCATCCGAAACAGGGCGAGCCCGGAATCCTGATCGCCGGTCACATGGATACCGTCCATCCCGTCGGCACCATCGAGAAGCTGAAATGGCGGCGCGAGGGCAACAAGTGCTACGGCCCCGGCATCTACGACATGAAGGGCGGCAACTATCTCTCGCTGGAAGCGATCCGGCAGCTGGCGCGCGCCTCGTTCACGACGCCGCTGCCGATCACCGTGCTGTTCACACCCGACGAAGAAGTCGGCACGCCGTCGACGCGCGACATCATCGAGGCGGAAGCGGCACGCAATAAGTACGTGCTGGTGCCGGAGCCCGGCCGCGCCGACAACGGCGTCACCACCGGACGTTACGCCATCGCACGCTTCAATCTCGAGGCGACGGGACGGCCGAGCCACGCCGGCGCGACGCTGTCGGCGGGACGCTCGGCGATCCGCGAAATGGCGCGACAGATTCTCGCGATCGACGCGATGACGACGGAGGACTGCACCTTCTCGGTCGGCGTCGTGCATGGCGGCCAGTGGGTCAATTGCGTTGCCACGACCGCCACCGGCGAGGCGCTGTCGATGGCCAAGCGCCAGGCCGATCTCGACCGCGGTGTCGAGAGGATGCTGGCACTGTCGGGCACCAACAACGACGTCACCTTCAAGATCACGCGCGGCGTGACGCGCCCGGTCTGGGAGCCGGATGCCGGCACCATGGCGCTGTATGAGAAGGCACGCGGCATCGCCAAATCTCTCGGCGCGGAATTACCGCATGCGAGCTCCGGCGGCGGCTCCGACGGCAATTTCACCGGTGCGATGGGCATTCCGACTCTCGACGGCCTCGGTGTGCGCGGCGGCAATGGCCACACACTCGAGGAGTTCATCGAGGTCGATAGCCTGGTCGAGCGTGGGCGCTTGATGGCGGGATTGCTGGCGACGCTGGAGTGATACGGCCCGAGTCATTCCGGGGCGCGTCGAAGACGCGAACTATGGTGCGCAGTTGCGCACCTGAGAATCTCGGGATTCCGGGTCGCGCACGGAATGACGCGGTCATCAACTTCGCATTGCACAATGCGTTGGCAGTGGCGGTCTAAATTTATCCTTGTCTAAAAATGAGGCGTATCGTACTGCTCGATTGTCCACGCGACGATGCGGGAGAGATCGCAACGAAGGTTTTCAGCTTTCGTTGTGGCGCCGACGGAGCAACCGCCCCGGAAACTCTCAGGCAAAAGGACCGTATCGTCAGGACGATCTGGAGAGAGACGGCGCGATTTCAGGCAATCGTGACGTCCACCGAAGGGGATAGTCCGTTGCGTGATCCGCAGCGGATCAAGCTCTCAGGTAACCGTGACAGATGGGGCGCCGCCAACGGCCTTTGGCCGGCGGCCGACCTATCCTAACTCACGGGAGCCCCGACCCTGCCATGACCCATATCGCCATCATCGGCGCCGGCATCACCGGCGTGACGACCGCCTATGCCCTGCTCGAACGCGGCTTCAAGGTGACAGTGCTCGACAAGCACCGTTACGCCGCGATGGAGACATCGTTCGCCAATGGCGGGCAACTCTCCGCCAGCAATGCCGAAGTGTGGAACAGCACCGCGACGATCCTGAAGGGTCTGCGCTGGATGTTCCGGCGCGACGCGCCGCTGCTGATGAACCCGCGGCCGAACTGGCACAAATATTCGTGGATGAGCGAGTTCGTCGCCAACATCGGCAACTACCGCGCCAACACCATCGAGACCACGCGGCTTGCGATCGAAGCCCGCAAGCATCTGTTCGAGATCGCGGCGCGCGAAGGCATCGACTTCGATCTCGAACGCCGCGGCATCCTCCACATCTATCACGACAAGGCGGGTTTCGAATCCGGCCTGCGCGTCAACGCGCTGCTGCAGGAAGGCGGCCTCGATCGCCGTCCGGTGACGGCGGAGGAGATCCGCGCGATCGAGCCGACGCTGCGCAAGGCCTATTATGGCGGCTTCTACACGCCGTCGGATGCGACCGGCGATATCCACAAGTTCACCCGCGGGCTGGCGGACGCCTGCAAGCGGCGCGGCGCGACCTTCATCCACGAGGCCGATATCGATTCAATTGCGCGCGCCGGCAGCGGCTTCGTGCTCGGCTGGGCCGATCTCGCCGCAAGCGATGCCGTCGCCCCCGGGCGCGGCATGCTGAAGGTGGACGGAGTCGTGGTCTGCGCCGGCGTCGCCAGCCGCCACTTCGCCGCCCTCCTCGACGATCGCATCAACGTCTACCCGGTGAAGGGCTATTCGATCACCGTTCAGCTCGACACCGCCGAAAGCCGCGCCGCGACGCCGACCGTGAGCCTGCTCGACGAAGCCGCCAAGATCGTCACCAGCCGGCTCGGCGCCGATCGTTTTCGGGTGGCCGGCACGGCCGAGTTCAACGACTTCAACCGCGACATCCGCGCCGACCGCGTGCAGCCGCTGGTCGACTGGGTGCGCAGCAACTTCCCCGCCATCGAAACATCGCGCGTCGTGCCCTGGGCCGGGCTGCGCCCGATGATGCCGAACATGATGCCAGTGGTGCGCGCCGGGCGGATGCCGGGCGTATTCTTCAACACCGGCCATGGCCATCTCGGCTGGACCCTGTCGGCCGCAACCGCGCAGATGATCGCCGGGACCATTGACGGCTGGCGCGGGCTCAATGCGCCGCCGACCGTGCCTTCACTTGGGGTTGAGCGCGAGCTGCGTCATGCATCCTGAGTGGTCTCGATCGGACGCGGGGGCGGCCTCTTGCGACCGCCCTGCCCTTGGCACACAATTTGCCCCGAAAGACCGGCATCTCCGGCCCGCTTTCCCAGCCCGAGTACAGGCGCGCATGATAGACACGTTCGAATCCACGGGCGCCCCAGGGCCCCACAAGTTCCGCAGCCGGAGATAGGTGCATGCTAGGTTATCTCATTCGTCGCGTTCTGGCCGCGGTGCCCGTGATGGGCGTCGTCGCGCTGTTCGTGTTCCTGCTGTTGCGGCTGACGCCTGGCGATCCCGCCGCGATCCTCGCCGGCGACAACGCGACGCCGGAACGGCTCGAGCGCATCCGCGAATCGCTCGGGCTCAACGAGCCCCTGATCGTGCAGTTCATCACCTGGGTGAACAAGCTGCTGCACGGCGACCTCGGAACCTCGCTCATCTCCAACCTGCCGGTGATGAAGATGATCGGCCAGCGCGTCGAACCGTCGATCTCGATCGCGCTGTGCACCATCATCCTCGCCGTCATCGTCGCCGTGCCGCTCGGCGTGATCGCGGCGTGGAAGCACGGCACCTGGATCGACCGTTTCGTCATGGGCCTGTCGGTCCTGGGCTTCTCGGTGCCGGTGTTCGTGGTCGGCTATGTCCTGATCGAGGTCTTCGCGATCGATTTGCGCTTGGTGCCGGTGCAGGGCTTCCGCAGCATCTTTAACGGTTTTGGGCCGTTCTTCGAGCGCATGATCCTGCCGACCTGCGCCCTGTCCTTCATCTACATCGCGCTGATCGCGCGCATGACGCGCGCGGCGATGCTCGACGTGCTCGGTGAAGATTACGTGCGAACGGCGCGTGCGAAAGGCATCAACGAGGTTGCCGTGATGATGCGGCATGCGCTGCGCAACGCCGCCGTGCCCGTGATCACCGTGATCGGCACCGGCTTTGCGCTGCTGATCTCCGGCGTGGTCGTCACCGAGAGCGTGTTCAACATCCCCGGCATCGGGCGCCTCACCGTCGATGCGGTGCTGGCGCGCGACTATCCGGTGATCCAGGCCATGATCCTGCTGACGTCGCTGATCTACGTCGTCGTCAATCTTCTCATCGACGTCGCCTACACCCTGCTCGATCCCCGGATCCGGTACTGAGGCAAGGACAAGAACAAAATGTCGGTCGATACCCTTCCCCAGTCGTCCATTCCGATCACCTCGCCGCTGCGGCCGCGCTTCGGATTCCTCACCTCGACGCCGATCATCGCGACAGCGACGTTCCTGCTCGCCCTGATCGTGGTGATCTCGATCCTCGCGCCGCTGATCGCGCCGCATGATCCGATCCAGCTCGCGCCGTCGCAGCGATTGAAGCCGGCCTCGGCGCAATTCCTGCTCGGCACCGACGCTTACGGACGCGACCTCCTGTCGCGCGTGATCTATGGCGGCCGCATCTCGCTGCTGATCGGCATCGGCTCGGCGATCCTGTCGATCGCCATCGGCCTTTCGATCGGCCTCGTCTCCGGCTTCTTCAAGCTGGTCGATTCCGTGATGATGCGCATCATGGACGGCCTGATGGCGATGCCGAGCATCCTGCTCGCGATCGCGGTGGTCTCGCTCTCCGGCGCCAGCATCTGGACCGTGCTGATCGCGATCACGATCCCTGAGATTCCGCGCGTGGCGCGCCTGGTCCGCTCGGTCGTGCTGTCGGCGCGCGAGGAGCCTTACGTCGAGGCCGCGATCTCGGTCGGCTCCAGCCTGCCGAAGATCATGTGGCGGCACCTGATGCCGAACACGATCGCGCCGCTGATCGTCCAGGGCACCTATGTCTGCGCCTCCGCGATCCTCACCGAGGCGATCCTCTCCTTCCTCGGCGCCGGCATCTCACCTGAGACGCCGACCTGGGGCAACATCATGGCCGAGGGCCGCCAGTACTTCCAGATCAAACCCTCGCTGATCTTCTGGCCGGGCCTGCTGCTCTCGATCGCCATCCTCAGCATCAACCTGATCGGCGATGCCGCCCGTGACGCCCTCGATCCCCGCATGAAGCAGCGGGAAGGAAAGTGAAACCATTGATTCCGTCATTCCGGGGCGGTGCGAAGCACCGAACTATGGTGCGCAATTGCGCACCTAAGAATCTCGAGGTTCCGGGTTCACGCTTGCGCGCGCCCCGGAACGACGGTGGAGATCTCGCATGACCAACCCTGTTCTCGACATCAACAACCTCGTCGTCTCCGTCGGCAAGAAGCCGAAGGGCGCCAACATCATCGACGGCATCTCGATCCAGGTGCGCGAGCGGGAGACGCTGTGCCTCGTCGGCGAAAGCGGCTCGGGCAAGTCGGTGACCTCGCTCACCACGATGGGCCTGTTGCCGAAGGGCACGCTGGTGCCGACCTCCGGCAGCGTCAAGCTGGTCGGCGAGGAGCTGCTCACCGCCACCGACCGCCGCCTGCGCCAGCTCCGCGCGACGCAGATGGCGATGATCTTCCAGGAGCCGATGACCGCGCTCAATCCGGTGGTGCCGGTCGGCCGCCAGATCGACGAGGTGCTGCGCGCCCACACCAAGCTCGACGCGAAGGCGCGCAAGAAGCGCATCCTCGACATGATGGAGCAGGTCCGCCTGCCCCAGGTCGAGCGCATCTTCGCCTCCTACCCGCACCGGCTCTCCGGCGGCCAGCGCCAGCGCATCATGATCGCGATGGCGCTGGTGCTGGAGCCGAAGCTGCTGATCGCCGACGAGCCGACCACCGCGCTCGACGTCACCACGCAGAAACAGATCCTGACCCTGATCCGCGACCTCCAGCGCGATCACGGCACGGCGGTGCTGTTCATCACGCATGACATGGGCGTGGTGGCCGAGATCGCCGACCGCGTCGCAGTGATGCGGCAAGGCCGCCTCGTCGAGACCGGTCCGCTCGAGACCGTGCTGCGCAACCCGACCATGGAGTACACCCGCAATTTGCTGGCGTCGGTGCCGAGCCTGGTGCCGCGGCCGCCGCGCGAGGAGAGTCGCGAGCCGGTGGTGCTCGAGGCCAACGAGCTCGGCAAGGTCTACAAGGAACGCGCGTTCTTCGGCAAAGGCCGCGAGGTCGTCGCCGCCGACAAGGTCACGCTCACCCTGCGCAAGGGCCGCACGCTCGGCATCGTCGGCGAAAGCGGCTCGGGCAAGTCGACCGTGGCGCGCTGCATCGTCCGCCTGATCGATCCGACCTCCGGCGGCGTGCGCCTTGCCGGCCGTGAGATCGCCGACATCTCGCGCCGCCTGCTGCAGCCGCATCGGCAGAAGATCCAGATCGTGTTCCAGGATCCCTACCGCTCGCTCAACCCGCGCGTCACCGTCGGCGAGAGCATCGCCGAAGGCCCGATCAATTACGGGACCTCGCATGCCGACGCGATGAAACGCGCGCGCGAGCTGCTCGAGCTCGTCGGGCTGCCGGCTGACGCCGTGTCGCGCTATCCGCACCAGTTCTCCGGCGGCCAGCGCCAACGCATCGCGATTGCCCGCGCGCTCGCGCTCGATCCGGACGTGCTGGTCGCGGACGAAGCGGTCTCCGCGCTCGACGTCTCGGTGCAGGCGCAGGTGCTGGAACTGCTCGACGAGATCCAGAAGCGGCTCGGCATCGCCATCCTGTTCATCACCCACGACCTGCGCGTCGCGGCGCAAATCTGCGACGAGGTCGTGGTGATGCAGCACGGCCGCGTCGTCGAACAGGGCCCCGCCGCCGAAGTGCTGACGCATCCGAAGGAGGCCTACACCAAGGCGCTGCTGGACGCGGCGCCGGGACGCAATTGGGACTTTGCGAACTTCCGGCCGGTGACGGAAGGCGTGGCGGCCACGCTGTAGCAACACTCACGGTGTCGTCCCGGCCTAGTTGTGGAGCCTCAAGAGGTTGTCCTCGGTCAAACCGAGCCTGCTGATCGGCGTTTGAGATTTTATACCACCGTGGGGCCGGTGCCAGTTGTATTGGTGCAGCCAGAACGGCAGCTCTTGGGCGCGCCGATCTGATGTTGGATAGGCTTTGGCATAAGCCCATTCGCGAAGCGCGGTTTGGATGAAGCGCTCGGCCTTGCCGTTTGTTCTGGGTGTATAGGGCTTGGTGCGAATATGCTTGATGCCGAGGTCCCGGCAAGCGTCGCGGAAGGCGAAGGACTGGTAGCAACTGCCATTGTCGGTCATGACGCGCGTGACGGTGACGCCGAGGCTTTTGTAATAAGCCACAGCCGCCTTGAGAAAAGGAACAGCACTGTCCGCGGTCTCGTCGGGCTTGATCTCGGAGAACGCGACGCGGGAATGGTCGTCAATGCAGACGTGGACGAAATCCCAACCAGCGCCACGGCTCTTGTTCGGACCACTCGGATCGCCGGTGATGCGGTGGCCCACACGCTCGAAACGCCCGAGCTTTTTGATGTCGATGTGGAGCATCTCGCCGGGCGTCTCGCGCTCATAGCGGCGCTCCGGTTCGGCCGGCTCCAGGTCGCGTATCCGGTTTAATCCCAAACGGCGCAGGATGCGGCTGACGGTGGCCGGTGACACCTCGACCTCGGCAGCGATCTGTTTGCCGGTGTGGCGCTGCCGGCGCAACGCCTCCACAGCGGTGCACGTGGCGACCGGGGTTTGGCTTGGCGATGAAAGGGGCCTGGAGGAGCGATCACGCAATCCCTCCACACCTTCCGCGCGGAACCGCTTGACCCATTTGGCGACCGTCTTCGGCGTCGTATTGAACAGGTCGGCCGCGCCAGCTTGGCTCAGCCCGCCTTGCACCACGCTTCGGACCATCGCCTCTCGACCTTTGGGCGTCAAAGGCGCATTCTTGTGCACGTTCATCTGGTCTCTCCTTGGAACACTGAAGCTTCGCAACCTCAGCTTCCTCGGTTCAGACCAGATGGACAACCTCCTGAGAGACCACACCTAGTGCGCAATTGCGCACGGGGGCCGGGACCCATACCGCGTGATCTATCGATTGCTGGCGGTACCAATCCCGAACGACCAATCTTCGCCAAACATCTCCCTGGGGGTATGGGTCCCGGCCCCCGTGCGCAATTGCGCACTAGGCCGGGACGACACTGAATTTGTGGAAGCCCCTCCTCTCACAACACCCACCGCCCCGCAGCATTCCCAAAACGTCTTGACCCTATGCGTGGCGCGATTGCTTCCCGCCTTGCTCTCCTCGCAAAGCCGGGGCTAACGTCGCGCACTCCTGATTGACCGGACTGGAATTGATGACACGTATCGCCGTCGGCGGCTTCCTGCACGAGACCAACACCTTCGCCCCGACCAAGGCGACGTTTGCGGACTTCCAGCATGGCGGCGGCTGGCCGGCGATGACTGAAGGTGCCGACGTCGTGAAGGTGATGCGGCGCATCAATGTCGGGCTTGCCGGTTTCGTCGACAGTGCCGAGGCGAACGGCTGGGAACTCATCCCGACGATTGCCTGCGGGGCGAGCCCGTCGGCGCATGTCACCAAGGACGCCTTCGAGCGCATCGTGAAGGTCATGGTCGACGGCATCGCGGCCGCGGGTCCGATCGACGCGGTCTATCTCGACCTGCACGGCGCCATGGTCACCGAGCATCTCGACGACGGTGAGGGCGAAATCCTAGCGCGCGTGCGCCGCGTCATCGGCAAGGATGTTCCGCTGGTCGCGAGCCTCGACCTGCACGCCAATGTCACGCCCGCAATGATGGAACATGCGGATGCGCTGATCGCCTACCGCACCTATCCGCATGTCGACATGGCCGACACCGGCCGCGCCTGCGCAAAGCATCTGGCGCTGCTGCTGAAGACCAAGCAGCGCTTTGCAAAATCCTTCCGGCAATTGCCGTTCCTGATCGCGATCAGCTGGCAATGCACCAACGACTTTCCGACCAGGGGCATTTACGAAAAGCTCGCTGCGCTCGAGAGCGACGCGGTTCCAACGCTTTCTTTCGCGCCCGGCTTCCCCGCCGCCGATTTCCGCGATTGCGGCCCGAGCGTGTTCGCCTATGGCAAGACGCAAGGCGACGCTGATCGCGCCGCCGATGCGATCGTCAAGCTGATCGAAAGCCACG
The DNA here is from genome assembly GCF_054063675.1 of Bradyrhizobium sp. USDA 376. Classification (NCBI taxonomy): domain Bacteria; kingdom Pseudomonadati; phylum Pseudomonadota; class Alphaproteobacteria; order Hyphomicrobiales; family Nitrobacteraceae; genus Bradyrhizobium; species Bradyrhizobium sp. USDA 376. The sequence continues at coordinate 7,565,672 of NZ_JBSSGN010000001.1, forward strand.
AGGACGATTTCGACGGCAGGATCTGGTCGCCCGACGATGGCGTGCGCCATGCCATGGAACTCTCGAAGAACGCGAGCAAGCCGATCATCATCGCCGACACCCAGGACAATCCCGGCGCCGGCGGCGATTCCGACACCACGGGCATGCTGCGCGCGCTGGTGCGCAACAAGGCGAGCGCCGCGACCGGCGCCATCTACGATCCGGAATCGGCGAAGGCCGCGCACGAAGCCGGCGTCGGCGCGACCGTGACGCTCGCGCTCGGCGGCAAGTCCGGCATTCCCGGCGACGAGCCCTATCGCGAGACTTTTGTGGTCGAAAAGCTCTCCGACGGCCGCTTCATCGCGCCCGGTCCCTATTATGGCGGCCGCGAGATGGAGATGGGCCCCTCCGCAGCCTTGCGCATCGGCGATGTCCGTGTCGTCGTCTCCTCGCACAAGGCGCAGCTCGCCGACCAGGCGATGTACCGCTACGTCGGCATCGAGCCGACACGAGAGAAAATCCTGGTCAACAAGAGCTCGGTGCACTTCCGCGCCGATTTCGAGCCGATCGCGGAAAAGCTGATGATCTGCGCCGCACCCGGCGCGATGCCGGCCGACACCGCCTCCCTGCCCTGGACGCGCCTGCGCCCGGGCATCCGCATCAAGCCGAACGGCCCCGTTTTCAATCCTCCTTCACGCTAACCGGACAGGACACATGCCCACGATCGACCGCATCGACGGCTACGCCGACGAACTCACCGCCATCAGGCGCGACCTCCACGCCCATCCCGAGATCGGCTTCGAGGAAGTGCGCACCTCCGGCATCGTCGCCGACAAGCTGAAGAGCTGGGGCATCGAGGTGCATCGCGGTCTCGGCGGCACCGGCGTGATCGGCGTCATCAAGGGCAAGGGCTCGGGCGGCAAGCGCATCGGCCTGCGCGCCGACATGGACGCGCTGCCGATGGAAGAGAACACCAACCTGAAATGGAGCTCGAAAATCCCCGGCCGCTTCCACGGCTGCGGCCATGACGGCCACACCACCATGCTGCTCGGCACCGCGCGCTATCTCGCCGAGACCCGGAATTTCGACGGCACCGTGCATCTGATCTTCCAGCCCGCCGAGGAAGGCCTCGGCGGCGCCCGCGCCATGATCAAGGACGGCCTGTTCGAGAAATTCCCCTGCGACGAGCTCTATGGCCTGCACAACGCGCCCGACCTCAATCATGGTGAGATCGCGATCCTGCCCGGCCCGGCAATGGCCAGCGCCGACTTCTTCGATCTCCGCATCACCGGCTACGGCGCCCATGGCGCGATGCCCGAGCGCTCCAAGGACGCGGTGATCATCGCGACCACGCTGGCGCAGGCGATCCAGACCATCGTCAGCCGCAACGTCGAGCCGCTGCAGGCCGCGGTCATCTCGATCACCCAGATCCATGCGGGTTCCGCCTATAACGTCATTCCGGGCGAAGCGCATCTCTGCGGCACCATCCGCACCTTCTCGAATGAAGTCCGCGCCCTGATCGCCGACCGCATCCGAACGATCTGCGCCGGCATCGCGGCCGCGTATCAGTGCACGATCGAAGCCGACATCCGCGACACGTTCGGTGTTCTGGTCAACCAGGTCGAGCAGTCCAAGGTGGTCGAGGAGGTCGCGCGCACGATCATCGATCCCGCCAACGTGATCACCCGCGCTCAGCCGAAGATGGGCAGCGAGGATTTTGCCGACATGCTGCAGACCATTCCTGGCGCCTATTTCTGGGTGGGGCATGACGGCTCGGTGCCGGTGCACAATCCCGGCTTCGTGCTCGACGACAAGATCCTGCCGATCGGCGCCAGCATGTTCGCCCGGATCATCGAGACCCGTATGCCGGTAGGTTAGCAATGCATAAGAAGAGCCCTGAGGAAGCGGTCACCTCGCTGCACGATCTCTCCGCGGTCGACCTGATCGCGGGCTATCGCGCGAAACAATTCTCGCCGAGCGAGGTGCTGGAGGACGTGCTCGCGCATGTCGCGGCATGGGAACCGCATCTGAAGGCGCTCTATGCATTCGACCCTGACAGCGCGCGCGAGGCGGCAAAGGCCTCGACCGCGCGCTGGACCGGGGGCGAGCCGTCAGGCGCGCTCGACGGCGTGCCTGTCACGGTGAAGGACAACATCGCGACCAAGGGCGTACCGGTGCCGCTGGGCGCTGCCAGCGTCAAGCTGGTGCCAGCCGAGAAAGATGCCCCGCCCGCCGCGCGGTTGCGCGAGGCCGGCGCGATCATCTTCGCCAAGACCACCATGCCCGATTACGGCATGCTGTCGTCCGGGCTCTCCAGCTTCCATGCGCTCGCGCGCAACCCATGGGACCTCAGCAAGAACCCCGGCGGCTCCAGCGCCGGCGCGGGCGCCGCTGCCGCGGCGGGCTATGGCCCCTTGCATCTCGGCACCGATATCGGTGGCTCGGTCCGGCTGCCCGCGGGATGGTGCGGTCTCGTCGGCCTGAAGCCGAGTTTTGGCCGCGTGCCGATCGATCCCGCCTATGTCGGTCGTGTCGCAGGTCCCATGACCCGCACCGTCGATGATTGCGCGCTGATGATGAGCGCGATCGCAAAGCCCGACCGGCGCGACGGCATGAGCCTGCCCGCCGAGCCGCTCAACTGGAAGGGCCTGGAAAAATCTCCGCGAAAATTGCGCATCGGCCTGATGCTCGATCCCGGCACGGGCATGGCGCTGGAGAAGCCGGTGCGCGAGATCGCGGTGAAGGCCGCGAAGGCATTTGAATCCGCGGGCGCGGTCGTGACTGAGGTCGACGGCATCCTCACCCGCGAGATGCTCGACGGCCTCGACAATTTCTGGCGCGCGCGGATGTGGGACGATCTGTCGAAGCTGACGCCGGCCGAACAGGCAAAGGTGCTGCCCTACATTTTCAAATGGGGCGAGTCCGGCGCGAAGCTCTCGGGTGTCGACGTCATCCGCGGCTTCAACCAGACCATGACGATCCGCGCGGCGGCGTCAAAATTGTTCTGCGAGCTCGACTATGTGATCTCGCCGACCGCGCCGAACGTGAACTATCCGGCGGAGTGGGCCTCCCCGACCAACGATCCCATGAAGCCGTTCGAGCACATCGCCTATACCGTGCCGTGGAATATGTCGGAGAATCCGGCCGTCTCCGTCAACGGCGGCTTCGACGCCAAGGGTTTTCCCATCGGCGTGCAGATCGTCGGCCGCCGCTTCGACGATATCGGCGTGCTCGGCATGGCCAAGGCGTTCGAGGGCCTGCGCGGCGCGCAGCGGCCCTGGCCGAAGCCGCCGGCCAACTAATCGCACCGTCGTCATTCCGGGTTGCGCCCTCTTGGCGCAAGCCCGGAATCCATTCATCCGCACAAGTGGTGTGGAGAAATGGATTCCGGGTTCGCGCTTCGCGCGCCCCGGAATGACGTGTTAGAAAAACCGACAAAGAACCGAGGAAGGAAACCACCCATGGCGTATGAGACGATCAAGTACGAGGTCGCCGAGCAGATCCTCACCATCACGCTGAACCGGCCCGACAAGCTCAACGCCTTCAACGCGCAGATGCAGGCAGAGCTGATCGACGCGTTCGACGCCGCCGACAAGGACGACAATGTCCGCGCCATCATCGTCACCGGCGCCGGCCGCGGCTTTTGCGCGGGCGCCGATCTTTCGTCGGGCGCGGATACGTTCGATCGCGACGCGCGGCGCGGGCCCGTCAAACGTTTCGCCGACGGCAAGGTCGATTACAGCGACCCGCAGGTGCGCGACGGCGGCGGCCAGGTGACGCTGCGCATCTTCAAGTGCCTCAAGCCCGTCATCGCCGCCGTCAACGGGCCCGCGGTCGGCATCGGCGTTACCATGCAGCTCGCGATGGACATACGCATTGCGTCCGACGCCGCGCGCTTCGGCTTCGTGTTCTCCCAGCGCGGTATCGTGCCGGAGGCCGCCTCGAGCTGGTTCCTGCCGCGCATCGTCGGCATCGCGCAGGCGCTGGAATGGTGCTATTCGGGCCGCGTCTTCCCGGCGCAGGAAGCGCTCGCCGGCCGCCTCGTCAGCAAGGTCGTCGCCCCCGACGATCTCCTGCCGACCGCCCGCGCCCTCGCCAAGGAGTTCGCCGCCAAGACCGCACCGGTGTCGGTGGCGCTGATCCGCCAGATGATGTGGCGCATGATGGGCGCCGACGATCCCATGGAAGCCCACAAGGTCGACAGCCGCGGCATCTACGCCCGCGGCCGCTCGGACGATGTCAGGGAAGGCGTGGTGTCGTTCCTGGAGAAGCGTCCCGCGCAGTTCAAGAACAAGGTGTCCAGCGATATGCCGGACTATTTCCCGTGGTGGACGGAGCGGGAGTATAAGTGACGCGCTCGTAGGACCTCCTACCCGTGGTCAAGAGGTAGACGTCCTTGATGGGCGAGCATAGCGCCGTGCTCGCCGCCGTCCAGGACGCTTCGCGCCGGCGTTGCCGGTGCCGACGGCCTCCTGGACAGCGTCTGCGCGCGGCGCTGTGGCGATCGGCAGGTCGGGACGAAGGAATGGTCACACCGGCCGAACAAAGGAATGAGGCTCAGGCTTTAGTGGAGGTCCTTGCGCTATAGTCCGCCTCGTATGGGGTGTGTCGCTTGAGCGTCGTGCACAAGGCAAAGAGCAAGCGATCCCCTACAGTGCGCAGAGCACGCGCGTGGCCATGTCCTCGCTGTCGCAAGGCATCATAGCGTCGCCTGCTGGCCTCATCGTGTTGGATGGCGACCCGCGACCAGTGATGGACGGCGCTCTGTAGCCGCCTGTTGCAGGCGAGGCGACGGATCACGAAGCGTTGCTTGCCGCTTTGCCGCGTCACCGGCGCGGCCCCTGCCAAGGCGCGCAGAGCATGATAATCTCGCCTGCGCAGAGGCTCTGCGGCCTCGGCGAGCAGTGTGGCGAGATGGATCCTGCCGATTCCTGGCCAGGAGCGAAGGATCGTCACGTCGCACTGCTCCGAGCTCTGCCCCGAGGCCTTCTCCTCGCCTTCGATTGCGACGCACAGACGGTCCAGGTTCTGATGCGCCTCCTTGATCTGCTGATTGACCAGGTGCAGTCGTGCCGCCAAGCTGCGGATGTGTGCGCAGGCGGCCTCGGTGGTGCCGGGTGCCACGAACAGCGGGGCCTCGCGTAAAGTTTCAAGCACCCCCGCCGCATCAAGGCGGCGGATGCGATGGGCTTTCAGAACGCGTGCAATTGCCTTCTCGCTGGCCTTGGCCGCACGGGCCGGCGTCGGCACCATCTGCCAAAGCGCCAGGAACCATTCGTCAGCGACATCGTCGGTCAGCTTGGTGGCCTGCGGATAATATCGCCACAACTGCTTGCGCAGCCGGTTGGCAAGACGTGTGCGCTCCTGCTGCAGTTCGTCGGCCAAGCGCGACCACTCGCGCAGCTCGATCATCGTGGGATCGTCGACCACAAGCCGACGGAACGCCGCGCGATCCGTGCGGAGCGAAGCTCCGAGCACATGGGCATCGCGGCGGTCATCCTTGGCACCAGCCACCGTGAAGCGATCACGGAAGCGGTCAAGCTGCTTGGGATTGATCGCGAACACCGCAAACCCGTGTTCGAGCAACACCTCCACCACCGGGCCGTGCGGCATCTCGATCGCCACGGCGATCTGCCCCGGTGCGGCGTTGGTCTTCTGCAGCAGCCAGTCGCGCAACTCCGTCAGGCCCGCACCCTCATGGGCGAACTCGCAGTGAGCAACCTGTCTTCCTTCGGTATCCAGCAGGCAAACGCTATGGCTCTGCGTTGCCCAATCGATCCCGACGAACCAGCGTACATCTTCGAGCATTGTTGGGACCTCCTTGCTCTCAAAAAGCGGGCCACCGCGATCCTGATCGATCCCTGTACTGGCGCTCTCGGCGCGAACCTCCTACTGGATCTCGACCGCGGCCGCTCTGCCGGGGCGCGGCGCCTACGTCGGTGTTCAAGACACAGGTGGGCAAGGCTGCTCCCGGCGGATCGGCCCGTGTTCCAGTCTACACCTTCGACTGGATGCGAACCCCAAAAGGGTACAGGGTGGGCAAAGGCGCTCTTGCGCCGTGCCCACCATCTATCAGCAACCGAAACCTGAATGGTGGGCACGCTTCGCTTTGCCCACCCTACGGCACCACGCCACCGTCACTCCATCACCAGCGCCACGCGCCCGATCGCCTTGCGATCGATCAGCAGCCGCATCGCCTTCGCATAATCCTCCAGCGGCAGACGGTGCGAGACGTTGGGGCGCAGCTTGCCCTCCTCCGCCCATTGCAAGAGCGCCTTCAGGCGGACTTCGCCGAGCGCAGGGTTCTTGCGCACCGCTTCGCCGGCGCGCACGCCGAGCACGCTGGCACCCTTGATCAGCAGCAGATTGGTCTTGGCCGAACCGATGCCGCCGGTGAAGCCGATCACGAGGAGCCGCGCGCCCCAGGCGATGCAGCGCATCGAGTCTTCAAAGACCTGGCCACCGACCGGATCGAACACGACGTCGGCGCCGCGGCCGTCGGTGATGCGCTTGACGGCGTCGCGAAACGGCTCGCGATCGTAGCGGACGAGATGATCGGCGCCGCGCGATTTCGCGATCGCAAGCTTCTCGTCGCTGGAAGCGGTTGCGATCACGGTTGCGCCCAGCATCTTGCCGATCTCGACGGCGGCGAGGCCGACGCCGCCGCCGGCGCCGTGCACCAGCAGCACCTCGCCCGGCTCGACCCGGCCACGATCGATCAGCGCGTGGTAGGCCGTGCCATGGCCGGCGAGATAGGTCGCAGCTTCCGCGTAGTCGAACGTGGACGGCATCGGCGTGAGCTGCGATGGCGTCACCACCGCTTCATCGGTGAAGGCGCCATGGCGCATCTTGACGATGACCTTGTCGCCGACGGCAACGCCCCTCGCCTCCGCGCCGACTTCGGTGACGTCGCCGGCGGCTTCCATGCCGGGCGTGAACGGCAGCTCGGGCTTGAGCTGATATTCGCCGGCCGCCATCAGCACGTCGGGAAAATTCAAGCCAGCCGCGCGGATCGCGACCCGTACCTCGCCGGGTTTCAGGGCGCGCGACGGAAACTCCTCCAGCCGCAAAGTCTCGGGCGCGCCGAGCGCGCGGCAGACGACAGCGCGCACCATCAGGCCGCGCTCGCCTTGCTGCGCGTAAGCGCCTCGCGGATCAGCGGCAGGCGGTCGTTGCCGAAATACATGTCGGTCTTGCCCACGAAGATCGTCGGCGAGCCGAAGCCGCCGCGCGCCACGACCTCTTCGGTGTTGGCCTTGAGCTGATCCTTGATGCCCTGCTCGGAAATGCCGGCGAAGAATTTCTGCTCGTCGATGCCGACCTTGCTGCAGATCTCGGCGAGCACCGCGTCCTGCGAGATGTCCTTGTCCTCGCCCCAATAGGTCTCGAATACGGCGGTCGCGAACGGCACCATGTCTTTGCCGAGCCAGATGCAGCCGCGCATGGCCTTGACGCTGTTCACCGGAAACACCGTAGGCGGCATCTTGATCGCAAGGCCGGCCGAACGCGCCCAGTCGGCGAGGTCCTTCTTCATATAGCGCGCCTTCAGCGGCACCGGCCGTTCGCGCTGGGCGTAGACGCTCGGATTGACCGTGTTGAAGATGCCGCCGACTAGGATCGGCCGCCAGACGATCTCGGCGCCGCACTCCCTGGCCAGCGGCTGGATGTTGTGGAAGGCGAGATAGGTCCAGGGGCTGGAGCAGTCGAAGAAGAATTCGATCATGGGGGTTCCTTTGCTCTCGTCATTCCGGGGCGCGCCCCTTTGGGCGCGAACCCGGAATCCATTTCACCAGTCTTATTGCGGCCTGATGGATTCCGGGTTCGCGCTTCGCGCGCCCCGGAATGACGGCGTTGCCGTCACTTCCTTCCCAACACTTCCTTAGCCCTCTGCCCGAACATGATCTTGCGTGATTCCTCGTCGAACGGCTCTTTCACGAATTTTCCGATCGCGAGCCCCGCCTGCACTTGCGGACGCGCCCGCACCTCGGCGTACCAGCGTTTCACGCTCGGATAGTCGTCGAGCGTAAAACCTTGCGCCTTGTGGGTCATGGTCCAGGGGAAGCAGGCGATGTCGGCAATGGAATAGTCGCCGGCGACATAGGCGCCGGTCTTGGCCAACTGCTGGTCGAGCACGCCGTAGAGCCGCGCCGCCTCGTCGCGGTAGCGCTCGATCGCATAGGGAATCTTCTCCGCCGCATAGAGCGCGAAGTGGCCGTGCTGGCCGAGCATCGGCCCGAGCCCCGCCATCTGCCACATCACCCACTGGATCGTGGTGGAGCGCCCGCGCAAATCGGTCGGCAGCAAGCGGCCGGTCTTCTCCGCGAGATAGATCAGGATCGCGCCGGTCTCGAACGCCGGGAACGGCGCGCCGCCGTCGGCGGGTTCGTGATCGACGATCGCGGGAATGCGGTTGTTCGGACTGATCGCCAAGAACTCAGGATTGAACTGCTCGCCGGTGCGGATATTCACCGGGATCACCTTATAGGGAAGCCCGAGTTCCTCCAGCATGATCGAGATTTTCCAGCCGTTCGGCGTCGGTGCGTAATAGAGGTCGATCATGACCTTTCCTTTGGGCCCTTTCCCTTGCGCCTTCCCTGTCGCCGCCGCTGGAATAGAGAGCGACTTTCGTTGTTCTGTACCTCGACGTTAGGACATGGCAGGAAGGGGCGCAACTCAACCTGCCGGGAGGGCCGCCATGCTGTTTCCAACCACGATCGCCGGCTCCTTGCCGAAGCCGGAATGGCTCGCCGAGCCCAACATGCTCTGGGCGCCCTGGAAGTCCGGAGGTGACGAACTGCTCCGCGCCAAGCGCGACGCGACGCTGATCTGGCTGAAGGTCCAGGAGGACGCCGGCATCGACATCGTCACCGAGGGCGAGCAGGCCCGGCAGCATTTCGTGCACGGCTTCCTGGAGAAGATCGAGGGCATCGATTTCGCCCACAAGGTCGAGATGGGCATCCGCAAGGACCGCTACAAGGCGATGGTGCCGCAAGTGGTCGCGCCGCTGCGGCTGAAGGGCCGCGTCCATGCCTTCGAGGCGCGCGTCGCGCGCACGCATACGAAGAAGAAGCTGAAATTCACCCTGCCCGGCCCGATGACCATCATCGACACCATCGCCGACCGCTATTATGGCGACCGCGTCAAGATGGCCTTCGCGTTCGCCGAACTGCTGAACGAGGAAGCCAGGGCGTTGCAGGCCGACGGCGTCGATCTCGTGCAGTTCGACGAGCCCGCCTTCAACGTCTACATGGACGAGGTCAACGACTGGGGCATCAAGGCGCTGGAGCGCGCGGCGCAGGGCCTCACCTGCACCACCGCCGTGCACATCTGCTACGGCTATGGCATCAAGGCCAATACCGACTGGAAGGAGACGCTCGGCAGCCAGTGGCGGCAATACGAGCAGATCTTCCCCGCGATCGACGCAAGCCCGATCCAGCAGGTCGCGATCGAGTGCCGCAATTCGAAGGTGCCGCTCGACCTCCTCGCGCTGCTGAAGACCAAGATCGTGCAGGCCGGCGTCATCGACGTCGCCAGCGATACGGTCGAGACCGCCGAGGACGTCGTCAAGGTGATCGAGGCGGTGTCGAAATTCGTGCCCAGGAGCAACATCATCGCCACCACCAATTGCGGCATGGCACCGATGCGGCGCGAAATCGCCGAAGCCAAGCTGATGGCGCTCGGCGCCGGCGCGGCGCTGGCGCGCGAGAAGCTGGGATGATGGCGATGCGCGTCGCCTGCATCGTCGCCGTGCTGGTGCTCGCCGCATTGCCGGCGCGCGCGGAGGACCGCTCGGTGCTCGTCAATTGCAAGACGACGGTGGAGCGCGCATCGAAGAATGCGACCGCCGCGAGCGAAGCCGAGTTGACCCGCTGCCGCCAGGTGATCCGGGAATGGGCGCTGCGCGATGCGCGGATGATTGTCGACGAACAGGGGCGGCCTATACGCTAGCGCGAGGCCGTCGGATGTAGCACCGGCTGATATCCGGCGCTGATCGCGCGCAGCGTGGACGGCGGCGTCAGCAACAACGGACGATCGAGGGCACGTGCATGCGGGGCGTAGCCCGCGAACGACCACAGCAACGCCCCGCCCTGCGTCACCAAAAAGCTCTCCTCACCCTGCTGCACCATTGCCCCGTCGGGAAGCTGTTCGAGCGGCACCAGCAGCGCGTGCAGCCGTTTCCTGCCATGATCGAGCCGCTCGTGATGCAGCACCGTGTCGATGTCGTGCATGCGGACGTCATGCACGCGATTGCCCTTCTCCCATGCGCCCCGGAACCGATTGGCATCATCGCGGCGGCAGTAGAAGCAGGGGCGATGGCCGGCGGCGAGCGCGGTGGCCTCGTCGAGGAAGAACAGCTCGGTCCAGCTCCGCTGCGCCATCACTTCGCGGCGACGGCCGCGGAATTCGCAAGTGCACGTGAGCCAGGCCGGCGACGACCAGCGCTTGTTCAGAAGCGTCTTCGTGGAGGGATCGTGGATGATGCCGCGGTTGCCGGTGAACATGCCCCGATGCGGGGTGGCGATGATATCGCCGGTCGGCGTGACGCGGTTTTGCAGAGGCATGACGGCTCCTCTCCCTCTCCCCGCCCTTCGCGGGGAGAGGGTTGGGGTGAGGGGCTGCCTCCGCAAATATGGTGAGAGACGGACTCGCGGAAGCTCCCCCTCACCCGGAATTCAAGCAGCGCTTGAATTCCGGCCTCTCCCCGCACGCGGGGAGAGGCGAAGATGATCACGCCGCCCCGTCGCGCAGCGGCGGCTGGAACGACAGCGCGGTGTCCCAGGGGAAGAAGATCCAGGTGTCCTGCGACACCTCCGTGATGAAGGTGTCGACCAGCGGGCGTCCCATCGGCTTGGCGTAGACGGTGGCAAAATGCGCATCGGGCAGCATCTCGCGCACCAGCTTGCCGGTCTTGCCGGTGTCGACGAGGTCGTCGACGATCAGGAGTCCCTTGCCGGTGCCGTTGCCGAGCTTCATGGCGGCTTCCGAGATGCCCTTGAGAACCTGAAGCTCGCCCTGCTTGTTATGGTCGTAGCTGGCGATGCAGACCGTATCGATCACGCGCACGCCGAGCTCACGCGCCACGATCGCGGCCGGCACCAGGCCGCCGCGGGTGATCGCGATCACCGCATGGAACGGGCCGACCTCGTTGAGCCGCCAGGTCAGCGCCCGGCAATCCCGGTGGAACTGGTCCCAGGACACCGGGAAGGCCTTGCCAGCCTTCTCCTGCGCATTCAGTTCCGGTGCTTCACCAGCCATCGTCGTCTCCTACCATTCGTCCGCCGGCAGCATGGTGCTAGCGGGTGATGTTCAATCCCGCCAGCATGTCCTTCACCGCCGCCATCGCTGCCGCGAGCTTATCTGCATCGCGTGAGCGCACCACCAGGTTGGTGTTCGGCTTCTGCTCCTCGTCCATGAAGGGATAGCTGCCGATGATGGTGTCGGGATGGGCGGCGGCGATCGCCCGCAGCGGGCTGCCGATGTCACCCTCCCGCGCATTGGCGCGAACCGATTCGGAGAGCATGCGCACGCCCGATTTCAGCTTGGGCGAGACGATGTCCATCATCGCCTGCATGATCGAGGGCACGCCCGCCATCACGATGACATTGCCGATCTTGAAGCCGGGCGCGAGGATGGTCGCGCTCTGGATCAGCTCGGCGCCGTCGGGGATGCGGGCCATGCGCAGGCGGGCCTCGTTGAGATCCTGCTCGCTCCAGCGCTCGCGGAAACGGGCGACCACCTCCGGGTGGTGATCGATGCCGACGCCAAAGGCCTTGGCGACGCTGTCCGCGGTGATGTCGTCATGGGTCGGCCCGATGCCGCCGGTGGTGAAGACATAAGTGTAGCGATGACGCAGTGCATCCAACGCGGCGATGATGTCAGGCTCGTCGTCCGAGACGACCCGGACTTCCTTGAGGTCAATGCCGATATTGGTCAGGTACTCGGCGATGAAGCCGATATTCTTGTCCTTGGTCCGGCCGGACAGGATTTCGTCCCCAATGACCAGAATGCCCGCCGTGACGATCTCGCTCATGCCTTAAGTCCCTCACCAATGCGCCGACTTTGCCGAGGTAACGCGTTGAAGTCACGCGGTTTTGCTGCCGAAATAAGCAGTCCTCAGCCATTTTTTCAGGCAAGCCCTCGGCCATCCCCGGTAAATCCTGCCAGTCCATGCTTATCGCGCTGGCCCGGCCCTTGCTACCACATGAAAGTCATGCACTCTTGCCGCATGGCCAGGGAGACAAGTCGGGATCTATGGCAGTCGCGTTTGATGAAATGAATATTCCCGGCGGGGACCTTCGCCCTGCCTATCAGGAGCTGGCACGCTGGCTCAAGGAGACGCCTCCCGAGGCGCTCGAATATCGCCGCCAGGAAGCCGAGCTCCTGTTCCGCCGGATCGGCATCACCTTCGCCGTCTATGGCGATTCCGAATCCACCGAGCGCCTGATCCCGTTCGACGTGATCCCCAGGATCATGTCCGGCAAGGAATGGGCGCTGCTGGAGAAGGGCCTGAAGCAGCGCGTGCGCGCGCTCAACATGTTTCTGCGCGACATCTATCACGGCCGCGATATCCTCCGCGCCGAAATCGTGCCTGACGATCTGATCTTCCAGAACCCGGTCTTCCGGCCCGAGATGAACGGCCAGCAGGTGCCGCACGACGTCTACGTGCACATCGCCGGCATCGACATCGTCCGGGTCGACGCCGAGGACTTCATCGTGCTGGAGGACAATGCGCGCACCCCCTCGGGCGTGTCCTACATGCTGGAAAACCGCGAGATCATGATGCGGCTGTTTCCGGACCTGTTCGCCCGCCACAAGGTGGCGCCGGTCGAGCGCTATCCGGACGAGCTGCTCGCGGCCCTGCGCTCGGTCGCACCGCAAAGCGCCTCGGGCGAGCCCACCGTCGCGCTGCTCACGCCGGGTGTCTACAACTCCGCCTATTACGAGCACTCATTCCTGGCCGACAAACTCGGCATCGAGCTGGTCGAGGGCCGCGACCTCATCGTCAAGAACAATGAAGTGTTCATGCGGACGACCGAGGGCGTGAAGCGGGTCGACGTGATCTACCGCCGCGTCGACGACGACTTCCTCGATCCCCTCACCTTCCGTCCCGATTCCGTGCTCGGCGTGCCCGGACTGATGTCGGCCTATGCGGCCGGCAACATCACGCTCGCCAACGCCGTCGGCACCGGCATCGCCGATGACAAGGCGATCTACTCCTACATGCCTGATATCGTGAAATTCTATCTCGGCGAGGAGCCGATCCTGAAGAACGTGCCGACCTGGCGCTGCCGCGAGCCGAAGGACCTCGCTTATGTGCTGGATAACCTCAGCGAGCTCGTCGTCAAGGAAGTGCACGGCTCCGGCGGCTACGGCATGCTGATCGGCCCGGCCGCGACCAAGGCGACGATCGAAGCCTTCCGCGAGAAGCTCAAGCGCGAGCCGGAAGGTTTTATCGCCCAGCCGACGCTGGCGCTCTCGACCTGTCCGACCTGCACGGCATCCGGCCTCGCCCCGCGCCACGTCGATCTGCGCCCCTTCGTGCTCACCGGCAGCAAGAGCACCACGATCGTGCCGGGCGGGCTCACCCGCGTCGCGCTGAAGGAAGGCTCCCTAGTGGTGAATTCGAGCCAGGGCGGCGGCACCAAAGACACCTGGATCCTGGACGAGTAGAGAGATGCTGTCGCGTACCGCCGAAAACCTCTACTGGCTCGCCCGCTACGTCGAACGGGCCGAATATCTCGCGCGCACCATCGATGCGACGCTGCGCGTCACCGCGCTTCCAGCCGCCTATATCGGCAAGACCAATGAATGGGACTCGGCGCTGCTCACCGCCGGCGTCGCCGCCAGCTTCTATCAGGCCTATGAGGAAGCCAACGAACACAACGTCGTCGAGTACCTCTCGTTCTCGCCGAACAATCCCTCCTCGATCCGGAACTGCATCGAGGCGGCGCGGCTGAACTCGCGCTCGGTGCGCACCGCGCTGACCAGCGAGATGTGGGACACCATCAACTCGGCCTGGATCGAGCTCCAGGCGGTCTGGAGCAAGGGCACCTCCACGCGCGAGGATCTCGCCAAATTCCTGCGCTTCGTGCAGGAGACCTCGCTGCGCTTCGACGGCTCGGCCTACCGGACCATGCTGCGCAACGACGCCTACTGGTTCTCGCGGATGGGCGTGCACCTCGAACGCGCCGACAACACCGCGCGCATCCTCGACGTGAAGTACCATGTGCTGTTGCCCGAGGAAGAGCATGTCGGCGGCCCGCTCGACTTCTATCAGTGGAGCTCGATCCTGCGCTCGGTCTCGGCGCTGACGGCCTATCACTGGGTCTATCGCGAGACGCTGAAGCCGTGGCTGATCGCGGATCTCCTGATCCTCAACGACACGCTGCCGCGCTCGCTGGCGAGCTGCTACGGCAACCTGGTGCGCAACCTCGACCAGATCGGCGTCGCCTATGGCCGCCAGGGCCCGGCCCAGCGCCACGCCCGCGGCATCCGCAACCGGCTGGAACACAGCAATATGAACGACATTTTCCAGCATGGCGTGCATGAATTCATTCAGGAATTCATCGCGGACAATTCCAGGCTGGGCGAAATCATCACGAAGCAGTATTTGATCTGACCTTCGGTCATTCCGGGGCGCCCGAAGGGCGAACCCGGAATCTCGAGATTCCGGGTCTGGTCCTTCGGACCATCCCGGAATGACGGAGCAAGTAAATCACCATGCGCCTGCGAATCCAGCACACCACGACCTATCGCTACGAGCCGCCGGCCACCAGCGTGATCCAGATCCTGCGGATGACGCCGTGCAGCCATGACGGACAATATGTGGCGGAATGGCAGATCGACGTCTCCACCGACACCAAGCTCGACACCCATGAGGACGCCTTCGGCAACGTCACCCATGTGCTGTCCTGCGGTCCCGTCGGCGACATCAAGATCACCGCCGAAGGGCTGATCGAGACCCACGACACCGGCGGCGTGCTGCGCGGCGCCGACGAACGTTTTCCGGCCGGCATGTTTTTGCGCCCCACCGACCTCACCTCGGTCAATCCGGCGATGGCGGCGGTCGCACGGCAGTTGCGCAGCGAGGCCGAGAGCGACACGCTCGGCTTCCTGCACGCGCTGATGAGCGAGATCAGCGACCACATGACCTTCGACGAGGACCCGACCAACAGCGGCACCTCAGCGGCCGAAGCGTTCACGCTCAAGCGCGGCGTCTGCCAGGACTACGCGCATATCTTCATCGCCTGCGCCCGCACCGGCGGCGTGCCGGCGCGCTTCGTCTCCGGCCATTTCCTGCGCTCCGACGGCACGGTGCACCAGGATGCCGGGCATGCCTGGGCGGAGGCGTATGTGCCCGATCTCGGCTGGGTCGGCTTCGATCCCGCCAACTGCATCTGCACCACCGATGCCCATGTCCGCGTCGCGATCGGGCTCGACTATCTCGGCGCCGCCCCGGTGCGAGGCACCCGCTATGGCGGCGGCGCGGAGACGCTGACGGTCGCGGTCAAGGTCGAGCAGGCCGGCCGCGGCGGGCAATCGCAGTCGCAGTCCCAGCGGCAGAGCTAGCAGCGTTACAGCCGTAACCGACGACCGCCGCGCTGAAACCGCGCCGTAGCACGATCCGTCCAATTCTTGTTGCGATCCGTTCCCGCAACAGAGGTTGAGACAGATGCGGCTTCAAGAAAGACTCAGCGATCACTTCGCACTGCGCGATCCCCAGAAAGCCACGCTTGTGGGCATCCGGGAATTGGCACCCGAGATCACGGCGCGCGCCGCCGAAATCGAAGCTGCGCGCCGTATCCCGCCAGACCTCGTGGAGCGGCTGAGGTCGATCGGACTGTTTCGCATGTTCGTCCCGCGGAGCCATGGCGGGCTGGAGCTCGATTTTCCTGATGGCCTCGAGGTCATCAAGGCACTGACCCGTCTCGACGGCTCGACCGGCTGGAGCTCGATCGTCGGCGCAGTCGGCAGCCTGTTCGCCGCCACGTCTCACCCCGAAATGTATCAGCGAATCTATCAGGACGGACCGGACGTGGCGATCTGCGGCTCATCCCAACCGGGCGGAACGGCAGAGCGTGTGGCGGACGGCTACCGCGTCAAGGGCTGCTGGCCGTTCGCCAGCTCTTGCACGCATGCCCAATGGATCGGCGGGTTCTGCATCGTCACCGAGAATGGCAAACCGGTCCCCGGGCCGCAGGGCAAGCCGCAGCTTCGCGTCGTTGTGCTGCCGGCGCGCGACTGGGAGATCGAGGACACCTGGTACGCGGCGGGGCTCGAGGGCACCGGCAGCCATCACGTCGTGCTGCGGGAGAGGCTGGTTCCGGAGGTGCATTTCTTCGACCTCGAAGCTCCGCCTCGCATGGCGGGCCCGCTCTATCAGGCGCTCCGGCAATGGCTGCCATTGTTTCACGGCGCATTCTCGGTCGGCCTCGCCGAGGGCGCGGTCGATGACCTGCTCGCGCTGGCCCATACCGGGAGGCAGCAATTGTATGCGGCCGTCCCGATGCGGGAGTCCGAGACCTTCCAGTTCTGCCTCGGCCGGATTTGCGCCGACCTCAGGGCTGCGCAGGCGTTTCACGAGGTCCAGGTTGCCAGCCACTGGCGCCGCGCGCAGGCCGGCACGTTGAACGACGAAGACCTCATGATCGAGGGGGCCCGATCCGCGGTCTGGCTCGCGACGACCTGCGTCGGCATCGCGGATGCCTGCTTTGCGCTGGCCGGAAGCAGTGCGGTCTACGACACCTCGCCGCTGCAGCGGCGCCTGCGCGACCTTCACGTCGGAGCCCAGCACGCCCATGCCCAGCAGAGGCAATATGTCGACGTCGGCAGACTGGCCTTGCGCCGCTCGGCTGAGGATGCCGCCTGAACGCATCAGCCGTGCTACACTCGCGGGATCACCCGACCCCGCGAGGCCCTCATGGCAACTGTAAAACGCTTTCGGACGATGAGCTCTCCAGCGAGGCGCGCGCCGTTTTCGACGACATCCGCAAAGTGCGGCAGTCGGATTTCGTCAACAATTTCTGGCGCGCGCTGGCGCATGATCCGAAGACGCTGCGGCGGACCTGGGAGAGCCTCAAGGAGGTGATGGCGCCCGGAGCGCTCGATCCCAAGGTCAAGGAAATGCTCTATGTTGCGGTTTCCGTGGCGCATGGCTGCAGCTACTGCATCCATTCGCATACCGCGAGCGCCCGGGCCAAGGGCATGACCGCGGCCGAATATGGCGAGCTGCTCGCCATCGTCGGCATGGCCGCGGAAACGAACCGGCTGGTCACGGCCCTCGGCGTTCCCGTCGATGAGGCGTTTCTCGTCGATGCCGCTGACTGAGGGTGATCGCGGTTACTAGAGCCTGGTCCGTCACGCGCACACCCTCATCCTGAGGAGGCGCGACAGCGCCGTCTCGAAGGATGGCCGCGGGCGACAGCCGGGCCTTCATGGTTAGAGACGCGTGCTCCGCACGCTCCTCCCCATGAGGGTCATCCCCGCGGGAATCGGGGGTTTCATGCCTCCCCGAAATTCGCTAGTAATTCCGCGCAAACGCGTTCGGGGACGGGAAATGACCTATTGCTGCGGAATCCTGGTTCGGGACGGTCTGGTGATGATCGCCGATACCCGCACCAATGCCGGTCTCGACAACGTCTCGACCTTCCGCAAGCTGCACATCTTCTCCAAGCCCGGCGACCGCATCATGGCGATCGCCAGCGCCGGCAACCTCGCCATCAGCCAGTCGGTGCTGTCGACGCTGACCGAAGGCCTCGAAGACCCCAATACGGGCGAGATCGAGACGCTGATGAACGCGCCGACCATGTTCCAGGCCGCCCAGCGCATCGGCCGGGCGATCCGGGCGGTGCATGCGACCGAAGGGCCGGCGCTGAAATCCGAGGACGTCTCCTTCGACGTCTCCTTCCTGTTCGGCGGCCAGATCAAGGGCGCGCGCATGCGCCTGTTCATGGTCTACACCGCCGGCAATTTCATCGAATGCACCACCGACACGCCCTACCTGCAGATCGGCGAGCACAAATACGGCAAGCCGGTGCTGGACCGCGCCATGCACTACGACGTCGAACTCTACGAGGCGCTGAAGACCGGCCTGATCTCGATGGACTCGACGATGCGCTCCAATCTCGGCGTCGGCCTGCCGATCGACGTGCTGGTGGTGCGCACGGACGCCTGCGAGGCCGATCTCAACCACCGCATCGAGGCGGGCGAGCCCTATTTCCACGATCTGCGCTCGCGCTGGTCGGCGGCCTTACGCGCCGCGCATCAGAACATTCCGCGCCCGCCCTACAAGAACGAAAAAGAACCCAAAACCTGACAACTCAAGAGAAAAGGCAGGAAACGATGAGTGAAGCGAAAAAGATCGCAGTGGTGACGGGCGCCGGCACCGGTGTCGGGCGCGCAGCGTCGCTGGCACTGATGAACGCCGGCTTCACCGTGGTGCTCACCGGCCGCCGGCTCGACATGCTCGAGGAGACCGCAAAGCTCGGCCCCGCGGGCAAAAGCCTGTGCGTCACCGCCGACATGACCAAGCCGGACTCGATCGCCGCGCTGTTCGACAAGGTGAAGGCGACCTATGGCCGCCTCGACGTGCTCTTCAACAATGCCGGCATGGGCGCGCCCGCCGTGAACTTCGAGGACCTCAGCCTCGAGCAGTGGCAGGCGGTGGTGAACACCAACCTCACCGGCCCGTTCCTGTGCACCCAGCACGCCTTCCGCATCATGAAGGACCAGAACCCGCGCGGCGGCCGCATCATCAACAACGGCTCGATCTCGGCGCATGCGCCGCGGCCGTTCTCGGCCGCCTACACCTCGACCAAGCACGCCATCACCGGCCTCACCAAGGCCAGCAACCTCGACGGCCGCATGTATGACATCGCGGTCGGACAGGTCGACATCGGCAATGCCGCGACCCCGATGACCGACCGCATGGTCAACGGCCCCGGCGTGCTGCAGCCCGACGGCACCACCAAGCACGAGCCGCGCATGGATGCCAAGGCGGTCGGCGATGCCGTTGCCTACATGGCCGGCCTGCCGCTCGATGCCAACGTGCTGACCATGACTGTCATGGCGACCAAGATGCCCTTCGTCGGACGGGGCTAGCCGATCGTGTGCCCCGGACGCTGCGCGGCATGAAATGACGCGCTGTTGAGCCGGGGCCCATCTCTCCCCGACGTCACTCGCTGCGACGTGGGTCCCGGCTCAGCGGCGCACCGCTTGCGCGCTGCGCCGCGTCCGGGACACGAGACCTTCCCCTACTCCAGGCTCTCCACTTGCCGCAGGCTCGGAAACAGCTTCATCCAGAGCAGCGCCACCGCGACGGTGCAGACGCCGCCGAGCACGGCGGCGGGCATGGCGCCGAACAGTGCGGCCGTGATTCCGCTCTCGAACTGGCCGAGCTGGTTCGAAGCGTTGATGAACAGGAAATTCACCGCGCCGACCCGGCCGCGCATCTCGTCGGGCGTCGACAGCTGTACCAGCGAGAAGCGGATCACGACGCTGATCGTGTCGGCGGCGCCGAGGATGGCGAGCGACAGCACCGACAGCCACATCCAGGACGACAGCGCGAACACGATCGTGGCGATGCCGAACACGATCACGGCCTGGAACATGCGCAGGCCGACATGGCGCGAGATGGCGTGGCGCGCCAGCACCATGGTCATCAGGAGCGCGCCGACCGCAGGCGCCGCGCGGAGCACGCCGAGCCCCACCGGGCCGGTCTGAAGGATGTCGCGGGCATAGATCGGCAAGAGCGCGGTGACGCCGCCGAACAGCACGGCGAACAGGTCGAGCGAGATGGTGCCGAGGATCGCGGGATTGCTGCGGATGAAACGGACGCCGGCAAAGATATTGTCCGCGGCGTCCATGTCCTTGGCGACAGCCTGCGGACGCGGCCGGATGAAGCCGGTCAGGATCATCCCCACGATCCAGAACAGCAGCATCACGGCGTAGGCGAGATGCGGCGCGATCGCGTAGGCGAAACCGCCGAGCGCGGGACCGGTGATGGTCGCGACCTGCCCCGCACCGCTCGCCACGGCCGTCGCGCGCTGGAGCGATCCCTGCGGCGCGATCAGCGGCAGCATCGCCGCGGTGGTCGGGCTCTCGAAGGCGCCGGCAATGCCGAGCACGAAGGTCGCGATGAATATCTGCACCTCGCTGACCGCGCCGAGATAGGTGATGGTTGCGAGATAGAGCGCGGTCGCCGCTTCCACGAGCTGGCAGAGCTGGACCACGCGCTTGCGCTCGAAACGGTCGGCGGCGTGGCCGGCGACGAACACCAGCAGCGCGGTGGGCAGGAACTGCACGAGGCCGACCATGCCGAGGTCGAAGGCCGAGCCGGTGAGATCGTAGATCTGCCAGCCGATCGCGACCGCCGCGATCTGGCTGGAGAAGCGCGACAGGCTGCGCGAGAGCAGGAAGAACAGGAAGGCGCGGTGGGCGAGGAGCGCGCCGGCGCTGACCGGCGGATTTCGGGATATTGGCTGCTCTGGCATCGCCTCTTCGGTCACCTCGGACTGTCCGCCCCCTTGATCTCGATGGGCCTCCGCGTGGCTGAGACGGGTCCGCTTGTCAACAACGGGACACTTCCGTGGCCTGTCGGCATTGCCTTTGCAACGCACGCGCGGCCATAATCATTGGAGGTTTTGGGGACATCATGCTTCGCCTGCAATCGGCACTCGGCATTTTCGCATTGCTGCTGATCGCCTTCGCACTGGCAGAGAATCGCCGCGCGGTCTCGCTGCGCCAGGCGGCGATCGGCCTCGCCGCGACCTTCGCCGCGGCGATCGTGCTGCTGAAGCTGCCGGTCGTCGCCCATGCCTTCGGCACCATCAACGACGCGGTCGGCGCCATCTCGGCGGCCTCGCGCGCCGGCTCCGCCTTCGTGTTCGGCTATATCGGCGGCGGCACCCTGCCCTTCGACCTGAAGGTGCCCGGCGCGGATTTCATCCTGGCGTTCCAGGCGCTGCCGATCGTGCTGGTCATGAGCGTGCTGACGACGCTGCTGTTCTATTGGCGCGTGCTGCCGCCGATCGTGCGCGGCATGGCCTGGCTGCTGGAGCGTACGCTCGGCGTCGGCGGCGCGGTCGGGCTGTCGACCGCCGCCAACATCTTCCTCGGCATGGTCGAGGCGCCGCTGTTCGTGCGGCCATATCTGGCGCAGATGACCCGCAGCGAATTGTTTCTGGTGATGACCGGGGGCATGGCCGGCATCGCCGGCACCGTGCTGGTGCTCTATGCGACGCTGCTGGCGCCGCTCATTCCCGATTCGGCCGCGCATTTCGTCATCGCCTCCGTGCTGGGCGCGCCGGCCGCAATCCTCGTCAGCCTGATCATGGTGCCCGAGACCTCGGACAAGCGCACCGGGGGCGCACTGGAGGATCCGGAGATGGAGGTCGCCAGCACGATGGACGCGATCGTGAAAGGCACGAGCGCAGGACTCGAGCTGCTGCTCAACATCGTCGCCATGCTGCTGGTGCTGGTGGCGCTGGTCTATCTCGTCAACGCCGTCCTCGGACTCCTGCCAAACATCGGCGGCGCCGCGATCTCGCTGCAGCGTCTGCTTGGCCTCGTCATGGCGCCGGTGTGCTGGCTGATGGGATTGCCCTGGGATCAGGCGGTGACGGCCGGCAGCCTGATGGGCACCAAGACCGTGCTCAACGAATTGATCGCCTATGTCGATTTCTCGAAGCTGCCGCCCGATGCGCTCGACCCGCGCTCGCGCCTGATCATGCTCTATGCGATGTGCGGCTTCGCCAACTTCGCCAGCCTCGGCATCATGATCGGCGGCCTGGGGGTGATGGCGCCGGAGCGGCGCGAGGAGATCAACGCGCTCGGGCTGAAGTCGATCGTGTCGGGGACGCTGACGACGTGCCTGATGGGGGCCGTGGTGGGGGTGGTGGTGTAATCTGACCCCGCGTTCGCGTGAGGCTAGTTCGCCTTTACCGCGCCGCCGCCGTCGTTGGGCTCGGCCAATAATTCCCTAACTACTGGCTCGCTAAAGGAGGCAACATCGATGCAATGGTTGAGACAGTTTACTACCCAATGCCTGATGGGCTTGTTCATGACCGCTGTTGCGAACGTCGTCTCATCGAGAAACCGTAGATAGGCTGAAGATTGCTTTTCAAGGAATATGCCGGTCGGTTGGCCTTCTTCGAGCGATGCAAATGACTCATTGCGGACCAGATAAGCAACGTAGTCCTTCCACACAAACTCAAAGCGCCTTGAGTCCTCAGTGATGACGATTGGTCGTGTCGAACTGGCGGGAAATAGAGAATGCTCGACGTCCCCCAACGTCTTCGCTTCAGCAACCATCAGCCGCAAAGAATTGTCTTCGGGCTCGTTCAAATCCGTTAGAAATATCCAAAATTGATCGCTAGGAAATCCGTACACCGCTTCTCCTAGTTCCAGCATCACCAAAGGCCCCGTCATTGCGAGCGAAGCGAAGCAATCCAGAAATGCATCCGCGGAGATAGTCTGGATTGCTTCGTCGCAAGGGCTCCTCGCAATGACGTGGAGAGAGTCTACGCCTTCAACTCCACCGTCTTGAACTCCGCCGGCAGGATCACCTCCAGCAGCTCGACGTCGTCCGAATAGTCCAGAATCATGTGCTTGATCTTCGGCGGCTGGGTCCAGGCGCTGCCTTGCTTCATCAAGGTCTCGCCCTGCCCGTCCATGTAGGTCTTCACCCAGCCCTTGAGCACGTAGACCATCTGGAATTCGACGTCGTGGAAATGCAGCTTCGAGACCTCCGCCGGATTGCAGGGGCCTTGCAGGCGGATCACATGCGCCTGCGCGAGGCCATGGGTCGCATCGGCAATGCCGAGGTCGCGGTACTTCGCGTAGGCGCGCAGGCCGTCGGCCTTGAAATCTTCCTCGCGGTGATGGCTGATTGCGATGCGCTGCCTGGGACGTGCGGGCTTCTTCGGTGCGGCCGTGCGCGCCTTTGCCTTCACCGCCTTGCGCGCCGGGGATCGCGCCGCAGTCTTGGTGCCACTCCGCTTCTTCACGGCAGCCTTGGTTGCGGGTCTTGATGCCTTTTGCCTCGCCATTGTCTACCTCCCTGATCTGAGCCGCGCCCGCCGGACGGGGACAACCCGACGGCAGACTAGCCAGTCCTGGACCGGGCAGCAATTGCGGGCTTGGGCCAGCAAGCGCGATGCCCCGCTCGCTCGTAGCTTGTCCGAAGCTGTCGTGGCGAGCGGCCGTCGTCTCGTATTCGTTCCCCCGCCGACCTAATCTCCCGCAAGAGATTCTGGGGGATTGATTCATGAGCAACAGCGTAGGTCAGCGCGCATTTCAAAATGCCCGGCTTCAGAAGCGGCAGAAAGCCGAGGTGCTGCCATTGCTCGGGCTGGCCCTCCAATTGCACAAGCAAGGGCTTGTCCCCGAGGCCCGGGCTGGCTATCGCCGGGTCCTGCAGCTCGCGCCCAACCAGTTCATCGCGCTGCATATGCTCGGCAGCTTGGAGTCTGATACCAAGAACTATCAGGAAGCCGAAATTCTGCTGAGCCGGGCGGTTGCCGTGGATCCGCAATCTGCCGACGCTCACATGAGCCGAGGCATCGCGCTGAACAAGCTGCGACGTCACGATGAGGCTTGCGAGAGCTATCGAAGGGCCCTCGCCTTGCGCCCCAACTACGCCGTAGCCCTGTCCAATCTCGGCAACGCGAGCGTAACCCTCGATCTTCAGCAAGCGCTCGAGTGCTACGACAAGGCGCTCGCAATCGACGGAAACCTTGCCGAAGCCCACAACGGCCGGGGTTGGGTGCTCTGCCGTCTGCGCAATTATGACGAGGCCATCGCAAGCCTGAACCGCGCGCTGTCGATCAAGCCCGACTATGCCTCGGCGCTGGCGAACCGCGCCATCGCATTGCAGGAACTTCTGCGATTTGACGAAGCCATGGCGGATTGCAATCAGGCAATCGCCCTGGCGCCTGACGACATGAACGGGTGGCTCGGGCGCGCCAGTGTCTGGCTCCAGATCCAGCGAGTGGCCGAAGCATTGCACGATAGCGAGAAAGCGATCGCGGTCGATCCCGAAGCCGTTCAAGCTCACCTGGTACGGGGCATTTGTCTCTCCGGACTTGGCCGGGTCGACGAAGCTCTGGCCAGTTACGACAGAGCCCTCGAGATCGAGCCTGACTTCCCGAGCGCGATCTCCAACAAGATATTCACGCTCGACTTCGTGGCCGATGCCAGCGTCGAGCAGCATCAGGAAGCGCGGCAGGTATGGTGGGAGCGGATCGGCGCGACGTTCGCTTCAGAATCGGCGAGGCCGCACGACAACAGCCGCGATCCGGATCGCCCTCTGGTGCTTGGCTATGTCTCGTCGGACTTCAACGCGCATTCGGCCGCGTTCATATTCAAGCCGGTCCTGCAATACCATGACCGGGCACAGTTTGAGGTCGTGTGCTACTCCTGTTCGTCGAAAGTGGATGCGGCGACCGACGAATTTCGCAAGATCGCCGATCGCTGGCGCGACGCCTCGCAATGGAGCGACGATCGCCTCGCCGCCGAGATCCGCGCCGATGGCGTCGATATCCTGATCGATCTGTCCGGCCATACCAAGGGAAACCGCCTCAGCGTGTTTGCGCGCAAGCCGGCGCCGATCCAGGCCCATGGCTGGGGTCACGGCACCGGCACCGGGCTGCCGACGATCGATTATCTGTTCTCGGACCCGGTCGCGATTCCTCCCGCGGTCCGGCATCTGTTTGCGGAGACCGTCGTCGATCTGCCGTGCTTTGTGACGCTGGAGCCGCTGCCGATCGAGCTTGCGCGGGCGTCGACGCCGGCGATCTCGAACGGCTTCGTCACCTTCGGTGTCTTCAACCGCATCAGCAAGATTTCGGACCAGGCCGCGCAAGCCTGGTCCAGGATTCTCGAGCGGGTGCCGGGGTCACGACTGCTGATCAAGGATGTTGCGCTGGACGATCAACTGGTCCGCGACAATCTGCTGGCACGGCTTGCAACTTGCGGCGTGCCGGCCGAACGCGTCGATCTGCTCGGAACCACCTTGCGCGTCGATCATCTGGCGGCGTTCAATCGCGTCGATATTGCCCTCGACCCGTTCCCGCAGAATGGCGGCGTCAGCACATTGGAGGCCTTGCAGATGGGCGTCCCCGTGGTGGCGAAGCTCGGGAACAGTCTGCCCAGCCGTGCGGCCGGGTCCATCCTCTCCGCGCTTGGCCTGCCGGACTGGGTTACGGATAGCGAGGAGGCCTATGTCGACATCGCGGTGAACCGCGCGGCTGAGCTCGGTGATCTCGACAAGTTGCGCCGCGAACTGCCTGGACAGGTCAGGGCTGCGGCCGCCTGCAACCCGGTCGCCTACGCGCAAGCGGTGGACGAGGCCTATCGCGCGATGTGGAAGCGCTATTGCAGCGGCGGCGTCTGATCGCGTGTTTGTAGGGTGAGCAAAGCGACTTGTCCGCCGTAGCTCGAAGAGCGAAGGCGGAAGCGTGCCCACCATGCCGGATGCGATCGCGGAGAGATGGTGGGCACGGCGCGCAAGCCGCGCCTTTGCCCACCCTACGAGACCGGTGCTCGCCCTCAATGCAGCCGGAACACGCCGTCGATGGCGCGCAACTCGGCCGGCTTGATCAGCTTGGAATGCGCCACGGTGACGGAATGGAGCGGACCGTCGAGCTTCTCCTGCCAGAAGGCCAGGAAGTCGGTCAGCGCCGGGAATTTCGGAAACATGTCGTAGTTCTGCCAGACATAGGTCTGGAGCAGCGAGGGATGATCCGGCATCCGGTAGAGAATTTGTGCCGTCGTCAGCCCGTAGCCCAGCATCTGTTTCCGGAAGTCCTCGGAAACGCCCCCAACGCGCAGTCCCATGCCAAACCTCCTTTGCAGGAGCGCATACAGGGGGTGGCTTGATCCGTGCCCCGGGAGCCACCCGGAAACGATGCGCTCACATGAGAGAAATGTGACGCAAACTGACAACCCATCTCAAGCCCAAAAGTTTAACAAGCTGTTGAAATTCAATGCGTTAGCAGCAGACATGCCCCCGTGCTAATACGGTCCCCCAGGGGGCCTCGAAGAGGCCTCCGAGGCTGGTTAACGATGGAAAAGAGATTCTGGCAGTCCAGGCTTCCGGGTGCTGATTTTTCTGCTAGAAGCCCTTGCCCCCGCAAAATTCCTGTCCTATTTCAACCTCGCTCGTGCTAGCACTCGCGGGCACAGACTGCTAACGCCAAAAAATTCCCATATCGTGCAACTACTTAGGAGGACTGCATGAAATTCCGTCCGCTTCACGACCGCGTCGTGGTCAAGCGCATCGACGCAGAAGAGAAGACCGCTGGCGGCATCATCATTCCCGACACTGCCAAGGAAAAGCCCTCCCAGGGTGAAGTCGTCGCCGTTGGCCCTGGCGGCCGCGACGAAGCCGGCAAGCTGATCCCGATCGACCTGCAGGTCGGCGACCGCGTGCTGTTCGGCAAGTGGTCCGGCACCGAGGTCAAGATCGACGGCGTCGATCTCTTGATCATGAAGGAAAGCGACATCATGGGCGTCCTCGACGTCCCCGCTTCCAAGAAGAAGGCGGCCTAAGAGCCCCTCTCTCCCTCCAGTCAAACATCTCAAGGAAAATTCCAGATGGCAGCCAAAGAAGTCAAATTCTCGGTTGAAGCGCGCGACAAGATGCTGCGCGGCGTCGACATCCTCGCCAATGCGGTGAAGGTCACGCTCGGTCCGAAGGGCCGCAACGTCGTGCTCGACAAGTCGTTCGGCGCTCCCCGCATCACCAAGGACGGCGTCACCGTCGCCAAGGAGATCGAGCTCGAGGACAAGTTCGAGAACATGGGCGCCCAGATGGTGCGCGAAGTCGCCTCCAAGTCCGCTGACGCGGCCGGCGACGGCACCACCACCGCGACCGTGCTCGCGGCCGCGATCGTGAAGGAAGGCGCCAAGTCGGTTGCCGCCGGCATGAACCCGATGGACCTCAAGCGCGGTATCGACCTCGCGGTCGAGGCCGTCGTTGCGGACCTGCAGAAGAACTCCAAGAAGGTCACCTCGAACGAGGAGATCGCCCAGGTCGGCACCATCTCGGCCAACGGCGACGCCGAGATCGGCAAGTTCCTCTCCGACGCCATGAAGAAGGTCGGCAACGAGGGTGTCATCACCGTCGAGGAAGCCAAGTCGCTCGAGACAGAGCTCGACGTCGTCGAGGGCATGCAGTTCGACCGCGGCTACATCTCGCCCTACTTCGTCACCAACGCCGACAAGATGCGCGTTGAGATGGACGACGCCTACATCCTCATCAACGAGAAGAAGCTCTCCTCGCTGAACGAGCTGCTGCCGCTGCTCGAGGCCGTGGTGCAGACCGGCAAGCCGCTGGTCATCGTCGCCGAGGACGTCGAAGGCGAAGCCCTCGCGACCCTCGTCGTGAACCGCCTGCGCGGCGGCCTGAAGGTCGCGGCCGTCAAGGCTCCGGGCTTCGGCGATCGCCGCAAGGCCATGCTGCAGGACATCGCGATCCTGACCGGTGGCCAGGCGATCTCGGAAGATCTCGGCATCAAGCTCGAGAACGTCACGCTCAACATGCTCGGTCGCGCCAAGAAGGTGATGATCGACAAGGAGAACACCACGATCGTCAACGGCGCCGGCAAGAAGGCCGACATCGAGGCGCGCGTGGCCCAGATCAAGGCGCAGATCGAGGAGACCACCTCGGACTACGACCGTGAGAAGCTCCAGGAGCGTCTCGCCAAGCTCGCGGGCGGCGTCGCGGTGATCCGCGTCGGCGGCGCGACCGAGGTCGAGGTGAAGGAGCGCAAGGATCGCGTTGATGACGCGATGCATGCGACCCGCGCGGCTGTCGAGGAAGGCATCGTCCCGGGCGGCGGCGTCGCCCTGCTCCGTGCTTCCGAGCAGCTCAAGGGCCTGCGCACCAAGAACGACGACCAGAAGACCGGCGTCGAGATCGTGCGCAAGGCGCTGTCGGCTCCCGCTCGCCAGATCGCGATCAACGCCGGTGAAGACGGCTCGGTGATCGTCGGCAAGATCCTGGAGAACAAGGCCTACAATTACGGCTTCGACTCCCAGACCGGCGAATATGCCGACCTCGTCAAGAAGGGCATCATCGACCCGACCAAGGTGGTCCGCACCGCGATCCAGAACGCAGCCTCGGTGGCCGCGCTCCTGATCACCACGGAAGCCATGGTCGCCGAGCTGCCCAAGAAGGGCGGCGCCGGTCCGGCGATGCCCCCGGGCGGCGGCATGGGCGGCATGGACTTCTAAGGCGACGAAGTCGTCCCGGACGCGGTGCAGCGCAAAGCGGTGCACCGCAGATCCGGGATCTCGTTCAACGACTACGAAACCCCGGCAGCGATGCCGGGGTTTTTGTTGTGTGCCGAGTATGAGCGACAGCTTGGAGGTGGAAGTCCTCTATCCAGCCTGATGGCGGCGAAGGATTAGCGAAGCGCAAGGGCGTCATCGTGAGGTGGGGTCTGAAGAAAGCGTGGAGCAAAGCCGCGGCCCGATGGACAAACACCGGATAACGAGGCCTACCCGGCCGGACGAGCGAGCAATTGATCGCGAAGTCCAAGGTCATCAAAGGTCGGGGTGGTAAATTCGGCGGGCGTGCGGTGAAGGCGGTCGGTCTTACCTCGGGAGGTCTGCGCTGTGTCTCGGCAACGAGACTGAGACCGTCGCAAGACGGCCTGACCGCAGCGCAGAAGTCAGCCGAGGGCGCAGTAGGCGGCAGCGCGCCGCTGAAGGCCTGAACGGTGGAAGTGGTCAGTAGAGCGGCGATCTCGTGCGAGCCATGCGGCAGAAGAATCAGGTCGAGCTGAACTTGAGCCCCGGAGCGGAGGGTGAAGCCCGAAGCGCCGGCGCCCGAGAGCCTGAAGCGCGTGCGGCGGAAGTCTGTCTCGAACGCCCGGCGGTCGCAGGACCGTCGATGGAAGACGTTGTCGAGAGTGAGAATCTGAAGGCAGCGTTGGCGCAAGTAAAGCGCAACAAGGGCGCGGCGGGCGTCGACGGGATGACCGTCGGCGAGCTGTCAGCCCACCTGAAGGAGCACTGGCCTGCGATCCGAGCCCAGTTGCTTGACGGCACCTACAAGCCACAGCCGGTGCGGCGGGTGGAGATACCGAAGGCGTCGGGCGGCCTGCGGCCGCTCGGCATTCCGACGGTGCTCGACCGCTTGATCCAGCAGGCGGTGATGCAGGTGCTGCAGGCGGATTGGGATAGGACGTTCGCCGAGACGAGCTTCGGCTTTCGGCCGGGGCGCTCGGCACATCGGGCGGTGGAACGGGCGCAGGCGTACATTGCGGCCGGCCACAGCATCGTGGTGGACATCGACCTGGAGAAGTTCTTTGACCGGGTCAACCACGACATCCTGATGGGACTGGTTGCCAAGCGGGTTGCTGACAAGCGCATCCTGAAGCTCATCCGCGCCTTCCTGAATGCGGGTGTGTTGGAAGGAGGGCTGGTCAGTCCGACGGAAGAGGGCACGCCGCAGGGCGGTCCGCTCTCGCCGCTGTTGTCGAACCTGATGCTGGATGTGCTGGACAAGGAACTGGAGAAGCGCGGCCACCGCTTCGTGCGTTACGCCGACGACTGCAACATCTACGTGCGCAGTCAGCGGGCGGGCGAACGGGTGCTGGCTGGCGTCGAGAGGTTCCTCGAAAAGCGCCTCAAGCTCAAGATCAACAAAGCGAAGAGCGCGGTTGCCAAACCGAGTGTTCGCAAGTTCCTGGGCTTCAGCTTCACCGGCGGGCAAGAACCGCGGCGGCGCATCGCGCCGCAGGCACTCGCCCGCTTCAAGGCGAAGGTTCGGGAGCTCACGCGACGCACGCGTGGTCGATGCCTCGTGCAGATCGCCAAAGAACTGTCGACCTACCTGATTGGGTGGCACGGCTACTTCGGCTTCTGTCAAACCCCGTCGGTGTTGCGCGTGCTTGACCAGTGGATCAGGCGACGGTTGCGCGCCGTTGCCTGGAAGCAATGGAAGTATGGACCCGCTCGCTTTGCCGAGTTGCGACGCCGCGGCGTCGGCCGGGATCTGGCGGCGCAAACCGCCGGCAGCCCACGTGGCCCTTGGCGGCTCGCGAACAGCCCCGCGCTCACCATTGCTCTGCCAAACGGCTTCTTTGCCTCACTCGGCTTGGCTTCCGTCGCGGCACGGCGACCCGCATAATCCGCTGAACCGCCGGATACGGACCCGTATGTCCGGTGGTGTGGGAGGGGCGGAGCCGCGAGGCTTCCCCCTATCCCGATTTGACACACGGTGCAGCGGCCCCCTCTTTCGTCGTTCCGGGCGGCGCGAAGCGCCGAGCCCGGAATGACAGAGACCATGGCTCCTGACTGCTCCTATCCCGATCGCTCCATTCGTGTATGATCAAGGGCGCGCACGATCGATCGAATATTTCTGTCGTCGCAAGATGCAATCAAAACGAGGTTGGCGATCGAGCGTCCGCAGGATACCCTCCGCGCATGCGAACGAACCAGACATTCCGGCTTGTTCTCATCAAGCCGTCGCATTACGACAGTGATGGCTATGTGATCCGATGGTGGCGGGGAGGCCTGCCTTCCAATTCGTTGGCGTGTCTTCATGGCATCGCGCTCGATTGCCGCGAGCGCCGGGTTCTCGGCGCTGAATTCGACATCGACATTGAAGCGATCGACGAAACCAACCGGAAGGTGCGGGTCGAAGCTCTGGCGCGCTCGATCAAGGCCGCCAAAGCCGGCATGGTGATGCTGGTCGGCGTACAGTCCAACCAATTTCCACGAGCGATTGATATCGCTCGACAATTTCGAAGCCGGGGCATCCAGGTCGCTGTCGGCGGCTTCCATGTTTCGGGAACACTGGCGATGTTGCCGGATTGCGACCCGGACGTTCGCAAGATCATGGATCTCGGCGTGTCGGTTTTTGCCGGAGAGGCCGAGGGGCGTCTCGAGCAGGTCCTGAAGGATGCCGTCGCTGGGCAGCTTCAGCCGCAATACAATTTCCTCAATGACCTCCCGCACCTCGAAGGCCAGCCACTGCCGATCATACCCCGAGAGCAGATCAAGCGGGTGATAGGTCGCACCACCAGCTTCGACGCCGGCCGCGGCTGTCCCTTTCAGTGCTCGTTCTGCACGATCATCAACGTGCAGGGTCGCAAGTCACGACGCCGAACCGCTGATGACATCGAGGCCCTTATCCGCGCCAACGTCGCGCAGGGCATTCATGCCTTCTTCATCACCGACGACAATTTCGCCCGCAACAAGGACTGGGAGGTGCTGCTCGACCGCATCATCGAGCTTCGCGAGAAGGAAGGATGGCAGTTGAGCTTCACGATCCAGGTCGATACCCTTTGCCATAAGCTGCCGAATTTCGTGGAGAAATGCGCAAGGGCTGGCGTGCGAAGGTGCTTCATCGGTCTGGAGAACATCAATCCGGACAGTTTGCTCGGCGCCAAGAAGCGCCAGAACAAGATCACGGATTACCGCGAGATGATGCTTGCCTGGAAGCAGGCCAAGATCGTCACCGTCGGCGGCTATATCCTGGGTTTCCCGAACGACACGCTGGCGTCGATCGTCCGTGACATCAAGATCATCCAGGACGAGTTGCCGATCGACATGCTGGAATTCTTTTTCCTGACGCCGCTGCCCGGGTCAGAGGACCACAAGACTCTGTACTCCAAGAGCGTCGCGATGGATCCGGATCTCAACAAGTACGATTTGGACCATGTCACGGTTGCGCACGCGACGATGTCCCAGGCCGAATGGGAAAGTGCCTATGCGACGGCCTGGACCACCTACTATAGCTGGGCGCATGTCGAAACGATCATGCGGCGGGCCGCAGCAACCGGCAACAGCGTCAACAGGATCAAGACCTTCGTTCTCTATTTCAAAGGCTACCATCCTATCGAGCATGTCCATCCGCTCGAGGGTGGTGTGCTCCGCCTGAAGAGCCGGAATGAGCGCCGTCCACATCTGCCGACAGAACCGGCGTGGCTGTTCTATCCGCGCCTCGTCGCGGAAACGGCGACCAAGGCAGCTCGCTGGGCGACGCTCGCAATCCATCTCGAGCGGCTCGCGCGCAAGGTCAAGCGCGATCCGTATCGGCTCGCATATGCCGACAAGGCGCTGACGCCTTCGACCGATCAAACCGAGAGCCTCGAATTGTTCAAGACGAGATCAAGCCGGGCCTTTCTCGATCAGCGGCGACACATCGAAGAAGCGCAGGGGCGGAAGCTGCCCGCCACGTGAGGCGCTCCGTCGCGCCTCACTCCACCTTGCCCAGCCGCTCCATGTGCGGATCGCCGTTCTCGTCGAGCGACCAGAAGATCCGCGTCACCTTGCCGATCAGATTGTCCATCGGGATGAAGCCCATCGCACTCATCATGCGACTGTCGGTGGAGTTGTCGCGGTTGTCGCCGAGCACGAAGAAGTGGCCTGGCGGCACCGTGTAGACGCTGGTGTTGTCGAGGAAGCCATTGTCGATGCAGTCATAGGTTACATAGCTCGCGCCGCTCGGCAGCGTCTCGCGCCAGCGTTTGGCCTTCGCCTCGTCATCGCCTCCGCAGGCCGCGCCCGCGAACACCTCCTTGAGCGCCACGCGCGTCACCGGGCGATCGTTGAGGATGAGCTGCCCTCCCCGCATCTGGACGCGGTCGCCGGGCAGGCCGACCACGCGCTTGACGTAATCGGACGAGGTGTCCTTCGGCGTGCGAAACACCACGATGTCGCCGTATTCGGGGTCGGCGGCAAGGATGCGGCCCGACGGTGCGAAGGGGAAAGAATAGCGGCCATAGCCGTAGGCGTATTTGGCGGCGAGGACATAGTCGCCAACGACCAGCGTCGGCGTCATCGAGCCGGACGGGATGTTGAACGGCTTGTACAGGAAGAAGCGAACCAGGAACGGCGGCGACCATAGCACCGGGATCAGCAGGATCAGGACGACGATCGCCTTCCAGTCGCTGGATCGTACCGAGGGGCGGATCGTTTGCTCAAGAGTGGTCATTCGCCTGCCTGATCAAGATCGTCATCATGAGATTACGCAACCCTTGCGCGCGCGCAATCCCTCATCAGGATTTTGGTCGCACGGGCCCGCTCACGCGTTCACTGCAAGCAAGGACAACGGATATGTGAAGGGCCGCCCGTGGGCGGCCCTTCTGTTTCATGCGCTCTCGGGCGCCTTCAGGCGCACGAGCCGGGTCAGGAGGGCATCGAGGCCCTGGCCGTCACCGGCATGGAGGTCGATGCGGCCGACCTTCTCGACCAGCCGCTCCAGCGACTCCAGCTCCTTGAGCCGCAGCAGCAGGGGGTTCTCCTCCATCAGGCGGGCGGTGTTCAGGAGCGAACGCGTCGCCGCGGTCTCTTCCTGCCGGCGGATCAGGTTCGCCTTCGCGACCCGCTCCGCCTCCACCACCTTGTTGACCAGCTCCCGGATCTCGCCGGGCAGGATCACGTCCTTGACGCCGAGCTCGGTGACCTCAACGCCAGACTCCGCGACGCGTGCGCGCACATAGTCGCGCAGCTCCGCATCCAGCGCCGCCTTCGCCGACAGCACCTCGTCCAGCGTCCGGCCCGCAACCGCTTCGCGGATCGCGAACTGCACCAGGCGGTACAGCCACGCATCCACGTCGGGCACGGTCGCAACCGTCCGCTCGGGATCGATGATCCGGCGGAACGCCGTCAGCGTCACCCGCAGCGCGATGCGATCCTTGGTCAGCATCTCCTGCGCGGTGATCTCGACCGCCTGGGGCCGCAGGTCGAGGCGCTTCACCTCGATCTTGCGGCCGACGGTCCAGAAGGCGTGCCGTCCGGGCGCGAGCCGCTCCACGAGCCGGCCCTCGACGTAGAGCAGGCCCGCCTCGTGGTTCTCGACCACCGTCTCCGACGTCACGGCCGAGCGGTTGCGCTCGATCATGGCCAGATGCCGCGCGCTGACCTTGGGATCAGCGGACACATCGATGCGCTCGACATCGATGCGGGTCGCGACCTTCCAGTAGACGCGCACCTGCCAGGGCGTCATCAGATGCACGGGCCGGCCGTCGAGGCTGACGATGGCGATCTCGTCCGCCCTGGTCTCGACCGCCTCGAACAGCTCGGCGGCAAGATCGGGCCGCGCAGCCTTCAGCACCGCGTAGCGCTCCGCAGAAAATTCGCTGCGGACCACGTCGAGCACCTCGGCCTTCAGCTCGTGCAGGGGATCGAACAGGCGATGCTTGCCGGGCGCGAGCACGCGCACGAGCTGCCCGTTGCGCGTCAGCAACGCACGCTCGCCATCCTTCACCGTCACGTTCAGCATCAGCAAGTGCCAAGTCTTCTCAGACGTCATGGCACGCCTCCTTCGTTTGCGCCCGGCCGGATGCCGGACGACAGGTTTCGTTCGCAAAGGATTTGAGGACGCGGACGACGCTTCCTGAAAAATCGGCGGGCCGGGGCTTGAGCTTGCATGACGACGGGCGCACGCGCGCGATCGCGCGACGCGTGTCGCGCGGCCGTGCGGAGCCACCCGGCATCAGCGCAAGCGGTATCTACCCGCGGCGCAAAGCCGGTCTCACAGTGTCGTTGTTCGGACGAATGCCTTTTGGGCAATGCGGCCGGACGGCGACTGAAGCGCGCGTCCGGTCCCCTTCAGAGGTATCAGCTTTTCAGGCTGAAACGGAGCGCTGGAGCGGGATTCGAACCCGCGACAGGATGATTAAAAGTCATCTGCTCTACCAAACTGAGCTATCCTTTGTGCAAGAGACCGGAATCGAACCGATGCCTTCGGGTGTTCAGCCCGACGCTCTCCATGAGCTACGTCCTGCGTTTCTCCTTCATTCGGCGGAACACGAAACCGGAGACCGGCCCGCGCCAGTCGGGATCTCAGAGAGCCCGAACCCATGGCCTAGCGAAGGACGGCGCTAATAGACCAGGCACGTTCGGGTTGCAAGGGGGAGGTTCAAGATTTTTCGTCGCAGGTTGCGCGCTGTGACGCGATCGTCACACCAGGACGCGACGTCAGTTACGTGACATCTCCTGGAAACACGCCCTCACCCAGTCGATGGTCACGCGCGCTGCAGCGTCGCGCTTGAGATGGTTTTGCACCAGCAGCCATACGTCGCGCCGTTTCGGCAGCAGGGTGGCGCGCAGGCGACGATCGCCGAGCAAGTCCGCGCAAACATACTCCGGCAACACACCGGCGGCCTGATGCGCGCGGATCAGATTGCGGATGACGCGAACGTTGTCGGTGACGCAGCGCGCGCGGGCTTTCTTCGTGCGCATGAATTGCATCTCGGGAATGGCCCCGAGCTCGTCCGGATAGGCGCACAGCATCGGCTCGCCCTCGGTCGTATCAGGCTCGAAATAATAGAGCTTGATGTCACCGAGCTTTGAGATCGCGAAATCGCCCTTGTCGGGTTTGCGCAGGCGGATGGCGAGATCGGCCTCCCAGCGCGAGAATTTGACGTTCTCGCTCGAGGTAAGGAATTGCAGCGTCAGGCCGGGATTGGCACGCAGGAAATCGCTTGCGCGCGGCGACAGCACCTCCTCGGCGGCCGTGTTGGTGGAGGCGATGCGCAGGCGTCCCACCGGACCTTCCAGGCTCTCACTGAGGCGGCCGATCTCGGCGGCGTGCGCGGCCATCGCCTCGACATGCGCCAGCACCGCCTCGCAACTCCGCGTCGGCCTGCGGACACCGTCGGCGGCCTCGAACAGACGCAAACCGAGCGCACGTTCGATGCGCGACAGCCTGCGCCCGACCGTCGTCTCGTCGATGCGCAGCCGCGCACTGGCACCCGCATAGGTGCCCTCGTCCCTGACGGCAGCGATGATGCGCAGATCGTCCCAGTTCATGGCGCGAGGCTATACCGGCCGGGCGCAGCCTGCAATATCGCAGCCACCCGCTGCAATATCCCTGCGTATCGGCAGGCCTTCCCGGGGCTATGTTTGTCGCGCCTTTTGCCCTGGAGATCTCCAAGACCATGACGACCGCAAAGACCCTGCTGCAGCTCGCCGGTGCCGATCTCAACCCGCCGCGTCTTGCCGACGCCGCGCTGGTGCTGATCGATATCCAGAACGAATATCTCGCAGGTCCTCTCGCATTGCCCGACGCAAGACCCGCGATCGCGCGGGCGGCTGCGCTGCTTGCACGGGCGCGCGAGAGCGGAGCTGCGATCATCCACATTGCCCATCGCGGCAAGGCCGGCAGCCTGTTCGATCGCGGCACTGAGCGCGGCGCCATCGTCGCCGAACTGAGCCCCCGTGCCGGCGAGCTGGTGATCGAGAAGGAGTTGCCGAATGCCTTTGCCGGCACTGATTTGCAGGCGCGCCTTGCCGCAACCGACAGGAAGAACATCGTGCTGGCCGGCTTCATGACGCATATGTGCGTCAGCTCCACGGCGCGCGCCGCGCTCGACCTCGGCTTTCGCACGACGGTCGACGCCGACGCCTGCGCCACGCGCGACCTGCCGGACGGCCGCGGCGGCACGCTGGACGCTCGCACCATCCATGAGGTTGCACTCGCCGAGCTATCCGACCGCTTCGCCATCATCGCGCGCGGCGATGCGCTGAGATAACGGAGCAACGCGATGCTGCAACTCTATTTCTCGCCGATGGCCTGCTCGCTTGCGAGCCGCATCGCGCTGATGGAAGCAAGCCTCGATGCGCGCTATCATCTGGTGCATCTCAGAACCAAACAGGTCGCGGACGACGACAGCGACTTTCGCGGCATTTCGTCGATGGGCGCGGTGCCGGTCCTGGTGCTGGAAAACGGCGAGCGGCTGACGGAAAGCGCGGCGGTGCTGCAATACATCGCCGACCTGAAACCGGAAACGGGTCTTGCGCCGCGGTTCGGCGATCCCGATCGCTATCGCCTGCAGGAATGGCTAAGCTTCATCGGCGCAGAGATCCACAAGGCGTTTTTGTTTCCCACCTTCTGGTACAGGGACGACGGCTCGCTCGCCAAGCCGCGTGCACGAATCCCGCAGACCCTGTCGGTGCCGTCAGCGCATCTTGCAGACCGCGAATTCCTCGTCGGCAACCGCTTCACCGTCGCGGATGCCCATCTCACCTGGGCCTTGCTGCTACTCCGCCCCGCAGGAATCGACATCGGAGAGTGGCCGTCGCTGTCGGCCTATCTCGAACGCATGCAGGCGCGGCCCGCCGTGAAGGAAGCGATCGCAACCGAGATGGTGCTGCGCAAGACCGTGGCGGCTTAGGCGCGGATCACTACTCCACCCGCGCCAGCACCGCGAGCTTGCGAATGCCCTTGTTGCGGTAGGCGTCGAGGAACGCGTAATAGTCCTTGAACGACACGCAGCCGTTGGAGTCGCCGTTCGGCCCGAGCATGAAGGTGTGCGCGAGCAGGCCGTCGCGGCCATGGATCGCGCTCTCGCCGCCGATCGGGGTCAGGCGCAGCGCCGGCACGCCGTGGAACAGCGCCTCGCGCGGCTTGAGCGTGTAGATGTGCGGCGGCGTCACGCCGCGCATGCGGATTTTCGAGGAGCGCGGATCGTCGAGATTGGAGCCGAGGCCGGAATGCGCCTCGAGCCTGGTGCCATCAGGCAGATACACCATCTTGGCGGTGATGTCGTAGACCGCGGTGTCGCGCTCATAGGGCGGCGCGCCGCCCAGCATCGGGTTCTGCTCCTTCGGCGCGATGGATGCGGTCACGCTGGCATCGGCCGAGGCGTAGGCGAGCAGCCCGCCGGACGGCTCACGCTTGCCCCAGAGCTTGTCCACCATCGACTGGCGCGGTCCGGTGATCGACATCACCGCGGCCTTGGCGCGGTCGGCGAAGGACTTCGGTTTTGCCTCGGGCGCCGACACGATCTCGGCCGGATCAGCCGAGGCGAGCTGCATCTGGCCCTCCGGCGCGCGCTTGGCCTTGGCCGCATCAGCGACCTTGGCGGGAGCCGGCTTCAGCGCGTCCGCGACCTTCGCGATCACGCTCTGCTTCGGGGCGTCTTTGGCCGTAGCAACCTGGGTCGCGGGCGTTGCGCTCGCCGCATTCGACGGCACGCCCTGCGTGGCAGCGGCGGCAAAGCGCTCGTTGAACATCTCGCGCGAGATTGGGGCAGCGACCTGGAGCCGGTCGGGCAGCAGGGCGAAGGTTTCCCTGATGGCCTCGCCGGCCTCACGCAGCGCCACCTTGGGGGCGCGCTTGATCACGGGCTCGTCGTAGCCGATGCTGCCGACCATCGGATAGACGCTCGCGCCGAAGATGTTGCTGTGGATGGTCCAGCCGGCGCCCATCACGACGCAGCCGATCGCCGCGGCGCCAAGCCAATTGGTCGTGCTCATTTTCCGGGAAGGCTTCCGAAGAGAATTCTTGCCAGGATTTTTGGACTTCCGTGCCGCGTTACTCTGCGCAGCGATACTCGTACTCATTCGCCTTGCGTCCAGGACGGTGTCACTCAGTCCCCCTTCGAAGTGCCGCTGGTCACGATCCGGGAACAGCATCTCGCAGAGGGTCGGAGCGTCATTAAGGCGACTTTTAGTTAAATGCAGATTAAGTTCGGGCGGATGTAGGGCAACTCGTTAACGCTGTCTCATTCTGAGAAAAAAGCCCGCAGAACTACGGACTTAGTCGCGTTTGTTAACCATAATTCTCGGCTGGATCGGGCGATCCGCGGACGTCTTACGGCCGCCTCTCTAAACGCACCAACCAAGTCATTTTCGTGGTCTTCAATGCCCTGATGATAACGGGGAAGCATTGCGCGAGGCTGGTGCGCGCCATCTCCCATTCGCGCCTCTCCCCGCTTGCGATGAGCGCGAGAAGCTTGGCGCTCACGCAGCACGGCGCCCTGACTGAAAGTTGATCGCGCCGGACTGGAAAATACCGCAGCGAGAAAATAGCTGCGAGAAGCGGCACTATTCAGCAGCCTCTGCGTGTGATACGGTACCGTATCAGCATCGCCTTGAACTGTGCCGAGCACGCAAACGGAGGCTGGCATGAAAGGGATCGCACGCGCCGGATTCATTGCTCTGGCGTGGTCGTTGTTGTTGATGGGATACGCGCGTGCGCAGCCGACCCATGCGGGTTGCACGCCGTCGCCGTCCGCGGCCGGAACGCAGACCTGGCGCTGCGACAGCGGAATAACGATTGTTGCGGAGAATGGCGCCAGATTTGAACTTAAGGACGCCAACCGCGACGGACATATTGACTCCGTGGAGTTGAGCAGCAAGGCGCTGCTCGTCGATGTGCCCAAAAAGCCCGGCGGCAATCCTTTCAAGGTGCTGACGCCACGGGCGATCGCCGCGGTGCGCGGCACGAAATGGGCCGTCGATGTCGCAGAGGCCAAGACCGCGGTCTTCGTCGCCGACGGCCGTGTCGGCGTCTCCCGCAGGAGCGGCGGACGCGGCGTCGTGCTCGGACCGGGCGAAGGCGTCGATGTCGAGGCGACCGGTCCATTGACCGTCAAGACATGGGGCCAGCCGCGCGTCGACGCCCTGATGGCAAGACTGGGCCAATAAGGCTCCGACAATACAATTAAGGCTCGCGCAGCAAGGCCCGGGCGACAAAGAAGATTGCAGTACGTAATGACTAGACGCGTTCAGATCCTGGTGGCCCTCGTCCTCACCGCGCTGTGGGGCGCCGGCATCTATGCCGCGCACGCCAACGGTCATCTGCGCTTTCTCGATCGCCTCGAGGCGACGCTGACGGATTGGCGGACACAGGTCCGCGGCGTGCAGGTGCCGCCCGATCTCGTCACCATCGTCGCGATCGACGACACCGTCGTCAAACGCGGCGGCAGCTATCCGTTGCCACGCGCCGATCTCGCCCGCGTCGTCGACACCATCGTGCAGTTCAAGCCCAAGGTCATCGCCATCGACCTCTTGCTGGTCGACCGCAGCGCCGCGATCGGCGATGCCACGCTGGCCAATACGCTCGCCACCGGCCCCATGGTGCTTGCCGCCGCGGCGATCTTCCCGTCGGCCAGCGAGACCGTGACCCCAAGCAGCCACGGCCCCCTCGCCGTCCTGCCGCAGGCCGAGCGCTTCCTGCTGCCGCTGCCGGCGTTTGCCGACCATGCCGAGGTCGGCGTCGTCAACGTCGCCACCGGGCAGTCGGGCTCGCCGCTCTCGGTGCCGATGCTGTTCCGGACCCACGACAAGGTCGAGCTGTCATTCCCCTTGCGCGTCGCCACCCGCGCGCTCGACAAGCCGCTGACGATCGAGCCGGACCGTCTCATGCTGGGCGATCGCGCAGTGCCGACCGACAGCGACTTCGCGCTGCCGATCACCTATTACGGCCCGCGCCGCACCATCCGCACCGTCAGCGCGCAGAGCATCTTCGACGGCACGCTCAATCGCGCGGCGATCGAGAATCGGATCGTGGTGATCGGCGCCTCAGTCGCCGGCGGCGGCGACTTCTATCCGACGCCGTTCGATTCCCTCATGCCGGGCGTCGAAGTGATCTCCACTGCGATCACGCATCTCGTCGCCGGCGATGGCATCGTGCGCAACCACAAGGTTCACATCGCCGACGCGCTCACCGCGATCCCGTTGCCGGTGCTGCTGGTCGGCCTGCTCGCCTGGCGGCGCAGCGCGCTCGGGCTTATCGCGGCCGCCGCCGTGATGATCGCCTGGGCCGGGCTCAACCTGTTCGCCTTCACGCACGGCGTCTGGCTCAACGCCGCGACCACGCTCGCAGCGACGGTCCCGCCGGTTGCGTTCTTTGCCGGCGTGCAGCTGTGGGCGGGAGGCCGCAAGGCCCAATACCTCACCGCCAAGAGCCGGTCGCTGGCGCAGTTCCAGGCGCCGGCGGTGCAGGAATGGCTGGCGCGGGATCCCGATTTCCTGGCAAAGCCGGTGCGGCAGGATGCGGCCGTCGTCTTCATCGATCTCTCGGGCTTCACCGCGCTCAGCGAACGGACCGATCCCGATGCGTTGCGGGACATCCTGAATGCGTTTCACGCGCAGATCGACACGGCGGCGACCGCGTGCGGCGGCATCGTCACCGGCGTCCTCGGCGACGGCGCCATGATCCTGTTCGGCCTGCCAAGCGCGATGCCCGATGATGCGGCGCGCGCGCTCAAATGCGCCATCGAGCTGCATCGCAGCGTCGATCGCTGGATCGCCTCGCTGCCGCCCGCAATCGGGGATCAGCTCGACTTCAAGATCGGCGCGCATTGCGGCCCCATCGTCGCCTCGCGCCTTGGCGGCAGCCACCAGCACATCACCGCGACGGGCGACACCGTCAACGTCGCGAACCGGCTGATGGAGGTGGCGGCCCAAAACGGCGCGCGGCTCGCGCTGAGCGATACGCTGCTGGATGCGGCCGACTACCTCGGCGATCCCGACAGCACTTTGCGAGGCCCGCTGCGCACGCAGGTCCGCGGCCGCTCCGGCACAGTCGCCGTCTGGTTCTGGCGCGATGAGAGCAAGCCGGGCGCGGCGGCCACCGGGGCAGAGTTGATGGACTGAACAGCCACTCTGCTCGCCCAATACTCCGCCGTCGTCCCGGCGGAGGCCGGGACCCATAACCACAGGGAGTGGTTTGGCGAAGACTCGTTGTGAACAGATCTTCCCGCGGTACGGATACCTGCGTTTATCGACAGATCACGCGGTATGGGTCCCGGCCTTCGCCGGGACGACCATCCAGAGCTACCGCGCTTCCGGTGGCGGCGAGCGGTCCAGCACATCGCCCTTGGCGCCTTCGAGCAGATCGATGCCGTAGGTCTCGACCACGAGGGGACCACGCTTGCGCTGCAATTGCGCGATTTGCGTCACCTTCGCAAAAAGGCCGTTGAGGGCGGGATGCCCGTCGCCGCGCAGCTCGTCGACATAGAGCAGCTTGCCGGCAAGCAGCTTGGGATCGGGCTCGGGCATGTTGACCCAGCGGATGCGCTGGTTCTGCTGCACCACGCAGCTGCCGCGCGGCAGATAGAAGGCGAGCCAGCCCGTGGTGCCGTAATCCGGCGCGAGCACGCAGGTCGCACCGACGCGCGCGCGCTCGGCTTCGATTGCCGCGGCGAGCTCGCGCCAGCCGACGCCGACGCTGCGCAC
Source organism: Bradyrhizobium sp. USDA 376 (assembly GCF_054063675.1). Lineage (NCBI taxonomy): Bacteria > Pseudomonadati > Pseudomonadota > Alphaproteobacteria > Hyphomicrobiales > Nitrobacteraceae > Bradyrhizobium > Bradyrhizobium sp. USDA 376. The sequence goes on from NZ_JBSSGN010000001.1 coordinate 7,607,579, forward strand.
GGTCGCGTCGCGGCGATAGCCGGACAGCCAGCCGGTGTTGGCCTGCACGATCAGCGCTGCAAACATCACGATGCCCACGGGCGCGGCCCAGCGCAGGCAGAAGTCCGCCAGGCGCCGCTGGCGCGGCTTCCACTGCACGAGGTTGGCGGCGGCCGCGGCCGCGACCACGAAGGGCGGATAGACCGGCGCGAACCAGTTGGCCTCGACGCGGGCATGCAGCGAATGCCAGACGAAATAGGCGACGATGGTCCAGAACATCGTCTCGATCAGCACGCGCGAGGCCAGCGCGCCGGCCCGGTGCCAGGTCAGCGCGTGCAGACCCATCGCGCCGAGAATGAAGACCAGCGGGGTCGCGAACGCGACCTGGGTCGGGATCAGCTCGGCGATGAAGACCGGCCGGAAGTCCTCGATCCTGGCGCGCCCGAGCTGCTTTGCGAACGAGACCCATTGGTGGTCCGCGTTCCAGAGGATCACAGGAGAGAACAGCGCCAGGGCAACGAGGCCGCCGAGATAGGGCCAGGGCGAGAGAAACCAGCGCCTGAGCTTCGGCACGGACGCGAGCCAGATCAGGATGGCGGCGCCAAAGAACATCGCGGTGTATTTCGATAGCAGCGCCGCACCTACCGCCACGCCAACCGCAAGCCACCAGACGCCGCGGCCGGTCTCCAGCACCTTGGCGAGAAAGAACAGCACGAAGCTCGAGGCGACCAGCAGCGGCGCATCGGGCGTCACGATCAGCGTGCCGACGGAGGCCAGCAGCGTCACGTTGAGCAGGATGGCGCTGGTCGCGGCGACACGGGCACCGCCGAACAGGATCGCCGCGGAGCGGTAGATCGCATAGCTCATCGGCAGCGCGAGCAGGATCGAGACGAGACGGACGCCGAGCTCGGTGTCGCCGGCGATCATGGTGCCGGCGCGGATGACATAGGCGACCATCGGCGGGTGGTCGTAATAACCACCGGCCAGGTTCTTCGACCACATCCAGTAATAGGCTTCGTCGAAGGTGATCGGCGTGAAGGCGGCCGCGACGAGCCGCAGGGCCACCAGCGCGAGAATCACCAGCGCGGTGTTGCGGACGATCCGCGCGTCAGCTCCGCCCATTGTGAGCTATTTCTTGCGCCAGACGAACAGTCCGGACATCGCGTAATTCCACACCACGCCCATCAGTGCGCCGGCCAGGCCGGCCAGCCACCAGATCGGCTCCTGGTCGTAGACCGAGAAAGCGACGCCGACATTGGCGAGCAGGCCGACGCTGCACACGATGTAGAAGGCGATCAGCCCGCGCAGCAGCGCAAAGCCCTTCAGCCGCTGATCGCGATAGGTGAGGAAGTTGTTGAGGATGAAGTTGCTGGTCATGGCGACGATGGCGCCGGCAGCCTGCGCCTCCGCGAACGGTGCCTTGAACAGCTGGAGGGCGATGAACAGCGTGGTCAGATGCACCACGAGGCCGATGCCGCCGACCATCGCGAACAGGATGAAGCGCAGCGAGACGATGTCGTTGGTCAGCTTGGCCAGCACGAGGCCCATGAAGTCGAGCGCGACCATGGAATCCAGCTTGCTCTCGCCGTGCTGGCGGGCGCCGAAGGTGTAGGGAATCTCGACGGCGCGCAAGCTGCCGTGCGCGGTCGCGACGACATCGAGCAGGATCTTGAAGCCGTGCACCGACAGCTTTGGCGCGAGCTGCTCGAAACGGTCGCGGCGGACCATGAAGAAGCCGCTCATGGGATCGGCGATCTCGACCCGCAGCATCTTCCTGGCGACCTCGGTCGCCAGCGCGCTGGCGCCGGCTCGCTGCTTGTTGAAGCCTTCGCTCTTGTAACCCTCGATATAGCGGCTGCCGACCACGAGCTCGGCCTGGTCGCTGGCGAGCAGCAGCAGCATCTTCGGCAGCTGCGTCTCGTCGTGCTGCAGGTCGGCGTCGATCACGGCCACATAGGGCGCGCTGGAGGCCAGGATGCCCTCGATGCAGGCTCCCGACAGGCCGCGGCGACCGATGCGGCGGACGCAGCGCACGCGGCTGTCCCGCTGCGCCAGCGCACGCACGACGTCCCAGGTGCCGTCGGGCGAATTGTCGTCGACGAACACGACTTCCCAGGCGACGTTGACGAGCGTCGCCTCCAGGCGCCGGTACAGCACCGTGACATTGTCGCGCTCGTTGAAGGTCGGGACGATGACCGACAGTTCCGGCCCCTCTTGAGCCTGCGGCGGATGGTCGGAGCCCGGTCTGATCGCTTCATTCATGACGGCAGCGTATATCCGCCGCGTCCTGCGCTGCCAAGCCGGGGTTTGGAAGGGTGCGGGCGAAAAAAGGGCCCTAAAATGCCAACGACCCCGGAACGGCGGACCGCGCGTACATCCGGCGCAGGCCCAAGCTATTCCAAGGTCGTCCCAGCGCCGGAGTTTTTCGCTCAACGTCGCCGTTAGAAGCTAGATAGGAACGACAAAACCGCTTCGCAAGGGGGCAAATGGGTCGATTTCGCGCCCTATTGGTTGGGGACTTCCCGGATGACCGGCCCTCGCGGCGCGGGCGCGGCGGGGGCTGCGGGCGCCGCAGCAGTAGGCTCGACCTTCGCCGGCTTGGGCGGCTTGCCGTACTGGCCGATCGGCCCGAAGACGACGGCGACCGCGAGTACGACCGCCGCGACGATCGCGCCCAGAATGCCACCCACCGACTCAGACGACATGGAAACCCATCCCTGTTCCAGATGCGGCGAGTGATACCACGGATGAACGTACAGCCGGAAGGGCTGCCGAAGGGGGCGAATGGCGAATGGTGAGTAGCGAATGAGACAACCCGGGCTTCTGCCCTACTCGCTGTTCGCCACTCCCCACTCCCTACTTCGCCGGCGGCCTGTGCTTGACGAAGGCCGTCACGATGTCCTTCTGCGCCGACTCCACCGCCCTGTTCGCGGTCGCGAGATGAGCGCCCGCATCGATGTTCGGATATTGCGTGGTGAGATAGTCCAGCAAGGCCACACGATAATATTGCCGCTCGGACGGACAGGCGCTCGCGACCGAGCGGCCGAAATCCTGCTCCGACAGGCCCTGATTGGAGTCGCGCGAATATTCCCGCGCCAGGCAACGCCAGTAATCGTCGCGGCCCTGCATGGCGAGCTTCTGCGCGTTCTTGTCGTCGTCATCGTCAGCCATGGCCCCGGACGTCATGGCAGCAGATGTCATCATCATGAGCGCCGCTCCCACCATCAGCATCCGCATCTTGTTCTCCTTTTCGCAGATGATCTTCGGAAGCTTAGACGGGACGCGGCAACTGGCCAATCACAACTGGTTTGATTAGGATGCCGCCTTCCCTCCACGTCGATGCGAGATCCTTCCGTGGCCAAAGCAAAAACCGTGTCCAAAAAATCAGGCAACATCTTCATCGGCATCGGCGGCTGGACCTTCGAGCCCTGGCGCGGCGTGTTCTATCCGGAGAAGCTGACGCAGGCGAAGGAGCTGTCTTATGCCGCCTCGAAGCTGACCTCGATCGAGATCAACGGCACCTATTACGGCTCGCAGAAGCCGGAGAGCTTTCGCAAGTGGGCCAGCGAGGTGCCCGATGGCTTCGTGTTCTCGGTGAAGGGACCGCGCTTCGCCACCAACCGCCGCGTGCTGGCCGAGGCCGGCGATTCCATCAAGCGGTTCTATGATTCCGGCGTGCTGGAACTCGGCGACCATCTCGGCCCGGTGCTGTGGCAGTTCGCGCCGACCAAGAAGTTCGACGGCGCCGATTTCGGCAAGTTTTTGGAGCTGTTGCCGCGCAAGCTCGACGGGCGCGCGCTGCGCCACGTGGTCGAGGTCCGCCACGACAGTTTCTGCACGCCTGACTTCGTCGCGCTGATCCGCGAATTCGAGACGCCGGTGGTGTTCGCCGAGCACGGCAAATATCCGGCCATCGCCGACGTTGCCGGCGATTTCGTCTATGCCAGGCTGCAGAAGGGCAATGACGAGATCAAGACCTGCTATCCGCCGAAGCAGCTCGATGCCTGGGCCGAGCGCTTCAAGGATTGGGCTTCGGGCGGTGAACCCGACGACCTGCCGAAGGTTGACAAGACGAAGCCTAAGAAGGAGCCGCGCGACGTATTTGCCTATGTCATCCACGAGGGCAAGGTCCGCGCGCCGCACGGCGCCATGGAGCTGATCGCGCGGGTGAGCTGAGGATGGTTCATGGCAAAGGCGAAGAAGCTGTTCACCATCGGCTATGAGCAGACGCCGCCCAAGGCGGTGCTGGACGAGCTGGAAGGGGCCGGCGTCAAGCTCGTCGTCGACGTGCGCGCAGTGACGTCGTCGCGCCGGCCGGGCTTTTCCAAGAAGCAGCTGTCCGCCGGGCTCGACGAGCGCGGCATCGCCTATGTCCATCTCGCCGCACTCGGCACACCCAAGGAAGGCCGCCTCGCCGCCCGCAGCGGGCAATACGACGTGCTGGAGAAGGTCTATTCAAAGCACCTGAAGACGCCGCAGGCGAAGGAAGAGATGGACGAGCTCTCGGCGCTGGTGAAGAAGGCAGGTCCGGTGTGCCTGCTCTGCTACGAGCGCGACCACACCCACTGCCACCGCCAGATGATCGCGGAGATCATCGAGGAGCGCGATGGGGTGACGGTGAAGAATCTGGCGGGGCGGCAGGTGTAATCGTCGTTCCGGGGCAGCCCGCAGGGCTGAACCCGGAATGACAACCTACCCCTTCCCCGCCAGCCGGAACGTCCCCTCCATCATCTGCACGCAGCTGCCGCCGACATGGGCGGAGATGATCTTGCCGTCCTGCTTGCGCACGCGCGTCAGCAGCAGGCTCGGCCGGCCCATGTCAAAGCCCTGGCCGACCGTGAGCTTCAGCTCGCCGTCGCGCGTGGGATCGAGATCGGCGAACAGTGCGGCGGCCGCGACCGTGGCGCTGCCGGTGGCGGGATCTTCGGCGAGACCGCCGGCGCCGCGCATGAACATCCGCGCCTGCCGCTCGCTGGGCCCCTCCGCTGCGGGCACATCGCGCGTGTAGAACCACACCGAGCGGGCGTCGTCGCGCGGCAAGACCCTGCCGAACGCGGCCGCGTCGGGCCTTGCCCGCCTCAGCGCATCGCGCGATTGCAGCTCCGCCACAAGGAATGGCGTTCCGACACCGACGACCTGTGGCGCGTGGTGATCGGTCCTGATGTCATCAGCCGTCAGGGAGATGCAGGCCGCGACGTCAGCGGCGGAAACTTCCGCCAGTCGCGACAGCGGCTGCGGCGCGGTCAGCTCGGTGCTGATGACCCTTCCCTGCTCGCGAAAAATGTCGACCGGAACGAGGCCCGCCTTCTCCTCGAACAGAAGGCGCGGTTTCGGCTCCTTCGCGAGACTTGCCAGCACAAAGGAGGTGCCGACATTGGGATGGCCCGCGAACGGCATCTCCCTCACCGGCGTGAAGATGCGTACTTCCGCATCATTGGCCTTGTCGCGCGGCGGCAGCACGAAGGTCGTCTCGGAATAGTTGAACTCGGTGGCGATCGCCTGCATCTGCGCGGTCGACAGGCCGCCGGCATCGAGCACCACCGCGAGCTGGTTGCCGCCGAAGGCGCGGTCGGTGAACACGTCGACGGTGATGTAGCGGCGCTGCATCGTCACTTCCCCATGCAAATGGCGGCCACGACCGGCCGCATCGCGCAGCACTCTACAAGCCGAAAACATCGCTCGTCATGCCCCAAAATTGAGTGCAATCGGAGCAATGGCATTGACGTGTTGGAAGCTAACGAGCCGCAGCAATTCGAAAAGCCGGGCCAGCGGATTTCGCCGGCCCGGCGTCGTCGGTCGTGATCGTTAGTAGGCGTACGAGTAGCCCGTGTTCGGCAGGCAGGGAGGCTGCGTGTAGGGCGCTGAGGCATACGAACCCTCTGCCGGAGCTCTGACGCAGGAGTCGGTTGCCGCCTGAGTTACAGCAGCGTGCGGCGGGGCTGCGTGGCGCACCGATGCGGCCTGAGTCTGGGTGGCGGCGGCGATCAGGGCGGCAGCAACAAGGGTCAATCGGGTCATTGGCTTTCTCCGGGTGCAAGTGAAAGCCGAGACGTTTCGGCTTCCACGGTGCAGGACCCGAAAGCTAGCAGGGATATTTCATCACGCGTCTTCAAGGCAGCGCGACCCCGCTTCAACGAAGCGCGACTCACATGTGAAGGCGCCCTACCCCAGCTGAAACACCGCCACCTTCTGCTCGTAGCCGCGCACCTCGACCTCGCCGAGCGCGACGGCATCGTCGCCGTCCGCGCCCAGCGCCTCGCGAACGGACGCGGAGATCAGCAGCTGCGAGCCGAGCTCCTTGTTCAGCGCCTCCAGGCGCGACGCAAAGTTCACGGTGTCGCCGATGACGGTGTATTCCTTGCGCCGGGGCGAGCCGATATTGCCGGCGACGACCTCGCCGAAATGGATGCCGATGCCGATCCGCAGCGGCCAGCTCGTCTCCGCGTTGATATGGTCCATCGCGGCCAGCATCTCGCGGCCCGCGGCGACCGCGCGATGCGCGGCGTCGGATGCCTCCAGCGGCGCGCCGAACAGCGCGAGGAAGCCGTCGCCCAGGAACTTGTTCACGATGCCGCCCTGGCGGTCGAGGATGTCGACCAGCACCGCGAAGGCGCCGTCGAGCCGGTCGACCACCTCCTGCGGCGTGCGCGTCTGCGCGCCGGCGGTGAAGCCGCGGAAATCGACGAACATCACCGCGACGCGGCGGACGTCACCGCTTGCGCTCGTTCCCGCGTCATCAGCCGCTCCACCACTTGCGGCGAAACGTGCTGGCCGAACAGATTGGTCACCCGGTCGCGCGCGGTGGCGGCCGCGATGCTCGCGGCAAACTGGCGGCGAAGCTGCGCCCCGACGGCGCCCGCCAGCACACCGCAGATCAGGATGACAGTGCTGCGCACCGCGTGGAAGTAGATCAGGGGCTCGCCTGCGTCGCTCGCCGAATTGTAATACAGCGCGACGGCCAGGAGTTGGGCCGCAGCCACGAATCCCGTGAAGGTGGACAGCCAGAAATCGAGTCGCAGCGTCGAAAGAATGACGAAGATGAAATAGACCAGTGGCAGCACGAAACCGAGCGCGGGCCCAGCGCCCATGCTACGGATCTGCAGGATCAGGATGATCGTCGGCAGCGACGTTTCGATAAAGGCGCCGATATAGCGCCGGATCACCGGTAGGTCGCGATCGAGCTTGAGGTTTCGCCTGATCTGGCTGTGGACCCAGGCTTCGAAGAGGATGAAGCCCCCCAACAGGATGTATTCGCGGACGAGGCCCTCCGTCCCGCGCCAGACCCGGTTCACGAGAGCAGGGTCGATCAGGAAGGTCGAGGTGAGGAACAGGATCATCACGCAGCCAGTGATGATCAGCGTCCGCACCCGCAACAGCTCGGTGCGCAACACCTCCCGCGTCAGCTCGCGCTCGACGTCCTCCGACAGAACGGCGTGCTGCCGCATCTTCCTGCTCGCGAACCTGGCCATCATCCCCCCCTGGTCATTCCGGGGCGTGACGCAGTCGCGAACCCGGAATCTCGAGATTCCGGGTTCGATGCTAACGCATCGCCCCGGAATGACATCGATACCAGTTTGCCTCAATCCAGCGTACGGCGGAAGCGCGTCACGGCGATGGTCATGGCGATCAGCATCAGGGCCGCCAGCGCCAGCGCGTCGAAGTGCAGGTTCTGCATGGTCGCGCCCTTCAGCATGATGGCGCGGACGATGCGCAGGTAGTGGGTCAGCGGCAGGGCCTCGCCGACATATTGCGCCCAGGCCGGCATGCCCGCGAACGGGAACATGAAGCCGGAGAGCAGGATGCTCGGCAGGAAGAACATCATCGACATCTGCATCGCCTGGAGCTGGTTCTGCACCAGCGTCGAGATGGTGTAGCCGATCGACAGATTGGTGGTGATGAACAGCGTCGAGAGCAGAGCCAGCAGGAACAGATTGCCGAGCACGGGAACGCCGAACAGGCCGACGCCGATGCCGATGATCAGGAAGGCCTGGACGAAGCCGACCAGCACGTAAGGGATGATCTTGCCGAACATCACCTCGACCGGCTTGATCGGCATCGACAACAGGCTCTCCATGGTGCCGCGCTCGACCTCGCGCGTGACCGAGAGCGCGGTGAAGATCAGCATGGTCATGGTGAGGATGGTGCCGACGAGACCCGGCACGATGTTGAGGCTCGAAGCCGCCGCCGGATTGTAGCGGGCATGCGCCCGAATCTCGAACGGCATCTCCGGGGGATCGCCGATGTAGAGATCATGCTTGAGCGCGGTCTGCACGACCATGCCGAGCGAGCCGATCGCCGAGCTCGCCGCCACCGGATCGGTGGCGTCGGCCGCGACCAGCAGCGCCGGCCTGTCGCCGCGCCGCACCGCCCGCTCGAAGCCGCGCGGAATCTCGACGCCGAACAGCACCTTGCCGGATTTCAGCAGATTGTCGAACTCGTCGACGTCGTGCACCTCGTAGAGGAAACGGAAATAGGCGGTGTTCTCCAGCGCCTTCAGGATCGAGCGGGCGAGATCGGAATCCTCCTGCAGCAGCACCGCGCTCGGTAGACGGTGCGGCGTGGTGTTGATGGCATAGCCGAACAACAGGAGCTGCATCACCGGCAGCATCACGATCATCGCAAACGAGACGCGGTCGCGCCTCAGCTGGATAAACTCCTTGATCAGCATCGCATAGGAGCGCCGCAGAAAGCCGAAGCGCTCGCGAATTTCGGGTGCGGGGGCGGGATGATCAGTGGCGCTCATTGAAAATTATCCTTGGAGCGGCTCATCAGCTCGATGAAGACGTCCTCCAGCGAGGGATGCGACTTCTGCCAGTGCAGGTCGCCCTTCTCGCGCCACGGCGCGATGCTGGCTTCGAGCGCCGCGACGTCGCGGCCGGAGACGTGCAGCGAGGTGCCGAACGGCGCCACCATGTCCACGCCCGGCTTGCCGGTGAGCGCGGCCGTGAGCTCGTTCAGGTCCTCGCCCGTGACGGTGTAGGTCGTGAGCGCCGACTTCGCGATCACCTCCTCCACCGTGCCGTGCGCGAGCAGATGGCCGTAGGCGATGTAGGCGATCTCGTGGCAGCGCTCGGCCTCGTCCATGTAGTGGGTCGAGACCAGCACGGTGAGGCCGTCGGCGGCGAGCGCATGGATCTCGTTCCAGAAGTCGCGGCGCGCCTTGGGATCGACGCCCGCCGTCGGCTCGTCCAGCAGCAGCAGCTTTGGACTCGGCAGTGTGCAGGCACCCAGCGCCAGCCGCTGCTTCCAGCCGCCGGAGAGTTCGCCGGCAAGCTGCTCCTCGCGCCCCGAGAGCCCGAGCCGCTTGATCATGTCGCTCGCGGCGCCGCGGGCGTCCGTGAGGCCATAGAGCCGCGCGACGAATTCGAGATTCTCGCGCACCGACAGGTCCTGGTACAGGCTGAAGCGCTGCGTCATGTAGCCGACCTGGCGCTTGATCTTCTCGGCATCGCGCCGGATGTCGTAGCCGAGACAGGTGCCCTCGCCGCTGTCGGGCGTCAGCAGCCCGCAGAGGATGCGGATGGTGGTGGTCTTGCCCGAGCCGTTGGGCCCGAGGAAGCCGTAGATCGAGCCGCGCTTCACCTGCATCGACAGATCATGCACGACCTCGCGGCCGCCGAACGACTTGGACAGGCCCTTGACGTCGATCGCGATGCCGTTGCCGCCGTTCATCGCTTGTCCGCCACGGGTGTCTTGGGGTTGAGGTAGACGTCGATCGGCTGCCCGACGCGCAAGGCGTCGGGGCGCGAGGGCCGCGCCTGGATCAGATAGACCAGCTTGTTGCGTTCCTCGAGGCTATAGATGACAGGCGGGGTGTATTCGGCCGAGGTCGCGATGAAGTAGATCTTCGCGGTGAGATCGGCGGCGCAATTGTCGCAGGCGATCCGCACCGTGTCGCCGATCGCAAGCTTCGGCAGTTCGGTCTCCGGCACGAAGAAGCGCAGCTTCATGTTGCCGGGCGGCATGATGGAGAGCACCGGCCGTTGCGCCGCCACCATCTCACCCTCACGGAAATAGATCTGCTGGATGGTGCCGGCAACCGGCGCAAAGCCCTTGCGCCGGGCCATCCGCGTCTCCGACGTCGCCACCCGCGCTTCCGCAACACGCAGGGCGGAGACGGCCGAGTCGAGATTGGCCTGCGTGCCGGAGCCGGTTTTGTTGAGCGAAGCCGCACGATCATAGGTCTGCTGCGCATTCGCCAGCGTCGCCTTCTGCTGGTTGAGATCGGCGAGCTGGAGGTCGTCGTCGACGGAATAGAGCTGATCGCCGACCTTGACCTCGTCGCCCTCGCGCACGCCAAGCTTCGTCACCCGGCCCGCTTCATCGGGGCTGACATAGATCATGTCGGCCTCGACCCAGCCCTGGAAACCGGGATCGCGCTTCTCCTTGCAACCGGCAAGGCCGGTTGCGAGCACGAGCGCCAATGCCAATGCAGAAAATATCCGCGACGACGTCATGTCGTCCTCCGTTCGCCAAAAATCAAATCAAGATGAACGCGCAGCATGTCCTGCGCGTCGAGCGGCGCATGCCGTGCAAAAAGACTCTGCCAGATCACCGCGATCATCGCGGGCGCGACCAGGATCTGCGGATAGCGTGCGAGGTCCTTCTCACGGATCTCGCCGCGGGCGATGCCGAGCTCGATCAGCGCGCGCATGGCGGCGATCCCGCGCGAGACGACCTCGCGGTAGTAGAAGTCGGCGACCGAGGGAAAGCGCGGCCCCTCCGCCACGATCAGGCGCACGAGATCCCCGCGCCTCGTGCCGATCACCTCCTTGAGGAAGTTGCCGGCGAAACTCTCGATGAGATCGCGCACCGAACCCGCCGGCGGCGGCAGCGTGGTCAGCCTCGCCACCACAGGCACGATGACGATGCGTACCAGCTCCTCGAACATCGATTCCTTGTCCTTGAAGTGCAGGTAGATCGTGCCCTTGGCGACGCCCGCACGCTTGGCGATGTCATCGAGCCTGGTCGCGGCAAAGCCGCGCGCGATGAATTCCTCCATCGCCGCCTCCACGATCGCCGCACGCCGCTCCGCCGCGCGCGTGGCGCGGTTCGAGGCGGGCACCTCCCCGCTGCCGGCAGGCGCTGGGCCCTTCGCGCTGGCGCGAGTTGCAGACGGCGGGGCGGGTTTGGTCGGGTTCTTGGTCATTTGAGATATATGACTGACTGGTCAGTCATAGTCAAGCCAGCAAGGCAGCCCTATTCCAGCAGATGAATTAGTATTGACTAATGAATTAGCCGCCGCTAATTCAATTGTATGATTGAAGCCGCGCCAAACCCCGTCACCACCGTCATGCGCGCCCTCGCCGATCCGACGCGGCGCGCCGTGTTCGAGCGTGTGTTCGAAAGCAAGGAGATCAGCGTCGCCGAGCTGACGCGCGGCAGCGGCGTTACTCAGGGCGCGATCTCGCAGCACCTGAAGTCGTTGAAGCAGGCCGGCCTCGTCGCCGAGCGCGCCGAGGGGCGCAACGTCTATTACCGCGCCGCGCCGCAAGGCCTTGAGCCGCTGGTGACCTGGATGGATCATTACGGCGTCTTCTGGCGCGAGCGCTTCCAGAACCTGCGTGATTTGCTGAAGGAGATCGATCCGTGAGTGCAGCCGCGTTGAAAGCCGAAACAAAAGACATCGTCATCGACGAGGTCTTCCCTCACACGGCCGAGACGATCTGGAAGGCGCTGACCAGCGCGCAGCTGATCGCGCGCTGGCTGATGCAGCCGACCGGCTTCGAAGCCGTCGAAGGCAACGCCTTCACGTTCCAGACCAAACCGGGCGGCAACTGGGACGGCGTGATCCATTGCCAGGTTCTCGAAGTCGTGCCGAACCGCCGCCTTGTCTACGCCTGGAAGGGAGGCGACGCGCGCAACACCGGCTACGGCGCGCCGCTCGACACTGTCGTGACGTGGTCCCTCACCCCGGTCGAAGCCGGCACGCGGATCCGCCTGGTTCATGCCGGCTTCGTCCTGCCCAGGAACGAGTCGGCCTACACAGTCATGAGCGGCGGCTGGAAGAAGGTCGTGCGTCAGCTTGACGAGATCAGCGGCGAAGAGTGAGGAGATATCGCGATGGACAAGCCCTATACCGGCGGCTGCGCCTGCGGCGCGATCCGCTATTCGATTCTCGGCGAGCCGCTGTTCAGCAATCACTGCCAGTGCCGGGACTGCCAGCGGGAAAGCGGCAGCGGCCACGGCTCCTACGCGACCTTCGCGCGGGCCGGCGTCACGCTGAGCGGCGAGGCGAAGCACTGGGACATGGTCGGCGACAGCGGCAACGTGAAGACGCGCGGCTTCTGTCCGCAGTGCGGTCTGCCGGTCTATATGACCTTCGCCGCGATGCCCGACGTCTTCACCATCCGCGCCGCGAGCCTCGACGAGCCCGCCCGCTACAGGCCGCAGGCAGTGACCTATTCCGCGCGCGGGCATGGCTGGGATCATCTCGACCCCAGCCTGTCCAAATTCGCAGGCATGCCGCCGGGGTGAGCAGCGAGAGCGTGACGGCTCTTTGGCACGAAAATCTTCGCCGCGAACTCGATTCACCTCTCCCGCTTGCGGGGGAGGTCGGCGCAAAGCGCTGGGTGGGGGCTCTCTCGGCGTTGGGACTTCTTCGGTAAACCTCGGACGATCCCGACGCGGAGAAACCCCCACCCCAGCCCTCCCCCGCAAGCGGGAGAGGGAGCGCACCTCCTTCTTGGTAGCGCTCAAACTTTGCCTCACGATGCGCTAGCCAAAATCCAGCACCATGCGGCCTTCGATCTTGCCGGCCTTCATGCTGTCGAACACGTTGTTGATCTCGGCGAGCGGCACCTTGGTCACCTCGGCCTTGACCTTGCCGTCGGCGGCGAATGCGATGGCTTCGTCGAGGTCGCGGCGGGTGCCGACGATGGAGCCGCGCACCGTGATGCGCTTGAGCACGACGTCGAAGATCGGCGTCGGGAATTCCCCCGGCGGCAGGCCGACGAGGCTGACGGTGCCCTTCCGCCGGACCATCTTCAGCGCCTGCGCGAATGCCGGGGTCGAGACCGCTGTCACCAGCACGCCGTGGGCTCCGCCTCCGGTCGCCGCCAGCACCTTGTCCACCGCATCGGCTGCAAGGGCGTTCACGGCAAGATCGGCACCAGTCTCTCGCGCGAGCTTGAGCTTGTCCTCGGCGATGTCGACCGCGGCGACCTTTAGTCCCATCGCCTTGGCGTACTGGACCGCGACATGGCCGAGCCCGCCAACGCCCGAGATCACCACCCACTCGCCGGGCCTTGCCTCGGTCTCCTTCAAGCCCTTGTACGTGGTGACACCGGCGCACAGGATCGGCGCCATGCCCGCGAAATCGATCGTTGCCGGCAGCTTTGCCGCGAAGGCGGCCGAGGCGATGACATATTCTGCAAAGCCGCCGTTCACGCTGTAGCCGGTGTTGTGCTGGTGCTCGCACAGCGTCTCCCAGCCTGTCTCGCAATATTCGCAAGCCATGCAGGCGTCATGCAGCCAGGCGACGCCGACGGCATCGCCGACCTTCAGATTCTTCACGCCGGGCCCGAGTGCTGCGACGATGCCGGCGGCTTCGTGGCCGGGGATGAAGGGCGGAACCGGTTTCACCGGCCAGTCACCGGACGCGGCGTGCAGATCGGTGTGGCAGACACCGCAGGCCTTGACCTTGACCAGAACCTCGCCGGGACCGGGCTGCGGCACCGGCACCTCCTCGATCACCAGCGGCTTGCCGAATTGTCTGACGACTGCGGCTTTCATGGTGGGCATGGGTCTGCTCCGTTTTGAATTGCGGGAACAGACTAGCGGCACCTCGCCGCGCGCCTTTGATTGGGGTCAAACGGCACAAAGTTTACGCAAAGCGCTCGCGCAATCGTGACATCGCGATGACAACGTGGCGCGAGGCGCGGCAGCCGGCTCAGCTGTGGAACTTGAGGCCGTCGACGATCTTGTCGATCACCTTACGCTCGGCGCGCATCGCGATCCCGACGAGATTGAGGTCGGTGCGCGCCACCGCCCTCACCGCCTCGCGATTGGCGGCGTCATGCGTGGTCTTGAACATGTCTTCGGTGTAGACCGCCGGCTTGACGCCACGCGTCAGTGCGCGATCGAGTGCGCGCGACAAGGCGGGACCATCGGCGCCGTAGATCAGGATCGGCTGGCCGATCAGCGCGTGATACGTTGTGCCCGAGCCATCCGCATAGGGCTCACCGATGCAGTCGGGAAACGCAGCCGCGATGCCGCTGGTGAGAAAAGCCGCAACGTTGAGCTTCTGCCAGGCCTGAAGATCGGTACGGATCACGACGGCGATCTTGGTGTCGAACTGCATGCATGTCTCCACAAATTGTCATTCCGGGATGCGCCGTCAGGCGCAGACCCGGAATCTGGAGATTGTTGCACGAGATTCTCAGGTGCGCGAGTGCGCACCATAGTTCGCGCTACGCGCGCCCCGGAATGACGGAGTCAGAAATCACCCCTTGGCGTCGCAGGCCCAGGCGCGGATCACGCATTCCTTGCCGCCGTACTTGTAGCATTCGCGTGTGGCGGCATTGAGCGAGGCCGAGATCTTCGGCTTGACGGCATAGCCATAGGCGCCGCAGGGGTTGGCGAGATCGACCGACATCGCGGCACAGGCGCGCTTCATCGTCACGGTCGTGCAATCGCCCTTGCACTGCTTCTGCGCCGCGGCGCGGGCCTCGTGCTCGGCGCCATAGTCAAAGGCTTGGCCATAGGCACCGCATTTGCCGACCGCGATGGCGCCGGCGGCATGCGCATTCGTGACGTGGCGGGCACCGGCAACACAGACCGACAGCGCAAAGAAAAACATCGCGCAACGGCGCGCGACGACGTTCGAAGCCATGGAAAAAACCCCTCACCCCCAAGGCAGGTGGCGGCAACTCTAAGCGGCGGTCGTTTCCAGATGGTGAACGGGTGGTTGAAATCGGGAGGGTTGGGAGGTGCCGTAGGGTGGGCAAAGGCGCGAAGCGCCGTGCCCACCATCCATCCACACCGCGATTCAAGATTGGTGGGCACGCTTCGCTTTGCCCACCCTACGGCACCTTCACCCCCGCCGCGCCGCTTCCAGCGCCTGCGGCGTGTCGATGTCGAGGAAGGCGCTCTCGCCGTCCACCGGCACTTCGGCGACGGCCTCGGTGTGCTTGGCGATCAAGTGCCGCGCGCCGACGTCGCCGTCGAGGGTCATCAATTCCTTGAAGAAGCGGCGCGACCACAGCACGGGGTTGCCGCGGCGGCCTTCGCTGACGGGGACGACGATGAGATTGCCGCGGTCCGGCGCAAAGCTGTCAATCAGGCGGTCGATCAGGCCGGCATCGATCAGCGGCATGTCGCCGAGGCAAACCAGCGCGCCATCGCAGGTCTCGGGCACGGCCGCGATGCCGGCCTTGACCGAGCTGGCGATACCGCCGGCGAAATCCGGATTCCTGACGAACTTCACGTTGAGGCCCTGCAGCGCCTGCTCGACCAGCTCGGTCTGATGGCCGGTGACGACGATCACCTCGGATGCCTTGGAGGCCAGCGCCTGCTCGGCCGCGATCCGCACCAGCTTCTTGCCATCGAGCTCGGCAAGCAGCTTGTTCGGCCCGCCCATGCGCGTGGAGCGGCCGGCCGCGAGCACGATGGCCGCGACCTGGCTGTTGCCCTCGGTCTCCGGCTGGGCGCGCGGCTGCGGCCGCGTCACGATCTCCATCAAGAGGCCGCCGACGCCCATGCCCATCAGCTCGGACCGCGTCACCTTGATGCCGGCGAGGAGCCGCATCAAGACCCAGTCGAACCCATTCTCGACCGGCGAGCGCGCGCAGCCCGGCGCGCCCAGCACCGGCACATTGCCGGCGCGGGCGATCAGCAAGAGATTGCCGGGATCGACCGGCATGCCGAAATGCTCGATCTCGCCGCCGATGCCGGTGACGGCCGCGGGGATCACGTCGCGGCGGTCTGCGATCGCCGAGGCGCCGAACACGATGACGAGCTCGGCGCCGAGGCCGAGCAATTCCCTGATCGCGGCCGACAGCGCGCGCTCGTCGTGCTGGACCCGCCGCTCGGCGATGATGCTGGCGCCGGCCGGCGCAAGGCGCTCGGCGGTGACGCGCAGCGTCTTGTCGATCACCTTGGACGACAGACCCGGCAGCAGCGTCGAGACCACGCCGACGCGCTGGATCACGTAAGGCGCGATCTTGAGGACGTCCTTGCCCGCGGCCTTCACCGCGGCATCGCGCAAGCTCCCCTCGACGCCGAAGGGGATGATCTTGACGGTGCCGACCATCTCGCCCTCGACCACCGGCTTGTAGGCGGTGAGCGTGGCAAAGGTGATGGCCTCGTCGATATTGTTGATGCGGTCGACCGCGGCGCGGTCGATCACCAGCACGCCCGGCTGCGCGGCGAACAGATTGGCGCGGCCGGTGAAGGCACGCTCGACATGAATGCCCTCGCCGCCGACCGCAAGCGCAATGCTGGCGGCCGCGACGTCCTCGGAGACGTCGCCCTCCTCCATCCGCACCACGACGATATCCTTGATGCCGGCGCGCTCCAGAGCCTCGACCTCGGCAGGTCCGATCGTCGTGCCCTTCTTCAGCACCAGCGGACCCTGGCGCAGGGTGTGGACGGTGACCCCGCCGATCGCATCCCTGGGGCTCGCCGGGCCGAACTTCATGCCGCTTCTTCTTTTTCTTTGGGAGGCAGCCGGAGCACCGCGGTGATCTCGGCCATGATCGACACCGCGATCTCGGACGGCGAGACCGCGCCAATCGCAAGGCCAATCGGCGCGTGGATGCGCGCGATGTCGCTCTCCTTGGCGCCCTGTGCCCGCAGCCGGTCGCCGCGCTTGGCGTGCGTCTTCCGCGAGCCGAGCGCGCCGATATAGAAGCAGTTGCGCTCGAAGGCGTGCAGCAGCGCGGGATCGTCGATCTTGGGATCGTGCGTCACCGCGACGAACGCCGTATAGGCGTCGACATTGAGCGGCGGCAGCGCGGTGTCGGGCCACTCGGCGACGAGCGGAATGTCGGGGAAGCGCTCGGGGCTTGCAAACGCTGTGCGCGGATCGACGACAGTGACGTCATAGCCGAGCGAGCGCGCCAGCGGCGCCAGGGCCTGGCTGATATGGACCGCGCCGATGATGACGAGTTTGGCCGTCGGTGCGTAGACATTGAGGAACAGCTTCTTGCCGCCAGCCTCGACATTGGCGCTCTTGCCCATGCGAAGCTGCTTCTCCAGCTCGGCCCGCAGCGGGTCCTTGGCAAAGTCCGCAGCCTTCACCAGCCGCTGCTCGCCAGTCTCGGTGTCGGTAACCAGAATGGCAGGCCGGCGCGCGGCGCGCTCGGCATTGAGTTCGTGCAAAATCGCGAGCTTCACGGCTAGCCGACCTTCTCGACGAAAACGCGGATGGTGCCGCCGCAGGACAGCCCGACATTCCATGCGGTCTCGTCGGCGACGCCGAACTCCAGCATCTTGGGTTTGCCGCTCTCGATCACGTCCATGGCCTCGGTGACCACGGCGCCCTCGACGCAGCCGCCGGAGACCGAGCCCAGGAAGGTCCCCTCGTCGTTGATGACGAGGCTCGAGCCCGCCGGGCGCGGCGCCGAGCCCCAGGTCTCGACCACGGTGGCGAGCGCGACGCCCCGGCCGGCCTTCTGCCAGTCCTCCGCCGCCTTCAGAATGTCCTCGTCGCGATCGAGCATGGCTGGCCTCTCAAGCTGCGGAGCGGATCAGGCTGCGGTGATGCGGCGGCAGCGGCTGGGAGAGCGTGGTGATCAGCTCCTGGATCGAACTCAAATTATGTACCGGGCGGAATTCGTCAACGTGCGGGAGCATCATTTTGATGCCCTGGGCCTTGGCCTCGAAGCCGCCGAACCGCAGCAGCGGGTTGAGCCAGATCAGCCGCCGGCAGGAGCGGTGCAGCCGGTCCATCTCGAAGGCGAGCCTGGAATCGGCCTCCCGCTCCAGCCCGTCGGAGATCAGGAGCACGATGGCGCCCTGGCTCAGCACCCGCCGGGCCCACAATTTGTTGAAGTTGTGCAGCGAGGCCGAGATCCGCGTGCCGCCGGCCCAATCCTCGACCGAGGCCGAGCAGCTCGCCAGCGCCTCGTCGGGATCGCGCTGGCGCAGCGCACGGGTGACGTTGGTGAGACGCGTGCCGAACAGGAACACCGAGACGCGCTTACGCGCATCCGTGATCGCATGCAGGAAATGCAGGAACAGACGGGTGTATTCGCTCATCGAGCCCGAGATGTCGAGCAGCGCGACGATCGGCGCCGGCTTCTCGATCCGTCCAAGGCGATGGATGTCGATGATGTCGCCGCCGGTGCGCAAGGAGGCGCGCAGCGTGCGGCGGAGGTCGAGGCGCAGGCCCCGAGCGTCAGGCCGGTGCCGGCGTGTCAGCAACTCGGCCTGCGGCAGGTGCATCCGCTCGACGGCGCGGAGAGCTTCCGTGATCTCGGCCGCGCTCATCTGCGCAAAATCCTTCTTCTGAAGGATCTCCTTGTCGGAGACCGACAGGCGCAGATCCTGCTCCTGGTGGTGCGGCGTCTCGGTCATGCGCGGCTGCGACATCGCCTCCTGCACGCGGCGCGCGCCGGCCTGCGGCTTCTTCTTGGCCTGCTCCGGCAGCGGCACCGAATCCAGCATGTGCTTCCATTCTTCCGAGGCGCGGAAGAACAGGTTGAAGGCCTGCTTGAAGATCAGCGCATGCTCATGGCGCTTGACGAAGATCGCCTCGAGCGTGGTGAAGACATCGGACCGGTTGCCGATGTCGATCACCTGCAGCGCGCTCATGGCATCGATGACCGCGCCCGGCCCGACCGGCATGCCGGCAGAGCGCAGCGCGCGGGCAAAGCCGACGATGTTGTCGGCGAACTGCTCGGTCTGCTCGGGGGCAAGGTGGTTGATGGCCATGGTGTGCTACCTCTGCCGTCATTCCGGGGCACGCGAAGCGTGAACCCGGAATCTCGAAGTTCTCAGGTGCGCAATTGCGCACCATAGTTCGATGCTACGCATCGCCCCTGAACGACGACGATCAATTCTCGCTCGTCGCTTCCTTCAGCACCTTCTGCAGGGTGTCGCCCTGCATCCGGGTGATGTCGTCCTGGTACTTGAGCAGCGCGCCCAGCGTGTCGCCGACCACTTGCGGCGTCAGCGAGCGGGCGTCGAGCTCGGACAGAGCGGTGGCCCAGTCGATGGTCTCGGCAACACCGGGCGACTTGTAGAAGTCCTGGTTGCGCAGCGCCTGCACGAAGCGGACGACCTGCTGCGACAGCTTGGCGGAGATGCCGGGCACGCGCGTCTTGACGATCGCAAGCTCGCGCTCGGCGGCGGGATAATCGACCCAGTGATAGAGGCAGCGCCGCTTCAGCGCGTCGTGGATCTCGCGGGTGCGGTTGGAGGTGATGATGACGATCGGCGGATGCGGCGCCTTCACGGTGCCGAATTCTGGGATGGTCACCTGGAAGTCACTGAGGATTTCGAGCAGGTAGGCTTCGAACGCCTCGTCGGCGCGGTCGAGTTCGTCGATCAGCAGCACCGGCGGACCGGCAACGTCGGGCTCCAGCGCCTGGAGCAGCGGCCGCTTGATCATGTAGCGATCGGCGAAGATGTCGCTCGACAGCTGATCGCGATCGGTATCGCCGGCGGCCTCCGCCATCCGGATCGCGATCATCTGGGCCGCGCTGTTCCACTCGTAGACCGCGGAGGAGACATCGAGACCTTCATAGCACTGCAGGCGGATCAGCTTCCGTCCCAGCGCCACCGAGAGCACCTTTGCGATCTCGGTCTTGCCGACGCCGGCCTCGCCTTCCAGAAACAGCGGCCGGCCCATGCGCAGCGACAGATAGGTCACCGTCGCCAGCGACCGCTCGGCCAGATAGCCGCGCGAGGTCAAGAGTTCGAGCATCGCATCGACCGATGCCGGCATGGCACCGGAAGTATTGGCCGCTGAAGTCATGAAAGGCCAGTCTCGTTTACGCCCTCACACGGGGCAAGTATCGGGCCAGTTGGTGGCCCGCTTATTCCTTCGCGTTGGCCGCGTCGACCGCCCGCCGCGTCAGCACGCCGATGAGATGCGCGCGGTATTCGGCGCTGCCGTGGATGTCGCTGTTGAGGCCTTCCGCCGGCACGTCGATGCCATCGAGCACCTTCGAGGAGAAGCGCTTCTTCAGCGCTTCCTCGAATGCGGTGACACGGAACACGCCTTCAGACCCGGCGCCGGTGACGGCGACCCGCACGTCCGACGGACGGCGCGCGACGAACACGCCGACCAGCGCGTAGCGCGAGGCCTGGTTGCGGAATTTGACGTAGGCGGCCTTCTTCGGCAGCGGGAACATCACCTTGGTGATGATCTCGTCGGCTTCCAGCGCGGTCGAGAACAGGCCCTGGAAATACTCTTCGGCCTTGAGGCGGCGCTTGTTGGTGACGATGGTGGCGCCGAGCGCAAGCACCGCAGCCGGATAGTCCGCGGTCGGATCGTTGTTGGCGAGCGAGCCGCCGATCGTGCCCCTGTGGCGTACGGCGGGATCGCCGATCCCGCCGGCAAGGCTCGCCAGCGCCGGGATCGCCTCACCGACGACCGCGGAGGTCGCGACCTCCGCGTGCTTGGCGGTAGCGCCGATCACCAGCGAACGGCCCTTCATCTCGATCGTGTCGAGCCCCTCGATGTGGGAGAGGTCGACCAGATGCGGCGGGCTTGCGAGGCGCTGCTTCATGACGGGAATCAGCGTGTGGCCGCCGGCGATCACCTTGGCGTCCTCGTTCTTCACCAGCAGGTTAGCCGCCTGGCGCACGGTGCCGGGGCGATGATATTTGAATTCGTACATCTGAATGTCCTGATCGCGGGGGGCGCGTTACGCGAGATCGGATTTCGCCATCGCCTTGGCGCCGGCGGAGATCGAGGCGACGATGTTCTGGTAGCCGGTGCAGCGGCAGAGATTGCCTTCCAGCTCCTCGCGGATGGTGTGGTCGTCGAGCTCGTTGCCCTTGCGGTGCACGATGTCGATCGCGGTCATGATCATGCCCGGGGTGCAGAAGCCGCACTGCAGGCCATGGTGCTCGCGGAAGGCTTCCTGCATCGGATGCAGCGGCGCGCCGTCGGCGGCCAGTCCCTCGATCGTCTTGACCTCGTGACCGTCGGCCATCACGGCAAGCGTGGTGCAGGACTTCACAGCCTTGCCGTCGAGATGCACGACACAGGCACCGCACTGCGAGGTGTCGCAGCCGACATGGGTGCCGGTCAGGCGCAGATTCTCGCGCAGGAACTGCACCAGAAGCGTGCGGGGATCGACGTTGGCCGTGACTGGATTGCCGTTCACGATGAGGGAGATTTTTGCCATAAGCACTCTCTATCAGCGCCCCGACGGGTCCCGTCGAAGCGGTTCTTATAATTATTCCAACCCATCATATGGGCCATTGTCCCCTGGGGCAACATCACCCCGGACGCAAGGCGCCATGCCAAAAGGCGATAGGTTTCAGCCCTGTACCGCTAGCCCTGTACAGCTTTGGCGAAGTTCGCGAAAAACTCGTCGGCCAGCTTCTTGGCGGTGCCGTTGATCAGGCGCTGTCCGAGCTGCGCCAACTTGCCGCCGATTTGCGCCTCGACATCGTAGGAGAGCAGCGTGCCGCCGTCCTTCTCCGCGAGCTTGACCGCGGCCCCGCCCTTGGCAAAGCCAGCCACCCCGCCCTCGCCTTCGCCTGAGATCTTGTAGCCGTTCGGCGGGTCGAGATCTGAGAGCATCACCTTGCCCTTGAAGCGCGCCGACACCGGCCCGACCTTCATTTTTGCCGTTGCACGGAAGCCGCCGTCGTCGGTCTTCTCCAGCTCC
Source organism: Bradyrhizobium sp. USDA 376 (assembly GCF_054063675.1). NCBI lineage: Bacteria > Pseudomonadati > Pseudomonadota > Alphaproteobacteria > Hyphomicrobiales > Nitrobacteraceae > Bradyrhizobium > Bradyrhizobium sp. USDA 376. The sequence continues at coordinate 7,629,349 of NZ_JBSSGN010000001.1, forward strand.
TCGCAGCCGGGGATGCAGGCCTTCAGCACCTCGGGATCGTTGAGCTTGGCCCACACGGCCTCGCGCGGCGCTGCGAGCTGGACTTCGCCGTTCATTGTCATGGCCATGGGGTGCCTCCCGGAATCTCGAACCTGGATCGCGCAAACTATAGTGCTGCTCAAGTAACGTACGGAGGCCGCAAAGGAAAGGGCACCCCCGGTCACGTGCAATGCATATTCGCAACTGCAAAAAGCTTGCGCGAGCGGATTTGGATTGGCAGAGCCGGGCCATGATGGTTAGGTCCCGGACGATATGAGCACATCCCTCTCCCCCCTGCTCGCGCCGATGCTGTCCAGCGCGGCCATGCGCGCCGTCTGCGACGACCAGTCGACCCTGCAGAACATGCTCGATTTCGAGGCAGCGCTGGCGCGGGCCGAGGCCGCTACGGGCGTGATTCCCGCGGCCGCCGTTGGGCCGATTGAAGCCGCCTGCAAGGCCCCTTCCTTCGACATCGCAGCCCTGGCCGATGCCGCGACGCGATCCGGCAATCTCGCGATTCCCCTGGTGAAGACGCTGACCGCGAATGTCGCGAAAGCCGATGCGGAGGCCGCGCGCTACGTGCATTGGGGCGCGACCAGCCAGGACGTCATCGACACCGCGACCATGCTCACCCTTCGCGCCGGCATCGATGCACTCGATGCCGACCTCAGCCGCGCCATCAAGGGTTTTGCGGCGCTCGCCCGCGCCCATCGCAGCACCGCCATGGTGGCACGGACCTGGCTCCAGCACGCGCTGCCGATGCCGTTCGGGCTCAAGGCCGCGGAATACGCGTCGAGCCTCGCCCGTGCCCGCTGCCGCCTGCGGCGGCTGCGCCGCGAGGGCCTGGCACTGCAATTCGGCGGCGCGGCCGGCACGCTCGCCGCTCTCGGCGACAAGGGTCTCGTCGTTGCGGAAAGATTGGCGCATGAGCTGAACCTGCCGCTGCCGGAAGCGCCCTGGCACACCCATCGCGACCGCATCGCGGAGGCTGCTTCAAGCTTCGCGATTTTGGCCGGGAGCTGCGGCAAGATCGCGCGCGACGTCTCGCTGCTGATGCAGACCGATGTCGGCGAAGCGTTCGAGCCCGCCGGCGAGGGTCGCGGCGGCTCATCGACCATGCCGCACAAGCGCAACCCGGTGGCCGCCGCAAGCGCACTCGGCGCAGCCACCATGGCGCCGCAGCTCGCCGCGACGATTTTCGCCGCGCAGGTGCAGGACCATGAGCGCAGCGCCGGACCCTGGCACGCGGAATGGCCGACGCTGCCGCAATTGATGCTGGTCGCCTCCGGCGCGCTCGCGGCGATCGTCGACATCGCCGAGGGCCTCGACGTCGATGCCGCGCGCATGCGCAGCAATCTCGACGCGACGCACGGGCTGATCATGGCCGAGGCCGTCACCTTTGCCCTGGCCGACAAGATCGGCAAGAGCGATGCGCATCATCTCGTCGAAGCCGCGAGCAAGCGCGCGGTCGCCGAGAAGAAGCATCTGCGTGAGGTGCTGTCAGCCGATTCGCAGGTCACCGCGCATCTAGCGCCGGAAAAAATTGCGGCATTGTTCGAGCCGATGGCCTATCAAGGGGCTTCGCAGGCCCTGATCGACCGCCTGCTGGACAGCCTTGAGCGAGAATAGACGGAGACGCCGCATGCCCATGATCGATGCCGACGGTTGCCTCATCAACGTCTCCGTCGAGGGCCGCGACGGCGGGCCGACCCTGATGCTGTCCAACTCGCTCGGCTGCACGCTGCAGATGTGGGAGCCGCAGATGAAGGCGCTGACGCAGGTGTTCCGCGTCATTCGCTACGACCGCCGCGGCCATGGCAAGTCGAACGTGCCGCCCGGTCCCTACACGATGGAGCGGTTCGGCCGCGACGTGCTCGCGATCCTCGACGACCTCAACATCGAGAAGGTACATTGGTGCGGCCTGTCGATGGGCGGCATGGTCGGACAATGGCTGGGCGCGAATGCGCCGGAGCGTTTCGGCAAGCTGATCCTCGCCAACACCTCCTGCTACTATGCCGAGCCGACCAAATGGCTGGAGCGCATCGACGCGGTGAAGAAGGGTGGTATCGCAGCGGTCGCCGATGCCGTGCTTGCGGGCTGGCTCACCCAGGATTTCCGCGAGCGCGAGCCTGAGATCACGGCGAAGATGAAATCGATGCTGCTGGCCTCGCCCGTCGAGGGCTACCTCGCCTGCTGCGAGGCACTGTCGACGCTCGACCAGCGCGCGCTGCTGCCGAAGATCAAGAGCCCCACACTGGTGATCGCCGGCCGCCACGACATGGCGACGCCGATCCCGGCGGCCGAGCTGATCCGCTCCAGCATTCCCGGCGCGAGCATGACCATCATCGACGCCGCGCACATCTCGAATGTCGAGCAGCCGCATACGTTCACGGATGCGGTGGTGGGCTTTCTGACACAGCGCTAGCCGCGCCCATCGTCATTCCGGGGCGATGCAAAGCATCGAACCCGGAATCTCGATCGGCATTCACAATCTCGAGATTCCGGGTTCGCCTCTTCGAGGCGCCCCGGAATGACTCACCGGAGGAAACACCATGGACGACCAGAAGCGCCGCGATGCCGGCATGAACGTTCGGCGAAAAGTGCTGGGCAATGCCTGGGTCGACAAATCGATCGCGAACCGCAATGCCTTCAACACCGATTTCCAGGACCTGATCACGCGCTATGCCTGGGGCGAGATCTGGACGCGGCCGCATTTCGACGAGCGCACGCGGCGCGTGCTCGTGATCGGCACCATGGTCGCGCTCGGCCAATGGGACGAATTCCGCCTGCACGTGCGCGCGGCGCTCGCCGAGGGCGGCTTCACGCCCGATGACATCAAGGAAATCCTGCTGCAGCAGGCGATCTATTGCGGCGTGCCGGCGGCGAACCACGCCGTCAAGGAAGCCTCAGCGATTGTGCAGGAGCTCGGCCTGCTCAAGACCTAGCGGCTGAAGACTTGGCGGCGCGGCGGCCTCGACGGCCTTGGGCGGCGCCTCCGGCCGCTCGATCACCAGCACGATCGCAGCCCCCAGCAGCAGCAGAAGCTCGGTGGCATGCAGACGGAGGGCGGCCATCTCGCCGACCTTCGAGGCCATGACCATGCTCGCAAACGAGATCAGGCTGCCGATCGCCAGCGCAATGCCGAGCGCCTCGTCACTGCCGCCATTCCTGCGGGTCCGGGGAATGCACAGCAGCGCGAGGTAGATCGCAAAGAACGCCACGACGGTCAGCCGTCCCAGTGCCAGCAGCCAGGCCGCGCGCACCGTGTCCATCCCCGCCATCTGGAGATGATCGCTGAGGAACAGCGCCACCGCGACGCTCGGCCGCTCGTAGAGGCCGTGCACCGGGGCAACAAAGATGTTGAAGGCGACCAGCGCCCAGGCCGGGATGAAATAGGCCGCCAGCAGCGCGCCATTGACCGAGCCGATCCGCCAATTCCTGAACATGCCGCTACCCGCTTCGCCTGCCATCCGCCTTCGAGGGGAAGGCTTTGCGGGGAGCTAACTCGCACCGGACTGTGGCGGCAATTTAAACCCTTTGTTTACCTTAACTGGCCGCCACAGACGTCGTCATTCCGGGATGGTGCGTCAGCACCGGGCCCGGAATCTCGAGATTCCGGGCCCGGCTCTTCGCGCCGCCCCGGAATGACACCAAGCAAAGAAAAAGGCCCCGCCTTGCGGCGAGGCCACTGCTACTCCCGGGCTCCCAAACTACTCGTCCTGATCGCGCTGGCCGCCCTGCTGCTGGCCGGGCCGATCGCCCTGGCGCATCGGATCCTGCTGCTGCTGTCCGGGTTTCTGGCCGCCGCCTTGCTGCGGGTTGCGCTGGCCGGGGTTCTGATTCTGCTGACCCGGATTCTGGTTCTGCTGCTTCGTCATTCGGGGGAACTCCCTTGTTGGGCGTCAGAGAACGGTGATAACGGCGGACCTCGACTTTGGTTGCCCTGGGAACCCGGTTCCTCGCAAGTGCAGAACCCGGAAACCGAAAAATGACCTCTGTACAATACCTTCTGCCGAGGCGTGAGCTGTTGCGGCGGCCAGTTCCCTCCTGTTACAAAACCAGCAGAACGCTCAAGGGCTGCCGGGGCCCGAGAAGAAACTCTAGCACTCTCTCTCGAAGAGCTCCCTTTGAGCCGCTTTAGGTTTGGTAACGGCAGCCTATGGATTATTTCGCCCAGCAGCTCATCAACGGCCTCGTGCTCGGTTCCATCTACGGCCTGATCGCGATCGGCTACACGATGGTCTACGGCATCGTCGGCATGATCAATTTCGCCCATGGCGACGTCTTCATGATCGGCGGCTTCATCGCCCTGATCACCTTTCTGATCCTGGTTTCGCTCGGCCTCACCGCGATCCCCGTGATCCTGCTCGTCGTGCTGCTGGTGTCGATGGCGATCACCGCGCTCTACGGCTGGACCATCGAGCGCATCGCCTACCGGCCGCTGCGGCATTCCTTCCGCCTCGCCCCGATGCTGTCGGCGATCGGCATGTCCTTCGTGCTGACCAACTACTCGCAGGTGGCGCAGGGCGCCCGGGTCAAGCCGATCCCGCCCTTCATCACCGGCGGCTACACCTTGCACGAGAGCACGGACGGCTTCGTCATCCAGCTCTCCAACATCCAGATCATGGTGGTCATCACCACCATCGTGCTGCTGGCGATCTTCACCTGGCTGGTGTCGCGGACGCGGCTCGGGCGCGACATGCGCGCCTGCGAGCAGGACCAGACCATGGCGGCGCTGCTCGGCGTCGACGTCGACCGCACCATCTCCATGACGTTCGTGATCGGCGCGGCGCTCGCCGCGGTCGCCGGCCTGATGTACCTGCTCTATTACGGCCTGGTCGACTTCTTCATGGGCTTCGTCGCCGGCATCAAGGCGTTCACCGCCGCCGTGCTCGGCGGCATCGGCTCGCTGCCGGGGGCCATGCTCGGGGGGCTTGCGATCGGCCTGATCGAGACGTTCTGGTCGGCCTATTTCTCGGTCGAGTACAAGGACGTCGCGGCGTTCTCGATCCTGATCGTCGTGCTGATCTTCATGCCGACCGGCCTGCTCGGCCGTCCCGAAGTCGAAAAAGTCTGACGGGCGCGCGCGTGACGGCTCCCTCGCTCAATACAGCCAAACCTGCAACGGGCATCCTTGCCCTCCTCAAGACCGCCTTCATCAACGCCCTCGTCGCGCTGGTGCTGTTCTCGCTGATGGTCGGTATCCGCACCGAGGCAGGCTCCGACGGCCAGCTCACCTATATGACGCGTTTTGGCGAGCTCGCCTCCCTCGTCGGCATCGTGTTCGGCGGCTCGATCGTGATCGAGCTATTGCGGCAGTGGATCGGCCCGACCGGCACCGAGAAGCTGGTGCCGCCGGCGATACAAAGCGGAATGTCGTTCGTCGGCCGCTACCTCGCGCCGGCGCTTCTGATCTTCACGCTGCTGGTACCCGTCATTTTCTATAACCAGCGCTACATCCTCGATCTCGCGATCCTCGTACTCACCTATGTGATGCTGGGCTGGGGATTGAACGTGGTGGTCGGGCTCGCCGGCCTGCTCGATCTCGGCTATGTCGCGTTCTATGCGGTGGGCGCCTATTCCTACGCGCTGCTCGCCACCAATTTCGGCTGGTCGTTCTGGATCTGCCTGCCGCTCGCCGGCATCCTCGCCGCGTTCTGGGGCGTGCTGCTCGGCTTTCCCGTGCTGCGGCTGCGCGGCGACTATCTCGCCATCGTGACGCTGGCCTTCGGCGAGATCATCCGCCTCGTCATCATCAACTGGCAGAGCCTGACCGGAGGCCCGAACGGGGTCTCCGGCATTCCGCGTCCCACCTTCTTCGGCATCCCGCTCGACAACAGCGATGACGGGTTAGCAGCAAAACTCGGCATCGAGTACTCCTCGACCCACCGCATCGTCTTCCTGTTCTACCTGATCCTGGCGCTGGCGCTGCTCACCAACTGGGTGACGATCCGCCTGCGCCGCCTGCCGATCGGCCGCGCCTGGGAGGCGCTGCGCGAGGACGAGGTCGCCTGCCGCGCGCTCGGCATCAACACCACGACGACGAAGCTCACGGCATTTGCGACCGGCGCCATGTTCGGCGGCTTCGCCGGGGCGTTCTTCGCCACCCGCCAGGGCTTCATCAGTCCGGAATCCTTCACCTTCCAGGAATCGGCGCTGGTGCTGGCCATCGTCGTGCTCGGCGGCATGGGCTCGCAGCTCGGCGTCGCGCTCGCCGCGCTCGCCATGATCGGCGGCTTCGAGCTGTTCCGCGGCCTCGAGACCTACCGCATGCTGGTGTTCGGCATGGCCATGGTGCTGATCATGATCTGGCGGCCGCGCGGCCTGATCGGCCATCGTGCCCCGACCGTGTATCTGACCAAGGCGAAGGCGATCTCCTCCGACCTCGTCAAGGAAGGGCACGGATGAGCGGCGACAAGACTAGCGACAAGATTCTTGGCGTCGACCGGCTGACCATGCGCTTCGGCGGCATCGTCGCCGTTCAGGATCTCTCCTTCGCCGCCGAGCGGAAGAAGATCACCGCGCTGATCGGACCGAACGGCGCCGGCAAGACCACCGTCTTCAACTGCATCACCGGCTTCTACAAGCCGACCGGCGGCACCATCCGCCTCACCCATGACGACGGCCGGGTCATCGCGCTGGAGCGGCTGAACGATTTCCGCATCGCCAAGCAGGCCAAGGTCGCGCGCACCTTCCAGAACATCCGCCTGTTTCCCGGCATGACCGCGCTGGAAAACCTGATGGTGGCGCAGCACAATGCCTTGATGCGCGCCTCCGGCTTCACCCTGCTAGGCCTCGTCGGCGCGCCCGTGTACCGGGACGCCGAGAAGCACGCGATCGATCTCGCCACCGACTGGCTGAGGCGCGTCAACCTGCTCGACCGCGCCGACGACGCCGCCGGCAACCTCGCCTATGGCGACCAGCGCCGGCTCGAGATCGCGCGCGCGATGTGCACCGAACCCGCGCTTTTGTGCCTCGACGAGCCCGCCGCCGGCCTCAACGCGCGCGAGAGCGCCGCTCTCAGCGAGCTTTTGCTCTCGATCCGCAACGATGGCACCTCGATCCTGCTGATCGAGCACGACATGTCGGTGGTGATGGAAATCTCCGACCACATCGTGGTGATGGACCACGGGGTGAAGATCGCGCAAGGCACGCCGCGCGAGGTCCGCGACGATCCCAAGGTGATCGCCGCCTATCTCGGCACCGACGAGGAAGAGGCGGCGGCCGTGATGGAGGGCGGGACGTGACGGCGGCACCCACTCCCCTGCTCGCGATCCGGTCCTTGCGCGCCGCCTACGGCAAGATCGAGGCGCTGAAGGGCGTCGACGTCGAGATCAATGCCGGCGAGATCGTGGCGCTGATCGGCGCCAACGGCGCCGGCAAGTCGACGCTGATGATGACGATCTTCGGCAAGCCGCGGGCCCGCGCCGGCCAGATCCTGTACGAAGGCCGCGACATCACCGACGTGCCGACCCATGAGATCGCGCATTTGCGCATCGCGCAATCGCCGGAGGGCCGCCGCATCTTCCCGCGCATGAGCGTGGCGGAAAACCTCCAGATGGGGGCCGATGCCACCGGATGCACCGACGCGGAGCGCGAGGCGACGCTGCAGCGCGTCTTCACACTGTTTCCGCGGCTGAAGGAACGCTACGCCCAGCGCGGCGGAACCCTGTCCGGCGGCGAGCAGCAGATGCTGGCGATCGGCCGTGCCCTGATGAGCCGTCCCCGCCTGCTCCTGCTCGACGAGCCCTCGCTCGGGCTCGCGCCGCTGATCGCCCGCCAGATTTTCGACGCGATCCGCACCCTGAACCGGCAGGACGGCCTGACTGTCCTGATCGTCGAGCAGAACGCCAACCATGCGCTCAAGCTCGCCCACCGCGGCTATGTCATGGTCAATGGCCTGATCACGCTGGCCGGGACCGGCGCCGAGTTGCTGCAGCGCCCCGAGATTCGCGCCGCCTATCTGGAAGGCGGCCGGCACGGCTGAGCGCGGCCATATGCAGCGCAATGCGGCGAGATATCTCCGCCAATGCCCGTATTTTGCCGGTGACTTCTCCTCGAATTCATTCAAGAATGGGGCCGGTTTGGACCGGGCATGCCCGGCGACTTCCACAGGCGACCACCCGCGAGGTATCTCATGAAATCACTGAAGCTCATCGGTCTGGCATTCGGCGCGTCGATCGCGCTGTCGAGCGCGGCATTCGCGCAGGATGTCACCATCGCAGTCGCAGGCCCGATGACCGGCGGCGAGTCCGCCTTCGGCCGCCAGATGAAGAACGGCGCCGAGATGGCGGTGGCCGACATCAACGCCGCCGGCGGCGTCAACGGCAAGAAGCTTGCGCTCTCCGTCGAGGACGATGCCTGCGATCCGAAGCAGGCACGCTCGATCGCCGAGAAGATCGCCGGCTCCAAGATCCCCTTCGTCGCCGGGCACTATTGCTCGTCGTCGTCGATCCCCGCCTCAGAGGCCTATGCGGACGGCAACGTCCTTCAGATCACCCCGGCCTCGACCAACCCGCTCTTCACCGAGCGCAAGCTCTGGAACGTGGCGCGCGTCTGCGGCCGTGACGATCAGCAGGGCCTGATCGCGGCGCAGTACATCGCCAAGAACTTCAAGGGCAAGAACATCGCGATCCTCAACGACAAGACCACCTACGGCAAGGGTCTTGCCGACGAGACCAAGAAGGCACTCAACAAGGCCGGCATCACCGAGAAGATGTACGAGTCCTATAACAAGGGCGACAAGGACTTCAACGCGATCGTCTCGCGCCTGAAGCGTGACAACATCGACCTCGTCTATGTCGGCGGCTACCATCAGGAGAGCGGCCTGATCCTGCGCCAGATGCGTGACCAGGGCCTCAAGACCATCCTGATGGCCGGCGACGCCCTCGCCGACAAGGAGTACGCCTCCATCACCGGCCCCGCCGGCGAAGGCACCCTGTTCACCTTCGGCCCCGATCCGCGCAACAAGCCGACCGCCAAGAAGATCGTCGATGCCTTCAAGGCCAAGAACATCGACCCCGAAGGCTATACGCTCTACACCTACGCGGCGATGCAGGTGTGGTCGCAGGCGGCCAAGAAGGCGGGCACCACCGACGCCAAGAAGGTCATGGAGGCGATGAAGGCCGGCAAGTGGGACACCGTGATCGGCCCGATCGAGTATGACGCCAAGGGCGACATCAAGCAGATCGATTACGTCGTCTACAAGTGGGACGCCAAGGGCGGCTACGCCGAGATCAAGGGCAACGGCACCTAACCCGCTTGCCGGGCCTCAGGCTGCCATCCACCCCTCACAACGCCCCGGCTTGCCCCGGGGCGTTTCTTCTTGCGCCAAAGTCAGACGGCGGCGGGCAGCTCGCCGCCGGCCGCTGTCTGGGCCTTCCGCAGTGCCTGCAGGAGGTCGTTCGGCCGAAACGGCTTTTGCAGGCAGACCACATTGGCGAGGTGAGGCGCTTGGTCCAGGAAATCGAGTGTCGTCATCCCGGACACCGCAATGATGGGAAGCCCCGGCGCACGCTCGCGCAGGCTCGCGATGACGTCGACGCCGCTGGTGTCGCCAAGGAAGATATCGACGATTGCCGCGTCACACGGGCTTTCCGCAAAGGCTTTCAGCCCGGCCGCGCCGCTTTCGGCCTCCACGACCTCGAAACGATTGACCCGGAGCACGATCGCGACCATGGCGCGAACGTCCTTCTGGTCGTCGATAATGAGAACGCGGGGCATAGGGAACTACTCCCGGATATCGAGATCAAATCGAATGATTCAAACCTGGAACCCACCACGGCGGAAGGGCATTATGGCACCGTTCAGTAAAGCGCATCTTACCCCGACCTATTCCGCGTCCCCACCCAAATTAAGTAAACTGTAACCTTCGGTTGAGTCGCGGCCGCAGCGGTACAGGATACGAGCCTATAACCCGCTACCATAGAGGCCCACGGCAAATCCGAATGACGTCGATGATGGCGAAGACCGCTCTGCGAGAGGTGGACGTGCCCGCAACGATCGACCGAAGCACATTCCTTTCGACCCTGCCGGCCACCTCGACCGACCGCACCGCCGCATTGGCGATCGTTGGCGTGTCCGCGATCCTGTTTGCGCTGGCCGTCCCCTTCGCAGGTATCCCGCTCCTGCCAGTCCCGGCGTTTGTCGCAAGTTATCAGTCCGCTCTCGCCGTCAGCGACATCATCACCGCGGTGCTGCTGCTGTCGCAGTTTGCGGTCTTGCGGACCCGCGCGCTGCTGTGGCTCGCGACCGGTTATCTGTTCACCGCCGCCGCCGCGCTGGTCCATGCCCTCACCTTCCCCGGCCTGTTCACGCCGACCGGGCTTTTCGGCGCGGGCCGGCAGACCACGGTCTGGCTCTACATGATCTGGCACGCCGGCTTTCCCCTCTGCGTGCTGGGCTATGCCTGGTTGAAGGAGGCCGATGGCGGCGCCAGGATTCGCGGCACGACGGCCGGCGCGATCTGCACCATCGTGTTCGGCGTCATCGCCGCCATGGCCGTCTTGACCTGGATCGTCACCGCCCAGCACGACCTGCTCCCGGTCCTGCTGCGCGACGGCCGCTACACGCCGACCATGATCGGCGTCGTGTCCTTCGTCTGGTCGCTGAGCTTTGCCGCACTCGTCTCGCTGTGGTTTCGCAAGCCGCATTCGGTGATCGACATCTGGCTCATGGTCGTGATGTGCGCCTGGCTGTTCGACATCGCGCTCTCGGCGATCGTAAACGTCGCACGGTTCGATCTCGGCTTCTATGCCGGCCGCCTCTACGGCCTCTGCTCGGCGACCTTCGTGCTCGCGGTGCTGCTGGTCGAGAACGTCCGTCTCCAGGCCCAGACCGCGGGCATGGTCGGCGCATTGAAACGCAGGTCGGACGCCGAGCGCGACTATCACGCCGAACGCGAGCGGCTGTTCACCGCGGTCGTCGAATCCTCCAACGACGCCATCATCACCAAGTCGCTCGACGGCACGATCACGACCTGGAACCACGCCGCCGAGCGCGTCTTCGGTTACTCCGCCAGCGAGGCGGTCGGCCGCTCCATCGACATCATCATGCCGGACGACCAGCGTGAAGACATCGCCGAGAACCTGGCACGCACCCGCAATGGCGAGGTCATCGACCAGCTGGAGGCGGTGCGGCTGCACAAGAACGGCCAACCGATCGACGTGGTGCTGAGCCAGGTCCCGCTGCGATCAACCGACGGCAAGATCATCGGCGCCTCCAAGGTGGCCCGCGACGTGACGGAGCGGAAGCGAGCCGAGATGGCTCTCAATCGCGAGATCGAGGAGCGCCAGCGCATCTTCGAGACCTCGCAGGACCTGATCCTGGTCACCGACGGTTTTGGCAATTTCATCCAGGTCAGCCCCAGCGTGAAGACCATCCTCGGCTTCAGCCCGGAGGACATGGTCGGGCACAGCGCGATCGAGTTCATCCACCCCGACGACCTCGAGAAGACCCGGGGCGAGATGCGCGCGGCACGGCGCGGGGCGGTCAAGCGCAGCTTCGAGGCGCGCTACTACCACCGCGACGGTCACGAGGTCACGCTGAACTGGATGGGCACCTGGTCCGAGCCGGTGAAACGCCATTTCTTCATCGGCCGCGACCTCACCGAGAAGCAGGCCGCCGAGGCCCAGCTCAGGCAGGTCCAGAAGATGGACTCCATCGGCCAACTCACCGGCGGCGTCGCCCACGACTTCAACAACGTGCTGACCGTCATCACCGGCACGATCGGCATCCTGGCGGATGCCGTGGCCGACCGGCCCGAGCTTGCCGCCATCACCAAGCTGATCGACGATGCCGCCGAGCGCGGCGCGCAACTGACCAAGCATCTGCTCGCCTTCGCCCGCAAGCAGCCGCTCCAGCCGCGCGAGATCGACGTCAATGCGCTGGCGCTCGAGGCCGCCAAGCTCCTGCATCCGACGCTGGGCGAGCAGATCACCATCATGCCGCAGCTCACCGAGGATGCCTGGCCGACGCTGGTCGACCCGGGCCAGCTCTCCACCGCGATCCTCAACCTGGCGCTGAACGCGCGCGATGCCATGCCCGACGGCGGCACACTGGTGCTGGAGACCCGCAACGTCTTCCTCGACGACGGCTATGCCAGCATGAACCCCGACGTCACCGCCGGCAATTACGTGATGATCGCTGTCAGCGACACCGGCAGCGGCATCCCGGCCGATCTGATCGATCGGGTGTTCGACCCGTTCTTCACCACGAAGGAAGTCGGCAAGGGCACCGGCCTCGGGCTCAGCATGGTGTTCGGCTTCGTCAAGCAGTCCGGCGGACACATCAAGATCTACAGCGAGGAAGGCCACGGCACGAGCGTGAAGATCTACCTGCCGCGCTCGACCGGCGTGCAGGAGACCGAGTTCGAGGCGCTGCAGAACGTCCCCATCACCGGCGGCGACGAGAAGATCCTCATCGTCGAGGACGACGCCTTGGTGCGGCAATATGTGGTGACCCAGGTCAAGAGCCTCGGCTATGCCGCGCTCGAGGCCGCCAACGCGGCCGAAGCCCTCACCATCATCGACGCCGACAAGAACATCGACCTGCTCTTCACCGACATCATCATGCCGGGCTCCATGAACGGCCGCCAGCTCGCCGACGAGGCCGCCCGCCGCCGCCCCGACCTGAAGACGCTGTTCACCTCGGGCTACACCGAGAACGCCATCGTCCATCACGGCAGGCTCGATTCCGGCGTGCTGCTGCTGGCAAAGCCCTACCGCAAGTCCGAGCTTGCCAAGATGCTCAGGACCGCGCTCGCCAGTTGAGCCTGCGGCATCCCTGCGCTATCGCTGACACCAGCAGCGCATGGAGTGCCGCCCTTGAAAAACCTTCTCACCGACATCGCCGGCGTCCGCGTCGGCCATGCCGAGGATGCCAAAGTTGCCTCCGGCACGACCGCGATCATTTTCGACCAGCCCGCGGTCGCGGCGATCGACGTCCGCGGCGGCGGCCCCGGCACGCGCGAGGACGCACTGCTCGATCTCGCCAACACCGTCGAGCGCGTCGACGCGATCGCGCTATCGGGCGGTTCCGCCTTCGGCCTCGACACCGGCGGCGGCGTGCAGGCCTGGCTCGCCGAGCAGGGTCGCGGGCACCGGGTCCGCGAAGCGCTGATCCCGATCGTGCCGGGCGCGATCCTGTTCGACCTCCTCAATGGCGGCGACAAGGCCTGGGGGCGCTTCTCGCCCTATCGCGACCTCGGCTACGCCGCGGCCGCCACGGCCGGCACGGACTTCGCGCTGGGCAGCGCCGGCGCAGGTCTCGGTGCCACCACGGCGACGTTCAAGGGCGGGCTCGGCTCGGCCTCGGCCGTGACGCCTGACGGCGTGAAGGTCGCGGCGATCGTCGCCGTCAACGCGGTCGGCAGTGTCACCGTCGGCGACGGGCCGTGGTTCTGGGCGGCGCCGTTCGAGGTGGGCGGCGAATTCGGCGGACGCGGCCTGCCCGGGAAGTTCACTGAAGACATGCTGCGCATGCGCATCAAGGGCGGTCCCGCGGCGACCGCGCGCGAAAACACCACCATCGGCGCCGTCGTCACCGACGCGGTGCTGACCAAGCCCCAGGCCAAGCGGCTGGCGATGATCGCGCACACCGGCTTTGCCCGCGCGATCTATCCGGTGCACGCACCGACCGACGGCGACGTGCTGTTTGCGGCTGCGACCGGCGAGAAGCCGATCGAGCCGCTGGCCGGCCTCACCGAGCTCGGCACGGTCGCAGCCAATGTGGTCGCGCGCGCGATCGCCCTCGGCGTCTACAGCGCGACGGCGTTGCCGTTCCCCGGCGCGCAGCCGGCGTGGAGGGATCGGTTCGGTGGGTAGTTAAACGCCCGTCACACATCAGGTGTCATCGCCCGGCGAAGACCGGGCGATCCAGTATTCCAGAGACGGTTGTGATTGAACTGGAGGGCCGCGGCGTACTGGATGCCCCGCTTTCGCGGGGCACGACAGCGTCATTTGCCGAGAGAGCGCTCTTAGCTCACACACTCATTGACATGGACGAGCCGGCAGTCGTTGAGGCGCCTTGGCCCTGCCCACCTTGCCGCTGCATCAACTGTGCGAACAGATCGTAGGCCGAATTGGCGGAGGACCTGGAGGCGCCCGGCACCGTGGTCGACATCTTGAAGCCGTCGGCATAGGTGACGGTGGTGGTGGTCGAGCCGTCGGCATTGGTCGTCGTGGTCGAGGTCGATCCGCCGCTCGATGACGACGAGGAATCCGAGCCGCTGCCGGAGGCCTCGTCCGCGTCGCTTGCGCCATGGGCATGGTGGCCGCCCTTCAGCGCCTTCGACATCTCATCCAGGCTGACGCTGCCGTCCGAATTCGAATCCAGCTTCGAGAACACGTCATCGGCCTGCGCCAGATTGGTGCCGCCGGCACCGAGCGCGTCCTCGAATTCCGACTTGGTGATGCTGCCGTCGCCGTCGGCATCGATCTGCGAGAACAGGTGCTTCAGCGCGGCATCGCGGCCCGACGAGGTCGAGGACGTCGAGCTGGACGAGGTCGAGGTGGTCGCGCTGTCGGTGCCGTCCGAGGACTGGCTTTGCGCGGCGAACAACGCGTTCATCGTCTCCGGCGAGATCTGCGGATATTTGCCTGCGTTGACCGATGAGGTGGCGTTGCCGGTCGTGCTGCTGCCGCTGTCGATCGCGAACGGATTGGTCGGCGCGCTCTGCGCGGATCCCGTCTTCTGCGTCGACGACGACGATTTCGAGTTCGTCAGCGACTGGATCGCGTCGAGCGCACTCGAGACGGCGCCAAGGGCGAACAACATTGCACAACTCCAACCGATGCGCGGCATGCCGCGGCCAATGTTCTGCAGGTGAAGTCAGCAAGCGTCGTGCCAGCGCGAAAAGCTCAATGAAATCCGCATTCGCCACGCTGTGCAGGTCGCGGGAACACCGGCAATTCATGCCGCAGACGGCAGAATTTTCCGCCCACAGGAAGCGTGCCCCTGCTGCATTGCCCGCCACGGAGGCCCATGTTACGCGAGGCCCATTCGTCGTCCGGCCGCCACGGGAAACAGCGCCATGACCCAAGCCTTCACCCCCCGCCCCCTGGCCATCGCGCCCTCGATCCTGGCCTCGGATTTCTCCAGGCTCGGCGAGGAAGTGCGCGCGGTGGACGCCGCCGGCGCCGACTGGATCCATCTCGACGTGATGGACGGGCATTTCGTCCCCAACATCTCGTACGGTCCCGACGTCATCAAGGCGATGCGCCCGCACACCAAGAAGATCTTCGATGCGCATCTGATGATCTCGCCCTGCGATCCCTATCTCGAGGCCTTCGCGAAGGCCGGCTGCGACCACATCACGGTGCATGCGGAGGCCGGTCCCCATTTGCACCGCTCGCTCCAGGCCATCCGCGCGCTCGGCAAGAAGGCCGGCGTCTCGCTCAACCCGGGCACGCCCATCGGCGTACTCGAATACGTCCTCGACCTCGTCGACCTCGTGCTGGTGATGTCGGTCAATCCCGGCTTCGGCGGCCAGGCCTTCATCCCCTCGGCGATCGGCAAGATCCGCGACATCCGCGCGATGACGGCGGGCCGTCCGATCGACATCGAGGTCGACGGCGGCGTCGGTCCCGACGTCGCAGGCCCGCTGGCCGCGGCCGGCGCCAACGCCTTCGTCGCCGGCACCTCCGTATTCAAGGGCGGCACTCAGGACGCCTACAAGACCAACATCGCCGCGATCCGCAACGCGGCGCTCGGGGCACGCGGCGAGGCCATCTGACGGCGGGTCGCGGTCCGAACCGGCCTTGCGGCCGCTGCGACCAACAGGAATGGACGAGATCCGCGCCACTCCCTTTTCCGCAGGCCTGCAGCGCCTGCGCGCCGAGGCCTTGCAGGACGGCGAGCAGGTGATCTGGCAGGGCCAGCCCGACGGCGTCGCCCGCGTGATGATGTGGCGATTTCTCTGGTGGATCGGATGGCCCTGGCTGTTGCTGACCGTCGTCGCCGCCGGAGCCGATTGGATCGACCAGGCGGTCCACCCTCTCCTGATGCTCGGGGTTGCGATGGTTGCGGCCCCACTGGTGATGCTGCTTCAAGACCTGCAGACTCTCTATCTGATCACCGATCGCCGCGCGCTCATCCTGCGAACGGCCTGGGGCCGACGGACGGTAAGCCCAACGCCGTTCGGGACCATGGACGCAGTCTTCGAAATCCTCGACATCGGCCGCGGCGCCAGCCACCTCAACTTCGCATCTGGGCGATCGACCCGTTCGCCCGATACCGACTACACCGGCCGCTATGGATTTCGCTGCGTTCGCGACGCTCCACGCCTGCGCGACATCCTCGAAGCCGCGCGCGCAGGCAAGATACGGCGGGCGCCCCCGGAAAAAGCTGCGGTTCTTACGGGCGCTGCGGCGCGCGATGCCTAAAATTACAACTTCGACCCGTACTCATCCGGGCTTCACTGATTCGTGCAAATCACTGCAAGTGATTCCTGCCTGTTTTCGCGGGAGCACATCATGACGACGACCCTGGTTTGGACTGGCGTGGCGTTGTGGATTGGTTTCAGTGCGTTTGTCGTGTTCGGCCCATCGGCCGGACCGGTCGAGGCCCCGGCACGTTCGGCCCGCAACATCCGCCGCGACCGTTATCGGGCCTGACGCCCATGCAGATCGCCCTCGTGAAGCGCCAGCCGAAACGCAGGTGCCGGATTCCGCGGCGCCCGCATCCGAACCTCGACTATTTCTTCGGTCGGTTCGAACGCACTGACGGCGCGCCGGTCGACGATAACAGGCTCGACAATTCGGACCTGGACCATCCGTCGCAGCGCCACCACTGAAGATCTCGGGAACGCCCCCATGAAACCGCATTGCCCGAACTGCCTGAAGGAAATGACCAAGGCATCCGCGTCGCGTAACCTGTTCAATTGCGAGCCCTGCCGCGAGATCATCCAGTACTTTGGCGGCAGCGCGGACCACGGCGAGCCCGATCCGCAATTCTCCTGGCCCATCCGCCGCAAGCGCGTCGTCCACACCGCTCACGCGGCCTGATTTCGTCTCAAGCGCGATGAGATTCGGAGGAATCGTCATCGCGCTTTGGGTTGTTGTTTGCGCATGATCTTTCCGGAAAACCGCTTCGCACTTTTCCGGATCATGCTTTAGCCAACCTCATCCGCATCCGCAGCCATTCGTGGCGGCCGCACCACGGTGACGGTGCAGGCCGCCTCCGCGGCCACCTTGGCCGAGACGCTGCCGAGCAGCGTGCGGCGGAACGAGCTCTGCCGCGCGCCGATGATGACGTGGTCGACCTGGTTGACCTCGGCGAACTCCAGCAGCGCCGCCGCGGGATCGACCGCCTCCAGCACGTGAACCGACAGCCGGCTCTCATCTAACTTCAGCGGCGTCGCCCAATGGCGGAGCGCGACCATGCGGTCGATATGCTTGTTGGAGCCCTGCTCGTCCAGGGTCCGGTCGATCGCGATGCGGTTGAGCTTGAGGACGTTGACGCAGGCAAGCCGCGCCGAGGGCAGCGTGGCGAGAATGCGCTCGGTGGTGACGCGCAGCGCCTCGTTCAGCTCCGGCGCGCCCTCCACCGTGTCGAGCGCGACCGCCAGGATCGGGCTCGATGCGATTTGAGCTGCGACATCCGATTTCGCGCGCGGCGCCATGACGCCCTGATTGAAGCGCCGCCGCCAGGCGACGCTGAGCGGATCGCGCTTCAGCCGCTCCGAGCGCGCGGTGAGCTTGACCTGGTCGGGATAAGCGAGATCGAAGGCGAGTTGGGACGCGGTCGGATAGCGCCACACCGGCTCGATCTCGAGGCAGCGCAGCACCACCTCCTGAAGCCAGGGCGGATAATCGGCGCGAAGCGCGCGCGGCGGATGCGGATCGCGCCACAGCCTCCGCCGCATCGCGCGCAGCGTCTCGCCCTCGCCGAACGGACGCTCGCCCGTGGTGAAGAAATAGAGCAGCACGCCGAGCGAAAACAGGTCGCTGCGCGGATCGTCGCGCACGCCCAGCAGCCGCTCCGGCGCCATGTAGGGCGCGGTGCCGTAAGGCAGTCGAAACTCCTCCTGCAGAAGATCAGGCAGATGGTCGTGATGCGACAGGCCGTAGTCGATCAGCACGGCTTCGCCGCTATCGCGAAACATGATGCTGCTCGGCTTGATGTCGTGATGGATCACGTTCTGCCGATGCAGGTCGGCGAGCGCGGTCGCGACCTTGGCGACGAGCTGCCGCGCCTCGTCATACGGCAGCGGCAGGTCGGGCAGCCGCTTGTAGAGCGTGGTCCCGGAGATGCGCTCGATCACGACATAGGCCTGGTGCGCAAAATCGCCGGTGCCGAAACACGTGGGCACGTGCGGCCCCGCAAGCCGCGGCAGGATCATCATCTCCATCTCGAAGGAGACGATCGCGGCCGGGTCCTCGCCCTCCGACACCCGCGGAATCTTCATCAGCAGCGGCACCTCGATGCCGGGATGGGTGACGGTCCACAGTGTCGCCATGCCGCCGGCATGGACGCATTCGCCGATGGTGTAGCCGTCGATCACCGCGCCTGACTTGACCAGGGGTTTCGGCATCGGCCTCTAGCGCCCCTGCGACAGCCGGTCGGCGAGCCAGTGCGGCAGGCCGTTCTCGCGGATCCGGCTCGCGGCCGTCTCGATATCATAGGGCGCGCGGCAATAGGTGATCTGGCACGACACCGTGTCGAACAGCGCGAAGGCCGCGGACGGATCGCCGTCGCGGGGCTGGCCGACCGAGCCGAGCACCACGAGCCATTGCCGTCCGCGCAGCAGCGGCACCGAGACGTCGGTCTTGGGCACGAGGCTCGTCATCTTCGCCGTCACCGACATCGAATAGAGCGCCGGACGGTGGATGTGACCGCAAAAGGTGACATGGGCGGGTGTCGATATCAGGCTCTTGGCGGCATCCGCCGTCGAGCGGACATAGTGCCAGCGCTGCGGGCTGGAGGCTTCCGAATGCACGAACAGGCGGTCGCCGTCCTCCACCAGCATCGGCAATTCGGCCAGGAATCGCCGCTGCGCGGCATCGAGCCGGCCGCGAGTCCATTCGATCGCGATCTGCGCCTCGGCATTCATGGTCTCGGCCGAGGAATTGACCGCCTGGTCGTGATTGCCGCGCACGGCAACGGCCCCCTGCGCAACCAGCTCCATCGCGGTATCCACGACCCATTCCGGATCGGCGCCATAGCCGACGAAGTCGCCGAGCAGGATGAACCGCTCCGCCCCCTTGGCGCGGGCAACCTTCAGGCAGGCCTCGAACGCCTGCCGGTTACCGTGGATATCCGAGAAGACAGCGAGAAGCACGCACCCTCCACCCTCAAATTCTTATTGGAGGCCGATAAGGCCAAATTGAGGGAGGTCAAGAGGATGCGCCAGCACTGGGCCGTTTACCAGCGCAGCCCTGCGGTGATGGTGAAAGGCCTATTGCTCGTCCTTCGGCGGCATCCGGGGCGGCGGAATCGGGGTGAACAGCGCGCCTTGCGCACCGGCCGGCGGAGCATTGAATTCACCGGTCGAGGAATCGCCGCCGCTTGTCTCCAAAATCGTCTTGGGCGTCACATATTCCCGGACCATGTCGATCAGGCTGCCGTCGCCGCCGCCGAAATCGGCCGCGCGCCCGCCTTGCGGATGCCCGGCCGCGATCTCGTTCTCCGCGGCATGGGTCTTGTCGGCCAGTCTGTCATTGTAGGGCACACGAAAGGCGCGCGGGATGCCGCTCGGACGATTGTCATCGTCCAGCGCCTCGACCCAGAAATAGATCGAGCCGGGATCGCCCTCCAGCGAATGCGGCTCGACGATGCGGGCCTTCAGCAGCTTGAAGGAGGCCGGCAGCCGGTCGGCGCTCGCCCACCCGAGCAGCCCGCGCATCTCGGTGAAGCTGACGACATAAAAGGCGCTGGTCACGACCACCGCGACCGCCTTCAGCGACCAGTGCAGCCGCGCATAGACCAGCACGACCAGCAGCAGGGCGCCGATCACGGCGTAGGCGACCGACAGCGTGAGGATGACCGTTTGCAGGCTAGTCACGGCGTACCCTCGCAGTGTTCCTGCTTACACCGGTCCGCGGATCGAGATCGGCGCCGTTGCGCCAGCTGCTGCGGAACGTCTCCAGCAGCGATTTCGGCCGCTGATCGACATTGACGACCTTGCCTTCCGCATCGATGCGGAATCGCACCGCGGTCTTCTCGTCGCCGGTGTGGTCGAGCGTGAACTTGTTGTCGAAGACGACCTGCGCGGTCGGATTGAGCTTCTGCACCTTGACATTGGCCTGGACCGGTTCGCCGGTCGTGGCGGCGAAATGCGAGACATTCACCGTGTATTCGCCGGCGAGAATGCCGCGCACCGTGACAATCTCCTCGCGGATGGGGGAAGCGATCTTCTTGCCGGCCACCATGATGAAGTCGTTGGCCCCGCCGCGGTCGTCGCGGTCGAGCGTGAGGAAGCCGGCCTCGCGGTGGCGATACCAGGCGATGTTGCCGGCGGGATCCTGCACAAACAGGTCGAGATCGTCGGGGTGGTTGTCCGGCCAGTCCAGCGTGATCATGAACTCGGCCTTGGAGTCGATCTTGCCGTCCTTGGCATCCGGGGACACCGCGAGCAGCGCGAGAAAGAACAGGAAGGCGATCACCTGGAGCGCCTTGAACAGCATCACGCCCAGGGGATCGAACGACTCCTCGCGCGGATAGAGGCCGAAATCATCCATCATGACGGAGTTCCGGCGACTTTAATTCCAGCGCCCTTGCGTTCCAAAACCGGCGTCACATAGGTCTCGGTCAGCACCACCGCATCCGAGAACACCCGCTGGGTCGCGGCATCCAGCATGTAGTATTGGATGCGGACCAGAATCGAGCCGACGAGGCCGGCCAGCGTCGTGTACATCGCGACCGCCATGCCGTCGCTCATCAAGCCCATCGAGGAGCGCATCGCGACCTTGTCGGCGGCATCCAGCCCCGCGATCGGCGCCAGCATGATGATGAAGCCGATGATGGTGCCGAGCAGGCCGAGCTTCATCAGCGTGTCCGAGACGAAGGCGCCGAACCCGTTGGAGCCGCGCAGGCGGTCCGCCAGCGTCCGCAGCAGCAGCGTCTGGTCCACGGGGCGGTAATCCTGCGCCGCCGCCTTCGTCACCAGGCTCTCGATGTGATCGCGCACCAGCCCGCGCGGCAGCGCCGCCGCACGCGCATCGAGCACCTTGCCGCCGTCGGGCGCCGCGAGCGCTGCCCGGCAACGCCGCGTCGCCGCCCCCTCCCGCGCGATCGCCCGCGTGCGCAGGAAGCAATGGCCGCAGGTCAGGATGTAGAGCACCGCGATGACGCTCGAAATGTAGGTGCGGTCCGAGGTCAGCATCAGATGGATCAGGCCGAAGCGCCACAGCAGCACGACGGCGAAGACCGACAGCCCGGTGAAGATCATCCAGAACAGCAACGCGCTGCGCTCGGATGGGTCGGCAGCCTGGCCCGTGATCGGTCCCATCGTCATCGAACTCATGCTGCACCGCTCCTTGCTCGCAACGATGGGCCTATAAAGATTCCTGCCCGATTAGATCAAAACCGCGGCGCCCGGTCCAAAGACCCATGCCCAATCCGGCTTGGGAAATTTGCCCGAGCTGCAATCCGGCCCAAACCCCGCAATTGGCAAGGCGCGGCGGCGTTGTTAGGCTGATCCTACCAAACGTCGGGGGTGATCGCATGCGCCTCGTGCTTCAGCTTGTTGCCCGCCTGCTGCTCATCGTGGCGCTGTGCCTGGGAGCCGCGACCGTATGGGCCACTTTCGAGGCCTATCGCAGCGTTGACCGGGCGACCGCGGCCTCGGCGCAGCGGGTCGCGCAGGCGCTCCAGGCGCTGTACTGGCACGAGCTGTTGTTGCGCAGCAGCAGAGCGCGCGAGCACCTGCTGCCGGTTCCGGAATGGCGCACGCTGGAGACGATGAAGCTGATCTCGCCCGGCGTCTGCGTCGAGTTCCAGCCGGCGACCGCATTCGAGAAGCCGCTCTGCGGCCAGAGCGAGGGGCTGGGCAAGACCCCGCCGCGCTGGTTCGCGTCCATTGTGCCGACCTTCCTCGGCAGCCATGCGGAGGTGGTGCGGCCCGTCAGTCCGCGCGCCGCAGCCGCCGGGACGGTGGTTGCGACGCCCGATGCGGCTGCCGCGATCTCGCTCGCCTGGGAATACATCCTCAACGTCATCGATGTCGCGCTGCTGATGGCGGCGGCGATCGCCCTGCTCGCCTCGCTCGCCATTGCGCACGCACTTGCGCCGGCGCGCGCGATCGTCACCGCTCTCCAGCGCATGGCGCGCGGACAGTATCGCACCAAACTGCCGCGCTTCCGCTCGATGGAGCTGGCGATGATCGGCAGCGCCGTCGACGAGCTCGGCGGCCGACTGGAGGAAGCCACCGAACAGCGCGCGGCGCTGACGCGACGCCTGATCGAGATCCGCGACGACGAACGCCGCGCGCTCGCCCGCGAGCTGCACGACGAGTTCGGGCAGAACCTCTCGGCCATCCTCGCCTTCGCCAACACCATCGAGACGGCGAGCGCGAAGCAGAACAAGGACGATGGGATTGCGCAGGACGCACGCATGATCTCGCAAGCCACACATCATCTGATGGCCTCGCTGCGCGATGCGCTCAAGCGGCTGCGCAATCCGCTGCCCGAGGAACTCGGGCTCGAGGCAAGCCTCGTCAATCTCGTCGACAGCTGGCGCTCGCACAGTACGGCGCGGCCCACGATCCAGCTCGACCTCAGGGGCGACCTCACCGACATCAGCGGCCCGGCCGCCACCACCGCCTATCGTGTCGCGCAGGAATGCCTGACCAACGCGCTGCGTCACAGTGCGGCGCGCGAGATCTCGTTGCGGGTCGAGCGGCGCGCGGGCGAGGACGATGCGCTCTTGATCCGTGTCGAGGACGACGGCGGCGGCGATGCCGCGCGCGTCGCGCAGTCGGCCGGCTTCGGCCTCACCGGCATCCGCGAGCGCGTCGCGGCGGCCGGCGGATCGCTGTCGATCCTGCCTGCAACCCGCGGCCTCAGCGTCGCCGCCACCATCCCGCTCGCCGCGTGAGGCCGACATGAGCGATGTCGCGGCAACAGGCATCTCCGTTCTGCTGGTCGACGATCATCCGATCGTGCGGCAGGGTTACCGGCGCGTGCTGGAGAGCCAGGGTGACCTGCATGTCGTGGCAGAGGCCGACAACGCCGCGGATGCCTACAGCGCCTTCAAGGCGCACGATCCTGACGTCGTCGTGCTGGACATCTCGATGCCCGGCGCGAGCGGGCTGGAGGCCATCCGCAACATCCGCGCCCGCAGCCCGCGGGCCCGTATCCTCGTCTTCACCATGCACAACGAGGCCGTGCTGGTGAAATCAGCCTTCAGCGCCGGCGCCTCCGGCTTCGTCACCAAGAGCAGCGAGCCGTCCGCGGTCGTGAACGCAATCCGCAGCGTCGCCCGCGGCGAGCGCGCCATGAGCGACGACATCGCGCATATCCTCGCCGAGGACAGCCTGTCGCCGACCGGCTCGGTGCTGGACCAACTGGGCGAGCGCGAGATCGAGATCCTGCGCCAGTTCGCCGGCGGCGCCACCACCGAAGAGATCGCGACGCATCTCAATCTCAGTGTGAAGACGGTGCAGAACTATCACTATCTGATCAAGACCAAGACCGGCACGCGCACGGACGCGCAGCTGGTGCGGCTCGCCGCGACGTGCGGGTTGACGAAGATCTAGCAGCGGGGCTGCCCCTTCCCCCACATCACTTGAAGATCTTGAATCTGCCGGGCGGGATGGAACGGAGGCTATCCAGCCCCGGTTAGGAGTAGAGTGGAGGAATCGCCATGAGTAAGGCTCATCACAAGGCAATCGACCATCCCCCGATCATTACCGTAGGCGAGCTCATCGACGAACTTTGCCGCCTGCCTGATACGGCCGTCGTCCACTTCCGCTGCCCCATGCTCGAGCAGGAGCTGACATTCTACCGCCTTCGGAGGCGGTCAAAGGATGCCGTCGAAATTGCGGTCAATACGTATCCGGAGAGCCCGCCGGTCGTACCGGCCAATGGCGGGTTTCACCCGCGCAGGCACGCAACCGCCTCGCCCTCCGTTCACGGGAGCGCGCTTCTTCACAAGGCAAGAGGGTAAGTCAGGCGTCTAGGCCGCCTTCAACCCGCGCAGCACCAGCGCGAGCGTCGCGTCCACACGCGCCGGCAAATCGGCGTCCTTCCACTCATCGGCATGCGCCGGATGGTGGAAGCGGCAGGTCGCATCGAAGATCGCTCGCGCTGTCGCCTTGACGTCGCCCACGACGAATACGCCCTGGCTCACGCCATCGGTCAGGATCGCCGCGATCTGGTCGATCATGGTGTCCTTGTGACACTTGACGGCTGCACAGGCCTCGCGCGCCAGGGTCAGATAGGTCTCGAACATCTCGGGGTCGTCGAGCACGCGCGAACGCTTGGCTGCGAACAGCGTGCGCAGCCAGCGGTCGAGCCGATCAGGCGCCGGGCCCTGCTCCCTGGCGATCGCCAGCAACGGCGCGTCGATGCGGTCCAGCCAGCGCTTGGCAACGGCCTCGCGCAGCGAGGCCTTGCTCGGGAAATGGCGATAGACGCTGCCGTGGCTCACATCGAGCGCACGGGCAACGTCAACCACGGTGGCCTTGGCAAGTCCGTAGCGCCGCAACACGTCCTCGGTGACTTCGAGGATCCGCTCCGGCGTCAGGATAACGGCTTCGTTCATGCCAGCACCTTGTTCCCGTTCAGGATTCACCCGGCGACGGCGCTAATTCCGGAGCGCCCCTCACCGATCGTTTCGGAAAGCTCTCGCCTTAATGAGGCAGTTTTGCAGCCTGCGCCGCGATCTGGCGCGCCACCAGCAAATTGAGCCAATGCCCAATCGTACCGGTGAAATTGAGGATTTCGGTCGTCATTGTCTTAAGTCTCCATTCGTCCGCGGCGCCCACCTCCGAATTACGCCCCTGAATCCGCATTTGTTTCGGATCTGGGGCTCCCCGGTGGGATAACCGCGGGACGCCCAATCGGAGCGTCCGGGAACGGATATACATCTCTCGCTGACAGATTTCAATATCTGTCAGTCAATGATCCGTGATTGACAGTTAATATTTGCGGTCGGGCGGCGCCACCCCCAGCTGGCCGGTCCGGTGGATAGCTCGGCGATCCTCCTCTCCTGGGACCCAGACCGTTTGTTTCGCCCTGCCCGCTCTGTTAAATCACGGCGTAAAAAGCATTTTGGCCGGCGTCGCCTCTTAGAGGTCGCCCGCCCACCTTCCTGGAGCCGTCAGATGATCCCCCGCTATACCCGTCCCGAAATGGCCTCGATCTGGGAGCCGCAGACCCGGTTCAAGATCTGGTTCGAGATCGAGGCGCATGCGGCGGACGCCCTCGCCGAGCTCGGGACGATCCCCAAGGAGGCCGCCAAAACGGTCTGGGCCAAGGCCAAGGACGCCACCTTCGACGTCGCCCGCATCGACGAGATCGAGCGCGAGACCAAGCACGACGTCATCGCCTTCCTCACCCACCTCGCCGAGATCGTCGGCCCCGAGGCGCGCTTCGTCCACCAGGGCATGACCTCCTCCGACGTGCTCGACACCTGCCTCAATGTCCAGCTCACCCGCGCCGCCGACCTCTTGCTCGCCGACCTCGACAAGGTGCTGGCCGCGCTGAAGAAGCGCGCCTTCGAGCACAAGATGACGCCGACCATCGGCCGCAGCCACGGCATCCATGCCGAGCCCGTCACCTTCGGCCTCAAGCTCGCCTATGCCTATGCCGAGTTCACGCGCGCCAAGGAGCGCCTGATCGCGGCGCGGAAAGAAGTCGCGACCTGCGCCATCTCGGGCGCCGTCGGCACCTTCGCTCAGATCGACCCGCGCGTCGAAGAGCATGTCGCGAAAGCCATGGGCCTCGTGCCGGAGCCGATCTCGACCCAGGTGATCCCGCGCGACCGCCACGCCATGTACTTCTCGACGCTCGGCGTGATCGCCTCCTCGATCGAGCGCATCGCAGTGGAGATTCGCCACATGCAGCGCACCGAGGTGCTGGAGGCCGAAGAGTTCTTCTCCGAAGGGCAGAAGGGCTCCTCCGCGATGCCGCACAAGCGCAACCCGGTGCTGTCAGAGAACCTCACCGGCCTCTCCCGCATGGTGCGCGCCTATGTGACGCCGGCGCTGGAGAACGTCGTGCTCTGGCACGAGCGCGACATCTCGCACTCCTCGGCCGAGCGCATGATGGGCCCGGACGCGACCGTCACGCTCGACTTCGCGCTGGTGCGCCTCGCCGGCCTGATCGACAAGCTGCTGGTCTATCCCGCCAACATGCAGAAGAACCTCGACCGCCTCGGCGGCCTCGTGCATTCGCAGCGCGTGCTGCTGGCGCTGACGCAAAAGGGCGCGAGCCGCGAGGACGCCTACAAGCTGGTGCAGCGCAACGCCATGCCGGTCTGGCGCGGCGAAGGCGACTTCCTCCAGCTCCTGAAGAAGGACGCTGAAGTGAAGAAATATCTCAGCGACGCCGAGATCGAGGAGCAGTTCGACCTCGGCTATCACCTCAAGCACGTCGACACGATCTTCAGGCGCGTGTTCGGGGAGAGCTGAAACTTCCCGTCATTCCGGGGCACGCGAAGCGTGAACTATGGTGCGCGATTGCGCACCTGAGAATCTCGAGATTCCGGGTTCACGCTTCGCGTGCCCCGGAATGACGATAAAGCCCACAAAAAACGGATCCCCCCATGCCCATCGTCAACCGCATCGCCGCCCTCTCCGACGAAATGGCCGCCTGGCGCCATGACTTCCACGAGAACCCGGAGCTGCTCTACGAGGTCCACCGCACCGCCGGCATCGTCGCCGACAAGCTGCGCGAGTTCGGCTGCGACGAGGTGGTGACGGGTATCGGCCGCACCGGCGTGGTCGGCGTGATCCGCGGCCGCAAGTCGGCCTCCGGCAAGACCATCGGCCTGCGCGCCGACATGGACGCGCTGCCGATCATGGAAACCTCGGGCGTGCCCTACGCGTCGAAGGTGCCCGGCAAGATGCACGCCTGCGGCCATGACGGCCACACCGCGATGCTGCTCGGCGCCGCCAAATATCTCGCCGAGACCCGCAATTTCGACGGCACCGCGGTTCTGATCTTCCAGCCCGCCGAGGAAGGCGGCGGCGGCGGCAAGGCCATGGTCGAGGATGGGCTGATGACGCGCTGGAACATCCAGGAAGTCTACGGCATGCACAACATGCCGGGCCTGCCGGAGGGCCATTTCGCCACCACGCCCGGCGCAATGCTGGCGTCCTCCGACAACATCCAGATCACGGTCCACGGCAAGGGCGGTCACGCCGGCGCGGGTCCGCACAAATCGGTCGACAGCGTGCTGATCGGCTCGCAGATCGTCAATGCGCTGCAGTCGATCGTCGCGCGCAACGTCGATCCGCTGAAATCGGCCGTCATCTCGATCACGCAATTCCACTCCGGCACCGCCTTCAACATCATTCCTGAAGTCGCCGAGCTGGCCGGCACCGTGCGCACGCTCGACCCCGAAGTGCGCGATCTCGTCGAGCGCCGCATCGGCGAGGTCGCCGAGAGTGTCGCCCGCGCCTATGGCGGCTCGGCCGAGACCAAGTACACGCGGATGTATCCGGTGACGATGAACCATGCGCGCGAAGCCGGCCTTGCCGCCGACGTCGCCCGCGACATCGTCGGCACTGATCGCGTCAACGACAGGTTCATCCCGATGATGGGCGCCGAGGATTTCTCCTTCATGCTCGAAGCGCGTCCCGGCGCCATGGTGCTGGTCGGCATGGGCGACGGCAACGAGTGCCACCACCCGGCCTATATCTTCAACGACAACATCCTCGGCCACGGCGCCTCGTTCTGGGTGCGCATGATCGAGACGCGGATGCCGGCGGGTTAAACCGAGCCACTTCGCAGCTAACGGGCGGCAACCGCTGCCCGTTAGTCGCAGACTTCAGTCAGTCCGCCACCGTTGACGGCAACCGACGGAGACCGCCCCAGCTTGCAACCTGGACGCAGCGGCCGGCAGCCGGCATTGGTGCAGACTATCTGCCCTGTCGACTTTGCCTGAGGAGCCGCAGGCGTGGACTCCGTCCGCTTCCGTTCTTCATCGCGACGGCTAGACCCACCACTCGTTGCAACGGGTTTCTTCTCCGGGACCTTTTCGCATTCATTGTCGTCGCTGACGCGATAGCCGGCGCGGCAGACGATCTTGGTGCACTGATCGCCATCCGCCCTGAAGCCGTGGTCGCAGATCAAGGGGCACACCCGTCCGGCCTTTGCCTTGACGGCCTCGAGCACGTCGGCATTCGCGAGTTTCGCATCGAATTTCGTGCCAGCGTATTTGTTGAACAGCGTCAGCGAACGTTGTGCGGTCTCACTCCACTCGCTGTTCGGCTCAGCCTTCATGCAGCCGACGCGGCGCAGCTCGAGCTGGACGGATCTGGGGAGATCGCCCGGCAGCGAGGGGCTCGGCGGCGGCGCCAGCGCTGCAACCCTTTTGCTCTCGGCATCGGCGGCTTGCTTGTCCGCGGCCTGCTTCGTCTTGGCCTCGGCTGCGGCTTTTTCGTTCGCCTGCTTCTCCGCGAGCGCCTTTGCAGCAGCCGCCTCGGCCGCCTTGCGCTCGCGTTCGGCCGCTTCAGCCTTCGCCTGCTCGATCTGCTTCTGCTTCTCCGCGGCGATGCGCGCATCTTCGGCAGCTTTGGCGGCCGCGGCGGCCTTTTCCAGCTCCGCCTTCTGGGCGCGTTCAGCGGCGAGCTTCACCTTCTCCTGCTCGGCCAGCCGCGCCTTCTCCGTCGCCTGCGCACGCTCCTCCTCGGCGGCAATCTTCTTCAACTGCACGCGTGCGAGATTGGCATAGAAGCCGTCCGGATAGGTTTGCAGGAATGCTTCCCAGGCCTCACGCAGGCCGGCCTGAAGCGCAAGCTCGTAGTCCCTGCGCACGCTGTCCTGCGGATTGGCCTGCGGACCGGCAACGGCCGCCGGCTTCGCCGGCACCAGCGGCACGTCGTCGCCGCCGAGGGAACCATAGACATACGGCTCCTGCTTGTAGCCGGTCGCCTTGAGCACATCGTCGCGGACGAACCCGAACGCCTTGCGCAGGTCGAGCCCGGGTTTCGGCAAATGGTCGCTCAACGCCACCGCGAACGGGCTGTTGCGGGAATCGCCATCGGACGCCGTCGAGCCGGCCTTGGCCGCGAACGCGATCATGGTGTTCGGGCTGGTGGGCTCGACCTTGGCAAGCCCGCGACCGACCGCGCGCGAAGCCACCGTGCGCTTCATCGTCTTCGAAAAGGGATTGTCGCGGCAGGCATCGAGGATGACGAGCCGAAGCTGCTTGGCGGGCTCTATGCTCACCAGCACACGATCGATCGGCAGGGCTTCGTCGTAAACGTCGGTGTCGGTCTCAAGGGCTGCATCGGTCGGAATCAGGTAGTTGGTGCCGTCCACTTCGAGGCCGTGGCCTGCGTAGTAGATCACGGCGACATCGGCATCCCGCGTCCGCGCACCGAACTCGCGCAATGCCTTGCGCATTTCGGGCGCGCTCAGATCCTGCCTGACGTCGACCGTGTCGAAGCCGGCTTTCCTCAACATGCCGCCGATCAAGCCGGCGTCGTTCGCCGGATTGGCAAGCTTCGCCACGCTCTTGTAGGCGGAATTGCCGATGACGAGCGCGACCCGCTTCTCGGCAAGACAAGGGCTGCTGCCGAGGCAGATTCCAAGCACAAGAAACAGTGCTCCGAGCACAAAGGAGGAAGTCCGAACGGTATGCGTCATGTCAGTTGCATATTTCGGCCGGTATTTTATTCGCGGGATTGGAAGGGTGGTTGGCCGTTCCGAGCCGGCATCCCTTGGCGATCGGTCTGCATCCGGCGGCGTTGCAGATCATTTGCCCCGAGGCCTGCGGTGCGGATGGCGCGGCCTCCGTCTGTTTCCGGTCCGCGTCCCGCCTCCTCGAATCCTCGCGCGTGGCGACCGGCTTCTTCTCCGGAATCTTCTCGCACTCGTTGTCGTCACCGACGCGATAGCCGGCGCGGCAGGTGATCTTCGCGCATTGATCGCCGTCGGCCTTGAAGCCGAAATTGCAGACCAGCGGGCAGACCCGCCCCGGCTTCGCCTTCAGCGCATCGAGCGCGTCCACGCTCGCAAGCTTCACGTCGAACTGGGTGCCGGCATATTTGTTGAAGAGCGTCAGCGAACGCTGCGCGGCCGACGTCCACTCGCCTTCCGCGGCTGACGCCAGGCAGCCGACACGGCGCAATTCGCTCTGCACGGATTTCGTGAGCTCAGCCGCGGACAATGGTGACGTCGGCCCGGGCGACAGCGCCGCGACTTTTTGCTCGACTTCCGGTAACTGCCGGTCGGCCGCCGGCTTTGCAGCCTGCTCGGCCCTCTCGGCCGCCTGCTTTGCGGCAAGCTCGGCCTTGGCCTTCTCCGCCGCCTGCTTCTCGGCCAGCGCCTTCGCAGCCGCCGCTTCTGCCACCTTGCGCTCGCGTTCGGCCGCTTCAGCCTTCGCCTGCTCGATCTGCTTCTGTTTCTCCGCCGCGATGCGCGCCTCTTCGGCCGCCTTTGCGGCAGCGGCCGCCTTCTCCTGCTCGGCCTTCTGGGCGCGCTCGGCAATCAGCCTCGCCTTTTCCTGCTCGGCCGCCTTGGCTTTTTGTTCGGCCGCCGAGCGCGTCTCTTCGGCAGCGATCTTGTTCAGCTGCCCCTTGGCGAGGTTGGCATAGAAGCCGTCGGGATACTGCGCCAGAAACGCTTCCCAGCCGTCGCGCGTCGCAAGCTGGAGCGCGAGCTCGTAGTCTCGCCTGAGTTCCGACTGCGGATTTGCCTGCGGACCCGTTGCGACCGGCCTGGCAGGAACCAGCGGCATGTCATCGCCGCCCAGCGAGCCGTACACGAAGGGTTCCTGCTTGTTCGCGGTGCTCCTCAGCACATCATCGCGGACGAACCCGAAGGCCTTGCGCAGGTCGAGCCCGGGTTTCGGCAAATGGTCGCTCAACGCCACCGCGAACGGGCTGTTGCGAAAATCGCCGTCGGACGCGGTCGAGCCGGCCTTGGCCGCGAACGCGATCATGGTGTTCGGGCTGGTCGGCTCGACCTTGGCGAGCCCGCGCCCGACCGCGCGCGAGGCCACGGTGCGCTTCATCGTCTTGGCGAAGGGATTGTCGCGGCAAGCGTCGAGGATGACGAGCCGAAGCTGCTTGGCGGGCTCGATGCTCACCAGCACGCGATCGATCGGCAACGCTTCGTCGTAAACGTCGGTGTCGGTCTCGAGCGCCGCATCGGTCGGGATCAGATAATTGGTGCCGTCCACTTCGAGACCGTGGCCTGCGTAGTAGATCACGGCGACATCCGCATCGCGCGTGCGCGCGCCGAACTCGCGCAGCGCCTTGCGCATTTCGGGCGCGCTCAGGTCCTGCCGGACGTCAACCGTGTCGAAGCCGGCTTTCTTCAGCATGCCGCCGATCAAGCCGGCGTCGTTCGCCGGATTGGCAAGTTTCGGCACGCTCTTGTAGGCGGAATTGCCGATGACGAGCGCGACCCGCTTCTCGGCCTGCGCCGGCGCGCAAGTCACGAGAGCTGCGAATATCAATAAGCAGAAATATCGAGCGATGGCCACGCAATTCATCCGGCGGTTTTGTTCGACTGCACGATTAGTTACAGACCTCGTAATTGCCGCCGGTAGCGACGTTGGGGCTAACCCTTCCCGGGATAACTCCGCTCACGAGCCGGCATCCTTTCTGCACTGGGCGGCATCCCGCCGAATTGCAAAAGATCTGCCCGCTCGCTTCCGGCTTGGACGGCGCAGCTTCGGTTGCCTTCCGGTCTGCGTCCCGCTTCCGCGAATCTTCCCGCGTCGCGACCGGCTTCTTCTCCTGGATCTTCTCGCATTCGTTGTCGTCACCGACGCGATAGCCGGCGCGGCAGGTGATCTTCACGCATTGATCGCCGTCGGCCTTGAAGCCGAAATTGCACACCAGCGGGCAGACCCGCCCCGGCTTCGCCTTGAGCGCATCGAGTACGTCGACGCTGGCAAGCTTCACGTCGAACTGGGTGCCGGCATATTTGTTGAACAGCGTCAGCGAACGCTGCGCGGCCGACGTCCACTCGCCTTCCGCAGCCGACGTGAGGCAGCCGACACGGCGCAATTCGCTCTGCACGGATTTCGTGAGATCGGCAGGGGACAATGGCGATGTCGGCCCGGGCGACAGCGCCGCGACTTTTTGCTCGACTTCCGGTAACTGCCGGTCGACCGCCGGCTTTGCAGCCTGCTCTGCTCTCTCCGCCGCCTGCTTTGCAGCAAGCTCGGCCTTGGCCTTCTCTGCCGCCTGCTTCTCGGCCAGCGCCTTCGCAGCCGCCGCCTCCGCCGCTTTGCGCTCACGTTCGGCCGCTTCAGCTTTTGCCTGCTCGATCTCCTTCTTCTTCTCCGCCGCGATCCGCGCCTCTTCGGCCGCCTTGGCGGCGGCGGCCGCCTTCTCCTGCTCGGCCTTCTGGGCGCGCTCGGCAATCAGCCTCGCCTTTTCCTGCTCGGCCGCCCTGGCCTTTTGTTCGGCCGTAGCACGCGTCTCTTCGGCGCCGATCTTGTTCAGCTGGCCCTTGGCGAGGTTGGCATAGAAGCCATCGGGATATTGCGCCAGAAACGCTTCCCAGGCGTCGCGCGTCGCGAGCTGGAGAGCGAGCTCGTAATCCCTGCGAATGGCCTCCTGCGGATTTGCCTGGGGACCGGTCGGGGTTTGCTTCGCGACCAGGGGCACGTCGTCGCCGCCGAGCGAGCCGTAGACATAGGGCTCCTGCTTGTAGCCGGTCGCCTTGAGCACGTCGTCGCGCACGAAGCCGAAGGCCTTGCGCAGATCGAGTCCCGGCTTCGGCAGGTGCTCGACCAGCGCGGCAGCGAACGGGCTGTTTCTGGCATCGCCGTCCGATGCGGTCGATCCCGCCTTGGCTGCGAACGCAATCATGGTGTTGGGGCTGGTCGGTTCGACCTTGGCGAGGCCGCGTCCGATGGCGCGCGAGGCCAGCGTGCGCTTCATCGTCTTCGCGAACGGGTTGTCGCGGCAGGCGTCCAGGATGATCAGGCGCAGCTGCTTGGCCGGCTCGACCGCGAACAGCGCCCGCTCGACCGGGATGGTCTCGTCGAGCACGTCACCGTCCGTCTCCAGCGTCGCGTCGGTCGGAATGAGATAATTGTTGCCGTCGAGCTCGATGCCGTGGCCGGCGTAATAGATCACCGCCATCTCCGCATCGCGCGACCTGCCGGCGAACTCACGCAGCATGCGCCGCATCTCGCTGGCGCTGAGATCCAGCCTGACGTCGACGGAATCGAAGCCGGCCTTCTTGAACATGCCGCCGACCAGCGTGGCATCGTTCACGGGATTGCCGAGCTTGGGCGCGCTCTTGTAGGCGGAATTGCCTATGATGAGCGCGACCCGCCGGTCGGCATGCGCCGGTCCGCAGGCAAGGCTCATCGCAAATATCAACAAAGCAAATAGCCGAACCGGAATCACTTGCGTCCCCCCGGATGCAATTCCATGAGACTATTCGCAGCATGGCCGAATGCCAAATCCTCCTTATGTGACTATTGTCACACAAGGCATCACGGACAGCTTGGTGATCGTGCGACGAAGCGCCGCTCTCCGGTCCGGCCAGGCTGAGGTCTGATGCCGCCTCACCTCCTGCGGTTGTACCACGGCCCGGATCGCGAAAGGCGCGTGCTGCGCAGCTGCGTAGCCGCAAAAGAACAGGTTACGCGGCCCCGTCAGCGGGCCACAGAGCGCAGGCCCGTTGGCTCGTCCGCCTCCAACAGGCGGGATGTGGCCTCGTCTGAGGCGAGCGGCAGGGTGAACTGAAAGACGGCGCCCCGAGGCTCGTTTGCGCCGGCCCACATCTGTCCGCCATGCGCCTCGATGATCGAGCGGCAGATGGCGAGGCCCATCCCCATGCCTGTCGGCTTGGTGGTGTAGAAGGCCTCGAACAGGCACTCGACATTCTTCGGATCCAGTCCCGGACCGGAATCCCGCAAGGTGACATGCACGCCGTTCGATACATCCCGATCGGTGCTGATCAGCAACTCGCGCTCCTCGTCGCCAACCGCGCCCATCGCCTCGATCGCGTTGACAATCAGGTTGAGCACCACTTGCTGAAGTTGAACCCGATCTGCCTGAATGGCCGGCAAGCCTTCGGCAAGTTGCGTTCGTACCGAGACGCCGTGCTTGAACGCTTCACTGCGGGTCAGCGCGATGACCTCGAGCACGGCCTGGTTGATGTCCATATCCTCCTTTTGCGGCGGCGCTTTCCTTATCAGCGCCCGGATCCGGCCGATGATGTCGCCGGCTCGCATGCCATCGCCGGTGATCCAGCCGAACGTCTGTCGAACCCGCTCCAGATTTGGCGGTTGAGCCTCCAGCCAATTCAACCCGGCCTCGGCGTTCGCCACGATCGCGGCGATAGGCTGGTTGACCTCATGGGCAATCGAAGCCGTGAGCTGCCCCATCGTGGTGACGCGATTTGCGTGCGCGAGCTCCATCAGGGCTTCGCGGTAGAGCCGCTCGTGTTCGCGAGCTTCGGCCTCTGCCCGCTTGAGAGGCGTCAGATCGAGGACAAAGCCGACGCCTTGATCTCCACCTTGTGCAAACATCGTCCCGCCAATCAGCACGGAGACACGGCTTCCATCCTTCCGCAGATATTCCTTCTCGAATGGCTGGGCCGTCCCGAGCCGCTTCAATTCCGCCACGGTTTGCACGTCGCGGTCGCGCCATTCCGGCGGCGTGAGGTCGAATCGATGCAGGCGCCCTGAGGCGAGATCGTCCCGGTCGTATCCGACGATGCGCAGGAACGCGTCATTGGCCTCGAGAATGCGTCCCTCGACTTCCCAGATGATGATCCCGATGATGTTGGAGTCGAACAGGCGCCGGATCTTGATGTCTCGCGCTGCAAGATCGCTCTGCAGTTGAACGTTCTCCTCGGTCGCCTGTCTCCGCCGCTTCGCTTCGAGCCGCGCGAGCGCCAACGCCGCCCCCGCCAGCGCGACGACGAGGACAACGGCGCCGGCCATCAGCCAGGTCCAGCGCTCCTCGAATGCTTCGGCATGCGTCTCCCGGTCGGCGAGCCGAAAGCGCTCGTGATCCACCATCTGATCGATTTGCGAGCGGATCTCGTCCATGCTGCGGATCATCGCCAGCGCCGCCTGCCCGGACGTGCCGGCGGTCTTCACCATCTCGTCGATCTCGCGCAGCTTTGCCGAAACGGTCAGCGCCAAATGTTGCGCGCGCAGACTCTGCAACGGATCGTCCGCGACCAGCGCCTGCAGCGCCTGCGCCTCGCGCCGCACACCTTCGTCGGAGACGCCGTAGGCTTTGAGATAGGTTGGGTCGAGGGTCATTAGATACCCGCGCCGTTCGGTCTCCAGCTCGGCGGTGATCGAACGCAACCGATCGAGTGTTTCGAGCACCTGGCGGCTATGCCCAAGCAGGTCATGGGCCGCCTGCCGCTCCTGCTGATATTGCAGGCCGAGAAACCCCGTCGCAGCGAACAGCGTCAGAAGCGCCACGACCGCCACGATCAGCGGACGAGCCAGCCATCGCAAAGACGGGACCACAGCAGGGACTGACATCGGCCTTGGGTCTTCGATGCTCGTGTGACAGCGCGTCTTCTGGTGTCGACGCCAGAGCATGATAGAATAATAGCATGGTTAGGTGGGGCGAGAACCCGACATTCTCGCCGCCAAGGTTACACCGGTTTGGCCGTCAGTCGTCGCGCGAGGGCCGCACATCACCGGTATGGCTCGTGTTGCGAATGATGGCCCGTCGCAGGGAGAGCCAGTATGACGCATGCACAGAGCGGTCGAATTCCGACCAGCCGTCGCAGCTTCGTCAAGGGCCTGGGGGCAGCGGGCGCAGTCTTGCCGACGCTGGCCGCGCTGCCGCGCTGGAGCTTCGCCGAGGATCGCGCAGCGACCTACGCCAACGCGAACATCGATTGGAAGCAGTTTGCGGGACAGACGATCTCTCTTTCGGGCGCGATCCATCCCTGGTCGAATGCGATCACGCCGCTGCTGCCGGAGTTCACCCGGCTCACCGGCATCAACGTCACCATCGATTTCCAACTCGAAACCACATATCTCGGCGCCCTGCCGATCAGACTTGCCCGCGGCAGTACGACGCCCGACGTCTTCATGTTCACGACCTATGGCCAGGGCATCTCAGGAGGATGGCTCGAGCCGCTGAACGGCTATTATTCCAACAAATCGCTGACCGATCTCGGCTGGTATGACGAGAACGACCTGCTCAAGACCGCTCGGGCCTTCCCGCTGTGGTCTGACGGCGAACGGTACGCCATGCCGATCACCTCCGAAGCGATGACCATGTTCATCAACGGGGACGCGCTGGCGGCCAAGAACCTGCCGGTCCCGCAGACGTTCGAAGAGCTGCTGGTGACCGCCAAGGCGCTCAAGTCCAGCGAGATGTCGGGGATCGCTATGCGAGCCCAGGCCGGCGGCAATTCCTCCCCGCCGGCCATGGGCTTCGTGTTCTCTTACGGCGGCGCCATGGTCAAGGACAACAAGGCCGTTTTCGCAAGCTCCGAAGCGATCGCGGCCGTCGAGATGTACGGACGCCTGCTCAGCCAGGCCGGGCCTGGCGGCGTCGGCAGCTATGAATGGTACCACGTGCTGGACGACTTCCTGCAGGGGCGGACTGCAGTCGCGATCGACAGCAGCAATTTCGCGACCGACATCTCCAATCCGGCCAGGAGTCGCGTCGCGAAGCAGGCCCAGTTTGCAGTCTTTCCGCATCTCCCTGGTCACGCCCCCGTGCCCTTCATGTCGCACTGGCAGGCCTGCATCAATTCAAAATCACGCAACAAGCGGGCAGCTTTCCTGTTCCTGCTCTGGGCGACAAGCAAGCCGACATCGCTGCAGACTGCGGCAGCAGGGCTGGCGACGACCCGCGTGTCGGCGTGGTCCAGCGAGGGCTTCAAGAAGGCATTCGGCCCGCAAGCCGCCGAGGCGGCGCTGACCAACCTGCAAAATGCCGATGTCGACCGCGCCAAGGCGATTCTCTTCCATCCGCAATCGAGACCGATCCTGGATGCGTTCATGATCGGCGTCAATGAAGTGGTCAACGGCGCGAAATCGGCAAAGGATGTGATGACCGGTGCAGCCGCGCAGGCCAATGCGGCGATCCGCGGGTAGCGGCGAAGCGTCGTTTAATCGGAAGAGCTGGTTTCGACCGACAAGTCGCCACTTAACCTTGCGCGGCGGTCACCCCTGATATTGCAGCACGTGCATGCCGGCGTTCCAGTCGGAGACGAACATCAGCCCGTCGGGCCGGACGTAGGCGTCACAGGTCTTGGCTGCGAGGGCGACATTCGGGCGGGGGTCGATCAGCTTCTTCGGCATCGGCGGCACCCAGTACGCGATCTCCTTCGGCGCAAAGGCATCCCTGACGTCGAACACTCTGACGCCGGCATTGTTGTAGGTCGCGAAGATCGTCTCCTCGCTCTGGAACGAGCCCGGACGGTTCTCGTGCAGATTATGCGGACCGAAAGTGCCGATCGTGCAGAAGTCGCGCTCGCGTGGGGTCGGCAAGGTTGCGATCGGCACCGGGTTCTCAGGCGCGCGCACGTCGAGCACGAAGGTGTGGAACAGGCCCTTGGCGCATTTCTCCGCGTTGGCTTCGTCCGCGACGATCGCGAGCTGCCGCTTCGGCAGCGGCAGCGGCGTATGCGTGCCGCCGGCGAAGGGCGGCGACCAGTTGACGTGGGACAGCAGCTTTGGATTTGCGGGATCGCTGATGTCGTGGATGGTGAAGCCGCCGTCGCGCCAGGCGGCATAGCCGCGATCGCCCGCCGTGATCATGTGATGCAGCGCAAAGCGCTTGCCCTTGGGCGCCGCCGGCTCGCCGGCCGCGCGGTTCATGCCGGGCAGCCACCATTTCGCGACCACTTCCGGCTTGGTGATGGTCTTCAGATCGACCACGCACAGGATGTGGTCGGTGAAGCCGTCGAAATGCGCCGACACATAGGCATAGCGGCCGCCCGGCCACCACAGCCGGTTGATGCCGAAGCCGGGCATTTCGAGGAACGCGATCTCGCGCATCTCGGTGGGTTTCGAGATGTCGTGGATCGACAGGCCGGAGCGGAATTTCTTGGCCTTGGTGATGCTGTCGACCAGCGTGTTCTCGAAATAGCCGCGCATGTTGTCGTAGGACTGCATCGCGACGATGTTGGCGCCGTTCGCAACCAGCAGCAGGTCCTCCGCCGCCTGCAAATGATGGGTGCGGGTGTATTGCCCCGCGGTGAAGAAGTTGACCGGCTTCAGCGCGCGCGGATCGGAGGCGTCCAGGATCGTCACGCCGTCGCTGAACATGTGCCCGACATAGACGTGCTGCCGGTTGAACATCACCTGCACACTGTCGGGCCGACCGCCGATGTCGCTGTAGGAGATGTGCTGGATGCCCTTGCCGATGCCCTCCGGCGGGATGTCCGCCTCTGAAGCCGAGGCCGACCTCGACCACGCCGACAGCGCGGCGGCGCCGAACACGCCCGACAATTGCTGAAGGTGGCGGCGGCGAGAGACTTGAGGCATCGATTTCCCCCCAATTTTTTGGAGGGATGATGCTCGCTTGCGGCGAGGCATGCAAGCCTCTCGCGCCCTCACCTACACCTGCACCACCTCGTGCCGCATCACGAACGGCGCGAGCAGCGTATGCACCTCGCCGGCGACAACCTCACGCTGGTCCGCCGGCAGTCCCGTGAGCGTCACGGTGGCGATCGAGCCGTGGCTGCCGTGCGCACCGACCTTCACCTTGCAGTCGATGCCACGCTCGGCGAGCGGTGCCAGCACCTTGGTGAACACGCGCTGCGCGGCGTCCCAGCGCAGCTGCGGCTTGAACACCTTGCCGACGCCTGTCACCGGCATCGGATCGATCGGGATGACCTGCACCGGAACGGCGGCGCGCTCGGGCGTGCGCTCGCGCACCCAATTCTCCAATTCGCCCGGCTCGACGCTGGCGCCCGGTTTCAGCTGCACGTAGCCCACAGGCAGTTCACCCGCGTAAGCGTCGGGCTGGCCGACCACGGCGGCGAAGCCGACCGCGGGATGGCGGAACATGATCTCCTCGATCGGTGCCGGATCGATGTTGTGGCCGCCGCGGATCACGAGGTCCTTGGCGCGGCCGGTGATCCAGAGATAGCCGTCGGCATCGAGCCGTCCGAGGTCGCCGGAATTGACCCAGACCTCGTCGACGAAGGCGCCCTTGTTGTGCTCGTCGTTGAGATAGCCGCCGAACACGCCGGGCCCGGCCATGATGACGACGCCGATCTCGTCCGGCGCACAGTCGCGGATCAGGCGGCCGTCGGCATCGAGTTGCACGATGCGCACGCGCGCATACGGCATGGGAAGGCCGACCGAACCGAGCCGGATCGGCCGCCCCGGATAGGCGAGCGTGTGCACGCTCGAGGTCTCGGTCATGCCGTAGACCTCGACCACCGGCAGCTTCAGCTTGTCCTGGATCGCCGAGCCCACGGCGACGGGGATCGCCGAGCCGCCACCGGCAGCGTATTTGAGGCTGGAGATATCGGCATTACCGGGCGGCACCGCGAGCGCAGCGGCCAGCACCGTCGGCACGCTCGACAGCGCCTCTGGCTTATAGCGCTCGACCAATCCCAGATGTTCTTCACCGAATTGGGATTGCGCCAGCCGCTCGGCGACAGCACGACCAGCGAGCCGCCGCACGACAGAGTCAGCAGCCCCTGCGTCAGCGATCCCCCGACATGAAACAGCGGCATGCCGAACAGCAAATTAGAGCCCGGCTTCGACTTGAGCAGCAGGCTGAGCGCCCAGGCCTGATAGACCTGGTTGGCATGGGTGTGCCGCACCAGCTTTGGCGTGCCGGTGGTGCCGCCGGTGTGGAAATAGGCGGCGATATCGGCACCCGAAATCTTGCGCCCGCTGACGAGCCGGTCCGCCGGCTGCTGCTTGATCAGGTCGTTGAAGGCGAAAATTCCCTTATCCGGATCGCCGCCGCCGAACACCTGCACGATCGCCTTGAGGTGCTTCAACTGCGGGCGGATCTGCTCGACCTTCTGCCAGATGTCGGTGCCGGGCAACGGCCCGAGCGCCACCAGGATCTTGGTGTTCGCGGCTTCCAGGATCTCCGCGATCTGGTGCGGCTCCAGCAACGGATTGACGGGATTGGCGATGCCGGCAGCTTCCGCACCGAACAGCGTCACGAAGGCATCGGGCACCAGCGGCAGCATGAAGCTGATGACATCGCCCTTCTCCGCGCCAAGCGCGTGAAACATGTTGGCGGCCTGCGTGACGCGCGCAATGAAGTCGCGGTAGGTGACCACGACCGGCGTGTCGGACGGATCGGCATTCTGCAGGAACTGGATCGCCGCGCCGTCGGGATCGCGCGCCGCACCGAGTTTGATCGCGTCATAAGTGCTCTCGGCCGCGACGCGGTCCGCGTAAGGGACCTGCTCGAAGGCCCGGACCTCATCGTCGGTCAAAAGGTCCGGATAGTCATTGCCGATCAGCCGATCGAGCGCATGGATGCCCGCCATGGAATTTTGTCCTCCCTCAGATTTCCCCGCCCCTGTCTTTTGACATTTTGATTTGGCGAGACCCGACCGATGGCCGGCCGAGCAGGAACACAATGAGGGATGATTTGGCGTTCGTCCATCGCCTGGCGGCTGCGGCGACACGGCCCGGGTCGAACGGAATTTGAACCTCCGCGCCCGATCCGGGGACCAAGAACTGGCATCAGATTCGCCTGCCAGCGTCCTGCCGCAAGACTTAAGGTGATCATGACCACACCCCTGCGGAATCGCATTGCACCGCTGATCTTCGCGCTTGCGATGGCGTCGACGGTCCCCCTGCCCCGCGCCGCGCTCGCCGCGGACAGCCAGCTCGAGAAGATGCGCGCCAAGATCGCGGCCTTCATCGGCGACAAGATGGAGAAGCTGGGCGGATCGCGCATCGTTTACAAGGTGGACGTCGATGGCTTGCGCGAGAGCGCCGTCACGGACCTCCGCGATGACGTTTACAAGACCCTGCGCGAGGGCAAGATCGCCTTCTCGGGCCTTGCGATCCGCGACGGTGGGGTCGAGGTGAAGATCGCCGACCCCAGGGGCCGCGAACAACTCGCGCGCAAGCTCGCATCGGCCGCTGATGGATTGCCATCACATGCCCTCACCGTGACCGACGGCGGCGACGGGCTGGTCAGGCTCAAGCCGACTGACGCCGCATCCGCCGCAGGGCTGCACGACCTCGTCGAAGATTCCATCGCGATGATCGAGCAGCGTCTCAAGGATGCCGGCATCAAGCTCGCCAGCGCCCAGCCTGATGGCACCGACCGCATCCGCATCTTCGTCCCGGGGATGATGGAGCCCGAGCGCGTCACCGCGATCTTCGCCACGAAGGTCAAGGTCAGCTTCCGCCTGATCGACATCTCGATGCCGGCGGAACAGGCGCAATCCGGCACACCGCCCGCAGGCACGGAAGTCCTGCTCGGCTTCAAGGACAGGCGTCCTTATCTTGTTGCCAAGGACAGCGCGCTCGACGGCAACGACATCAGCTACGCGGGCCCGGGCTTCGCGAGCAGCACGAACGAACCGATCGCCTCGTTCCGCTTCAACGGACGCGGCGCGCGGCGTTTCGCCCACATCACGGAAGAGAAAATTGGAAAGCCCTTCGCCATCGTGCTCGACGACAAGGTGATCTCCGCCCCGGTGATCCGCGAGCCCATCACCGGGGGTTCCGGCCAGATCTCAGGCAATTTCACCCTGGAGGAAGCGAGCAGCGTCGCCATGTTGCTGCGCGCGGGGTCGCTGCCCGGGCACCTTGACCTGCTCGAACAGCAGGTGGTCCAGCCCGCCGCCAAGCCCTGAGGCGGAAGTCGCCCCGCAACCTCGCCGGGGCGCCCAGGTCCGTCCACGACGCCCAGGCCCGCACCCGGCGCCCCGAATCACGGGCGCGCGGAAGCCATACGCGCAACCAACGGGCAATTGCCGAAACGCCCGATCAGGCTAAATTTGCCTCTTGCGGCATGACGGCCGGAGGCTTCATTCAAGCGGTCGTCATTCGATTTCGGCTATACGAATACCGAGCAGGACTGAAGGCCTTACGCGGGGTTAGTACCATGCCGTCCGGCAGCGCAGACATTTCCTCGATCCTCGACCGCATTCTCGAGGCGGCCACGGACAACCTCAGGATCGCCAAGATCCTGGTCCAGATGGGCCTCGATCCCGACAACGTCACTTACGACGCGATCTTCAATCGGCTGCTGGAGATCTTTGTCCACAACATCACGTTCGCCAATTTGTTCGCCGCGGTCGGCGCCGGCTTCTTCGTCGCCACCCTCCTGATGCGGACGATGGTGCCCCTGCGGGTGGCCAACATGATCGGCTGCGCGTTCTTCGCCGCTTTCGGCGCACTCACCGCCAACGTCTCGACGTTCCTGCTCTATCTTCTGTTGCTTCCGATCAACGCTCTTCGCCTGCGGCAGATGCTCAAGCTGGTCAAGAAGGCGCGCCATGCGGCCGAGGGCGACATGTCGATCGAATGGCTCAAGCCGTTCATGACCGAGCGCAAATATCGCCGCGGCGACACGCTGTTCAAGCTGGGCGACCCGGCCAAGGAGATGCTCCTGACGGTCACCGGCAAATTCCTGGTCAAGGAGATCAACGTCGAGATCCTGCCGGGCGCGCTGATGGGCGAGCTCGGTTTCCTGACGCCTGACAACCGCCGCACCGGAACGATCGAATGCATCGAGGACGGCCAGGTGCTGACGATCACGTATGACCGTCTGCTCGAGATCTACTTCCAGGATCCGCAGTTCGGTTATTATTTCCTGGTGCTGACCAGCCAGCGCCTGCTGCAAAACATCGATCGCCTGCAGAAGCAACTTGCCACGGAGCGGGCGGCCACCACCAACAGGATCGCGTGACCGGCGGTCAGCTCAAGAGCAGCGCCATGCCCGGATCGCCCTTCTCCATCGCGCGTCGATAGGCCGCCCGCGCACCAATGCGGCCGAGATATTTGACCACGTTCGGGCAGCGGGAGAGATCATAGGGCTGGAAGTAGCGCATCGTGGTGAGCGAGAAGCCCGTCATGATGTCGGCGGTGGTGAAGGTCCTGCCCGCCAGATATTCGGCATCGCGAACGCGCGCATCGACCAGATCGAAGGCGCGGTCGACGCGCCCTCTGGTCGCGACCAGCATCGGATTGTCCTCGGCGAGCTTGAGCCGGTTCAGGATCATCAGCCGGCCCATGCCGGCCTGCAGCGTGCCGTTGGCGAAGTGAAACCAGTACAGGAACTGCGCGAAGTCCGGGTCGTCCGGGCGGAGCACGAGGCGTCCATTGCCGTATTTCGCCATGATGTAGTCGACGATGGCACCGGATTCGGCGAGCACGAGATCGCCATCGGTGACGACGGGCGCCGCCCCGATCGGGTGCAGCGCCTTGTAGTCGGGCGGCGCCAGCATGGTGACGGGATCGCGGGCGTAACGCTTCAGCTCGTAGGGGATGTCGAGCTCTTCACACAGCCAGACGATGCGCTCGGATTGCGATTTGCCGAGATGATGAACGGTGAGCATGGCGTCTCCTGCGATCAATCGTGACGCTGCATCCTAACCCGTCATTGCGAGCGCAGCGACGGTGTGGAGAGAGCATGCCCCACACTTTCCTCTCGTGCCCCGGACGCAGCGCAGCGCTTCTTCAGCGGTGCGCTGCAGAGCCGGGGCCCATGCGGCAGAGAGCAAGCCGCGCGACGTGGGTCCCGGCTCTGCGCAGCAACGCTAAGAAGCGTTGCAGCGCGTCCGGGACACGAGACCGTCACCCAACCCCGCCTCGTCCGTCACCATCCGCGCCACGACGTGATCACGGCG
Organism: Bradyrhizobium sp. USDA 376; assembly: GCF_054063675.1. Lineage (NCBI taxonomy): Bacteria > Pseudomonadati > Pseudomonadota > Alphaproteobacteria > Hyphomicrobiales > Nitrobacteraceae > Bradyrhizobium > Bradyrhizobium sp. USDA 376. Next base: position 7,673,232 of record NZ_JBSSGN010000001.1, read on the forward strand.
GATGAAGTGGTGCCAGATGGCGGCGATGACGTGAACCGCGATCAGGGCAAGCAGCACATAGGCAAAGAGGATGTGGCGATCTTCATAGGCGCGCGCGGCTTCGCGGTCGGGAGAAGTGAATTGCGGCACGTGAAACAGGCCGAAGAAATCCGAATAATCCGGCGTGTGCGCACCCGAATGAGCCCAGCCGAGCAGGATCACGACGATGACGGCGAGGTAGAGCGCGCAATGGCTGATGCGGGCGGCGAGCTTCTGCCAGGGCTGGCTGTCGGCCGGCAAAGCCGGCGTCGGGTTGGCGACGCGCCAGACCAGGCGCAGCAGCGTGAGCAGCAGGATCACATAGCCGATATCGGCATGGATCGAGCGGTAGAAGAAGCGGTCGGGGCGCGCCGGGATGTGGTTCATCCACCAGCCGAAGCCGATCATGCCGATGATCGTCAGCGCCAGGATCCAGTGCAGCCAACGGGAGACGCTGCCCCAGCCGTGACTGGTGTTTCTGATCATGTCGGCTCTCCGGAATTTTGCGGATATGTCCCCACCCGCAGTGCAATATCGCTGCCTGATAGCGGGACAATGCGGGAATCACGAAATTGAATCGTTCCAAACTGGCGACCACGCTCCCCCGCCGCAAAATCGCCCTAAAAACCGAATGGTAACCATGGCTGGCTAGGGTAGCGACGTGACCAATTCCCCGACGATCCTGGTATTCGATTCCGGCCTTGGCGGGCTCACGGTGCTCCGTGAGGTCGTGGCCGCGCGCCCCGACGCACACTATGTTTACGTCGCCGACGACGCCTTCTTCCCCTACGGCCACCACAGCGAGGACGAGATCATCGCCCGCGTCGTGCCGTTGATGGGGGAGCTGATCGGCACCCATGATCCCGACCTCGTCGTCATCGCCTGCAACACAGCCTCCACCCTCGTCCTATCGCACCTGCGCGCCGCTTATTCCCTGCCCTTCGTCGGCACGGTGCCGGCGATCAAGCCGGCCTGCGCCCGGTCGAAGACCCGCCGCGTCTCGGTGCTCGGCACCAAGGGCACGGTCAAACGCGAATACACCAAGGCGCTGATCCGCGATTTCGCGCAAGGCTGCGAGGTCACGCTGGTCGGCTCGCCCGAGCTCGCCTCGCTTGCCGAAGCCGAGCTGAGTGGCGCTTCCGTCAGTGACGACGCCATCCGCGCCGAGCTCGCGCCCTGCTTCGTCGGCGAGGAGGCGGGCGCGCGCACCGATACGGTGGTGCTGGCCTGCACGCATTATCCGCTGCTGCTCGACCGGCTGACCAAGCTAGCGCCCTGGCCGGTCGACTGGATCGATCCGGCGCCGGCGATCGCCCGCCGCGTCTCGGACCTGCTGGGTGCGTCTACCTGCGCCATCGCGCAGTCCGGCGCCGAGATGATCTTCACCTCGAACCGCGTGCATGGCCTCAGTGCCACGCTGACGCCGTTCTTCGGCGGGCGCGCAGTGGCCTGACTTTCCGCATTGACGACGCGCTGCTAGGCTCTGCCGTCGTCATCTCCGCGCAGGTCATCATATGCCGGTCCCCGCAAAGCCGCTCAATCGCCTCCGCCAATTGTGGAGCGAGGGCCGCCCCGCGTTCGGCGCCATCGCGACCATCCCGAGCGTGCAGTTGGTGCAGATCATGGCGCGTTCGCTCGACTGGATCATCGTCGATCTCGAGCACGGACCGATCGGCCTCACCGAAGCGCATGCGATGATTGCCGCGACGACGGGCACGCCGTGCACGCCCCTGGTGCGGATCGCGGCGAACGAGCCGTGGCTTGCCAAGGCGCCGATGGACATCGGCGCCTTCGGCATCAATTTTCCGATGATCACCAACCGCAACGAGGCCGAGAAGGCCGTGCGCAGCGTGCGCTACCCGCCGCGCGGCGACCGTCTCTGGGGACCGTTCCACGCTCCCTTCCGCTGGGGCCAGTCGATGCCTGATTACATGGCCTCCGCCGATGACGAGATGATCTGCATGGTCACCATCGAGCATGTCGAGGCCGTCAACCGCATCGACGAGATCATGGCAACACCCGGCATCGACGTCGCCGTGATCGGTCCCGGCGATCTCGCCACCTCCATCAACAAGCGCGGCCAGATGGACGATCCGGAATTGCTCGAGTTGGTCGCCCGCGCCGAGGCCGGCATTCTCAGAAGCGGCGTGCCGATCGGCGGCGTGGCCCGCACCGCCGACCAGGCCAACGCCCTGATCGACCGGGGCTACCGCGCCATTGCGCTCGGCTTCGACTGGTCGCTGTTCCAGCGCGGCATCATGGCGGCGTTCGACGGGATCAGGCGCTGAGCAGCCGATTACCACCTTGCCGGGAACTGCCGCGCTGCTACGGTCGGCGGCTCCAGGGAGGAAAAACAACCATGCTCAAGAAGACTTTGCTCGCTCTGTCCTTCGCAGGCCTTGCCTTTGCGGCCTTCGCCCAGCAGCCCGGCATCAAGCGCACCCCGCTCCAGAAGGTCGAATTCCCCGACGGCTACGCCACCGTCACCGCGATCGCGGAAGTCCCCGCCGGCGGTTCCGCCGGACGCCATATCCACCCCGGAATCGAGACGGGCTATGTGCTCGAAGGCGAGCTCAATCTCCTGATCGACGGGCAGCCCGAGAAAACCCTGAAAGCCGGTGATTCCTACCAGATCCCGGCAGGCGTCGTGCACGACGCCAAGGCTCATGGCGATAAGGCTATGAAAGTGCTTGGAGTTTACGTCGTCGACAAGACCAAGCCGCTGGCCTCGCCGGCGCCCTGATGCGGCGAACCGACCGGCCCCAAGCGGGTTGGTTCGTGCTAGAGCAGGCAGCGAGCGGGAACCCGCTCGCTGCACATATTTTCATCCGCCGGAACCGAAAGAGCGATGCGCGGGACGCCCAAGACCATTTCGCTGCCGCGCCGCCTGATTTGCGACCTCATGCGCGCGTCGATGGACGTGCCGTTCGTCTCGCTGTCCCGTTCGCTCGATATTCGTCCCCTGCTGGAGGCCCGTGCCGGCGCGCCGGCGCCCGCAGGCTGGGCGGCCATGGTCGTCAAGGCCTTTGCCCTCGTCGCCAGGGATGAGCCGGTCCTGCGCACCGTCTACGCCAAATGGCCTTGGCCTTCGCTCTACGAGCTGCCCAATAGCGTGGCGTCGGTGGCGATCGCCCGGGTCGAGGACGGCGAGGAATGCGTGATGCCGCAGCGGATCGCGGCCCCCGAGACCATGACGCTGGCGGCGGTCGACGCCGAAATCCGGCGCGCCAAGACCGCCCCCATCAACGACGTCCCAATGTTCCGCAAGATCATGCGGGCGACCCGCCTGCCGCTGCCGCTGCGGCGGCTGTCCTGGGCCGTGGGCCTGAATTTCGGCCGGCAACGCGGTAACTGGTTCGGCAGCTTTGCGGTGAGCTCGGTGGCCGCCTATGGCGGCGGCGAGCTCCATCCGATCACGCCAGGCCCGTTTATCGTCAGCTATGGGGTGGTCGCGCCCGACCAGACCATCCATGTCGTGATCCGCTGGGACCACCGGGTCACCGACGCCGCCCCCATGGCCCGGGTCCTGACCCGGCTGGAACAGGTCCTGAACACTGAAATCGCTGCCGAATTGCAAGCGGCCGGCCCAAAGGCGGTCCGGGCGGTCAGGACCTGACCGCGTAGCGGTATCCCGGGGCGGTGCGCAGCACCGAACCCGGGATCTCGAGGTTCCGGGTTCGCTCTGCGAGCGCCCCGGAATGACGGCTAAAGAATTGACAGCGAACCCCAAACTCCCCTAAAAGCCGCCTGCTCGCGGGCCGATTTCGGCCCGCGAAGCGTTTCGCGACCCGTGGTCCTCTCCCTCTAGCTTTGGGGATCGGACCTGTCGGTGCCGGGCCTGGCCCGTCACACAGGAGGGCGCGTTTCCTCAAACCATGCAACCGAAGAGGACGCGATGACTAAGCGCAGTGAGGCGAAGTACAAGATCGATCGCCGTATGGGCCAGAACATCTGGGGCCGCCCGAAGAGCCCCGTGAACCGCCGCGAGTACGGCCCCGGCCAGCACGGCCAGCGCCGCAAGGGCAAGCTCTCCGACTTCGGCGTGCAGCTCCGCGCCAAGCAGAAGCTCAAGGGCTACTACGCCAATATTTCCGAGCGCCAGTTCCACGGCATCTATGTCGAGGCGAGCCGCCTCAAGGGTGACACCGGCGAGAACCTGATCGGCCTCCTCGAGCGTCGTCTCGACGCGGTCGTGTACCGCGCCAAGTTCGTCTCCACGATCTTCGCCGCCCGCCAGTTCATCAACCACGGCCACATCAAGGTGAACGGTCGCAAGGTCAACATCTCGAGCTACCAGCTCAAGGTCGGCGACGTGATCGAGGTCAAGGAAGCCTCCAAGCAGCTCGCCCACGTGCTCGAAGCCAGCCAGCTCCCCGAGCGCGAGGTCCCCGACTATCTCGAAGTCGACCACGGCAAGATGACCGCGAAGTACGCGCGCATCCCCGGCCTCTCCGACGTGCCGTTCCCGGTGCAGATGGAGCCCCATCTGGTCGTCGAATTCTATTCGCGCTGATAGTTTCGGCATACCAACGTTCAAAGGCCCCGGTTTTCCGGGGCCTTTTTGTTGTGTGCCGAGTATGAGCGACAGCTTGGAGGTGGAAGTCCTCTATCCAGCCTGATGGCGGCGAAGGATTAGCGAAGCGCAAGGGCGTCATCGTGAGGTGGGGTCTGAAGAAAGCGTGGAGCAAAGCCGCGGCCCGATGGACAAACACCGGATAACGAGGCCTACCCGGCCGGACGAGCGAGCAATTGATCGCGAAGTCCAAGGTCATCAAAGGTCGGGGTGGTAAATTCGGCGGGCGTGCGGTGAAGGCGGTCGGTCTTACCTCGGGAGGTCTGCGCTGTGTCTCGGCAACGAGACTGAGACCGTCGCAAGACGGCCTGACCGCAGCGCAGAAGTCAGCCGAGGGCGTAGTAGGCGGCAGCGCGCCGCTGAAGGCCTGAACGGTGGAAGTGGTCAGTAGAGCGGCGATCTCGTGCGAGCCATGCGGCAGAAGAATCAGGTCGAGCTGAACTTGAGCCCCGGAGCGGAGGGTGAAGCCCGAAGCGCCGGCGCCCGAGAGCCTGAAGCGCGTGCGGCGGAAGTCTGTCTCGAACGCCCGGCGGTCGCAGGACCGTCGATGGAAGACGTTGTCGAGAGTGAGAATCTGAAGGCAGCGTTGGCGCAAGTAAAGCGCAACAAGGGCGCGGCGGGCGTCGACGGGATGACCGTCGGCGAGCTGTCAGCCCACCTGAAGGAGCACTGGCCTGCGATCCGAGCCCAGTTGCTTGACGGCACCTACAAGCCACAGCCGGTGCGGCGGGTGGAGATACCGAAGGCGTCGGGCGGCCTGCGGCCGCTCGGCATTCCGACGGTGCTCGACCGCTTGATCCAGCAGGCGGTGATGCAGGTGCTGCAGGCGGATTGGGATAGGACGTTCGCCGAGACGAGCTTCGGCTTTCGGCCGGGGCGCTCGGCACATCGGGCGGTGGAACGGGCGCAGGCGTACATTGCGGCCGGCCACAGCATCGTGGTGGACATCGACCTGGAGAAGTTCTTTGACCGGGTCAACCACGACATCCTGATGGGACTGGTTGCCAAGCGGGTTGCTGACAAGCGCATCCTGAAGCTCATCCGCGCCTTCCTGAATGCGGGTGTGTTGGAAGGAGGGCTGGTCAGTCCGACGGAAGAGGGCACGCCGCAGGGCGGTCCGCTCTCGCCGCTGTTGTCGAACCTGATGCTGGATGTGCTGGACAAGGAACTGGAGAAGCGCGGCCACCGCTTCGTGCGTTACGCCGACGACTGCAACATCTACGTGCGCAGTCAGCGGGCGGGCGAACGGGTGCTGGCTGGCGTCGAGAGGTTCCTCGAAAAGCGCCTCAAGCTCAAGATCAACAAAGCGAAGAGCGCGGTTGCCAAACCGAGTGTTCGCAAGTTCCTGGGCTTCAGCTTCACCGGCGGGCAAGAACCGCGGCGGCGCATCGCGCCGCAGGCACTCGCCCGCTTCAAGGCGAAGGTTCGGGAGCTCACGCGACGCACGCGTGGTCGATGCCTCGTGCAGATCGCCAAAGAACTGTCGACCTACCTGATTGGGTGGCACGGCTACTTCGGCTTCTGTCAAACCCCGTCGGTGTTGCGCGTGCTTGACCAGTGGATCAGGCGACGGTTGCGCGCCGTTGCCTGGAAGCAATGGAAGTATGGACCCGCTCGCTTTGCCGAGTTGCGACGCCGCGGCGTCGGCCGGGATCTGGCGGCGCAAACCGCCGGCAGCCCACGTGGCCCTTGGCGGCTCGCGAACAGCCCCGCGCTCACCATTGCTCTGCCAAACGGCTTCTTTGCCTCACTCGGCTTGGCTTCCGTCGCGGCACGGCGACCCGCATAATCCGCTGAACCGCCGGATACGGACCCGTATGTCCGGTGGTGTGGGAGGGGCGGAGCCGCGAGGCTTCCCCCTATCCCGATTGAGCCGGCCATTCCCATGTCTCGATCCAGTTGTGCTATGATTGCGCAGTGGAGCTGATCATGACGCGTCTTCTCGGCGAACCTCTCAACGAGATTGATGATCGGCCTCCTCTCCAACTAACAACAACAGAAGAGGCCGACCTGACAGAAGCAGAGGCTGAAATCGCCCGCGGCGAATTAGCCACTGCCGATGAAGTTCGCGCCATGTGGAAAAAGCACGGTCTGTGATGCTCTACACCCCTCCCCCGATCGATCCCAAGGCGCCGCCGGTGCGCATCAATCTGTTGTCGGACACGCAGACCAAGCCGACGGCAGGAATGCGCGAGGCGATGGCGCGGGCGGAGGTCGGCGACGAGCAGGTCGGCGACGATCCGACCGTGAATGCGCTGTGCGAGCGCGTTGCGGATCTGCTCGGCAAGGAGGCGGCCGTCTACATGCCCTCGGGCACGATGTGCAACGTCACCGCGACGCTGGTGCATTGCCGTCCCGGCGACGAGATCCTGGCGCATGAGACCGCGCACATCATCGCCCGCGAAGGCGGCGCGCATGCCGCGATCGGCGGCTTCCAGGTGACGCAGCTCAAGGGTCCCGACGGCCAGTTCACGCCAGAGACCTTTCGCAAGGCGCTGCATCCGCGCACGCGCTACCAGCCGCCGCAGACCGTCGTCAGCGTCGAGCAGACCGCCAATATCGGCGGCGGCACGATCTGGAAGAAGGCAGCCCTCGACGAGATCGTCGCGATCGCCAAGCAGCACGGCCTCGTCACTCACATGGACGGCGCGCGCCTCCTCAACGCCACGGTCGCCAGCGGCATCTCTCCGCGTGACATGACCGCGGGTTGGGACTCGGCCTGGATCGATTTTTCCAAGGGCCTGGGCGCGCCGATTGGCGGCGTGCTCGCGGGCACGCGCGCCTTCATCGACGCCGTGTGGCAGTGGAAGCAGCGGCTCGGCGGCTCGATGCGGCAGGCCGGAATCTGCGCCGCCGCCTGCATCTACGCGCTCGACCATCACGTCGAGCGGCTCGCCGACGACCACGCCAATGCGCGCGCGCTCGCCCGCGGCCTGTCGCAGATCTCCGGCATCGAGGTGCAGGAGCCCGAGACCAATCTCGTGTTCTTCAAGCCCGACGGCGCCGGCATTCCCGGCGACAAGATGGTCGCCGCGCTGCGCCAGCGCGGCGTGACGCTGGCGATGATGGACGGCCGCATCCGCGCCTGCACCCATCTCGACGTCAATGCGGCCCAAGTCGAGGAAGCGATCGGATACGTGCGCGAGATCGTGCGCGGGGCGTAAGGCTCAGTCCCGTAGCCCGGATGGAGCGCAGCGAAATCCGGGACCTATCCGCGCGGTGAGGAAGTCCCGGATTGCGCTTCGCTCCATCTGGGCTACGAAAACGGTGAAAAGGCTACCGCCCCATCGCCTGATAGATCAGCGTCTTCAGCACCAATTGAATCCGGCCGCGCTGCGAGGGGGTCTGCACCATGAAGATCCCGAACAGATCGTCCTCGGGATCGATGAAGAAGAACGTGCCGCCCACACCGTCCCAGCGGTATTCGCCTGTAGGCCATGACGTGCCCGGCGGCACCGAAGTGCGCACGGCGAAGCCGAGGCCGAAGCCGGAGTTGCCGCCCGGATAATAGTTCTGGTCGCGCGCGATTCTGGTCTCCGGCCCGATATGGTCCGACGCCATCAGCGCGATGGTCTCGGGCTTGAGATAGCGCCGGCCTTCAAACGTGCCGCCATTCAGCAGCATCTGCGAGAAGCGCGCGTAGTCGCCGACAGTACCGACGAGGCCGCCACCACCCGATTCCCATTTCAGCGGTTTCCGGGGATCGCGAACCTGCGTCATCGGGCTGATCGCGCGATCCCCCGGCATCGGCTCGGCGATGCGCGGCCACTTGGCGGGATCGGCGACATAGTAAGCGGTATCAGTCATCCCGAGCGGATCAAGCAACCGCTCCTTCTCGAATTGGAGCAGCGATTTCCCCGAGATCACCTCGATGATGCGGCCGAGCACGTCGGTGGAGAGGCCGTAGTCCCAGATCGTGCCTGGCTGCTCGGCGAGCGGCAGCGTGGCGATCTTCGCGACGAGCTCGGCATTGGTCAAAGCCCTGTTGTCGAACAGACCGGCGTCGGCATAGAGCTTGTTCACCAGGCCCCCGCCGTGATAGCCGTAAGGAAGCCCGGCGGTGTGGCGCATCAGATCCTTGATCGTCACGGGACGATTGACCGGCTCGAAGGTCAGCGAGACCTTGCCATCCTCGGCCTTCGTCTCGACGCCGACCTTCATCTCGCCAAAGGCCGGGATGTATTTCGAGACGGGATCGTCGAGCGAGAGCTTGCCCTCCTCGACCAGCATCATCGCCACGACTGTCGTGATCGGCTTCGACATCGAGTAGAGGCGGAAGATGGTGTCCGCGCTCATCGAGAGCTCGGTCGCCGCGTCGCGGACGCCGAAATTCTCGTAGTAGACCGGCTTGCCGTGCTGCTGCAGCAGCAGGATCGCGCCCGGAAACGTTCCGGCGACGATCTCCTTCTGGATGTAGTCGGAGACCTTCGCGAGGCCTTCAGGCGAGAAGCTGCGCGCGGCGCGCGTCTCCGAGCCCGCTTGCGCACCGGCCGCAGTCAACAGCAGAACGAGCGCCGCGAACAGCGCACGGCGCCCGAACATGTCAATTCTCCATGGCTTCATAAACCAACAGCTTCAGCGTCCGCTGCACGCGCTGGCGCTCGGTCGGGGTCTGCTCCAGCAGCACGAAGAACATGTCCTGTTTGGGGTCGATCACGAAATAGCAGCCGGAGGCGCCGTCCCATTTCAGTTCGCCGAGATCGCCGGGCGGCGGCGGCTTGGCGTTGCCGGGATCGGTGCGGACCGCAAGCCCGAGGCCGAAGCCGAAGCCGTCACCGGGGAAGTAGAAATAATCGCGGTCGACGCCGGAGCCGCGGCCGATCTGGTCGGTCACCATCAGCTTGAACGTCTCCGGCTTGAGGATGGTCTTGCCGTCGAGACTGCCGCCATTGAGCAGCATCTGCGCAAAGCGCTTGTAGTCCGCCATGGTCGTGACCATGCCGCCGCTGGCGAACATGATCTTCTTGACGACGGTCGGATCGTTGATGCGGCCGACGCGGAAATCGGCGTCATTCGGCACCGGCTGCGCCAGGAGCTTCTGCTTCTCGGGGTCGGTGACGAAGAAGCCGGTGTCGACCATGCCGAGCGGGGTGAGCAGCTTCTCCTGCATGATGTCGATCAGCGGCTTGCCGGCGGCGATCTCCATCACGCGCGCCAAAATGTCGGTGGAATGGCCGTACTGCCAGAGCGCGCCCGGCTGGTTGTGCAGCGGAAGTTTCGCGATGCGCTCGGCGAACTCGGCGAGGTCGAAGTCGCCGGCATAGATGTTGGCGTCGCGGTAAGTCTTGCGCACGAGGCTGTCGCCATAGAAGCCATAGGTGACACCCGAGGTGTGCGTCATCAAATCGTGCACTGTCATCGGCCGGTTCGGTGGCACCAGCTCGAGCGACTTGGCGCCGTCCTCGCCCTTCTTCTCGACACCGACCTTCACATTGGCGAAGGACGGAATGTATTTCGCGACGGGATCGTCAAGCTTGATCTTGCCGTCCTCGACCAGTTGCATCGCGACGACAGCGGTGATCGCCTTGGTCATCGAGAACAGGCGGAAGATGGTCTTGTCCGTGATCGGCGCCTTGCTGACCACGTCCTGCACGCCGAAGGCTTCGTGGTAGACCGGCTTGCCGTGCTGCTGGATCAGCACGGTTGCACCGGCGATCTTGCCGGTCGCGACCTCGTTCTTGAAGAACTCGCTGACTTTGGCGAGCTTGTCCTGGTTGAAATGCGCGCCGGCCGGGATCTCGTAGGTGCCCTCCGCGCGCGCCAGCGACATCACGCCGAGCGACAACAATGCGCCATAGACAAATGGGCGCAATCCAAAATGAAAATTCATATCCCCTCCCCGGAGCATGGTCCGGCGGAGTGTACTGACCGCGTCATCCGGCACAAGGGCTGCCGTATCGCGCCAAGACGTCCGAATGGAGTGCGGCGCTTGTGTCCGAGAAACAACAGAATATGACGTGGGCAACCAGCGGCGCAGCCGGCAGGGATTCGATGGTTGCATGGACCGCAATCCTGGCCGCCTGGTCGGCCGGGAAACGATATACGCCGGTCGAGATCGCGGAGAAGGCCAGCGAGTTCAGCCCATTGGCCTGGGAGAGCTCAAGCGCGCGGCGGTAACAGGAGCGCAGCGCGTCGGCCTCGCCGCGGCCGCCGCCGTGCCAGACGGGACCGACCGCGTGGATCACATGGCGGGCGGGCAGAAGGTAGCCCTTCGTGATCTTGGCATCACCGGTCGGGCATCCCCCGAGCGTCTGGCATTCAGCGAGAAGCTCGGGCCCGGCCGCGCGATGGATCGCGCCATCCACGCCGCCCCCGCCAAGGAGCGACGTGTTGGCCGCGTTGACGATGGCGTCAACGCTCAGTGTCGTGATGTCGGCAACGACGACGTCGAGCTCCGCGCCACCAATCCGGCGCGACAGCACGGTCACGGCTTTAGGCCGCGACGGAGACGCCCTTCTCGGAGAAGAGCTGCTGCAATTCGCCGGCCTGGAACATCTCGCGGACGATGTCGCAGCCGCCGACGAACTCGCCCTTCACATAGAGCTGCGGGATGGTCGGCCAGTTCGAGTATTCCTTGATGCCGTTGCGCAGCTCGGCGGATTCGAGGACGTTCAGGCCCTTATAGCCGACACCGATATGGTCGAGGATCTGGACGACCTGGCCGGAGAAACCGCACTGCGGAAATTGCGGCGTCCCCTTCATGAACAGAACCACGTCGTTCGACTTCACTTCGTTGTCGATGAATTCCGCGATGCTCATATCCGTGTCCTTCTGGGGCAGAGCCCTCACCAATTGCTTCGGGCCGGCTCAGCCGATTTAACCCGATACCTGCCTATATATGTAGCCCAAACCGTTGTGCATCCAAAGTAAAATGGCGGCGAACGGTCCCCGTCCCGGCCCTTGTCCCGCCCTTGGGCAACCGGCCCCGGCAGGCCCGGCCCATTGCATGATGGCTCGAATATCATCACCGGGGAGGACTTTCATACCGTAACGGAGCCCCTATCTAGGACGAACCTTGGTTTTGGAACCGGGCAACGCCAACAACGTTCTCTTGTCCTGTCTGGAGAAAAACGTGACGAAACCAGCCTCCGCCACGGCCGCCCCAGAGCTTTCGTCACCGTCCTCCGACCCGGGCAGCCTTGCCCGGCGGCTGGAAGAGGCCTTTCTCGCGGTTCGCAACGAGACCGAACGCCGGGCTGCGCCACTGTCGCCCGAGGACCAGCAGATCCAGTCCATGCCCGATGCGAGCCCTGCGAAATGGCACCGGGCCCACACCACCTGGTTCTGGGAGCAGTTCTTGCTCGGCGAGCACGCCTCTGGCTACCGGGCCTTTCACCCCGATTTCGCATTCTTGTTCAATTCCTATTACGTCAGCGCCGGCCCGCGTCATGCCCGCAACCATCGCGGCGACATCACCCGTCCCAGTGCGGACGAGGTCGGCGCCTATCGCAGATATGTCGATGCTGCCGTCGTCAAATTCTTCCGCGAAGCGAGCGGCGACAAGCTCCAGGCCCTGGCGCCGCTGGTCGAGGTCGGGCTCAACCACGAGCAGCAGCATCAGGAATTGATGTTCACCGACATCCTGCACGCCTTCGCGCAGAATCCGGTCTATCCGGCCTATGATCCGGCCTGGCGCATCCCGGCGGCGACGCGTACCGGCGATGACTGGCTGACGCTCAACGAAGGCATCCACACCGTCGGCCATGTCGAAGACAGCTTCCATTTCGACAACGAGAAGCCCGCCCATCGCGCCTTCGTCGGCCCTGTCAAGGTCGCCCGCAATCTCGTCACCAATGCCGAATGGCTCGCGTTCATGCGCGACGGCGGCTACCGGACGGCAACGCTGTGGCTGATGGACGGCTTTGCCGCGGCCAGCAAGGAAGACTGGCAGGCCCCGGGATATTGGCGCGAGGTCGATGGCGCATGGCAGGTGATGACGCTGGCCGGCCTCAAGCCGGTCGATCCCGACGCCCCGGTCTGCCATGTCAGCTATTACGAGGCGGATGCGTTCGCGCGCTGGGCCGGCAAGCATCTCCCGACCGAGATGGAATGGGAGGTTGCGGCCCGCACCCGGCAGCTCAACGACGCCTTCGGCATCGTCTGGCAGTGGACCCGCAGCTCCTATTCGCCCTACCCCGGCTACCGCGCCGTCGAAGGCGCGCTCGGCGAATACAACGGCAAGTTCATGGTCAACCAGCTCGTGCTTCGCGGCTCCTCGCTTGCAACTCCGCAGGACCACAGCCGTATCACTTATCGCAACTTCTTCTATCCGCACCACCGTTGGCAGTTCACGGGACTGCGGCTCGCCGACTACGACTAGTTCTCATCCGACGACAAATGCGCGCCGGACAGCGCGTTCAGGAGAGTATCATGAATGTGCACGCCAGCGCTTTGGCCGAGGCCCATCTTCCCGACGAGCAGACCACCGCTTTCGCCCGCGAGGCCATCGAGGATCTCTCGCAGCAGCCGAAGAAGCTGTCACCGAAATATTTCTACGATGCGACCGGGTCGGAGCTGTTCGAGGCGATCACGCGCCTGCCCGAATATTACCCGACGCGCACCGAGCTCTCGATCCTGAAGGAGCGCGGCAGCGAGATCGCGAAGATCATTCCCGAGCACGCGGCGCTGGTCGAGTTCGGGGCGGGCGCGACCACGAAGGTCCGTCTGCTGCTCAGCCATTGCAAATTCGCGGCCTATGTGCCCGTCGACATCTCCGGCGATTTCCTGGCGGCGCAGGCGAACGGGCTGAAGCGCGACTTCCCCTCGCTCGGCATCTATCCGGTCGCCGCCGACTTCACCACGCCGTTCGAGCTGCCCAAGCAGGTCGCATCCATGCCCAACGTCGGCTTCTTTCCCGGCTCGACCATCGGCAATTTCGAGCCGCATGAAGCACAGGCCTTCCTGAAGAGCGCGCGCCAGATCCTGGGCAAGGGCGCCCAGATGATCATCGGCGCCGACCTCGAGAAGGACGAGCGCGTCCTGCACGACGCCTACAACGATGCCGCCGGCGTCACTGCGCGCTTCAACCTCAATGTGCTGGTGCGCATCAACCGCGAACTCGGCGGCAATTTCGACCTGTCCGCCTTCACCCATCGCGCGATCTACAATCGCGAGCGACACCGCATCGAGATGCATCTGATCAGCAGGAAGAGCCAGACCGTGCGCCTGCTCGGCACCAGCTTCTCGTTCCGCCCCGGCGAGAGCATCCATACCGAGAACAGCTACAAATATAGCCTCGACCGTTTTGCTGCACTGGCGCACGGCGCCGGCTGGCGCGTGCGTGAGAGCTGGACGGATGCGGCGAAGATGTTTTCGGTGCACGCGCTGGAGGTTGCGGAGTAATCCTCACCGCTTCCCGCTATTTGAGAGCGCGTTCCCCGCGGCGCATCCTTCGAGACGCCCGCTTTAGGCGGGCTCGTCAGGATGAGGACGGAGTGCGCAGCAGCAGTTTCAACGGGCACCAATGCTGATTAGCCTCATCCTGAGGAGACCGCGAAGCGGTCGTCTCGAAGGACGAGGCGCGCGCTCAGACCGCTCCAGAGAGGCCCTAAACAATGCCTTCCTGGTGAGCTCAATGCTCCCCGGCCTCCTCGCTCTTCGAACCCAGCGACACCGACTCCCACACCGCGACCACGATCATGATTACGCTGGTTGCGACCGACAGCCAGAGCGGCGACAGCTCGGCGGCGAACCACCACAGCGCCAGCAGCAGGATGATGCCGATGCCGTGCGAGAGCTGCAGGAAGCCGCGGATCGCGTGCTTGAACAGGATGGTGCCGATCAGGAACACCAGGGGACCGCCGATCGTGCTCACGATGGTGCGGATGTCGGAATCGCCGGTCGGATGCTTCAGCACCAGCTCGTCCGAGACCGCGGTGAGGATGATGCCGGCGACGATCGGCATGTGCAGATAGGTGTAGGCGAGCCGCGCCAGCCGGCCGGATTCGGCGGATTTCGAGATGCGCTCGGAGCCGGCTTCCGCGCCCTTGTGGAAATAGACCCACCACATCGCGATGCTGCCGACCAGCGCCGAGACGAACGCGAGGATGTTGGCCGACGTCCACTCCAGCTCGGCAAAGGTCGCGCCATTGACCACGACGGTCTCGCCCAGCGCGATGATGACGAAGAGGGAGCAGCGCTCGGCCATGTGGTTGCCTTCGACCGCCCAGGCCTCGACCGACGAGAAGCCCAGCTTCGGGACCCAGAAACGCGCCGCTGGCGAGACATACTCCCAGGTGACCGCCGCGATCCACAGCCACAGCCGGGTCTCTCCCTCGGAAAGACCGCCCGCGATCCACAACACCGCCGAGATCGAGAGCCATGTCAGGATGCGGATCGCGTTGTGCCGTACCGCCGTGCGATGGCGCGGGGTCGCGAACAGCCAGAACGCGGTGCGTCCGACCTGCATGGCCGCGTAGGCGATGGCGAACCAGAGGCCCCGCCCCTCGAAGGCGGTCGGGATGGTCGTCGACAGCACGAGGCCCCCGAGCATCATCAGGAAGATCAGGATGCGAACCGGCGTCAGATCGGGATTGAGCCAGTTGGTGACCCAGGCGGTGTAGACCCACACCCACCACACCGCGAGAAACAGCACCGTGACATGCACCGCGCCAAGCGGCGTGAAATGGTGCAATAGCGTGTGCGAGATTTGCGTGACGGCGAAGACGAAGACGAGGTCGAAGAACAGCTCGGCGTTGGTGACGCGGCTGGGCTGGTTCGGCGTGATAACGCGGAACATCGCGCCGCGCGGATTGTCCGCAGCCATCGTCGTCCCCCGTCGCTTGGGTCAGGTCAGGTGCCGGGTACGCCGGTTTGCAGCGCCAGCGCATGCAGGACGCCGCCCATCTGGCCGCGCAGGGACTGATAGACGATCTGGTGCTGCTGGACGCGGGACTTGCCGCGGAAGGATTCCGAGATCACGGTCGCGGCATAGTGATCGCCGTCGCCGGCGAGATCACGGATGGTCACCTCGGCATCGGGGATCGCTGCCTTGATCATCGCCTCGATATCGTGGGCGTCCATGGGCATTCGGGTCTAGCTCCTTATCTCGGCTGCAAGGCAGCCTCGTCATCGAATCGCTCGCCGGGGTCCCCGGGGCCGGCGGGCCAAACTTAGCGTGAACGGCCTTCTACGTCACGCTTTCCGGCACTATATCCCTGATCGCATCGGGACAAAGGCACGACAAAGTGCCGCGCGCGGCAGATTGATCGAAAAGGCGTGAAACCATGAAGCTTCCAGGGCCGGACCACCCCATCACCATCACCCAAAACCCCCGGCGCGTCCGCGTCACGGCGGGCGACATCGTGATCGCCGAGACCAGCAAGGCGCTGACCTTGAAGGAGGCGAAATATCCGGCGGTGCAATATGTGCCGCGGGAGGACGCCAACATGGCGCTCTTGGAGCGCACCGACCGCGTCACCCATTGCCCCTACAAGGGCGATGCGAGCTATTACAGCGTCAAGGCCGACGGCAAGACGCTCGACAACGCGATCTGGACCTACGAGACCCCATTCCCCGCCATGACCGAGATTTCCGGCCATCTCGCCTTCTATCCGGACAAGGTGAAGATCGAGGAAGTGGGGTAGGTTTACGGCGTTCTGACGCCGGGGCGATCACGAATCCCCCTCTCAGTCGATGCTGCCGTCAATGCCGCGCAAGGCCGGAAGACTTATTGGAATCTCGTTGCTCGGGGCGGCCGGCGTCGCGATTGCGGTGGCAGCTGCCGGGCTCGGGTTTCGCGCCTATCGCCAGCATCTTGCTGCGGAAACTCTCGCCATCCGCTCCCCCAAAGGGGTGCAGGAGGGAGAGTTCGTCGTCATCGGCGGCATCAAGCAGTGGATTCAAATCCGCGGCGAGGATCGGGATAACCCGGTTCTTCTGTTTGTCCATGGCGGGCCCGGAGGCACCACCTTGCCCATCTCGTCGGGCTGGCGCTCCTGGGAAAAGCATTTCACTGTTGTGCAATGGGACCAGCGCGGCACCGGCCGCACTTATGGTGCCGCTGGAGACGCGCTCGCTCCAACCATGACATTGGAACGAATGACGCAGGACGGCATCGAGCTGGCCGAATATCTGCGCGCACATTTGCACAAGGACAGGGTTGTCCTGGTCGGGCACTCCTGGGGCTCATTCCTGGGAATTCACATGGCGAAGCAACGCCCCGATCTGTTCTCGGCCTATGTCGGCACAGGCCAGGTCGTTGGCAGGACGACCTTCGAGAAGGCATTCGAGCTCAAGATTGCGCGCCTGCAAACGCTGGCGGCGTCGACCGGCAACAACGAGGCGCTGGCGGAGTTGGCGCCGATCGCTGCACGGCCGACCATGAGCCAGGAAAATCGCCTGATCGCCGAAAAGTGGAGCCGCGCGCTGGCCCTTCCCGTCGATCGCATCCAGCTGGCCGGCCAGATCCCGCCCCGCTTCATGCCGGATTTCTCGCTGCTCGATTGGTACAACTGGCGCAAGGGCGTCGCCTTCTCCACCAAATATCTGACCGGACGGGATGGTCCGATGGTTCAGCACGACACGGCTTCAATAGGGCTCGAATTTTCGATCCCCATGTTCTTCATCGAGGGCGATGCGGATGGCGTGACGCCGGGCGGACCTGCCGAGCAATATTTCAGTCAGATCACCGCACCCCATAAGGAATTTGTTTGGATGCGCGGCGGCGATCATTTTCTCCCCTTCAACCGTCCCGATGAGTTTCTGGCGGAGTTGCTGGCCCGCGTAAGGGCGTATGCTCGCAATTGAGGACCTGCGCCTGGGAGCCGGCCCGGTCGAGCGGCTTTCCCGCTAAGCCCTGAAGATCGTCAGCCCCAGTATCAGCAGCGCCAGGAAGATCACGACGAAGACGTAGAACAGGAAGCGGGCGACATCGGCCGAGGCGGCCGAGATGCCGGTGAAGCCGAACACGCCGGCTACGATGGAGACCAGTAAGAAGATCAGTGCCCATTTCAGGATCGTCATCACCAGCTCCGAAATTGGTGCCGCCTTTGCGGCCCTCAAGCCCTTTTGCGCGAACGCTAACCTTGCTGCGCGGAACTGGTTCCTAACCGTGTCAGGCCTCAACTACGGCAGAAACGCCCCTTGCTGAATCCGGTTCCCGGCGGCACAGTCCACTCGGGACAGGGAGCGCGGGGCGGCCATGATGACGATGTCACATACAGCGACGATGGACGCAGAGGCGCAAGCTGCACCAAAGGCCAAGGCGCGCAATTTGGCGATTGATCGCGCCCGCACCTTCCTGACTCTGGTGGTGCTGCTGCATCACGCGGTGATCCCCTATACCTATTTCGGTCATACCGATCCGAAGTACTTCTTCGGCTTCGACATGATCGTGCTCGCCACCGACAGTTTCTTCATGGCGATGTTCTTCTTCCTGTCGGGACTGTTCGCCTGGTCTGGTATCGCCCGGAAGGGACCGCTGAGCTATTTGCAGGATCGCCTGCTTCGGCTCGCGCTGCCATTCGTGATCTGCGCCTTCACGATCATTCCGCTCGCCTATTACGCCATCTCACTGCGGCACCATCCCGAGATCGGCTTTTCGGAATACTATTGGAATATGATCACGAAGGGCCCGTGGCCGAGCGGGCCGATCTGGTTTCTCTGGGTCTTGTTCGGCTTCGACCTGGTTGCCTGCCTGCTGTACCGGCTGTCGCCCAATCTGCTCGATCCGATCAATCGCCTCTCGCTGCACGGCCGCCGCCGGCCCGCGGTGTTCTTCGCGGTCATGCTTGCCGTCACCGCTGCGTTCTACATTCCCGGGCTGGTTCACTACGGGCATAGCAGTTGGTTCGAGTTCGGGCCGTTCTCGGTCCAGCACGGGCGCGTGATGCTCTACGCGACCTACTTCTTTTTCGGTGCCGGCATCGGCGTTGCGCAAATGGATCGCGGGCTGCTCGCCGCAGACGGCCGGATGGCGAAGGTCAGCTGGGACTGGATGGTGCTGGCGATCGTTCCGTATTGCCTCTTGTGGGTGCTGATCTTCATCAAGCGCGAAATACTGGGCAACCCGTCGCCGTTGCCGGACTGGTATGAAGCGCTCTATGCCATCTGCTTCACTGTCTTCAGCGTGGCCATCATGTTTCTGATCCTGGCCTTTTTCCAGCGGTTCAAGCAATCAGGTTCAGCCAAGCTACTCGATCCGATGCAGTCCGACGCCTACGGCATGTTCCTGGTGCACTACCCGATCGCACTGTGGCTGCAATACTGGCTGTTCGACTACGACCTGCCGGCGATCGTCAAGGCCACGATCGGGTTTGTACTGACAGTCGCGGCGAGCTGGGCGCTGACGCGAGCGTTGCGGCAGATCCCGGGCGCGACGAAGGTGCTTTGAGCGGGGAAACCGTGTCGACCAAGACCCGGATGTCGCTTCGCTCATCCGGGCTACGGGTCTGAGATTGAGGCGGCGCCTTACGCCGCCTTGCCACCCATATATTCCGGCAGCCAGCGCTCGAACGACTTGCGCAACACGTCGATCGTAACAGGCGCCTCGCCGGCGATCGCGATCGCATCGCCGCCGGTGGTGCCGATCCGCACGCAGGGCACCTCGCAGCCGCGCATCTTGGCGAGCACACGGCCGGCTTCGGTTTCCGGCACGGTGACGAGATAGCGCGCCTGGTCCTCGCCGAACCAGTAGGCCTGCGAGACAAGCGACGTCGGCGCCGCCAGCAGCTTTGCACCGATGCCGCCCGCCATCGCCATCTCGGCGAGTGCGATCAAGAGGCCGCCGTCGGAGAGGTCGTGCACGGCGGTCGCGGTGCCCGCATGGATCATGCCGCGCACGCAATCGCCATTGCGCTTCTCGGCGGCGAGATCGACCGGCGGCGGCGCGCCCTCCTCGCGACCGCAGATGTCGCGCAGGTAGACCGACTGGCCGAGCCAGCCATGGGTTTCGCCAATCAAGAGGATCGCCTCGCCCTCGGCCTTGAAGGCCAGTGACGCAGACTTGGTGAAATCGTCGAGCAGGCCGACGCCGCCGATCGATGGCGTGGGAAGGATCGCGCGGCCGTTGGTCTCGTTGTAGAGCGAGACGTTGCCTGAGACGACCGGGAAGTCGAGCGTGCGGCAGGCTTCCGAGATGCCCTTCAGGCACCCGACGAACTGGCCCATGATCTCGGGACGCTCAGGGTTGCCGAAATTGAGATTGTCGGTGATCGCGAGCGGCTTGCCGCCGACCGCGGTGATGTTGCGCCAGGCTTCCGCCACCGCCTGCTTGCCGCCCTCGAACGGATCGGCCTCGCAATAGCGCGGCGTGACGTCGACGGTCAGCGCCAGGCCCTTCGGTCCGTCCTGCACGCGCACGACGGCGGCATCGCCGCCGGGACGCTGCATGGTATTGCCGAGGATGACGTGGTCGTACTGCTCCCACACCCAGCGCTTGCTGCACATGTCGGGCGTGCCGATCAGCTTCTCCAGCGCAGCGCCGAGGCCCATCGGCGCGACCACGTCGCGCGCGTGCACGACCGGCAGCGCGGCGGACGGGACATGCGGGCGGTCATAGACCGGCGCCTCGTCGCCGAGCTCCTTGATCGGCAGGTCGGCCATGACGTCGCCGCCATGCTTGACCACGAAGCGCTTGCTCGGCGTGGTGTAGCCGACAATCGCAAAATCGAGCCCCCACTTCGTGAAGATCTCCTCGGCTTCCTTTTCCTTCTCGGGCTTCAGCACCATGAGCATGCGCTCCTGGCTCTCCGAGAGCATCATCTCGTAGGCACTCATCCCGGTCTCGCGGGTCGGCACCGCATCGAGATCGAGGTCGACACCGAGGTCGCCCTTGGCGCCCATCTCGACCGCCGAGCAGGTCAGGCCCGCCGCGCCCATGTCCTGGATCGCGATGACGCAGCCCTTCTCCATGATCTCGAGGCAGGCTTCCAGCAACAGCTTCTCGGCGAAGGGATCACCGACCTGCACCGTCGGGCGCTTCTCCTCGGACTTGTCGTCGAACTCGGCCGAGGCCATCGAGGCGCCGTGGATGCCGTCGCGCCCGGTCTTGGAGCCCAAATAGACGATCGGCATGTTCACGCCGGAGGCGGCCGCATAGAAGATCTTGTCGGCATCGGCGAGGCCCACCGCCATCGCGTTGACGAGGATGTTGCCGTCGTAGCGGGTGTGGAAGCGCACCTGGCCGCCGACCGTCGGCACGCCGAAGGAATTGCCGTAGCCGCCGACGCCGGCGACGACGCCGGAGACGAGATGCCGCGTCTTGGCATGCTCGGGCGCACCGAAGCTCAGCGCGTTGAGGCAGGCGATCGGGCGCGCGCCCATGGTGAAGACGTCGCGCAAGATGCCGCCGACGCCCGTGGTCGCGCCCTGGTAGGGCTCAATGTAGCTCGGGTGGTTGTGGCTCTCCATCTTGAAGACCACGGCCTGGCCGTCGCCGATGTCGATCACGCCGGCATTCTCGCCGGGCCCCTGGATCACCCAGGGGGCCTTGGTCGGCAGGCCGCGCAGATGGATGCGCGAGGACTTGTACGAGCAATGCTCGTTCCACATCGCCGAGAAGATGCCGAGCTCGGTGAAGGTCGGCTCCCGCCCGATCAGCTTCAGGATGCGCTCATACTCGTCGGGCTTGAGCCCGTGGGCGGCAACCAGTTCGGGGGTGATCTTGGGTTCATTCTTCATGGATTCGGGGCTTTCGGCGGCGGTTTGGCCGTTCTTAGGAACATCGGGGGCTCGCGAAAAGCCCTTTATGGCGCATTTTCCCGCTGTCCCACGTTTTGCGCCGGGGGCCCCGCGGGAACGGGAATTGCACGGCGCGGACGGATCGGATTTAAGGGCAAAGTACCCGTAATTGAAGGCCCATTTCCTTGCACGAATTGACCAAAATGGCCGCTTCCCCCCGCCCCGAGCTGCATGTCGCGACCGAGGGCGAATTTGCAGGCTGGCAGACCTGGATTCGCGACAGCTTTGAGAACCATATCGGCCCCTTCTGGCACCGCCTGGAGGCGGACGGCAGCGTCCGCTGCGCCTTCCGGGTCGAGAAAAAGCACCTGAACGGCTCGGGGAACGTCCATGGCGGCTGCTTCATGGCCTTCGCCGATTACAGCCTGTTCGCGATCGGCCGCCACGCCCTGAACGGCAAAGGCGTGACCGTCAATTTCGCCTGCGAATTCCTCGACGCGGGACATGAGGGCGAGCTGATCGAGTGCACCGGCGAGGTCACCCGCGCCGGCAAGTCGCTGATCTTCCTGCGCGGGCAGATGACCGCCGGTGAGCGCCTTCTGTTCACCTTTTCCGGGACGATCAAGCGGGCGAAGTGGAAGTCGCTCCCTCAGCCAAACGCATAGCTCGGCGCCTTCCCTTTTCGCGCCCCCTCGCCCAGACTGCGGCAAGCGCGTTCGCGCCGGGGAGCAAGACAAGGTGCCGCAGAGCACATCGCCGAGGGGTCGCGCAGCGGCCTCCGTATCAACACCGCTGCCGTCCATGGCCGCCACCGGCGCCCGCAACTGGCGCGACTACGCGCTGCTGTTCGCGCTGGCCTGCTGCTGGAGCTCGACCTATCCGCTGGCAAAACTGGCGCTGGACACGATCCCGCCCATCACCTTCATCTCGGCGCGCTCGCTGATCGCGGCCGCCTTCCTGTTCGCGATCCTGTGGATGCGCGGCACCAGGATTCCCACCGACGCGAAAGCCTGGAAGCTGTTCGCGACCCAGCAGCTGATCAACTCGACCTTCCCGTTCCTGATCATCACCTGGTCGCAGCAATATGTGCCGGCTTCGAACACGGTGGTGCTGGCCTCGACCACGCCGATCTTCGCCTTCCTGATCACCTCGCTGATCACGCGGCACGAGCCGGCAACGCTGCTGAAGCTCGCCGGCGCGATTTTGGGACTCGCCGGCACCGTCGCCATCGTCGGACTCGATGCGCTGCGCGGCTTCGGCAGCGAGATCATCGCCGAGATTGCGATCCTGCTCGCCACCATCTCCTTTGCCTGTGCGACGATCTTTGGCTTGCGGCTCTCGGAATACGACCCGATGGTGGTCGCAGCCGGCTCGCTCTTGTTCGGCGGCCTCGTGCTGCTGCCGCCTTCGCTGCTCATCGATCAGCCCTGGACCTTGCATCCGACGCCGACGGCGATCGTCGCCACCATCGTCATGGGCATCGTCTCCAGCGCGCTAGGGTTGATGCTGTTCTACGTCTGCCTCGGCCGGCTCGGCACGCTGACGACCAACGCGCAAGGCTATTTGCGCATCCCGATCGGCGTCGGGCTTTCGGTGCTGCTGCTCGGCGAGAGCGTGCCGTCGAACCTGGCGCTGGGCCTGCTGCTGGTGATGGCCGGCGTTGCGGCCATGACGGTGCCGGCGGAGCGGCTGAAACTGCGCTAGAGCATGATCCGGACCCGGAGGGCCGCGTTGGCGCAAAGTGCGAAGCGGTTTTCCGGAAAGATCATGCGTAAACAACAATCTAAAGCGCGATGACGATTCATCCAAATCTCATCGCGCTTCAGCGAGCGCCGATCAGGCAGCCACGTTTGGCTGCCGGAAGGCTGCTTCCATCTCGCGGCGCACCCGCACCGCGAGATTATTGGGATCGTACTCCACGTCCTCCCATTTCAGGCGCTGACCAGGCTCGATATTGGTCTTGAGCTTGACCTGGTGGGCGAGGCCGAGCGGCAGGTAGCCCTGCTTCAGTGAAGCGTCGGCAGGTGTCTGCTTGCCCCACACGCAGAAGCCGCCCTCGCCGTCGAGCATCTCGCCGGCCTTAAGCTTGCGCTTGGCGGTCGCGACGACGTCCGAATTGAAGACGATCGGCGCGCCGGTCGGCTCCTTGCGCAGCGCCGCGGAGGCGACGGAAATACCAAGCTCGAGCCCGATCATATGGATCGGCCGGTACAGAGAGGCATATTTGCCGGTCTTGTCCGGCAGCATGCTGTATTCGCGGAAGCATTCCTCGGAATAGGCGCTGTCGGTCTCGAACACCACATAGGTGCCCATCACGAGGCTCTGCGGCACGTCGGAGCCGTCGCGATAGACCGACGAGGTCACCTCGGTGACGCCCGATTTCTCCAGCATGCCGCCATCGGATTTCGGCTTGCAGATCTCGGCGTGCTCGAACCGCGTCGCCGGCGGGAACGACAGGCCTTCGCTCTGTGCGTGCAGCCCGGTCGCATTGCACACCGCCGTCATCTCGATGCCGGACTTGGTGCCGTCGACGAAGGAGTTGAACATCTTCGGGTTGATCGAGTTGCGATCCTTGATCTTCATGTATTTGTCGAGGATGTCCCAGACCGTATCCGGCGTCGACTGGTGATAGGTCGGGTGATAGCGCGTGCCCTTGCCGGCGGCGACGACCTTGAAACCGGCCGCGCGCGCCCAATCGACATGATCGGCGATCAGTGCCGGCTGATCGCCCCAGGCGAGTGAATAGACAACGCCGGCCTGCTTCGCCTTGCGCGCCAGGATGGGGCCCGCGACCGCGTCCGCCTCGACATTGACCATCACGATGTGCTTGCCGTTCTCGATCGCCTTCATCGCGAAGCGGATGCCGGCGCCGGGATCGCCGGTCGCCTCGATGATCACCTCGATCGCCGGATGGGTGATAAGCGCGTCGGCATTGTCGGTGACGACGGTGCCGCCGCGCTTGAGCGCGTCGTCGATGGAGGTTGCCGCGTATTGCTCTTCCGGCCAGCAACCGAGCTTGAGCTGAGCGCGGGCGCGGGCGGTGTTCAGATCGGCGACGCCGACGAGATGCATGCCGTCGGTCTGCCGCACCTGCGACAGGAACATCAGGCCGAATTTTCCGGCACCGATCAGGCCAATGGTAACAGGCTTGCCGGCTGCCTTGCGTTCCAGCAGCATGCGATGGAGATTCATCTGGATTTCCTTGAAATGTTTCCTCGGGTGACGGCGTTGTTGCAGCCGTAACGTCCGGCCGCGCTCGCCTTGTACGGAAACGTTAGGCAGCGACGAATCCGAGGGCAATTCAGATTATCTGCGGCGACGATGTAGGCACGCTAAACAATCGCCATGGCCTAAAGCGCGATGAGGATGAATCATCATCGCGCTTTAGCTCTTTGTTTGCGCATGATCTTTCTCGGAAAACCGCTTCACACTTTTCCGGATCATGCGCTAGCGCGCGCTCCAGGCATCGCGCTCCCCGCGCAGCCAGTCGAGGAAGGTGCGGGTCTTGCGGTGGCGCAGATGGCCGTGCGGGCAGACGATCCACTGCGTGGTCAGCGCGATCTCAGGCGGATTCTTCACGGGGCAGACTAGCCGCCCGTCGCGTAATTCGCGCCAGGCCAGCAGCTCGCTTTCCAGCCCGATGCCGAGGCCGTCGACGGCAGCGTCGATCGCCATGTGGCTGCGGTCGAACAGCACGCGCTTCCAGCGTTCCGCAGGCTCAATGCCGGCCTCCGTGAACCAGCGCGGCCATTGCATCTGCGATTTCACCGAATGGATCAGCCGGTGCTCGAGCAGGTCCCGGGCTGCGAGGCTGCCCGCCGCAAAGGACGAGGGTGCGCACAGCGGAAAGAAGCGCTCCTTGCCGAGGCTTTCGACGAACAGGCCGGGCCAGCCGCCTTCGCCGTGGCGGATCTCCAGATCGACGTTTTCTTTACGGAAATCGGTCGGCTCATTGGTGCCGTCGAGCCGCAATTCGATGTCCGGATTGGCGTCGACGAAGCTGGCAAGCCGCGGCAGCAGCCATTTGCTCGATACGCTCGGCGCGGCGCGCACCGTCAAAGTGGTGGCGGAGCGGATGCCGCGGACATGCTGCGTCACGTCGGTGACGTGCTCGATCTCGCGGCTGATCATCTCAAAATAGCGCTCACCGGCCTCGGTCAGCGTGATGTTGCGCCCGACCCGCGAGGTCAGCGCCGTGCCGAGATGCAGCTCCAGCGCCTGGATCTGCTGGCTGACGGCTGAGGGCGTCACCCGCAATTCGTCCGCCGCACGGGAAATGCTGCCCGCGCGCGCCACAGCGTGGAAGACGATGATGGCGCGGAACGGTATCTGCATCAGAGAACCTTTTAGACCAGCTAAAGTGACGGCGAATATAATTCAATTGTCGCCCATGGCCAGCGATCTAGGCTTCAGGCTCAAGGCAACCCGCGACAGACGGGTGCTAGATGAGGAAACAGGACGGTGCTGCGCACCGGTCCGCCCGGGGGGAAGGAACGCAAGACCAGGCCCTTTCACCAGACAAGCGATTTCAGCGACACCCGCGCAGCAAGGCCTGCGCGCGGCAATGAGCACGTGCGCCGACAAAGGCGCCGCACGAAACTATCAGGGAGGACTGACGATGTCGGGCAAGGGTCACAGGATTTCACGCCGCAACTTCATGGTGGCGGCTGCCGCCGTTCCGCTGGTCGCGATTCGCACCAGGCCGGCGCAGGCCGCCGAGTTCGAATACAAGCTCGCCACCGGCCAATCGCTGACCCAACCGATCAACACCCGCCTCGATCAGGCCGCAAAGCGGATCAGGGAGGCGAGCGGCGGCCGGCTGGAGATCAAGTTCTTTCCGGCCTCGCAGCTCGGCTCGGACACCGATCTGTTGACCCAGATCCGCAGCGGCGGCGTCGATTTTCTCAACATCGCCGGCTCCGTGCTGTCGACGGTGGCGCCGATCGCCGGCATCGCCAATGTCGGCTTCGCCTTCTCCGACTACAGCCAGGTCTGGAATGCGATGGACGGCGACCTCGGCAAGCTGATCGCAAGTCAGATCGAGAAGACCGGCGCGCTGGTGATGGCCAAGCCCGCCGACAACACGTTCCGACAGATTTCCTCGTTCACCAAGCCGATCAAGACGCCGGCCGATCTCGCCGGCTACCGCATCCGCGTGCCGGTATCGCCGATCTTCACCTCGTTGTTCAAATCGCTGGGCGCCAACCCGACCTCGATCAACTTCAACGAATTGTACACGGCACTCCAGACCCATCTCGTCGACGGCCAGGAGAACGGCCTCGTTACCATCGAGGCCGGCAAGATCTACGAGGTGCAGAAATACATCTCCGAGACCAACCATATCTGGGATCCGTTCTTCATCCTCGGCAACCGCCGCTCGGTGAAGGCGCTGCCCGACGAGTTACTGGCGATCGTCCGGCGTGAATTCGACCAGGCCGCGGTGGAGCAGCGCGCCGACACCGCCAAGCTCAATATGACGCTGAAGGACCAGCTGGTCGCCAAGGGCATCACCTTCGAGGCCTCCGACAAGGAAGCGTTCCGCAAGGGGCTGTCGGCTGCCGGCTTCTACAAGGAATGGCGCGGCAAGTTCGGCGAGGACCATTGGAAGATTCTGGAGGCCGCGGCCGGAGCACTGGCATGAGCGCCGTGATCGACATGCAGGAAACGGCGGCGCTCGGCAGAGCACAGCCGTTGCGCGGACGCTGGCTGGAGCAGTCGCTGCGCTGGCTGGTGGAGGTTCCGGCCGCGATAGCCGTCGTCGCCGAGGTCATCATCCTGTTCGCCGGCATCGTCGCGCGCGGCATCTTCCACCGGCCGATCATCTGGTCGGACGAACTCGCCTCCATCCTGTTCCTGTGGCTGGCGATGCTCGGCAGCGCGATCGCCGTGCAGCGCTCGGCGCATATGCGCCTGACCTTCTTCACGTCGTATCTGTCGCCCCGTGCGGAGGCCTGGGCCTCGACGCTCGCGGCCGGCGGGGTTGCGCTGTTCCTCGCGATCATCCTGCATCCGGCACTGGACTATGTGGAGGACCAAGCCTTCGTCGAGACGCCGGCCCTCGGCTGGTCCGGCATGGTCCGCGCGGCGGCCATCCCGGCCGGCTGCATCATCGCGCTCGCCAGCATCTGCCTCACCCTGGTCAAGCGGTCAGCGAAGGACCTGCTTGGTGTGGCTGTCTTGTTCGCCGCCATTGCCGGTGCGCTCTATCTCGCAGGTCCATCGCTGAAATCGCTCGGCAACTGGAACCTGTTGATCTTCTTCGTCGGCCTGCTCGGCTGTGCCGTGATGGCGGGCGTGCCGATTGCGTTTTCCTTTTGTCTTGCGACCGTCGCTTTCCTGCTGACCACGACGCGGACGCCGCTATTGGTCGTGGTCGGGCGCATCGACGAGGGCATGAGCTCGCTGATCCTGCTCGCGGTGCCGCTGTTCGTGCTGCTCGGACAACTGGTCGAGCAGACCGGCATGGCGCGCGTCATGGTCGCGTTCCTCGCCTCCGTGCTCGGCCATGTCCGCGGCGGGCTGTCCTATGTGATGTTAGGGGCCATGCTGCTGGTCTCCGGCATCTCCGGCTCCAAGACCGCCGACATGGCGGCGATCGCACCGGTGCTCTTTCCCGAAATGCGCAAGCGCGGCATGAAGGATGGCGAGCTGGTCTCGCTGCTCGCGGCGTCAGGCGCGATGAGCGAGACCATTCCGCCGTCGATCGTTCTGATCGCGATCGCCTCCGTCACCGGCGTGTCGATTGCCGCCTTGTTCACCGCCGGCATCCTGCCGGGGATCGTGCTCGCGATCGTGCTCGCCTTCGTCGCGCGCTACCGCGCGGGCTCCGAGGAGAATGCAGCGCTCAAGGTCGCGCGTGCGCCCATGTCGGTGGTCGCAAGGACGTTGTGGGCGGCGTTGCCGGCGCTGGCGCTGCCGTTCCTGATCCGCAGCGCGGTGGTCGAGGGCTATGCGACCGCGACCGAAGTCTCGACCATCGGCATTGCCTATTGCCTCGTGCTCGGCCTGATCATCTATCGCGGCAGCCTAAGCTGGAAGAACGTGCTGCCGATGCTGGTGCAGACCGCCTCACTGTCCGGCTCGATCCTGTTCATCGTGGGGGCTGCGAGCGCGATGGCCTGGGCGCTGGCGCAATCCGGCTTCTCGCATGATCTGGCGGCGCGCATGGCCGGCGTGCCCGGCGGCGCCTGGGGCTTCCTGCTGATCTCGGTGGTCGCCTTCATCGTGCTGGGCAGCGTGCTGGAGGGCATCCCGGCCATCGTGCTGTTTGGCCCGCTGCTGTTCCCGGTGGCCGCTCAGTTCGGGATCAACGAGGTGCACTATGCGATGGTGGTGATCCTCGCCATGGGCCTCGGCCTGTTCGCCCCGCCCTTCGGCCTCTGCTACTACGCCGCCTGCATCATCGGCAACGTCCCGCCGGATGCCGGCATGCGCAGGATCTGGATCTATCTCGCCTGGCTGTTCCTGGGCCTGCTGCTGATCACCTTCGTACCCTGGATATCGCTCGTGTTCCTGTGAGGCTCCCAAGCTGAGGCCGTTCTGCGCGCGGCACGTCCCGTCACGTCGAGAGCTGCTTCTCCGCGATCGACAGCCATTCGGCCTGCGCATCGCGCAGGTATTTTGGCGCGCGGCGCATCTGGATCAGCAGCTCGTTGAAGACCATGCGCGCCTCTGCAGTGCGGCCGACCGTTTGCAGCAGCATGCCGTAGCGCACCCGCGCCTCGGCGCCGGGGAAATAGCCGGCGAGCGCGTGGTATTCCTCCAGTGCCTCGTCGAGCCGGCCGACCTCGGCGAGCGCGCGGGCGTACAACAGATGCGCATCGGCGGAATCGAAGTCGGGCCATTGCTTCTGGAGATCGTCCAGCGTCGCCAGCGCGTCGGCCGGGCGCTTGGCGGCAAACTCGGCGCGCGCCTTGCCGAAGGCATAGGCGGGATCGTGGCCCATGGGCAGCTTCAGGATGTGATCGTAATGCGCTTCCGCTTCGCCGAACCGGCCGATATTTGCGCACTCTTCCGCCAGCGCCGCGCGGTTGGCGATGGTGTCGGTGCCGGCCAGACGGTCCGACAGCTCACGATAGCGCTTCTCCGGATCGAGGCGGTTGGCGACGCGCTGGCGCGCCTGCCGCGCACCGGGGCTGGAAAACCATTCGGGAATGAGCTCGACCGCGATATAGGCGAGCGCGCCCATCATCGGCACCAGCAGGATGATGAAGGCCCAGGGCCGCAACCGCCCGGTCCGCGAGGCGTGATAGATCAGCGTGAGATCGAGCAGCAGAACGACCAGGGCAACGGGCATGTGACATCCACGAGCACAACGACAGCGCACGCTTCCTGATATCGCAACTGGCGCGACTAAACAACTTTGAGTTGCTCATTTCCGCAAAATCAGCGACCCGGGGCGCGCGTTTGATGGCGACGAGAAATCAGTCGCCCCAAGCGCGACGCAGGTTCATGAGATCCCAGCCCAACGCTGCTACGGCGTATGCAGCTATTGCTTGGCGTCGTCCGCCAGCATCTTCCGGTACTTCTCGACGTCGCGCGTCACCAGTTGCTGAAGCAGCTCCGGCGTATGCTCGTTGTCATCGGGCGCAACGGTCGAAAGGTCGGCAAAACGCTTCTTCACCGCGTCGGTCTCCACCGCCGTGCGGGCGGCGGCATTGAGCTTGGCGATCACCGCCGGCGGCGTGCCCTTCGGCGCGAACAGGCCGTTCCAGCCCTGCGCCTCGAACTCGGGCAGGCCGGCTTCAGCCGATGTCGGCAGCTCCGGCAGCGTGGCGAGCCGGACGGTCGAGCCGACCACGAGCCCCTTCACCAGCTTCTCGTTGATCGACTGCGAGACCGAGGCCGCCGCATCGCAGACGCCGTCGATCTGGCTGCCGACGGCGTCCGTCAGCGCGGGCGCGGCGCCGCGATAGCCGACCAGCGTCGCGTCGATCCCGGCGGCGGTGACGAAGCTCTTGCAGATCAAATAGTTCGACGAGCCGACGCCGGCATGGCCGAGATTGATCTTGCCGGGATTGGCCTTGGCGTAGGCAATGAACTCTTTCAGGTCCTTGGCCGGAAAATCCTTGCGCAGCGCGATGATACCGAACGTCTTCGCCACCATCGCGATCGGCACGAAGGAATCAGGCGTGAACGGCAGTTTTGGATAGATCGTGTAGGTCGCGGCATTGGTGCCGGCATTGCCGATCGCGATCGTGTAGCCATCGGGCTCGGCGCGGGAGGCGCGCGCCAGAGCGGTCGAGCCGCCGGCGCCCGCAACGTTCTCGATCACGATGGTCTGGCCGAGCGCGATGCCCATCTGCTCGGCGACGGTGCGCGCGATCACGTCCGAGGTGCCGCCGGCCGCGAACGGCACGATCATGGTGATCGGACGCTTGGGATATTCCTGCGCGAATGCGCCTGTTGCAAACGCCAGCGCCGCGATCGCGGCGAGAGCACGCTTCAGCACGAACGCGCTCACGCGGCCTTGTCCAGATGCTGGGCGAGGCCGGCGAACAGGCCGCGGCCGTCGGTGCAGCCCATGATGTCTTCGACGTGGTTTTCCGGATGCGGCATCATGCCGAGCACGTTGCCCTTGTCGTTGACTATGCCGGCGATGGAATGCGCCGCGCCGTTGATATTGGCGGCCTCGTCGACCACGCCGTCGGCGGAGCAGTAGCGATAGAGCACCCGCCCCTCGCCCTCGAGCCGCTTGATGGTTTCTTCGTCCGCCTCGTAATTGCCCTCGCCATGGGCGACCGGCACGCGGATCACCTGGCCGGCATTGTAACCGCGGGTGAACGGGGTATCGGAGCGCTCGACGCGCAGATGCACGTCGCGGCAGATGAATTTCAGCCGCGCATTGCGCATCAACACGCCCGGCAGGAGGCCGGATTCGCAGAGGATCTGAAAACCGTTGCAGACACCGAGCACGAGCCCGCCCTTGGCCGCATAATCGCGCACCGCATCCATCACCGGCGCACGCGCGGCGATTGCGCCGCAGCGCAGATAATCGCCGTAGGAGAATCCGCCGGGCACGACCACGAGATCGGTGCCTGATGGCAGCGACGTCTCGGCGTGCCAGACCATCGCCGGCTCGCTGCCGGAGATCAGCCTCAATGCGCGCGCCATGTCGCGCTCACGGTTGATTCCGGGAAAGACGAGGATGGCGGCTTTCATGGCAGGGGTTCCGACGGTGCTGGGAATCGGGCTGGCCAAGGGGCCAATTCGTGAAGAGACATAGCCATTTGACGGGGATTTTACCAGTGCTAGCCTTGCCGGGCGGCCTTGTACACAGGCCATAACCACGGCACTTTTGCCCGACGATCTTGCCCGGGATTGAAACCATGAACGTCCCGTCGCGGCCTGCATCCCCTTCCGAGCCGGTGTCCACCGAAGGCGTCGTCGCTGCCGGCGCCTATGTCGACGGAAGGCGCGTCGCCAACATCGCCATCAGCGAGGCCTCGAGCTGGCGGGCCAAGCCCGGCCACGTGGTCTGGATCGGGCTGCATGAGCCGGACATGGCGCTGCTCGGCGCGGTGCAGAAGCAGTTCGACCTGCACGAGCTCGCGATCGAGGACGCCAACCACGCCCATCAGCGGCCCAAGATCGAGCAATATGGCGAGGCCCTGTTCATCGTGGCGCGCACCGCGCAGTTGATCGAGGGCCGGATCGCCTTCGGCGAGACCCACATCTTCGTCGGCGACGGCTATCTGGTCTCGGTGCGCCACGGCGCCTCGACGTCCTACACGCCGGTGCGCGAACGCTGCGAAAGCTGCCCGCGGGCGCTCGCCCGCGGCGAGGACTACATCCTCTATGCCATTCTCGATTTCATCGTCGACAATTACTCGCCCGTGCTCGAGAGCATCCAACAGGAGGTCGAGGGCATCGAGGACGACGTGCTCGCCCACGCGATCACCAGGGCGCAGATCGAGCGACTCTACATGCTGCGCCGTGACCTGCTGCGGCTGCGCAACGCGATCGGACCGCTGGTGGAAGTCTGCCGCCGGCTCGAGCACGACGAGCTGTCGATGGTGCGCGCGACGATGCAGCCGCTGTTCCGCGACGTTACCGACCACGTCAGGAACATCCAGGAACGGATCGATTCCATGCGCGAGGTGCTGGCCTTCGCCTTCGAGGCAAGTCTCCTGGTCGGCCAGGCGCAGGAGACGGCAGTCTCGAAGAAGCTCGCCTCGTGGCTGGCGATCATCGCCATCCCCACTGCGCTCGCCGGCATCTACGGCATGAACTTCAAGCACATGCCGGAGCTGGAGTGGGAGTACGGCTATTACATGCTGCTCGGCGTGATGCTGGCAGCCTGCGGCTCGCTCTACTGGCGTTTTCGGCGGGTGGGATGGCTGTGAGGCCTGCCCGATGTTACCGGGCAGGCGCGTCGTTGAGTTCAAGCCTCCGCTCGATACGATCGAGCCGGCCCTCATGCCTCACCAGCGTGGCATGGACGCCGGCGATTTCCTGAAAGACGCTCGTGACATCCTGGCGAGCCGCGTTTTGGGACGTCCGCAACGCCAGTATTTCCCGCTTCATTTCGTCGATTTTGCCATCGACCTGCGCTAGCCGCGCCTGGATCGATTTCAACGCCTCGAACATCCGCTCGGGCGTCACATCGGACATTTCTGCCTACCCTTACGCCTTCATCTCGATAGCATAATTCTCAATCACGGTGTTCGCCAGCAGCTTGTCGGCGGCGTCCTTCAGCGCGGCTTCCGCCTTGGCCTTGTCGGCGCCGGCGAGCTCGATGTCGAACACCTTGCCCTGGCGCACGCTGGCGACGCCGTCGACGCCGAGCGACTTCAGCGCGCCTTCGATGGCCTTGCCCTGCGGATCGAGGATGCCCGTCTTCAAGGTAACGGTGACACGTGCCTTCACGTCAAAAACCCCTTTAGCTCTTCACCAGCACCGGGCCGGAGCCCGCCGGACGCTCGTTCTCCATGAGGATGCCGAGGCGCTTTGCAACTTCGGTATAGGCCTCGAGCAGGCCGCCGAGGTCCCTGCGGAAACGGTCCTTGTCGAGCTTCTCGTTCGACTTGATGTCCCACAGACGGCAGCTGTCCGGCGAGATCTCGTCGGCGACGATGATCCGCATCATCTCGTTCTCGAACAGCCGTCCGCACTCCATCTTGAAATCGACGAGACGGATGCCGATGCCGAGGAAGAGGCCGGTGAGGAAGTCGTTGACGCGGATGGCGAGCGCCATGATGTCGTCGATCTCCTGGGGCGTCGCCCAGCCGAAGGCGGTGATGTGCTCTTCCGACACCATGGGGTCGTTGAGCTGGTCGTTCTTGTAATAGAACTCGATGATCGAGCGCGGCAGCTGCGTGCCCTCCTCGATGCCGAGGCGCTGCGACAGCGAGCCGGCGGCGACGTTCCGCACCACCACTTCCAGCGGCACGATCTCGACCTCGCGAATCAACTGCTCGCGCATGTTGAGGCGGCGGATGAAGTGGGTCGGCACCCCGATGTCGTTGAGGTGCTGAAACAGGTACTCCGAGATCCGGTTGTTGAGGACACCCTTGCCCTCGATCACCTGATGCTTCTTCGCATTGAACGCGGTGGCGTCGTCCTTGAAGTGCTGGATCAGGGTACCGGGCTCCGGGCCTTCATAGAGAACCTTTGCCTTGCCTTCATAAATGCGACGCCGACGGCTCATGGGGATGTACCGTGTTTTGTTGAAATCCATGAATTTGGTGTGCTCCGGTTGACTAGGATTACGACCCACAGCGGAGCTGCCGTGAACAGCCCGGAACCCATCCATAACCCAAGGAAACACCAAGGAAACACCAAGGAAACAGAACGGGAACCAAGCCTTTAGGCAACCTATCCGATTGGCTGTCCGAGCACAATCGATCCGGCCGTCCGGCGCCAACTTATACCGTCTTGCCTGCGGCTTAACGGCTCGTTGTTTTGCCGATTCGTGCTCCTTATCTAGGCATGCGCCGGGGCTCCCGCAACGAGGGCTGCCGGGTCCAGTCAGCAGGAAATTGGAAAAGGCATGAGCGAGATCAACAAGCGCGAGGAAGGCTTCGAGAAGAAATTCGCCCTCGACGAGGAGCAGAAATTCAAGGCGGAGGCCCGCCGCAACCGGCTGCTCGGGCTGTGGGCGGCCGAAAAGCTCGGAATCACCGGCGAGGCCGCCACGGCCTACGCCAAGGAGGTGGTCGCGGCTGATTTCGAGGAAGCCGGCGACGCCGACGTCCTGCGCAAGATCGCGGCCGATTTCGCCGCCAAGAGCGTCGCAATTACCGAACAGGCGATTCGCACCAAGATGAGCGAGCTGCTCGCGGTCGCGGCCGCCGAGGTGAAGGCAGGGAAATAATACGTTCAGAGCCCACGCCGGCGCGCAATGACCTTGCGCGCCGGCGCTCTCTTTCGGGTGCTCCGGCTGGCCGGGCCGTCGAACGTGGCGTAGTCGCGGCGGATGGTTTCCAGCAGGCGCTGAGCGGCAGCACTCAGGAAGCCGCCGCGACGAGTCACGAGCACGATGTGCTGGTCCGCGGCGAGATCGCCGACGGTGATCGTCGAGATCGCTCCCGCATGCAGCTCCTCCGCCACGTGGCTCTGCGCCAATAGCGCAAGGCCAAAGCCCGCCTCCACGAGCCGCTTCTGCGCGGTGAGGCTGTCCACCGCCGTCCACTCCACTTCGCCAAGGCCTTGCGTCAGGAACAGCGCGAACACGTGAGCCGCCGCGACCTCGCGGCGGCCGCGCGTTTCCGGGAACGCGATCCAGCGCTCGCCGCGAAGCTCGGCGAGCCGCTTCACGCGCTTGCCGGCAAGCGGATGATCGCTCGCGCAGACCACCTGCAACGCTTCGCTGAGCACCAGCTCGCAGGCAAGATCGCCGGCGCGATCGGTGTTGTAACGCAGGCCGATCGTGGCCTCGCCGCGCCGGATGAGATCGCTGACCTCCGCGCTGGTCGCGGTGCGCAAGGCGAGCGCGACGGCGGGATTCTCCGCGGCAAATCGTTTCATGATGCCCGACAGGCGGCCGTCGGCGAGCGTGCCGGTCACGGCCAGCGAAACCGGCCCAGAATTCTGCTTGGTCAGCGCGCGTATCGCCTGTTCGGCGTCCTGCGCCGCCGCGACGGCGCGCTCGGCATAGGGGATCAGCACGCGCCCCGCGTCGCTGAGCCGCGTGCGGCCCGCGATCCTCTCGAACAGGGGCACCCCGAGCTCCTGCTCCAACAGCGCAATGCGGCGCGAAATCGCCG
This sequence comes from Bradyrhizobium sp. USDA 376, assembly GCF_054063675.1. Lineage (NCBI taxonomy): Bacteria > Pseudomonadati > Pseudomonadota > Alphaproteobacteria > Hyphomicrobiales > Nitrobacteraceae > Bradyrhizobium > Bradyrhizobium sp. USDA 376. The sequence continues at coordinate 7,708,650 of NZ_JBSSGN010000001.1, forward strand.
GCTGCGAGCGATGCAGGAATTTCGCGGCATTCGAGACCCCGCCCCTGCGATGAACGGTCAGGAAGGTGTTGAGGGCATCGCTGTCCATGGCGGACACCTCATGCAAAAAACTGATGATACTGAAAGAAATAACAAATTTGGCGGATGAGGAGAATGCCCCTAAGGCTTGCCCGACAGACAAGGTCAAGCGGAGAGAGCCATGACGAGCCAGTTGGAGAAAGCGAAGGCATTTCGCGCCCTGCACCAGCGCCCCGGCGCGTTCATCATTCCCAACCCCTGGGATGCCGGCACCGCAAAGCTGCTCGCCGCCGCCGGCTTCGAGGCGCTCGCAACCACGAGCCTCGGCCTTGCCAACATGCAGGGAAGCTCGACCGTCAGCCTGGACGCGATCCTCGACAATTGCCGCGTGATCGCGAAGGCGACCGATCTTCCGGTCAGCGTCGATCTGGAAAACTGCGGCGCGCACGACCCGAGGCAGGCGGCGGAAGCGATCCGGCGTGCAGCCGAGGCCGGCGCCGTCGGCGGCTCGATCGAGGACTTCACCGGAGACCGCGAGCGGCCGATCTACGACTTCTCGCTCGCGGTCGAGCGCGTGCAGGCGGCCGTCGAGACGGCACGCTCGCTCTCGGTCGCGTTCACGCTGACGGCACGCGCGGAAAACCTTCTGCACGGCCGCAACGATCTCGACGATACGATCCGGCGGCTTCAGGCGTTCGAGGCTGCGGGCGCCGACGTCCTCTACGCACCGGGGGTCCACGACCTCGCCACGATCAGGACGGTCGTCGCCTCGGTCGGAAAGCCGTTCAACCTCGTGATGGGTTTTGCCGATCCGACGCTGACGCTCGCACAATTGTCGGCGGCCGGCGTCAAGCGCATCAGCGTCGGCGGCGCCATGTCGCGCTATGCGCTGGCCGCGTTCCTGAGGAGCGCGCGCGAGATGAAGGAGAACGGCTCCTTCACCTTTGTTCGCGAGATGGCACCGATCAAAGAGCTGCGCGACGCATTCGCGTCGGTCAGCCCTCCCTAAAGCCGTACTCCGGCACGTTGCCGCTGGCGCCGTAATATTTGTACGGCAGGAATTTTCCGCTCATGGTGATCTTGACGCGGTCGCCCTTCGGGTTGGCGACGCGCTCGATGCCCATGTCGAAGTCGATCGCCGACATGATGCCGTCGCCGAACTCTTCCTCGATCAGCGCCTTCCAGGCCGGGCCGTTCACCATCACCATCTCGTAGAAGCGGTAGATCAGGGGATCGGTCGGCGGCATCGGCGTGCCGGTGCCGCGCATCGGCACCTCGTTGAGCATGGCAGTCTCGGCCTTCGAGAGGCCGAACAGCTCGCCGGCGTTCGCCGCCTGCGGCTTCGTCAGCTTCATCTGGCCCATGATCGCGCCGACGATCAGCACCTCGGAATAACCGCCGATCTTTTCGCAGATGTGTTTCCAGCTCCAGCCCTTCTCGCGCTTGATGTCGAGCAGTTTTTCGGTGAGGTCTTCGCGTTTCATGTCAGGGTCTCCTCGTTAGGCCGTCAGTCCGGGATTGGTCCCGGGTATCCAGGTCTGTCGTGGCTCTTCGCCGCTTGCTGCGATCGAGAGGCCAGGCTTGCCGATATGCACCACAGGCACGTTGCGCGGATCGTGATCGGGCGTCTCGGCGACGAAGGTCTTGCTGCGCGTCACCAGGAAATCGATGATGTGGTTGCGCAGCGCGTAATAGAGCGGATGGCGGTGCAGGTCGGTGCGGCCGCGATCCCTGGGCAGCGGGTTCTCGACGACCTCGGCCAGCACCGCGCCGGGACCGTTGGTCATCAGGAAAATCTTGTCGGCAAGGTAGATCGCCTCGTCGACGTCGTGGGTGATCATGAACGCGGTTTGCCCGGTCTCCAGGCAAATGCGCCGCACCTCGTCCTGCAGCGTGCCGCGCGTCAGCGCATCCAGCGCCGAGAACGGCTCGTCCATCAGCATCATTTTCGGCGTGATCGAGAGCGCCCGCGCGATGCCGACACGCTGCTTCATGCCGCCCGACAACTCTGACGGCCGCTTGTGCTCGGAGCCGGTGAGCCCGACGAGATCGATGAATTTCTGCGCGTGCGCCTTGACCTTGGCGCGGTCCCAGCTCCGCCATTTCGAGCTCACGGCATAAGCGACGTTGCCGAGCACGGTGCGCCAGGGCAGCAGCGCGTGGCTCTGGAAGATCACGGCGCGGTCGAGGCTGGTGCCCGAGATCGCCTGCCCGTCGACGATGACCGCGCCCTCGCTCGGCGCATCGAGGCCGGCGAGGATGTTGAGCACAGTGGTCTTGCCGCAGCCGGAATGGCCGATCACGCAACAGAACTCGCCGCGGGCCATCGAGAGCCACAGGTTCTCGAACACGGTGGTCGTGGCGCCGCTTGCGCCGGGATAGCGTTTTGCGATGCCTTCGATGGAAATGAACTTGTCGGTCACGGCCCCTACTCCGGAAAGGTGACCATGCGCGTGAAGCGCGCGAGGATCTGGTCGAGCAGCATGCCGACGATCCCGATCAGGAGGATCGCGATGATCACGTTGGTTATCGAGAGGTTGTTCCACTCGTTCCAGACGAAGTAGCCGATGCCGGTGCCGCCGACGAGCATCTCGGCCGCGACGATCACGAGCCAGGCAATCCCGATCGAGATGCGCATGCCCGTCAAGATCGTCGGCGCCGCTGCGGGGAGGATCACGGTGAAGGCTCGCCTGACGGTGCCGACCTCCAGCGTGCGCGCGACATTGATCCACTCCTTGCGCACGCTGGCGACGCCGAACACGGTGTTGAGCAGCATCGGCCAGATCGAGCAGATGAAGATGACGAAGATTGCCGAGACCGAGGAATCCTTGATGGTGTAGAGCGCCAGCGGCATCCATGCGAGCGGCGAGATCGGCTTCAACACCTGGATGAACGGATCGAGCGCCTTGCTCAGCAGCGGTGACATGCCGATGAGAAAACCCAGCGGGATGGCGACGAGCACCGCGAGCAGATAGCCGGTGCCGACGCGCGCAATGGAATAAGCGAGCTGGATGCCGAGCCCCTTGTCGTTCGGCCCGTTGTCGTAGAACGGCCGCTTCAAATGCTCCCAGAGCTTTGCGCCGACATCGAGCGGCCCAGGCATGGCGGATTTGCCCTGCGTGGCCGTGAGGCCCATCAGCTTGGCGTATTCCGGGCTCATCGTGGCGACAGGTGCCGTCGAGCGCGTGGCGAGATGCCAGATGCCGAGGAACGCGGCGAGCAGCGCGATGGAGACGAGGCCGGCGCGGAGGCGGAGGGAGGATGTCATGCGACGTGCCCTCTCCACATGTCGTCCCGGCGAAGGCCGGGACCCATACCGCGTGATCTATCGATGGCGGTCAGTGGGAGTACCGAACGACGAGTCATCGCCAAACATCTCCCTGTGGTTATGGGTCCCGGCCTTCGCCGGGACGACGCCGGAGAGAGAGCACGACCCATCACGACGCCTTCCTGATCTTGAAGCTCGCGACATAGTCCTCCGGCTTGGCCGGATCGAACGTCTTCCCCATCACCGCGAACGATTTGTAGCTGCTCGCCGGCGGCGACAGGCCCATCTCGGTCATCAGCTTCTTGGTGTCGGTCGCCAGATAGACCTGCTCGGCCACCGCCTTGTAATCGACATCGCCCTTGATCTGGCCCCAGCGCTTCATCTGCGTCAGCATCCACACCGCAAAGGACTGCCAGGGGAACGGATCGAAATCGACGCGCTTGGCATCGGTCTTCACACCGCCGAGGCCGTCGGCATAGGTGCCGGTCAGCACCTGCTCCAGCACCGTGACCGGCGCGTTGATGTAGTTGGCGGGCGCAATGGCCTCCGCGATCTGCTTGCGGTTCTCGGCCTTCGAGGCATAGGCGGTGGCATCGACGATGGCGCGCGTCAGCGCCGCAAAGCTGTTCGGCGCTGTGGTGATGAACTCGCGGCTGGCGGCGAAGCTGCAGCAGGGATGGCCGTCCCAGATCTCCTTGGAGAGCAGATGCATGAAGCCGACGCCGTCATAGATCGCGCGCTGGCAGATGTTGTCGGGCGCGAGGAAGCCGTCGATGTTGTCGGCGCGCAGGTTCGCGACCATCTCCGGCGGCGGCACCGAGCGCAGCTGCACGTCGGCGTCAGGATCGAGCCCGTGCTCGGCGAGATAATAGCGCAGCAGGTAATTGTGCATGGAATAGTCGAAGGGGATCGCGAATTTCAGGCCCTTCCAGTCCTTCGGATCGCGCTTGTCCTTGTGCTTGGTCGCAAGCACGATGCCCTGCCCGTTGATGTTCTCGATCGCAGGGACGGCGAAGGGAATGGCGTTGGCCCCGAGGCCGAGCGAGATCGCGATCGGCATCGGCGCCAGCATGTGCGCGGCGTCGTATTCCTTGTTGATGGTCTTGTCGCGGATCACGGCCCAGCCCGCGGTCTTGACCACCTCGACGTTGAGGCCGTGCTTGGCATAGAAGCCCATCGGCGCCGCCATGATGATCGGCGTGGCGCAGGTGATCGGGATGAAGCCGACCTTGAGGTCCTTCTTCTCGGGCGCACCGGCCTGCGCAAAGACCTCGGTCGCCGTTTTGAGCGGGAAGAACTGCGAGAGTGCCGCGAGCGCAGTCGATGCCCCGACCGACTTCAGGAACGCGCGCCGCGCAACGTCCTGCGGAAACATCGCGCGCATCACTGCGGAGGCGACCACGCCCTCGTAGCGCTTCTCCTCGCTCTCGACGGGCGCGCAGCGCAGCGCCGTGGCCTGCTCGTGCTCGGCTGCGGACTGATGCTGGCCGCAGACGCAGCCGGTTCGAAGGTTGCGATCGGGATCAAACGGATTGTCGAACGTGGACATCGGCCCTCCTGCGCGTCATTGCGAGGAGCAATTACGCAAGGAGCATGCCACCGCCCTAGAAGCGGCCAGTGCCTTGATGACGCAGCATTTTCGCCCGCGCTTGGCCACTACGAAAACTCGTGATAAACGAGATTTCGTAGTTCAATTACGAGATTTCGCAATGGCAACGACGCCAATATCCGTCCACGATGATGTGGCTCCCGCCGTCGACCCGCGCATCGCGGCGTTCGAATCCTCGGTCGAGGCGACCCTGCTGGTCGATCCCTTCAGCGACCAGATCGTCGATGCCAATCCGGCCGCCTGCGCCCTGCTCGGCTATGACCGCGCCCTGCTCCGGCAGACCCGGGCCAGCACGCTCCACGCCGGCGAGCTTCCGGCCCTCACCGTCTTCACCCAGGCTGTGCTGCACAAGGGCGCCTACTGGACCACGGCGCTCACCCCCCGCCATGCGACGGGGCAAAATCTCCAGCTCGAATATGCCGGCTGCCTGCTGCCGCATGACGGCCGCTCGCTGCTGCTGCTCACGCTGACCGATCTCGAAGCGCGCCGCCGGCGCAATGTCGATGCGGCCGCCGAAGACCACATGCGCGGCGGCATCTCCACCTGGCAGCGGGTCGAGCGCGTGTTCCAGGACATCGAGCGCGAGAACCAGCTGATCCTGCGCGCCGCCGGCGAAGGCATCTATGGCGTCAACGCGGAAGGCAAGACCACCTTCGTCAATCCTGCGGCCGAGCGCATGCTGGGCTGGACCGCCGAGGAGCTGGTCGGCAAGGAGATCCACCCGATCGTGCACCACACCCATCACGACGGCCGTCACTATCACAACCACGATTGCCCGATCTATGCGGCGTTCCGCGACGGCGCCGTGCACCAGGTCGACGGCGAAGTGTTCTGGCGCAAGGACGGCTCGCCCGCCTGGGTCGAATACACCTCGACGCCGATCCGCGACCGCGGCGTCGTGGTCGGCGCCGTCGTGGTGTTTCGCGACGTCAGCCAGCGCCGCGAGGCCGACGAGAAGCTGCATGCCGCGCTCGCCGAAGTCGATCGCCTGCGGGAACGCCTGGAGCTCGAGAACGCTTATCTCCAGGAAGAAATCCGCATCGAGACCAATCCGCGCGGCATCATCGGTGGAAGCGAGGCGATCCAGAAGACGCTGCGCCAGGTCAAGCTGGTGGCGCCGACCACGGCGGCGGTGATGATCACCGGCGAATCCGGCACCGGCAAGGAGCTGATCGCGCGCGCCATCCATGAGGATTCCACCCGCAGCGACCGGCCGCTGATCCGCGTCAACTGCGCGGCGATCCCGCGCGAATTGTTCGAGAGCGAGTTCTTCGGCCATGTCCGCGGCGCCTTCACCGGCGCAACGCGCGACCGCATCGGCCGCTTCGAGCTCGCCGACGGCGGCACGCTGTTCCTCGACGAGGTCGGCGAGATCCCGCTCGAATTGCAAGGCAAGCTGCTGCGCGTGCTGCAGGAGGGAAATTTCGAGCGCGTCGGCCAGGAGCGCACCCGCGCCGTCGACGTCCGCGTCATCGCCGCGACCAACCGCGACCTCAAGCAGGAGGTGCAGCGCGGCCGTTTCCGCGAGGACCTCTATTTCCGCCTCAACGTGTTCCCGATCGAAACCGTTCCCTTGCGTGAACGGCGCGAGGACATTCCCCTGCTGGCCCAGCATTTTCTGACACGCGAGGGCAAGGCGCTGAAGTCGAATTTGCGCCTGTCCGAGGGCGATGCGCGGCGGCTCGCCCGCTACGACTGGCCCGGCAACGTCCGCGAATTGCAGAACGTGATCGAGCGCGCGGCGATCCTGTCGCAGAACGGCCGCCTGCGCATCGACCTGCCGGATGCATCCGGCGCACAAGCCCCGACCGGCGCCGCCCGCCAGAAGATGGATGCGCGCCCCGCCGTCATGACGTCGTCGGAAATGCGCGACCACGAGCGCGCCAACATCCTGGCCGCGCTCGAGGCCTGCTCGGGAAAAGTCTTCGGCCCCGACGGCGCGGCCGAGATGCTCGATATCAAGCCGACCACGCTGGCCTCGCGGATCAAGGCGCTAGGGATTACGCCTCGTCCGCAAGCGGCCCATCCTTCGAGACGCCCGCTTTAGGCGGGCTCCTCAGGATGAGGGCGGTGTGCGCGGCAGCGGTATCAACGGGCACCGCTGCCGCTTAGCCTCATCCTGAGGAGACCGCCACCGGGTCCGCGCACAGCGCGGCCCGATGACAGGCTCCGCGTCGTCTCGAAGGACGAGGCGAGCGCTCACGCCGCCTTGGTCGTCACATCAGACGCAATCGGCAGGCCCTGCTCGATCGGCAGCGAGGGATCGCGCGACCATTCGTTCCAGGAGCCGAAATACATCCGCACGTCTTTCACGCCGGCGTTCTTCAGCGCCAGGAAGGTGTTCGAGGCCCGCGCGCCCTTGAAGCAGTAGAGATAGACCGGCGTCGCCTGCGAGATGCCGACGGTGGCGCATTCTGCCAAAATCTCGTCCTTGGACTTGAAGCGCGGGCCCTCGGCGGTCGGTTTCATCATGCGATACCATTCCAGCCACACCGCGCCGGGGATGCGGCCCTTGCGCGGGCAGAAATCCTTGCCGTAAGGAGACGAGCTGTCGCCGATCCACTCGTCGACATCGCGGACGTCGAGGATGGCGATGCCGGGCTTGCCGACGGCGCCGAGCATCGTCTTCGCGTCGATCAGGATCTCGCCGGCTTCAGGCACGATCGAGAACCCGGCCTTGGCAGGCGTCGCAACGTCCGTGGTCACCGGGAAGCCGGCGGCCGACCAGGCGTCGAAGCCGCCATGCAGCACCTTCACCTTGGGATAGCCGAGCATGGTGAGCAGGTAATAGCCGCGGCAGGACTGGCCGAAGCCGGAGTTCATCGACTGCTCGTAGATCACGGCCGTTTCCTTGCCGGAGAGCCCGGCACCGCCGAACGCATCGGCGAATTTTGTCTTCAGCTCCGCCATACCCTCCGGCGTCGAGGTCGCAAGGAACGTAAAAATCTCGTGCACGTTGACGGCATCAGGCAGATGCCCGGCGGCGTAGGCATCGGGATTGCGGGTGTCGATCACGACACACGGCTCGGTCTTCAAGAGATCGGCGAGTTCGACGGCAGTGATCAGAACGTCAGTCATGGCAGCCTCTCCGTTGAGGTTGGGGGTCACTAGGGTCGTCGTCTTAGGTTCGTCTTGGGGTGGACTCGTAGAACTCAGGCATCGGCGAGCATCTTGCGCAGCTGCTTGGTGGCCGGCGTGACGATCGCGACGAAATAGGCCTCGCGCAGGCGCCGCTGCGCGCGGTGGCTTTTGAGATAGCCGCGCGCGCCACAATGCAGCATCGCCGCATGGGCCGCCGCGACGCTGGCTTCGCCGGCGCGCAGGCGGAGCGCGATCACCTTGCGCCAGTAAGTCTCCTCCTCGTTGTAGGGATCGCGCGCCAGCGCCATGGTCTCGGCCTCGAGCTCGGCGGCGAGATCGCGGAAGTGCACCGGCTGCTGCGGCAGGTAGCGGTTGATGTGGCCGAGCGGGCTATCCACCTCGTCCATGATGTTGATGCAATCGCGGATGACGCCGAGCGCCATGCCGGCCTGCAGCAGGATGAAGCCGGCACGGATCTTCTTGACGAAGGGCGCAGCGGGATCGGCGAGGATCAGCTCGTCCGGCACGAAGACGTCTCGGAACTGCACGCCGTAAGTGCCGGTGCCGTCCATGGCGAGGAACGGCTTGCACGGCGTCAGCGTGATCGCGGGGTCGGAGCAATCAGCCAGGAACATCACCGTCCCCTCATCGTCCTCGCGCTCGAAGATCGTGCCGAAATAATGGTCCGGGCCGAGATTGGAGACCCAGGGCAGCGCGCCGCGCACGATGTAGCCGCCGTCGACCTTCCGCCCTTTCAGCTTCAGCTTCTCGATGCCGAAGAAACTCTTCATCGGATTGGACAGGCCGGTGCCGCCGAGCACGCGCCCGGTCGAGAAGGCATCGCCAAAACGCCTCGCCAGCTTCAGATTGGTCGAGTTGGCGGCGTACCAGACCAGCGTGTTCTGGCACCAGGCCATGAAGGCCGTGGCGCCGCAGACCTCGCCGATCACAGCCATCGACTCGATCGCGCAGCGCAAGTCCGCGGGACCTTCGTAAGGAACATGACTGCCCCAGGCGCCGACCGTGCCGAACGCGCGCAGCACCTCGGCCGGATAGACCGTGCCGGCGTCGATGCCGGCGGCGAGCGGCGCGAGCTGCTCCCGCGCGATCCGCGCCACCTCCCCTGCAATGGACGGTGCGGGCTGATCCAAAACTTCGGCCCGCGATAAAGCCAGTGAACCCATGATCGTCTCCCGCACCTTGTCCTGTTGCTATTGCTAGATGCCGACCTCGAGATTGACCGGGCGGGTGAAGGTGTTGGCGACCGGCGACCATTTCTTCACATGGGCGACCAGCGCGTTGATCTCGTCCGGCGAGATGCCCTCGCACTCCATGTCCACTTTCACGCGCACGTCGGTGAAACCGACCGGCTTGTCGGAGACATCGCCGGTGCCCCAGACCGCGGTGATGTTGAGGTCGCCTTCGAGCTCGAGTTCGAGCTTGTTGACGATCCAGCCGCGATGCACCGCGTTGGCGTGCAGGCCGACCGCAAGGCAGGAGCCGAGCGCGGCGAGCGAGGCCTCCGACGGATTGGGCGCGGTATCGTCGCCCAGCAGCCCCGGCGGCTCGTCGACGATGTAGGGCTGCAGGTTGCGGATGTAGTTGGCGTGGCGGAATTTGCCTTCCGCCACCGTCTTGCACTTCAAGGTCTTGATGACCTTCGGATTCGCCTTGCCGTTGGCGATCAGTTGCTCGAGCCCGTTCTTGTCGATGGGCGCGAGGCACCCCGTCAGCACTGTCTTCTGAACGACGGCAGTCATCAATCTTCTCCCTGGCAGAAGTGGAAATCGGCAGGATACCGAACGGTCTGTTTCCTTGCATGGAGCGTGCCAGAGCCGGCCAAAATCAAAACGCGAAGCATTGGAGCCGCTTACGCCTCCCTGCCTGCGGATTGATCAGCCGCTCCTTGCTCAAAGGCGATGCAGATGGCCTGGTCTTTGCGAATCTTTTCAGCGCGGAACAGATGCGGCTTGCTGATGCGGCATGGCTGCGGGTAAGTTTGTCACCATGGCAAAAGCTTCATCGAAGAAGACTGCAAACGCGCCGCATTCCGGCGCCGGCGACGACGAGTCCGCACGCGGGCGTCTGCTCAGCGCGGCGACGCATCTGTTCTGCAAGAACGGCATCAACGCCACCGGCATCGACGCGATCATCGAGGAAGCCGGCACGGCGAAGACCACGCTCTACAAGCTGTTCGGCTCCAAGACCAATCTCGTCAACGCGGTGCTGGAGAGCGAAGGCAAGCAGTGGCGCGAATGGTTCATCGGCGCCATGGAAGCTGGCGGCGGCGACGCGCAAACAAAACTGACGCGGATCTTCCCTGCCCTGAAGAGCTGGTTCGCGGAAGAGCGCTTCTACGGCTGCCCCTTCATCAACGCCGTCGGCGAGCACGACAAGGACGCCAAACAGTTCCGCAACATCGCGCTGAAGCACAAGAAGATCGTGCTCGGCCACATCGAGAAGCTCGCCGGCGAGCTCGGATCAACCGAGCCCACCGTGCTGGCGCACCAGCTCGGCCTCATCATCGACGGTGCCATCGTCGCCGCCATGATCTCGCGCGACCCGGGCGTGGCCGATACGGCCGCGCTCACGGCAACTCCCCTGCTCGGCCAGGCGAAGGTGAAGAAAAAGCGCGCGGCGGATCAATTGGAGGCGGTGTGATCGCTCTGGTCTCGTAGCCCGCATGCAGCGAAGCGGAATGCGGGGACACCGTCCCGGATTACGCTCCGCTCCATCCGGGCTACGACGCTGGTAGCCCGCATGAGCGCAGCGACATGCGGGACCTTTCCCCGGATATCGCGGAGCCTGTCATCGGGCGGCGCTTCGCGCCGACCCGTTGGCTCGCTACCCCAATCCGCCTCTCCCTCGCCGCCACTCCTGCACCAACCCGCACCTACCTGCACGGCCACAGTCCCGGCAGCGCCCATTTACCTCGCGTCAAGCACGGCCGGCACAATCGGCTGCTACCTTAAAAGGCTGTTAGGAGCCGTCGTCGTTGTTGGCCCCGGGATACGGGGACGCTTCCGCAATGCAATCGAACGAGGGACTCTACAGCGCGCCGCGCTGGCGGCTGACGCGCTGGCTGGCCGAGCCGGGGCCTGGGGTGCCCGAGGACATCCGGGCCGCGCTCATTGCGCAGCTCCACGGATCGCTGCCGGTCTTTGCCGCCGGCGCCGTCAACACCATTGCCGTCGCCGCCGTGATCGCCGCGCGCAAGCAGACTGCCCCCTTCATCGTCTGGCTGGTCATGGAGATCGCGATCTGCCTCGCCCGTCTCCTCGTGCTCGCCAGCGCGCATCGCAGGGCGCGTGAGCACCGCCCCACTCCGACCGACCTTCATCTCCTGCTCGCGGTCGCCTGGAGTGCCAGCGTCGGATTTGGCGCCATTGCCAGCCTTGCGAGCGGCGACTGGGTCGTCGCCATGCTGGCGTCGCTGTCGGCGGCGGCGATGGTCGGCGGCATCTGCTTCCGCAATTTCGGCGCGCCGCGCCTCGCCGGAACCATGATCCTCCTGAGCCTCGGTCCCATCATCCCGGGCGCCGCGCTCGCCGGCGAGCCGTTGTTCTACATCGTTTATCTGCAGGTGCCGATGTATCTCGCCGCGATGACGGCCGCTGCCTTCCGCCTCAACCGCATGCTGGTCACCACCATGCGCGCCGAGCGCGAGAACAGCCATCGCGCCCATCATGACGCGCTCACGGGGCTGCTCAATCGGGCCGGCTTCGTCGAGGCGCTCGGCACGAGGCTTGCTGCGCGCGCCGAACGCCGGTTCGCCGTGATGTTCTTCGACCTCGACAATTTCAAGCCGATCAACGACACGTTCGGACACGCGGCGGGCGACGAGGTGCTAAAGACGGTGGCCGCGCGCGTGCGCCGGGTGTTGCCTGACCGCACGGCGGTTGCGCGGATGGGCGGCGACGAGTTCGTCGTGCTCCTCGACGGCGTCACGCCCGAGATGGCGCAGGAGATGGGACACCGCCTCATCGCCGAGGTCGCCGCCTCCTATGAGCTCGGCGGCGAGGTGCGCGCCAGCGTCGGCATTGCGATGTCGCCGGATCACGGCGCCGACGTCGCGGAATTGCTCGCCGTCGCCGATGCCGCGCTCTACGAGGCGAAGTCGGGCGGCAAATCGCGCTGCTGCCTCGCCTCGGTCGAGACCAACCTCGCGGCCTTGCGCCGGCTGCAACAGAGTGAACCGAAAGGTCCGATCGCAGGCGTGGCCTGATGCGGGATCCGTAGGGTGGGCAAAGGCGCATAGCGCCGTGCCCACGACTTCGCAGATCGAGGCTGCGGACTGTCACAGCATTACCGCAATAACAACTAGGATTATGCGAAAGCGAATGGATGTCTTTGGTGATCAGGTTGCTCAGTCGCTCTCTTGCCGTCGTTATATTCGCCTGCGCGGCAACATTCGCCGAGGCGGCCGACGGTCCGATCACCTACTTTTCGGATGAGGCGACCTTCGATTTTGCGGAGCGTACGCGCCCGTCATCGACCGATCAGGTCACCGTTGCCAAGGTGCGCGTGCTGCGGGAACCTGTTTTTCTCGTTGGTCCCGACCAGTCCGGACGTCCATCGATTGAAAAGCCGCGAGAACCTTATGCCGCGAAGTTGAAGGTGCTCGACGTCATTCGTGGAAAGCGACCTGCCCAAGAGTTGGTAAGTGTCACGTTCGGTGGAGGCCGTGGGGGCACCTTCACTCACACCTATGCTCTGGGTCCGAGCACACCGCGTCAGTTGGCCCAGGAGTATTACGTCGCGATGTACGAGGATGCTCTCGGATTTCACCTTATCGGAATTCCGATGAGCTCGGAGCGGTATCGGGAATGGCAGGGGGAGATTGCGAGATTTGAGCATGAACGACAGAGGTCGCCACCGAAATAGTCAGTTTCGCGATCGCGAGGGTGGGCAAAGCAACCTGTCCGCCGTAGCTCGACGAGCGAAGGCGGAAGCGTGCCCACCATCGCATCCGTAGACAAAAGTCGTGGGCACGGCGCGATGCGCCTTTGCCCACCAGAGCTGGCCCCGGTTGTTTGGACAGCGCCCCGCTGGATTTAAGTGGATTCCTGCCGGGTTATGCTGAACGCGGGGCTTTACGGTTTTGTCGTTGCGTCGGGAGGGCGTAGCCCGACCAGAGCGACGACAAAACCGTCGGCGACGGTCATGCGGCCATCACCATAGCTTGCGTGCCGAAGTAAGCCTCGTCGGGCGTGCGCCCGTCAAGGCTCGAGTGAGGGCGTCCCTGATTGTAGAAGGCCAGATACTTGGCAATTGACGCTCGCGCCTCGGACACGCTGTCGTAGGCGCGGAGATAAACTTCTTCGTATTTGACCGTGCGCCAGAGCCGCTCGACAAACACGTTGTCGCGCCAGGCGCCCTTGCCGTCCATGCTGATGGCGATCTTCGCGTCCAGCAGCACATCGGTGAACTCGAGGCTGGTGAACTGGCTGCCCTGATCCGTGTTGAAAATCTCGGGCCTGCCGTGCTTCGCCAACGCCTCCTGGACCGCTTCGACGCAGAAGGCCGCCTCCATTGTGATCGAGACGCGATGGGCCAGGACCCGTCGGCTGAACACATCGACGACCGCCGCGAGATAGACGAAGCCACGCCGCATCGGAATGTAGGTGATGTCCATTGCCCACGCATGGTCGGGCCGCTCGATCTTCAATCCGCGCAACAGGTACGGGTAGATCTTGTGACCCGGAGCCGGCTTGCTCGTTTTCGGGCGACGATAGACCGCCTCGATCCGCATGCGCTTCATCAGCGTCGCGATGTGGCGGCGACCGGCGTATACGCCCTCCCGCCGCAGCAACGATCGCAGCATACGCGCTCCCGCGAAGGGATAATCGAGATGCAGCTCATCGAGCCGACGCATCAAGGCAAGGTCCTCGGCCGAAACTGGCCGAGGTTCATAGTAGACCGTGCTGCGAGCCAGCTTCAGGACCTTCGCCTGGCGCACGATAGAAAGATCATGATCGCGGTCGATCATCGCTTTGCGCTCAGCAGGCCCGCCTTGGTGAGCGCGCCGGACAAAAAATCGTTTTCCAACGCCAGCTCGCCGATCTTGGCATGTAACGCCTTCAAATCGACCGGCGTCTCGGCCGATGTCTTGTCATGCCCAAACACGCCGGCGGCGCCTTCCAGGAGCTGGTTTTTCCAGATCGTGATCTGGTTCGGATGAACATCAAACAGTTGCGCCAGCTCCGCCAGTGTCTTGTCGCCTTTGACCGCAGCCAAAGCAACCTTCGCCTTGAATGCCGGAGAATGCGTCCGGCGGCTCTTCTTCGTCATCTTCGCTCCTGATTCGCAGCAAGAATCCTCGCCGCTGTCAGGCAGAAAATCCACTCAAGCTACTGTCCGAATTTGCGGGGCCAGCTCTACCCTACGAGAGCTGCGCGCGACGAACCTTACGCGCCTTGCTCCATCATCCCCTGCAGCCGAACCAGCTCCGCCTCCAGATCCCGCTCCACATCCGCCGCGCGGATCTCCAGCACCCGATAGTCGCGCGCCTCGAGCCAGGTCCGGCGCCCGGCGCGGTCGGCGGCGATGGCCTCGCCCTCGCCCGGGTTGACCAGCTCGATCGCGATCCGGTGCGGGAACGAGACGAAGTCCGGGATGTGCCGCCCCACAGGGGTCTGGCGCTTGAACCCACCTGCGAAGCGGCGGTCGCGGGTCAGGGCCTGCCACAGCAGGCGCTCGGCGTCGGTCGGATTGCGGCGGAGCAGGCGGGCGAGCCCGCGCACCGTGGAGCCGCTGTCGGGCACGCCGCCGCCCTGCCCGTGCTCGGCCAGCAGCGCGCGCAGGCGTGTTGCCTGCTCGCCGTCGAGCACGCCGCCCTTGGCCGGGCCCTTGCGCCCCTCCGCGATCGCCATGACGACGCCATGGAGTGTATGCATGTCCTGCTTGGTTGGCTCCATGCGGCTGAAAATGTTGCGCAGGTTCACCAGCATGGTGTCGCGCTTCTCGGCCGGCCGCAGGAACTCGACCTTGTCGAGCTCGCGCACGAGATTGTCGAAGAAGGCCTGCATCTGGTGCTGCGAGGCGCGCTCGGAGCGCTCGGGCATGGCGTGCGGCAGTTCGCCGGATGTGGCCCGCTTGAACCATTCATAGCCGATCAGCAGCACGGCCTGGGCGAGGTTGAGCGAGGCAAAGCCGGGATTGACCGGGAAGGTGATGATGCGGTTGGAGAGCCCGACCTCCTCGTTGGTCAGGCCCCAGCGCTCCCGGCCGAACAGGATGCCGGCCTTGCCGCCGGTCGCGACGTGCCCGGCGATCTCGTTGACTGCCGCCTCCGGCCCGACCACGGGCTTGGCCTGGTCGTGGGGGCGAGCCGTGGTGGCGAACAAGAGGTCGAGGTCGGCGACCGCCTGCTCCACGGTGTCGAACAATTCGACCTTTTCCAGAATGTGGTCGGCGCCGGCCGCGGCCCGCTGGGCCGCGATGTTGGGCCAGCCGTCCCGGGGGTTGACGATGCGCAAGGCGCCAAGCGCGAAATTGCCCATGGCGCGCGCGGCCATGCCGATGTTTTCGCCCAGCTGCGGCTCGACCAGGATGACGATGGGACCGTCGAGGGAAAGGCCCGTCTTGCTTCTGTCAGTCCCCGACATCTCGCTCCGCTTTCACACTGTTTCTCAAGGCCTTGGCAATGCCACCTGAGGAATTGATTCAAAGCCAGCCACCGGCCCGTCCGGCCTCGCCCGCCTGTCGTTTGCCTGTCCTGACAAAATTCTCAAGGGAAATAACGGGTTGGATTCAACTTTTGAATCTCGCCTGAAACCTCACCCCCGCCCCCCCGGATCCCGCTCCCCATCTGTGGAAGCTGGATGAGCTAAAAGTGCATAATCACTTGGCTTTCGCCCGCTGCTATCAGGTGCTAAGAGGCGGCGGATATTCACGTTGGCGCGCCAAAAGCGCCGTTCCCAAGAGGCTTCCCCGATCATGGCAAAAATCAAGGTATCCAATCCCGTCGTCGAACTCGATGGCGACGAGATGACCCGGATCATCTGGCAGTACATCAAGGACAAGCTGATCAACCCGTTCCTGGATGTCGAGCTGATGTATTTCGACCTGGGCATGGAATACCGCGACCACACCAACGATCAGGTCACCATCGACGCCGCCGAGGCGATCAAGAAGGTCGGCGTCGGCGTCAAGTGCGCCACCATCACCCCGGACGAGGCCCGGGTGAAGGAGTTCAACCTCAAGCAGATGTGGAAGTCGCCGAACGGCACCATCCGCAACATCCTCGGCGGCGTGATCTTCCGCGAGCCGATCATCTGCAAGAACGTGCCGCGCCTCGTTCCCGGCTGGACCAAGCCGATCATCATCGGCCGCCACGCCTATGGCGACCAGTATCGCGCCACCGACATCAAGTTCCCGGGCAAGGGCACCCTCTCGCTGAAGTTCGTCGGCGAGGATGGCACCGTGATCGAGAAGGAAGTGTTCAAGGCTCCGGGCGCCGGCGTCGCCATGGAGATGTACAATCTCGACGACTCCATCATCGACTTCGCCCGCGCCTCCTTCAACTACGGCCTGCTGCGCGGCTACCCGGTGTACCTGTCGACCAAGAACACCATTCTCAAGGTCTATGACGGCCGCTTCAAGGACATCTTCCAGGAGATCTTCGACAAGGAGTTCAAGAAGGAGTTCGACGCCAAGGGCCTGACCTACGAGCACCGCCTGATCGACGACATGGTGGCCTCGGCCCTGAAGTGGTCCGGCGGCTATGTCTGGGCCTGTAAGAACTACGACGGCGACGTGCAGTCCGACACGGTCGCGCAGGGCTACGGCTCGCTCGGCCTGATGACCTCGGTGCTGCTCACCCCCGACGGCAAGACCGTCGAGGCCGAAGCCGCCCACGGCACCGTGACCCGCCACTACCGCGAGCACCAGAAGGGCAAGGAGACCTCGACCAACTCGATCGCGTCGATCTTCGCCTGGACCCGTGGCCTGTCGCACCGCGCCAAGCTCGACAACAACGCCGAGCTCGCCAAGTTCGCCGCCACGCTGGAGAAGGTCTGCGTCGACACCGTCGAGGCCGGCTACATGACCAAGGACCTCGCGCTCCTGGTCGGCGCCGACCAGCGCTGGCTCTCGACCACCGGCTTCCTCGACAAGGTCGCCGAGAACCTGACGAAAGAGCTGGCGGCGTAAGCCGACCGCAATTTCGCCCGACTGGGCCAGACATCATCACGGGCCGCGCCTTTGGGCGCGGCCCGTTTCTTTTTTTGAGAGCTTTTGCGGAGATGCGATCATGTCGACCAAGCTTGCCATCCCCTGCCTGATGCTGCTCGCCGTAATGGCCGGGCCGGCCGCCGCCGATCCGCTCCCCGACGCCATCGCCGCACCCGGCGAGACCATCGTGCTCAACGTCCACGCCGAGGGCGCGCAGGTCTATGAGTGCAAGGCCGCCGCCGACGGCAAGCTCGCCTGGGCCTTCCGCGAGCCGGTCGCGACGCTGCTGTCCGAGGGCAAGACCGTCGGCCGTCACTATGCCGGGCCAAATTGGGAGCTTGCCGACGGCAGCGCCGTCGTCGGCAAGATGATTGGCAGGCTGGCCATCGCTAACGCGTCAGGCCAGACCACCGATATCCCGTGGCTCAAACTGGAAGTGACCAGCCACCGCGGCACCGGGCTTCTGAGCGATGTCACGACGGTACAACGTATTCATACCAAGGGCGGCTGGTTGAATGACGGTCCCTGCGATACGGCGGGCACCTTTCAAAGCCTGCCCTACTCGGCCGAATACGTCTTCCTGAAGAAGGGCTGACCGCTCAGCGGTCGGTGTCTTCCTTCTCCGCCTGCGCCAATTCGGCCTGCGCGAGGTCGCCGCTATCGGCGAGCCGCGCCTTGGCGGTGGTATGGACGTGCTCGGCCAGCGTTGGCATGCGCGCGATCAAGGCGTGAAAATCCTGGGCGTCGAGCACGAGCAGGCGCGTCTTGCGCGTCGCCGTGACGGTGCCGCTGCGTTTTGTCTTATGCAGCAGCGCGATCTCGCCGAAGAAGGTGCCGTCGGCGAGCCGCACCTGCTGGCTCGGCAGCGCGATCTCGACCTCGCCCGCGGTGATGAAATACATCGACGAAGCGGCATCGCCCCGCCGTACCAGGATCTCGCCCTGCTCGATGGTGCGGGCGCGCAGGAGACGCATGATGTCGGCGATCTCGGAGGCCGACAGGTGCGAGAACAGCGGCACCCGCGCCAGCATGCCCCAGGTGACGACGAAATCGCGCCGCCTCACCTCTTCCGCGAACGCGGAGGAGATGATCGCCACCGGCAGCGCGATCATGGCGAAGCCGCTGATGATGGCGAAGGTCGAGATGAACTTGCCGAGCGGCGTCACCGGCACGACGTCGCCATAACCGACGGTGCCGAGCGTCACGATTGCCCACCACATCGCCTGCGGAATGGTGCCGAGCTTGTCCGGCTGCACGTCGCGCTCGATGGCGTAGAGCAGCGAGGCGAAGGTCAAGACCGCGCCGACCAGGATGACGATGCAGCCGATCAGCGCGCGACGCTCGGCATGCACCGCGGCGAGCAGCGAGCGCATCGCCGGGGAATAGCGGATCAGCTTGAAGAACGGCAGCACGCCGAGCGCTGCCAGCGTCGCATGCCGTCCCGTCGCGAGCACGATTGCCGCCGGCAGGAACGCCATGAGGTCGATGATGCCGAGCGCCGAGAAGACGTAGCCCAGCCGGTCGGCGAGCGCGGAGCCCTTGCGCGGCGTATGGCCGGCCACGGTCCACAGCCGTGCCGCATATTCCAGCGCGAACACGATCACCGCGAGGATGGTGATGCCTGCGAACAGCATGCCGAATTGCGCATCTAACTCCGGCACCGAGGCGAGGATCATCGCGGCCACATTGAGCACGATGACGGCGATGATGAGCTGGATGAAGCGCGACCCGACCGAATAGGCCAGGGGGTCGTGCTCCAGCAATTCGTAGAGGCGATCCCGCAAGTCGGGATCGCCAGGCCCACGTCCTCGCGGAACGAGGCGCATGGTGCTTTAAGCGCCTGCCATCGCTTTTTCGATCGCCGCAAGCGCCGCGGTCGCGTTGGCGCCATCGGGGCCACCGGCCTGCGCCATGTCGGGCCGGCCGCCGCCGCCCTTGCCGCCGAGCGCTTCGGAGGCGACGCGCACGAGGTTCACGGCGTTGAAGCGCGCGGTGAGGTCCGGCGTGACGCCGACCACGACGCCGGCCTTGCCGTCCTCGGTGACGCCGACGATGGCGACGACGCCCGAGCCGATCTGCTTCTTGCCGTCATCGGCAAGGCCCTTGAGATCCTTCATCTCGATGCCCTCGACCGCGCGCGCCATCAGCTTGACGTCGCCGACCTCGCGCACGCCGCTCGCTGCGCCGTTGCCGCTGGATGCGCCGCCGCCCATTGCGAGCTTCTTGCGGGCGTCGGACAGCTCGCGCTCGAGCTTCTTGCGCTCCTCCATCAGCGCGGCGATGCGCGCCGGCACGTCGTCGATCGAGGTGCGCAGCTCGTTCGCCGCGGTCTTCGCCAGCGCCATGGTCTCGTTGGCGTGTTTTCGCGCGTAGTTGCCCGTTAGCGCCTCGATGCGGCGCACGCCCGAGGCGACCGCGCTTTCGCTCGTCAGCGTGATCAGGCCGATGTCGCCGGTGCGCTTGACGTGCGTGCCGCCGCAGAGCTCGACCGACCAGCCAAGCACGTTGGCGCCGCGCTCGCGCGCGGTCCTGCCCATGGAGACGACGCGGACCTCGTCGCCGTATTTCTCGCCAAACAGCGCGCGCGCCCCTGCTTCACGGGCCTCGTCGACGCCCATCACGCGGGTGGTGACCTCGTCATTCTCCAGCACCACGTCGTTGGCGATGTCCTCGACGCGGGCAAGCTCCTCCGCCGTGATCGGCTTCGGATGCACGAAGTCGAAGCGCAGCCGGTCCGGCGCGACCATCGAGCCGCGCTGGGCGATGTGATCGCCGAGCACCTGACGCAGCGCTTCATGAATCAGATGCGTCGCCGAGTGATGCGCGCGGATTGACGAGCGCCTGCCGTGGTCGACTTCGAGCTGCAGCGCCGTGCCGAGCTTGAGCTCGCCGCTCTCGACGGTGCCGATGTGGACGAAGAAATCGCCGAGCTTCTTCTGCGTGTCGGTGACGCGGACCTTGATGCCGCCCTCGCCGGTGAGCACGCCGGTGTCGCCGACCTGGCCGCCGGATTCCGCATAGAACGGCGTCTGGTTCAGCACGAGCGCACCGGTCTCGCCGGCCTTGAGGCTGGCGACTTCCTGGCCGTCCTTGACCAGTGCGGACACCACGCCCTCGGCGCTCTCCGTCTCGTAGCCCAGGAACTCGGTGGCGCCGAGCTTTTCGCGCAGCGGGAACCAGATCGCCTCGGAGGCGGCCTCACCCGAGCCCTTCCAGGACTCGCGCGCCTTGGCTTTCTGACGCTCCATCGCGTCGGTGAAGGCGGACTGGTCGACGCCGATGCCGCGCGACTTCAGCGCGTCCTGGGTCAGGTCGAGCGGGAAGCCGTAGGTGTCGTACAGCGTGAAGGCGACGTCGCCGTCGAACATGTCGCCCTTTTTCAGGGACGCGCTCTTCTCGTCGAGGATGGCAAGGCCGCGCGCCAGCGTCTTGCGGAAGCGGGTCTCTTCCAGCCGCAGCGTTTCCTCGATCAGATTCTCCGCGCGCATCAGGTCGGGATAGGCCTGGCCCATCTCGCGGACCAGCGCCCAGACCAGGCGATGCATCAGCGGCTCTTTCGCCCCAAGCAGCTGTGCGTGGCGCATCGCGCGGCGCATGATCCGGCGCAGCACATAGCCGCGGCCCTCGTTCGAGGGCAGCACGCCGTCCGCAACCAGGAAGGCCGAGGAGCGCAAATGGTCGGCGATGACGCGGAACGAGGCGACATTCTGCTCGTTCGGCCCGCTGCCGAGCGCGGACGACGTCGCGTCGATCAAATGGCGGAACAGGTCGGTCTCGAACACGCTGTCGACGCCCTGGAGGACGCAGGCCATGCGCTCCAGGCCCATGCCGGTGTCGATCGAGGGACGCGGCAGATCCACGCGCTCCTCCTTCGTCACCTGCTCGTATTGCATGAACACGAGATTCCAGAATTCGAGGAAGCGGTCGCCGTCCTCTTCCGGCGAGCCCGGAGGCCCGCCCCAGATGTGCTCGCCGCGATCGATGAAGATCTCCGAGCACGGGCCGCACGGGCCGGTGTCGCCCATCGCCCAGAAATTATCCGAGGTCGGGATGCGGATGATGCGGTCGTCGGAGAAGCCGGCGATCTTCTTCCACAGGCCCGCCGCCTCGTCGTCGGTGTGGTAGACCGTGACGAGCAGCTTGTCCTTCTTCAGCCCGTACTCCTTCGTGATCAGCTTCCAGGCGAGCTCGATCGCGCGCTCCTTGAAGTAATCGCCGAACGAGAAATTGCCGAGCATCTCGAAGAAGGTGAGATGGCGCGCGGTGTAGCCGACATTGTCGAGGTCGTTGTGCTTGCCGCCGGCGCGCACGCATTTCTGCGAGGTGGTGGCGCGCTGGTACGGCCGCTTCTCGACGCCGGTAAAAACGTTCTTGAACTGCACCATGCCGGCATTGGTGAACATCAAGGTCGGGTCGTTGCGCGGCACGAGTGGCGAGGACGGCACGATCTCGTGGCCGTTCTCGGCAAAGAAGTTCAGAAAGGTCGACCTGATCTCGTTGACGCCGCTCATGTTCATCCAATCGGGTGTGCTTGGACCCGCTGCCGCCGTCCAAACCGGAAATTAAGGCTGATATCTGCGGGCCAAAGCGCTTTTAGACAAGGCCAGCTTCGCTGTCCAGAAACTGTGCAAGGAGATCAGAGGGTTGCCGCAGGGGCTCAATCCGGTTGAAAGCCGCTGAAGTCGCGTTGACAGGCTTGGCTACCCTGTGGTCTCTACCCATCTGTATCGTACGGCCACGTCGGGAGAGACCGGCTTTAGGCAGCCGGCGCCGAAGGAGCAACCGCCCCGGAAACTCTCAGGCAAAAGGACCGCGTGGCTTTGACAGCATCTGGAAAGAGGCGCCGACGGGCTTAAGACCCGGACTGCGTCCGCCGACGGGATAATACTCTCAGGCACAGCGACAGATGGGGCTTCGACTGGTGTCCATCGGGGAATCGTCCCCGGGGAACCGCCGAGGGCCCCTGAGATGCTAGCGCACAACCAAGACTCCCTGAAACGGACGCCCCTCTACGGCCTCCATGTGTCCCTGGGCGGCAAGATGGTGCCGTTCGCGGGCTATGACATGCCCGTGCAATACCCCGCGGGCGTGCTGAAGGAACACCTTCATACCCGCATCCAAGCCGGCCTGTTCGACGTCTCCCATATGGGCCAGATCGCGCTTCGGCCGAAGTCGGGCAAGGTCGAGGACGCCGCCCGCGCGCTGGAACGGCTGGTGCCGCAGGATATCGTGGCGATTGCGCCGGGCCGGCAGCGCTATGCCCAGTTCACCAATGCCGAGGGCGGCATTCTCGACGATCTGATGGTCGCCAACTTCGGCGATCACCTGTTCCTGGTGGTCAACGCCGCCTGCAAGGACGCCGACGAGGCGCATCTGCGCGCGAATCTGTCTGGCGACTGCATCATCGATTCGTTTGCCGACCGCGCGCTGATCGCGCTGCAGGGTCCGAAGGCGGAAGCGGTGCTGGCGAAATTCTGTGCAGCGGCGCCCGGCATGAAGTTCATGGACGCCGGCCCGCATGAGGTCGCCGGCATCAAGTGCTTCGTCTCGCGCTCCGGCTACACCGGCGAGGACGGGTTCGAGATCTCGGTTCCCGCCAGCGATGCCGAACGCCTCGCCAGGACGTTGCTTGAAAATCCGGACGTGCTGCCGATTGGCCTCGGGGCCCGCGACAGCCTGCGGCTGGAAGCCGGGCTCTGCCTCTACGGCCACGACATCGACACCGCCACCACGCCGGTCGAAGCCGCGCTGGAATGGTCGGTGCAGAAAAGCCGCCGCACCGGCGGCGCCCGCGCCGGCGGTTTCCCCGGCGCCGAAAAGATCCTCGGTCACTTCGATAACGGTGCATCCCGCCGCCGCGTCGGCCTGCGCGCAGAGGGCCGTGCGCCGGTGCGCGAAGGCGCGCTGGTGTTTGCTGAGAGCGCGGGCGGCGAGCCGATCGGAAAGGTCACCTCGGGCGGTTTCGGCCCGAGCCTGAGCGCGCCGGTCGCGATGGGCTACGTGCCTGTGAGCCTGAGCGCGCTCGGCACAAAACTGTTCGCCGAGGTGCGCGGCCAGCGCCTGCCCTTGCAGGTCGCCGCCATGCCCTTCGTGAAAAACACCTACAAACGCTGAGGACGAGACAATGACCACGACGCTGTACACTTCCGACCATGAATGGCTCGCCATCGACGGCGATACCGCCACGGTCGGCATCACCGACTACGCGCAGCAGCAGCTCGGCGACGTCGTGTTCGTCGAATTGCCCAAGGTCGGCCGCAGCTTGAAGAAGGCCGAAGCCGCCGCCGTCGTGGAATCCGTGAAGGCGGCCTCGGACGTCTACGCCCCTGTTACCGGCGAAGTGCTCGAGACCAACGAGGCGCTAGCCGCCGAGCCGGCGCTGATCAATTCGGACGCGCAAGGCGCGGCCTGGTTCTTCAAGATCAAGATTGCCGACAAGAGCGAACTCGGCGGCCTCATGGATGAAGCCGCCTACAAGGCACATACGGCTTAGGGACTATGGAGCAAGCGATGACCGCGCACCGTAAATCCAGCGGCGAGACCGCCGCCAGTTTCGTTCGCCGCCACATCGGTCCGTCGGCGCGCGATGTCACCGCAATGCTCGAAACGGTCGGCGCTAGAAGCGTCGATGCGTTGATGTCAGAAACGCTGCCGGCCTCGATCCGGCAGGCCACCCCGCTCGACCTCGGCAAGCCGCTGAGCGAGACCGAGGCGATCGCGCATATGGCCGAGCTCGCCGCGCAGAACCAGGTCTTCACCTCGCTGATCGGCCAGGGCTATTCCGGCACCATCCTGCCCGCGGTGATCCAGCGCAACATTCTGGAAAACCCGGCCTGGTACACGGCCTATACGCCCTACCAGCCCGAGATCAGCCAGGGCCGGCTTGAGGCGCTGTTCAACTTCCAGACCATGATCTGCGACCTCACCGGGCTCGACGTCGCCAACGCCTCGCTGCTCGATGAAGCGACCGCCGCGGCCGAAGCCATGGCGCTCGCGGAGCGGCACTCGCAGGTGAAGGCCAAGGCCTTCTTCGTCGACAAGGACGTGCATCCGCAGACGCTGGCGGTGATGCGCACCCGCGCCGAGCCGCTCGGCTGGACGCTGGTCGTCGGCGATCCCCTCACCGATCTCGACAAATCAGACGTGCTCGGCGCGCTGCTGCAATATCCGGGTTCTTCCGGCGCGGTGCGCGACCTCCGGCCCGCGATCGCGGCTCTGAAGGCCAAGGGCGCGCTCGCGATCGTGGCCGCCGATCTGCTGGCGCTGACGTTGCTCGCCTCGCCCGGCGAGCTTGGCGCCGACATCGCGATCGGCTCGGCGCAGCGCTTCGGCGTGCCGATGGGCTATGGCGGACCGCACGCGGCCTATATGGCGGTGCGCGATGCGCTGAAGCGCTCCCTGCCCGGCCGCATCGTCGGCCTCTCCGTGGATTCGCGCGGGATGCCCGCCTATCGCCTCGCGCTCCAGACCCGCGAGCAGCATATCCGCCGCGAGAAGGCGACCTCCAACATCTGCACCGCGCAGGTGCTGCTCGCCGTGATCGCTTCGATGTATGCGGTCTATCACGGCCCCGAAGGATTGACGCAGATCGCTCGTACCGTGCATCGCCGCGCCGCCGTGCTCGCCGCCGGCCTGCGCAAGCTCGGCTTTGCCCCGGAGTCGGACAGCTTCTTCGACACGGTGACGGTTGACGTCGGCGCGAAGCGCGACGAGATCGTCGCGCGCGCTGTGGCCGAGAAGATCAATCTTGGCCTCAGCGACGGCGCCTTGCGCATCGCGCTGGACGAGACAACGACGCCCGCAATAATCGAAGCAGTCTGGCGCACCTTCGGTGGCAAGCTCGCTTATGCCGAGATCGACGCCTCGACTCGCGAGGCGCTGCCGGACGCCTTGAAGCGAGCGACGTCCTTCCTGACCCATCCAGTGTTCAATACGCATCGTTCGGAGACCGAGCTGCTGCGCTATATGCGCAAGCTCAGCGATCGCGATCTCGCGCTCGACCGCGCAATGATCCCGCTGGGCTCCTGCACCATGAAGCTGAACGCGACGACGGAGATGATGCCGCTGACCTGGCCGGAATTCGGCAGCTTGCACCCGTTCGTCCCGCGCGAGCAGGCCAAGGGCTACCACGCGCTGTTCGCGCGGCTGGAGAAGTGGCTGTGCGACATCACCGGCTATGACGCGATCTCGCTGCAGCCGAATTCGGGCGCGCAGGGCGAATATGCCGGGCTGCTCGCGATCCGCGGCTATCACGCCGCGCGCGGGGAGAGCCATCGCAAGATCTGCCTGATCCCCTCCTCCGCCCACGGCACCAACCCGGCCTCGGCCGCGATGGTCGGCATGGACGTGGTGGTGGTCGCCTGCGAGAAGAACGGCGACGTCGACGTCAACGATCTCCGCGCCAAGGCGGAAAAGCATTCGAACGATCTCGCCGCGGTGATGATCACCTATCCCTCGACCCATGGCGTGTTCGAGGAGCACATCAGCGAGATCTGCGAGATCGTGCATGGCCATGGCGGCCAGGTGTATCTGGACGGCGCCAACCTCAACGCGCAGGTCGGCCTGTCACGGCCCGGCGATTACGGCGCCGATGTCAGCCATCTCAACCTGCACAAGACCTTCTGCATCCCGCATGGCGGCGGCGGCCCCGGCATGGGCCCGATCGGCGTCAAGGCGCATCTCGCGCCGTTCCTGCCCGGCCATCCGGCGACGCAAGCTGACGCTGCGGTAGGCCCTGTCTCGGCCGCACCGTTCGGCTCGGCCTCGATCCTGACCATCTCCTACATCTACATTTTGATGATGGGTGGCGAAGGATTGAAGCGCGCCACCGAGATCGCGATCCTCAATGCCAACTACATCGCAGCCCGCCTCGATGCGCACTTCCCGGTGCTCTACAAGAACGCCAGGGGCCGCGTTGCACATGAATGCATCGTCGATCCCCGTCCGCTGAAGACGACATCCGGCGTCACCGTCGACGACATCGCCAAGCGCCTGATCGACTACGGCTTCCACGCTCCGACCATGAGCTTCCCGGTGCCGGGCACGCTGATGATCGAGCCGACCGAGTCGGAATCGAAGGCGGAGCTGGACCGCTTCTGCGACGCAATGATCGCGATCCGGAAAGAAATCGCCGAGGTCGAGGCCGGCCGCTTCAAGATCGAAGCCTCGCCGCTGCGCCACGCCCCGCACACCGTCCACGACATCGCGGACGACGACTGGAAGCGCGCCTACACGCGCAGTGAGGGCGTCTTCCCCGACGGCGTCTCGCGGACCGACAAATACTGGTGCCCGGTCGGCCGTGTCGACAACGTCTACGGTGATCGTAACCTCGTGTGCTCCTGCCCGCCGGTGAGCGATTACGCGCAAGCCGCGGAGTAAGGCTTCGTAGGGTGGGTTAGCGGGCGGCTGCGCGAAGCGCAGTCCCTTGGCGTAACCCACCTCTTCAGTCTCTACGGATATAAACAGTGGTGGGTTACGCCGAGCGGACCGCGCTTCGCGCAGCCCGTTCGGCTAACCCACCCTGTACCCTTTTGGGGTTCGCATCCAGTCGAAGGTGTAGACTGGAACACGGGCCGATCCGCCGGGAGCAGCCTTGCCCACCTGTGTCTTGAACACCGACGTAGGAGCCGCGCCCCGGCAGAGCGGCCGCGGTCGAGATCCAGTAGGAGGTTCGCGCCGAGAGCGCCAGTACAGGGATCGATCAGGATCGCGGTGGCCCGCTTTTTGAGAGCAAGGAGGTCCCAACAATGCTCGAAGATGTACGCTGGTTCGTCGGGATCGATTGGGCAACGCAGAGCCATAGCGTTTGCCTGCTGGATACCGAAGGAAGACAGGTTGCTCACTGCGAGTTCGCCCATGAGGGTGCGGGCCTGACGGAGTTGCGCGACTGGCTGCTGCAGAAGACCAACGCCGCACCGGGGCAGATCGCCGTGGCGATCGAGATGCCGCACGGCCCGGTGGTGGAGGTGTTGCTCGAACACGGGTTTGCGGTGTTCGCGATCAATCCCAAGCAGCTTGACCGCTTCCGTGATCGCTTCACGGTGGCTGGTGCCAAGGATGACCGCCGCGATGCCCATGTGCTCGGAGCTTCGCTCCGCACGGATCGCGCGGCGTTCCGTCGGCTTGTGGTCGACGATCCCACGATGATCGAGCTGCGCGAGTGGTCGCGCTTGGCCGACGAACTGCAGCAGGAGCGCACACGTCTTGCCAACCGGCTGCGCAAGCAGTTGTGGCGATATTATCCGCAGGCCACCAAGCTGACCGACGATGTCGCTGACGAATGGTTCCTGGCGCTTTGGCAGATGGTGCCGACGCCGGCCCGTGCGGCCAAGGCCAGCGAGAAGGCAATTGCACGCGTTCTGAAAGCCCATCGCATCCGCCGCCTTGATGCGGCGGGGGTGCTTGAAACTTTACGCGAGGCCCCGCTGTTCGTGGCACCCGGCACCACCGAGGCCGCCTGCGCACACATCCGCAGCTTGGCGGCACGACTGCACCTGGTCAATCAGCAGATCAAGGAGGCGCATCAGAACCTGGACCGTCTGTGCGTCGCAATCGAAGGCGAGGAGAAGGCCTCGGGGCAGAGCTCGGAGCAGTGCGACGTGACGATCCTTCGCTCCTGGCCAGGAATCGGCAGGATCCATCTCGCCACACTGCTCGCCGAGGCCGCAGAGCCTCTGCGCAGGCGAGATTATCATGCTCTGCGCGCCTTGGCAGGGGCCGCGCCGGTGACGCGGCAAAGCGGCAAGCAACGCTTCGTGATCCGTCGCCTCGCCTGCAACAGGCGGCTACAGAGCGCCGTCCATCACTGGTCGCGGGTCGCCATCCAACACGATGAGGCCAGCAGGCGACGCTATGATGCCTTGCGACAGCGAGGACATGGCCACGCGCGTGCTCTGCGCACTGTAGGGGATCGCTTGCTCTTTGCCTTGTGCACGACGCTCAAGCGACACACCCCATACGAGGCGGACTATAGCGCAAGGACCTCCACTAAAGCCTGAGCCTCATTCCTTTGTTCGGCCGGTGTGACCATTCCTTCGTCCCGACCTGCCGATCGCTGCGCGTTTCGCGGGATCGTGAGCGCGGATTTCAGGGGATCGTGAGCAGAGATTTCAGACGATCGTGAGCAACGATTTCGCGGGATCGTGAGCAAGGCTTTCGGAGCCTTGCAGCGCTTCGGCCGACAACTCAACCGGCTTAGGGATGACCTCGTGGTTAACGAGGAAGTCCAATGCCTACCCAGAGATTGTCGATGCGCCGGATCAAGGAAGTCCTTCGGTTAAAACATTTTCAAGGCCTGCCAGAGCGGGCCATCGCGCGGAGCGTGGGCGTCAGCAACGGCGTTGTGCACAGCTACCTGAGCCGCGCCCGCTCTGCTGGGTTGAGCTGGCCGCTTCCGGAGGGAATGACCGATGAAGACCTGGAGCTTTTGCTTTTCCCGGCCCCACGACCAGCGTCTCAGAGCCCGCAGCGGCCGGTGCCCGACTGGAGCTACATCGATAAAGAGCTCCGCCGGCGCAACGTAACCCGTCGCCTGCTCTGGGAGGAGTATCGCGCCGTTAATCCCGACGGTTTCGGGTACACGTGGTTCTGCACTACCTACGAGGCCTGGAAGGGGCGGGTCCGACCTTCGATGCGGCAGATTCATCTGGGCGGCGAGAAGGTGTTCGTGGATTTCGCCGGCGACACCATCGACATCGTCGATCCCCTGACCGGGGAAGTGCAGCCGATGAAGCTGTTCGTCGCGGCGATGGGCGCTTCGAACTACACCTACGCCGAGGCCTGCCCCAGCGAGAGCTTGGCCGACTGGATCCGGGCCCACGTCAACTTGTTCACGTTTTTGAGCGGAACGCCGACGTTCGTGGTCTGCGACAACCTCAAAGCCGCCGTCAGCAACCCCGACCGCTACGATCCCGGCCTCAATCGCACTTATGCCGAGATGGCGAGCCATTACGGCACGGCCATTCTCGCCGCACGGCCGCGGCGCCCAAAAGACAAGGCGAAGGTCGAGGTCGCGGTGCAAATCGCCCAGCGCTGGATTCTGGCCCGGCTGCGCAATCAGCGCTTCTTTTCCCGGGCCGAGCTCAACGCCGCCATCAAGACACTCGTCGACGAACTCAATGCTCGTCAAATGCGTGGCTTCGGCTCAAGCCGCGCCGAACTGTTTGCCGAACTCGACAAACCCAAGCTAACCCCGCTGCCAGATCAGCCTTATGCCTTCGCACGCTGGAAGCGCTGCCGCCTCGCTCCCGATTATCATGTCGAGGTCGACGGCCATTGGTACTCCGCGCCGTATCGTCTGATTGGCGAGCTGGTCGATGCCCGTATCGACGATCGGACGGTCGAGATCTTCCACAAGGGCCAGCGGATCGCCAGCCATGCCCGCGCGCCCAACCGACGCGGACACACCACCATCGCCGACCACATGCCCAGCGCCCATCGCCGCTACGGCAAATGGACCCCCGCCGCGGTGATCGCCGCCGGCGAGCGGATCGGTCCTTCGACAGCAGCGTTTTTCCAGGCCGTGATCGACGCCCGGCCCCATCCAGAACAAGGCTTTCGAACCTGCCTTGGCATTCTGGCGCTCGTCAAAAGCTACGGCGCCGAACGCCTCGACGCAGCCTGCCGGAGGGGCATCCTCATCAAGGCGCGCTCCGTCGCCTCGATTAGATCGATCCTCCAGAACGGCCTCGATCGCACGTTCTTCGACGAATCTTTCGAGCACCAGCCCCTGCGCCACGGCAACATCCGCGGACGCGACTACTTCCACTGAAGCAAGGAGAGACCCGGCATGCTTAACCACCCAACCCACGAACGGCTGATCGAGCTTGGCCTGACCGGAATGGCCAAGGCCTTCGAGGAGCAGCGCCGATCGCCCGATCTCGAAGCCCTGCCGTTCGAAGATCGCATCGGCCTGTTGGTCGACCGCGAAGCCGCCGAACGCGACACCAGGCGGCTCACCACGCGCCTCAAGATCGCCGCACTGCGCCAGACTGCTTGCGTCGAGGACGTCGATCTGCGCACCCCGCGGGGCATCGACCGCGCCGTTTTCGCCAAACTCGTCGAAGGTCGCTGGATCGATCGCCACGAGAATTTGCTCGTCACCGGGGCAACCGGCCTGGGCAAAAGTTGGTTAGCCTGCGCGCTCGGCCACAAGGCCTGCCGCGACAACCGATCAGTCCTCTATCATCGCGTTCCAAGGCTGTTCGAGGCGCTCGCGCTCGCGCGCGGAGACGGACGTTACGCTCGGCTCCTCAAAAGCCTCGGCCGCGCTCAGCTTCTGATTTTGGATGATTGGGGACTATCGGTGCTCACCGCCGCGGAACGCCGCGATCTGCTCGAAATCCTCGAGGACCGCCATGGCCGCGCATCCACCATCGTCACAAGTCAGCTCCCCGTGGACACCTGGCATGGAGCCATTGGGGACCCCACGGTCGCCGACGCCATTCTCGATCGCCTCGTCCACAACGCCCACCGCCTCCAGCTCACCGGAGAAAGCATGCGAAAACGCAGCGCCAAAACCATCACCCTTGACGGCCAACCAGAACACTGACTCTATCTCCCATCGGCCGTAGCGGGCTGCTCACGATCGTCTGAATTCAGTGCTCACGATCGCGCGAAATCGATGCTCACGATCCGTGAAATCCGCACCGATCGCCACAGCGCCGCGCGCAGACGCTGTCCAGGAGGCCGTCGGCACCGGCAACGCCGGCGCGAAGCGTCCTGGACGGCGGCGAGCACGGCGCTATGCTCGCCCATCAAGGACGTCTACCTCTTGACCACGGGTAGGAGGTCCTACGGCACTCAACGCGCCTCTAAGGCGCAACCAACGATCGGCTTTCGCGATCCCATCGCCAGACCTGTTCGTTGGTGAGTTCAGTACCGCCCCACCAGCGTTTGATCGGGTTGTGGCGCCACATGTCGTCTTCGCGGGCGACAAGCGAACGCCCGAGTTCAGTCAGCGTGACTTTCCACTCGCTCTTGCCGAAGTAGCGGTCTTCATTGTTGAACGACGGATCGCCCAGCAGGATCGGCGGGACCGAATGCTCCCCCAGTTCGATCAAAGCCTCTTGTGCGTCGCGTCCGTCGAATACATCGCGAATCCACGTCGCCTCGCAGACGCGCCTCGGGTCGGTGTGCCCGTCGTTCACAAAATCCAGCAGATCCATTTCGCTGGCACCGAGTCCCGTCACGCTGTCCGGAAGCTCTTCAAGCACCGCAATCAGCGCCGATCGAAGTCTCGGCAGGATCATCAGATCCGTCATCAGCAGATCGAAACAAGGTTCTGGTGTTTCAGCCCGATAGGCTCGCCAGGCGCGGCTTGCCGTCACCAAATGGTTCTCGGCCACCTTGAAGGCCGGCAACTTCCATTTTGCGACCGATTGCGGAGCATAGTTCGCAACAATGTCGTCGGTATGCACAAGGCTCAGCTTCGTCGTGATCTCCTTGTAGGGACGAAGCAGGTCGAGCAGCCAGACGAGTACAAGCTGATCGTTGGGCCTGGGATCGACCCACAATTCGATTGAGTCGAACTTCTCGCAGAGCTCGAAGAAACCGATGTCGCGCGTGCCAACGCCGTCCAGCAAGGCGCGGCACGCATCGTCGAGCCAATGATCCCCCGGATTGCTGTGCTTTGCGGATCGCCGCGCCAGCCCTATCAACAGTTGCTCCTCGGAAGGCAATTTTCCCGAGACGAAGCGCAACCGGAACCCAAGCGCGACGTTCGCCGCACGTGACTGGCGAAGCGCGTTCGCCGCAAAATCGTTCGTTGTCAGGATTAGATGTGACAAGGTGACCTCTCAACAAAACCGATATGAGAATCAGCAGTGCTATCAGCTGCGCCCCCGCATCAGGCAGGCGCAATCAACGACCGGGTCTCGGGGTCCCACCACCAGAGCCGTTCGTTGGTCAGGTGAGTGCCGCCCCACCAACGATCGATCTGATTGTGCCGGCGAAAATTCTGGTCGCCTCCCAGTACCGCCTTGCCGAATTCGGTCAACGACAATCGCGACCGCTTGTACCGATCGAAGCGGATTGAATCGTTGTGCATCTCCAGCGAAAATGGAGCTTCATCCAGTCCTGACACCGCCGGTCTCTCGCACCGGGCGAGCCCGTCAAGCAGGAAGCCGACCTCCCAATATCCGTATACATGCAGCTCGTTGTGCTTCTGATGCCCCGGAAAGACATCAAAAGGTTGCATGCCTCCTCGCGCGACGAGCTGGAGTATCCGCGCTTCCGTGGCTCCAAGGCCTGAGGCGGGGCGCGGAAGCTCTTTGAGAAGAGCCGTCACGTGAGGGGCGAGCTGCGGCAGCCAGCTCAAATCCGTCTTGAAAAGATCGCGCCAACTTTGCGGGGTCGGCGCACAATAGGCCCGCCATGCACGGCTGGCCGATTTAAGTTGTCGAGGTGTGATCGTGACAACCGGCGGATGGAGTTCCCCTCGCGGTGGGTCGACATCCTTGACGCCCAGCAACAGAGAGCGCACGACAAAATTGGGACTCGCATTGCATCGGCGGCGCCAATAATCGAGCAGCCAAAGCAAGATCAATTGCGCATTTGGCTCCGGCCCTCGCCAAAACTCGATTGAGTCGTATGCCGCAAGCAGTTCGATAAATCCTTGGTCCTTCGCATCCGCTTCCTCGAGACGCCAGGACGGCGTATCGTCGAGCCAATGAAGGCCGTGTGGTTGCGTCGTACGTGGCGCAAAGAACGCGTCGATTTCCGCATCTGACGGCAACGGCCCCCAGACCAGCCGGCGTTCGATCGCGATCACGAGGTCGGCGAGCCCTGCCTGTTGGATGGCGCCGGCGATGGACGAGTCTGTCGTGACGATGAGCCGGGCCATGCTCGCGGCCTCAGGGTTTCGTTAAGACAGCGCCATAGCGCCACAGCCGATCGTTGGTCAGATGTGTGCCACCCCACCAGCGATCGATCGGATTGTGACGACTGAAGTCTTCTTGATGGGCAAGGACGGCTTCACCAAATTCGGTCAACGAAAGACGGCTGCGGAGATAGACTTCGTGCCGAGCTCGCAAATTCTTAGGGTCGATTGTGCGCAGCTCGTCGCCCAAACCGGCCACTGCGGGCTTGGGGCCGAGCGCGAGCCCCTCAAGCAACGAACCCAACTCGAATTCACGGAATACATATGTGCGCCGTTGCGAGCGTAGATGAAACAAGGCGTTTGTGTTTGCAAATCCTCTGGAAAGAAGCTCCAGAAAGCGCGTCTCAGTCGCGCCCAGGCCCGTCAAGGGCGCCGGCAGCTCTGCCAGCAGATTGAGCAATGCTGGCCGCAGCATCAACAACGCACTCAGATCGCCGTGAAGAAGATCGACGCACGCCTCAGGTGTCGGTGCACGATAGGCCTGCCATGCCATTCTGGCAGCCTCAAACTCCCTTACGGTGACAACAAAGACCGGAATATGCGATGCGGACTTTCCCAGTTCTTCGGCTCTCATCATAATCAGATCGTCCGTCACCAGGCGCAGTCTGAGTCTTTGCGCGGGGCCTGAATGAGAGCTGAGGTAATCGAGCAACCAAATGAGCTGCAACTGATCTTCTGGACTCGGATCGAACCAGAGTTCGATCACATCGTACAGTTCGCAAAAATCGACGAAGGATAGGTCTTTGCGATCCCTGATGGCGCGAGGCCAATGGATGCCCCAGTCTGACCAGTGATCCCCAGGCGGAACAGCCTCCGAACGTGCAGCAAAATAGGCTGCAAGCACCTCAGGTGAAGGCAGGCGACCCCACTGGAAGCGAAAAGAGAACAGAACAACAATTTCCGCCAGTCCCGATTTCCCGAGATCAAAGCCGGACGAGCTGGTCAGGATCAGACGCTTCATCACACCACCTGATCAACGCAACGCAAAACGAAACGGGCACCGAAGACGTCGGCAACTCAACGTCCTCAGCGCCCGCTCCTCGCGAAAAACTCTTCGCGTTAAGGCTTACTCTTCCGCCGGCTCCTCGCCATCGGCGTCGCTCTCGGGCGTGCCGGCCAAAATCTGCTCGGAGATCAGGCCGGAGTTCTGGCGGATCGAGGTTTCGATCTTGGCGGTGATGTCGGGGTTGGCCTTCAAAAACGCTTTCGAGTTCTCGCGGCCCTGGCCGAGGCGCTGGCTGTCATAGGAGAACCAGGCGCCGGACTTCTCGACGATGCCGGCCTTGACACCGAGATCGAGGATCTCGCCCATCTTGGAAACGCCCTCGCCGTACATGATGTCGAACTCGACCTGCTTGAAGGGCGGCGCCAGCTTGTTCTTCACCACCTTGACGCGCGTGGTGTTGCCGACCACTTCGTCACGCTCCTTGATCGCGCCGATGCGGCGGATGTCGAGACGGACGGAGGCATAGAACTTCAGCGCGTTGCCGCCGGTCGTGGTTTCGGGCGATCCGTACATCACACCGATCTTCATGCGGATCTGGTTGATGAAGATCACCATGGTATTGGACTTGTTGATGGACGCGGTCAGCTTGCGCAGCGCCTGGCTCATCAGACGAGCCTGCAGGCCCGGCAGCGCATCACCCATCTCGCCTTCGAGCTCGGCCTTCGGCACCAGCGCCGCAACCGAATCGACCACCAGCACGTCCACCGCACCCGAGCGCACCAGCGTGTCGCAGATTTCCAGAGCCTGCTCGCCGGTGTCGGGCTGCGAGATCAGCAGCTCGTCGATGTTGACGCCCAGCTTGCGCGCATAGACCGGGTCGAGCGCATGCTCGGCGTCGATGAAGGCGCAAATGCCGCCCTTCTTCTGCGCTTCCGCCACCGTATGCAGCGCCAGGGTGGTCTTGCCCGAGGATTCCGGCCCGTAGATCTCGACGATGCGCCCCTTGGGCAGGCCGCCGATGCCGAGCGCGATATCGAGCCCGAGCGAGCCGGAGGACACCGCCTCGATGTCCATGGAGCGGTCGCTCTTGCCGAGCTTCATCACCGATCCCTTGCCGAACTGGCGCTCGATCTGAGAGAGCGCGGCAGCCAGGGCTTTACTCTTGTCCATAGAAGATCCTTCGACGATACGCAGCGCAGTGGCGGACATTGGGTCGTGCTCCTTATGGCGAGGATTCGCTAGGGGGACAAACGATTGAGAGGCGGGCCGGCGATAAAAACAATGTACCCCATTTGTTCTAGGTTCGCAATATGTTCTTTTGCGGTTTTGGGTACTGTCCGTATTTGACCCCTAGTGTCCTAAGTTGATTTTGGGAGTGTCCTAATTTGGATTTCAAGAAACGGATTGCGAACGAGGGTGTTCCGCTAAACGAACACAGGGTGTAGGGTTCCACCATCGGAACGCGCAGGCCTATGGGAGCGTTTTAAGCGAAGCAGATTCATGTCGGGAGGACGTTCATGAAACGCCACCGGTTCAAACAGGATAGAGCGCTAGGCGAACGGCTTATCGAGGAAGCTAGGCTAGCAAGGAAAAAGGCAGAACAATTGCCTCCGGGCGCGGAACGTGAAGACCTTTTGAGAAAGGCCCACGCAGCCGATATCACCGCCCATATTGATGAATGGCTTTCCTCTCCCGGATTGCAGCCACCGAAGTAAGGCGTATGATTCTTGGTGATTTGCAAACCGAGGGAGGTGTACTTGGCAGCCGACCTAGTTTTGAAAATTGCTATCATAGGACTAAGCGCCTTCTCGACCGTCCTAGCGTATATGCTGTATTTCAATCTGTAGGAGAAAGGCCGCCTCAGTTGGCGGCCTCTTTCATTTTGGAGCATCTACTGGCGCTGTCCGTATTTGACCCCTAGTGTCCTAAGTTGAATTTCGAGGTGCCTAATTAGCTTTCTGCATGCCGTGATGAACTAGACACCCACTTGAGAAAAGCGCGAGGCCGCCTCCCGTGGCGGCCTCTTTCATGGCTGGGTACCAGTCTAAGCGGCTGAGGAACTATCCGCCTAGCAGCGCATCTCTACGATGCCCCCAGCACGAAAGGTGCCCCCCAGACTGCTGGAGGAAAACCCCATCAGCGGGTTGGCGGCCCCCAATTGGGGCCGTTTATATTCAAAGAAGAGGCCGTCGAAATGGGCTGTCCTATTTAGGACAGTACCCGGGGCGCGGTACTGTCCGTATTTGCCCCTCACTGCCCTAAGTTGAATTTGGGAGTGTCCTCTATTCCACAATGCCGCAAAACCAGTTGGTCCCCCAGCCGCAAGGAGGTCCCGCATGGATAGGATTGCACCTGTTGTTCTCGCGGTGGTGCTATCGGCGGGTTCGGTAGACTTCGCGCGCGCCGAACAACCGGGGGCGGACTGGATGCCAATCCAGCAAGTCGTCGAGAAGGTTCTCAAGGCGGGCTTTACGCTGGTTAGCAAAATTGAAGCCGACGACGGTCGATGGGAAGGCGAAGGCATCAAGGATGGCCAGAAAATGAAGTTTCACGCCGACCCCAGGACGGGCGAGATCATGTCTGCACGGCCCGATCGCTAGGAGTAGTCAGGCCGCCTCAGTTGGCGCCCACTGTCCGTACTTGCCCCCGTCACATCCGAAGATGAGCCGGTGTCCTGATCCGCCTTTGCGGGTGTCCAAAAACGGCCCCAACTCGGGGGTTGGCCGAGTTGAGGCCAAAGGTGCTGGGCCAGCCAAGGCTGACGCTAGCCCAGGCGCAACAACTTGCATCGGCGCCGGGTAACTAGCGATTGAGCAACCGACCTACCCCGGATTTGCAGTGTCCTGATTTGCCGTCTCGGGTGTCCTGATGAGGACAGCACCCGATTTTGGGGGCTGCTCTGCGAGGAGCCGCGGCCCCGCAACCGGCGTGGCGGGGCCGCCTGCGCTCCGGGTCTGGGCTTGGCGGCCGTGGCCCCGGAGTTGCCTGTCCTCCGGGTGCAGGCTTGGGCAGGCTGAAGCCCGGAGACCACCAGATTTTACGACGGCTGACCGAGAATAACGATTG
Organism: Bradyrhizobium sp. USDA 376; assembly: GCF_054063675.1. Classification (NCBI taxonomy): domain Bacteria; kingdom Pseudomonadati; phylum Pseudomonadota; class Alphaproteobacteria; order Hyphomicrobiales; family Nitrobacteraceae; genus Bradyrhizobium; species Bradyrhizobium sp. USDA 376. The sequence continues at coordinate 7,745,689 of NZ_JBSSGN010000001.1, forward strand.
CTCGGAAGAGGCACTCATTTCGGACTGTCCTAATCCGCCTCTGCGGGTGCTCAAACGCAAAATGACCTCAGCTGGGGGGACCGTCCGTATTGTCCTAATCAGGAAGGCACCGAGAAAATTTACGCGCGGCTGCGCCCTGTGGGGCGGCGTTGAAGGGCTTCAATAGCTTTCCGATAATACTCCGCCACCGCAAGAAGACCTTCACGCTCAAGATCGAGGGAAGCGATGGCCGCGTGCTCTCTGCAAGCGCGTTCGAGCCTGCAGAATTCCTTTAATTCCCGGTTCAACGACAGCTCCTCAGACCGAGGACGTAATAAACGGCGATACGGCATAAATGGCGATACGCGCAAGATACACAATTGCCGAAAGTTCCCGCACTATCATATGTCAACCTGCACGCGAAACATCTCCTTTTGTGCAGCGCGGTCCGGTGCCGGGCGCTAACGGGCGTTTGAGCTCGCGAACTGCGAGGGCTTACCGCTCTCGAAATCTGGCCTCACCTCGGCTCGACGATTGCCGTATCCCCACAGACAAGGCGAGACACGTTCCTGTCCTCATTTTCAAATCGCGGGTGTCCCAATTAGGAAAGCACCAAAAAGAAGGCCCCAGCTCGCAGGGTTGGGGGGCGATGAGCTGGGGCCCGCTTGGGGTGTCGCCCTTTGGGGAAGGGCATCGGGAAAACTTGGCAATCGCGCAAACGTTCCCGTCCTCATTTCAAATCGCCGCGATCCCAATAGGACAGCACGTATTTGACGCCCGGTATCCTGTTTAGAACTTGTGAGAGTCCGGATTTGCAGACGACCTCTTGCGGGTTATGACCAACCACGCGGCGAGGCCTGGGATCATCGCCCATCATATGACCCGAACGGGCTTGGTCCCGCCGTCATCCGTGAGGTCAATGAGCGTCGGCAACAAGTAGACAACGAACGCTGCCGAGCAGCGTCCATTTCAACGCTGTCCTGCTCATTGACTTCCTCGCAAGGCCGCCTCGGTTGGCGGCCTCTTCATTTCTCATCTGATTGCGGCCGTAGCGCTCGGCAGCAGTCTTGTCGGCGTGGCGCTTGGACTTGCGCCAAAGTAGCTCGAGATAATCCTCGAGATCGGCGCCACTGTCCCAAGTGCCCGAGTTGAATCCCGCATTGTCCTGATATCCCCAGGTATAGGTAGCGGCACGGGTGCAAGGCGTGAAACCATGCGCACCATGAAAAACGAGACTTCCTGGATCGTTGTACCGGCTGTGTTCGTGACGATGTTGCTGGCGGGGATTCTATTGCTGCTTGGCCATGGGTGATTGCGTCACAAACCCCTGTGGCATGACCTATCAGTATTTGAGCCCTCGCATGTGCCTACTTCGCTAATGCCGCGTTGGATCGCTCGGCTGAGACACCCAAGCGTCCTTCGGCTTCCAGCGATGCGTCTGGCCGCAGCGCGGGCACTTGATAGGTATTTCGATGGCCGGAAGCGTTTCGAACACAACGGTCTCCGTATTCAATCCGGTGAAGACGGCCTGCCCTGTCACGGGACAAATGATCAAAATATCCGGCATTTTCGGAAATCCGTTCTGCAGCAACTGAACTCATGCTAAGGAATTGAGACAGCGCGCAGCGTGAGACCGCTATGAGAAAGAGCGACGTGAGTTGTTCCGAATGCGGCGCCGGCTTTCGTCGCCTGGAATTATGGTCACAGCCTGGGGAAAAAGGCGAGTATCGCTGCCCGGCTTGCGACGCGCCGCTGGAGACTTTCGACGGCAGCAGATTGATTGCCTATCGCCTCACGATCGAACCATCCGTCAGGTCCATGCGCGATTAGCGCCGCCATTTGGGTACTGTCCGTATTTGATCACCAGTGTCCCAGTTTGTTCTCACGGGGTGTCCCAACTCGATCCTATCGCTGATTGACCATCGATGATCGCGTCACAAACCTGTGGCATGGCCGTTGCACATTTGAGCTCAACTGGGATTTCAGCGCTCAGTTAGAAAATAAAGCGCCGCCGGGACGCTTATTTCGAGCCCGGCCGCGCTTTTTTCCAACCCTGAGACGGCCACTCGCCGTCATAAATCCGTAATTCTACGTCATCCGAGCTTCCCGCTGTTCCCGGTCTTGTCTAGGAATCAGCGACAAGGACGGGGAGCGCAAAGTGATGACGGAACCAACCCATCTTGGCATGGCGCCAAAAGATCGCCTGTTGGATGCAGCCCAAAAAGAGCTGACCGAGTTCGAACGGCGAGAAATGGAGTTCCGCAAGAAGGACCGCCAGGAGCGCGCGGCGGAGCTTCGCCTTCCCTTGGATAAGATCATCAAGGTCCATTGAGCCGAACGCCGACAGGTGTCGCCCCCAGAACCTTTGCAATGCGCCCGGGTTTATCCCGGCATGTATCGCCTCTGGTATTTTGCCGCCTTCCTTGCCGTCACCGCGACGGCCTTTGGTGCCTTGGTGGCGTTTGACAAATTCCTTGGATGACGCGACGCCGCAAAGCCCGCCAAGCGGAAACCGGTTCGCACATGAGCCAGTGGCTGAGATCGCCCGGCCTACAGCCGCCGGACTAAGGCGCCAGCAGCACCCCAAAGTTCAATGGTGAACCAAAGCGACCCGTGGCAGTTTACCCGGCATCACCGGCCGAGGCTCTGCCCGTAGGCGTCGGTGGCTGAGAGACCAAGCGCGCTCCCGCCTGCGAAGCAAGGGGAGCGCCGCCATGGCCGACTACACTCACATTTCGCGCGTGCACGATCTGGCTGTCGAACTTGCCGCGCAGAACGCCCTCATGCGCGAGCTGGTGGCCGAGGCATCGAAAGCGCTGCAACTGCCGGTGCCCGACACGTTCCTCGGCCGCAAGACACAGGAGCCGTTTCCCTGGGAGAAGGCCCGCGCCTGAACCCACTCCCTTGTTTCTGCGTTATGGGGTCCATGGAAACAGACCCGCTTTTCCGGCGCGCCGACGACGCGCAAGAGACCGCTCGCAAGCTGGTCGAGGACGCGCGACGAGCGCGGCAAGCGCGCGAACATGCTGAACGGCAACGACAACAGACGCGGCGCGCAGCCGAACCGCTCTCGTGGTTCAACGAGGACGAGTGAGGCCGCTTCGCCGTTCGTCTTCAGCGGAAGCTGACGCGCATCAAAGACGCAGCCGCTGCGTGCCGTCATGCTTCTGCAATCCTGCGGCATCGAACCTATCGGTGCTCTGCGGCCTTCACTGGGGTTGGACCGCAACAATGGGGATTTCGGTCATGACGGAAAATACGCAGCCCGATGCCACCAAGCGCAATCACCTGCTGGAAGCGGCGCTCGAGGAGATGATCAAGTTCGAGCGCAAGGAAAACGAGTTCCGCAAGAAGGACCGCGAAGAGCGCGCCGCCGAGCTCCGCCTCCCGCTGGACGCGGTCAAGGTTCACTAGGTTCGCCAACGCGCCAGCGAAACGGCCGCATCAGCGGTGCGGCCGCTAAAGGTATTCAAACACCACCCGTAAGCCATTGATCGCGCGAGAGAACCGCGCAGCGACCTACTGTGCATGGGGTTGTTTTGCAGCTTTTGCAGGACTCCCTGTCCGCGCGCGGGCCATGCTGGCCCGGAGCCGGCCGCCGACTGCCTGCGTTCCGTGATCCCTACAGCAGCATTAGCAGCGCGATGCCGATGACCAATACCACGAAGCCAGCCGCTGTCGCGGCGGCGAATGACCGCTCTACGTTATCCATGATGCCACCCCGTAGCCGGCGCGCCACGTTTCCCCCATGGCACGACCGGACGTTGCGGAATCTCGCCTGCTGCTGTGGCCCGAGTGGTGCGATCGGGTGGCCAAATTGGGACCGGTGCGGGGCCAGTCTGCGGCCTGCTCAGCGCTGCTGTCGCTGCCGCCGTCAGGCGCCTGTAAGCCAACTCGCCTAGTGTCGATGAGCCCGGTGGACCAACACCGGGCCTCCATACCCAGTCGACGACCCCGCTCTCACCGAGCGGGGTTTTCTGTTTGCGAGCCTGTGCGCGGTGATGCCGGGTGCGGATCGCAATCGCGAGCCTGTCAGGCTGCCGTAAGCTCAGCCGGTTAGGGTCACCGGGCTTATGGTGTTGCAGCCCAGCACCTCAGCCTCCAATAACCTTCTCCCCGCTTGGCTCTCCCCAGGCGGGGTTTTTTCATGCGCGCCGGTCGTTCACGCACCGCTCTCCTCCCGCGTCAGCTGCAGCGAAAAGGCGCGGATCGCGGGCGCTGCCAGCAGCACCATGGGCAGCATCGCGGCCCATGCGATCAGCCACGACACCATCCAGTGCCGAACGAACAGCATCGCGCCATCAGCGGGAAAGCTGGCGATTCCCGCCGCGATCAGCGAGGTCAGTCCGGACTGGATGACGCCGAAGACGAAATGACTGTAGCGGCGGGGAATGCCGAGCATGACGCGCCCTGTTGCTTGCCGTCATACGGCCAAGCAAGGCACGTGCCGCGGCGCGTACCCGGATGCGCCTGCTTGCCGCTCAGTGCGATTCCGACGTCGAAGGCTGATCTGGATCAAGAGTCTGCGGCAGCAGAAGCATTGAACTGGCTCCGTGGTTCTCCGGCCATGAACAGAGTTCCTGGGCCGGCCGATGACGCGCGCGCTTTCGAGATTTCCGTGAACCATCCACGGCTTACGGCCCATTTTGCTTGTACCTGGAATATTGTGACGGCCAACATGTCTTCAGTGATCGAGGGTGAATCGTGGGAGGTGACCATGAATCACAGGGGCGTCGAGTTCACCGTTGCCAAGACGGCAGCTCCCGGAGTTTGGCAGTGGCAGTTCCGCATCGGGGAGCAGGTCAAGTCCGGCAAGACCGAGACCAAGATCGACCTGTTGGCGATCCGGCGGGTGCAACTGCGCATCGATCGGGAACTGAAGGCCATCGGGCGCAAGACAGCCTGAATAAGCCGGCCTGAACCGGCTCTGGACAGGAATCGGCGCGCGGTGCCACGGCGGCCCTGGCAGCGGCGCCGGGTACTCCGTATCCGTCCGGAATTGATCTGCCGGGAGTTTGGGATTGCACTGCCCCGCCCATTGGCCTTGGGGGGCGGGGCCTTCACGCGACCGGTGCCAGCCATGCCGCTCTATTTCTTCCGAATCCGCAACGGCCGCTATTCCGGCTGTGCGGACCAGGCGACGGAATTTTCCGATCGCGATTCCGCCTGGAAGGAGATGACCAGCGTCTGCGCCGACATGGCCGCCGGGATCGCCCGCAAGCTCCAGGAAAATTCCGAGTGGCACATGGAGCTGCTGGACGAAGCCAAGGAGCCGGTGTTCCGCATCCGCATCGTCGCCGAGACGCTCGACTAGACGCGGGGCGCGTGTCCCTCAATCGGCGCTGGGCAGCCGCCGCATGGTGAATTCGATCTCGCCGCCGGGCAGTTCGCGCCAGGTCTCGACCGCGCTCATGTAGCCGGCCTTGGGATAGCGGGCGAAGAAGGCCTCCGCCCTCGCCCGCGCCGCCGCACGCGGCAGCGTGAAGGTCTCGCGCAGATAGCCGTCGCCGGATCGCCCGCCCGGCGTGTTGCCGCCGGTCCTGCGCCGGCGCGCCATCCGCTCGGCGAGATCCCGCGGACGATCGGCCATGACCCGTCCTCCTCTACGCAATACCTGCGCTCAATGTAGGGAGTGGCCGGGCAAGGAGGAGTCCCGGCCGGAAGGCGCCTGCCGCGCCGGCCGAACGGCTCAGTTCGCGGCCGTGCCGGTCTTGGTCTTCTTCGGTGCGCTGGTGGCGGCCGCCTTCGGCGGGTCGGAGCGCATGCCGCCCCAGGGATCGTTGGACGCCTTGGCGTCCGGAATCTTCTTCAGCGTTTCCTTGTAGGCCTTGTCGCGCTCGGCTTCCGCGGCCTTCTCCTCCGGGGTCTTGCCCGGGCCCTCCTGCAGCAAATTGAGATTGGGCATTTGCGCGTAGGCCGGTCCCGCCAGCACGGCCAGCAGCACCGCCGCCATACGGAAAAGCTTCATCTTTGACTCCTCAGATCATTTCATGGAGGCGCGGATCGCCCGTGCCTTGTCATCCCAGCGCGGCCGCCGGGGGCCGCAGGGACCGCTACGATCGACACGATTTCGGCGCGCGCAGCCAGTCGTCCCAGATCGGGCCGCATTTGGTGCACCCGTTCAGCGCAAGACCGAGCGCAATCAGACCAAAGACGAGGACATACCGACGCAACATTCGCCCACCCGTTACCCAACCACGGCATCATATCGGGCCAAGTCGGGCATTTTCAAGCCGACGGGACCAGCACCAGCCGGGTGACTTTGCCGCGCCGATGCGGGCAGAATGGCCGAAACATCCGGCAACAATGGAGGACACGCCAGCAATGCCATCGCAGCCAGAAGCCGAGTTCGGCATCAATGATGCCCGACGCATCCTCGGCGAGGTCTTCGCGCCCTGGGTCCAGGACCTCAACCTCTCGGTCGAGCGCATCGAGCATGCACCGCCGGCGGATGAGCCCGACTGGCAGCCGGGCGCACTGCTGCGCATGGCGTTCTCGGAGCGGCTCTGCCGGAGCGGCGGAGTGGTCTGCGGCCAGGCGCTGATGGCCCTCGCCGACACCGCGATGGTGATCGCCATCCTTGCCGCCAATCGCGGCTACCGTCCGATGACCACGGTCGACCAGACCACGCATTTCATGCGCGCGGCCTCCTCATCGGACGTGCTCGCCGACGCCCGTGTGGTGCGGCTCGGCCGCACCATGAGCTTCGGTCGCGTCACGCTGCTGTCGGCCGCCGACAACAAGCCGGTGGCGATGGTGTCGAGCGCGTTCGCGATGCTGCCGGGCTGATCAGCATCCAAAACGAAGAGAGCCGCGTGAGCGCAAGGCGCAGCGCGGCTCTCGATGACGTCGAAGCCAGACCGAGGCACGATTGCGATCGCGTCTCAGTCGGCGCGCTTCAAGAATTACTTGCCGAGGATCTCGTCGGCCGCGGTGACGACGCTGACGGTCGGATTCTTTCCGCAATAGGCACCAAACTTCTTGGCGTTCTCGATGAACACCTCGGTGTCGATGATCGCATTGTCTTCGTCGCCCTTGTACCAGCCGTCCATCCAGGTCAGCACGACCGCGATGTTGTCTTCGCCGCTATCGAGGAATTGCTTGCAGGTCATGGTCGAAAGGTCCCACTTGACGGCGTGGGCGGGCATCGATGACAGCGAGAGCGCTGCGGCGAACAGAAGCGAAAGCGAAGTCTTCATCAGTATCTCCATCGGCGCGTAACGCCATAAAGGAAAGGATCGTGAGGAAAGTCGGCGGGTCGTGACTCACCGCTTCAACGTCGTAAACGAAGTCTGAAGCGCCATGCAAGTAGCGCCAGTATTGAGTTCATTTCAACGTAATTTCTATGCACTATTTCACAATCGTCACGATGGATTAACGCCGATGATCGAGAAGCGCACAGCACAGCGTCACCGTGTTTTCAAGGGCGGAACGATCACCTTCGAAGACGGCGGCATCGCGTGCACGGTGCGAAACATGTCGGAGGGCGGCGCGGCGATCGACATCGATAGTCCCGTCACATTGCCGCAATCGTTCACACTCTCGATCGCACGCGACAATTTCGTGCGGAATTGCCGTCCCGTGTGGCGCAGCCACAAACGCATCGGCCTCGCTTTCGTGCAATAGCACTCGCGATGTGAACGCGCGTTCGCATCACATGCACAACACGATCATGATTGCTCGATATGGTGACGGCGCGCCGGCGTAAGCTTGCGACCGCGCAAGCTCGCGACCACGAGTGCGATGATCGCGAGTGTGATCGCCGATGACATCAAGAAATCGTCCCCTGGGACGATCGATCGCGCGCGACCCCGGCGACGGCCCTCGTCCGCCAAACGCAACATTGCCGTCGCCGATCGAGGTGCTGACCCTCGGAGTGACCGCCGGTGTCCGTCGAGTCTCATCGTGGCGAGAAGCGCGCGTTGCGCCATTGCCGCCACCGAACTCTCCCGGGGCGGCGCGTGGCTGCATTGTAATCAGAGCGAGCGCTGGCGGAATTCGCGGACCAGTCCGCGATGCCCCAGTTCATTTCGGCTTCTTGGCGGGTTCGCTCGGACGGGCCCCGCCCCACGGATCGTACTTTTCCTTCGGCTCGGGAATACGCTCGAGCGCGGCCTTGTAAGCTGTCTCGTCGACCTTCGGCTTGTTATCCGCCGGCTTGGCGCCGTCATTGGGCTGGCGCCGACCCTGCGCCTCAGCCGAGCCGCACGCCAGCGCCAGCACCGCAGCCGCTATGACCAAAACCCTCATTGGTGCAATCCCCCTCGCCTGAGGTACAAACCTAGCCTGCAATCCCGTAATAGCAAATGCCCGCAGGTTCCGCCCCTTCAGCAAATCTTGATCGGGGCGGGCTTCGCCGGATCGCATTCGTGCCTATCTGTTGGCCCGCAGGGGACATTCACGGATGTTGCGGATCATTGCCAATGCGGCGCTGCTGGCCGGCGCGCTCGCGCTCGGTGCTTGCGGCTTTGCCGACAGCCGGGCGCCAGTGCCCGAGTTCATGCGCATCAAGGAAGCCGAGCAGCCTCCGCCGGAGCCGCCCCCCGACGTCAAGCGCGTGGTGCGCGAGCAGATCGACGTGGTGTTTCTCACCACGTCCTATCCACGTGAGGTTCACGTCGCCCCGCCCCATCACGAGGTGCGAGGGCCGGGCTGGACCGCCTGCGTTCGCGCCCAGCTCACCTCCGCAACCGGCACCCCGCTCGGCGCGCAGACCTACATCGTGACCATCAATGGCGGAAAGGTCGTCGATCGCCGGCGCGCCGAAGCCGACGACATTTGCGGGACCGAGACTTACGAGCCGATCTAGGAACAAACTGCCATCAACAAAGATGCGGTTCCGGGAAAATCCCGCATTTCTGCCGGAACGATCACCGCCTCCCCTTCTTGTTACCGCCGAGGGCAGTTTCGAGGAGGACATGATGAGGACGTTGACTATTGCGCTGTTGGCGGGCGTGGGTGCTTTGGCCGCCGCCTCGGGGGCGAAGGCTTCCGATATCTACACGAGCAGCGAATACACCAATCCGGATCTCGTCCAGCAGGTGCGACTTGTCTGCGACGATGCCGGCCGCTGCTATCGCACGCGCGGCGGTTCGCGTGTCATCGTGCGCGATTCCTATAACTACGTGCCGCGCGAGCGCTATTACGAGCGCCGGATGTATCACCGCGACTGGGATGACGGCCCGCGCGCCGGCGTCGGCATTCGCACGCCCGGCGTCAGCGTCGGTGTGGGCGTCGGCGACGACCGCTGGTGATCGATGAAGGCTTGACGGGGGGACCGGACGAGACAACTCGCCCGGTCCCGCTTTCGCATGCCTATTGAACGAAATCAGGCGGCGATGGATTGCTGCGGGAATTGCGCGTAAGCCGCGACGTCAGGTTTCGAGCGGATCGGCCGGCGTGACGACGCGCGTCAATGACGGCAGGTGAGCGATGAAGCGGGCGAGCACCATGCCGGCGCACATCGCCGCAACGAAGATGATGGCGGAGGCCGAACCGAATCCGAGCGCGGTCAGCGCCGGACCCGGACAGAAGCCCGCCAGTCCCCAGCCGACACCGAAGATCGCGGGACCTGCGATGATCCTGGGATCAATGTCTCGTCGTGTCGGCAGATAAAATCGATCGGCGAAAAACGGACGCGCGAGCTTCAGGACGCGGCTGAAGCCGATGAAGGTCACGGCCACCGCGCCCGCCATCACGAAGGCGAGGCTTGCATCCCATGTCCCTGCCGGAATGCCGCCGATGTCGAGGAAGTTCAGCACCTTGGCCGGGTTCGACATGCCGGAGACGATGAGGCCGATGCCGAAGATCAGGCCGATCGCGAATTGAACCAGGATTGCCATCGTCATCAACTCCAGTGCCGCATCACGAAGACGGTCGCCATGCCGGCCGCCATGAAGGTCATGGTCGCGACCAGCGAGCGCACCGACAGCCGCGACAAGCCGCAAACGCCGTGGCCGGAGGTGCAGCCACTGCCCCACACCGAACCGAAACCGGTGAGCAATCCGCCGACGATCAGGACGGCCGGCCCTGCCGCGATCGTCTGCACCGGCAGGTCTCCAGTGACGAGCCGCACCAGCACGGGCGCGGCGACGAGACCGGCGACGAAGGCGAGGCGCCCGGCGAATTCGCGGTCCTCATAGGGCGGAAACAGCCGTGCCGCGATGCCGCTGACGCCGGCAATGCGCCCCGTTGCCCACATCAGCAGAACGGCGGACAATCCGATCAGCGCTCCGCCCAGGAGCGAGGCCATTGGTGTGAAAGGCGTGACGATCATCGCGATCCTCCGGGTCGGGAGCAATCCTACCGCATCATCCGTACAATCGGCGCCCCGATGCTCAACAAGACGTTAATATTACCACCCGAATTGCAGCGGCGTCCCAACGGTATTTTCCAATCTTTGCGCTAAGCATGACCCGGAACACGGGCTCAGCTCGCGTGAACGGGGACGACGGGACGTGGTCGACATCGCGCATCAGGCTGCGATCAATCCGGCATCGGCAAGGGATGTCGCGACCGCGCGCGCGCGTGTCCCGCTTGCGGCGGTCGATGCCGGCCAATGGCGCGCGCTCGCGCAGCGCGCGGTCGAGCCGAACGGATATTACCTGCCCGCCTGGGAGCTTGCCGTCAGCGCAAGTGCGCGCGGTCGCACCAACGCCGCGGCACTGCCAGCATTCGACGCATCTTCGGCGCGGCTGGTCGGACTGATGCCGGTGATCTCACTCTGGCGCGCCTGCAAGATTCCCCTGCCCGCGCTGGTGAGCGCGCATCCCTATGGCACGCTGTGCAGCCCGCTAATCGATCGCGACGTTCCGATCGAGGCGGCCACGCGCCTGTTGCAGCAGGCGCGCGAAGCCGGCGCACATGCGCTCGTGCTGAACGACATCGCGCTCGACGGCGCGGCGATGACCGCACTCAATGAAGTTCTGAACCGCGATCGCCTGAAGCCGCGTGTCCTCAGTTCCTACATCCGTGCCAGCCTCGATGCGACGCAAGACGGCGAGACGCTGCTCCGGGAGGCGCTCGGCGCCAGGAAGCTCAAGGAGCTGCGCCGCCAGCGCCATCGTCTCGAAGAACATGGGCCTGTCGCGTTCGACGTCGCGTGCCGGCCCGACGAGATCGGGGCCGCGCTCGAAACATTCTTGCAGCTCGAAGCCAGCGGCTGGAAGGGCAGGCGCGGCACCGCACTGGTCCAGCATGCAGGTGATGCAACCTTCATCCGGCGCGCGGTGCCGGCCCTGGCAGAGACTGCGCAGTGCGAGATCGTCACGCTTCGCTCTGGTCCGACACCGGTCGCCGCCGGCATCGTGCTGCGTCACCAGGACCGTGCCTTCTTCTTCAAGCTCGGCATCGACGAGCGCTTTGCAAGATATTCGCCGGGCGTGCAGCTCACGCTCGACCTCACCCGGCACCTCTGCGCCGATCCCGCCATCGCCAGCGCGGATTCGACGGCGAGCGCCGACCATCCCATGATCAACCCGATCTGGCGCGGGCGTTTCGCAATTGGCGACGTGCTGATTCCGCTGCGGCGGAACGATCCGGTGGTGACGCTGGTTCACGCAGCACTGATCGGCCTCAACGTCGCGCACGATGCCGCGCGACGCGTGGTCCGTCTGCTTCGAAAATAAGAAGCTACTCCGCCGCCTGCGCGTTGATCTCCTCAGAGACCTGACGGATGGCGCGGGCAAGCAGGTTCGGATCCTGCGCGCCGGAGACGGCGTATTTCTGCGCGAACACGTAAGTCGGCACGCCGGAGATGCCCTTCTCGGCCGCTTCCTGCGCGTCCGCCGAAACGCGTGCGACGTCCTCGTCGGTGGCAAGGCGCTTGCGCACGTCGTCGGCATCGAGGCCGATGTCGGCGGCCGCCTGCACCAGCACGTTCACATCGGTGAGATCGCCGCCGTCGCGGAAATACAGCTCCATTAGCCGCTGCTTCATCTCGGGCGCCTTGCCGATTGCCTCGGCCCACAGGATCAGGCGATGGCAGTCGGTCGTGTTGGGCTGGCGCGCCACGAGCTCCGGCTTGTAGACGAGCCCCTCCTCGCTCGCGGCCGCGACGACGCGCCCGGCAATGCCCTTATAGGCCTCGACCGAGCCGAACTTCTGGGTGAGATAGGCCTCGCGGCTGATGCCCTCGCGCGGCACCCAGGGATTGAGGAAGAAGGGACGGAAATTGAGCTTGACGGGAACGTCGGGCACCAGCGCCAGCGCGCTCTCGATCCGGTGCTTGCCGATATAGCACCAGGGGCACACCACGTCGGAGACGACATCGATCTGGAGCGGTTTGAGCGTGCTCATGTCAGGCGCCTCCTTCGGGCACTTCGAGGGTTCGCCGGAAGATAAGCCGAACCGGGGGCGGCGCAAGGCACCCGTCCTGCATGGCTCACGACTTCACCTCTGCGGTTATTGTGGCAGGTTGCCCCCGCCCCGATAGTTGCGGCCACCATCAAGCCCAAGGGAGACCGCGATGACCGCCATTTTCAAGCCGGAAGGCCATCAATTCCGGGCCACCGAGCATGCCGGCGGTCCGTGGTCGCCGGACATGTTGCAGGGGAGCGCCACCACCGCGCTGATGACCCGCGACGTCGCGCGCCACGCGGCCGAATCCGGCTTTGCGGTGCGGCGCCTGACCTTCGATCTGTGGCGACCGGCGGGCCTGCGCCTGTTCAGGACCGTCACCGAACTGCTTCGCGACGGCCGCAAGGCCAAAACCTTGCAGGTGCGGCTGATGGACGGCGAGAACGAGATCGGCCGCTGCACGGCGCTGCTGACGGCACCGAGCGGGGAGTCGCCCGTCGACCCCTTCGCGAGGTCCGTGGCACTCGACAAGGCGCCCGAGGCAGGCAGCCCGCCGCCGGCCTTCGCGCAGAAATGGAGCCCCTATTTCCAGAACGTCTCGGTGCGCCTCATCGAGGGCGCACTGGAGAAGCCGGGCCCGGCGGCGGCCTGGATGCGGCTCGATGCGCCGCTGGTCGAGGGCGAGCCCAACACGCCGCTGCTCCAGGCGGTGCAGGCCGCGGACTTTGCCAGCGGCGTCGCACAGATCGTCGACATGCGCGACTGGACCTTCATCAATCCGGAGATCAGCCTCTATTTCTTCCGCCCGCCCGAGGACGAATGGATCCTCATCCGTGCCGCCACGCGCGTCGGCGCCAGCGGCGCGGGCCTTACCACGGCGACGCTGAGCGACCTCAAGGGACCATTTGCGGAGGTGATGCAGGCCATGAGCTTCGAGCGGCGCGAAACCGTGCAGGCTCAGGCGTCCTGAGCCGCGAGCGCGGCCAGCGCGGCCTCGGATGCGGCATCCGCCGGCATGAACATCTCGACGCGAAGCTCCTGCAGCGTCACGTCCTGCGGTGTGCCGAGCGTCAGCACCGCACCGATCAGACCAATGCCGATATCGCCCTTGCGCAGCCGCACCTCGCAGAGTGGCCCCGGCATGGCGTTGTCCTCGGTCGCAGGCGCAGGAAGCTCCGGCAACCGCATCAATTCGCGCCAGGTCGATTGCAAGGCCTCGTCGAGCGGCGCCGCCATCGCCTCATGCCGCGCCCGCGCCAGCAGCGCGGCCGCAACAGTCGGCCAGTTCTCGACGAACGGCTTGAGCTCGTCCGGCGCCAGGAACATGCGCATGTGATTGAGCGGCCGCTGCATGCGCTCTCTCCCCAGCAGCATGGTCATCAGGCGCGAGGCGGCGCGATTGGCCTGCATCACGTTCCAGCGCCGGTCGGTGACGATCGCGGGGAACGGCTCGTGACGGCTGAGCAGAAGAACGATGGCACGCCGCGCCTCTGCAAGCTCTGGCGCAGACAGATCGCGCTCGCCATATTGCCGCGCGAAGCCGCCGGCCTCGAGCAGCGCATTGCGATCACGCAACGACAGATCGAGGGCGGACGCGAGCTGCAGGAGGATGTCCCGGCTTGCCGCCGCCTTTCCGGTCTCGACATAGCTCAGGTGCTTGATCGAGATGCCGGCTTCGAACGCCAGTTCTGCCTGGCTCAACACGCGACGCGTGCGCCAGCCACGCAGGAGATCGCCGACGGGATTGGCCGGCCGCAATCGCCGGAACGCGCGTGTGTCCATGAGCGGATTATGCGAGCGCCGCTTCCTCCTGTAAACGGCGCTACTGCAGGCCGGCCGCCATCTGCTTCAAGCGCTCGGCGGTACGCTCGTCCGCCGGGAAGAACGTCTCCAGCGCCAGCTCCGACAGCGTGATGTCGACGGGCGTACCGAACACCATGGTGGTGGAGAAGAAGCTGAGGATCTCCCCGCCATGCCGCAGCTTGAAGGGGATCGCGACATTGTCGCTCGACAGCGGAGCCGAACGCGCCGGGATGGGATAGCTCTTGAGATCGTTATAGAGCTTGATCAGCTCCGGATCGGCCGTGGCCTCGCATTGCCGGTGCAGTCGCTCCAAAAGATGCCCGCACCATTCCGCGAGATTGACGGTGCGCGGCGCCAGCGCCTCCGGATGGAACGCGAGCCGCAGCACATTGAAGGGCTGGCCGAGCAGATGCCGCGGAATGCCGTCGAGCAGCGGCGCCACCATGCGGTTGGCGGAGACCAGGTTCCAGTGCCTGTCCACCGCAAGCGCGGGATTGGGTTCATGTGCCTTGAGCACGAGGTCGATCGCCTGGCGGGCTGATTTCAAGGCGGGATCCTCCAGCGGGCGCTGCGGGAACGCCGGCGCATAGCCGGCCGCGACCAGCAGCACGTTGCGCTCGCGCAAAGGCACGTCGAGGCGCTCCGCGAGTCTGAGCACCATGTCGCGCGAGGGCGCGGCGCGGCCGGTCTCGACAAAACTCAGATGCCGTGCCGAGATCTCGGCTTCGCCCGCCAGATCGAGCTGGCTCATGCGGCGGCGCTGCCGCCATTCGCGCAAATGGTCGCCGATATGGACCGGCTGGCTGCGTTCGGTCTGTGCCGTGGATGCATGTGCGTTCATGGTCGAAAACCTAGCACGCGGATTTCGGCCCTTCCATTACCCGCGAGGTAATCGAATTGGGGCGCAGGCGCGCGCATCTTTGGTCGCAACAGGAGATGACCATGATCGCGCTGCTGCTCTACCGGACCCTCGCAGACCACGTCTTTCCCTGGGCCATGGCATTCGCAACCCGGATGCTGGCGCGCAGCCTCAACATGCCGGAGCCGCTGGTGCACTCGACCGGCGACTATGTCGTCGCGCAGGTCATCGCCTTCGAGCACGGCGTCGGCAAGAGCCTCTGCCCATTCCGCCTCGCCCGCATGCTCCGCGCCTTTTGGCGCGGACTGCATTGAATTCCACCCAGCCCAAGCAAGGAGACCTACGATGATCGATGCATCCACCTTCCTGCGCCGTGCCCTGCTCGCCGACGCCATCTTCAGCGGCGTCGCCGCTCTCGGCTTCACCTTCGGCGCGAGCGCGTTCGCAACGCTGTTCAACCTGCCCGAAGCGCTGCTGCGCGAGACGGGCCTGTTCCTGATCGCCTACACCGCGCTGGTCGGCTGGCTTGCCTCGCGCGCCGCGGTGCCAAAACCGCTCGTCCTGCTGGTCGTGATCGGCAACGCGGCCTGGACCGTCGGCAGCATCGCACTGCTGTTTTCGGGCGCGGTGTCGCCGAACCTCCCCGGCGAGCTCATGGTCGTGGCGCAGGCGATCGCCACCGGCGTGTTTGCCGAGCTGCAATATGTGGGATTGCGGAAGAGTGCGGGTGTGATGGCGGCGTGACCTGCCGATCACCGTCATTCCGGGCTGGTGCGACAGCACCAGACCCGGAATCTCGAGATTCTCAGGTGCGCAAGGGCGCACCGTAGTTCGATGCTACGCATCGCCCCGGAATGACTGCTTCTTGGATTCCGTGGCTACGCCCGCGCGCGGCCGTTGGCCTTACCGAACGCGTGGCCGTTGAGCTTCTTCTTTTTGGCCGCCTTTGTAGCCGCCTTCTTGGCCGCCTTGCGCTCTGTTCGCGCCTTCACCTTGGTGCGTTCGGCCCGGGCCTCGGCACGCAGCTTCTTGCGCTTGGCCTCGCAGGAGACGCACTTGCAGCCGATCGGCTTCAGATAGGCTTTAAAGTAGTCGGTGCCGTAATCGTAGTTGATCTCGTCGCCCGGCTCGATGTTCCTGATGGCGCGGATGAAGACCTTGCGCTCGCGCGGGCGGACGTCCGACTCCGCATTGGGCCGGCAGGAATGGTTGATGTAGCGCGCGAGATTTTTCCGCACCGAGCCGTCGATGGTCCAGCGGCCGTTGAGCTCGAACAGGTATTTGTTCTCGATCTCGTCCTGCTCGGGAATCCTGGAGTCCAGGATCGGTCCGTAATAACGGATGATCCGGGTTCCCTTCTTGATCGGTTTGGTGGCGAAGAGGCCGAGCCCGGTCTTGGAGCGGCCGACGCGATAGGATTTGCTGGAAGCGATGGCTGGCATGATCGAGAGAAATGAGGACGCGAACGAGGCCCGATGCCTCAAGCGAAGCCGCTCTTCTAGAACGATTCCGCGCCGCTGTCAGGTCTCTCGCGGGCCTGTTTGAACCTTGCCCACAATGAAGACGTCTGATGGTACGGAGTTCCCGCTGCATCAAGGTCGAATGATGATCCGCATCACCTCCGCGTGCCTCGCCATGTTGCTGACGAGCACCGTCCTCGATGGTGCGAACGCCCAATCCGTGGGCAGCACCTATACTTCGACGGCACCGAAGAACTGCCGGCAGGTCGGCAAGCCCAGTGAGCTCGACGGCAGCACGACGCGCATCTGTCCGGGCAAGGCCGGCCTCATGGTGCTGATCGCCGAAGACGATCTTCGCGAGATCGTCTCGGTCGGGCGCAATCGCAAGGAAGCGGCCGGGGAACCTGCGGCAAAGGTCTGGTTCGCCCCGTTCAATTCATCGGAGACCACGGTCGAATGGCGGGCCGCGGGCACAAAGCCGTTCGCGATCATCCAGCGCTGGCACATCGCCGACAGCGCCGATCCGGACCAGCAGGGACGGCCGAACACCAAGGCCATGCTGGTCGTGACCAGGCTGCCGCCGGGCCCGGTCTGCCACGTCGCCTATGTCGATGCGATCGCCAACCCAAACGCCAACGAGCTCGCGCGCAAGGCCGCGGACGATGACGCGCGCAGCTTCGCTTGCGGCAAGGACGAGGTAAGAATCGTCGGCACGCGCGGCCGCGCCGTCGAGCTCGCGACGATGCGCTAAAGCATGATCCGGACCCGGAGGGCCGCGTTAGCGCAAAGTGCGAAGCGGTTTTCCGGAAAGATCATGCGTAAACAACAACCTAAAGCGCGATGACGATTCATCCAAATCTCATCGTGCTTTAGAGCGCCAAACCGCCGCTACACGGGAAATTTCGTGGTGATGGGCGCGGTCAGCATCGCCTCGAGCAGGCGTTCGGCCGTGGTCCCCTCGGGTAGCCGCCCTAAAATATCCTTGAGGCGCCCGTCCAGCAGCAGCGTGGTGAAGCCGTGCACCATCGACCAGGCCCGCGCGATCGCGGCACCCTGCTCCAGCGTCAGCGCGTCACCGCTGATCTGCTCCTGCCGCATCGCGCCGATGGCGTTGGCGAGCCCGGCGAAAGAAGCCTCCGCCGCCTCGTCCAGGGAGGGACGGGAATAATCGAGGCGTTCGGTGCGGAACATGATGCCGTACATGCCGGGATAGGCCTGTGCGTAGGCGACATAGGCCTTCGGCCGCGCCAGCGCGCGCTCGAGCGGCGTGGTGGCGGCATCGCAGGACGACGCCATCGCCGCGTTGAACTGGCGGAAGCCGACGGCGGCGAGCTCGCTGAGCAGGCCGGTGAGATCGCCGAAATGGTGCGTCGGCGCGGCATGCGAGACGCCCGCCTCGCGCGCCACCGCGCGCAAGGTTAGGCCGGCGAGGCCGTCGCGCTCGAGCACGCGTTCGGCGGCCTGGAGCAGCGCTTCGCGCAGGGCGCCGTGATGATACGGCGTTTCGGTCTTCGCGCTCGTCGCGCGACGCGAGGTGCGCGATGCTGCGGTCGACGTGGCTTTTTTGGGGGCGCGCGAGCTTCGCGCCGTTTCGTCCTTGGTGTCGGTCTTGGCCATTTGCAAGCTATATGACGCAATATTGACAGTGTAAAGATTTCACTTGACGGAAGCCGAGATCCGCCTTATTCGATCTTTACGATGTAAAGATAGGGAGGGATATGCCGTGCAGCACGACGCCATCGCCGAGCGCCGCAACAACCTCCGGCCGATCCCGTTCGAGGCCGACGCGCCCCACCTGAAAATCATCGGCGAATTGCCGCGCGAACTGAACGGCACGCTCTATCGCAACGGCCCCAATCCGCAGTTCGATTCTCCCGGCGCACACTGGTTCGTCGGCGACGGCATGCTGCACGCCTTTCATCTCGAGAACGGTCGCGCCAGCTACCGCAACCGCTGGGTCCGCACGCCGAAATGGCTCGCCGAGCACGACGCCGGCCGCGCGCTGTTCGGCGGCTTCGGCCGCAAGCTGCCGGATGCCCCGGCAAATCTGACCGATGGCGGCGTCGCCAACACCAACATCATCTTCCACGCCGGCAAGCTGCTGGCGCTGGAAGAAGCGCATCTGCCGACCGAGATCGAGCCGGGCTCGCTGGCGACGCGCGGCTATCACAACTACCAGGGCCGCGTTGCCGGCAGTTTTACGGCGCATCCGAAGGTCGATCCCGTCACGGGCGAACTGGTGTTCTTCGGCTATAACGCCGCGGGGCCGCTGACGCCTGCCCTCTCCTACGGTTCGATCGATGCCTCCGGCAAGGCGACGCGTTTCGAACGCTTCGAGGCGCCCTATGCCAGCATGGTGCACGACTTCATCGTCACCGCGAACCACGTGCTGTTTCCGATCCTGCCCATCACCGGCAGCATGGAGCGCGCGATGAGCGGACGGCCGCCCTATGCCTGGGAGCCGGACAAGGGCGCCTATGTCGGCGTGATGAAGCGCAGCGGCACCGCGAAGGACATCGTCTGGTTTCGCAGCGAGGCCTGCTACGTCTTCCACGTCATGAATGCCTGGGAGGACGGAGACCGCATCGTCGCCGACGTCATGCAGTTCGAGGAGGCGCCGCTGTTTCCGCATCCCGACGGCCGGCCGACGGATCCGGAGAAATCGCGCGCCCGCCATTGCCGGTGGACGTTCGATCTCTCCGGGAATACCGACCGCTTCCAGCAGACATACCTGGATGACCTCACCGGCGAATTTCCGCGCATCGACGATCGCCGCGCCGGGCTGAAGAGCCGTCACGGCTGGTACGCCTGCGCCAATCCAAGACTGCCGATGTTCGGCGCACTGTCCGGTATCGTCCATGTCGACGGCAACGGCAGGCGGCTCGGGCATTACCTGCTCCCTGCCGGCGACACCATCTCCGAGCCTGTTTTCGTCGAGCGATCGAAGGATGCGCCCGAGGGGGACGGCTGGCTGCTCGCGGTGGTCTGGCGCGCGCGAGAGAACCGCAGCGACCTCGCCGTGTTCAATGCCACCGACATCGAAGCCGGCCCCGCCGCATTGGTGCAGCTCGGTCACCGCGTGCCGGATGGCTTTCACGGCAATTGGGTGGGCGCGGCGTAGCTCTCGTCATTCCGGGGCGCGCCACTTGGCGCGAGCCCGGAATCTATTTCGCTACACACCTTGCTGCCCGATGGATTCCGGGCTCGCGCTGACGCGCGCCCCGGAATGACGAAAGAGGAGTTTTCCATGCACATGCCCTCGATCACCACGGCCTGCCTCGCCCTCCTCGCCCTGTCCGGCGCCGCGCTCGCATTCCAGATGATCCGGCTGCGGCGGAGCCGCGATACCGTCTTCAACGGCGGCATCCTGCTCTGCCTCGGTCTGTTGACCGCCGCCGCGCTGCCGCTCCTGGCACACCTGCCCTGGGCGGAATTAGCCGAGGAGGCATCAGACCAAGCCGTTGCAGCCCTTCACCTCCTAGAGGTCGCTTACGTCATTTTGACACTGTAAAGATTTCGCTTGACCCGGCATCGTGCCTGAACTACTAATCTTTACATCGTAAAGATAGGCCTGACCGAGGCGGCCCATGGCGATTTTCCTGATCCTCGCGCCCTACGGCGCCTTCACTTTTCTAATGCTGGTGACGTCAACCAAGATCAGCGTGCTCGCGGCCTCCGCGATCTGCCTCGCCACCGTCGCGATCGATGTCGCGCGCGGCCGCTCGGTGAAGACCCTGGCTGCAGGCTCTGCGATCGTGTTCGCCGCAATCGGCCTTTACCTTACGCTGATCGATCCCGCGCTCGGCACGCTCGGCGTCAAGCTGTCGGTCGATGTCGGGATCTTCGTCATCTCGCTGGGCTCGATGCTTCTCCGCCATCCCTTCACGCTGCAATATGCGCTCGAATCCGTCCCGGCCGAGACCGCGGCAATGCCCGGCTTTCTCACTGCCAATTACGTCATCACCGGCGCGTGGACTGTGGCCGCGCTGCTGATGGCGGCCGCCAATCTCGTGCTGCTCTACGTCCCCGGCCTGCCGCTCTGGTCGAGCCTTGCGGTCGCCTTCGCCGCCCGCAACAGTGCGATCTATTTCACAAAATGGTATCCCGAGTATCGCCAGATCAAGTACGGTACGCCCGCCCGCGCTCTCCCCGACGCCCGCTGAACAGGATTGACGATGAAGGACGTATTCGCCCGCCTCGCCTCCGACTTTCTCTCCGCCATCGTCTTCCTGGCCGTCTATCTCATCACCGACAACGTCGTGCTGGCGACGTCGGTGGCGATCGCCGGCGCGATCGCGCAGGTGATCTATGCCCGGGTCAAGGGACAGCAGCTCAACTACATGACCTATGCGAGTCTCGCGCTCGTCGTCGTGCTGGGCACGGTCACGCTGCTGACCAACGATCCCCGGTTCATGCTGGCAAAGCCCTCGATCGCGCATTTCGCGATCGGCGCCATCATGCTCAAGCGCGGCTGGATGCTGCGCTACATGCCGCCGATCGTCACCGAGACCGTCCCGGAATATGTGACCGCTGCGGGTTATGCCTGGGCCGCGCTGATGTTCGTGATCGGCGCCGGCATGATCGCGGTCGCCGCCACCGGCGATCTGAAGCTGTGGGCGTTCTACATCACGGTGGTCGCGGGCGGCGCCAAGATCCTGGCCTTCGCCGTGCAGTACGTGGTTCTCAGGCTCATCGTCACCAGCCGCCGGCGCGCCGCGGCCCGCGCCTAAATGCCCTACCGGAGGGTTAGGCAGGAGCTGCGAGTTGGGCTATAGGCTCGCTCAGGACGGGCCGCGGATCGTCGCGGCCCGCCGGGATTTGTTCGGGAGACGGGAATGGCCGTAGACGGCAACTGGAATCTGACCATGACGACGCCGATGGGCGACCGCCAGGCGACGCTGAGCGTGAAGGCTGCAGACGGCACGCTCACGGGCACGCAGGGCGCGGAAGGTAATACCGCCGAGATTTTCGACGGCACCGTCTCTGGCGACAACGTCTCCTGGAAGGTCTCGATCACCAACCCGATGCCGCTCACGCTCGAATTCACCGGCACCGTCTCCGGCGACAGCATCAACGGCGAGATGGGCATCGGCCCGATGGGCAGCTTCCCGTTCACGGGCGCGCGGGCGTAAGCGCACGCTGCACCGATGCGCGCGCTCCGTCTCATCACGGCGATGATGCTGTGTGTCACAACACAGGCAGCGCGCGCGGATGACAGCGAACCGGCGTGGCGCGCAAGCGCGCTCGCCATGGTGCCGGCAGGCTATGTCGCAGGCCTCGCCTACCGCACCGAAGGTTCGACCGGCTATCTCGCGGTCTATCCGGCGACATCGAACGATCCGAAGACACCGGCGAGCGTGTTCGCCGCGCGCCAGGCTCTCGTCGTCACGCTGACGCCGGATGCGACGCGCGCGGTCTCGGCCGAGTTGAAGCCGCGCACCGAGCCGGATGCTGATAACGACGACACCGATTTCGCAAAGCTGCACGCCGAACTCGCCGCAAAGCGCGCCGGCCTCCCTGATGGCACCGAGCCCTGCGATCTCGGCGCCTGGTCCATCGACAAGGACCCGAGCGGCCTCAACGTGCGCGCTGAGCCCTCAGTGAAAGCGCGCGTACTCGGCACCCTGCCGCCGCCCTACCGGCTCAAGCTCGGCGGCGCCGAGAACACGCTCGACGGCGGCTGGCTCACCGAATTCCGTATCATCGGCTTCAGGGATGGCTGGTTCCTGATCGAGGGCGCCAAGCCGCCGGGCAAGGATTACGAGGACGAGAAGCGGTATCCGCGCAGCGCGCCAAAGCCCTATGCCGGCCGCGGCTGGGTCGCCTCCAACAAGGTCGGCGCGAACTACGCCAACGGCTATACGCGCGCGGGCGGACTGTTCCAGGCACCCTTCGTCGATGCCAAATGGACGCCGGCCCAGCACGAGCTCGGCGGCCCGATCGACGGCGACGGCGGACCAAAGCGGCTATTGGCGTGCAGCGGCTTTTGGGGACTGGTCGAGAGCCACGATGGCGTCCGCGGCTGGTGGCGCTCGCTGTGCTCCAACCAGGTCACGAATTGCAGTTAGCTATCTGATCCCCCTCGCCACGCAAGCGGCGGGGCAATCGCA
Organism: Bradyrhizobium sp. USDA 376; assembly: GCF_054063675.1. Lineage (NCBI taxonomy): Bacteria > Pseudomonadati > Pseudomonadota > Alphaproteobacteria > Hyphomicrobiales > Nitrobacteraceae > Bradyrhizobium > Bradyrhizobium sp. USDA 376. The sequence goes on from NZ_JBSSGN010000001.1 coordinate 7,768,197, forward strand.
GATACTTCCTGGCTACGGCTGAGCAAGCGCCTCGTCCTTCGAGACGACCGCTTCGCGGTCTCCTCAGGATGAGGCTAAGCTACGTCGGTGTCCCCAGAAACCGCAGCCGCGTACTCTGCCTCATCCTGAGGGCCCGCCAACGGCGGGCGTCTCGAAGGATGCGCCGCGGGGAAGCTGCTTCAAGGGCGATCGCCCCGCCGCAAGCGGGGCGAGGTGAAGAGCTAGCCCAAATTCAACTCCTTGAAGAAGTCGTTGCCCTTGTCGTCGATGATGATGAACGCCGGGAAATCGACGACTTCGATGCGCCAGATCGCTTCCATGCCGAGCTCGGGATATTCGAGCACCTCGACCTTCTTGATGCAGTGCTCGGCGAGATTCGCCGCGGCGCCGCCGATCGAGCCGAGATAGAACCCGCCGTACTTCTTGCAGGCCTCGCGCACAGCCGGCGCACGGTTGCCCTTGGCCACCATCACCATCGAGCCGCCGGCAGCCTGAAACTGGTCGACGAAGGAATCCATGCGGCCCGCGGTGGTCGGGCCGAACGCGCCGGAGGCATAGCCCTCGGGCGTCTTGGCGGGACCGGCGTAATAGACCGGGTGGTTCTTGAAGTAGTCCGGCAGCGGCTCGCCCTTCTCCAGGCGTTCGCGCAGCTTGGCATGCGCGCTATCGCGCGCGACGATCATGGTGCCGGTCATCGAGACCCGCGTCTTGATCGGGTGCTTCGAGAACGTCGCCAGAATGTCCTTCATCGGCTGGTTGAGATCGATCTTGACGACCTCGCCGCCGAGCGACTGCTCGACCTGCGGCAGGTATTGCGCCGGGTTGTGCTCGAGCTCCTCGAGATAGACGCCGTCCTTGGTGATCTTGCCGAGCACCTGGCGGTCGGCCGAGCAGGACACGCCAAGCCCGATCGGAAGCGAGGCGCCGTGGCGCGGCATGCGGATCACGCGCACGTCGTGGCAGAAATACTTTCCGCCGAATTGCGCGCCGACGCCGAGCGACTGCGTCATCTTGTGGATTTCCTTCTCCATCTCGACGTCGCGGAAGGCATTGCCGTCGGGCGAGCCGTGGGTCGGCAGCGCGTCGAGATAGCGTGCGGAGGCAAGTTTCACCGTCTTCATGCAGAGCTCTGCCGAAGTGCCGCCGATCACGATGGCGAGGTGATAGGGCGGGCACGCGGCGGTGCCCAGCGTCAGGATCTTCTCCTTCAGGAACGCGAGCAGCCGGTCCTTGGTCAGGACGGACGGCGTCGCCTGGAACAGAAAACTCTTGTTGGCGGAGCCGCCGCCCTTCGCCATGAACATGAACTTGTAGGCGTCGTCGCCCTCGGCGTAGATCTCGCACTGCGCCGGCATGTTGTTGGCGGTGTTCTTCTCCTCGTACATCGACAAGGGCGCGACCTGCGAGTAGCGCAGATTGCGGCGCAAGTAAGCATCGCGCGCGCCTTCCGACAGCGCGGCTTCGTCGTCGCCGTCGGTGATGACGTTGCAGCCCTTCTTGCCCATGATGATCGCAGTGCCGGTGTCCTGGCACATCGGCAGCACGCCGCCGGCCGCGATATTCGCGTTCTTCAAAAAGTCCAGCGCCACGAACTTATCGTTCGGGCTCGCCTCACTGTCCTCCAGGATCGCGCGGAGCTGCTTCAGATGGCCGGGGCGCAGATAATGGTTGATGTCGCCAAAAGCCGCCTCCGACAGCACCCGCAGCGCCTCGCGCGACACCACCAGCATGTCCTTGCCGAGAACCTTCTCGACCCTGACGCCCTCGGACGAGATCTTCTTGTAGGGCGTTTCATCCTTGCCCAGCGGGAACAACGGGGTGTGCTTGTAGGGCGGAACAGGCTTTGACTGGTCGGGAAAGGCGGTGGGAGCGTTCATGGGGCGTATCTCGGGGTTTTGGAGCCCTGGCGGGCCTCTAGCATAGAAGCGTTCTAAGCTTTTTTGTCGCAAAGGGAAGCGCCCCGAAAGCCCGCCTGGCTCATGGGTGAACCCTAGATTTCGCGATCCCTCGCCCCGTGAAGGATGGCCAATACGTCGATTAGCTGGTTTGGCTGGTCGACCGCGTAAACGATGACGTAGGGAGCCTCGACAAGCTCTCGCGTCCCTTCGAGCAGGCCCGGACGGCCTATGTTGGGCAGGCCCAAAACAGCAATACGCTCTATCTTCGCCCTGATGCGATTAGCTATCCGGGCCGCTGCGCGGGGATTATCCTGAGAAATCTAGTCAATAATCTCGTCGAGATCACGAGCCGCCGACTCGTGAATGACGACCTTCATTCGCCGAGGCGCTGATTGAGGCGTTCCTTAAACTCCTCAAGCGTGAGCCGCCTCGCGTTCGGATCCGACCGACGGCGGCGAACCTCCTCGACCTGCTCATCGGTCAGCCGGTAAACGCTCTCGTCCTGCGACTCCATGAGTATCAGCATCTTCGCCGCGTCCTCCTGGCGCTCGGGCGGCCAGGTCAGAACGCGGTCCAGAACGGCTTTTACCTGCTCCTTGCTCATGTGTTCTTTATATCACGCGCCTGCCAACAAGGAAGACCCCACCCTTGCGCTCCGCGTCCGCCAACGCTTGAATGCGCCTCCCAAGGGGCTTTTTATCATGACATTGAACTTGAACGTCCGCGGCGCGATCCTGGTCGCCGCCGCCATCACCGGCCTTGTGACTCTCGTCTCGCCCGCGCGCGCCGATCGCTGCGACGACAGCGCCAAGGAACTGGCGAACCAGATCGACCGCCTCAAGGTGAATTTCCGGGCCGCCAACGTCGTCTACCTGACGCACCCGGCGGCCAAGGAGCTGTCGGTGGGTTGCCGAGGCGACAAATATTCGATCGAGCTCTATGCCAAGGGCGACCGCAAGCCGACGCCGGAGTTCTATGCGCTGGTGGGCTCGATGGCGGCGATCGTCTTCACCGTGACCAAGGACGACACCACGACCGGCGCGACACGCTGCCTGAAGCGGATGGGACTGCTCCGCGGCGACAAGATCAGCATGCGCTACCGGCGCCTCAACATGGAATGCACCCGCACCAAGACGGACGCGTCCATCGCGATCACGCGCGGCAAGGACGAATAGGGACACTCGCTCTCTCCACACACGGGTCCGCGCGAAGCACGGCCCGATGACAGGCTCCGCGAAGCAATCCAGAATCTTTCCGCGGTGAAAGATTGGATTGCTTCGTCGCAAGGGCTCCTCGCAATGACGAGGGAGGTCTCGTCGCCTTCGTGGCACGGCGCGGATGAGGCGCGGAAATAGCGCATCATAGCGCCCCTCCCAATCCCTCGCATTTTAACGATTGCCTTGAAGGAAATTTCGCTCCTGTCGGGGCAGGCTGAATTGTTTCCATGCGTGAGGATTTGTGGATGAAGGTTTTAGCGCCGCCGCCGATCGCGATCGTGGTACCTAACTACGACACGACCAAGCAGCAGGACGACCAGACCAAGACTGAGGACACCGAGGCGACCTACAAGCCGCAGCCGCCCGCGCCGCTGCCGCCGGGTCAGGGCACGCGGATCGATCAGCTCGCCTGATCGGCCCCTCAGGATGAATCGCCCGATCTGGTCGATCGGGCTTTTTGCGTGTCCGGCCGCATCTTTGCCGGATAGCCGGACCACACTCGCGCGCGCCCGAATCTGGGAGCTGCGCATGATCGTACGCCTCCTGTTGCAGAACACGATCTTCACCGTCGCGATGGGCGCGCTGCTGTTCGCATCCGCCGGCACGCTGCACTGGCCTTCGGCCTGGGTGTTCCTCGTCACCTCCGCCCTGCTCGGCCCACTCTGCGGCTGGTGGCTCTACCGTCTCGATCCGGCGCTGCTGGCGGAGCGTCTGCGTCCGGTCATCCAGAGGGACCAGCCTCCGGCCGACAAAGCCTTCATCACCGCCTTCATCGCGGCGATGCTGGCCTGGCTGATCGTAATGGGGCTGGACCGGCGTTCGCTTGCGTCTGACATGCCGCTCGCCTTGGTGGTTCTCGGCTTCGTGCTGTTTCTGCTCTGCATGCTGTTCACGATGTCAGTGTTCCGCGAGAACTCGTTCGCGGCGCCCGTGGTGAAGCTGCAAGCCGAGCGCGCGCAGCACGTGATCTCGACTGGGCCCTACGCGCATGTGCGCCACCCCATGTATAGCGGCATGATCCTGTTCTTCGCCGGCCTGCCGCTGGCGCTGGGCTCGTGGTGGGGATTGGCGATGGCGCCACTGTTCCTTGCGCTGTTTGTCGTCCGCATCGGCATCGAGGAGCGCACGCTGCGCGAGGGGCTGCCGGGCTATGCCGACTACGCCGCACGGGTGCGCTATCGCCTGGTGCCCGGCGTGTGGTGAGTGCGCATACACGCCCGTGCGACATGCGGACGTTTTCCGGACCGACTAATTGTCCAGCTCGCGATAGCGGCGGAAGATGCCCTGCTCGTTGAAGGCGATGCGGCGCGGGCTGTCGAGATAGGTCTTGATGTTCGGCCGCGCCGCAACGCGGTCGTGCAGGCCGACAAGGCCCGGGATGTCTGTCTCGAACGCCTTCATGCGCTTAGGGAAGGCGTAGCGCAGCCCGGCGACGATCTGAAACAGCGAGAGATCGACGTAAGTGAGCCGACGGCCGGTGACGTACGCGCCGCCACTACTCGCAAGCAGCTGCTCGAAATAGCCGAGATATTTCGGCACGCGCTCGTCCCAGAACTCGGCCGTGCGCTTCTTCGCCGGCGCCTTCTGGTCCTCGTAGTACATCGACGGCCCGAGCGGGTGATGGGTGTCGTGGATCTCGACCACGAAATCGGTGATCGTCAGCTGGAGCTGGTGCACCCAGAGCCGGCCGGCTTCCGTCTTCGGCGCGAGCGCATGGCGGGCGCCGAGATAGAGCAGGATGTTGGCGGTCTGGCCGATCACGAGCTTGCCGGCTTTGAGGAACGGCGGCGCAAAGGGCGGCGTGCCCGTCTGCGCCTCCATCATCTTCATCATCGCAGCCGTCCCGCGCGGCCCCCGCGCGACATCGACGTAAGCGGCCCCCGCCTCCTCCAGTGCCAGCCGCACATATTCCCCGCGGCCCTGGATCTCGGGCCAGTAATAGAGCTCGTATTTCATGGGAGGGGTCCGTGAACGTGGGGGCGATCGGACCAATGTAACATGCAGGCTAAGGTTCCGTCAGGGTCGGACGGAACGGCCGCGCGACATACTCCGGCATTGCGAGCGCAGCGAAGCAATCCAGACTGTCTCCGCGGAAAGACTCTGGATTGCTTCGCTACGCTCGCAAAGACACGTGGAGAGAGCTTCGCGCCTTAATTCAATTCGACGCGAAACAGTAGAACAGCCCGTCGCCGCCGGTGCTCTTCAGATCGGCCTGCGAGCAGCCGCCGTCGGGACCGCGCGAGGGGTGAGAGCTGTTCCATGACTTCGACGGTTCGTCGTCGCGCAGGCCCTTACGATCGGCATGGCCGACGACCGCCGCGCCTTGCGTGCTCGACGTCCAGTTCTTGCAGGTCTTGTCGTCACCCGCGGCAAAAGCGGTGCCGTCCGGTTGCGATCCCGTGAGGATGTCGTGCCGGTTCGGCGTGTCGCCGGCGCCGTTGTTGACCTCGCCCTTCTCGCTGAGCACGGTCTGCTTGGTGAGGTTGTTAGCCGCGCCGTGCAGGTCGGCAACGTCTTTGGCGATGACCGTGCCCTTGGCATTCTGCCACGGTCCCTTGCCGATGCGATCGCGCGCGTTGACGGCCGGCTTGCCCTCGGCGGCCTGCGTCGAAAGATAGGCGCGCCAGGTCTTGCCGCCGGCACCGGCGGCCTGCGCGAGCTTCTGGCACTGCGCATCGGCTCCCTCCAGGCCGCCGAGATCGGCGCCCTTGCCCGGGCCGCTGGAGGTCACGAAGAATGTCATGTCGGCCGACTGCGCGTGCACGGATGGTGCCGCGAGCACGGCCAGCGCGAGCGCGAGGCCCGAAATCGTCACGGATCTCTCGATACGGATCATCTTGTCCTCCCAGTTGTGTTTTTCGTTGGCCGCCTGATTTTCAACCCGAGGCACGCCCGCTTATTCCGATGCCGCGCTGCGAGATGCCCAAAAGAAAAAGGCGCCGTGCCGAAGCACGACGCCCTGGTTTTCTCATCTCGTCTGCGATCAGTTGGTCTGCTGGATCGCCGACAATTCCCAGCCGCCGTTCGGGCGACGGGCGAAGGTCCAGACTTCGGTGGCCTCGCCCGGCTGCTCGCTGCCGGCGACGACCGCGCCGGTGTTGCGGTCCACCGTCTTGTCGGTGAGCGCGAAGCGCAGCGCCACCGTGGCGTAGTCGGTCTCGCCTTCGCGCCAGGCTTCCGCGAGATCGCCCTGCAACAGCTTCACGTTGGTGACCTTGTTGACGACATTGCGCGCGCGGTTCTGGGCGAGATCCTGCTCGAAATAGGAGACCATTTCCGGCGTTGCGAGCGTGTGCAGCTTGGCCACGTCCTCGTTCGACCATGCGGTCTGAACATCGCCGAGCAGGCGCTCGAACGCTTCATAGTCGTCCGGCTTGATCTCGAGCGGCGCGTTGTTGGCGCCGAAGCCGAAGCCACCAAGTCCACCGCCACCGAGGCCGCTGCGGTAGTTCGTCTGCGGTCCCGGACCGGCGCTGGCGTCAGCATTGGCATAGGCTGCCTGCGGCGAGTGGCGGCGCTGCCACCAGGACATCGCCAGCCGCACCACCAACACCACCAGCGCGATCTGGATGATCAGGCCAATGATCGACGACAGGCCACCGAGACCACCGAACAGGCCGCCGCCGAACAGCATGCCGAGCAGGCCTGCGCCGAGGAAGCCGGCCGCAAGGCCGCCCATGAAGCCGCCGGCGCGGCCAAACAGGCCGCCACGCGCCGGCGCAGCTGCAGCCGAATTCATGCCTGCGCCCGGCTGGGTGTAGGTGCGGTTGAACTGCGAGGGCGAGCCAGGCGCGGTCGTGGTCGACGGCGGGGCCGAATAGGTGCGCGAGCCGCGCGAACCCGACGACATGCCGCCACCAACGCGGGCGTCGGCGGACGAGATTGCCAGCGCAGTCGGCAGCGCAAGCGCCAGCACGACGGCGATCGTCTTGAAGAGAGAGCGGGATCGTTGCGAGAAAGTCATGTGCGTTTCCCAAATCCCCGGCATGGGGACGTGCCCTAAGATGGGCAGACTTCCCGAAAAGTGAAGCCGGTTTCGGCCCCCATGGCTGCGGCCCTCAGTCGCGGGGATGTGGCAAAAGCCCATATTTGACGGGGGTTTGCCCGGGGTGCCGGAGGGAACCGTGGTCTCCGGGTACCGGTCGCTTAACAAGATGAATTCCGCTTTTTCCTCGCGTCCTCGTCATGGCGAGGAGCCTTTAGCAATCCAGACGGCCGCCGCGGAGAAGTTGAGCGCACATGCCACCCCAATGTCGTCCTGGCGAAAGCCAGGACCCATTCCCCCAAGAGGCGGTTTGGCGAAGACCGGTCGTTCGGGATTGGCGGCGTGCGCGACCGAGAGATCACGCGGTATGGGTCCTGGCGTTCGCCCATGGGCGCTAAAATAGGATTTGCGCGTTGGATTCGCTTGTGATTCCAAATTGGGATGGCACACGAATCGCTTGTGAACGAGGACTGGGCGCGCGTAGTCGCCCGGCTTGGCGGCGCCGAAGCGCTCAACGTTAGCGCGCGCGAGACGAAGGCGTTTGTCCGCCCGCGGGAAATCAGCAATGCGGTGGATTTGCTGCGCTTGATCCTGGCGTATTGCCTTGGCGAGCGAGGTCTGCGGTTGACGGCGGCATGGGCCACGTCGGTGGGCCTTGTCGATATCTCCAACGTGGCTCTGTTGTATCGGTTGCGTCAGTGCGGAGATTGGCTGGCGAAGTTGATAGGCCAAGCACTGGCGAGCGGTGCGCCGAAGGCGAGCCACGGCCGCCTGATCCGCATTGTTGACGCCACGACGGTCCCGAAGGCTGGGACGAGCGGCAGGAACAAGAACGCGGTGTGGCGCATACACAGCGCGTTCGATCTTCCGCAGGAGCGCTTTGGTCACTTCGAGCTGACCGATCAGCGAGCGGGCGAGACGCTGGACCGGATACCGGTGATTGCCGGCGAAATCCGTCTTGGCGACCGCGCTTATCTGCAACCGGAGCGCATGGCACGTCTCGTCGATGCCGGCGCGGACTTCGTGATCCGGTCCGGCTGGAAGAGCGCGCGTTGGGTTGATGCCAAAGGTGGTCTGGTCGATCTGACGGCCGAACTGCGCAAGGCTTCGGCATGTGGCCTGATCGATCGACCGATCTGGATAAAACGCAAGTCTGGCGCACCGCTGCTCGCTCTGCGTCTGGTTGCCGTCAAGAAGCCGGCGCAAGCGGCCGCGGTCGCACGACGCAAGGCGCGCCGAACGGCCCAAAAGGGAGGCCACCAGCTCTCCAGGCAAACACTTGACGCTGCAGATTGGGTGATCCTGGTGACCTCGCTCGCACCGGAGGACTTCTCAACGAGCGATGTCCTTGCCCTCTATCGGCTGCGATGGCGCATTGAACTCGGCTTCAAGCGGCTCAAGAGTTTGATTGGCCTGAAGGGCCCTCCCGGAACTGACGAGCGGTCCGCCAGGCCCCACATCCTCGCTCATCTGCTGATCATTCTCCTGCTCGAGCCACTCGTCGACGAACTCGAGGACTCTCCCCGCTTGGCCGAGGCCGCCTGACCCGTCCAGGGACCTGGCGTCTGCTCCGCCAACTCGTCGCCTCGCTTCGACAAGCAATCATGCCCCAACCCGCGATTGCTTGCCTGCGCAGACTTCGCTCCACGCTCGGACGGCACCTACACGAACCACCAAGACGAAAACGTCGCTATCAAGCTATGCAACTATTTTAGCGCCCATGGGCGTTCGCCAGGACGACGGCGGAGATTGCGATCCCTCGCAAGCACCCTCACCCCTGCTTCGTCATAGTCTCCTTCACCGCCGCCACGAGCTGGCTGAGGGTGAACGGCTTTGGCAGGAAGTCGAACTGCTGGCCTTCGGGCAGGCTCTTCTCGAAGGCGTCCTCGGCGTAGCCGGAGACGAAGATGAACTTGATGTCGGGGTTCTTCTCGCGCATCGCCTTGAGCAGCGTCGGGCCGTCCATCTCCGGCATCACGACGTCGGAGACGACGAGATCGATCGCGCCGCTCTGCTCCTCCAGCACCTCCATCGCCTCGACGCCGTTCTCGGCCTCGACCACGGTATAGCCGCGCGAGCGCAGGCCGCGGGCGTTGAGGGCGCGCAAGCCCTCCTCGTCCTCGACCAGAAGGATGGTGCCCTGCCCGGTGAGATCAGTGCGCGGCTTCGCCTCTGCCGGCGCGGCTTCCTTCGCGGCGCCATTGGTCGCGCTGGCCGCGGCTGCGGGCTGCTCGACCTGGACTTCGGCCTCGGCGTGGTGGCGCGGCAGGAAGATGTGGAACGAGGTGCCCTGCCCCGGCTCGGAATCGACGTAGATGAAGCCGCCGGTCTGCTTGACGATGCCGTAGACGGTGGAGAGGCCGAGGCCGGTGCCTTTGCCCACTTCCTTGGTCGAAAAGAACGGCTCAAAAATCTTGTCGCGGATGTCGGCGGGAATGCCGGTCCCAGTGTCGGCGACCTCGATCCGGACATAGTCCGCCGCCGGCATGCCCTTGTAGGCGAGCTTGCCCGCGTCCTCGGTCGCGACGTTGGCGGTGCGGATGATCAGCTTGCCGCCGTCGGGCATGGCGTCGCGCGCGTTGACCGCGAGGTTGACGATCACCTGCTCGAACTGGGAGACGTCGACCTTCACCGGCCAGAGGTCGCGGCCGTGGATCAGGTCGAGCTTGACCTTCTCGCCGATCAGCCGGCGCAGCAGCATGGTGAGATCGCTCAAGGCGTCGCCGAGATCGAGCACCTGCGGGCGCAGCGTCTGCCGCCGCGAGAACGCCAGCAGCTGCCGCACCAGCGTCGCGGCGCGCGTTGCGTTCTGCTTGATCTGCATGATGTCCTGGAAGGACGGGTCGGTCGGCTTGTGCGCGTTCAGCAGGAAGTCGTTCGCCATCATGATGGCGGAGAGCACGTTATTGAAGTCGTGGGCGATGCCGCCGGCGAGCTGGCCGACCGTCTCCATCTTCTGCGACTGGTTGATCTGGTTCTCCAGCGCGCGACGCTCGGTGGTCTCGAGCATGTGCACGATGGCAGCTTCCGCCTCGTTCTCGGCCGCGTCCACCGGCGTGACGAAGAACTGGCCCCAGCGTTCCTTGGTCCCTTCCAGCGCCACCTCGACCGGCGCAATGTCGGCCTGGCCCTCGGCGGCCTGGTTGATGGCCGCGATCAACAGGTGACGATCGCGCGAATTGACCGCGCGGAAGATCGACTTGGAGGCACTGTCGAGCCCGAGCGCCTGCCCGAGCTTGGCATAGCGCGCATTGGCGCGCACGACGTTGCCGGCGCGGTCGACGGTCGCGATCGCCATCGGCGTGTGGTCGAAGAAGCGCATGAAGCGGACTTCGGCGGCGCGATCGGGATCGCTGCGCTCGTCGCGGGCGCGGCTGATGACGAGGGTGCGCGATGGCCCCGGCGCGCCGTCGGCGCCGAAGGCGAGCTTGTGATAGAGGCGCACCGGCATGGTCCTGCCGGTCCGCATGCGCAGGTCGATGTCGAAGACCTCGGTCTTCACCTCGCCCGGCACCGCCACGATCGCGGTCAAAAGCGAGGCGCCGTCGCCGGAGACGATGTCGGTGAGCTTCAGGCCGCCCGAGCCGATCTCGGCGAGGTCGTAGTCGAGCCAGTTCGCCAGCGTCGCGTTGACATAGGCGAGCTCGCCGGCCGGGTTGACCGAGAAGAAGCCGCACGGCGCGTGGTCGAGATATTCGATGGCGTGCTGGAGCTCCTGGAATACGTCCTCCTGGCGCTCGCGGTCGCGGGTGATGTCGGCGATCGACCACACCGCGTATTTCGCCTCGCGCTTGCCGGTGCCGAGTGGGCGCACGCGCATGCGCAGCCAGCGGCCCTGGCTGCCGTCATGGCCGGAGATGCGCACCTCCTCCTGCTGGCGCTTGCCCTCGCGGGCGGCCTTGAGCAGGCGGAACACGGCTTCGGAGACGTCGGGGTTGCCGATGAAGACGCGCTCCACGGGGCGCACGTCCTGCGGGCCGCTCGCGCCGGTCAGCGTCAGATAGGCCGCGTTGGAATAGACCACGTGTCCGCGCGCATCGGTCACAGCGAGCCCGTCGAACGCGTGATCGGAGATGCGGCCAATGATGGGATCATCGAGACTACGGTCGGCGAAGCGGATGATGCCGGCGGCAAAGGCGAACAGGTTGAAGAGGCCGACCATCGCCAGCACGGCGAGGATGCCGAGGATATAGGGCTGCGCCTGCGCGCGCCCGAGCGTCATCAGCCCGACCGCGACGGCGACGAGGCCGGCGGCCACCAGCAGGACCAGCGCAATGCTGCCCGAGCGCGGCGACGGCTCGTGCGCCGCAACGGGCTCGCGTGTGAGGTCGTGGTCGGTCTCAGCAGTCATCTCGAGCTGGCGCAGCCTGTTGGCAGAGAATCAACGCGCTGCCGCGCGCGCAGGGCCTTCCCTGCCTCAATCGGACCCGCAGGCGCAAGGGCAGCAGGGTTGAAAGGTACGCTGATTCCCAGATTACAGCCATTTCCGGTACTTTTCGGGGGTTTTAGCCACGCCCGGCGCGGAATCCCTGTTTCAGCCGCATGACGTAGCCGATGACCTCGGCGACCGCATGGTAGTGCTCGGTCGGGATTTCCTGGTCGATGTCGACGGTGGCGTAGAGCGCACGGGCCAGCGGCACGTTCTCCACGATCGGGATGTCGTGCTCGCGCGCGATCTCCCGGATCTTGAAGGCGAGGTTGTCGACGCCCTTGGCGACGCAGATCGGCGCCGACATGCCGCGCTCGTAGGACAGCGCCACCGAATAGTGGGTCGGGTTGGTGATGATCACCGAGGCCTTGGGAACCGCCGCCATCATGCGCTTCTTGGCACGCTGCTGCCGGAGTTGCCTGATCTTGCCCTTGATGTGCGGGTCGCCTTCGGACTGCTTGAACTCTTCCTTGATCTCCTGGAGCGACATCTTCTGCCGCTGGAACCAGCTGCGGTACTGGAAGAAATAGTCGGCGATGGCGATGATCGCGAGCGCCGCGACCACCGCGCCGAGCAGGTGGACGGTCATGCTGGTGCTGGCGCCGAGCATGGCGGCCGGATCGAGCCTGACCATCGCCTCCATGCGATGCCGTTCCGGCCACAGGATCATGGTCATGACCACACCGAGCGCGATCAGCTTGCCGAGGCCCTTGAGGAAGTTCGCCGCCGCCTGCTTGCCGAAGATGCGCTTGAAGCCGGCGCCGGGCGAGATCTTGCTGAACTTGGGCTTCAGGGATTCGGCCGACCACACCAGGCGGTGCTGCAGCATGTTGCCGGCGATCGCCGCCAGCACCAGCATCAGGAGCGGCACGCCGATCGCGGCGAGCACGGCAACTTCGATCTGCTGCATCAGCTTGAGCAGGTTCCCGCCGTCGGTCTTGATCATCCAGGAATTGGCGAGCAGGTTGCGCATCGGCGTCACCAGCCCGCTGCCGACCGAGCCCGAGAAGGTCGAGACCACGAGCGTGCCGCCCGCGATCATGAACCAGGTGTTGATCTCCTGGCTCTTGGCGACGTCGCCGCGTTCGAGCGCATCGTCGAGACGTTTTTGCGTCGGGTCTTCTGTTTGACTCTCTGGATCGTTGTCTTCCGCCATCGATCCCTCACTTAAGCGGCATCATCTGGTGCATCACACCGATGAAGTAATCGAGAAACGTGCCCATCATCGCGGTGAGCACCACGGCGAGCACCAGAAAGCCCGCGAAGATCGAGAGCGGCACGCCGACGAAATAGACCTGCATTTGCGGCATCAGCCGCGCCAGCACGCCAAGTCCGATGTTGAAGACGAGGCCGAACACCAGGAACGGCCCGGAGAGCTGCAGGCCGAGCCGGAACGCCGCGGCGAAGGCGCGCGTTGCCAGCGAAGCGACGTCGCCGCTCGACACGGTCTCGCCCGGCGAGAAGATGGTGTAGCTGTCGTTCAGCGCCGCGATCACCAGGTGATGGCTGTCGGTGGCGAACAGCAGCGTCACGCCGAGCATGGTCAGGAAGTTGCCGACCAGCACGCCCTGCTGCCCCTGGGTCGGATCGACCGAGGTGACGAAGCCTAGCCCCATCTGCTGCGCGATCACGGATCCCGCGACCTGGAGCGCCGACAGCGTCACGCGCGCGGTCGCGCCCAGCACGATGCCGATCGCGATCTCATGCAGCATCAGCACCAGCAGCGGCGCCAGCGACCCCATGTCGACGTGGTAGGCGTTGCGATGCAGCGGCAGGATGATCAGCGTGAGCAGCAGCGCGATCGACAGCTTGATTCGCGTCGGGATGTTGGTCTCGCCGAGGCCGGGCAGCAGCATCACCATCGCGCCGACCCGGGCGAAGGCGAGCATGAAGGACGCGGCGAGCGCCGGCAGCAGCGAGACGTCGATGCGCATAGCGGGCGCATTGTGCCTCAGCCACCGATGATTCGCGACGAGATCCGCAGCATGTGGGCGTGGAGCGAGTCGGCCATGAACGGTAGCGCCAATAGCATCGTGGCGAAGATGGCCAGGATCTTCGGCACGTAGATCAGCGTCTGCTCCTGGATCTGCGTCAGCGCCTGGAACAGCGACACGATCACGCCGACCACGAGGCCGACCACCATCAGCGGCGAGGACACGATCACGATGGTCCAGATCGCGTCACGCGCGACGTCGAGGGTCTCGGGTCCGGTCATTTTGAATTCTCGCTTCCAGTAATTTCCGTCATTCCGGGGCTCGCGAAGCGAGAACCCGGAATCTCGAGATTCCGGGATCGGCGCTTCGCACCGCCCCGGAATGACAACCTCGTCAGATCGGCATCTTCATGATGTCTTCATACGCCGAGATCACGCGGTCGCGGACCGAGACCAGCGTGGAGACGGCGACGTCGGTGTCGGCGACCGCCGTCACCACGTCCATCACGTTGGCCTTGCCGGCGGCCATCGCCACCGTCTGCGCATCGGACTTGCGCCCGGACTCCATGACGCTGCCGACGGCGTCTTTCAGCAGCGAGGCGAAGGACTGCCCGCTCGCTTCGCTGCCCTTGCCGGCGCCGCCACTGTTCTCCAGCACCCGGGCAAGGTTGGCATAGGCGTTGGCGGCGATTCTCGGTGATGCCATGGCTCAAATGTCCTGTTCAGCTCTTGAGGATGTCGAGCGTGCGCTGGATCATCCGGCGCGTCGCACTGATGATGTTGAGATTGGCCTCGTAGGACCGCTGCGCATCGCGCATGTCGGTCATCTCGACCACCGAGTTCACGTTGGGATATTTGACGTTGCCGGTTGCGTCCGCCGCCGGATTGTTCGGCTCGTATCTGACGCGGAAGGCGGACTGGTCGGGCTTGATCCTGCCGAGGGTGACGACCTGAGCGTCAAGCGTGCGGTCGAGCGCGGAGGAGAAGGTCGGAACCTTGCGCCGGTAGGGATCGCCGCCGGCGCTCTGCGACGTCGAATCCGCATTCGCGATGTTTTCCGAGATCACCCGCATGCGGCCGGCCTGCGCGCGCAAGCCGGAGGTCGCGATCGCCATCGAGCGGGCAAAGTCGCTGCTGTCATTCGCCATGATGCGGCTCCCCTAGCTCTTAACCCTTGCCAATCGCGGTCTTGAGCAGATGCAGGCTCTTGGAATAGAGCGAGGTCGCCGCCGCGTAGTCCATCTGGTTGCTGGCGGACTTCATCATCTCCTCTTCGAGATTGACGGCATTGCCCGCGGGACGGGTCTCGAAGCCCGCATTCTTGTTCTGGTCGAATCCGGAGGCCGCGCCTGACGGCTTCATGTGCGAGGCGCTGGTGACGGCCATCGCCAGCGGGCCCATCGAGCCCGTGACCGCGCCGGATTTGTCGAGCTTCGGCTCGACCAGGTCGCGCGGCCGGAATTTGGGCGTATCGGAGTTGGAGACGTTCTCGGACAGGACGCGCTGGCGCTCCTGATGCCACTGCATCTTGGTGCGAAGCGCCGACAGCACCGGGAGGTCGTTGATGGACATCGTTGCGGCTCCTTCCGCCGTCGGACCTGTGTCCGAAGCTAGGCAGAATTTGCCGCCTGTATGGTTAACAGGTGGTTAAAGGATGCCGCCGGGACGCGTCCCGGGCGGGACACCACTTGCGATCCCGTGATTCTACGCGTCAAAAAGCGGCATTAACCCAACCGCTTGGCGGCACACGCACGGGCCAAGAAGTCGTTTTGGATCGAGCGATTCATAGGTTATTAAGAGTTGGGGACGGCAAAACTTGCCGTGGAACGTTAAGAGATCGCAGTTTGGGGCATCGTACGCCGGTGGTTGGCACAGCTGACCACGGGCGCGAGAAAAGCGCCATTTGTCGGGGACAAGTATGCAAGGCAGCCCTATCACCTTCATCGTCGCGTTCATCGTCGTTCTGGCGTTGATCGGCGTCGCTGCATGGCTGGTTCGCCGATTCGCCAGCAGCCGGCTCGGCGCCAACACCCAGCGCGGCCGGATGCCCCGGCTCGCGGTGATCGATGCTGCCGCGGTCGATGGCCGGCGCCGCCTGGTGCTGGTCCGGCGCGACAATGTCGAGCATCTCCTGATGATCGGCGGCCCGACCGACATCGTCGTCGAGCCCAACATCGTGCGCGCCGCGCCCGGCCGCGACCAGTTCCCGCAGCGCCCCAACGTCGCCGAACCGCCGCGCCTCGCCCCCATGCCGGATGCCGGTGCCTGGGCCGACGAAGCGCCACGGCCGGAACTGCTCGATCATCCCGAGCCGCAAATGCCCGAGCCGCCGCCGCGGCCCGCGCGCCCGTCGTTCGCCGACGAAGTGCGCCGGCCCGCGCCCGCTTTGGCCGAACGTCGCGGCGAGCCGGCCCTGCCCGGCTTTCCGCCGGAGCCGATGGCGCCGCGTCCCGAACGCGAGCCGCGCCCCGAACCGCTGCCACCGCGCATTGCCCGCAGCGAGCCGCCGCTGATGCCGCGTCCGCCGCGCCAGAGCGAACCGGCAAAGGTGCCGCCGGTGCGCGCCGAGCGCGCAGCCGCGCCGCCGCCGCCTCCGCCGGTGCCGCAGGCCCCGGCCGTTCCGCAGCCGGCACCCGCCGCTGCTGCGCCCTCGAGCGCCGAGCAGAATCTCGCCGAAATGGCACAGCGGTTGGAGGCTGCCCTGCGCCGCCCGGCCGGCGAAACGGTCGCTCCTCCGGTTGCGCCGGAGCCGCCCGCCGCTCCGGCGCGCGTGGCACGCAGCGAGCCGCCGGCGCCCCCGGCCCCGCCAGCGAAGCCTGCCGCGGAGAAGACCAGCTTTGAAAATCTCGAAGACGAGATGGCCTCGCTGCTCGGCCGTCCGAAGCCGTCTTCGTGAGACTGCCGGCCCTCCCGCGTAGAGTTCTTTACCTTTCTGTCCTGGTCGGTGCGGCTTCGCTCGCGATGCCCGCGCATGCGCAGGACATCAGCATCAATCTCGGCGGCCAGGGCGGCGGCGTCACCGAGCGCGCGATCCAGCTGATCGCGCTGCTCACGGTACTCTCGATCGCGCCGTCGATCCTGATCATGATGACGTCGTTCACGCGCATCGTGGTCGTGCTGTCGCTGCTGCGCACCGCGATGGGCACGGCGACCGCGCCGCCGAACTCGGTGATCATCGCGCTCGCGATGTTCCTCACCTTCTTCGTGATGGGGCCGGTGCTGCAGAAATCCTACGACGAGGGCATCCGTCCGCTCGTCGCCAACCAGGTCAGTGTCGAGGATGCGCTCCAGCGCGCCTCCGTCCCCTTGCGCGGCTTCATGCAGAAGAACGTGCGCGAGAAGGATCTCAAGCTGTTCCTGGACCTCTCCGGCGAGGCGCCGCCCGCCACCCCCGACGACCTCGCCCTGCGTATCCTCGTCCCCGCCTTCATGATCTCCGAGCTCAAGCGCGCCTTCGAGATCGGCTTCCTCTTGTTCCTGCCCTTCCTGATCATCGACCTCGTCGTCGCCTCGGTCTTGATGTCGATGGGCATGATGATGCTGCCGCCGGCGACGATCTCGCTGCCGTTCAAGCTGATCTTCTTCGTGCTGGTCGACGGCTGGTCGCTGGTGGCGGGGAGTTTGGTGCAGAGTTACGGGGGGTGAGGTGCTTGGGTTCGCGCCCGCCCCTACCCCTTCACGTCATACTGCTTGCTGAGGTGGTCGCCGATCTGGACAAGCATGGCGACGCTTTCGGGGAAGCCGGGGCGGTCTCGCGTGGCCTGATCGGCGTCGGCGCGGAACTCCCAGCTGCCGCCGTCGCGAACGATGGAGATGACGAAGCCGTCCGGGCCATCGACATGGGCCTTCAATTCGGCCCGCGCCATGGCGATGAGTTCGGCTTCGGTCTTGGCAGGCTTGCTCATATCGTCCCTCTCCCGGCATGAAGATGCTTCAGGTTGCCGCCTCGCGCGGCAGCTGTCGAGAGGTCCAGAGGTAGCAGGGTTCCTACCGCGTCATCTTGATCTGCCGCACGGCGGGGATCGTGGGCAGCGAGCCGGTGTGGTCGCTCTCGTCCCTGGCCTGCGGCGAGGCCGGCGCGCGGGCGGTGGCGTCGGGGAAGCGCTGCTTCATCTCGCGCAGGAAGCCGTCGAGCGTATCGACGCTGGCGGCGAGCTTGGCGATCTCGGCGAATTCGGCGCTGGAGGCCGCGGCCGGCTTGCTGGCGATGTCGAAGGCGAGACGGTCGGCGCTCTCGCTCATCAGCGGCGCGTATTTCTCGCGGAAGCGCGACAGGCCGATCGAGTCGTCGGCGAGCGCATAGCCGACGGCGGCGCGGATGATATCGCTCTTCTCCACCGCGTTGAGCGGCTTGAAGTCGCGGAAGCGCTCGCCGTAGTACAGCTCGATCTGCTCGGCGGACTCGCGCCAGCGCCGCGCCGCCCAGAAGATGTCGGAGCGCAAGCGGAGCACCTCGCGCCCGGAGACGTTGGAGACGATGTCGAGCGCGAGATCGTGGCGGCCGACGTCGCTCTGCGCGCGCGCTTCCAGCAGCAGGCGCTGCTGCCTGAGCTCGCCGGAGAGATCGCTGATGCGGCTTGCGCGCAGCGCCGAGATCGCCTTGTCGGGCCTGCGGTTGGCGAGATAGATCATGGACAGGCGCGCCGCGACCTGGGCGCGGGCGGCACCTTCGAGGCGGTGATCGACCTGGTATTGCAAGAGCTCGGCGGCCTGGTCGAGCAGATCGATCGAGGCGAGACGGTCGGCCAGGCGCCTGATCAGCTCGTCGCCGCGCCGGCCGATCGGCGTCAGCTCGCGAAACTCGTAGAACATGCCGAGCGCTTCGACCACCTGCAGCTCGTCGCCCTTGGGGCCTAAGAAGATCTGCGTGAACAGCTCGGAGGCGAGGTCCTGCGCCTGGCGCGAGGCTTCGGCGTTCGGCTGCAGCCTCGTCGCGGTGCGCGCCGCCGTGAGCGCGTCACGGTAGCGTCCGTTCGCGGCATACAGCTGCGACAGCATCTGCAGCGTCTTGACCTCGATCGCATCGCCGCGCCAGGTCATCGACAGCGTCTCGAGCTCGCGCAGCGCGTCTTCCTTGCCGATCTCGTCGCGCTTCTGGCGCAGCGCGACCTCGAGCTGCTTGGCTTCCGCCGCAGCCAGGCGATCGTTCGAGGCGACCGCGAATTTGTAGTCGTCGAGCGCATCCTTGTCGTGGCCGAGCGCCTCGGCGAGCCGGCCGCGCAACACCGCAAAGCCGGGCGCCGCCTCGGGCGAGACGCCGACGACCTCGAGCTCGCTGCGGCGCTTGGAGGCGCCGGCATAGTCCTTCACTTCGAGCGAAGCCCGCATCGCGTCCATCGTCACGATGCGCTGGATGTCGAGCGGCAGCGAGGCAATGGCGAATTCGACGTTCTTGAACTTCTCGCGCGCGTCCGCCCATTTGCCCTGGCGCGCATAAGCGAGCGCCTTCCAGAGCTGGGAATCGTGGCTGTTGCCGATCACGGGATTGGCGAGGTCCTTCAGGCCCTGCGCCGGCCGGCCGATCAGGATGCTCGCGATCGCGTGCATGATCAGGGCGCCGCTCTCCTCCTTGTTGAGCGGATCGGCCAGCATCAATTCGGTCACGGCCTTGGCTTCGTGATACATGGCGCGGGACATGTAGAACTGTGCGAGGTCGAGCCGCGGCAGCGAGCGCTGCGCCGGATCGACGGCGGAAATCGCCATGACCAGATCGCTCTGCCGCGTCCAGAAATTCTCCGACTGCCCCTTGCGCCAGCCTTCCGGGCTGAAGATCGGGCGCACCGCGGTCGGTGCCCGCTCGGCGGAGATGTCGACCGGCGACAGCGTCAACCCGCCCTTCTTGCCGAGGATGACCTTGTCGGAGCCGACCTCGACGCCGATCTCGTCCGAGTTCGGCCGGATCGCGATGCCGTGCGCGGATTCCAGCAGCGAGAGATCGACGAGGTCTTGCCGCTTGATGAAGCCGCGGACCGGCCGCTGCGCGGTGACGACATAGAGCGTGTCGCCGGCATCGGGGTCGGTCAGCTTGTGCAGCTGGCCCGGGTTGGCAAAGGGGATCGCGATGTTGGCGAGCGCGGGATCGGTGATGTTGCGCGACATCATCAGCGGCAGCGGCGTCGCCTGGATCTTGTCGGCGAGCGTCAGCAGCCAGTTGGTCTCTTTGCCGACCTCCTCGCTTGTCAGCGAGTAGACCAGCGGCCGCGTGAGACGGATGCGCACCGCCTGTCCCTTGTCGAGCGGAATGCGGCCGACCTCGCCGATCATCGCGCCGCCCTTGGGGCGGATCGCCTCGACGTCGATCGGCTTCGGCGTATCGAACACCAGCCAGATGGTGTCTCCGCGGCGGAACGCCGCCGCAGGGGTCGAGACCTGAAGCGGGAACGTGACGCGCAGGCCATCGCTGTCGCGGCGCGCATCGACGCTGGCGACAATGGGTTGCGGCGCCGCCGCCTCGGCCGGCGCGGCCTTAGCGGCTTCCTTGACCGGCTCCTTCGCCGCTTCCTTCACGACCTCTTTGGGCGCCTCGACGGTTGCAGGCACGGCCGGCGCTTCGGCAACAGGCGCCGGCTTCGGAACTTCCTTCAGCGGTTCCTTGGGCGCTTCCGCCGCGTGGGCAGCCTCAGCGGCAGGCGCCGGCACCGCTTTCGGCGGCTCGACGACCGGCATCGCGGCGGGAGCTTCCGGCTTCACCTCGGGCTTCATTTCGATCTTGGCTTCGCGCGCGATCGTCTCGGATGTCGGCGGCGTAATCTCGCGACGGACCTCCTTCGGCTTCTCGGCCGCCGGCTTTTCCGGCGCAGGTGCCGGTGCGTGGCCCGCAGGCTTGGCCTGCGCGATCGCCGCCTCCGGCGTCATGGCCGTCTTGCCCTTGTCCGGCTGGAAAGAGACGTCGACGACGTAGTTCTTATCGTCGCGGAAGGAGTGCACGTCGGAATCGCCGATCAGCGCGATCTCGACGCTGGTCTGGTCGATGTCGGCCTTCTGCTTGATCGAGGCGACGTTCGGCGGCGCGGCGACGACGGCGTCCGCAAGGTCGAAATTGAGGTTGGCGTTGAACATCAGCGTGAGCTTCTGCTCGTTGAGCACGGAGGACACGCCGACGCCATCGGGCATCTCGAACACGAAGCGCACGAAGGTCGGCTGCACCGAGGCGCGGACGCGGATCTGCGGCCGCTTCTTGGTCTCGGCTGCGGCGCGCTGGGCGCGCAGCGCCCGTTCCGCGATACGCGCACGCTCGGCGAGCTCCTTGACCACGTCCATGGGCAGGCTCGGCGGCGGCCCCTTCCAGCCCTCGGGCAGAAGGTCGATGAAGGTGCGCTCGCCGGCGTTCATGGTGTTGACGGTGACGCGCCGCGCCAGCGACAGGCGGATGGCGCCGCCATCCGGATCGCGGCGGGCGGAGTTGACGTAGTCGGGCGCGCCTTCCGGAATCCGGTCGACGGGAACGTCGACGGGACGGTCGAAGCGGATGATGAGGATGGAGCCGGCCGTCGTCACCTCGGACGGAACATCCTCGCCGAGCTTGATGACGAGACGGGCAAAGCCGCCGCCGGCCGAAAAACTCGCTTCGCCCCTGACGGCATCGGCCGCCCGGGCAGGCGCCGGAAGGCCGATCAGGAGGCAGGCCGCCAGCACCGGCGCCGTGCGGACATGCCGCGACAATCCCCGCAGCAAAGCGCGGGCTCGCGACACAAATCCAGCGGCAGCCTCTCGCGCCATTTGCGGCATGTCTTCCGGTTCGGCGGTTCACGCCGGCAACTGGTGCCGGCCGATGCCCTCGAATGTAGGTTTTGCCAATTAAGGACTTCTTAAGTATGAGCCCTCAATTCGGCTTTTGCGTCGGCTTGCCGTCGATCTTGGGCAGGTCGGCGGCCGAGGCGGATTGATCGCCGCCGCCATTGGCACGGCGGGCCATCTCGACCGTGAGCCGCTCGGCGGCCTCCGGCGACATCAGTCCGAGGATGTCCGACATCTTTCGCGGCGCGATGGCCGAGGCGATCTCGATCAGCACGCCCATCTCCAGCCGGTCGAACACCCGCGCGGCGTCCTTCGGCTTCATGCCCTCATACATGGTGACGAGGCCCTTCATGCGCTGGGCTTCGGCGGCCTTCTGCTCGGCCTGGGTCGCGGAGATGCGGGTTTCCACCGCCTTCATCTCCTCGACCTTGTTCTCGATGCGCTTCTCGGCGGATTTGAGCAGGCTCTCGCGGATGTCGATCTCGCGCTGGCGAGCCTCGATCTCCTGGCGGCGCGCCTGCAGGCGCTCGAGGATCGCGCGCTCCGAGGCCGAGACCTGCGGCTGGCCTTCCTCCACCTTGACCACGGTGCCTTCGGGCTTGGTCTCGGGCGCGGCGGGCTTCGGCGCCTCCTTCGGCGCGCCATGGGTCGAGCCGGTGATGTCAGGGTCCTCGCGCCCGGTCGGGAAGTTCAGATTCTCCTGCGCCCAGGACTTCTTCGCCTGGTTCGGCTTGTAGTCGAACACATAGCCGCCATTGACCACGAGGCCCGCGACCTTGAGCGTGGCGAGACCTGCGACGGCGACCAGGACGACCGGAATGACGCGGATGTTACGAAAGGACTTCATACCCTGACTTCATGCGGCAAGGCCGTTGGATCGGCGGCGCTCGGAGAAGGCTTCGGCTGCAGCCGCCACCGCCTTCGCCGACGAAGGCTTGGCCACGGGCGCGGCGACCGTTTCCGGATTGGTCACGGGGCGCGCGGCAATCGCGATCTTGGACAGGCGCCGCACCACGTTGTCGGCTTCGCCGAGCTGCTTGTAGAGCTGGTCCGACATCTGGGTCGCCGCAGCAAGCTGGCTGCCGAGGTTCTCGTTGACGTCGCGCACGGCGAGCTTCAGCCCGCCGATCGCGCGCTCGGCGATCTCGGTCGCGGTGATCAGCTCGGCGATGACCGCCTTGAGCGAATGCTCGTCCGCCTTCAGCCGCGTCAGCCGCTTGTTCAGCAGGATACAGTAGCCGATCGTGAGCATCAGCAGGATAGCCACCAGCGTCTCGATCGCCATTCCCAGGGAGTGGTTCATGGGGCCTCCATCATCTTGTTCTGCTCGTCCACCTTCTCGAACATCGCAAGTGTCGTACTTGGCTTGCGCAGGGGTTTCGTCACGCGGATCGCGACGCGGTCGCCGACCCGGCCCATCCGCCCCTCGGTCAGCGTGACGTCGCCGCAGCGCACGGTGACGTTGGCATCGGCGCGCATGTCGAGCGGCAGGGTGTCGCCGACCTTGAGCCGCATCAGCTGCTTGAGCGGGATGTCGGCCTCGTAGAGCACGGCATCGACCGCGATCTCGGCCTGGTTGATCTCGGTGGCGAAATGGCCCTCCCAGACCGGGTCGCGGCCGAACTTTTCGCCCATGAACATCTGGAGCAGGACGCCCCGGATCGGCTCGATGGTGGCGTAAGGCAGCAGCAGCTCGATGTTGCCGCCGCGGTCTTCCATGTCGATGCGCAGGCGAACCAGGATCGCGGCGTTGGCGGGACGGCTGATCGCGGCGAAACGCGGATTGGTCTCGAGCCGGTCGATCGTGAAGGTCACCGGCGACAGCGGGCGGAACGCCTGCTCGGCGTCGATCAAAACCACCTCGACCAGCCGCTTGACCAGCTCGGTCTCGATCGTGGTGTAGGGCCGCCCCTCGATGCGAAGCTGGCTGGTGCCGCGGCGGCCACCGAGCAGCACGTCGATCATCGAGTAGATCAGGTTGGAATCAACCGTCGCCATGCCGAAATTGTCCCACTCCTCGGCCTTGAACACCGAGAGCACGGCCGGCAGCGGGATCGAGTTCATGTAGTCGCCGAAGCGCACCGAGGTGATTCGGTCGAGCGAGACTTCGACGTTGTCGGAGGTGAAATTGCGCAAGGAGGTCGTCAACAGCCGCACCAGGCGGTCGAAGACGATTTCGAGCATCGGCAGACGCTCGTAGGAGACCATCGCCGAATCGATGATCGCGCGAATGCCGGAATGGTCGTCGATCGTGACGTCGCCGACGGTGAAGCCGAGGAGGTTGTCGATCTCCTCCTGCGACAGCACCCGCTCGCCGGAGTTCTTGCCGGTGCCGAGATCGCGGCTGCCGTCCTCGACCATGGCCGCCCATTGCAGGGCCATGGTTTCCGATAGTTCGTTTTCGGCAGCGGCCTTCGCCGCCTCCGCGGGATCCTCGGAATCGAGCGATGCCTCCCATTGGGCGGCAATCGCATCCTGGTCCATTTGCTCGTTGCCGGCCATGACGCTAGCCCGTTACCTTCCGCGACATCATCACTGGATCACGACTTCCTTGAACAGCACCGCACTGACCTGGATCGGCGCGACCGCCGCGTTGACGCGCTTGGTCAGCTCTTCCTTGAGGCGGAAGATGCCGGCGGAGCCGTTGAGGTCGGAGGAGCGCAGTTCGCGCACATAGGTCTGAAAGATGTCGGTGACGCGCGGCATGGTCGGCTTGATCGCCTCGATCTGCTTCTCTTCCTTCAGCTCCAGCACGATCTTCAGCTTCAGATATTGCACGCGCTCGCCCGGCGCGCCGGCGAGGTTGACCATGATGTCGGGGACGTCGACGAAGGCCGGCGGCTTCGGCGGAGGCGCCACCTCGGCGTGATGCTCGTCGTCGCCATGGCGGAAAAACAGGAACCAGGTCGCGGCACCGCCGCCGAGCAGGACCAGCACGGCGACTACGATCAGGATCAGCTTGAACTTGCTCTTGGGGGCAGCGGCTTCCGCGCCTTCGGCGGCTGCGCCGCCTTCCGCTTCATCTGCCATGATCGTCCGGGCTCGCTCATCTTATAGAGGGTCGAAAGAGCGAAGCCTCCTGGCAGACAGTGACGCGATACAAATGCCCCAGCGCAATGCGCTCCTCTTATGCGCAAACGCTACGGTAATAATGGTTAACGGTTTCTTTCGATTGGGCCCCAGCTAGGAAAAATCTGCCGGGCAAACATGGCTAACAGAACCTTTCTGCCGCCTCCCCGCGCCCGCTAAAAATCACCAAATCTTTGAAATCACAAAACTTTCTACGTTGGCACGGCTTTCGCTAAGAGAGGACCAAGACCGCAGGGTTTGGGAGAACCCGGCAGTCTCGTTCACGGGGTCGGCCAAGGCGCTTGGGAGAGCGAGGTGGCAGATCTCACTCAGGGGAGATCTTCCGATGCAGAACGCGCTTCTGATCGGCTTGTCACGGCAGATGACGTTGGAACGGCAGATGGATGTCGTCGCCAACAACGTCGCCAATGCCAATACCAACGGCTTCAAGGCCGACCATTCGCTGTTCGAGGAGTACCTCAACTCGAACGCGCGCGAGGACAATTTCATCGGCTCCGACCGCCGGGTCTCCTATGTGCAGGACCGCGGCACCTTCCGCGACGTCGGCCAGGGGCCGATGGAGCCGACCAACAACCCGCTCGACATGGCAATCGACGGCAACGCCTTCTTCGCGGTGCAGGCCAATGGCGGCGAGCGCTACACGCGCGACGGCAAGTTCTCGCTCAACAGCACCGGCCAGCTGGTCACCTCCGACGGCAACCTCGTGCTCGGCACCGGCGGCCCGATCACCTTCCAGCCGACCGACCACGACATCAACATCGCGCCCGACGGCACCGTCACGGTGCTCGAGGGCACGGCCAGGACCGACTCGATCCGCGGCAAGATCCGCATGGTCTCGTTCGACGATCCGGCCAAGCTGACCAAGCTCGGCACCAACCTCTATGACGCCGGCTCCGCGGTCCAGCAGGCCGACACCAAGTCCAACGTGCGCCAGGGCTACATCGAGAAGTCGAACGTGAACTCGGTCGGCGAGATGACCCGCATGGTCGAAGTCATGCGCAGCTACACCGCCGTCGCCAACCTGCTGCAGCAGCAGAGCGACCTTCACAAATCGGCGATCGAGAAGCTCGCCGACGTTCCGGCCTGATTAGGAGAGAACTGACATGCAGGCGCTTCACACCGCAGCGACCGGAATGGCGGCACAGGAACTCAACGTTCAGGTGATCTCCAACAACATCGCGAACCTGCGCACCACCGGCTTCAAGAAGCAGACCGCGGCGTTCCAGGACCTGATCTACGAGCACGTGCGCCGGGTCGGCGCGCAGGCCTCGGACCAGGGCACCATCCTGCCGGTCGGCGTCGACATCGGCGGCGGCGTCAAGACCGTCGGCACGCCGCGCAGCATGACGCAAGGCACGCTGTCGCAGACCGGCAACGACCTCGACCTCGCGATGTCGGGCGAAGGCTTCTTCAAGATCCTGATGCCCGACGGCACCTATCAATACACCCGCGACGGCACCTTCCAGATGGACAATCAGGGCCGCATCGTCACCGCGCAGGGCAACCCGGTGCAGCCGACCATCACCATCCCGAACAACGCCTCGGGCATCACCGTCAGCGAGCAGGGCCAGGTCTCGGTGACGCTGCCGGGCTCGTCGACCTCCTCGATCATCGGCCAGATCGGCGTGACCCGTTTCATCAACAAGGCAGGCCTGCAGCCGGTCGGCAGCAATCAGTTCACCGAGACGCCCTCCTCCGGCCCGCCGCAGGACGGCACCGCGAACTCCGAAGGCTACGGCAAGATCACGCAAGGAAGCCTGGAACAGGCCAATGTCGACGTCGTCTCGGAGATGAGCGACCTGATCGCCGCCCAGCGCGCCTACGAGATGAACGCCAAGGTCATCAGCGCCGCCGACCAGATGATGCAGTCGACCACGGCGCTGTTCCGCTGAGGCAATGACGATGATCCGCACCACCCTCGCCACGATCTCAGCTCTCCTGCTGCTGGCACTGCCGGCAGAGGCCGCCGACGACGGCATCGCCGCGCCGACGCTGCGCGCGAACGTCACCGTGACCTCGGACGTGGTTCGGGTCGGCGACCTCATCGACAATGCCGGTTCGGCCGCGCTGATCCCGGTCTACCGCTCGCCCGATCTCGGCACCACCGGTGCGCTGCCGGTCGCCCAGGTCCTGGGCGTGCTGCGCGCAAAGCAGGTGATCGGCGTGATGACCGGCGACATCAAGGAGGTCCAGGTCACCCGCCTCGCCCGCACCCTCGCCAACAGGGATCTCGAAAACGCGGTGGCGTCCGCGCTCGAGCGCCGCTTCGGCCTTGGCGATGCCGCCAACATCACCGTCACCTTCGACCGCGGCGTCTCCGACATGCGGCTGGATGCCTCCAACACCGGTGCATTGCAGCCGGTCGCAACCCGCTACGATGCGCGCAGCGGCCGTTTCGACATCGCCTTCGAGATCAACAACGACAACAACCCGACGCCGACCAAGCTGCGCTTCACCGGCACCGCGATCGAGACCGTGGAAGTCGCCGTGCTGACCCGCGACATCGACCGCTCCGACATGCTGAAAGCCTCGGACCTCTCGCTGGAGCGCCGGCCCAAGGCCGAGGTCACCGGCGAGCCCGCCTCGCGCGATCGCACCATCGGCATGCAGCTGCGCCGGCCGATGCGGGCGGGCACGCCGATCCGCGTCGCCGACATCGTCAAGCCCGACTTCGTGCAGCGCGACCAGAGCGTCACCATCATCTACCAGGTGCCGGGCCTCTATCTCACCACGCGCGGCAAGGCGATCGAGAGCGGCGCCGAGGGCGACACCGTCTCCGTGCTCAACCTGCAATCCAAGCGCACGCTGACCGGTGTCGTCACCGGCCGCGGCCAGGTCACCGTGCTGGGGGCCAGCCAGTCCGCGCCGATGGCGCCGGCGGTCGAGCAGACCTCCTCGCTCAAGCGCGACGAGGCGCCCGCCCCCGTCGACACTGCAGCCCTGGTCCGGAGCCTGGTCCAGTCCCCGGCGTCGCCGGCCCAAGCCGCTCAAGCTCACATCGCACAAGCCCAGATCCCGCAAGCCCGCATCTCGCAAGCTCCAACCAAGTCAGAGTAAGTCATGTCCCCGTTCAGTTCGGCTTCCCGTGTTCGTCGCATCGCGATCTCTGCCCTGCTGCTGGCCTCTTGCGCGCTGGGCGGCTGCTCCTCGATCGACCGCCTGTCGCAGATCGGCGAGCAACCGAAATTGTCCGCGATCGACAACCCGACGACGCAGCCCGGCTACAAGCCGGTGCAGATGCCGATGCCGAAGCCTGAAGTCGCCTCCTACAATCCGAACTCGCTGTGGCGCAACGGCAGCCGCGCCTTCTTCAAGGACCAGCGCGCCCACCAGGTCGGCGACCTCCTGACCGTGACCGTGAACATCACCGACAAGGCCAACATCGCCAACGAGACCCAGCGCAGCCGCACCGCCAAGGAAGATTCGGGAATTACCGATTTTATCGGCAGCCAGACGGTCACGCAGCCGCTCAAGGTTCTGCCCGGCCGCCTTCTCACCACCGACTCGACATCCTCCGCCGACGGCAAGGGCTCGGTCAATCGCCAGGAAGCGTTGCAGACCAACGTCGCCGCGGTCGTGACGCAAGTGCTGCCGAACGGAAACCTCGTGGTCGAGGGCAAGCAGGAGATCCGCGTCAACTACGAGATCCGCGAGCTCGTGGTCGCCGGCATCGTTCGCCCCGAGGACATCCAGAGCGACAACACCATCGACTCCAGCAAGATCGCGCAGGCCCGCATCGCCTACGGCGGCCGCGGCCAGATCATGGACGTGCAGCAACCGCGCTACGGCCAGCAAGTCATGGACGTGCTGCTGCCCTTCTAAGCTTCTCCCGAGCTCCCACATCGTGTTCGCGAACCTAGGCGCGAACGACGGTGTACTACGCGGCCCTCGCTAGCTCCCCTGGCGAGGGCCGCATGTATTTTGCCTGCGCCGCGTGAAGCGGCGCAGGCAACTCTCACAGGAGCACGATCCCGCGAGCTTGCGCCCATCGCTCGAGGATCTTGCTCTCCTCGGCGAGCGGCGGACGATTTGCAAACCCGCGAACCTGAACCGCCCGGGAATGGCGATCCAGTTCGATGGTCAGCAGACGCTGGACACTGCCCCCGGCACGGCGGCGGAGCGACCAGATCGACGCATGCCCGGCAATGCACTTTGTCGCGTAACTGGCGACGCAGTGACGCATGCCGCGCGTCTCGGCCACGAGATCGTCCGCGGTCCGCAGCTGGACCACGACATACTCTTCACGCTTGGCCCGGTCCTTGGACGACGTGGTCCAAGACCAGTCCGCGATCGCGGCACCTCGCCAGGCCTCGTCGACGGGCTCCGCCGCCAGCCCACGCGCACGGTTCCGTGCAGCTTCGGCACGACGGCGGGCAGCCTCGATGCGAGCGATCGCATCGAGATCGCGATGCCACTCGCGCATCTGCCTGCCGAGCGAGACCAGCGAGCGCCCCTTGAGGCTGAACATGCGATTACGCCGGTAGCAATCGGCAAGATAATCGTGGAGATCGTCCATCTCCTCGACCGTCGTGGGATGCGCGCAGAAGAAGTGCACCACCTCGCGCCAGAAGCCGTGCTCGGCACGGGGCGTCTGCGTGATCCTGGTGCGCGCGATCCGCAGCGCAATGCCGGGATCGTTCGCATAGGACCGCGCAATAGCCTGCCAGATCGCAGCCTCGAAGCCGACCTTCCCCAAGGGATTGAGGAACGCATGGACCTCCTTGCGAGACAGCCATTCGGCCGCACCGGCACCGTAGAGCGAACCACCGCTGGCCGCCACGACGTACCAGCGCTTGCGCAAACGGATCTCGTCCGCACCCAGTCCCGCGCCGTCGATCCAGATCTGCTCCAGATGTTCTGCGACGGGATAACGCGCGAAGAGATAGCGAGCAGCGGCAAGACGAAGACGCGCAGGATCGCGAGTCTTCATCCGCGGCTTCCAGGCCTGGGCGTCGCGCACGACGTCCGCCTCGAAGCCACGCCTGGCCTCGTAGATCGCGGTCTCGAAATCCGGTGGGGGGCGCGTCCGCTGCGACACATGCCGCAGCGACAGCTCGTAGGCTTCAACCCGCGCGCGCTCGGCCTCCCGCCGGCGCTGAATCAATGAATGTGCCATTGTCGTTCAACATGATTGGATGACTGTCAGCCGGACGCACTGAGAGCGTCGGCACGGAGCGTGTCGATCGCCACAGACTGTTCACGGCTGGTCTCCTCATTGTTGAACGCGCAGGTTGAATGGGACGGGGCTCATATACCCGATCGCCGGCGGGCGCAAGATGCGCCCTGTCTGAAATTCAGAAACTGCAAACAGCGAGACACATCCGCGACATTATTGCAACGCCGCTACTCCAATTGCGAGGGCGGCGTCGATGAGGACACAGCGTTCGAGCCATCCCGCTGTCATCGTCCGCCTAGTGCGCAATTGCGCACAGGGGCGGACGATCCAGTACTCCGAGACCTTCGTTGCTAAACCGATACAGCGCGGCGTACTGGATTCCCCGCCTTCGCGGGGAATGACGGCGGAGGGTGCCTGCGCCCGCTCACCTGAACTTCGCCTCCACTACGCCAAGCCCGTCCAGCTCCATCCGCACCTTGTCGCCGGCCTTCAGCCACAGCGTCTTCACCAGGCTTCCAGTGAGAACCAGCTGCCCCGCATGCAACCCCTTGCCTTCGGCAGCGAGGTGATTGGCGAGCCAGGCGAGTGCGTTGTGGGGATGGCCGAGCACGTCGGCGCCGGTGCCGTGGCTGACCTCCTCGCCGTTGACGATGGCGCGGCCCTTGACCGATTTCAGGTCCGGCACCGACGAGCGCGGCACGGACGGGCCCAGCACGCAGCCGGCGGCGAAGAAATCGTCGGCGATCAGCGTCGGCGCGCCCATCGTCTCCCATTTCACGTAGCGGTCGTCGACGATCTCGATCGCGGGATGATAGGACTCGACGGCCTCGCCGACCCATTCGGCCGTGAACGGCGCCTCGCCGGCGGCAAGGTCACGCTGAAGCCGCACCGCGATCTCGCATTCGACGCCGACGCGGACATAGTCGGCGGCGGCGAGCTTCACCCCGCTGTCGTGCACGCCCTTCTGGAACACGCCGCCGCCGCACGGATGCGGGATGCCGATGTAATCCTGCATCACCTGGCTGGTGCAGCCGATCTTGTAGCCGACGAGCGGCCCTGCATGCGGAAGCAGGAGATCGTGCAGCGCGCGCTGGACCTGGTAGCCCTCGGCCTCGTCGGCCGGTGGAACCTCGAGCGCGGCAAGCGGCGCATGGTTGCGGCGCGCCAGCGCGATCGCCTTTGCGGCTTCGAGAATCTTGTCCATCGGCGCCGCCTCCCACGCTACGCAAATCGAGGATGGCACTTCAGCATCCCCGCTCCGGCCTGACAAGCGCGGGCGGGACGCAGCCTCACCCCTTGACCAGGCCGAGCCGGATCAGGCTCTCGGCGGTCGCAAGGATCGCTTCGTCATTGGAACGGGCCTGCCAGCCGAGCAGCGACCGTGCCTTGGCACTGGTGGAATGCCTGACACGTCCGAGCATTGGCACGACCGCGCGCAGCAGCGGAATCCGGCTCGCGGCGAGCCGCACCAGCCAGTCCGGGGCCTGGAGCCGCGGAACCCGGCGCGCGGCCGGCCCCAGTTCCCGGCGCAGCACCTTGCCGATGTCGAGGATCGACATCGTCTCCCCGGAGACCGCGATGAAGCGCTCGCCTTTGGCCTCCGGCGCCGTCATCGCCCGCAGATGCAGATCGGCGACATCACGGACGTCAACCACGCCGAAATAGACCCGCGGCACCGCCGGCATGGCACCGTCGAGCAGCGATTTGACGATCTCGATCGACCCGGAGAAATCCGGCCCCAGCACGGGTCCGAAGATACCGGCGGGATTGACGACCGACAATTCCAGCCCGCCGCGCTCGCGCGCGACAAAATCCCAGGCCGCCCGCTCGGCCAGCGTCTTGGACTTGATGTAGGGCTGCACGTCGGCGCCGCCGAGGTTGGTCCAGTCGGTCTCGTCGAACGGTTTTTCGCGCGGCGGATGGCCATAACCGATCGCGCCCAGCGACGAGGTGATGACCACCCGTTTGACGCCGGCCCCGCGCGCGGCCCGGAGCACCCGGAGCGTTCCGTCCCGGGCCGGGATGATCATCTCGTTCTCGTCCTTGGGAACACTGGTCGAGAGCGGGGACGCAACATGGAGAACGTAGTCGCAGCCCGTGACCGCCTCCTGCCAGCCGTCGTCCCGGGTGAGATCGGCGGTGAAGAAGGCCAGACTCTCCGGCGAAGCCGCCCCGCCCTCGCGCAGCATGGCCAGCACGTCGGCTTGACGCTCCGGCCGGCGCACCGTCGTCCGCACCGCATGGCCGGCGGCCAGAAGCTGCAGGACGACGTGGATGCCGACGAAGCCCGACCCGCCGGTGACCAGAACAGTGCTCATTGCGAAATTCCCCGCGTTGCGCAGGTCCACAAATTGGTTCCACCGGGCCCTGCTCAAGGCCGCATCTGGTCACTATCTGCCTGCGGACAAGTAGAATGGATTTCGAGACCGGTATGGAAAACCTGACCACTGCCTGCGACGGCGATTGCGATTGCAGGGCCGACCCCGCTTTGCTCGCCGACTTCAAGCGGGCCATCCATGCCCTCGGCGGCAAGTGGAAGCTGGAGATCCTGTTTTCGCTGATGAACGGCGCGGTTCGCTTCGGCGCCTTGCGGCGGTCGATCGGCGGCATCACCCAGCACATGCTGACCACGCAGCTGCGCGAGCTCGAGCAGGACGGGCTGGTGTCCCGAACCGCCTTTGCGGAGAAACCCCTAAGGGTCGAGTACGAGCTGACGGATGCGGCCTACGGCCTGCTGCCGGCGCTTAAGGAAATATTGAGTTGGTCCAGGCTTTATGGGGACGCACGCCTCGCGGCGTCGCGCGAGGCCTGATTGCAGCGCTGCATGATGCAGCTGGATCAGCCTCGCAGCATCCGAGCCGATCTCGTTGATGCGACTCGCAAAACCTCCCGCACCTGAAGTGAAGGCTGCTTCTCATCCGAACTCACGTGAGCTCGGAGGAATCGAGTCTAGCCCATTGATCGCGATTCACTTTTCGCGATTGCGCTCGCACGTTGATGCGCGCGGTGGCAAGCGACAGGCAAAATCACCAGCACGGCGCGAAATGGCGCCTTGCGTCCAAAAACAAAGAGCCGCATCTCTGCGGCTCGGACCTTATTCGTCGCGATAAACCTTCTCGCGTTTCTCGTGGCGCTCCTGCGCTTCCACCGAGAGCGTCGCGATGGGCCGGGCTTCGAGCCGCTTCAATGAGATCGGCTCGCCGGTGTCCTCGCAATAGCCGTAGGTGTTGTCCTCGATACGCTGGAGCGCGGCGTCGATCTTGGCGATCAACTTGCGCTGGCGGTCGCGGGCGCGGAGTTCGATGGCGCGGTCGGTTTCGGACGATGCCCGATCGGCAAGATCGGGGTGATTCACGTTCTCCTCCTGCAGGGCTTGCAGGGTGAGCTTGGACTCTTTGAGGATCTCATCCTTCCAGGCAAGGAGCTTCAAACGGAAGTACTCCTTCTGCCGGTCGTTCATGAAAGGCTCTTTTTCGGTCGGTCGGTAGTTTTTCAACTTTTCCAAGGGCGGCCTATCTGTCTAAGCAACGACTCGCAAACGGAACGGGGTCCGTTGAGCGGGGCGTTATATAGCGGCCTCCTGTGACAGACAATATTTCCCTGAGCGTCCGGTTACCGCTCCCAAGCCCTTGCACAGGAAGGTTTATCCTGAAGGGCCCGGGAGCGGCCGAAGGCCTAGTAACCGACCGTGAAACGCTGCTTCAGATGGACCGGCTTCTCGATCTCGTCAGCCAGCGCGATGGCGTAGTCGGCGAAGCTGATCCAGCTCTTGCCGTTCGCATCTGCGAGAAGCTGATCGGTCCCGAGCCGGAACTTGCCGGTGCGTTCCCCCTCGATGAACAGCGCCGACGGCGAGATGAAGGTCCAGTTCAGGTCCTTTTCCTGACGCAGCAGGTCGAGAAAGGCGGAGCCCGCCTCCGCCTCGGCCTTGTATTGGGCCGGGAAACCGGGAGTTGTGACCAGTTTCACGCCCGGTGCGACTTCGAGGCTGCCGGCTCCGCCGACGACGAGGTAGCGGCCCACCCCGGAGGCCTTGGCCGCGCCGATCAGCTTCAGCGGGTCGCTGGCCAGGAAGTGCACGGAACTCACAGCGACGTCGTGCCCAGCCCACAGCTTGGCAAGGCCAGCCTGGTCGAGCACGTCACCCTTGGTCGGCGTGACATTCGGGAGGGTCGCGATCTTCTCCGGGTTCCGGGCGATGGCGGTAACGCTATGGCCGCGGCGCGACAGCTCCTTGGTGATCTCCGATCCGGCCCGGCCCGAGGCGCCGGCGACTGCGATTTTCATTGGAAGGTTCCTTTGCTTCTGTGGTAACTAACGGTGACTATCGCAAAGAATGCTGGTGTTAAGAGAGCACTTTGTGCTTACCTGATTACGCTGGAGTAACCGGCACAACGAACCGGCGCGCGCAGGCGACCGGTATGGATCGAGGACCCGACGATGACGCCCGACGTCTATGCAGCGAATTGCCCCACGCGCCAGATCCTCGACCGCGTCGGCGACAAATGGGCGGTGCTGATCCTCTTGCTGCTGCGCGAAGAGCCGATGCGCTTCAATCAGTTGCGCCGCACGATTGAAGGCATTTCGCAGAAGATGCTGAGCCAGGTTCTCAAGTCGCTCGAACGCGACGGGCTGATCAAACGCCGCGCCATCGCCACCGTGCCTGTGACGGTGGAGTATTCGATCACGCAGCTCGGGCTGACGCTCGCGGCCGCCGTC
Source organism: Bradyrhizobium sp. USDA 376 (assembly GCF_054063675.1). Lineage (NCBI taxonomy): Bacteria > Pseudomonadati > Pseudomonadota > Alphaproteobacteria > Hyphomicrobiales > Nitrobacteraceae > Bradyrhizobium > Bradyrhizobium sp. USDA 376. The sequence continues at coordinate 7,802,321 of NZ_JBSSGN010000001.1, forward strand.
GATCCCCTGCGCGATTGGGCCGAACAGAATCTGAAAGACGTGCTCGCCGCGCAGCGCCGCTACGACGCGCAGTTGAAGGAGGAAGCGGCGTAGGGCAGATGCGAGATCCTTGCTCGCCAACCCAACTTGGGTGTCATGCCCCGCGAAGGCGGGGCATCCAGTACGCCGCAGCCTCTCGATTCAATAATGACTGTCTCTGGAATACTGGGTCGCCCGGTCAAGCCGGGCGACGACAGCCTGCCTGACTACGCCTGCCCCGCCTTCGCCAGCTCGACCTCGACGCGCAGCTCGATTTCCAAGAGCACGGAGTCCAGGCCGGGATCGCCCGAGGACGATTTCAGGTTCGCCGCGGCATCGCGCAGCCGCATCACGGTCGAGGCGCCGAGATTGCCGGACAAGAGCCCCATCTTGAGCTCATCGAGCACGTCGAGCGCGGTCTTGCCGCGTGCGACCGAGCGCTTGCGGCGCTCGACCGGATCCTCCTCAACGCCCTGCAGTGCGAGCAGCGCATCGATGTTGGCGGCCGCCTTCGGTGCGGCGGCGCTCCGCGTCTCCTGCGCTGACGACGTGTCGGGCAGCACGAAGGTGCCGGAGCCGGTCCGTCTGGCCTGGCTGGCCGGCGTTCCAAGCGTGGTGCCGTTCGGTCCGTAGATGCGCATCGGAAGCAATCCGGGTGATCGATGCGCCACATTCGCCGTTTTATGGTTAACGGCCCGTAAACGGCCCGGCAAAATCTGCCGACAGGCGGCAGTTTCGCTCCTCATTGACAACGCCCGCTGACACCGGTCGAAACAGATTTATTCAACCTATTCAACCGCCTAACCCCTCTGCCACACGTTGGCACAGCGCTCGCAAGGAAAGCACCGGACCAGCTCGTCATGGGAGTGTCGTGCAGGTCTTGTCGATTTGAGGAGGCTCTTTGGAAGCCTTGGGGAGCAGAGGATGCCAGGCGTTCGTTGGGTGAGGATTGTTGGGGTGGCCTGCGCCGCGCTGTCAGCGCTGGCGTTGTCGGTCACGTCGGCGGCTGCGACCTCGCGCATCAAGGACCTCGCCAATATCGAAGGCGTGCGGCAGAACCAGCTCATCGGCTACGGCCTCGTCGTCGGCCTCAACGGCACCGGCGACACCCTCAACAACATCCCCTTCACCAAGCAGTCGCTGCAGGCGATGCTCGAGCGCATGGGCGTCAACATCCGCGGCGCCACCATCCGCACCGGCAACGTCGCTGCCGTGATGGTGACCGGCAATCTGCCGGCCTTCGCCACCCAGGGCACGCGCATGGACGTCACGGTGTCCGCGCTCGGCGACGCCAAGAACCTGCAGGGCGGCACCCTGCTCGTCACTCCCCTCCTCGGCGCTGACGGCAATGTCTACGCGGTGGCGCAGGGCTCGCTCGCGATCTCCGGCTTCCAGGCCGAGGGCGAGGCCGCCAAGATCGTGCGTGGCGTGCCGACCGTGGGGCGCATCGCCAACGGCGCCATCATCGAGCGCGAGATCGAGTTCGCGCTCAATCGCCTGCCGAACGTCCGCCTCGCGCTGCGCAACGCCGACTTCACCACCGCCAAGCGCATCGCGGCCGCGGTCAACGACTATCTCGGCGTCAAGACCGCCGAGCCGATCGATCCCTCGACGGTGCAACTGTCGGTCCCGCCGGAGTTCAAGGGCAACGTCGTCGCCTTCCTTACCGAGATCGAGCAGCTCCAGGTCGATCCCGATCTCGCCGCCAAGATCGTCATCGACGAACGCAGCGGCATCATCGTGATGGGCCGCGACGTCCGCGTCGCCACAGTCGCGGTGGCGCAGGGCAACCTCACCGTCACGATCTCCGAGAGCCCGCAGGTGAGCCAGCCCAACCCGCTGTCGCGCGGCCGCACCGTGGTCGCGCCGCGCAGCAGCGTCACCGTCACCGAGGACGGCAGGAAGCTGGCCCTCGTCAAGAACGGCGTCTCGCTCCAGCAGCTCGTCGACGGCCTCAACGGCCTCGGCATCGGCCCCCGCGACATGATCAGCATCCTCCAGGCGATCAAGGCTGCCGGGGCGATCGAAGCCGACATCGAGGTGATGTGATGCAGACGAGCACGATCAATACCCCGCACCTCACGACGTACGCGCCAGCCTTCTCCGTCGAGAGCCGCAACGGCCGGCCCGACTTCGAGCTCGCGGCGGCCCTGCAAAAGGTCGCGCCGCAGCAACAGGCCAAGGCGCAGAAGACCGCCACCGACTTCGAGGCGATGTTCCTCAACAGCATGTTCTCGCAGATGACGTCGGGCCTGAAGGGCGATGGCCCGTTCGGCAGCACGCCCGGCACCGGCGTGTGGCGCTCGATGCTGACCGAGCAATATTCCAAGAACTTCGCCAGTGCCGGCGGCGTCGGTGTCGCCCGCGACGTCTATCGCACCCTGATCATCCAGCAGGCGAAAACCACTCTTCGTACGGCATAAGGTCCAACGAGATGAACCAGTTCAACGCCTCACGTCAGCCGATGCAAGCGCAGCGCCCGAACAACGCGCCCGGCAGCGCCGAGGCGCGCAAGCTCGCCGAAGACCTGATGGACGCGATGAGCGCCCTGCTCGGCCTGATCGAGCGCGAGACCGAGCTGGTGCGCGCCGGCAAGGTCCGCGAGGCCATGACCCTCGAGAGCAGAAAGCAGGAGCTGTCGCGAAACTACGTCGGCGCCGTCAGCCAGCTAAAGGCGAGCCAGGCCCAGCTCGCGAAATCCGCGCCCGAATTGCTCTCGACGCTGCATCGGCATCACGATGCGTTCCGCGCGATGCTCCAGGTCAACCTCACGGTGCTCGCGACCGCGCATGCGGTCTCCGAGAGCGTCGTGCGCGGCGTCAATGCCGAGATCCAGAAGCGCAACGTGCCGAATACCTATACCGCCGCCGGGCGTCGCGCCGCTCCCGGCCCGCGCCACATCACCCCGCTCGCGGTCAGCCGCTCGCTCTGAGCGCGCACAAAGACCGGCTACAATTTTAGGAAAAACCGCGCGGCGATGTCGTCGCGTGGTTAGTCACGTTTGCTTACCGGGTCTTCAGTCCTGGTGTTCCAAGGTTGCGTTATTAGAGGGGTTGGGATTTGACTCAAGTAAGGCAACCAGGAGGCTGCCATGAGTACAGATTTCAGCATCAGGCCGGTGGGGATACCGCGCCCCCGTGCAGATCGTAACGACGTCGAATTCGGCGGCGAATGAAGCCGTGCAAACTGATCTTCCGGTGAGCCAGACGGTCGCCGCGAGCGATGCGAGCGCGATCGTGCGCAATGATCTGCACAGCAACGACAACGTCTCGCGCCAGGTCGTGTTCGACCAGGCGGCGGCATCCTTCGTCTTTCAGGTCGTCAATGACAGGACGGACGCAGTGGTCAACCAATTTCCCGATGAGGCCATGCTGCGGCGGCGTGCCTACTTCCATGCACTGGACTTGAAGTCCGAACCCACGCGTCCGCTCAACACGGACCTCAGCGCCTGATCAAGTGGTCCGCGTCGCTTGGGCGGTGTCGATGTAGGTCGACCCGGTCGCGGGGTCGGTGACGACGTTCTTGATCTGGGCCTTGCCGTTACCCGTCAGTATGAACTTGGTGTTGCCGAACCGAAACGCCGAGTCCTTGATCAGCACCTGCTGGTACTGTGACGTGCTGCCACTTTGATAGTGGACCTGCGCGCGGAAGCCATCGATCTGCGAGATGCTGAGCGAGAACGTCTTTCCGTCGGGATACTTGCCCGTCCACGCGCCCTGATAGAGCGAGGGATCGACCGGAACGTATTTGGTCTTGCTTGGAATCGACATGCCGGCCGACTTGTACGAGCTCGACAGGATGCTCATCACGTCGGCCACGACTCGTCTCCGTCTACGGCCGCCCGGACAGACCGGCGGCAATATTCCTGTTGATCTCGATCAGCGGACGGAAATGATCGAGCTGCGGACTGGCCTGGAGCGCCGCGGTCTGGCTCAGCACGAACACGCTGATGTTTGCGATCTTCTGCCGCACGTCGATCGGCTGCGGATTGGTGTCCCGCATCGCCTCGCTCAGGAAAATGGTCCAGAGCTTGCGGTTGAACATCAGGGCCTGCATCGTCTGCTCCCCGAAGGGGTCGTCACTGTTGATCGCGTCTTGCAGCTTGTTGGCGGCCTTCAGCAGCGTTTGCGCCTCAATGTCGCGAGGGGACGCAGTGGTCGTTGCGACGCGCGCATAAGCCGAAGCAGCAGAACTCGACATTTATCACCCTGGAAGTTTCCTTGCCCATTATGCAGGCTTAAGGATTCATTCCGACACTAGGCAGCACCGTTTAAGATTTGCTTACGTGAGAGTGCGGACAGTCTCCGGACAATTACGGGCCCGGATCTCATCGTCGCTTCGAGGATAAATCCGAGAGGCGCACTGTAAACGATGCATCGCAGCCTGCGCCGATCTCGACTAATCGAGCGTTAGCGATCTCGCTCAAAACAACGGCGAAGCTTTCAGCTTCGCCGTTGCATCATCTGTCACTTCGTCGGCGCTACTCTTAGCGCAGGAGCTGAAGCACGCTTTGCTGCGACTGGTTGGCGAGCGACAGCGCGGACACGGCGATCGACTGGCGGGTCGAGAGCGCCTGGCTGTTGGCCGCTTCCTCGTTGGTGTCGGCGAGGGTCAGGCTCGAGGAGCCGGTTTGCAGCACATTGATCAGGTTCTTGCTGAAGTCCTGTCGGATCTGCACGATCGACAGGTTCGAACCGAGCGTCGACGCTTCCGCGCGCAGAGTGGTGCTGGCCGCGTTGAGCGAAGTCAGAATGGCGTTCGCCGAATTCGAGTCCAGGAAGTCGACGCCCTGGTTCAACGGCGCAAGGCTGAGGCCGGCGTCGTTGAGAGTCACGCCCTGAATGGTCAGCGTCGAACGTCCAGTCTCATTGAACACGAGCTTGAGCGTATCGCCGTTCAGCAGGTTGACGCCGTTGAAGGAGGAGTCTTGCGCGGTGGTGTTGATCTGCGCGAGCACGTTGTTGTACTGCGCGACGAGGTTGGCGCGCGTCGCCTGCGAATTCGCGTCCGCGACGGGCGGCTGCGCGATCAGACCGTAGAAGGGCTGACCGCTCGCCGCGGCCGTGCCGCCGATTGCGCCGATCGTCAACGAAGCGGCATCGTTGCTGGTTACGATGTTGAGATGCCCCGTCGGGTCGATCGTTGCCTGCAGATTGTTCGGCGCCAGGGCTGCATTGAGCTGATTGAGCGTGGAAATCTGCCCGGTGCCGGTACCGAAGGTGATGCTGACGGGGCTGCCGCTGCCGGTCGCGCCGATCGTCAACGTCTTGCCGCTGAGCGGAGGCGGGACGCGGGCGGTGGTGCCGGCGGCGAGGCCGAGCGCCGTGAGCACGTTGCCCGAACCGGAGATCGCCAGATCCTGGGCCGTGCCGGTGCTGAGCACGAGCTGACCGCTACCGTTGACGGTCGACGCCGTACCCGCGCCCGTGATGCCGTCGATCGCGTCCAGCACGGTCTGCACCGAGAGAGCGCTGCCGGTGCCGATGCCGATCGTGACGTTGCCGAATGAGTCCGTGGTCGAGGTGGTTTGCGCGGTCGAGAATGTAATCGTCTTGCCGTTGACGGTCAGAACCGAACCGTTGGTGATGGTCGTGCCGAGGTTGTCGGACGACGTGCCCGCCGTGCCGACCAACTTGGTCGCAGCGGTGATGTTGGCGGCAGTGGTGGTATTGTCGTTGGTAACGGTGCCGCCGTTGACCGTGTTGTTGGTGTAGGCGGTGCCCAGCAGGTTGTTGGCGGTTGCACCGGTGATCGCGGCCGCCGTCACGTTGGACTTGGGCGAATAACCCGTCGGGCTTTGCAGCACCTGGCTGGCGATCGACTTTGCGCTGTCGACCAGCTTCTGCAACGAGGTGATGCCGGTATTGGCGGCCTGCAGAACCTGCACGCCATTGCTGATGCCGTCGAGGAGATTGCTGATGTCGTTGGCGCGATTGTCGAGCCCCTGGGCGGTAAAGAAGTTGGTCGGGTTGTCCAGCGCCGTATTGACCTTCTTGCCGCTCGCAAGACGCTGCTGCGTGGTGGCGAGCAGGTCGGCTGTCGACTGCAGCGACAACAGGTTCTGGCGAACTGATGCCGAGAGAACGATGTTGGACATTGGCGGATCTTCCTCTTGCGCGACGCTGTACGAATCGGTGCTCGCCGATCGGGGAATGCACTTTCGTCCAGTCTTAGGGGGTCTCCTTTAAATTAAGGTTAATGGCGGCTTAAGCAGCAAGGTTAACGAGGCGTTAACGCGCCCCGGTTCCCCTCGGCCTCGCGCAAGCGCGCAACAAAAAAAGCGGCGGGGCAAAAGCCCCGCCGCGATGCCTTGAGTGACGACTTTCGTCGCGTATCAGCGCAGAAGCTGCAACACGCTCTGCTGCGACTGGTTGGCCAGCGACAGCGCCGAGACCGCGATCGACTGGCGGGTCGACAGCGCCTGGCTGTTGGCCGCTTCCTCGTTGGTGTCGGCCAGCGTCAGGTTGGACGAGCCGGTCTGCAGAACGTTGATCAGGTTCTTGTTGAAGTCCTGGCGGATCTGCACGACCGAGAGGTTCGAACCCAGCGTCGACGCTTCCGACCGCAGCGTGCTGCTGGCGGCGTTGAGCGTGGTCAGAACCTTGTTGGCCGAAGCGTTGTCCAGGAAGTCGGTGCCCGAAGTCAGGGACGAGATGCCGAGACCAGCGGTGTTGAACGTCACGCCGGTGATGCTCAACGTCGACTTGCCGGTTTCGTTGAACGTCAGCTTCAGCGTGTCGCCGTTCAGCAGGTTGACACCGTTGAACGAGGCATCCTGGGCGGTCGTGTTGATCTGCGCGAGCACGTTGTTGTACTGCGCAACCAGGCTGGCACGCTGGGCCTGCGAGGTCGGGTCGGCAACCGGAGCCGCCGCAGTCAGGCCGTTGAATGCCTGGCTGGCGCCAGCCGCAGTGCCGCCGATCGTGCCGATCGTCGCGGAAGCCGCATCGTTCGTCGTCGTGATGGTGATCTTGCCGTTCGAGTCGATCGAGGCCTGCAGGTTGTTGGCTGCGAGCGCCGTATTCAGCCCGTTCAGGGTCGAGATCTGACCGGCGCCGGTGCCGAACGTGATGTTGGTCGCAGTGCCGCCAGCGGTTGCGCCGATCGTCAACGTTTTGCCCGAGATGGCCGGCGGGACACGGGCGGTGGTACCAGCCGTCAAGCCGAGGGCGGTGAGCACGTTACCGCTTCCCGAGATCGTCAGGTCCGAGGTCGTGCCGGTGCTCAGCACAAGCTGGCCACCGGTGACCGTCGAAGCCGTAGCCGCTCCCGTGATACCGTCGATCGCGGTCAGCACGCTCTGCACCGTCAAGTTGCTGCCCGAGCCGATGCCGATCGTGACGTTGCCGGAAGCGTCGGTGGTCGAGGTGGTCTGCGCATTCGAGAAGGTGATGGTCTTGCCGTTGACGGTCAGGACCGAACCGTTGGTAATGGCCGTGCCGAGGTTGTCGGAGCCAGTGCCGGCCGTACCAACCAGCCTGGTGGAAGCCGTGATGTTGGCGGCAGTCGCGGTGTTGTCGTTGGTAACGGTGCCGCCGGTGACCGTGGCGTTCGTGTAGCCCGTACCGATCAGATTGTCGGCAGTCGCACCGGTGATCGCAGCTGACGTCACGCTCGACTTGGCGGAATAGCCCGTCGGGCTCTGCAGCACCTGGTTTGCAATCGACTTGGCGCTGTCGACCAGTTTCTGCAGCGAGGTGATACCAGTGTTGGCGGCCTGCAGCACCTGAACGCCGTTGCCGATGCCATCGAGCAGGTTGCCGATGTCGCTGGCGCGGTTGTCGAGGCCCTGCGCAGTGAAGAAGTTGGTGGGATTGTCGAGAGCCGAGTTCACCTTGCGGCCAGTCGAAAGACGGGACTGGGTGGTGGCGAGCAGGTCGGCGGTGGACTGGAGAGAGAGCAGGTTCTGACGAACCGATGCGGAGAGGACAACGGACATACTGGTACCTTTCTGGTAGCTACGCGTCCCATCTGACCATGATTGATCAGACGACCGCCGGAACCTGCGTCCAAGCCTCTAACAATCCGTGAAATGAAACCCGCGCTTTCTCTGCGTCGGCGCGCGAGCCTCCTCCCGGAGCAACCGCGGAGGCGACCAAAATGCCGCTACAACGCTCAAATCACTGAACTTTCGGCCGCAAGCGTATTCGTTTACTCCCCGTTAACCATGTTGCGCGACGATCGCCCCAAATCGCTGCCGATCGTCGCCATATAGAAGGGGCGCACCGACCGCTTGCTGCAAAAGGATTGATGGAGAACAGGCATGGCTCTCAAGGTCGAGCTCAAACCGCACGAGCGTATCATCGTCGGCAACTCCGTGATCACCAACACGGACCAGCGCGCGCGCCTCCTGATCGATGGCGACAACGTGCCGATCCTGCGCGAGCGCGACATCCTCACGCCCGAGACCGCCGACACGCCGGCCAAGCTCGTCTATCTGGCGGTCCAGCTCATGTACATCTCGCCGGACCCGCAGACCCAGCACGGCACCTATTTCAGCCTGGTGCGCGACATTGTTACCGCGGTGCCGAGCGCCTGGCCGATCATCGAAGACATCAACAACAACATCATGAGCGGCGATCTCTATCGCGCGCTGAAGGATGCCCGCAAGCTGATCGCCTATGAGGAGAAGCTGCGGAACCAGTTCGAGGCCACGCATCCCAAGACGGTAGCGGACAAGAGCGACGTCAGCACCGCCGCCTGAGCACAGGCGTTCGCGCGAACGACCAAGCCACACGAACGACAACGGCCCCGGATCGCCTCCGGGGCCGTTGTCGTTTCAACCATGTATCGCGTTATTGCGCCACGAGCGACGGCGCCTCGACCTCGATCACTCCGCCGCTGCGTCGTCCGCCGAACTCCAGCACGGCCGCAACCAACGCATCGATATCCCTTTCCTCGGTGCGGTGATTGACGATCGCGGCACGGATTGCAAACTTGCCGTCCAGTGTCGTGCCCGAGGGCGCGGCGATGCCGGACTCCTGGATGTCGGCAACGACCTCGCGATTGACCGCATCGCCGCTACGATAGCGGAAGCAGACGATGTTGAGATTCACCGGCGCCAGCAATTCCAGCCGCGGTTCGGCCAGCACGCGCGCCTCCAGATATTTGGCCAGCGCGCAGCTTCGTGCGATCACCGCACCCAGCCGGTCGGTGCCGAACGTCTTCAGCGTGAACCAGGTCTTCAGCGCGCGGAAGCCGCGCGACAGATCGGGACCGAGATCGCAGGGCCAGACCGTACCCGCCGCAAGGCCCCTCGCCTCGCGGCTCAGATAGGCTGCCGGCTGCGCAAAGGCCTGCCGGTGCTGTTCGCCGTCGCGCACCAGCAGGAAGCCGGCGTCGTAGGGCACCTGTCCCCATTTATGGAAGTCGAGCGCAATGGAATCGGCGAGCTCGATGCCGCCGAGCAACGGCGCGAGTTCGGGCGAGAGAATTGCGAGCGCGCCGAAAGCGCCGTCGACGTGAAACCAGATTCCCTCCTCGCGGCACAGCTCAGCGACGGCCCTGAGATCGTCGATCGCGCCGACATCGACCGTGCCGGCGGAAGCGACGACGAGGAACGGCTTGAAGCCGACCTCGCGATCGGCCGCGATCTGCGCACGCAGAGCGCCGACGTCGATGCGATGGTCGGTATCGACGCCGATCTTGCGCAGCGCATCGGTGCCGAGCCCGGCGATGTCCATCGCCCTGGAGACACAGCCATGCGCGGCCCGCGACGTGTAGGCCGTGAGCAGCGCACCGTCATTGCCGATGCCGTATTGTCGCGCCAGCGTGCCGAGCGCAGCCGTGCGCGCCACCAGCACCGCCATCAGATTGGCCATCGACGTGCCCGTGACGAAGATGCCGCTCGCGCTCTCAGGGAAAGCGAACAGGCGGCGCATCCAGTCGACGATCTGGCGCTCGACCTCGATCGGCATGTGGTCGCGCCCGCCGAGATTGGCGTTGAGACCCGCGGCAAGCATCTCCGCGACCATGCCGACAGCCGTACCGCCGCCATGCACCCAGCCCATGAAGCCCGGATGAACGTTGCCGGTCGCGTAGGGCGCGACATGCGCGGCGAACTCGCGATAGACTTCGGCGAGGTCGGTTGCCTCGCGCGGCACGTCTGCCTTGAACACCGCGCGGACATCATCGGGGATCGGCTGCCAGACCGGACGCGCGCGGACGTTGGCGATGCCGTCGATCGCCTCGTCCAGCATGCGATGGGCGAGCGCGCGGAACTCGCTCCAGTCGTGCGGATCGAGCGAGGTGTGCGTGACGGAGCCTTGCGCGTTGCGGATGATCTCGTTCATGCTGCAGTCCCTTCGCCCGCGTTCGCATGCCGCGACAGCATCGCCGTGAACGCGGCGAAGATCTTGCGCATCTGCGGCGGCTTGTATGGAAACACGGCGGGCGGATCCATGTTGTGCACGACGGCGGTGTTGTCGGCCTCGAACACCAGCAGCTCGCCGTCCTGGTTCTCGGCGCAGTCGACGATGAAATAGTCGAGCCCGACGCGCCGGCTCATCTCGTCGAGCGCATTCTTGTGGCGAGCCGCGAAGGCGTGATCGAAGTCTTGCATGAAGACGGCCTCTTCAGCGCGCTTCTCCTCGCTGAACGCCATGTAGGCGTTGAGATACCAGATGTCCCAACGATCGGCGATCGCCATGTGACAGGCATAAGGCTTGCCGTCGACCATGGTGAGCCGGATCTTGCGAAAGAGCCCGTCGGGGCTCGCGTAGTTGACGAAACGCGCGACGAAAAAGTCCTGCTCCTGTCGCTCGGCCAGATAGGCCTTCAGCGCCGCAGCATCGTCGACCTTCGCGAGCCCGACGCCGGCGTGCGTGCCGCGCGGCCGTATGATCATTGGAAAATGCAATTCGCTCGTAATCTCCGCGCAGGCGATCCGTCCCTCTGAGAGACCCGTCAATTGCGCACGGGTCGCGTTGGCGGTCACGGGAATATCGAGACCGGGGATATCAGCCAGCAACCGATAGAGCTTGTCGCGATCGAGATTGCCAATCAGCTCGGGGCGATTGAGCAGAGGCCGCGGCCAGCGCGGTGCGGCCTGTTCGATGACGGCGAGCGCCTCGCGGCATTCCGCGGAATCGGAGGCGACTACGATGGCGATGTCGTGATCGGGCAATGTCTCGGGCAGGCCGACGCCCTTCACCACGTAGAGCGTCAAGAGCTCGATGTCGGAGCCTTCGAGCAGGAATTCGATCGGGGTGTTGCCGCCCATGTCGATATCGGCCGCGAGCGCGAGCACACGCATGCGCGGTTTCGCGACCGCGCAAGGCGTGCGAAACAATTGATGGAAGGCAAGCACCTCGGTCTGGATCACCAGCCCGGCCTCCTTCTCGCCGAGAAGCTGGGCAATCAGCGACAGGTCCAGCCCTTCGCCGGCCTCCGCGGTTCCCTCCGCAATCCGCGCCAGAAGATGCTCGCGCAGCGGATGCAGATCGCCGCCCTCGAAGGCCCGGCGCGTCAACTGCGCAAAGCCGATGCGGTCGGAATGGTTCGGTGTGGTCATGCCGTTCGGCGCGGAAACAGGAAGCAGCATCTTAGGTCTCGAGCACAGACTTTCCCGGCGCGGTCGCCGTATGGTCGAGCAGCAGCTCGATCTTCGCCAGCACGTGGGCGATGCGATCGAGCATAGCTTGCAAATTGCGTTGCGCTTGAGCGGCGTCCGCCGACCAGGCTTCGGTGACGAGCCGCGCGCCGACGCACAGCCGCAGCAATCCTTGCGGCTTGCCGTCCGTCCGCTCCAGCCGCACCGGCTGGCCGATGAGACAGCGCTGTGCGGCGATCTGCCGGTCCGCCGCACTGCCGTCGATCTCGTCGCTCATATCGCGGGCCAGAGCGCGATGCACGGCGCTGGTGTCGGCGATGGAGACTGGCTTCCCGTCGCGCAGCAGCGTGAATGGAAAGATTGTGCCTCGCGCGAATTCCTCGTCGTCGACGCCGCCCTTCTCGGATGCGTTCGGAACGGGGCGAAGCGCCGGCGACAGCGCGATCATGCTGTCGATGCCGGACGCGAGCTCGGTCAGCGCCTTGGCGCGGAATGCGCCGGGCACGGCATAGTAGCTGCCGATCTCCGCCAGCGCCGCCTCCCAGCGCAGCCATTGACCGAAATTCGGCCGGCGCTCGAAGCGCGAGCGCAGCGCCGTCCAGGCCATCGGCCAGTCGCAGCGGCCGGCATAGTCAAAGATGCCCGGCGCCATCGCGCCAATCCGGTCGATCGACCGCGACAGGCCCTTCGGCACCAGCAGCGCGCCGCTGAAGGCGGGGCCGCCGAAGAATTTCGAGCCCGTCATCAGAACCATGTAGCCGCGATCGAGATAGGAACGCAGCCGGCGGCGACCGAGTCGCGCCTGGCAGGCATCGACGACCACCTGAACCTTGCGCGGCCAGCGCCGCGCGATCTCATCGAGGCAGGCAGCACTCGGCGCGCGCCAGCCGAGTTTTGACGAATCCATGATGTGCAGAAGAACGCACCGGCCTTGCGCGAGGCTGTTCTCGATTGCACGCATCACCGCGGCATCCGCATCGGCGCGCATCGCGATGTCCGGCGCCGCGTCGAGCAGCGGCACCGCAATGCTGTCGCCGGCGAGCCCCGCCACCGCGCCGTCCTTGCGCACCGCGAGGCCGCTCGCCGTCATGGTGCTGAAATGGCGGCCGGCCGCGGTATGGGTCGTCCCGCTTCCGGTCTGATCGGCGCCAACCACGATCGTCACCGGCGGTGCGCCGAGCACCGCCCGCGCCAGGAACAGGGCATGAAGCTGGGAGTCGGTGCCTGACGGCGAGAACACGATGTCGACCCGCGGCGAGAGCTGGAGATGCCCGCGCAGCTCCTCGCGCATGCTCTCGCAGCGTGCGTCGAAGGCGACCTCGACCTCGTCGAACAGGCACTTGTGCATCAGCTCTTCGCGCGCCAGCGCGGCGCGATCGTAAGCGACTTGCGAGATCGTAGACGCGGTCGAGGAGGCGAAATTCCAGATCTCCGGCTCCGGCGATGGCCCACAGCCATAGACGTTGACGCGATCGTCAGGGTCGAGCGTCAGGCGCGGATCGCCGCCGGAGACCAGCAGCGTGTCGAGTGGCGTGAAGAGATCGCGCAAGCGATAGCGCGAGGCGCCGTCGGGCGCTCGCTCGATGTCTGGCAGACGGGATGCGCCGGTGCTCATCCCGGAGCGCTCAGGCCGCGTCGGCCGCCGCCGCGGGCGCCGGCGCGAACTGCGAGGCGATATCGCCGTGGAAGACCGACGGCCCGACGTGATCGAGCGAGCTCTGGATGTCGGCCCAGATCTCGCCGCCGATATCGGTCCAGCGCTTGCAGAAGGCGAAGTCCTCGGAGAGATAGGTGCCGGTCGCAGGGTCAATCATGCATTCGAACAGCGCGAACCGGTTCTGGCTCGCCGCCAGCGTGTCGTGCGAATGCTCGCGGAAAAACTGAAGGTTCGCATAGTCCGGATGGCGGCACATCGCCTCCAGCACGTGGCGCCGGATCATCAGGAAGCCCGTGCCGGCGTAACGCACGCGGGTAAAGCCGTTGACCACCACGATGCGGTCGGGATCCTCGATCTCGAGCACGTAGTCGAGCGAGGCGGCCGGCACGTCGGCCCGACCCGACTGGATCGCACGCGCGGCCTTGTCCCAGTTCACCCGCTTGATCGGATAGCAGCCCGCAACGACATCCGCGCCGCATTCGATCAGCCGGAACACCTGCTCCGGCTTGAAGCCGATATCGGCATCGATGAACAGGAAATGCGTCGCCCTGGGATCGTCCAGGAACATCGCGACGAGGTTGGCCCGCGCCCGCGTGATCAGCGCATCGCCGTCGCGCAAGTGCACCTTGAGATCGAGATTGGCCATGCCGTGCACGGCGCGCTGGAGCGCGAAGATCGAGCTCGCATAGATGCTCGACACCTGCCCGCCGAAGCAAGGCGTCGCCACCACCAGCTGCATCCTGTCAGACATCGCCCGCTCCGCCCCCGCTTGCAATCCTCACCAAGAGGTAAACAGGCATGGTTAACGGCGTCTTAACGCATCCTTACAGGAACTTGACGAGCGAGAGCTGCGCGAGGTTCGAGGTCACCTGGTAGGACGCCTGGAGCGCGTTCTGGAGCGCCAGGATCTCGCTCGCGACCTGGTCGGGCGAAGCCGATTCCGCCTGGTCGACGATGGTCTGGAGCTGCGCCTTGGCCTGGGTCTGGCGCGTGGTCGCGTCCTTCATCGTGTTCTGTGCCATCGCGATGTCGGTCTGGATGTCCTCGATGCGCTGCTGGCCCGGCTGCTGGGTCAGCGCCTGCGTCACCCGCAGGCTCAGCGCCGAGACCTGCCCGCCCGAATACTGGCCAGTCGGCGAGGTCGAGAAGGTCCCGAACACGGCGATCGCCTGCAACTGGCGGCGGATCGCGTCCTCGTTCGCCTGCGCGCCGTACTGCACCGTGACGGAATCGTCGACCCGCGCCATCGCGGTGGAGCGCGGCGAGCCGGGCCCGTCATTGCCGAGGTACCATTTCACGGTGTTGGCCGAGCCGTTCACCAGCGTCGTCGCCGAGCTCGCCGGCGAGGAGCCGACGCGCAGCGGCGGCTGCGTGGCGGTCACCGGCGTCGCGCTGAAGCCGAGCGAGCCCAGCGCACCCGTGTTCGAGCTCGTGATGTTCAGGCTCGCCGCATCGTCGGTGTTGATCGTGATCGCGCCGCCATGAACCGTCGACGGCTTCGAGGTCCCCGTGATCGCGTCGATCTTGCTCAGCAGGGTCTGGATGCTGTCGGTGACGTTGAGCTGGTCGCCGGTCGCCCCCGAGCTGACGAAGGTGAGCGTGGTGCCGTTGACGGTGATGGTGTCGCCGGCAACGAAGCCCGGCGAGATCGAGTCCGAGGGGCTCGTGCCGGACAGCGCGGTCGCACCGCTGATCGGTGCGGCGGGCACCGCCTGGTTGGTCTTGGGAGCGCCGATCGCGGAGCTGGCTGTGTTGAAGAAATTGTCGCCGGCGGTCACGGCGGACGCCGCGACCAGCGAGGTGTTGGCGAGCTTCTTGATCGCCGTGTTCAGCGCCGTGTTGAGATTGGTCGCGGTGTTGCCCGGAGTGGTCGTATCGATCGCAAAGCTGCCGACCGGCGTCGGCGTGGCGGTCGAGGCGGTCAGATCGATCTGCTCGGTCGTACCATCTGGCAGCGTGAACTGGATGCTGAGCTTGTCGCCGTTGTTCGGATTGACGCCGTTGAGATCGACCGAGAAGGACACCAGCGAGCCGCTCGGGCCGGTGACGGTCGCACCCGTCAGCGTCGAGGACACCGCCTTGATCTTGAGCCCGAACGGCGAGCCGGCGACGTCCTCCGACACCTGCACCGAGCTCGGCGTCGGCTGCGTCTGCACCAGCCGCCCCATGCCGTTGGCCCCTAAGTCGGCGGCCTGGCGCTCCGCCATGACGGTCTTGAACCCAGCCTGCGTCGTGGTGCCGTTGATGATGTCGCCGGCATTGGCGACCGACTGCGTGTTGACCGCCGTTCCCGAAAACAGATAGCGGTTGCCCGTCTGCGTGTTGAGCACGCCGACCATCGAGCCGAACTGGGCGGCGGCGGTATTCTGCGCGATCGTCTGTCCGTTGACGTTGAGATCCTGCGCGGTGTTGGCCGAGCCGGTCTGCACCGTGTTGCGGATCGTCGTCAGCGACTGCAGCGCGGTGTTGGCGAGGTTGATGTTGACGTTGACGTTGGTGATCGTGTCGGTATAGGCGGCGATGTTGGAGAGCTGCGCGCGCGAGGCGATCGCGAAGCCCTCGTTGGTGCCCATGCCGGCATAATTCTGCGACAGCTTGCCGGTCGAGAGCTGCGTCGACAGGTCGGTGAGCTGCTGATTGATGTTGCGGATCTGCGAGCCCAGAACCGACGAGGAGTAGTTGATGCTGCTGATCGACATCTTTCAGAGCCCTGTTACTTTTTACACTTGAGCCTGGAGCAAGGTGTTCATCATGCTCTGCACCACCGACATCACGTGGGCGTTGGCGGCATAGGCATTCTGGAGCTGGATCAGGTTCGACATCTCCGAGTCCAGATTGACGCTGGAGGTCGAGTTGAACTTGGCCTGCAGCGTCGAGACCACGACGCTCTGGCCCTGCTGCAGCTGGGTGGCCTGGGTCGAGGCGTTGGCCTGGATGCTCAGGAACTGCTGGAGGTAGTTCGAGACGCTGCCCGTGAAGGGCTGGTTCGCGGAGCCGAGGCCGGTCGTCGGCGAATAGGAGAACACCGCATTGGTGAGCTGCGAATAGAGATAGTCCGAACGCGTGGTGTCACCAGCGGGCGTCACCGGCGAGGTGTTGTAGACCGACAGCCGCGTGGGATCGCTGACCAGCTGCGTGCTCACGGCGATGCGCCCGGCAAGCCCGGTCATCTGCGAGCCCGACGCCGTGATCGCGCCGGTGTAGAGCGCCTGCCCGCCGTCGGTGAACACCGCCAGCTGCGGGCTGCCCGAGGTCAGCGACGAGATCGTCTTGGTGGTCGAGGCCGAATTGACCTTGGCAAGGCCGGTATTGTCATCGGTCACCCGCAGCGTCGTGGCCGTCGCCGGCGACGGCGCGGCGGAGAACGACAGATGCGAGCCTGACAGCGCGGTATTGAGTGCGGCGGCGATCGCGCTCATGCCACCGGAAAAATTGACGCCCACCCGCATCGGATTGGCGTTGGTGGCGTTCTGGAGCGGCAGCGCCGCCGGATCGGTCACGTTGACCAGCGTGATCTGGCGCTGGGTGTTGGTCGCCGCATCCGTGTAGGTGATGTTGACCGTATTGCCCGGCTGCGCACCGGCAAGGTCCAGGTCGAAACCGGCCGGCGGGCCCGAGACCGTGCTGCCGGCCGTAGTCTTGTCCGACAGCGCGCTCGACATCGTTGCGGCGAGCTGGTCGATCTGGGTCTGCGCCTGCACCAGCGTCTGATCGCGCAGCTTCAGGTCGGCCGCGATCTGGCCGGACGAGACCACGTTGTTGGCGACGACGTCGAGCTGCGAGCCGTTCGGCAGCTTGATGTTGAGCGCGCCGACGCCGGACTTGGCCGGGTCGATGTTGTAGAGCGAGGTCGCCGACAGTGCGCCGGCGGAGGCAAAGGTGAACTGCGAAGCGAGCCCGGCGCCGACCAGCTGGACGCCGGTCGTGGTGTAGATGCTAGCCTGGTTCGAACCGTCGGTGGTGACGCGCACGTCGACGAATTTCGACAGCGTGTTGATGGCCTGATCGCGCTGGTCCATCAGCGTCGCGGCCGAGGGATCGTTGGCTGACAGGCCCTGGAGCTTGGTGTTGATGTCGGCGATCTGCTGCATCGCCGCGTTGGCGGCTTGCGCCGAGGTGCCGAGATCCTGCTCCACGTTGGAGCGCAGCGACTGGATGCCCTTGGTGGTGACGTTGAGCTGCTGCGCCAGCGCCTGCGCCGCGCCCAGCGCAACGGTCTGCGCCGACGACGAGCCCGAGCTCGTCGACAGCGCCTGCAGCGCCTTGGTGAAATTGTTCAGCGCGGTTTCGAGCGTGCCGTTATTGCCGGGCGTGCCATAGACACTCTGAAGCTGCTTCAGGATGTTGGCCATCTGGTCGGCGTAACCGCTGCCGCCGGTCTCGGTGCGCAGCTGGTTCAACACAAAGGTGTCGAGCTCCCGGCTGACGCCGGTCGTCATCGCCGTCGAGCCGAAGTCGCCGGTGGTGACCTCGATCTGGTTCGCCGTCTGGACGACGTAACCCGGCGTCTGCGAGTTGGCCACGTTGGAGGAGACGATCGAGAGCGCGGCCTGGTTGGCACGCAGACCGCTCATCGCGCTGGCAAGGGCTGAACTCAAACCCATGTGTACTTACCCGCCTTTGGTTACGTCACGCGTCGATCAGCGCAACACGTTCAGGAGGTCCTGCACCATTGAATTCGCTGTCGTGATCACCTTGGTGTTGGCCGAATAGGCCTGCTGGGTCACGATCAGCTTGGTGAACTCGTCGGCGATGTCGGTGTTGGATCCCTCCAGCGACGAGCCGCTGATGGTGCCCGAAGCGCCGTCGATGGCAGGGCCCGACTGTTCGGTCGCGGCATAGGCGCCGCCATCGAGGGCCTTCAGGTAGTTGGTGCCGTTGAAGTGCGACAACGAGACCTGTGCGAGGTCGAGGTTCTGGCCGTTGGAGAAGGTGCCGACCACGAGGCCGTTGTTGTTGACGGAGACCGAGCGGAGCTGACCGGCGGCGTAGCCGTTCTGGGTGATGGTGTTGATGGTCACCGCGCCGCTGGTGCTGGCGTATTGCGTCAGGCCGCCCGAGGAGATGTTAAAGGCGACCGAGCCGAGCTGCTGGCCGCTGACGGAGACGTTGTTGATGGTGATGCCCGAGCCGCTCGGCGAGGTCAGCGAGCCGTCGGCGGCGAAGGTGAAGGTCTGGCCGGTGTTGACCCAGGCCGGCTGCGCCGCACCCGTTGCGGCCGGATCGGTTTGGTAGAACAGGTTCCAGCTATCAGTGTGTCCGGGGCCCAGCGAAGCGCTGTCGGTCTTGGCCCAGCGCAATTGCAGGTTCACCGGCGTGCCGGCTGCATTGTACGCGGTCACTGCACCGCCGCTGATCGATTCCTTGGTGAAGGTAGCGACATCGGCGCCCATCACAGCGCCCGTACCGGCCGTGCCGCCGCCGTCGCGGTTCTTGGTGATGGTCGAGGTGAAGCCGAGCGCGGCGAAGGCCGCACTGTTGGAGCTGGACACCTGCAGGTTGGAAGCGGTGCCGGTGTTGAGCGTGATCACGCCGCTGCTGCTGACCGACGAGCCTGACGCGCCGGCAAGAGCGTCGATCTTGCCGAGCAGTGTCGTGATGTTGTCGGTGACGTTGATCTGGTTCGGACCCGAAGCACCCGACGCGACGAAGGTGAGCGTCTGACCGTTCACGGTGATCGTGTCCGCGGGCGGGCCTGCCGAAAAGCCCGACGACAGCACCTGGGCGCCGCCGGCGGTCGCGGTGCCGCTCAGCACCGTGGAGCCCGAGATGGCGGGCGAGGACAGCACGTTGCCGCCGCGCGTCACGCTGCTGATGCCGAGGGCCGTCGCTGCCGTGCCGCTGTTGACCGCCACGTCGGTGCCGGTGCCGCTCGAGATCTGGATGTTGCCGCTGGCAGAGAGAGAGGCCGTGACACCGGCACCGCCCGCCGACTGAATCGCGTTCAGGATGTCGGCAACCGTTGCGGTGGTACCTGCGCCAAGACCAATCGTGGAGTTGGTGCCGATCGTCACCGTGGTGCCGGCGTTGAAGGTGATCGTGTTGCCGTTGATGGTCAGCGTCTGGCCGCTCAGCGCGGTGAGAATGCTGGAGGCGAGATGCGTGCCCACGGTGTTGTCGAGAGACGTGGTGGTCGAGGCCACCGCGGACGAATTGTTCTGGAGCGCAACCGTGCCCGTCCCGGTCGTCGAGGAATAGGCCGAGCGAATGTTGCCGGTGGCGGCCGCGCCGGAGACCGTCGCGTTGGTATAGGGTGCAGGCGGCGTGCCCACCGGCAGCGGGTTGGCCTGGAAGTCGGACGGGTTCAGGCCGCCGGCCGCCAGCAGCGTCTTGCTCGCCGCGGTCGAGCTCGCCGCCGTGTTCGGCTGGGACGGCAGGTTCGCGGCGTACTGGATCGAGGTGGTCGCCTGGGCCGGGATGAAGTTGTTCTGGAATTTCAGGACCGTCGCCACGTTGCCGGTCGGGTTGCCGGTCTTGGGGTCGACCGTGGTGCCCATCAGATAATAGCCGGCGCCGTTGACCAGGTTGCCGTTGGCATTGAGCTGGAAGTCGCCTCGGCGGGTGTAGTAGGTGACGCCGCTGAACACCGGAACGTTGTCGACGACGCCGGTCGCCTTCTGGATCGAGAAGAAGCCGTCGCCGGTGATGGCCATGTTGGTGGCGACGGTGGAGGACGAGATCGTGCCCTGGGTGGTGATGGTCGCCTTGGCGTTGGCCGTCACGCCGCCCGCGACCTGCTTGCTGGGCACCGAGGCGTCGGGAATGAGATCGACGAAGCTGGTGCCGATGCCCTTGTAACCGGTGGTGGATGAGTTCGCGATGTTGCCTGAAATGTTCTGCAGCGCGTAGGACTGCGCCTGCAGGCCACCCACCGAGGTGTTCATTGCATCGAAGATACCCATAACTTTGTCTCCAAATCCGATCCCGGCGGCCGGTCGACCATGGCCGCAGTCGGAAGAGACAGTCGCAAGGGCTATGCCAATGCGGGTATCCTCAGGAAATCAATGACTTAAACAGGAAGCCCCCGGTCGAATGACCGGGGCACAATTGCCGGCCGGCAACTATTGCCGGGACGATTGTCGTTCCGGGGCGGTCCGCAGGACCGAACTCTGGTGCGCAATTGCGCACCTGAGAATCTCGAGATTCCGGATTCGATGCTCACGCATCGCTCCGGAATGACACCTCAACTACTTACGTCGCCGAGGCCGCAGCCGGGTGGAAAACCAGCCCGAAGCCGTCGATGCAGTATCGCAATCCGGTCGGCTTTGGACCGTCGTCGAAGACGTGGCCGAGATGGCCGCCGCAGCGCCGGCAATGCACCTCGGTGCGCACCATGCCGTAGGTGCGGTCCTCGGTCTTGCCGACATTGCCCTCGATCGGCTGGTAGAAGCTCGGCCAGCCCGTGCCGCTCTCGAACTTGGTCTCGGACGAGAACAGCGGCAGGTCGCAGCCGGCGCATGCGAAAATGCCCTTGCGGTGCTCCTTCAGGAGTGGGCTGGAGCCGGGCCGCTCGGTGCCGTGATTGCGCAGGATCTCATATTGCTGCGGCGTGAGCTGGGCACGCCATTCGGCCTCCGTCTTCGTGATCTCGAACTTTTCCGCGGCCTTCTCGCCAGCCTCGGCAGGTGATCCTCTCAGCCAGGGCAAGGCCGAAAGGCCGAACAGGCCGGCGACAGTCGTCAGCAGGATGCGGCGGTCAAACATCTCATTCTCCGTGCGCGGGAAGTCCACGCCCTGAGATACGGGCTCTAACGGCCGACGTTACACTTCCGGGCGGAATTTTTCTCGCGCTTATTGCGGGACGCTGGCGTCCTGCGAGGCAGGTTCCGCAACCTGTTTCACGCTTTGGGCGGCATGTTCCGGTGCAGGCGCCAGCCGCGGCCGCACACCCGGCGGCAGACGGCGCGGACCGGTGCCGGCGGCGCGGTTGGCCTCGGCGAGACGGGCCTCGCGCTCCCTGTCCTTGACCCTGGCACGTTCGCGGTAGCGGGCCAGCGAGCCCGCGGCGGCGGAGCTCGCCCTGCCCCAGATCCCGACCAACTGGCCGGCGACGCGGCCGGTCGCCCCGCCCGCCCAGACCAGCTCGAACGGCGAGAACAGCTTCCAGCGGTCATCGCCCCACAGGATGCTGCGCACGATCAGCTGTCCGGCCATGGCCGAGGTGTTCATGCCCTGGCGGCCGAACCCGCTCGCCACCCACAGGCCTTTGCGCAACTGGCCGATTTGCGGCATGCCGTGCACGGTCTGTCCGGTGGCGCCGCCGAACGTCTCGGTGATCTCGACGTTGCCGAGCTCAGGGAAGATCGTGCGGATCCGCCGCTTGACGCTGCCTGCAAAACGCTGCGGTCGCGCGGCCCAGGTGGTCTCCGGACTCTCCCACATCAGGCGGTCGCCATCGACGATGCGAAAATGGTCGACGCCATCGGAATCCATCACCGATCCCTTGAAGGCGATGAACTCATGCACGCGGTCGCCGAGCGGCGCGGTGATCCCGGCATAACGCCAGACCGGCAGCAGCGTCTCCGACAGGCGCCGCAAGGGCGCGCCGAGATGGATGTTGCCGGCGAGCACGATGTGGGTGGCGCGCAGCCGCGCCGAGGGTGTGACGATGCGCTTGCGGATGCCGGAATGATCGATGCTGACGACCGGCGTCTCCTCGAAGATGCGAGCGCCCGCCCGCCGCGCCAGCGCCGCAAGGCCGTGCACGTATTTGCGGCCGTCGACCTGGAACGCCCTTGGGTAATACACGCCGTGGAAGTAACGATCCGTCTTCAGCATCTCGCGGACGCGATCGACTTGCCAGCCCTCGACCTCGGTGTCGAAATCCTCGTTCAGCATCTGCAGCCGGCTGATCAGCCGGTCGCCGGCATCGACGTTGGAGACTTCCAGCACACCGTCGCTGGGGGCGATCCCCGGCATGTTCTCCTCGGTGGCGTTGGCGCGGACGAATTCGGTACCCTCCTTCGACAGTGCCCACAATTCGCGGGCGTCCTCGAAGCCGATGCGCTCGATCAGCTCGGTGAGCGGCAGCGCAAAGCCCGGCATCACGGTGCCGAGCTGGTTGCCGGAGGCGTTCCAGCCGATATGGCGCCCCTCGAGCACCGCGACGCTGGCCCCGAGCCGGGCTGCTTCCAGCGCGATGGAGAGCCCCGCAAGCCCGGCCCCGATCACGCAGATGTCGGCGTCGAGTTCGAACGACAGCCGCGCGCGCTCGCGAAAGCCGGCTTCTTCCTGGGGCACGCTTGTGAAAGTCTCGCTCATGTCGTTTTCTTAGAGCATGATCCGGAAAAGTGTGCAGCGGTTTTCCGAAAAGATCATGCTCAAAACAACAACTTAAATCGCGATGACGATTTGTTCTAATCCCATCGCCGCTTTAAAGAACCGATCGGGCGCCTGTCACCTTGTCCTCAACCGGCGCCTGTAGATTATCCTGGACGTGGAACGATTCGAGAATGCCATGCGCCGTTTGATGCTGCTGCGTCACGCCAAGACAGAGACGGACGCGCCAAGCGGCCGTGACCAGGATCGCCGCCTCGACGACCGCGGCCACAAGGATGCCGCCCAGATGGGCGACTGGATTGCCGACCATCCGCCCTTCCCCAATGCCGTGCTGGTGTCGCATGCCGTCCGCGCCCGGCAGACCTGGGACATCGCCTGGGGCACGATGAAGGACCGCGTCCCGGCGCCGCAGGTCGAGGTCCTGCCGGAGCTCTATGGCGCCCATCCCGCGCAGATCCTGGAGGCCATTCGCACTGCAACGATTCCCGCCGATCCGAAGCGATTGCTGCTGGTCGGCCACAATCCCGGCATGCACGAGATCGCCCTGATGCTGATCGGCGGCGGCGATCATGCCGGCGCCAAGGCGCTTGCCCACAACCTGCCCACGGCGGGGCTTGCGATCTTCGACTTTGACGTCAAGGATTGGGGGGACGTGGCCTACCGCCGCGGCAAGCTGGTGCTGTTCGTCAGCCCCAAGCTGCTTCGATCGGCCTGAGACGCGCGGGCGCTGGCTCGACCGGTTGACCAGCCTGGTCACATGAGCGTTTTCGAGCGAAGTGGACACCGGTTCGCGAAGAAAACGCGTCCAAACAAGAAGCCAGAACTCCGTTCCGATTCCATCGGAACGGAAAAGGCTCTAGACTTCCTGTCTGGAAGACTGGAGGCGCAGATGTTCAAGTCCATCCTCGTGCCCATCGACCTCGCCGACACCGATCTCGCCAAGCCGGCGATCGCGACCGCGGCAACGCTATCGGAGACCTGGAGCGGCACGGTGCGCCTGCTCAACGTGCTGCCGATGACGCCGGTGATGCTGGCCGAATACGTGCCGGCCGATTTCGACGAGCAGCAGCGCCAGACCTCGGAAGAAGCCCTCGCCATCGTCGCACGCGAATCCGGCATCGACGCTTCCCGCATCTCCAGCGTGGTGCGCCAGGGCGGCATCTACCACGAGATCCTGGAAGAAGCCGTGCACATGAAGGCCGACCTGATCGTGATGACCTCGCACCGGCCGGCGATGCGCACCTATTTCCTCGGCTCGAATGCCGGGCACGTCGTGCGCTATGCCAAGTGCTCCGTGCTGGTGGTCAGGCACTGAGCGTTGCACCCGGTCTCGTAGGGTAGTTAGCGCGCGGCTGCGCGAAGCGCAGTCCGCTGCGTAATCCTCCACTGTCTCTCTCCGCGGAAGCAGAAGAGGTGGATTACGCCTTCGGCCAATCCACCCTACGCACTTACAAGTCCTTGTGTTGCTCGACGGGCAAAACACCCAAACGATCGGTCAAGACGCCCAGTCAAAAATATTCCACTTTACCGAAATTCGGAAACGGCATATGTGTCGCCGCAACCCGGCCCAAGGAAGAGGGGCGTATCGCGATCGTCACGAACGCGGGCCGGGCGGCGGTGGACGCAGATGGCGTTGGCGCGAACGGGTTTGCAGGGCGGGAGACCGTGAGCAAAGACCTCGCGCATACGACCGGTGCCATCAGCGTACGGCCAAATCGTGTGGTCCTGGCGCCCGGGGTCTGTGCGCCAAGTCTTGCGGTGATGTGGCGGCCCGACCGGGTCCGCGCATCAGCCATCCACGAGGCGACGGGGGCAATAGTGCATCGCTCCCCGGGGAGAGCACGACATAAGCCGTAAAACCACTGCGCAGGGAAGGCCGGGATGTCCGGGCTTCACCTGTATGCCGCTGTGCAGATTTTTCGACTACCAAACTTCGCACAGTGGACCGCGGGTGCCAGCCGGCTCCCGGCCTTCCCTGCGCCCTCTTTCATTGAGGGCAAGGCATTGAGGCAAAGCTCGGGCGATATGAGCCGCGAGGATGCGAAGGTGTGTCTGTTATTTGAAAAGCGATGCCAGACGATGCCGCGAACACCAATCCAACACCGTCACCCTGAGGTGCTCGACTTGCGGCGCGCCTGCGCCGCAAGTCGGGCCTCGAAGGGCGACGGCCCGGCTGCATCTCGGCCGTTCATCCTTCGAGGCTCGGCTTGCGATGCGTTTGCATCACAAGCCTCGCACCTCAGGATGACGGAATGGGTACTGTCTCCGCGGCGGGATTCCGGATTGCTTCCGCCCTCGCTCAAGCTTCGGCGGACAAGTCGCTGCGCTCGCAACGACGATGTTGAGGCAAGTGTGCGCGAAAACTGGGTCTCGTGCCCCGGACGCAGCGCAGCGTCTCTTCGACGGTGCGCTGCTGAGCCGGGGCCCATGCAGCACCGAGCGCCTTGGCTTCCTGGATCCCGGCTCTGCGCCACACCGCTACGCGCTGCGTCGCGTCCGGGACACGAGCGGGACGAGCTTCACCACGCCCGGACCTGCCGGGCGTAGCAACAGAGGAAGCTCACAGATACCGCGACAGCTCGGTCTTGAACTGCCCGTAGACGGCGTCCTCGATCTGGCTGCGATTGATGCCGATGTCGCGCAGGGCGCGGTCGTCGAGCTCGTTCAGGGTCTTGACGGCGGAGCGGCGCTCCAGGCGATCGAACAGGGCATAGGCGGCGGTGACGAGCGTGCCAAAAAATCCGCTCGAGGAGGATGGGCGTAAACTCCGCCCGGCAGTTTGCGAGATCGTGGTCATTCTTCTTCTCCGGCGTGCTGTTCCGCGCGGCGAAGCAGGTGCCGTTGGCGCGGACGCTGTCAGCGCCTGCACCTCATTTGCCATCGGATTGCTCTCGCTCCCCTCGGCTCAATCGCGGAACTTGATGGAACTTAAATGCTCCAGTACACTCCTCGGAGCAAGTAAAACATTGCTCTCGGTGCAATAATGTCCAAGTTCGAGTACGTGAAGCTTGCCGATGCCATTGCCTCGGATATCTCTAATGGCACGTTAAGGCCCGGCGACCGGCTGCCGCCGCAGCGCAATTTTGCCTATGATCGCGGCATTGCCGTCTCGACCGCGAGCCGGGTTTATACGGAGTTGCTCCGCCGCGGCCTCGTGGTCGGCGAGGTCGGCCGCGGCACCTTCATCTCCGGCGCCATCAAGCGCGAGGTCGAGGCGCTGAGCGAGCCGCGCGACGCGCGGATCGACTTCGAGGTCAATTATCCGTTACTGCCGCAGCAATGGGCGATGATCGCCAAGAGCCTTGCGGGACTGGAGCGTGTCGACGCGCTCGAATCCGCACTGCGGGTCTCGACCAGCACCGGCACCAAGAGCGCGCGCAATGCGGCCGCCGCCTATCTCGCGCGCAAGGATTTCACGCCGCAGGCCGAGCAGATCGTCTTCACCGCCAACGGCAAGCAATCTCTCGCAGCCGCGCTCGCCGCCCTCGTCCCTACCGGCGGACGCTGCGGCGTCGAGGCGCTGACCTATCCTTACGTCAAGAGCATCGCGGCGCGGCTCGGCATTACGCTGGTGCCTATACCGATGGACGAATTCGGCGCGCGTCCCGATGCGATTCAGAAAGCGCATCGCGAGGCGCATCTGTCGGCGCTGTACCTCCAGCCGATCATCCAGAACCCGCTCGGCGTCACCATGAACGCGACGCGGCGCGCCGACATCATGCGCGTCGCCGAGAAGCTCGATCTCACCATCATCGAGGACGCCGTCTACGGCTTCCTCGCCGACGACACGCCGCTGGCCGCGCTCGGGCCGGACCGCTGCATCGTGATCGACAGCCTGTCCAAGAAGGTCGCGCCGGGCCTTGCACTCGGCATCCTCGTCACCCCGCCTCACTTGCGCGAGAGCGTGATGAGCGCGGTCCGCACCGGCGGCTGGATCGCCTCGGGCCACGCGCTCGCGTCCGGCCAGCGGCTGATGGCCGACGGCACCGTCGCCGAGCTGACGCGGCTGAAGCGCATCGACGCCGCACGCCGCCAGCAGACCGCGGCAAGGCTGCTCGCCGGCTACCAGATTGCGGCCGACACACGCGCATATCATCTGTGGTTGACGTTGCCGCCGCACTGGCGCTCGCAGACCTTCGTCGCGGCCGCAGCGAGGCGCGGCATCGCGCTGACGCCGTCCTCGACCTTCGCGATCGCGCATGGACACGCACCGAATGCGGTGCGGCTTGCGCTCGCTCCGCCGACGCCCGAACAGCTCGATGCCGGCCTGCGCACGATCGTGTCGCTGCTCGGCACCAAGGAAGAGGATTTCGACTCGACGGAGTAGCGCGCTGTGAGGACTAAGGCAGCAGGGCCCTCGGAACGCGATCGAAACTGTAGCTCTGCGGCTGGTTGCGCCGCACGAAGCCGCCGACCTGCCAGGCGAACAGCGCCGCGAAGCCGAGGATGAACAGCACGCCGGCGAATTCGCCGATCATGAGGGCGCGGATCAACAGCCCGGCCATAGCCACGGCGAGCACCGCCAGGAACGCCAGCACCGCCGCATAGGTCTTGCGGCCGAGTCCTGCGGTCAATTCCGCGCGGCTGCCCGCTTTCGCCATCCGCGCATGGAGCTCGATCAGAAAATCGCGAAAACCGTTGTCCTGCGGCGCCATCAGGGCCGCGGTCTGCCAGCTCGTCGACAGGATCGCGATGCGGCCGCCACCATTGTGGCTGACATCCGCGCGAAAGCGGTGCTGCTGCATCGACACCGGGCGGAACGACAGCCGGATCGCCGAGATCTCGTCATAGCGCCACAGGCCAGAACGGCCGCCGATGTGCCAGGACAGCCCCTCCGCCGTCAGCTCGAAGCGATGCGCCGAGCCGATCAGCGAGGCCTTGTAGGCGTAGCTCGTGACCGCCTCGGCTCCCGAAACCTGCATCTCGAAATCAATCCCGTCTGCGATCCGCTTGCGCGATCGCCCTCGCCCATCCTACAAGCGAGGCATGGCTGAGACGACCTTTTTTCCGCGCCGCCTGATTCTCGGTGCCGCAATGATCTCCGGCGTGCTGCTCGCGCTCGCGGTGCACATGCTGGGCGCGCGCTATGGGCTGGACCTCGGCGGCCTCTGGCGCTCCGACACGCATGAGTTCATTCCGGCCGGCGCAGCGATCGCGTGGTGGCTGATCGCAACGGTCGGCTTCTCCGGCGGCTATTTCACCGCCAGCCTGATGCAGAGCGCCGTCTCCGGCCAGATCCCGCAGCGCATGCGCCAATTCCTGATCGCGGTCGGCGTGCTCCTGCTTGCCGGTGCCGGCCAGGTGGCCTCGGCACCGAGCCCGATCCCGACCGTCTCGGGCGTGCTGGCCGGGCTTGCCGCGCTGTGCCTCGGCGCCGTGATGGCATTCTGCGGCGCGCATTTCGCGTTGCGCCGCGGCTGATCCTTTAGGCCGAGACGCGCAGTCGCGGGCGGTCCAGCATCATCGCCACATCGGAAGCCGGTCGCGGCTTGCTGAACAGATAGCCCTGCGCCTGGGTGCAGCCCTCGCGCCGGAGCAGTTCGAGCTGTGCATCGTTCTCGACGCCTTCCGCCGTGGTGACGATGCCGAGGCTGCGGCCAAGGCCGGTCACGGCGCGGATGATCGCCATGGAATCCTCGCGCGTCGCAAGCTCCGACACGAAGGAGCGGTCGATCTTGATCTTGTCGAACGGGAAGCTGCGCAGATAGCTCAGCGACGAATAGCCGGTGCCGAAATCGTCAAGCGAGATCCGCACGCCCATGGCGCGCAGCTCGTGCAGCGTCGTCAGCGTCGCCTCGCTGTTCTGGAGCAGCACGGATTCGGTGATCTCGAGCTCGAGGCGGTGCGCCTCAAGTCCCGAGGCGGCCAGCGCCGCCGTCACGGATGCGATCAGGTTCGGGCTCTTGAACTGCACCGGCGACAAATTGACGGCGACGTCGATATCGTCGGGCCAGCTGGCCGCATCGGTGCAGGCGGAGCGCAGCACGAATTCGCCGAGCTGAACGATGAGTCCGGTTTCCTCGGCCAGCGGAATGAAGCTGATGGGAGCGATCAGGCCGCGCTGCGGATGGTTCCAGCGCAACAGCGCCTCGAAGGCGACGACCCGGCCGCTGGCGACGTCGCGGATCGGCTGGTAGTAGGGCAGGAATTCGTCGCGTTGCAGCGCTGCGCGCAGATCCATTTCCAGCAGGCGCCGCGCCTGCGCGCGTGCATCCATGCCGGTCTCGAAGAAACGATAGGTGCCGCGGCCGTCCGCCTTGGCGCGGTACAGCGCGAGATCGGCATTCTTGAGCAGCTCGTCCGGATTACTGCCGTCCTGCGGCGACAGCGAGATGCCGATCGAGACACCGATGACGATCTGATGGTCGTCGATCTCGTAAGGCGCCGAGATCACCTCGACGAGGCGGCCGGCAAGCGACCTCGCTGCGGCTTCCTCCGACCGTCCGATCTGGACCACGGCGAATTCGTCGCCGCCAAGCCGCGCCACCGTGTCGTGCTCGCCGACGGTAGTCTTCAGCCTGCGGCCGACCTCCTTGAGCAGTGCATCGCCGATCGGATGGCCGAGCGAGTCGTTGATGTCCTTGAAGTGGTCGAGATCGAGACAGAGCACCGCGAGCTGGTCGTCCGACTTCGCCCGGTGCAGTCCCTGCTCGAGCTCCTCGTGGAACAGCACACGGTTCGGCAGGCCGGTCAGCGCGTCATGGCGTGCCATGTGCGAGATCTTCGCCTGTGCCTCCAGCCATTCGGTGATGTCCTCGAAGGTCGCGACCCAGCCGCCGCCCTGCATCGGC
Source organism: Bradyrhizobium sp. USDA 376 (assembly GCF_054063675.1). Classification (NCBI taxonomy): domain Bacteria; kingdom Pseudomonadati; phylum Pseudomonadota; class Alphaproteobacteria; order Hyphomicrobiales; family Nitrobacteraceae; genus Bradyrhizobium; species Bradyrhizobium sp. USDA 376. Next base: position 7,831,617 of record NZ_JBSSGN010000001.1, read on the forward strand.
TGGTTGACGACGCGGATGGAGCGGCCGAACCGGTTGACGACATCGGTCGTGGTGCGGCCCTCGCGCGCATCGGCGACGAGCCGCGCAAAGAATTGATCCGCATCGCCCAGCCACTGGCCCTTGGCCTGCTCCTCCCTGAGCACGTCGACCAGCAGACGGCCGGTGAGCGCGATGTCGGTACGGCGGAGCATCGACGCATATCGCTCGTTGAACAGGATGATCTTGCCGTCCGCATCGAACATGCACAGCCCCTGCGACATGTTCTCGAGCGCGGAGTCCAGCACCAGTTGCTGGCGTCCCAGTTCGCCCTTGGCGCGGCGATCGAGCAGCGCGGCAACGAGTGCAATCGCGATGATCGCAACCGCGGCGCTTGCGGTGAGGAAAGACATCGATGCGGGCGGAACGGCGAGCCCGCTGATCGCGAGCGTCGGGTCCGGCGTCAGCAGCACGGCGCCCATCGCGGTGAAATGATGCGCGACGATGGCGAGCGTCAGCAGGGCGGTCGCGCTCAGCGCATGGGAGAGATCGTCGCGCCGCGCGGCGACGAACAGCGCGAGTGCAGCAAAGACAATTCCGAGCAACACCGAGGCGGCAACCGTGCTTCCGACCCAGTCCACGCGGGCCGGCATCTCCAGCGCCGCCATGCCGGTGTAGTGCATCGCCGCGACACCGCCGCCGACGATGGCGCCGCCGACGATCACCCAAGCCGCGCGTGAGGACGATACCGCGATGCTCAGCCCCACGAAGGTCACGGAGACCGCAAGGATCAGCGAGAGAATCGTGACAGGGATGTTGTAGGCGCCGGCGCCACCCGGCCCATAGGCGAGCATCGCGATGAAATGCGTCGCCCAGACGCCGCATCCGCTGACAGCCGCATCCAGGCTGATCCAGGCGAGGCGTCCCGGGCCGTGCGCGGCGCGGGCCCGGTGAAACAGGCTGATTGCCGCGGCGCTCGCAAGCAGGCACACCGCGCCGCCCAGCGCAACCAGTCGCCAATCATGCTCGTCGGTGAGACAGTAAAGAACTTGATACATTGCCGGCCCCTATGGAGCCGCACTTCAACCGACAGAGGTGGACGATCGGTAACCGGCTATGTGCTGGTTCCGGGGATGGTGAACGGGAGATGTGTTCATTCGCTCGGATTGTTCATCCCCTGCGGAGGCGCGCCGATCCCGATCACGGCGGCGGCGAGCAGCAGCACGAAGGCCGATACGGCCAGCGAGGCGTGCAGGCCGGTCATGAACGCTCCCTCCGAGGCCACCAGCGAGCCGAACAGCGCGACGCCGAGCACGCTGCCGGTCTGCCGCGTCGCGTTCAGGACGCCGGCCGCGATGCCGGAGCGCGCCTTCTCGACGCTGCCCAGCAGGGTCGAGGTCAGCGGCGGCACCAGCAGCCCGAGTCCGCCGCTGATCGCGATCATCTGCGCGCAGATCATCCAATAGCCCGTGTCAGGCTCGATCCAGAGCAGGCCGAGACAGCCCAGCGCCGAAATGCAGGCGCCGACCACGATGGTCGGGCACGCGCCGATGCGCTCGGCAAGGCGCGGCGCCAGCAGATTGACCGGCAGCACCGCCGCCATCATCGGCACGAAGGCGAGCCCGGTCCACCACGCCGACAGCCCATTGATCCGCTGGAAGTACAGGCTGAGCACGAAGATCAGTCCGTAGATCGCGATGTTGACGAGCAGTCCGACCAGCGCGGTCAGGGTAAACAGCCGGTGACCGAACAACGACAAGGGCAGCATCGGCTGCGCGGCGCGGCTTTCCCGCCAGACGAACAGCACGCCCAGGACCGCGGCCGACGCGAAGGCGAAGAGCACGGCCGGATGTCCCCAGCCAAGCGCGCCGCCCTCGATGATCGCGCCAGCGAGCGCTCCGAGAGCGCCGATCGCGGCGAGTTGGCCCGGCAGATCGATCTCGCGCGAGCGCGCCCGGGTCGTTTCGGTCGCATAGCGCCAGCTCAGCCAGAGGCCGGCGAGACCAATCGGGAGGTTGACGAGGAAGATCGCGCGCCAGCCGACCAGCGTGATCAGCGCGCCGCCGACGAAGGGGCCTGCGGTGAGCGCCAGGCTGGCGCCGGCAGCCCAGATCGCAACTGCCCGGCCCCGCGCACGGTCGTCTGGGTAGGCGTGATTGAGCAGCGCCAGGGAATTCGGCACCAGGATCGCCGCCGCCAGCCCCTGGATCAATCGTGCCGCGATCAGCGCGATCGCATTGGGCGACAGCGCGCAGGCGAGCGAGGCCGCGGTAAAGATGGCAAATCCCGCCATGAAGACGCGCTTGGCGCCGATCCGGTCACCGAGTGCGCCTGATGTCAGGATGAAGGCGGCAAAGGCGATGGTGTAGGCGCTGACCACCCATTGCAGCTCGGCCACCCCGCCGCCAAGTGTCTTGCCCATCGCATCGAGCGCGGTGTTGACGATGGTGACGTCGAGCTGCACCACGCCGTAGCCGAGGCTCATCGCGGCGAGCGTCAGCGAGGTCGCAAGACGCGCGCCGGCACGCTGCGCGCCGGCCGCGTCGTCGAAGGATTCATATTTGATGGTGCTCACGCGCATGCTGCCACCTCGGTTGCAGCCCCTGCGGGATATACGCTATTGGCCCGCCATCATGCTTCGATAATGGCGGAAGGATGGATGTGTAGCGCGCGCGTGTGCTCCATAATCGGTGTCATCGCCCGACTTGATCGGGCGATCCAGTACTCCGCGGCGGAAATTGTGCAAACGAAGTACCGCCGCGGAGTACTGGATGCCCCGCCTTCGCGGGGCATGACAGCGGACGAAGCGAGAAACAGCGCGCCGCGCGGCGCTCGTCAGCTAAACGTCGTCAACTCGCCGCGCGCAGATTCACCTTGCTCTCGGCAAGCGTCGTCAGCTTCTTGTCGGTCGCCTTCTCTTCCTCGAGCGTCTTGGCGAGCACGCTGGCACAGTCGCTGCGGCCGAGCTGCTTGGCCCAGGCGATCAGGCTGCCGTAGCGTACGATCTCGTAGTGCTCGGCGGCCTGCGCGGCGTTGATCAGCGCGGCGTCAAGCACCGCCTTGTCGGCGACTTCGCCTGCGGTCTCATCGGCCTCCTCGATGATGCCGTCGATGGCCGGGCAGTCGACCGCCTTCACGGCGACGCCGTGCATCTTGAACACTTCCTCGAGCCGCGCGACGTGTTGCTTGGTTTCTTCGAGGTGCGTCAAAAAGCCCTGTTTCAGCTGCGGATCGGTGGCCTTGGCGGCCATTTTCGGCAGCGCCTTGGTGAGCTGCTGCTCGGCGTAATAGATGTCCTGGAGCTGGTGCACGAACAGGTCGTTCATGGTCTTGATGTCCTTTGTGAACAGTCCCATCGTTCCAATCCTCATTGGGTTTCGGGAACACGGAGGCGCCGGCTTGCACGAAAAGCCGCTTAATTCCGCCATGTTCGGTTGCTGATGGGGCGCTAACGAGCACCCGGCATCGACGTTCCAAAAAAGCCTGCATCGCTTGCGCTGGAACAATGCAGGCGGCGGCACGATATGAAATCGTGCCGGCATGTGAACGTACGATCCGGGCCTATCTGCCGACTTATATGCTTAACGCGCGCCCGATGTGAACCGCATATGACAAAAGTAGCCGCTCTGGCGCAGAACCTATCCTTGTCAAGGGCTGCACAAGTCACCGTTTTTGCCTTAAATGAGCTGGATCATATCCAGCGATCGACACCTGCCTTCGGCAACGATCGCGCCCGACTGGCCAATGCGCGGCCGGGTCGGTCTTGCCCCCCGCCGGGAGGATGAATGCACGGACTGCTGCCCGCGCTGAAACGCGGCTTCAAGAGATGGATTGGCTGGCGACGGCTCGGAATTGCTGCGAGCGTCTTCATCATCGCCTTCGCGATCACAACGCTGGTGCGGACCCTCAAGGGTATCGATACCGGCGTCATCCTGACCGCGTTAACCGAGATTCCCCGCGGCAGTATCGGGCTGGCGGCGATCTGCGTCTTCTTCGCGTTCTGTACGCTGACCTTCTATGACTTTTTTGCACTGCGAACGATCGGCAAAAAGCACGTTCCTTATCGCATCGCAGCGCTCTCCAGCTTCACGTCCTATTCGATCGGCCACAACATCGGCGCCACGGTGTTCACCGGGGGAGCGATCCGCTTCCGTATCTATTCGGACTACGGGCTCAACGCGATCGACGTCGCCAAGATCTGCTTCCTGTCGGGCCTGACCTTCTGGCTCGGTAACATCTTCGTGCTCTCGATCGGCATGGCCATCCATCCGGATGCCGCGTCCTCGATGGACCAGCTCCCGTCGTCGCTCAACCGGTTGATCGCCCTCGGCGGCCTCGCCTCGATCGGCGCCTATCTGGTCTGGCTCTGCATGGGCGAGAAGCGGCGCGAGCTCGGCCAGAAGGGCTGGAAGGTGGTGCTGCCCTCGGCGCCGCTGACGCTGGTGCAGATCCTGATCGGCGTGGTCGATCTCGGCTTCTGCGCCACGGCGATGTACCTCCTGATGCCGGCCAATCCGCCGATCGACTTCCTCTCGCTTGCCGTGGTGTTCATCCTGGCGACGCTGCTAGGCTTCGCCAGCCATGCGCCCGGCTCGATCGGCGTGTTCGACGCCGCCATGCTGGTGGCGCTGCCCGAATTCGGCCGCGAACAGCTCCTGGCGACGCTGCTGGTGTTCCGCCTGCTCTATTTCGTGATCCCGTTCGGCCTCGCCATCTCCATCATGGGCGCGCGCGAACTCTGGATGAATGTGGTCGAGCCCTGGCAGGAGCGGCGGCGACTGGCGGAGGCCTGCGCCCAGGCCAATCTGCCCAAGCAGGTGACGCCGATGGAGCGCGAACGGCTGCTGCGGCAGGCCAACAAGCGCTGAGCCGGCAAGGAGCGGCCCGCAAAATCATCAGGCAGAGGTTGCGGGCGGAAGCGCAATCCTCTCTTATTTCCGCCTCAACTTTGCCGTTGAAGACGCGGGCCATGATTTCTGTATCCCTTCGTATCCTCTCCGCAGGCGCCGTGTTGCTTGCCGGGATCCTGACCGCCTTGCCCGAGCGCGCTGCCGCGCAGGACTCGGGGCTGCAGATTTCCTGGGAGGTGCGCAACCGCTTCCGCCTGTTCCGCGAGGAGCGCGACTTCCTGCTCCATGTCGAGAACGCGCGTAACCGCAGCATCCTCGCCGCTGAGCAGTCGCTGGAGCTCCAGAGCGAGGGTCGCGGCTGGGCCCGCAACATGGTCAACCGGCTCTGCATCGACCTCCAGGGCCGAGTCAATCAGCCCTGCACCCGCGACAATGTCAAAGAGAACTACCTCACGCCGATCGACCATCCGGTGACCGTGCGCCTCGTTGGCGCGGTGCCGGTCGGGGCCACCTGTGCCTGGTCGTTCGACGACGGCGACGGACCGCAGACCTCGACCTTCGACTGCGCCGAGCCGGTCAATCTGCGCGTCCGCTACGGCAAGCAGACGGTCGCGACCGTCGATGTCTCCGCCGGCTCCGACCCGACCCAGCGCGTCCAGACCGAGATCCAGGTGCGCGACGTGTTCGTCGCAGGGCTCGGCGACAGCATCGCCTCGGGCGAAGGCAATCCGGATCGGCCGCTGGCGCTGTCGGACGAGGGCTTCTGCTTCCGCTCCTATCTCGGCACTGCCGGCGCGCAGTACTACCGGCCGAGCCGCGCCGGCTACAAGGGCGGGCGCGCCTGCGAGGCGCCGGACACCCTCGCCAACTGGCAGCACTACAGCGCGCTGTGGTTCAATGCGCCCTGCCACCGCTCGCTCTACAGCTACCAGGCCCGCACCGCGCTGGCGCTCGCGGTGCGCTACACCCACATCGCCGTGACCTTTCTGCCGCTCGCCTGCACCGGCGCCAGCATCGGCGACGGGCTCCTGGGCTCGCAGCGCGCCCGCGAATGCCCGCCCGGCAAGACCGGCGTCTGCAACACCAGCGTCAACGCGCAGGTCGCCGAGCTGCGCGAAGCACTCGGCGCGGCAAAGAAGCGCCAGCCGGACCGCACGCTCGATCTCGTGCTGCTGTCGGTCGGCGCCAATGACGTCTACTTCTCCGGCCTCGTCGCCGACGTCATCGTCGACACTGCGACCGAGCGCGCGCTGTTCCGCCGCTCCGGCGTGATGGCGAGCGTCGACGATTCCCGCGACGCGCTGGCGCGCGAGCTGCCGCAGAATTTCGTCAAGCTGCGCGAGGCCTTGAAGCCGCTGGTCGGCGGCGACCTCTCGCACGTGGTCTATGTGTCCTACGCCAATCCCGCGCTCGCCGATGGCGGCGTGCCCTGCCGCGGCGGCCGCGCCGGCTTCGACATCCATCCCTCCTTCAACGCAGATCCGCAGCGCCTCGCGCGCGTCTCGACCTTCGTCGACACCGAGTTCCTGCCGCAGCTGAAGGGGCTCGCCACCTGCACCCGCGGTGCGCTGTGCCGCGATCCCGAAGCTGATCGCATGACCTTCGTCGATACGCATCAGGCCGCCTTCGCCGACCACGGCTTCTGCGCCCATTCCGGCAACGATCCCGAATTCGACCGCGCTTGCTTTGCCGAGAACGGCCAGAGCTTCAACCCTGATATCGTGAGCGCGGCGAGCCAGCCGATGCTGTGCGGCCGCGGCGCCTCGGAGTACCGCGCCTACCTGCCGCGCGCGCGCTGGATCCGCGACGCCAATGACAGCTATTTCGCCGCGATGACCTATCCGCAAGGCCTGCCGGCCGCGAGCCAGCCGACCGACATCCACGACGCGACCTGGGGCGTGCTCTCCGCCGTCTATGGCGGCGCCGTGCATCCGAGCGCTGAAGGCCACGCCGCGATGGCGGATGCGGCACTGCCCGCGGCGAGCGCCGTGCTCGGCCTCGATGCCGTTCCGCCCAACGTGACGCGCGGATTTCTGCCGCAGTTGCTGCCGAGCGCACAGCAGTAGTTCACGCGAGGACTCCCTCCACGAGTCGTCCTAGCGAAAGCCAGGACCCATTACCACCGTCCGCGGTTTGGCGAAGATTGGTGATGGCTAGCGCGCGCCACAACTTCCTCTTGGGGTAATGGGTCCTGGCTTTCGCCAGGCTTTCGCCAGGACGACGATTGAGTGTGTGGCATCGCCCATCACCACGATCGTTCCCCCAAACCTGCCGTTCCATCAATCCAAAAACGGCATCGATCGATACTCCCTTGAACTTGGACACTTTGCCGCGCGCGCCTCTAGGAGTCGCATCGAGGAAACATTTCGAGTTCTAAGGAGGCGCATGATGAGCGCAGTGGTGTCCGCAGCGGACGTGAGGAGGTCTCGCGTCAGGCTGTTCATCGTGACCATGTTGTTCCTGGTCACCACCGTGAATTATGCCGACCGTGCCACGCTGTCGATCGCCGGTCCCGCGCTCTCGAAAGAGCTGCATCTCGATCCCGTCGCCATGGGCTGGATCTTCTCGGCTTTCGGCTGGTCCTATGTCGTGGCGCAGGTGCCGGGCGGCTGGCTGCTCGACCGCTACGGCTCGCGTCTCGTCTATGCCTTCAGCATCATCATCTGGTCGCTGTTCACGCTGATGCAGGGCTGGGTCGGCTTCCTCAGCGCCGGCAGTGCCATCGTCGTGCTGTTCGCGCTGCGCCTCCTTGTCGGCGTCGCGGAGGCGCCGTCCTTCCCCGCCAATGCGCGTATCGTCGCGGCCTGGTTTCCGGGCAATGAACGCGGCACCGCCTCGGCCTTCTTCAATTCGGGGCAGTATTTCGCGACCGTGATCTTCGCGCCGCTGATGGGCTGGATCGCGCACAGCTACGGCTGGCGCTTCGTGTTCTTCGTGATGGGCGCGCTCGGAGTAGTCATGGGCCTCGTGTGGCTCAAGACCATCTACGGCCCGAAGGAGCATCCCTCGATCAACGAGGCGGAATTCGACTACATCAGGGACGGCGGCGCGCTGGTCGATCTCGACGCGCCCAAGGACGATCAGTTGCGCGAGCGTGCGCCCGAGGCCGGCTCCGGCTGGGACCACATCCGCCAGCTGCTCTCCAACCGCATGATGCTCGGCGTCTATCTCGGCCAGTACTGCATCAACACGCTGACCTATTTCTTCCTGACCTGGTTTCCGGTCTACCTCGTCAAGGAGCGCGGCCTGTCGATCCTGCAAGCCGGCTTCGTCGCGACGCTGCCCGCACTGTGCGGCTTCATCGGCGGCGTGCTCGGCGGCATCATCTCCGACGCCATCCTGCGCAGGACCGGCTCGCTGACCATGGCGCGCAAGATCCCGATCGTCGGCGGCATGCTGCTGTCGATGTCGATCATCGCCTGCAACTATGTCGACGGACAGGCGATGGTGGTCGGCTTCATGGCGCTCGCCTTCTTCGGCAAGGGCATCGGCGCGCTCGGCTGGGCGGTGGTCTCCGACACCTCGCCGAAGGAAGCCGGCGGCGTCTCGGGCGGCCTGTTCAACACCTTCGGCAACCTCTCCTCGATCACCACCCCGATCGTGATCGGCTACATCCTGGCCGCGACCGGCTCGTTCAACGGCGCGCTGGTGTTCGTCGGGCTCAACGCGCTGGTGGCCGCCTTCGCCTATCTCGTCATCGTCGGAAAGATCGAGCGGGTGACGCTCAAACGTTCCTCCTGAGGGCTCCCATGGGAGCTTGACCAGGCAACTCAACGGCGGCTTCACGGCCGCCGTCTTTGTTTTGGGGATGATCGATGCTAGAAGTGCCGGGGAAACGCCTTATCCATCTAAGGCATGTATCGATGTTCGACCTCAACCAGCTCCGCTGTTTCGTCACGGTGGCGGAGGAATTGCATTTCGGCCGCGCCGCCGCGCGGCTCAACATGACCCAGCCGCCGCTGTCCCGGCAGATCCAGGTGCTCGAGCACATCATCGACGCGCCGCTGCTGGAGCGCACCAGCCGCTCGGTGCGCCTGACGCCGGCGGGACGCAGCTTCCTGCCGGAGGCGCGGCGCATCCTCAAGCTTGCGGAGAGCGCCTCGCAGGTCGCCCGCCGCATCGCGCTCGGCAAGACCGGCTCGCTGAAGATCGGCTTCACCGCGGCCGCCGCCTACGGCTTCCTGCCCGAGCTCGTCGCCGCCTGCCGCGCCAAGCTGCCCGAGGTGGACTTCTCGCTGAAGGAGATGGTGTCGGGCGACCAGTTCGAGGCGCTGACCTCAGGCCAGATCGACGCCGGCCTGCTCCGGCCGCCGATCGCGCGGCCCGAGCTGACCAGCCGCCGCGTCGTCGCCGAGCCCCTGCTCGCCGCGATCCCGAAGAAGCATCCGCTCGCCAATGCCGACAGCATCACCATCAAGGACTTCGACGACCAGCCCTTCGTGATGTATTCGCCCTATGAGAGCCGCTACTTCCACGACCTGCTGGTGGCCCTCTTCACCCGCGCCGACGTGCTGCCGCGCTATGTGCAGCATCTCAGCCAGATCCACTCGATCCTCGCCATGGTCCGCGCCGGCCTCGGCCTCGCCATCGTGCCGGCCGCGGCCGCGAGCCTGAAGATCTCCGACGTGCGGCTGCGCCCGCTGAAGCTGCGCACCCGCGTCCCCGCCGAGCTGTTCATGGTCTGGCGCCGCGAGGACGAGAACCCGCTGCTGTCGGCGCTGGTCAAAATCGCCGGTGAATTGTCCTCCGCGGAAGTCGTGGACGATTGATGCTGAATTCGCATCGGTCGATATAGGCTTTGGCTTGGACGCGCATCGAACGGTTGCCTAAACCACGGCGCATGGACGCGCAGCCTTCTGCTTGCGTCCTCCACAACACGCAATAAGGGAGCCGCGCCCATGAGCAAGATGACCCCGCAGGAAATGGCCCAGAAGATCGGATCGGGCCTCCTGTCCTTCCCCGTCACGCCGTTCAAGGCGGACTACTCCTTCGACGAGGCGACCTACCGCGCCAACATGGACTGGCTCTGCGGCTATGATGTCGCAGGTCTGTTCGCGGCCGGCGGCACCGGCGAGTTCTTCTCGCTGACCCCGACCGAGGTTCCTGAGGTCGTCAAGGTCGCCGTCGATGAGACCAAGGGCCGCGTGCCCGTGCTCGCCGGCACCGGCTACGGCACCGCCATCGCCCGCGAGATCGCGATCGGTGCGGAGAAGGCCGGCGCCGACGGCCTGCTGCTGCTGCCGCCCTATCTCACCCACTCCGAGCAGGAGGGCCTTGCCGCCCATGTCGAGGCGGTGTGCGCGTCGGTGAAGATCGGCGTCATCGTCTACAACCGCGATAACGCCATCCTGCAGCCCGACACGCTCGCGCGCCTTGCCGAGCGCTGCCCGAACCTCGTCGGCTACAAGGACGGCATCGGCGACATCGAGTTGATGACCCGCGTCTACACCAAGCTCGGCGACCGCCTGACCTATGTCGGCGGCCTGCCGACCGCCGAGACCTTCGCGCTGCCCTATCTCGACATGGGCGTGACGACCTATTCCTCGGCCGTGTTCAACTTCGTGCCGGAGTTCGCCACCAACTTCTACGCCGCCGTGCGCAAGCGCGACCACGCGGCGATCCACGCCGGCCTGAAGGATTTCATCCTGCCGCTGATCGCGATCCGCAACCGCAAGAAGGGTTATGCGGTCTCGATCATCAAGGCCGGCATGAAGGTGATCGGCCGCGATTCCGGCCCGGTCCGTCCGCCGCTGACCGACCTCAGCGAGCAGGAAATCGCGGAACTGACCGCGCTGGTGAAGAGGCTGCCCGCCGCACGATCGTCACAACAGGCTGCAGAATAGCAGCGACAACAGGGAGGAGGGTGCGATGGCCCGGACCGAGATTTCTGGCGCACCGGTCGTCACGGCGATGCAGGTGATCCCGGTCGCGGGCCGCGACAGCATGCTCCTCAACCTCAGCGGCGCGCATGCGCCGTTCTTCACCCGCAACATCGTCATCCTCACCGACAATGCCGGCCACACCGGCGTCGGCGAGGTGCCGGGCGGGCAGAAGATCTGGCAGACCCTCCAGGACGCCCGCGACCTCGTGATCGGCAAGACCGTCGGCGCGATGAACAACATTCTCGCCGACGTCCGCACCGCCTTTGCCGACCGCGACGCCGGGGGCCGCGGCAAGCAGACCTTTGACCTGCGGGTGATGATCCACGCGGTCACTGCGATCGAATCCGCCCTCCTCGACCTGCTCGGCCAGCATCTCAACCTGCCGGTCGCCGCCCTGCTCGGCGAAGGCCAGCAGCGCAAGAGCGTCGAGACGCTCGGCTATCTCTTCTTCGTCGGCGACCGCCGCAAATCGAAGCTCGATTACGTCACGGGCGAGACCGGCAAGGCGGAATGGTTCAACCTCCGCCACCAGGAGGCGATGACGCCCGAGACCGTGGTGCGGCTCGCGGAAGCGACCCACGACCATTACGGCTTCGCCGATTTCAAGCTCAAGGGCGGCGTGCTGCGCGGCGAGCAGGAAATCGAGGCCGTCACCGCGATCGCGAAGCGCTTCCCGAACGCGCGCGTCACGCTCGACCCGAACGGCGCCTGGTCGCTCGACGAAGCGATCGGCCTCTGCAGGAACATGCATGGCATCCTCGCCTATGCCGAGGACCCCTGCGGCGCCGAGGCCGGATTCTCCGGCCGCGAGATCATGGCCGAGTTCCGCCGTGCCACGGGCCTGCCGACCGCGACCAACATGATCGCGACCGACTGGCGGCAGCTCTCCCATGCGCTGCGCCTAGGCGCGGTGGACATTCCGCTCGCCGATCCCCATTTCTGGACCATGCAAGGCTCGGTGCGCGTTGCCCAGACCTGCCGTGACAACGGCCTGACCTGGGGCTCGCACTCCAACAACCATTTCGACATCTCGCTCGCCATGTTCACCCATGTCGGCGCCGCCGCCCCCGGCAAGGTCACTGCGATCGACACCCACTGGATCTGGCAGGACGGCCAGGCGCTGACGCAAGAGCCGCTCCAGATCAAGGGCGGCAAGATCGCCGTGCCTGACAGGCCGGGCCTCGGCATCGAGATCGACCGCGCCGCCATCGAGGCCGCGCATGAGCTTTACAAGAAGCATGGACTTGGCGCCCGGGATGACGCTATGGCCATGCAGGACCTGATCCCGGGCTGGACCTTCGACGACAAGCGTCCCTGCCTCGTTCGCTAAAAACTCTGGAGGAATGAGATGACTGCGATCCTTAAAAACTTCATCGGCGGCGAATGGGTCGACGGCTCCGGCGTCACGAAGAATATCAATCCCTCCAACACCAACGATCTCGTCGGCGAATACGCCAAGGCCGACAAGGCGCAGACCGAGAAGGCGATCGCGGCCGCCAAGGCCGCTTTTCCCGCCTGGGCGCAGTCGACCCCGCAGGTGCGCTACGACGCGCTCAACAAGATCTCGACTGAAATCCTCGCCCGCAAGGAAGAACTCGGCCGCCTGCTCGCCCGCGAGGAAGGCAAGACCTTGCCGGAAGGCATCGGCGAGGTCGCCCGCGCCGGCCAGATCTTCGCGTTCTTCGCCGGCGAAGCGCTGCGCCTGATCGGCGAGAAGGGCGCCTCGGTGCGTCCCGGCCTCGACGTCGAGCTCACCCGTGAGCCGGTCGGCGTCGTCGGCATGATCACGCCCTGGAATTTCCCGATCGCGATCCCTGCCTGGAAGATCGCCCCGGCGCTCTGCTATGGCAACACCGTCGTGTTCAAGCCGGCCGAGTTGGTGCCTGGGTCTGGACATGCGCTCGCCGAGATCATCACCCGCTCCGGCATTCCCGCCGGTGTGTTCAACCTCGTGGTCGGCTCCGGCTCCGTCGTCGGCCAGACCCTGCTTGATCACCCTGACGTCGCCGCGATCTCCTTCACCGGCTCGGTGCAAACGGGGCGCAAGATCGCGCAGGCCTGCGTGCTGTCGAATCCGATGAAGAAGTTCCAGCTCGAGATGGGCGGCAAGAACCCGCTGGTGGTGCTCGACGACGCCGACCTCAAGACCGCCGTCGAGGTCGCCGTCAACGGCGCCTATTTCTCCACCGGCCAGCGCTGCACCGCCTCCTCCCGCCTGATCGTCACCGAAGGCATCCACGACCGCTTCGTCGCCGCCATGGCCGAGCGCCTGAGCGGCCTGTCGGTGGACGACGCGCTGAAGGCCGGCGTGCATATCGGCCCGGTGGTCGACCAGAGCCAGCTCGACCAGGACCTGCGCTACATCAAGATCGGCCAGGACGAAGGCGCCAAGCTCGCCTTCGGCGGCGAGCTGCTCAAGCGCGAGAACCCCGGTCACTATCTCCAGCCGGCGCTGTTCACCGAGGCCAACAACAACATGCGCATCGCGCGTGAGGAAATCTTCGGCCCCGTCGCCGCCGTCATCCGCGCCAAGAACTACGAGGAAGCGCTCGCGATCTCCAACGACACCGAGTTCGGCCTCGCCTCCGGCATCTGCACCACCAGCCTGAAATACGCCTCGCACTACAAGCGCAACAGCGAGTCCGGCATGGTGATGGTCAACCTGCCGACCGCCGGCGTCGACTATCACGTGCCGTTCGGTGGCCGGAAGGGTTCGAGCTACGGCGCCCGCGAGCAGGGCTCCTATGCGCGCGAGTTCTACACCACGGTGAAGACGGCTTATACCTATCCGGGCTGACCGGCTGATATCGTAGACATCGTAGGGTGGGTTAGCGCAGCGTAACCCACCTCTTTTGCTTCCAAGGATGAAGACATTGGTGGGTTACGCTGCGCTAACCCACCCTACAAATCCCGGAGTCCGCGATGGACCAGGACGTCGCAGCGAAAGAGCAGCCCCGCTACATCAAGCTCAACGAGCGCGACAATGTCGCGATCGTGGTCAATGATTTCGGGCTTCCCGCCGGCTCCCGCTTCGCCAGCGGCCTGACGCTGCGCGCCTTCGTGCCGCAAGGGCACAAGACGGCGCTGGTCGACATCACGGAAGGCGCGCCGATCATCCGCTATGGCGAGATCATCGGCTACGCGCTGTCGCCGATCCTGGCCGGCGAATGGGTAGATGAAGCCCGCATCCGCATGCCGGAGGCCCCTGCCCTCGACAAGCTGGAAATCTCCACCGCGGTCCCCGCGCCGCTGCCGCCGCTCGAAGGTTTCACCTTCGAAGGCTATCGCAATCCGGACGGCTCGGTCGGTACCAAGAACATCCTCGGCATCTCCTCCTCCGTGCAATGCGTCAAGGGCACGATGGAATATGCCGTGAAGCGCATCCGCGCCGAGCTCTTGCCGAAGTACCCCAACGTCGACGACGTCGTACCGCTCACGCATGCCTATGGCTGCGGCGTCGCCATCACCGCGCCCGATGCGGTGGTTCCGATCCGCACGCTGCAGAACCTCGCGCTCAACCCGAATTTCGGCGGCGAGATCCTGGTCGTCGGCCTCGGCTGCGAGAAGCTCGCGCCCGAGCGCCTGGTGCCGGAAGGTGTCAGCGATGCCATCGTGCGCATGCAGGACGAGGCCTTCGACGGCTTCGGCGCGATCGTCGATGCGATCATGACCCAGGCCGAGGCGCGGCTGAAGGTGCTCAACACCCGCAAGCGCGAGACCTGCCCGGCCTCCGATCTCGTGATCGGCCTGCAATGCGGCGGCAGCGACGCCTTCTCCGGCGTCACCGCCAACCCCGCGGTCGGCTTTGCCGCAGACCTCCTGGTCCGCGCCGGCGCCACCGTAATGTTCTCGGAAGTCACCGAAGTGCGCGATGCCATCCAGCTGCTGACTCGACGTGCCATCAACGAGGATGTCGGCCGCGCGCTGGTGCGCGAGATGGCCTGGTACGATTCCTATCTCGCCCGCGGCGGCGCCGATCGCAGCGCCAACACCACGCCCGGCAACAAGAAGGGCGGCCTCGCCAACATCGTCGAGAAGTCGCTCGGCTCGATCGTCAAGTCCGGCTCCTCCGCCATCACCGGCGTGCTCTCGCCCGGAGAGAAGGCGACGCAGAAGGGCATGCTGTTCGCGGCAACGCCCGCCTCCGACTTCATCTGCGGCACGCTCCAGCTCGCCTCCGGCATGACCTTGCAGGTGTTCACCACCGGCCGCGGCACGCCTTATGGCCTCGCCGCCGCGCCCGTGATCAAGGTCGCGACCCGCAGCGAGCTCGCGCGGCGCTGGAAGGACCTGATCGATTTCGATTCAGGCAGCATCGCCACTGGCGAGAAGACTATCGAGGAATGCGGCTGGGACCTGTTCCGCCTGATCCTCGACGTCGCCTCCGGGCGCACCAAGCCGTGGTCGGACCGCTGGGGCATCCACAACGACCTGACGCTGTTCAATCCGGCGCCGGTGACCTGAGGGTCACTGGCCGTCGATCAGGTGCATGTCGCCCAGCGTGACGGGCAGGCTGCGCGTGATCAGGTCCGCAATCGCCGCACGCAACCGCTCGCTTGAAGCCGAACCGTCAAACGTCGCGTCGACCGGTCCGCTTGGGCCGGCGAGCCGCATCGTCCCGGTGTTGTCGAGTGGCGCGGCCGCCCGCTTCTCGATCACGTCGAACGACTTCCCCTCGATCACGCGCACTTCGTACAGCGCGTGGATCAGCCCGTAATCTGCAAGCAGCGTCCGGTATTGGGCGAGCCCGACGCCCTCGACATTGCGGCCGTTTCCGAGTTTCGATCTGGCCCGCGTGATGACGATGTAGGCGTCCAGCCCCTGCGGGGCGACATCGCTGCGAACCAGCTCCTTGAAGGGATCGCTCCGCAGGAGATTGACCGGCGCAACCGCCGAATCCCTGACGGCAGCGAACGCAGCACGCCGGTAAGTCACCGGCTGCACGCGAAAGCGTCCGCTCAGCAGCTTCGTCGCCTGCTGGACGATCAACTCGTCCAGCCCCCATGCGCTGATCGAGAGGCTTTGCGCGGCGTTGCCGAGCCCGGTCAGGCCGGCGCGCGTCAGGCTCATCTCCTCGCCGATCGCCGAGACGATGCCGACGGTCTTGATCGCCTGGAGTTTCGTCGCACGCGTCTCGAACGCCGCAGCGGCGCTGAGCGCAACGGAAGCGATCGCGAGACCAATCCAAAGAATGACACTGCGGCGCATGGCGGCTCATCGAATCCTGAAATCGAACGAATAGGACGCACCGACGCCGACGGTGGTCTGGTTCGACGATCCCCGCAGCTTCACCAGCGGGCTGTCCGCGGCATCGCCCAGCAGCTTCTCGTATTCGACATAGGCGTGGACCTCCCACTGCGGATTGATGCGGTAGGAGATCTGGCTGCCGAAGCCGACCGAATGCGCGCCGCCTCTGGCGTTGTACATCGGCAACCCCGAGGCCAGCGCCTGCACGGCATCGACGCCGAAATACGGCGCGGTCGCCTTGGTGCTCTTCCAGGTAAAACGCGGGCCGGCCGAGATCGTCAGTCTCTCGATCAGCGGCACGATGACGTCGGCGGAGACGTCGGCCACCGTGCCGGTATGGCCACCCATGCCCTGGCGCAATTCGCTGCGCAAACGCAGCCAGTCGACCGGATAATATTCGACGAAGCCGCCGAGCTCGTAGGCCGCCTTGACGTCGCCGAGGCCGGTCAGCTCGGCATATTTGTCGCTCTTGCGCGAGGAGACGTATTTGAAGGCGGGGCCTGCGCGAAAATTGCCGACGTCGAACAGCGCAATGCTGGCGCTGTCGCGCGGACCGCGAAACTGATCGATCGATCCGGCGCGGCGAATGGTGAAGATCGGGATCGGGAGAAACTTGCCGTTCTTCGATCCGACGAAGTCAGGCGTGTATTCGCCGCCGATGCCGACCATGACGGTCCAGTTTCCGGAGGGCGATGGCAGCATCGGCAGCTCGAACGGCGGAGCCGGCAGCGTGAATGCGGTTTGCGCCGATGCGGATTGTGCGATCGCCATGATCGCACCGAGTGCGGCAAGGCAGGCGGTCGTCCACCGCGCATTCACCGTGAGGCGGAGAGCGGCTTCGTCAATATGCTTCATTTCAGGGCCCCGGACCGGCCTTGCTGGCCGAGTCGACTGGTGTGGTCAGGAGCCCAGCATGTGGTCCGGCAAAATTGCCCCAAGATTGCAACGGACAACGGTCCCCGCGACATTCCGCGCGCCAGGTACGCCGCCGGATCAACATTGCCCGAACATTGCCTGCGACGCGTTCATGCTGCCAAACTTTGATCGCGTGTGCTGTTCGGCGTCTTCCACCCTGCCTTTTATTCGCCAAGCTCGCTGCCTTAAAGGGAACCCGCGCACGAGCCGAAACGCCGGACTTCGGCCAGGAAGCGTCAAAGTCGGGGTGCTATGGCCCCAGCAGAGTCAAGGACGACCCGCGTGCGCTCGCTCGTGATCGAAGACGAACCGCAGATCGGCGCTTATGTCAGCCGGCTGCTCGGACAGTTGCACGGCGTCGTCGACCTCGTCGGCTCGATTGCCGATGCCCGCCAGGCGCTGGACAATTTCAAATATGATCTCGCCATCGTCGACCGGATGCTGCCCGACGGCGATGCGCTCGAGGTGGTCACTGCGCTGAGCCAGTCGCCGGAGCGTCCGGCGATCATCATGCTGACGTCCAAGGACACCAAGGAGGACGTCGTCGACGGCCTCAACGGCGGCGCCGACGACTATCTCGGCAAGCCATTCGAGCCGCAGGAGCTGATCGCGCGGGTGCGTGCAGTGCTGCGGCGGCCCCGCCTGCTCGCCCCTGCCGTGCTGTCGCTCGGCAATGTCGAGCTGCATCTCGGCAGCAACGAGGCCGTTGTCGCCGACACCAAGATCCTGTTGCGGCGGCGTGAGGCACTGATCCTCGGAGCGCTGCTGATGCGACGCGACCGCGTCATCACCCGTGCCGCCCTGATCGAGGAAATCTACGGTTTCGACGACGAAATCGAATCCAACACGCTCGAAGCGCAGGTCTCCCGCCTGAGGAAGAAGCTGGCCACGTTCGGCGGCGACGTGGAGATCCGCAGCATGCGCGGCATCGGTTACATCCTGCGGCTGGCAACGCCGCGATGAGGTCGATCGCCCGGACGTTTGCGTTCTCGCTCGGCATCGCCGCCACAACGATCTTTTTGATCATGGTCGCGATCTTCGTCTCGAGGTACCCGTTGGAGGAACGCGAGTTCAGGGCCTGCCGGGTCGTGGCTGCCGTTCTCGATCGTGCCACTGATATCGATGGGCAAAACCTGACGATACGTCCGACTCCCGCGCTCGAGGAATTGAAGGCGGACAGTCCAAACCTCTGGTACGTCGTGTCCGTGGGCGATCTCGTCAGCGAGTACGGTGGCGAGCACCGGCCGTCTCTCCCCTTCGCCTTCCCCTATCGCGGGCCGGTCGGCCTGTCCGTCTTCAGCACACACGACCAGAAGAGCACGTTCTGTCTCGCCGTTGCGCAACGGGGCTCCTTGCGGCTCACGACGATGGTCGGCGAGCCTCAGGTCCGCTTCGGACGAATGGCTGGGAACTTCCTTGTCAACAGGATTTTTTCGATCATCCTGGTGGCGCTGGCCTTTGCGGCGACCGTCGCCATCGGTTCAGCGCTTGCTGCACGTTTCGTCTCGCGCGGCATCGAACGGGTTGCACGCCGCGCGCTCGCGATCGATCCCTCGGCCCCACAAGGTTTGATATCGCTGTCCGAAGTCCCCTCCGAGTTGAAGCCCCTGGTCGAGGCGCTGAACCGCGCTTTCGGCGAGATCGACGCCTATATCCGGATGCAGCGCCGCTTCCTCGGCAATGCCGCCCATCAGCTCCGCACGCCGCTGACGCTGCTGCGCGCGAAGATCGACGACGTGCCAGATCCGGCCCTGAAGGCCGAGCTGGTGCGCGACGTTCGCCGCCTGACGTCGCTGGTCTCCGCCATGCTCGACCTCGCGCGCCTGCAAAATCACGCGATCGAAAAGCGGCCGATCGATCTTGCCGCGATCACGCTGGACGTGCTGGCCGATTTCGGTCCGTCGGCGCTGGACGCCGGCATCGAGCTTGCGCTGGAGCGTGCCAACGAAAAGGCATTCCTGGTTCAGGGCGTCGACGCCGCTATTCGCAGCGCGCTCGCCAATCTCGTCGGCAACGCGCTGATCCACGCCCGTGGCGCGCAACGCATTGTCGTCACGGTCGGCCGCGGCAGCATCTCGGTTGAAGATGACGGCGCAGGCCTGCCCGACGGCGCGGAGCACAAGCTGCTGGAGCCGTTTCAGACCGGCAACAGCGCAGGCGACGGCGCCGGCCTCGGCCTGTCGATCGTCCGCGAGATCATGGCTGCCCATGACGGCGAGCTCGTCATCGCCTCCGAGCCCGGCTGCGGTACGACGATGCGCCTGTGCTTTCCCGAGGCCGCCGCGGCGGCCAGATCGCGGCAACTCGATCTGCAAGAGCACTAAGCGAGGCGCATCGGCTCCCCGCGCGAAACCGTCCGGAAACATTGGCGCGGAAAATTTCGTCCTCGTTTCGTCCCTTCGCAGCAAGCAACCAATATGTGCGCCGACGGCGACAGGAATGTTCGCGCATAGGCGAACCTGCCCCGGCGTCACCGCGACCAAACCTCCGATTGACATCTTTCACGGAGATTTTCCAAATGCGTGTTCTCTCGATGGTTGCCCTTGCCGGTGCAATGATTGCCAGCTCCGCTGCCGCGTTCGCCGGCGAGCTTCCCTCTTACGAAGTGAAGTCGTTTCCGATCTCGTCGACGCAGGTGCAGGTGCTCGGCGGCGCCGGCGTCGAGGAGCAGTCGACCGCGCCCGCGATGATCGTCGCCGGCATGCCCGCCTCGCCCGCGCAGGTCTCGGTGCTGTCGCCGCGCGTCAAGCGGCTTGCGAGCGCGAGTTCGCAGAACGAAGCGCGCTGAGCCGTCGCGCCGAGACGCACCAAATCATTCACGCATTCGCGCGCCGCATCAGCCGGCGCGCGTTTTGCCGGTTTTCAAATCTGATGATCGAGGGGCCATTGCGTCCCTCGTGCACTTCGAGCGCGCCGCACCGTGCCTCGTTTTCCGAGGCGTTGCGTAGAGCCGACGCTTGAATCTTCGCACCATCTCCTGCAAGCCAGTTGGCCAACCTGCAGGATTTTCATGCCATGACCCAGATGAAGGCAGCAGTGATACGCGAGTCCGGCGGACCCGAGGTGCTACGCATCGAGGACTGGCCCGTGCCGACGCCTGCCGCGGATCAAGTTCTTATTCGCGTCAAGGCCTTCGGCCTCAACCGCTCCGAGCTGTTCACCCGGCGCGGTCTGTCGCCGGGTGTGAGCTTCCCGCGCGTGCTCGGCATCGAGGCGGTCGGACTCGTCGAGGATGCGCCGGGCGGCCGGTTTCGCAAGGGCCAGATCGTCGCGACGGCCATGGGCGGCATGGGACGGCAGTTCGACGGCGGCTACGCGGAATATGTTTGCGTGCCGGCCGCGCAGGTCCAGGCGCTCGAGACCAGCCTGTCGTGGGAGATGCTCGGCGCACTGCCGGAGATGCTCCAGACCGCCTGGGGTTCGCTGTTCACCGCCCTGCAGCTCAAGCGCGGCGAGCGGCTGCTGGTCCGCGGCGGCACGACCTCGGTTGGCCTCGCGGCTGCGGCCATCGCGAGCAAGCACGGTGCCGAAGTGATCTCCACCACGCGCAATCCTGCACGCGCCGAGCTGATCCGTTCCGTTGGGGCGGACCTTGCCATCATCGATGACGGCCGGATCGCCGAGAAGGTCAAGGCTGCAAGCGGCGGCGGCGTCGACAAGGTGCTCGAGCTCGTCGGCACGACGACGCTGGCCGATTCCCTGCAATGCGCGTGGACGAACGGCATCGTCTGCATGACGGGCATGGTCGGGGACAAATGGTGGTTCGACCAATTCAGCCCGATGGACGTCATCCCCAACGCCGTCAATCTGACGGTCTATTCCGGAGGACCCGACGACTTCATGCAGACGCCGCTCCAGGAGCTGGTACGGCAGATCGAAACAGGCGCGCTCCGCGTCCAGGTCGGACGGGTCTTTCACCTCACCGAGATCGCCGAGGCTCACCGCTGCATGGACGCCAACGCGGCCGGCGGAAAGATCGTCGTGCTGACCGATTGACGATGCGCCTCGCCGCGCTTGAGATTCAGTTGGCTACGTCATGCTGCCCGGCATGAAGCAGCGCACACGCGGGTGGCCGTCGATGTAGTGCTTCCACACCATGGTGCGGCCGATCTTGTTCGGCTCGGTGATCACCGCTCCCTCCGGCACGAGCACCCATTCGCCGTCGAGATGCACGCGGTAGCGCCCCTTGTCGGATTCCCAGTCGACATCGGCGACTACATAGCCGTCGGCATCCGAGCAGCACTGCCCAAATTCGCTGTGCAGGCTCTCGAACCAGGGTTTGAGCGGCGAGTTGGCGTAGCGCCCGTCGTCGCGTGCCAGCGCCGATGTCGCCAGCAGCACGGTCAGGCCGAGCAGCATCGCCGCACACGGTCTTGCAAGTGTCATGTCGTCTTCCCGCGGATCGAAGTCAGCGCCGCGAGGGACAGGCGCCGCCATTCGCCTTCCGCGCGATCGCGGCAGGCGGTGGGACGGCGACTCGCTCCCCAGCAGCTTTGCGACAGCTATGCAAATCCGGCGCCAGCGCGCATTCCGGAGAACTACTGCCGCACGCCGTTGCCCACGATTGCATGGCCCTGCATGCGTGACGCGCCGGCGATTTGGCGCGCATTTTCGAGGCTTTCCTTATCGCACCTCAACGTGTACGAACGTGGCCGCGAAACTTATCGCATTTGTTTAACCGGCTGTTTCGATTAGAGAATCAGGTGACGGCGTGACTGGCATTGGACCGGCAGCGCTATGAGTTCGAGAGAGTTGCTCCCTGGCCCGCAGGACGCGACCGATCTGCCCGCAAACCAGGTGCAGTTTGCGCTGGTGATTTCGCGCATGCTGGAGACGGTGAAGGACGACGCGGACGCGAGGCGGCAGATGGTCTACGACCTTGCCCGCTACAAGCTCCAGGAGCAGTTCACCTACGCCGACGCCAGAAACATCGACCAGATGAAGCGCGCGCTCGAGATCGCCATCGAGGAGGTCGAAAAATTCTCGCGTGACGAGGCGCCGCTGGAGCGCCTGCCGCAACTCGCCTCGTCCAAGGAGACCGGCGGTGTTCTGTTGTCCGGCGATGCGACGGTCTTGCCGTCAGGAGTCGGCAGGCCGCGCAGCAAGCTGCCTGCGATCTCGGGCCCGCTGCTTCCGGTGATCAAGCGCACGGCGGCCATCCTGCTTGCCGTCAGCGCAGTGATCCTGATCGTTTCGCAGCGGGACAATATCGCAGCGCTGCGCCGGCAGATCGCCTCCCAGTCCCCGGAGATCGCACTGGTCGCGCCCAAGCCGGAGACGACGATCGCCGTCGCCAGGCCGGAGATGGTGACGCCCGCCGCACCTGCCCCAACACGCGTGCTCCCAACCGACTACGGCATCTACGCCCTGATCGACGACAAGTCGCTGGCGGAGTTGACCGCGACCGGCGTGATGGCGCCCGACATGCGGATTGCGATTTCACCGGAGTTCAGGAAGCCCGATCGGCCACGTTTGCCGAACGGCCGGGTCAAGTTCATCGTCTTCCGTCGCGATGTCGCCAGCGCTATACCCGAACGCGTCGAGGTTCGGGTCGTGGCGAAGATCGCCAGGGAGTTTTCCAGCGACGCCGCCGGCAAGGCGCTCGGCGGCGGAGACGATGTCGGGGTGATCCGCAACTTCTCCTATCCGTTCCGGGTCTCGCCGATTCCGGGGAAGGCCGAGATGCATGAACTCCACGCCGGCGCTTCGGAGCTCGAGCTTCCGCCGGGGCATTACGTCCTGAGCCTGGGAACGCAGGCCTATTATTTCCAGGTCGACGGCGAGATCACCGATCCCCGGCAGTGCCTCGAGCGGGTCGTCGCCGGCAACGGCACCTTCTATGCGCCGTGCAAGAAGGCGCGGACGTATTGACGGTCTCGTAGCCCGGGTGAGCGCAGCGACACCCGGGACTCCCGCATATCGCTTCGCTCATGCGGGCAACACGACAATGCGAAAGCAGCCCTACTGCTTCGGCGCCGGCGCCATCATCGCGCCGCCTTTCTTGGCCGCGGGCGCGGGTGCCGGCTTGGTCGCGGCGGCCTGCGCGGGCAGATATTTGGCGACGATGGCGGGATCGACCTGGGCGATGTTGGTGTCGGGCAGGCGCGTCCAGGTCTCGTCCTTGCCGAGCAGCGCGATGCCGAGATAGCCGCGCAGCGTCAGGGTCTGGCCATCAGGACTGACCTTCATGTTGGCCTTCCAGATCTGGCCGTCGCGCGGATTGAGCACGTTGCCGCCTTCGTACTTCAATCCCTCGCGCTTCATGTTGCGGACGAAGGAGATGCCGAGCACCGGTGCGTTCTTGCGATCGTCGGTGCACTTGCTGCAGACCTCGTTCGGATCGTCGCCGGGCCGCGGGAAGGTCTTGGCGATCACGCCTTCAAAGACGCCGCTGCGGTCGATGAAGAGAAACCATCCGACCGTCTTGCCGTCCTCGACCTTCTGCCAGAGGCCGGCAGCAGTCGGCTCCGCGGTCTGCGCCGCAGACGGGCTCGATGCGCCGAGCAACAGTGCAAGCGCGAGGAAGGGCAGCAGCCGAAAGCTGGAAAAGAGAGTCCGCATTATCATCACCTTGCTGAGCCAATCGCCTTGCTAAGCCAAGACTTTGTCAAGCCAAGACTGCCCTAAGCCAAGTCTGGAATGGCCGCACACTACGGCGATTTCGCGAACGGTTCCAGCACCAGAAACATGGGGCACCGCCTTGCCGCCCCCTCGGCGTCAGTTGACTCCGAGCTTCTTTTGCAGGCTGGACGACGAGGTCGTGTACTGGAACACGAGCCGCTTCTCCGGATAGACATAACGATGGGCTTTTTGCGACATCAGCGCGCCCTCATGGAAGCCGCACAGGATCAGCTTGATCTTGCCGGGATAGGTGTTGATGTCGCCGATGGCAAAGATGCCTGACACGTTGGTCTCGAATGCGCTGGTCTCGACCGGCACCAGATTGTTCTCGAGCGCAATGCCCCAGTTCGCGACCGGGCCGAGCTTCATGGTCAGCCCGAAGAACGGCAGCAAGGTGTCGCAGGCGACCTCGGTGATGCTGTTGTCGTTGCCCTTGACAGTCGCGCCGGTGAGCTTGCCGTCAGCGCCTGAGAGCGCGGTGACCTGGCCGAGCCGCAGATCCATCTTGCCGCCGGCGACCAGGGCGCGCATCTGCTCGACGCTGTGGGGTGCGGCACGAAACTCGTCGCGCCGGTGCAGAAGCGTGATGCGCTTGGCCAGCGGATGCAGGTTGAGCGTCCAGTCGAGCGCGGAATCGCCGCCGCCGACGATGAGCACGTTCTTGTCGCGGAACGTCTCCATCTTGCGCACGGCGTAGTGCACAGAGGTCCCCTCGTAAGCCTCGATCCCCGGCACGGGCGGGCGCTTGGGCTGGAACGAGCCGCCGCCGGCGGCGATCACGACCACCTTGCATTCGAACACCTTGCCGGTGTCCGTGGTGCAGCGGAAGGCGGGATCGCCGATCTTCTCCACGGTCTCGATCATCTCGCCGAGATGGAAGGTCGGATGGAACGGCTTGATCTGCTCCATCAGCGCGTCGGTGAGCCCCTGCCCCGAGACCTGCGGAATGCCGGGAATGTCGTAGATCGGCTTTTCCGGATAGAGCTCGGCGCACTGGCCGCCGACCTTGTCGAGGATGTCGACGAAATGCGCCTTCATGTCGAGAAGGCCGAGCTCGAAGGCGGCGAACAGACCGCAGGGGCCGGCGCCAATAATCAGCACATCGGTTTTGATCACGTCGCTCATGTCGTCTCTTTATCGGTCGTTATCGGTTGGACGGCGCCCGTTGGGCAGAGGTGACCCTGCCTGTCTAGCCAACGGGGATGGAACAGGGAAGGCATAAAAGCGGGATCGCCCCGCAGCCGCACCCACTTGCCGGGCCAAAATAACTGGGCTGTAACGAGGATGATATCACGGAGATCAATCGGTGAACGCACCAGCCCGCCTCGACACGACGCCGCACCTTGAGGACTTTCCGTTTCGCCTCAGTGACAATGTCCGCTTCGGTGACCTTGACCCGAACCAGCACGTCAACAACGCGGTCTACGCCACCTATTTCGAAACCGGCCGTGTCACGCTGATGAAGCTTCCCCAGTACGGGCTGACCCCGCCGGGTCTCGCCTGGATCATGGTGCGGCTCGACATGCATTTCCGCGCCGAGCTGCACTGGCCGAACACGATCGAGCTCGGCCTCGGCGTCGTGAAGTTCGGACGAACGTCAGTGACCTTCGAGCAGGTCGTGTTCTCGAACGGGACGTGCATTGCGTCAGCGACGTCCGTCGGCGTCCTGCTCGACGAGGCGACGCGCCGGCCGGCACCGCTGACCACAGAGGTGATCGAGAAGTTCAGACCCTGGCACAAGCGCGGCATCGAGGTCGCGCCGCCGAGCACCTAGTAATATCGAGGGACGATCAGGCCTGACGTTCCGGCGTCGCCACGACCAGCCCGTCGAGCTCGTCGGAGACCTTGATCTGGCAGGACAGGCGCGAGTTCGGGCGCACGTCGAAGCCGAAATCGAGCATGTCCTCTTCCATCGGCGTCGGGCTGCCGACCTTCTCGCGCCAGGCTTCGTCGACATAGACATGGCAGGTCGCGCAGGCACAGGCGCCGCCGCATTCGGCTTCGATGCCGGGAATGCTGTTGCGGATGGCGGCTTCCATCACGGTCGCGCCGTTCTCGACTTCCACCGTACGGGTTTCGCCCTTGTGGTCGACAAAGTGAATCTTGGCCATGTGTGCTCGTGCTGCCGCGATGTTGGGAATGAAGGAGGGTCCGGGCTGTCCTATAACGGGTCGGTTAGCCCGGCGCCATAGCGTTTTCGAGCGGCGTGGATCCCGGTTTGTGCGCAGAAAACGCGTCAAATCAAACGGCTAGTGCGCTGGCCCCATATTCGTGGGGGCGCCGGTCTAATGCTTCAGGATCGCCGCGATCGCGGCACGGACCTCGGCCACCGCCTCTTTCAGCGCGGCAAGCGCATGGAGCCGGTTGTGGCCGGTCCGGACCGCCGTCTCGAGGCTGGCGGCAGCATCGGCCACCGCAAAGGCGCCGATCCCGCGGGCCGAGCCCTTGAGCGTGTGCGCGAGCGCGCCGGTCTCGGCCGGCAGCGCCGCCATTGCGGCGAGCAGGCGGACGGCCTGCTCGGCGAACATCGCGAGCACTTCCTGTTCCAGTTCAGTGTCGCCGAGCGTCATCCGGGAGAGGTGGTCGAGATCGAGCGGGCTGTCGATGGGCGCAAGCGGGGGCGAGGGCATCCAGTCCATCCGTTGCAGTTCAGGCGTCATGGCGCAGGCCCCGGCATCGCGCGATGGTCCCGCCGGTCCGGCGGTACGGTTCGCCCCAGCCAAGCACGAAAATGGTTAACGAAATGTTTGGGCTGTTTTACGTAATTCCGCCCGTTTATTGACGAAAAGTCGCCGCAATTGACCGAGTTCCGTAGAGAATTTCATTTATTGCTAAGGCGTTACGGCCCGATCCTGTTAACGATGATTAAGATTGTCTTAATCGCAGGCATTTCATTCGCGACGCTCTGCCAATAGGATGTTGCGGAAATTGGCGGACAAGCCGTCCGGGTGGGGACGGCTCGGAGATCCGCATAAGCGGCATGATCCGGTCTGTGGGCTTGCGTAGCGCGCAGGGCTCGCGGGGGGCGTGTACAAGTAACGAGGGCTCGGACTGAACATGGCGAACACTCCCAAAAAGGTCAAAGACCCCACAGAAGTTGCGCTTTCTGCGATCCAGGAGGCCCTGAACATCAGCGACACCGCTGCGGACACCAGCCGCAACGCCGCGATGCGGAGCGAAACGGCGCCTTCGGTGGAGCCTCCTGCGCCCCCGGTCTTCGACGATCCGAGCTTCGAGCCGCGCCCCGCTGCCAACGAACGGTCGACCGTGTTCGACCCGGTCGAGGAGCCGCGCACCACACGCCGCGCCGCCAATGACGACCGCGAGACCATCGGCCAGTTGCTCCAGGCGCTTCAGAGGGGCCGCCCTGCCCGCAGCGTCTATACCTTCGCCACCATCTTCGCCGGCGTCTGGCTCGCCGCCTGTGCGGCGCTGACGGTCGGCTTCCTGCCCTCGATCCAGGCGGCCATGGGCCAGAGCGGCGGCGTGCTCGTCATCGCCGGCCTGATCGCGATGTTCTTCGCGCCGATCATGCTGTTCTACTTCCTGGCGAGCCTCGTCTGGCGCGGCCAGGAAATGCGCATGATCGCGCAGGCGATGGCGCAGGTCGCGATCCGCTTCTCCGAGCCCGAAGGCTCGGCCTCCGATTCCATGGTTACCGTCGGCCAGGCCATCCGCCGCGAGGTCGCGGCGATGGGCGACGGCATCGAGCGCGCGATCGCGCGCGCCGGCGAGCTCGAAACGCTGGTCGCCAACGAGGTCGCCGCGCTCGAGCGCGCCTATAGCGACAACGAAGTGCGCATCCGCGCCCTGCTCCAGGACATCGCGCATCAGCGCGACAACCTGGTCGGCCAGGCCGAGCAGGTCCGCAGCGCCATTTCCGGCGTACAGATCGATCTGCGCCACGACATCGCGCTGATCTCGGACGCGATCGCCTCGCGCGTCGATGAGGTCGCCAAGTCCATCACCGGCGCGCTCGAAGAGCGCGGCGCCCACATCACCAGCGCCTTGAGCAACGCCGGCGACAACATGATCCTGGCGCTCGGCGAGCGCGGCGGCGACCTGCTCGACCGTCTCGAGGAAGCCAGCAACGAGACCACGCGCGCCGTGCTCGACGCCAGCGAGCGGCTGACCACCAGCCTCAACTTCAAGACCGGCCACGTCCACGACGAGTTCGTCGACCTCGCCGACCGCGTCCACGAGATGCTGAACGAGCGCATCGACCGCATCACCGGCGAGTTCGAGCAGCGCTCCGCCGCGATCGTCGACGGCATCTCCGAGCGCACCGAGCAGGTGCACGACAGCCTGAAGAATTCGTCGGACTCGCTGCTGCTCGAGCTCGAGCTGCGCTCCAACGACATTTCCGCCAAGATCGACGACGCCGGCAGCCGCCTCGCCAACCAGATCATGACGAGCGGCGACAAGGCGAGCGATGCGCTCGACGCCACCGTCAACACCCTCGTCGCCAAGGTCGTGAGCCAGACCGAGACCGCGCACGACTCTCTGTCGCTGCAGATGAGCGCCTTCGACGAGCTGGTGAAGAACCAGGGCACCGAGCTGGTCGAGAAGTTCGCCCGCGACTCCGGCACGCTGGGCGCGCTGATCACCCGCCACATCTCCGAGTTCGACCGCACCGTGAAGACCTTCGGCGGCGAGATCGTCGAGCGCATGGGCCAGCGCACCCAGGACATCCACGAGTCGCTGAAGACCTATGTCGACAATTTCGACACCCGCTTCACCTCCAACGGCGGCGAGATCACGGCCTTGCTCGACCAGCGCCTCGTGCAGTTCGAGACCACGATCGGCGAACGCGTCAACCATCTCGACGCCTCGCTGATCGGCAAGATCGCCGGCCTCGACGGTACGATCGAGGGCCACATCAAGACCTTCGACAACCAGCTCGTCGGCCGCGTCGCCGCGCTCGAACAGTCGTTCGATACCCGCGCCAAGTCGATGACCGAGACCATCGACGGCCGCCTCAACACGCTCGCGACGTCGCTCACCGACGGTGCCGCGCAGGCGATCCAGTCGGTCGACTCCCGCCTGACCCACCTTACGACGACGCTGACGGGTGGCGCGACGCAAGCGCTCGAATCCATCGAGTCCCGCCTCAGCCACCTCACGACGTCGCTCACCGACGGCGCAGCGCAGGCCATCGATACGATTGACGGGCGCCTCAACCATCTCACGAACTCGCTGAACGACGGCGCCACGCAGACGATCCAGTCGATCGATACGCGGCTGACGTATCTGACGACGACGCTGACGGGCGGCGCGACGCAGGCGCTCGAATCCATCGACTCCCGCCTCACCTACCTCACCACCGCCGTGACCAACGGCGCCTCGCAGGCCGTGCAGTCGATCGACACCCGCCTCACGCTGCTGACCTCGACGCTCACCGACGGCACCGCGCAGGCGATCGAGGCGGTCGACCGCCGCATCACCGGCGTCACCGAGATCATCGACGGCCGCAGCACGCACCTGACCGACACGGTCACGGCGCGCTTCCAGGACATCCACCAGGCCATCGAGACCAAGGTCGGCTCGGTTGCCAACGACATCGACGTGCGCGTGGCGCAGTTCGAGGACCTGCTCGGCTCGCGCGTCGAGGCCGTCGCCGGCCGTATCGAGAGCAGCGGCCGCCAGGCCAGCGAGGACATGATGTCCCGCGCCGAGATGATCTCGACCGCGATCCGTTCGCATGTCGAGGACGCCGAGCGCTCGCTCACCAACCTCGTCGTCAACACCAGCGAGACGATCCAGACCGGGGCGCGCACCGCCCAGCAGTCGCTGATGACGGTCTCCTCCGACGTCAACGCCCAGCTCAAGATGACCTCGACCGAGGTCGAGCGCGCGCTGACCGCGGTCGGCACCGGCGCCGCCAACTCGATCCTGAGCAGCGCCCGCGAGGCGCAGTCGACCCTGGTTGCGGCCTCGGGCGATGCCTCCACCCAGATCAAGGGACTCGCGGCCGACGTCGAGCGTACGCTGTCGGCGGCGGGTTCCGCCACCGCAGCCTCGATCCTGGCCGGTGCCCGCGAGGTGCAGACCTCGCTCGTCACGGCGTCCTCGGACGCGGCCAACCACGTCAAGACGCTCACCGCCGACGTGCAGCGCTCGCTGTCGATGGCCGGCGCCACCACGGCGGAATCGATCACCGCCGGCGCCCGCGATGCGCAGAGCACGCTGATCGCGGCCTCGACCGAGACCGCCAACCAGATCAAGGCGCTGTCCTCGGACGTGCAGCGCTCGCTCTCGATGGCGGGCACCGCGACGGCCGAGAGCATCATGACCGGTGCGCGCGAGGCGCAGAGCACGCTCGTCAACGCGTCCTCGGATGCGGCAAGCCAGGTCAAGTCGCTCGCAGCCGAGGTGCATCGCTCGCTCTCGCAGGTCGGCCAGACGACCGCCGAGACCATCACAACCAGCGCCCGCGACGCCCAGAGCACCCTTCTTGCTGTCTCCGCAGAACAAACCGGCCAGGTCCGTTCGCTCGCGGCCGAGATGCAGCGCGCGCTGGCGACCGCCGGCGGCGCCACCATCGAGGCGCTCACCAGCGGCGTGCGCGAGGCCCAGGGCACCCTGATCTCCGCCTCGACCGACGCGGCCAGCCAGATCAAGTCGCTGACCACCGACATCGAGCGCACGCTGACCGCGGTCGGCGCCGACACCGCCTCGACCATCCTCAACAGCGCGCGTGAGGCCCAGACCTCGCTGACCTCGACCTCGGCGGATGCCGCAAGCCAGATCCGCACGATCTCGACCGAGATCGAGCGCGCCCTGAGCACGGCCACGACGAACGCGACCAGCGAGATCCAGACCAGCGCGCTGAACGCCCAGAATGCGCTGATCTCCGCCTCCAACGAGGCGAGCTCGCGGGTCAAGTCGAGCTCGGCCGACGTCGAGCGCTCGGTGCTCGCCGCAAGCAGCAGCTTCGGCCAGGCCATGACCGGCAAGACCGACGAGATCGTCACCTATGTGCAGCAGCAGGCTGACCGCCTGTCGAACATGATCGACGCCAAGCGCGGCGCGCTGGTCGATGCGATCGGCTCCAAGAGCAGCCAGCTCACGCTCGACATCGACCGCGTCACCTCCGACGCGCTGAAGTCGATCGAGACGCGCGGCCATGCGTTCTCGCAGACCATGATGGGCAACGGCTCGGAAGTCGCCCGCACCATCAACGCGGCGAGCGAGATGGCGACCGGCGCGGTCGGCAAGTCGCTCAAGGACCTCGAGCAGGCCTCGCGTTCCGCGATCGACCAGTCGCGCCAGGTCTCGATCGCGGCCGTCACCGAGATGCAGGAGACCAGCAAGATCCTGCGCACCGACACGGTCGCCCTGTTCGAGCGGCTGCGCGAAGGCAACATCCTCCTCCAGGAGGTGCTGACCGGGGCGCACGACAACCTCAACTCGCTGGAGCGGGCGCTGGTGACGCGCGTTGCCGACTTCGTCTCGGCGATGAACGACGTCACCTCGCGCAACGGCGCGGCGACGCAGAACCTGGAAGACCAGCTCAACGTGTTCAACAGCAAGACCACGAAGGCGCTCCAGGATCTCGGCGAGCTGTCGACCCAGTTCGACAAGCACGGCAAGGCGCTGGTCGATGCCGCGCAGGTCGTGGAGCAGAGCAACAAGAACACCACCGCCTCGCTCGCCGAGCGCAAGCAGGCGCTGGAATCGCTCGTCACCACGATCGACCTGCGCACGGCCGATCTCGACCAGCGGCTGTCGCGCTTCACCGGCCTGCTCGATGAATCCTTGGCCGCGGCCGAAGAACGTGCCCGCGACATCGCTCGCGTCGTCGCCGAGACCGCCGGCGCAGGCTCGGCCGCGATCACCCGCCAGTTCGAGGCGGTGCGCTCGGCGTCCGAGGAGGAGCACCGCCAGACCATCGAGGCGATGCACGACATCTACCGCCAGACCACCGACGAGGCGGATGCGATGTTCAAGCAGTCGACCGAGAAGTTCACCAACCTCGTCTCCAGCATGAAGCAGATGGCGTTCGAGATGCACAACGAGCTCGAAGCCACCCGCAACGAGCTGCGCCGCGGCGTGCTCGAGATGCCGCAGGAGGCCGCCGAGAGCACTGCGCAGATGCGCAAGGTGATCGTCGACCAGATCGAGGCCCTCGCCGAGCTCAACCGCATCGTGGCCCAGCATGGCCGCGGCCTCGACGTCTCGACGGCGGGCCGCGCTTCTGTCGCCGTCCAGCGTCAGGAAGAGCCGATGATGGCCGCTGTCGGCGGCCGGGCTACCGAGACCCGCATGCGCGACACCGGTAGCGCCTCGACGCTGCCGCCGCCGGACCTCGGCATGCCCGCACCCTCGCGCCGCACCGAAGCGCCGCCGGTTGCGCCTGGCAACAACGACCAGGGCCGTGACGGCTGGCTGTCGGACCTCTTGAACCGCACGGACGCCAATCAGGGCGCTCCGGCCGGACGTGAGGCTCCCCGCGGCCGTGCTGCTGCGCCCGCACCGCAGCCGCAGGCCCCGCAGGCCAGCAGCAATCCGCTGGAATCGCTGTCGCTCGACATCGGCCGGCTGATGGACCGCAACCTCGCCGCCGAGATGTGGGACCGCTACCAGCGCGGCGAGAACAAGGCCTTCACCAAGCGCCTCTACACGCCCGCCGGCCAGAAGGCCTTTGACGAGGTCGCCCGCAAGTACCGCGCCGACCGCAACTTCAAGGGCACGGTCGACCGCTACGTCGCCGAGTTCGAGCGCCTGCTCGACGAAGTCGCCCGCGACGGCCGCGGCCCGCAGGAGCTGCGCGGCCACCTGACCTCGGAGACGGGCCTGGTGTACACCCTGCTCGCCCACGCGGCGGGCCGGCTGGGGTGAAACGGCAATAGCCAATGACGAACAGGGAAACGGAGGCCTCGCGGCCTCCGTTTTCGTTTGGACGTGGAAGGTTCAATTGCCCCCGGGCTGGGCGAACGACAGCCGCTCGGCCAGGACGGCGGCCTGCGTCCGTGAGCCGACGCCGAGCTTGCGCAGGATGGTCGAGACATGGCCCTTCACGGTCTGCTCGGCGATATCGAGCTCGCCCGCGATCTGCTTGTTGAGCTTGCCTTCGACGATCATCGCGAGAATGCGCAGCTGCTGCGCCGACAGCGTCGCCATTCGCGCGGCCAGCTCGACATCGGCGCTCTGGATCGAGCCGCGACCGCCGACATTGGGCGGCATCCAGATTTCACCGGCGAGGATTTTCGTGATCGCATCCGCCATCTCGGGCAGGCTGAGCGATTTCGGAATGTAACCGGACGCGCCATAGGCAATGGCGCGGCGGATCGTGGCGGCGTCCTGCCGTGCCGAGATGATCGCCACCGGCACGGTCGGGAATTGCGCCGACAGGATGAACAGCGCGGCAAATCCCTGGATGCCCGGCATCGTCAGGTCCCACAGGATCAGGTCGATCTCGTCGGACTGGGCCGACAGCACGCTCAGCGCCTCGTCGAGAGACTGGCAGGCGATGATGTCGAGATCGGGCAGCACGGTCGAAAGCGCGCTGCGCAAGGCAGCCTGGACCAGCGGATGATCGTCGCCGATCAGGATGCGCATTGTCAGGGAGTCTCCTGTTTCGTCGCGAGCTGCCGGCTCAAGGCTTCGCTGCCGAGGAAGCGCCGCAGCGCCGCCGGCTTGACCGGCTTCGACAGGATCTCGCAGCCGCGCGCCCTCGCCTCCTGGCGCACCGCCTCGCTGCGATCGGCCGTGACGATCAGCGCGCGGACGTCGCGCCCCGACTTCTGCCTGAGATCGTCGAGAAAGTCCAAGCCGCTGCGACCGCCGTCGAGGTGATAATCGAGCAGCACGAGGTCCGGCGGATGGGCTCCGGCGGCCGCCATCGCTGCGCCCGCGTCCGCGGCGACCAGCACATGGTGCCCCCATCCGCCGAGCAGTGCCGTCAGGCCGTCGAGAATGGCCGCCTCATTGTCGAGGCACAGGATCGTCAGCGCGCGCTCCGCGACTGCGGGCGGCGCATTTGCCGGCTTGCGCTGAAGCGGCGTTCCCGCTCCGCGCGCCAGCGGCACCGTGACGGCAAAGCACGAGCCCTGTCCGGGCCGCGATCGGACGTCGACGGGATGGCCCAGGAGCCGCGATACACGGTCCACGATCGCAAGGCCGAGGCCAAGGCCCTTCTCCGATCCGGGCGCCAGACGCTGGAACTCCTCGAAGATCCGTTTCTGATCCTCCGCCGCGATCCCGACGCCGGTGTCCCAGACCTCGATGCGCAGATCGCCGCCGCGCCGCCGGCAGCCGAGCAGGATACGGCCCTTCGGCGTGTAGCGCAGCGCGTTCGACAGCAGGTTCTGCAGGATCCGCCGCAGGAAATGCGGATCGCTGCGCACCGCCAGCTCGCAATCGACGACGCGCAGGACAAGCCCGCGCTCGCGCGCCATCGCCGAGAACTCCACCTTCAGCTGCACGAGCAGATCGGCGATCGGGAAGTCGAACGGCTCGGCGCGAACGGCACCGGCGTCATAGGAGGAGATGTCGAGCAGCCGGTCGAGCACATGCTCGGTCGAGCGCAGCGCCGTGATCGCGCTGCTCGCCAGATTGCGCTCCTTCTCTGCTCCGCCGGATGGCGTCGCAGCGTGCAGGCTCTCGTCGAGCGCGGACAGGAACAGTCGCGCCGCGTTCAGCGGTTGCAGCAGATCGTGGCTGGCCGCCGCCAGGAAGCGGGTCTTGCCGTGATTGGCCTGCTCGGCCTCCGCCTTGGCCTGCTCGAGCGCCTCGGTTCGCTCGCGGACACGCAGCTCGAGACCCTCATTGGCCCGCCGCAGGGCTTCCGCCGCGCGATGACGCTCGGTGACGTCGGTATAGGTCGAGACGTAGCCGCCCTCCGCGATGCGATCGTAGACGATCTCGAGCACGGTGCCGTCGGGCCGCTTGCGCTCGTACCGATAGGGCCAGCTTTGCGTCGCGACATCGCGATTGACGAGGAGCGCTGCGAATTCGGAGGCGGCATATTCGCCGCGCTCGACGTTGAAGGCGATCAGCTCCGCCAGCGGAAGGCCGACGCGCACGAAGTCCGGCGGCAGGTCCAAAAGCGCGATGAAGCGGCCGTTCCAGGCCGTGATGTTGAAATCGGCGTCGAACGCGCAGATACCCTGCGGCACGCTTTCGAGCGTGCTCTGCAGAAGCGTGCGGTTGAAGCGCAACGCCTCGGAGGCCTCGTCCAGCATCGCCATCGCCTCCCGCCGCGACAGCGAGTGCCCTTCCAGCGACGCCGCGATCACCACCCGCGCCGACGCCGCGCCGATCGCACCGGCGAGAAGGTTCTCCGTGAAGCGGACCGAGTCGAGATCGACGAGGCCCGACGGATCGAGACGCGGCCCGGCACCGGTCGTGCGAGCAGCCAGATAACCGTCGAATGCCGCCGCGCCCCGCTCCACGCCGACAAAGCGCAGCGTCAGCGCGCGGAGATCGTCGAGACGGATCACCACGCGCGACGACAGTTTTGGAACGATCTCGCGGACGACGCCGTCGGCAAACGCTGCGGCCTGGTTGCGCTCGACGGTCGATTGCCGTCCGAACGCGGAGAATGCCAGGAAACAGGCGAGGTTGGCGGCAAGGCTCCACAGCGTGGCATGCGAGATCGGATCGAGCCCTTCCAGTCCGAACAGCGCGTTCGGCTTGAGCCAGGCGAGCTGCCAGGGGCCATGGCGCACGACCTCCTCGACCCCGGGCCAGAGCGGCGCGGCCGAGGGAAGCAGCAGCGTATAGGCCCAGATGCAGAATCCGGCCGCGATCCCGACCGACGCGCCGACCTTGTTGGCGCGCGGCCAGAACAAGCCTCCGACGAAGGCCGGTCCGAACTGCGCGACCGCAACGAACGACAACAGACCGATCACGGTGAGCGGATAGGACTGGTTGACCAGGCGGTGCATCAGGTAGGCGAGCAACAGGATCCCGAGGATCGAGAACCGGCGCACGGCCACCAGCACCGAGGTCATCGGCCGGCTTTGCGCACGCAGGCCGAAGAACCGCGAGCGCAGCAGCAACGGCATGATGACGTCGTTGCAGAGCATCGTGCTCAGCGCGACGGACGTCATGATCACCATGCCGGTGGCGGCCGACAGCCCGCCCAGGAAGGCGACCAGGCTGACGGCGCCGGCATCCGCCGCGATCGGCAGTGAAATGACGTAGGTGTCGGGATCCATCATGGCGCCGAACCTCGTGAGCCCCGCCGCGGCGATCGGCAGGATCAGCAGGCTGAACAGCGCAAGGTAACCCGGGTAGAGCCATGCCGCGGTGCGCGTATGCGACGGCGCCTCGTTCTCGACGACGGCCACATGAAATGCCTGCGGCAGGCACAGGAAGGCGATGGCGGAGATGATGATCGTCGAAGGCCAGACCGGCTGCGTCGGGTCGAAGCTCAGGATTCCCGCCAATTGCGGATCCGACTTGAACTGCGACAGCAGTGCGGCCGGCCCGCCTGATAGTCCGAACAGCACGAACAACGCAACGATCAGGAATGCGACCAGCTTGACGACGCTCTCGAAGGCGATCGCGAGCATCAGCCCGCGATGGTGCTCGCTGGCGTGAACATGCCGGACGCCGAACACGATCGCGAACAGCGCCATCGATGCCGCCACGCCGAATGCGGAGTCCTGCCAGAACAGCAGCGCCTCGCCGCCGGCCCGCTCGGGCTGCAGGATCAGATAGTCAAAACTCTTGCCGACCGCCTTGAGCTGAAGCGCGATGTAGGGAAGCACGCCAAGCAGCGAGGCGAGCGTCACGAAGGCCGCCAGCACCTGACTCTTGCCGTAGCGCGCGGCGATGAAGTCCGCGATCGAGGTGACGTTCTGCGCCTTCGCGATCGCGATCACCTTGGACAGCAGCCTCTGCCCGAACAGCAGCACCAGGGTCGGGCCGATATAGATCGTGGCGAAGTCCAGACCGCTGGTGGCGGCGCGCCCGACCGACCCGTAGAAGCTCCACGAGGTGTTGTAGACCGCAAGCGTCAGGCAATAGCTGATCGCGGCCGCCCAGGAGTTCGGCGAAACCAGCGGCCCGCCGGCGCTCCGCCGGTCGCCCCACCAGGCAACCAGGAACAGCGTGGTCACATAGCCGGCAGCGACCGCAAGAACGAACCACGCCTGCAAGACATCCTCACCCGAGACCGTCCGATCCGCCCGCGACGAGCGGGGCCGGAGCGCGGGCAGATACTAGAGCGTTTTCAATTGCATGGAAGGCTATTCATTCCGGAGAAGACCGGCGGCCGGGGATCTCCGGCCGCCAGTGGCAGGTCACTTCAGGCCGCCTCGCGGGACAGCCGCTCCTGAGGCGTGCGCTTGAGCACCAAGTTGACCACGACGGCAACCACGATGTTGAGCGCGAGCGCCAGGAGGCCGGTGTAGATCGCAACCGGGCCTGTGCCGAAATCGACGCCGTGCAGCGGCTTCAACCCGTCCGACCAGGCCAGCCACGATCCGCCTGCGAGGCCGACGGCCCAGCCGGCCAGGAGCGCGGTGCTCGAGAACCAGTTCAGATAGAGACCGAACACCAGCGCGGGCAGCGTCTGGAGGATCCAGAGGCCTCCGAGCAGCTGCAGGTCGAGCGCGAACTGCGTCGGCATCAGCAGGATGGCGAGCAGCGCGCCGACCTTCACCAGCATGGAGGTGATCTTGGCGACCTTCGCCTCACCGGCCGGCGTCACCTTCGGATCAACCCACACCTTCCAGAAGTTGCGGGTGAACAGGTTGGCCGCGCCGATGCTCATCACCGCCGCCGGCACCAGCGCGCCGATGGCGATCGCTGCGAAGGCGAAGCCCGCGAACCAGCTCGGGAACAGCGTCTTGAACAGCTCGGGCACGACGTCGTTGTTGCTGGCGAGCTTGAGCCCCGCCGCATGACCCATGTAACCCAGCAGCGCGAGCAGCCCGAGCAGCAGCGTATAGGCCGGCAGCAGCATCGCATTCTTGCGAATCGTGTTGCCGCCCGAGGACGCGAAGATGCCGGTCAGCGTATGCGGGTACATGAAGGCGGCTAGCGCCGAGCCGAGCGCCAGCGAGGCGTATGGCACGATCTGCGCCGGCGACAGCAGGGTGCCGCCCGAGCCCTTCGCGGCAAAGGCCGCATCCGCCGCGGTGAAGATCGCGCCGTACCCGCCGAGCTTGGACGGCACGATCGCGATCGCGGCGATCACCACGATGTAGATCATGATGTCCTTGACGAAGGCGATCAGCGCCGGTGCGCGCAGGCCCGACGAATAGGTGTAGAGCGCCAGCACCAGGAAGGCGAGGACGAGCGGCACCTCGCCGTGAAGGCCGAGCGCCTTGATCGCCACTTCCATGCCGATGAGCTGGAGCGCGATGTAGGGCATCGTCGCCAGCACGCCGGTGGCCGCAACGGCGAGCTCGAGCCCGCGCGAGCCGTAGGCACCGCGCACCACATCGCCCGCGGTGACGTAGCCGCGCTCCTTGGCGACCTTCCACAACACCGGCATCACCGCGAACACGAAGGGATAGACGATGATGGTGTAAGGCAGCGCGAAGAAGCCGTAGGCGCCGACCGCATAGACCAGCGCCGGAACGGCGATCACGGTGTAGGCGGTGTAGAAGTCGCCGCCGACCAGGAACCAGGTGATCCAGGTCCCGAACTTGCGGCCGCCGAGGCCCCACTCGTCGAGATGGGCCAGCGTCTCCGGCTTGCGCCAGCGCGACGCCACGAAGCCCATGCCGGTGACGAGGATGAACAGTGCGAGGAATACGGCGAACGCCGCGCTATCGACATCAGTCAGCACGACGCACGCTCCTGTACACGATGTAGGTGAGCAGCGAGGTCAGCGGCACCCAGGCGAGCTGGTACCAGTAGAAGAAGGGAAAGCCGAACAGATGCGGCTCCCTTATATTGTAGAATGGCACGATCATCAGGCCGATGAACGGCAACAACAGCAACAGGCGTACCACGCGCTCTCCTCCCCTGTGAGTGAAGTCGACGCGCCTTTTCGTGGGCGCGACTTGAGCGCGATATAGCTGACAACGACGGCCAGCCCCTCCCCTACCTTGGCTCGGCCGGACCCCCATACTTTCGTATCGTCACTGGACCGTCGCCGTCCCGAGCGGCGCGCACGCCGCGGTCATCGCGCGACGTCGATGCGTATCGCGCGTGAGACGAGTGATGGACGAAGGGACTGCTACTGTCTGCGGCGCTCGTTCGCCGCCGGCTTCGGCGGTTCGGGCGGCGGAGCGGCTTGCGATGAGTTGCTGGCGCCGAACAGCACGCGGGTCGGGTTGCGATCGAAATTGTTCACGGCGCGGCTGATGTCGCCCAGCGTGCGGCGGCCGTCGGAAATCAGTGCACCTGAGCGCTTGTCGAAATCGTCGGCGAGTTCGCGGATCGACTTCACCGCCTGGAACAATTCGCCACCGTCCTTGCCGCCGGCCAGCGTGTTGAGGCCGAGCATGAGGCTGTCGGCCTTGAGCATCACGCCGTCGACCTTGGCCATCACGCCGTCGATCTTCTCGGAATTGCGCGCCAGCGAGTTGGTGAAGGTCTCCAGGTTCTTCAGCGAGTTCTTCACCGATTCCTGGTTGTCGGCGACGATCTTGTTGATGTTCTGCAGCGTGCCGCGGATCGCCTCGGTGACGTCCTGGAGCTTGTTGGGGTCGGCCGTCAGCGTCGGGATGCCGTCCTCGTCGAGCGGCGGCGGCGGAGCCGCCTCCTCACCGCCCTTGAGCGAGATCGCGGCGACGCCCGTGAGGCCCTGGAATTCGAGGCCGACCAGGGTGTCCTTGCGGATGGGGGCGTTGTTCTCGACCATGGCGAGTGCGACAACCCGCCGCGGGTTGTCCAGCTTCACCGAGACCACTTCACCCACCCTGATACCGTTGAAATTGACGCTGCCGCCGTTGCGCAGGCCCGCCGCCGGGCCCTCGAACACGACACGCAGCGGGCTGCGCTGCTTGGTGGTGTGCAGCGACTGGAACCAGAGCACGAAGCCGATCGCCGCGGCGATCACCGCCAGCGTGAACGATCCGATCAGGACGTAATTCGCCCGCGTTTCCATCAAGTGCTCCGGCTACTCAACTCATGACCGCGCGGGCGCGCTTGCCATGGAAATACTGCCTCAGCCAGGGATGCTGCGAGGCCTGCATGTCGGCGATCGACCCTGCCGCAATGATCTTACCGTTCCCTAAAACGGCGATGCGGTCGCAAGCGGTGTAAAGGCTGTCGAGATCGTGGGTTACCATGAAAACGGTCAGACCCAAAGTGCGCTGGAGCGTCCGCACCAGCTCGTCGAAATCTCCGGCGCCGATCGGATCGAGACCCGAGGTCGGCTCGTCCAGGAACACGAGGTCCGGATCGAGCGACAGCGCGCGTGCGAGCGCGACGCGCTTGATCATGCCGCCCGAGAGTTCCGACGGGAAACGCTCGGCGACTTCGGGCTTGAGCCCGACCATGGTCAGCTTGGCCATGGTGATCTCGTCCATCAGCCGCTGCGACACGCGAAGATATTCGCGCATCGGAAACTGGATGTTCTGCCGCACGGTCAGCGAGGAGAACAACGCGCCCTGCTGAAACAGCACGCCCCAGCGCCGCTCGACATTGCGCCGCTGCGACGCGCTGGAGGAATCGAGATCAACGCCGAACACTTCGATGCTGCCCGCGACCTTCGGCACCAGGCCGATGATGGTGCGCGTCAGCACCGACTTGCCCGCGCCGGAAGGACCGACGAAGCCGAGGATCTCGCCGCGCTTGACGTCGAGATTGAGGCCGTCGAGCACGCGCGTCGTGCCGAACTGCACGGTGATGTCGCGGACGCGGATGATGGGATTTTGAATTTCGCCAGCCATCGTTACATCCCGATCGAGGCGAAGAAGATGGCGAACACGCCGTCCATGACGATGACGAAGAAGATACCCTTCACCACCGATGCCGTGGTGTGCTGCCCCAGCGACTCCGCGCTGCCCTGCACCGCGAGCCCCTCGACGCAGGCGACGATGCCGATCACGGCGGCCATGACCGGTGCTTTCACGATGCCGACGATGAAATGGTCGATCGAGATGGCGTCGCGCAGGCGCAGCAGGAAAGCTTCGGGATCGACGCCGCCATAGAGCCAGGCGACGAGGCCGCCGCCATAGAGCGCGGCCATGGCGCCGAGGAAGGCGAGAATCGGCAGCGCCAGCACCAGGGCCAGCATACGCGGCAGCACCAGCACCTCGATCGGGTCGAAGCCCATCGTGCGCAGCGCGTCGATCTCTTCGCGCATCTTCATCGAGCCGAGCTCGGCGGTGTAGGCGCTGCCCGAACGTCCGGCGACCATGATCGCGACCAAGAGCACCCCGATCTCGCGCAAGACCAGCACGCCGAGCATGTCGACGACGAAGATGTCGGCGCCGAAGCGGCGGAAGTGGAAAATACCCTGTTGCGCGATGATGCAGCCGATCAGGAAGGTGATCAGCACGATGATCGGCACCGCGCGCCAGCAGACCTGCTCCATGTGGTGCACGGTCGAGGTCAGGCGGAATGAGCGCGGGTGGATCAGTACGCGCAAGCCCGCCGCGAGCACCGCGCCGAGCATGTCGATCAGGCCCGCCACGGTGCCGCCGACGCCGGCCACGGCGCGGCCGATCTGCTCCAGCATGCCGGTGATGGTGATCGTTGAGGTCTCGACCACGGGCGTCGCCCGGACCCGCCGCACCTCGTCCACGAGGCTCGAATAATTGGCCGACAGCCCTGCGATCTGCGCCTCGACCGCGCCTTGCGTCAGGCTGCGGCGCAGCCGCTCGATCAGCCAGGCGCCGAACGTGTCGAGCTTGGCGACCTCGGAGACGTCGATGAAGATGCTTTGCGGACCGCCGGCGAGCTTCTCGGCATCCGCCACCATCCGCTCCAGGACCGGCGCGAAGCTCGCGGTCCAGGTTCCGGTGGCGCAGAGTGCCAGCGCGTTGCCCTTCGCAATCCGTTCCAGCTTCGGATCGCTACTCAAGATGTCCGCTCCCGCGCCGGGGCGCAAGAAACAGATGAATTCAGATAGTTGCGCACGCGCCCTTACCCAGAGAAGGTATCCCCAAGTGGTTAATGTTAGTTGCTACAGGTAACTAGCAGGTTCAGATTTCGCCAGAGTTCAAAATGACTTCCAGCAAAGTTCCGGCACTTCGGGCGCGAATCGAGCGCTTTCCCATCGCCGGCAGCTTCACGATCAGCCGGGGCGCCAAGACCGAGGCCGTCACGGTTGTGGCCGAAGTGAGCCGGAACGGCCTCACCGGCCGCGGCGAATGCGTGCCCTATCCCCGTTATGGCGAGACACCCGAGGCGACCCTTGCCGCCATTGAGGCCATGCAGGCGGCCGTCGCCGGCTGCCTGACCCGGCAGGCCCTGCAGGCCGCCATGCCCCCGGGCGCGGCCCGCAACGCGCTGGATTGCGCCCTGATCGACCTGGAGGCCAAGGCGGCCGGCCGGCGGGCCTGGAGCCTGCTCGATCGCCCGGTGCCCGGGATGCGCACCACGGCCTATACGATCTCGCTGGGCACGCCCGAGGCCATGGCTGCGGCCACCGCCAAAGCGGCGCACCGGCCGCTGCTCAAGATCAAGCTCGGCGGCGACGGCGACCCGGAGCGCATCGCGGCCGTGCGCAAGGCGGCTCCGGAGTCCGAGCTGATCGTCGATGCCAACGAGTCCTGGACCGAAGCCAATCTGGAACACAATCTCGCCGCCTGCGCCGCCGCCGGCGTTACCCTCGTGGAGCAGCCGCTGCCATCAGGCAAGGACGAGGCGCTGGCGCGGATCCGGCGGCCGCTTGCGGTCTGCGCCGACGAGAGCGTGCATGATCGCTCCTCGCTCGGGCCCCTGCGCGAGCGCTACGACGCCGTGAACATCAAGCTCGACAAGACCGGCGGCCTCACAGAGGCGCTCGCGATGGCCGACGCCGCGCAGGCGCTCGGCTTCGAGATCATGATCGGCTGCATGGTCGCGACCTCGCTGTCGATGGCCCCCGCCATGCTGGTGACGCCGCAGGCGCGCTTCGTCGATCTCGACGGTCCCCTGCTGCTGGCGCGCGACCGCGATCACGGCCTGCGCTATGACGGCAGCCTGGTCTATCCGCCGGAGTCTTCGCTCTGGGGATGAGCTATGAGCCGGTGCCGCGCCGACCAGATCACAAGCGCGCCGGCCGCGGCCATTGCCGCCATCACGTAGTACAGGCCATCGCCGATGCGGGCGTAGATCGCGCCTGACGCGATCGAGGTCACAGCGCCCAAGAGCCCGCTGCATGCGGCGTAGTAGCCCTGCCCCCGCGCGAGCTGATGCGAGGGCACGCGCTGCACCAAGAGGTTCATGGTGCCGACGATGGTCATGCCGAAGGTGAGCCCATGGCCGAGCTGCACGATCGCGAGCAGCGCGAGCGGCGGCTCGTTGGCGGTGACGATCCAGCGCACCACGGCGCTTAAGCCCCCGATCGCCATCATCGTGGACGGATGCAGCAGGAAGCGCGGCGACAGCGCGAACACGACGATCTCGGCGATCACGCCCAGCGTCCACAGCCCTGCGATCGTCAGCCCACTGATCCCATGGAGCTGCCAGTTGATGGCCGAGAAGGTGTAATAGGCGACGTGGCTGCCCTGGATCAGCGCCGCCGAGGCGATGAGTGCCCAGAAGCCGCCGTCGCGCAGCAGCGCCGTGTCGGGGCGCGTCCCGGCGCTCTTGCGCCTGATGTCGTCGAGCGGCTGAAGCAGCAGGCTGGCGAGCACCGCAACGACCGCCCAGGCCACGATCACCCAGATCAGGTCGCGCGCCGCGATGATGTCGACGAAATAGCCGCAGGCGAGCGAGCTGGCGGCGAACGCCGCCGAGCCCCACAGCCGCAAGGGCCCGTAGTCGAGACCGTAACGGGCGACGCCGCGCAGCGCGTAGGCATCGGTGAGCGGGGTCGACGGCGTCCACATCATGCAGGTGAGCGCGTAGATCAGGAACAGCGCCAGCGGCTGCTGCTGCAAGCCCACCGCCGCAAAGCCGATCGCGGTCGCCAGCACCGACAGCATCATGCCGGCACGAATGGCATGCCGCTTTTCGGCAAAGGCGGTGATCTGCGGCAGCGTGGTGAAGCGCGTGATCGCCGGCAGCGCATTGATGAGGCCGATCCAGGCCGCGTCGATGCCGATTGCCTTCAGCCAGACCGGGAAGAACGGAAGCTGCGTGCCCGACACCGCGAACAGTGCCGAATAGAACAGGGCGAGGCTCACGGCGAATCGCCGCTTCACGGCGGCGGGCGTGGGGATTTGTGATTCGGACTGCATCAAACCAATTGCGATTCGGTCGATATCGTGGTGATCGTTAGTGTAACGCGCACTGATTTGCGCGACGAGATTGTCATGGCCAACGAAGCATTCGCCCTTTCGCCCATGTCTGCCCGCGCGGCCGAGCCGAACGAGCAGGATTACGACGCGATCCGCGAAGCCTTCATGGAGACCGCGCGCGGCCGCTGGTTCCTCGGCGAATATGCCAAGCGCAACCGCAATGCGGATACCCGCATGGTGCTGGACGCGGTCGCGAAAATCGAAGAAACCCTTGCGGCACAGCGGCAACCCGTCGTCGAGGACCGCCTGCCCGAGGCGCTGGTCGAGATCCGCCGCGCCATCCGCGAGGCCGAGACCATCGCGCTCGCGGCGTTCGATCCCGCCGCGATCGAGGCGAGCCTCGCCCCGATCCCGCGCGGCGTGCGCATCATCAAGGAGATCTCCTGGCGCTGGCGCGAGATCGGCGCCGACGGGCGAATCTGCGACCTCATTGATTCGCAGCTCGCCTCGATCGAGGCCGCCTGCGGACAGATGTCGACCATCGACCCCCGCGTCGAGCTCAAGGCGGCATTCGATCTGCTCAGGGAACGGATCGAGCAGACCGAAGGCGGTGCATCGCCGCAGGCGGAGCGTCCCTCGCCGGCCCCGGTGCAGGACACATCGCCTCCCGTCGCGGAAGCTCCGCCTGTAGAGGTCACGCCTGCCGAGATGGCGAGCGAAGCACCCGTGGCTTTTACGGAGACGCCGCAGGACGTCGCGGTGGCTGACGAGCCCGAAGCAGCGGTAGAGGAAATCGGCACCGCGGAAGCATTCGCAACGGCCGAGCAGGCCATGGATGCGACCGTCGCGCCGGTGAT
Organism: Bradyrhizobium sp. USDA 376; assembly: GCF_054063675.1. Classification (NCBI taxonomy): domain Bacteria; kingdom Pseudomonadati; phylum Pseudomonadota; class Alphaproteobacteria; order Hyphomicrobiales; family Nitrobacteraceae; genus Bradyrhizobium; species Bradyrhizobium sp. USDA 376. Next base: position 7,876,208 of record NZ_JBSSGN010000001.1, read on the forward strand.
CGCTGCCGACAGCGAGATCGCGCTCGAAAACGCGGTTGAAGACGTCGCTCTTGAAGAGCCGGCCGCGGAGCCCGCCGCGGTCGCGGAAGCCGCCGACGAGCTCGCGCTCGACGCCGCCGCGGAAGCCGAGGACGAGGCCATCCTCGAGGCCATCGCGCTGGAGATGGCTGCGCCCGATCCGGAGTTCGACGAGATCATCGAGCCGGTCGAGATGGCCGTCGCAAGTCCGGAGCCGATGGCCGCTGATGCCGCAGCTCCGATCGCCGCCGAGCTTCCGGAGCCGGTCGCACCGGAGCCCGTCGTCGCCGCTGTCGCGGAAGAGCCCGTAGCCGACGCACCGATCGCGATGGACTCGCTCGCACGCCTCACCGACGCCATTGCGGAGGCCGCCGCCGAAGTGATGGAGCAGCAGGCCCCGGCGATGGCAGCCACCGCATCATTGGCCGCAGCGCCGACCGTGGCGCTGCCCTTGCCCTCGCCTCTCCCCGAGCCCTCGCTCGGCGCCACCATCCTCGCCAGCGGCATCCTGCAAAAACCCCGCGCGCCCGCCAACGACCCGCTCGCGCCCATCCGCCGCATGACCCAGGCCGAGAAGATCGCGTTCTTCTCGTAACAGACTACACTCTCTCCGCCTCGTCATTGCGAGTGCAGCGAAGCAATCCAGAATCCCTCCGCGGAAAGACTCCTGGATTGCTTCGCTACGCTCGCAATGACGAAACAGTCAACTCCGTCACGCAACGGCGATAGAGTAGAGGGACGCGTCAGTGTATGTAGGGGCCAGCAGAACCCGATCATCGCAGCCATGCCCACAGAAGACACCCTCATCCTCTGGCGTCCCGTCGGCCCGAAAGAGCTGGAGCTGATCGAGCAATCCGGCATGCGCGCATTTCCGCCGCGCCTGCCGGACCAGCCGATCTTCTATCCGGTGCTGACGGAAGACTACGCAATCAAGATCGCGCGCGACTGGAATGTCCCGGCGAGCGGCTCGGGCTTCGTGACGCGCTTTGCGGTCGAGCGCAGCTTCATCGAAAGATACGACGTGCAGGAAGCGGGCGGACGCTCACATCTGGAGTACTGGATTCCGGCCGAGGACCTCGATGCGTTCAATGCCGCAATCGTCGGCTTGATCGAGGTCGTCCGCAGTTTCCCCTAGCCGCCGCGCGATCAGCCGATCACCCGCAATTCCACACCGCCCCGATCGGCGTCCGCGTCCAGCACGGGCCAAAGCTGCCGCCGTTGTAGCGGCCGCCGCCGAAGCCGGGGCGGCCGAAATAGTGCCACTCGCCATCCCAGCGGTAATACTGAGGAACCGGGTCGATGTACCAGTGGCGGCGTTCACTCCGCGCGAGGCGCCGCATGGCGTCCTTCTGCTTGTAGAGCGGAATGCTGTTGCTCAGCGGCTGACGATAGCCCGGCAGGAAGCCGTAGCCCTTCCAGACCGGCTTGGGGCGCTTTTGCACGGGCTCAGCGGGCGCGACAGCGGGCAGCAGCGACAGGATGACAGCAACGAAGAGACACACAAGGCGAGACATGGATCGACCATAGACAGGCGGATGCGAGAAGGCCACTCAAATTCGAGTGCGAGGCTTTGCGCCGCCTCGATCAATATGCTTCGCTATTCGTGGTGCCCTGTCGGAAGGAGCACACATGTCCACGGCGATCTCGACGCTCGGCGGGGTAGGTCTCTTCCTGCTCGGCATGACCGTGATGACGGAGGGCCTGAAGACGCTGGCCGGCTCTGCGCTACGCACGGTGCTCGGCATGGCTGCGTCGACGCCGCTGCTTGGCTCGTTTTGGGGGGCCGTGGTCACGCTGCTGGTGCAGTCCTCCAGCGCAACGACCATGACGACGATCGGTCTCGTCAGCGCCGGCCTCTTGACCTTCCAGCAAGGGTTGAGCCTCGTCTTCGGCGCGAATATCGGCACCACCGGGACCGGCTGGCTGGTCGCGCTGATCGGCGTCCGCGTCTCGCTCACGGCCGCGGCGCTGCCGATGATCTTCGTCGGCGCGCTGACCAAGCTTCTCGGCAGAGGACGAATCTCCGGGGTCGGCGCCGCGCTCGCCGGCTTCGGACTTGTGCTGTTCGGCTTGACGACCCTGCAGCAGGGCATGGGCGGGCTGGCTGAACGATTGCACCCGGCGGACCTGCCCGCAGTCCTCGGCAGTCCCGGGGTGCCATGGTGGTCGGGCCTCTTCGGCGTGCTGGCGCTGGTCGTGATCGGATTGGTCATGACCGCGCTGATGCAATCGTCAACGGCCGCGATCGCGGTGACCCTGTCCGCCTATTTCGCGGGCGCGATCGGGTTGGACCAGGCCTGCGCCCTGATCATCGGCCAGAACATCGGAACAGCGACGAGTTCCGCCCTGGCCGCGATCGGCGCGAGCCCGACCGCAAAGCGGCTGGCCATCGCCTACGTTCTTTTCAAGCTGATTGCCGCACTCATCGCTTTGGTGGCTTTTCCCATGGTAACGCCGATGCTGCTGCGCGCCTCCGACACGATCGACGGCGTCACGCTGCTGGCCGGCTACCACACGGCCTTCAACGTCGTCGGCGTCGCGGTCCTGCTGCCCCTGATCAATCCGTTCACGCGACTGGTCGAACGGATTCTGCCCGAGCGCGGCTCGCCGCTGACGCGATGTCTCGATCCTTCGGCGCTTGGGACCCCGGTCGTGGCAGTGGAAGCGGTACGGCGCACGATCGCGCGCGTGCTCTTGACGGTGTGCAGTTCGGTCGAGGCGAAACTGACCGGCCGCGCTGGATCGATACGCCTGGGGAAGGAGGCTGTATCCGTAGAGGAGGCGGCCGATGCCGTGCGCCAGGCACAAATATTCCTGTCGGATGTAGCTGGACCGCCTGAGACCGACGACGAGCAACAGCGTCTGACGAGCACACTGCACGCCCTCGACCACGCGTCGCGGCTGACGGACCTCGCAGGTGGAGGAAACAATTTCGCTTCGGCGGCAGGCGGACCGGAGGACATCCGCGCCGGAGAGCTATGTGCCGAAATCATGCGAAGCGCGGCTGCGATTGCGCGCGGCGTTGCGGCGCCGCCCCGCGTCGATGGATCGCCGCACGCCGTACCCGCCTCGCGTGCCGGCGACGCCATGGCCGGTCCGCGCGCTGACCCGCCCGACGAGGCGATCGCCGAGCTCGAGCGTTGTACGACACAGCTCGCCGAAATGCTGCGCATCCATCGCAGTGCGACGCTCGGTGCGGTGGCCAATGGAACCCTGACCGCCGACGCCGCCCTGCTTCGTGTCGAGGTGGTGCGAAACCTCGAAGCCCTGTCGCAGCACGCCTGGCGCTCGGCGGCTCATCTGGTGGGGCGGGGCTAGTGCGGAGAAATGTTCAAACGGCAGCCTGAAGCGCGATAACCGTTCTCATCGCGATTCAGATCACGCCCTTGCGGATCAGGAAGCAGCCATAGCCCCTGCTGTCGCCGACCTGCACGACACCAAACCCCGCAGCCGCCGCGCGGTAAAAATCCGGACGCGAGAGCTTGCCGGGAGTGACAGTGCGGCCGGCAGCGCGCGCGATCTCCGCCAGCACCGCGCGCTGCACGTCGGGGACGCGGTCGGGATCGTCCACCGGCATCATCACGCGCACCGGATCCGGATCGAAATCGTCGAGCGGATAGACCGACATGATGGCGCGGATGGCAACCTCCATGCTCATGCCCGGCAGTTGGATCAGGCGCTGCGATGTCGTGCTCTGCGCGATGCGGGTCGCGGGATGATTGGCGTCAACGAAAACGAGGTCGTCGCCGTGGCCCATCGAGGCGAGCAGCCAGAGCAGGTCGGGCGTGAGGATCGGATCGATCGATTTCAGCATGTGACGGCACTTCCCCCGAAGCATGTTCTTCGCCGGCGGAACCGGCCATTCACCATAGCAGGTTCCGAGCGTGATTCAGATCACGCAGCATACCATGGTGACAGGGATCACGGACCCCGAACTCGAACGCGGCCAGTCTGCCTTGCAACCAATCTCGCATCGAGATCAGTGCCAGAGGAGCACGCCATGTTCCGCCTAAAGCCTTTCCTGATGACGGCTAGCCTCGTGGGAAGCCTGTTCGGCTTCGCCTGCGGCCCCGTTTCCGCGCAAGTCGCCCCGGTCCAGCCGGCCCCAACCGCATTGCAAGGGCCGGAGCAGCGCGTGGCGCTGGTGATCGGCAATTCGAACTACCAGAACGCGCCGCAGCTCGCCAATCCCGACAATGACGCCCAGTCGATGGCGCAGTTCCTGAACTCCGCCGGCTTCGAGGTGGTCTCGGCAACCGACCTCGGCCAGAACGACATGCTGCGCGTCGTGCAGGACTTCTCCGCAAAAGTGTCCGCGCGCGGTCCGAACACGGTGGCGATGGTCTATTACGCCGGTCACGGCGTGCAGCTCGCCGGCGAGAACTATCTCGTTCCGGTCGATGCGAAGGTGTCCAGCCAGACCGAGCTCGTCAACAATTCGGTGCGTCTGGTCGACGTGATGTCGACGCTGGAGACGATCCCGAGCCGCATGCGCATCGTCATCCTCGATGCCTGCCGCAACAACCCCTTCCCGTCCGTCAACGACGCCGGCCGCGGCCTCGCCATCGTCGATGCGCCGAACGGCTCGATCGTCGGCTACTCGACCGCACCGGGCGCCGAAGCGCTCGACGGCACGGGCGGCCACAGCCCCTACACGCAGGCCTTCCTCAACGTCGCGCGCGAGCCCAACGTGCCGATCGAGCAGCTGTTCAAGCGCGTGCGCCTCCAGGTGAACCAGACCACCAGCGGCGCGCAGATTCCGTGGGAGAGCTCCTCGCTGACGTCCGACTTCACCTTCTTCGGCGACACCGCCGTTGCCGCCAATCGCGCGCCGATGAATGCGCCCGTGGTGCAGATGGCCTCCAACCTGCCGAGCCGTTCGACGCGCCAGGCCTATGACTACGTCGTGTCCGAGGGCCGGCCGGAGTACTATCAGGAGTTCATCCGGATGTATCCGCACGACCCGCTGTGCGACCACATCCGCTGGCTGCTCTCGAACCTCCTGATCTCGCAGGCCTGGCACAAGGCGGTGCTGGCGAATTCGCCGCTCGGCTACCAGAGCTTCTACGACAGCTACGGCACCAGCCCCTATGCCGTGTCCGCGCTGAAGCTCGCAGCCCAGCCGAAGCAGATCCCCCTGATGCAGCCGACCAAGTTCCTGGCGCCGCAGAACATTGCCCCGGTCTTCAAGATGGGCAATCTCGGCCAGCCCAAATACATGCCGCTGATACAGGGCAATGGTGGTGCACAGGTCAATGGCAACCTGCCCGTCGTGCAGAAGCCGGTCGACGGCAGCGTCATCGGCAAGCTCGGTACCGGCGGCCAGATCGTCAACCTGCCGGCGGGCAACAACCAGCCGAACGGCTCGCCGTCGCAGACCCCGGGCAAGATCGTCACGCTGCCTGCGCCGACCAACGCGACCAACAACACGGGCGGTACCGGCAAGATCGTGACGCTGCCCGTGACCAACACCAAGCCGAACGGCGGCAACGCCAACGGCAATCCGGGCAAGATCGTGAGCATGCCGGTCAATGTCGGCAAGGGCGGCTCGACTGTCGACGTGAAGCCTGTCCAGACGCAGAACAACCCGATCCGCGTCAACAACGGCAACACCGGCATCGTGAAGCTCAACAACAACCCGGTGAACAAGGTGCAGGTCCAGAACAACGTGCAGACCAACCGGCCGCAGCTCAACACGACCAATCGCACGGTCAGCAACGGCGGCAACAACTTCCGCCAGTCGATGAACCAGGCCCCGAGCATGGGCGGCGGCAACAACCACCGCGGCGTCATGCACTGATCGCGGCGAACCGTACAACAACAAAGGGCAGAGCGGAAACGCTCTGCCCTTTCTTCATGTCAGCTATTGGACGTCGTCAATCCGGGATGCGCCGCAAGGCGCAGGCCCGGAATGACGGCTAGGCCACCAGCTCGGCGAACAGATCCGCGTCGACATTGCCGCCTGAGAGCACGATGACGACGTTCTTGCCGGCCACATCGAGGCGGCCCGCAAGCAGTGCGGCAAGGCCGACCGCCCCGCCCGGCTCGACCACCAGCTTCAGCTCACGATAGGCGAACGCCACGGCCGCACCGACTTCCTTGTCCGATGCCGTGACGCCGCGCGCGAGCAGCTTGCTGTTGATCGCAAACGTCATCTCGCCCGGCATCAAGGCCATCAGCGCGTCGCAAATGGTGCGGCCCGCGGGCGGATGCGGCTCGCGATGGCCGGCGGTCAGAGAGATGCCGTGATCGTCGAACGCCTCGGGTTCGGCCACCACGATCTCGGCTTGCGGATAGCGCGCCTTCACTGCGGTCGCGACGCCCGCGATCAGGCCGCCGCCGGAGGCCGGCGCCACCACGATATCGGGGCTGAGGCCGAGCGTTGCCATGTCTTCCGCGATCTCGCGGCCGGCGGTGCCCTGCCCTGCGATCACGAAGGGATCGTCATAGGGTTTTACAAGTGTGGCGCCGCGCTTCTCGGCGATGCCGCGCGAGATCGCCTCGCGATCATCCTTGTCGCGATCGTAAAGCACGACTTCGGCGCCGTAGGATTTGGTGCGCTCGCGCTTCGACAGCGGCGCATCCGCCGGCATCACGATCGTCGCCTGCATGTCGAGGATCTTGGCTGCCGCCGCCACGCCCTGGGCGTGGTTGCCGGAGGAGAACGCGACGACGCCGCCGGCGCGCTTGTCCTGCGGGATCGAGAACACCTTGTTGAAGGCACCGCGGAACTTGAAGGAGCCGGTGCGCTGGAGCATCTCCGGCTTCAGGAACACTTTGGCACCGACGCGCTCGTTGAGCACGGGAAAGGACAACAGCGGGGTGCGGATGGCGTAGGGCGCGATCACGCGCGCTGCGGCATCGATGTCGGCGGGGCCGATCGGAAGGAGCTGTTCGGTCATGGCCCAAACTTATCGCGCCAGCCTGAGCGCGGGCAAGACACCTCCGCGCGATGAACCCTGGTTTCAGGCTACGAAACTAACCGGCTCGGCCCCATTCCTGCCTGATAGCACCGCCCCGACCGCCTGGATGCTGTCGATGAAGACCCGTGCCGAGGCCTCCCAGGTGTAGTTGGCGGCGAATTCGACGCAGTCCTGCCGGCAGACACCGAGCGCGGCGAAGCAGGCATTGCGCAGATCGTGATCGAGAGCGCCGACCGGCGCATCGCCGATGACGTCGCGAGGACCCTTCACCGGGAAGGCCGCGACCGGCAGGCCGCTCGCCAGCGCCTCCAGCAGCACCAGGCCGAACGTGTCGGTCTTGCTGGGGAACACGAATACGTCGGCGGCGGCATAGATATCGGCCAGTTCCTCGCCGTGCTTCTCACCAAGGAAGATCGCATCGGGATAGGCCTCTTCGAGCGCGGCGCGCGCCGGGCCGTCGCCGACAATCACCTTGGTGCCGGGCAGGTCGAGGTCGAGGAAGGCCTCGAGATTCTTCTCCACCGCGACGCGGCCGACCGACAGGAACACCGGCGCCGGCAGACAGAGATCGACTGCGCGGGGGTGGAACAGGCCGGTGTCGACACCGCGCGGCCACAGCACGACATTGTCGAAGCCGCGCTCGGTCAGCTCACGTGCAAGCGCCGGCGTCGCCGCCATCACGGCGCGGCTTGGCGCATGGAAGCGGCGCAGCGCCCGCCAGATCAGCGAGCCCGGGACCGGCACGCGAGCGCGGACATATTCGGGAAAGCGGGTGTGGAAGCTGGTCGTGAACGGCAGCTTGCGCTGGCGGCAATAGCGGCGGACCATCAGGCCGATCGGCCCCTCGGTCGCGATGTGGATGCTGTCGGGGCGCGCCTCCTCGATCAGCCGCGCGATCCGCGCCGGACGCGGCATCGCAAGGCGCACGTCGCGATAGCTCGGCATCGCAAAGGTACGGAACGATTGCGGCGTCAGGAACGTGAACTCGACGCCAAGACCTTCAACGCCAAGACCTTCGACGTTAAGCCCCTTGGCGGCATCAGCCAGCTTGGTCAGCGTCCGAACCACACCGTTGACTTGCGGGTGCCAGGCGTCGGTCGCGACCAGGATGCGCATCAAATGGCCCTTGTTATGCAGCTCTCGCTGCGACCTGCGGGACTTGTGCCGGCTTCTGCAACTGGTCCGCCCAGGTGATGATCTCGAAATGGCCGTCGTCGTGCTCGACCAGGGCGGTGCAGCTCTCCACCCAGTCGCCGCAGTTCATGTAGCGGATGCCGGCCTCGTCGCGGATCACGGCATAGTGGATGTGGCCGCAGATCACGCCGTCGGCCTCGTGCCGCCGCGCTTCGGCGGCGAGCGCCTGCTCGAACGCGCCGATATAATTGACGGCGTTCTTGACCTTCTGCTTGGCCCATTGCGACAGCGACCAATAGGGCACGCCGAACATGCGCCGGAAGAAATTGACGAAGCGATTCATCTGGATCGCGAAGTCGTAGGCCTTGTCGCCGAGATGGGCGAGCCAGCGCGCGTTCTGCACCACGAGATCGAAGATGTCGCCGTGGATGACGAGATAGCGCTTGCCGTCCACGCCGGTGTGGACGGTGTTCTCGACCACGTCGATGCCGCCGAAATGCGTGCCGTAATAGTTGCGCAGGAACTCGTCGTGATTGCCGGGAATGTAGATGATCTTGGCGCCCTTGCGCGCCTTGCGCAAAAGCTTCTGGACGAGGTCGTTATGGGACTGCGGCCAGTGCCAGCTCGATTTCAGCGCCCAGCCGTCGACGATGTCGCCGACGAGGTAGATCGTGTCGGCATCATGGTAGCGCAGGAAGTCGAGCAGAAGGTCGGCTTGAGAACCGCGGGCTCCGAGATGAACGTCGGAGATGAACAACGTGCGAAAGCGCCGCTCCGGGCTCTCGTCACTCACATCGTAACTTCCCATGCGCCAGCCTGTAACAATGTCCCGTGACAGGGGGATGACCGATTGAACCCTTGAGGCACCTTCAAATACGAATCACGCCTTGCCTCGCCCTTCCCCGCGAATATCAGTCGCATGCGACAATCAGGCGACATGGCGCCGCAGCGGTGTCCGCAAAACCACGGAACCGCATGGCCTTATTGGTTAACGGAGGCGCGACTGCGCCGCGCGAACGCACGCCGTCAGTAAAATTTGTGGAAATGATGGATCGGCCCGTGGCCATGGCCGACGCTGAAGCGGTCGGCAGCCGCGATCGCTGCACTGATCCACGCCTTGGCGTTGCGCACGGCAAGCTCCAGATCCTCGCCCTTGGCGAGCCCCGCTGCGACCGCTGAGGACAGCGAACAGCCGGTGCCATGGGTGTTTTGGGTTGCGATGCGCGGCGCGGCGAGCGCGGTCGTGTGTCCGGAGGTGACGAGATAGTCGATGCTCTCGGCGCCCTCGCCGTGCCCGCCCTTGATCAGGACCGCGCGGCAGCCGAGCGCCAGCAGCCGCCGCCCCTGGGCCTCGATCTCGGCCTCGCTCGCCGCAACGTGCTCGCCGAGAAGAGCCGCGGCCTCCGGCAGGTTCGGCGTGATCACAGAGGCCAGCGGCATCAGTCTCGTGCGCAAGGCGTCGACGGCTTCGGACGCCAGCAAGCGATCGCCCGAGGTCGCCACCATCACGGGATCGAGCACGATGTGGCGCGGCTCCCAGCGCGACAGCGCCGCCGCGATCGCATCGATGCTGTCGGCCTGGCCGACCATGCCGATCTTCACCGCGCCGATGTCGAGGTCGGAGAACACCGCATCGATCTGGGCGGTGACGAACTCGGCCGGCACGGCGTGAATGCCGGTGACGCCGCGCGTGTTCTGCGCCGTCAGCGCCGCGATCACGGAGGCGCCATAGACGCCGAGCGCGGCAAAGGTCTTCAGATCCGCCTGGATGCCGGCGCCGCCGCTGGAATCCGACCCGGCAATGGTGAGCGCAACGGGCGTCGTCATCGCCGGATACGTTCGTTTGAGAAGGACACGGCCATGCCCTGTCCTAGCGCGCCCCCGACGTGCCAGCAAGCCGGGCCGGCCATGGGCCAGCGAATCAGGTGGAGGGCTGCCCCCCGGACCGCCCGTCTTCCCGCAATCGTGCACATTCCGCGAAAATATGACCTCGGCATCGACCGGCCTTGGCATCGATTCCGATGAATGAGAGGTTGGCCCGTGGATTCGTCCACAACGCCATGTTGCGGGCCAGCCTCGGCCCGAACTCCTCTCGGGAACCGATCATGTGGGCCTATTTCGAACGCCTCCTCGACTCCTCGATGCTCTCCCCGCACGGCATCTGCCTGCGCTGGGAGCCCGAGCTGATATGGCTGCACGTGGTCTCGGACGCCAGCATTGCGCTGGCGTATTTCTCGATTCCGTTCGCGCTTGCGATCCTCGTCACCAAACGGCGCGACCTCAAGTTCGGATGGGTGTTTTGGGCGTTCGCCGTCTTCATCATGGCCTCTGGCCTGACGCATGTGCTGTCGATCTACACGCTGTGGGTGCCGGTCTACGGCATCGAGGGCATCGTCAAGGCGCTCACCGCCGTGGCATCGGTCTTCACCGCGGGTGCGCTCTGGCCGCTGCTGCCGAAGATCCTGAGCATCCCCTCGCCGTTCGAGCTCCGGCAGGTCCAGGCCGCGCTCGAGGAGGAGGAGAGCAAGAACCGGGATGCGGCGCAGCTGCTCGGCCAGGTCAGTGAAACCCAGCGCGCGCTGCGCGAGAGCATGACGCGCCTCACCGCCGTGGTCGACACCGCGGTCGACGGCGTCATCCTGTTCGACGCGCAAGCCCGCATTCTCCTGTTCAATCCCGCCTGCGAGCGGTTGTTCGGGTATCGCGCCGACGAGGTCATGAACCGCGACATCGGCATGCTGATGTCCAAGGAGAGGCCCTCATCCACCGGTCGCGCGCAGCGTTTCGCAACAGGGGAAGCCGTCGGCCTGCGCAAGGACGGATCGAGCTTTCCGATGAACCTGTCGGTGGGCCAAGCGTGGCAGGACGGCGAGCTGATCCATGTCGGTATCGTTCACGACCTGACCAGGCGCAAGCTGACCGAGCAGCAGCTGCAGCAGGCGCAGAAGATGGAGACGGTCGGCCAGCTCTCCGGCGGCATCGCCCACGACTTCAACAATCTGCTCACCGTCATCATCGGCAACGCGGAATATCTCAGCGAGCAGCTCAAGGGCCGTCCCGACCTCCGCCGTTTCGCCGACGACATCTGCCAGTCGGGCGAACGCGGCGCGGAGCTGACGCAGCGGCTGCTGGCGTTCAGCCGGCGCCAATTGCTGCAACCCCGCGCGATCGAGTGCCGCGAGCTCCTGACCTCCATGCACAAGCTGCTCAAGCGCACCCTGCGCGAGAACATCGAGATCAGGACGGCGTTCGGCGCCGGCTCCATCCTGGCCTTCGCCGACCGCGCCCAGCTGGAATCCGCCGTGCTCAATCTCGCGCTCAACGCGCAGGATGCCATGCCATCAGGCGGGCATCTCACCCTCAGCACCGAGCTCACGGCGATCGACGAGCACTATCGCATGCAGCATCCGGAGGTGGAGTCCGGCAGCTACGCCCTGATCGCGGTCACCGATGACGGCGAAGGCATGGCCACTGACGTCATCGAGCGCGCCTTCGAGCCGTTCTTCACCACCAAGGAGGTCGGCAAGGGGTCTGGCCTCGGACTCAGCATGGTCTATGGCTTCGCCAGGCAATCGGGCGGACATGTCTCGATCTACAGCGAGCCGGGTCTCGGCACGACGGTCCGCATCTACCTGCCGCATGCCGGCGGCGAGCAGTCGCTCGCCGACATCGCGGCGCGCGAGGAAGCCGCGCCCCGCGGCCACGAAACGATCCTGGTCGCCGAGGACGACCCGTTCGTCCGCTCCTCCGTCACACTGCGCGTGGAAGCGCTGGGATATCGCGTGATCTCGGCCGTCAACGGCAAGGAAGCCTTGCAGCTGCTTCGCACCAACCCGGCCATCGACCTCCTGTTCACCGACATCGTGATGCCCGGCGGAATGAGCGGCTGGGAGCTCGCCGACCAGGCCCGGCGCATCCGCCCCGGCCTGCCGGTCGTGTTCTCGTCCGGCTACGCCCTGGAGACCCTGGTCGAGCAGGGCCGCGCGCACGCCCAATCGATCGTCCTGACCAAGCCCTATCGCAATGCCGAGCTCGCCCGCCGGCTCAGGGAAGCGTTCGCCGCCGCGCCCCTGCCCTCCTAGAGGCGATCCCGGGCAGGACCGATCCTTCAGGCAACGACAGGTCGGCAAGTGTGCTTGCCAAGCCACCCCGGTTTTGGCCTATTAGCCGCCAGATGCGCTTTCGGAGTGACTGCAATGGTTCCCTTTTTCGTCCAGATCAAATGCAAGCTCGGCCAGTCCTATACGGTCGCCAATGCGCTCGCCGAAGCCGAGATCGCCTCCGAGATCTACTCGACCGCCGGCCAATACGATTTGCTGGTGAAGTTCTACGTCGACAAGGACACCGACATCGGCCACTTCGTCAACGAGAAGGTGCAGGTGCTGCCGGGCATCCAGGACACCCTCACCATCATCACCTTCAAGGCATTCGGCACGGGCTAGCTAGCCGCCCTCCTTGCGCTTGGGCGGTGTCGGTCCCTGCACCGGGGGCAGCGATTTCAGATAAGCGGCCATCGCGGCGCGATCTTCCGCGGTCAGCTGCGCTAGATTCTTGATCACTGGCCGCATCGCGCCCGAGGCGCTGTCGCCCTCGGGCATGTCGCCGGTCTCGAGGAAATCGGCGATATCCTTCTCGCTCCAGCTGCCGATGCCCTGCTGCGTGATGTTCGGCACCCAGCCCTCCCCGTCCGGATTGGGGCCGCCGGCGAAGCGCTGCGCCGTGACGATGCCGCCGAGCAGATTGCGCGGGCTGTGGCATTCGGCGCAATGGCCGAAACCGTTCACGAGATAGGCCCCGCGATTCCATTGCCGCGAGCGTGCAGCGTCCGCGACGAACCGCCCGCTGTCCATGAACAGCAGCTTCCAGATGCCGACATTGCGGCGGATGTTGAACGGAAACGGCAGCGCGTGGTCGCGCACTCTGCCTGATACCGGCGGCAGCGTCTTCAGATAGGCGAAGAGATCGCGGACGTCGTCGATCTTCGCCAGATGATAGGATGTGTAGGGAAACGCCGGGAAGTAATGCGTGCCCTCGGGCGAGATGCCGCGCATCACGGCGTCGACGAAATCGGCCTCGCTCCACCGGCCGATCCCGTCGGTCGGATCGGGGGAAATATTGGGGACGTAGAACGTCCCGAACGGCGAGCCGAGCGCCAGGCCGCCGCCGAGCCGCAGGCGATCGGGCTGGTTGGGCACCGCATGACAGGACGAGCAGCCGCCGGCGTTGAACATCTCCTGCCCGTTGGCGAGATCGGGGCTGCGTGTCGGTGCCGGCAGGGCCAGCGCCGCCGGGGCGGTCAACCACCAATAGAGGCCGAACGCCGCGACGGCGGCGATCAGGGCGGCAAGAAGCGTTCGTCGCAGCATTCGATCATTCCATCGTGAGCGCGCGAACTTAAGGGTCATGCCGCGCCCGATCCAGCCACGAATATTTTAGATGGTCCGGCTGTCATGCGGGAATAAACTGAAAGACGTACTGTTTGGAAGTTCACAGCAATCAGGCGTCAACAGGGAGAGACCCATGACAAAAGCCGTTTTTGCCACACTGGCACTCGGAGCTGCCGTTGCGTTCGCCGCCCCGGCCAGCGCGGAGAAACTGAAGGCGACGCTGGACGGCAAATCCCAAGTACCCGCCAACACCAGCAGCGGCACCGGAACGGCCGAGCTCGACTATGACGCCGCCAGCAAGAAGCTGTCGTGGACCGTCAGCTATTCCGGGCTCTCCGGTCCTGCCACCGCCGCCCATTTCCACGGCCCCGCCGAGGCCGGCAAGAACGCCGGCGTCGCAGTCCCGATCGCCAATGCAGGCTCGAGCCCGGTCAAGGGCGAAGCGACGCTCACCGACGCGCAGGCCGCCGACCTGCTCGGCGGCAAGTACTACATCAACATCCACACGGCGGCGAACCCGGGCGGCGAGATCCGCGGCCAAGTGACGAAATAGAGTAACGAAATAGAGCGACGAAATAGGGTGATGAAATAGGGTGACGAAGTAAAGCGACAACGCGGCTTCGTCGCGGAAAGGCCGGACGCAAGGAGGGAGCGTCCGGCCTTTTCGATTTGCAGCGGAGGCGGCTCCGGCAATGTCCACGCTCGTGCCTTGCCAGCCTCGCGCGTTCCGCCGTAAACTTCGGCCCCATCAATCTCCAGAGTAGCACCGTGCGGCTTGTTTCCAGCGTTCTCGATCGGCCCGATGACGCCAGCATCAGAAGATCTGCGTATAGGCCTTCAAACGTTCTGGCAGGCCTCATCGTGGCCGGAGCGCTGCTTTCCTTCTCCGCACCTGTCCTCGCGCAGAGCGATATCGAGAAGCGGGCTCAGTGCGAGCTGTCCGCAATCCGCGATACGCGGTCGGCCCTTGCCGTGCAGTACATCCGCTCCGCCTGCAACTGGCTCGTCGTCAACGGCGATTCCCTGCTGAATGAATCCAGCAAGGGCTATTACATCTGCCTCGTGCGGCAGCTCTCGGGCGCGCAGAGCAACGAGGCTGCCGCGGCGATCATGTCGGCATGCCGCGCGTCCAATCCGCTTTGATCGCCCCGCTCAAGCCGCGTTCAGCGCCTGCGCGAGATCCGCGATCAGATCCGACGGGTTCTCGATGCCGATCGACAGCCGGATCGTGGAATCGAGCACGCCGATTTTTTGGCGGATCTCGGCGGGAACGCCGGAATGGGTCATTGTTGCGGGCAGGCTCGCGAGCGACTCGGTGCCGCCAAGGCTCACAGCCAGCTTGAGGATCTGCAGCGCGTTGAGGAATTTCGCCGCCGCCTCCTTGCCGCCGATGATGTCGAACGAGAAGGTCGATCCCGCCCCCAGGCATTGCCGCGCGAACACGCGCCCCGAGGGCGAGTCCTGCTCGTGATGACCGAGATAGTGCACCCTGGCGACCTTGGGGTGGTCGCGCAGATAGCTCGCCACCAGGCGCGCATTCACATCGGCCTTTTCCATGCGCAGGCTCAGCGTCTCGAGCGAGCGGTTGATCATCCAGCAGGAATGCGGATCGAGCTGGGTGCCGATGGCGCCGCGCAGCGCCTTGATGCCCTTCATGATCGCCTTCGATCCGAGCGCGGCGCCCGCAATCAGGTCGGAATGGCCGCCGACATATTTGGTCAGAGAATACAGCGACAGGTCCGCGCCATGCTCGATCGGCCGCTGAAACACCGGCCCGAGCAGCGTGTTGTCGCAGGCGATGATCGGCGTGTGTCCCTGGGCCTTGCCGACGGAATCGGCGATGCGGCGGATCATCGCGATGTCGACGAGGCCGTTGGTCGGGTTGGCCGGGGTCTCGATCAGGATCATCGAAACCCGCCCCCTACCCATCGCCTCCTCCGAGGCCTGCCTGACGGATGCTTCATCGATGCCGTCGGCAAAGCCGACCGCGCCGATCGACAGGCGCGCCAGCGTGTTCGTCAGCAGCGTCTCCGTCCCGCCATAGAGCGGCTGGGAGTGCAGGATGACGTCGCCGGGACGGACGAAGGCGAGAATCGTGGTCGCGATCGCCGCCATGCCCGAGGAGAACAGCGCGCAGCTCTCGGTGCGCTCATAGACCGCGAGCCTGTCCTCGACGATTTCGCTGTTGGGATGGTTGAAGCGCGAATAGACCAGGCCCGCGCCCATGCCTTCCGGCGGCTCGCGCCGGCCGGCAACGTAATCGAAGAAGTCCTGCCCGTCCTCGGCGGTCTTGAACACGAAGGTCGAGGTCAGGAACACCGGAGGCTTGATCGCACCTTCCGACAATTGCGGATCATAGCCATAGGTCAGCATCAGGGTTTCCGGATGCAGCATATGGTTGCCGATATGGGTCTTCGACGGGAACGGTTTTACCATGGCCTGCCTCGCTGTTGGTTCAGCTGCCCGCCGCGCGTTGGAACTCCCGACGTCGTGAGGCTTTCGGGAGAAGGATGCGTCGACTCGTGTCAGCGCACGGCCGTTGGCGCAAAGATAGCCGCTCCGACAGCGATCCGTCAGGCCTTGCGGACAGAAATTCTACCGCGCAGCGAGTCGCAGCCACACAAAAAAGGCGGCTGCTTTCGCAACCGCCTTTTTCCTGATGCCTCGTCGCCCGGTTATTTCAACTTCACCCGATAAGTTTCGTGACAATCGTTGCAGCGGTCGTTAACCGAGGTGTAGGCGGCCTTCAGGCTCGCGACATCGGTGATCTTGCCCTTGACGTCGGCGATCGCCTTCTGCACCGGCGGGATCTTGGAGTCGAAATCGGCCTTGTTCTGCCAGACCTTCGGCGAGGCGCCATAAGTCGCGTTGACGACATCCTGCTTGGGATTGACCTCGAAGGTCTTTGCGATCTTGGCAACATCGGCCTCGATGCTGGCGATGGCCTGATCGGCGGCCTTCTTGTCGAAGGGGATCTCGCCCTTCGTCATCTTCTGGATCACGCCATACTGGCTCTTGGCGATCGAGCGCATCAGATTGTCCTGCTGGACGGCAATCTCCTGTTGCGCCATGACGGCGCCCGCGCCGAGCACGAGGGCGCCCGCGACAATCATCGTCCGTTTCATTGGTCCGTTTCTCCGGCTCTCGAGACGTTCAGGGAATGAGACTTCACCGGCTTCACGTGAAGCCGGGACCCATCATGGGTAGAACCCCGCGCGGCGCGTTTATTCCCGTGCGCGCGGAGATCGGGTTCAGAGGCTGTGGCGGCGACGGTGCTCGCTGATGGCGATCCACACCCGCTCCGGCGTTGCCGGCATGTCGATGTGGTCGATCTTGTATTCGCGCCAGAGGGCGTCGACGATGGCGTTGACGATGGCCGGACAGGAGCCGATCGCGCCAGCCTCGCCCGCCCCCTTCACCCCCAGCGGATTGGTCTTGCAGGGGACATTGTGGGTCTCGAACACGAAAGACGGACCGTCCGCCGCGCGCGGCAGCGCATAGTCCATGTAGGTGGCGGTGATGAGCTGGCCGTCGGTCGGCCCATAGACCACCTGCTCCATCAAGGCCTGGCCGATGCCCTGCATGGCGCCGCCATGGACCTGGCCCGCCAGCAGCAGCGGATTGAGCGTCTTGCCGAAATCGTCGACGATCACGTAGTTGACGATCTTGATGATGCCGGTGGCCGGGTCGATCTCGACCTCCGCCAGATGCGTGCCGTTCGGATAGGTGCCGTCGGCGCTGGCGAAGGTCGCGCTGCCGTTGAGCTTCGACGGATCGACGCCGGGCCGCTTGGCGAGATCGGCGAACGAGATCGAACGATCGGTGCCGGAGATGCGCACGATGCCATCGGTGATCTCGAGATCGCCGGCGCTGGCTTCCAGCGCCTGCGCCGCGATCTCCTTGAGCTTCGAGCCGAGTTCGCGCGTGGCGCGCTCGACGCTGACGCCGCCCGAGGGAATCGAGGCCGAGCCGCCGGTGCCGAGGCCCGTCGCGATCTCGTCGGTGTCGCCCTGGCGGACGTGGACGCGCTCGGGCGCGACGCCGAACTGCTCGGCGACGATCTGCGCATAGGCGGTCTGGTGGCCCTGCCCGCTCGACTGTGTGCCGATGAGGACGGTGACGTCGCCATTGGGATCGAGGCGGACATTGGCCGTCTCCTCACCCATCACGCCGCAAATCTCGACATAGCTCGCAAGGCCGATGCCGCGGATCAGGCCGCCCTTCTTGGCCGCCTTGGCGCGCTTGGGAAATTCCTTCCACTCGGCGATCTCCATCGCGCGCTTCAGATGCGCGGCGAAGTCGCCGGAATCATAGACCTTGCCGGTCGCGGTCTTGTAGGGCAGCGCCTTCGGCTGAATGAAATTCTTGCGACGGATGGCGTCCGACGTCATGTCGAGTTTTCGCGCGCAGGCATCGACGAGACGTTCGATGACGTAGGCTGCCTCGGGCCGGCCCGCGCCGCGATAGGCATCGACCGGCACGCTGTGGGTGAAGATGGTGCGCACCCGGCAGTGGAAGGCCTGGATGTCGTAGAGGCCCGGCAGCATGCCGGCGCCGCCATGGGGGATGTAGGGCCCGAAGGTCGACAGATACGCGCCCATGTCGCCCATCAGGTCGCAATCCATGGCGAGAAACTTGCCGTCCTCGGCCAGCGCCATCTTCGCGGTGGTGACGTTGTCGCGGCCCTGCGCATCGCCCATGAAATGCTCGGAGCGGTCGGCCGCCCATTTCACCGCCTTCTTCAGCTTGCGCGCCGCGACCGCCATCAGGGCGTATTCGCGGTACGGAAACAGCTTTGTGCCAAAACCGCCGCCGACGTCCGGGCAGATCACCCGCATCTTGTCGGTGGGGATGTTGAGCACGTTCTGGCAGAGGATGTCGCGCAGGCGGTGGCTGCCCTGGCTGCCGACCGTCAGCGTCAGATGGTCGCGCTTGGCGTCGTATTCGCAGACGGCCGCGCGCGTCTCCATGAAGCTCGCGACCACGCGCGGATTGACGATGGAGATTTCGGCCACCGCATGCGCCTTGGCGAAGGCAGCTTCCGTCGCGGCCTTGTCGCCGATCGAGACGTCGAACAGCACGTTGCCGGCCTTGTCCGGCCAGACCTGCGGCGCGCCCTTCTTCACAGCATTGACGACGCCGGTCACCGCCGGCAGCGGCGACCATTTGACCTCGATCGCCTCGATCGCGTCGCGGGCCTGATCGATGGTCTCGGCGACGACGAAGGCGATGGAATCGCCGACATGGCGCACTTCGTCCTTGGCGAGGATCGGGTAAGGCGGGCCGGTGAACGGATCGGTCTCGAGATTGAACAGGCAGGGCAGATTGCCGAGATCCTTGACGTCGTCGGCGGTCAGGATCAGCGCGACGCCGGGAAGCCCGCGGGCGCGGCTCGCATCGATGGTGTATTTGGCATGCGCATGCGGCGAGCGCAGCATCAAGCAGCGGAGCGCGGCCTGCGGCGCGTAATCGTCGGTATAGCGGCCCTTGCCGCGGATGAGCGCGTCATCCTCCTTGCGCAGCACGCTTTGGCCAACGCCGAACTTGATGGGAGCAGCCATTGTCTTGACCCGTCCTATGGTTGTTTTGCCGGCATATTGCCGTGGAAAAAGTGGCAAGGCAAATGGGTTTGGGCGTGCAGACTCCCGGCGCCCTGGTCCCTGGGCTTGGCCCGGATGCCGCAACATGATGGATTTTCGGGCCTCTCCGTACTATATTGAAGACGAGGAGAATCCATGTCCGCTCGACGTTCTGCGACCCGGCCCCGCTATACCGCCGAAGTCATTCGACGGCTTGCGAGCAGCAACAACGTGGCGGTCGTTGTGTCATCAAACGACGTTTTTGCTCACCACGCCACACGCCTCTCCGGCGATGACGTGAAATTCGATGATATCGAGAACACCATTGTTGCCCTGCAACGAGCCGGGATTTTGAGCCGCGTCCAGGCGGTACGCCTTCAGGCACGCTATCTGCGCGAAAGCCGTCCGTGACCTTCGATCCTTTCGGTGATTTTGCGACGCAAGGTTACTTGCGCAACGTCGCAAAAGCCAAGGATCCCGACATTGTTCAGCGTCTTCTTCACAATTCGTTCCTAACCGGCATCGATGCCGCCGTAGAGTATCTTCAGGCGCGATCGTCCCTGACCTACGCCGACGTGCAGCAGACCCACAAGACGCTTTTCGAAGCGGTGTTTCCATGGGCCGGAGAGGACCGCCTCAAGAATGCGCCCCACATCTTTGTGAAAAAGGGATCCGTTCTCTTTGCGCATCCAAGCGACATTCGCAAAGCCATCAACTACGCGCTGGAGAAGGGCCAAGACAGGGCCTTCATGGCGAAAAAACCGGGCGAGGTGATGGGCTATCTCGCCTATGGACATCCCTTCCTCGACGGTAACGGACGCACGATTATGCTGGTTCATGCAGAGATGGCGCGGCGTGCCGCGATCAGCATCGATTGGTCCGCCACCGGCAAGGATGAATACCTTACGGCCTTGACCCAAGAGCTCGATGAGCCTGGCAAGGGCAAACTCGACACCTATCTAAAGCCATTTGTTCAGGAGAGCCCCGACCCGAAGGGACTTGCCGACGCCATCAAGGCCGCACCAGGTCTAGACGGCAGCGATGCGGATACGGTCGCTGGCGATACCAATGATCCGGCGCTCAATGCCCGCTACGAAGCACAAGAACTCAAGCGCAATCGCGCGCAAGGCTCCGGACAAGAGGGCTGAACTGGCGCCATGTCAGAGTGGAATTGGGCGGAAAGGCCGCAGCTCGGTCATTTCTCTGTGAAGATCGATGATTCTGCGGGCGTCCTCCGCACGCTCAGTCTCGGCCAGCTGGCCCGCATAGGCCATGCGACGAACCACCGCTGAGGACTGGAACGTCCAATATTGCGTCATCAGCGGGTTGATAAAAAGTTCATTTCCGCTGGTTCGGTTGGTGGCATGATAGTTGCCGAACTCGCCCCGCAGTGCACTCGCGATCGAATTGCACACAATGCTTGGGTGCTGGGGCTGACGCTGGTTGGCGTAGTCGACGAGATCGAGGAAGGCATCGGCCTCCCTGCTGCCCTGCGACAGCGAGAACATGCCGAGAAACCCGCCATCGCGAATCAGCTGGGCGGTGTTCTCGAGGAAGGCGTGATGCGAAACGCCGTGATAATGATCCACTCCGAAGCCGATCGCGGCGAGCAGCACGTTTTCGCCCGCGGCCTGATCGGCAGCCACGAGCGAGACAGCGTCCTCGACGACGCTTCCGGCGCCGGGCTCATCGCCGAACACGAGACTGTCGGTCCCGCCGTCAACTAGGACCACGGTATCGATGTCATGGGAAGCGATGATCCATCGATACGCCGCCGCGAGCGGCCGAACACCGCTTTTCGCAAAGGCGTAGATCGGCACGAGCTGCTCGCGGCGACCAAGCCATTCGGCCAGCCACTTCTCCGGGAAGTAAGGAATCTCGGCGGCGCGCTGATCGACGCGCCAAATCGCCTCCCCGACACGCTCGCCGCCGCATAGCCATAAGTTCGTGAAGGAGAAGCTGGCGAACACCACCTCCTTACCTCGCGCCGTCAGATGCTGGGCGAGCGGGACCCCGGCGAAAACGTCGAAGCCGCCGCCACAGCCTGCGACAAGCACTTTGCTTGCGTGGTCGAGTCGTTCAAGAAACGGAATCATGCCCGAAGAACTCTACGGTTGATCACCTACATCGCGCCGCGGCTCCACAGATCCGTCGCGCGATCTCGCAGCCTTTCGATAGCACGCTCAGGCGTGATGGAGTCGATCTCGCCACGCGTCAGGCCGATGTCCATCAGCTCCCGATCACTCAGGTCGTGCAAGCTGACTCGTGGGCTCCGGCGCTGCTCCAAAAAGGCTCGCCAATATCGCTTGAGCAAGCTCAAGGCGATGGAAAAGTCGAGGCCGCGCCTCGCGGCATCGCCCTCCGCCTCGCATGTGCTGTTCGTCAATTGTGGTGGCATCGGATGCTCCTGCTGTTGTGCCGGCAGGGAGCGTGGCCAAAGAAAAGGCCCCGTCCGATGCCGGCGGGGCCCTTGTGAAAAGATGTCGTCGACGAATTCCTAGCGCGCGACTCCTTCCACGGCCCAGCCGAAGCGGGTCATGTCCGAGAGGTTAACGTTGCGCACGGATTTGATCATGAGCGGACAATAGCATGGCAATCGCATAAAATCAAGAGATGTGCGGATGTCGGTTGCAGCCTTGAGGCGAGCCCCCTGCGGCGGCACTACGCGAGCCTACGCCGACGTGCACCAAATTCCGCCCGAATGCTTACCTCTATTCCCGGATTGTCTTCTGAGGGCATTGTGATGCGCTTTCGAATAATCGCTGCCGTCATAGCCATTGCGATCAGCGGACCTGCGGGCGCCGATCCTTTCCTTCAGCGTCCCGTTATTCGATTTGGTCAGCCGGTGCGGATAGCGTTGCCTGACTTTGTCGCTGCCGGCCCTTCGGAGACTGAACTAGCCAATTCACTCTCGCGGACCATTGCCTCTGATCTCAAGCAAAGCAGCGTGTTCGAGTTGGTTGATCAGGTGGCATTCCTGAAAAGGAACGTGAATATCGACGTGCCGCCCGAATTTTCCGATTGGCGCAGAACCAGCACACAGGCGTTGATCGCCGGCCGCATCACCCGTCAACCCGATGACCGCGTCAAAGTCGAGTTTAGGCTTTGGGACGTATCCAGTGGCGCACAACTTGCGGGCCGGCAGTATATCGGCAATCCCGACGATCTTAGCGGCATCGCCCATATGATTTCCGGCGACATCTACGAGCGCATCACGTACGAGAAACGTACCTTTGAGTAGAGCTCTGCGCCGATACATTCGCAGACAAAGCGGACGTGACAAACCTGTTGATCTCGCCTAGCCGCGCACCAGCGAGACCAGCCAGCGGCGGCCGAACAGCACGAGGATCGCGAGCACGTAGACGATAGTGCCTCCGACGGCCAACAGGACTAGGGTCAATTCATCCCGGAAGTGTATCGAGCCCAGTATCGAAGGGCTGAAGCGCGCAATCAGCCAGAACGCGGCGGCGAGGATCAGCCCAGTCAGCAGGAATTTGCCGAGCGACAACAGCCAGGCGCGGTCCAGCACGAGAAAGCCGCGCCGCACGGCGAAGAACAGCACCAGCAAGAGATTGGTCCAGACACCAACGGCGGTGGCCAGCGCAAGACCGATCTGGGCGAGCGATCCCATCAAGGCGACCTTCAGCGCGACGTTGACGGCAATCCCGGTCAGCGACGCCCGGACCGGCGTTGCGGTGTCCTTGCGCGCGTAGAAGGTCGCGACCGCGCTGCGGATCAGCACGAAGGGGATCAGGCCGATGGCATAGGCCGCGAGCGTCGCGCCGGCGGCGGCCGCGTCGGCCTTCGAGAACGCGCCGCGGGCGAACAGCGCGCGCATGATCGCATCGGGCACGGTGAGGAAGGCCGCGACGAACGGCACCGAAAACAGCAGCGTGAAATCGAAGGCGCGGCGCTGCGCCCTCATCGCGCCGTCATGGTCGTTGGCGGTGATCCGCCGCGACATCTCCGGCAGCAGCACCGTGCCGATGGCGATGCCGATCACGCCGATCGGGAGCTGGTTGAGGCGGTCGGCATAATAGAGCGCCGACAGCGCACCGGCGGGCAGGAAGGTCGCGATGATGGTGTCGGCGAACAGCGCGACCTGCGTGCCCATCGAGCCCAGCGTCGCGGGTCCCAGCGCCCTAAAGAAACCGCGAACGTCTTCGTCGAGCTTGAGCGGCGCAAAGCGCGGCAGACCGCCATGGCGGGCGAGATCGCCGGCGAGCAGGAAATATTGCAGGAAGCCGGAGATGAGGACGCCCCAGGCGGCGGCATGGCCGGCGGTCGGAAACCAGACGGCAACCGCCAGCGTCATCATCATGGCGACGTTGAGGAAGATCGACGCCGCCGCGGCGCTGGCAAAGCGCTGCATCACGTTGAGCATGCCGCCATAGAGCGTCACCAGCGTGATCAGCAGCAGATAGGGAAAGGTGATCCGGGTCAGCTCGATCGCGAGCTTGCGCTGCTCGGCATCCTCGGAAAAGCCCGGCGCCAGAATGCTCATGGCCTGCGGCATGAACAGCCAGGCGACGACCAGCAGCACAATTTGAGAGGCCAGCAGCAGCGTGAAGATGCGGTCGGCGAACAGTTTTGCCGCCGCCTCCCCCTTCTCGCCATGGACATGCGCATAGGCCGGCACCCAGGCGGCGTTGAAGGCGCCTTCGGCGAAGATCGCGCGGAAATGATTGGGCAGCCGCAGCGCCACGAAAAAGGCGTCGGCCACCGGGCCGGCGCCGAGGATCGCCGCGAGCATGATGTCGCGGGCAAATCCCGTCAGCCGCGAGAGCAGCGTGTAACCACCGACCGTGAAGATGCGTCCGAGCATGCGTCTGTTTTAGAGCATGGCGAGATCAGGTCTAGGTGCAAACCGCAGTGGAGGTGTGCTCCCTCCCCCGCTTGCGGGGGAGGGTTGGGGAGAGGGTGTCTCAGCAACGAAGACTCCCCCAGAGGAGAGAGCCCTCACCCGCGCCTTCGGCGCGACCTCTCCAGCAAGCAGGAGAGGTGAAGCAAGATCAACCCGCGAGCGCGCCGCGGACGGCGGCGATGATTCGCTCCTGGTCGGCTTCGGTCAGGTAGGCGTGCATCGGCAGGCTGATGACGTCCTGCGACAGGCTCTCGCAACCCGGCAATCCGCCCTCGGCGACCGGATACTGCTTGTAGGCGGTCTGCTGATGCATCGACTTGCCGTAATAGATCGCGGTCGGCACCCCTTGGGCTTTTAGCGCGGCAGCGAAGCCGTCGCGGTCGGTACCCTTCGGCAGGCGAATGGTGTATTGCGCCCAGACCGAGGTATTGCCGGGCGCGAGGCGCGGCACGGTGACGACATTCGACAGTCCACGCGCATAGCGCTCCGCGACCCTGTTACGGGCGGCGATCTCGTCGTCAAAAATCTTCAGCTTCTCGATCAGGACCGCGGCCTGCATGGTGTCGAGCCGGCCGGTGAGGCCGAGGCGGACGTTGTCGTATTTGTCGACGCCTTGCCCGTGCACGCGGATGCTGCGCAGCGTGGCCGCGAGCGCGTCGTCATCGGTGAAGATCGCGCCGCCGTCACCAAAACAGCCGAGCGGCTTTGCCGGGAAGAAGCTGGTCGCGGTCGCGAGCGCCAGCGTGCCGAGCTTGCGGCCCTTGTAGCTCGCGCCAAAGCCTTGGGCGGCATCGTCGAGCACTAACAGGCCCTCGGCCCT
The DNA here is from genome assembly GCF_054063675.1 of Bradyrhizobium sp. USDA 376. Lineage (NCBI taxonomy): Bacteria > Pseudomonadati > Pseudomonadota > Alphaproteobacteria > Hyphomicrobiales > Nitrobacteraceae > Bradyrhizobium > Bradyrhizobium sp. USDA 376. Next base: position 7,900,933 of record NZ_JBSSGN010000001.1, read on the forward strand.
GGCGATCTCGGCGATGGCATCGTGATCGGCGGGCTGGCCGAACAGGTCGACCGGAATGACCGCGACCGGCTTCAGGCCGGCCTTGCGGGCGGTCGCGATGCCGCGCTTCAGCGACTCAGGGCTCATGTTGAAGGTCGTCTCGTCGACGTCGACATAGACAGGCGTCGCGCCGGTCCGCGCCACCGGCGAGGCGGTCGCGATGAAGGTGAAGGACGGACACAGCACGGCATCGCCGGGCCCGACATTCATCGCCATCATCACCATCAGGATCGCGTCGGTGCCGCTGGCGCAGCCGATCACGTGCTTGGCGCCTGAGTAGGCCGCGAGCTGCTTCTCGAGCTCGAAAACCTCGGGACCATTGACGAACTGGCAATGGTCCATCACGCGCTTGACGGCCGCATCGAGCGAGGCGCCGAGCCGGCGGCGCTGCGAGGCGACGTCGATGAAGGGAATGGGTTCGGAACGCAGATGCTGGTTCATGGCGCCTTGCGAAGTTTGAGAAGTCGACATGGAAAGGGATCAGCCGGCGACGCGGCGCGGCCCCTTGCGGGCGGGCGCCGTCGCGGCAGGACGCGAGGGCGTCTCCAGGCACTGCGTGGCGATCTCGAGGCTGGCAACGCCCTCATCGCCCGTGACTGCCGGCGTCTCGCCGTTACGCACCGCCTTGAGGAACGCGATCAGCTCGGCGCGGAGCGGCTCGTCATGGCCGACCGGCAGATGCCGCATCGAATAGCTGCCATCCGGCTTGAAGCCGAAGCATTCGGTGACCTGGCGCGTCAAGAGATCGCCCATCACGTATTTGTCGCGGGTCGCGACCGTGACGCTGCGCGCCTTGAACGGCGTCAGCCAGTTGGTGTTGATGTGGGCGAGCACGCCGTTGGCGGTGCGGAACTGCAGGAGCGCGATGTCCTCGCGCTCGGCCACCGCGCTCGACAATTGCGGCTGCACCTCGACGATGTCGGATTCGGTGAACCAGCGGATCAGGTCGATGTCATGCACGGCAAGGTCGATGACGACGCCGACATTGGACATGCGCGGCGGGAACGGGCCGACGCGGGTGATCGCGATGGAGAGAATGTCCTCGCCCGCGATCGCCTGCTTGACCGCGGCGACGGCCGGATTGAAGCGCTCGACATGGCCGACCATCAGCGTCACGCCGGCATCTCGCGCGGCGGCGACGATCTCACGTCCCTCTTCCACCGTGGATGCGATCGGCTTCTCGACCAGAACGTGGATGTTCTTGGCGATGCAGGCGAGCGCGACCTCGTGATGCAGATGGGTGGGCGCAGCGATGGTGACGGCGTCGACGCCGGCGGCAAAGAGCTGGTCGAGCGTCTCGAAGCTCGCGCAATCGGCGAGTTCCGTCGCGCGCGTGCGATGCGCGGGCGACGGATCGACGACGCCGACGAGGCTGACGCCAGGCAGGCCGCTGAGCACGCGCGCATGGTTGCTGCCCATGACGCCCGCGCCAATCACGCCGACGCGCAAGCCGGCCTTTGCCGGTTGTGACCCTTTGGAACTCATCTGAGCAAACCCCGATTCAACGCAAATCCCCGGGCCGCTTCTAGCACGGGTGCCACATTTGTGGCGAATGCCGGCCTGATTGACCGGACACGATTTGATTCAAAAAGTTACACGTTCCCCGGGCCTTAGCCGCTGAAAGAGGCCGTTATTCCGGCCCGGGTCGCGTGATTCGGAGCCTGCTGGTTACGACCTTTGATAGTCGTCTTCAATCCGGATGATGTCGTCTTCCCCGAGATAGGAGCCGGTCTGGACCTCGATCAGCTCCAGCATGATTTTACCGGGGTTCTCCATCCGGTGCACCGCGCCCATCGGGATGTAGATCGACTCGTTCTCGTGCACCGTCTTCACGACCTCGTTCACGGTGACGCGGGCCGCGCCCCGGACCACGATCCAGTGCTCGGCGCGATGATGATGCTTTTGCAGCGACAGGCGCCCGCCGGGCTTCACCACGATGCGCTTGACCTGGTGGCGCTCGCCGTTATCGACCGACTGATAGCTGCCCCAGGGCCGGTGCACCTTGAGATGCTCCTCGGTGACCTTCGGGGCAATCGCCTTGAGCTTGGTCACCAGGCGCTTCAGGCCGTTGGCATCCTTCTGGCGCGAGACGAGCACCGCGTCCGCAGTGGCGACCACGACGAGATCGTCGACGCCTTCGAGCGCGACCAGCGCGGAATCCGTGGTGACGTTGCAGTTGCGGGAATCCTCGAACACCGCGGTGCCGTGCGCCGCGTTGCCCTGCGCGTCCTTCTCGGACAGCTCCCACACCGCGTGCCAGGAACCGACGTCGGACCAGCCGCAGGACACCGGCACCACGGCGGCGCGCGAGGTCTTCTCCATCACGGCGTAGTCGATCGAGATCGCCTTGGCCGCGCCGAACGCCTCGGGCTCCAGCGTCACGAAGCCGAGATCGCGGCCGGCATTGTTGACCGCGTTGGAGATTGCCTCGACGCTTGCCGCATCGACCTTGCGGTATTCGTCGAGCAGGACGCTCGCCGGGAACATGAAGTTGCCGCTGTTCCAGAGATAGCCCGAATTGACGTAGTCGGCCGCCTTCACGGCGTCAGGCTTCTCGACGAAGCGTGCGACCGCATTCACCTGACCGGAGATCACATCGCCCGGGCTGATATAGCCGTATTCGGTCGCGGGCCGCTCCGGCTTGACGCCGAAGGTGACGATGCGCCCGGCGCTCGCGGCGGTGAGGCCTTCGCGGCACGCCGCGACGAAGGCGGCATTGTCCTGCACGACGTGGTCGGCGGCGAGCGCGAGCACGATCGCTTCACTGGCGCGGTTCTGCGCGAACACGGCGCCGGCGGCGATCGCGGGGCCGGAATCGCGCCGCATCGGCTCCAGGATCACGTCGGCCTCGATGCCGATCTCGGCGAGCTGCTCCAGCACCATGAAGCGATAGGACGCATTGGTGATGACGATCGGGCGATCGAACAGCGAGGCGTCAGAGACACGCAGCAGCGTGTCCTGGAAGGTCGAGCGCGTGCCGAACAGCGGCAGGAACTGTTTCGGGCGCACCTCGCGCGAGGCGGGCCACAGCCGCGTGCCGGCACCGCCGCACATGATCAGGGGGATAATGCGTTTGTCCATCGTCATCTCAAACCTTGAAGTAGTCCCGATACCAGGTGACAAAATTACGGACCCCCTGCGCGATCGGCGTTGACGGCGCAAAGCCGGTGTCGCGCATCAGGTCCTCGACATCCGCGAACGTTTCCAAAACGTCTCCCGGCTGCATCGGCAGCAATTCTTTGATCGCCGTCCGACCCAGCTCCTGCTCCAGGAGTCCGACGACATGCATCAGCTCCTCGGGGTGGTGGTTGCCGACATTGTAGACCTTAGACGGCGCATTTGCGGCAGCCGGATCATCCGCAGGCACCCGATCGATCAGCTTGGACACCACACGGGTGACGTCGTCAATATAGGTGAAGTCGCGGCGCATCTTGCCATGGTTAAAGAGCCGGATCGGCCGGCCCTCCATGATGGCGTTCACAAACAGAAACATGGCCATGTCGGGCCGTCCCCACGGGCCGTAGATGGTGAAGAAGCGCAAGGCGGTGACCGGCAGCCGGTAGAGATGGCTGTAGGACTGCGCCATCACCTCGTTGGCCTTCTTGGTCGCAGCGTAGAAGCTCACCGGATGGTCGGTGCGGTCCCCGACCGCAAATGGCAGCTTCGTGTTGGCGCCGTAAACGGAGGATGACGAGGCGTAGACGAGATGGCGGCAGCCGTTGTGGCGGCAGCCCTCCAGCACGTTGAGAAAGCCTGCCAGATTGGAATCGGCGTAAGCCTGCGGCTGCTCGATCGAGTAGCGCACGCCGGCCTGGGCGGCCATATGCACGACTTCAGTGAATCGGTGGCGCGCAAACAGCGCCGCGATGGCTTCGCGGTCGGCGAGATCGGCCTTGACGAACGAGAAACGGGAATCGCGGCGGAGCAGTTCCAGGCGCGCCTGTTTCAGCGCCGGATCATAATAGCTGTTGAGATTGTCGAGCCCGACGACCGGCCGGCCTTCGGCTAAAAGCTGCCGGGCGAGGTGAAAGCCGATGAATCCGGCGGCGCCGGTGACCAAAATCGCCTGATCCGTCATCCTGTTCCCGAGGGACCCGATCCCCGGCCTTTCTGCGCCTCTTTAGCCGCCGCATCGCGGGGGTCGCAAGTGCCGTCCGGCCCGTCATAACGGCCGTTCATGACCGCCGCTTATAACCGCTCCCATCACCGCTCCCTATCACCGCTATTGCAAGATCGGCGCCAAGACCATACCAAAGCGGCCGAATTCGGCGCCTCGCGTCGGGTTGCCACAATCTTCGCAAACCCTGTTCATGCGGGCGAAATGCGCCGAATCCTGCTGTCGACGGCCAAGATCCTGATTTCCGGGGCGCTGCTCTATTTGGCGCTGCGCAAGGTCGATCTGTCCGAACTGTTTTCGCGTTTCACCGTGACCAGCCTGTTCTGGATCGGCCTCGCGATCGCGATCACGTTCCTGCAGATCTTCGTCGGCGTGCTGCGCTGGCGCGAGATCAGCGCCGAATGCGGCGCGCCGCTCGAGCTCGCCCGTGCCATGCGCTACAACGTGATCGGCTCGTTCTTCAACCAGACCCTGCCCTCCGCGATCGGCGGCGATGCGGTCCGGCTGTGGCTGGTCGCGCGTGCCGGCGCCGGCTGGCGCGCGGCGACCTACTCGATCTTCGTCGACCGCGCCATCGGCCTGATCGCGCTTGCGATCCTCATCGTCGCGAGCCTGCCCTGGAGCTATGCCCTCATCACCGATCCGCACGGGCGCTCGGCGCTGCTGCTGGTCGACCTCGCCGCGCTGGCGGGTGGTCTCGGCTTCCTGGTCTTCGGCGCGCTGAAATGGCGCTGGCTGAAAACCTGGTGGGCCACGCATCATATTCACGCCTGCGCCGTGATCGCGAACCGCGTGATCTTCAGCCGCACGCGCGGACCGATCGTCTCGATCCTGTCGCTCGCCGTACACGTGCTCACCGTCGTGATCGCCTGGTGCGTCGTGCAGTCGATCGCCGCTCCGGTCCGCTTCAGCGATGTCTTTCAGCTCGTGCCGCCGGTGATGCTGATCACGATGATGCCGATCTCGATCGCGGGCTGGGGCGTGCGCGAAGCCACCATGGGCCTCGCCTTCGGCTTCGCGGGACTTGCCGCAAACGAGGGCGTCAACATCTCGCTGCTGTTCGGCGCGGTGTACTTCATCGTCGGCGCGGTCGGCGGCCTCGTCTGGATCCTCAGCGCAGAGAAAGCCGCGCAAGGCTCGGCTCAGCTCGGAGTGCCTGAGTGAACCCGGCCACCGAAGCCGTCGCCGCCGTCCCCTCGCTGCTGGCTGTTGCGATCGCCGCGCTGATATCGGCTCTCATCACCTGGACCAGCCGCCCCCTGCTCCAGCGCTACGCGCTGGCGCGGCCGAATGCGCGGTCCTCGCATCGTATCCCGACGCCCCAGGGCGCCGGCATCGCGGTGATCTCGGCGACACTGCTGGTCGCATCCGCATGGGCGGCTTGGGCGAACGTCGCGATCCCGCCGGCGCTGGTCATTGCGACAATCGCGATCGCGCTGGTCGGTTTCGCCGACGACATCGTGTCGCTGCCGGTGACCGTGCGGCTCGTGCTGCAGGCGGCGGCCGTCGGCGCCGTCGTGTTCACCGCACCCGAGACCGCGCGTATCGTGCCGGCGATACCTCTTGCACTGGAGCGCGGCCTCATCCTGCTCGCCGGCATCTGGTTCGTGAACCTCGTCAACTTCATGGACGGGCTCGACCTGATGACGGTGGCCGAAGTCGTGCCGGTCACCGCCGCGCTGCTGCTGCTCGGATGGCTGGGCGATCTGTCCTGGCCGGCCGCACTCGTCGCCGCCACGCTGTGCGGCGCCACGCTCGGCTTCGCGCCCTTCAACAAGCCGGTCGCAAAAGTGTTCTTAGGGGATGTCGGCAGCCTGCCGATCGGCCTCCTGCTCGGCTGGTGCCTGCTCGAGCTCGCCTGGCACGGGCAAGCGGCCGCGGCGTTGCTGCTGCCGGCCTATTACCTCGCCGATGCCACCATCACGCTGTTTCGGCGCATCGCGCGACGCGAGCAGTTCTGGTCGGCGCACCGTTCGCATTTCTATCAGCATGCGACCGACAACGGTTTTTCGGTGTCCCGGGTGACCGGCGAGGTCTTCCTGCTCAACCTCGTGCTCGCAGCGCTGGCGATCCTCGCCGTTCGCGCAGCGATGATGGCGGTCACGCTGCCCGCGCTGCTCGCCGGCGCGATCGCGGTCGGATTCGTGCTGCGGCGTTTCTCCCGCCCTCAAGGCTCCTGAGCCGACAGCGCAAGCTGCAAACCCTCGTCGAGCGAGACCTCCGGCTGCCAGCCGGTTGCGATCGCCTTGGAGACGTTGAGCTCGAGCGAGCCGATCAGGCTGTCATGCGTATCCTGCCGTCCCATCACGTTGAAGAGCATGCCGAGCAGGTCCGGCGGCACGCGGAACAGCCGCGGGACCTTGCCGGAGGCCCGCCCCAGACGCTCGATGAATTCGGGGGTCGAGACCTGTTCCCTGTCGGCCACCAGGAAGATCTCGAAATTGCCGGCGGAATCGGGATGGGAGAGCCGGCGCAGGATGAACGACGAGAGGTTCTGCACGGCAAGGAAAGCGCGGTGATTGCGGATCGCGGCAAAGGGCAGCGGCAGCCCCAGGCTGACCGCACGCGTCAGCAGTGCGAAATTGCCCTTGGCGCCCGCCCCATAGACCAGCGGCGGCCTGATCACCGAGATCTTCATGACGCCGTCGCGCGCCAGCGTCCTCAACCCCGCTTCGGCCGCGGCCTTGGACATGCCGTAGAGGCCGCGCGGCGTCAGGATGTCGTCCTCGCTGAAGGGGGCGCGGCCGTCATTGCTGCGACCGTGCACGAGCACGGTGCTGACGAAGACGAACTGGCGCACGCCGGCCGTCGCCGCCGAGCGCGCCAGATGCAGCGTGCCAGCGATGTTGACGTTGCGGTAGAGCTGAACGGCGTGCTCCTCGTGCTTGTGATGCACGCGCGCGGCAAGATGGACGACGGCGTCGACGCCTTCGAGCGCCGCCTGCCAGTCGGTCTCGGGACCGATCGTCTCGATCACGACCTCGTCCTCGGCGCCTTCAGAGCTGCGCACCGCGCGGCGGACCGACCAGCCCGCGCGTGCGAGCGCGGGCACGACGTGACGGCCGACAAAGCCGCTCGCTCCCGTCACCAGCACGACCGGTTTCCGTTCGCTCATCGTTGCTCCGACAGGTCCGGGTTGCACAACAATTCGTCGACCAGCGCGGCATAGGCGTTCATCGCGGTGACACGATCGAACCTCGCCGCCGCCTTCACCGCGCGCTCCGCCATGGCACCGTCGTCGGAGCGGGAGGCCGCGCGGATTGCGTCTGCGAGCTGATCGGCGCGGCCCGGCGTCACGACCCAGCCAAGCCCGTTCTCCACCACCGTCAACGCGGCCTCTGCCTCCGGCTCCGAGACCAGCGCCACGGGACGGCCGACCGCCAGCAGATTGTAGAACCGGCTCGGTACTGACACCCCTGCAACGTCCTTGCGGTATGGAATGATCCAGAGATTGGCCGACGCCAGAAACGCCTCGAGCTCGGCGTCTTCCACCCGGGCCACGAAGGTCACATTGGGCAGGTTTGCTTCCGCCTGCAACTGCTTCAGCCGCGCAAAGCCGATGCCCCAGCCGGACAGCAGGAAGTGGATATCCGGCTCGTCCTTGAGCAGGCGCGCCGCCTCGAACACGATCTCGGGATCGTGGGTGAAGCCGAGATTGCCCGACAGGCCGACGACGAAACGCGCGGGAATCGCTTTACGGAACGGATTGTCCTGCGCCAGCGGACGCGGCCCGGGCACCAGCGTCGCCCAGTTCGGGATGAAGCGGATCTTGTTCCGTCTCATGCCGGAATAGCTCAGCAGCGGCCGCTCGGCATCGCGGCCGATGGTGATGACGGCGTTGAGCGCGCGGAACATCAGGCTGTTGGCGAAGCGCATCGTCCGCGTCACGATCGAGCCCGGCTTCAGCAGGCCCGCCATCACCAGCACGTCGGGAAAGAGGTCGTGCATGATCAGCGCGGAGCGCGCGCCCCTGAGCCTTGCCGCAGCGGCGACGGCGTAGGGCAGCATGAACGGCGCGGTGACGGTGAGCACGACGTCCCCGCGCCGCAGCTCCCGTATCAGTGCGAAGAACGTGCGCGCCACGAACAGCAGCTCGGACACCCCGCGCCGCACCAGCGCCGCCTTGCCGGCCATCTGGTTCTTGATCGCCACGACGCGCGGCTTGCCCGGCCCGGTCTGCGCGGTCGGCAACGCGCCCGGCGAACCCGACAGCACGACGACCTCATGCACTGCCGCGAGGCGGCAGGCGATCTCGGCCATGATCGCCGCCGTCGTGCTCGGATCCGGCGGATAATGCTGGCTCGCGACGACGATCTTGCCAGCGATCTTGTCTTGCGGCTGCATGGTCAGGCCGCGGTCGACCCGAATTCCGGGACCGCATCCTTCAGGATGGTCCTGATCGTGGCGCGATCGTCGCGGGCGATCGCCTGCTCCAGCGCCGCGATCCATTTGCGCAGCGTCTGCATCGGCGGCTCGTTCGGCTGCGCCGCCATGATGCCGGCGACGCCGATCTCGCGGGTCGGCTCCTCGGAAGCGAACAGGATCTCGTGCAGCCGCTCGCCCGGCCGCATGCCGGTGAACACGATCTCGATGTCGTAGCCCGGCTGCAGGCCGGAGAGGCGGATCATGCGCTCGGCGAGATCGACGATCTTCACCGGCTGGCCCATGTTGAGCACGTAGACCGACACGTCGTGACGCTGCGTTCCGAGCGCATGCGTCGCAGCCGTGATGACGAGATCGCAGGCCTCGCGGATGGTCATGAAGTAGCGGACCATGTCGGGATGCGTCACCGTCACGGGGCCGCCGGCCTCGATCTGGGCCTTGAACTTCGGCACCACCGAGCCGTTGGAGGCCAGCACATTGCCGAACCGGACCGAGATCAGCCGCATCGGTGCCTTGGCGCCGCCGCTGGCGGCAAGATCATGGTCGAGCGCCTGGCAGTACATCTCGGCGAAGCGCTTGGTGAGGCCGAGCATCGACACCGGCTCGATCGCCTTGTCGGTCGAGATCATCACCATGGCCTCGGCGCCGGCGGCGTGCGCGGCATCGGCAACGTTGATCGAACCGAAGATGTTGGTCTTGACGCCCTCGCTCCAGTCGCGTTCGAGGATCGGCACGTGCTTCAGCGCCGCGGCGTGGAACACGATATCCGGCTTGAACTCGGCCATCAGGCGTATGATTCGCTCGCGGTCGCGGATGTCCGCGATCCGTCCTTCGATCGCGGCAGCCGTGCCGTGCGCGGCGAGCGCCTCGGTGACCGCGTAGAGCGCCGGCTCGGAATTTTCGACGATCAGCAGGCGCGCGGCGCCGAAGGCGACGACGCGCTCGCAGATCTCGGAACCGATCGAGCCGCCGCCGCCGGTGACGATCACCGCCTTGCCCCTGATCAGGGCTTCGAGGCGCGCATAGTCGATCTTCTCGCTCGGCCGCAGCAGCAGGTCCTCGACCGCGACGGCCGTGAGGCGCGGCGTATCGCCGCTCTCCAGCGAAGGCATGCGGTTGACGATCACGCCCAGCTTGCGCGCCCGCATCAGGATCGATTCCGGACGCGCCTCAGGCTCGAACGCCGACGGCGTCATCACGAGGCGCGCGATCGGCTTGTTGCGCTTGGCGAAGTCGGCGATCACGTCCTCGACGTCGTCGATACCGCCGAGCACCGGCACGTTGCGGATCAGCTGGCCGCGATCCGAGCTCGACGGCGACAGCACGCCGACCGGCCAGATCCGCTTGATCGCCCCGCTCTCGATGCCACGCAGCAGCACCTCGACATCCGCGGCGCGGCCGATCAGCAGCGTCGGTGCCGCATCGTCGGTGCGGGCATGACGCCGCACCCGCGTGTAGCGGAAATAGCGATAGGCCATGCGCGACGCGCTGAGGAAGGTGATCTCGAGGAACCAGTAGAGGACGATCGTCACCTTGCCGAGGAAGAAGGCGCCGCGGACGTTGGGAGCGACGAAGACGTAGTCCAGCACCAGCAGCGCCACCGTCAGCACGCTCGCGACGCGGATGATGTTCAGCGCGTCCGGCAGCGAGATGAAGCGCCATTTCGTGGTGGTCAGGTTGAAGACGAAGAACACGACCACGCTGAAGGCGAGGAAGTAGGGCAGGATCTGGAACAGCAGCGGCAGGCGGTCGTAGAAGCCGTCTCCGCCCTCGAAACGCAGATAGAACGCGACGAACAGCGCCGCCGTGGTCGCCAGCAGGTCGTGGAGCGCGATCAGAAAATTGCGCAAGGTGAGATGCGAAAGACGCGTCATCCGCCGACCGATGAATATCCCGTTGAGTGCAACCTGACCGCGCTGATAGCCCATCTTAACGGGACTTGCCAGCCGCTCGGCCGTTCAGGAACCGGCTTCCCCCATCTTCGCCTCGGCCTGTTGTGCCCGGATCACCATGCCGCCGGCAACGCCGACGCCGATGACGTACATCCAGCCCGCGTGGAAATCGAACAGATGGGAGTTGAAAAGCGAGGTGAAGACGTTCTGCACCACGACCAGCAGGCCGACCCAGTTGGCGAGGCTATCGCCTCGAAACAAGCGCAGATGCAGGATCCAGATCGCGTAGAGAATGACGATGCCGATGACGCCCCATTGCACGGCGACGTTCAGCGTCTGGTTATGGGGGTTTCCGATCACCTCGGCGGAGGCCTGGTACTGACCGCTGGGTGTGGCGACGCGCTCGAACAATCCGCGCGTCGAGCCCGTCCCATGCCCCTTGATCGGCGCCTCCGCGAAGAAGCCGAGCGACTTCCGCCAGAATTCGAGTCGTAGGCCCGCCGAGGTCGGCTCGCCCTTCTCCACATAGCGCGTGTAGTCGCTGGCAAAGGTGTCGACGGTCCTGTGCAATTGCGGCGAGGCCTGCCAGGCGAGAGCTGCGCCGGCGAGCAGAGCGGCGAAGATGATCGCGATGTTGCGCAAGCGCAAATGAAGCAGCGCGAACACGCCGAACATGATCGGAACGGTGACGAGTGCGGTGCGCGACACCACCACGAAAGCCATGTTGACGAAGAAGCTGAACGCCAGCGCGGTGAGCAGCCCGGCGAGCCAGTAGCGCTTCTCGCGCAGCAACATCACGACCGGATAGGCGAGCGCGACCGCGCATAGCGCGAATTCCTGGCTCTGGTCGATGTAGTTCTTGACGAAGATGCCGCGCTCGGGCGGATCGTTCTTGAGCGCGAGGTTCGGATAGAGGGCGACCAGCCAGGACATCACCGACAGCAGCGCGCACGACACCAGGAAGGCGACGAAGATCCAGCGTCCGCGCGGCGAGCGCTCGAAATGGTAGAGCAGGACCGGCAGCACGAGCAGCTTGACGGTCGGATTGACGGCATAGAAGCGCGCGCCCCAGGCCGCGTCCGACCACAGCGTCCCGACCAGCGCGAGCAGGACCAGCGCGATCGGCGCAATGCAGATCGGCCGCTTCAGCGATTGCAGGAACGCCCGGACGTCGAGGAACGGCACCATGCAGAGAAGCATCAGGGCGTTGAATATCCCCGCCAGCGACGTGGACCAGGGCAGCGAGGCCGCGGTCAGGATGGCGAACCAGTCGACCGTCTCGCTCCAGGCTGCCGGGCTGCGCAAGCGGCGCGACAGCATCTGGCCCGTCGTCTCCCGGGCCAGCGTCGCTTGATCTGTCACTTGAGCAGTCACTTGGCCCCTCCCCGCGCGCGATGCACCAGCGCCGTCGTGCTGAACCCCTGGAGGATGTCGACCAGCACGACCACCCCGCCTGCGGCCTCGACCACGTCGTAGCCGACCACCTGCTCGCGGGTGTAGTCGCCGCCCTTCACCAAGGCGCTCGGCTTGATCCGGGTGATCAGGTCGATCGGCGTGTCCTCCTCGAAGATGACGACGAGATCGACCGCTTCGAGCGCGGCGAGCACCTCGGCACGCGCACGCTCGTCCTGGACGGGACGATCGGCACCCTTCAGCCGCCGCACCGAGGCGTCGCTGTTCAGGCCCACGATCAGGCGGTCGCAGGCGGCGCGCGCCGCGGTCAGCACCTTGACGTGGCCGGGATGCAGGATGTCGAAGCAGCCATTGGTGAAGCCGACGCGGAGGTCCTGGCGCTTCCATTCGGCGAGCTGCGCGTCGAGCGTATCAGGCTCGAGCACGATCTTCTCCTCGGCCGCAAGATAGGCGTGCGGCAGGATCTTTCGCCGCAGCTCGGCCGCGCTCACACTGGCGGTACCCTGCTTGCCGACGGCGACGGCCGCGGCGGCGTTGGCCATGCGCAGCGCGGTGTCCCAGTCCGCGCCCGCCGCGAGCGAGACCGCGAGCGCGGCGGCGACGGTGTCACCGGCGCCGGAGACGTCGCGCACCTTCACGGGAACGGCAGGAACGTGAACGAACCCGCCGCCACGCGGCACCAGCGTCATGCCGTGCTCGCCTTGCGTGACCAGGATCGCCTCGCAATCGGCGAGCCGCATCACGTCCTCGCTGGCATCGGCGATGCTCTGCGGGGTGTCGGCGCGGCTGCGGGTGGCTTCCGAAAATTCCTTGCGATTGGGCGTCAGCAGCGTCGCGCCGCGATAGATCGCCCAATTCAGGCTCTTGGGATCGACGATCACCGGCTTTCCGAGTTTTCGCGCGGCATCGATGGTATGGCGGATCAAGCGCGCGGTCAGCACGCCCTTGGCGTAGTCGGACAGCAGCACGACGTCGGCCCGTGCGATCTGCGGCAGGATCGCCTCGATCAGCTCGGTCTCGATCGCGTCGGAGGCAGGTGCCGCCTGCTCCCAGTCCGCGCGCAGCATGTGCGTGGAAAAATGCTCGGAGACGAAGCGGACCTTTCGCGTGGTCGGCCGCGACGGATCGCACACCAGCACGCTTTCGATTCCGGTCTGCTCGCCCAGCGCTGACGCCAGTCGCCTGCCCGCATCGTCCTCTCCGACGAGGCCGACGAAGATGCAGCGCGCGCCGAGGGAAGCGACATTGCGCGCGACGTTGCCGGCGCCGCCGGTGTGGATCTCGCTGCGCTGGGCGGCGATGACCGGCGTCGGCGCCTCCGGCGAGATCCGCGACACCTCGCCATAGACGAACTCGTCCAGCATGATGTCGCCGATGCAGAGCACCGTGCGGGCCGAGATCGTTTGCGCAAGCGCGTCGAAATCGAGAATGGGCGTCGCCATGATCAAAAAGCCTCAGCGGAAACGGTCGGGCCGGTCGAGATAATCCCCGACATAGGCTTTCACCGCGTCCTCGAGCGTCGTGAAGCCGCCGTTATAGCCGGCGCGGCAGAGGCGATCGACCTCGCTCTGGGTGAAGTACTGGTAAGCGCCGCGGATGTTCTCGGGCATGTCGATGTATTCGATGTTGGGCCTGGTGCCGAGCGCGGCATAGGCGGCCAGCATCAGATCCCTAAAGCTGCGCGCCTTGCCGGTGCCGACGTTGAAGAGCCCGGAGACGGAGGGCGTGGCCAGCAGCCACATGATGACGCGCACGACGTCGTCGACATAGATGAAGTCGCGGCGCTGGTCGCCGTCGGCGATGCCCTCGCGATGCGACTTGAACAGCTGCACGACGCGGCCCGCTTTGACGTCGTCGAAGCGGCGCGCCAGCACGCTCATCATCGAGCCCTTGTGGTATTCGTTCGGGCCGAACACGTTGAAGAATTTCAGGCCCGCCCATTGCGGCGGGAGCGGATCGCCGTTCGCTACGCGCCCGGCGACCGCGAGATCGAACATGTGCTTGCTCCAGCCGTAGAGATTCATCGGCCGCAGCTTCTTCAGTGCCGGCAACGAGGCGTCGTCGCCAAAGCCGGCCTCGCCGTCGCCATAGGTCGCTGCCGAGGAGGCATAGATGAACGGCACGGCGCCCGCCGTGCACCAGTCCAGCAGGCGCATCGACATCCGGAAATTGGTCTCGAACACGTGGTCGCCGTCGGTTGCGGTGGTCGCGGAGATCGCCCCGAGATGGATAACGGCATCCAACTTGCGCCCCTGCAGCCAGTCGGGCAGCTCGGCCGGCGGGACGATATCCACAAGCTGGCGTTTGGCGAGGTTGCGCCACTTGCCGTCATTGCCGAGCAGATCGCACACAACGACGTCGCTGCGGCCGGCATCATTCAGCGCGGCCACGACATTCGATCCGATAAAACCGGCCCCGCCGGTCACCAGCAACATTCCACCTACCTGCCCGATTTTCTTAAGGTCCGACCCTGCCGTAGCGCATCATCTGCCAAAGTGTAAGCATTTTGGGCAGACGCTTTTGGACTCGCGCTCTCCCTGCTTTACGTCCCGGCCCGGAGCGGCTAACCGAACCGCCACATCAGCTCGCCTTCGGCCCTATTAACGAATGAACCAAGATTCGCAACTTAGTGGACATGCAGATCGGGACGACACGCGCCCGATCCTGATTATTCCCTACATGTGGATCGGCGATTTCGTCCGGAATCACACCGTGGTGCGGGTCCTGAAGGAGCGCTGGCCGAATCGGCCGGTCGATCTCCTGACCACATCCCTGTGCGCCCCGCTGGTCGATTACATGCCCGGCGTTCGCGAGGGGATCGTCTGGGACCTGCCGCGCAGCCGGCTGGCCGTGGGCCGGCAGTTCGGCCTGGCGAGCCTCCTGCGGAAGCGGAACTACGGCACCGCCCTGGTGCTGCCTCGGACCTGGAAGGCGGCCATCGCGCCGGCGCTGGCCGGTATCCCCGAACGGGTCGGCTTCGTCGGCGAGTTCCGCTTCGGCCTGCTCAACCGCTGGCGCTGGGGCGAGAAGAAGCTGCCCCGCTTCATCGACAAGAACGCTGCGCTGGCCCAGCCCGACGGCGCCCCCCTGCCCCCGGAATGGCCGGTGCCGCAATTGCGCGTTCCCGCCGAGGAGATCGTGCGCTGGCGGCAGGCCAACGGCCTTAGCGCCGGCGCCGCCGTGGCGCTGGCCCCCGGCTCGGTCGGCGTCTCCAAGCGCTGGACCTATTATCCGGAAGCCGCCCGCCTGCTGGTCGAGCGCGGCCTCGAGGTCTGGGTGGTCGGCGGCCCCGCCGAAAAGGGCCTCGCCCAGGAGATCGTCGCCGCGGGCGGCCCCGGGACCGCTGGCGGCCCTGGGGTGCGGGATCTCACGGGCAACGATTTGCGCAACGGCGTGCTGGCCATGGCGGCGGCGGGCGTCGCGATCTCCAACGATTCCGGCCTGATGCACATCGCGGCCGCGCTCGGCACCCCCACCATGGGCATCTTCGGCCCGACCAGCCCCTATCTCTGGGCTCCCCTCAACGGCCTTGCCGCCACCGTGGTCCAGGACAAGAGCGTGCTCTCCTGCCAGCCCTGCCAGAGCACGATCTGCAAAATGAACGACCACCGCTGCATGCGGGATATTGCGGCGGCGGAGGTGGTGGGGATCGCGCAGCGGGTGCTGGGTGAGGCGGGAGCGCGAGTTTAGCCGTCACCTGCGAGGACGGTTCGTATCTTGGGGACGTCAGCGTCAGAGTTCGCCGACAGAACTATGCAGATGCACGCCCCAGCTCATATTGAGCTGTCAGAGCACCAATCGGAATATTCCATTCCTTGCTGATGGTCCGGATCATCTCCAGTGTCAGTGGGCGGACGCGATTCAAAATCTCGGACGCGCGATTGCGTCCAATCAACGCCGCCAATTCTGCCTGCGATCGCCCCATGGACTCGATTGCGAAATGGAGGACGTCGATCGGATCGCCGTGCATGGTCGCGAAGTGATTGTCTTCGTATTCTTTGATGAGCGACGACAAAACTTCGAAGCGATCACCATCAGGCGTACCGCGTGTCGGCTCGGCCTCGAAATAGCGGGACACTTCGCGGATGGCCCAATCGTAATCCTGTTCGTTGTGGAACGGCTTTACGTCCATCATCACACAGTCTCCGCGTCTATTCCGTCATACTCTTTGTGCGTACCGACAAACTTGATGAGAGCTGTTTTGAATTTGTAGGAGAACGGCGCGCGGACTGCAAACTCGCCTCAGCGAGGGGCAAGACACTTTGGGCAGTTTGGGATCATGCCAATCTACCACTGTTTTGCCCGACGGGTCAAAATAATTTCGTAAAATCCGTAAATCTTGACGCCCTCCGCCCAAGCCATTGATTCCATTGACCCCGGCTACTGTGCATGGGGTTGTTTTCGCAGTTCTTGTTTGCGACCACCAAGCGGCGCTCAGAGCAGCGGCCGATAGACCTCGCCGATCCGCGCCGCTTCGGCATCGAGGCTGAATCGTTCGAGCACCCGCGCCCGCCCGCGCTGGCCCATCACGGTGGCAGCGGCCACGTCGCGCATCAGCGGCTCGAGTGCCACAGCGAGCGCGTCGGCATCGCCCGTCGGGACCAGCACGCCGGTGACACCATCCTCGACCACGAGCTCGGCCGCACCGGCGCGCGCGGCGACTAGCGCACTTCCCGCCGCCATCGCCTCGATCAGCGTCAGGCCAAAACCTTCGTTGCGCGAGGTGAAGGCGTAGATCGTCAAGCGCTGATACCAGCGCTGCACCGCTTCGATCGGCAACTCGCCGGTGATGACGATGCGCGATTGCAGGTTGGCTGCCTCGATGCGCTTCTTCAGGTCGTTCGCAAACGGCGTCTGCTCCGGCGTGACCTGACCGACGATGACGGCCGTGAAGTCCGGGTAGCGCGGCAGCAAGCGGCACAGCGCATCGACGAACACGTCGGTGCCCTTCTGCGCGCGCACGCGGCCGAAGCAGCCGATGGCGTAGCGGCCCGGCAGCGCGGCTTCCGCGAAAGCCGCGGCGCGATCGATCGGCGGCGCGTAGATTTCGGTGTCGACGCCATGCGGGATCACGGTCGCCTTCACCTTCAGGAACGAGGCCGAGATGTCACTCGTCGCGATGATCGCGTCCATGCGCCGGATCAGCCAGCGCGTGATCCAGCTATGATGCCGCTGCGCCGCCGAGGTGAACACGAGCTTCAGCGGCCAGCCGAGCGCGCGCAGCACGACGCCCGCGATCATCTCGTTGTTGCGGCGCGCGTGCCAGATCAGCGGCGACTTGCGGCGCCACAGCCGCAGGAAATCAGCGCCGCTCAGCCGCGCGATCCCCTCCGGCGCGTCCGAGCCGAACCAGGCGGCGCGATACAGTTTCGCCAGCCGCGGCGCCACCATCCGGTTGGTCGCGGTGACCCCGGAATAGCGCCTGTGCAGATTTGGCACGATCACCTCGAGATCGCCCTGGGAATTCGCCACGTCATGCTCCGTTTCGAAAGGTCCCTATACGCAACATTAAGCATAGTGACCAGTTCAGGGCCGCCGATACCCCCTCTTCACCACGCAAGCGCTAGCTTTGCGCGTTGATCGAGGACGGGTGAGACCATGACTGTGCTAGTCACCGGCGGCGCCGGTTATATCGGAAGTCATACGGTCCTGGCGCTGGCGGAAGCCGGCGAGGACGTCGTCGTGATCGATGATCTCTCCACCGGTTTCTCCGCTTACCTGCCCGAGGGCGTGCCGTTGTTCATCGGCGATGCCGGCGACGAGAACCTGCTCGAAGGCGTGATCGCCCAGCACAACATCGAGAGTATCATCCATTTCGCAGGCTCCGTGGTCGTGCCGGATTCGATGCGCGATCCGCTCGGTTATTACCGCAACAATTTCACGACCGCGCGCAACCTGCTCAACGTCGCGGTCAAGCGCGGCATTGGCCGCTTCATCTTCTCCTCGACCGCCGCGGTCTACGGCAATCCGGACCAGGTGCCGGTGCCCGAGCACGCGCCGACGCGGCCGCTGTCGCCTTACGGCTCGTCGAAGCTGATGACCGAGATCATGCTGCACGACGTCGCCGCCGCCTACGGCATGCAGTACGTCACCTTGCGCTATTTCAACGTCGCCGGCGCCGATCCGCAGGCGCGCATCGGGCTAGCCACCGTCGGCGCCACGCATCTGCTCAAGATCGCGGTGGAAGCCGCAACCGGCCAGCGCGCCAAGATCGACGTGTTCGGCACCGACTATCCGACCCCGGACGGAAGCTGCATCCGCGACTTCATCCACGTCACGGATCTCTCGCAGGCCCATCGCTCGGCGCTCGCTTACCTGCGCAACGGCGGCGCCTCGACCACGCTGAATTGCGGCTACGGCCGCGGCTATTCGGTGCTGGAGACCATCGACGCCGTGCGCCGGGTGTCCGGGCGCAGCTTCGCCGTCCAGTACGCCCCGCGCCGGCCCGGCGACATCATGACCATGGTCGCCGACACCAGCCGCATCCGCGGCCTGCTCGACTGGAAGCCGCAATATGACGACCTCGAAACCATCGCGGCCCACGCGCTGGCCTGGGAGGACAAGCTGTTCCGCGAGCGCCATGGCGAGCTCCGCCAGGCCGTCTCGGCCTAGATTCCGTCCGGACGCAAGCCCTTAATTGGGCTTGAAAAACCCCGCTTGAGCGGGCACAGAGGCCATTCGATCCCTGACGCGCGGGCAGGCTTCCCTGCGCCGTCAATGGACTACGGATGGCCCAGTTTCCAAAGAAAATCACCGACGATCCCTATGCGGCAGCGGTCCTGATTCGCCGCCTGGTCACCGAACAGGGCGTGGTCTACTGGCGGCGTTACCTCGTCGCCTTTTCGCTGATGGCGC
The DNA here is from genome assembly GCF_054063675.1 of Bradyrhizobium sp. USDA 376. Lineage (NCBI taxonomy): Bacteria > Pseudomonadati > Pseudomonadota > Alphaproteobacteria > Hyphomicrobiales > Nitrobacteraceae > Bradyrhizobium > Bradyrhizobium sp. USDA 376. The sequence continues at coordinate 7,919,632 of NZ_JBSSGN010000001.1, forward strand.
TCGCCGCGGGCTCAACCGCAGGCGCGACCTATGTGCTCGGCCAGGTCATCAACCAGGCCTATGTCGACAAGAACATCCCGGGCATCGCGATGTTCTCGGGGATCACGGTGATCCTGCTCTTCATCAAGGGCGTGGCGACATACGGCCAGATGGTGATCCTGACCAAGATCAGCAACGCCATCCTTGCCACCAACCAGCGCCAGCTGTTCGCCAAGCTGATGCGCGAGAGCGTCGGCTTCTTCTCCGAGCGGCATTCGTCCGAGTTCCTGGCGCGGCTGACGGCCGGCGCAAAATCCATCACCGACGTGCTCAACATGCTGGTCAACGCCGTCGGGCGCGACTTGCTGATGCTGCTCGCCATGATCGGCGTGATGGTGTGGCAGGATCCGCTGATGTCGTTCATCGGTCTCGTCGCGGTGCCGCCGGCGATGCTGGTGCTGCGCAAGCTGGTCAAGCGCATCAAGGGCCTCGCCTACAACCAGTTCACCGGCACCGCCGACATCATGGAGACGATGCAGGAATCGCTGCAGGGCATCCGAACCGTCAAGGCGTTCACGCTCGAAGACACCATGCAGAAGCGCATCGACGAGAACATCGCGATCGTCGAGCGCAACGCCAACAAGATGGCCCGCGTCGCCAACCGCTCCAACCCGCTGATGGAGATGCTCGGCGGTTTCGCGGTCGCCGGCTGTCTGCTCTATGGCGGCTACAGCGTGGTCGCGCTCAACGCCACGCCCGGCGCCTTCTTCTCCTTCATGACCGCGTTCCTGATGGCGACCGAGCCGGCCAAGCGCCTGGCGCGGCTCAACATCGATCTCAACAGCCAGCTCGTCGGCGCGCGGATGCTGCTCGAAGTCGTCGACAGTCCCGCGAGCGAGCAGTCGGACGACGACAAGCCGGCGCTGAAGCTCTCCGACGCACGGATCGAGCTGCGCGACGTCAGCTTCTCCTATCGCGCCAATGAGACCGTGCTCAACCGCATGAGCTTTGTGGCCGAACCCGGCAAGGTCACCGCGCTGGTCGGCCCGTCCGGCGGCGGCAAATCGACCGTGCTGGGGCTGCTCTTGCGCTTCTACGAGGTGACGCAAGGCGACATCGTGATCGACGGCCAGTCGATCTCTTCGGTCTCGCGCAAATCGCTGCGGGCGCAGACCGCCTATGTCGGCCAGGACGTCTATCTGTTCCGCGACACCATCCGCAACAACATCGCTTTCGGCAAGCCGGGCGCGAGCGAGGCCGAGATCATCGAGGCGGCGAAGGCCGCCTGCGCGCATGATTTCATCATGGGCTTCCCGCTCGGCTACGACACGCCGGTCGGCGAGCACGGCACGCAGCTCTCGGGCGGCCAGCGCCAGCGCATTGCGGTGGCGCGCGCGCTGCTCAAGAACGCGCCGATCATCCTGCTCGATGAAGCCACCGCCGCACTCGACTCCGAATCCGAGCGGCAGGTGCAGGAGGCGATCGAGCATCTCTGCCAGAACCGCACCACCATCGTGATCGCGCACCGCCTGCACACCATCATGCACGCCGACGCCATTCTGGTGGTCGAGGGCGGCGAGATCGTCGAGCAGGGCCGCCACGACGAGCTCCTGCGCCGCGGCGGGCGCTATGCTTCGTTCTTCCGCCTGCAACATCGCGACGCCGGCACTCTGGCGCCGATCAGCGCAACCGCATAGAGTTCCTCATCAACCTCAAGAGCAGCGAGACCGCTCCATGAACGCCGCCTCCTACGTCATCCCGCTTCCGCCCCAGGCTTCGCTTCCCGTCGTCGGGGAGAGCGGCCGTTTTCCGGTGCGCCGCATCTGGTGCGTCGGCCGCAACTATCTCGAGCACATCCGCGAGATGGGCAATGACGAGCGCGCCCCGCCGTTCTTCTTCGCCAAGCACGCCGACATGCTGGTGCCCGACGGCGCCACCATTCCGTATCCGCCGCTGACCAAGGATTTGCATCACGAGGTCGAGCTGATCGTCGCGCTGAAGAGCGGCGGCCTCAACATTCCCGCCGACAAGGCGCTCGATCACGTCTACGGCTATGCCGTCGGCATCGACCTCACCCGCCGCGACCTCCAGATCGCCTCGCGCAAGAAGGAGCGCCCGTGGGAGATCGGCAAGTCGTTCGACGGCTCGGCGCCAGCCTCCGCGGTGCAGCCCGCCTCTAAGATCGGCCACCCCTCGACCGGCAAGATCTGGCTCACCGTCAACGGCAAGGAAGCCCAGAAGGGCGACCTCAACGAGATGATCTGGAACGTGCCCGAGATCATCTGGCAGCTCTCCCAGCAGGTGAAGCTCGCCGCCGGTGACATCATCATGACCGGCACGCCCGCCGGCGTGTCGCAGCTGCAGCCCGGCGACAAGCTCGAATGCGGCGTCGACGGCGTCGGCACGCTGAAGGTGAGCATCGGCCAGCCGGAATAGGCTCGATATCGTAGGGTGGATTAGCGAAAGCGTAATCCACCACTACAGACGTACGACAACAAAGAACGTCAATTGTTGCTCGCGCCTATTGGTGGATTACGCTTCGCTAATCCACCCTACGCGCGCTACCAGGCCTTCACCGGCCGGTTGGCGTGGCTTGCCTGCGGCACACCGCGATTGAGCGACATGTGCGAATGCACGCACAGCCAGCCGTCGCCATTCCTTGAAAACACCATTGTGGCCCGGCCCGGCCGCGCAAACGCGCTGCCATCGGGATGATAGCCAGTGCTCGTCCACGGCGCGATTACGGTCGCCATCGCTCCGTCGGGTGATGCCAGAACAGAAGTCTGATCGAGGACGAAACGGAAGTCGGCCGTCTTCGGCCAGACGTTGTCCCATTGCGTCTTGACCCATTGATCGAGGCCGGGGATGACGTCGTTGTGCGTACCGAAGGCGAGCACCTCGGGGTGGAAAAGCGGCCTCGCCGAGGCGTAGTCGACCTCGCGAACATAGCCCGCGAAGGTTTCCAGCCACTGGCGGAAGAACTGCGTGATCTCTGCATTCGCGGTCGGCAAGGGCGCCATTGCCTGCTCCATATTGGCCACAAGGCCTCTACCCTTACAACACAGCGCGTCCGATGTCCGCCATGTTGCTGGTAACGGAGGCAAGCCCATCGCTTCCGACGTTGCCCGTAGCCAAACAATCGACGCCGTGCCTATACCAGTTTACGTTCGCAAATAGGGTAGGAGCAAAAGCTGAAGGCCAGCCATGCCCAGGATCGCTGCCAGAGCGCAACGTGTCATCCTTTCCGACAACCAGCGCAAACCTATCAATGTCCCGAGCATCGCACCTGCAAGCGCCGCCAAGGCATAGAGCCAAGTCTGCTCGGAAGGGGCTTGACCAGCATATGCTGCGCCGAGAAACCCCAGAACCGAATTTGCCAAAATGAAAGGCGCTGAGAGAGCTGCCGTCTGTTTCGGCGAAGCCCAGCGCAGCGTAATCAAGATCGGTGCCAGGAAGATCCCGCCACCAACACCGGTAAGCCCAGACACGAGACCAACCGCCGCGCCGACAGCGAAGGCGCCGCGCAACGGCATCGATCGATCTTGTGCTCCCTGACGTACGTGACCAACAGCAAGGATTGCCGCCGCGAGCAAAAGCACAATACCGGTAAAAGCCTTGTACAGATGCGCATCAAGCACGATCAAGCCGCCGACAAGAGCGGCCGGCAGCGAAGCGGCTAGCAACGGACGGAGTTTGGTCCAGTCGACCAAACGACCGCGATTGAAAAGCCAGGTGGAGTACGTGGCAGCAACAATATTCAGCAGGAGGGCCGTGGGACGCATTTCAACCGGTGGGAACGAGGCGAACGCCATCAAGGCGAGAAACGCCGTACCGCCAGCTTGGCCCACCGTTGCGTACAACAGCGAAATGACCGCAAATAACACTGAGATCATTCTGCCTACGTACAACGTAGGCGGCCGAGACCACAAAGAAAAAAGCCGCGGAAATCACTCCGGGGCCTCTTGATTCTGCCCCGTAGGGCGGATCAGCGACTTGTCCGCCGTAGCTCGAAGAGCGAAGGCGGAAGCGTAATCCGCCAACGCATCGCGCCACACCCCCCGGGGTCGATTGTCGTTCTGCCGAATGGTGGATTACGCTTTCGCTAATCCACCCTACGCACGTCGGCTTACCGCAACGCCGACATCACGATCAGGCCGAGGATCAGCGCCGTCAGCGAGTATTTCAGCGTGTAGTAGACGTTGCGGTTCCACTCCTTGACCTTGCGGCTTGCGAGGTGGATCTCGTAGAGCTTGCCGAACACCTCGTTGAGCACGCCGACGCTCTCGCCGTCGACGTTCTGGGTCGCCGACGCCTTGACGATGTGATGACTGACCCAGCGGTTGATCGCGGTCATGAAGCCGAACTTCATCGGACGCTCGACGTCGCAGAACAGGATGATGCGATTGACGTCGGTCGCGTTCTCAGCGCTGTGGATGAAGGTCTCGTCGAACATGAAGGCTTCGCCATCACGCCAGACGCATTCGACGCCATCGACGAGGATCCGGCACTTGTTCGAGTTCGGCGTAACCAGGCCGAGGTGATAGCGCAGCGAGCCGGCGAAGGGATCGCGATGCGCGCCCAGCTTGCCGCCCGGCGGCAGCACCGCAAACATGGCGCCGTGCACGCTCGGAATCGACTTGAGCAGCTCCACCGTCTTCGGGCACAGCGTGTTCGCCGACGGCAGGAAGTCGTCGTACCATTTCAGGTAAAACCGCTTCCAGCCGCTCTTGAAGAACGAGTAGAAGCCCCAGTCGTTGTTCTTGGCAGCGGCACGGATGAAGCCCTCGTCGAACAGACGCACGGCCTCGTCGCGAATGGTCTCCCAGTTCTCGCTGAGGGGCTTGAGCTCCGGAAACTGCTCGACCGAGATCACCGGCTTGTTCGGCACGGCCGAGCCGGCGTACATCAGCACGTTGTAGGGCGCGAGATAGGTCGAGTGATCGCCAAGCTGGCGCGCGAAGCGCAGCCGCTGCTTGCCGCGGAAGTGAACGTAGATCGTCGAGGCCGCAAGCACATATAAAATGACGAGTTGCGGCGCAAAAAGCTGTTTCAACATTTCCCCAAGTTCCCCAGTGACCCAGCCGGGGACGTCATCTACTCCGCGCCGGCCCGAGCGGCAAGATATTCACCGCTGGGTTGCAATCACGCTGGGGAGAGCGATCGGACGGAACTTGGGGGCGAAAGGGTCGAAACCGCCCGAATCAAGCCCGTGCCAGCGCCTGGAGGCCCTTGAAGGTCAGGCGCTTGGGGTCGGTGACGCCGGCAAGGTAGAGCCGGCGGATGAAGGCAACGACGGCTTCTCGGTCGCAATCGGTCAGCGCGACGACGGCGTCGACCGCGATCTTCTGGGCTTCCATTGGGCTCACCTCGGCCTTGCGAGTAACCCCGGCCGAGACAGGCTAGGACTCATCCGTTAAATCGGCGTTAACCGTTTTGGAACCATCACCGATTCAGCTGGGTCGCCGTATACGCAAAACAACGCATTGCGGACGGCGCGAAGCGGCTCAGCGCGGCTTCATACTCCTCTTCAGCAGTGCAAACTGCTTCTTCAGCCGGGGCACGGCGAAGTCGGTGAAGGCGCGCACCTTGGGCACCGAGAGCCGGCCCTGCGGGCAAATCAGATGGGCGGGCATCTCCGGATCCTCGTCGTCCGCCAGCACGATCTCGAGTTCGCCACGCGCGACCTGCTCGGCCACCTGGTACGAATACATCCGCGCCACGCCGCGCCCGGCCACGGTGGAGGCCACTGCCGCATAGGTGCTGTTGACGACGAGCCGCGGGGTGAACTGCACGGTGCGCGGCGCCGATGAGCCCGCCTGCGGCGCAAAGGTCCAGGAATTCGGCAAATGCGCCATCGCGACGATCTGGTGCTTGGCAAGATCGCCGGGCTCGGCGATGCGCGGATGCTGTTTCAGGTAACGGGGAGCGGCCACCACGACGCGGCTGATCCCGCCGACCCGCATCGCCACCATCGCCGAATCCGCCAGCGGACCGATGCGAAGCGCGATATCGACGCCTTCCTCGATCAGATTGACCGCACGGTCGAACAGCAGGAGTTTTGCCGACACGGTCGGATAGGCGTCGAGAAACGCATCGAGGATCGGCCGCAGCACCATCTCCCCCGAGACCACCGGAGCGGTGATCGTGAGCAGGCCGCGCGGCGCCGTGCGCGGTCCGGCCGCGATGTCCTCGGCCTCCTCCAGCTCGGTGAGCACGCGGCGGCAGATCGCGACATAGCGCTCGCCCTCCTCGCTCAGCTTGATCGACCGCGTCGTCCGGTGCAGCAGCTCGGCGCCGATCCGCTCCTCCAGAAAGGCGATGGCGCGGCTCACCGCCGCCGGCGAGCGGCCGAGCTTGCGCCCGGCGGCAGCCAGGCTGCCCTCGTCCACCGCAAGGACGAACACTTTCATCGCATCCAGACGATCCATGCGTGTCCCGCCGGCCCCACGTTTTCGGCTGCAAACTAGGCGTTCGCTGCGGCCGCGACAACCGCCGCCGGGCGCTGATCCGGCATTCGTTCGCGCCGCGAAAGAGTGTCTGCCGAGCAGCGGATATTCGCAAGCAAGCCGCCGCAGCGTAACTCAGCGGGCAAGCCGGCCGCAGCTGGCGCAGGTTTTCAAGCCAACAACAGGAGCCCGTCATGGGTATCGAGCAGAAGGTCGCCATCATCACCGGTGCATCACAGGGTATCGGCGCCGCCCTGGTCCAGGGTTTTCGCGATCGCAACTATCGCGTCGTCGCAACGGCGCGCTCCATCAAACCGTCGGGCGACGACGACGTCCTCGCCGTTGCCGGCGACATCGCCGACCGCTCCACCGCCGAGCGCGTGGTCTCGCAGGCGGTCGCCCGCTTCGGCCGCGTCGACACGCTGGTCAACAATGCCGGCATCTTCGTCGCCAAGCCGTTCACGCAGTACACCGCCGAAGACTATGCCGCAGTGATGGGCACCAATGTCGCGGGCTTCTTCAACATCACGCAGCTCGCCATTGCCGAAATGGAGAAGCAGGGGTCCGGCCACGTCGTCCAGATCACGACCACGCTGGTCGACCACGCCAATTCCAACGTGCCCTCGGTGCTGGCCTCGCTGAGCAAGGGCGGGCTGAACGCCGCGACCAAGTCGCTTGCGATCGAATACGCCAGGCGCGGCATCCGCGTGAACGCGGTGTCGCCCGGCATCATCAAGTCGCCGATGCACGCCGTCGCGACGCATGCGCAGTACGGCGCGATGCATCCCGTGGGCCACATGGGCGAGATGTCCGACATCGTCGATGCCGTGCTCTATCTCGAACGTGCCTCCTTCGTGACCGGCGAGATCCTGCATGTCGACGGCGGCCAGAGCGCCGGTCACTGAGCCGAGAGAGAACCACGATGCCCATCGTCACCATTCAAGTGACCCGCGAGGGAACGACGCCGGGTGCGGCGTCGCTCACGGCGGAGGAGAAGGCCGCGCTGATCAAGGGATCGAGCGAGCTGCTGCGCGACGTGCTCGGCAAGCCGCCCGAGTCCACCTTCGTCGTGATCGAGGAAGTCGACACCGACAATTGGGGCTGGGGCGGCCTGCCCGTGCAGGAATTCCGGTGCCGCCGCGCCGCCCAGACGGGATGACCCGTGCGCCATCACGCGCAAGAGGATGACATGACCAGCGCAGATACGAAGCAACACGTCGAGACCCGGCCGCATCCGCGGCCGGGATCGGCGTCTCAACAGACGTCCTCACAGCAAACCTGGCGATACGCCGTGGCCGGCTTGTCCGCATCGCTGGTCGGGCTTGGCCTTGCCCGCTTTTCCTATACGCCGCTGACCCCGGCCCTGATTGCGGCAAAATGGTTCAGCGCCTCCGACGTCGTCTATCTCGGTGCTGCGAACCTTGCCGGCTATCTCGCCGGCGCGCTCGCGGCACGCGCCGTCGCCACCCGCATCGGCACGGTCCGCGCGCTGCGGGCGATGATGCTGCTCGCCACACTCTCCTTCCTTGCGAGCTCAGCCCCGGTGTCATTCACCTGGTTCTTCGCCTGGCGCTTCCTGTCGGGCCTCACCGGCGGCATCATCATGGTGCTGGCGGCGTCCGTCATTCTGCCGCACACCTCGGCCGCAAGGCGCGGCATCGTCGGCGGCGTGATCTTTGCGGGCGTCGGGCTCGGCGTCGCCGCGTCGGGCACGCTGGTGCCGCTGCTGCTGCAACAGGGCTTGCAGCAGAGCTGGTATGGCCTCGGCGTGCTCTCGGCCGCGCTGACGCTCGCGAGCTGGTGGAACTGGCCTGCGGAAACCAAGGCTGATGCTGCGCCTTCACATCACCCCGCGAAGCATCACCATGCGTCGACGGCCACCCGTGCGCTGCTTGTCCAATACGGCCTCAATGCCGTGGCGCTGGTGCCGCATATGGTCTTCATCGTCGATTTCGTGGCGCGGGGGCTCAGCCAGGGTATTGCTGCGGGATCGCGCTACTGGGTACTGTATGGCCTCGGCGCGATCGTCGGTCCGCTCGTCACCGGCCATCTCGGCGACCGCTCAGGTTTTGGTCCCGCCCTGCGCGCGGCGTTCCTGATCGAGGCGGCGGCCGTGCTGCTGCCGACCGTCAGCACCGCGCCGCTATCGCTGATCGTGTCGAGCGTGGTGGTCGGCGGCTTCACGCCGGGCATCGTGCCGCTGGTGCTCGGACGCATCCATGAGCTCGTGCCTCATTCGACCGAACAGCAGCGCGCGACGTGGAGCCATGCCACCACCAGCTTTGCATTGTTCCAGGCAGCCGCCGCTTACGGCTTCTCCTGGATCTATGCGCAGACCGGCGGAGACTACCTGGTCCTGTTCGGCCTCGGTGGCGGCGCGGTCGTCCTCGCGCTGGCGATCGATCTTGGCCGCGCCCTGATCGTCCCGCGCAGATCCTGAGCGCGATGACGGCAGGCGAGCGGCATTACCTGGCACTGGGCTTTGTCATGCTTTGAGCAAGCGACCTCAGCAACTCGGTTTGCTTCAGGACCAACTCACATTGCTTTCGCGTATGCGTGCCCGACAGCTCCACCAACTCCGCCAGCGTTTTTGCACGGGCTAGCTCCCGCGCATACTCCAAGGTCGCGCCCGCATTGACCTTCATCAGTTCGAGCACGACGGTGCGACACTCGGCTGCCGTTCCAATCGCGTCGATGAGGTCGCTTTCCGCGACGACGGTTCCATTGGCCTCTGATGTCACACCGGCCAGCCGTGACTTTGCGAGGTCATTGGCGTAGTTGAGCGCAGCGCTCATGCCGTCCAAAGCGCGGGCTTGATACTCCTTGGCCATGTCCACGATGAGATCAGTGGTGGTACTGCTCGGAGGTTCAGGTCTTGCAACGATGACGCTGGCCGCTTCTTGTATCGGAGCAGGCGCTTCCTGCGCGATCCGCGGCTCATCTTGGGGGAAGACGGCGACTGAGCCCGGCGGCATGGCCAAGCCCTCGTCGACCGCACGGCTCACTTCCGCCGCCAGTTCCAGCAGCGAGCGACGCCCGGCGCGTGCAACGTCAGCAGGCAGCTTTGAGCGCGCCTTTCCCATGATCATTCGACTCCTCGGCCAAGTGCGCCGCGATCCAACCCCACAAACCGACAATTTCGTCCGAAGCTTTGCCCGCCGATGCGAACTCCGTCACACCCAGCCCTGCTCCGAGCGCATCCTGGTGATCGTTACGCTGCGCAATAAGCGGAAGCGCAAGCACGCCGAGCGAGCTTAGTGATGTGGCAGCCTCGCTCAGCCGGCACCCCCGCGTCGGCGTCTGATTGAGGATGAAGGCAAATCGGCGGTTGAGCCTGCGAATGGCGATCAGTGTAGGGATTGCGGCTTCGATATCGGCCGGGCTCGGGCGCGCCGGGATGAGACAGAGATCGGCGCAGGCGATGACGCGCATTGCCAGGCTGTTGGTCGTGGCAGCTGTGTCGATGATGGCAAGCCAGACGCCTTCGGCCCTCAGGCGCGCGATCAACGGTTCGATCTCGGCAGGATCGGTAACGCGCTCGACGCGAGGATAGGGATGCTCGCGGCGCTCTTTCCATTTCGAGATCGTACCTTGCGCGTCCGCCTCAATGAGAGCGACGCGCTCCGCGCGCTGCATTGCTGCGACCGCCAGTCCAACGGACAGCGTACTCTTGCCGCTTCCGCCTTTTTGCGTGACCAGGGCAAGGACGTGCATGTCCTGCGCTCCCCTCAAGACGGCAACGACGCGGAACTCAGACGTTGTCGGAAATAACCTTCTTGCAGCGCAAAAATACTACCGCAAGTCGCGATTCGTCTCAAGCGAACGCGAGGCTATCCCGGTATCCTACGTAGCAAGATCAGGAGTATTGCATCACGCCGTCGTCGATCCGGCCGAAGCGCAGGGAGACGATGTCGAGCGCGTAGTTCTGGTACAGCCGCCACGGCCGCTTCGAGCCCTGTTTCGCCATTTTTGCGACCGAGCGCTGCACGTAGCCCGAGGTGAAATCGAGCGAGGGCTGCGCGGTGATCTCCGGATCGTCATTGTGCGGCATGCATTGCCGGAAATTGTGCCGGTCCATGTAGTTGATGAGCCGGCAGACATATTCGCAGGTGAGATCGCATTTCAGCGTCCAGGACGCATTGGTGTAGCCGAAGGCCGAGGCCATGTTCGGCACGTCGGCATACATCATGCCCTTGTAGGTCAGCGTCTTGGCGAAATCGACGGCACGGCCGTCGACGCTGACCTCGAGACCGCCGACGACCTGGAGCACCAGCCCCGTCGCCGTCACGATGATATCGGCGGCAAGCTCGCTGCCATCCTTCAGGCGGATGCCGTCGCGCGTAAAAGTGTCGATCTCGTTGGTGACCACAGCGGCGCGCTTTTCGCGAATTGCCTTAAAGAGGTCGCCGTCGGGAACGAGGCACAGCCGCTGGTCCCAGGGATTGTAGCGCGGCGTAAAATGGGTCGCGACGTCGTAGTCGGGCCCGAGCGCCATCTGTACGCCCTTCAGGATGAGATCCTTGACCTTTGCAGGCCGGCGCCGGCTGAGCTGGAAGAAGAACATCCCCCACATCACGTTGCGCCAGCGGATCAGATGATAGGCAAGCCGCGCCGGCAGATTGCGGCGCAGCTTGTTGGCGACGGGATCCTGCGCCGGGCGCGACACCACATAGGTCGGCGAGCGCTGCAGCATGGTGACCTGTGCCGCTGTCTTGGCGAGTTCCGGCACCAGCGTCACCGCGGTCGCGCCGGAGCCGATCACGACGACGCGCTTACCCGCGTAGTCGATATCCTCGGTCCATTTCTGCGGATGCACGATGCGGCCGGCGAAGTCAGCCGTGCCCTTGAACTCCGGCGTGTAGCCCGCTTCGTATTTGTAATAGCCCGAGCACATGAACAGGAAATTGCAGGTGAAGCTCACGAGCTCCGTTGCGCCCTCGCCTGCGATGCGTTCGGCCTCGACGGTCCAGCGCGCATCCGGCGTCGACCACGCCGCGCGCTTGACGCGATGGCGGAAGCGGATGTGCTTGTCGATGCCGTTCTCGCTTGCGGTCTCGCGCACATAGTTCAGGATCTGCGGGCCATCGGCGATCGCCTTCGGATCGGTCCACGGCTTGAAGGAATAGCCGAGCGTGAACATGTCGCTGTCAGAGCGGATCCCGGGATAGCGGAAAAGGTCCCAGGTGCCGCCGACACAGTCGCGGCCCTCGAGGATGACGTAGCTCTTGCCCGGGCACTTGGTCTGGAGGTGATAGCCCGCGCCAATGCCGGACAGGCCGGCACCGACGATGAGCACGTCGAAATGTTCTTTAGCTTCGGTCATGGCGTTCTTCCCCGGCACAGGATGGGCGACGCCGTGCCGAATTGCAACCGTCAGGCGGTGGCAGCGTCGTAGACAAGGGCTGTGTCGAAATACTCGTAGAATTCGATCGCCTTGCCGTCCTTGAAGCGCCAGAAATCGACCTTCGGGGTCTCAAAGACCTTCCCGGTCCTTTTGTTGGTCCAGGCAGTTGAGCCGCGCGCGAAGACAGCATCGCCCTGCGCGACGTATTCATTCATGGTGTAGTGCTGCATGCTCCAGTCGGCCAGCAGACCGTCGAAATAGCAGCGCAGCTGGGCGCGGTCGTCATAACACTTGGCAAAGGGCACCGCCGGAGCCCCCTGCGGAAGCGAGTCGAATTTGATCTGCGGACCGATGACGCTGTCGAACCAATAGTCGACGCTGCCGCCCTTGCTGTCGTTCCACCGACGATAGGCTTCCTTGAGCAACTGAACGTTGGCTTCGCTGGACATCGCATTCCCTCCATATGCATCTGACAATGAACGTGGGAAACGCGGCCACCCGCTTCAGAAGTGCGGGCTTGTTCTGGCTCTACCTCCGAGCGTAGCACAACGGGTCTGCAAAAAAAGGCCCCGGATCGCTCCGGGGCCTTTGTTTCGCAACTGCCTGCAGATCAGTAGCGGTAGTGATCCGACTTGTACGGACCTTCCTGCTTCACGCCGATGTAGTCGGCCTGGTCCTTGCGGAGCTCGGTGAGCTTGACACCGATCTTGGCGAGGTGCAGGCGCGCGACCTTCTCGTCGAGGGTCTTCGGCAGCACGTAGACTTCCTTCTTGTACTTGCCGTCCTTGTTGTTGGCGAACAGCTCGATCTGCGCCAGCGTCTGGTTGGTGAAGGACGCCGACATCACGAAGGACGGATGGCCCATCGCGTTGCCGAGGTTCACGAGGCGGCCCTCCGACAGCATGATGATGCGGTGCTTGTCGGGGAACTCGATCTCGTCGACCTGCGGCTTGATGTTGGTCCACTTCAGATTGCGCAAGCTCGCGATCTGGATCTCGTTGTCAAAGTGCCCGATGTTGCAGACGATGGCACGATCCTTCATCGCGCGCATGTGCTCGATGGTGATGATGTCCTTGTTGCCGGTCGCGGTGACGAAGATGTCGGCGCGGGGCGCGGCATCTTCCATCGTCACGACCTCGTAGCCTTCCATCGCGGCCTGGAGCGCGCAGATCGGATCGACCTCCGACACCATGACGCGGCAGCCGGCCTGGCGCAGCGAAGCCGCCGACCCCTTGCCGACGTCGCCGAAGCCGGCGACCATCGCGACCTTGCCCGACAGCATCACGTCGGTGCCGCGGCGGATGCCGTCGACCAGCGATTCACGGCAGCCATAGAGATTGTCGAACTTCGACTTGGTGACGCTGTCGTTGACGTTGATGGCAGGCCAGAGCAGCGTGCCAGCCTTCTGCATGTCGTAGAGACGATGCACGCCCGTGGTGGTCTCTTCGGAAACGCCCTTGATGCTCTTGGCGATCTCGGCGAAGTAGCCCTTCGGCTTTTCCTTGAGCTGCTTCTTCAGAAGCGCGAAGAAGACTTCCTCTTCTTCCGAGCCCGGCTTGTCCAGGAACGCGGTGTCGCCGTTCTCCGCGCGCAGACCGAGATGGACGTACATGGTGGCGTCGCCGCCGTCATCGAGGATCATGTTCGGGTGACCGCCGCCGTGCCAGTCGAACAGCTTTGCGGTGTAGTCCCAGTACTCGGTCAGCGTCTCGCCCTTGACGGCGAAGACGGGAATGCCGGCGGCCGCGATCGCGGCGGCAGCGTGATCCTGCGTCGAATAGATGTTGCAGGAGACCCAGCGAATGTCGGCGCCGAGTGCGGCCAGCGTCTCGATCAGCACGCCGGTCTGGATCGTCATGTGCAGGGAGCCGGCGATGCGCGCGCCCTTCAGCGGCTGCTTCGGGCCGAACTCCTCGCGGGTGGCCATCAGGCCGGGCATTTCGGTCTCGGCCAGCGAGAGCTCCTTGCGGCCGAAATCGGCGAGCGAGATGTCCTTGACGATGTAATCGGTGAAGCCGGGCTTCGCGTTCATGTCTGTTTCCTAATCAGTGAGGCTGGCGTGTCAGTAGCAAGGCAAGCTGCACGCTGTGTGGCACCATTCTCCCTCTCCCCGTTCTTACGGGGAGAGGGCCGGGGTGAGGGGCTCTATCCAAGCACTGAGCTTGCGGAGAGTCCCCCTCACCCGCCGCTTCGCGGCGACCTCTCCCCGCAAGCGGGGCGAGGTTAAGAGCGTCAGAGCGCGCGCTTGAGCTGCTCGACGAGATCGGTCTTCTCCCAGGAGAAGCCGCCCTCGTTGTCGGGCGTGCGGCCGAAATGGCCGTAGGCCGAGGTGCGCGCGTAGATCGGGCGGTTGAGGTCGAGATGGCTGCGGATGCCGCGCGGGGTGAGGTCCATCGCCTTGGCGGCGGCCTTCTCGAGCTGGTCCTCCGACACCTTACCGGTGCCGTGGGTGTCGATGTAGATCGACAGCGGGCGCGCCACGCCGATGGCGTAGGCGAGCTGCAGCGTGCAGCGGTCGGCAAGACCGGCGGCGACGATGTTCTTGGCGACGTAGCGCGCGGCGTATGCCGCCGAACGGTCGACCTTGGTCGGATCCTTGCCGGAGAACGCGCCGCCGCCGTGCGGGGCCGCGCCGCCATAGGTGTCGACGATGATCTTGCGGCCGGTCAGGCCGGAATCGCCGTCGGGACCGCCGATGTAGAACTTGCCGGTCGGGTTGATGTGCCAGATGGTCTTCGACGTGATCCACTCCTTCGGCAGCGCCTCGCGCACATACGGCTCGACGATCTCGCGAACCTGGTTCGAGGTGAGGTCCGGAACCAGGTGCTGGTGCGAGACCACGATCTCGCGCACGCCGACCGGCTTGCCGTTCTCGTACTGCACGGTGACCTGGCTCTTGGAGTCCGGACCGAGCACCTTCTCCTTGCCGGAGTGGCGGGCTTCGGAGATGAGGCGGAGGATCTTGTGGGCGTAGAAGATCGGCGCCGGCATCAGATCCGGCGTCTCGTTGGTGGCGTAACCGAACATGATGCCCTGGTCGCCCGCGCCCTCTTCCTTGACCTCGCCCGGCTGGAGCGCATCGACGCCCTGGGCGATGTCGGCCGACTGCGGATGCAGCAGGATCTCGATGTCAGCAGTCTTCCAGTGGAAGCCTTCCTGCTCGTAGCCGATGTCCTTGATCGCGCCGCGCACGACGCTCTCGATCTGCTCGTTGGTGACCGACTTCGGACCGCGGGTCTCGCCCGCAATCACGACCTTGTTGGTGGTCGCGAGCGTCTCGCAGGCGGCGCGGATCTGCCACGGGTCGATGCCGGCTTTCGGCCCCTCGCGGTAGAACAGATCGACGATTTCATCGGAGATCCGGTCGCAGACCTTGTCGGGATGGCCCTCGGACACGGACTCGCTGGTGAAGAGATAGGACGCGCGCATCAAGTAACCCCTTGTTCCGCCACTCGACGGCGGTTCGTTTGCGATGTTTACCGTTGGATTGTGTCAATCACGCCGGCGCGAGATGACGTAGGATTCGTCAAGAAACCAGAGGCCGTTGTACTTTCTCAGCACGTCCCTGGCGGCATCCAGAGTGCGGCCGTTTTGAGTCATTTCTGTCAACCGGTCGTCCTCGATCTGAGCGACATACACCGCCGCATTCCACGCTGCAAAGGCCGTCGAGGTTCCGATATTGCCGGTAACCTCGTTGGGCAGAGCTTCCATATCATACCTGAAGATCGAGCGGTTATCAGCATAAGCATTAAAATTTAAGTCGCGGCCCAACGACCCAAGCTCGTACTTCACGGCGCGCAGTAGCTCATGACGGCTCACCGAGAAAGGATTTTCTCCGGGCCAGATCGCCTGGATCATTTCCATGCCCGGATCCTGACCATGGGAGTGGATACCGATCAGGCGCCCCCCCGGCCGCAAGGCCCGCGCCAGGGGCGCAATGATCCGCTTTGCCCGAAAATTGACCGACGACAGCGCGCGGTATGGCTGGGATGCAATTACGAGGTCGAAATTGGCCTCGGTCTGGCCCGGCCGCGGAATGGTCGAATCCAGCAGGAACCTGTGGTCCTCGCGATAGAGCACGAGGACGACCGGCCGCTCATAGAGCGGCATGGCCGTGCGCGGGCTGATCGCGGCGCGCCAGTTCTGCTCCAGGAATGGCCGGAGCTCGGCGATCTGCTGCTCGAACTCGCCCGATGAAGAGCCCCGGAGCGGGACTTCGTGCCAGACGGTGGCCGCTGCCGCCGCGGGCGACGCCGGCGTGAGCCAGGGCGCCTCCGAATAGAACATGTTGGTGAAGACGAAAACCGACGCCGGATGCTCGAAAATGCGGTCCGGCACCTTTTCCAGCGTCAGCCGCAGGTCCTCGAGGCTGAGCTCCTTGCCGGCCACGTAGAACGGCATGTGAGGGTAGCGCTGGTGCGTCGCCCGCAGCACCCGCGCCAGCACCGTGCCGTCGCCGACGCCCGCGTCGAAAATACGCAGCGCCGGCGGGCGCGGATGGATGGCGGCAAGCTCCAGCGCGACCCGGTCCGCGATCACCCGCTTCTCGCTGCAGGTGTGGACGAACAGCAGATATTTCTGCCGGTTCTCGAAGAAGCGGAAATTGCCGCGCGGATCGCGCTTCTCGGGGGGCACCTGAAGCCCGCGCGGCGGCGGCAGGCCGCCCGTCGTCGATGCAGCGATATAGGCCTGGATCCGCTCCAGCGTGTCGATGGTGATCCGCTTGCCCTCGCGCAGGCGCTGCACGAGCTTCCCATCGTTCACCGCACGCCGGCCGAAGGTCGATTCCGCCATGCCCGCCTTGCGGCAGAACTCGGTGATTTGGCTCAGGATTTCGTCGTTTTTCATGAGTGGGAAGGCGGTGGGCAGATTTATCTTGGACTACCCCTTAGCAAATTCTGCCCACCGGGGAAATAGGGGCTGAATCCCTTCCACCACTGCGTTCACACTGCGGGCGGGTGAACCCCTTGGCGCGGCCGGGCAACAAACAAGCGCCTCTCCTCCTTTGGGACGACTGCCATGCGCCGCCTGCTTGTCGCGCTCTGCCTGCTCACCGCCGCGCTATGGCCGGCATCCGCCTTGGCGCAGGCGCGCAACCAGCTCGGGCCGCTCTGCACCACCGAGACCACCCCGGCGGACAAGATGGTCGACGCCTGCACCAAGATCATTGCGCTGAAGGTTTTCAAGGGCGAGCAGCTCGCGACCGTCTATTTCTGGCGCGCCGTAGGCTGGAACAAGAAGGGCGACTACGCCAAGGTCATCACTGACGCCACGGAGGCGATCCGGCTGCAGCCGAGCCAGGCGGTCTACAACTTGCGGGGATCGGCCTATTACGACAAGGGCGACTACGACATCGCGATCGCCGATTTCGACGATGCGCTGAAGCTCGGCCCGCCCAGCGGCATCATCTTCCACAATCGCGGCAATGCCTGGCGGGGCAAGCGCGATTACGCCAAGGCGATCGCCGACTACGACATGGCGATCAAATCAGATCCGAAATCGGCGTTCTCGTTCCAGAACCGCGGCATCTCAAAGGAAGCGCTCGGCGATCTCGACGGCGCGCTCGCCGACATCAACCAGGCGATCCGGCTCGACCCGTCGCTGCCGCAGCCGCTGATCAACCGCACCGCGATTTGGCGCGCCAAGGGCGATTTCGATCGCGCCATCGCCGACGGCAGCGAAGCGATCCGGCTCGCCAAGGACAAGCCCCCGGTCAACATCATGACGCCGCCGAACAGTGTGCTGATCTCGGGCTACACCCATCGGGCACTGGCCTATGAAGCCAAGGGCGACTACGCCCACGCGCGCGACGACTACAAGGCCACGCTGGCGATCGTGGCGTCCGATGCCGGCAGCAAGGCCAACCAGGCGACCGCAAAGGTGCGGCTGTCGCTGGTGAGCGACGCGGCCGCACCGATCCCGCGCGATGCACCTTCCCCCGCGACGCAGCCAGCGGCATCCCCTGCCCCGCAGCAGACCGGCGCATCACCTCCCCCCTCGCCCGCTCCCGCTGTCCGCGGCGCACGCATGGCGCTGATCATCGGCAACGGTTCCTATGCACATGTGAAGCCGCTGCCCAATCCGCCCAACGATGCGCGCGCCGTCGCGAAAAGCCTGCGCGACATCGGCTTCACCGTGTCCGAAGGCGTCGACCTCGACCGCGCGGCAATGCAGAAGATGACGCGCGACTTTCTGCGCGAGGCCGCGCGGGCGCAGGTCGCGCTGGTCTACTATGCCGGCCACGGCGTTCAGGTGGACGGCCGCAACTATCTCATTCCCGTCGACGTCGCGCTCAAGCCCGGCACGGGCATGACGGAGGCGATGATCGACATGGACACGATCATGGCCGGCCTCGACGACCAGGTCCGCACCAACATCCTGATCTTCGATGCCTGCCGCAACAATCCGATGGCGCAGCAGGTGGCGAGCGCCGGCACCAATCGCGGCATCGAGGGGGCCTCGGGTCTCGCCGCGCCCACGAGCCTGGGCGCCGGCGCAACGCTGGGCGCCGGCACCCTGATCGCTTTCGCGACCGCACCGGGCCAGGTCGCGCTCGACGGCGAAGGCGCCAATTCGCCGTTCTCCGCTGCACTGTCCCGCCATATCGGCACGCCCGGGCTGGAGGTGCAGCAGATGCTCACGCGGGTGCGGGCGGAGGTGGTCTCGACCACGAAGAACAAGCAGGTTCCGTGGTCGAACTCGTCGCTGCTGGGTGAGGTCTATCTGGCGGAGAAGTGAGGGGCGAATTTGCATCGTCCGTGCAGATCGCCGTAGCCCGCATCAGCGAAGCGACATCAGGAAGCAAGCAGTCCCGCATATCGCTACGCTCATGCGGGTTACGATTGCGGCTTTGGCGATGGTACGGACATCCTGCGCCAACGCGTCAAAATTGCAACAGCCGGTGAGATAGTCGAGCGCAACCTACGGCTGCTCTGTCATGCCGCCTATCGTTATTCTACAGTTCCGGCAACACCGAACACCGGTGCATTGGTTGCTGGGGGATATTGTGAGAAAATTCGTTGCCGCCGCTGGCGTCATCCTGTCCGTCATATTCGGATCGCAGCCTGGATTCTCTCAAAGTGCACCATCGAGCGAGGCGGCGCGCAAGGCCGAACTCGCCGCCGCGTGGCAGGCAGCCGGCAATGCCGGCACCGCTGGCCCCGCAGACGTTCCGCTGATCGACCAGGCGACGCTGAAAATCCCGACCGGCGACTTCTTCGTGCCGAAGGCCGAAGCGGCGAGAGTGATGCGCGCGCTCGGCAATGTCGTCCACGACACCAACTTTGTCGGCCTCGTGCTCGGCACCCGGCAGAACGACCGGTGGCTGGTCGTGATCAACTACATCAAGGAAGGTTACATCAAGGATGATGCCGCCAAGGACTGGAATGCGGACGACCTCCTGAAGAACCTGAAGGAAGGCGTCGAGGAGTCCAACAAGGACCGCGTTGCACGCGGATTTCCCGAGATGGAAGTGATCGGCTGGATCGAGCCGCCGAAATACGATGCCGTGTCGCACCGCCTGGTGTGGTCGGTCCTCGGCAAGGACAAGGGCGCGCCGGACAACGTCGAAAAGGACGTCAACTACAACACCTATGCTTTGGGACGCGAAGGCTATTTCAGCCTGAACCTGTTGTCGGACTCGGCCCGGATCGCAACGGACAAGGGCGCGGCCCACGAACTGCTCGCCAACCTCTCCTATCAATCCGGCAAGCGCTACGAGGACTTCAGCGCCTCGACCGACCGTATCGCAGAATACGGCCTGCTCGCCCTGGTCGGCGGCGTCGCCGCCAAGAAGCTCGGCCTGTTTGCAGTGCTGCTTGCCTTTGTGCTCAAGTTCGCCAAGGCCATCATCTTCGGTCTGGTGGTCGCCGGCGCCGGCGTGGCGAAATTCTTCCGCCGCAAGCCGCGCGACGATTCCGCCGGCGGCACGGCATGAAGACTCTCTTCCTGCTGCTGTTCTCCGGGCTGAAGTGGGGAAAGCTCGCCACCAGCGGCGGCACCATGCTGCTGTCGCTGGCGGTCTACGCAACGATCTGGGGCTGGCGCTATGCGGCAGGCTTCATCGCCCTGCTGTTCGCGCATGAGATGGGACACTACATCGCCGCGCGCCAGCGCGGCCTCGACGTCGGCGCGCCCGCCTTCATCCCGTTCGTCGGCGCGTGGATCGCGCTCAAGGACAAGCCCGTCGACGTCGAGACGGAGGCCTATGTCGCGATCGCGGGTCCCGTGGTCGGAACGGCCGCCGCACTCGTGGTCTATCTGTGGGCAAGATCGGAAGACAGCGCCCTGCTGCTCGCGATCTCCTATGCGGGACTGTTCCTCAATCTGTTCAATCTGCTGCCGATCTCGCCGCTCGATGGCGGCCGGGTGACGGCCGTGCTCAGCCCGCGAATCTGGTTCGTCGGCGTGCCTATCCTTGTTGCGGTGATGCTGTATCGGCCGAGCCCGATGCTGCTCATCGTCGCGATCCTCGCGGCTCCGCAGCTCATCAGCGCGTGGCGATACGATCCCCACGCGCCGGAGAACGTCGCCTATTACGGCGTGCCACTCCAGACCAAGCTCGAATACGGCAGCGCCTATCTCGCGCTCGCAGCCCTGCTCGCGGTCATGACCTACGACGTCCACGAGATGCTGGGGCCAATGATGCGGACGGCACCGTAGCCGAGTTCGCTCCCCAATCACGATGTCGTCCCGGCGAAGGCCGGGACCCATAACCACAGAACGTAGTTTGAAGAATACTCGGAGTTACCAGCTTCGCATCCACAAGTACTGCCTCGGAGTATGGGTCCCGGCCTTCGCTGGGACGACACCGAGAGAGTGGCGCGAGCGTTCCATCTCGCGCCAGCCTGGACGTACGCGTCAGTGGCCCCACACGTCCTTCGCGATCTCGACCGCGAGGCTGAGCTTGGCCCACTGCTCCTCCTCGGAGAGGATGTTGCCCTCTTCGGTCGAGGCAAAGCCGCATTGCGGGGAGAGCGCGAGCTGTTCCAGCGGCGCAAACTTGGCGGCCTCTTCTAGACGGCGCTTGATGTCGTCCTTCTTCTCGAGCTCGCCGAACTTCGAGGTGATGACGCCGACCACGACGACCTTGTTGCCCTTGGGCAGGAAGCGCAGCGGCTCGAAGCCGCCGGCGCGGTCGCTGTCGTACTCAAGGAAATAGCCGTCGTAATTGGTGCCGGCGAGCAGGGTCTCGGCCACGGGTTCGTAGCCGCCCGAGGAAATCCAGGTCGAGCGGAAATTGCCGCGACAGACATGCGTCGTCACCACCATGTCGGCGGGCTTCTCCGCCAGCGCGTAGTTGATGATGCGGGCATAGATCTGCTGCAGACCGTCGGGATTGTCGCCGCGCTCGCGCGCCTTCTGCAATTCATCCTGCGAGCAGAGATAGGCCCAGACGGTGTCGTCGAACTGAAGATAGCGGCAGCCGGCGTCGTAGAACGCCTTCACCGCCTTGCGGTAGGTCTTGCCAAGATCCTCGTAGAAGGCGTCGAGATCGGGATAGACGTCCTTGGAGATCGACTTGCGGCCGCCGCGGAAGTGCAGCACGGCCGGCGACGGGATCGTCATCTTGGCGGTGACGTGGGCCTGGTCGGCGACCTTCTTCAGGAAGCGGAAGTGGTCCAGCATCGGGTGGTCATCGGGGAAGTCGAGCTTGCCGATCACGCGCACCGCATCGTGACGGGTCTGCACGCCCGTGAACTGGATGCCGGTGTCCGGATGGAACAGCTCGCAGCCGGTGAGCTTG
Organism: Bradyrhizobium sp. USDA 376; assembly: GCF_054063675.1. Classification (NCBI taxonomy): domain Bacteria; kingdom Pseudomonadati; phylum Pseudomonadota; class Alphaproteobacteria; order Hyphomicrobiales; family Nitrobacteraceae; genus Bradyrhizobium; species Bradyrhizobium sp. USDA 376. Next base: position 7,941,146 of record NZ_JBSSGN010000001.1, read on the forward strand.
GCCAGGAAGTCGAAATGCCACCAGGAGCGGCGGAACTCGCCGTCGGTGGCGAGCTTGAGCCCGAGCGAGGCCTGCTTGTGCACGACCTTCTCGATCTCCATGTCTTCGATCTTGCGCAGATCGTCGGCCGAGATCTCGCCCTTCTCGAGACGGCTGCGGGCTTCCTTGATCTTGGCGGGACGCAGGAGGCTGCCGACCTCGTCGGCGCGGAAGGGGGCTTTGGTTCGCTGCATTTGTTATCTCTCCCGAAATTTCAGTGGCGCAGGTTGTACTCCCTCTCCCCGCCTGCGGGGCGAGGCGAAGGTTAATGGGCGGCCGCTCCGGCGACGCCGAGATGGCGCTCCAGGACCGAGGGATCTGCCTTCAGCGCCGCGCTCGGAGCGTCGTGGACGATCGTTCCGCGCTCCAATATCACAACGCGGTCGGCGAGCCCGAGAATCTTTTGGGCATTCTGCTCGACGATGATGGAGCAGATGCCGCCTGCCCGGGTGATGGTCCCGATCGCCTTCAAAAGCTCCTCGACGATGATGGGGGCAAGGCCCTCGGTCGGCTCGTCCAGCAGCAGGACCTTCGGGTTGAGGGTCAGCGCGCGGCCGATCGCCAGCATCTGCTGCTCGCCGCCGGAGAGCTGGTTGCCGAAATTGCTCCGTCGTTCCTTCAGCCGTGGGAACATCTCGTAGACCTTCTCCACCGTCCAGGGGCCGGGCTGGGCCACCGCGGTCATGTTCTCCTCGACGGTGAGCGAGCGGAAGATGTTGCGCTCCTGCGGCACCCAGCCGATGCCGGCGCGCGCCCGCTGGTCGGGCCGCAAGGTGGTGACGTCGGTGCCGGCCAGCGCGACGGTGCCGGAGAAGCGGCGGGTGACGCCAACGATGGAGTTGATCAGCGTGGTCTTGCCGGTGCCGTTACGCCCGAGCAGTGCCAGCACCTGCCCTTCGGCGAGACGCAGCGACATCTTCGGCAGCACCACGGCCTCACCATAACCGGCACGAAGTGCATCGATTGCGAGCAGGTCAGACATTGACCGCCTCCTCGCCGAGATAGACCGCCTTCACCTGCGGATCGCGCGCGACCTCTTCGGGCCGGCCCTCGGTGAGCAGCGCGCCGGAGACCAGCACCGAGATGCGGTCGGCAAAGGAGAAGACGAGGTCCATGTCGTGCTCGATCAGCAGCACCGTGACGTCGCGCGGCAGCGCGCCGACCACGGCGAGAATGTCATGGCGCTCGCTCTCGGGCACGCCGGCGGCGGGCTCGTCGAGCAGCAGCACGCGCGGCTTGGCCGCAATGGCGACCGCGATCTCGAGCAGGCGCTGCTTGCCGTAAGGAAGCGTCACGGTCTGCTCGTTCATGACGTCGAGCAGGTGGAAGCGTGTCAGCAACTCGGCGATCTCGCCGTTGACGTCGCTGCGCGTCCCCATCCGCCGCCACCAGTCGCCGCCATGGCCGAGGCGTTCGGACACGGCAAGGCCGATGGTCTCGAGCGGGGTCAGGTCGGGATAGAGCTGGTTGATCTGGAAGGTGCGGGAGAGGCCGCGCAGCACGCGCTTGTGTACGGGCAGATCGGTGATGTCCTGGCCTTCGAGCAGGATGCGGCCGGAGTTCGGCTTGAGCACGCCGGTGAGCTGGTTGATCACGGTGGTCTTGCCGGCGCCGTTCGGGCCGATCAACGCATGGCGGGCGCCCTGCTCGATCTTCAGGGAGAGATCGCGGGTGACGCGCAGGCCGCCAAAGGTCTTTTCGAGGTTCCGGGTTTCGAGCGCGATGGTCATGCGTCGCTCTCCGGCACGGCGACGACGGCCTTACGTCCCGCAACCAGCCTGATGATCAGGTTCGGCACATACAGCACCCAGCGATGCAGGCGCTGGCGGCCGACCAGCACGATCACGACCAGCACGAGGCCGATCCAGAACTGCCAGTATTGCGGCGTGATGGTGGAGAACAATTCCTGGAGCATGCGGAACACCACAGCGCCGATCAGCCCGCCATAGAGATAGCCGGTGCCGCCGATCACGAGCACCAGCATCAAATCGGCGGAGCGCTCGAAGGCGAACACGTCGAGCGAGGCGATCGCGGTGGTCTGGGTGAACAGCGCGCCTGCGATGCCGGCATAGAACGCCGCGAGCGTGTAGATCGCGATCAGGCGGCGGTTGACGGGGATGCCGATGGCGGCTGCGCGCAGCGGATTGTTCTTGATCGCGCGCAGCGACAGGCCGAATGGCGAGTGCACGACGCGGCGGGCGAACAGGAACAGGACGAACAGCACGGCGAGCGAATAGAAGAAGCCAGCCTTGCCGAACATGTCGAACGGGATCTCGCCGAAGATGGGCTGCATCTCGATGCCTTGCAGACCGTCCGTGCCGCCGGTGATGTTGGAGAAGCGCTCGGCGAGCGCCTCCAGCAGCAGCGCGATGCCGAGCGTCACCATCAGCCGGGTCAGGTCGACGCCGCGGATCACCAGGAAGCTGGTGGCAAAACCGAGCACCATCGCGGCAAGGCCCGCGACGACGAGCGCGAGCACGGGCTCGTTGATGATCCCGTGCAGGGCAAGAAGTCCCGCGGCATAGGCGCCGACGCCGAAGAAGGCGGCATGGCCGAGCGAGACGATGCCGGCATAGCCGAGGATCAGATCGAGCGACATCGTGAACAGCGCCAGGCGCAGGATGTCGGTCATGATCAGATAGCGCGTGGGAAATGCGAAGCCGCAGGCCAGCACGATGAGCCAGAAGGCGACTTCGCCGTAGTGCCAGCGCGCCTGGCGCTGGGCGTGAAAACCGACGTCGGAAGCAGCGGTCATCGGCAAACTCAACGCGCGGCCGTGCGGCCGAACAGACCGTTCGGGCGCCAGATCAGGATGACGATCATCATGGTGTAGATCACGAAGGGTCCCATCTTCGGCACGTAATATTTGCCGGCGACGTCGCCGATGCCGAGCAGGAGCGAGGCCAGGAACGGGCCTGTTATCGATGACGAACCGCCGACGGTGACCACGATCAGGAAGTAGATCATGAACTTCAGCGGGAAATACGGATCGAGGCCGAGGATCTCGGCGCTGAGCGCGCCGCCGAGGCCGGCGAGACCACAGCCAAATGCAAACGTGAAGGCAAACACCTGCGGCACGTTGATGCCGAGGCCGCTCGCGGCGCGCGGATCGTCGACCGCGGCGCGCAGGCGGCTGCCGAAGCGGGTCTTGGCCAGCACCATCTGCAGGCCGATGGTGAGCAGGCCGCAGATCACGATGATCATCAGCCGGTAGCGGCCGATGCCGACGCCGAACAGGTCGAACTGGCCCTGTAGCGCGGCCGGCAGGTTGATGAAGACGCGCGAGGAGCCCTGGATGTAGTCGACAGCTGCAACCGACATGAAGGTCAGGCCGATGGTGAACAGCACCTGGTCGAGATGGCTGCGGGTGTAGAGGTGTCGGTAGAGCGTGCGCTCAAGTGCGATGCCGATTGCGGCGGCCGAGACGAAGGCGAGCGGCAGCGCGGCGAAGAACGGCCAGCCCATCCGGTTGACCAGCACCATGCAGACATAGCCGCCGGCCATGGCGAAGGCGCCGTGAGCGAGATTGACGAAGTTCATCAGGCCGAGCGTGACCGCGAGCCCACAGGCGAGCACGAACAGCAGCATGCCGTAGGCAACGCCATCGAACAGGTTGGTGAGAATTGAGGTCATCGGGCGCCAGAAGTCATCTCAAGTATAGCCGAGGGTGGAGTTGCGCTCCCTCTCCCGCTTGCGGGAGAGGGTTGGGGAGAGGGTCTCTCCACAGAGAGATTCCCAACGAGGAGAGAGCCCTCACCCAGCGCTTTGCGCCGACCTCTCCCGCAAGCGGGAGAGGTGCAGCGAGTTCGTGGCGCGCTCCACGCAAACAACACGTCCTTATTTCTTCGTCTTGCCGAGATCCTTGACGGCCTCGAAGGTCGCGAACTCGACATTGTAGAGCTCGCCGTCGACCTTCTCGACCTTGCGGATGTAGATGTTCTGCACGATGTCGCGGGTCTCGGGGTCGATCGAGATCGGACCGCGCGGGCTCTCCCACTTCTGGCCCTTCATCGCCTCGACCAGCTTGGTGCCGTCGGTGTCGCCACCGGTCTTCTTCAGCGCCTCGTAGATCAGGTGGATGCCGTCATAGCCGCTCACCGCCATGAAGCCGGGACGGTTGCCGAAGGCCTTCTTGTAGGCCGCGACGAAGTCCTTGTTCATCGCGGACGGATGCGCCGCGGAATAGAGATGCGCGGTGACGGTGCCGAGCACGGCGTCGCCCATGTTGTTGAGCAGGTCGTCGTCGGTGACGTCGCCCGGCCCGATCACCTTGATGCCGGCCTTGTCGAGGCCGCGCTCGGCATACTGCTTCATGAAGTTGCCGCCCTGGCCCGCCGGCACGAACACGAAGATCGCGTCGGGCTTGGCATCCTTCATGCGCTGCAGGAACGGCGCGAAGTCGGGATTGGCCAGCGGCGTCTTGACCTCTTCGACCACCTCGCCGCCGCCGGCGGTGAAATTCTGCTTGAAGAAGTTCAGCGCGTCATTGCCCGGCGCGTAGTCCGAGGTCAGCGTCGCCACCTTCTTGATGCCGTTCTTCACCGCCCAGTCGGCGATGATGGTCGAGGACTGCGCCAGCGTGAAACTGGTGCGCACGATATAGGGCGAGCGCTCGGTGATGATCGAGGTACCGGCCGCCATCACGACTTCCGGAATCTTGGCTTGCGTCGCCAGCGGAGCCGCCGCGAGCGCGGCCGGCGTCACGCCGAAGCCGGCGATGAAATTGACCTTGTCGTTGACGATCAGCTCCTGTGCGGCGGTCTTGGTCTTGTCGGGAATCGCAGCGTCATCCTTGAGGATGATCTCGACCTTCTTGCCGGCGACGGTGTCGCCCTTCTGCTGCATGTAGAGCTTGATCGCGTTCTCGATCTGCTTGCCGGTCGAGGCCTGGCCGCCGGTCATCGGCAGGATCAGACCGACCTTGACCGTGTCTTCCGCCTTGGCGGGCGCGACGGCCGCGAGGCCCGCGATGGCAGCGACCGCCGCGGCGCGTGAAAAAATCTTGCGTTCGAACATCAGATGTCCCTCCCCTTCATTCCTGACCTCTTGTGAGCCGGACCGAGTGCCCGGTCCTTGCCGCGCTTCACTTACGGACAAGCCATGCCGTGCGGCCACATGGCGTCCTCTGCAACCCCGTTGTCAATCGAACGTTGGGCGACCATTCGGCGCAAGCCGCGTGATCTGCCTCAACGTCGGCAGGGAGAGATTTGTACGATTGTACAAATAAAATGGTCCTGTCAACGAAAAAGCCCCTCGTGGCGCTGGCCGGTTGGGCGATGGTTGTTGATGCGCCATTTTAAGAAGGCCGCACGACACCGTAGATGGAGGATTCCGCCTCTCATTTGCAGAATCTGGACATCTCACGTGCTTCGCGGTGGAGCCACTTGATGACGCTCACCGAACGAGCACGTCGTTGAATACGTAATGTATACCGTATCAGCTAAATTTGCCCATTCAAAGGCTAAATTGGCTTATTATAATACCTTTTTGTATACATCATCACTGACCCTCGAATAGGCCAATTTTAGATGTTGAGGGCTATAGTTCGCCGCTGACGCCATCCGGCGTCGCCTCATCCCGCGCCCGATCGGGCACGACCTAGAAGATGTCCATGCGCTCCCGTTCGCTTTCGATCGCTGCTGCAGTCGTCCTGCTCGCCTCCAACCTTGCAGGCTGCGGCACGGTCAACGAGAAACTCTCGGCCGGCATGGGCGACTACGTCCCGCAATGGGCCGGCGGCCTTCCGGCGGACGCCCCGCCGCGGCCGGGCACGGCGCAATACGACGCCTACATGAAGGAGCGCGAGCGCAAGCGGCTGATGCCGGCGGCCGACCGCGAGAAGGAAGAGCAGGCGCAAAAGGGCGCGACGGGGACGACGTCGGCTGGCGCGGTACGCTGAAAGACAATCGTCATTCCGGGATGGTCCGAAGGACCAGACCCGGAATCTCGAGATTCCGGATTCGCCTCTTCGAGGCGCCCCGGAATGACGGTGCCCTAATCCACGAACACCACGGCCTTGCGGCCGTTGAGGATGACGCGGTCGTCGAGATGGTAGCGGATCGCGCGCGCCAGCACGCGGCGTTCGATGTCGCGGCCCTTGCGCACGAGATCTTCCGGCGTGTCGCGATGGCTGATGCGCTCGACGTCCTGGTCGATGATCGGGCCTTCGTCGAGATCACGCGTGACGTAATGCGCGGTGGCGCCGATCAGCTTCACCCCACGCTCGTGCGCCTGGTGATAGGGTTTTGCGCCCTTGAAGCCGGGCAGGAACGAGTGGTGGATGTTGATGCAGCGTCCCGAGAGCTTTGCCGAGAGATCGTCGGACAGGATCTGCATGTAGCGGGCGAGCACCACCAGATCGGTCTTCGTCTTGCCGACGAGGTCCATGATCTGCGCCTCCTGCTCCCGCTTGGTCTCCTTGGTGACGGGCAAATGGTGGAACGGGATGCCGCCGAAATCGAGCCCCGCATAGACCTCGCGCGGATGGTTGGAGACGATCGCGGTCGGAACCATCGGCAGCTCGCCGATGCGCCAGCGGTAGAGAATGTCGACCAGGCAATGGTCGGACTTGGAGACCAGCAGCATCACCTTGCGATGCGCTGCGCGGTCGCGCATCTGCCACTCCATGCCGAACCGCTCGGCGATCGCGGCAAAGCCGGTCTGGAGCGCCGCGAGCTCGACGGCGAGATCGGCCGCGGTGAACACCACGCGCATGAAGAACTTCTTGGTCTCGACGTCGTCGAACTGCTGGGCGTCGAGAATGTTCTGTCCGTTATGGGCCAGGAAGGTCGACACCGCCGAGACGATGCCGGGGCGATCCGGACAGGACAGGGTCAGGACATATTGATGGTCGGGCATGGCTCTTGATGAAGGTTTGTGCAACGGCCGCGGAACATCCCGCGATTTGCGCCCTGCTCTAGCACCGACCCTGGCCTTGCGCCAATCCCGGGCGCAGAGTCAGGATGAACGTACCATTGCGATTTACGACCGGAGCACGCCCATGGCCGACCGCTTGAACGGCACCCGCATCCTGATCCTGGAAACACGCGAGGAGGCGCAGTTTTCGAAGCTTCTGGCCGAGCAAGGCGCCGAGGTCGTGCAATGCCCGATGTTCACCATCCAGGATGCACCGGACCCCACCCCGGTCGAGGCCTGGATCCGCCGCGCCATCGACAGGCCCTTCGATGACCTCGTGCTGATGACCGGCGAAGGCCTGCGGCGGATCATGAAGCTCGCGCGCGCCCGCGGGCTCGATCAGGCCTTCGTCACCTCCCTCGCCAGGTCGCGAAAATTCACCCGCGGGCCGAAGCCCGGCAAGGCGCTGCGCGAGATCTCGCTCGAGGCGCAGCAGACCACGGAGAAACCGACCACCGAGGGCGTGATCGAGATGCTGGGCAGGCTCGACCTGAAGGGGCACCGCCTCGGCCTGCAGCTCTATCCGGACAAGGACCACAGCGCGCTGACCGGCGCGCTCTCGGCACAAGGTGCCGAGGTCGACACCGTGCTGCCCTATGTCTACGATTCCAAGGCCGCGGATGCCAACATCGTCGCCGCCATCGACGACATGGCGGAGGGACGGATCGACTCCATCGCCCTGACCAATCTCGGCCAGGTCCGCCGCCTGATCGAAGCCGCCAAGGCGCATGGCAGCGAGGAGAAGCTGCGCGCAGGCCTCGAACGCACACTGATCGCATCAGTAGGCCCGGCAGTCTCCGGCGAACTCGCCGCGCACGGCCTGCGCACCGACGTCTCGCCGGCGGATGAGGCCTATTTCATGCGTCCACTGATCTCGGCGATGGCGAGTGCGCTGGCGGAGCGGAAGCCGGCCACGGCGCGTTGATGCGGGAGGCGGCTACATCGCGGCATTGCCCACGAGCACGAACGGCGCCCAGATGCCGGGCTGCGCATTCTCGCCGCCTTTCGCAATCAGGGCCGAGATCGAGCGGCGCAGCGCCTCCGCGCGGCCGATGTCGGGATGCGCATTGATGGCATCGATCGTGCCGGTGGTGATGGCAACCGCAGCATCGGAGCTGACCGCCCAGTGCGAGACCAGCAGCGCGCGCGTGCCGGCATAAAAGAACGCGCGCGCAAGACCAGAGAAGGCCTCGGAATTGGCCGCCTGGCCGCCGGCCGTGTTGCAGGCCGACAGGATGATCCAGTCGGCGTCGAGCCTGAGGCCCGAAATTTCCGACGATGAAAGATAGCCGTCATCGGTGGAGGTCGGCGCCGCGGGCGGGCTGAGGATGAGCCCTGGCTCGATCGATCCACGCACCTGCCCCGCAAGCGCCCCATGTGTCGCGAAATGCAGGATGCGATATTTTGCGAGATCGCCGCTCTGGCTGAGCGTCTTCATCCTCGTCTCGGACGCATCATTGGCGAGGACGACATCGCCTTTGAGGGGCGCGAAGGTATTGGCCACCGCGCACAATTCGAGCGCGGTTTCCGGCAGCGGCATCTGGCGCCTGAGCTGCGCGATGTCCGCCGTGCCGCCCGATAGCGCATCGACGGCACGCACCTTTGCGCGGCCTGGGTCGCTTGCGTCGGGATGGCGGCGCAGGTCTGGATCTGGCGCGCCAGTTTGGCGCGCGCGACCGCGACTTCGCTGCGACCATCTCCGTCGAGCGTAGGATTGCCGACGCCGAGAAACGGTTTCGGCGCCGCGCTCCCGCGCGCGACCTGGCGTAGCGCCTTGAGGCTGGAGACGGAGGGCAAGACGATCGTCGCAAATCGCTTGACCAGCCAGGGCGCCTTCGTGAGGTCTCCACCTGCCACCGGCCGGTCCGTCAGCAAGACCTGGAAAGGCAGCGCCGCCAGCGGGCCTGACGGCACCAGGATCAGTTCCTTGCCATCGATGTCGCGCGCGACCGGGCCGAGCAGGGCTTGATAAAGTGCAAAGGCGCGCTCCTGATCGAACGGCAACGGCTCGTCTGCGCCCAGCGGAGTCTTGCGGCCGAGTTTCTGAGGACATGTGGATGCCTTGTCCAGCCATGCCTCCGCGTCGAGACCGCAGCGCAGGGCGCCGATGGCCTCGTTGAGCTGCCTCTCGCCAAGGTCAGCCGCATGCCAACGCACATCCGAGCGGGTCACCGTCCAGACATAAGTGGCACGCGACGTCGTCGTGAACAGCAACATCGCCTCATTGGGACGAAGCTGCTTCTGGACGTCCTCGATCGAGATCGGCGCCTTGGTCACCAGCGCCGCATAGTCCGGAAACCGGGCGGCGATCATGCGGTCCAATTCCCGGATCTGACCTGCGATAGCCGAGGCACGGGCACGAAGCGCCTGCTCCGCGCTTGCATTGCGCGCGACGTTGGCTTGCGAGATCGCCGCCACCAGCATCTTGTCGGTCGCCACCGCTTGTGCACCCAGATCCTGGCGCTCACGGACGCGGGTCGCGAGGTCCCCGCGGCCATCCGCGACGCGGGCCGACATCCCGGCGATCGCGCGCGCGGCCTGCTCGTCACCGATCCACTGTGCCGCCTCGAACGCCTGCGATCGCAATGCACCCTTCTGCTCGTCACTGGCGGCGCTCGCGAGATTGTAGGTGGCGGCGATCAACCCCGGATATGGATTGGTGTCCTCATGGGCCTTGAGGTCGCTGCGGCTCTCCTCGCCGAACTCCGCGGCACGGCGGCCGTTCCGGATCGCCACCGCACGCGCGAACGCATCGCGGGCCTGCGGCCAATCCTTCAAATCGAGGAAATGGGCGCCGAGATTGGCAAAGCCGTTGGCGACGTCCGGATGCTGCTCGCCGAGAGAACGCAGGCGGATATCCAGCGCACGTTTCAAGAGTGGCTCGGCCTCCTGCGTCCGGCCGGTGCTGTCCAGAACGACAGCCAGATTGTTGAGGCTGTTTGCGACCAGCGGGTGAGATTGGCCGAGCGCGGCTTCACGTATGGCGAGCGACCGGCGCGCGAACGGTTCAGCCTCGGCGTATCGATCGCCCTCGCCCATCAGCGTCACCAGATTATCGAGAGCGATCGCAACGTCGAGATGACCAGGACCGAGGGCCTTCTCGCGAATGGCGAGCGATTTGCGGAAGAGCTGCTCGGCCTCCTGCTTGCGATTGAGATGCGTCCAGGCCTGCGCAAGATTGTTCAGCGCCGTCGCCACGTTCGGATGCGCCGCTCCAAAAGTCTTTTCCTGAATTGCGAGCGCCCGTGTCAGCAGCCCCTCAGCCTCCGCATCCCGGCCCTCGCGCGAAAACACCAGGGCAAGATTGTTCAGACTAGCGGCGACGTCGGGATGATCGGGCCCGAGTGACTTTTCCCTGATGGCCATAGCCCGGCGGGCCAGCTGCTCGGCGTCTTGAAGCCGCCCCTGCACGCGTCGGAGCTCACCGAGATTGTTGAGCGTCGCGGTCAGATAGATGCTGTCGGGGCCGTGCTGCTTTTCCTGCAGCGTGAGCGCTTCGGCAAAGTTTGCTTCGGCCTCCGGCAACCGGCCTTGCGCCCGATAGACTTCGGCGATGTTGTTCAGCGTCACCGGGATCATGATGTCGGCCTGACCCGGCGACTTCCTGAGGACATCCAGCGCGCGATTGAACATGTCGAGCGCCTCCGTCTCCTTCATCTGGCGGTGGCGGAGATTGCCGAGCTGTATGCGCGCCAGCGCCGTTGTGAGATGGTCGGGGCCCAGCACGCTCTCGTCGATGGCGATGGCCCGCGACATGTCCCGCTCGGCCTCGCCAAGCCGGTTCTGGCCCAGCTCGATCTGTCCGAGCGTGGCAAGCACGGCCGCGACATCAGGATGATTGGGGCCGAGGCTCTTGTCGCGAATCGCAAGCGCCCGCCGCAGCACGGTTTCGGCCTCGGCCGTCTCGCCTTGGGCCTGCAGTGCTTGGCCCAGCACCACAAGCGTGGTTGCGGTCAGAGGCGACTGTCGCCCCGTGCCTTTCTCGGCCTCGCTGACAAGCTTGCGCGCAAGGCCAACCGCCTCGCCATAGCGGCCCTCCTTCGCCAGCGACGTAATGCGCTGCATCAGCGTCAGCATGTCTTGCGGACCCGCCCGGCAGGGCGACACGACGACGCTCGCGAGAAACAGGGAACCGAAAAGCCGCGCGGCAAATTTTTGCCAACGTACCCACATGCTGCGATCGCTCCGCTCCCCCGAGCCCGCCAGCCCTTAGGGCCACAGCAAGATGAAAACTATATGACCGCGCTCGGCGCCGGCGCGCCTAATCCCCATACCCGCGCAGCCGCTCGACATTGAGGATGGTGACGCCGCCATATTCCAGGCGCAGCAGCCCCTCCTTCTCCAGCCGGTTCAGCGCGCGGTTGGCGTTCTGGCGCGACATGCCGGAGAGAGCGCCGATCTCCTCCTGGGTGATCTCGAGGTGCGCCGTCGATTCCGGATAGAGGATCGGGTTGAACAGCGAGGCGATGCTGCGGGCAAGGCGCGATGTGGCATCGAGCGTGCGGTTGACTTCGAGCATGCCGATGAACTGGCCGAGCCGCTCATTGAGCTGGCGCACCAGGAAGCGATTGAAGCCGACGCTGTTCTCGAACAGCCACATGAACGCGCTGCGCTCCATCAGCGCGACGCGGCTGTTGCGCAGCGCCACCACGTCGTAGCGGCGCGGCTCGTTCTTGAGCACGCTGCCCTCGCCGAACCAGGCCCCCGCCGTCAGCCCGGCAAGGCTGGTCTCCTTGCCGTCGCGCGACACCCCGCCCATCCGGGCGAGGCCGAAGACCATGCCGGCCCAATAGTCGAAATTGTCGCCTCGCATGAACACGGTCTCGCCGGTGCCGTAGGACCGCTCCGTGATTCCGGCGCGGGCGACCTCGATCTCCGCTTGCGTGAGCTCGCGCGACCAGGCGGCAACGCGCTTCAGATGATCCTCTGAAATCATGATCCCGAAGTCAGCCGCACCGTGTCGTCACTCCGTTCTTATGCTGCATCGCAACATCATCATTCCGGCCGCCATCCGACGAAAGATGAAGGCCGCCTCGGTCCGAAAAACTTTGTCGCAGAATTGTCAGGCCGGAGACATTTCAAAATAGCGCTTTCCCTTATTGAGAGCCACCTCGGGTGATGCGGCTTTTGATCCCAAACGGGAACGAAAGTGGCGACCGTCCGGTCGAGACCAATAGCTGCATGGTCTGTCCGGCACGGCCGTATTAGGATCGCCCGACAGAACCGACGAAGAGCGCCGCAGAATGCGCCATCACCGGGAGGGATTTGTTTGGTGGCTACCAGTCTCGAAGTGCGCGGCGTGTCCCTGCGATTCGGCGGCGTCCGTGCGCTGACCGATGTCAGCTTCGCCATCAAGGAAGGCGAACTGTTCTCGATCATCGGCCCCAACGGCGCCGGCAAGACCTCGATCGTGAACTGTATTTCCGGTCGCTACAAGCCGACCGAAGGCCAGCTGTTCTATGGCGATCGCGATATCACCGGCCTGACGCCGAATGCCCGCGCTTCGCTCGGTATCGGCCGCACCTTCCAGAACCTCGCGCTGTTCCACCACATGAGCGTGCTCGACAACATCATGGTCGGCCGCCATCACCTCCTGAAGAACAACTTCCTCACGGGCTCGCTGTACTGGCTCACCGGCGCACGCAAGGAAGAGCTCGAGCACCGCCGCAAGGTGGAGGAGATCATCGACTTCCTCGACCTGCAGTCGGTGCGCAAGGCGACCGCCGGCACCCTCTCCTACGGTCTGCGCAAGCGCGTGGAGCTCGCCCGCGCCATGGCGCTGGAGCCGCGCCTCATCCTCCTCGACGAGCCGATGGCCGGCATGAATTTCGAGGAGAAGGAGGACATGGCCCGCTACATCGTCGATCTCAACGAGGAGTTCGGGATGACGGTGGTGATGATCGAGCACGACATGGGCGTGGTGATGGACATCTCCCATCGCGTCATGGTGCTGGATTTCGGCAAGAAGATCGCCGAGGGCGATCCCGCGGCAGTGCTGGCCGATCCCCACGTCAGGCGCGCCTATCTCGGTGAAGAGGACGAGGTGCTGGTCGATCCCGACGATGCCGCGCCGACGCAGGAGAGCGCGGCATGATGGATTATGCAGGCCGCGTCGCGCAGGCCGATACCTATCCCAAGATGCTCCGGCTCAATGCGAAGGAGCACGGCAACGAGATCGCGCTGCGTGAGAAGGATCTCGGGCTGTGGCGCATCTTCACCTGGAACGACTACCAGAGGCGGGTGCGCGATTTCGCGCTCGGCCTCATCGAGCTCGGGCTTGGTCGCAGTGACGTCATCGGCATCATCGGCGACAACCGGCCGGACTGGGTCGCGGCGGAAGTCGCAACGCATGCCATCGGCGGATTGAGCCTCGGGCTCTATCGCGACGTGCTGGATGAGGAGGCCTCCTATCTCCTCAATTATGGCGAGGCGCAGCTCGTCTTCGCCGAGGACGAGGAGCAGGTCGACAAACTGCTCACGCTCGCTGACCGCGTCCCGAAGCTGAAGCACATCATCTATTCCGATCCGCGCGGCATGCGGAAGTATGACGATCCGCGCCTGATGTCGGCGGAGAAGTTTGCCGAGCTCGGCCGCGCCCGCGCCGCGCGCGAGCCGGAGCTTTACGACAAGCTGGTCGATGCCACCAAGGGCGAGGATGTCGCGATCCTCTGCACCACCTCCGGCACCACCTCGCATCCCAAACTCGCGATGCTCGCCGCCGGCCGCGTACTCGGCCATTGCGCGACCTATCTCGCCTTCGATCCGAAGGGGCCGGACGACGAATATGTCTCGGTGCTGCCGCTGCCCTGGATCATGGAGCAGGTCTACGTGCTCGGCAAAGGCCTGCTCTGCCGGATGAAGATCAACTTCGTCGAAGAGCCCGACACGATGATGAACGATCTGCGCGAGATCGCGCCGACCTTCGTGCTCTTTGCCCCGCGGGTCTGGGAGTCCATCGCCGCCGACGTCCGCGCCAAGGTGATGGATGCGACGCCTTTCAAACAGCGTCTGTTCGACATCGGCATGAAGTCGGGCCTCGCCGCGCTCGAGCAGGGCAAGCGCTCAGGCTTTGCTGACACGATCCTGTTCCGCGCGCTGCGCGACCGCCTCGGCTTCACCCGCCTGCGCTCGGCCGCCACCGGCGGCGCGGCGCTGGGGCCCGATACCTTCAAGTTCTTCCAGGCCATGGGCGTACCGCTGCGCACGCTCTACGGCCAGACCGAGCTGCTGGGTGCCTATACGCTGCATCCCGAGGGCAAGGTCGATCCTGACACGACCGGCGTGCCGATGGCCGACAGCGTCGAGATCCGCATCGACAATGCCGACGTCCACGGCGTCGGCGAGATCGTGGTGCGGCATCCCAACATGTTCCTCGGCTACTACAAGAACCCCGAGGCCAGCGTTGCCGACATCAAGGACGGCTGGATGCTTTCGGGCGATGCCGGCTATTTCAACGCCAACCGCCAGCTCGTCGTCATCGACCGCATCAAGGATCTCGCCGAGACCTCGCGCGGCGAGCGCTTCTCGCCGCAATTCATCGAGAACAAGCTGAAATTCTCGCCCTATATCGCGGAGGCCGTGGTGCTGGGCGCCGGCCGTAACGCGCTCGCGGCGATGATCTGCATCCGCTACTCCATCATCTCGAAATGGGCGGAGAAGAACCGCCTCTCCTTCACGACCTACAGCGACCTCGCTTCGCGTCCCGAGGTCTATGCGCTGCTGCAGAAGGAAGTCGAGACCGTCAACACCACGCTGCCGCCAGCCCAGCGCATCTCGCGCTTCCTGCTGCTCTACAAGGAGCTCGACGCCGACGACGGTGAGCTCACCCGCACGAGAAAGGTGCGCCGCGGCGTCATCAACGAGAAGTACGAAGGCATCATCGACGCGATCTACCGCGGCGATGCCGACATCCCCGTCGACACCGTGATCCGCTTCCAGGACGGCACCACGCAGAGGGTGCGCACGACGCTGCGCGTGGTGGATCTTGGCGGACACGGACACATGGCGGAGGCTGCGGAGTGACACAAATGGTCGTCATGCGCGGGCTTGACCCGCGCATCCATCCTCTTCCGAACAGTCTTCCTTCCACATCGATGGATTGCCGGGTCAAGCCCGGCAATGACGAGTTGGGTCAACCGACATGAACACCGCCTTCCTCATCCAGCTCCTGGTCAACGGCCTCGTGGTCGGCACGCTCTATGGCGTGGTCGCGATGTCGTTCGTGCTGATCTACAAGGCGACGCAGGTCGTCAATTTCGCGCAAGGTGAATTGCTGCTGGTCGGCGCCTGGGTGTGCTGGGCGCTGCTCGCCAAATACCAGGTGCCGTTCTGGATCGGCATGCCGATCACGCTGGTGTTCATGTTCGTGTTCGGCATCGCAATTCAGGTCCTGATCCTGCGGCCGATGATCGGCGAGCCGATCATCTCTGTGATCATGGTGACGATCGGCCTCTCCACCGTGCTGCAGGCGACGCTGAAATGGATGTTCGGCGTCAACCCGCAGCCGTTCCCGCGCGTGTTCGAGAGCCAGTCGGTCAGCCTGTTCGGCCTCCAGATCCAGACCGTCTATGTCATGAGTCTCGTGGTCTCGGTCGCGATGATGATCGGCATGGCCTGGTTCTTCCGTGCTTCGAAGTACGGCCTCGCCATGCGCGCCACCGCGTTCAACCAGCAGGTCGCGCAGTCGCTCGGTATCTCCGTCAAGAGCGTGTTCGCGATGGCCTGGGCGATCTCGGCGACGGTATCGGCCGTTGCCGGCGTCGTCGTCGCCGTCGTCAACGGTGTCTCCTCGGGCCTTGCCGCCTACGGCATCAAGGTGTTTCCGGCGGCGATCCTCGGCGGGCTCGATTCCGTCGGCGGCGCCGTGCTCGGCGGCATCATCATCGGGCTGCTCGAGAACGTCGCCCAATATGTCGACAGCGAGTATCTGCACTGGGGCAATCTCTACGAGATCGCGCCCTTCTACGTCCTCATCATCGTGCTGATGATCAAGCCCTACGGCCTGTTCGGCACCCACGACATCGAGCGGATCTGACCCATGGCTGGCCCTGCCCTCATCCCCGCTGGTGACTTCCGCACTTCCTATGCGGCCGACACCACGATCTTCCCGACCACCACCAGCCGCAACTTCGCGATCGCCGGCGTGCTGCTGCTGTGCCTCGCGCCGCAACTCTTCAGCGGCTACTGGCTCAGCATCCTGATCCAGATCGGCATCTTCTCGATCGCGGCGCTCGGCCTCAACATCCTGGTCGGCTTCACCGGCCAGATCTCGATCGGGCATGCCGCCTTCTTCCTGCTCGGCGCCTTCACCTCGGCCTACATCTCCAACAACGCGCCGATCCCGGTGTTCTTCGCGATTCCGCTCGCGGGCGTCGTGACCGCGCTGGTCGGCCTGATCTTCGGCATCCCGGCGGCGCGGCTGAAAGGCCTCTACCTCGTCATCGCGACGCTGGCCGCGCAATACATCCTGCTCGACTTCTTCTCCCGCGCCGAGTGGTTCTCGGGCGGATCGGTGCCGGCGAGCGCCGAGCCGCTCTCGATCTTCGGCTACACGCTGCGCGGCGACAGGCAGTATTTTTACGTCGTGCTGGCCTATGTGCTGGCAAGCTACATCCTCGTCACAAACCTCATGCGCACCCGCGACGGCCGCGCGCTGGTGGCCATCCGCGACCATTATCTCTCAGCCGAGATCATGGGCATCAACCTCACCAAGTACCGCACATTGTCGTTCGGCCTTGCCGCCTTCTTCGCCGGCATCGCCGGCGCGCTCTATGCGCACTATCAGCTCGTTGTCTCCCAGGAGGGTTTCGGTATCGAGCGCTCGATCCTGTTCCTCGCTATGATCATCATCGGCGGCACCGGCTCGATCATGGGCACGCTGATGGGAACCGCCTTCGTGGTGCTGCTGCCGGAATCGATGGAATGGATCAGCCTGCAGCTGAAGGGCGGCGCCATCGACAAGGCGCTGTCGCTCAACACCAACATCACCTTCCTGCGCGAGATCGCGATCGGGCTCATCATCATCGCGTTCCTGATGTTCGAACCGGACGGAATCGCGCACCGCTGGCGGCAGATCAAGGCCTATTGGAAACTCTACCCGTTCTCGCATTGAGCACGGCAACTTCACTTAAACGATAACAGGAGGAACCAACCCATGAAGACAAAATCGCTTTTGAGCACCGCGTCGCTCGCGTTTGCGATCGCTGGTTTTGCGGCCAGTGCGCAGGCCCAGATCGCCGTCGGCCATCTCGCCGACTATTCCGGTGCGACGTCGGACGTCGGCACGCCTTACGGCCAGGCCGTTGCCGACACCTTTGCCTGGATCAACAAGAACGGCGGCGTCGGCGGCAAGCAGGTCAACCTCGATACCAACGACTACGGCTATCAGGTGCCGCGCGCGATCGCGCTCTACAAGAAATGGTCGGCGCCGGATGGCAAGGTTGCCGCGATCATGGGCTGGGGTACCGCCGACACCGAAGCGCTGACCGGCTTTGTCGCGCAGGACAAGATTCCCTATATCTCCGCCTCCTACGCTGCGGCGCTGACCGATCCGGAAGGCGTGAGCGGCAAGGCCAAACCCGCGCCCTATAATTTCTTCTACGGCCCGAGCTATTCGGACGCGATGCGGGCATTGGTGACCTGGGCGGCGGAAGACTGGAAGACCAAGGGCAAGAGCGGCAAGCCGAAATTCGTCCATATGGGCGGCAATCATCCCTACCCGAACGCACCGAAGGCCGCCGGCGAGGCGATCGCCAATGAGCTCGGCTTCGAAGTGCTGCCGCCGATCGTGTTCGCGCTGACGCCCGGCGATTACTCCGCGCAATGCCTCAGCCTGAAGAGCTCCGGCGCCAACTACGCCTATCTCGGCAACACCGCAGCCTCGAACATCTCCGTGCTCAAGGCCTGTAAGGCCGCCGGCGTGGACGTGCAGTTCCTTGGCAATGTCTGGGGCATGGACGAGAACGCCGCCAAGACCGCGGCTGACGCCGCCGACGGCGTCGTCTTCCCACTGCGCACGGCCGTGACCTGGGGCGGCAACGCGCCAGGCATGAAGACGGTGATGGAAATCTCGAAAATATCGGATGCGAGCGGCAAGGCCTATCGCCCGGTGCACTATATCGCAGGCATCTGTAGCGCGCTCTACACCAGGGAAGCGCTCGACTGGGCCGCCAAGAACGGAGGTGCCACCGGTGCGAACGTCGCCAAGGGCTTCTACCAGAAGAAGGACTGGGTGCCGGCCGGCATGGACGGCGTCTGCAATCCCTCAACCTGGACCGACAAGGACCATCGCGGCACCCTCAAGGTCGATCTCTATCGCACCAAGGTCTCCGGTTCGACCGATGGCGACCTGAACGACCTCATGGCCAAGGGCACGATCAAGCTCGAGAAGGTCAAGACCGTCGAGCTGCCGCGCAAGCCGGAATGGCTGGGGTGGTGAGCCCGGCACTCGCCTCCATGGTCGTTCCG
Organism: Bradyrhizobium sp. USDA 376; assembly: GCF_054063675.1. Lineage (NCBI taxonomy): Bacteria > Pseudomonadati > Pseudomonadota > Alphaproteobacteria > Hyphomicrobiales > Nitrobacteraceae > Bradyrhizobium > Bradyrhizobium sp. USDA 376. Next base: position 7,959,566 of record NZ_JBSSGN010000001.1, read on the forward strand.
GGGCGCCTCGAAGAGGCGAACCCGGAACCTCGAGATTCCGGGTTCGGTCCTGCGGACCGCCCCGGAATGACGGGATATAGCCGCGACGACACCGAGAGAGTAACTAACCATGAGTGAAACGGCTCAGATCGAGCGCCCTTCTCCCAGCATCGTCCCCGCGCCGCCCCTCCTCGCCGTGCGCAACATCGAGGTCGTTTATGACGACGTCATCCTGGTGCTGCGGGGGCTCAGCCTCGACGTGCCCAAGGGCGCAATCGTGGCGCTGCTGGGGGCCAACGGCGCCGGAAAGTCGACCACGCTGAAGGCGATCTCGGGGCTGCTCAAGACCGAGGACGGCGAGGTCACGCGCGGCGAGATCCTGTTCGAGGGCGAGCGCATCAACGGCATCGATCCCGACAAGATCGTCCGCCGCGGCATCTTCCAGGTGATGGAGGGCCGGCGCATCGTCGCCGACATGACGTCGCTGGAGAACCTCAAGCTCGGCGCCTTCACCCGCAGGGACCGCGAGGTCGATGCCGACCTCGACATGGTCTTCAACTATTTCCCGCGCCTGAAGGAGCGCACCGGCCTTGCCGGCTACCTCTCCGGCGGCGAGCAGCAGATGCTCGCGATCGGCCGCGCACTCATGGCGCGCCCGAAGATGATCCTGATGGACGAGCCTTCGATGGGCCTGTCGCCGCTGTTGGTGAAGGAGGTGTTTTCGATCATCCAGAAGATCAACCGCGATCTCGGCGTCACCATCCTCCTGGTCGAGCAGAACGCGCGCGCCGCGCTGTCCGTGGCGAGCCACGGCTACATCATGGAGCAGGGTAAGGTCGTGCTCGACGGCACAGCGGACGAGCTGCGCGACAACGAGGACGTCAAGGAGTTCTACCTCGGCGGCGCCGGCGACCAGCGCAAGAGTTTCAAGAACCTCAAGAGCTTCAAGCGGCGCAAGCGATGGTTATAGCGTTTTCGAGCGAAGTGGGACCCGGTTCGCGTGAAGAAAACGCGTCAAAACAAAAGAGCTTTAACCTTCCAAAACCTGCTCCGCTTCCGTGACTGCGCAGAGAACATGATAGAACGACGACGCAGGAATGGTGTCGACCAGCGATTTGCCGTCGCGATCGAACTGGTCGTACCAGCCACCCCTGACGGGATGGCTGAGATAATGCCGTTCGAGCCGCACCAGCGCCGCGCGCGCCTCGTCCGCCGCGCCCGCCTCGCCGGACTCGGCCTGCGTGATCCACGCCTTCGCGATCTCGGTCTGCGGCCACAGCCGGCGTGTGCTGCGGCGGATGTTGCCGCTCGCATCGCCCTCGTCGATCAGGCAGCCCGTCGCCTCGTCGCGATAGCGCAGCGACGTCGCCAGCAGCTCCGCGCGCCGCGGCCCGGTCGGACAACCCGTGATGCGCTCAAATCCCTTCAGCAGCCAGACCCATTCCGCCTGATGGCCGGGCTCGACACTGACCGGCTCGATCTTCGACCAGTCCTCCTCGAAATACTCCGACAACACGTGCTTCCGCTTGTCGTAGAGGTTGGCGAGGAACAGCGCGAAGAACTCGCCGGCACGGTTCTGGAACGACAGGTCGTGGGTCGCGTCGAAGCACGCGATCATCGCCTCGAACAGGTGCATGTGCGGGTTCTGCCGACGCGGCAGCGAGGCCGGAAGGCCTTCGTGGACGCCGCCATGCGGCGAGCGCAGGTGGCCGTCGAGGAAGGCGAGCAGCGCGTCGATTTCAGCGCGAACCTGCGCATCCCTGTCGAGCGCGTAGACCGTCGCGAGCGCAAACAGGATGAAGGCGTGGTCGTAGGCATCGCGCCGGCCGTCCAGCACCGCGCCATCCGGCGTCAGCCGGTGCACATAGCCGGGCCTGCCGTCGGGCGCCTTGGCCTTCGCCAGCAGGTGCTCCAGCCCCTTCAGCGCGATGGCGCGCCCTTCCGGATACCAGCCCATCTGCGCGGCCTTGGCGTAGCAGTAGATCTGGCGCGCCTGCACGAACACCCGCCGCGGCGCGGCCGCATCGGCCGTGCCGTCGCGGTGCAGCCGGTCGATGAAGCCGCCCGCGGCATGATCCCAGCCGACGGTGGACCAGAGCGGCATCGCGTCATCGATCATGCGGCGTTTCAGGCGCGCGACGACGCCGGCCGTCTCCTCCGCCGCCATGATCCGTTCTTCCGCCATCTCGCTCTCTCCACGTCCCGACAATGGCCGTCTGATACCCATGCCAGCGGCGGCGTGCAACGGATGCCAACCCGGAAAGATCAGCCATGACCGCCCATTACGACGCCCTCGAGACGCGCGAGCAAGCTGCGCGCGAGGCCGAGCTGTTTTCGCGCCTGCCCGGCGTGCTGCGTAGCGCGATGGCGGCCCCTGCCTATGCCGAGCGGCTGAAAGGCGTGGATCCGGACACAGTGGCCACGCGAGCGGCGCTGGCGCGCCTGCCGGTGCTGCGCAAGTCGGAACTGCCGGCCCTGCACAAGGCCTCCACGCCCTTCGGCGGCTTCGTGGCGGCGGCACCGGGCTCGTTCGCGCGGCTTTTCACCTCTCCGGGGCCGATCTTCGAGCCGGAAGGACGGCAGCCCGACCCGTGGCGCGGCGCACGGGCGCTGTTCGCGGCCGGGTTCCGGGGAGGCGACATCGTGCTCAACACCTTCAGCTATCACCTCACGCCCGGCGGCTTCATTTTCGACTCGTCCGCGCGCGCACTCGGTTGCGCGGTGATCCCCGCGGGTCCCGGCAATGCCGAGCAGCAATTCGAGCTGATCGAAGCCTACCGGCCGGTCGGCTACAGCGGCACGCCGGACTTCCTGAAGATCCTGCTCGATGCAGCCGCGACCGCGGGTCGCGACGTCTCCTCGATCAAGCGCGCGCTGGTCTCGGGCGCGGCCTTCCCGCCCTCCCTCCAGGCCGAGATCAAGGCGCGCGGCATCGACGCCTACCAGGCCTTCGGCACCGCCGATCTCGGTCTCATCGCCTTCGAGACCGAGGCCCGTGAAGGCATGGTCGTGAACGAGGACCTGATCATGGAGATCGTCAGGCCCGGCACCGGCGATCCCGTCGCGCCGGGCGACGTCGGCGAGATCGTCGTCACCTCGCTCGATCCGCACCATCCCTGGATCCGGCTTGCGCTCGGCGACCTCACCGCCGCGCTGCCGGGCACCAGCCCCTGCGGTCGCACCAACATGCGGATCAAGGGCTGGATGGGCCGCGCCGACCAGACCACGAAGGTCAAGGGCATGTTCGTCCGTCCCGAGCAGGTCGCCGAGATCAGCAAGCGTCATCCCGCACTCGGCCGCCTCCGTCTCGTCGTCACGCGCCAGGGCGAAACCGACGCGATGACGCTGAAGGCGGAAACGGCGGCGGCAAGCGAGGCGCTGCGCGAGGAGATCGCGGGCACATTGCGGGCGGTGACAAAGCTCGGCGGCGCGATCGAGCTGGTCGGCCCAGGCGCGCTGCCTAACGACGGCAAGGTGATCGCGGACGAGCGCTAGAATTTGCGAACCAGGTCGATCACCTCGTCCTGCTGCCGACGGGTGATTTCGGCAAACATCGGCAGCGATAATATCTGCGTCTGGTCGCGATATGCGTTCGGAAACTGCTCCGTGCGGTAGCCGAGCCGCTGATAGGCGGCCAGAAATGGCAATGCAGTAGGATAGTTGATTGCCGTCTGCACGCCATTGGCCTTGAGGTGGGCGGCCAATGCATCGCGGCGCGGATGGCGGATGGTATAGAGGTGGTAGACGTGACTGCGCTTGGGCGCGATCGCGGGTACCATGGTGTCCTCGATTTGGCCGAGTCCTGCGTCGTAGACTTTTGCTGCAGCCTGTCGTGCCTCGGTCCAGGCCGCCAGATGCGGCAACTTCGCCGACAGGATGGCCGCCTGCAGGCCGTCGAGCCGACTGTTGATGCCCTCGATCTGGTGCTGATGCTTCACTAGCCCGCCATGGCGCGCCAACATCGTCATGTGCTCGGCAAGTCCGCCGTCATTGGTGACCACCGCGCCGGCATCCCCCATCGCACCGAGATTCTTGCCTGGATAGAACGAATAGGTTGCAGCGGCGCCGAATGTACCCACCATCTGCCCGTTGTAGCGCGCCAGATGCGCCTGCGCGCAGTCTTCGATCACCCATAGTCCATGCCTGGCTGCGATCGCCATGATCGCATCCATGTCGGCGGGCTGACCGTAGAGATGGACGGGGATGATGCCGACGGTGCGCGGGGTGATCGCGGCCTCGATTGCCGCCGGATCGATCGTGAAGGTCGCGCCGTCGGTGTCACAGAACACGACCGAGGCCCCGGCATGGGTGATCATCGCCGCCGTCGAAATCCACGAATGCGCCGTCGTGATCACCTCGTCACCCGGCTTCACCTTCAGCGCCTTCATGGCGAGATAGAGCGCATCGGTACCGTTGGCACACGACACGCAATGCTTCACCTGGGCTGCCTCGGCGAATTCCCGTTCGAAGGCATCGACATAGTTGCCGCGAATGAACGCGCTGTCACCGATCACGCCCGCGATTGCAGCATCGATCTCGCTCTTGATGGTCTGATGCTGCAGATGCAGATCGGCAAAAGGCACGGCCATCGATCGTATTCCCTTAAAGTTACCGGTCTACAGCCGGCGCGCCGGATTGCCGGCATAGGTGCCCGGCGTGGTAATGTCCTTGGTCACCACGGAGCCCGCGCCGATCACGACGTCGTCCGTGATCTTCACCGGCAGGATGGTGGCATTCGAGCCGATCGACACCCGATTGCCGATCACCGTCTCGCGCCACAGTTCCTTGAGGCCGCGCGCCGGGCCACCGGTCGAAAACGTATCGTTGATGAACATCACGCCATGACCGATGAAGCAGTCCTCGCCGATCGTCACCAGTTCGCAGACAAAGGCATGCGACTGCACGCGCGTCCGCGCGCCGATCACCACGCCCTTCTGAATCTCGGTGAACGGACCGACAAAACAATCGTCGCCGATCTTGCAGCCATAGAGATTGCAGGGCTCGACGACCTTCACGCCGACACCGAACGCGACATCGCGAATAGCGGCCTGATGGATGTCCGGCTTGTTCACGTGACGACACCCAGGCGGCTCAGCCGCGGTGTAAATCGCAGCGGCACTTCCGCGCCGGTCTCGATCGATTCATACAGCGCGGAGATCAGCTCCAGGCTCTTGCGGCCCTCGAGCCCGTCGACCAGAGCGGCGCGCTGGTTCACCAGGCAGTCGACGACATGGTGATAATAGGCCTGATGGCCGAAGCCATAGACGTTGGGCGGGTTGACCGAGAACTTCTCGACCACATCCTTGTCGGACGGCAGCTCGTCGACGAAGCGCCAATGCCGGATCTGATTGACCGCGAAGCCGGAGATTTCCACCGTGCCCCTTTCTCCGAGGATCGAGAGCGATCCCTCCAGGTCGGTCGGTCGCGCCGCCGTGGTGGCCTCGACAATTCCGAGAGCGCCGTTACGAAACTTCAACGTCGCAACCGCAGTGTCCTCGGTCTCGATCTTCGCGAGCGCCGTCATCCCGCGCGCATGCACGCTGACGACGTCGCCGAAGAACCACTCCAGCATGTCGATGTGATGGCTCGCCTGGTTGGTGAGCACGCCACCGTCATAGGCCCAGGTGCCGCGCCAGGCGTCCTGGTCGTAATAGGCTTGATCGCGGCACCAGCGCACGCGCACGGTGCCCAGGATCAACTTGCCGAAACGGCCGGCATCGAGCGCCTCGCGCGCCTTGACGACGGGAACATTGAAGCGGTTCTGCTTGACGATAAACATCTTCACGCCCGCCTGGTCGCAGGCACGGATCATGTCGTCGGCATCCTGCAGCCGGAGTGCCATCGGCTTTTCTACCACGACATGCTTGCCGGCCCTGGCGCAGGCGATGACGTGGGCCGGGTGCAGCCCGCTCGGCGTCAGCACCGCGACCGCGTCGATGTCCTTGCGGGCGAGAAAGTCATCCATGTCGTAGACCGCCGGCACGCCGAATTTTCCGGCAATGGCATCGGCGCGTGCGCGGACGGGATCGCAGACCGCAACGAGGCTCGCACCTTCTACGTGATTGCCGCCCAAGAGGTCGGAGTGGCGTTTGGCAATTCGCCCGCAGCCGAGCAGCCCAAATCTAATCATGCAGAGCCTTCATCATACCGGTAAAAGCCGGTGATCGCGGACGGGGCCGGCCGAGGCAAAGGCCGACCGTCCGCAAGTGCCAGGTTGGTCAAATACAGGCAAAGCAGACGGCAAGGCAAGGCGAGCGGTAGACTAGGCAGGCCGAACCGTCCCCGCAACGCCTGTGGCGCAACCAGCTGGGGCAGGACACCGCGAGCGGTCTGCCATGTCCAAGCCGGCCCTTGATGAAGCCGGTTCCGGCGCTGATGAGCCCATTTGCGGCGCGAAGACGCTCGATTCCGGGAAACTTGCATGATCCGCCCCCCTGCCGTATCTAACGACTCGAAAAGGCGGCTCGTGGCGGGGTTAAAGGCCTGAAATTCCTTTCCCTTTTTGGATCCATCACATTGGCAGAAACGAGCCACCTCACCATCGCCGAAACCGAGACCATTGAGGAAGCCTTCCGGCGCCTCAACGCCAACATGCTCGGGATCCTCTTCGCGCAGAATGCGGCCGGACGAATCGTCGGCGCGGTGACCGATGGCGACATCCGCCGGCGGATGCTGACGGGCGTCACGATCCACGACCAGGTGGCGGCCTGCATCAATCGCAACTTCGTCTCGGCGCAGGCCGGGGGACCGCGGGAGCAGATCCTCAAGCTGCTCGATCAGCGCGTGCACGTCGTGCCCATCCTCGATACCGAGGGCCGGCTGGTCGACGTGTTCAGCCGCGAGCTGTTCAACCTGTCGGAGGAGAGCGAGGTTTTCGCGCGTGCCCGCTCGCCGGTCCGCATTTCCTTCTCCGGCGGCGGCACCGATCTGACGCACTACTTCGTCGCCAACGACGGCGGCGCGGTGATCAGCGCCACGATCAAGATGTACGCGCATGCGACCTTGCGGCGCCGGAGCGATCCCCGCATCCGAATCTATTCGCACGATTTTCGCCGCACGGTGGAGGCCGAGAATCTCGCCGAGCTCGGCACGGGCGGCGATCTCGCCCTGATCAAATCGGTGGTGCGCCTGATCAAGCCGACCTACGGGTTCGAGCTCGAGGTCTCCGCCGACTTCCCGGTCGGCTCCGGCCTCGGCGGCTCGGCGGTGGTCTCCTCCGCCATCATCGGCTGCTTCAACGAATTTCGCAGCGATCAATGGGATCGCCACGAGATCGCGGAAATGGCGTTTCAGGCCGAGCGGTTGATGCTCAACATTCCGGGCGGGTGGCAGGATCAATACGCCACCGTGTTCGGCGGCTTCAACCACATGGAGTTCTTTTCCGACCAGAACACCATCGTACCGCTGCGTCTCGACCCCAACATCATCGCCGAGCTCGAGGAGAGCCTCGTGCTCTGCTACACCGGCGCGGGCCGCGACTCCGGCGCGATCCATCGCGACCAGAAGGCGCAGCACGAGACGACCGACGCGGTGACCGCCGCTGCCAAGCAGAAGGAGGTGACGCGCGAGATCCGCAAGCATCTGCTGCGCGGCCGCCTGCTTGATTGCGGGCACCTCATCGACGAAGCTTGGCACGCCAAGCGCAAGCTCAGCTCCAAGATCTCCTCAAGCGAGCTCGACGCCCTCTACGATTTCGCCAAGTCGCACGGCGCCGTCGGCGGCAAGCTGCTGGGCGCGGGCGGCGGCGGCTACTTCATGTTCTTCGTGCGTCCGTTCGAGCGTTACCAGCTCATCGCGGCGCTGGAGCAGCAGGGGCACAGCTGCTCGCGCATCATGTTCGAAGAGAACGGACTGCGGACGTGGAAATCGCGCCTTCCGGCGCGATCCGCCTGACGTATGAGACAAGAATGTTGATGACACCGCCCAAACAGCCTGCTCCAGTCCGCATCGGCAACCGCCTCCTGGGCGAGGGCGAGCCCTGCTACGTCATTGCCGAGATCGGCAACAACCATAACGGCGATTTCGACCGCGCCATCGCGCTGGTCGACGCCGCGGTCGCGGCCGGCGCGGATTGCGCCAAATTCCAGATGCGAAAGCTCGACGAGGTCTATCGCGCTTCCTCGCTCTCCGGAAAGGACGACGACCTCGCCGTCGAGTACACGCTCGACCTGCTCCGCCGCTTCGAGCTGACCACGGAGCAGCAGAAGAAGATCGCCGACTACTGCGCCTCGAAGGGCATTCAATATCTCTGCACGCCCTGGGACGCGAAGAGCGTCGCGGTGCTCGAAGGTTTTGGCGTGCAGGCCTACAAGGTTGCTTCTGCCGACCTGACCAACCTTCCCCTGCTCGCCCGGCTCGCCGCGACCGGCAAGACGCTGATCGTCTCGACCGGCATGAGCACGACGGACGAGATCAGGACCGCGGCAAAATTCCTCGACGACCGCAACGCCGGCTACGTGCTGCTGCATTGCCAGAGCACGTATCCCGCAGCACTGCACAACATCCATCTGCGCTTCATGGAGACGCTGCGCGAGATCCACCCGGTCGTCGGCTATTCCGGCCATGAGCGCGGCACCGCGGTGTCGACCGCGGCGGTCGCGCTCGGTGCCGTCGTGATCGAGCGTCACATCACGCTCGACCGCGAGATGGAAGGCCCGGACCACGCCGCGAGCCTGGAGCCGGAGGAGTTCAAGGCGCTCGTCACCGGCATCCGCGAGGTGGAAGCGGCGCGCGGCGAAAAGCTCGCCGAGCGCGCGCTCAGCCAGGGCGAGCTGATCAACCGCGAAAACCTCGCAAAGAGCCTCGTCGCTGCGCGCGACATCGAAGCCGGCACGGTCATCTCCGAGGACGACGTCGCCGTGAAGAGCCCGGGCCAGGGCCTGTCGCCGCTGAAGATGCCGGCCCTGATCGGCAAGACTCTCAAGCGCAGGATGGCGGCCGACGACTATTTCTTCCAGAGCGACCTCGACGCGGGCGCCGCGAAGGCGCGACGCTACCGCTTCGACCGGCCCTGGGGCGTGCCGGTGCGCTATCACGATACCGAGCGCTTTCTCGAGATCTGCGAGCCCGACATCATCGAATTCCATCTCAGCTACAGCGACATGGAGCGTGATCCGGCGGCCTATCTCTCCGGCACCTACGATATCGGCTTCGTCGTGCATGCGCCGGAACTGTTCGCCGGCTCCAAGCTGATGGATCTCGCAACGCCCGACGAGGCGCTGCGCCGCTATTCGCTCGAGCAGACGCAGGCGGTGATCGACATCACCCGCGGCCTGAAGAAGTTCTTTCCCAAGACGAAGCGTCCGCCGATCGTCGCCAATATCGGCGGCTTCACCATGGACGAGCCGCTGCCCCCGGAAGAGAAGGCCGAGCGCTACCGCATTTTCGCGCAGAGCCTGAAGGAGCTCGACATGGACGGCGTCGAGCTGACGCCGCAGACCATGGCGCCCTTCCCCTGGCATTTCGGCGGCCAGCGTCACCAGAACATCTTCATCTTCCCGGAAGAATCGGCCGCGTTCTGCGCCAAGCATGATTTGCGCATGTGCGTGGACATCTCGCACACCAAACTCGCCGCCAATCATTTCGGCTTCGACTTCGCGCAGGGCCTCGCCCAGCTCGGCCCTCATACCGCGCATCTGCATTTCGGCGACGCCAAGGGCCTCGACGGCGAAGGCCTGCAGGTCGGCGAAGGCGAGATCGACTTCGACGAGATCGGACAGGTGCTGCGCAAGCATGCCCCCACCGCATCCTTCATTCCCGAGATCTGGCAGGGCCACAAGAACATGGGCGAAGGCTTCTGGACCGCACTCGAGCGCCTCGAGGGACACATCTGATGGCGCGCAAGACGCTGGCCGTGATCGCCGCCCGCGGCGGCTCCAAAGGCATCCCGCACAAGAACCTGCTCGATCTCTGCGGCAAGCCGTTGCTCGCCTGGACGGTCGAGCAGGCGCGCGCCGCGCAGGGCGTCGACGTGGTGGCGGTCTCGTCGGACAGCGACAGGATACTGGAAGCGGCGGAAGCCGCCGGTGCGGTCGGCGTGCGGCGTCCCGACGATATTTCGGGCGACCTCGCCTCCTCCGAATCCGCCTGGCTGCATGCGCTCGAGGCCGTCGACGAGCGGATGGGCCGCTTCGAGCGCATCGTCGCGCTGCAGGCAACCTCGCCGATCCGCGAGCCCGGCGACATCGAGGCGGCGCTTGCGACTTTCGATCGCGAGCATCTCGACAGCCTGCTCTCGGTTTGCGAGGTCGAGGACTATTTCAACTGGCGCATCGGCCAAAACGGGCCGGAGCCGATCAACTACGACTACCGCAACCGCCGCATGCGGCAGCAGATCGAGAAGCGCTATTTGGAGAACGGCTCGTTCTACGTGCTGATTCCTTCACTCCTGCGCGAGCAGAGCAACCGTCTCGGCGGCAAGATCGGCTTTCACCTGATGGAGCGCCACAAGATGTTCCAGATCGACCGCCCGGAAGACGTCAAGCTCTGTGGCGCCATCATGCGCAGTTACGGCTATGCCTGATCTCAGCGCCTTCTCTCTTGCCGGCAAGATCGCCGTCGTCACCGGCGCCTCGCGCGGCATCGGCGCTGCAATCGCGGGCGGCCTCAAGGAGGCCGGCGCCACGGTGTTCGGTCTCAGCCGTTCCGGGACCGCGCCGCAAGGCGTCACTGCGATGGCCTGCGATCTCTCTGACGATGCCGCGATCGGACGCGCGTTCGACGCCATCGCGGCGCAAGGCGGACGCGTCGACGCTTTGGTCAACGCGGCCGGCATCAGCCTTCCCTCGCAGGGCGCCGAAAGCCAGCTTGCGCGCTTCCGCGCCACGGTCGCGACCGACCTCACCGGCGTCTACGCCACGATCCTTGCCGCCTATCCGCTGCTCAAGACCACGGGCTCGGCCGCGATCATCAACGTCACCAGCATCAATTCGACCCGCGGTTTCCCCGGCAATCCCGGTTACGTCGCGGCGAAAGCGGGCCTTGCCGGACTGACGCGCGCGCTCGCCGCCGACTACGCGAGCGACGGCATCCGCGTCAACGCGCTGGCGCCCGGTTATGTCGCGACCGAGATGACCGCGAAGAGTTTTGCCGATCCCGCCATGCACGAAGAGCGGCGCCGCCACACCATGCTCGGCCGCTGGGGACAACCCGCCGACATGGTCGGCGCCGCCATCTTCCTGGCGTCGGACGCCTCGGCCTATGTGACCGGCCAGGAGATCTTCGTCGACGGCGGCTGGACCGCCAAGGGCCTCGCCATCAGCTCGGATAACAAGTCGTGACCCCAACACTGCAACGCATCGGCTTCATGCAGGGACGCCTGTCGGCACTGGTCGACGGCAAGATTCAGGCGTTCCCGTGGGATGAATGGCGCGATGAATTTCTCCGCGCCAAGGCGCTCGGCCTGACGCGGATGGAATGGACCATCGATCAGGAACGGCTGCGGGAAAATCCGCTCATGACCGAATCCGGCCAGGCGGAGATCATCGCGCTGGCGCGCGAGAACGGCTTGCGCATTCCGAGCCTGACCGGGGACTGCTTCATGCAGGCGCCGTTCTGGAAAGTCGATGCCGTCGTGCGCGACGCTCTCGTCGGCGATCTCGATCTGCTGATTGCCGCCTGCAGCCGGATCGGCATCGAGTTCGTCGTGATCCCGCTGGTCGACAATGGCAAGATCGAACGTGAGAGCGAGAGCGATACGCTCAAGCGGGTGCTGATCGCCCGCCGCGAACAGCTTGTTAGACAGAACGTCAAGATCGTCTTCGAATCCGATCTGCCGCCGCGCGATCTCGCCCGCTTCATGGAGGCGTTTCCGGCAGACGTGTTCGGCATCAACTACGACAGCGGCAACAGCGCCTCGCTCGGCTATGACAGTGCCGAGGAGATCGAAGCCTACGCGCCGCGCATCCTCAATGTGCATGTGAAGGACCGCGTTCGCGGCGGCACCACCGTGCCGCTCGGCACCGGCAATGCCGATCTCGCCAAGACGATCCGGTTGATCGAGCGCTCCGGCTACAGGGGACAGTACATCCTGCAAACCGCACGCGCCGCCGACGGCGACCATGCCGGCGCGCTCGCCAGATATCGCGACATGACGGTCGGCTGGATCGAGGACGCGGCGCGATGAAGCTCGAGCTGGAAGGCCGCGTCGCTCTCGTCACCGGCGCCAGCCGCGGCATCGGCCTTGCCATTGCCGCTGCACTTGCCGCGGAGGGAGCGAAGGTCGCGCTGGCCGCACGCGGCTCGGATGCGCTGAACACGGCGCGCGCGGCCGTCGGCGGACAGAGTTCGATCCATATCGCCGACGTCACCGATCCGGTCGCCGCTGCGGCACTGATCCAGGACGTCGAACAGCAGTGGGACCGCCTCGACGTCCTCGTCTGCAACGTCGGCAGCGGCGCCTCGGTCCCGCCGGGCAAGGAAACCGCGGCGGAATGGTCACGGGTGATGGACCTCAACCTCTTCGCCACCACCAACACGATCGAGGCCGCACGGCCGCTGATGGCGCGCGGCAACGGCGACCGGTCCATCGTCTGCATCTCTTCGATCGCCGGCATGGCGGCGCTCGGCGCGCCCGTGACCTACTATGCCGCGAAGGCAGCGCTGAATGCGACCGTGCGCGGACTGGCGCGGCCGCTGGCGCTCGAGGGCATCCGCATCAATGCCGTCGCCCCGGGCAATATCCTCGCCGCCGAGGGGACCTGGGCGCGCAAGCTCGCCGAGAACAAGGCCGCGGTCGAGGACATGCTTGCGCGCGAGGTGGCGCTGCGACGGCTCGGCAAGCCGGAAGAGATCGCCGACCTCGTCGCGTTCCTTGCCTCGCCCCGCGCCGCCTTCATCACCGGCAGCGTCATGGTCGCCGATGGCGGCCAGTTGCGCAGCTGAACAGGAGCCTCTCAATGGCAAGCCCCTCCTCCCGCTATGACCTCGCCGGACGCACGGCGCTCGTGACCGGCGCCGGCGGCCTGCTCGGGCGGCAGCATGTCGCCGCGCTCTCCGAAGCGGGCGCGCGTGTCGTCGTTACCGAAATCGGCCTCGCGCAGGCCGAGGCGGCGATCGCCGCATTGAAACAGGCCACGCCCTCCGCCGATCTGATCGCGCTCGCGCTCGATGTCACCGCGCAGGATTCGGTGCGCGCCGCGAGCGATCAGCTCGCGGGCCGCGGGATCACCATCGACATCCTCGTCAACAACGCCGCGATTGATCCGAAGGTGACCTCGAGCCCCGGCGTCATGCACTCCTCGCGCTTCGAAGCGTTCCCGGTGCCGCAATGGCAGACCGAGATCGCCGTGGGCCTGACCGGGGCGATGCTGTGCGCGCAGGAATTCGGCGGCCAGATGGCCCGGCGCGGCCGCGGCGTGATCCTCAACATCGCCTCCGATCTCGGCGTGATCGCGCCGGACCAGCGGCTCTACCGCCAGCCGCATGTGACGCGCGAGGAGGAGCAGCCGGTGAAGCCCGTGACCTACTCGGTGATCAAGCACGGGCTGATCGGCTTGACGAAATATCTGGCGACCTACTGGGCCGACCACGGCGTGCGCGTCAACGCGATCTCGCCGGGCGGCGTCTTCAACAACCAGGATCCCGCGTTCGTGGAGCGGCTCACCCGCCTGATCCCGATGGGGCGCATGGCCGAGGTCGACGAATATCGCGCCGCGGTCCAGTTCCTCTGCTCGGATGCGTCGAGCTACATGACCGGGCAGAACCTGGTGATGGATGGCGGGCGGAGCGTGTGGTAGCGGCTCGCACCGTTGCCAGCCAAACTCATGGCGTGGCAATCCGGCGAGACGTCGTCGCCTCCACCCGCGCCCACAGCGCGATGATGTTGCGCTGACGCTCTGCGTGGCCTGCGTCGTCCGCGTCGAGCGAGCGGCACAAGCGTGCAAGCACATCGACCCTGGGATCGCGAACATTCGCAGCGGCCTGATTCACCGACGCGAAGGGATCGAGCAGGTCCACGATGGGGGGCCCACCTTCGCCTGCCGCAATCCTGAAGCAGGTCTTCGCGGAGCGACTGTCGACCCGCAGCGCAAATGGCGGCAGGGCCTGTGCAGTGAAGACCGCCTCCCAGGACGCCGTCTCGCCATCCGCGGGGCCACCAACCGCCGACGACGAGACATCGTCGTAGCCGAGCTCTGCGAGAAGTGCGATCAGATGGATGCCGTAGAAGCGGAGAGCGCCGCCGCCACTGGCGTCGAACCGCTTCCAGTTCGCGAGATTGGCGCGGTAGTGATGCGCCATGAAGCTCCAGTCCAGCGAAAGCCCGTCGATTTTCTCGCCGAGCACCGCGCGAAGCCGCTCCGCCCACGGCATGAAACGAAAGGTGTAGCCGACGCGATAGCGCTTGCCGGTGTGCTCGAATGCCTCGATGAGCTGCGCCGCAAGCTGCGGCGTCGGCGCGACCGGCTTCTCCAGGATCAGTTCTCGGATGTCGGGCATCTCCGCCAGCCGCGCCATCCAGCCGGCCTGGTCGGCAGGGCGAAGCGCAATCACCGCACCGCTCGCCTGTGCCAACGCCTCCTCGGTGCCGGGACACCAGGTCACCTCGGGCATATATTGGACGAGTTCGCTTCGCCCGCCGACCACCGCACGGTAGCGCTCCGGCAGCGCCACCTTCATCCCGCACTCGATCAGCGCAGGCAGATATCCATACATCCCGAAACCCGATCCGAGGATCGTGAAAACGGGCGCCTCAGGCATGGAAATCGTCCGCGCCAAGCACGTCGATCACAGGTCCCTTGTATCCGTTGTCCTGGAGATACTGACGGATCTCGCGCGAGATGTGCCAGGCGAGATTGAGCAGTGGCTTGCCCTGGTCGCCATGCGCGAACAATTCGTCGTCGGACACGATCGGAATGCGCGTGCCTGGCACATAATGGCCGATCTTGATCGAGCCGGGTTTCTCGTGGACCGCCACGATCTCCTTTTCGGTCAGTCCCAGCAGCTTGACCAGGATCGCCGCGCGGCCGGGAAACGCCTTGGCCCTGACGGGACCATGCGCCGCGATGATCTTCTTCAGCTCTGCGCCCTTGCGCGCCTTCCAGAGCTCGACATCGCGCGCGAGCTGGGCGAACTCGGTCCGGAAATTGTTTTCGCGTGCGACGATCTCCGCTGCGACGGCATCGCTCTTGGCAGCGTGTCCGAGAATGACGCGGATATTGCCGCCATAGCGCGCGGGAAACTCGACATTGACGATGTCGAGGCCAAGCGATCTCGCGATGAAGCTGAACGATTTGTACGAGTAGGTGCGCGGATGCTCGTGATAGAAAGTGTCGAACTGATGCCGGTCCAGCACCGCGCCGAGATAGTGGTTCTCGATCACGATCACCGTCTCGGGCCCGAGCAGCGCCTTCAGCGCCGCCAGCACGCCGTTCAGATCCTCGATATGCGCGAAAACGTTGGTGAAGGTGATGATGTCGGGCGTGCCGACGGCGCGACGGATCTCGGCCGCGGTCTCCGTGCTGAGATAGTTCTGCACCACGAAATGGCCCTTGGCGGCGGCGTCCTGCGCCGCGCCGGTCGGCTCGATGCCGGCCGTTGTCGCGCCTGCCTCACGGAAGAAATCGAGCAGGCTGCCGTCGTTGCAGCCGATGTCGAGCGCGATCTTGCCGGTCAAGGGGCCCATCCGCTCCGCGCAGGTCGCCACGAGACCCTTCATCCCCGAGAGCACATCGGCCGTGAAACGTGAGCGGTAATGATAATCCTTGGGGAAAAGGTCCTCTTTCGGAACCTGGAAGCGCTGATGGCCGGTGGCGCATGTCGGGCAGAAATCGATCAGAATCGGATATTCGCGGCACTGGCGCGAATCGCCGACCGCCACCAGGTCGTCGCACAGGGGATGCAGGCCGAGATCGAGCACCGGCACGAGCTTGTCGTTGCCGCAGACCTCGCAACTCTTGATCTCGGTAAGCGGTCTCGTTGACGTGGTGGCCATCATATTGATCCGAATTGAAGGGCGGCTAATCCCGCCCGGTGTTCATGAAAGCGTCGATCTGGTCAACCATCACCGGCCTGACCGCGGCGCCCTGCTCGAACGCCTTGTACCACTCCACCACGGCAGAGGCGGCACGATCGAGATCCCAACGCGGCGCCCAGCCGAGATGAGCCCGAGCCTTGGAACTGTCCAGTGACAGCAGCCTCGCCTCGTGCGGATGCTGTCCCGGCTGCGGCATCTGCTGCGGCGGAACACCCCAGAGGACGGCTAGACGGTCGACCAGCCAGCGCACCGTGCGCACGCTATCGGCGTCGGGACCGAAATTCCATTCGCTGGAGAAGGCAGCAGGATCGCGCCACAGATGCTCGGCGAGCAGAATGTAGCCCGACAGCGGCTCGAGCACGTGCTGCCAGGGCCGCACCGCATCGGGATTGCGGACCGGCACCGGCTGTCCGTTGCGAATCGCGGCGATCACATCGGGGATGAGACGATCCTGCGCCCAGTCGCCGCCACCGATGACGTTGCCCGCGCGAGCGCTGGCGAATCCGATCCGGCGAGTTCCGCTGAAGAACGACGACCGATACGCCGCCGTGACCAGCTCCGCGCAGGCCTTGCTGCTGGAATAGGGGTCCTTGCCACCGAGCGGATCCGTCTCGCGGTAGCCCCAGACCCATTCCTTATTGTCGTAGCATTTGTCACTGGTGACGTTGACCACCACGCGCACGCCGGAGGTCCGCACCGCCTCGAAGACGTGCACGGTGCCCATGACGTTGGTCGCATAGGTGCCGACCGGATCGTCATAGGATGCCCGCACGATCGCCTGGGCGGCCATGTGAAACACGATCTCGGGCCGGAATCGGTCGAACACCGCCTTGACCGCGAGCGGATCGCGGATATCGGCGAAGACCGACACGATGTCCTGTGCAGTCTGCGCCAGATCGAACAGGTTGGGCGTCGTCGACGGCGGCAGCGCGAGACCCGCGACCTCGGCGCCGAGATGCCGCAGCCAGGCCACCATCCAGCCGCCCTTGAAGCCGGTATGGCCGGTAACGAGAACGCGCTTGCCCGTCCAGAAGCCAGGGTTCATTGCCATCGCTTCCAGGGGGCCTGCCCGCTCTCCCAGAGCTGCTCCAGATGAAGCTTGTCACGCAGGGTGTCCATCGCTTCCCAGAAGCCGGTGTGACGGTAGGCCGCGAGCTGTCCGTCCTGCGACAGGCGCTTCAGCGGCTCCTGCTCCCAGATGGTGGCGTCGTCCCCGAGATAGTCGAAGATCGCCGGCTCCAGCACGAAGAAGCCGCCGTTGATCCAGCGACCGTCGCCCCGCGGCTTCTCCTCGAAATGCCGGACCACGTCCTCGCCGATATCGAGCGCGCCGAAACGCGCCGGCGGCTGGATGGCGGTGACCGTCGCGTGACGCCCGTGAGCGCGATGAAACTCCCGCAGCGCGCCGATATCGACGTCAGCCAGCCCGTCGCCATAGGTCATGCAGAACGTCTCGTTGCCGACATAGTCCCTGACGCGCTGGAGACGGCCGCCGGTCATGGTGTTGAGGCCGGTGTCGATCAACGTCACCTTCCAGTGCTCGGCGAACTTGTTGTGCACTTCCATCGAATTGTTGGCGAGGTCGAAGGTGACGTCCGCCATGTGCAGGAAGTAGTTAGCGAAATATTCCTTGATGACGTAGGACTTGTAGCCACAGCAGATGATGAATTCGTCGATACCGTGCGACGAGAAGATCTTCATGATGTGCCACAGGATCGGCTTGCCGCCGATCTCGATCATGGGTTTCGGCTTGATGTGGCTCTCTTCGGTGATGCGAGTCCCGAATCCACCTGCCAGAATCACGGCCTTCATGCTCATACCCGTCCAGCAGAAAACGTCACATCAGAACGATTAGACCAGTCTTGTCAACAAGATCCAACCATCCCCGCCCTGTTCCCGGAACGGTTGAAGTTGTCGACTTACCTGCTAAAGAAATGATTGAACGATGGCAACCCCACCACCGGCGCGCCAGTCCCCTCGGGCGGCCGCCGGCTGCCCGCTTCCCCACGGGCGACTGATCCCGCTCGATGGACGTCCTGGAGGATTGATGCGGAAAAAGATCAGCCTTGTGACGCCCTGCTACAACGAAGAGGCGGGAATCCGGGAGTGCTACGCGGCGGTCAAGGATATCTTCGACCGCGAGCTTCCGGACTACGAGCGCGAGCACATCTTCTGTGACAACGCCTCGAGCGACCGGACCGTGGAGATTCTCAAGGAGATCGCAGCCGAGGATCCCTCGGTGAAGGTCATCGTGAACGCCCGGAACTTCGGCGTGTTGAGGAACACCTACAACGGCGTGCTGGCCTCGACAGGCGATGCCACCGTGCTGTTCATGCCCGCGGATTTGCAGGACCCGCCGTCGCTGATCCCGACTTTCGTCAAGCACTGGGAGCAAGGCTACGAGATCGTGTTCGGCATCCGGGCCCGGCGCGAAGAGCCTCTCCTGAGCCGAACCGCGCGCCATCTCTACTATAAGATGATCAGCCGCATGTCCTATGTCGACTACCCGGCCGACGTCGGCGACTACCAGCTCGTCGATCGCAAGGTGCTCGACGCGATGAAGCAATTCGAAGACGTCCAGCCCTTCATGCGGATGATGCCGTTCGAATGCGGATTCCGCTCGATCGGCGTGCCCTACACCTGGCTGGCGCGCAAGCACGGCATCTCGCGCAACCGGCTGTCGAGCCTGATCGACCAGGGGCTGCTCGGCGCCATCAGCTTCTCGACCGTGCCGCTACGTACCGCGTTCTTCTTCGGGCTGATCATCTCGTCGCTGAGCTTCGCCTATGCGTTCGTCGTGTTCCTGCTCAAGATAGCCGGCTTCGACATCGGTCCGCACGGCATCCCCACGATCATCATCGGCCTGTTCTTCTTCGGTGGCGTGCAGTTGTTCTTCCTCGGCGTACTCGGCGAATATATCGTCGCGATCTACAACCAGGTCCGGCGACGGCCGATCGTGGTCGAGCGCGAACGGATCAATTTCTGACCGACCTGACGTCTGGTGACGCCCCGCGCCTTCAGCGCCCGTCGGCCAGCGAGGCATCCTGGGTGGTCGTCACGCCCCGGTCCGTAGCGCCTGTTTCGAGCAATTTTCCGAGCGCTTCGCTGGCCACAAAAGCAAGCGCGGTCAGCGCAGGTATGATCAGTCGCGTCTCGGAGAAGTCGGCAATCACAAAGACGATCCCCACATGGACCAGCCCTGCCGGAAGGACGACGGCCATCGTCCGCGTCAGCGCAAACGTCCTCACGATCACGATCGCGAGGACGGGGCTGGCGATCGCCACCGCAAGCTTCATGGTAAGCAGATTGACGACGAGCTTGGAGAAATAATCCCCGTGCGTGATCAGGAATGATCTGAAGTCCGTTCCAGGGTGCATCCAGATCAGAATCTTCGGCACGGCTATCGAAATGCCGACGAGCAGGCCAAACAGGCCCCATTCCTTCAGCGTCGGCCATCGCCGCTCGAAAGCGGCAAGACTCAGAAGCACGAATGCCGAAGCGAACACGACGTCGGTGCGACCGAAACTGATGATCAACCCCGAAATGATCGCGGCTGGATACCGACGCGACACCAGCAGAAAGAGCTGCCAGAACAATCCGCCCGCGATAAAGACGGGGCCCATGCGTCCCGGATAGATCGCGATCTGAGTGTAGAACGCGAAAGTCAGCAGACACAGCCATGACGCCGTCGGCGAAAGCAGCAGCGTCGCCAGCGCAAATACCGCAAGGAACGACAGCGAATCGAACATGTAGTTCGCGACGATGTGGGTATGAAACGTCGAGCCTCCCCGGGTGTGATCGTCGCCAAGAATCTGGACGTAAACCTCGGTGATCCTGGCGATCAACGGCCGGATGACGCCTTCAACGGCATCGATATGGGCAAATTCGCGCTCGTGATCGAGGCTGAACTGCAGCCGCTCGCGCAGCAGGTTGGCTTCGTGCGCGGTGATGGACAGCGCAAGACAGCAACAAACGAGCAACCCCAGCACGACCGGATTGAAGAAACTCCTTCGAATCTTGAAGAGCAGCACGAGCGGAACGAGAGCCGCACCCACGAAGAAGGCTATTCCGGCATATCGCAGCACGCCAGGCAGAAACCTGTCGGATATGTCGGCCCACCACCAGGCGATAACCAGAACGTTCGAGATGACCCAGAATCCCATCACCAGGCCGAGGGATGGAGCCTTCATGCGCTCGTCGAAATTCAGCAATCGGCCAGGACCGCCGAGCGATGACAGCATTGACCCACGCTCCGTCAATCGATTTCCAAATCAGTGTTGCAAGATGCCGGCGAGATTCATGTGAGCGGGGCGCGAGTGCTCGATGCCCAGCAGCGTCCGCCGGTTATCGTTCGTGCGCTGCAAATGCAGGCTCGCGAGCGTGACCCCGGTGCAGGTGGTGACTGTGCTTCCGCGGCCGCCGAACGGCTTGAGGAAGTCGAACACACGACTGCCAAACATATCCACAACCGACATCTCGCGTGCGCCAAGCGGCGGGATCTCGCCGAAGTCCGCTTCGAGTTCCTCGCCGTCCTCGCGGATCAGCCTCGACGTCGGTCGCGCCGCATGAGCATATTCGGGATCGGAGGAATGATTGATCAGCATCAGGCTGCTGACGATGTCATTGGTCGCAATGATCTTCGGATTGATCCCGGTGAAGCCGACATGCGCCTTTAGCCTGCCCTCGTTCAGCGGCCGGGCAAATGCGCCGGTGCGATAGATCGCGACGTTGTCCTGATCCACATAGGTCATGGAATAGCTTGCGGGCGAGGAACGAAACCCGTCCATGCGTCCGCGCGACATCACGGCGATGACCAGATAATCGTCCTGAGGCAGCTTGAGCGACGCGAAGAGGCGCGACAGCTCGATCTCGACGGTGGCGCCCGGCGCATAGCTTTCCGGGAACTCGTAGGTCGCCCGGTAGTCGCCCTGCCGCGACAGGATGTGCAGCTTGAACCTGAGCTTCTTGCTGAAACCCGAGGCGACAAGGCTGGCGAGTTCGGGAACGAGGTCCTTGACCGTCTCGCGAAAGTTCTTGCGCAGGCTGCCAGCGACGAGGCTGCGGAGATATCGGACGTCAACCGGACGATACCAGGCGGGAATCGAGAAGCCCATGCGCGACTCGATGCCCGCAAAGGTCGGGAACATGAATCTGGGCTCGTGAGGCTTCCAGGGACTGGACGAGAAACGTGTCACGGGCGCCGCCTCTAAAAGTGGTGCAAGCTGAACTTGCCGTTGGCAAATTCATAATAGCTGAACGGGCTGGCGATGTTGGTGCCCTTGAACTCCAGGGCAAACCCCTCACCCGCACCCACCAACCTTTCGGCCTCGGGGAACAGGTCCAGCGTGCTGATGCGGGCCGCGCCCATCGGCGCAATTTCCGGAAGTACCCGCTCGCCCAGGGCGGTGCCGTCCAGAGCCATGAGCCGAGCCGTCCCTACCGAAACGCCTTGAGATGCCATGCAGGAGTTCACGAGCACCACGCCGGACTCCTTCAGGAGCCGTGTGAGATAGGATTGCATCCAGGCGGTGGTCGGAAATGGCGATGCGGCGACGGGCTCGCGCTCGTGCGACAGAGTTATTGCGCCGTGCTGCGAGAAATATTGTGCGTAATAGCCGGTCGTCACCTTTCGTCCGGGGCGTAGCTGGGCCTCATGTTTTGGCACCAGCGCCATCGCCACCGTTCCCGAAACGCGCGGACAGAGCTCGGACGTCTGCAGCTGCAATTGCCCGTTAACTCCGAGTTCCCTGTGGAAATATCCAACCTGCTTGCCCGCCCCGTCGAACAACCAGACGTGGGCATCCACGTCCGGATGGTCCTTCATGAAGACCGAGAAATAGTTGAATGCGCAGACTTCCGTCGTGACGGTCTCGTCGTTGCGCAGGTAGAGCACCGCGGGCGGATAGCCCCTTGCGACGGCCTCGCCAATCTGCAATTCACCGGGCATGCGACGAAACTCGGCGGGAAGCAACGATCAGGCCGGATTGGCCGACGGATAGCGAAGATTGCGCCCAGATGTTCTCGCCCGCATGCTAAAAATCCTGCACAACTTCACGGATGTTTACGCTCAGCTGTATTGGGAATCAACTGTGAATGGAGCTGGATTGTACCGCACCTTCGGAAAACCCGGCACGACGCGGCACCCTCGAAATGACTGGCAGCCATTCGCCGCGCCGGGGCCGGCCCGTCACATGTACCCGCCCAGCTCTGCTGGAAGAACGATAGAGATGTCGCGATGTGGATAAATACGTTGCTTTTGACCCTCGTATTCTTCCTGATTCAGCTCGGCATCGGCTTTTCCATCCTGGCGATTGTGCCGCTGGAGTTGATCAAGAGGAGCCAACTGACGAAGCTCCAGTTCGTGGTGCTGGGATATGCGATCGGCGCCTCCGCCGTGGGCATTCTTCTCGGGCTCTGCTCCGTTCTGATTGGCGACATCCGGCTTCATCTGGCGATCATGGTTGCGCTGTCCGCGTTCGGACTGGCATGGACCTGGCCGGCCTGGCGCCCGCGCACCGGCGACGCCGGAAAGATCATGCTTTGGTGCCTGGTATCGCTCCCGATCGCGCTCGCGACGTGGTGGTGGACGTTCGGCGCATTTTCGCAATTCCCCTATTCAGATATCGGCGCTGACGTTCACTGGATGAAGACGGCGCAGGAATACGCCGACAGCGGTGTCATCAACCCGTACGCGTCGCAATCGTATGTCGATCTTCGCTCGGCATTGGCTGGTGTGTTGTCAGGCACTCTCGGCCTCGATCTCCTGCACTTTGGCTGGACCTACCGCTACGTCTCGATCCTGTTCTTTCTTCTGGCCTTCTACGCGTTCGCAGAAGGCCTCTATGCGGACCCGATACGGAGATGGATCACCTTTTTCTTCGCGGCGGCAGGCAACGGCGTCGGGCTGCTGACGAATGGCAGCCTGGCGCTCGCCGGAAGCGTGGTCTTCCTTGGCGTCCTGTTCGCCAATGCCGGGCGGGATGCGAAGGAGGAAATTCCGGCGGGCTCAGTCGCGTTGCTGACGCTGAGTGCGGCTACCTCGCTTCTCACCGCCTTCATGCTCAACAACAACGCACTGGTGCTGGCGCTCCTGACGGTCGGGCTGTTCCTGCTCAGGATACTGGGCAAAGGCCATCCGCGCGAAAGTATCCTTTTCGTGGGGTGCGGATGGCCCGCGACGTTGCTCCTGGCTCACCGTGGATCGTACCTGTTCATCCCGGCTGTCCTTGCCGCCTGGCTGAGCTACCTGCTCATCCTGCGCGAGATGTCACGCCGGCCGGCGCGGAGCCTGCGGATTCTCCGCGCCCTATCCGTCGTGCTGCCGCTCATCATATGCGGGATCGTCGCCACGATCGTGGCGATGCGGCTCGAGTATCTGCCCTCAGCGAACGCCAACGTGGTATTTTCTCACATCACAGGACTGGTGCTGGGCAAAACGATCGAGAGTGGCGAGGAGCTGTTCCTTGGCGCCGGCCCGCAGGTCGCAGTGATCGAACTGGGCCGGGCCATAGGCCCGCTGTTTGCCGTCTGCATCGCGATGGCGATGGCCTGGTGGTGGATCGATCGCACGATCACTCCCTTAGGCACGGCTTCCACCCCTGTCCAAACCGAACGCATGTCGAAATTGCTGTGGTCGTGGACGATCGCGTGCAGCCTTGCCGTCGCCGTGCTGTCAGGCTTTCCGTTCCTGTACCGCACCACCATGATCGTCCTGGTTCTGCTCACGATCACGGCAACCGAAGCGTTCTGCCAGTTGCTGGTCGATCCCTCTCCCGCGTCCTTCCGCCGGCGGGCGACTGCGGCAATCACGGTTACCCTGCTCGCCGCCGGTCTCGCGCTCGCGGTCTATTCTTTCACTTTGCGGCCCGACCTGCCCTCCGCACAGTACAAGGATTTCCTCCGGCCGGCCGAGATCGCGGGAACGGTTCTCCTCGTGGCGCTCGTGCCGATGGCGCTGATCCGGTCGAGATGGATTCATGTCGGCGCGCTCGCGACCATCATGGCTCTGGGCATCGGCCTCGACCGCGCCGGTATCGCCGGCATGTCCAAGAGTTACAGCTACGGGCCGCTTCCGGGCGGTGCCACAGCCATCACGCACTACAATGCCAGCGATCTGGACGCCGCACTCTGGCTGCATGGCAATTTGAAGAAGGGTATCCTGCTGTCCGATCCCTACACGCTCAGCGTGATCCAGGCCATGACCGGTGCCCCGGCGGCTTACACGTTCTCGAATCTGGATACTGTCAACGAGGCTACCGCCAGGCCGGTACGCGCAGTCCTTTCCGCGATTATCGAAACGGACGACGGAGCGCGGCGGCTGGCCAAAGCCTGCGCCTCCATCCGGCCGATCCTGCAGGAGATGAACCAGGAGACGTCTTTTCAGATGCACAGGGCCGACGCTCTGGCTGGAATTTTGCGACCTGTCCGTCCCACGAAAGCGCCGGAGACAGCGGAGCCGGAGGCGGCAACTCCGAAAACGCCCGAGGCGACGGAAGAGGCGGATCGCGAGGTGATCCAGGGCGTGCTGGGGACCGGCCAGGATACCTGGCAGCTCGTCGCCGTGATCAATCCCCGCACGATCGGATGGATTGATCTCGGCGCCGGTCAACGGCTCCCCTATTTTCCGCCAACGGGGGCCCTCGATTCCGGACTCATCAAGTTGCTTCGTGCCGGGCCGTTCCAGGCGTTGTTTGCAAACAAGCAGACTGCCGTCGTTCGCATTCCGTGCGAACGCTGACCTCAGGCTTCTCCGTCACGACGAAAGCGCATCTGGCGCGGAGATCGGTGGCGCGCTATGGACATTGGAAATGACACTCGCCTTTCACCGACAGCTCGATCGATGTCGCAAGATCCCCGCTCCATGCTGAGACAGGCCGTTATCCTCGTCGGCGGGCTTGGCACCCGGCTTGGCGAGCGCACCAGGCTGGTTCCGAAGCCGATGCTCGAGATCGGCGGGCGGCCGTTCCTGGACACGCTGATCGACGAGCTCGTCCGCTATGACGTCTTCGATGAGATTCTCCTGCTTGCAGGCCACAAGGCCGAGATCGTCGAGACCCATTATGCCGACGCGACCAGGGACCGGACAAAGATCATCGTCTCGCGCGAGACCGAGCCGCTCGGCACCGGCGGTGCGCTCGTGCACGCGCGCGACCTCCTGCATGACCGTTTCCTGCTGCTCAACGGCGACTCGCTGTTCGACTTCAACCTGCTGGATCTGATCGCGCGTGCGCAGGGCCGCCGCGTTCACATGGCACTGCGCGACGGCGTCGTCGGAGACCGCTACGGGCGCGTCGTGCTCGACGGCGACGTGGTGCGCGATTTCATCGCTCCGGGGGCCGGCGCCACGGGACCGGTCAATGCCGGCATCTACGTCGTCGACAAGTCCGTTCTCGCTGACATCGCGAAGCTTCCCGCTTCCCTCGAACAGGACGTGTTTCCCGGCCTTGTCTCGCGCGGCGAGCTGCGCGGCACCGCCTATCGCGGCTATTTCATCGACATCGGCATCCCCGATGATTTCGCGCGCGCCGATCGCGAGCTGCGCGAGAAGCTGCGGCGTCCCGCCGTTTTCTTCGACCGCGACGGCGTGCTCAACCACGATTCCGGATACACGTTCGAGACGCACGCGCTTCAATGGATCGAGGGAGCACGCGAGGCGGTGAAGACCGTCAACGACGCCGGCTATTTCGCCTTCGTCATCACCAATCAATCCGGCGTCGCGCGCGGCTATTACGAGGAGCATCACGTCGTCACCCTGCACCGCTGGATGGCGGACCAGATGGCAGAGGTCGGCGCGCACATCGACGCCTTCGAATATTGCCCGGATCATCCCGACGGAACCGTCGCGCGCTATTGCCGCACGAGCGACCGGCGCAAGCCGGCGCCGGGCATGATCACGGACCTCGCGCAGCGCTTTCCGGTCGACATGACGCGCAGCATGGTGATCGGCGACAAGCCGAGCGACATCGAGGCCGCGCGGGCTGCCGGCCTCCCCGGCCATCTGTTCGAGGGCGGCGATCTCGAGGCGTTTGTGAGACAGCGCCTGAACCCCGCCGGCAAGGCCTAGGCGCGTGCCCCAAAAACTGCTGAATCCCCGGGCATTTGACAGCTTTCGGGCGCTGCTCTGTTGCGCGCGACCGCCAGTGTGCTATAGCGCCATCTCGTTGCGAATACTGAGTTAATCGCCTTCTGGGGTCCGGCATGGCAGATCTGAGGGACGCCCGCGTCCTCGTTACCGGCAGCGACGGCTTCATCGGTTCGCATGTCGTCGAGGAGCTGGTGAAAGCCGGAGCCCGCGTCAAGGCGGTCGTCTACTACAACTCCTTCAATTCCTGGGGTTGGCTGGACACGGTTCCCGCCGACATCATGAAGTCCGTGGAGGTGGTCGCCGGCGACATCCGCGATCCGCATTTCATGATCGCGGCCGCCAGCGGCTGCACCGACGTGCTGCACCTGGCGGCGCTGATCGCGATTCCCTTCTCCTATGTCGCGCCCGACTCCTATGTCGAGACCAATGTGCGCGGCACCGTCAACGTGCTCCAGGCGGCGCGCATGGCCGGCGTGCGGCGCTTCGTGCAGACCTCCACCAGCGAGGTCTACGGCACGGCCCAGATCGTGCCGATCAAGGAGAACCATCCGCTGGTCGGCCAATCGCCCTATTCGGCCTCGAAGATCGCATCCGACCAGATGGCGCTGTCGTTCCAGGCCTCCTTCGACATGCCGGTCGTCGTCATCAGGCCGTTCAACACCTATGGACCGCGGCAATCGGCGCGCGCGGTGATCCCGACCATCATCAGCCAGATCGCGACCGGCAAGCGCAGGATCCGCCTCGGCGCAGTCACTCCGACGCGCGACTTCTCCTTCGTCACCGACACCGCGCGCGGCCTGATCGCAGGCCTCACCGCGCCGGCCGAACAATGTGTCGGCCAGACCATCAATCTCGGCAGCGGCTTCGAGATCTCGGTCGGGGCGACCGTCGAGATGATCGCCGACGTGATGGGCGTGAAGATCGAGATCGAGACCGACGAGGCGCGCCTGCGTCCGGCCAACAGCGAGGTCGAGCGGCTCTGGGCCGACAATTCCAAGGCACGCCAGCAGCTCGGCTGGAGCCCGGAGTTCGGCGGGGTCGACGGCATGCGCCAGGGCATCGTGAAGACGGTGAACTGGTTCACCAACCCCGCCAATCTCAGCCGCTACAAGGCGGACGTGTACAATGTCTGAGGCAAAGGTGGGAACGGCCACGACCAGATCCGACATCTCCACGCGCACCTTCGATCCGAAGGCCGTGGTCGATGCCGTCCGCCGCGCCGCGGGCACGCCCAACGGCATCCTCGGCCTGCACGAGCCGGTGTTTGCCGGCAACGAAGTCTCCTATCTCGAAGAGTGCATCAAGAGCACCTTCGTCTCCTCGGTCGGCCCCTTCGTCGACCGCTTCGAGCGCATGCTGGAAGAGGTGACGGGCGCCAGGCGCGCCGTCGCCGTCGTCAACGGCACGGCCGCGCTGCACGCCTGCTTCCGCCTCGCCGGCGTCGAGCCCGGCGAGGAGGTGATGTCGCCGGCCCTGACCTTCATCGCGACCACCAATGCGATCGCCTATTGCGGGGCGGTGCCGCATTTCATCGACAGCTCGCTCACGACGCTCGGCATGGACCCGCGCGCCCTCGCCGCGCGGCTCGAGGCGATTGCGGAGCGGACGCCTAAGGGCACGATCAATCGCGAGACCGGACGCCGCATCGCCGCGATCTCGCCGATGCACACGTTCGGGCATCCCGTCGAGCTTGACGAGATCGCCGCGATCGCGCGCGACTGGGACATTGCGCTGGTGGAGGATGCCGCGGAATCGCTGGGCTCGACCTACAAGGGCCACGCCGTCGGATCGCAGGCGCGGCTCGCGGCGCTGAGCTTCAACGGCAACAAGATCGTCACCACCGGCGGCGGCGGCGCAATCCTCACCAATGACGAGGAACTGGGACGGCGCGCCAAGCATCTCACCACCACCGCGAAGCTGCCGCACAAATGGGCCTTCGTGCACGACGAGATCGGCTTCAACTACCGCCTGCCCAATCTGAACGCCGCGCTCGGCTGCGCCCAGCTCGAGCAGCTCGACGGCTTCCTGGCGAGCAAGCGCCGGCTGGCTGCGGCCTATGAGCGCGTTTTTGCCGACGTAGCCGGCGTGCGCTTCTCACGCGAGCCCGAGGGCACCACGAGCAATTACTGGCTGAACGCGATCCTGCTCGACGACGCCTATGCCGGGCGGCGCGACGACGTGCTCGCGGCGCTGAACGAAGCCGGCTTCGGCGCGCGCCCGGCCTGGACCCTGATGCACCGCCTGCCGATGTTCGCGCAAAGCCCGCGCGGCGATCTTGCCACCGCCGAATCGATCGAGCGCCGCCTGATCAACCTGCCGAGCAGCGCCAGCATCAGGGCCCGTGATGAATAGCGTCGCGCGAAAGATCTGCTTTGTCACCGGCAGCCGGGCCGATTTCGGACTGCTGGTCTGGCCGATGCGTGCGATCCGCGAGACATCGGGCCTGACACTCCAGCTCATCGCCACCGGCATGCATCTCGCGCCGGAATTCGGCTACACCTTCAACACCATCCTCGACGAGGGATTCGAGGTCGACGAGCGCGTCGAGACGCTGCTCGCCAGCGACACCGGCGCCGGCGTCGCGAAATCGGTCGGGCTCGGCGTGATCGGATTTGCCGACGCCTTCGCACGGCTGCAACCCGATCTCGTGGTCCTGCTCGGCGACCGCTTCGAGATGTTCGCGGCCGCACAGGCCGCGATGTTCATGCGGTTGCCGATGGCGCATCTGTTCGGCGGCGACGTCACCGAAGGCGCGATCGACGAATCCATCCGCCACGCCATCAGCAAGATGTCGCACCTGCATTTTGCCAGCAATGCGGGATCGGCGCGGCGGCTGGTGCAGCTCGGAGAGGATCCGTCCCGGATTCACACCATCGGTTCGGTCGGCATCGATGCCATCAGGCATCTCGACCTGATGGACCGCGACAGCATCGGCCGCGCGGTCGGCCTGCCGCTCGGCGAGCGCAATGCGCTCGTGACTTTCCACCCGGTCACGGTCGAGGCCGGACGCTCGGTGGCCGAGCTGGACGAGCTGTTCGCGGCGCTGTCGGCGCTCGACCCCGAATTCCGCCTCATCTTCACGCTCGCCAATGCCGACGCCGAGGGGCGCGCGCTGAATGACCGCACCAAGGCCTTCGCGGCAAGCCGGCCGAACACCATCGCGGTCGCCTCGCTCGGGCAGCTCCGCTATCTCAGCCTGATGAGCCAGGTGGACGTCGTGATCGGCAATTCGTCGAGCGGCATCCTCGAAGCGCCGTCATTCGGCATTCCCACGGTCGACGTCGGCGACCGCCAGAAGGGACGCGAGCGCGCGGCTTCGGTGTTTCACGCCGCGTCCGAACGCGGCGCGATCGGCAGCGCCATCTCGCAAGCGCTTCAGCGCGGCCGCAAGGACACCGTCAATCCCTATGGCGACGGCGAATCCAGCGGGCGATTTGCCGATATCATTGCCGGCATCCCGGATTTCGGGCAGCTCCTGAAGAAAAGCTTCAACGAACTTCCGGCAGGCGGAGCTCGGCCATGACGACGCACACGCTGATCATCGCGGAAGCCGGCGTCAACCACGACGGCAGCCTGGACAAGGCACTGGCCCTGGTCGATGCGGCAGCCGATGCCGGCGCCGCCATCGTCAAGTTCCAGACCTTCAATGCGAAGGCGCTGGCGGGCGGAGCGGCGAAGAAGGCCGACTACCAGCGGCGCACGACCGACGCCGCCGAGAGCCAGCTCGCCATGCTGGAGCGGCTCGAGCTGCCGCAGGCCGCCCATCACACGCTGATCGCGCACGCCGCCGAACGCGGCATCGAATTCCTGTCGACGCCGTTCGATGACGCCTCCCTCGGCTTCCTGCTGTCGCTGAAGCTGCCGCGCATCAAGATCGGATCGGGCGATCTCACCAATGCCCCGCTGCTGCATGCGGCAGCAAGGGCCGGCGCGACGCTGATCCTGTCGACGGGCATGGCGACGCTCAGCGAGATCGAGGAAGCGCTCGGCGTATTGGCCCATGGCTACGCGCAGCGTAGCGATCCTGCCGGCATCGCCTCGTTCCGCGCGGCATGGCGCGATCCGGCGGCGCGCGCCGCGCTGGCCCGGCACGTCAGCCTGCTGCATTGCACGACCGAATATCCCTGCCCCATCGCCGACGTGAACCTCGCTGCGATGGCGACGATGCGATCCGCGTTCCAGCTTCCGGTCGGCTATTCCGATCACACCGACGGCTTCGAGATTTCGGTCGCCGCGGTTGCACTCGGCGCAACCATCATCGAGAAGCACCTGACGCTGGATCGCAATGCGCCCGGTCCCGACCACGCAGCCTCGCTCGAGCCTGACGATTTCAAGCGGATGGTCAGCGCCATTCGCAACGTCGAGGCCGCGCTCGGCGATGGCGTGAAGACACCGAAGGAGTCCGAGGTCAGGAATGTGCCGGTGGCACGCAAGAGCATCGTGGCGGCGCGCGCGCTGAAGGCCGGCGAGATCATCGGTCCTGCCGACATCACCGCCAAGCGGCCGGGCGCTGGGCGGCCTCCGATCGAATATTGGTCCCTGATCGGAACGGCGGCGCCGCGGGCGCTCGAACCCGACGATCCGGTTTAACGGCGAGGCTTTGCGGGCACCCCGCGCAGCACGGACCCGGGCGGCCATGAACCCGTGACGACCGAGCCCATCGCCACCAGCGTATCGTTGCCGATGGAAATGTGATCGCGGACGCGGCTGCCGAGCCCCACAAAGCAATTGTCGCCGATCTCAGCGCCGCCGCCGACCACCGTTCCCGGAGAAAGATGCGTGTAGTGCCCGACGCGCACGTCGTGCTCGACGACTGCGCCCGAATTGATGATGCAGTGATGGCCGATCATGCTTCGCGCATTGACGATCGCGCCGGGCATGATGACGCTGCCCGCGCCGATCGTCGCCGACGGCGAGACGAACGCGCGCGGATGAATCACCGACGCCCAGCGCTTGAGCTGCAGCCGGCCGATCATCTGCCGGCGCGCGGGCCCCGCCTGCATCGTTCCGACCCCGACCACGAAGGCGGCGTCCGGATAGTTCGGCGCAACATCATCGGTTCCGAGATAGCGCGCATCGCCCAGCGTTCCCGGCTGGCGATCGAGGAAACCGACGACGTTGAACTGGCCCGACAGGAGCGCGGCCTCATAGACCATGAAGGCGTGTTCGCCGCCGCCAATGATGATCAGATCGTCCATCGAGATTCCCTCAAGCGCGCCCCGATCTTAGCGACCGGGCCACGGCACTTCAAACCGCCGGAACGGTCCTGAAAACGCGAGAATTAACAAGGACAACGCAGGATCCCCTGGCGGGGTTGACGCCGCCTCTCGCAGCCGCGATATAGCAGGCTCAGCCGTGGGCCGCTCCCCAATTATCTGGCGTATACGAGGCAGATTGCCATGAAATCCTGGCGTAAGGCCGTCGTTGGAACGCAGGCGACCGTCGGCGAGGCCATTGCCGCGATCGAGAGCGGGAGCATCCAGATTGCGCTGGTGCTCGACGACCAGAACCGCCTGCTCGGCGTGGTCACCGACGGCGACGTCAGGCGCGGGCTGCTGCGCGGTATCCCGCTCACCGGGCTTGCCACCGACATCATGAACCGCGCGCCGGTGTCGGCCCCGGCGACGCTGTCCCGCGACGACCGCCTGCATCTGATGCGGCACAAGTCGATCAAGCAGCTCCCACTTGTCGACGAAGGCGGCCATCTGGTCGTGGTCGAGACGCTCGACGAGCTGCTCGAGCCGCGCCACTATGCCAATCCGGTCCTGATCATGGCCGGCGGGCTCGGCGAGCGCCTGGGCGCGCTGACGCGCGACGTCCCGAAGCCCATGCTCAATGTCGGCGGCAGGCCCCTGCTCGAGACGATCGTCCGCAACGTGGTGCAGCAGGGTTTTTCCAACATCTACATCTCGGTCAACTACAAGGCCGAGACGATCAAGGGTCATTTCGGCGACGGCGCCGCCTTCGGCGCCAAGATCCAGTACGTGCACGAGACCGAACGCCTGGGCACGGCCGGTGCGCTCGGGCTGTTTCCGGCGCCGCCCGATCTGCCGATGATCGTCACCAACGGCGACATCCTCACCACGATCAACTACGGCGCGCTTCTCGACTTCCACAATGGGACGCCGGCGGAAGCGACGATGGCCGTCCGCGAGCACAAGGTGCACGTCCCCTATGGCGTGGTTTCCACGTCGGAAGGCTTTCTCCAGGCCATTCGCGAGAAGCCGACCGAAAGCTGGTTCGTCAGCGCCGGCATCTATGTGATCGGAAGCTCCGTCTTCCGCCATGTCGCCCCCGGCGTCAGGATCGACATGCCGACCGTGCTGGAGCGTGTGATCGCCGGGGAGGGTCGCGTCGCGGTCTATCCGATCCGCGAATACTGGCTCGACATCGGCCGCCTCGAGGATTTCGAGCAGGCGCATGCGGAGTTTCATGAGGTCTTCCCGTGACCTCGAAAACCGCCGTCGTGATCGGCCTCGGCTCGATCGGCACAAGGCATGCGCGGATCCTGCGCGAGCTTGGTCTTGAGGTCGCGACGGTGAGCCGCCGTGACGGCGGCGACTATGGGTCGATCGAGCAGGCCGTCACCGGTGCGCATCCGGACTACGCGGTGATTGCCACCGAGACCGCACGCCATGCCGATGATTTGCAAGCGCTCGCGCAGGCCGGCTTCCGCGGTGCGGTCCTGGTCGAGAAGCCGCTGTTCGCGACGGCGGCGGCGCCGCCGAAATATCCGTTCGCCCATGTCAGCGTCGGATACAATCTGCGCTTCCATCCGGTCATGACCGCTCTGGTCGAGCAACTGCGCGGGCGTGAGGCGATCACGGTCGCCGCCTATGTCGGGCAGGACATCAGGGACTGGCGGCCTGGCCGCGACCATCGCACCACCGCATCCGCGACGACGGACGCCGGCGGCGGCGTGCTGAGGGATCTCAGCCACGAGCTGGATTATCTGCTGTGGCTGTTCGGGCCGTGGCACCGCGTCGCAGCGCTCGGCGGCGCGTCCGGCGCGCGCGATATCGACGTCGACGACCATCTCGACCTGCTGCTCGACATGCAGCGCGCTCCGTCCGTCCACGTCCACATGGATTATCTCGACCGCCAGGGCATCCGCCGCATCCGCGTCAATGTCGACGACGACACCATCGAGGCCGATCTCGTCGGCAGCCGACTGACCGTCAACGGCAAGGCAACGGAGATCGCCAGCGATCGCGACCAGAGCTATCGCGACATGCATGTCGCGGCGATGCGGGGCGCGAGCCCCGCCTGCTCCCTGCCAGAGGCGCTCGGCGTCGTGCATCTGATCGACGCCAGCGAGCGCGCGCTGCGCAGCAAGACCTGGGTATCGCCATGAGCCTTCTCTGCACCATCTGCGCGCGAGGCGGCTCGAAGGGGGTCGTCGGCAAGAATGCGCGCGATCTCCTCGGCAAGCCCGTGCTCGCCTGGAGCATCGCGCAGGCGCGCGAGACCGGCCTGTTCGATGCGATCACCTTCAGCAGCGATTCGGACGCTCTGCTCGAGGCGGCTCTGAAGGCCGGCGCCGACATCGCGGTCAAGCGTCCGGACGAGATGGCGACCGATACCGCGCCGAAGCTGCCGGCGATCCGTCATTGCCTCGAGCAGGCCATGGCGCGAACCGGCACGACGCCGGAGATCTTCGTCGATCTCGACGTCACCTCGCCGCTCAGGCTGGCCTCCGACATCACCGGTGCGGTGGCACTGCTGCGCGAGAGCGGCGCCCGCAACGTCATCACCGGGGCGCCGGCGCGGCGCTCGCCCTATTTCAACCTGGTCGAGCAGCGCAGCGACGGCAGCGTCGGCCTGTCCAAATCCGCCAATCCTCCGATCACGCGACGGCAGGATGCGCCGCGCTGCTTCGACATGAACGCGTCGATCTATGTCTGGCGCGTCGCGCCGTTCCTGGAGCAGCCCGCGGTCTTCTATCCGGACACGCGTCTGTTCGAGATGCCCGAGGAGCGTTCGATCGACATCGATTCCGATCTCGATTTCGCGTTGGTGGAACTGTTGCTGCGCCAGCGACTGGCGGCCTGAGGGAGCTTAAGCGATGACCACGAGCTTCAAGGCTCTGTTCGATCTGACCGGCCGCACCGCCGTGGTGACCGGCGGATCCGGCATTCTCGGGCTTCGCTTCGCAGACGGCCTCGCCGAGTTCGGCGCCAATGTCGCGATCGTCGATCTCGATCAGGCCGCGACCGATGCCGCGGCCGCCGACCTCGCCTCGCGCCACTCCGTCCGCGCCAGAGGCTATGGCTGCGACATCACCCAGCCCGCCTCCGTGCGCGCCGCGGCGGATGCGCTTGAAGCCGACCTCGGACCGGTCTCGATCCTGCTCAACAACGCCGCGAGCAAGACCCGCGACGTCGACGCCTTCTTTGCCCCCGTCGAGAAATTCTCGCAGGACACCTGGCGGGAGATCATGGCTGTCAATCTCGACGGCATGTTCAACGTCGCGCAGGTGTTCGGCGGACGGATGGCCGAGCGCGGCTATGGCGCCATCGTGCAGACTGCCTCGATCTACGGACTGATGGCCCCGGACCAGCGCATCTACGAAGGCTCCGAATATCTCGGCCGCGCCATCAACACGCCTGCGGTCTACACCGCGTCAAAGGCCGGGGTCATCGGGCTGACCAAGCACCTCGCGACCTACTGGGCGGCGAAGGGCGTTCGCGTCAACACGCTGACCCCGGGCGGCGTCGAGAGCGGACAGAACGAAACCTTCAAGCAGCGCTATGGCGCCCGCATTCCGCTCGGCCGCATGGCCCGCGCCGACGAGATGGTGGGCGCGATGCTGTTCCTGGTGTCCGATGCGGCGTCCTACGTGACCGGCCAGAACATCGCCGTCGATGGCGGGCTGAGCGCATGGTAGCGAAACGCCAATGATCAAGCGCCTGATCCAGAATACGGTGATTTCGGCGCTTGCCTTCGGCGTGGCCGCGTTGCTTGGCCTTCTGGTCATCCCGCTGATCATCCAGACCTGGGGCGTGACCGAGTTCGGCCTGATCGTCATCTCGCGATTGCTGCTGCCCAGCGGCATGATGGCGGTGCTGGACCTCGGTCTGTCCGAGGTGGCCACCCAGGTCGTCGCGCGCGCGCGCGAGCACCGCAATTGGGCGCAGGCGGGTCGCCAGATCGCTTTCCTGGGAGTGGTCTCGATCGCGCTCGCTTTGGCCCTGAGCGCGGCGATCTGGCTGGCGACGCCCTTGCTCGTCATCGTCATGAAGGTCGACGCCGCGCATCTGGAAGCGTTCAGCCGGATCATGCATTACACGGCCCTCGCGAACCTGATCTTCGTTCCGGCGCTGGTATGGGAAGGCATCATCAAAGGCTTCGAGCGCTACAATCTGCTTCGCGTCGCGGAGGTCACGTCAACGGCGGGGTATGTCGGGCTGACATTTGCGGCCGCGTCGATGGCAGCGGGCTTTGAAGTGGTCGCTTACATCTACCTCGCCACACTGGTGGCCCGCGCCGTCGTCATCGGCATCGCCGCGTTCGTCGCCCTGCGGTTCAAGCACGTGCGGTTGCTGCCGTGGACGCGTGACATCCGCCAGGATATTCTGCATCGTTGCGTGCTGCTCCTGCAAGGCAAGCTGATGGGCAGCATTTCCGGCCCACTCCAGCCGTTCCTGATCGGTTTGCTGTTCGGGCCGAAGGCTGTCGGCACCTACGACGCGCTGGTCCGATTGTCCCGGGTTTCCAAAGTCGTTGTCAGCCTTCTGACATCCGCACTGCTTCCCGTTGCCAGCCGCCTCGATGAGCGCGGCAGCGTGACATCGTTCCAGCGCCTCGGCGACCTCGGCCTCGTCATGATGCCGATGTTCGTGGTGCCGCCGCTTGCCGCGACCGCGATCCTCTCGCCCGAGATCATGAACATCTGGATCGGTTCCCTCCTGACACCCTACGCGTTCTGGATGGGCCTGAGCTTCCTGGTTCCGATCTGCGCGCAATACGTCGCGATCGGGAGCCTGATCTTCCTGACGCGACCCGAGGTGCAGGTCCGGCTCAACAAGCTGATGGCCGTTCAACTCCTGCTTTGGGCAGCGGTCTCCGCCGCGACATTGCATCTGTTCGCGGAACGCGCGCTGATTCTCGGCCAGGTCGTCGGCAGCATCGCGGTCCTGCCCTGGCAGCTCGAAGAATTGCGCAGCGCACTCGCGCTCGACCGCAATCGCTTCGCCAAGGTGCTTGGAACCCAGTTCGCGATCCTGGTGTTGGCAAGCATTTTTCTAGCAACAATTGCAGGTTACATTCGCTTTGACAGCGTGCTAAAGCTCGCGCTCGGTTCCATGGTTTTCTGCCTGATCACCTGGGTGCTCCAATACTTTCTGGTACTCGACAAGCGGCACCGGACGGTATTTCCGGCGGTCGGACAATTGATGGGACTGACATCCAAAAGCAGCTGAATGAACATCCGCGCGACAGACATGAAAGCCGTCCCCACAGATTTCGCTCCGGCATCGTTGCCGGATAGGGCGGTAACCTATGCGCTCGACGCGGCAAAGAGCATCGGCCGCCTCGCCATGCGCCGCGTGAAGCGCACCGCCGACGTCGTGGATTCCGAGTACAACCTGCGGCATTGGCAGCGAACGCTCTCGGAAAAGAGCTGGACGAGGTCCGCAAGCATCGTCGACTTCATCGCCCCGAGGAATTCTGCGAGTGATCTTCGCAAGGTCGACAATCAGATCTGCAGGGTCGCCGCCGACGACTACTACCGCTATCGCGCGAGGGCCCTCGGCGAATTGCTCGCCCGGTACACGGGGGACGCCACGGAGATCATCGAGCTCGGCGCGGGCTGCGGCGTCAATCTGCTGTCGCTTCACCTCAATCATCCCGATTGGCGGCTGCGCGGATTCGACATCGCGCCGAACGGCATCGCAGCCGGCCGCGAAATAGCCGCGCACTACGGCCTGTCGGACCGGATTTCGCTCGACAGGATCGACCTGACCGACGGCACCGACCCGAGCTACTCCGCCATCAGGGACAAGGTCGTCTTCACCTATTTCTGCATCGAGCAGATTCCCTATGACGTGCGAAAGGTTGTGGACAACATCATCGCGGCAAGGCCGAAACGCGTGATCAACATCGAGCCGACGACCGAGCTGCTGAACTTCACAAGCCTCCGGGATATCGTCAGCTTCCTCTACATCCGCTCGGTCGACTACCAGACGCAGCTGTTCTCGACCCTCGACGACTACGAGCGGCAGGGCCGCGTTCGCATCCTGGCGCGTGACCGGATGCCGTTCGCGCCGACGATCCACAATGATGGTTTTTTGTATTGCTGGGAGCCCACATGACGACCATCAACGCGACGGCCGATCGGCCTGCCCCCAAAAAGCAGAAGATCAGCCAATTTCGCCGCCTGCTGTGGCACGTCAACCGCACCGATCTCGGATGGGCGATCAAGGCGGCTCTGACCGGCCTGCAACTGCCGGCGCGCGCCAGGCGCGTCGCGCTCCTCAAGCAGCTTCCTGCCAAGCCCGAATGGGCCGAGGCGAGCCGCAAGCTCGGCGAGGACGGTTATGTCGACGTAACCGCGCTCGTCGACCGCAGCCTCGCTGAAGCCGTCGCCTCGTTCGCCGACGGCAAGGTGAAACGCCTCAACGAGCTCGTCGGCCGGCAAAAGGAAGGACACAAATCGTTCTGGGTCAGCCTGCTGGACGAGGACCTCGTCAACGGCGCCTTTGCGACCGACCATCCCTTCGTGCGCAACGCACTACAGCCGGCCGCGCTGCGCATCATCGGCGGCTTCATGCACGACCTGCCGCAATTGTCGGACGTGGTGCTGACGCTGTCCCAGCCGACGCCGAACCAGGCGCTGAGCTATTCCCAGCTCTGGCATCTCGATCATGACGACAAGCGCGTCTGCAAGCTCTTCATCTATCTGACCGATGTGAGAGACACTGCCGACGGTCCGTTCACCTTCATTCCGGCGGGGCCGTCAAAGGCCTTCCGCAACACGCTGAAGAGCCACCTGCGCGACGCGCAGGTGTTCGCCAAGACCGGCCCCGATGCGGTCAAGGAGATGATCGCGCCCCGCCTGTCGTGCTTCATCGTCAACACCGCCCGCTGCCTGCACATGGGAAGCCGGATCCAGTCCGATCACAGCCGCCTGCTATACACGGCAACCTACATCCAGCAGCCGCGCATCTATCCCGAACCGCCGGCGCGCTTCCGCGCGGCCGGCGCCCTGACCGACCTCGAGCGCACCGTGATGCGGCTCTGATACGGACCTGCCGGGAGCTCACATCTTGCGCATAGGCCTGGTGGTCGATCACCCCAAGCGTGACCTGCCGGGTGCAGTCATGCTCGGCTATCAACTCGCGCGGCGCGGCGTCTCGGTCGTGCTGGTGCCGATGTACGAGCAGGCCGTCGATGTCCCGCGGCTCGGGCTCGACGCGCTGGTCGTCAACTATGCTCGCCCGGTCAATCTCGACCTGATGCGCAGCTTTGCCAAGGCGGGCCTTGCGCTTTACGTGCTCGACACCGAGGGCGGCGTGCTCGCCGAGAAGGGCGGCAATTCGCCGCCGGCGATGGCCGCGCACGTCAAGGGAAGCGGCTACGCCGACATCCTGGCCGGCTATTTCTTCTGGGGCAGCCGGCTCCACGACGCCTTCGTGGCGGCAGGAACCATGAAGCCGGAGCAGCTTCACCTCACCGGATGCCCGCGTTTCGATTTTGCGGCGCCACGCTGGCGCGCGCTGCTGGACGGCGAGCCGCGCGGTTATCTGCTCGTCAACGCCAACTTCCCGCTGGTCAATTCACGCTTTACCGGCAAGCCGGGCGGCGAGCGCGAGGCGATGGTGCGGGCCGGCTGGGATGGCGCCTATGTCGACCGCTTCATCGCGGACCTGAAGCAGGTCTTCACGAACTACCTCGCCGAAATCGACCGCCTCGCCGGCGCGCGCCCTGACCGCACCGTTCTCGTGCGTCCGCATCCTTTCGAGAGCGAGGATGTCTATCGCAATGCGCTCGCGCGCCATGCCAACGTCCTGATCGACGGCACCGGCAGCGTGCTCGACCGCATCCGCAACGCGGCCGCGGTCGTGCATCTCAACTGCGGCACGGCCGTCGAATCCGTCCTGCTCGGAAAGCTTCCGCTCCAGCTCGAATATCTGAACACGCCGGTCACCGCCGGCCATGCCGCGCTACCCGCGCGGGTGAGCCGCCCGGTCGCCTCGTTCGACGAGCTGCTTGGCGCGATCGACCACATCGAGCGCGAGACCGAGACCTTCGATTTCGCGCGCGTTCACGCCGCCGATATCGAGGCGTTCTTCCATCTCAACGACGGACAAGCCGCGGAGCGGGTCGCCGATGTCCTGACGGCTGCAGGCCGTTCGCGCCGGCCTTACGTCTCGCTGCTCGCGACCGTGAAGGGCACGCGCGACAAGCCGAGCATCGGCCAAATCGTCAAGGGCGCCGCGAGCGCCGTGCTCGGATCGGCCGTCACCGAACGGCTGCGCAGCCGGTTCAACCCCGCCCGGCGCGACAAGCGGATCGAGTCTGTCTTCGTCAGGACCCTGCTGCAGCGTATCGCAACTCATGACGGCGCGAGCCCGTCGCAGTTCACCGCAACGCGCGCGCACTGCGCGACGACAGGCCTGCCGCTCGCGAGCATAGCCATCGAACCCGCCCGATAGACCATGGCCACATCCCCAAGAACCATCCTCATCACCACGCTCGCCGAATACCAGACCCGGTTCTGGCTTCCAGTCGCGCAGCGGCTGCGCGCGGCCGGCGATGAGGTCGAGCTGCTCGCGTTCGACGATCGCAGCGCCGAGATGTCGGCGGCCGAGGGCGTGCCTGTCACGAACATGTACCGCGAGGGCCTCAAGACCGGCCCCTCACCCGACGATCGCGGCGCGTTCGATGCGCGTGTCGCAGCTTACGGGCTGGACGGGACCAATTTCCTGTTCAGCCATGAGCGCTTCACCTTCGGCATCCGCGATACGGCCGCCTTGCGCCGGCGCTTCATGATCTATGCCAATGCGATGGAGACGGCGCTCGACCGGCTGGAGCGGCAAGGCAAGCGCGTCGAGCTGGTGCAGGAGCTCGGCGGCTTTCTCTCGGTGATCGCGACCTTCTACGCCGCCCGGCGCCGCAACATCCGCAACTGGTTCATCGAGCCGTCGTTCTTTCGCGGCCGCATGTACTTCACGCCCGACACTCTCGGCGCGCCCGACGTGATGCCGACGCCGGCGGACACGGTGTCATCGGAGGTGCGGGCCTATCTCGACGACACGCTGACGCAACGGGCGATCGTCATCCCCAAGAAGGACCAGCATCATTATTCGGCGGCCTTCAAGAAGGTCGTGAACCTGCGCAATGCCCGCCGCCTCACCGAGAAACTGTGGGACCAGTTCGCGCTCGGCAAGCACCAGGAGTTCGGGCACAATCTGCGCCACGCCCGCGTGCACGCCGCGATGGCGCTCAATGCGACGCGGCTGCGCAAGCTCTACAAGCCGATCCCCGAGGCGCCCTTCGTCTACTATCCGTTCCATGTCCCGGCCGACATGGCGCTGACGCTGCGCTCGCCCGACTATCTCGACCAGGTCGCGACCGTCGACTTCCTGCTGCGGACGATCCCGGACTCGCATGTGCTGGTGGTGAAGGAACACCCCGCCCAGATCGGCGCGATCTCGGCCGACCGCCTGTTCGAGCTGGCGCGCCGGTTCGACAATTTCGTGCTGCTGCCGCCGCAGACCAACAATTACACCGTGCTCAACCGCGCCGATGCGGTGATCTCCGTCAACAGCAAATCGGGCGCCGAAGCCTTGCTGCTCGGCAAGCCGGTGGTGGTGATGGGCGATGCGTTCTATCGCTCGTGCCCGCTGGTCTATGCGGTCGACCGTCTGGCGGACGTGCCCGCGCGGCTGCGCCAGGCGCTCTCCGCCGGGCCGTTTGATCCAGCCAGGGGCGCGCCCTATTTCGAAGCGGCCTGGCGCAGGTCTTATCCAGGCGAGCTCTACATCAGCGATCCCAAGCTGCTCGATACGTTTGCGGCCTCCTTGCGTGCCGCGATCGCTGAGCCCGCCCGCGCGAATTGAACGGACCCGTCATGCCGCTCGTCTCGATCATCACCCCATCCTGGAACGTCGAAGGCCTGATCGAGGAGACCATCCGCTCGGTCCAGAGCCAGACCTTTGCCGATTGGGAGCTCCTGATCGCCGACGACTGCTCGACCGACAGGACACCTGAGATCATCGCTGACATCGGCGCGCGCGATCCGCGCGTCAAGCTGATCCGGCAGGCGAAGAACGGCGGGCCGGCGCTGGCGCGCCAAGCCGCGATCGACCGGGCACAGGGCCGCTATCTCGCCTTCCTCGACAGCGACGATCTGTGGCTGCCCGAGAAGCTCGAGCGGCAGCTCGCCTTCGCGAAGGCGAAGCAGGCCGCGCTCAGCTACACCGCTTTCCGCCGCATCAACGAGACCAACACGGTCACCGGACGGCTGATCGAGGTGCCGGCCTCGCTCAGCTATGGCCAGCTCTTGAAGAACACCGCGATCGCGACGCTGACCGCGATGATCGACCGCGAGATCGCAGGTCCCATCGCAATGAAGAACGAGGGCTATGACGATTTCTGCCTGTGGCTCTCGATCCTGAAGCGCGGCCACACCGCATACGGCCTCAACGAGGACCTTGCCCGCTACCGCGTCAGGGGCTCCTCGGTCTCCAGCCGCCCGGTACGCTCGGCCAAATGGGTCTGGCAGATCTACCGCAATGTCGAACACCTCTCGTTGGTCCGTTCGGCCTGGTGCTTCGCCCATTGGGGGGCGCGGGCGTGGCTGAAGCGGCGGGAGTTCTAAACGTATCGCCGGGCACCCGGCTGAAAAAAGTGCGAAAACAACCCCATGCACAGTAAGGGTATTTAAATACCTGCACCCAAGCCCACTTGGCTATTGGCGAGTCCGGCGGTTGCCGATACCACTCAGCCCGCCCCGCCGCGGACAATCTGGAACCGATCATGCCGTTTGAAAGCTACAAGAACAGCCGCATCCTCGTCACCGGAGGCGCCGGCTTCATCGGATCGCACATCTGCGAGCGGCTGCTCGATGCCGGCGCCGAGGTGGTGTCGGCGGACAATTACTTCACCGGCAGCCGGCGCAACATCGCCCATCTGATCGCAAATCCGCTGTTCGAGGCGGTCAGGCACGACGTTACCTTTCCGCTCTACATCGAGGTCGACGCGATCTTCAACCTGGCCTGCCCGGCCTCGCCGATCCACTACCAGCGCGACCCCGTGCAGACCACCAAGACCTCGGTGCACGGCGCCATCAACATGCTGGGCCTTGCCAAGCGGTTAAAGGCGCGCATCTTCCAGGCCTCGACCAGCGAGGTCTATGGCGATCCGCTGATCCATCCCCAGACCGAGGATTACTGGGGCAACGTCAATCCGATCGGCATCCGCTCCTGCTACGACGAGGGCAAGCGCTGCGCCGAGACGCTGTTCTTCGACTATTGGCGGCAGCACGGCCTGCCGATCAAGGTCGCGCGCATCTTCAACACCTACGGCCCGCGCATGCAGCCCAATGACGGCCGCGTGGTGTCGTCCTTCATCGTCCAGGCGCTGAAGGGTGAGCCGATCAGCGTGTTCGGCGACGGCGGGCAGACCCGCTCGTTCTGCTATGTCGACGATCTCGTCGAGGCGATCATGCGGCTGATGGTGACGAGCGAAGACGTCACCGGCCCGATCAACATCGGCAACAATTCCGAGTTCACCATCCGCGAGCTCGCCGAGAAGGTCATCGAGCTCACGGGATCGCGCTCCAGGCTGGAGTTCAAGCCGTTGCCGCAGGACGATCCGCGCCAGCGCCAGCCCGATCTCTCCAAGGCCAAGGCGGCTCTGAACTGGGAGCCGAAGGTGGCGCTCGAGGACGGCCTGAAGGAGACGATCGCCTATTTCAAGCACTCGCTGGAAATCGCCTGATACGCTCGCAACTCTCCTCGTCCGCAGCGAGCCTGTCCGCCATGAGCGTACCGTCAGACCTCATTAGCGAGTTTCGGCGTCGCCTGGATTCGAAAGCCGCGCTGACCGTCCTGGTGCTGCTGCACAGTGCCGTCATCTGCCTGTCGCTGATCGAGGTCGCGACCTTTCAATCCTACATCAATTTCGACGCGAACCACGTGTGGGTCGCGGCTATCGTCGCCATCGGCTTTTCCGTCGTCTCGCTGCTGTTCGTGTTCGCCCGCTTCTGCTTCGGCTATTTCGTCGGGTATTATTTCTACACGATGATCCTGGGCTTCCTGTGGATCGCGGTCTTCTCCGGGTATAGCTACCCGCGATGGCATGCCGGACTCTCGGCAGCCTTGGCGCTGCTGCTCTTCCTGCTGCCGATGCTGTTCGTCAAGGCCCCAATGCGGCAGATCGTGGTCCTGTCCAATGCTCGTTTCGAGCATCTGCTTACGCTCATCCTGGCGATCTCGGTGGCCGCCATTGCGGTGGCGTCGGCCTACAATTTCCGCATGGTATCGATCGCGCACATCTACGACTACCGGGATACAATCGAATTTCCGGCAGCGCTGCGATATCTCACGGGCTGGGTCTCCAGCACCTTGTTGCCATTCGCCTTCGCCTGCTACTGGCTGCTCGGCCACCGCTGGCGTGCCGGCCTGGTGCTGGTCCTGCTCCTGTTCTTCTACCCGATCACGCTGACGAAATTTGCGCTCTTCACGCCGGTCTGGCTGATCGTGCTGACCATCCTGTCCCGGCTTCTGACGGAGAGAACATCCGTCATCGCGTCGATTTTCGGGCCAATGCTGATCGGACTGCTCCTGATCTGGATGACAGGCGCCAACCTGAACAGCCTGCCCGGCAAATATTTCGACATCGTCAACATCCGGATGATCGCGACGGCGTCGAGCGCGCTCGACATCTACAACCACTTCTTCGCAAGCCATCCGCTGACCTGGTTCTGCCAGATATCCGTCGTCAAGCCGATGGTCCATTGCCCCTACCAGCAGCAGTTGTCCGTCGTGATGCAGGAGACCTACGGCTTCGGCAATTTGAATGCGTCACTGTTTGCGACTGAAGGCATCGCCTCCGTCGGCCTCTATCTCGCTCCGTTGACCGCGCTCGCGTCGAGCTTCGTCCTGGCGCTCGGCAACCGGGCGTCTGCGGGACTACCGCCTCGCTTCGTGCTGATATCCGCCGGAACGCTCCCCCACGTCCTGCTCAACGTGCCGCTCACGGTCGCGCTTGTCACGCACGGCACGGCCCTTCTCTTCCTGCTCTGGTATGTGATGCCTCGGAGCGTCTTTGCAGAAGGACGCTAGTCGCGTCGCCCACTTCCTAGGCGGCCCGTGACGCCATCGCATCCGCGGTCAGCCGGATGAAATCCGCCACGAACGCCTCGACGCGCTGCTCGAGATCCGGCAACAGATTGCGGGCGGTCACAGGCCCGGCCGCCTGCGCAACCTCAGACATTTGATCGGCCAGGGTCTCAGCGTCGTGGATGCCGAAATATCGCGCGCGTCCCTCGGTCTGTTCGCGATGAACGTCGATGTCGGACAGGATCATCGGGACGCCGAACGACTTGGCTTCCTCGACCGTCGTGCTCCATCCCTCACACTCCGACGGATTGATGAGAGCGATCGACGCGCGCAGCAGGGCATAGACGTGATCCAGCGGAATCATCCCGAGGTGCCTGAAATTCGCCTCGAGACCGCGGGACCTGACTTGCCTCATGGTCGTTTCGAAGAGATCGGGTTCACGGGAGTCCTTCGTGTTTCCGGACGCCGCGACGACGACGTCCAGCCCGCGGTGTTTCAAAAGATCAAGCGCATCGACGACGATCCGGTGATTCTTGTGCCGCCAGAACTGATTCGGCAGATAGAAATAGCGCGCCGGCAGGCCGTAGCCTGCGATCACGTCGGACGGATTCGTGGCCAGCAGGC
Organism: Bradyrhizobium sp. USDA 376; assembly: GCF_054063675.1. Taxonomy (NCBI): domain Bacteria; kingdom Pseudomonadati; phylum Pseudomonadota; class Alphaproteobacteria; order Hyphomicrobiales; family Nitrobacteraceae; genus Bradyrhizobium; species Bradyrhizobium sp. USDA 376. The sequence continues at coordinate 8,004,513 of NZ_JBSSGN010000001.1, forward strand.
TGGCTGGCGGCTCGGTCGCAAACCGGACCACGGAGACGCCGTTCGACAAGCCCGGATAGAACCTCTTGAGATCCGCAAGCGCGCTGGCGCTGCTCAGCATGATGTGCCGGCCGGACGCGATCTGGACTCGAAAGCCGAGATCGCGCCGCCAATATGCGCTCCTGGAGAAAAGGTGCGGGAGCAGGCGGTGCTGGAAATCCGGGAACCAGGCGATCGCCGGAAACGGCAGGCGCCAGCCAAAGAAGCGTGCGGATTCGAACACCATGTCGATCTTGCGCAGCTCGAATTCGGCAACCGCGGGTCCGTCCAGGCCAAAGGCGATCGCGCGGGCAAGATTCGTCGCACGGGCCAGACCGGTCGCGGCGTGATCGAACACCGGCGAGCGCACGACCTCGACGGCGGGAATGCCGGCCAGCGCTGCAATCTCCTCAGGCTCGTCAGCCGTTCCGGCAAACAGCACGGGCGTCACCGCTCCCGGCGCGTATCTGTTGAGCGCCTCGAACAGATTGCGCTGATAGTTGTAGCCTCCCGCCCACAGGCGGCGCGGAATGTTGGTGAATGCGATCCGCAGCGGCGCACGCTCAGGCACGAGCTTGGCCCTTGAACCATGCGACGTAGTCGGCGAGACCCCGTTCCAGCGGAATGCGCCAGTCGAAATTCATGTCGAGCACGCGCCGGTTATCGGCCAGCAGGCTCGTCGGATCGCCCGGCCGCGCCACGCCGGAAAACTGCACGGCCGTTTTGCTCCCCCAACACCCGATCAGGCCATCGGCGATGCCGGCAACGCTCACGCCGCGTCCCGAGCCGCCATTGATCACGTCAAAATCGTCCTGCCACGCTCCCTCCGCGACGCGCACCAGCAGGCGAACGACGTCGCGAACATCGGTCCAGTCCCTGATCTCGGCTCCTGTTCCTCCGAGATTCAGCGTGCGCTGCTCGTTGCGCAGCCGCGAGCAGATATCCCAGAGCAGCTGCTTGCGAAGGTTGGGACCGTAGACCGAGAACAATCGCACGACCGCGCAGCGGATGCCGAAGCTCTGGACGTAGCTTTGACACAGCTGTTCCATCATCAGCTTGTGGTGGCCGTAGGGCGACATCGGCGTCAGCACCGCGCTCTCGGGGATCGGCCCGGCGTGATCGGCCCCGTAGACGGCAGCGCTCGATACGACGATCAGCCTGCTCTCGGGCGCAAAGCTTCGAAGCCATTCCAGCAAACGCGCTGTGCTGGCCACGGTCCGCGAAAAGTCCTCGAACGGGCGCTCCATCGACAATCCGACGGACGACCCGCCGGCCAGGTGGAAGACGTGCGACGGCAGTCCGTGCGCGGCGGCGAGCGCGCTCAGATTGGCGGCGTCGACTTCGCCATTGATCCAGGTCTGCAAACCGAGCGCGCGCGCATCGGCCGGATCGAGAGCTCCATGGCCAACGCCGTGGACAGCATGCTCGCTGCCCGCCAGCTCACGGACGAGATGGCGGCCGATGAACCCATTCGCGCCGGTAACCCACATGGACATGGCTCTACCTGGCGTGCAGACGGTTGGCTGGTGAGCGCATTACAATCCTCGTTGTCATGGGTGTCCCCTATCGCTCGTCCGGCGACAGCTCCCTAACAATGGTGGCGGGATTACCCGCCACGATGGAATATGCCGGAACATCCTTGGTGACCACCGCGCCCGCGGCGACGATGCCGCCCTCACCGATCGTCACGCCTCGCATGACCATCGCGCAAGCACCGATCCACGCATCGTCGCAAATCTTGATCGGACGATCGTCGAGCGAGAGCTTGCGCGGGTGTCCCAAGGTAAAAATCTGCTTCGCCTGCTCGTGCCGCTCAGCAGCGCGGATCGGATGCGAAAGATTATCGAATATGTTCACTGAATGCGAGATCAAGACGCGGTTTCCGATGTCGATAGAGGCTCCCGACCAAATGCGCGTACCGACTCCGACGTAGCACCACTCTCCAATTGTGATGCGGCCGCCGTGACCGAGGATCATCAACTCACCCCGGACGTGGGAATGACTGCCGATGACGATCTTTTCGCTATCGCCCAGCGCGTTCCTGATCCGCGCGGTATGAGCCAGGAACGCTCCAGGGTGCAAGCGGCAGGTCGCCCGCCCGATCAGGCGCTGGACGATATAGTGCCAATTGATGCCATCGATGGCATGCGCGCAATGGCGTACAAGCGTGGAAAGGCTGGACATTAGCGCACCCTCTCACGTCGCAAGATCGAACGTGGTCGGATTCTCATGACACCTCCAACGGAGCCAGCCTCCGTCCTCCACTGGATCCGTAAGTTGAAAATACATGCAATCAATCGGGAGGGCGCGCAACGAATGCTGTAGCATGGCTACAGGCGTCCGACGAGATCGACGAACGCTTTCCATTGCGCGTCCTTGCCATAAACGCCGCCAATGCGCGCGCGCCCCAGCGCGGCGATCTCGGCCGATCTGGGCCAATCCTGAAGACTGCGCGAGATGACTTCAGCGGCCTGTTCCGGGGTACCGTAGGTCTCGATCGTGACGCCGTCCTGCATGCCTTCCGGATATCTTCCGGCGTCGGACACGAGCAGCGCACCGCACCCCATGGCCTCGAAGCAGCGCATATTGCCACGATCCTCGCCGGCCATGTCGATCGCGCCATTGAGCACGATCTTGGAAGAGCCGATCAGCTCATAGAGATCTCTCCCGAATACAGGGGGTCTTGCGATGGCCGCGATGGCATTGGGACGCCTGTGACGTCCCAGCGGCAGCAATCGTCCGATCGCGCTCTCGGCGAGCCTGGTCAGGCGCGATGCGTCGAGACACAGCACGATGTTGTGGCTGTCCGCGAGGTGAGCGACTCGCTCCAGTGTTCTGGCCCGTGCGCGATGATGTCGCGAATAGCCGCCGACGAAAACGACGTCGATCGGACGTTCGCCGCGACCATATTCGTCCATCACCGGATCATGCGCCGGACGGAACAATTCGCCCCGGCATCCCCTGCTGCGCCAGATGTCGAGGATCGAAGGAAAATTGCCGAGCACAGCGCCATAGGCCGTGAAATCGGCATGTCCCGACGGCGCCGCGCGCCAGCACAGCGTCGTCTTCACGCAGCCCGGCAGCTTGGCAACGAATGTGCTTGGGTAGCGCACGGGATCGAGATTGTAGAACACCTCGGTGGCGTGATGCTCGATCTGCGCGAGCAGGATGGCCTCGAGCGACGGCTCGCCCGACATGCCCTGCTCGCGCGCCCAGCGGCGCTGCAGGACCTTGTCGTCCCCGTTGGTGAAGAAGGCCTCCGGCGATCCGTCCAGCACCGGCTTGAGGAAATGCGCCGCGCCGAAACGGTCGTTGAGAAACACTTGGCGCCGCGCGTCGAAACTGAGCGCCTTTGCCGCGAGTTGGTTGAACCGCGGCAGATAGGACGGATAGAAGCAGCTATTCTGGAACAGGCGCATCGCTCAGGCGTACCTTGCCAACATCCATTTCATGTTCAGATACGGCCAGATCCGCCCGACCGTCTCCCAATCCCACGTCTTTGACGCCGTCAAGCGGCTGACCGCTCGTCGCAAGGCCGCTTCATCCACCAGTTCGGCAAACGCCGGCACCTCGCGGTCGAGCAGGTCTGCCGTCCAGCCGGCCAAAGGTCCGTTCAGCCATTCGGGCATCGGCGAATTGAAGCCGACCTTGCGGCGCGCGGTCCGGATCGATTCCGGCATCAGGTTGGCCATCGCCCGCCGGGCGACAGCCTTGGTATAGCCGTCTGCCGACTTGCTGCTTTCCGGAAGCGCCATCGTGTAGGTCACCAGGCGCCAGTCCATGAAGGGCATACGGACCTCGACGCCGTGAGCCATCGAGAGACGATCGAAGTTGCGCAGGATCGTGGGCAACACCGTGCTGTGAAACATGCGGTAGAGCCGCCGGTTCAGGCCGCCCCATTCACGCGGCAGCACATCGTCCTCGGCAACCAGCGCAAGCGGGCCCGGAACATCGCGCAGGCCGCCCCGCAGAAAATAGACGCCTTGACGTTTCAAGGCCAGCACGCGCAGGAGGTCCACGCCGCGACGTGCCAGCGGCGATCGAGAAGCCAGATCTTCCGCGGCGTTCCGGATTCGAAACGCAGCCGCCTGGCCTTCCTGCAAATAGGCACCCATCAACTCGTCCGCCCCGTGGCCGTCGAGTGACACCGTCACGTTGTTCTGCCGCAATTGCCGATAGATCAGCCACGCCGCGCTGGGCAACCCGATATAGACGTCGTCGAGATCGTCGAGAATCCGGTCGAGGTCCGTCAACGCATCGCCCTGTCCAATTTCGAGGAACGTGGGCTCGACCTTGGCCCAGGCGGCGGCCTCCTCGGCCATCGGCCGCTCGTCGTTCAATGCCCCCGGGAACGTCGCGACGAAGGCATGACGCCACGCTGCGCTGTCGCGCGGCCCCATCCCGGCCTGCTCATGCGCCGCCATGGTGCAGATCACCGCCGATGAATCGAAGCCTCCCGACAGGCACGTCCCGATCGGCACGTCGCTGCGCATCCGCAGCGCCACGGCGTCCTGGAACAGCTCGCGGAAGCCGGCCACACGCTCGGATTCCGTGGCCGGCACCGAAGGCAGATGATCGATCGTCCGCCACCAGCGCCTGACGCTGACCTTGCCCTGGCGCAGCCACATGCAATGGCCGGCCTGCAGACGGCGAACCTGCCGAAACAAGGTGCGGTCGCTTCCTTCGATACCGAAGGCGTCGAGCAACAGCCGCCGCGCCACCTCCAGGTCGACGGAAGCATCGATCAGCCCGCTCCGCACCAGCGCCCGCTGCTCGGAGGCAAAGACAAATCGCTCCGGCGACATGGCATACAGCAGCGGCTTGATGCCGAAGCGATCGCGCGCGAGGAACAATTCGCTCGTAGCCGTATCGAAGATCGCCAGGGCCCACATGCCGTTGAAGCGCGGCAGCATGTCCTCCCGCCAGGCGTCCCAGGCGGCCAGGATCACTTCGGTATCGGATTCGCTGCGGAACACCGCGCCTCGCGCCTCGAGCTCGCGGCGCAGCTCGAGAAAATTGTAGATCTCACCGTTGAAAACGATGACGTGACGGCCGTCCGCAGACAGCATCGGCTGATAGCCGCCCTCGCCGGGATCGATGATCGCAAGGCGACGATGGCCGAATGCGAGAGTGCGGTCCGGGCTGAACCACGTTCCTTCGCCAAACGGACCACGATGCGCGATCAGGCTGGTCAGTCGCGAGATGTCGGCCGGCTCGACCGCATTGCCGCGCAGATTGACGATTCCGGCGATCCCGCACATGTCCTAGATGGCCTTCAGGGGCACGAAGCGAGTGAGAATGGCGCGCAAGTCCTGCAAGCAGGCCCTTCGGTACGGTCCCAGCTGCGACGCGGCAACTTCGACGACAAAGATGATCGCAGCCGTCACCGACGCGACGCCTCCCACCGACCACCAGGACGGCGCAAGGTGGAACGGTGCGCGGTCGAGGCCGGTGCGCAGTGCCAGCGCCGTCGCGATCCCGATGCCAAGCGGCATCAGTACGCAATGGATGACGCGCGGCCAAATGCCGGAAATGTCAAAACTACGGCGCAGCAGCACGACGATGGTCGCCATCTGCGCGATCATGCCGGCGCAGGCGCTCCAGCCTGCGGCCTGCCATCCGAAGCTCGGCAATACGATCGCACTGGTGCCGAGGGTGACGATACCCGTGATCAACGCGATGAGCGCGTTGGAGCGCGAGCGCCCCTGCGCCAGAAGATAAAAGCCGAACACGTTCGCACTCGATCCAAGGATACCGGCAATCGACAGGACGACGAGCACCCGCGCGGCCTCGGCCGCGACCTCCGCTCCGGTCCAGACATGCAGCAGCGGACCGGCCACGGGGATCAATGCGCCCAAGGCACTTGCGGCAAGGACATTCAGAATCCACGACGATCGGAACAGCAGATCGACCTTGCGATCCTCGCTCTCTTTTTGCAGCGTGCTGAAGAACGGAAACAGGATCTCGCCGACCTTGAGGATGCCGATATAGGTCGCCTCCTGGAGGCGCTGCGCCACACCATAGAAACCGACGAATTGTGGTTGCAGCAGCGCGCCAAGCAGATATCGATCAGCCTGCGCCGCAAGCAGTGCCCCGCCCTGTGCGGCCACCTGCCAGATGCCGAACCGAGCCAGCCTTGCGAAGGCATCGCGATGCAATGCCGGCGGTGCAAGCCATTGACCGATTGTGCCGCGGGACCAGGCCACAGCCATCAGCAGACCGCTCGCAAATCCCAGCGCCTGGCAACCGAGAAACGTCGACGCATGGGGCGAAACGGGAATCAGCAAGAGCATCGAGAAAGTCGAAACCACGGTGCTGGCAATGCCGACCGAGGCAATCCGGCGATAGTCCTGACGCGCGGTAAACAGGGCAACGAAGACCGCAGATACGCACTGGCACAGCCAGCCAATACCAGCCAGTGCGAAGGCCCATCCGAGGTCGTCGGCGGCCGGACCGCCCAGATGAAATCCGAGACGCGCAAGGGGGGCCCCGGCAACCAGAAAGAAAACGCTGATCGGGCCGCCCGCGCCGATCGCGAGCATCACAGAGGTCGCGAACAGGCGCCGCGCATCGTCACGATCGGATGGCTCCAGTCGCTGCGCGAGCTCGCGCGCCGTCGAAAGTCCCAGCGCGGTGCTGAACACCAGCGCCGGTGCAATGCAGGCGGTGACGAGACCCGCCACGCCGAACGCAGCGAGGCCGAGGTGAACGATCACAAAAGGCAGGATGGCGAGATTCAGCACCACGGCCACCAGGAAGGCCATCGCATTCCAAGCGGAGTTCCCCAGCAGATCGGGCGGTCTTTTTCTCGAAGTCATGCCAGCCACCCGGCCGTACCCTCACCAAGCCTTTGCCACCTCGTCAATCAGGGTTCCCCCAAGCAGCGCGAATTCGGGCTAGCAGTCAGTGCACGGATTGTCGATAGCCTGCGGAGGTAACAACTGGGCGCCTGTGCCGGACCCGGTCGGGCACGGCAAGTTGCCGGGACGCATCACGGACGAGGGCTTCCCGATCTCGGGATTAAGCGCTCAGAGCCCATCCGACTCGCCGTTCTTCGGCGTCGAACGCGGCACAAAGGGCGCAAACGACGGATCGTTCGTCCCCGGCATCATCGGCCTCCCGCCGGCATCCGCAGGGGGAGCCGCGGGGGCCGCTGCCGGATCCGCCGGGCGCTGGAGCGCCAGGACCTCGCTGCGATCACCCTGCTTGAACGTCACCTCGCGCGGCTGAACCTCCGTGAGCGACCAGCCGCCGAGCGATTCGCCCTGCCGCAGGCGTACGACTTTCTGGTCGATGCGGTTGACCAGGATCGCGATGGCATCGCCCTCGCCCACCACAGCCCCCACCAGCAGCAGCGGCGGCGGCGCCTCGACCGGCTTGGGCGGCGGGGCTGCTTGCACCTCTTCGACCGGAGACCCGGCGACCGCGCGTGGCGGCGGCCGGCGCGAGGCCGAGAAGATCGGGCGCTCCTGGGTTGCCGTCAGCGCCGAGAGCGGCACCGTCCACAGAGGATTGCCGCGGGGGACCGGTTTGCTCACAGCCTGCGCCGGCCGCGCAATCGGCCTCACCGCGCCGACATCGACGCTCTCGGCAGGGCTGCCCGCGGCATCGTCGGGCAGGATGTCGATGCGCGAGGAAGTGGCAGCCCAGGTCGCGGCACTGCCCAGCACCGTCCACAGCGCAGCCAGACTCATCGCTCGAAGCCACCCGGACATCGAATTTCCTTGCAAGGTCCCTTGCCGCGCCGGCGCGGGAGCAGGCGTTCCGGAACAAACTAGGCCCGATGGGCCCGACCATCAACCCGCCTCGTATCGGCTCAATTCGTCGGAAAGGCCGCATCTCCCGCGCAGATGTTGCGACGCGTGAAAATGTTGCCCAACGGCCACGATTGCGGAAATTGCACGCGGATCAGCTTGGAACCCCGCGCAAATAGACCTCCGTTCATTGCGAGGCACCGAGACGCCATGAGATCATGGCACACGCACAGAGTCCTTCTGCACGTAAAAGTTGCACCATTGCGAATATTTTCCTCTGATTTGAGAACCCCGATGGCCGGACCGAAAATGGCGCCCGAGAGGGTCGGATACCGGCTGCGGTCCGTCACGCGCCACGCGCTGGCGACCCTGCTCGCCACGACCGCGCTCGGCGTCGTCGCCGCGCATGCCGTGGACGGCACCTGGACCGGTGCCAGCACCGACTGGACGGATCCGGCCAACTGGTCATCCAACCCGAGCGTGCCGGACGGAACCGCGACCTTCACCAACACCGGCAGCGCGAACGTCGACAATTTCAACGGCGTCGTCGTCATCGGCACGGTGGAGTTCACGAACACCGCACAGGCCTACACGGTCACGGTCGGCGACGCGTTCATCCTCAACGGCACTGGTATCATCAACAATTCGGGCAACACGCAGAACTTCGTGTCCGCGTCCGGCGGCATCAATATGGTGTTCCAGGGCAGCAGCACCGCGAGCGGTGGAACTGGTGCCGTGACCATCACGAACAGCGCCGGCGGCACTGTCTCGTTCCTCCAGAACAGCACGGCGGGAACGGCAAGCATCATCAACGGCAGCTTCCTCACCTTCGAGGATTCCAGCACCGCCGGCAGCGCCCAGATCACCAACAATGCCGGCGGCCAGATCGATTTCTTCACCAGCGCCTCGGCCGGCAACGCCACGATCAACAACGCGGCGAGCGCCACGCTGAGCTTCCACAACGCCACCACCGCCGCCACCTCGTCCATCATCAACGACGGAACGGTGAATTTCGACGGCTCCGCCAGCGGCGCCAGCGCCACCATCACCACCAACAACGGCGCGACGACGAATTTCTCGGGCGCGGCGACTGGCGGCAGCGCGCGCTTCATCACCAATGGCGGCGGCACCGTCGACATTTCCGGTCTCACCAGCGGCGGGATGACCAGCGGCTCGATCGAAGGCGCGGGCAATTACGTGCTCGGCGCCAACACGCTCACCACCGGCAGCCTCAACACCTCGACCCAGGTCGACGGCGTGATCTCCGGCACCGGCGGCGGCCTGACCAAGGTCGGCACCGGCACGCTGACACTGACCAATGTCAACACCTACACCGGCCCGACGACGATCTCGGCCGGAACGCTGGCATTATCCGGCGCCGGCAGCATCGCGAGTTCCAGTGTCGTGACGGTGAATGGGACATTCGACATCTCTGCGGCCGCGTTCCCGATCATCGCCGTCACGACGCTCGCCGGCAGTTCGAGCGGCGTCGTCAACATGGGCGCCCACGGGCTGTTCATCAGCAACGGCTCGACCGAATTCGCGGGTGTCATTCAAGGCACTGGCGGATTTGAAGTCGGCGCCGGCACTCAGACGCTCTCGGGCGTGAACACCTACAGCAACGTCACCCAGATCGACGGGGGCGCGACGCTCGCCTTGAAGGGCAGCGGCTCGATTGCGAGCTCGCTCTATGTCGCTCTCGCCGGCGCCGGCGCCACGCTCGATATTTCCCAGACCAATTCAGGCGCTTCGGTCGGCGGCCTGCTCTCCGCCAGCACCGCCGGCTTCGTCTCGCTGGGATCGAAGACGCTGACGATCACCAACGGCAGCTTCTATGGCGGCGTCATCCAGGACGGCGGCATCGGCGGCGGCACCGGCGGCAACCTCGTGATCGCGAACGGCGCGACGCAGCAGCTGTTCGGCACCAACACTTATACCGGCACCACGACCATCGCAGCCGGCGGCGAGCTCGATCTCATCGATTTCGGCGGCCTCAACGGCAGCATCGCGACCTCCAGCGGCGTCATCGCCAACGGCGTCTTCGACATCTCGGGCCTGCTCAACGGCGGCACCTCGATCAAGGCACTGTCAGGCTCGGGCACAGTCAATCTCGGCTTCAACACGCTGACCATCACCAACGCCAGCGGAACCTTCTCCGGCGTCATCGACGATGCCGGCTTCGGCGGCGGCCTGACGCTGACCGGTGGCACGCAGACGCTGTCCGGCAACAACACCTATACCGGCGCCACCACGGTGAGCGGTGGCACACTGGTGGTCGACGGCTCGATCATCAGCGCGAGCACCGTGAATGCCGGCGGTACGCTCGCCGGCAGCGGCGTCGCCGGCAATGTCGCGGTCAATGGCGGTACGCTCGCCCCGGGCAGCTCGGCGAGCCCGTTCGGACCGCTCACGGTGAACGGTTCGCTCAGCTTCACCGCCGCCTCGACCTATCTCGTGCAGGTCTCCTCAACCAATGCCAGCTTGACCAACGTGTTCGGGAGCGCCGATCTCGGTGGTGCGACGGTTCGCGCGAACTTCGCCTCCGGCACGGTCAAGAAGCAGTACACGATCCTGAACGCGACCGGCGGCCTCGGCAATACCACCTTCAATCCGACCGTTCTGTCGAACATGCCGGCGCTCGACACGACGCTGAGCTACGACCCCAACAACGTGTACCTCAACGTCAACGTCAACTTCACACCCAGCGGCGGCCTCAACGCCAACCAGCAGAACGTCGCGAACACGCTGACCAATTTCTTCAACACGACCGGCGGCATTCCCGCGGCCTTCGCCGCACTGACGCCGGCGGGATTGACCACCGCCTCGGGCGAGCTCGGCACCGGCATCCTCCAGGCCGCGATCAATGCCGACGGCCAGTTCATGAACCTGATGCTCGACCCGACCATCATCGGCCGCTCCGGCGGCTTCGCCAAGGCGGGCAGCGTCGCGCAATTCGCCGAGAGCGAGGACGCCACCGCCTACGCCAGGATGCGTCCGGCCAACGCGCGCGAGCGCGAAGCCTATGCGATGGCGACCAAGGCGCCGCTGCTCTCCTCGCAGCCGAGCAGCCGCTGGAGTGTCTGGTCGGCGGGCTATGGCGGCTCGGCCGAGGTCGGCGGCAACGCCGCGGTCGGCTCGCAGGACCTGACCGCACGGGTCTGGGGCGGCGCGGCCGGCGCCGATTACAGGATTTCGCTGGACACCCTCGTCGGCTTCGCGCTCGGCGGCGGCGGGCTGAACTACTCGGTTGCGAATGCGATGGGCTCGGGCTCGTCCGACCTGTTCCAGGCCGGCGTCTATGGCCGGCACAATTTCGGACCGGCCTACATCTCGGCCGCCCTCGCCTATGGCTGGCACGACGTCACCACCAACCGCACCGTCGCACTCGCCGGGGCCGACCAGCTCCAGGCCCGCTACAAGGCCGACACGTTCTCGGCCCGTTTCGAGGGCGGCTATCGCTTCGCAACGCCGATGATCGGCATCACGCCCTACGCGGCGGCGCAGGTGACGAATTTCAACTTGCCGAACTATGCCGAGACGAGCCTCAATGGCGGCGGCCTGTTCGCGCTGAACTACGCTGCGCAGTCCCTCACCGACACCCGCTCCGAACTCGGCCTGCGCACCGACAAGTCCTACGCGGTGCAGAACGGCGTGCTGACCTTGCGCGGCCGCGCCGCCTGGGCGCACGATTACAATCCGAGCCGCGCCGTCACCGCCTTGTTCCAGACCCTGCCGGGCACGTCGTTCGTCGTGAACGGCGCCAGGGTCGATGCCGACTCCGCGCTCGTCAGCGCCAGCGCCGAGATGAAATGGCTGAGCGGCTTCTCGATCGCCGGCACCTTCGACGGCGAATTCTCCGGCAACGTCACCAGCTATTCCGGCAAGGGCGTCTTCAAGTACAGCTGGTGAGGCCGCCCTATTTCCCCGCCTGCCACTGGCCGGAGACGCCCAGGATCACCCTGACGCGACCGGTGGGGGCATCGCCGAGCGCCGTGGTCTGCGGCACCTGGACGTCGAGCTGGTCGACGAACAGGAACGGCATGCCGGCCTCCAGATCGTAGAGCAGCTTCTGCAGCGCGGGCTGCTCCAGCTCGCAGCTCACGACGAGGCCGACGAAGCCGTCCTTCACCTGCGCACCTGATACGTCCACCTGCGAGGACTGCACCGAGCCGCCGACATTGCCGACGGCGGCTGCAACCCGCTGCAGCAGGTTGGCGCCCGCGACCGTCACGGTCGGCCCTTCCAGGAACGGCGTGCCGGGATGCTCGGCCGGCGACGTCGCGGCGTACTTGGCGCCGCCCTTGCGGCCGCGCAGCTGATCGAGCAGGTCGGAGCTCTCCGCCAGCGCCTGGCGGTGAGCGATGACGTCGGCGATCGAGAGGCCGGCCATCAGCAACAGCCCCCCGGCGATGGCGATGTAGAGCGAGACCGCAACCAGCGGCGAGCCGGTCAGCACCCGCGTCACCGCGTTTCCGCTCGCAACCTTGCTGCTCATGGCGCTGTTCATGGCACGTTCCTCGGTTCGATCTGCGCCTCGATGTGGAAGCGCTCGCCGGGATCGGAGGGGCTGCGGGTGGTCGGGGCGTAGAAGGTCGCGCGGGTGAAGTGCTGGGACTGCTCGATCAGCGGGATCAGCGAGGGCGCATCACGGGTGATGCCGCCGATCTGGATCTTGCTGCCGGCAACATGCAGCTCGGTGACATAGGTGTGATCGGGCAGCAGCCGGCTCAGCGACTCCAGCACGATCACGCTCGCCGGTGTCTCGTATTTGCGCCGCTCGAGCAGCGCGAGCGGCGAGCGCTCGCCGTCACTGCCGCGCAGCGCGGCGCGGCGCTGGGTGATCTGCCGTTCGAGCTCGCTCTGCTGCGTGCTGAGGCTGTCGGCCAGATAGCTGGCCGCGACCGACCCGGTCACCGCGGCGACCGCGGCAAGCGCCAGCACGGCTTGCAGCGCGCGGCTCAGCCGCACCGGGTCGACGGCGCCGCGCGATTTCTGCTCGAACACCTTGATGCGCGGGCCATCCGCCGCCTCGGTCACAATCGCGATCGCCGAGGGGTGGAAGCCCGACAGCGCTTCGACATAGCCCATTGCCAGCCGGCGCGGCGCCGCGGCGATCTCCGTGGTGATGCCCTCGCTGCCATGCGCCACCGGCGGACTGCACCCGAACACCGCCTCGGCGGCGCTCCACGGCGTCAGCCGGTCGATCTGGGCCCGCACGATGCCGTCGAGGAAATCGGCCGCGCGGGCCGGCAGCTCCAGGGGGCGAAACAGGAAGCGCGTCGGCCGCAGCACGATCTCGACGCGGCTGCCGCGGACGATCGGGGCGAGATTGGCGCCGACGAACTTGCCGTCCTCGAAGGTGAGCTCGTTCGGGACGTTCTCCGTGTTCGAGGCCTCCAGCGCGAATGCGCCGGTCCCTGTCTCGACCAGCCGCACCAGACGCGGCGCCACCACCCGTTCCATGGCGGCCACGATCGTGCCGGCCACGGTGCCGGTCCAGGCGTCGAGAATGCCGCGAAGGGAATTGAGCGAGCTCATCTCACAGAGGCTTTCCGGCTGAGCCATCGAAGGCGTTGTGCCATGACAATACACGATAGGGCTCATCGCCGCTTTCGAGAAGCAGGATGACGACCTCGGCCGAGCTGCGGCGATGCGACGGCGCCTCGACGACGACCGTCATCCGGTACGCCTTCGAGCCCTCGATCGTCGCATTGGCGCTGCCGGCAAGCCCGACCAGGGAGCGCGGGTCGACCTTGGGATCGGCGCGGTCGCGCAGCACCTGCTGCAGCGTCTCCGGCGTCATGCCGGGGAGCGCCGCCACCACCTGCGGTGCGGCGTCGAGCAGGTTCACGGTGCGCATGTTGCTGAACACGGTGACGAACGGCATCACGCGTTCCACCACGGCGGATGGAATGCCGCGCACGAGCCAGAGCTCGTCGCTGTGCGGAAACGGCGCGTGACGCGGCAGGTACGGTGCGCCGAGCGTGCGATAATAGGAATCCTCCGGATTGTCCTGTCCGGACTCCGTCGACGAGCGCCAGGCAAGGATCCGGTCGGCATAGACGGGCGCGTCGCTTGCAGAGACGCCGAGCGCCGTCATCAGCCCGGCGAGCACCGGCTTCGGCGCCATGTTGAGGTCGACGCGCGCGGCCTCCGAGCGGAACGTCACGCTCACCCGGCCGGCTCCGACGCGGGCATTGAAGGTGCCGCTGGTCGGACGCGCCGCTTCGTTCTGCGCTGTCAGCCGGTAGGCCGCGAGTTCAAGCCCGGCATTCACCAGCGCGTCGGCCTGCAGCCGGTCGGCGTTGACGGCGACCGTGACCGCGGTGTTGGTGACATAGGTCAGATAGATCAGCGCCAGCGCGGCCAGCGCCGCCAGCATCCAGAGCACCGCGACGACGATGAAGCCGCGGCCGTCACCAGGCGTCGCATGGTCGGGCCTGCCGCCTCTCACAGCTGCTGCTCCTCTTTCGTCGGCTGTTGCGGGCGGGTGCCCGCCGCGACGCAGGTCACCGGATTCTTGGCCCGCGCGCATTCGGCCGGTGCCGTGATGTGCGGGATCACCGCGCCCGACACCGCCAGCACCTGTCCGCTGGCGCCGTCACGCACGGTGATGCGGATGCGGGCCGGCAGTTGCGGCTGGCCGCGCCAGGTCGGCTGCCACTGACCGTCCTGCCCGGCATAGGCGAAGCTGACGCGAAACGGCGCCCGGATCAGCACGACCTGGTCGACGAAACGGATCTGCCCGTCCGTCGGCATCGGCTGGAACGGCGCGCGCTCGCGCACCAGCGCGAGCCCCTGCGCGTCGGCCTTCTCGATCAAGCGGATGAATTCGAGCCCGGGACGCGCGCTCGGGCCGAGCGCGGTGCGCAGGAACGTCACCGACAATTCGGCGCCCTCGAACAGCGGCGCCTTGGCATCGCCGTTGACCGTCATCTGCTCGGCGACCGACAGGTCGGCGATGATGCGATCGAGCCCGGTCGCGAGGCGCTCGGCCCGCTGCACGTGGGCGATGCCACGGTTCCAGTTGGGCAGCCATTGCGCCGTCACCGTCGCAAGTGCCGCCAGGATGACGGTCATCAGCAGCGTCGCGAGCAGCACTTCGAGCAGGGTGAAGCCTGCCTCATCGGCGAGTGCGCGGCGCAGGCGCTTCATGGCCAGGCCTTCAAGAGAGCCTTTGATAGAAAAGCCCTTCACTGCGACGTCCTCGGCACCAGCTTCACCGTCGTGACCTGGATCGCAGCGCCGTCGGCGCGCTGGAGGCGCAGATTGACGGCCATCGGCACGAAGCGATCGGTCTCGGGATTGCCACCCGTCACGCTCATCGGCGCAACGTCCACGCGCCAGCGGCTGCCGGCGAGTTCGCCACTCTGCCGCCCCGGTTTCAGCAAGGACCGCGCCGGCAGGTTCGCGAGCAGGGTCTCGGCCGTACCGGCGAGCACGAGACCCTGGTCGATCGCCCGCGTGCCCTTCACGGTCGTGGCAATGACCGAGCCGATCGTCCCGAGCACGACGGCGATGATCGCGAGCGCGACCAGCGCCTCGATCAGCGTGAAGCCGGCGGCGTCAGAGCAGCTTCTGCGGGACAATCTCGACGCCTCCGGTCAGCCAGTTGACGCGCACCTCGTAGCCCATGCCGGGCCGCGCCAGCGCGATCGTTCCCCCGCACGACATGCCCGACGGAAAGAAGTCGATCGACCGCCCCGTTGCGCGATCGGCACAGCGCGAGGCCAGCATCGCCTGCATGACCACGTCGCCCGGCAGGCGGATGGTCCGCCCGGTGACGCCGGAACGGATCGCGCGCGCCTCCGCGTCCACCTGCGTCGCCACCCTGACCTGCCGGCGCAGCGCGGCGCTGCGGTCGGCCTTCAGCAGTGCCGCGGTCTCGACCGCGTAGCTTTCCAGCCTCGCCCGGGTCGTCGAGCGCGGTATCGCCGGCAGGATGATCGCCGCGAGCAGGCCGATGATCGCGAGCACGCACAGGATCTCGATCAGCGCGAAGCCGTGCGCATCGCGGATGTCCTCAGCGCGCGCCGCTGACAATGTCGGCTGCCGTTCCACTGCCGCCTTCCTGGCCGTCCGATCCGAGCGAGATGATCTCGTAGGGCGCGCTCGCGCCCGGCGAACGATAGACGTAGATGTGGCCCCACGGATCGTTCGGCACCATGCCGCCGCGCAAGTATGGCCCGTTCCAGCCCGACTGGTTGTTGTTGCGGGTCAGCGCCGTGAGGCCTTCATTGGACGTCGGATAGCGGCCGAGATCGAGATAGTAGAGATCGAGCGCGCTGGAAAAACTCTCGATCTGGATCTTCGCCGCCTTCGCCTTGGATTCGCTGAGATAGTTCAGCACGCGCGGGCCGACCAGCGCCATGATCATCCCGATGATGGTGATGACGACCAGCATCTCGACGAGGGTGAAGCCTGCTTCCCCTCGGCCCGCGCGCCGCCGCCCGCGGCCTGCTGATGGATGTTTGGTCACTTCGAGCTTCTCCCGTTCCCTGGCTATCCGACAATCTGGCTCACCGACATCAGCGCCGTCATCACCGAGGTGATCAGGCCACCGACGACCAGCGAGATCGCGATGATCGCCGCCGGTCCGGCGATGCCGACGGCGCGGTCCAGCGTACGCTGCAACTTGGCCTCGTAGAATTCGGCGACCCGGCCGGACAGCATCGGCAATTGCCCGGTCTCGTCGCCGAGCCGGAGCATGCGCACCGCCATCGCCGGCAACGCCGCGGTCTCGGCCAGCGCATCGGAAAGTTTCGAGCCATGGCGGACGCGGTCGGCGGCCTCGCTCCAGACCGTGGACGGGCCTGTCGTAGCCATCATGTCGATGAGGATGCGCAGCGTGGTGGTGAGATTGACGCCGCTGCCGAGCAGCAGGCCGAGATTGCGGCAGAACAGCGCCGTGCGGTACGCGCTCATGATGTTGCGGATCGCCGGTAGCCGCACGATCGCGTTGGTGATGCCGCGGCGGACACGCTGCTGCCGCAGCAGCAGCCATGTCGCGGCGATCACGGTCGCAAGGCCGGCCAGCACCACGTCGGAATTGCTGCGCAGGAAGGTCGAGATGTTGAGGAAGACACCGACGACCGGATCGACCTTGGCACCGAAATCCTGCAACACCGATGCGAACTGCGGCAGCACGAAGGTGAGGAAGAACAGCAGCACGCAGCCGGCCGCGCCGAGCACGAAGATGGGGTAACGGATCGCATCCGACAGCCGGCGCCTCAAGGCCTCGCTGCGCGCGCGTTCGCCGGCGAGCACCTCCAGCACCTGATCAAGGGATCCCGAGGCCTCGCCGACCCGCACCAGCGCGATGTACATCGGCGGAAACAGCCCCTCATGCCGTGCCAGTGCCTCGGCAAAGCTCTCGCCCGAAACGACGCGGGAGCGGATGTCGGCAACGACCGGCCGCAGCCGGCCGAAATCGGGATCGGCCGCGAGCAGCTCCAATCCGTCATTGATGCGGGCGCCGGCCCGCAACAGCAGCGCGAGGTCGCGGGTGAAGATGGTGACGTCTTCCGGCTTCGGCCGGTTGAACAGGCTGGTCATGCGGCCAGCCGCGCCGCCCTCCTCCGGCGTGACGTTGTCGACGAGGACAAGGCCGAGCCGCTCGATCCGCTGCGCGACATCGCTCGCCGCAGGCGCGACGATGGCGCCGGAGACCAGTTCGCCGTTGGCGTTGAGCGCACGGTAACGATAGTTCGGCATGGGCGTCAGCGCACCGTCGTGACGCGGAAGACCTCGGGCACGGTGGTGAGCCCGGCCCGGCATTTGGCCACCGCGTCCTCCAGCATCGTGGTCATGCCGCCCCGTATCGCGGCGGCGTCGATCGAATGGGAGTCGGTCTGCGGTCCGACCAGGGCGCGCACCTCGTCGGACATTTCGAGGATCTCGAACACGCCGTTGCGGCCGCGATAGCCGGTGCCGCCGCAGCGTTCGCAGCCGCCGGCCTGGTGCACGACCTCGCCGCATCTGAAGCCGATCACCGCAAGGCGCGGGTCGTTGGCCAGATCGGCCTCGGTCAATGCATGCGGCACCTTGCAGCGGTCGCAGAGCACGCGCACCAGGCGCTGCGCCACCACCGCGCGCAGCGTCGACTTCAGCAGGAAGCCCTCGATGCCGAGATCGATCAGGCGCGGCACGGCTGCCGCCGCGGTCTCGGTGTGCAGCGTCGTCAGCACGAGATGGCCGGTCAGCGCGGCATGGATCGCGATATGGGCGGTCTCGGCGTCGCGGACCTCGCCGACCATGATGACGTCGGGGTCCTGGCGCACGAAAGCGCGCATCGCCGAGGCGAAGGTCAGGCCGATCGACGGCTTGACCTGGGACTGGTTGATGCCGGGGATCTCGTATTCGACGGGATCCTCGATGGTGAGGATCTTTCGCGTCGGCTCGTTCAGGATCGACAGCATGGTCGCAAGCGTCGTGGTCTTGCCGCTGCCGGTCGGACCCGTCACGACGATCATGCCGTGCGGCATCGCCAGCAGGCGTGTCATCACGCTCTCGTCGCGTGCGGCGAGGCCAAGCTTGCTCATCTCCAAAAGGCCCCGGTCGCGCGGCAGCAGGCGGATGACGGCGCTCTCGCCGTGCTGCGTCGGCATGGTCGCGACGCGGACGTCGATCTCGCTGCGACCGACGCGCACGCGCGCGGCGCCGTCCTGCGGCAGCCGCCGCTCCGCGATGTTGAGGCTGGCGAGAATCTTGATGCGCGAGATCAACGCCTGCGGCGGGATGCCGTGCGGCGACGGCAGCGCGCGCAAAAGGCCGTCGACGCGCATGCGCACGGCAAGTCCGGCGCGGAAAGGCTCGACATGGATGTCGCTCGCGCGCAAGTCCACCGCGCGCTCCAGGAGATCGTTGAGCGCGCGCACCACCGGCGCACCGCTGGCGAGATCGCGCAGACTTTCGATGTCGTCGTCAGACTGCTGCGCGACGCTCCTGCCGCTTCGATCGGCATTTGCGTCGTCGGCCTCGGCCCGTTGATCGAGCACCGTCGTAATGTCCTCATATGACGCTACGACGACATCGACCGGTGTCCCGAACACGATTTCGGCGGCGCGAATGGCAGCGGTGTCGGAGGGGTCGGCGACGGCCAGCCGAAACCCGTCATCGGTCGAACTGAAAGGAAAAATGGTGGATTCGCGCAGGAAACGGCGCGAAAAGCCGTCCAGACGAGGCGTGGCAGCGAGCAGTTGCGGAAGGCTCAGCCGCGGCAGGGCAAAATAATCGGAGACTTCATCTGCGAATTCGGCTGCGGAAAGATCGGTGGCCTCCCACAATTCGCGCAAGGGGCGCGTCAGCGCGGGATTGACTGACCCGTCGATATGGGCGTGCGCCCGTGCCGGCAGTGAATATTTGTCCAGGAGGTGCTGCCGGAAGCTATCTGCGGAGCGGTCGCGCATCGCATTCACAGCGTTGACCTTGTTACCTGAATGCAACAACTTGGGGGTGACGGACGACCCTTTGCCCTTGACTTATTTCTTAGCAAAAACATAATCGTGGCGCAAACAATTGCGCGTCCGAACCGAGGGGGATCGGATGCAAATTCCAATCACTCCTAGCGTTGGCAGGCGTATTTTGTTTAGGGTGCTCCAGCCGCTTTTGCGCCTCCGCTCAGCGTTGCCTGCGCTCATCCTGTTATCGTCCGCCTTCCTGCTCGGCGCCTGCATCGTCACCGCCGACCAGTCGATCGAGGCCGATCCCAGGGATCCGCGCGCCCAGGACATCGCCGACAAGATCCGCTCCCTCGACCTGCAGCCGCGGCAACCTGCGGATGCAGGCGCCAGCGGCATTGCCCAGGCGAAATCGTCCAAGCCCGCGATCTATCTCAGCGATGGTGCAACGCCGCAGGGTGGCGCGCTGGCCGAGCGCGATGATGGCGGCGGCAGCGGCTACGACCTCAATTTCGAGAATGCGCCGGTCGCCACCGTGGCAAAGGTGGTCCTTGGCGACGTATTGAACGTCGGCTACACGATCGACCCGCGCGTGCAGGGAACCGTGACGCTGGCCTCGGTGCGGCCCGTGCCCAAGGCAGACGCGCTCTACGTGCTGGAGAACGCGCTACGCATGTCCGGTGTCGCGCTGGTCCGTGACCGCACCGGCTATCGGCTGCTTCCGGCACCGGAAGCCGGGCCCGGCGGCGTCGACCGTTCGATGAATGCCGCGGCCGGCCAGGGCGTCACGGTGGTGCCGCTGCGCTATGTCTCGGCGCAGAACATCTTCAAGCTGCTCGACGCCTTCGGCGTGAAGGCCTCGACCATGCGTCCCGACAACGCCCGCAACACGCTGATCGTCAGCGGCAGCGGCACCGACCGGGCGACCGCGGTCGACACCATCCTCTCCTTCGACGCCGACTGGATGCGCGGACAATCCGTCGGCATCTTCCCGGTGCGCAATTCCTCGCCGGAGCCTGTTATCACCGAGATCGAGAAGATCATGGATTCCGGTGAAGGCGGCATGAGCCAGAACGTGATCAAGTTCCAGCCGATCTCGCGGCTCAACTCGATCCTCGTGGTGAGCCAGAAGCCGGAATATCTCAAGCGCGCCCAGACGTGGATCGCGCGGCTCGATCGCTCCGACACCGACGGGGTGAACCTGAAGTCCTATCCGCTGCGCTACGGCAATTCCAAGCTGGTCGTGGCGCTGCTGAACGAGATGCTGCTCAACCAGGGCTCGGCGAGCAGTTCGACGCTCGACAACGCGTCGAGTCAGATTGCGCCAGGTGCCGGGATGTCGACGACCTCCTCCAGCAATCCCGTGGCGTCGCTGAGCGCACTGCCCACCGCTGCGGCGGGTGCGGCAACGCCGGTCACCACGCCTCCGGGATCATCGCTCAGCGCCCGTCCCGCTCCGGCCGCCGCCGCAACGCCGGCGCAGGACAATGGCCTCGGCGGACTCTCGGGCGGCGGGGCCAAGCCCGGCCTCAACGGCATCCTCCAGAACGTGCGGATCACCGCCGACGTCACCAACAACGCCGTGCTCGTCTACGCCAATCAGGAGGCGCAGCGCATCGTCGAGCAGACCATCCGGCAGATCGACCGGCCGCAGCGCCAGATCGCCATCGAGGCGACGATCGCCGAGGTGACGCTCAACGACCAGCTGAACTATGGCGTGCAGTTCTTCCTGGCGAGCCAGAAAGGCTCGATCTCCAACACCGTTTCGGGCATCAGCAACAGCGCCACGATCGGCAGCAACACCGAGCCGGCCAGCAACCCAGTCAACGCCGCCGCCGGCGCCCTGCTCGGCCGCGCGCTGCCGGGCTTCAACTTCCTGATCGGCTCAGAAAACTCGCCGCGCGTCGTGCTCGACGCATTGCACGGCATCACCAACGTCAAGGTGCTGTCGAACCCGTCGCTGGTGGTGCTGGACAACCAGGCCGCGACCTTGCAGGTCGGCGACCAGGTGCCGTTCTCGACGGGCACAGCGACCGTGCTGACGGCCAACAACACCGTGGTCAACACCATCGACTACAAGAACACCGGCATCATCCTGCGCGTGCTGCCACGCGCCAACGCCAACGGCAACGTCGTGCTCGACATCGAGCAGGAGATCTCGAGCGTGGCCGCCGGCAGTGCCAACTCGTTGACGCCGACGATTTCGCAGCGCCGGGTCAAGAGCTCGATCGCGGTGACGAGCGGACAGACCGTGCTGCTCGCCGGTTTGATCAGCGAGACCGAGAACAGGCAGCGCCAGGGCATTCCGATCCTCGATTCCATTCCCGGCATGGGCGATGCCTTCTCGCATCAGTCCACCGCGCGTGCCCGCACCGAGTTGATCCTGTTCATCCGCCCGACCGTGATCAAGGACGGCGTCGATGCTCACGTCATCGCCGAGGAGATGCGCAGCAAGATGAACGGCCGCATCGTCGGGACCAGCAATCCCGTGGTCACCGTGAGCCCGCCCAGGGCGGCGCGCTGACGGCGTGACAAACCGGGCTGTGAACGACGACACGGGCCCTCCGCTCGCGCTCGGCATCGCCCTGCTGCTGGGGGTGTTCGCGAGCCTCGTCACCGCGCCGGGGGCGGAAGGCCTGTACGGCGCGTTTCTGGCTGCCCTGATGCTGGCGATCGCCGCGTACGATGCCCGCCATTACCTCATTCCGAACGAGCTGACGGGCACGGCTTTCGCGCTCGGCTTACTCCGTGCCGGGGCGTTCGTGCCCGATATCGGCTTGGAGGCGCTGCTCTGGCCGCTCGCCCGTGCCGCAGCCGTGGCGCTGCCGCTGCTGCTGCTGATGGCGCTCTACCGGCGCTGGCGCGGCCGTGACGGGCTTGGGCTCGGCGACGTCAAGCTCGCCGCGGTGTGCGGCGCCTGGCTCGATCTCGTGACCGTGGCCGCGGTGATCGAGCTTGCGGCGCTGCTCGCGATCGCCGCCTATGCCGCCAATGCCGTCCTGCGAAAGAAACCGCTGCGCGCGACCGCCTTTCTGCCGTTCGGATTGTTCCTGGCCCCGGCGATCTGGCTCGGTTGGCTGGGCGAGACCTGGTACGCGAACTGGCTCGGCTAAGGCAGGACCTGCTCCAACATAAAATGCGAAAACAACCCCATGCACAGTAGACGGCGGCAGCTTCATCAATGACTTAACCGTGGCCGCAACACGTTGCGGTTTTTTCGAAGCGATTTTGACTCGTCGGGCAAAACAGCGGTACTATGTCAGCATGGGATTTTGCTCCCAACGCCTCCGCGTTGCGAACACCTAACCGCCCGGCTGCGAGGTACCGCGGTCAATGCTCGCGGCTCGGCGCCCATTCCAGCGCCCGCAGGCGGGCCTGGGCGATCTCGCCGCGCGTCATCTTGGTGGTGACGGCGTCGCGGATCCGGGCTCGCGCCTCGCGCGCCGGCGCCGGCGCTGCGGCCGTGGACAGGTTGAGCCATTTGGAGGCCTCGACAATGTCCTGCGGCACGCCAAAGCCGCGGTCGTAGAGCAGGCCCAGGGAATATTGGGCACGGCTGTCGCCCTGCTCCGCCGCGCGGCGGTACCACATCGCAGCTTCCGTATAGTTCTGCGGCACGCCGCGCCCGGTCTCGAACAGGTAGCCGAGATAGGTCTGCGCCGCGGCGTTGCCGCGCTCGGCCAGCGGAATGAAGATGCGGGAGGCCGCGGCATAGTTCTGGCGCTGGAATGCGGAGACGCCCTGGCGAAGCGACTGGGCCTCGGCCGGCGCGGCGAGCGCGAGCGTTATGGCAATGGCGGTGCAGGCCAATCCCGTCCGTCGCGCAAAACCGCGCAACCGTGCCTGCGGCACCTCTCGGCAAAACACCGGATCCTGATTGTCGAGAGTCTCCATCCCGCTCGCACTCCCTGCATAAGCAGGCAGACTAGTCCGCGGCCATGCCGAAATCCAGAGTGGGAGCCGGGCGCAAAAAAGCTCCGGGCGCATGGCGCCCGGAGCTGATCGAATTGGACGAGGCCTAGTGGTATCCGCCAGCAGTGGCCGGCGTCGTGTCGGGGGCGTTACCGTTGATCTGGTTGTCCAGATAGGACAGCACGCTGCCGGTCGTCGCCGCTCCGAGATTGTTGACGATCATCGATCGTCCGATGCGCGCCGAGGCGGCACCGCTCAGGGCGAAGCCCGTGCTCAGATTCTCCGAGATGTTGCTGTTGTTGACCTGGACGTTGGACGTGCCCTGCACGCTCAGACCGACGAAGTTGTTGTGGATGGCCGTGTTGTTGATCGTGACCCGGGTGCTGCCGCCGTTCGTGTTGATGCTGATCCCGGCCCCGGCGGCCGCAGCGCCATTGTGCGAGACGACGCTGTCGCGGATCAGCAGCATCGAGTTGAAATTCGACGGGTTGGAGAAGATGCCGGTTCCGGACGCGCCGTTGAAGTCCCGGATGAAGCAGTGCTCGATGACCACCGAGGCCGCCTGGATGATGTTGACACCCTTGAGCCCGGTGCCCGCGCCCTCGATGTCGAGGCCGCGCAGCACGATGTGATCGGTCGCCGCGGCGTTGATGTTCACGCCGTTGCTGCCCGACGCCAGGATGCTGCCGACAACGCCCTCGCAATAGATCGTCATCGCCTTGGTGATGGTCACGAGGCCGAAGCCCGCAGAATCGAGGCAGTTGATCTCGCCGCCAGCCGCGGTCTTCGAAATCGCGCCGGCAAAAGTCTTGCACGGAGCGGTACGACTGCAGGGATTGACGTCATCGCCGACGCCGGAAACCCAGGTTCTGGTTGCCTGGGCGTGAGCCGGCTTCGACGCAGCGAACGGTAAGAGCATTCCCACCAAGAGAGTCCATAGTGCAATGCGACGCATTTCAACCTCCAAAATTGAACCAAGAAACTTACGTTGTTGTCATGCCAGACGATTCTCTGGAAACACAGTGCCTAGTGATATCCGCCAGCGGTGGCCGGGGTCGTATCCGGATTGTTGCCGTTGATCTGGTTGTCCAAATAGGACAGCACGCCGCCGCTGGTCGCCGCCCCCAGATTGTTGACGATCATCGAGCGGCCGACGCGCCCCGAGGCGGCACCGCTCAGAGCAAATCCCGTGCTCAGGTTCTCCGAGATGTTGCTCTCGTTGACCTGAACGTTGGACGTTCCCAGCACGTTCAGGCCCACGAAATTCTTGTGGATCGCCGTGTTGTTGATCGTAGCCCTCGCGCTGCCGCCGTTCGTGGTGATCTGAACGCCGGCGCCGGTGCCTGCGGTGCCGTTGTGCGAGATCACGCTGTCGCGGATCATGATCATTGAGTTGAAGTTGGTCGGGGCCGCGGAGACACCGATTCCACCGGCGGAGTTGAAATTCCGGATGAAGCAGTGCTCGATCACCACCGAGGCGGCCTGGAGAATGGTGACGCCCTTGAGGCCGGTCCCCGCACCATCGATGTCGAGGCCGCGCAGCACGACGTGGTCGCTTGCCGCCGCGTTGACGATGACGCCGTTGACACCGGAGGCCAGAATGCCGCCCACGACACCTTCGCAATAGATCGTTATCGCCTTGGTGATGGTCACCGTGCCGAATCCGGCCGAGTCGAGACAGTTGATCTCACCGCCCGCCGCCGTCTTCGAAATCGCACCGGGGAATGTCTTGCACGGCGCGGTGCGGCTGCACGGGTTGGCGTCATCGCCAACGCCGGACACCCAGGTTCTTGTGGCCTGGGCGTGAGCTGGTTGCGATGCAATCAGTGGTATGAACAGTCCTGCAACCAGCGCCCAGAGTGCAATTCGATGCATTTCGTCCTCCCGAAATTGAGCTGAGATTTCAGCTCGTTGCTATGCACAAATCGTTGCTGCCGCAGGCTGCGCGTTGCGCCCGCCGACGACATCACTCTCCACATTTGTTGGAACTTCCCCCCGCCGCTTAGGCTCGCACTAAGACCTTCGCATTCAAATTGATTGGGTACGCAGCGCTACTGGGAAATACGAGACTCAGGACTTTATCAACTTTACATCGCGCAACTGGTGCGTGATGGGCCGCAGGCCTTCTAGTGGTCGCACCGGATCCGGCAAGGTTCAATTTGACCGGTTTTTTTATCCTGCCTCGGCATCTCGCCGGTGACGATCTGACCAGCGGATGGCACGAATGTCGTGCACAACCTACCATTGCGACGCTAGACGCAAGCTGTGACAGAAATCACCGCGCAATCTGCGTCGATTCGACGCGACGACACCATGCCGGTCAGCCAAGCATGAAGCCGGCATCGTGCAGGTTGTGGAGAGCGTGAAGCAGAGCGTCGATCGCAGCCGCGTCGTGCCCCCCCGCCGCATCGGCGACAATCCCCTGCTCTGACGGGGTCTGAGCGTTGGCTGGCTCGGGCATGAAGTCCGGCAGCTCAGACGAGGCGGACGGTATCGTTCCGCCCGCACTGTGATTGAAGACAAAGCTGCCCTCGGAGACCGCGACCGGCGCTGCGCCCACGGCACCGTCCCCATTGAGGTCCTGGTGGAATACCGGCTCGAGCGCCTTCAGGCGGGAGTCCGTTCCAGGTACTTCGGGCGTGAGGGTCGACACGAAGTTGCCGTTGCTGTCCGCGCTCCAGACCGAGAAATAGCCGGTCGAGGCGTTCTTCCATGCGATGTCATAGCCGCCGCCAGAGACCTGCTCGGCGGCAACAGGCGACCACGCACCATAATTGCCGGCGACGACCGCCGTCCCGCCATTCTTCAGGACGGGGCCGGTGCCGCCCGCGGTTGGATTGAGAGAGTAATTGCCGGCGCTCAGGATCAGGCTGGTCGTGCCCGCATTCTCGATCGTGGTGCTCGCCAGGCCGTTCGACGCGCCGATACTGCCGTCCCCATTGAGATCCTGATGGAACGTCGCCTCCAGCGAGACCAGAGAGGCGTTGCTTCCCGCGACCTCCGGCGTCAGCGTCGACAGGAAGTTGCCGTTGCTGTCGGTGCTCCAGATCGAGAAATAGCCGGTCGAGGCATTCTTCCAGGCGACGTCATAACCGCCGCCGGAGACCTGCTCGGCAGCCACCGGCGACCAGGCGCCGTAGTTGCCGGCAACGACAGGCGCTCCGCCATTCTTCAGGATGGGACCGGTGCCGCCTCCGGTCGGATTGAGATAGTAGTTGCCTGCGTCCAGGACCAGGCTGGTCGTCCCCTGAGCTTCGATGGTGACGACTGCAGCACCGATATTGCCGTCGCCGTTGAGATCCTGATGGAACGACGTCTCCAGCGAAATCAGTCGGGAGTCGGATCCAGGTACTTCCGGCGTCAGCGTGGATTGGAAGTTACCGTTGCTGTCGGTGCTCCAGATCGAAAAATAGCCTGTCGAAGCATTTTTCCAGGCGACGTCATAGCCGCCGCCCGAGACCTGCTCGGCGGCAACAGGCGACCAGGCACCATAATTGCCAGCGATGACCGCCGCCCCGCCATTCTTCAGGATGGGACCGGTACCGCCCGCGGTCGGATTGAGCTCATAGTGTTGGGCGTCGAGAACGAGCGCTGTCGTGCCGACGGATTCGAGGGTGAGAGGACCCGTGAGTGTCGAGCTCGCGACCGTCTGGTCGGAAAACTGGAAATACTCGACGGTCGTGACCGTATCGGTGCCGTCGAACGAACTGCCGCGCTGGTCGGTGATCGTGAAGGTTTGCGTCGCCGAATTGTACGAGACAAGATAGCTGGCCCGCCCCCCCGAATACACCGCCGTGTCCGTGCCGGCTCCGCCGACGATGGTGTCGTTGCCGCCGCCACCGGTGATCGTGTCGTTGCCGGTGGCGCCATTGAGCGAGTTGGCGATGACGTTGCCGACGATGGTGTCGTTGCCGGACCCACCGATGGCGTTGTCGATGTAGGAGCGCGCGTCGTTGTTGTAGAGGTAGGCGTTGTAGACGTTGCCCGAGGCGTAATGGCCGTTGCCGAGATTGGCCAGTTGCGTCGCAGAGAACAGCGATGACGCGCCGGGATTGAGGTTGATGCTCAGGTTGGTCGTGTAGTTCGACAGGTCGTAAGTATCGACGCCGCCGCCGTCCCAAACCGTTTCGTAGATGCGATTGGCCGAGCCGCCGGCGCCGCCGCCCGGCGCGAGTTGCCCGACGCCGTTGATGAACTCCTGGCCCGTGGTCGGATTCCAGGTGTAGACCGTCGTGCCGTTCTGGGTCGTGTAGTCCGCGCCGTACATCGTCTGGAGCGCGAGGATATCGTTGGCCATATAGGTCTGCGGATATCCATAGGACTCATTGGTGTAGCCGCTGGTCGTCGACGCACCGACATAGCTGCGATAGCTCATGACGGTGTATTCGCTGTCGTCATGCGCGCTCGGCACTGCGACGTTGGCGGGACCACCGGCCTCCTGGCTGTGCTTGAGGCCGAGGGCGTGGCCGAGCTCGTGCAGCGCCGTCGTGAAATAGTAGTTGCCGAGCTTGGCCAGCGAGTAGTTGTACTGGGTGCCGAACCAGATGTCGCCGCCGGACGCATAGTTGCCGGGGTAGTAGGCGTAGGCGGTCGGATTGGCTGACGGGGACTGCGCGATCATGATATCGGCACTTCCAGTCCCGTTGTACTGGATCGTGGCGTTGGTGTAGCCGAGGATCAGCCCGATCGCGTAGTTGATCGCCGCCTGCATCTGAGTGGGCGCCGAGGCGAAACCCGACGAGGTCGGTTCGCTGCTGCCGCCGTAGTAGGGATTGGAATAGTCGCTGGGCGAATCCGGAAAGCTGTAGCTGATCGTGCCGGTCCATTTATAGCCCGACAGCAGGCCGTCGATCTCGGCGTTGTTGGTGGCACTGACGGAAACAGAGGTAGCCAATGAACTCTCCGGAACGATGCATCGCGCGCGATTCGCTGCGCAGGGGCATGATTTTAGCTAGAGAGTTATACGTTTGGTTTAATTTGGGCGTCGGGCCATCAGTCGGGCCGTAACGCCATGTTAGCCATCAAATTCCGTAGTGATACGGATCAGCGACTGCACGCAGTTCCGCGCCTCACCTGTTCCGAAAAGGAAACCATGAAACTGGGCCCACTTTCGGCCGGTGTGATCGGAGCCCTGGCGATGCTCGCCGGGCCGGAACGTCTGCCCATCGGAGAACAGTCTATCATGGTCTCGAAAGCCAATGCGAACGAAAGCAGCAAGGGGAACACCAAGGCGGGTCGTGCCCCCTCGATGCCAATGGCCCGCGATCCCTCCGTCGCGGTGGCGGAGGAATTCGAAGCCGCCCGTCGGACGGGAACGCGGGAGGCGTTCGAGCTCTTCATCGCGCGCCATGGCGATGACCCGCTGGCCGAGCAGGCGCGTGCCGAGCTGAAGCGCCTGTCGCGCTGATCCTTGCGCAGCGCGGTCAGGCCTGCATTTCGACAGGCGGCATCCGCGCCGAGGCAGACTTGCCGCCTGATGTTTCGGCACTATGGTGGCTCCGCAATCTGTCCCGGAGCCTTTCAAGATGCCTTTTCCGCATGCCTCGGAAGCCCTGTCGCGCTTCACCGTGCTCGATCTGACGCGAGTCCGGTCCGGGCCCACCTGCGTGCGTCAGCTCGCGGACTGGGGCGCCAACGTCATCAAGATCGACGCACTGACCGAGGATGCCGGCGGCGAGCAGCCGGGCGGGCCGCGCCGGGGTTCCGACTTCCAGAATTTGCATCGCAACAAGCGGGCCATGACGCTGAACCTGAAGGACGAGCGCGGGCTCGCCGTGTTCAAGCGCCTCGCCGCCAAGGCCGACGTCGTGGTCGAGAATTTCCGTCCCGACGTGAAGAAGAAGCTCGGCATCGATTACGAGAGCCTCGCCGCGATCAATCCGCGCATCGTCTATGGCAGCATCTCCGGCTTCGGCCAGGACGGCCCCTATCACAAGCGGCCGGGCTTCGATCAGATCGCGCAGGGCATGGGCGGGCTGATGTCGATCACCGGCGCGCCGGGTGAAGGCCCGATGCGGGTCGGCATTCCCGTCGCCGACCTCACCGCGGGCTTGTTCTGCGCCATGGGCATCCTCACCGCGCTGCTCGAGCGCGAGGTCTCGGGCAAGGGCCAGTGGGTGCAGACCTCGCTGCTGCAGGCCCAGATATTCATGCTCGACTTCCAGGCGGCCCGCTGGCTGATGGAGAAGGAGGTCGCCAAGCAGGCCGGCAACAACCATCCGACCAGCATCCCGACCGGCGTGTTCAAGACCTCGGACGGGTACATCAACATCGCCACGACCGGCGGGCGGATCTGGGAGCGCTGTGCGCAGGCAATCGGCGCGCCGGAGCTCTACAGTCATCCCGACTATGCGACGGCCCCTGACCGCTCCAGGAACCGCAACGCGCTCAACGCCGAGATCGAAAAGCGCACCGTGACGAAATCGACCGAGACCTGGGTCCGCGAGTTCAACGAGGCCGGCGTGCCCTGCGGGCCGATCTACGCCATCGACCAGATGTTCGAGGACGCGCAGGTCAAGCATCTCGGCATCGCCCAGGACGTGCCGAACGACGAGGGCCGGGAGATCCGCCTGGTCGGCCAGCCCGTGTCGCTGTCGCGCACGCCGAGCAAGATGGTGGCGCGACCGCCGGAATTCGGCGAGCAGACCGAAGAGGTTCTGGAGGAGTTCGGCTTCGGTGCGGACGAGATCGCCGAACTTCGAGAGGCCAAGGTGGTCTAGGCTCCAAACGACAATGCCCGGCAAGACGCCGGGCATTGATGCATGGCGGCTCTATGCCGCTCAGTATTTCGCGACGACCGGCGTCGGATTGAACGCATAGTTGAAGCCGGCGCGCAGCACATGATCGTGGAAGCTGACGTCGGCCTGATTGGCGGTCCCGACAAAGTAGGTCTTGGAGCCGAAATCCATGTAGAGGTATTCGAGCTTGGCCGACCAGTTCCGGGTGAACTTGCGTTCAACACCGGCGCCCACCGTCCAGCCAACCCGGGTATCGCTGCTGCTGACCCCAGGACCGATCGGGAGATTGAACGCGCCGACGGGAGTCACGCCGCCGAGGCCTGGTCCGAATACCTGGATTCCAAGCGCGGTGGCCGACGAGTACTTGAACTCGCCGACCGCGAGACCGCCGGTTGCATACCAAAGGGTTTGCGGATCCGACAGGACGCCGACGCGCCCCCGGAACGTTGCAAACCACTGCAGGTCGTAGGAGAGATTTGCGGTCAACGACGCAATGGAATTGAAGTCGTTGCCGCCCGGAATGCCAATGATGTTCGAACCGTAGCGCGCGCTCGTCGTCGTCACGGTCCGCGACGAGCGCTCACCGGTCGCCTGGATGTCTCCCTCAAGTCCGACGACCCACTTGGGATCGACTTGCCAGTTGTAGCCGATCTGACCGCCGGCCAGCCAACCGTCCACGTTTTGATGGGACGAACCGAATTGCACGGCCGGGAGCGGAAGCGCGATCGGCGCAATGGTCGTGTTGGCCCTGCCCCAGCTATATCCAGCGTTCAAACCGGCATAGAAGCCCGTCCAGCCCCAGCCTGGGTCAACCACGGGCGGAGCCTTTACGTACGGTCTCGCGCCCAGATCGGCCGCCATGGCCCCCGTCGCGAACAGCGACATTGCCGCCAGCCCGATCACAAATCGCTTCATAACATCCCCTCCGGCAAAACTTAAAATCTGGCTGGAACCATAACCTTTGAGCGGAACCGAAGCTGTCGCGCAGCGGCAACATTTGGAAACGATCGAGCTGAGGCGGTGCCGTTACCGGAACGCCACCGCCTCATCTAAGCCATTGATCTGGAACGATGTTGTTCTACGGCGCTAACGCGATGTCGCCCTGGTCCGCTGCGTCAGTCCGACGCGGCCCAGCACCCCGTCGATGACAGGCCAGAACAGCAGCACGATCGCCAGCGTCGTGATGGAGCCGACCAGGCCGTTCGACCAGAACACCTTGAGGTTCCCGCCGGAGCCGATCATCGACAGTCGGAAGGCATCCTCGGCGCGGTTGCCGAGCACGAGCGCCAGCGTGAACGGCGCCAGCGGAATGCCGATCTTCTTGAAGACGTAGCCGACGACGCCAAAGCCCAGCATCAGCCAGATGTCGAACATCGCGTTCTGGATCGCATAGGCGCCGATCGCGCAGGACACCACGATCATCGGCGCCACCGCCGCGAACGGTACGCGCAGGATCGAGGCGAAGACCGGCACCGTCGTCAGCACCAGCACGAGGCCGACCACATTGCCGAGATACATCGAGGCGATCAGGCCCCAGACGAAGTCCTTGTGCTCGACGAACAGCAGCGGGCCTGGATTGAGCCCCCATACCATGAGGCCGCCAAGCAGGATCGCGGCAGTGCCCGAGCCGGGAATGCCGAGCGCAAGCATCGGCAGCAGCGCCGAGGTGCCGGAGGCATGCGCCGCCGTCTCAGGCGCGAACACACCCTCGATGCGGCCCTTGCCGAAGCTCTCGGGCTCCTTGGCGAAGCGCTTGGCCAGGTTGTAGCCCATGAAGGAGGCCGCGATCGCACCGCCCGGCGTGATGCCGAGCCAGCAGCCGATGAAGGAGGAGCGCAGCAGCGTCACCCAGTATTTCGGCAAGTCCTTCCAGACCCCGAGCACGACGCGCAGCGAGATGCTCGCCGCATGTCCGCGCAGCGCGAGGCGCTCCTCCATCGTCAGCAGGATCTCGCTGATGCCGAACAGGCCGATGACGGCGACCAGGAAGTTGATGCCGCGAAGCAGGTCGGCCGAGCCGAAGGTCATGCGCAGATTGCCCGACACCGTGTCCATGCCGACGCCGGCGAGCAGCAGCCCCAGCGACATCGAGATGACAGTCTTGTGCTTGGCTTCGCGCCCGAGCCCGACAAAGGAGCAGAAGGTCAAGAGATAGACCGCGAAGAACTCGGGCGGGCCGAATTTCAGCGCAAAGGACGAGATCATCGGCGCGAGGAAGGTGATCAGGAGCACCGCGACCAGCGAGCCGACGAAGGAGGACGTGAACGCCGCGGTCAGCGCCTCGGCCGCCCTGCCCTGCTGGGCCATCGGATACCCGTCGAAGGTGGTTGCGACCGACCAGGCCTCGCCCGGGATGTTGAACAGGATCGAGGTGATGGCGCCACCGAACAGCGCGCCCCAGTAGATGCAGGACAGCATCACGATCGCCGAGGTCGGGTCCATCGTGAAGGTGAGCGGCAGCAGGATGGCGACGCCGTTGGGGCCGCCGAGCCCGGGCAGCACGCCGACGAAGATGCCGAGCACCAGCCCGACCATCATCAGGACCAGCGTCTTCCAGGTGAGCAGGACGGCGAAGCCGTGAAGCAGGAGACCGAGAGCTTCCATGGTTCGCCCGCTTTAACGGCCGAAGGCCGCTTCGAGCGGCCCTTTCGGCATGATGACGTCGAAGGCGATGTCGAAGGTGACGAACATGATCGCCGTGAACACGAGAGCGGTGAGCAGCGACTTCCACAGCGCGATCTTGCCGACGAGGCGCATGAAACCTGCGATCAAGAGGAAGCTCGCGACATAGAGGCCGAGGAACTGCATGACGAGGCAGAACAGCAGCGTCGGCACGAACACCGCCATCACGCGGCGCGCCTGGGCGCGGGTGACGAAGGTCTCTGCTGCCTTGCGGTGGGCGACCAGCGCCACGATCAGGCCGTAGAGGCTGCCGCCGCCGAGGATGATGGAAAGATAGAACGGAAAATAGCCGGGCTCGGGCCCGGTCGCATCCCAGGACGCACCGGTGCGCCAATTGTCGTAGCCGAGCGTGACGGCGAGCGCGAGGAGAAGGAGACAGACGATGATCTCGATCGTGCCGGAGGAGACGACGGAGGGCGAGTCGTCTTCAGGAGCGGTCGGATCGTCGACGACGATTTCAAGATCGGTTTGGGACATGCTCTGTCAGGGACGGAGTGCGTTCAATTCCCCCTCTCCCCGCTTGCGGGGAGAGGGTTGGGGTGAGGGGGAGTCTCCACGGGGACGGTGAGTGTCGGACTCGCGGAGAGAGCCCCTCACCCCAGCCCTCCCAGCGCGAGCGAAGCTCGTCGCGCCCCCGTAAGAACGGGGAAAGGGAGAAGCGACGATCACTTCGCGACGAATCCGGCTTCCGTCATCAATGCCTTGTTGACGGCATCGTCCTCCTCGAGGAATTGCACCATGTCCTTGCCGGTGAGGAAGATCGGCTTCAGCGCCTGCTTCTCCATGTAGTCCTTGTATTCGGCGGTCTGCGTCACCTTGTGGAACAGATCGACGTAGAACGCCTGCTGCTCGGCTGTGACCTTGCCGGGCAGGAACATCGCACGCAGCATCAGATACTGGACGTCGACGCCCTCCTCCTTGCAGGTCGGAATGTCGGCCCAGGACTGGGTGTCCGTGACCTTGCTGGTGTAGGAGATGCGCTCCTTGTCGAACACGCAGAGCGGACGCACCTGGCCGGCGCGCCAGACCTCGAGATTTTCGGAGGGGTTGTTGACGTTGGATTCGGTGTGGTTGCCGACGAGCTGGGTCGCGGCCTCGCCGCCGGACTTGTAGGGCAGATAGGAGAACTTCGCGCCGGTCTTCTGCTCGAGGAAGACGGTCAGCACGTGGTCCTCACGCTTGGAGCCGGTGCCGCCCATCTTGAAGGGCGAGCTCGCGGCTTTCGCCGCCGCGACGAACTCCTTCACCGTCTTGGGACCTGCACTGTTGTCCCACAGCACGAACTGGTCGAGCGCGATCACCGAGACCGGGGTCAATTCGCGCCAGTTGAACGGGATCTTCGCCGACAGCGGCAACATGTAGATCAGCGAATAGGCGATCAGCACCTTGTTCGGGTCGCCCTCGCTGGACTTCATGTACATCAGCGCTTCCGCACCCGAGGCGCCGCCCTTGAGCGAGACCACCATGGGCTGCTTCATCAGATTGTTCTTCTGGATCGCGGCCTGCATCATCCGGGCCATCTGATCGGAGGCACCGCCGGCACCTGCCGCCACGACGATCTCGACGGGTTTGGTCGGCTCCCAGCCGGCAAAGGCGGGCGTGCCGCAAAGCGCGGCCGCCAGCGCGATTGCCGCCTTCATTCCATGTCCCACGTGCGTCTTCCCTATGTTCTTGTTCGGATTGGAAATTCAGAGATGAATTCAGCGCCATTGTGCTGACGAATCCGACCGAGTTCAAGCCGTCCCGTGGCATCCCCCGTATGACTTTGGAATGAGATCGGCGCGCCGCAAACGACGCGGGCCCCCTTCAGGGCCCGCGCCTCAGGTTTCAGCGCAGTAGCTGCGGCCTACACGACCAGTATGTCGTGCTGGCTGAGCAGCACGCCGTTCTGGACGGTGGCCAATGCGATCGCCGCGCCTTGGGTCCCGTCGGCGCTGTAGTAGAGCGTCTGGTTGCCGGTGTCGAAATGGAATTGCGAGAGGCCCGAGAATACATTGTCACCGGACGTCTCGAACGTGACGTCCATCCCCGGCGTCAGCCCGCCGCCGAAACCGCTCGCGGAGACGGCGATGCGATCGTGCTCGGTGGTGTTGTTGAAGTCGCCGATCGCACTCGGACC
This sequence comes from Bradyrhizobium sp. USDA 376, assembly GCF_054063675.1. NCBI lineage: Bacteria > Pseudomonadati > Pseudomonadota > Alphaproteobacteria > Hyphomicrobiales > Nitrobacteraceae > Bradyrhizobium > Bradyrhizobium sp. USDA 376. The sequence continues at coordinate 8,039,134 of NZ_JBSSGN010000001.1, forward strand.
GGAGGGCTGCAGGAAGGCGAAGGTGTCATTGCCGCCGCCGCCGGTCATGGCATTGCCGCTGGCCGTCGCGATCAGGACGTCGTTGCCGCCGCCTCCGCTCATGGTCTCGGCCCCGTTGGTGGCGATCAGGATGTCGTCACCGCCGGTGCCCGCAAGCGCAGTCGCGCCGGCCGCGTTGTTGATGACGGTCGCGGTTGCAGTGTTGGACGAGGTCGTCGTTCCGTCGGAGGTCGTGTAGCTGAACGAGCCCCCGAGCGTCGCGTCGTCGCTGAAGAAGGCATCCCCGAACTGGACGGCACTGCCGCCGGAGCTTGCGGTGATGGTGCCGAGCGAAAGGTGGTCGATGGTGTCGGGGTCGGTGTCGTTCATGGCAAGGGCCCAGCCCGGAATCTGGACCGTCGCGCTCGCGCCGACATCGGTGATGACGGTCTCGCTCACCGCGGTCGGCGCATCGTTGGTGCCGTTGATGGTGACGGTGACGTCCTGCGTGGTCGACCCGCCATTGTTGTCGGTGATCGTCACCACATAGTCCTGGGTCAGCGTCTGCCCCTGCGCCAGGAACTGGATATCGGCGTTGTCGACCGTGAAGTGCCAGGCGACGGATCCGGTGCCGCCGGCCTCGCTGACCGGATCGAGGGTGAAGGTGCCGACATAACCGCTGCCGTTCGCCAGGAAGCTCGCGCTATGCGTATCTCCCGTCTCGGCGTCGGAGAACGACAGCGAGCCCGTCGTGGATTCGGTCGCGGGTCCCGTCGCCGGACTGACATTGACGGAATCGAGGATCATGCCGGTGGCATCGTCCTCATAGGAGAACTGCAGCAGCGTCGACGACAGCGAGGGATCACCGATCAGGTCGAAGGAATAGTGGTTGACGCCGGCCGGTACGTTGGCGAGCGCCAGGATCGTTGCGCCATCCCATGACACCGAGAACGGCGTGTTGACGCCCTCGGGATCGCCGATGATGTCGAAGCTGACGAAATAGTGCTGGCCGGGCGCGGTCGCGACGCTCTGCGACAGCGTTTCCGGTCCGCTCGTCGGCAGAAGCTCGACCGAATAGTGACCGAAGCTGCCGCCGAGCTCGAGCTGTGCGACGTGGATGTGGCCACCGCCGCTGACCGACCAGCCGGCGAGATTGCCGGTCTCGAAATCGCCGTTGAGGATCACCGGCGGGCCGGCGTCCTCGGTGACCGATCCGCTGACATTGGCGGCTGAGACCAGCGGATTGTCGTTGGCGCCGGCGATATTGAAGTTGAGCGTGGTCGAGGCCTGATGGCCCTGGCCGTCATCGACCGTGAACGTGAACTGGTCGGTGACGGTGTCGCCGGCGAGCAGCGCGTCGACCGCTGCATTGGCGACATAGCCGTAGGAGCCGTCCGCGTTGAGCACCAGCGTGCCATAAGTGCCGGCCACGGTGTTGCCGACATTGGCGGCGCTGCCGTTGACCTCGATGATCGTCCGCGGCGTGCTCAGGTCGACCGGTTGGGTCACGTCGAAAATGGCGCCGGTTGCGATTGCCGTGCCGGCATCCGGGCCCGCGGCGTCAGACGCCGCGATAGTCAGCGGTGTCAGCACCAGCGGGTCGGCCGCACCGTCGATGGTGACGGTCACGGTCTGCGTCGAATTGGTGAAACCGTCCCAGACGTTGACGTCATACTGCACCGTCAGCGTCTCGCCGAAACTGAGGAAATCGAGATCGGCATCGGCGATGCTGAAGGTCCAGTCGATGCTGCCGGTGCCGGTTCCCGTGGAATCATGCAGCACCGTGGAGAGCGCCGACTGGAGGTCCACGATCGTCTGGCCCGGCACGGCAAAAGTGTTGGCCGACCATACCGCCGAATTCAGCACCACGCTGATCGAATGCGTATCCGACAGATCGACGTCGTCGAAGCTCAACGTTCCCGTCGGCACCGGGCTCGTGGTGTCAGGCGATTGCGATCCCGTGACGCCCGGCTGCTCCGCCAGCGACGCGGCTTGCGGTCCGCTCGTGATCACCGGCGCGTCGTTGGCGCCGGTGATCACGACGGAGACGCTCTGCGTGGAGCTGGTCGAGCCGTCGGCGACCTTGATGTTGTAATTCACCGTCAGCGTCTCGTTGGCCGCGAGGTAGTCGAGATCCTTGTCGGCAATCGCAAAATTCCAGTCGATGCTTCCCGAGCCCGTTCCCGTGGAATCGTGCAGCACGGTCGTCAGCGCCGCGGCGAGATCGGCCTGCGTCGCCGCCGGCGGTGTCGGTCCGGAAGTCGAATCCAGCGTCACCGTCACGGTGTGGGCGTCGCTGGTGTCCTGGTCGGTGAAGGCGAGCGTGCCCGCCGGAATTGTCGGCGTCGTATCCGGCGCGGAAGAGCCCGTGGTGGCATCCTGCTCGACGACGGTTGAGGATTCCGGACCGCTCGTGATGACGACGGGCTGATTGACGCCGAGGATGGTGATGGTGACGTCCTGGGTGGTGGAGCCGCCATGACCGTCGTCCACCGCGACGTGATAGACGAGCTTGAGCGTCTCGCCGCCATTGAGGAAGTTGGTCGAGGAATTGGCCAGCGCGAAATTCCAGTCGACCTCGCCGAACAGATGACCGGTCGAATCCTGCAGCGAGGTGCCGAACGCGGCCAGCAGCTGCGCATTCGTCAGAGGTATCGAACCGCCGCCCGAACGGGTCGCCGTGACCGTCGTCGAGACGGAATGCGCGTCGGCGAGATCGATGTCGGTGAAGAGCAGGCTGTCATGTGCGGTGAGATTGCCGCTCGGATCGACATTCTGGTCCTCGACGAGGGCGGCCGATTCCGGGCACGACAGGAACAGCGGCTTGTCGTTGGTGCCGACCACGGTCACCGTGACGGTCTGGGTCGATATCCCGCCGGCGTGGTCGTCGAGCTGGACGGTGTAGGTGATGTCGAGATGCTGGCCGGCCGAAAGATAGTCGAAGGCGAGATCGGGCGCCGAGAAGGTGGTGTTGATGGTGCCGGTCGAGGAGCCGGAGGTCTTGATGACGTTGTCGACGCGGAAGAACGACATCAGTTCGGCATCGCCGAACGGCCCCGGCAGCAGGCCGGCCGTGGCGCCGGACGCGGACACGCCGGTCACCGTCGCGGTGTGCCCGGTGTTGGCGAGGTCGTCGTCGGTGAAGTTGAGCGCGACGTGAACCGTGTCGGGCGAGAGCGAAAGCGTCTGGTTCGCCTGCTCGGTGACGGTCGCCGCCGTCGTCATGTTAATGACGGGCTTGTCGTCGGTTCCGGTGATCGTGATCTTGACGGTCTGGATCGCGAAGCCGCCGTGATTGTCGGCGACCTTGACGTCATAGGTCAGGACCAGCGTCTGGTTCTTGGCGAGGAAGTCGAAATCCTCGTCCTCGTCGCTGAAGGTCCATTTCAGCTGGCCGGAGCCGTTTGCATCGCTCAGGATCTGCGATTGCATCGCGGTCTGGAATTGCGCGAGCGAGGCGGCAGGGATGACCGTGCCGCCCGACACCACCGCGGAATGCAGCGTCGCGGTGGTCGTATGGGTGTCGGTCTTGTCGCTGTCCTTGAAGCTCATCGTCCCCGACAGCGTATGCAGCGTGGTTGAATCATTGAGGTTGGCGAATTCGGTGAAGCTGCCCGTCGCGGACGACGAGGTGAAAATCGGCGTGTGGTTGGTCATGGAAAATCCCTGCCTGCGTTGCCATGAAGGCGCCGCCGCATGAGGAAGCGGCGACGTGACTAATCGGTCTGAGAAATCAGACGAGACTCAACGGCTTTTGACTCAAAGGCCTTGGCGTAAGGGTCTTGGCTTAAGGGTCTTGGCTTAAGGGTCTTGGCTTGAGGGTCTTGGTTCAGGAGCTTTGGCTTGTTCGCGAGGTCGTGCCTGGCGTCGGGATGGTCAGCAGCAATGAAATTCTGGCGCGGCTCGCGTCGTGGAAACTACGTCGCTACTTCTACAGTTGGATTTCAGTTCAATGACGTCCGGTTGCAGCACGGTCCGCCGGAACGCTTCACACAATTAACGTCGCTCAATCGATTGGGCCTCAATCAGTCCGGCCGGACCATCGCCTCGGAAAGCGAGACGGTGGAATGCAACCTCTACGATCCTATGCCCGGGCTCAGCACGCCGTCAACGTAGACGCGTGGGCGCGAGCGTCCACAATCGCGGTTCCGAATGACGGAACCGCCTGAGACGTCTGTGACAATTGGATTTACACGGTCGACTGACGATTGATTTCATCAATCGCTTTGGCTCTGCACGCCGCGTATACGGCGCAAAAAGCCGTGGGGGCGCCTACCTGCCCTTCCAGACCGGCGTCCGCTTGTTGAGGAAGGCGTCCATGCCCTCGCGGAAATCCTCGCTCATATAGGCCTTGAGGATCAGGTCCTCGCCTTCCTCGCGCGACAGCGTGCGGCGGATGCGGCGCACCGCTTCCTTGGTCGCCTCCAGCGTGAGCGGCGCGTGGCTGGCGACGAGCCTTGCGGTCTCGTCGGCGCGGCGCTGCAGCGTCTCGACGTCGGGCACGACCTCGTTGAGCAGGCCGAGTGCGAGGGCTTCCGGCGCCTCGACCAGGCGCGCCTTGAAGATCAGATCCTTGGTACGGGCAGGCCCCACCAGCGCGACGACGCGGCTGATGTTCGACATCGACAGGCAGTTGCCGAGCGTGCGCGCGATCGGAAAGCCCATCCGCGTCGTCTCGGTGCCGATGCGCAGATCGCAGCAGGCCGCAATGCCGGCGCCGCCGCCGGTGCAGGCGCCCGCGATCGCCGCGATCACGGGCACGCGGCACTGCTCCAGCGTGCCGAGCACGCGGTCGATCCGCGCCTCGTAATCGAGCGCGTCCTGCGCGGTCTTGAAAGCACGGAACTGCGAGATATCGGTGCCGGAGGCGAAGGCCTTGTCGCCGGCGCCGGTCAGGATCAGCGCCTTGATCGAACGGTCGGCGTTGATCTCCTGGCAGATCTCCGCCATGCGGTCATACATGGCGAAGGTCATGGCGTTGCGCGCCTGGGGACGGTTGAAGGTGATCCGCGCGATGCCGTCCGTGACGGAGTAGAGCAGGTCGTCGTTGGTCGTCGTCGGTGCGTTCATCGCGCTATCACCTTCCAAGTTGGTTCAGGCCACCTGAGCCTTGGTCATCGGCACCACATCGCGTCCCTTCAGGACGTCCATGGCCGCCAGCACGCCGCCGCTCCGGTGCGGGATCTTTGCAAGATCCAGGCCCATCTCGACGCCGGCGAGCGTGCCCATCAGCATCAGATCGTTGAAATGGCCGATATGGCCGATGCGAAACACCTTGCCCTTGACCTTGTTCAGGCCGGTGCCGAGCGACATGTCGAAGTTTTCCAGCACCACCTTGCGGAAGGCATCGGCATCGTGGCCCTCAGGCACGCGCACGCCGGTCAGCGCCGGTGAATGCGCGGCAGGATCGATGCACTGCGTCTCCAGGCCCCAGACCTTGGCCGCGGCACGCGTCGCCGCGCTGTGGCGCTTGTGGCGGGACCAGACGTTCTCCAGCCCTTCCTCCTCCAGCATCTTCACCGCCTCGCGCAGGCCGTAGAGCAGATTGGTCGCCGGCGTATAGGGGAAGGTGCCGAGCTTGTTGAAGCTGATGACCTCCTGCCAATCCCAATAGGAGCGCATGCCCGGATTGGCCTTGGCAACCGCGAGCGCCTTCTCCGAGACGGCGTTGAAGCCGAGGCCCGGCGGCAGCATCAGGCCCTTCTGCGAGCCCGCGACCGAGACGTCGATGCCCCAGGCGTCGTGCTCGTATTCCATCGAGCCGAGGCCGGAGATGGTGTCGACCATCAAGAGCGCCGGGTGCTTGACGCGATCGAGCAGCTTGCGCACCTCCAGCGGCGGCGTCACGCAGCCGGTCGAGGTCTCGTTGTGGACGACACAGACCGCCTTGATGGTGTGCTGCTTGTCGGCGGCAAGACGCTGCTCGATCTCGGCGAGGTCGGCGCCATGGCGCCAGTCGCTCGGGATGAAGTCGACGTCGAGCTTGAACTTGTCGGCGATGCCGCGCCAGAGCACGGCGAACTGGCCGGTCTCGCACATCAAAACCTTGTCGCCGGGCGAGAACACGTTGACCATCGCCGCTTCCCAGGCGCCGGTGCCGGACGAGGGGAAGATGATCACGGGCTGCTTGGTGCGGAACACGCGCTGCATCGAGGCGAGGACCGCGAAACCGAGCTCGGCGAACTCCGGACCGCGATGGTCCAGCGTCGGCATGTCCATGGCCCGCAGCACGCGGTCGGGCACGTTGGTCGGTCCTGGAATCTGTAAGAAATGCCTTCCAGTATGCACGGTCATAGGCGTCCTTCCCGGTCTAGCCTTGGTTTTGATGGCCGCCGAATAGCACCATTTGACCGGCTTGTCCCCTCCCCTGAAGACGCCTCCCATGCATAAGCGGCGGGCCTCGGCCGCCCCTATTCCGCGGCCACCATCTTTCCGGCCGGCCCCCTGCCTTCGACCTCTGCGAACGGCCGCTCCGGGTGCATCAGGAAGGCGGAAAAGCCGCCGAGCAGCAGCAGACCCATCGACATCAGGAACGGCAGATACCAGTTGCCGGTCGCATCGATCACGAAGCCCGCGACCAGCGGCGAGACGATCGCGGCGAAGGCCGAGCCGGTGTTCATGATTCCCGAGGCGGTGCCCGAATATTTCGGGGCGATGTCCATCGGGATCGACCACATCGGGCCGATCACCAGTTCGGCACAGAAGAAGCCGGCCGACAGGCACAGCGCCACCACGGTGATGTCGTGGACGAACAGGATCGGCAGCAACGAGAGCAGCGCCCCCGTAAATCCTGTTACGGTGACGCTGAGCCGCGCCAGGCGGACATTGCCGGTGCGATCGAGGATTTTGTCCGACAGCACGCCGCCGACGCTGTCGCCGACCACGCCGGCGAAGAAGACGCCGGAGGCGAACAGCGCCGAATTCTTGATGTCGAGATTGTAGTTGTTCTTGAAGAACAGCGGCAGCCAGTTGAGGTAGAGCCACAGGCACCAGCCGTAGCAGAAATAGGTCAGCGTCACCGGCCACATCCGGCCGAGCAACGGACCCCACGGCACACGCGGCCGTTCGCCGGTCGGGCGCGGCGGCAGTGCTGCAAGCTCGGCCTCGGTGATGGAAGCATGCTCCTTCGGCTCGTTGCGGAAGTACCAGACCCAGATCACGCCCCAGATCAGGCTGACGAAGCCAAGCACGACGAACGCGCCGCGCCAGGTCAGCCACAGGATCAGCAGCGCCACCACCGGCGGCGTCACGGCATTGCCGAGCCGGGCGAAGGAATGGGTGAGGCCTTGCGCAAAGCCGCGGCGGTTCGCCGGCGTCCAATATTGCATCGCGCGTGTTGCAGTGGGGAACGTCGCGCCCTCGCCGAAGCCGAGCGCGAAGCGCGCGACGAACAGCGCAGCAAGACCGTTGACGAAACCGGTCATGATGGTGGCGGCCGCCCAGATCATGCCGCACCAGAACAGCGTCTTGCGCGGCCCGAAATGATCGCCGACCCAGCCGCCGATGACCTGGAAGAGCAGGTAAGGATAGGCGAAGGCGGAGAAGACCAGGCCGAGCTGGGTGTTCGACAGGCCCAGCTCCTTCTGGATCTCGCTCGCGGCCGTGCCGATGTTCACCCGGTCGACATAGGTGATGAAATACATCGCGCAGAGCATCGCCAGCACGACATGCGTGGCCTTGAACCGAACCCCCATCTCACCCCTCCCGATCTGCTTTTTATGATTGTCGTCCGCGTGCCGGCGCCATTTACGTGCCGACCACTTTCAGATGCGGCGAGGAATTGCCCTGCGGACGCTGCTCCAAGAGCTTCATCGCGACATCGACGCCGCCGGAGCGGTGGGGCACGCCCGCAACCGAGAGGCCCATCTCGACCCCCGTGAGCGCGCCGAGCAAGGTGAGCGCATTGCATTCGCCGAGATGGCCGATGCGGAAGACCTTTCCGGCGACCTTCGACAGCCCGGAGCCGAGCGACATGTTGTAATTGTCGAGCACGACTTTCCGGAACTGATCGGCATCATGTCCCGGCGGCATCAGCACGGCCGTCAGCACCGGCGAGAACTCTGAAGGCTCCTGGCAGAGCACTTCGAGGCCCCAATGATTGACGGCGGCGCGGGTTGCGGCGGCAAGCCGCTGATGCCTCGCGAAGACGTTGGCGAGCCCCTCCTCCAGCAGCATCGCGATCGCCTCGCGCAGTCCGTAGAGCAGGTTTGTCGCCGGCGTGTACGGGAAGAAGCCTTTTGCGTTGGGCTTGAGCATCTCCTCCCAATCGAAATAGGAGCGCGGCATCTTGTTGGTCTTGGACGCAGCCAGCGCCTTCTCCGAGATCGCATTGAAGCCGAGACCGGGCGGCAGCATAAAACCCTTCTGCGAGCAGCTGACGCTGACGTCGACCTTCCACTCGTCATGGCGGTAATCGACCGAGCCGAGCGAGGAGATGGTGTCGACCATCAGCAGCGCAGCATGGCCCGTGCGGTCGATCGCGGCGCGGATCTCGGCGATGCGGCTGGTCGCGCCGGTCGAGGTCTCGTTGTGCACGACCATGACGGCCTTGATCGTGCGCGCCTTGTCCTCGGTGAGCTTCGCCTCGATCACCGCCGGATCGGCGCCGCGGCGCCAGTCGCCGGGCACGAAATCGACATCGATGCCGAAGCGGCCCGCCATCTGCCGCCACAGCGTGGCGAAATGGCCGGTCTCGACCATCAGCACCTTGTCGCCCGGCGACAGCGTGTTGACGATCGCGGCTTCCCAGGCACCGGTCCCCGACGAGGGGAAGATGATGACCGGCCCCTTGGTCTGGAAGATCTTCTGGCTGCCTTCGAGCACGGTGCGGCCGAGCTCGCCGAACTCCGCACTGCGGTGATCGATCACAGGCATGTCCATGGCGCGCAGGACGCGCTCGGGGACCGGGCTCGGGCCCGGAATCTGAAGGAAATGGCGTCCCTGATGCATGAAAACCTCCCTGTCGGCGGGTTATGGCCGGCTCTGCCGGCTATTTTGCATTCATTTTTTGTCCTTTCAATCGAAATTTGGTATTCGATTGTGGACGTCGACGCGACCAAACGGGCAAACTATTGTGCTGCAAATGAAATCCACGATTCCCGACACCGGGGTTCCGATCACCCCGCCCGCCGGCAACGGCGGCGACCGCCAGGAGGCCTCGCTTCACGGCGAGATCCTGCTGCGGCTGCGCGACTACGTGGTCGAAGGCAACATCGCGGAGGGCGCGCGCGTTCCCGAGCGGCAGCTCTGCGAGATGCTCGGCATCTCCCGCACACCGCTGCGCGAGGCGCTGAAGGTGCTCGCCGCCGAGGGGCTGATCGAGCTACTGCCCAATCGCGGCGCACGCGTCCGCCAGCTCGGCCAGCGCGACCTGGAGGAGCTGTTCGATGTGATGGCGGGGCTGGAAAGCCTGGCCGGGCGGCTCGCCTGCGAAGCCATTACAGACGCGGAGATCACTGCGATCGAGCAGCTGCACTACGAGATGTATGGCCACTATCTGCACCGCGACATGCACGGCTATTTCCAGACCAACCAGCGCATCCACGAGAGCATCGTCGCGGCCGCGCGCAACGAGACGCTGAAGACGGCCTACGCCAACTTCGCCGGCCGCATTCGCCGCGTCCGCTACTCCGCCAATTTCGCCCGCAAGCGGCAGCGCTGGGCGGAAGCGATGCGCGAGCATGAGGCCATCCTCGATGCGCTGCGCCGCCGCGCCGGCAGCGAGCTCAGCGACATCCTGTTCCAGCACCTGCGCAACAAGCGGACGGCGGCGATCGAGCACCTGACCGAGCCCCAAGAGGACGCGCCGGCCTCGGCCTGAGGGTGCTCGGCTTGCCCATTTTGCATTCATAATATAATCGGTCTGGAACCATAATGAATAACTCAGCAAGGCTGAGCCTCGCTGAGGCAGTCCGGGATCAGGGATGACAAACGCCTCCTCGCTCGAACGGCGCCTGCGGTCGGAATTGACCGGCGACGTCCTGTTCGACGGCTTCAGCCGCGGCCGCTACGCCACCGACGCCTCGTTCTACCAGATCATGCCGGCGGGCGTGGTGGTCCCGAAGACCATGGGCGAGGCCCTGCTGTCGCTGGCGATCGCCCGGGACGAGGGCGTGAAGGTCACCCCGCGTGGCGGCGGCACCTCGCAATGCGGCCAGACCGTCAATGACGGCCTCGTGGTCGATCTCTCCAAGCATCTCAACCGGATCCTGTCGCTCGATGTCGAAGGCCGCACCTGCGTGGTCGAGCCCGGCATCGTGCTCGACGACCTCAACCGCCAGCTTAGAAAGCACGGCCTGTGGTTTCCGGTCGACGTATCCACCGCCTCCCGCGCCACCATCGGCGGCATGGCCGGCAACAATTCCTGCGGCGGCCGCAGCCTGCGCTACGGCACCATGCGCGACAACACGCTGTCGATGGAGGCATCGCTCGCCGACGGCACGCTGAGCCGCTTCGGCGAGGTGTCGCGCGATCTCTCCGACGTCGAGGCACCCGACAGCACCCGCGCGCTGTTCCGCGACATGCTCGATCTCGGCACGCGCGAGGCCGACGAGATCGCGGCGCGCTTTCCCAAGGTGCAGCGCCGGGTCGGCGGCTACAATCTCGATGCGCTGGTGCCGCGCAATGCGCCGAACAACATGGCGCATCTGCTCGTGGGCTCGGAAGGCACCCTCGCCTTCACCACCAAGGTCGAGCTGAAGCTGTGGCCGGTGATCCGCAACAAGGCGCTCGGCGTCTGCCATTTCGGCAGTTTCTACGAGGCGATGGACGCGGCCCAGCATCTGGTCAAGCTCAAGCCGATCGCGGTCGAGCTGGTCGACCGCACCATGATCGCGCTCGGCCGCGACATCGCGATGTTCAGGCCGATCATCTCCGCGGCCATCAAGGGTGATCCGGACGCCGTGCTGGTGGTCGAGTTCGCTGAAGAAGATCAGGCCGACAATCTGATACGGCTGAAGCAGCTCACAGAGCTGATGGGCGATCTCGGCTTCGGCTGGAATAACGACACGCGCAAATGGGGCGGCGTGGTGGAAATCACCGAGCCTGCGCTGCAGAGCGGCATCGCCGATTTCCGCGCCGCCGGCCTCAACGTCATGATGTCGATGAAGCAGGAGGGCAAGCCCGTCTCTTTCGTCGAGGACTGCGCCGTGCCGCTGCCGCACCTTGCCGACTACACCGCGCGGCTGAACGAGGTGTTTGCCAAGCACGGCACCAGCGGCACGATGTACGCGCATGCCTCCGAGGGCTGCCTGCATGTGCGCCCGGTATTGAACCTGAAGCTGGAGAAGGACGTCAAGGCGATGCGCGCCATCGCCGAAGAGGCCTTCGCGCTGGTGCGCGAATACAAGGGCTCGCATTCCGGCGAGCATGGCGACGGCCTGGTGCGCTCCGAATTCCACGAGACCATGTTCGGCGAACGCCTTGTCGCCGACTTCACGGAAGTGAAGCGGCGCTTCGACCCCGAGGGCGTGCTCAATCCCGGCAAGATCGTCGATGCGCCCAGAATGGACGACCGCTCGCTATTCCGCTTCAAGCCGGACTATCGCGTTGGCGAGATGAAGACGAAGCTCGACTGGTCGGCTTATCCCGGCGCCGGCGGCGGCTTCCAGGGCGCGGTCGAGATGTGCAACAACAACGGCGCCTGCCGCAAGCTCGAGGGCGGCGTGATGTGCCCGTCCTATCGCGCGACGCGCAACGAGAAGGACGTTACGCGAGGCCGTGCCAACACGCTGCGCCTTGCGATCTCCGGCCAGCTCGGCCCCGATGCGCTCGCCTCCGACGAGATGATGGAGACCTTGAAACTCTGCGTCTCCTGCAAGGCCTGCCGCCACGAATGCCCGACCGGCGTGGACATGGCCAAGATGAAGATCGAGGTGCTGGCGGCACGCGCAGCCACCCACGGCCTGACGCTGCGCGACCGCCTCGTCGGCTATCTCCCGCGCTATGCCGGCCTTGCGTCCCGCTTCGCGCTGCTCGCAAACTTGCGCAACCACAGTCCGCTGCTGCGAAAACTGTTCGAGCGCTTTGCCGGCATCAGCGCGCGCCGGGCGCTCCCCGCCTTCCGCGCCGATGTGTTCGTGCCGCCTGCTGAGGTTGTTGGACCTGTGGATGGCCGCGAGGTCGTGCTGTTCGCCGACACCTTCAATCGGATTTATGAACGCGAAAACCTCGACGCCGCGCTCCGCGTGCTCGCGACCGGCGGTTATCGCGTGCATCTGCCGAAGCCTGCGAGCGGTAACCGACCGCTGTGCTGCGGCCGCACGTTCCTCTCGGCTGGTCTCGTCGACGAAGCGAGGGCCGAGCTCGACCGGCTGGTCTCGGCCTTCGCGCCATTCGCCGCGCGCGGCGTGCCGATCGTCGGCCTGGAGCCGAGCTGCCTCCTGACGCTGCGCGACGAGCTCGCCTCGCTGCGCAAGGACAACGACGCCAAGGCCGTCGGCGCCCATGCGCTGACCTTCGAGGAGTTTCTGGTGCGCGAGGCTGAGGCCGGAAGGCTGCAACTGCCGCTCGGCAACGTCGCCGACAAGGCCGTGGTGCACGGCCACTGCCATCAAAAATCCTTCGGCGCCTTCAAGCCGGTCGAGCAGGTGCTGCGCCTCGTCCCCGGGCTCAAGGTCGAGACCATCGAGTCCAGTTGCTGCGGCATGGCCGGCGCCTTCGGCTATGGCGCGGACACCTATGATGCCTCGATCGAGATGGCCGAGCTGTCGCTGCTGCCTGCCGTGCGGCGCGCGGATCCACATACGTTGGTCGTCGCCGACGGCACCTCCTGCCGCCACCAGATCCACGACGGCACGCAGCGCGAGGCGCTTCACGTCGCGCGCGTGCTGGCCATGAGCCTCGATCGCACCACCCCTTCAAACGCCACTCCCGCTACAAAGGAACCAAGCCATGGCTGAATTGACCCTCGACGTCGCCCGCAAGATCCTCGACGCCGCCTTCGCGAAGGCCGGCGAGCTGAAGCTCAAGCCCCTCGTCGTCACCATCCTGGACGCGCGCGGCGTGCTGAAGCTCGCCGCCGCGCAGGACGGCACCAGCCTGATGCGCGGCGAGATCGCGCACGGCAAGGCTTACGGCGCGCTCGCGATGGGCATGGGCTCGCGCGCCCTGTTCCAGCGCGCGCAGGAGCAGGCCTTTTTCATCGACGCCGTGAACACCATTGCCAAGGGCGCGCTGGTGCCGGTCCCCGGTGGCGTGCTGATCATGGACGGCGCAACCCTGCTCGGCGCCGTCGGCGTCTCCGGCGACACCTCCGACAATGACGAGGCCTGCGCCGTCGCCGGCATCCAGGCCGCGGGGCTGAAGCCCAACGCGGGGTAGGTGCCGTAGGGTGGGTTAGCACTGTGGGCGCGCAAAGCGCGGCCCGCAGGGCGTAACCCACCGCTTCTGCCTCGACGGAAACAAACAGTGGTGGGTTACGCCGGGCAGATGCGCTTCGCGCATCTGCAGGGCTAACCCACCCTACGAACTTCCTCTCTACCTCCCCGTCCAGACCGGCTTTCGCTTCTCGCTGAACGCCTTCAGCCCTTCCTTGGCATCCTCGGTCATCGCCAGCAGCGCGATCTGGCTCTCGGTGTAGGCGATGCTCTCGTCGAACGACATCGCGGCGATGGCGCGCATGGCGTATTTGCCGCGGCGGATCGCGGTCGGGGATTTGTCGACGATGCGTCCGATCAGCCAATCGACCTTGGCATCGAGCTCGGCGGTGGGCACGACGTAGTTAAGCAAGCCCGCAGCTTGCGCGGCCTTCGCATCGAACGGTTCGCCCGTCAGCGCCCATTCGTTGACGAGGCGCGGCGGCGCGATCCTCTGTAAAAGGCTCAGCACCTGCATCGGGAATACGCCGACCTTCACCTCGGGCAGGCCGAAGATGACGTGATCCGCAGCAACCGCCATGTCGGTCATGCAGAGCAGGCCCATGCCGCCGGCCATGCAGACGCCACTGAGGCGCGCAATCGCGGGCTTGGTCGCGTTCTGCGACAAGCGCAGCAGATCGGCATAGTCGACGTTCGGCTTGGAATGATCCATCGCGAAAGCCGCGCCGGAATTCTGCAAGTCCGCGCCCGCGCAGAACGCCTTGTCGCCCGCGCCCGTCAGCACGATGACGCGGACGTCCTTGTCCTCATGCGCGTCGCGATAGCCTTTGCTGATGCCGGCGATCACGTCACCGTTCAGCGCGTTGCGCTTCTCCGGCCGGTTGATGGTGATCCAGAACGCCTGCCCGCGCTTTTCGGTGATGACGGCTGTGGTGTCGGTCATGGCACGCTCGCTTCCTTGCTCCCGTTTGCCGCCATTTGCGGCAGCTTGGACGAGAGGTGCAAGCGCAAACTGCGGCTCGGCGCCGCTTTAGCGCCTCGACACAAATTGCGCGGCGATCGCCGTGCGCGCTCAGGCGACCGCTTTCCTGATCCAGACCTTGTTGTCGTGGAAGGCGGCCCCGCCGATCGGCGCGATCGTGTCCGCGCCCGTCAGCATGTTGATGCCGCGGCCGCCGATATGGTTCTTGTTCGGGTGAACCGACTCCGCAATCAGCACACCGCGCCGCACGCCCTCGAACAGCGTCGCGACCAGCGTGGTCTCGCCGCGGCTGTTGCCCAGCGTCACCGCATCGCCGTCGGCGATGTCGAGCGCGGCCGCATCGAGCGGATGGATCATCACGCTCGCTTTGCCCTCGCGCGCCTGCGAGGACGGCGTCTCGTTGAAGGTGGTGTTGAGGAAGCTGCGCGAGGGGCTGGTGGCGAGCCGGAACGGATGGGCCTGGTCGGCGTGCTCGATCACCGCCCAATGGTCCGGCAATCCCGGCATCTTGTCGAAATCGCCCATCGTCACGCCGAACGGCGGGTGCGCCCAATCCGCCCTAAAGTGGAATTTCTTGTCGGCATGGGCAAAGCCGTCGAGGAAATGCGAGGTGCGGAAATCCGGCTGCAGGTCGCGCCAGACATCCGCTTCGAGAGCACCGATGTCGCCGTGGTTGCTCAGCTTCAGCGTCGCGTCGATCAGTTCGCGCGGCGTCATCTCGAAGCCCCGGTGCTTGGCGCCAAGCCGCGGCGCCAGCGCCTGCAGAACCTCATGGTTGGAGCGGCATTCGCCGGGCGGGTCGATCAGCTTCGGCCCGACCGAGATGTGCTGGTGCCCGCCGCCGTAATAGAGGTCGTCGTGCTCCATGAACATGGTCGCCGGCAGCACGATGTCGGCCATTTGCGCCGTCTCGGTCATGAACTGCTCGTGCACCGCCACGAACAGATCCTCGCGCGCAAAGCCCTGCCGGACCAGCGCCTGCTCCGGCGCCACCGTCATCGGGTTGGTGTTCTGGATCAGCATCGCCTTGACCGGCCCCTTGCCGCGCAGCGCCTCGGCGTCGCCGGTCAGGATGCGGCCGATCTTGGACTGGTCGAGCGCGCGAATGCTGTGGTCGATGGCATCGTGGCCCTCGATGATGGATTCGTTGAAATGCCACAGCGCGTAATTGTTGAAGAAGGCGCCGCCGCCTTCATATTGCCAGGCACCGGTCACGGCGGGAATGCAATTCGCCGCGTGCATCTGCACGGCGCCATTGCGGCTGCGTGTAAAGCCGTAGCCATAACGAAAGAAGGTCCGCTTGGTCTCGCCGACCGCCTTGGCGAACGCCTCGATCTCCGCCACCGGTACGCCGCAGATTGCAGAAGCCCATTCCGGTGTGCGCGTCTTCAGATGCGCCTCGAGCTCGGCGGGGCAGTCCGTGTATTTGTCCATGTAGGCGCGGTCGGCATAGCCGTCGCGGAACAGGACATGCATGACGCCGCAGGCGAAGGCGCCGTCGGTGCCAGGGCGCAGGATGATCTTGATGTCAGCCTGCTTCATCGTCTCGTTGTCGTAGATATCGACCGCCGCGATCTTCGCGCCGCGCTCCTTGCGCGCACGCGAGGCGTGGGTCATCACGTTGACCTGGGTGTTGACGGGATTGGTGCCCCAGATCACGACGAGGTCGGAGAGCGCCATCTCGCGCGGATCGACGCCGGCGATCTTGCCGGTGCCGATCGCAAAGCCGATGCGCCCGACATTGGCGCAGATGGTCTGGTAGAAACGCGAATATTTCTTCACATGCGTGAGGCGGTTGAGACCGTCGCGCATCACCAGCCCCATCGTGCCGGCATAGTAACGCGCCGAACTCGCGCTCGACCTGGTTGAAGCGGTGCCCGATCTCGTCCAGCGCCTCGTCCCAAGAGATCCGCGCGAATTGGCCGGAGCCCTTCGGTCCGGTGCGGCGCATCGGATACATCAGCCGTTCGGGGTGATGGATGCGCTCGGCGTAGCGGGCGACCTTGGCGCAGACGACGCCGGCCGTATAGGTCTGCTTTTTCGAACCACGCACGCGGCCGATGCTGCGGCCTTCGAGCACCTCGACATCGAGGGCACAGGCCGAGGGGCAATCATGCGGACAGGTCGAATGGCGGATTTCGATCTTGGCGTGCTGGTTCATGTCCCGGTTCGTAACACCAAAATACCTGTCAGCCGAGGGCATTTATCCGGCAACGCCCATGCGATTTGCTCAAACCGCGCGCGCCGGCGGTTCCTGCCGCAACCGCGAAATGCGGCCCAATCACACCGAATCCCCCCGGATATTCCCGGCCGGATCAGCTTTGTGAGGCGTCGACAGTCCGCATTTCCTGCCGCTACAGTGCCGGCCAACAAGAACGACATCAGGGAGGTGGGCATGACAGCCCGAAGCTTCATGCTGGCGCTGGCCGCCGGCCTGCTCGCCGCATTCGCCGCGCCCCCCTCACTGGCGCAGGACTATCCCACGCACGCGGTCCGCATCGTCGTCCCCTTCGGGGCGGGCGGGCCGGCCGATGTCGCGGCCCGGCTGATCGGCAACGTATTCCAGGAGAGCTTTGGCCAGCCCTTCGTGATCGAGAACCGCACCGGTGCCGGAGGCGTCATCGGCACGGTCGAGGCAGCGAAGTCGCCGGCCGACGGCTACACGCTGCTGATGATGTCCAACACCCAGACCGCGAATGAATCGCTGCTGACGCCGGACAAGCGCAAATACGAACTGATGCGCGACCTCGCGCCGATCGCGCCGGTGAACTATTCCGATCTCGTCATCGTGGTGAACCCGCAAGTCCCAGTGAAGACGCTTGCCGAGTTCATCGCGCTGGCCAAATCGCAGCCCGGAAAGTTGAATTACGCCTCCTCCGGTCAGGGCACGCCGTATCACATGGCCGGTGAGCTGTTCAAAGCCATGGCCGGCATCGACGTCGTCCATGTCCCCTACCGCAACAGCGGCGAAGCCCGCAGCGGCGTGATCGGCGGACAGGTGCAGATGATGATAGACGCGGTGCCGGCGATGGCGCCGAACATTGCCGAAAACCAGGTTCGCCCGCTCGCCACCACGGGCAAGCAGCGCTCCGCGGTGCTGCCGAACGTGCCGACCGCGATCGAAGCCGGCGTTCCCGGCTATGAGGCCACGATCTGGCTCGGCCTGATGGCGCCCGCGGGCACACCCAAACCCGTCATCGACAAGCTCAATGCCGCTGTAAACGCAATGGTGAAGCGTCCGGACATCATCAAGCTCTGGACTGAGCAGGGCGCCATACCCATGTCGATGACGCCGCAGGAATTCGAAAGATTCCTGCGCGGCGACATCGAGAAATGGGCCGATGTCGTCAAGAAGTTCGACAAGTCCTGAGGCCGCACTGCCCATGCCCACCGTTCAATTCCGGCTCAACGGCGCTGCGATCGCCGTGGACGTCGATCCGGATCAGACGCTGCTCGATGTGCTGCGCAGCCGGCTCGGTGTCACTGGTGCGCATTTCGGCTGCGGAGCCGGCGAATGCGGCGTCTGTCATGTCATGGTCGATGATCGCGCGATGACCTCCTGCGACATGCCGATGTGGTCGGTCGCGGACAAGGACGTCGTCACGCTGGAGGGCCTTGGCACGGCGGCGCAGCCGCATCCGCTGCAACGCGCCTTCATCGCGGAACAGGCGATGCAGTGCGGCTATTGCGCCTCAGGAATCCTGATCACCGCGGCGGCATTGCTGAAGCGCAATCCGTCGCCGACGGAGGCTGAGGTGAGAGCGGCGCTCGATCGTAACCTTTGCCGCTGCGGATCGCATAACCGCATGGTGCGTGCGGTGTTGCGCGCGGTCTCGGAGATGGCGACTCCATGACGTCCCCTGCCCCAAAGCTGCCGGTCAGCCTGGCCGCCAATCCAAAACTATCGTCCTGGGTGCGGTTTACCGACGACGGCCGCGTGGCGATCTCGCCCGGCAAGGTCGAGATCGGCCAAGGCATTGTCACCGCGCTGGCGCAGATCGCTGCGGACGAGCTCGACGTCGATATCTCCAAGGTCGAGATGATCCGCGCCTCGACGGCAGCCAGCCCAAACGAAGGCGTTACGTCAGGCAGCCTTTCGATCCAGCAATCCGGCCGCGCGCTGCGCCACGCCTGTGCCGAGGTGCGCCAGCGCTTCCTGTTTGCGGCGTCCGAGCGTCTGGGCGTCGATGAGGCGTTGCTCGGTGTCGATGACGGCACGATCTCGGGTCCCGGCAATGTCAGGACCAGCTATTGGGAGCTTGCGGGCGACGTCTCGCTCGACCACGATGCCACCCCATGCGCGGCGGCGAAGAGCGCCGCCAGGCGCGCCATCGCCGGACATTCCGTGCAGCGCGTGGACATTCCCGACAAAGTGTTCGCTCAAGCTCGCTTCATTCATGATCAGGCGTTGCCCGGACTGCTGCACGGACGCGTGCTGCGGCCGGACATCTCGGGCGCCAAGCTGATCGCTTTGGATGAAACAGCCGCACGCGCCGTCCCGGGCCTCGTCGCGATCGCCCGCGACGGCGGCTTTGCCGGCGTGGTTGCCGACGGGGAGGCAGCGGCGGAAGTGGCGCTGAAAGCCTTGCGCAAGGGCGCAACATGGTCGGCCGGAGAGCCGCTACCCGACGAGGATGATCTGGGAGGCTTCCTGAAGAGCCAGCCGGTCGAGACCACTGTCATCGACACCAGGACGGCGCCGACGCGCGAGCACGCCCGTACCCTCCGCAGGCAATAGACCCGTCCCTACATCGCCCATGCCTCGATCGCGCCCTCCTGCGCCATGGCGCGATGGGAGGGTGATCGTGTCCACGTCTGGACGCACAGCCAGGGCGTCTATTTGCTGCGCGCCGATCTCGCCATTGTGCTCAAGCTGCCGGCCGAGAACATCGTCGTCGAGCACATGGAGGGAGCCGGCTGCTACGGGCACAATGCCGCCGACGACGTCGCGCTTGATGCCGTGTTGCTGGCGAAAGCGGCCGGCGGCCGACCGGTCCGGGTGCAGTGGTCGCGCCACGACGAGATGTCCCATGCACCGTTTGGCGCCGCAATGGCCATCGAGATCGAGGCCGAGCTCGACGCAGACAATGAGATCGTCGGCTGGCGCCATGCGATCTGGAGCAACGGCCACGCGGCGCGGCCGGGACGCGCGGCGCAGCCGGCGTTGCTCGGCGCAACCGAGATCGCAAACCCCTACCCGCGCATGATCTCGACCAATCCGCCCGCCGCCAATGGCGGCGGTAGCGATCGCAACTCTGTTCCACTCTATGACCTCCCGGCCTGGACGATCACGAGCCACCGGCTGCTGACGATGCCGGTGCGCACTTCGGCGCTGCGGACGCTGGGCGGACAAGGCAATGTCTTCGCCATCGAGTCCCTGCTCGACGAGATCGCCGCCTTGCGCGGCGAAGACCCCATCGCATTTCGCCTGCGCCATCTGCGGGACGAGCGTGCGCGCGACGTCATCCGCGCTGCAGCGCGACGCGCGCAATGGAAACCGCAGAAGCAGGCCGGTATCGGTCACGGCGTCGGCTTTGCGCGCTACAAGAACACAGGTGCCTATTGCGCCGCGATTGCCGAGATCGAAGGCGCCGACGACATCCGCGTGAAACGGCTGACGCTAGCGGTCGATGTCGGCGAGGCCATCAATCCTGATGGCGTGATCAACCAGATCGAGGGCGGCGCGATCCAGGCGACGAGCTGGGTCTTGAAAGAGCGCGTCCGCTTCGACCGCACGCGTATCACCTCGACTTCGTGGACGGACTATCCGATCCTGACGTTCAGCGAGGTGCCGGCGGTCGATGTCGAGATCATCCAGCGGCCGGAGATCGAGCCGGTCGGGGCCGGCGAAGCCGCGCACGGTCCGGTGACGGCGGCGATCGCGAACGCCGTGTTCGATTGCCTCGGCGTGCGCGTGCGCGATCTGCCGATCACGCGCGACAGGATCATTGCAGCCATGGAGCTTGCATCGTGACGACAGTGACCATTTTGAGCGGCGGCGCCGCGCAAGGCCTGGTGCGCGGCCTTACCGATGCCTTCAAGGCGCAGACCGGCTTTGGCATCGACGGTGAGTTCGGCGCCGTCGGTATCATGGCCGACAAGTTGCGCGCGGGAACGCCGGCCGATCTCGTCATCCTGACGCAGGCCCTGCTCGCAAAGCTCGCCGAACAGAAGCTCGTTGTCCCCTCCTCGATCGCGGATGTGGGCCGGGTGGAGACCGCACTGGCGGTCCGCAACCGTGATCCCAAGGTGACGGCGAAGACCGAAGCCGATTTGCGCGAGGTGCTGCGTTCCGCGGACGCGATCTACGTCCCTGACATCAAGGCGTCCACGGCGGGACAACACGTGGCAAGAGTGCTGGATCGGCTCGGCATCGCCTATGAGGTCGCCTCGCGCCTCAAGATATTTCCAAACGGCGCGACCGCGATGCGAGAGCTTGCGACCTCCACCGCAGCGCGACCGATCGGATGCACCCAGGCCACCGAGATCATTGCCACCGACGGCATCGCACTGTCGGGATCATTGCCGCCGGGATGCGAGCTGGTGACGATGTACACGGCCGGCGTGACTACGCGGGCCGCGCATCCAAAGGAGGCAGCCGCGCTGGTCGCGTTGCTGACCGGCGCAGATCACAGGGAGCTGCGCCAGCGCGTGGGCTTTGCCGGCTAGATGCGAGCCTTATTTGTGCAACTGGGTGAGACCGGTCGGCGGCCCGTCGACCGCGGTCCAGCCGCCATCGACGAACAACGTGCTGCCGCTGACATAGCTCGCGGCATCCGAGGCCAGATAGGCCACGGCGGTGGCGACCTCGTCGGCGCTGCTCCAGCGGTTGAACACGGTGTGGCCGGCATAGAGATTGTAGATGTCCGGCCGCTGCTTGAACGGGCCGGTCAGCGCGGTCTCGGCGATACTCGGCGCGATCGCGTTGACGCGCACGCCGGCATGGCCGACCTCGGAGGCAAAACCCTTCACCAAGAGGCCGATCGCCGCCTTGGTGGAGCCGTAGACGCCAAGGCCCGGCTCAATGGTCACCGCACGCACCGAGGAGCAGGCGATGATGCTGCCGCCCTTTTGTTCGACCATGATGCGGCCGAAGGCCTGGAAGAACCACACCGTGCCCTTGACGTTGAGGTTGAGGACGCGATCGAGATCCTCCTCGGTGTAGTCGAGAATGGTCTTGCGGATGTTGAGCCCCGGCGTGGTCACGGCGATGTCGAGCCGCGGAAATTTCTGCATCACGGTCTTGGCGAGCGCATTGACGTCCGCAGCACTCGCGGCGTCGCAGCCAGCTGCTTCCGCCCAGCCGCCCTTGTCGCGAATGCCGGCGGCAGTCGCTTCCGCCGCGTCAAGCGCGCGATCAGCGCAGACGACGCGGGCGCCGAGCCCGGCCAGCGCCTCGGCCGACGATTTGCCGATCCCTGAGGCGGCGCCGAGCACCACGGCCGTCTTGCCGGTAAGATCGAAGAGCTTGCGATAGTCGGTCACGGACAGATTCTCCCTGTTGTTGTGACGCAAACTACGCAAGGCCAGTGCGCCGGCCAAGTGCCGGCGCACGCACGGCAGCTATCCCTTGTATCCCATCAAAAGACGCGGCAGCCACAGCGAGAAGGCAGGAACATAGGTGACGAACATCAGCGCCGCGATCAGCGCGGCATAGAACGGCAGGATGGTGCGCATCACCGCGCCCACCGAGATGCCGCCGATGGCGCAGCCGACGAACTGCGTCGTTCCGACCGGCGGGGTGTTCAGCCCGAGCGCGCAGTTGATCAGCATCAGCATGCCGAACTGTACGGGATCCATGCCCGCCTTCATCGCGATAGGCAGGAAGATCGGGGTGCAGATCAGGATGGTCGCCGCCATGTCCATGAAGGTGCCGAGCACGAACAGGATGATGTTGATGAGCAGGAAGATCATCCAGGGCTGCGTCGAGACCTTGCTCATGAGGTCACCGGCGAAGTCGGCCACCTCGTAAAGACCCATCAGGTACTGGAACATGGTGGAGACGCCGATCAGCAGCAGCACCACGCCCGTCGTCTTCACCGCCTTGGCCGCGGCCCGCAGGAAGTTCTGCAAGGTCATGGTGCGGTAGATGAAGAAGGTCAGCAGGATCGTGTAGGTGACCGCGACCGCTGCGGATTCGGTGGCCGTGAAGACGCCGGACAAGATGCCGGCGAGGATGATGCCGACGATCAGGAGGCCGGGCAGCGCGGCGGCGAGCGAACGGAACACCTCGGCCCAGCCCGGGAACTTGCCCGCCGGATAGCCGCGCTTCACCGCGACTGCGTAAGCCGCGACCAGCATGCACACCATCAGCACCAGCGCCGGCAGGAGACCGGCGGCGATCAGCGCGCCGATCGAGACCTTGCCGCCGGCGGCAAGCGCATAGATGATCATGTTGTGGCTGGTCGGCATCAAGGCTCCGACCAGCGAGGCATGGGTGGTGACGTTGACGGCGTAGTCGGTGTCGAACCCTTCCTTTTTCATCATCGGGATCATCACCGCGCCCATCGCCGACACGTCGGCCACGGGCGAGCCGGAGACGCCGCCGAACAGCGTGCAGGCGACCACGTTAGACATGCCGAGGCCACCGCGGATGTGCCCGACGAGATTCTTGGCGAGCTTCACGATCTTGTCGGCGACGCCGCCATGCAGCATCAGCTCGCCGCTGAAGACGAAGAACGGGATGGCGAGGAAGGAGAAGATGTTCATCCCCGACATCATCTGCTGGAAGATGACGGCGACCGGCAGGCCTTCATAGAGGATGGTGCAAATCGCCGAGAGGCCGATCGCGAAGGCGACCGGTACGCCGAGAATCAGGAAGCCGAAGAAGGTGGCGCCGAGGATGATCAGTTCCATGACGGGACGACCTCTTCGCCGCGCAGGAGAGCAATGATGTGCTCGATGGAAAAGGAGACGATCAGGATGCCCGACGCGATCAGCGGCACGTAGCGGATGACCTCGGGAAGGCCGAGATTGGGGATTTTCACGGTGCCGACCGATGCCCCGAGGATCCAGCCATTATAGGCCATCGCGATGCCGAAGACGGCCACCAGAACGTGGATCACGATCTCGATCTTCTCCCGCACATGATCCGGAAGCATGACCAGCAGACTGTCCATGCCGATGTGGCCGGCATCGCGCACGCCGACGGCGGCACCGATCAGTGTGACGTACAGAATGAGGACCAGCGCGAGATTCTCGGTCCAGGTCGGGCTGGAATTGAGCACGTAACGTCCGAACACCTGATAGAACACGATGGTGACGATGACGAGCAGTCCCGTCACCGACAGATACATGCCGAGGCGTGCGATGGGTGCATTGATCCGCGAGAGCAGGCCAGTGGACGGCCGTCCGGTGACCACCTCCTGCTCGTGATCTGCGACGTGTGGGTCTGTCATCGCGCGCCTCCCTCGCGAGGGTCCGGTGTCACCTTGCGGCGACGCCGGACCCGATCCGCCGTGCTCTTACTTCGTGTCCTGGATACGCTTGACGAGGCTCTGCAGCTTCTCGTCACCGGCGAACTTCTGGTACACCGGCTTCATCGCATCGACGAACTCCTGCTTGTTGGCGACGGTCACGACCTGGACGCCGGCCGCCTCGACGGTCTTGCGGGAGGCCTGCTCGCGTTCGTCCCAGAGCTTGCGCATGACCGGCACCGATTCTTTGGCCGCCTTGCGGACCATCGCCTGATCCTCCTTGCTCAGCGTGTCCCAGACCTTTTTGGACATCACGAGAACTTCGGGAGCGAGCGAGTGCTCGGTGACGTTGTAGAACTTGGCCGCCTCGAAGTGACGCGAGGACTCGTAGGAGGGCCAGTTGTTCTCGGCCGCGTCCACGAGACCGGTCTTGAGGGCGGTGTAGACCTCGCCATAGGGCATCGGGGTCGGGTTGGCGCCGAGGCTCTGGATCATGCCGACCCAGAGGTCTGACTGCTGGACACGGATCTTGAGACCCTTGAGGTCCGCAAGCGACTTGACTGGTGCCTTGACGGTGTAGATGGACCGGGCGCCGCTGTCGTAATAGGCAAGACCGACCAGGCCGGCGGGCTCCATCGCCGCCAGGATCTCGTCGCCGATCGGACCGTCGAGGACGGTACGCATGTGCTGCGTGTCCCGGAAGACGAAGGGCAGGCACAGGGCGACGGTTTCAGGCACGAAGTTGTTCAGCGGCGATGCGTTGATGCGCATCATGTCGAGCGCGCCGATCTTGAGCTGCTCGATGGTGTCCTTTTCCGAGCCCAGGGCGCCGTTCGGAAACACCTTCACGCCGAGCTTGCCGCCGCTCGCCGCCGCGAGCTGCTTGCCCATGAACTTGACGGCCTCGACGGTCGGATAGTCGGCCGGATGGACGTCGGCGGAGCGGAAATCGCGCGCAGTCGCCAGCGGCGCTGAGACCGCCAGCACAGCGGCTGCGATGATACCGGTGAGTGTCTTCATCTGGGCTTCCTCCTGAGGTGATTATGTCGTTGTCGGGCAGGCTGCAGGCCGTCTTGGGTCGCTCCACTTCAGGCGTGAAGTCAAGCGCCAATGTCGTCCCTAGGGCGGGCGGCATTCTCTGTCCAAGCCAAATCCAGCATCGATCAATCCAAGAGTTGCATCGATCAATTTCCGGCGCAATCGCACTATGGTGGGTATGGCGGGCTGGTCCGCCGTCGCCGGCACGTGACTTGACGCCTCCAATGGAGGCCCCTCAAGATGTTCGAAACAGCGGATCATCTCGAGGGAATGCCCATGCCGCGGAAGCTGATCGATATTTCCGTGCCACTCCGAAACGACGTGACGTCCGATCCGCCAGGCAACCATCCGACGATCCAGTACATCGACCACCAGCAGGGCTTGCCGCGCATGCTGCAGTTCTTCGACGGCCTCAAGGCGGAAGACTTGCCGGACGGCCAGGGTTGGGCCGTGGAGCAGGTGTCGCTGTCGACGCACAACGGCACGCATCTCGACGCGCCCTGGCACTTTCATCCGACCATGAACCGCGGCGAGCGGTCATGGACCATCGACGAGGTGCCGCTGGAGTGGTGCTTTCAGCCCGGCGTGAAGCTCGATTTCCGGCATCTGCCTGACGGCTATGTCGTGACCGCCGGCGACGTCGAGGCGGAGCTCAAGCGCATCGGACACACGCTATCGCCGCTGGAGATCGTCGTCGTCAACACCAGCGCCGGCGCCAAATTCGGCCGCGCCGATTACGTCAACTCCGGTTGCGGCATGGGCTACGGGGCGACCATGTATCTGCTCGAACGCGGCGTGCGCCTGACCGGCACCGACGGCTGGAGCTGGGACGCGCCATTCGTCTACACCGCGAAGAAATATGCCGAAACCAAGGACGCGGGCCTGATCTGGGAAGGCCACAAGGCGGGACGGCACATCGGCTATTGCCATCTCGAGAAGCTGCACAATCTCGATCAATTGCCATCGACCGGATTCACGGTCTCGTGTTTCCCGGTGAAGATCGAACGCGCCTCGGCGGGCTGGACCCGCGCGGTTGCCATCATCGACGATTAGGCGCGGCGGGTCACTCGCCGTCGAGGCCGCTTTCGGCGAGCTCGCGCAGCGCATCGGTGTCGAGCACCACGATGGCGCCGTGCTCGAGACGAACCCAGTTGCGTCCGGCCCAGGCGCGCAATTGCTTGTTGATGCTCTCGCGTGTCATCCCCACCATCTCGCTGATCTCCTGCTGGGTGATGGCGAGCGTACCACTGCCGGAATCGAGCTTGCGCTCCTCGGTGAGGCCGAGCAGCGCGCTTGCGAGCCGCCCCGGCAGATTTTGCAGGATCACCTGCTCGACCTGTTGGCTGGTCCAGCGCAGGCGCGCGCAGAGCAGTTCGATGAACTTCATCGCCAGCGCCGGCTGACTCTTCACGAACGGCAGGAAGTCGCGGCGGTCGATGATATAGAGCTCGCAATTGGTATTGGCGGTCGCATCCGCCGAACGCGGCGCACCGTCGAGAACCGCGATCTCGCCAAAGATTTCTCCAGGCCCGATCAGATTGAGAATGGCATTCCGCCCGTCTGGCGACGAGGAGGATATCTTCACTGTCCCGGTGATCACCGCGAACAGGTTGTTGCCGGGATCGCCCTTGGCGGCGATCGTCGCGCCGCGCTTCACGGTGGTGTGCTTGGCGTAGCGGCAAAGCTGATCGAGCGCCTCCGGCTCCAGATCCGCGAAGATCGGGTGCTTGCGCAGGACCGATAATTTGTTGCCCGCCGATTGTCGGGGGTCGCCGGTCTTGTCCTGAGGCACGCCGCTGGGCTCCTAAGGCTGCGAGGCACTAGGGTTCCTGCGTAGTCAGTGTTGTCCGGCATTTCAACCGGAAAGCATGCCCACGGTTTAAGGCAAATGCGGCGAAAATGCCTCCGCCCGGCCCGAAGCCCGCACCCGAAGGATGTGCCAATGCGCCCCCGTCGATGCAGAGTTGCGGACCCCGCAGGTCGTGTTGTGTTGAGGCGCTGCCGAGCGGCCAACAGCCGACTGCGCTCGAGTCGGCAGCTTAGCACATTAGACGGGAATCTACGATCGAGAGCTTCAACGCTTGGTATCGAGGTCGATCCGGCCTGCGCTGGTTTGCCGATCCGCCCACGCCAGAGCTGCGGCGAAACCGACGAAGATCGCCACGACGACAATGGTCATCAGCAACGCGTCTGTGGGCATCATGCTCCTCCCGGATTGTTTGAGGGCATTATTTGCGACGGGTCCCCGGCGTCATTGATCGGAATCAAAAATCCGGGAGCGTTGCGGAAAGTCTCTCAGG
Source organism: Bradyrhizobium sp. USDA 376 (assembly GCF_054063675.1). Taxonomy (NCBI): domain Bacteria; kingdom Pseudomonadati; phylum Pseudomonadota; class Alphaproteobacteria; order Hyphomicrobiales; family Nitrobacteraceae; genus Bradyrhizobium; species Bradyrhizobium sp. USDA 376. Next base: position 8,066,165 of record NZ_JBSSGN010000001.1, read on the forward strand.
CTGTGGCGAGGGCCTCGACGCGCGCCGGGTCGCGCAGGCTGATCCCGCCGTGAATGATCTCGATCGCGCCGTGGCGCTCGAGCTTGGTGAAGGTGCGGCTGACGGTTTCGATGGTCAGGCCGAGATAGTCGGCGATGTCCTGGCGGCTCATCGGAAGCGAAACCGTGTCGGACGGCCCCTTGAGTGCCAACAGCCGTTCGCGCCAGCCGAGCAGGAAAGCCGCGACCTTCTCGTCCGCCGAGCGGCGGCCGAGCAGGACCATATGGTCGCGTGCCTGGCTCAACTCCCGAATGGCCAGCTCGTTGATCCGCCTGAGCAGCTGCGGACGATCCTCGATGAAGCGGCCGAAGGGCGCCTTTGCGAACTGGCAGACGGTCACCGCGCCGATTGCATCGGCCGAAAAATTGTGACGGCCGGAAAGATTCATCCCAAGGAAATCGCCGGGCAACGCGAAACCCACGATCTGCCGCCGGCCGTCCGGCAGCAGCTTGTACAGCCGCATGACGCCTTCGAGGACGTTGTAGAACGAGGTCGTGATGTCCTCCTCGGAGAACACGGTCTCACCCGAGGAAAAGTGAACACGGCGTCCGAGATGCTCGAATTCCCTGAGCTCGGCCGCATCCAGCGACGAGCAAACCGCCGATCCACGTACGGCACAATCGCTGCAGAAATGCCCGTTCGGCTCAATCGTGACCACGGAAGGCTTCATCCACCGCTCCAAGCGTCGGTCCAGCTCCGCCCCCGGCCGAGTCCGCCACGCGGCTGCATTTTACTGCGCCGCCACAAACCCGATTGACCCAGATCAATTTTGGCAGCCCTCCTCCCTCTATTCTGCGTCGAGAGTTCGACGGGATCCCGCCTTCCATGCTTCAGCACGCGCTCCGCCAGGGCCTGATCGGCCTGCTTCTAATCACGCCCGCGGTCGCGGCCCCTACCGCCGAACAACGCGGCAAGACCTTTGCACGGACCAATTGCGCGCGCTGCCACGCGATCGACCGCGTCTCCGAGAGCCCGCTCAAGATCGCGCCCCCGCTACGCACCCTGCACCGGCGCTATCCGATCGAGACCCTTGGCGAAGCGCTGGCGGAGGGTATCTATACCGGCCACGCCGACATGCCCGCCTTCGAGCTCAGTCCGGACCAGATCCACGACCTCTTGTCGTACCTGAAGACGCTGGAATAGCCGGCTTCACACCGCCTGCACCGTCCAGCCGATCAGCTCCTTGGCGATGCGGGCGAAAGCCGCATCGAACGCCGCGACCGCGGCCGCCGGCTCGACCTTGTCGAGCTTCTCACTGGTCTCAATGAGGCGCGAGGCAAGTACCTTGCCGTTCTTGTCGACGATCCGCGCCGACAGGGCGATCTCGACCCTTGTCTCGCCCTCCGTGGCAATCCGGAAGCGTCTGATGTCGATCAGAAGCTGGTAGTCCGCCTGTCCGAGATCGCTCGTGCGCAGCGGCGCATGAGCGATGTCGTAGTTCTCGAAACTGTCGATCAGCCGCGCCTGCACCAGCTTCGGAATGCTGTCGGCCCACAGGAAATCGGCAAAGCCCGGGTTGTCGCCCACGGGGGAGAACAGCATGCGCTGGGTCTGGAGCATCGCGACCGCGGTTGGCTCGGGAATGGCCAGCGACGCAGAGAACGTCTTGCCGGCGGGGCCAAGGTTCTGCGGAGCGCGCAGGTCGTAGGTGATCTTCTGCGCGGGCGTCCCGCCACCTGTCATCTTCTCGAGGCCCGCCAGAATGCCGTCGATCTTGCCGGTGTTGCGCACGAGCCCGTCGGAGAATGTCTTGAGATTGGCGATGGTGTCCTTCAGCGGACCGGAATTGTCCTCCAGCACGGCGTCGACCCGCCGCAGCGCGTCGCGCGCGGCCTGCGTCATGCTCTGGCCTGCACCGGCCTTGGCGATCAGGGTCAGGGGCTCGCCGGATTTGGCGACGATCATGCCGCCCTCCAGCGTCACCACCGGCACGCCGGTCAAGCCCTGGAAATCGAGACCGACCTTTGTGTCGGCGCGCACCGGTGTGGCCGAAGCAACCGAGATCGTCGCGTTGACGAAGCGCGGATTGTCCGGCGCGAGCCCGAGCTGGGTCACCTCGCCAACGCGGATGCCGTTGAACAGCACGCCGGCGCCGACCAGCAGGCCCGGCACCGGTCCCTGGAACTGCACGTGATAGTTCGTACGCGGCCCGATGCCGCCGGTGTTGTTCAGCCAGTAGACGAAGCCGAACACCGCGACAATCGCGGCCAGCACGAAGCTGCCGATCAGCACGTAGGGAGCGCGGGTTTCCATGTCTCATCTCATCTCGTGTTGCAGCATCTGCGAGCGCTTGCCGTGGAAATAGGCGCGCACCCAGGGATGCTCGGATTGCAGCAGGTCGCGCATCGGGCCAATCGCCACGATCTTGCCGTCCGCGAGCGCGGCGACGCGGTCGCAGACCGTGGTGAGGCTGGCAAGATCGTGGGTGACCATGAAGACGGTCAGCTCCAGGGTCCTTTGCAGAGTCCTGATCAGCGCGTCGAAATCGCCGGCGGCGATCGGATCGAGGCCGGACGTCGGCTCATCCAGGAACAGGATCGGCGGATCGAGCGCGAGCGCGCGCGCCAGCGCCACGCGCTTGGTCATGCCGCCCGACAGCTCCGCCGGATATTTGTCGGCATCTTGCGCCCGCAATCCCACCATCTCGAGCTTGGCGATCGCGATCTCGTCCATCAGCTCCTGCGACAGCACGAGATTTTCGCGCAGCGGAAACTGGACGTTCTGGCGGACCGTCAGCGAGGAGAACAGCGCGCCCTGCTGGAACAGGATGCCCCAGGCCGTGGCCGCGCCCTGCGTGCGGCCGCCGATCGGCTGTCCCATGACCTCGATGGTGCCGCTGCGACGCGGGATCAGGCCGATGATGGTCCGCATCAGCACCGACTTGCCGCCGCCGGACGCGCCCACCAGCCCGAGGATCTCGCCCCGGCGGACATCGAGCGAGAGATGATCGAGCACGGTCTGGCGGCCGAAACCGACCACGAGGTCGTGGACGCGGATTGCGAACTCGTCCTGCTGTTCGTCCATCGTCACATTCCGATGGAAGCGAAGAAGATCGCGAACAGGCCGTCGAGCACGATCACCAGGAAGATCGACTTCACCACGGACGTCGTCGTCTGCCGCCCGAGCGACTCCGCGCTGCCCTTGACGCGCAAGCCCTCGCTGCAGGCGACGATCCCGATCACCAGCGCCATGAACGGCGCCTTCAGGATGCCGACCTCGAAATGAGTGACGGAAATGGCCTCATGCAGCCGTGCGATGTAGATCGCCGGTCCCATGTCGCCATAGAACTGCGCGACCAGGCCGCCGCCATAGAGCGCGGCAATCGATCCGATGAAGGCCAGGATCGGCAGCGCGATCACCAGCGCCGCAACGCGGGGCAGGATCAGGACGTCGACGGGATCGAGCCCCATGGTCGAGAGCGCATCGATCTCCTCGCGCATCTTCATCGAGCCAAGCTCGGCGGTGTAGGCGCTTCCCGAACGTCCGGCGACCATGATGGCGACGATCAGAACGCCGAGCTCGCGCAGCACCAGGATGCCGACCATGTCGACGGTGTAGGATTCCGCACCGAACCTGCGGAAATGGAAGAACCCCTGCTGGGCGATGATGGCGCCGATCAGGAAGGTGATCAGAACGACGATGGGGATCGCCTGCCACCCGATGCGGTAGAGCTGGTAGACCAGCGACGTCAGTCGCAGCGTTCGCGGCCGGCGCAGCACGCCGACGATGGCCATGAACAAGGCGCCAAGCATTTGCAGGAAGATCGTGATGTCCTCCCGCGCGCCGACCGTGGCCTTGCCGAGATCGTTCAACCTGAGCAGAACCGGATTGGACGCGGATGTCGGCGGCGGCGCTTGGCGGTTGACCTGGCGCACCTCCTCCATGAGACCGCTGAAATGGTCGGCGACACCGACGAATTCCGCCGATCTGCCGGATGAGGCGGCTCGGCGCGACAGCTTCTCCAGGACCCAGGCGCCCAGCGTATCCAGCGCGCTGATGCCCGACATGTCCAGTGTCACAACTCTCGACCGATCGACGTCGGCTCCGACCGACCGGGACAGAGTTTCGAGCGTCGCCACATTCGCTGCGGTCCAGGGCCCTTCCGGGCGCAATTTCAGCGCATCGCCAGACGGCGTCGCCAGCAACAGCGGTTCGGAGTTCACGCTTGCACCTCATCGGGACAATTGGTCCCCATTCAGCCGCTACTTCTAGGCCAGCGTGTGGCGGCCGGTTTGACCTGTCTCAAGAGCAGGAGCTACCCACGTCTTGACGCAGGTCAAGCGCGGTCGTGCCGGCGGGCCCTAGGGTTCGCTTCATTCAATGGAGACATCAAATCCATGTTCGACAGCGACAGGATGAGCGAAGAACTGCGATCGTTGAAGGTGGACGTCACGCGCCTCTTGAGCACCGCCGGCGAGCAGATGTTCGACAGCTCGAAGGAGCGGGCCGAGGCTCTGGCCGATCAGATCAAGGCCGCGCTTGCCGAGCTCGGTGAAACCGTCAGCGACGAGCAGGAGCAGCTTCAAGGCCTCATTGCGGAGCGCCCGATGACGTCGCTCGCCTCGGCTTTCGCACTCGGCGTGGTCGTCGGCTTCATGCTGAGGAGACACTAGGTGAATAGCGAGAATGTCGTCAAACATCTGCGCCTGCTGTGGCGCACCGACAGGATCATCGCGGACATCAGGCTGCGCCACCTCTTGATGGGCCTCGGCCTGCGCGCCTTTGCGGCGCTGATCGCGGCGTTCGGGCTGCTGATGCTGGAACTGTCGGCCTATTTCGCGCTGGTCCAGATCTGGAGCGCCATTGCCGCGGCCGCCATTCTCGGCGCCGTCAATTTTGCCATCGCGGCGGGTCTCTTCGTCGTCGCCGGCCGCGCTCCGTCCGGCCGCGACATCGAGCTCGCCAATGAAATTCACGGCGCGTCCATCGAGGCCCTTCAGCTCGAGGCGCGCGCGCTTCAGGCTCAGGTGTCGGGCGCGGTGCATCATCCGCTGAGCACGATCGTGCCGGTGCTGGTGCCCCTGATCGCAATTATCGTCAAGTCTTTGCGAACCGCTGCCAAGACATCTGCCAAGACATCCGCCGCCGCAAATTCGGCCGAAGCGCCCTCCTAGCGGGGGCGCTCAGAGCTTCAACCGGACGTCGCAGATATCAGGCTCGGTCGGATCCGGCTTGACCTCGAAACCGAGCTGCCGGCACATCTCGAGCATCACTGTGTTCTCCTGAAGCACATCGCCCGAGATCGCCTTCAGCCCTTCCGACCTCGCATAGTTGATGATCAGCTGCATCAGGGCCCATCCGAGCCCCCTGCCCTTGAGATCGGACCGCAGCAGGATCGCATATTCGCCGCTCTCGTAGATCGAGTCCGAATGGAGCCGGACGACGCCGACCATCTCGCCGGTCGCCTCGTCGAACGCGATGAAGGCCATCGCGCGCGCATAGTCGAGCTGGGTCAGCCGCGCGATGAATTCATGGGTGAACTCCTTCATCGGCGCGAAGAAGCGCAGGCGAAGGTCGTGAGGCGTCACGTGACGCAGGAACTCGTGGATGGTCGGCTCGTCCTCGGGACGCAACGGCCGCACGAAGATCCGCCAGCCGTCCTTGAGCTCGAGTCGGCGCTCCCACTGCGACGGATAGGCGCGAACGGCGAAATTGGCAGGGCCAGAGCCTGCGAATTTCCGCTGCGACGGCCCCACCGCGACACGGGCGTCGACCGCCGTCACGCCGGTCTCATCCGCAAGCAGCGGGTTGATGTCGAACTCGCGAACCTCCGGAATATCGGCCGCCATCTGCGCAAGCTTGACCAGCACCATGGCGACGGCGTCCTGCTTGACGGCAGGCACGTCCCGATAGGCGCGCAGCAACCGCGAGACCCGCGTGCGATCGATCAAATCACGGGCGAGTTGCAGATCGAGCGGCGGCAATGCCAGCGCCTTGTCGTTGATGATCTCCACCGCCGTTCCGCCCCGGCCGAAGACGACGACGGTGCCGAAGGTGGGATCGTCGGCAAGACCGAGGATGAGCTCGCGCGCCTTCGCCTTGACGACCATCGCCTGGACGATGACCCCACCGATGCGAGCTTCGGGCCGCAGCTTCCTGGCTCTGGCGAGAATGTCGGAGGCCGCGGCACGCACGGCCTCCGGTGTCGTCAGATTGAGCACCACGCCACCGACGTCGGATTTATGCACGATGTCGCGCGACATGATCTTCAGCACGACGGTCCCGCCTTGGGCAAATATCTCGTTCGCGCAGGCCACCGCCTGCTCGACATCGGCTGCGGCATAGGTCGGCACCATCGCGATGTCGTAGGCTTCGAGCAGGTGCTTGATCTCGACAGGCTCGAGCCATTGGCGCCCGTCCGCGATCGCAGCGGTGACAATCTGGCGGGCAGCGCGAGCGTCGGGCGCAAATGTGTCAGGCATGGCGGGAGGAACCTGGCTCAGCTCCTCCACCACTTCGCGATGCCGGACGAGGTGCATGAAGCCGCGCACGGCATCATCCTCGGTCGGATAATTCGGCATACCGGCGTCGGACAGCGCCTGAACAATCTGCTGGTCGGCTCCAACCCAGGCGGCCAGCACGGGCTTCGACCATCGGCCGTGCTGCTTGCGATATTTGCCGACGAGCTCCGTCACGGTCGCGGCGATGTCGGCGGCCGAAGCGATCGCTGTCTGCACGTTGAGAACGAGAACGGCATCATTGTCGGGATCGGCGAGCAGAACCTCCAGCGCCGCGGCGTAGCGCGAGGCATCGGCGTCACCGACGATGTCCACGGGATTTGCACCGGACCAGGTCGGCGGCAGCACGTCGTCGAGCTTTCTGCGTCCATCTGCCGAAATGGTCGCGGGGATGCCGCCAAGCTCGACCAATCGATCGATCGCGAGGACGCCGATGCCGCCTCCATTGGTCAGAATAGCGAGGCGCTTTCCCGTCGGCGATTCGACGCGGCCGAGCGTCTCGGCGCAGTCGAATAGCTCGCGCAGATCGGAGACCCGCAGGACGCCGGCGCGGCGGAACGCCGCGTCATAGACGGCATCGGCGCCCGCGAGCGCGCCCGTATGGGTCGCGGCCGCCTTCGCCCCCTGCGCCATGCGGCCGGACTTCACCACGACGACCGGCTTGACGCGCGCCGCAGCGCGCGCCGCCGACATGAACTTGCGCGCGTCCTTGATGGCCTCGATATAGAGCAGGATCGCGCGGGTCTTGTGATCCATTGCGAAATAGTCGAGCAGGTCGGCGATATCGACATCGATCTGATCACCGATCGAGACGATGCCGGAGAACCCGACGCCACGTTGCGCGGCCCAATCCACCATGCCGGCGGCGATCGCGCCGGATTGCGATATGAGCGCGAGATTTCCCGCTCCCGGCATGTGTGCGGCAAAGCTGGCGTTGAGGCTCACGCCGGGCATCATGATGCCGAGGCAGTTCGGCCCGATCAGCCGCATGCCGTATTTGCGGGCTGCGGCGATTGCCGCCTCCTGCAGCGATCCCGGCCCATGGCCTAATCCCGCCGAGACGATCAGCGCGCCTGCCGAGCCGCGCCGCCCGGCCTGGTCAATGATGCCGGGAACCTCTCGCGCCGGCGCCGTGATGACCACCAGCTCGGGCACGAATTCCAGCCTGTCCAGGCTCTTGACCGATGCAACGCCGGCGATCTCCGCATGGCGCGGATTCACCAGGCCGAACTGTCCCTTGAAGTCGGCCTCGTGAATGTTTTCCAGGACGGCGCGTCCCACAGAGACCGGGCGGGCGCTCGCCCCGACAAGCGCGACTGAACGCGGCGACAGCAGATTCTTCAAGCGATAGGTGGACATGAGAGCAAATGCGCCTGGTCGGGGGCGGTTCCGATGGTCGAGAGATCAGGCCGGAAAGCTGGCGACGAGCCTAAAGCGCGATGAGATCGAGGTGAACCGTCATCGCGCTTTAGATTGTTGTTCAGGCATGATCTTTCGGAAAGCCGCTGCGCACCTTTCCGGATCATGCGCTAGTGCGAGATCATAACCCAGCACGGTGGCTGGCCAATGACGGTCTTCGTCACACCGCCCCAGACGATCTCATTCAGGCGTGAATGATGGTAGGCTCCCATCACGATCGCATCGATGGCGTTGGAATTCGCCCAGCTTCCAAGCACCTTACCGATCGAGCTGCCGCCGCCCTTCGTCGTTTCAAACGAGGCGTAGACACCGTGTTCCCTCAAATGCTCGACAAGCGAGGTTCCGGAATGCACGATCTCGTCAGTCTTGTCGTCGGCCACAGTCACCACGCGGACCGAGGCCGCAGCCTGAAGGATAGGCAACGCGTCACCGACGGCGCGCGCCGCGCGCGCGGAGTGATCCCAGCCGATCATGACGTTCTCGAATTCGGGTCGCAGCACCTCCACATGCTGCTCCGGGCACAGCAACAGCGGTCGCCCGGATTCGAACAGGAGCGTCTCGATGATGTGCTCCGTTCGGCTGTCATGCGGTTTCACAGGAACCAGCGTGAGATCGCTGAAACGCGCATGTTCGGCGAGGATCGGCGCGATCTGGTCCGACGGCACCTTGCCCGACCGGCTTTGGGCCCGGATGCCGGCGCGCGACGCCGCACCGGTGAAGGCATTCAGGAGTTGCTGCGTGTCACCCGCCCCGGCAGGTCCCCTTGCCTCGGCGGCACCGGGATCGTCCGAGAGCAGCACTTTCGGCCGCACGAACACGTCTTCCTCGAGCGCAAGCGCGGTGATCCTGGCGCCGAGGTCGGCGGCGACAGAAACGCATTTCTCGATCGCTGCAAGGGCCGGTCCACGCGGCTGACCGACAAGCGGCAGGAAGACGTCCTTGATGGGCATCGGAATTCTCCTTAACTGCCAGAATAGGCCCGGCTTTCGGTAGGGTGCTTGATCCTCGTCAAGCCTCGGAACTGGCCGACCGGGCAAGGACGGGCATTGACGGAAGTCAAGGACTGGCCGCGCGCTGCCATTCTATGGATAGTTCGATCGGAGCGGTCCGCCCCGGAGAGACTGATGCGTGCGATGGTGTTGGCGGCCCCGCGAGCGCGGCTCCGGATGGAGGAGCGCCCCGATCCAATCCCCGGCGAAGGCCAGATCCGGGTCAGGGTCAGCACTTGCGGCGTCTGCCGGACCGATCTTCATGTCGTCGATGCCGAACTGCCCGACATCCGCTATCCCATCGTGCCCGGCCATGAGATCGTCGGCCGCGTCGATCTCATCGGCCCGAATGTCGTAACGCACGCGCTGGGCGAGCGGGTCGGCATTCCCTGGCTCGCCTTCACCTGCGGAAGCTGCCGGTTTTGCCGGGAGGGCATGGAGAACCTCTGCGACCGGCCGCTCTTCACCGGCTATACAAGGGACGGTGGCTATGCCACGCACGTGGTCGCCGACGCGCGCTACGCCTTTCCGCTCGGCGAGGCCGGCGACGACGTGGCTCTCGCCCCTCTGCTGTGTGCAGGCCTGATCGGCTGGCGTTCGCTGGTCCTGGCCGGCGAGGCCGAGCGGCTCGGCATCTACGGCTTCGGCGCCGCCGGCCACATCGTTGCGCAAGTCGCAGTCTGGCAGGGACGATCGGTCCATGCGTTTACGCGGCATGGAGATGTGGCTGCACAGGACCTCGCGCGCCGGCTCGGCGCCGTCTGGGCCGGCGCTTCGGACGAGACGCCGGACACGCCGCTCGACGCGGCCATCATCTACGCCCCTGCCGGCGGGCTCGTGCCGGCCGCGTTGCGCGCCGTCCGCAAGGGTGGGCGCGTGGTGTGCGCCGGCATCCACATGAGCGACATTCCGAGCTTCCCGTACGATCTGCTCTGGCAGGAGCGGCAGTTGATCTCCGTCGCCAATCTCACCCGACAGGACGGTCTCGATTTTCTAAGCATCGCCCCGCAAGCCGGCGTGCGCACCGAAACGACCGCGTTCCCGCTCGACCAGGCCAATGAAGTCCTGGACATGCTGCGGAATGGACAAATTCTCGGCGCTGCCGTGCTGAAGCCCTGACCGCATCCTGGGACACCAGCTTCGATGACAGACGAAACCGCTGCCCAGGAACGGATCTTCGCGGCGCTCTGCGCGCATCCCGGCGTGACGCGGATCGATACGCATGCCGCTTCGGTCTTTCTCGACGGGCCGCGGGCGCTGAAGATCAAACGAGCCGTCCGGTTTCCGTTCCTCGACTATTCAACGCTCGAGAAACGCAAGGCGGCCTGCGAGGAAGAGATCAGGATCAACCGGCCGCTGGCGCCGCAGATCTATCATCGCGTCGTGGCGATCACCGAGGAAACCGACGGATCGCTGAAGGTCGACGGCAGCGGCCGGCCGGTCGAGTATGCGGTCGACATGTCCCGCTTCGACGAAAGCCGGACGCTGGATCATCTGGCGAAGGCCGGCCCGCTCGATGCGAACCTCGCCTCGGCAACCGCCGACGCCATCGCGGCTTCGCATGCGGCGGCGCTCCACGCCGACGGCAAGGCATGGGTTGCCTCCATCCCCGGCCTCATCGATGCAAACAGCAACGGCCTGCGGAAGGGCAACCATCTCGAAGCCGAGGCGATCGAGGAGCTCGGCAAGGCCTCGCACGCGATGTTCCTGCGCCTGCGGCCTCAGCTTGAAGAGCGCGGCCGTCAGGGCTTCGTGCGCCGCTGTCACGGCGACCTTCATCTTGCGAACATCGTCTTGATCGGCGAACAGCCTGTCCTGTTCGATGCCATCGAGTTCGATGCCCAGATGGCAACGGTCGACGTGCTCTACGACCTCGCATTCGTCCTGATGGACCTGCTCAGCCATGACCAGGCCGCGGCAGCGAACGTCGTGCTGAACCAGTACCTGACCACGTCGCCCGTCGAAACTCTCGACGCCCTGGCCGCCCTGCCGCTGTTCATGTCGATTCGCGCGGCAATCCGTGCGCAGGTGGCGTTGGCGCGGCTGACGCGGCCCGATGCCGACCGGAGCAGAATTCTCGCCGAAGCACGGCGCTATTTCGATCTCGCTCGGACTCTGATCACTCCGCCCACCCCGCGCCTGATTGCCGTCGGCGGACTATCGGGCACCGGCAAATCCGTCCTCGCCCGCACCCTGGCGCCCCACGTCGCGCCGCAGCCGGGAGCCGTCGTGCTGCGCAGCGACGTCGTTCGCAAGCAGCTGTTTCAGGTGGGACACACCGACCGACTGCCGCCGTCCACATACCGGCCCGACGTCACGGCACGCATCTACGAGGTGCTGGCGCAGCGTGCCCGGCAGGCGCTGGCGCAAGGCCATTCCGTCATCGTCGATGCCGTCTTTGCACGCGAGTCCGAACGGGACCAGCTGGCCGCGCTGGGGCGCGAATGCAACGTGCCGTTGAGCGGACTATTTCTCGTCGCCGACCTTGCGACCCGTCAGGCCCGCATCGGCGCCCGCCATGGCGATGCTTCCGACGCCACGCAGGAGGTTGCTGCGCAGCAAGAGCACTATAATATCGGTCACATCGGTTGGGCGACCATCGATGCATCCGGCACACGGGAGCAGACGCTCCAGAGCTGCCGGGACGCGATCGCAAGGCAAGCAAGGCAATCTGATTGACGCGGGCAAGGATGTCGCGACCCACCACGAGTTCGACGGCGACCACGCCCGCCAAGCCGGCGACGCGGCGCAATGTCCTGCCCGGCCGCCTCAGCCCCGGCATGGCCTGCGATACCGCGTTCCGCATCATCGCCCGCCGCCATTTCGATGCCGTCCTCGCCCAGCACGACGGCACATGCCGTGGGGACCCGGAGGCACTGCATCAGATCCGGATCGCGCTGACGCATCTGCGCACGGCCATTCGCTTCTTCTCGCCCATGGTCGATGACGGGCTACGGCCAAACGTCTGGGCCGAGCTGAAATGGCTGAACAGCCAGCTCGGCATGGTGCGCGACCTCGACGTAGCGATCGACCGGGTCATCGCCGAGAGCGGCGGCGAGCTTGACGTGATTGCCGAGCTCCAGCACTGGGACGAGAAACGCGCCGAGAGCCACCGCCTGCTCGCGCGCGCACTGCAGTCCGCGCGCTTTCGGCGCCTGGTCGAGCAGACCTCGGCCTGGATCGAGAGCGGCCCCTGGTCGACCCGGCGCAGCAAGGAGGCGGTCAGGTTGCGCCGATGCCCGCTGGCCGGCCACGCGACGGCCCGCCTGACCGAGTGGGAAGAGACGTTGCTCAGGAAGGCCCGGAAGCTGCGCAAGCTCGACGTCGAGAAGCGTCACAAGCTGCGGCTTCTCAACAAGCGGATGACCTATTCGGTCGAGTCGCTCGCGGACCTGTTCGCCGACGAATCCTTGACGAAGCAGAAATCGATCCTCAAGCAATTGAGGAAGGCGCAGAAATCCCTTGGACAATTGAACGACGATGCGCGTGGGCAGGCGCTGGCCGCCTCATTGAACGGCGCCGGCCCCGAGGCTGGCATTCGCTTCCTCGACCGCAAGCGGGAAAAGAAGCTGTTGCAAGCCGCCTCGAAAGCTTACCGGAAGCTGGACAAGGCCAAGCCGTTCCGCTCGTCAGACCTTGCGCCGAACGCGCAGCCTGAGGATTAGAGCGTTTTCAAGCGAAGTGGATATCGGTTCGCGTCAAGAAAACGCGTAGAAATAGAAATCTAGAGCCCGTTCCGATTCATTCGGAATGGGGCTCTAGGTTTGGACGTAGTCGCCCGGCGCGTCGGGCAGGCCGTCAATGTCTCCGCCCCCGATCGACGGAGGATCGCAGGGCGCGCCTGAGCGCGCCGCCAGCCATTGCGCCCATTCCGGCCACCACGATCCCTCAACATGCGGTGCCAGCTTCAGCCACTCCTCCGGACCGACGTAAGGCGCGTCCGCGGCCTTGGTCTTGACCTGGTAGTTGTGCCAGGACTCGCCAGGAGGCGCGACGACGCCGGCATTGTGACCGCCGCTGGTCAACAGGAACGTCACGTCGGCATCGACCTGGTAATGGATCTTGTAGACGGATCGCCACGGCGCGACATGATCTGTAAGCGTGCCGACCACGAACATCGGCGTGTGAATGTCGGACAGCGAGACGCTCCTGCCTTCGACGCGATAGCGGCCGGCGGCCAGATCGTTGTCGAGGAACAGTTTTCGCAGATACTCCGAGTGCATGCGATAGGGCAGCCGCGTGGCGTCGGCGTTCCAGGCCATGAGGTCGCTCGACGGCGAGGCCTCGCCCATCAGATAGTCATGCGACAGCCGCGACCAGATCAGCTCGTTGGAGCGCAGCAGCTGGAACGCGCCGGCCATCTGTGTCGTGTCGAGATAGCCGCGCTGCCACATCATGTCTTCGAGGAAGGCAACCTGGCTCTCGTTGATGAAGAGCGTCAATTCGCCGGCTTCGGTGAAGTCGGTCTGCGCGGCGAGCAGCGTGATGGTGCCGAGACGGCTATCGCCGTCGCGTCCCATGGCGGCAGCGGCGATCGACAGCAAAGTGCCTCCCAGACAGTAGCCGAGCGCGTGGATCTTCCGGCCCGGCACGATCCGACCGACCATGTCCAATGCGGCCATCACGCCCAGCTTGCGATAGTCGTCGAAGGCCACATCCCGGTCGTTCGCATCCGGATTGCGCCAGGAGATCGCGAAGACGGTGAAGCCTTGACCGGTCAGATATTTGACCAGGGAATTCTGCGGCGAGAGATCGAGGATGTAGTATTTCATGATCCACGCCGGCACGATCAGAATTGGCTCCGGCCGCACCTGCGCGGTCGTCGGATGGTACTGGATCAGCTCGATCAGGCCGTTGCGGTAGACGACCTTGCCGGGCGAGGCCGCCACCATCTTGCCGACGACAAACTGATCGTCGCCAACCGGATTCGAGGCGGAGAGCAGGCGCATCAAATCGCTGCACCAGTTTTGCCAGCCGAACACAAAATTCTCTCCGCCGCTCTGGAACGCTTTTTCCAGAACCTGCGGATTGGTGGCCGCGAAGTTGGAGGGTGCCAGCATGTCGAGCATCTGGCGCATCGAGAACTCGACGATGGCTTCATTTGTGTGGGACACGCCGCGTATGCCGGTCGTGGCATCGCGCCACCAGCGCTCGGTGAGCAGAAACGCCTGCGCGAGCAGATTGAACGGCGCGGCTTCCCATTGTCGGCCCTTGAAGCGACGATCGCGTCCTTGCGGCTCGATCACGGACCACGGCTTTTGCGACGTCGCATGCGCGGCAGCTTTGAGGAGCCGGCCGGTATCGCGGAGAATGTTGCGGGAAATTTCCATCTGGCGCTGTGGCGCCGCCGCAAGATGCGCGCCCCAATCGAGCCAGGCCAGCGACAAGGCCACCGGCGAAATCCCGCCCGTGAAACGCGCCAGCATGGCGTGAAACGCGCGGTCAAGAGGATATGGCTCTGATACGGGCGGGGGGTTGGCGGCAACCGGCATCCCCGGGACTTTTTCGGCGATCGCCGCGGAGGCCTCGTCAGCCAGGGTAGCCGGGCGAGCTTGCGGCGCCTCTTCGGCCCGTGGAAATATCTTCACGACGCTCATGGCTCAATGTTCCTGCGGGCCTCTGTTCTACGCCGGCAGCAGGATATGGCGACGCTCCCTATGCGCGTTGAGCTGCATCAAATCCCGGCACGGATCACGATTGCTCAATCAGGAGAAGACGGCCTTGTCCGCTTGACCTGGGTCAAACCGCACCCCGACGGCCGGACTAGGTTTTGCGCATTGAAATTCGACATGCCAGCGGAGTTTTCCATGCGCGCCCATCAGATCATGACCCGGTCGGTCATCTCGGTCACCCCCGACACCAGCATCGTGGAGGCGGCGAACATCATGCTGAAGCGGCACGTCAGCGGCCTCACGGTGGTCGACGAGGCCGGCAGGCTGGTCGGCGTCGTCTCGGAAGGCGATTTCATCCGCCGCAGCGAAATCGGCACCGGGCGCAAGCGGGGTCGCTGGTTGCGGTTCATCCTGGGTCCGGGAACGTCGGCCAGCGACTTCGTCCAAGAACACGGCCGTAAGGTTGCCGAGGTGATGACCCCCTCGCCCGTGACCATCACCGAAGATACGGCGCTTGCGGAGATCGTCGATCTCATGGAGCGGAACAACGTCAAGCGCCTGCCAGTTGTGCGTGGCGACATGGTCGTCGGGATCGTGTCCCGCGCCAATCTGTTGCAGGCAGTCGCAGGGCTCGCCCGGGACGTGCCGGATCCGACGGCCGACGACGATCACATTCGCAGCCGCATTATCGATGCCATGGAGAAGAACGACTGGTGCCCGTTCGGCCTCAACGTCATCGTCCGTGACGGCATCGTTCACCTCAGCGGCGTCATCACCGAAGAACGCGCGCGGCAGGCCGCGGTCGTCGCGGCGGAGACCGTCGAAGGCGTGAAGAAGGTGCACGACCATTTGTGCTGGGTCGACACCATGTCCGGCGTCTATCTGAACTCACCTGAAGACGACGATCTCGCCAAGGCAAGCTGACGAGGCGAACTGAAGGAGTGAACGCGGCTCAGCGTGGGATGACGGCGGTGGCCTCGATCTCGACGCGAGCCGCCTTCTCGACAAGCCGCACGACCTGGACCAGCGCCATCGCCGGATAATGCGCACCGAAGACGGCGCGATAGACCCTGCCGAGCTCCTTCAGGTTCGCCAGGTATTCGTCCATATCGACGACGTACCAGGTGAGGCGCACGAGGTGTTCGGGGCGTGCGCCGGCCTCATTCAGAATCGCGGCGATGTTGCTCAGGGTCTGGTGAACCTGCGCGACGAATCCGTCGGCGAGCCGTTCGTCGGCATCCCAGCCGATCACGCCTCCGGTGACGACGATCCGGCCTTCGGCAGCCATGCCGTTGGCATAGCCTTTCGGCACCGGCCAACCGGACGGCTGGAGGATCTGCGCCACCGAACCTGTGTCATTCTCATCGACAGTCGGCAGCACCGCAAGCTGCGGGCCTTTCGGCGTCGTCACGGACAATTCTCTATCCTTCTCTCATTCTGCCGCGACGCCCGAGGACGTCGCTGCGGCCTGCGCGAGCTGTCGCAGGGCAAAACGTTTCAACTTGCCGGTCTCGGTCTTCGGCAACTGCGTCACAAACTCGATTGCGCGCGGATATTTGTACGGCGCGATCTCGCGTTTGACATGCTCCTGCAACTCGGCTGCGAGCTGAGCGTCCGGCGTCACGCCGGGCGCGGCGATGACATAGGCCTTCACGATCATCCCACGCGCCTCGTCGGGCGCACCGACCACACCGCACTCAACGACAGAAGGGTGCGTCAGCAGCGCTGCCTCGACGTCGGTGCCTGCGATGTTGTAGCCGGCCGACACGATCATGTCGTCGGAGCGCGACTGGTACCAGAAATAGCCGTCGCTATCCATCAGATAGGTGTCGCCGGTGATGTTCCAGCCATTCTGGACGTATTTGCGCTGGCGCTCGTCAGCGAGGTAGCGGCACCCGGTCGGTCCTCGCACCGCGAGACGTCCCATCGTGCCCGACGGGACGTCGTTGCCCGCGTCGTCCACGATCTTCGCTTCATAGCCCGGTACCGGCTTGCCTGTGGCGCCCGGGCGGATCTCATCCTCGGTCGCGCTGATGAAGATGTGCAGCAGTTCTGTCGAGCCGATACCGTCCATCAGCTTGATGCCGGTGGCCTTGAGCCAGGCATCGAATGTCGGTTTTGGCAATGTCTCACCAGCCGAGACGCACTTCCGAAGCGAGGAAATGTCGCGGCCCGCGAGCTTGCCGATCATCGCCCGATACGCGGTCGGCGCGGTGAAGCAGACCGTGGTCTTGTACTGCTCGATCGCCGTCAGCATGTCGTCCGGCGTCGTCTTTTCCAGCACCACGAAAGAAGCCCCGATGTGCATCGGAAACAACACGCCGCCGAAGCCGAAGGTGAAGGCGAGCGGCGCCGAGCCGACGAAGCGATCCTTCTGCTCGGCGCGCAGGATGTTGCGCGCGTAGCCGTCGCAGACCGCCAGCATGTCGCGGTGGAAATGCATGGTGCCCTTGGGGTCGCCTGTTGTGCCAGATGTGAAGGCGATCAGGCAGATATCGTCGGACGCGGTATCGACAGCTGTGAACTCGGGGCTGGCATCGGCGATCAGCGCCTCGAGCGAGTCGGGCGCGCCATTACCCCAATAGACGACCCGCTTGAGGCCGGGCGCAGCTAGCTTCGCCTTCTCCATCTCGTCGGCGAGCTTTCCGTCGCAGAGCGCCAGCGTGATCTCCGCCTTCTGGATCGGATAGGACAACTCCTTGGCGCGCAGCAGCGGCATCGTCGCCACGCAAATTCCGCCGGCCTTGATCACGGCGAGGTAGGTTGCGACCATCATCGGATTGTTGGCCGAGCGCAGCAGCACACGCCCGCCGGTGACGAGGCCGAGCTTGCCAACCAGAACGTTGGCGATGCGGTTCACGAGCGCCTGCAGCTCGCGATAGGTGTAGCTCACGGCGGGACTGATGACGCAAGGCGCATCGCCGTGGCCCTGCTCCACCCACCGATCGAGAAAATAGCTGACGCAGTTCAATCGTGGCGGATAGTGCAGCTCCGGCCGCGTGAAGATGAATTCGGGCCAGAGCTCGCGCGGCGGCAGATGCTGCCGCGCGAATGTATCGACATGGGCCGTCGCGGCGTTGCCGTCATACGAGCCCGACGCTTGAACCTTGGCGGCGTTGGCCATCGCACGCTCCTTTGCGCATGGAAAGCACCCGGCAGCACTATCTGGGAAACATTTTAGGCTTAAAACAATTTGGCGCAATAGCGGATTTTGGGCATCCCGTGCATTTTGCTGCGGCAAAGTGGATTGGAAGACCGGCCGACCGTGGTCCTAGGGCCGGCGGCGTGCGGCCGATTTCTGCGCCGATGCCTTGGTCTTGGCGAGGAGGCGCATCAGTTCGCGCACGTCCTTCGGCGTCAGGTCGGCGAAGAGATCGGCGATCCAGGTCTCGTGTTCCGCGGCCATCCTGCGAAACTCGGCGCGACCGAGCTTTGTCAGGCGGATCACCTGGACGCGGCGGTCGGTCTCCGAGGTGCGCCGGTCGAGATGGCCTGATTCCACCAGACGCTCGACGAGACCGGTGACATTGCCGTTGGAGACCATCATGCGTTTGGAGACGTCGGACAGCGTCATGCCGTCGGGCGCCTTGTCGAGCTGCGCCATCAGGTCGAACCGGGGCAGCGTGACGTCGAAGCGCTGCCGCAGCCGGCCGCGCACCTCACCCTCGATCAGGGTGGTGCAGGTCAACAAGCGCAGCCACAGCCGGAGCTCCTCGGCATGGTCCTCCGGCGTCTCGACGGCCTTGGTCTCGGAATCAAGCATCTGGTGCAGTCATTGACGGCAGGCATTGGCGCCGGCACGGATTCCCCAACGTTTTGAGCTTCAAATAAATTGAAGCCGGCCGCAAGTCCAAAGCTGCAGCAATCGACCGCACGCCGATTTCTTTAGGCTTCAAATAATTGGCGCGCCGCTTGCATGCGCGCTGTGCCGCGGGATGGCGACGTCTTGAGCCTTGCTTGCCGCGGCAGCCATCATCGGCATAAGCTTGGATTGGAGTACGCGGCTTGCTGCGCAGGCCCTGATGTCACGAGGGACAAACGATGAAAATGCAATTGACCTTGGCCGCAGCCACCGTGCTGCTCGGCACCGCGATGAGCCCTGCCCTCGCCCAGGACAAGATCAAGCTCGGTGTGATCGTGACCCTGTCGGGGCCCGCCGCCGCGCTCGGCCAGCAGGTTCGCGACGGCTTTGCGCTCGCGGTGAAGGACCTCGGCAGCAAGATGGGGGGGCGCGATGTCGAGGTCGTGGTGGTCGACGACGAGCTCAAGCCGGACGCGGCGGTGACCAAGGTCAAGGGCCTGCTCGAGCGCGAGAAGGTCGATTTCGTGGTCGGCCCGATCTTCTCCAACATCCTCCAGGCGATCCACCGTCCCGTGACGGAATCGAAAGTGTTCCTGATCAGCCCCAATGCCGGCCCCTCGACCTTTGCCGGCAAGGACTGCAATCCGTTCTTCTACGTGACGTCGTATCAGAACGACCAGGTCCACGAGATCCTCGGCAAGGTCGCCCAGGATCGCGGCTACAAGCGCATGTATCTGATGGTGCCGAACTATCAGGCCGGCAAGGACTCGGTCGCCGGCTTCAAGCTCGACTACAAGGGCGAGATCGTCGAAGAATCCTACATGCCGCTGAACACGCTCGATTTCCAGCCGGAGCTGTCCAAGATCTCCTCGCAGAAGCCCGACGCGCTGTTCACGTTCATGCCGGGCGGCCTCGGTGTCAATCTCGTCAAGCAGTACCGCCAGGCGGGCCTCGCCGACAGCATTCCGGTGCTCTCGGCGTTCACGGTGGATGAATCGACCCTGCCGGCACAGCAGGACGCGGCCGTCGGCATGTTCGGCGGCGCGAACTGGGCGCCCAATCTCGACAATCCCCAGAACAAGAAGTTCGTCGCGACCTATGAGGCTGCCTACAGCGTTGTGCCCGGCACTTACGCATTCCAGGCCTATGATACCGCGATGCTGATCGACAGCGCCATCTGGAGCGTGAAAGGCGACCTCTCGAACAAGGACGCTGTCGGAGCCGCGCTGAAGAAGGCGGATTTCACCTCGCTGCGTGGCGCTTTCAAGTTCAACACCAACGGCTATCCGATCCAGGATTTCTACCTGACCAAGGTCGCCAAGCGTCCGGACGGCAAGTTCCAGACCGAGATCGTCCAGAAGGTCTTCGAGAATTACGGCGACCGCTATGCCAAGGATTGCAAGGCGGCGAACTAAGCCGCATCGCGTTACGGGAGGACTGCAATGAAGAGCGAAATCACCGGCATCACGCGGGCCAATGAGGGAATCCAGGGCATTTCCTGGAACATCCTCGGCCAAACTTACGTGCCGAAGAGCTATGCCGAGAACAGCTTCTCCTGGCACGCGACGCTGCCGCCGGGCACGTTCGTGCCGCCACACATCCATCCCGACCAGGATGAATATCTCTATATGCTGGAGGGCAAGCTCGACTTCGTGCTCGGCAATTCGGAGGCGCAGGCGACTGCGGGCGACCTGATCCGTCTCGGCATGGGCGTGCCGCACGGCATTTTCAACAAATCGGAGCAGACCGCAAAGGTGCTGTTCTGGGTCTCGCCGAGCCGCAAGCTGTTCGACCTGTTCTGGGGCCTTCACAACATGAAGGAACAGAAGCCCGAGGACGTGGTGGCGATGGCCGCCGAGTTCAATGTCCACTTCCTGCCGCCGCCTCCCGGCGCCGGCTAACAGCATGCCCCCGGAAAAGTGTGAAGCGGTTTTCCGGAAGGGGCATGCTCAATCAGAAGTGCATCAAGCACGCACTGCCGCAAGTCCTGGCACTGCGGCGAAGCCTGCCTTTGTAGCGTAGCCACGCACGATCGCCTCGCGCTGGGAATAGCTCAGCACGTTATCGACATTGTCGAAGCCATCGGGCGCGAGCTGCTCGACGGCATCGATGACGCCCTCCGGGCCGCCGCGGCGGTTGGAGCGGACGATGTCTGCGGTCATCGGCAGGCGCTTCTTCTCATATTCGACCAGCGCCTGGCGCGGATGCTCGGCACGCACCAGCGCATCCGCGAGGCACCGCGCATCGAGGATCGCCTGCGATGCGCCGTTGGAGCCGACCGGGTACATCGGATGCGCGGCATCGCCGAGCAGCGTGACGCGCCCGGACGACCAGTATGGCAAGGGATCGCGGTCGCAGGTCGGATATTCGTAGAATTCAGGTGTTGCCGAGATCAGGCTCTTGACGTCGATATAAGGCACCGAGAAGCGCGCCACATGCGGCATCAGCTCCTCGCGGCGGCCCGGCCGCGACCAATCCTCCTTCCGCGGGGGCGGGGCATTGCCTTCACCGACCTTCACCAGCACCGCCCAATTGGTCAGACGGCTTGCGGGACTCGATCCCTCCGCGATCGGATAGATCACCACCTTGGCGTTGAGGCCGCCGGCCACGATCATCGACTTGCCGGTGAGGAACAACGGCCAGTCGCGCGCACCGCGCCACAGCATCAAACCGTTCCAGCAGGGCGGGCCCTCGTTGGGAAACAGCGTCTCGCGAACGCGGGAGTGTATGCCGTCGGCACCGATCAGGATATCGCCACGCGCCGTGTGGATGTGCGCGCCGGCACGATCGAAGAAGTAGGCCGTGACGCCGCCCTCGTCCTGCGTGAAGGCACCGAGCCGACATCCGGTGTGGATCGCGTCCGCGCCGAGTCGCTCCTCGACGGCACGGTGGATGACGCCCTGAAGGCGGCCGCGGTGGATCGAGAATTGCGGCACGTCGTGGCCGGCGTCGATACCGCGGGCTTCGCGCCAGACCTCCTGGCCGTGGCGATTGAGGTAGTAGAGCTGGTCGGTGCGGATCGCGACGTCGTCGAGCTTCTGGAGCAGCCCAAGGCCGGCGAGCTCACGCATGGCGTGCGGCAGCGTGTTGATACCGACACCGAGCTCGCGGATGGTCTCGGCCTGTTCGAAGACCTCGCAATCAACGCCGCGCGAGCGCAGCATCAATGCCGTGGTGAGACCTCCGATACCGCCACCGACGATAATCGCCTTCATCACCCAAACTCCACTCGAAACACAGGCAATGGGTTAACGTCGCACGGGCGGTCACTCCGCCGCAAGCGGCTTTGTCGCCTCCGCCTTCAGCTCGGCCCGGGTCTTGGGCTTAGCCTTAATTCTCAGCTCGTCGAGATCCTGCCGGTCGCGCACGCTGTTGCGGAAAATCTGATCTTTTCCGGGCAGATATTGCGGGGGGCAGAAGGCGTCGTTTGCCCCGTACCAGGCCGCCGCCTTCATGGTGAAGAAGGGGTCGACCAGATGCGGACGCCCGAGCGCGACGAGATCCGCCCGGCCGGCCGCCAAGATGGTGTTGGCCTGATCTGCCGTCGTAATGTTGCCGACGCACATGGTGGCGACCCGCGCCTCGTTGCGGACCTGGTCGGAGAACGGGGTCTGGAACATGCGGCCGTAGACCGGCTGCGCGTCGCGCACGGTCTGCCCGGTCGAGACGTCGACGAGATCGACGCCGGCCTCGGCGAAGGCGCGGGCGATGGCCACCGCGTCGTCGCCAATGATGCCGCCATCAACCCAGTCGGTTGCGGAAATGCGCACCGACATCGGCTTATGCGACGGCCAGACCGCCCGCAGTGCCTCAAAAACCTCGAGCGGGAACCGCAGGCGGTTTTCGAGCGAGCCGCCATACTCGTCCGTGCGGGTGTTCGTCAGTGGCGAGATGAAGCTCGCGAGCAGATAGCCGTGGGCGCAGTGCAATTCGAGCATATCAAAGCCGCAGCGCTCACCGCGCTCGGCTGCCGCAACGAAAGCGTCCCTCACCGCATTCATGCCGGCGCGATCGAGCTCGCGCGGCACCTGGCTGTCCGGGAAATAGGGTAGCGGCGATGCCGAGACCACGTCCCAGCCGCCCTCCGCCAGCGGACGGTCCATGCCGTCCCACATCAGCTTGGTCGCGCCCTTGCGGCCGGCATGGCCGATTTGCAGGCAGATTTTCGCGGCCGAGTTGCCGTGGACGAAATCCACGATGCGGCGCCACGCCATCTCCTGCTCGTCATTCCACAGGCCGGCGCAGCCGGGCGTGATCCGGGCGTCGCGGCTAACGCAGGCCATCTCCGTGAAGATCAGGCCGGCGCCGCCGATCGCGCGCGAGCCGTAATGCACGAGGTGGAAGTCGGTCGGCACACCTTCCTTCGCCGAATACATGCACATCGGCGACATCACGGCGCGATTGGCGATCTCCATCTCACGCAGGCGGAACGGTTGGAACAGCGGCACCAAGGGCTTATTGGTGTCGACGTCGAAGCCGCTGCTGCGAACCTTCTTTGCGAAGGACTTTTCGACCTCGGCCACAAAATCGGGCGCACGAAGCTTGAGATTGTCGTAGGTGATCGCCTTCGAGCGCGTCATCACGCCGAAGGCGAACTGCACGGGATCGAAGTCCCAGAAGCGGTCGACGTGCTCGAACCAGACCAGCGAGACGTCGGCGGCGTGCTGCGTCTTCTCGACCTCCTCACGGCGGCCGTGCTCGTAAACTTCCAGCGCCGCCTTGATGCTGGGCGCCTTCTCCATTGCTTCTGCCAGTGCGATTGCGTCTTCCATCGCGAGCTTGGTGCCCGAGCCGATCGAGAAATGCGCGCTCGCCTTGGCGTCGCCGAGCAACACCATGTTGTTCCTGACCCAGCGCTTGCTGCGGATCATCGGGAAATTCCGCCACATCGAGCGGTTGGTGAGCAGCTTGTGGCCATCTAGGAACCAGCCGAAGATGTCGGCCATCCGCGCTGCGGATTGGGTCTCGTTCAGACCCGTCAGCCCCGCGCGTTCGAACGTCTCGGGATCCGTCTCGAATATCCAGGTCGAGTGCCCCGCCTCGTACTGATAAGCATGGGCGATGAACGGCCCCCACTCCGTTTCCTGGAAGATGAAGGTGAAGGCATCAAGCGGCCTGGTCGAGCCCATCCAGGCGAACTTGTTGGCGCGGACGTCGACCTCCGGCTGGAAATGGTCGAGGTATTTTTCACGAAAGCGGCTGTTGATGCCATCGGCGAGCAGGATGAGATCGGCATCGGCGAAGCGGGATTCGTCGTCGATATCCACCTCGAAATGCAGCGCGACGCCAAGCTCCCGCGCACGCTCCTGGAGGATCAGGAGCAGCTTCTGCCGCGAGCAGCCGCAAAAGCCGTTGCCGCCGACCCGGTGTACGGTGCCGCGGAAGTGCACGGCGATATCGTCCCAGTAGGCGAATTCCTGGGTGATGCGGCGGTAGCTCGGAAGATCGTGCTTCTCGAAATTGTCGAGCGTGGCGTCGGAGAACACCACGCCGAAGCCGAAGGTGTCGTCGGCGCGGTTGCGCTCATACACGGTGATGTCGGCGCTTGGCCGCTGCTTCTTCAGCAGGATCGCCGCATAAAGACCCGCAGGTCCGCCACCGATGATCGCGACTTTCATGGGAGCCTCGCCAATTCAACCGGCCATGAAAACTATTTTAAGCCTAAAATAATTTCACGCAAGTCCCCGTCGCTGGCCTGGCTGCGGATATTAGCAGCCGGCTCAGTCGCCCCTGAAGACCGGCTTGACCTTGTTGGCGAAGGCCTCGAATGCGCGCTCGAAATCCGCCGTGGTCATGCACAGCGCCTGGGCGACGGCTTCCGCCTCGATCGCCTCCTCCACCGACATTGCCCATTCCATCGCCAGCATCCGCTTGGTCATGGTGTTGGCGAAGGTCGGCCCTTCCGCAACCTGCCTGGCCAGGACCTGCGCCTGGGGCAGCACCTGCTCGGGTGTGACGATCCGGCTGAAGAAGCCCCAGCGCTCGCCCTCCTCCGCGGTCATGAACCGGCCGGTATAGAGCAACTCGGAGGCGCGGGACTGCCCAATGATGCGCGGCAGGATGGCACAGGCGCCCATGTCGCAGCCGGCAAGGCCCACCTTGTTGAACAGGAATGCCACCTTTGCTCCGCTGGCAGCGAGGCGCATGTCGGAGGCCATGGCGATGATCGCCCCGGCGCCCGCGCAGATGCCCTCGACCGCGGCCACGATCGGCTGCGGACAAGCCCGCATCGCCTTGACGAGATCGCCGGTCATCCGGGTGAAGGCCGTCAGCCCCTTGGTGTCCATCTTGACGAGCGGGCCGATGATCTCGAACACATCGCCGCCGGACGAGAAATTGCCGCCGGCGCCAGTCACGACGATGGACTTGACAGCGTCGTCGAAGGCGCAGGCACGGAAGAAATCGGTCAGCTCCCGGTAGCTTTCGAATGTCAGCGGGTTCTTCCGCTCGGGACGGTTAAGCGTCACCATGGCAACACCGTCGACCACAGCCAGCAGGAAGTGCTGCGGCGAATAGTCCGCGAGCGGTACGGTCACGGGATTGGCTGGTCTGCTCATATGATCTCCTTGACCTTCCTGTTCTGAACTTGCGCCACGCTAGATCTCGCCGCCAGCAACGGCGATCGCCTGCCCGGTGATGGCCCCGGCGCCCTCGCCGCACAACCAGAGCACGGCGTCCGCCACCTCCTGCGGTGTGATCAGCCGTCCTTGCGGATTGTGCTTGGCGAGGTCCGCAATCGCCTGTTCGCGACTTCGGCCCGTCTTCTTCATGATATTCTCGATGCTGCCGGCGACGAGATCGGTGTCCGTGAAGCCGGGGCACACTGCATTCACCGTCACATTGCTGCCAGCCATCTCGAGGGCGAGCGAACGCACGAGCCCGACCACGGCGTGCTTCGCCGCAGTGTACGCGCTGACATAGGCATAGCCTTTGAGGCCGGCTGTCGACGCAACCGCCACGATGCGTCCATAGGGGCGATCCTTCATTCCCGGCAATACCGCGCGGATGGCATGGACCACGCCCATGAAATTGACGTCCATCATGCGCGAGAAAAGGGCACTGTCCGATTTGACGAACGGCGCGGATTCGGCGCTGCCTGCGTTGGCGATCAGGATATCGATCGGCTGGCGCGCACTCGCCTCCGTGATGGCGGCGTTCAGCGACATCTCATCCGAGACGTCGGCGACGGCTGCGAAATGCGCGGCTCCCGCCTTGATCGCCTCTTCGAGAGTTGCGGCGTTCCGGCCGAGCACCGTTACGGTTGCGCCGGCCCCGACGAGAGCGGCTGCGATCGCGCGGCCGATGCCGCGGCCGCCACCGGTCACCAGCGCGTGCGGCGATTGCGGCAATGCGGACATGCGCTGGCTCCTCGGGATCTGCTGATCGCTCGTTCGGATATATTTTAAACTTCAAATTTTTGCAACGAAAGCGCCGATCGGCGCCGTGAACAGTCTGCGCCAGAGACCGGCCCGGAAATTGCTTTAAGTATAAAATTATCTCTTTCCATCCCCCACAGGCCTGTTAGCATCGCGGGGCCAAGCAAAAGGATGTCGCGTGTCGCAGCCTGCGCCAATGATAACAAAGGACGGACGCTTCGCCTATGAAGCTGCGGGCAACCCCGGCGCGACACCCTTGGTTTTCCTGCATGGCATCGGTGGCGCGGCGCGCGCCTGGCGGCACCAGCTGGCTACATTCGGCAGCCGCTTCCGCGCGATCGCCTGGGACATGCCCGGATATGGCGGATCGGCACCGCTTGCCAGCGTCAGCATCGCTGCCCTGGCCGATGCGCTCCAGCAATTCATCGAGCAGCTTGGTGCGACCAGGCCTATTCTGGTCGGCCATTCCATCGGCGGCATGATCGTCCAGAAATGGCTGGTGCAATCGCCGAAACTGGCGCGCGCGGTCGTTCTTGCGCAGACCAGCCCAGCATTCGGCAAGGCCGACGGCGACTGGCAGAAATCGTTCATAGCAGCGCGCCTCGGGCCGCTCGATCGCGGTGAGACGATGAAGTCGCTGGCGCCTTCACTGGTGAAGGAACTTGTCGGCGACGATCCTGATCCCAGGGGAATGGAGCTTGCACGCGAGTGCATGGGAAGTGTGCCGGAGGCAAGCTACCGCGCCATGATTCTGGCCCTGATCGGCTTCGATCAGCGCAGCACGCTCAAGGATATTTCCGTGCCGACACTGCTGCTGTCCGGCTCCAGGGACAACAATGCGCCCGCGCCGATGATGGCGAAGACAGCGACCTACATCCCTTCCGCCGAATACACTGAACTCGCCGGCGTCGGCCATCTCGCCAACCTTGAGAGGCCCCGCGCCTTTGACGAGGCACTCGGCCGGTTCCTGAATTCCGTCGCGACCAAAGCGTAAGGTGACTGCGCAATGACCATGCAAGTCAGCAAGACTATCGGCGCAACCGGCAAGGTCGCGCTGGATGCGCCGATCTTCGACCCCGTCGCATTCCGCCTCAGCGACGAGCAAGCTGGCATCATCACGCGCGCCCGTGAAATCGGTCAGAGCGTGTTCGCCGGCCGTGCGGCGGCCTACGATCGCGAGGCGATCTTCCCGACGGAGAATTATCGCGATCTGCACCGCGTCGGTCTGCTCGGTATTGCCGTCCCCAAGAAGCATGGCGGGCTTGGCGCGAACTACCAGACCTATGCACTCGCGGCCGCCGAAATCGGCCGCTATTGCGGCGCCACCGCGCTAACCTGGAATATGCACGTCTGCTCGACCCTGTGGTCGGGGCCCCTCGCCGATGATCTCGACATGGATACGGCAACCCGTGCAGAGCACGAGCGGCGCCGCGCAATCCACTACAAGCGCATCGTCGAGGATGGCGCGGTCTACTCGCAGCCCTTCTCCGAGGGCGGCGCGGCGGCCGCAGGCGGCGTTGCCTTCGGCACGGAAGCGAGGCCAGTGGAGGGTGGTTGGATCGTCAACGGCAAGAAGATCTTTGCATCGCTCTCCGGCCACGCCGACTATTACGGCGTGCTGTGCACCGAGATCGAAGAAGGCGAGAAGGCTTCGCGCCGCAATACGCTTTACCTCGCGATCTCCGCAAAATCGGAAGGCGTCTCCGTTGTCGGCGACTGGGATCCGCTCGGCATGCGCGGCACGGTCTCGCGAACGCTGCTGTTCAAGGATGTGTTCGTCCCGGAGGATTCGGCGCTGATGCCGCGCGGCGTCTATTTTCAGGCTGCGATGCGCTGGCCGCACATGTTCCTGACGCTGTCGCCAACCTATATGGGCCTCGCGCAAGCGGCCTATGACTTCACGGTGCGCTATCTTCGTGGCGAGGTGCCGGGTATGCCACCGGTCAAGCGACGGATGTATCCGACCAAGCAGATCGCGGTCGCGCAGATGCAGATCAAGCTCGAGCAGATCAAGTCGATCTGGTTCCAGGCCGTGACCGAAGCACGCGCCAATCCGAGCAAGGAGCAGGTGTTACGGGCCTATGCCGCGCAATATTCGGTGATGGAAGGCGCAAACGAGCTCGCCGCGCTCGCGATCCGCACCTGTGGCGGCCAGGCCATGCTCCGGTCGCTGCCGCTGGAGCGCATTTACCGCGACAGCCGGTGCGGCTCGCTGATGCTGCCCTGGACGGCCGAGCTTTGCCTCGACCGGATCGGGCGCGAAGCGCTGTACGAGGCCAGCGAAACGGACGACTGACGGTGGACCTCTGTAGTCTGATCGATCGCAACGCGGCGTTTGCGCCAGACAAGACAGCCATTGCCTTCGAAGGGGAACGGCTGAGCTATGCTGCATTCGCCGCGCGCATCGAGCGAACGGCCACAGCCTTGAAGCAGGAGCTCGGCGTCGGTCGCGGCGACCGCGTTGCGATTCTCAGCCTGAACCGGCCGGACTATCTGGTTCTGCTCTACGCGTGCGCGCGGCTCGGCGCGATGCTGGTGCCGCTGAACTGGCGGCTGGCCATCGCCGAGCAGCTCTTCATTCTCACCGATGCGGGTGCCAAGGTGCTGGTGCTCGAGCAGGCATTCGAGGGAGTTCTCCCGGAGCTCGCGCAGATCGCGCCGGGCGCCGCCGTCATCGGCTTCGATTTCACGCCTCCTCGCGGCACGACATTCGAAAGCCTGCTGGCCCGTGGCGAAGGCAACGGCCGCAACCCGCACACCAATCTCTCCTGCCCGCTCCTGATCGTCTACACATCAGGAACGACCGGACGGCCCAAAGGCGCCGTATTGCGCCAGGAGGCGCTGTTCTGGAACGGCGTCATGAGCCAGCACATGCACAACATGACGTCCGACGATCATGTGCTTACGGTGCTGCCGTTCTTCCACGTCGGCGGCCTCAACATCCAGACCACGCCGGCGCTCCAGTTGGGCGCAACCGTCACGATCCATGCGCGGTTTACGCCGGATACGGCGCTTGCTGCCATTGAACAGGAACGACCAACCCTGACGGTAATGGTACCCGCGATCATCCAGGCTGTGAGCGAGCATCCGGCTTGGCCTGCGTCCGATCTGTCTTCACTCAAGGCCGTCGCCACCGGCTCGACCATCGTGCCGCCCCACCTGATCGAGCGCTTCGTCGCGCGCGGCGTCCCGGTGCTTCAGGTCTACGGCTCGACGGAAACCTGCCCCATCGCGGTCTACACGCGGCTTGGCGGCGATCTTTCGCGCACGGGGTCCACCGGACTTGCCGGCCTTTGCTGCGAAGCGAAAGTGATCGACCAAGCCGGCGCTGAAGTGCCGGCAGGCACGCCGGGCGAAATCGCGGTGCGCGGCCCCAACGTGTTCTTCGAGTATTGGGGCAATGCGGATGCCACACGCGATGCGCTGCACGATGGCTGGTATCGCACCGGCGATATCGGCCTGTGCGACGCAGAAGGCTATTTCTGGGTGCGTGACCGCAAGAAGAACATGATCATTTCCGGCGGCGAGAACGTCTATCCGGCCGAGGTCGAACGCGTTCTGCTCGAGCACCCTGACGTCAGCGAATGCGCCGTGATCGGCCGGCCCGACCCGCGCTGGGACGAGGTGCCGATCGCCTATGTCATCCGGCGGTCAGGCTGCCGGCTCGAAGCGGACGAATTGAGAGTGCATCTTCAGGCGCAGCTCGCGCGTTACAAGGTTCCGCGTGACATCGTCTTCGTCACCGACCTGCCGCGTACGGCGCTCGGTAAGGTCCAGCACTTCCTGCTGAAGCAGCTTGATGCGCGCTCGCGCGCGCAAGGAGAAGCATCGTGAAGATTGAGGTCCTGGGTGGAGGAAACGGCTCTTTCGCGGCCGCTGGCGATTTTGCGCTGTCGGGGCACGAGGTGCGGCTCTGGCGCCGGAACGCAGATCAGGTCACGGCACATCGCGCCGCCGGCTCGCGCGTCCTGGTGAAGGATCATAACGGCCGCCACGACGTAAAGCTCGCGCTGGTCACGACCGATGTTGCCGAGGCGGCAAGCGGCGCCGAACTGATCCTGTGCCCTGCCCCGGCTTTCGCTCAGCCGGACATTGCCCGGCTCCTCGCGCCACATCTGCAGGACGGTCAGGTCGTGTTTCTGCCGCCGGCGACATTTGGCTCGATGATCTTCGCACAGGCCACACGGGATGCCGGCAACCACGCCCGGGTGAGCTTTGCCGAGACCGGCACGCTGCCTTGGCTCACCCGCAAGCATGGGCCGTTCGAGGTTGCGATCACCATCCGCGCCAAACGGCTGCCGGTCGGCGTGTTTCCGCTCGACCAGGCGCCGCACGCGCTCGAGGTGATCGGACGCGCCTTCCCCGATGCGATCGAACCATGCGGCGATGCGCTGTCCGGCGCGCTGATGAATGCGGGTCCCATCATCCATCCGCCGTTGATCGTGATGAACGCCGGCCCGATCGAGCATTTCGAAAAATGGGATATCCACAAGGAAGGCACGCAAGCCGCGATCCGCCGGGTTACCGACGCGCTCGACGCCGAACGCATCGCCGTGCGCGAGGCACTCGGCTACGGCGCGCCGCATTTCCCGCTCGCCCATCACTACGCGAGGGAAGGCGAGATCTGGATGTACGGCCGCGGCTCGCACGACCGGCTGACCGATTCCGGCGACTGGCGCGAACGCATCGTGCTGGCCGAGCACCGCTACATGCGTGAGGATTTGCGGCTTGGGCTATCGCTGCTGGTCTCTGTCGCCGGCTTGGCGGGCGTCGCCACGCCGTTGGCCAAGGCTTTTCTGGCCATCGGCGGCGCGGTGTGCGGCGAGGATTTCGCACAAGGCGGCCGAACGCTGGATACGCTTGGCCTTGGCAATCTCAGCAAGGCCGAATTGC
The DNA here is from genome assembly GCF_054063675.1 of Bradyrhizobium sp. USDA 376. Lineage (NCBI taxonomy): Bacteria > Pseudomonadati > Pseudomonadota > Alphaproteobacteria > Hyphomicrobiales > Nitrobacteraceae > Bradyrhizobium > Bradyrhizobium sp. USDA 376. Next base: position 8,096,753 of record NZ_JBSSGN010000001.1, read on the forward strand.
AGACGCTGCTTCGCAATGGATTCTGATCGATGACCCGTCGCGCCAACATCGCCTGTCTCGGGGCTGGCCGCATGGGGCGCGGCATCGCCGTCGCGTTCGCCTATGCAGGGCATACGGTCACGATGATCGACGTCAAGGCCCGTTCAGCGGAAGGTTTCGCCAAGCTGGAGGCGGACGCACTCGGCGAAGTCGGGAAGACTTTCTCTAGCCTATCAAGGTTGGGGCTGCTCACCGAGGCTGATGTCGATCCCCTCATCGCTCGTGTGTCGGTGGTGCCGGCCAGCCAGAGCAACGCAGCGCTCGCCGATGCCGGATTGGTCTTTGAGGGTGTCCCTGAAGTTGTCGAGCTCAAGCTAGAAGTCCTGGGGGCAGCCTCGAGGCAGGTCGGTCCGGACACGATCATCGCCTCGACGACATCCACGATTCTCGTCGACGATCTCTCCGGCGCTATCATGAACCCTCGGCGCTTTCTCAACGTGCACTGGCTCAATCCGGCCTATCTGATCCCGCTGGTCGAGGTTTCGCCGGGCAAGGCCACCGATCCCGCCATCGTCGACGAGGTCAAGGCGCTGCTTGAAGGCATTGGCAAGGTACCGGTGGTCTGCGCGGCGACGCCCGGCTTCATCGTCCCGCGCATCCAGGCGCTGGCCATGAACGAGGCCGCGCGCATGGTCGAGGAAGGTGTCGCGAGCGCCGAGGAAATCGACAAGGCGATCCGCTATGGCTTCGGCTTCCGCTATGCCGTGCTCGGGCTGCTCGAATTCATCGACTGGGGCGGCGGCGACATTTTATACTACGCCAGCCGCTATCTCGAGGGCGCGCTCGGCAGCGACCGCTATCGGGCGCCCGAGGTGATTTCAAAGAACATGCACGAGGGCCGGATCGGTCTCCGCACGGGCGCCGGCTTCCTCGACTATTCAGGCATGGACGTCGATGCCTATCGCGTCGAGCGGCTGCAGGCCATGGTGGACCTGCTCCGGCATTTCAACCTGGCTCGCCCGCCCGTGCTCGACCGCAACTAGCCGAAGACGTCCTGGAGCACGCCCTCCCGGACCACCGCGACGCCATCGAGCTCGATGGTCGTTCCCATCATCGGCAGATCGAAATGTCCTGCCGTGTAGCGGCCGGCGAATTCGTTCGCGCCGGTGGAGAACAGGAAATTACCGGAGACTGCACGTATCTCCGTGCCGTTGGTATCGCGCTGGTCATACATCGACAGCGCCTCGTAACGCGCGCCCGGATTCATGCCGAAGCCGACATGCGACACGGCGTAGGCCTCGCGATCGCCCCAGGCGGCGAGATAGGCGCGCATCATCGCGGCATCCGTGCCCTCGCCTTCCAGTTCGACGACATAGTCGTCCTTCAGCGTCATCTTCACCGGCGAGGTCAGGTAACGTTTGAAGGTGAGATTGATGTCGCCAGGTGCCATTACCAGCGTGCCGTTGATCGTTCCGCTCTTGGGAAAGCTGACCACGATGCCGCCGGGCCAATGCGCCAGCGTGCCGGGCTTGTCAGTCCAGCCCCACACACCGACCGTTGAAGCACCGACCATATCAATGTCGAGCGCCGTGCCGGCCTTCGAGGTCACTCGCATGCGCTTGGTTCCGCGCAGCATCTTGGCTGCGGCGCGGACGCGCTTCTCCAACGCCGGATCCGGCACCATACGTTCCAACGCCTCCGGATGCTCGTTAGAGATCACCAGGATACGCGCGCCGGCTCTCAGGATTTCAGGCGTCTCCACCGCGTGCATCAGGCCCTCGATGGTGCAATCCACGACAAAGCCGGCCTGTTGAAGGGCGGTGATGACCGGACCGAGCTTTTGGATCGCCTCGCTCGCCCCGGTCGAGCGAACCGGAACGATATTCCGGTTGCGCGGCGTCGGCATCACCACGTGGAACGGCCGTGCGCCCATACGCAGCAGCGCAAGTTCTGCGAGATGAACATTCAACGCGCGCGATTGGGTCTCCGAGAGGATCGCCGCGGTATCACCGGCCTTGACGGCACATCGCTCAAAAATCTCGCAAAATGCGTCGATCCATTTTGCCTCGATGCGATCGGCCAGCATGGCTCACTCCCGGTATCGTGGTTTCTTGTTAAGTCAGATCACGCTTCGGGGAAGCCCCGCAAGAGGTACGATCGCACGGCGCCCAACAGGGCGTTCAAGATCAACCCCAGCAACGAGATCGTGATCAGCGGCACGAACATGTCGACGGCCTGGAACGTCCGGGCCGCCGTGACCAGGGCGTGGCCCAGCCCGTCCGTCGACGTTATCATCTCGGCCAGAAACACCACGATGCAGGAAATGACGAGGCCGATCCGGCAGCCAGTCAGGATCGACGGCATGGCCGCCGGCAATACGACCTTGAACAGGATTTCGTAGCGAGGCGTCCCTGCCGCCATGGCCGACCAGATCAGCTTCTGCTCGACCGTCGATGCGCCGTAATAGGTGGACAAAAGAATAGGGAAAAGTGCGTCCGCAGTCACCAACGTGATCTTCGATCCGTGGCCGAAACCGAGCAGCAGGAGGAGTGCCGGATAGAGCGCAACCTTGGGCAACGGCGCCAATACCCGTACGATCGGCCGGACCACGGCGTTGATTGCCGGACTGGCGGCAGCGGCAATGCCAATACTGACGCCGAGCACGACCGCGATCGCAAAGCCGGCAAACAGCCGGATCAGGGTCGCCGCGATCTCCTGCTGGAACGTCCAGGTCACGAGTTGCTGCAGCAGCCGGCTGAAGACATAACCCGGTGGCGGCAGCAGAACCGCTGGGGCAAAGCCAAACGATACGAGGCCCTGCCACAGCGCGATCACCAGCGCGATCGGCGCGAGCCCAAGAAGGAGGTTTGCTGAGAAAGCGCGCGATATCATGAGAAGCTCAGCGGCATGTCGAACTGAGGCTCGGACCAACGCACCAGCCTGGCGCGGATCCGCTCGAAGATCGCATCGAGGCAGATGCCCATCGCCCCCACGATGATGATCATCGCGAAGACTGTGTCGTATTGACCCATGTCCAGCGCATTAAACAGGATGTTCCCCGCGCCGGACTGCCGGGCGATCATCTCACTGGTGATCATTGTGATCAGAGCCAGCACCAATCCCGTGCGGCATCCGGTCAAGATCTCCGGAAGCGCAGCAGGCAGCACGATCCGGACCAGGCGTTGCAGGGGAGAGAGTCCCATCGCAGCGCCTGACCACAGCATCTTCTCTTCGACGGCCTTGGCGCCCTCGAAGCTGTGATAGATCACTGGCAGGCTGACACCGAGGAAGATCACCAGCGTCTTTGTGATGTCGCCGACGCCAAGCCACAGCATGATAATGGGCATCAATGCCGCCTTCGGCACTGGGTAGATGACCATCAGGAGTGGGTTAAAGAAAGCAGCAACGGCCCGACTCCGGCCCATCAACAGACCGAGCGGGATCGAAACAAGCACGGCTATGCCGAACCCGACCGCCATGCGACGAAGCGAGGCCAGGATGTTGATCAGGGATTCCTTGTCGCCAAGGATATCCGGGATCGCGCGGATCGCCTCGATCGCCGTTGGAAAGCTGTCGTTCTTCAGCACCAGCGCAGCGGCCTGCCATATTGCCAACAGCCCGACGCAGGCAAGCACCGGGGCGGCACGCTTGAGCACGGCAGCCTGCGACATCATGAGGGCGCCCCGGCTTCGTCGCTCTCGTCGAACATGCGTTCGATGTCCACGACGTATTTCTGGTAACGCGGATCGAGCAGCAATTCGTTGCGGCGACGCGGCCGTGGCAGATCGATATCGATGACCTGCCGGATGCGACCGGGCGATTTCGACATCATCACCACCTTGTCCGACAGGAAGACGGCTTCGTCGACCGAATGGGTGACGAACAACACCGTCTTGCGATCACGCTCCCAGATGTTCAGGAGATCGTTCTGCAGACGCGTCCGGGTATGAGCGTCGAGCGCGCCGAACGGCTCGTCCATCAACAGGACTTCGGGATGGTAGGCGAGTGTCCGGGCGAGCGCGACGCGCTGCTTCATGCCGCCCGACAGCTCCTTGGGATAGAAGTTCTCATAGCCCTTGAGGCCGACCATCTCAATCAGCGCCCGGCTCTGCGCGTCCGCCTCCGCGGCCCGCACACCCTGCTGGCGTGGCCCGTACATCACATTGCCCAACACCGTCTTCCAGGGAAACAGTGCAAACTCCTGGAAGACCGGTCCGCGATCCGGACCGGGTCCTGTGATCGCCTGCCCCTTGATCTTCGCCGCGCCACTGGTTGGGCTGACAAAGCCTCCGACGATGTAGAGCAGTGTCGACTTGCCGCAGCCGGACGGTCCGAGAATGGAAACGAAAGCTCCTTCGTCGATCGTCAGTGAGATGCCCGACAGCGCCAAATGGTCCTTGCGCGCCGAGGTCTGGAAAACCTGTGAGACGCTATCGATCTCGATGATCGCAGAAGCCGGCCTTTGTGACGTCACCGGTCTCACCCATTCGCTCGATCTCGAAGGCACTACCTTCATCCCGCTCTCACTTCACGCATCCGCGAACGTCACGCAATCGACCTGCTGATCCACCAGCAGGACGAGCGTAGCAAGAAGCCTGCCAGACGGACGATTGCGTTTGGCAACCCGCGGCTCGCGTCATTCGAACCAGGGCCATTCCGCCGGGCCTTCGTGCGTGACCGCTCCACCCGGCGCTTGGCCAACCAGTCGCGCATATTTCGCCAGCGCGCCGGCCCGATGCCGTGGCGGTCGCGGCTTCCAGTCGCGTCGGCGCGCGGCGAGTTCCTGCTCGTCGAGCAGCACATCCATGCGACGGCCAGCCGCGTCAATCCGGATCCTGTCACCGTCGCGAACAAGCGCCAGCGGACCGCCCACGAACGCTTCGGGAGAAACATAGCCAATGCACATGCCGCGGGTGGCACCGGAGAATCGGCCATCGGTGATCAGGGCCACCTTCTCGCCCATGCCCTGGCCGTAGATCAACGCAGTGACGCCGAGCATCTCGCGCATGCCGGGGCCGCCGACCGGCCCTTCATTGCGGATAACGAGAACCTCGCCCGCGCCGTAACTACGGTCACGAACCGCTTTGACACAGCCTTCCTCGTCTTCGAAAACGCGGGCGATACCCTCGAAGACCAGGCTCTTGAGACCTGCGACCTTGATGACCGCGCCGTCCGGACAAAGATTTCCCTTCAGCACCGCCACACCGCCATCCGGCATGATCGGCGCGCGCACGGTGTACACGATCTCCCCATCGGGGGCATTGGCCGTGCCGTATTCCTCCGCGAGCGTGCGGCCCGTGATGGTCAGGCAGCTGCCATCGATATGCCCGCTCTGAATCAGCTCGCGGATCACGACGGCCGCGCCGCCGATATCGTAGACGTCCTTCGCCGTGTATTTGCCTCCGGGGCGCAGGTTTCCGATCAGCGGTGTCCTGGCGAAGACCTCACCGACGTCGTCGATCGTGAACGCGATGCCTGCCTCGTTCGCAATCGCGGGCAAATGCAGTGCAGCGTTGGTCGACCCGCCTGTGGCCGCCACGATGGCCGCGCCATTCTCGAGGGATTTCCGCGTCACGATGTCGCGCGGGAGCGGCCCGCCGCGGGCCAGCATCTCCATGATCAGGCGTCCGGCGCGGCGCGAGATCTGCGCACGCTCGGCGTAGACGCCAGGCACCATCGACACGTTGGGGATGGTAAGACCCATTGCTTCCGATACCATCCCCATGGTGTTCGCCGTGAACTGGCCGGCGCACGCACCGATCGTGGGCAGACAAGCACGCTCGATCCGCTCGAGCGTCTCTCCGCCGATCTCGCCCGTCATGAAACTACCGACGGCCTCATAGGAGTCGAGCACCGTGAGGGTTCGCCCGTCGACGCGCCCCGGTAGCGAGCTGCCGCCATAGATGAAAATGGACGGCACATTGCAACGAACCATGCCCATCATCACGCCGGGAAGCGTCTTGTCGCATCCGCCGTATCCGATCAGCGCATCGTAGGCGAGGCCATGGACGACCGCTTCGATCGAGTCGGCAATCAGCTCTCGCGAAAACAAGGAAAACTTCATTCCCTCATGATTCATGCTGATGCCGTCGGAGACCGACACGGTGGAGAATTCGCGCGGCGTCCCGCCGGCCTCCTCGATTCCCGTCTTGGCTGCAGCCACCTGGAAATCATGGGTCATGTTGCAGGGCGTCTGCTCGCCCTTCATACTGACGACGCCGACCATCGGCCTAGCAATCGCGGTGTCATCGAGACCCATCGCGCGCATGAAAGCGCGATGCGGAGCCCGGTCGAGCCCGTCCGTCGTCACCCGTGATCGCAACTTCTTCATGCGTGCATCTTCTTCATGCAACGTGCCGCCGGACCGGAACGTTGCGATCTCATTGTCCGGATGGTTCGCTCTACCGCCTATTGCAGCGGAGCGACGATCGTCGGATGCTTGAACTGCGCAACGTCCAGCTTTGGCAGCATTCCCGTTTCTGCGTAGATGTCGAGCATCTTCTGAATGGCCGGGAAGTTCGGCGCAGCTCCCGGGTCACGGCCGAAGTCGTTCTCCTTGAGCAGGTAGGTCTCGAGCACCGGAACGGGAGCCTTCAGCACCTCGGACACGACCTTCAACGTCTCTTCGCGGTTCGCCAGAGCCTTCTTCATGCCCGACGTGATGTCACGGACATATGCTTTGACCAATTCCGGATTCTTGTCGACGAAATCGGCACGGCAGGCTTCCAGAATGTGCACGATGTTCGGCATGGCCTGTGACAGCGAGAACAGTTTCCTTGTCCCACCCTTCGCTTCTGCTCGCGCGGCAAACGGCTGGTTCATGTTGACCGCATCGACCCGGCCCTGGCGCAGCGCGTCTTCCGACACAGCAAAACCGACCTCGACCAGCTTGATATCCTTGGCCGGGTCGACGCCATTCTGCTTCAGGAGCAGGTTGAACGGCCCCTGCGTGCCGCCGCCGATCACGGAAATGCCGACGGTCTTGCCCTTGAGGTCGGCGATGGTCTTGATCGGCGAGTCATCCATCACCGCCCAATAGACCGAAAAGCCGCCGGGCTTCTCGAAGACATGCTGCGCCACGATGTAGGCCTTGAGATTGCCGCCAACCACGCCATTGGAGAGCGACAGCGGTGCCTGCGTCGCGCAATCCAGAGCGCCCGCCGCCAATGCCTGCGTCATCGGCGCGGTGCCCTGAAACTGGGTCCATTCGATGTTGTAGGTCTTGCCGATATCGGGGAATTCAGCCGGGCGACGCATCATCCAGTACTTGGACTCCTCGGCCGGGATCGTCCAACCGACGCGGATCGTCTGCTGCGCCCGTGAGGGGCCGGCGACCGCAATCGCGGCCGCCACCGCCCCCGTTGCCAGCATCAACCTCGAAACCGTTCGCATCGCGCCCACTCCGTTGCTCCGGCGCCGACCGGCGCCACCCAACCCGACCAGCCCAAATGTTTCATGGTTCAAACAATCAGGCAAGCCATGCAAGCCGGCCCGGTTTCGCCGCGGGGCACGCCATGTATGGTAATGCGGCGATCGTGCGCCATTGCGGTGCGACAGGAGGAGGCAACCTATGGCTGATACGAGCAAGACAAACCCGCAGGGCGCCGAGCGGCTTGGCTATGTCGGCCTCGGACTGATGGGAACACCCATGACCCGCCGCCTGCTCAAGGCTGGCTATCAGGTCACCGTCTGGAACCGTTCCGAGAGCAAGGTGGCTCCGCTCGTTGAAGCTGGTGCACGGCGCGCAATCACCCCCCGCGACGTTATGACGGACGCGGATATCGTCTTCATGTGCGTGACGGACGCCGTAGCGGTTGAGGAGGTGATATTCGGAGCTGAAGGTCTTTCGGCCGCGGCCGGCGCGGGCAAGCTCGTCGTCGACTTCTCGTCGATCCATCCCGACGCTGCGCGCGACCTTGCTACGCGCCTGAAAGACGCCAACGGCGCAGGCTGGATCGATGCACCCGTATCCGGCGGTACCAAGGGCGCCGAAGAAGGTACGCTCGCGATCATGGCCGGCGGACAGGCCGCCGATATCGAGAGGGTACGCGCCTACGTCCTCGCGATGGCGCGCAGGTTCACACATATGGGCCCCACCGGCGCGGGGCAGATGACAAAACTATGCAATCAAGTGATTGTCGGATGCGCGATGGCCGTCCTCGCTGAAGCAACCCGCCTTGCCGTGAACGCTGGGATTGACGCCAACCGGTTGCCCGAAGCGCTCGCCGGTGGCTTTGCGGATTCCATTCCGCTTCAGCTTTTCGTGCCACGGATGGTCCAGGGCATTCACTCCCCGCCACTCGGTCACATCGCCACGATGCTCAAGGACCTCGATACGGTCGCCGCTGTCGCGCAGACGACGTCGACGCCGGTCCCAATGGCATCGCTTGCGGGTCAACTTTTCAGGCTGGCCAACGCCGCGCGCGGCGCGGATGCGGACGCGCTGGAGATCTACAGGCTTTCAGCGGCAGAGCATTGAACTATCGAATTCGACCAGAAGCGCGTTATGGCGACTTCTTGCGTTCATCGTCGGCCAAGAAGCGACCATATGTTCCCCGCGCAAACAGCAGAGCTTCCTTGGCATTGTAGACATAGGCCTCGACTGCTCCGAGAAAAATCACATGATCGCCACCATAATAGCGGTTGACGGAGCGGCATTGAAAACTGGCGACGCTCTCGGCAAGCACCGGGGCGTTGCCGAGACCCGGTGTCCAATCGACATCAGCGAATTTGTCGTCGGACGATCTCGCAAATTTGTTCGCAAGCGCCTGCTGCGACGTGCCGAGGACATGGACGGCGAAGTGGCTGGCGTTCTGAAACACAGTCAGGCTCGAGGAATAGACCCCGAGGCTCCAGAGAACCAGAGGAGGATTCAAGGAGACCGATGCAAATGAATTGCAGGTGATGCCATAAGGCTTTCCATCCGCCGCCGTGGCGGTGATGATCGTTACGCCCGTTCCGTATGTGCCGAGCGCACTTCGAAAATCGCGGGGATCGATCGGCGAGCTGCCGCTCGCAAGTTCGTTGGCTGGATCGGGAGCGGCCGGCTGCTTCGGCAGATCATTCATCGGCCGGCCTCACAGCGTAAGATTTTCGGACGGTAGGCCCAGCGCCACGCGTCCATAGTTGGTTCCGGCCGCATCAAAATTGAACGCGAGATGTGAGTTGATCGCGTGTGCATCGCGGAATTGCCGCTGCAACCCCCCCGATGTGAACAAGCCGCGCGCTCCGCTCGCCGCAAACAGCATCGAGACCGCGTCGGTACACAAGTTCACTGAAAAGGCCCCATCCCGCCGATATCGGGTCTTGGCTGACATATCGGGAACATAACCACGCCTTGCATTCTCCATGGCATCCACACAAGCCGAACGCATGATCAGGCGAGCAGCGTCGATCTTGGCGGAAGCCTCCGCAATCTTGATCTGCGTGCTTTGAAAGTCGCTCAGCTTGGCTTGGTTGTAGGTGGACATGCGGTGACGCGCGACCTCGATATAGTCGTTCAGGCACGCCTGCGCATTGCCGAGCGCAACGCCGGACAAGACGTAAGGAAACAGCGAGAACACAGGTAACGTATACAACGGATTGGGATTGATCTTGCTCCCCGGCGGCCGGCCGCCGGTGAGCTCGCTAACGGCCACTGTCATATCGTCGGCGACGAAGGCGTCCCGGACCTCCACGTCGCAAGAACCCGTGCCTCGCAGCCCGGCGACATTCCAGGTGTCGAGGACCCTATAGTCGCCCTTCGGAAGCAGAAATATCCGATACTCGATGCCATCTGCCTCGTCTTCTGAGGAGACCACGCTTGCAAGCATGTTCCATTCGCAGGACGAGACGCCGGAAGAGAACGGCCAGCTTCCGTGCAGCTGGTATCCGCCCTTGACCCTCGTGGCGCGGCCGGCAGGAAAGATAAACGAGGAGGCAATCAGCGTATCGGGATCACGGCCCCAGACCAAATCCTGCGCCCTGTGCTCGAACATGCCGAGCATCCAGTGATGGCTCGCCAGATTAGCGAGATTCCAGGCCACGGACGCGTCCGCCTGACCCAGCAGATCGGCGCAGTCGATCAGGGCGACATAATCGAGCTCAGCACCGCCAAAGCGCTTGGGCTGAAGCATCCGGAACAGGCCGGCGTCGTGCAGATCCCGTTCGGTCTCGGCCGGAAGGTGTCGCAGCTCTTCGGTTCGGGCGGCTCGCTCTCGCAGTCGTGGCTGGAGCGCCCGAGCGTTCTCGATCATTGCTGCGTAAGCGCGCTCGCCGGATCCCGGCCCCTCAGGCTGGCCCACGCTCGGCTCTTGACCAGGCGCCATTCCGCATCCCTCGCTTTCTTACACTTATGCGGCGGGAAGATCGCCAAATCAAGCCGATCCCTTTGCACCTCGCTACCGGAAAAGGAGGCGATATGGCGAACTGGCATCGCAAAGCTGCGATCCGCAAGCCGCGCGATGCCTGCCGGCGAGGTTAACGTTCGGTCTCAAACCGAGGGCTTACCCGATCCAAAAACCCCCCTTTGGGTAAACTCAGTTATCCGACGCTGGTCATAACCGAGCGTGTCACGCAAGATGTCCAGCGTATGCTCGCCCAACAGAGGTGCGGCCACGGGATCGATTGCGCCGGTTAGGCTCATGGTAATCGGCGTCTCGATGTTGGGGACCCAGTCCGCGGTAGGATGCGGAATCCGGCCCAAACGATGGCGGTCGCGGGCCTCAGGTGCGTTAAAGCCCTCTTCGACGGTGCGGAGATAGCCAACCGGAATACTGGCCAGCTTCATCTTCGCCATCCAATTCTCGAGAGTATCGCTTGCAAAGACTTCCGCGATGGCTGCCCGCAAGAGTTCCTTGTTCTCGGAACGCGCCTTGCGCGTCGCGAATTTCGGATCGGTGATGAGATCTGGCCGGTTCAGCACCTCGACGACCAGCCGGCGATAGAGACGGTCGTTGGCGCAAGCCATGTAGAGTGGCCCATCGGAAGCCTCGTAGACGCCGACGGTGGGAGACCCACTCGGCGAATTTCCAAACCGGCCGGGATTTTGGCCGTTAATCAGATAGGCCATGCCGTAGAAACCCGTCATCGCCATTGCTATGTCAAACAGGGCGACCTCGACGTGCTGGCCGCGGCCCAGCCGATCCCGCGCCAGCAGGGCGAGAAGGATGGCGTTACAGGCCGTCATTCCCGTCGCGATATCCACGATGGGCGGGCCGGTGCGAACCGGGGGACCGTCGGCAAATCCGTTGAGCGACATGAAGCCGCTTTCCGCCTGGGTGATGGGATCGAAGCCGGGACGAGAGGCGAACGGCCCCGAGCGCCCATAGGCAGAGATCGAGCAGTAGACCAGCCGAGGGTTGAGTGGCGCGACCGCGTCGTAGTCGAGCCCGAATTTCTTCATGACCCCGCTCGAAAAATTCTCGACGACCACGTCAGCCTTGCGAATCAGATCCAGCGCGATCTCGCGGGCTTCAGGCACGGCGAGGTCGAGTGCGATGCCGCGCTTGTTGCGGTTAAGACTGAGATAGGCAGCGCTCTCGCCGCCGATTTCGGCGTGTTCATACGCGCGCGTATCGTCGCCACCGTCCGGGTTCTCGATCTTGACGACGCGCGCACCGAAATCAGCCAGCGTCTGCGTGCAGGCCGGGCCAGCCACCACGCGCGTAAAATCGACGACCAGCAGACCATCGAGCGCCGCAGGCCCTTCCGTTGCTCGCAAGGGACGTTCCGGCAATTGAGGCTTCGTGGACATCGATGACGCTCCCTTACATCGGCTTGTGGTCGCCGAATTTCCTGCAAGAGCAAACTTAAAGCCCGGCGCAGCCGACTTCGCAAGTGCTTCAACGACATTCCTGAAAACGCAAAAAGGCCCGGCAGCCGTCAAGCTGCCGGGCCTCTCGACACATCGGGCATACAAGGCTGCACCGGGCTTCGTTGCAAGTCGTTCTACCTACCGAAGGCCACGTTCCGCATCACGGGAAACCCGGCCCCTCAGCGCAACCGCTTTCGCCAGTATAGCGTATGCGACCAGGCCCAGGGCACCTCGGGCACGTAGAGCCGATAGCCAGCCCGGATGAAATTATTGGCAGAGGCCGGATTGTCCGTTGTATCCGAGACGATACTATCCCACCCGACACGCCGTCCCCTCGCCTCGATCGCCCGCATCAGCCTGAGTTGAAGACCGCGTCCCCAATGCCGCCGCATGACCCCGACGCGGCAGAAGTACCCGCTGTTTCGTGCATGGGTCGACGACACGACGCCGGCGAAGGCGACCGGGCCGTCGTTGTGATAGGCGAGCCACCAGGTGCCCAGCTCAAACCGAGGCATGGCCGCACCATCGAAGAATGTGAGCCTGTGCAGATCGCCGAGGGTCTCGACGATCTCCTCATCGTCAGCATCGACGACACCAATTCTGTACATGGGATGGCCCATTGACGGAAACAGTTCCAGATCGAGCCACGGCAACTCGGTCGTCGCCGCGGCTCATTTGCCCAACATGACTTTGACACCGAGCCAGGCAGCGCCGACCAAACCGGTGACGAGCACCGTGATCACTGCCTTGAATGTATAGCTCTGCGCCTGCTCCACGCTCTTCCGCCAACGCCGGAGATGCTGAAGGTCTGCCCTAACCTCCTTCCGATCGTCATCTTCGATACCAAAGGAGGCCATAACCGATGCCACGGCCTTCAATACGATCGCGTCGATGCTGTCCTGCTGGAGTCTGTGCTGCTCAGCCAGCGTTTCGGCAACGATCGCCCTGATCTCGTCCTCTGACATCTTCACCGCTTGATGATCCTTGCGACGTTCTCGAACCCGCGCTTGGCGAAGTAGAAGGAGACGACGAGATTGGCAGTGATCGCCGCAAATCCGGCCAGGGCGTCCGTCGTGCCGAGGCCGAGAACCTTGTCCCAAACAAGGAGCTTCGCGAAGTAGACGGTCACGCAATACCCGATCAATTTATCCGGCTCGTACCAGTAGCCGAGCTCCGCGACTCTATACTGCATGACGGCTTTGGCCTCGACCGTCTGCGCCGCGATCTCGCTCGCGGCCAGATCCGCCGCAATCTTCGTGTCGACATTCTCGGCTTTCAGTTTCGCGCTGTAGGCGTCAATCAACGCCGTGACGACGGGGCCGCCGAGAAAGGAGATAAGCGTCATCCACATTGATCTTTCCTCCGAAGGGTTCGCAGGCGTGCGATGATCGTCACGACGGAGATCACCAGCAGGATGCGCCCCGTTATCTTGACATCGCCGATAGCCGCGCTGATCTGGTCTTTGAAGTCGGGATTACCGAGCGCATCGGCGAAGTCGTCGATGACCGAGGCCAGCGCACCGGCTAGGCCGATGCAATAGCTCCAGGCGATGGTCACGGAATGCAAGCAGGCCGCCTTGATCCTTGCGAGCATCACGATTTGCCTCGCAACGTCGTAAGTCTTGCCTCGAGCGACTTGATCAGGGCGTCGGTCCCAGTCACGATCCGAAGGACGGGGTCCTTGCAGTACCAGCTGGTAGCAAAGCCGGCCGCGAAGAGAGCAATGTCGAACATTGTCCGCATGTTCACTTCCTTCCAAAGATCGCTCTGACCAGATTGACAACGAACGCGCCGATCGAGCCCTTCGACGGATTCGTTAGTGAAGGCCTTGCCGGGGCTCTAGCCGTCGGGCTCCTTGCGATCGCTCCCGCAAAGCTGATCTCGGAATCGAGCTCCATCAGAGCGATCATGAGCGCTGCGCATCCCAGTTGCGGATCGACCTTGCTCGGATCGTAAACGCCGTCCCGAACGTACTTTCCGGCGCGGTACTGATTGGTGCCCGCCCAGAGATAGGGTGACGGCACGCCGCGGGCTGCGTAGCCGATGCCGTTATAGGTCTCGAGCGCCGTCAGCGCCGCGGCGATCGACCAGTCCTTGTGGCGCGCGAGAAAGGGCGGGCACTTGACCAGAGCGTCGATCGCGGCCGCCTCCCACGAGGCGAACGGGCCGCGCCCAGCCGGAACGTGGACCGAGACGCGGTTCCAGGGGTCTCCCTGCGCCAGGGAAGCCTTCCAGTCCTGTGAGGATTCCCGCTCGTGAATGACGGCAATCGCCGGCCATGGGACGCCTGTCTCACGCTCGACGGCCTGATATCGGCGCCTGGCCTGAGAAAGGCGTAAAGCGACTTTGGCTGCTTCGGATTGGCGGGTTGGCTTGGCTTTTGACCAGCGGTCGCCGTTCGCCCGAGTGAGGGCGTTGAGGTCTACCATGGGTTGACTCGGTTGGGGGGTGTAGTAGTAGCCTCAAGTCATGCTTGAGGATGTCCATTTTTTGCTCCGGTGCCTGCGCTACAGGTTCAGAACCGAGAGCTTGCAGCTCAAAACTCTTCTGCACTTGCGGCTGACCGGCGCCACCGTCTTAGACATTGGGGCCAATAAGGGCATTTACTCCTATTGGTTAGCTAAAGCTGTTGGACGTCACGGACGGGTTCTCGCAATCGAACCTCAGCCAGAGATGGCCCAGTATATTCGTCAGCGCCGCCTTGGACCGAATGTCGAGATTGTCAACCTTGCTTTATCCGACGCCGACGGCGTATCTCAGTTGTCAAGAAAGCGTCCCGGAGACGGAAGCGCCTCTCTCTCTAGGAACATCGGCAGTTCAATACCCGTTAAACTCGCCAAACTAGATGATCTCGGACCAATCTCGAACTTGAAATTCATCAAGTGCGACGTAGAAGGGCACGAACTCAACGTCTTTCGTGGCGGAGAGCATCTAATTCGTCGGTTCTCTCCAGTGATCCAGTTTGAGAGCATGCTCGGGGAAATTGACCCGTTGCTAGAGTTCTTCAGCGATCTCGGCTATTTGGGAATTATGTTTCTTGGGAAAAGGTACGCACGAATAGAAGAACTCTCACGGAGTCCTCATCCCAAATTTGGATTGACCGGTCATCGAGATTTTTTGTTTTTTCCAAGGGATGCTGTCGGATCCATCATCCCGCGAGATCACCAAATGATGCGGTGGCACAGCCCCCTCTAAGCAATCCTCAGCAGCTTATTGGCGATAATCGTCGGTTGTGTATTGTTATGAGCGTTGCCGCCGCCAGCTGCGACGTTGTTGATCGTGATCCCAGTGGTCGCCGATCCCGTGTTTTGCGAGGAATAGTTGGCAAACGGCGCATTGCCGCCGGATGCCGGCTTCTGCTCACCGAACTCCGCACGCTGGTACGAGTGCACGTGTCCAGGATCGGACAACGTATTCAAGTGTGTATGTGAAGCCAATTGCGCTGTTGTCAGCGTATGGCTTCCCGTTGAGCTTCGCGCGAGGCAAGATGAAGCTGGATGTCATACGGTAAGATCGCGAACCGGCGCTTGAACGGCTGCGGCCAGGACCGTGGCGGAGGAATGGCCGCGATCGCGTTCATCGCACTTGCCGCCGCACCACCGAGGGTCGGGTCCGCGAGATCGAGCGCCACATGCATCCGCGATATGTCCTGCACGGCCGGCCAGAGCCGGTCCATGCCGAGCGATGCGCAGTCGGTCACAAAACGCGCCACCGACGCAGGCCCCGCTGGACAGGCGTTCACGCCGTTCAGTTCGCACCATTTGACGAACATCGGCGCATCGCGCAATCGTGCCTGCGCAAGCGCCGTGAGCAATGGATGAGTCATCGCTTCGCTTTGCGCAGCGCCTCGTGGATACTGCCCATCCGCCGGCGCAGATCGACGAGCTGGACGCGCCTGCGCAAGCTGTGCGGGCTCGAGTCGATCTCGCCGCCCAGCTCGGCATCGAACCTCTCGAGTGCCGCCACGCGCTTCTTCAGCCCGTACAACGCAAAATTCTCCGCGATGCGATCCGGTGACATCGGTTCGCCGTAGAGATTTCCGGTAATGGACTCGGCGCGTTCAATGAAATTCCTGCTGTCCTCGCTCACGGTAAGTTTTCCTATCGTAGATTCACTTTGTCGGTTGATCGGCGGGCGGGAAGATCAAGGAAGATGCCTAGAACGGAAAGATATTGGTGGCGTGATGCGCCGCTCTGGCCTGGTCGCCACACCGCCCGTGGCGCCTTCAGGGATCGACGAAATCGGCCATTCTTGTCGCGGCCGAGGACGAGTCTTCATTGCGGGAGCAAACGGATTTGGATCGAGGTACAGCTCATTCCTGTCCCGCGTTGCCGGTGACAGCTCAGGCGGAAGTTCGATCTTATCGGACGGCTCTGCCTTCTCGATTCGGTCGCGACGCCCTCGCAAGCTCGAAATCGATCCGATGAAGCCATCAAGATCATCGGCCCGTGCCTGCCAGTCCTTCTGGACCCCATCCGGATAATAGGACTGGTCGCCCTCCAGGAGATCGGCCAACTGCTTGCGAACGATGTCGTAGATGCGCGGACGATCCACCTCCGCGATCGTTGTCTCGGATTCAGTGGAGGCAGATACTGCCGCTCGATGGTAGCCATGATGAGTTCCTTTGGAGACATGCCAATCCGGCCCCGCAATCAACGAAGGACCGCAGGAGGCTTCGGCTGACGAACAAGACGGTGGAGACGCGCTAAGGCGCTCCCGAACGCCGAACTATTTCAAATCTGAAAATTGGAGATACAGAAGCCCCAAAGGGAGATTTTGGACGTATTCGTTTCTCTTGCGAGCATGCCCTTCGTAGATGTGGAGGCGAAGCAATGGCTGGGTAAGCCCGCTCGCAACCAGGCCACCACCGTCGGAAAAAAAGCGGCAATCGACGCGGCGGCTACGGCCGCCGTCGGCGAAGACGACCACCCTGTGGTACCCAGAGCGCTCAACACGGAAAGATATCATCAGATCCGATTTCGTCAGCTCTATCGCGCAATGCCTTTCATACTGACATTCTTTCGTGATCCCCTCTTCGTTGAGCGCGCTCGTCGCGCCTGCGACGACATCCTCCCTCGTCGTGCCGTCGAAGGCATAAGATACGGTGCAATCACCAGCAAACGCACCGACCGACGGAAGAAGCCTGCGTATTGCCTCACATATCGATGCTCCCGGGCGCGATCAGTTGCCTCATTTATTTTGCTCCTGGCCTGAGTTGAGGAGGAGGCCGGGTGCGGAGATGGCCGGGGTTTCGGAGCGCCCGGCCTCCTCCGCTGGCACCTCGCACGTCATTGGGGTGTTGTGACCTCATGCCCTGGCGGCATTTTTTCTGAAGCAAACAGCAGCGCATTCGCTTGCTCGCTGCGCCAGGATTTCAACCGACGTTGAAGGGTTCGAAGAAGCTTGTTCGGATAGTCTCCAGGATATTCCACCTGCAGGCGCGAGAGCAGTTCGCTGCCGGTCCGCCAAGGCTCGGCTTCAAACCATTTTCTCAAATCTGACGTTGCCCGGATAAGCGGATCGGGACGACGCCGGCCCCTTTTAGCCTTCACGATTGGCCGATCCGTCGGGCGCGTGGCGCCGTCCTTCCAGGCCGTTCGCAGGCTTGCCAGGAAGCGATCAATCGATTGTGATGCCGCAGCAGGATGGGCGGATGGTTGGATATCCGCGAGCGCCGCGAGGCGCTCCTGCACGTCGCGGATGTCGCGCAACAACGTGACCGGATCGAGAGCGGTATAGATTTCCTGGAGATGGTGGCGGACCGCATCAGGCGTGCGGGCGTCCGCTGACAGGCGCTGGTGGGGTGTTGCCGGCGCGCTGTATGTCTTACGTACACGAGCACCGTCGCGCTGCTTGGCTAACAGTTTGAACGAAGGTTGGAAGAAGTTTACGAACAGCCGCGCTGACCGATAGAGTTCCGCCAGTAGCTTGGCCGCCTCCAGGGCCTTCGAACCTACGATAGCCGACCATCCTGCGCACGACGGCGCCGTTCTTTTGCTCGACGAACGCCTGGTCATTCTTCCGGTAGGGACGGCAACGCGTGAAGACAATGTTGGCCGCCTCGCAGTAGGCCTTCAACGTCTCATTCATGAACACGGTGTCATTGTCCGTGTCGAAGCCGAGCAGCGCAAAAGGCAATTGCTTGCGCAATTCCGTCAGCACCGTGCTCACCAGCGTCTGTTCGCGCACGATCAGAGGTGCGCACTCTGTCCAGCCGGTAGCAATGTCGGTGAGCACGAGGGTCTGGATGAAGCTGCCGCGCGCAGATGGACCGCTATGCGCTACAAGGTCGGCCTCGACGAATCCCGGCGCCGGATCATTCCAATCTGCCGAAGTCCGTATTGGAATACTGCGACGCAGGGAATGCCCCGCGTGCCGCCGGCGCTTGCGACCCAATTTTTCTCGAACCCGCACCAAGGCGCGGTCGATCGTCGCAGCGCTCATCGCCAAAAGTTTGGTGCGAATCTCAGGGGCAAGGTCGAGGTGCCCGTACCGTTCCATCGCCTCAATCAGCGCGGGCATTAATGCTTTCAGTCGCTTCCCGCAGATGCGGTCTGACGCCTCCCAAAGCAGCACGAGTGCGGTGTGTTCTGCTTCATTATATATCCGACGTCGCGCCCGTCGGCCCGGATGTACGCCTTCCTGGTTTCGAAGTAGACGCATCGCATGCTTCCGATGGAATCCGGTGATGTCGACGAACTCGTCCAATATCCGCGCCTTCTTCGCGCGATCCGACCGCCGATAGCGCACGCCTGCCGCCGCCGTCAGTTCCTTCCGCGTTGCCATGCTTAGCCACCCCATCTCCGCCCCTCGCTCGTTCCCGGTCCAGGGGAGCAATTTACGTGAGGCAACGGCTTAGGATCCGGTAACAATTAAGGCGAGGCAATGCGCCTGTTGCGACAATCACGACGGACAAAATACGACTCAACAGCGTGGGGATCCTCTCCTGTATGCATTCAGGGCCGAACAAGGTATACTCGTTGTACTCCCTCCACCTCCATCGGCAGTTCTGGATGTCGCGCACGGACGGCTTCGGCAAGCGCCACCATGTCCGGCGTTGCAGGTGTTTCGAGCAAGACCAGGGCAAGAAAAGACTTACTCATCGGCCGCCTCATGGACGCTTTGCGGCGTGAGGTGGTGCCATCACGGCTCGCTTACAGGTTGAGTTTTCGCTCGATAGAACAAAACAGGAACAATGTCAACTTGTGCAGGTGCTGCATAGCACTCAGCGGATTGCAGGATCTGCGCAAGTCCCGCACCGCCAAGTCCCCGAACCACACCATATTCGAAAGCCCCCTCCACCAACCGACGCGCCACTTCCCAGCTCAGCCCCAGCAGCGCCGAGGCGAAGAATGAGTAACCAGCTCAAACAGCGCAGACCACGCCTCGTCAGAAGCCGGGATTCGTCTTCGTAGCACTTATCAAATGATGGCGACGCCTCGTCGAAAGAGGCCTAGGCTTACCCCGTCACCGCGAGGCTCGTGGCAACGATCGGTGATGAGAACGCCAATTGCGCTCCCGCCCCACTCCAGCAAGGGAGCAGAGCATGCTGACGCGGCGGCGTTTCAAGCACACCAGAACTCTCGATCAGCGGCTTGCCGAAGAGGCGGCCCGCCTTCGCGATAAGGCGCGCGCGTTGCCGCCCGGGCGCGAGCGCGAGATGCTGCTGCGCAGGGCGCGGCAGGACGAGACGGCGGTGCAGATCGACGCCTGGCTCCGTTCGCCCGGCCTGAGGGCGCCGACATGATGCAGCAATACCGCGCCTATCTCGTCGGGGAGAACGGGGTGTTTCAATCCGCCGAGGCTTTCGAGGCGCGGTCCGATGCGTCCGCGCTCCTGTTCGCGCGGCGCTTCACGCGCCGGGGCGACGTCGAGGTCTGGCAGCTCGGTCGCAGGATCGGCCTGCTGAAAGCGGCGGCACCGACCGCCGCAGCCTCGCCCGAAGACGCGGGCCCCGACAAGCGGCCCGGTCACTCCTCCGCGAGCTTCCGCTCGATATAGGCATCCACCGTTTCGGCAAAGGAGCGCTGCACGCCGACCGCGGCAACATGCAGGTCGAGCGCATCGCGCTGCAGCACGCGCAGGCCGCGCCCACGGGCGCTGACCGGCGCCGTGTTCAGATATTGGTCGATGGCGCCCTTGGCTTGCGGGATCGCCTTCGGATCGCCCCTTGCGATCAGAAGACGCAAGAGGCTCTGGCATTCGGCCAAGCCGGGCATGGTTTTTTGCCTCAGCCTTGCCGCGACTTCGGCTTCGGCCGCTTGACCGGCTGGGTGTGGGTGCCGAACAGCATCAGCAGAAACGCGACTTCTTCCTTCGAACCGACCTGGATCATGATTGTCTCCTTTTCGCTTGGTTGGTCGAGGCGAGCGGAAAAGGCGTTCAGGACAATCGGGTTTCCGGATTGTTTCAGGCGTGTTTCGTCGTCGGCTGTGGCCAGCAGCAGACTGGGGGTGGTCCGCGCCCCTGTAGATGTTGATCCAAGCTGGGCGTTTTGCCCGAAATCCTCGCAGGCTAGATTCTCAGATTCCGTCCGCCTGGTGATGCCAGGATTCTATGTAACCGCTCGGCTTGTTCCTTCGTTAGATTTGCGGCCATATCGGTTCCAACCAACGCTGGTCCCTTGCGTTCTCGATCGTAAACCATCCAACCTTTGCCACCCATCCGAACGAAAAATCTGCTCTGCGACGGCTCACTGTCAGTCAAGGATCACCTCCAATCGCCTGCTTGGAATCAGCGACAAGTGGAGGCGACCGGTTGTTCGGCTGCATTCGCTTATGTGAATCCAGTCGGGAAAAATAGGTAGCGTCTCTGTGCAAAAGTGAACATAAAAAGAATCCGGGATTACTTTATGCTTGATCCGCCTGGTTCATTTCGCCGGGCAACCTCCAACGGCCCCAGCATTTAGGGTTGTGCTGGGGCCGTTTCGAACTGTGCGACCGCGCGGCGTTTGATCGATGTTCAACGATGCCATCCTGGACCAGCTGAGGCAGCTGGAACGTGAGGTGATTGAAGGGGAGCGGCGGCTGGCCCAGCAGGAGGCGATGATCGTTGACCTGAAACGGCAACATCAAGATCCGAGCAATGCCGAGGCCGAGCTTGAAATCATGCGCGAGAACCAGCGACAGCGTCAGCAAGATCGGCAACGGCTTCTCTCATTGATGCAGCGCTAGGAACAATAAATCTAGTCAGTTGCACATGTATACTCTCCCGTCTTACCCGACCGGCGCAAATTTTACTCAAATCCGGCAAATCAGATTCGGCGAAACAAAATCTCTTCGCGCCAAGCTGAGACATGTCGCCCGCAAGGGGCACAGGTCGAAACGCTTCGGAGAGACCGTCGATGTACTACGTCGCCGCCGCATTGCTGGTGCTGTCGGGACTGTTCTACTCCGCGGGCCATCACGAGCTCGGCCAGTTCGGCGCGAACGTGTGCCGCTATGGTGGTACGTTCTGCGACAATCCCGTGGTCGTCTTCACCGGCGCGGCGCTGGCCGCCGCCTGGGGCATGTTCGTCAGCATCAAGTAGAGGACCGCGCCTCGTCGTCGCGCGCGTTGGTCACCGCCAGCTCCTTGCGGACGGCGGCAGCGGAATTGCCGACCTTGTCGACGGCCTTTTGCAGATCCTCCCTGGACACGCCAAGCGCGTGGGTCCAGTACTTGACCTCGAAGGCCTCGTGCATGTTGATCTTGCTGCGGTCCGGCTGCGCGCGCTTCGTCAGATTGTCCATCGTCTGATCCTCGCTCTCGCGGGGAAAACGCGGCAAAGGAGCTGCCGTTCCTGAGCGGGCCGACCATGCAAGCTTTCGCGTCGGTACCGCGCTCTTCACACCCTCAGCCACAGCATCGAGGCGAGCACCGCCGAGAACGTGAACAGCGTGATGATGGCGACTTTGAAAATCAGATCGGCCGACCATGAAACGGCAGCGCAACGGCTCCATCGCCGTTTGGTTCCTAAATTCGGGCACGCAAGTTGACGAATAGTCAGGCCATGTTGCCGGCGGCACGGTCCGCGACTTAACATTTGTTATATTCACCCGGTTGGCGCGATACGCTGGTGCTGACGCAGGAGCAGCTCGGCGAGGCCATGGGCGTGACCAGCGTTCACACCAACCGCATCCTGCGCGATCTCCGCATCGATGGCGTTCTGGAGCTTCAGCGCCGCACCGTGCGGATTCTCAACGAGCACAAGCTCCAGGAGCTGGCGCAATTCGACGGGCGCTATCTGCATCTGTCGCCATCGTCCTGAGCGGGCGCAACCGATCGCTCAGGGCGCGAACACCTCGCCGGTGTCCATGCGCACGTTGCGGATGGTGCGACTGGCGTCCATGGCCGCGCGGTTGCACACCGGCATGAAGCTGAGCAGGAGCGAACGTCGCCGTGCCCCCGAGCGATTGCGGCTCGCTCCGTGCGGTAGATCAGCGTCGAGCACCAGGATGTCTCCCGCCTCGCCCGCTGTCATCACGGCCAGGGTCTCGTCCAGCTCGCCTTGATCCAGAGGTCCTGGGTCGAGATGACGCGGGACAATGCGGGTTGAACCATTGTCCGGCCCGTAGGCATCCAGGAAAACCAGCGCCGCCACGGCTTTCATGCCCGCGCCGTCGCGATGCAGCGGTTGGTGGCCGCCGTCCTTCAGCGGCTCGCGGCCCTCGACCTGGGCAAGAAAGAATGGACCGCCCAGCATCCGCGCCGCCGCCGCCAGCAGCGGCGGCAGGCGGCAGGTTCGCTGCACCGTCGGATCGAGATCGACGAGAGCATGGCGCCACCCGGCGCCGCGAGGAGCGGCCCATTGATCGCCGGTCCCCACGCCCGCATCGAAGGCCGCGCGCAGGGCCTCGTGCCACGCCGCGGGGACCGTGCCGCGCAGCAGGAGATAGCCGTCACGATCGAGAGCGGCCGCCTGCTCAGCCTGCACGGGCGCGACCTTGGTGAACATCGGCTCAAAGCTCATGCCGCCACCTACAACCTCAGGATGCGATAGGCAAGCGCCTTGCACAGCACGGCCGGCCGCGCGAGCGCGCCAGGTACGGGCCGGATTCAAGGAGGAGAGCTTGGCAGAGCGGCGGCCGGCGCCGCCTGCATCGACTGCTCTTGCGATGATGCACTTATACAGCTGTTTTGCCCGACGGGTCAAACCGGACTTCGCTTAATCGGAATTATCCCGCCGGCCCGCCGCCTTTCCCTGTCACAGGAACCATCGTTCCCCCGCGGCATTTCTTTCCGGACTTTCCCTTCGCAAAACGGCACGCCGGAAGGACCGAGACCCTACATGACCGACAGCGCCCTCGCGCCGACGAAATCCACGTCGACATTCCTGAAAAGGCTGGGGCCGGGTCTCATCACCGGGGCGGCCGACGACGATCCTTCCGGCATCGCCACCTATTCGCAGGCCGGCGCGCAATTCGGCTACGGGCTGCTCTGGACGGTGTTTCTGACCACGCCGTTCATGATCGCCATTCAGCTCGTCAGCGCGCAGATCGGCCGGGTCACCGGACAGGGGCTGGCCGCCAACGTGATGCGGGTCGCGCCGCGCTGGGCGGTGCTGGCGCTCGTCTTCATGCTCGTCGCCGCGAACACCTTCAACATCGCCGCCGACATCGCCGCGATGGCCGAGGCGCTCTCCCTCGTCATCGGCGGCCTCAACCACGAGCACGCCCTGATCTTCGCGGCCGGCTCGACCCTGCTCCAGGTGTTCGTACCCTATCGCCGCTATTCACCCGTGCTGAAGTTTCTCACTCTGGCGCTGTTTGCCTATGTCGCGACCGCCTTCACCGTGAAGATCCCGTGGAGCACGGCGCTGCTCGCCGCAGTGTGGCCGGAGGCGAATGGCAGTGCCGGCTATTTCATGATGGTGGTGGCCGTGCTCGGCACCACCATCAGCCCCTATCTATTCTTCTGGCAGGCCTCACAGGAAGTCGAGGAGATGAACCAGGGCAAGCGCGATAAGCCGCTTCGCGAGATGAAGCACGGCGGCGGTCCGGAGCTCGCGCGCATCCGGGCCGACACCATCGCCGGCATGCTGCTCTCCAACGGCATCGCCTTCTTCATCATCCTCACCACGGCATCGGTGCTGCACGCCAACGGCGTCACCAACGTCAATTCGGCGACCGACGCCGCCGAGGCGCTGCGGCCGCTCGCCGGCGATTTCACCTTTGCCCTGTTCGCGCTCGGCATCATCGGCACGGGACTGCTCGCGATCCCGGTGCTGGCGGGCTCGGCGGCTTACGGCGTTGCGGAGATTTTCCGCTGGCACGCCACGCTCGAGGCGAAACCCGACGAGGCCATCGGCTTCTACACCATCATCGCGACCGCGACCGCGATCGGCTTCGGGCTGGGATTCACCGGCATCGATTCCATGCACATGCTGGTCTGGAGCGCCGTGCTCAACGGCATCGTCGCAGTGCCGATCATGGCGATGATGATGCTGATCGTCTCGAGCCGCACGATCATGGGCCGTTTCAGGGCCCGGCCGTGGTTGATCGCGCTGGGCTGGCTCGGCACCGCGCTGATGGCGCTGGCCGTCCTCGCGCTGCTCGGCTCCTCAGTGATCGGCTGACACAGCCCCACCGTCTGCAGATCACCCCGCGGAGTTGGAGCGCGCGGCGCCTCACGGCGCGCTGCAGTGGGCTTCACACCGGTCCGTTGTTGGCCTAACAGTTGCAACCTGGGCGCGGCTCTTTCGAGCTCGCCACAATAAAAATAATGCCTCGACCGGGCCCCAGAGAGCGACATGACCAAATCATCAAAAGCAACAAGCCTCGAAATCCTCGCCTGCGATGCCGGCTGGAGAAATTACCATTTCGTCAAGCTGACGACCGAAGACGGCATCGTCGGCTGGAGCGAATTCGACGAGGGCTTTGGTTCGCCCGGGGTCGGTGCCGCGATCCAGCGCCTGTCCGCCCGCGTGATCGGGCAGAATGTCTTCCAGCACGAGCGCATTTACGCCGAGCTGTTCGCAGCCACCCGCCCCGCCGCCGGCGGCGTGGTGGCCCAGGCGCTCGGGGCAATCGAGAACGCGCTGCTCGATGCCAAGGCGAAGTGTCTGGGCGTACCCTGCTACGAGCTGCTCGGCGGCAAGATTCGCGATCGTGTCCGGGTCTACTGGTCGCATTGCGCGACGTGGCGGATCAATCATCCCTCCTGGTACAAGCCGCCGATCGAAAGCCTCGATGGCGTCAAGGCGATGGGCCGCGAGGTGCGCGAGAAGAAATTCACCGCACTCAAGACCAACATCTTCTCCTACGACGAAGGTAAACCGACCGGCTGGCGTCCCGGCTTCGGCTCACCCTTCGCACCGGAGATCAATGTCGACAGGAAAATTCTACGCGACCTGCGCATGCATCTCGAGGCGATCCGCGAGGGCGCCGGTCCCGACGTCGACATCCTGCTCGACTGCAACTTCAACGCCAAGACCGAGGGCTACCTGAAGATCCTGCGCACCATCGCGGATCTCGACATGTTCTGGATCGAGATCGACAGCTTCAACCCGGAAGCACTCGGCTATATCCGCAGGCAAAGCCCGCATCCGATTTCGTCCTGCGAGACGCTGCTGGGCTTGCGTGAATTCCTGCCGTATTTCCACGAACAGGCGATGGATGTCGCGATCATCGACACGCCCTGGAACGGCGTCTGGCAATCGATGAAGATCGCCGCGGCGGCCGAAGCGTTCGAAGTCAACGTCGCCCCGCACAATTTCTACGGCCATCTCTGCTCGATGATGAACGCGCATTTCTGCGCCGCCGTTCCGAACCTGCGCATCATGGAGATCGACATCGATCGTCTTCCCTGGGATCGCGAGTTGTTCACGCACGAGCCCGAGATCCAGAACGGCCATCTCCTCGTCCCGGACAGGCCCGGCTGGGGCACCGAGCCGAACGAGGACGCGCTCCGTGCCCATCCGCCCAGGACGAGCGGCGGGCTCCTCAACTACGGTCGCAAGAGCTGACGCGGATTACGGCGTCACCGGATTGACGGTCGGGGATGTCTTCGGCCCCGGCCGCGCCGGCTCGATCGGCGACTTTGGTTCGGTCGGAAGCACTGCAGCGCCTGCGGCGCGTGCGGCTTCCCCCGTCGTCGCATACATCGCGACATGGGCCGGCTGTGTCTTGGCGCGGTTCCACGGTCCGTGGTCGACGATCAGCATGGCTGCAATGGTCAAACCAGCCACGATCAGCGCGATCACGCCGGGATGACGGAGCGCCGTGGAGATGGAGTTCGCGAAACGATCAGTCGTCATCGAGGGATCCGCTATTTTCCTATCGCAGGTTTAATTCGCTTGCGCCCCTCGGAGTTCCCCAGGCCACCGAAGCAAGTTCCGCGCCAAACCTTCGAAACTTGCTCCGTTCATCGTTTCACATCCGGGCGAGCATCGCCGACAAATCTGTCGCGGTTTCGGCATCTTCACAGCGGCCAGGGATTTCGCGTCGAGCGTCGCATCCGCTCCCACCAGCCCTTTCAGGTTCAGGATGAAAGCGGACACCGCATAGACATCATCAAACGCAGGCGATTTCGATCAGGTCCGATCTAAATCGCCCGACTGCGAGAGCACTTCCTTTCCATGCAGCGCATAGACACCGCCGGCCCGATTCACTCGCCCGGAGCGATCGCGTTGCTTGGAGTCGGACGGTCGGTGATCTGCTGCCCGAACAGGCTGCCGATCAACTCGACCGCGGTTCGCGCAGTCCGGCCACGTTCGTCCAGGAAGGGATTGAGCTCGACGATGTCTACCGATCCCACCACGCCGGAATCATGCAGCAGCTCCATGATCAGATGTGCCTCGCGATAGGTCGCGCCGCCCGGTACTGTCGTGCCGACGCCCGGCGCAACGCAGGGGTCGAGGAAGTCGACGTCGAAGCTGACATGCAGCACGCCGTTGCACGCCTTGACGCGTTCGATGACGCGCCGGATCAGCACGGCGACACCGAATTCATCGATCTTGCGCATGTCGACAACCCTGATCCGACGCGAGCGCATCAGCTCCTTTTCTAGCTTGTCGATCGAACGCGCGCCGAACAGGTCGAGCCTGTCAGGATCGATCGACGCACGCGGGTCATCGCCGAGCAGGCCGTCGAGACCCGGCTCGCCACACAGAAACGCTGCCGACATGCCGTGCATGTTCGCGGTGATCGTCGTCTCCGGCGTATTGTAGTCGGCATGCGCGTCCAGCCAGAGCACGAACAGCTCCCGTCCGCGCTCCTGCCAGTGGCGCGCCATGGCATTGACCGAGCCCATCGACAGCGTGTGATCTCCGCCGAGGAAGATCGGCAGCGCACCGGTTTTCGCGATGTCATAGCCTCGACGGCTCAGCACGCGCGTCCAGCGCTGGATTTCGCGGTAGTGGTTGGCTTTTTCAGGCGGTTTGTCACTGAGATCGCCGACCTCGGTCACGGAGAGATCGCCGTAATCGACGACTTCAAGATCCAGGCTCTCGAGCACCGTCGCAAGGCCCGCAGTACGCAGCGCAGCGGGGCCCATCAGGGTGCCGCGCTGTGAAGCTCCCATGTCGATGGGAGCACCGAGCAAGGCGATGTGCCGGGCTCGATCCGTCATGGTCCGATCGGTCACGGCGATCTCCTGTGATCAGCAAGGTTGCCGTCAGCCTAACAGAGATTCGCATCCGTCGTTTCACGGGGATCGTCCGTCTCCCGGCCGGAACAAAACCCCGCGCGCCGAATTGCCATTCCAAGGCCGGTGCCCGCCGTCAATTACGGCGCCTGTCGCGGATAGCCAAAGGTCGCCAGACCCGCTGTTCAGAACGAGCGCTCGCGCGGATAGCCAAAGGTGCCGGCCTCAGTCGCTTCGTCGGGTTTTGGAGGTCGCAAGCTTGAGCACGGAGATACCGCACCCCGATCCCCAGCCCGGCGTGGCCGAGCGCGCCATCGATGCCGCGACCGACGTATCCCGTACGATCGGCGAGGTCGCAGGCGGCCTACACGCCGCGGTCGATCGCCTCACCGCCGCAATTGACGAAGCTCGAAAGCCCGGCCGGCCCCTCGCGACGGTTGCGGCCATCACGCGCGAGGCACCTTTGGCCAGCCTGTTCGTCGCTTTCCTGTTCGGCATCGCTGTCGCGCGCCGGCGTTAAAATCGAAAAGAGCGCGTTCAGGCAGCGCTGACGGCTTCGTACCGGGGCTGGAATTGCTTCTCGAATGCCTCAACAGGCATCGGGCGGCCGAAGAAATACCCCTGTCCTTCCTCGCACCCCATGCTGACGAGGAAATCGGCTGTGGCCCGGTTCTCGATGCCTTCGGCCACGACCGTGAGCCCGAGCTGCTTGCTGAGGCCGATGGTCGAGCCGACGATCGCGGCGTCGTCGGAATCAGTCAGCAGATCGAGCACGAATGAGCGGTCGATCTTGAGCCCGTCGAGCGGAAACTTCTTCAGATAGCTCAGGCTCGCGTAACCGGTACCGAAATCGTCGAACAGGACACGCACGCCGAGCTGCTGGATCCGCTTGAACATATCCAGCACGCGGCCTTCGTCATGCAGCAGGATGTCTTCGGTGACCTCGAGCTCGAGCAGCGCGGGGGTGAGTCCCGTCGCTTCGAGCAGCGTCGCAACCGAATGCGCGAGATCGCCGGCCTCGAGCTGAGAGGGCGAAAGATTGATCGCAACGCGTACGCTGTTGCCGGACAATTCCCACGCCCGCGCCTGTCGACAGGCGGTTTCCATCACCCAGGTCGCGATCCGCTCTGATAGCGCCGAGGTATTGACCACCGGCATGAACTCGCCGGGCGAGACGTAGCCGCGCACGGGATGCCGCCAGCGGATGAGCGCTTCGGCTCCGAGCAGGCTGCCGTCGACCAAACGAACCTGGGGCTGGTAAAACAGCTCGAACTCGCCGCGATCCGCGGCAAGCGCCAATTCGCTCTCAAGCGTCAGCCGGTTCTCCAGCTCCTGCCTGATCGCGCTCTCGAAGATCACGTGGCTGCCGCGCCGCGTCGCCTTCGCGCGGCTCAGCGCCAGATGGCCGTTGCCCAGGAGGTCGTCCGCGGTGTGTCCACCGTCGGGATAGACGGCAACGCCGATGCTGATCCGAACGCGATGCTGTCGTGTGCCTGTTGCAAGCGGCACTTCGAACGCGCGTGCGATCCGACCGGCGAATTCCGCAATCGGCTCGCCGGCCTCCGCGCAGTCGAGCGCGATGGCGAATTCGTCACCGCTGAGCCGGGCAATGATCGCCTTGCCATCGACTTCGTTGCGGAGACGCTCGGCAACAGCCCGCAGCACGAGGTCGCCGGCCGAATGTCCGAGCATGTCGTTGATCTGCTGGAAGCCGTCTAGCCCGAGCACGAGCAGCGCGACCTCGGAAGACCGCTGCGCCGCCACGGTGATCAGACCGGTGAGGCCCGCGTGCAGCATGTTGCGATTGGCAAGTCCCGTCAGCGCGTCATGTTCAGCCAGATACCTGACGCGTTCGGCCTCGCGCTTGCGGACTGAGATGTCGCGCAGGATCGCGCCATACTGGAAGCCGTCCGTTCCCTGCCAGCCGGAAAAGCTCGCCTCGACCGGGAAGGTCTCACCATTCTTGCGCCGGCCTTCGAACTCGACGACGACGGCCCCGCCAGGGACCAGCAGCGCTTGGCGCGCGGCGTTGCCCATCGACGGCCTCGCCTCGCCGTTCGCCGGCAGAGCACAAAGCGTTTCGAACGGGCGGCCGATGATCTCTGCAGGCATATAGCCGAAGATGGCGCTGGCGCCGGGATTCCAGACCGTGATCCGGTGGTCCGCGTCGGTGCAGACGAGACCATCGCCGAGCGACATCGCGATGCGATGAAAGCGGCTTTCGGCGATGCGTCCCAACAGGCTGCGGAAATCGATCTCGTCGAGCGCAATCGCGGTCAGATAGGCGACGATCGCGATGTGGAACAGCGACGTGTCGATGACGAGGGGCCATCTTGCCTGCACGAAGACTGCGGTCATTTCGACAGCCGCCCCGGCTGCGATGAGGATTGCGACGCGCAATCCCGGCGCGAAGCGCCGCCACGAATACATCATCAGCAGGCCGATCGCCCCCAGACCCAGGATCATTCCGACGTCGGACGTCCAGCGCAGCATCCGGTTCTGCAGGATCGATTCCGTCGCCAGTGCCTGGAGGACCGGCCCCGAGACGATGCCGCCATTTGGAACGCTGAATCGGTCGCCGAGCTCGAGCGCCGTGGCGCCGACGATGATCTTCTTGTCTCTCAGCTTGTCGAGAGTCGCAGGATCGCCGCGCAGCGCGTCGACATAGGAGACGCGCGGGATGGACGCCGCCTGTATACTGAAGTCGATCAGAAAAGGCGGCCGCCGGCCGGCGTCCTGCCCTGCCAAGACGACGGCCATCGACGGCATCAAGGCGCCGTCGAATTTCTCACCGAACGGATAACGACGAACCAGCCCGTCGGATTCGACCGCGACATTGACGAGGGCCGGCCACGACTGGTTGCTGAAAGGCTTCAGTGGGCGATTGAGGTGAGCCGCGCCACCATTTACCGTCGGTTGCCTGAAGGACGGCAGAATCGTCGATCCGCCGACATCACGAAGCGCCTTGACGAAGGCCTCGTCGGAGACCGGATCCGACGGTGTGCTGAAATCGACGTCGAAGGCGACGTCCTGCGCACCCGCAGCCTCGAGCCTATGCAATAGTTCGGCGTGGAGCCGGCGCGGCCAGGGCCACACGCCGATCTGGTCGATCGAGGGCGCGTCGATGGCGACCACGACGACATTGCCACTGGCCGCACGCGACTGCCAGGCGAACCGCAGATCGGTGAGCGCATTGCGAAGCGAAGCATGCCACCCCGTGGACAGCACGACCGCAAGCGCGATCACGACAAGAATATGCGGCCGATAGCGTTTCACTTTGCTCCCCTTGCACCGGCGGTGCTTGCCGCCGAGTGCCACCTATGCCGACGGCACGGTCCTAATGATGGCCTCTGCCCCAGTACCAGCCGTAATGGTGGCCGTTGTGGCCATTTCCGTTGTTGCCATTGTTGCCGCTGTTACCATTGTTGCCGGTGCCGCCGCTTCCATTGCCCGTCGCACCCGTCCCACTGCTTCCGGTCCCGGAAGTTCCGGTGGACACGTTGCTGCTCGACCCGGCGGTGGTCGCAACAGTTGTCGTCGCACTCGACGACGTCGAGGCGGCGCTGGCCGTCGATGCACTGCTGCTCGCGGCGACCGCCGTCACGGTGGAGCTATTAGAGGCTGTGGTGGTGGTATTCGTGGAGCTATCGCTCCACACCGTAGCTGTGCCGATACCGGTACTGGCATTCGCGTTGCGCACGCGCCCCGTTGTCGCGGCTCCGTGAGCGAGGCCATTCGTGACCTTGTGGACATTCAGCTTGACCTCGCCGAGCGAGCTCGAGATGCGCACGACGCCGGCCTTGGGCGCTTGACCTCCAGCCGCCTGGTGCGATTGCATCGACGCGCCCGCTGCCTTGGTCCCCTTGTCGATCGGACCGTGCGCATGGATCGCATGACCATTCGCCGCGTTGCGGGGCGCCGACAGTCCCGATTTCGGGACTTGAATCCGCTCGATGGTCGAGGCGCGTGGTTTGCCATGCTCGATCGGATTGAAGGTGCCGGTGCCGCTCAGGCTGAGGCCGGGCTTGCCATGCTCGAAGGCGGTGGCCGATTGTCCCGGCATGACCTGGGCGATCTGTCCGGTCTTGAAGTCGGAGACCTCGACCTGGCCGCGCAGCACCCCGACCTTGGTGCTGCCCGCACCCACCGTGACGCTGAACTGCGTTCCCTTGACGACGGCGGCGAGATAGGGCGTCTCGACCTCGAAATGCTTGACGTTGCGCTTCTCGACTTCGAGCAGGATCGAACCCGCCTGCTGGATGATGGTGGTCGAAAGCCCGTCCTTCTTCTCGGCAGGCAAGCCGACAACGGAATTGGGCGAGATCAGGATTGTCTCCTCACCGCGGACGAGCAGCACCCGGCCATTGCGTCCGGTGCGAATGGTATTGCCGGGCTTGAGGGTCTCTTCCTGGTTCAGCGAGACCTGTTGCGCGCCATCGGTCGCGACCCAGACCTCACCGGTGGCCTTGCTGACCGACCAGACGTCTTCGTCCGCCGCGAATGCACCTGAAGCCGTTCCCAGGGTCAGCGCCGCCATGAAGGCGCACCGCATTCCAATTCTGCCGAGCATGACGATCCTCAGTCCCCGTTACGGCCTGAGGCGTATCCGAAATCACTCAAGAGAGGATTAGCAGGAAGAGGTCAGTGGAACTGCCGTATTAACCATTCATTGACCATAAAAACCTATGAAAAATCATGCAGCTAACGATCCCTTACCGCGCCGCGGCCATCGCTCCGTCAAACTACGGAGACAGGTTTGTTGCGCGCGTTGAGAGGCGGCATCTCGTTACCGCATTGGCGCTGTTAGTACCGCTTTTTGCGGGAGCTCCGCAGACATTCGCACAACAGGCGAACCAGCCGGGTTTTGATCCGCGGCAGCCCGAGAAATACTTTGAAAACCAAACCGAGCGGGAAACTCTGAATCGTCCCCCGGTCAGGCTTCCGACCGTCGGCCAACCCGACACCGGCGGCGACACCAAGCCTCAATTCGTGCTGCGCGGCGTCAACGTCACCGGTGCTCAAGCCGTCCCTCGCGATCGTATCACCGCGGTCTATCAACCCTATCTCGGCAAGAAGGTCTCGCAGGCGGATCTCGCCGCGATCGCCGGCGCGATCAGCGACCTCTACCGCGCCGATGGTTTCCATCTGAGCCGGGCCATCGTGCCGCCGCAAGACATTGCCGATGGGCGCGTCCGGATCCAGGTGATCGAAGGCGCCATCGTGCAGGCCGAGCTGAAAGGCGACGGCGCCGAGCAGTTCGGCGTGAGGCCGATGCTCGAGCCGGTTCTGGCCGAGCAACCGTCGCGGCTGGCAACGCTCGAACGCCAACTCTTCCTCGTCAACGGCAGGCCCGGCGTCCGGATCACCGACACCGCGCTGGAGGAGATCGGCGGTACGACCGGCCGTTTCCGCCTCATCGTTTATTTGAAGACATGGCACGTCTTCTCGTCATTCGGCCTGGATAATCTCGGCTCGTCCTCGGTCGGCCCGTGGCAGACCTACGCGACAGGCGCGTTCAACTCCTACCTCACGCCCGGCGATACGCTGGCGGTCAACCTGTCGACCATTGCCAACGACCCGCGCGAGCTCGGCTTTGCTCGGCTGTCCTATGACGCGCCCGTCGGCGTCGATGGCGTGCGACTCGGCGCGTCCGTCCTCTACAGCGCGGTCCGGCCGGGCGACGCCCGCCGCCTCGACAGCGACATCACCACGACCGAGGCTCTCGAGGTGCGGGCAAGCACGGTGCCCTTCATGTCGCAATCGTCGGCGCTGACGCTCACCCTGGCCGGGACCTTCAGCAACGTGTCCGAGCACGACCTGTACGGCCCCTGGTACAACGACCACATCAGGACCGCGAGCCTGACCGCCGACTACCGGCTCCAGGATCGTTTCGGCGGCACCAACTTCGCGACGCTGACCTACCGCCAGGGCCTCGACGTGTTCGGTGCCTCACATTTCGACGACGATTTGTTGTCGCGCGACGGCGCCTCGTCGAACTTCTCGGTGCTGAACCTCTGGTTCACGCGCTACCAGACGCTCAGCGACGCCTGGTCGCTCAAGCTCTCCGCGGCGAGCCAGACGGCATCGCGGCCGCTGTTCACCTCGCAGCAATTCTACCTCGGCGGCGCGGCCTTCGGCCGGGGCTATGGCGCAGCCGAGATCAGCGGCGACAACGGTCTTGCCGGCTCGCTCGAACTGCGCTTCGACCAGAAGCTCAATTTCCGCTACTGGAGCGGTTATCAGCTCTACGCCTTCGGCGACGCCGGCGCAGTCTGGAACGACGGTTACCGGCTGAGCGATGGCCTGTCGCTGACGTCAGCCGGAGCCGGCGTGCGTTTCTTCCTGTGGGACGACCTCCAGACCGACCTCGGCGTGGCCGTCCCCTTGAGCTACCGGGCGCCGGACAACGAACGCCGCAGCCCGCGCTTCCTGTTCACGCTGTCGAGCGCGTTTCGGCCCCGCCCCGAGCGCGGCCGGAGTGGCTGCCTGTAGCTCGTTTCCCGCAACGGGGTCGGCATACGGCCGTTTTGCGGTCTTGCGCACAGACTTGCCTAAATTTAATCCCTTAACCTGCTCACGATCGCTCGATCGGCGGGCTCCAATGACCATTTTCAGCCGAAAGTGATTGGGACGGAATCATGAAGAGGGTTTTTGCCATCCTGGCGTTTTTTTGCCTCCTCGGGGTCGGTGAATATTTCATCGTCAGCCGGTTCGCGATCCGCCATGAGACTTTGACCCTGTTCGACGCCTCGCGCCAGCGGCCGATCTCGGTCGAGATCGCGGTGCGACGCGATTACGAGACCAAGGCCAATCTCGGTCTCTGGAAGTTGCCGCTCGCCGTCATCAGCAACGGCAATACCGTCAAGGCCACCGAGTATTCCTTCCTCGCCAACGTGCTCGCAGCGCGCGGCTATCTCGTTGCCAGCATCCAGCAGGACCTGCCGAGCGACCCGCCGCTGATGACTCAAGTCGGACAGCAATATGTCGGCCGGCGTGAGGTCCACATCCGCTGCGAGGCGAATATCCTCTTCACCCTGGGCGAACTGAAGCGGCGGCAGGAGAACGCGGACTACGACCACATCACCCTCGTTGGACATTCCAACGGCGGCGACGTCTCGATGTATGTCGCCCATCAGCACCCGGAGCTGGTGTCGAAAGTGATCACGCTCGACAATCTGCGGGTGCCTTTCGTCCTTAGCGATAACATGAAGATCCTGTCGTTCCGCTCGAAGGATCCGCATTTCCTTACCGACTCGGGCGTGCTGCCGACCCCCGAAGAGGCTAAGGCGCGCGGCATTGACATCGTCCACACCGGTGCGCAGCATAACGAAATGAGCGACCGCGGTCCCGACGCGGTCAAGGAGAAGATCCAGGCGACGCTCGACCGCTTCCTGCGGGACAGCGCCAGCAGCGCACTCGCCCCGGTCGATACGAAAAGTCCGATGATCATGAACCCTGGCGACTATTAGCCGGGAGCGCCTTTGCGGCAGATCAAGGCACCTCCGGGCCGGCAGGCTAGAAAGGCCATGTAGCGTCGGAGAGATACGTGTCGCACTATACCGAAAGTCTTCATGCGAGAGGCCTCGGCCTGCCAGCGACGAGAACGCCGTCATTCGCGCGGCATCTCTATCGTGCGACCCGCAGGCTGCTACGGTCGATCATTGCCCGCATCGATCTGTCGCAATTTCCGGGATCGTGCTGCGGATGAGCACGGCCGCAGGCGAGCGCATGAAGGTTGCCCCATGCACCAGCATTTGAGACGAATTTGCCTGCTGCTCGTAGTGACCTCGAGCTTAGGCACGTCCTCTGCTCTGGCCGCCGATGCCGGTCACGGTGCCGACCTCGCCAAGCGCTGGTGCGCAAGCTGCCACGTCGTGGCCAGCGGCCAGGCGGCAGCCAGCGCCGACGTCCCCTCTTTTGCATCCATTGCACGACGGCCGGACTTTAGTTCGGAGAAGCTCGCCTTCTTCCTGCTCGACCCGCATCCGAAGATGCCGAACTTTCCCTTGAGCCGGAGCGAAGCTGGCGACATCGCGGCCTACATCGGATCACTGCGCTAGAGCATGATCTTTTGAATCAAAGCGTGCCGGCCAATCGCGACAGCCGCTACAAACTGCAAATCCCTGCCGGAGGACCGACAGGGATCAGCAGAAAGGATGATGGACGGCGAATGAAACATCACTCGGTGGCCCATCATGGACCTGCACCAGTATCGAAATGCGGATCTTCGTGCCGCGCAAGATCAATTTGTAGGCAGCTGGCACACAGACCAGGAATCAGGATTTGCCTTTGCCCGACTGCATGAAACTGCCGGTCATCTGGCGCATGTGGTCTCCGGCGCTGGTGAACTGGCTGCGCAGGAAATCGGACTGGATCCGCATCGCTTCCTGAAGGTCGGTGGCGTGCACGAGCTTGCGTGCATGCTCGAATGCCGACTTCATGTTCTGCTCGGTGAACGCAAGCGCCTGCTTCGACACCTCCGTGCCGGCTCCCGGAACAGACGTCATCGATTTCGTGGCGGCTTCGAAAAACATGCCGAATGCTTTTTCTGCCTGGTCAATTGTCTTCTCGGCCAGGTCGCGCAGTTCGGCCGGAACTTCAAGCTTCGGTTCGATCATGGTCGCACTCCTCCCCGTTTTCCTGACTGAATACCACACTTGCCTGACCGCCTTCCAGCAGCGAACGCCGGGGCAAACACCCCCGGGAGCCTGGCTTGGGCAGGAAAGCGAGGGAAAAAGGCGTGAGACGCGCGGTCCGGCTCAGGACAAGGGGTGTTCGGGAAGGGCTTCTTCGGTGGCGAGGTCTTCAACGAGCTTGATCACCTCGAAACGCTGTCGAGGCGCGAGCTTCAGAAAAGCGCGGAGCAGGCGCAGGCTTTCGACGGTGCCGGTCGCAGGCGCGCCAAGCTTGAGGTGCAGTTCAGCCGCGAAGTTGAGGTTCTTCATCTCGCACCTATGACAAGCATCGGCCTTCCTGAGCTGACATCGGGGTCCACGCGAGAGCCGAACACCACAACCGGACGTCATGGCGAGCACGAACTCTCGGCCGGAGGGCCCGGCAGCTTAGCACCCTCAACGACACATCCGGGCTCAACCGAGGTTGCAATTATGCCAAGGAACAACCCGTCCGGCAAGCCCAACCAACGGCTTGGCGATGCTTCGCCTGCATCGCTCCACCGCAATTCCGGATAACAGGAATATGAGCTGTCGTCACCCACCTGCGTCAAGAAGCTGCATCAAATCACGCACGCAGCACCGATTGCTGTCAACCCGCACTGCATTTCGCCTTGTTTCAGGTGTGAATGGGCATTGGCGGAGGCGTCTATCGCTTCTTCAGCGTATACACGTAATTGTTGAGTCCCACTTCGGCGGTTGTATCGTCGACGAAATGAACGTCGATCTCACAGCCGGTTTCCAAAGTCTTGATTGGCGCGCCGGCAAAGCCGAGTGAGGCGGCAAGCGCCTTCGGATCGGCCTTCTTGTCGACACGCTGCATCTCGTCGAATGCGCCCTGGAAGGTCATGTCAGGGCCATAATCGGTCACCTTGTAATGCGGCTTGGCACAGGCCAAGGGGCGCGGCCCCGAAATCTCTTTCGCCTTCAGGACGACTGCCTTGCCGATCAGCCGCTCCCGCTCGGTGCCGTCAGGCTTACGCTGCGAATCGGCCCACGGCGCGACCACGGCGGCCGTGAATGTCCAGGTGCCGATGTAGAAGGGATCTGCAGCCGCGGCAGTGCCCGCGTCGCCGACGGAGACGAGAAAGTAAACAGTTCCGGCGAATTTCATCCGACATACCCCTGAGCCTTCGGCTTGGACTCGCCTCTTCGCATCAAGGTTCATCGCTCTCCCGAGCGATATCTCTGCCCGTGAACCGTTACTCAAGATCGAACGACCAAGCGTTTGCGAAACGGCCACGCAGATCACGGGCGCCATGGCTGATGAACTGATCGATTCGGGCGCGCCTCAGCACAAGGACGACGGCATGCTTTCTCGCTGCGATCTCATCAAGGGCGCCGCGGTCGCGCTTCTCACCCTCTCGATACAAGGCGCATGGGCGCAGGAGACCAGGATGAACCTGTTCAAGATCGTCACCATCAAGGACGAAATCGTCGTCGGATTGTCGACGGAGGAACTGCAGGCGCTCGGCGGCAATGATGCGAGCGCCGTTGCACATGCGCTGGCACAGAAGGGCGACCTCACCGTCTGGCAATACAACGTGCATCGCGGCCCGAACGGTGAATTGCAGCAGGCGCCGACCGCCAAAATCGGGCTTCTGGCCAACGCCTCGCTCCGTGTCGAGCCCTACACCACGCCTTACCAGATTGTTCCTCATCCGTAACGAGCACAACGGCGCGCCGGCGGCCGAGACCGCCGGCGCGCCACCATCATCTGGGCCGGTCCGTACGCCCTGTCCCCGGCTCCGTCGCAAAGCCGTAGATCAGCGCCAGCCGATCCAGACATTCGCGAAACCGCCGGCCAAAATAATCGTTCCAGCGCTGCGTACGAACGGCACGACGCTGCCCGATCTGATCCATGGTCAGACCCAGCACAAGGACGTCGTGCACCAGCGCGGCGCCGTCGGTGCCGAGTTCGCGCTCGACCCGGTTCAGCCGCAGCACCGCCTGTCGCTGGCTCTCGGTGACAGGCTCGCGCGTGCCGGTCCCATCGACATATTCGCGGGTCGTATCCACCGCCTGAGGGCCTCGCTCTGCCCGCTCCCAGTCGTTCTGGAAGGCGCGCCCACCGCGGTATTGCGCCTCGTCGATCTGGCGGTGCGCGTGGAGCCGGCCGAGCGGATCGCCGCGGGTCGACCGGATAGCCAGGATCTTCTCGCCGGAATCGAGCGCGAGCGGATTGTCCACCTCCACCTCCGCCACCTCGGCATTGAACGGCACCTCCCGCGACCGCCGGTCGTAGATCTGCGCCAATTTGTAGGACTTGTTACGTCGGGCACGTGCCACTCGGATGCTCCTTGCAAGACTGACGATTGAACGGACGGCGCAGCTTCAGGCGTGGGAGACCAGCCTCAGCGCGACAGGAGTTGCGATGCGGGCGGACGCAGTTCCGGAACGGCGCGTCAGGCGCGCATGCGGTGCGCAATAGCTGGCACCCGGCTGGCGCGGATGGCCGCAGAAGGTGATTTCCTCCCCGTCCTTGTCGCCGCCGTAGGGATAGCGGCAGTCGGCCGCCTCAAGCTCGACCAGTTCGATCAGGCGCGGCTGGACGCCGACGCAGCGGAGCTTGACCCGCGCGGCTGGCTTCATTGCGGACTTCGGCGGCAGGTTCAGGCTCGGCAATGCCGAGCGGCGTGGCAAAACCAGAGTCTCGCCCGGCAAATGCGGCACGATCGACGGGCTCGTCATCCATTCCGGCACGACAAGCCCGAGCCGCTTGGCGCGACCGACCACCGCGTTGCGCGTGTAAGCCGTTCCAAATCTTGCGTTAATCTGCCTTCCGATCTCCGCATAAGACATTCCCTTGAGAAAATAGTCGCGAAGCGCGTCGGAGTGTTCCGACGGCCAATGGCCCGGTTCCATGATGCTGTCCTGTGATGCGCCTCCTCCGACCGCACGATCCGGAGGCGGGACACACCTTCCGGTATTCCGAAGACCGAGTCAAGCATAAATTCTGATATTCATAATTGCATCAATTCCGAATTTCGGATTACAAGAGACGACACGATGGGCAATCGAGGGAATCACCATGTTGGACGTTGCAATGATCGAGCGGGGCCTGGAGAAGACGGGCAAGAGCAAGGGCGGCCTGGCAGCGGCCATGGGCGTGCGGCCCGGCGCGGTGTCGGAGATCCTCGGCGGCGAGCGCCTGGTGAAGGCGTCGGAAATCATTCCGATCATGGAATATCTCGAGCTCAATCTCGCGCCGATCATGGGCCGCGTCGGGGCCGGCGCGGTGATCGAACCGGACTATGAGCAGGTTCCCCCGGAAGGCCTCGGTGACATCGCGCTGCCCTTCCCGATCATGGAAGAGACCGTTGCCTTCGAGATCGT
This sequence comes from Bradyrhizobium sp. USDA 376, assembly GCF_054063675.1. NCBI lineage: Bacteria > Pseudomonadati > Pseudomonadota > Alphaproteobacteria > Hyphomicrobiales > Nitrobacteraceae > Bradyrhizobium > Bradyrhizobium sp. USDA 376. The sequence goes on from NZ_JBSSGN010000001.1 coordinate 8,136,097, forward strand.
GGGCGATTCGATGCTGCCCAAGTACGAGAGCGGTGACGTGATCGTGGTCTACAAGGACCAGCGCCATCCGCTGTCGAGTTTCTACGGCGAAGAGGCGGTGGTCCGGCTCAAGACCGGCGAACGCTATTTGAAGACCATCGAGCGGGGCAAATCCCCCTCAGTCGTCAATCTCACCAGCTTCAACGCCAAGCCGATCGTCGGCGTCAAGCTCGACTGGGTCGGGGAAATCTGCCTCTCCATGCCCAAGGGGCAGCTCGAACGGCTGCGTGCCAAGTCGGCTCGTCCCCGCAAGAAGGGCAAGTAGGCGCCCAAGGATTGGGCGCCCAAGGATTTCCGATTTTTGGAAATCCACCTTGACTATATTCTGTTTTTCGGAAATACTCTGCCGCGCACCCGACCATGGGGCGCGGCAGGATCGTTTTCATGCAGTATTTCGTCGTGATGATCGACTACGGGCGGCGCGGCCGCGAGGCGGTCGTCGATCCTGAAATCACCAGGCGCGAGGTCATCTCCCGCCTCGCCTCGGGTGAGTATCGGAACGTCTCGTTCATCCACGAGATCGTGGAGAACTCGGTCGAGGACGTCACCGAGGCCATCCTGGCCGAGGCGGCCCTCCCACAGATCGAGCCCGAGGACGTCGATCTCCAGGCGATCCGCCTCGATCACGCCCGCGACCTGCGCAAGCACGAACGGACGTGATGCAGGCCGCGGCGGCATGCATCACGCCCGGACGAATGTTACACCAGGAGAACGGTCGATCCCGTCGTCTTGCGCGCGGCAAGGTCGGCGTGCGCCTTGGCCGCGTCCTTCAGCGGATAGGTCTGGCGCACCTCGATCTTGACCGCACCGGACTTGACGACGTCGAACAACTCCCCCGCCATCGCCACCAGGTTCTCGCGCTTGGCGGCATAGGTGAACAGCGTCGGCCGGGTGACGTAGAGCGAGCCCTTCTGGGCGAGCAGGCCGAGATTGAGCGGCTCGACCGCCCCGGAGGACTGACCGAACAGCGCGGCAACGCCGAGCGGCGCGAGGCAGTCCAGCGATTTCAGGAACGTGTCCTTGCCGACGGAATCGTACACCACCGGCACCTTCTTGCCGCCGGTGATCTCGTCGACCCGCTTCACGAAATCCTCGCGGGTGTAGATGATCACATGGTCGCAGCCATGCGCCTTGGCGAGCTTCGCCTTCTCGTCGTTGCTGACGGTGCCGATCACGGTCGCGCCGAGATGCTTGGCCCACTGGCTGAGGATGAGGCCGACGCCACCGGCCGCGGCATGGAGCAGGATGGTGTCACCTGCCTTCACCCGGTAGGTCTGCCGGATCAGGTACTGCGTCGTGAGCCCCTTCAGCATCATCGCCGCCGCGGTCTTGTCATCGACGCCGTCGGGCAGCTTCAAGAGACGGTCGGCGGGGATCAGCCGCGCCTCCGAATAGGCACCGAGCGGCGAAGCGCCATAAGCGACGCGATCGCCCGGCTTCAGATCCGTGACACCTGGCCCGACCTCCTCGACGACGCCGGCCGCCTCGCTGCCGAGCCCGCTCGGCAATTGCGCGGGATAAAGACCCGAGCGGTTGTAGATGTCGACGAAGTTGAGGCCGACGGCCGTGTGGCGAATGCGCGCTTCGCCAGGTCCGGGCTTGCCGACACTGACCTCTTCCCAGACGAGGACTTCCGGTCCGCCGGTCTTGTGAAAACGAATGGCATGCGTCATGGGGTTGCTCCCTTATCGTTGCAGTGAAGGTCCGAGAACCGGATCGGCCTGTGAGATAGGCATTTGGTCCGCCCGTTACAGTACAGAGGCGTAACAAGAATGTCACAGCGAACGACAAACACCCGCCGTTCCGCCTCTGTTCGAAAGAGTTGATGACGGCTCTGCAGCAACCGGCAGTACCTTTTGCGCGGGGATTGGTGGTCGCCTGCGAAGGAGAGCCGAGATGCCAGCTTATGTACAGCATCATCAGGATATCGAGATCGCGCCTGTGATTTGCCCGACGTGCATGGGGTTCCTTCCGATGTATGTGCGCGAGGTCGAGCCGCATTGGAGCCTTGCCAAGATCGACTTCATCTATGAATGCGCCGATTGCGGCGCCGAGGTCCGGCAGACGATCCGCAAGCCGGAGCTGTTGCGGCACTGAGCCCGACCGAAGAACCGCTCAACTATTTGCGCTGAACGGAAAAAACGCCGCTCACGCGGATCTGATGTCTCCCAAACGAGGCTTGTTCTTTGCCGGGAACGCAGGCAGAACAAGCCTCAAAGCAGGACCTTTGGGAGCGCCATTTCGTGGCTGATCAGAAGGCCTCGACGTCGATCGAGGCAGTGGAGAGCGGCCTCGCCGCGCAGGGTTATATCGCGAGCCGGCAGATCGCGACCGCCGTCTATTTGTCGCAACAGATCGAGAAGCCGATCCTGGTTGAAGGCCCCGCGGGTGTCGGCAAGACCGAGCTCGCCAAGGCGATCGCCGCCTGGCGCGGCAAGAAGATGATCCGCCTGCAATGCTATGAGGGTCTCGACGAGGCCAAGGCGCTCTACGAGTGGAAATACGCCAAGCAGCTTCTCTACACCCAGATCCTCAAGGACAAGCTCGGCGAAGTGCTCGGCGGCGCGCAGACGCTGCACGCTGCGCTCGACCAGCTCCACGATTTCGGCGACGTGTTCTTCTCCAAGGAATTCGTCGAGCCGCGGCCGCTGCTCCAGGCGCTGGAGCAGCAAGGCGGCTGCGTGCTGCTGATCGATGAGATCGACAAGTCGGACGCTGAATTCGAATCGCTGCTGCTGGAAATCCTGTCCGACTTCCAGGTCACGATCCCCGAGCTCGGCACCGTCTCCGCGATCACGCCGCCGACGGTGATCCTCACCTCCAACAGCGAGCGCGACCTCGGCGACGCCTTGAAGCGGCGCTGCCTGCATCTGCATATTGGCTTCCCCGAGCAGCGGCTGGAGGAGCGCATCGTCGAAGGCCGCGTGCCCGGCATCTCGCAGACACTACGCCGACAGATGGTCGGCTTCATCCACGAGATCCGGTCGCTGGATCTGAAGAAGCTGCCCTCGGTCAGCGAGACCATCGACTGGGCGCGCGTGCTGGTCCTGCTCCAGGCTTCCGAGCTCGACACCGACATCGTCAAGGACACCCTTAACGTGCTCCTGAAATACGAAGCCGACATCGAGGCAGCAACGCCGCAGGTGACGACCTTCATTGCCAAGGCGGCCCGGTCCAACGTCTTCGGTTGACGCCGATGCGCGAGAACCTCCATCGTTTCTTTCGGGCGGCGCGCGGCGTCGGCGTCCACGTCTCGCCTGCCGAAAGCATCGATGCGATGCGCGCGGTGTCGCAGGTCGGCTTTTCCGACCGGACCATCCTGCGCGACGCGCTGCTGCTGACGCTTGCCAAGTCGCAGGACGAGAAGCTCGCGCTCGGCGATTGCTTCGATCTGTTCTTCAGCCAGCCCGAACCGCGACAGGAGCAGCCCGAGGGCGCCGATCGGGATTCCTCGCAGGAGGCGGATCAAGCGCCCTCTTCCGGCGCGGCCGGCGATGCCGGCGGCGGCTCGCCACAACAGGAACTCGGGCCGCTCGCGCAGATGCTGCTGTCGCAGGATCGCAATGCCATCGCGGCCGCGATCGCCAGCGCGGCCGGCGCCGCCTCCCTGTCCGACATCCGCTACTCGACCCAGCGCGGCATCTTCTCCAGCCGCATCCTCGATGCCATGGGCCTCCAGCGCCTCCGCGACGATCTCGACGAACTGACCGCAACCAATCCGTCACTGGCCGAGCGTCTGCGCGCCGCGCTCGATGGTTTGCGCGAAGCGGTGCGCGACACGGTCTCGCAGGGGCTTGCGCTCTATGCCCGCGAGGAAGCTGAAAATCTCCGCAAACGAGATTCTGCGCAACGCGCCGCTTGCCCGTATTGAGCGGCGCCAGGTCGCCGAAATGCGCGCGCTGATCCGCCAGATCGCGCGCCGGCTGCGCGAGCGCTATTCCAAGCCGCGCAAGCGCCAGCGCCGCGGCCATCTCGACGTCCGCCGCACGCTGCGCCGCAACGCGGCCTGGGGCGGCGTCCCCTTCCTCACGGCGTGGAAGCGCAAGCATCGCGACCGGCCGAAGATCGTGGCGCTCTGCGACGTCTCGGGCTCGGTTGCGCAGGTGTCCGACTTCTTCCTGCTGCTGATCCACTCCCTGCACGAGGTCGTCGACGACGTCCGCTCCTTCGCCTTCTCCTCGCATCTGATCGAGGTCAGCGAGATCCTGGAATCGAAATCGCCGGAAGAGGCGATGGCCGAGATCATGTCCAAGGTCGGCTTCGGCTCGTCCGACTACGGTTCTTCGCTGGTCGATTTCGAGAAGGACTTCATGAGCACGCTGACGCCGCAGACCACGGTGATCGTGCTCGGCGATGCCCGCAGCAACAATCTCGATCCGCGCGCGGACATCCTGCGCCGCCAATCCGAGCGCTCGAAGCGGCTGGTCTGGCTTAATCCCGAGGGTCGGCTCGCCTGGGGCTTTGGCGATTCCGAGATGCCGCGCTACGCGACCTTCTGCAGCGTCGTGCGCCAGTGCGCCACCGCGCAGCAGCTCGAGCGCGCGGTGTCCGACATCGTTGCGACTTATCAATAGGCGACGACCACGCCGTCTCCGGCGTCAGGCGGCAGTCAACTCGGCCTGGATGAGATTGCACTCGCGAAAGTGATACGCAATTTCGTCGAGCGCGCGCTGCTCCCACTCCTGGGCCTGCGCGAGCCAGAACACCCGGCGCTCCGAATCCAGCGCGGCGCGCTCGCGACACAGGGATTCTTGACTGCGAATTTCCACCAGCCTGATCATGCACTCCACTCCTGCCGTGTGAAGCCATTCGCCGCGAATCAACGTAACAGAGTCCCGAGCCGCTCGCCTCATGATTTCTGTAGATATCGCGACGCAGAATGGGACAGCGATGCTTCCCGTGCAGCGCGACAATTCGCAGCGCAACATCAAGTGCGGATCATCAATTAGTGATCATCGGGACGATATTCGCGCGCAAACGATCTTAACTCTTGTGGCGCAACGAAGTGAGGCAATTGTGAAGAGGCGTTCTAAACGGCTGACCGAATTCCCGACTCATTGTCGTCGCACGGTCTTCATGCGGCGCCGCTAACAGGGGCACGCGAACCGGACGATCGCCTGAGGCAACATGAGCAACGATTTCGACTTCGATCTTTCATCCGACCAATGGGAAGCGCTGAAGGCGCTTCGCAACCCGGTGTCGAATGGTCGCCTCGCGAAGGCCTATCTCATCGAAAGCCTGGTCAAGCTCGGCCTCGTTGTCATGAATGACGGCGTCCCTGCGATCACCTCCGCCGGACGTAAGGTGCTGGTGCGCGGTTCGTGCCGGCTGCTGGATCTCGTGGCGTGATGAGATCGCCCGCTGCCGCGTAACTGCGCCATCGCCTGAAAAATAATCTTTAGCTCCTCGCCGAAATCGGATTTGCTTCTTGCGACAAGATCCGGCGCGCAACGACGCAGCGCCAGACAGGCAAGGGAGCTGATCATGAACGGGCTTGGCGGGCTGAACAAATCGCCTGAGGGCGTCGTCATCGGGCTCGTGCAGTTGCAGCTGCCGAACGTGGTGACCCCGGCCGATCTGGCGGGGCAGACCGAGCGCATCGTCTGGATGGTCGGCAAGGCGCGCCGCAATCTCTCCACCATGGATCTGGTGGTGTTCCCCGAATATTCGCTGCATGGCCTCTCGATGGACACCAATCCCGAGATCATGTGCCGGCTCGACGGACCGGAGGTCGCAGCCTTCAAGAAGGCCTGCATCGACAACAAGATCTGGGGCTGCTTCTCCATCATGGAGTTCAACCCGCACGGCAATCCCTACAATTCCGGCCTGATCATCGACGACCACGGCGAGATCAAGCTCTATTACCGAAAACTCCATCCCTGGATTCCGGTCGAACCGTGGGAGCCCGGCGATATCGGCATTCCCGTGATCGAGGGGCCGAAGGGTGCGAAGATCGCATTGATCATCTGCCATGACGGCATGTTCCCGGAGATGGCGCGGGAATGCGCCTATAAGGGCGCCGAGATCATGATCCGCACTGCCGGCTACACCGCGCCGATCCGCGACGCCTGGCGCTTCACCAATCAGGCCAATTCGTTCCAGAACCTGATGGTCACCGCGAATGTCTGCATGTGCGGCTCGGACGGCTCGTTCGATTCCATGGGCGAAGGCATGATCGTCAATTTCGACGGCACCGTGCTGGCGCACGGCACCACCGGCCGCGCCGACGAGATCATCACCGCCGAGGTTCGCCCGGACCTCGTGCGCGAGGCCCGCATCAATTGGGGCGTCGAGAACAACATCTACCAGCTCTGGCACCGCGGCTATGTCGCGGTGAAGGGCGGCGCGATGGACTGTCCCTACACCTTCATGCAGGACATGGTCGCCGGCACCTTCCGCCTGCCATGGGAAGACCAGGTCAAGGTTACCGACGGCACCTCCTGCGGCTTCCCGGCCCCGACGCGGATGTTCGGCAGGACGGCCAAGGCGGCGGAATAGCCGGTTTCTCGGGCTTAACCGCGACATTCTGGCACGGTTGTTGCTCCTTTTTGACGTCCAAGACGCGTCAAAGGGGAGTTCTCATGTCGACGATTGCCGCGGCACCCGCCGCCGAGTCCAAGCCGCTTTACACCTCGCTGTTCGTCCAGGTCCTGGCCGCGCTGGTGCTTGGCGTCATCCTGGGGATGGCGGTGCCGGACTTCGCCATCGGACTCAAGATCCTCAGCGACGCCTTCCTGAAGCTGATCTCGATGATCGTGGCACCGATCGTGTTCTGCGTCGTCGTGCACGGCATCGCCGGTGCCGGCGACCTCAAGAAGGTCGGGCGGGTCGGCGTCAAGGCGCTGGTCTATTTCGAGGTCATGACGACCGTGGCGCTCGTGGTCGGCCTGCTGCTCGCCTACATCTTCGGCCCCGGCCACGGCATGAACATCGATCCCTCGACGCTGGATGCCAAGGCGCTGAACACCTATGCCGACAACGCCCACAAGCTGTCCGGCGGTGGCGTCGGCGCCTTCCTCATGAACGTGATCCCGACCACCTCCTTCGATGCGCTGTCACGCAACGACGTGCTCCAGGTGCTGTTCTTCGCCGTGCTGTTCGGCGTCGGCCTCGCGCTCGTCGGCGGCGAGAAGGGCGCGCTCGTCACCTCCATCATCGACGCGGCCTCGACCGTGCTGTTCCGTGTCATGGGCCTGATCGTCCGCGTCGCGCCGCTCGGCGTGCTCGGCGCGGTCGCCTATACCGTCGGCAAATACGGCGTCGGCTCACTGAAGCAGCTCGTCTCGCTGGTGATGCTGTTCTATGTCTCGGTCGGCATCTTCGTGCTGGGCGTGCTCGGCGGCGTCATGGCACTCGCAGGCATCAACATCCTCAAATTCCTCGCCTACCTGCGCGAGGAGCTGACCATCGTGCTCGCGACGGCGTCCTCGGATGCGGTGCTGCCCCAGATCATGAAGAAGCTGGAGCGCATGGGCGTGAAGGATTCCGTCGTCGGCCTCGTCATCCCGACCGGCTATTCCTTCAACCTCGACGCCTTCTCGATCTACCTGACGCTGGCCGTGGTCTTCATTGCCCAGGCGACCAACACGCCGCTATCGTTCGGCGATCTCCTGCTGGTGCTCGGCGTCTCGCTCATCACGTCGAAGGGCGCACACGGCGTGCCGGGCTCGGCCATCGTGATCCTGGCCGCGACGCTGAACGCGGTGCCGAGCATCCCCGCGATCGGCCTCGTACTGGTTCTCTCGGTCGACTGGTTCATCGGCATGGCCCGCGCGCTCGGCAATCTCGTCGGCAATTGCGTGGCAACGGTCGTGGTCGCCGCATGGGAAGGCGACCTCGACCGCGCCAAGGCGGCCAAGGTGCTCGAAGGCGGCGAGTTGGTGGACGTGACCGCGGGGTAGCGCTGATCAATCATTCCACTGGAGGAGCGGCGTTCCATACGCCCTCCTCCAGACCGACAGGAAGCGCGGAAACCAGGAATGCGCCACGGCGCCCTTATAGGCCCAGGTGCGATACTTCAGACCCTGCTCCGAGATCAGTTCCTGATAGCCGCCGTGGACCTCGGTCGCGGTCCGGATGTCCTTCAAGATTCCTTGCGCGCAGGTCCGATAAGTATCGCTCCCTGAGGCCTCATCGAAGTCCAGCATGCGATCCGCAAACTCGACATTGAACGTCGGCCACGACGAACGCCCCTGATAGGCCGGCGCCGCGATCTTGTGGATCATCTTGTTGCGCGGATTATCCGCCGACACCAGGAAGTGGAACGTGCTGGGGATGCGGAAGCGCGGCTCGGCGATGATCAGGTCGGTCGTCGCCGCGAACAGCGCGCGCTCGCTGGAATCGCTCATATCCCAGAATCCGCGATGCACGCTGACGAAATCCAGTGCGACCAAGGACACGGGCGCGCCAGCCGGACCATCCAGGGAGTGCCTAATGTAGCCGTCCTTCCCGAACAGGCGGAGCAGGTCCCTCTTGTACTGCGCGAGGTCGCGCCCGAGCAGCCGCTTCAGCTCGTTCTCGCCGACGATCCCGAGCTGCACGCCCCACACGAAGGTCGTGTAGACGCAGGCATTGGTGACGAAACGCCGGCGCTCGGCCCGCGTGTCCGTTGCCGCAGAGCGCGGCCCGCCGGCGTCGCACAGCAAATGTCTGGTGCCGTCAGCGTCGAACGGCTCCAGCTCGCTTGCAAGCTTCAGGATCGCCCGCCTCAGATCGGCACCATATTCGGCCAGCAACAGACGGCCGGCATGCGCGCATTGTGACATCGCCAGATAGGACGACACCCTCTCCTCGGCAGAGAGCATCTGCTGGAGACCGGCGAGAATGCCAAGCAGCGTATCCGAGGGTCGCGAAAAATAGTTTACGCCGAGATACCGGCCGCGTCCCGCCGGAACGATGGTCGTCGTGACGACGTCGGCGCGCACCGCCTCCAGAAGGAGACGGACGCTCTTCTCGAGCAAACGAGCCCGTCGAACCGCATCCTGCGCATCCATGATGGTCTCGGGGTCGAGGACATCAGGATAGAACCAGGCGAAGTCGCGCGGATAATAGGCGGAGGCGTGCGGAGCGCCCGTGACGAGGAAGGCCTCGGTCACCGAAAAGGCGCTGTCCATCGAGTGACGGTAAAGGTCCTCGATAGCCGACAGCGAATGAGGCGATTGTCTCAGGAAGCGATCACCGAGAAAATTCACTGCCTGGAGAGCGTTGGCGACAAAGGTCGCAGCCATCCCTTGGTAAAACCGGTTCTCACTGTGCGCTGGAAAAGAGATGTCGCTGTTCATGTCCGTCAATCGGCTGATGTCTCGTGGCTCCGGTGATGGCGGCCACCATTTTAAACATGACTGATTCGTATCTCTACCCGGTGACTTGCGGGTTTGTGACGCTCGCCTAGGACTCCCGCGGCCTGAAATTCTCGATCACCCTGAGCAGCACCCGCGCGCCGGCGTCGGCATCGTCGAGTTCGACATGCTCGTCCGGGTGATGGCTGATGCCGCCCCGGCAGCGGACGAAGATCATGCCGACATCGGCGATGTCGATCATGGCCATGCCGTCGTGCCCCGCTCCGCTCGGCAGCTCGAACACGGAGAGACCTTCCGCAGCGATCGCCTGCGCGATCTGCTGCTTCAACCAGGGTGCGCAGGGCGCGGTGCGGTTCTCGTGGGTGACATCGAGCTGGAGTGCCAGTTGCCTCCGCTTCGCGATCGCCTCGATCTGGCGGACGACGTCGGCAACCGCGCGCTTGCGGTGCATGTCGGTCGGCGCGCGCATGTCGATGGTGAACGACACTTCGCCCGGAATGACATTGGTCGCGCCGGGCCTCGCCTGGATGTAGCCGACGGTGCCGACCAGGCCGCCCTCGTCGGTGCGGCAAAACTGCTCGATCGCGCCGATGCATTCGGCAGCGCCGGTGAGCGCGTCACGGCGCAGCGCCATCGGCACCGTGCCGGCATGCCCGGCCATGCCGGTCAGCCGCGCGGCAAGCCGTGTCGCGCCGGCGATCGCGGTGACCACGCCGACAGGCAGGTTCTGAGCTTCCAGTACCGGCCCCTGCTCGATGTGCAATTCGAGATAGGCGAGCAGCTCGCGCCGGGCCCGTGCGGCCGCGCCGATGTGATCGGGATCCAGCCCAAACTGAACGAGGGCATCGCGCATCGACACGCCGTCGCGGTCGCGCGTGTTCAGGACGCTCTCGTCAAAGGTGCCGGCCACCGCACGGCTGCCGAGCAGGGTCGAGGCAAACCGCACGCCCTCCTCGTCGGCGAAGCCAATGACCTCGATCGCGAACGGCAGGCGCTTGCCGCGGCGGCTGAGATCGGCGACGCAGGAGATCGCGGTGATCACACCCAGCGGCCCATCCCATTTGCCGGCATCGCGCACGGTGTCGTAGTGCGAGCCGAGCATCAGGCAGGGCGCGCCCGGTCGCTCTCCTTCATACCGGCCACAAACATTGCCGATGGCGTCGAGATGCGCGCTCATGCCGGCCTCGCGCATCCAGCTCAAGATGAGGTCCGCGGCCCTGCGCAACTCCTTGCTGAGGAAGATGCGGGTGAGTTTTTCGGGCTCTTCCGAGATCGCGCCGAGCTCGTTGATCCGGCGAACGATCTCCTTGCCGAGCGATGCATCGTGAACGGTGATACCAGCGCCCATCTCGGCGAGCTTTCCATCTTCTGAGGACACGGCGGTCCTGACGACAATCGATACAAGTTCGGTGCCAGCGAAAATCCTCCGGCACCGTCCCAGTCAGCGCGTGGTTAGCATGAATGCGCCGCGTCGGCCGACCGTCCGGGCCGGTCATGCACATGCAGGAGCTGGTTAAGGCTGCTCAACTCCACTGCATACAATCCAAAGACATTGCCCATAAATTAATCTGCCACTTTCCTCGCCAAACTCTTGGCGCCGATTATACCTTATATATTTCAGTCACTTGTATGGAATTGCACTCTTCATAGCCTCTGGCACGAAGCTTGCGACATCTGATCCCGGCTCCGCCAGGCCGGCGCAGCCGCGAGATCAAGGCGGGGCATCCGCCAAGGGGAGCGAGCAATGGATTCTGGCAGGATTTCACGACGTCATTTGTTGCAGGGCGGCGCGGCCCTCACCCTCGGTGCGGCAGCGGGCCTCCGCCCGGCCTTCGCGGCCGAGACCACCATCGGCTTCATCTATGTCGGCTCGCGCGACGACTATGGCTACAACCAGGCGCATGCGCAGGGCGCGGCGGCACTGAAGAAGATTCCCGGCCTCAAGGTGGTCGAGGAGGAGAAGGTGCCGGAGACCGACGCGGTCGAGAAGACGATCGAGTCCATGATCAATCTCGACGGCGCCACCCTGCTCTTCCCGACATCGTTCGGTTACTACAATCCGCACATGATCAAGATGGCCAGCAAGTACCCGAAGCTGCGCTTCGAGCACTGCGGCGGCCTCTGGAGCGACAAGGATCCCAAGAACGCCGGCAGCTATTTCGGCTACATCGACGAAGCCCAGTACATCTCGGGCATCGTCGCCGGCCTGACGTCGAAGAGCAGCAAGCTCGGCTTCGTCGCGGCCAAGCCGATTCCCCAAGTGCTGCGCAACATCAACGCCTTCACGCTTGGCGCCAAGTCCGTCAATCCGAAGGCCACCACGCAGGTGATCTTCACCGGCGACTGGTCGATGCCGGTCAAGGAGGCCGAAGCCACCAACAGCCTGATCGATCAGGGCGTGGACGTGCTCACCTGTCACGTCGATGGCCCCAAGACCATGGTCGAGAACGCCGCGCGGCGCGGCGCCTTCGTCTGCGGCTATCACACCAACCAGTCGGCACTGGCACCGAAGGCGTATCTCACCGGCGCCGAGTGGAACTGGGAAGCGCTCTATCCGAAGTTCGTCAAGATGATCGCCGCCGGCGAAGGCATCCCGAATTTCTACCGCGGCGGTCTGAAGGAAGAGATCGTGAAGGTCTCGCCCTACGGCGAAGCGGTCTCGGCCGAAGCGCGCAAGGCGGCCGACGAGGCCAAGGCAAAATTCCTGTCGGCAGAAGGCTACGCCATCTTCAAGGGCGGCCTCGTCGACAACAAGGGCAAGACGGTGATCCCCGCCGGGACCGACCGAGGCCAGAAGGATCCTGAGCTGGAGAAGATGGACTATCTGGTCGAAGGAGTGATCGGAGCCACTTCGTGACCACGGAAGCGGCGGATTCTACGGACGCGGTCGGGACAGTCGCCCCGGCCGCCGATCCCGGCTTCCTCCAGCGTCACGGCGGCACGATCGAATATGTCCTGATCCCGGGCGCGGCGCTGATCGGCGCGCTCGCGGTGTTCGGCATCTTCGTCGCGATGTTCGGCAAGAACCCGCTCGATCTCTATTTCTACATGTATTACGGCGCGTTCGGCACCTGGTTCTCCTGGCAGAACACACTGACGCGCGCAGCGCCCCTGATCCTCACCGCACTCTGTACCGCGCTGCCGGCGCAGCTCGGCATGGTCATCATCGGCGGCGAAGGCGCGCTGCTGATCGGCGCACTGTCGGCGACCAGCGCAGCGCTCGCGCTTCAGGGCATGCCGCCGGTCGTCGTGCAGATCGCCATGATCTGCGCCGGCGTGATCGGTGGAGGCTTGTGGATCATGGTCTCCGGCGGCTTGCGGCAATATCGCGGCGTCAACGAGACCATCTCGAGCCTGCTGCTCGTCTACATCGCGCTCGCGATCCTCAACCATCTCGTCGAGGGGCTGATGCGCGATCCCGCCAGCCTCAACAAACCGTCGACGCGCGAGATCGGCGCCGCCAACATGATCGGCTCCATCCCCGGCACCGACGTGCATTGGGGTCTCGTCTTCGGCCTGATCGCCGCGATCGCCTCTTACGTCCTGATCTATCACACCGTGTTCGGCTTCGCCGCGCGTGTGGCCGGCGGCAACATCCGTGCTGCGAAGATCGTCGGCCTCGGCGTCAGCAAGCTGATCCTGACTGTCTGCTTCCTCGCCGGCGGCGCGGCCGGTCTTGCCGGCATGGTCGAGGTCGCCGCCGTGCAGGGGCGCACCAACGCCAATCTCGCAGCGGGCTACGGCTTCACCGGCATTCTCGTCGCCTTCCTCGCGCGGCAAAATCCACTCGCCATCATTCCCGTCGCGATCCTGCTCGGCGGTATCAGCGCCAGCGGCGGCCTGCTGCAACGCCGCCTGGGTTTGCCCGACGCGTCCGTGCTCGTGCTGCAGGGCATCATCTTCGTCTTCGTGCTCGCCAGCGATGCGCTTTACGGCCGCATCGGATTCCTGAAAGGCAAGTCCTGATGGCAGACGGATCGATCGGACTCTGGACCGTCCCGCTCGCCGTACTCGGCGGCGCCATTCGCGTCTCCACCCCGTTCCTGTTCGTGAGCTTAGGGGAATGCATCACAGAGCGCGCAGGTCGCATCAATCTCGGCCTCGAGGGCACGCTGGTGATGGGCGCGATGAGCGCCTACGGCATCTCCTATGTCACGGGATCGCCATGGCTCGGGGTGCTCGCCGCCGGCATCACCGGCGCGCTGTTGGGCGCACTGCATGCCGGCATCTGCTCGCTGCCGCGCGTCAACGACGTTGCGATCGGCATCGCCTTGATGCTGTTCGGCACCGGCCTTGCCTTCTATCTCGGTAAGCCATTGATCGAGCCTACCGCACCACGGCTGCCCGCCATCGACTTCGGCTGGTGGAGCGACATCCCGCAGGTGCGCGCCGCGCTGCGCATCAACGTGCTGTTCCTGATCGGCGTAGCACTTGCACCGATCCTCTATTGGGCCTTCCGCACCACGCGCTGGGGCCTGCTGATCCGCACCGCCGGCGAGAGCTCGGATGCCGCCCGCGCGATGGGCCATTCCGTGCTGCTGATCCGTCTGCGCGCCACCATGGTCGGCGGCTTCCTCGCCGGCATCGGCGGCTCCTTTCTGTCGCTGTTCTATCCCGGCAGCTGGAACGAGGGCCTTTCCTCGGGCCAGGGCATCACCGCCGTGGCGCTCGTGATCTTCGCGCGCTGGGACCCCCTGCTCTGCCTATGGGCCTCGCTCGCCTTCGGCGGCGCCGCGGCGCTGGGACCGGCGCTGCAATCGGTCGGCGTCACCTCCGGCTACCACCTCTTCAATGCCGCGCCCTACATCCTGACGCTGGCGATCATGATCATCACCTGCTCGCCGAAGCGAACGCTGACTGGCGCACCCGCCGAACTCTCGATCACACGGTAACACGCACGAGGTCGTCCATGCCCGAGCGCTACATCAAGTCCGAGCCCTACGCCTGGCCTTACAATGGTGATCTCCGCCCCGAGAACACCGCGCTGATCATCATCGACATGCAGACCGATTTCTGCGGCGTCGGCGGCTATGTCGACAAGATGGGCTATGACCTCTCCCTGACGCGGGCGCCGATCGCGCCGATCAAGAAACTGCTGACGGCGATGCGCGCCCAAGGCTTTCACATCATCCATACCCGCGAAGGCCACCGCCCCGATCTCTCCGATCTGCCCGCCAACAAGCGCTGGCGCTCGCGCCAGATCGGCGCCGGTATCGGCGATCCCGGTCCGTGTGGCCGCATTCTGGTGCGCGGTGAACCCGGCTGGGACATCATCGAGGAACTGGCGCCGCTGCCGGGCGAGCCCATCATCGACAAACCGGGCAAAGGCTCGTTCTGCGCCACGGATCTGGAGCTGATCCTGCGCGTCCGCGGCATCGAGAACATCGTGCTATCAGGCATCACCACCGACGTCTGCGTCCACACCACCATGCGCGAAGCCAACGACCGCGGCTTCGAATGCGTCCTGCTGCATGATTGCTGCGGCGCGACCGACAAGAGCAACCACGACCATGCACTCAAGATAATCAAGATGCAGGGCGGCGTGTTCGGCGCCGTCTCGACCTCGGATGCCTTCATCGGAGCGATTTCGTGATCATCGGCGAAACGCCACCGCCGTCGGGTGCCTTCGGCGTCGACGTCATCGCCATGACCATGCGCTTCGGCGACTTCCTGGCGCTGGACAATGTCGAGCTGAAGGTGCGGCCCGGCTCGTTCCACGCCCTGCTCGGCGAGAACGGTGCCGGCAAGTCGACCCTCGTCAAATGCATCATGGGCTATTACCACGCCACCGAGGGCGACATCATCGTCGGCGGCCGCGAGCAGGCCATCGCCAATCCCAAGGATGCCCACGCGCTCGGCCTCGGCATGGTCTACCAGCATTTCACGCTGGTGCCGGCCATGACGGTTGCCGAAAACCTCGTGCTGGCGCGCGACGATGTTCCGGCCGTGGTGAACTGGCCAAAGGAGATGAAGGAGCTCGAAGCCTTCCTGGCGCGCATGCCCTTCAAGGTGCCGCTCTCCGCAAAAGTTTCCGACATCTCCGCCGGCGAGCGGCAGAAATGCGAGATCCTCAAGCAGCTCTATCTGAAACGGCGCTTCCTGATCCTGGACGAGCCGACCTCGGTGCTGACGCCGGCGGAAGCGGATGAAGTGCTCGGCATGCTCCGCGACATGGTGGTCAGGGGCGAGCTGACCATCCTGATGATCACGCACAAGTTCCGCGAGGTCATGGCCTTCGCCGACGAGGTCACGATCCTGCGCCGCGGCAAGCTCGCCGGCGCCGGCAAGGTCGCCGAGCTGACGCCGGATGCGATGGCGCGCACCATGATCGGCGCCGAGGAGCTGACGGTGCAGCCGCCGCGCACCGGCGAAGCCGGACAGGCCAGGCTGGAGCTGCGAAAGCTCCGCGCCCTCGACGATGCCGGCGCCGTTGCCGTGCACGATGTCTCGCTCACAGTGCGCGCCGGGGAGATCGTCGGCATCGCCGGCGTCTCCGGCAACGGCCAGCGCCAGCTCGTCGAGGTGCTGGCCGGCCAGCGCGAGGCCGAGAGCGGCGATATCCGCGTCGCCGGCGATCCCTATCACGCCAGGCGCGAGGAGATGCGGCGCCACAGGATGTCGCTGCTGCCCGAGGAGCCGCTGAAGAACGCCTGCGTCGGCGGCATGAGCGTCGCCGACAACATCGCCTTCCGCGAATTCGACCGGGCGCCCTTTGCAAGTGGCGGCTGGTGGCTCAATCGCAGCGCCTTCCGCAACGACGCCAGGAAGAAGATCGGCCAGTACAAGATCAAGACGCGCACGCCGGATACGCCGATCTCGGCACTGTCAGGCGGCAACGTGCAGCGCGCCGTGCTCGCCCGCGAGCTCGGCGGCGACGTCGAAGTGCTGATCGCGGCCAATCCCTGCTTCGGCCTCGACTTCGCGGCGGTGGCGCAGATCCACGCCGAGATCATGGCGGCACGCAACCGCGGCGCGGCGGTGCTGCTGGTCAGCGAGGATCTCGACGAATTGCTCGAACTCTCCGACCGGCTGGTGGTGATGTTCCACGGCGAATTCGTGTATGAAGCACGCACCAGCGAGGCCGACCTCACCGTGGTCGGCCGGCACATGGCGGGTCATTGATCGCGGAGGAGCGATGAGCAAGGCAACCGAACGCGACAGACAGTTCTTGCGTTTGTCCTTCGCGGTCGCCCGGCGCTCGCTCACCCATGGCAACCACCCCTTCGGCTGCATCGTCGTCGATGCCGACGGCAAGGTGCTGATCGAGAGCGAGAATGGCTACATGCCCGATCACGACGGCACCGCGCACGCCGAGCGCCTCGCAGCCACCCAGGCCTGCCGTACGCTCGCCCGCGATGTGCTGGCCAAGGCCACGCTCTATTCCTCGGCCGAGCCCTGCGCGATGTGCGCCGGCGCAATCTACTGGGCCGGCATCGGCCGCGTCGTCTATGGCCTCAGCGAGCACCGCCTGCGCGGCGTCACCGGCAACCATCCGGAGAACCCGACGCTGGACCTGCCCTGCCGTGAGGTCTTTGCCAGCGGCCAGCGACCGACGGAGGTCGTCGGGCCGCTACTCGAAGACGAAGCCGAAGCGCTGCACGACGGCGTTTGGACGAAGTAGCTATTCCAGCAACCGGTCTCGTAGGGTGGGCAAAGGCGCCCTTGCGCCGTGCCCACCATCTCAATGCAAACGAAGCAGAAGTGGTGGGCACGCTTTCGCTTTGCCCACCCTACGATTCCGCGCCAAGACGCAGAATGACGCCGCGCATCTCTGCGCGACGTCATCCACCTGGAGATCTTCAGTCGATCAGAACTTCACGGTGATGCCACCATAGACCGTCGACTCGGTGCAGCTCTTGGTGCTCTGGCCGGTCGCGGCGATGGTGCAGACGCCGGGCATGGCGTTGTGGTCGAGGCCGAACTTGTTCTGCCAGTAGCGGTAGGCGACCCAGAGGTCGACGAAGTGCGAGTACTTGTCACCCCAGACCGCCTTCGAGGCGTCGAAGGTCAGGCGGATCGGTTCGCTGTTCAGCTCGGTCTTCGAAGCGGTGGAGAAACGGCCGACGCCCGAGAGCGCAGGCAGACCGTTGGAGTCGCCTTTCGGGCCATACCAACCGGCGCGGCCGCTGATCGACCAGAACTGCATGTTCGGCGGCAGGAAGCCGAGGTCCATGTAGTAGTTGATTTCGACGGCCCAGGTCGGACGATAGCTGACGTTGCCGTCCGAGTTACAGGTCACGCCCGGCACGCCCGGTCCGAACAGGCCGCACTGGGTGAAGGCGTTGTGGTTCAGGAATTCGTAGTACATCAAGGGCGCGACGTTGAAGTAGCCCTTGTAGGGAAGGTCGAAGGCGAACTGCAGACCGGCGACGACGTCGCGCTTGGCCGGCGCAAGGAAGTTGTTCTCGGTATTGCCGTCCATACCGACTTCGAACGAGATGTTGTGCAGCGGCCCCATGGTGAAGGCCTTGGTGTTGAATAGCTCGTTCCAGCCGAAGGTCGAGCGGAACAGGCCGTAGATCTCGGTCGCGCCGGCGCAGTCCGCGGCACCGCCGGTAATGGTCACGCCCGGGGCGACGCAGGGGCTGGCGGGATCGTTCTTACCCGACTTGAACATCGAGATGGTGAAGAAGTTGGTGCCGTAAGCCCACAGATCGAAGTGGGTGAACGAGTAGACCTGCTTGGGGGTGGTGCCGTTGATGGTGCCGTTGGGATTGACGCTCCACATGCCGGGGTCAGTGCCCTTGGGCATCCAGGAGAACGACACGCGGTTGTCGATCACCAGGAAGAACGGGAGATCGGGCGCCTTCTTGGCAGCCTTGACCGGCAGATCCGCCGCGTGAGCCCAGCCACCGATGGCCAGCGTAGCAAGTGACAGCGCCGTTGCTGCAATTGCCTTGAAACGAAACGACATCCTGAATACCCCCAAGTTTGGACACGTAAAAATGAACGCCCTTGGGTGCGACACTTGCGCCGATATTCCGGAGTGAGAAGCCTCAACTTTTTTCAAGGCATGCCGCTTGTTTCGGCAGTGGCCGACGTCTCCCTTCGGGATTTTGAGTGGCATTTGCGGGCCATGCGCATTGTCACGCTGCGATACGCGGCCGGCCATTGCCAGACATTCCCATTTGATTTTGTTCGCATTTCGTGTCGAACGAACAAGGCGGGCCGAATTGCCGACGGCGCATGATGCGGCGATCCGACATTGCATACGCGTTCTGGCGCGATTTTGCTCAGCGTCAGGTCAAGGCTGCACAGTGGGTTCCGATTTGGTTTGTACCGTCACAAATTTGCAACAGGCGTCACGCGCGAGCACGGCCCTCACCGGGCAATCCTGAAGTGCTCGAGCACGACCCGCGCCCGGCGAGAGCCACGACTCGCCGACACCACCCGCCTGCCGAAGCGTTGAGCAAGGGATGACGCTTTTTCACACCTTACGCGGCGGTTCAAACTAGCCCACTATTGAGGCACTTCACCCCATGCAAGCGCATCAGCGAATGTTAGATCCGACGCCTAACGGCCTGCATTCCGGCGAGTCCCCGTTGCTTCAGACGCTCGGGCTCAGCAAGCGCTATGGCGATTTCCTCGCCAACGATTCCATCGACCTCGACATCTGGCCGAAGGAGATCCACGCCCTGCTCGGGGAGAACGGCGCCGGCAAGTCGACGCTGGTCAAGGCGATCTACGGGCTGATCCAGCCCAGCGCCGGCGAGATTCGCTGGCAGGGCGAACGAATCGTGCTGTCCGGTCCGTCCGAAGCGCGCAGCCGCGGTATCGGCATGGTGTTCCAGCACTTCTCGCTGTTCGACAATCTCACGGTCGCCGAGAACGTCGCGCTCGGCCTCGATGGGAAGGAATCCTTCAAGGATATGTCGGCGCGGCTGGAGCAGGTGTCGAAGACTTATGGCCTGCCGCTCGATCCCAGGCGCGAGGTCTGGCAATTGTCGGTCGGCGAGCGCCAGCGCATCGAGATCGTCCGCGCCCTGATGCAGGATCCGAAATTCCTGATCCTGGAC
Source organism: Bradyrhizobium sp. USDA 376 (assembly GCF_054063675.1). Classification (NCBI taxonomy): domain Bacteria; kingdom Pseudomonadati; phylum Pseudomonadota; class Alphaproteobacteria; order Hyphomicrobiales; family Nitrobacteraceae; genus Bradyrhizobium; species Bradyrhizobium sp. USDA 376. The sequence continues at coordinate 8,155,451 of NZ_JBSSGN010000001.1, forward strand.
GAGCCCACCGCGGTGCTCACGCCGCAGGAGGCCGACCAGCTTTTCATCGTTCTGGAGCGCCTCAAGGCCGAAGGCCGCGCCATCCTCTACATCAGCCACAAGCTGGAGGAGGTGAAGCGCCTCTGCGACACTGCAACGATTCTGCGCGGCGGCAGGAAGGTCGAGACCTGCAATCCCAGGCTCGAGACCGCAGCTTCGCTCGCCCGCATGATGGTCGGCGGCGAGATCAAGGAAGTGAAGGCTCCCGCCGGCCGGCAGACGACGGTGCCGCGTCTGGTGGTCAACGATCTCTCGCTTGCGCCGGGCGAAGCGCATGGCGTGCGGCTGGAGCACATCTCGTTCGAGCTGAAGGGCGGCGAGATCCTCGGCATCGCCGGCGTCGCCGGCAACGGCCAGGACGAGCTCTTTGCCGCGCTCTCCGGCGAACGGCTGTCCAAGGATCCCGGCACCGTGGTGATCGAAGGCATCGCCGCCGGCCATCTCTCCATCACGCAGCGGCGCAAGCTGGGCGCCGCCTTTGTGCCCGAGGAGCGGCTCGGTCACGGCACCGCGCCACGCATGAAGCTGTCGGAGAACGCGCTGCTGACCGGGCATGCCGCCAGCGGCATGGTCAATCACGGCTTCATCGACACAGCAGCTATGCTGAAGACCGTCGACCGCGCGACCGAAACATTCGACGTGCGCAAGGCAAAGCGCGATCCGGAAGCAGCATCCCTCTCCGGCGGTAACTTGCAAAAATTCATCGTCGGACGCGAGATCCTGCGCAATCCGGCGGTGCTGGTGGTGAGCCAGCCGACCTGGGGCGTCGACGCAGGCGCCGCCGCGGTGATCCGCCAGGCGTTGCTCGATCTCGCAACCGCCGGCGCCGCCGTGCTGGTGACCAGCCAGGATCTCGACGAGCTCGCGGAAATCGCCGACCGCATCGCCGTGATGTTCCACGGCCGGCTCTCGGCCCCGCTCGCAACAAATGAGGCGACGCGCGAAAAGCTCGGCCTTCTCATGGGCGGCAGCAGCCTGGAGCCGAAGGAGGCCGCCCATGCAGCTGGTGCTTGAGAAGCGCGCCGAGCGCTCCGGCACGATCGCGCTGGTCTCGCCGCTGATCGCGATCGGCCTGACGATTGTCACCATGACCATCCTGTTCGCGATCCTCGGCAAGAATCCGCTGCTCGCACTCCACGCCTATTTCATCGCGCCTCTCACCGACGGCTATTCGCTGCAGGAGATCGCGGTGAAGGCGACACCGCTGGTGATGATCGCGATCGGCCTGTCGCTCTGCTATCTCGCCAATGCCTGGAACATTGGCGCCGAAGGGCAATTCCTGATCGGCGCGGTGGCCGGAAGCTGGATCGCCGTGAAGACGCAAGGCACCGACGCCGGGGCCTGGGTGCTGCCGGCGATGCTGGTGCTCGCCGCCGCCGCAGGCGCGCTCTATGCACTGATCCCGGCGATCTGCAAGGTGAAGTTCGGCGCCAGCGAGATCCTGACCAGCCTGATGCTGGTCTATGTCGCCGATCTCTTTCTCGACTATCTCGTGCGCGGCCCCTGGCGCGATCCGCATGGCTTCAATTTCCCGACCACCGCGGAGTTCGATCCGGTCGCAACCGTTCCGCTGCTGATCGAAGGCGGGCGGCTGCACCTCGGCTCCATCATCGCTCTGCTCGTCGTCGCGGCGGCAGCGATCCTGCTCGGGCGCACCATCAAGGGTTTTGAGATCCGCGTGGTCGGCGCCGCGCCGCGCGCAGCACGGTTTGGCGGCTTCAACGCCAACCAGCTGATCATCCTGACCTTCGCGGTCTCCGGCGCGCTCGCGGGCCTTGCCGGCATCATCGAAGTCGCGGGTCCCGTCGGGCATCTCCAGCCCGGCATCTCGCCGGGCTACGGCTTTACCGCGATCATCGTCGCCTTCCTCGGCCGGCTGAATCCGCTTGGAATACTAATTGCAGGCCTTTTTCTCGCACTGACCTTTATCGGCGGCGAGCAGGCGCAGATCGCGATGAAGATCCCGTTGGATGTCACCAAGGTGTTTCAGGGCATTCTGCTGTTTTACGTGCTCGCCTGCGACTCCCTCATCCTCTACCGCTTCAAGCTGGTGTTCCCGAACCGACAGGTGGCCCGTGGAACTGGTTGAAGCCATCATCCTGGCGGTGCTTGCCGCATCGACGCCGCTCCTGATTGCGGCGACCGGCGAGCTCGTGACCGAACGCTCCGGCGTGCTCAATCTCGGTGTCGAGGGCATGATGATCGTCGGCGCTGCGTGCGGCTTTGCCGGCGCGTGGCTGACCGGCTCGGTTCTGACCGGCGCACTGTTTGGCATCGTTGCGGGCATGCTGATGTCGCTCGTCTTCGCCCTGATGGCGCTCGGGCTCGCCGTCAACCAGGTCGCGACGGGTCTTGCGCTGACCATCCTCGGCATCGGTCTCTCCGGCCTGATCGGCGCCGGCTTCGTCGGCGAACGCATCACGCCGGCCGTGCACCTCTACATTCCCGGCCTCACTGACATTCCGCTGATCGGCCGCGTGCTGTTCGGCGAGGATGGCTTCGTCTATTTCTCCGTCGCATTGATCGTTGGCGTCTGGTGGTTCCTGTACCGCACGCGGGCGGGATTGATCCTGCGCGCGTGCGGTGACAACCACGTCTCCGCGCATGCGCTCGGCTATCCCGTGCTGCGCATCCGCACCTTCGCCGTGATGTTCGGCGGCGCCTGCGCCGGGCTTGCGGGCGCCTATCTGCCGCTCGCCTATACGCCGTTCTTCATTCCCGGCATGACTGCGGGGCGCGGCTGGATCGCGCTGGCGCTGGTGGTCTTTTCGTCATGGCGGCCGGGCCGGCTCGTGGTCGGCGCCTATCTCTTCGGCGCGGTGACGATCCTGCAATTGCACGCGCAGGGCTGGGGCGTCGGCATTCCCTCGCAATTCATGTCGGCGCTGCCTTATCTCGCGACCGTCATCGTCCTGGTCCTGCTCTCCCGCGCGCGCACCGGCGGCTCGACCGCGCCGGCCGCGCTCGGCACCGTGTTCGTGCCTGACCGCTGAGTTTCATTTCCGCGGCATGCGCGATGGGGCGCGCACGTTGCGGATCGTGGCTTTCCCCTGATGTTTGGAGATTGATGATGAGGAAATCACTTCTTGCGCTGACTGCCGGGCTTTTGCTTGCCGGGAGCGTCAGTGCAGCCTCCGCCGCCGACAAGCTGAAGGTCGGCTTCATTTACCTGGGTCCGATCGGAGACCTCGGCTGGACCTACCAGCATGACGTCGGCCGACAGGCGCTGGTGAAGGAACTGGGCGACAAGATCGAGACCACCTATCTCGAGAACGTGCCTGAAGGTCCCGACGCCGAGCGCGCCATCGAGCAGCTGGTCCGCGCCGGCAACAAGCTGATCTTCACCACCTCGTTCGGTTACATGGACCCGACGCTGAAGGTGGCCAAGAAGTATCCGAACGTGCATTTCGAGCACGCCACCGGCTACAAGCGCGACAAGAACATGTCGACCTATTCGGCCAAATGGTACCAGGGCCGCTACATCCAGGGCCTGATCGCGGCCAAGATGTCGAAGTCGGGCGTGCTTGGCTATATCGGCTCGTTCCCGATTCCCGAGGTCGTTTCCGGCATCAACGCGACGATCCTGGCGGCGCAGACCATCAACCCGAACATCAAGGTCAAGATCATCTGGGCCAACACGTGGTTCGATCCGGGCAAGGAGGCCGACGCCGCCAAGGCGCTGATCGACCAGGGCGCCGACGTCATCATGCAGCACACGGATTCGCCGGCCGCCATGCAGATCGCCAGCGAACGAGGCAAGCTCGCCTTCGGCCAGGATTCCGAGATGATCAAGTTCGGCCCGAAGACCCAGCTGACCTCGATCCTCGACACCTGGGGCCCCTACTACATCGAACGCGTCAAGGCCGAGCTCGCCGGAACCTGGAAGTCCGAGGACACCTGGGGCGGTCTCGACAGCCACATGTTCGCGATGGCGCCCTATACGAACATGCCCGACGACGTGAAGAAGATGGCCGAGGATGCCCAGGCCGCGATCACCGCGGGCAAGCTGCATCCGTTCAAATGCCCGGTCATTGGGCAGGACGGCAAGGAGGTCGAGTGCAAGGGCGGCGCCAATCTCGCTGACGGCCAGATCCTCGGCATGAATTTCTACGTGAAAGGCATCGACGACAAGCTGCCGGGCAAGTAGCACGCTTCTTGCATTGCCCAGATCACCTGCTCCTCCCGGAGGAGGTTCGGAGGGGGTGGCCAGAAGCACCCGGCACTTGTGGTCGCCCCCTCTTTCAATTTTCGGCCTGATTATCCCGCCTGCATGGCCCGCGCCGCCGAACTGTGGCGGCGGATGAGATCGGCGACATCCAGGCCCGGGATCGCGCCGTCGATCACCGCCCATTTTCCTGCCACCATGACCCGGTCGGCCCGATGCGCCCCGCACAGCACCAGTGCGGCCAGGGGATCGCCATGGCCGGAGAAGCGCAGCTCGTCGAGCTTGAATAGCGCCAGGTCCGCCGCCTTGCCGACCGCGATCTCGCCGAGCTCGGGACGGCCGACGCAGGCTGCCGAGCCCTTGGTGGCCCAGCGCAGCGCATCCTTGTGGCTGACTTTCGTCACTCCGTAACGCGCCCGTTGCAGCAGGAAGGCCGCGCGCACCTCCTGCATCAGGTTCGATCCGTCGTTCGAGGCCGAGCCGTCGACACCGATGCCGATGCCGACGCCGGCCTCCTCCATCTCGCACACCGGGCAGCAGCCGGACGCCAGCAGCTGGTTGCTGCAGGCGCAATGGCTGACGGTCGTGCCGGCCTTGCCGAGCCGCCTCATCTCGTCCGGATTGAAGAAGATTCCGTGGGCGAGCCAGGTCCGCGCATTGAGCCAGCCGCACTGCTCGAGATAATCGAGTGGGCGGCAACCATACATCTCTTGGCAGAATCTGTTCTCGTCCTCGGTCTCGGCGAGATGGGTGTGCAGGCGCACGTCGAGCTTGTCGGCGAGATCGGCGGTGGCGCGCATCAGCGACGTCGTCACCGAGAACGGCGAGCACGGCGCCAGCGCGATCTGCACCATCGCATCCGCGCCGCGCTGATGATGCTTGGCCACCACGCGCGCGCTGTCGGCGAGGATGATGTCCTCGTCCTGCACGACGCTGTCGGGCGGCAGCCCGCCGTCGCGCTGCGACAGGTTCATCGAGCCGCGCGTGAGCAGCACGCGCATGCCGAGCCGCTTTGCAACACCGACCTCGATGTCGACGGATTCCTCGAGCCCCGCCGGGAAGACATAGTGATGATCCGTCGTGGTGGTGCAGCCCGACAGCAGCAGCTCGGACATCGCCACGGTAACGCCGAGTTCCAGCCGCTCCGGCGTCAGCTTCGCCCACACCGGATAGAGCGCCTGGAGCCACGGAAACAGCTCGCGGTCCATTGCCGCGGGCAGCGCCCGCGTCAGCGTCTGGTAGAAGTGATGATGCGTGTTGATGAGGCCCGGCAGCACGGCGTGCTCGCCCGCGTCGAACACCGCGACATCCGTGGTTGCAGGCGTGCCGCCGGCCGGCACGAGCTCGACGATCCGGCCATCCCTGATCACAACTCCGCGCTCGGCGCCGTCGGCGAGGATGGCCAGCGGATCCCTGATCCAGATCGGCTTTGCGTCGCTCATGGCGTTGCTTCTCCTCACATCGGCTGACGACAGGCCCGCAAGGCGGACGCCAGTCCGAACACGTTCATACTACGACTTTGCTTGTTGCGACTTGGCTCCGGTCTTGCAAAACTCTATCGCACGATTCACCGGGCGGAAGCTTTCTGGCGCAGCCATGGATTTGAATACCATCACAGAGGTCGCCCATCCGCAAACGCGCGCGCAACTGCCCGTTTGGACGCCAGGCGATGCTTGGCTCGCAGGCGGCACCTGGCTGTTCTCGGAGCCACAAGCGTACCTCACGCGGCTCATCGATCTCACCGATCTGAAATGGCCGGCGCTGACGATCGCGGATAGCCACCTCTCTATCGCCGCAACATGCACCGTCGCGCAGCTCGATGGCCTCGCCTGCCCGCCCGACTGGCTCGCAGCACCGCTGATCGGGCAGTGCTGCCGCGCCTTCCTCGCGTCGTTCAAGATCTGGAAGACCGCGACGGTGGGCGGCAATCTCTGCATGTCGCTGCCGGCCGGACCGATGATCTCCCTCACTGCCGCGCTCGACGGTGTCTGCACCATCTGGAAGGCCGGTGGGGGCGAGCAGAAGATTCCGGTCGTCGACTTCGTCACCGGCAACCAGCGCAACCGCCTGACGCCAGGCGACCTGCTCAGGCAGATCGACATCCCGATTGCGGCCTTGAGGCGCCGCACGGCGTTTCGCCAGATCTCGCTGGCGCCGGTCGGCCGCTCGGCGGCGCTCCTCATCGGCAGCTTCGATGCCGGTGGCACGCTCACGCTGACGGTCACCGCATCGACGGTGCGGCCGATCCAGCTGTCGTTTCCCAAGCTGCCCGATGCGAGCACGCTTCGCGATGCGATCACGCAGCAGATCACCGACGACCTCTACCACACCGACATCCACGGCAAGCCGCTCTGGCGCAAGCACATGACGCTACGGCTCGCCGAGGAGATTCGCGGCGAACTTTTGGGGGCGACGCCGTCATGAGCTTCGAGGTCAATGGAACGACGTTTGCGCAACAGCCGCGCGCCGGTCAGTGCCTTCGCACGTTCCTTCGCGAGCTCGGCCATTTCGGCGTGAAGAAGGGCTGCGATGCCGGCGATTGCGGCGCCTGCACCGTGCTGCTCGACGGCGAGCCGGTGCACAGCTGCCTGATCCCGGCCTTCCGCGCCGAGGGCCGCACCGTGACCACGATCGAAGGCCTCGGCGGCGACCACGGCGCGCATCCGATGCAGCAGGCCTTCCTCGACGCCCAAGGCTTTCAATGCGGCTTCTGCACCGCCGGCATGATCCTGACCTGCGCCTCGCTGAACCAGGCCCAGCGCACCGATCTCGGCGCGGCGCTGAAGGGCAATATCTGTCGCTGCACCGGCTATCGCGCGATCGAGGACGCGCTGCTCGGCAAGACCAATATCGACGAGAGCGTGGAAGCCGGCGCCGCCTTCGGCCGCAGCCTGCCGGCCCCCGCAGGTCCCGACGTCGTCCGCGGCACGGCGCGTTACACGTTCGATACCGCAATCGACGGCCTGCTGCATATCAAGCTGCTCCGCTCGCCCTACGCCCACGCCAGGATCGTCGCGATCGACACGTCGGAAGCCCTTCGCGTTCCGGGCGTGCACGCCGTGCTGACGCATGGGGATGCGCCGTCACTCCTGATCTCGACTGCCCGGCACGAGAAGGACTGGATGGACCCCGAGGATACCCGCGTCCTCGACGAGGTCGTCCGCTTCATCGGTCAGAGGGTTGCCGCGGTCGTGGCCGAGAGCGAAGCCGCCGCCGAGGAGGCCTGCCGGCGGATCAAGGTCGAGTACGAGATTCTGCCGGCGCTGATCGATCCCGAGCAGGCGATGGCACCGGGCGCGCCCGTCCTTCATCCTGACCGCACCACCGCGAACCGCATCGCCGATCCCCAGCGTAACCTCGCGGCGGAGACGCATGGCGAGTTCGGCGATGTCGCGTCGGCGCTTGCCACATCTGCCGTCACCTTTGAAGCCACCTTCCACAGCCATCGCGTGCAACATGCGGCGCTGGAGACCCATGGCGGTCTCGCCTGGCTCGATGAAGCGGGCGTGCTCAATGTGCGCACCTCGACGCAGGTGCCGTTCCTGACCCGGCGCGCGCTGTCGGATATCTTCCAGCTTCCCATGGACAAGGTCCGCGTGTTCTGCGAGCGCGTCGGCGGCGGCTTCGGCGGCAAGCAGGAGATGTTTGTGGAGGACATCCTGGCGCTCGCCGCGCTGAAGACCGGGCGTCCGGTGAAGCTGGAACTCACGCGCGAGGAGCAGTTCATCGCGACCTCGACGCGGCATCCGATGCGGGTCCATATCAAGGCCGGCGCGGACGCCGACGGCAAGCTCACCGCGCTCCAGCTCGACGTGCTCTCCAATACCGGCGCCTACGGCAATCACGCCGGTCCCGTGATGTTCCACTCCCTGTCGGAGTCCATCGCCGTCTACAATTGCCCGAACAAGCGGGTCGACGGCTACGCCGTCTACACCAACACGGTGCCATCGGGCGCGTTTCGCGGCTATGGCCTGCCGCAGACGCTGATCGCGATCGAGGCCGCGATCGACGAGCTGGCCAAGCAGCTCGGCATCAGTCCCTACGAGATGCGCCGGCGCAACATCGTCAGGCTGGGTGACCCCATGCTGTCGCCGCCGCCGTCCGAATTTCACGACGTGCTCTACGGCTCCTATGGTCTCGATCAGTGCCTCGACCTCGTCGAGCGCGCGATGCAGGCGGATGGCCCGCAGCCGGAGCTCTCGCCGGAATGGCTGATCGGCGACGGCGTCGCGCTGACCATGATCGACACGGTGCCGCCGGCCGGCCACATCGCGGATGCGATGATCGCGCTCAACGACGACGGCAGCTTCGACCTGACCGTCGGCACCGCCGAGTTCGGCAACGGCACCAGCACCGTCCATCGCCAGATCGCGGCGACGATCCTGGCGACCACCGTCGACAGGATTCGCCTGCGCCAGTCCGACACCGCCCATGGCGGCCACGACACCGGCGCCTATGGCAGCGCCGGCACCTTCGTCGCCGGCAAGGCGACGCAGGCAGCCGCCTCGCAGCTTGCAACCGAGCTGAAGGCGGCGGCCGCGGACGCCTGGCTGTGCGATGTCGCAGCCTGCGCGCTCGAGGGCGAGGCGGTCGTCAGCGGCGTGCGGCGGATGTCCTTTGTTGAATTGGCCAAGCTCGGCCGTGAGCGCGGCCAACCGCTCGCAAGCAGCGGTAATTCCGGTGGCACGCCGCGCTCGGTCGGCTTCAACGTGCAGGGCTTTCGCGTCGCCGTGAACAAGGGCACCGGCGAGCTCAGGATTCTCAGGAGCGTGCAGGCCGCAGACGCCGGAATCGTCGCCAATCCCATGCAGTGCCGCGGCCAGGTCGAGGGCGGCGTGGCGCAGGCGCTCGGAGCTGCGCTCTACGAGGAGATGGTGATCGACGCGACCGGCCGCGTCACCAACCCGAAGTTCCGCGACTACCACCTGCCCTCCTTCGCCGACGTGCCGCGCACCGAAGTGTTGTTCGCGGAGACGTCGGACACGATCGGGCCGCTTGGCGCCAAGTCGATGAGCGAGAGCCCGTACAATCCGGTCGCAGCAGCCCTCGGCAATGCGATCGCGGACGCCACCGGCATTCGCTTCACTGCGCCGCCTTTCAAGCCGGACCGACTGTTTCCGGCGCTGCACGAGAAGTTCGGCAGCTAGCTGCCGCGATAGGTCGCGTAGCTCCAGGGCGTGACCAGCAGCGGAACGTGATAGTGATTTTCCGGCTCGCTGATCGCGAAGCGCAGTGGGATCTCGTCGAGGAACGGCGGGTCCGACAGCGGCACGTTGCGCTCGGCGTAATATTTGGCGACGCTGAAGCGGAGCTCATAGCGGCCGATCGGCAGCGGACGGCCGCCGATCAACGGCTGGTCAGTGCGCCCGTCCGCATTGGTGACGGTGCGCGCGATGATGCGGTTTTCGCCGAGCGCGGAGAGCTCGACGAGCTCCACCGGGATGCCGGGCGCGGGCTTGCCGGCGTGGTTGTCCAGCACATGCGTCGAGAACCGGCCGTGCACCTTCAGCTTGTCGTCGGCGACGACGAGCTGATCGAGCCGCAACGCCGAGATGCGGCCGATCTCCTCGATCGCGCGGCGCGTCTCGGTCTTGGCGATGTTGAGCAGCCGCGTCTCGAAGTCGCGCAGCACGGAATCCTTGGTGTGACGGCGCACGCAGACGATATAGGGGAAGCCGAACTTGTCACGATAGGCGTTGTTGACGCGCTCGAAAGCGGTGTATTCGGCATCCGACAGCCGGTCGAGGCCGGCGCTGTTCTGCTCGTCGGTCGATTCCGCCGTCAGGCCTGCAGCGCGCTGGGTCTTGTTGGCGAGATCGGGATGCGCCCGGATCAGCGCGAGCTGCACATCGGGCTCCGCAGCCTGGATCGCCGCCATCAGCGCCGCGTGCAACAGGTTGATGCCGGTGAATGGCCGCTGCTCGGCAAGCTTCTCCGCGATCCACGGCGAATATTCGACGACGTTGCCGAGCGCGGCGACGAAATCGGCCTTGCTTGCGGCATTGAGATCGGCGAGCGAAATTTGCGACATCACAGCTTCATCCGATCTCGAACGCGTCGGCGGCAAGATGCGCGTGCTTGTCGTGCCAATGCTGCGCGATCTGGAGCCGGGTCGGCACCCAGACGCGATCGTGTTTGCCAATATAATCCAGGAAGCGGATCAGCCCCGCGGCGCGGCCGGGCCGCCCGGCAAGACGGCAGTGCAGCCCCACCGACATCATCTTCGGCGCGGTCTCACCCTCGGCATAGAGCACGTCGAAGGCGTCCTTCAGATAGGTGAAGAACTGCTCGCCTTCGGCAAAGCCCTGCGGGTTGATGAACCGCATGTCGTTGGCATCTAACGTATAGGGAATGATGAGCTGCTTGCCGTTGGCGCCTTTGACCCAATAAGGCAGGTCGTCGGCGTAGGAGTCGCAGAGATAGAGGAAGCCGCCCTCCTCCATCAACAGCCGGTTGGTGTTGATCGAGGAGCGCCCGGTGTACCAGCCGAGCGGCCGCGCCCCGGTCGCCTCGGTATGGACACGAATGGACTCGGCGATCTCGGCGCGCTCCTGCGCCTCCGTCATGTCCTTGTGCTCGATCCATTTCAGGCTGTGGCTGGCGATATCCCAGCCCGCCTCCTTCATGGCAGCTACGATTTCCGGATTGCGCTTGAGCGCAGTGGCGACACCGAACACGGTGGCCGGCCATTTGCGCTCGGTGAACATCCGCCACAGCCGCCAGAAGCCGGCGCGCGAGCCATATTCGAACATGGATTCGATGTTGGCGTGGCGCTGGCCCGGCCAGGGCTGCGCGCCGAGCACATCAGACAGGAACGCTTCCGAGGCGCGGTCGCCGTGCAGGATGTTGTTCTCGCCGCCTTCCTCGAAATTGACGACGAACTGCACCGCGACCCGCGCGTCACCCGGCCACTGCGGATGCGGCGGGTTGCGGCCGTAGCCGCGGAGATCGCGCGGGTAGCGGGTCTCAGTCACTCAGACTTCCTCGAAGCGGATCGGCAGCGCGCCCTTCCACAGCACGCTCTTGCCGAGAGTCGCCAGATTCTCCAGCCCCGAGGTCACGGTGATGAAGTGATTGCCGGCGAGCTGACCCATCTTGCTGGCGAAGCTTACACCGCCATAGGCCAGCAGGATCTCGGTCTCGCTGATGCCGCCGGGATAGAGGATGATCTGGCCCGGCGCGGGATAGCTGGTGTGGTTCTCGTAGCCGACGCCGAAATCGAGGTCGCCGAGCGGCATCCACACCGCCTCGCCGCTCCAGCGCACATGGATGATATGGCTTTCGAACGGCAGAGCCTTGCGGAACGCTGCGACGGTCTTGGGCGCCGCTTGCTCCTCGAAACGGGCATCGAAGGTGAAATCGCCGGCGCGGATAACGAGTTTGCTCATCTCATCTCTCTGGATCGGGGGCTGAAGGCCCCGCGGGGAACTTTCAGCAAAAAGCACTCCATCGGGCTTCGCGCAAGGGGCGGCGTCGCATCACCTGCGGTCGTAGGACCAGCCGAAAATGCCGCTCCGCCGCACCTCCGGCTCCGGCTCGGCGGCAGCCGCAGGCGGCGCCTCCTTCAGTTCCGCCTGCGGCGGCGGTGCGGGCGGTGCCGGCAGATTCTCGCATTTCATGGAATAGACCAGCTTGCCGTCTGCGGTCCGCCCGATCGGCGCGCAGGGGTCCGGATGCGCCGCCGAACTCTTCGGCGTGGGCTTGATCTGCGCCGCAGCCGGCGCGGCGATCAGGAGAAGGACCAGCAGATATTTCGACATCGTTGTCGCCTGGAAAGCCAATTCATCCCATTGAACCGGATTGCGGCGGGCAAGTCCATCGGCGCCGCGGGCTGCCTGCCGAATATTTAGCCGGGACCAAAAAATTTGCTCGCTCCAACGTGATGGTGGCGCCGCTGATATTCGGCAAGCCACATCGCCATGTCAGCCGTGACGACGACAACACCTCTCATAGCCGGAGCGTCGTCACGGGAGAAACAACCATGCGAAAGACGTTTGCCATTCTTGGCGCCGTGCTGATCGCCGCCGCCACCGTCCAGACCGCCGCCGCAAGCGACCGTCGTCACGCCCGCAAGGCGCACCCTGCTCCCATCACTCAATCGGTCCGCGACTCCAACGCCGCCATGTGGCCGTCGCAGCCGACCGTGCCCGACTGGTCGCGCTATGCCAACGGCGCGATGTCGGCGCCGGCGGGACGGTAGAAGTAGACGACCTTATCTCCTTCATCCTGAGGCGCGAGCAATGGGACGCAGCGCGTCCCATTGAGAGCCTCGAAGGATGTACGGCCGAGATGCAGCCGGGCCGTCGCCCTTCGAGGCTTGCTCTGCAGCGCTGCGCGCAGCAGAGCGCGCACCTCAGGGTGACGGTCATAAATTTGAGCCTGCATCATCGATTTTGAGATTCTCAAACAGAGGGCACGCCTCCGCGTCCTCGCCGCGCATTCCGCCCGAGTTCTGCTTCGTCGCTCCACCCTCTTTAGCCAAGAGGGCGCAGGGAAGGCCGGGTGCCGGCGGCACCCGCGGTCCGCTGTGCGCAGGTAGCGCAAAAAGAACCGCACAGCAGCATACAGGTGAAGCCCAACACACGGCCTTCCCTGCGCGATGGTCGGACGGCTTATGCCGTGCTCTCCCGGGAGCCGAGTTCGTTCTGGCCTCCCTCACCTTCGCGAAATTCACCGGCACCGCGCCGGTTGACGCGACTGCCGCCTCCGCAAAGGCTTGACCGTAGCAACGACGGCCAGGACCACACGGTTTTGCCGTACGCGCGGCCCGCCATTTCGCCGCAGTTTTTCCTGCCCTGTCGACGGAGCCGGAAACTTACAGACGAGACGAACCTGACAGCGCCGTTCGTCCGCACGAAGCCTCGGGCTCACGGAGAGCAATCCGCCCTGCCCTTAACCTCGCGTCCGACGCTGCCGCGTCCACCGCAAGCCCGGCTCGCGACAATGACGACCTCATGATCGCCCCTCAAGGATGAGCCAGGATGGGCGACACATACGATAAATCCGAATTTCGGTAAAGCGGAATATTTTCAGCGCGGCGGATTGACAGCCGGGCGACACAGCCCGGCCCGTAGCCGGATGAGCGACTTGTCCGCCATAGCTCGATGGTGGGTTACGCTACGCTAACCCACCCTACGAACCTTCTTCCGATATCAATAGCGCGGAACACCCCAAGGAACGTCGTCAGCATAGGGCCGCCGGTAGTGCGGACCCGCGCCACCATAATATGCGCGTGGGGCATAGTACGGGCCGGGCGCGTAGGTCGGGCCGCGATCGTAGTAGTAGCGGTCCTCGTAATAGTCGCGCCGGCGGCTCTCGGCGATCGCACCGCCGATGACGCCGGCCGCCGCGCCCATGACGGCAAGGGCGGCAGCGTTCGATCCGCGACGATAGTAGCGGCGCTTGGCGGCGCTGAAATCGGTGGCGTCGGAGGCGGCCTGTCCGGCAACGGCGGCCTTCGGCGCCGGCGTGGTCGAAGCGGCAGCCGACGGCGACACGGACGCCGCGGCCAGGGCGAGGGTTGCGAACGCAGCCAGCACCGTCTTGCCGGCGGCTGCGGAAATCATGCGTCCTGCACTCATTTTGACCTTCCTATGTTCTCGCCCGATATAACGCGTGCAAACCATATATAATGCGCAAACCACTGAATTGGTTTCAGGATCGCGGCAATCTGCCACTCTTTGAACGATTGTAAACCGAACGATCCGATCCAGCTTGCACCACTCAACCTGAGCGGATAATGAACAGCCGCGCCGTTTTTCGGTCGCCGTAAGCGTTCACGTGAACCAACGCATCAACCGACGCCGTCGGGATCGATGCCAATTTCCGGGGTTCAACGTGACTGACGCGTCCTTTTCTTCAAGAGAAATCAGATGATTGCGGTTCGCAAACTGCCGGCGCGCTATGCGCCGATCGTGATGCCATTCGTGCTGTCCATCCTCATGACGGCCGTAGTGTCGGTTATTTCGACGCTCCGGAGCCTCGGCGCAACGCCGGCGTTCCTGGCTACCTGGCCCGGTGCCTGGGGGCTGTCATGGCTCGTCGCCTTCCCAACGCTGCTCGTGGTGCTGCCGCTGGTCCGCCGGATCGTGGCCTGCCTCGTTGCGTCCCCGTCTCAACCAGGCCGATAGAAGGCTCGGACGGCGGCGCATGCACGCCGTCCCGTCTTACGACAACGCCCCCAGCACGCCGCGCGTCGCCTTGTCGATCTCCTCGACATAGCGGCGGCGGGCAAAGTTCTCGGTGAGAAAGCCGACCACCTTGCGGCTGTCGGTGGAATCGACCACCGCCAGCATCTCCGCCTCCGCCTCGTCGAACACCGCCATCGCCGACTTCACGTTCATTTCCGGGATCAGCACAATGTCGATCAGGCGGGCGAGCTCGATCACCTGGATGTCGTCTGCGATGGCGTCGAGATCGCTGGAGTACAGGTCGGGCAGCAGGACGAGGCCGACATATTCGTCCGCGTTGTTGACGATGACTATACCGGGCCGCGACCCCAGCGCGAATTCACGGCGCACAGCCGCGATCGTCGTGGTCGACGGCACCTTGCCGACGTCCGAGCGCATCAGCCGTTCGACGGTGAGGTTGCGCAGCCAGCCGACGTCGTTGGCGCTGCGGATGGTCTCGCCGCGCAGATGCAGGCGCCAGGTCGAGAAGGAGTGGCCGAACATGAAGCGCACGCAGATCGAGGTGACGATGCAGCCGGCCAGCACCACGGCGGTGACGTCGACGTTGCGGGTCATCTCGAGCACGAGGAACGACATGGTGAGCGGGCCGCCGACGATGGCAACGCCCAGCGTCGCCATGCCCGTCAGCATCGCCACCAGCGGATCGATCACGAAGTTCGGACTGATCAGCTCCAACAGCTCGGCGAAGAACTTCCCGATCAGGCTGCCGACGAACAGCGAGGCGAAGAACAGGCCGCCGCGGAAGCCCGAGGCCAGCGAGATCAGGCACGCCGTCACCTTCAGGGCGATGATCAGCGCGATCAGGCCGATCGTCATGTCGTGAAACAGATCGAGCACCATGGCGCCGTGGCCGGCCGCCAGCACCTGCGGCGTGACAATCGCAAAGCCGCCGACGATGAGGCCGCCGAACACCGGACGAAGCCAGACCGGCAGCCAGGCGAACAGGCGCTCGAACATCGGCGAGGAACGCATCACGGCGATGCCGACGCCGCTGGTGATGAGCGCGAGCCCGATCAGTGCCAGGTACTGCTCGACGCCGACGGCGCTGACCTTGGGTATCTCCAACGAATATGGCGCGCCGCCGAGCCATTGCGCGGTCAGCGCGCCCGCCAGCGAGGCCGCCAGGATCGGCGCGGCGCTGCCGACCGAATAGACGCCGACGATCAATTCGCACGCGTAGAAGGCGCCGGTGATCGGCGCGCCGAACGCGGCCGCAATCGCGGCGGCCGCACCGCAGCCGACCATCAGGCGCAGGTCGTTGCGGCGCAGATTGAAGAATTTGCCGAGCAGCGAGGCGATGCCCGAGCCGATCTGGGTATAACCGGCCTCGAGGCCGACCGACGCACCGCAGCCGTTGGAGATCAGCGTCTGGCTCGACACCACCACGCTGTCGCGCATCGAGAGATTGCCGCCGCGTAGCGCGTTGGCCTCGATCGGGTCGACCGCGTTGGAGATCTTCATCCTCCGCCGCGACCATTCCATGATGCCGAGCGCCAGTCCGCCGAGCGCAGGCGCGAGCAGCGCGGCCCAGGGGCTCACGCGTGCATTGGCCGACAGGCGAACGTCGACGGGAATGCCGTAGATCACCACATGGGCGATCTGCGCGATCTCGGCCATCAGCGTCACGATGGCGCCGGCAAGCGTGCCGATCACGAGGGCCAGCGGGATCAGGTAGAACTCGTTGCTGCGCAAGAGCGCGCGCAGCCGAACCATGGTGCGGTTCGTTCCCTTGCGATCGACGAGATGCCTGATCCGTACGAACACCTTTTGCCCGTCCTACCCTTCCGACAGGCCGTAGCCGGCCATGCGCTGGCGGACCCGTTCGATCTCGTCACTGGAAAGCAGCGGCGGTTGTCCGATCTGAAGACAGCCGTGATATTGCCGCGCCAGCGTCTCGACCTCGACGGCGAGCCACATCGCCTTGTCCAGCGTCTTGCCGATCGCAATCATGCCGTGATGGTCGAGCAGACAGGCGAGCCGGCCCTCCAGCGCCCGAACCGCGTGCTCGGACAATTCCTCCGTTCCGAAGGTGGCATAGGGCGCGCAGCGGATGCTATCGCCGCCGGCAGCCGCGATCATGTAGTGCACGGGCGGGATCTCCATGCCCATGATCGCCAGAATGGTGCAATAGGCCGGATGGGCGTGGACGACGGCGTTGACGTCGGGCCGCGACTTCAGGATGTCGCGATGGAAGCGCCATTCGCTGGACGGCTTTTGATGGCGCGCATGCGAGCCGTCCATCGCCATGAACACGATCCGGTCCGGCGTCATGCTGTCATAGGGCACGCTGGTCGGCGTGACCAGAAGCCCGTCCGCATGCCGGACACTGATATTCCCTGATGTGCCCTGGTTGATGCCGAGCGCGTTCATGCGGCGGCAGGCGTCGATGATGGCCTGTCTCTTGGCGAGCTCGTCCGCTGTCATCGACATCCCGATTTCCTGGTGCTGATGAAAGGGGAGTACGTCAAAGCAACATGGCAGCGCAAGCGAAAGCGACCGGCCCGTCGGCCATCCGGACGGCGCGCCCGCTCCTTCTCGAAATAGACCGTAAAATCAACAAATTAACAGATTGTCGCAGGCCTACGCCAGGCTCGCGCGGACGGCCGTTACGCCGTTGATCACGAACTGCACCGAATAGGCAGCGAGCAGCATGCCGAGCACGCGCGAGAGCACCGCATTTCCGGTGCGCCCGAGGGTGCGGGCGATCAGGCCCGCGGAGAGAAAGCAGAGCATGCAGAGCAGGCACACCGCGATCACGATCGCGATGATGATCGCGAGCCGCGCGCCATAGCCGGCATCGCCCGACAGCAGCAGCGTGGTCGCGATCGCGCCGGGGCCGGCCATCATCGGGATGGCCAGGGGGAACACCGCGACGTCGGAGGCATGCTCCGAGGTCGCCTTGTCGGCCTCGCGCGCCTCGCGATGCGGGCGGTCGCCGAAGATCATCTGGTAGGAGACGCCGAACAGCAGCAGCCCGCCGGCGATCTGGAACGCGGGGATGCCGATCCCGAGCTGCCGCAGCAGCCAGTTTCCGACCAGCGCAATCACCACCAGGATCGAGGCGGCGATCAGCGGCGCCCGCAACGCGATCGTCCGCTTGACCTTGTCGGGCATGCCGGAGGTCGCGGCCAGGAAAGCCGGCGCAAGGCCGACCGGATCGACCACCAGCAACAGCGTCACGAAGGCGGACAGGGCGAAGTCAAGCATTGCAAAGCGTCTCTGGCGTAGCTCCGGCAGGAAGCCATAGCGGCTCGCGGCCGCCTTCGCGAGGAACATTTGCTCATCCCGACTCTTGATCGCCTGAGGATTGAGGAAGGCGAGCCTTCCCGTGTCACCTCAAGAGGAGGACGTATGGCTAAACGAGCGAAGAAACGCACAACCAAGAAGGCCGCGGCGCGCCGGCCGCGTCAGGCGCCGAAGATGCTCAGCGACCTGTTCCTGGCAACGCTGAAGGACATCTATTTCGCCGAGAACAAGATCATCAAGACCCTGCCCAAGATGGCCAAGGCCGCGCAGTCGAGGGACCTCGCGGCTGCCTTCAACAAGCATCTGCGCGAGACCCAGGGTCAGGTCAAGCGTCTCGACCAGATCTTCAAGATGCTGGGCAAGCCCGCACGCGGCAAGCCTTGCGAAGCCATCAACGGCATCGCGGACGAGGGCGCCGAGATCATGAAGGAGTTCAAGGGAGCCCCCGCCCTCGACGCCGGACTGCTCGCAGCGGCGCAATCGGTCGAGCATTACGAGATCTCCCGCTACGGTACGTTGCGCACCTGGGCCGAGGAGCTCGGCATGCAGGACGCAGCAAGGCTTCTGCAGGAGACACTGGACGAGGAAGAGGCGACCGATCACGCGCTGACGGAGCTCGCCACCTCGGTCATCAACCTCGAAGCGGAAGGCGAGTATCGCGCCGCCGCCTGATGCCGCGCCGCACTGCACGACAGAACGCCGCGGCCGAGCCGCGGCGTTCGCTTGTTGGATCGCACGATGGCGCATGGCACGTCAGCGCCACTGCACTGGATTTCCCGGGAACCAGCCCCATATGGGGGCTTTCCCAGCCCCCGAGTCCGCATCATGCAACCCAAAAATCCCCTCGACTGGATGCTGTCCGAAGCCCTGGACTCGCTGACCCGCGCCGAACGGCTGCGGCACCAGTTCGGCCGGCAGGAAGCCTGCTGGGAGCCGCCGATCGACGTGCTCGAGACCGAGCATGAGCTTTTGATCCTGGTCGCGCTTCCCGGCGTCAATCCGGACAATGTCGAGACTGTCATCCATGACGGCGTGCTCGTGATCTCCGGCCAGCGCACGCTTCCGCCGGAGCTTCGCAACGCCCGCATCCACCGCCTCGAGCTGCCGCAGGGCCGCTTCGAGCGGCGCATCGCGCTGCCCCTTGGCCGCTACGCCATCAGCCGCTTCGTGATGGACGGCTGCGTCGCACTACGCCTCGCCAAATCCTGAGGTCGATCATGGCCACCGAACAGATGAATAACGCACAGACCAATTCCACCGAGCCCGACGTGAAGATCCCCGAGGACGCGCTGATCATCATCCCCGTGCGCGAGATGGTGCTGTTCCCCGGCGCCATCGCGCCGATCGCGATCGGCCGGGCGAAGTCCATCGCCGCCGCACAGCAGGCGCTGCGCGAGCAGCGCCCGGTCGGCATCGTCCTGCAGCGCAGCCCCGAGATCGAGGAGCCCGGGCCGGACGATCTCTACCGGGTCGCGACCATCGCCAACATCGTGCGCTACATCACCGCGCCCGACGGCACCCATCACATCGTCTGCCAGGGCGTGCAGCGCGCGCGCATCCTCGACTTCCTGCCGGGGACGCCGTTCCCGGCCGCGCGCGTCCAGCAGATTCCGGAGCCGACCACGAGCTCGCCCGAGATCGAGGCGCGCGCGCTGAACCTGCAGCGCCAGGCCATCGAGGCGATCGAACTGCTGCCGCAGGCGCCGCCCGAGCTGGTCGCGATGTTCCAGAGTACCAGCGCGCCCGGCGCGCTGGCGGACCTGGCGACCTCGTTCATGGACATCAAGCCGCAGGACAAGCAGGAGGTGCTGGAGACCATCGATCTCGCCTTGCGCGTCGAGAAGGTGTCGAAGCACCTGGCCGAGCGGCTGGAAGTGCTGCGCATCAGCAACGAAATCGGCCAGAAGACCCGCGCCACGTTCGACGAGCGGCAGCGCGAGGCGATCCTGCGCGAGCAGATGGCGACCATCCAGCGCCAGCTCGGCGAAGGCGACGGCAAGGCGGCCGAGGTCACCGAGCTGACGGCTGCGATTGCCAAGGCCAACATGCCGCCGGAAGCGGAGGCGCACGCCAAGAAGGAGCTGCGCCGCTACGAGCGCATGCCCGAGGCGGCCGGCGAAGCCGGCATGGTCCGCACCTATCTCGACTGGCTGATCGAGCTGCCCTGGGCGCTGCCCGCGGAGAAGCCGATCGACATCAAGGAGGCGCGGCGCATCCTGGACGCCGACCATTTTGGCCTCGAGAAGATCAAGAGCCGGATCATCGAATATCTGGCCGTGCGCAAGCTGGCGCCGCAGGGCAAAGCGCCGATCCTGTGCTTCGTCGGCCCGCCCGGCGTCGGCAAGACCTCGCTCGGCCAGTCCATCGCCCGCGCGATGGATCGTCCCTTCGTGCGCGTCAGCCTCGGCGGCGTGCATGACGAGGCCGAGATCCGCGGTCACCGGCGCACCTATATCGGCGCGCTGCCCGGCAATATCATCCAGGGCATCAAGAAGGCGGGCGCCCGCAACTGCGTCATGATGCTGGACGAGATCGACAAGATGGGCCGTGGCGTGCAGGGCGATCCCTCCGCTGCCATGCTGGAGGTGCTCGACCCCGAGCAGAACGGGACGTTCCGGGACAATTACCTGGGCGTGCCCTTCGACCTGTCGCGCGTGGTGTTCATCGCGACCGCCAACATGCTGGACCAGATCCCGGGTCCGCTGCTGGACCGCATGGAGCTGATCAGCCTCGCCGGCTACACCGAGGACGAGAAGCTGGAGATCGCGCGGCGCTATCTGGTGCGGCGGCAGCTGGAGGCCAACGGCCTCTCGGCCGGGCAGGCCGAGATCGAGCCGGAGGCCTTGAAGCTGATCGTCAAGGGCTACACCCGCGAAGCCGGCGTGCGTAACCTCGAGCGCGAGATCGGAAAGGTGTTCCGGCATGCCGCGGTGCAGGTCGCCGAGGGCACGGCTGCGAAGGTCGTGGTGAGCCCGAAGGACATCGCCACCGTGCTCGGCCAGCCGCGCTTCGAGGGCGAGATCGCGCAGCGCACCAGCATTCCGGGCGTGGCCACCGGCCTTGCCTGGACGCCGGTCGGCGGCGACATCCTGTTCATCGAGGCCTCGCGCGTGCCCGGCCGCGGCGGCATGATCCTGACCGGCCAGCTCGGCGAGGTCATGCGCGAGAGCGTGCAGGCTGCGCTGACGTTGGTGAAGAGCCGAGCCGCCCAGCTCGGCATCGATCCCCAGCTGTTCGAGAAGAGCGACATCCACGTTCACGTCCCGGCGGGCGCAACCCCGAAGGACGGACCGAGCGCGGGCGTTGCGATGTTCACGGCGCTGACGTCCCTGCTCACCAATCGCACGGTGCGCAGCGACACCGCGATGACCGGCGAGATCTCGCTGCGCGGCCTGGTGCTGCCGGTCGGCGGCATCAAGGAGAAGGTGGTGGCTGCGGCTGCCGCCGGCCTGAAGCGGGTGATGCTGCCGGCGCGCAACAAGCGGGACTACGACGACATCCCGCAGAGCGCGCGGGACAACCTGGAATTCATCTGGCTGGAGCGCGTCGACGAGGCTATCGCCGTGGCGCTCGAGCCGGCGGAAGCCCAAGTCGATGCGAAGGTCGAAGCGGCGGAGTGATGCGATGAAGAAACTGCTGGAAAAAGCCAAGAGATCGCGCAAGACGCAGCGGCTGCGCCAGCTGCTCGATCGCGCCATCGACCGGGTTCGCGATGCGCTTGCAGGCCCCGAGCCGCGGCTTCAGCCGGTCCCGGTCCGGGTGAAGCGCCGCAAGGGTTGAGCCCTCCGTCTCAGGCCCTCGCGGCTGCCCCAAATAAAAGGCCCCCTCCTATCCGAGGGGGCCTTTGCGTTATCAGGCCACGGCGTCCTTGGCAGCCTTGACCGGGCGGGCGCGGACGATCTTCCGGGCCGGCTTGGCCTTGAACATCATCTCTTCACCCGTGAACGGGTTGGTGCCCTTGCGCGCCTTGGTCGCGGGCTTCTTGATGACCACGAACTTGGCGAAGCCCGGCACCAGGAACAGGCCGTTCTTCTTGAGCTCCTTGTGGCCGACGTCCGTCAGCGTCTCCATGACGCTCTTGACATCGCGCTTGGAAAGCTCGGTGGCGGTCGCAATCTTTTCGATCAACTGCGATTTGGACATTTGGGCTGGCATCGTGTCTCCTCTGATTCGTTGCCGGTTGCATATTAGACCAAGCGGCGAAGGCCTATAGCCTTCTGCACAGTTTTGTCGAGATTTTACGGGCTTTTTTGGCCCCCTGTGGCAAAAAACCCTGCTTTTTAGCTACTTCCGGAGCGAAAGAAGCCTCGGGCAGCGAATTTTACCTTGTTTCAAAGGCCCGCACGCAACCTTGCTAAAGCTGATTCGCGTCTTTCGACAAGCGACGACCGGACGACCGCGTGCGATTCACCCTGAAAAATAAGGGTCGGATCGCACTGCAGCCGCTTTTCTCCCCGTTTTTACGGGGAGAGGTGAAGAGAAGGCAGCTAGACGCGTTCGATGATGATGGCGGGCGCCATGCCGCCGGCGGCGCACATGGTGACGAGACCGCGCTTCAAGTCGCGCCGCTCCAGCTCATCGAGCACGGTGCCGATCAGGATCGAGCCGGTCGCGCCGATGGGATGCCCGAGCGCGATCGAGCCGCCATTGACGTTGACCTTGGCGCGGTCGAGCTTGAGGTCGCGGATGTATTTTTCCGCCACCACCGCAAAGGCCTCGTTGATCTCGAACAGATCGATATCGTCGATGGAGAGGCCGGCCTTGGCCAGCACCTTGCGCGTCGCCGGCACCGGCGCGTTCAGCATCAAGGTCGGCGAGTCTCCCATGTTCGCCATCGCCACGACACGGGCGCGGACTTTGAGGCCATGCGCCTTGGCATAGGCGGGCGAGGCCAGCAGGATCGCGGCGGCGCCGTCGACGACGCCGGACGAGTTGCCGGCGTGATGCACGAAGTCGATCTTCAGGTCCGGATATTTCTGCAGGATCAGGCCGCGATAGGTCGTGCCCTTGTCGTCGAGCGCATAGTCGGCGATGGCAGGGAACGCCGGCTTCAGGCTGCTGAGGCCCTCCATCGTGGTCTGCGGCCGCGGATATTCTTCCTGGTCGAGCGCGAGGCTGCCGTCCTCGCGATGCACGGGCACGAGGCTCTTCTTGAAATGGCCGTTCGCCATCGCATGCGCGGCGCGTTTCTGGCTTTCGAGACCGAGTGCGTCGACGTCATGGCGCGTGATGCCTTCCATGGTCGCGATCGCGTCCGCACAGACGCCCTGATGCGACTGGGGATGCCGTGCCCGCAGGCGCAGATTGCCGGAATCCATCATCATCGGACCGCCGCCGCGGCGGCCCTCCATCGACATCATCTCGCAGCCGCCGGCGATGACGAGGTCTTCGGCGCCCGCCATGATCGAGGATGCCGCCATGTTGACGCTGGTGATGCCGCTTCCACAAAAGCGATCCAGCGTCACCGCGCTGGCGCGCACGTCATAGCCGGCATCGAGCGCCGACATGCGGCCGAGATCGCCGCTTTGCGTCGCGACCTGTGCGCTGCAGCCCCAGACGATGTCGTCGACGTCGGCGGTATTGATGCCGGTGCGATCGGCGAGCGCACGCAGCACGGTTGCACCCAGCTGCTGCGGATGAATGCCCGACAATGCTCCCTTGCCGGCCTTGCCGACGCCCCGCGGGGTACGGCAGGCATCGATGATCAGCGCGTCGGTCATGGGCGTTGTCCTCTTGTTATGAGTGTTGAGGACGTTTTGAATAAGGGGGAGAAGGGTGTCAATGTGGAGCATCTACCCCCACGGCGGATTTTCCGCTGTGCGTAAAATCCGCCGACCTGAGCGACTGACACGGAAGCTTCCACGACGTCGTGGCCGGGCTTGTCCTGCCCCCCAAGCGAATCCTCCGCGCTTCCACAAGATTTTAAGCGATTGCCATTCCAAGGCATTCCTATCAACCCGCGTGAGCTGCGCTTTGCCAGCACGAGCCAGGCTCGCGCCGCGCTATCGAGAGCGCGGGCAGATCTTGAGCACGCCCTTGGAGTTCTTGGCTCGATTCGAATCGTTGAAATTCGGCCGTTGCTCGAAGAGATAGCGCTTTGGCTAAGGCTAGAAGATCCGCGGACGCACGACACCACGGTTGAGCAAATCGCAGATGAGATCAAGGAACCTGCAAAGACGTTAAGCCGCGTCAGACTTGCGTTATCCTACGAGAGCTTCAGCAAGGACGGTAACAGATGGCCCCGCGGAGAGAGCCCTCACCCCTGCCCTCTCCCCGTATCCGCCTTCGCAAAAAGCTTCGGCGGGACAAGCGCGAGGAGAGGCGAAGACGTCACACCCCCGCCGCGTTCTTCGCGATCACGTTGCGGTAGTAGCTCGCGCTGAGTTTCGGCGTGCGCACCTGGGTGTCGAAGTTGACGTGGTAGAGGCCGAAGCGCTTGCTGAGCCCGAACACCCATTCAAAGTTGTCCATCAGGCTCCACAGGAAATAGCCGCGCACCGGCACGCCTTCGGCGGTGGCGCGCTGGAGCTGGGCGAGATAGTTGCGCAGGTACATGATGCGGTCGGTGTCGTAGATCTTGCCGTCGGGCGAGACCACATCGTCGCCGGAGGTGCCATTCTCGGTGATGTAGATCGCATCGGTCTTCCAGATCTTCGCCGCGAGTTTCGGCACCCAGTAGATCGTCTCCGGCGCGATGCGGAGCCAGTCCGAACTCATGTGCGGGAACGATTTCGGGATCGGCAGCGGCATGAAGCCCGCGCCCTCCTCGGACGGCACCACATAGTTCTGCGGCGCGTAGATGTTGAGGCCGAGGAAGTCGACCGGCGACGAGATGATCTTCAGCTCGGCTTCGGTGTATTTCGGCGCATCGGCCCCGGCGTATTTCAGGAAGGCGTCGGTGTAGCGGCCTTCCATGATGACGTTGAGATAGCCGGCGTTCATCTCGCGCAGCGCGATCTCGGCGGCTTGGACATGCTCGGGCGTGTCGATCGCGGGAACGCAGACGTCGATGTTTTCGGCAGGTCCCACCCTGGTGCCACGGCGGCCATGGGCCCGCACCGCCTGCACCGCGAGCCCATGCGCGAGCGCGCTGTTGTGCCTGACCTGGTTGACCTCTCTTTGCGGCAGCGTCACGCCGGGCGCATCGATGCCGAGGCCGTAGCCGAACTGGACGAAGCGGCCGCTCTCGTTCAGCGTGAACACGTTCTTGACGCGGTCGGTCAGGTGCTCGGCGACATAGGCCGCATAGTCGCCGAAGATCTTGCAGGTCTCGGTCGAGCGCCAGCCGCCGAAGCGGTCCTCGAGCGATTGCGGCAGGTCCCAATGATAGAGCGTCGCCCACGGCTCGATGCCGTTCTTGAGCAGCTCGTCAATGAGCCGATTGTAGAAGTCGAGCCCATTGGCGTTCGGCTTGCCGTCCCCATCCGGAAACACCCGCGGCCAGGCGATCGAGAAGCGATAGGCCTTGCAGCCGAGCTCCTTGATGAGCGCGATATCCTCCTTGTAGCGGTGGTAGTGCTCGTTGGCGCGGTCGCCGGTCGAACCGTCCTCGATCTTGCCGGGGATGCGAACGAACTTGTCCCAGATCGAGACCCCTCGCCCGCCCTCGTTGACCGCGCCCTCGATCTGATAGGACGAGGTCGCCGTGCCCCAGAGAAAGCCTGCCGGAAAGCCGCTGTCGCGCGCGGCCGCGGCCGCCGGCTTGGCGTCCGCGCCTTCCAGAGGGTTTGCGATTGCCGCCGCGGACAATCCCGCCAGCGCGGCAAACTGGCGACGCGAGACCTTGTCCGACATGTGATGCTGCCCCCGAGCTGGTTGATGGGGCCCCACAATGACCGGTCACGGGCAGTTTGAGAAGCAGTGGAGGCAGGAGTTGACGATGCAAAAATGCAGAAGAGCGCCCCTGCTCCAATGAGTCGCTATTCAGGCTCGATGCCGAGCCCCTGGATGATCTTGCCGGACGAGGCGAGCTGGTTGTCGAGGAAGCGCTTTGCGCCTGCCGTCGTCACGGCATCGCCGACACGAACATCAAAGCCGAGTGTGGGTGCGCGCTCGCGCACATCGGACGATTCCAGGGCGCGCGCAATCTCGGCGCTCAGTTTTTCGACGATGTCGGCGGGCGTGCCGACCGGCGCCATGAACATGAACCAGCCCTGGAGATCGACGCTTTGCAGCATCTCAGCGATCGCGGGAACGTCCGGCAGGGACTCGATCCGTTTGGAACCTGCAACCGCAACAGGTCGCAGCGTACCTGCCTTGATGAAGGCCTCGGCGATCGATGCCGATTGGATCGTCACCTGGATACGGCCCGAGATGGCGTCCTGCACCGCATTCGTGGTCGTGTTGTAGGGGATGAGGACAAAACCGGTTCCGGCGCTCTTGTTGATGGCTTGAGCGATCAGGCCCGAGAGGTTGCGCGCACCATCGACGGCGAGGCTTAGCGAACCCGGCGCCGATTTTTCGAGCTTGATCAATTCAGGCAGCGTATTGGCCTTCACCTCGGGATTGACGAGAAGGACGTGGTTGCTTTTGGCCACCATCGCGACCGGCACGAAGTCCTTCACGGGATCATAGGGGAGCTTCTTGAACGTGTAGGGGTTGGTGACGAGCGCGGCCGATGTCGCGAACAGAAATGTGTAGCCGTCCGGAGCCGCACGGGCGACCGCCTGCGTGCCGACGAGGTTTGCGGCACCCGGACGATTCTCGACGACGAACTGCTGCCCGAAGGTCCGCGAGAGTTTTTCGGTGATGAGGCGACACATCACGTCGGGGCTATTGCCCGCCGGCTGCGGCACGACGACGGTCACGGGCCTCTGCGGCCACGATTGCGCGAAGGCCGGAAGAGAGAGGCAGAGTGCAGCGCCGGCGAGCAGCAGACGACGCGATAGTCCGGACATGGTGTTCCTCCCTGAAAGATGCCGCTTGCGGGCTTTATGGGTCGTTCGCAGGCCGCAGCCGTTACCGGCTGCGGCCGCTCGATCAGGTTTCGTCTGCGACGACATTCCTGAGCACGCCGAGGCGTTCGACCTCGATCTCGACGACATCGCCGGGCTTCATCCAGAGTGGCGGCTCGCGCCGCGCGCCAACGCCCCCCGGCGTTCCGCTGACGATGACGTCGCCGGGCTCGAGCCGCGTGAAGGTCGAGCAGTATTCGATCTGGCGCGGGATATCGAAGATCATCTGCTTGATCAGCGCTTCCTGCATGACCTGTCCGTTGAGGCGGGTCTGGAGCTTGAGCTCGCCGAGCGGACCGAGCTCGTCCGGTGTCATCATCCAGGGCCCGAACGCGCCGGTATCCGGAAAATTCTTGCCCGGCGTGAATTGATGCGTGTGACGCTGGAAGTCGCGGATGCTGCCGTCATTGTAGCAGGAATAGCCCACGACGTGGTCCATGGCATCCGCGCGGGAGATGTAGCGGCCGGCCTTGCCGATGATGACCGCGAGCTCGCCTTCGAAATCGAGATGGGTCGAGACGCGCGGCCGCACGATCGGCTGCAAATGTCCGGTCTGGCTGTTGGCGTAGCGCGAGAAGATGGTGGGGTGATCAACCTCGGCGCGGCCGGTTTCCTTGCGGTGGGTCTCGTAATTCAGGCCCACGCACAGGATCTTGTCCGGGTTCGGGATGACCGGCAGCCAGGTGACTTTTGAGATCGGAACGGCAGCGGCGGAGGTCTTTGCATCCGCAACGCCGGCGAAGGCCGCACCGATGGCGGCCTTGAGATCGGCATAGCGCGCTTTGAGCGCAGCGCCGACATCAAAAAAGGTCTCGCCCTCGACGATGCCCCAGGTGGTGCGGCCGTCGATCGCTACAGTGGCCAGTTTCACAGCGTTCTCTCCATTGTCACATCGGGAATATGGTCTTGCTTGGCGGGGGCGTCGCGACGGAGCATGTCGATCTCGGCTAAGAGATCGCCGAGCCCGGAGGCATTGCGTGCCGTGCCGAAGACGTAATGGTCGGGCCGCACGATCGCGGCGACGACACCGTGGCGGTCGAACCAATTCGCGAGCACGCCCTCGGTCTCTTCGAGCGCATTCGGCAGACCTGCGCCGGCCGGCTCGACTGCCGCTACCGATACGTCCGGGCGCGCGGCACAGAGCGAGAGCATCGAAGCGGCATCATTGCTGCGGCCGTCGATCAACACGCGCCAGCCGGCCCCGGTCACTTCGTCCAGCAAACGAGCCGCACCGCCGCTCGCGATGCGCGGCTGCGGAAACAGAGTGCCTCGCGCCGGCGTTTCGTGATGTGACAAGCATCCCGCGCGGAGCGGCGGAATGATTTCCTGCCGCGTCAGGAGCAGCGGCTTGCCGCCGCCGTCGGCCAGGATTTGCGCATCGCGTCGCCGCGCCGCTGCCGGATCGCGCTCGCAGATCGACTGGCCGATCGCCTTGATCTTGCCGGTCAGCTCGATGACGTGCTGCTTGCGTTCAACCGTGTAGCTGTCGAGCAGGCTGTCGGAGGAGACGCCCTTGAGCACCTGATCCAGCTTCCAGACGAGGTTCGTGGCGTCACGCAGGCCCTGGCACATGCCCTGGCCGATGAAGGGAGGCTGCTGATGCGCGGCATCGCCGGCGATCAGGATCCTGCCGTTGCGCCAGTCGGCGGCAACGAGGGCGTGGAAGCGATAGGAGGCAGCCCGCCACAATTCCCCGTCATTTGGCGTGAGCCAGGGCGCGAGCAGCTTCCAGACATTGTCGGGCTGCTCCATCTGCCGCGAATCTTCGCCCGGCAGCAGCATGATCTCCCAGCGGCGGTGGTTCTTCGGACCGATGAGGAAGCTCACGGGGCGCGCCGGATTGCAGAATTGCGCGGAGCATTGCGGCAGGCGGGCCAGCGCGCTCCCGTTCACGCGGACGTCGACCACCAGCCAAGGTTCATCGAAGATGAGATCCTCGAGCGCAAGACCTGCGGTCTGACGCACGGTGCTCGATGCGCCATCGCAGCCGAGCACGTAGCGCGCTGTCACCGAACGATGCCGTCCATCGCTGTCCTTCAGACGCGCCTCGACGCGATCGGGCGTTTGAACGAGATCGAGCAGCTCGACGCCGAGCTCTGCCCGCACATTGGAGAATCCGGTCGCGTGACGGCGCAGCTCGGCCTCGACCGCGGGCTGGCTGAACACCATGCTCGGCGTGTAGCCGAGCGGATAGGGTTTTGCGACCATGTCGATGCGGCGGATCAACTGGCCGTCGACGCCAAAATGCTCCGATGCGATGAAAGGCTCGATATGGGGCGAGATCGCATCAGTGAGCCCCATATTGTCGAAGTGACGGAAAATCTCGTGATCGAGCGCAATCGCGCGCGGCTTGTCGTAGACATCCGTCAGACGGTCGATGACGAGGGTGCGATGACCGAGGCGGCCGAGCAGGCTTGCGGCAACGGCGCCGGTCGGCCCGAAGCCGACGACGAGCACGTCATAGTCGATGGCGCCAGCCGTATCCGTCATGCGCGCGCCGTCGCGAAGGGAATGGCGAGCTGCGCCGTCTTGCAGGCCTCCGACTTCGGCGGAGCGATGCCCCATTGATCTGTTCGTCCCGGAGGCCAGACCCAATCGCTGGGGCCTTTCGCGACGTAGCTGTCGTCGATCTGCAGGACTTCGGCGGTGTATTCGATCACGCTACCTGCCGGATCGACGAAGTAGGCGAACACGTTGTCGCCCGGGCCGTGACGGCCGACGCCCCAGCCGATCGGATAGCCGTAGTCCACCATGCGGCCGGAACCGCGCATGACGGACTCGAGATCAGGCATGAGGAAGGCCACGTGGTTGAGGCCGTTGCGAGGGGCCTCCGCAAGCACGATCGCGTGGTGATCGCTGTTGCAGCACAGGAACGCCATCAGCTTGGAGCGATCCGACAGCCGGAATCCCAGGGTCTCCTGGTAGAATACGGACAGCTTTTCGATGTCGGCGCTGTTGATGTTGACATGTGCCAGCCGCTCGGGCCGATCAGCGATCACGCGCGCCGGCTTCGTAAGATCGCCATGAACGAACTCGATGACGCATCCCTGCGCTTCGCGAACCGCGAAACTGGTCCCGCCCGACGGCGCAAGCGACGGCGCGGGTGAGCTGATCATCTCACAGCCGGCCTGCCGCGCACGCGCGAACAGGCGGTGCAGATCTTCGTGCGAGCGGGTGCGGAAGCTGATCTTGCGGAGCGATGTCGCCTCGCCCGGCGTGAGCTCGAGGACGTGGAAGTCGCTGCCCGTCGCGGCAAGGTACACCGTGCCGTCCGCTTCCGCCGTGACGTCGAGGCCCCAGACCTTGCTGTAGAACTCGACCGAGCCGGCAAGCTGCGGCGTCGTGACTTCGACGCTGCGCAGGGCCGTCACCGGAAAGTCGGACATTGGACGTCCTCATCAAGAATGCGAACGCCACCTCATTAATATGTACAAAACCTCTCGTAAAGCAGAAATTTATAAATAATTGGCGCAAGCTATGCTAATGTACGTAAGTGCTGGAGATTCTGATGGATGCCCCATGAGCACTGACCTGCCAAGCCAGAGGGTCGAGCAACCGGCAACGCTGGCGACCACGATCTACGCGCGCCTCAAGGCCGACATCCTGACGACGCGGCTCGAGCCCGGTCGCAAGCTCCAGTCGCGCTTCCTGATGGAGCAGTACAACGTCGGACAGACCCCACTGCGCGAGGCCCTCAACCGCCTGACCACCGAAGAGTTCGTCGTCGGCATGGAGCAGCGCGGCTTCTATGTGAAGGAGGTCAGCAAGGAGGAGCTCCAGGAGTTGACCAAGACGCGGTGCTGGGTCGAAGGTCTGGCGCTTCGCGAGTCCATGCAGAATGCGACCCAGACCTGGGAAGAGGCCCTGCTGGTTGCGCATCACCGGCTCGATCGTACGCCGCGCTCGCTCAAGCCCGACACATTCGAGGACAATCCGGACTGGGAGAAGGTGCACCGCGCCTTCCACGCGACGCTGATCGGACTTTGCGGCTCACGGCCGCTGCTCGGCTTCTGCGAGCAGCTCGCCGACCGGCTCTATCGGTATCGCATGATGTCGATTGCGAAGGCCTATCCGGCGCGCAAGGTCGGTGCCGAGCACAGCGATATCCTTCAGGCGGTTCTCGCCAGGGACAGCGAGCAGGCCGTGCGTCTGCTTCAGCAGCACTATCAGCGCACAGCCGACGTCATCTATTCCGATCTCGACGGATTGCTGGCGTAGCTTCGTCTCAGGACATGGAGCGCTGCGGTCAGCGCGGGCGCTTCGGCAGCTTTGGAAGCTTGCCGGGATTGAACGCCGGCACCCGCTCGGTTTGCTCGGACGCCGGCGGCTGCTGCTCCGTCAGAATGAGCGTACCATGGAGAACCATTCCCGGCACTTGTTGTGCCGTCGCCGTGTAAGTCGCGATCTTGCCGGGGCAGCTTCCCTCGATGTCCAGCGTCAGCTCGTCCTCGATACCGAAGACCGTCGCGCGCCCGTCGGTATGACGCTTCGTCGACACGGTGGCGGTGAAATGGTCTCCATCGACCTTGCACGAGCCGTGATAGGTCATCAGGCTGTCGCGGCCCCAGATCTGACCGTCCGCGACATGCACAATCCCGGTGCCCTGATCGATCGGCGTCTTGTACCAAGCCGCGTAGGTGCCGTCCTTCAGCATGGGAGCAGTCTCCCCTGGTAGTCCCACACGAACAATCCGCATGATCAGCGCTAAGAAAGCGTTAATCACGCGGCCCGTGACAATCCGGGACCTCCCTGCGCAGCTCCTCTTCAAGCTCCTCGATGATGCTGTGAAGCAGACCCGCCGCAAGCGGATCGGTGACTTCCCGCTCCAGGCGCCGGTAACGCGCGATCTGGAATTGCCGCTCTTTCAACTGGTGCTCTGTCATCGGACGACCCCTCCGCCGAACTGACGCGGAGACAGCCGAACAGTTTCGTTAAAGTTTTCGGATCATTTGACATGGTTTCCGATCGGTAAAGAAACCATGGCGCGCCAGGCTTCTGTGCGAGCTCGGAACTGACGACGGTCATGTCCGCTTGCCCTCACCTGCCCGACCTGCCAACGCGCGGCTGACCAGTTTGTCGGAAGCCTCCATGAGCGCGGCCGCGTAGGATGGCTCCATGGACGACGGACTCGCCAGGATGGCCCTGGCCCTGTTATCGAACATCGCGCCGCTACGACCGTCGAGATCGCGCGACACCAGGAGCGGTAGCAAGCGCTCGGCGTAAATCTCAGGCTCGACCATCATGAAGCTGGTGAGCCATTCCGCGACGGCGAGAAGCGCGCGCGAGCCGAGCAGATTGGCACGGATGTTGGTCTTGACGAAGCCCGGGTTGAGACCGAACACGTCGATATCAGGGAAGCGCCTGGCTGCATCGAGGACAAGCACCTCGTTTCCGGCCACGGTGTTCGAATGTGCCGCGAAGCGCTTATAGCTTCGCTCCGAGTTCAGGTCGTCGACGTTCGCCTTCTGCTCCGTGCCCGGGAATCCCATGACGAAGATCCGGGGTCTGAGGTCGGCCCTCGCCCGGTCCTTGCCCAGACGCGGAGCTATCTCATTGAGAATGACGAGGCGGCTCAGATAACTGACAGCGAGATCGCGTTCGATGCCTTCGCTCGTCACCTCGCGTTCGGGGCCGGCCATGACGCCGGTCGTGAAGACGATGATGTCGATCTTGCCGGCGGGAAGTTCGCCGGCTATCCGCTTGGCTTCCTGCATAGACCCCAGGTCGGCCTTCAAGAACGCGATGCGCGGCACCTCCCGATCGCGGAAGGTCTGACCGACGACCAGGACATGCGCTCCCCTGGCCGCAAGCTGACGGCTGAGCGCGCGACCGATGCCGCCGGTCCCACCGATCACCGCGACATTCAGACCGGAGAGCCGGAGGCTTTCCAGCGACGGCAAGGTCACGTTGAGGCTCTTCTCCAATTCCACGCGTTTCACTTCGGGTGCCTTCCGCAAGCAGTGATGAAAACGAGCGCTCTGCACCGCAGCGGCGGTGCAGAGCCGATGAATGTGGTGACCGCCGGGCCCTTATCCGGCGGCAACTGCGTCCCACGCGGGATAGTCGGTGTACCCGCGGGCATCGCCGCCGAAGTACGTCCGCCGATCGGCCTCGTTCAGCGGCGCGCCGGATTTCAGGCGCGCGAGAAAATCGGGATTCGCCAGGATCATCTGGCCGTACGCTTCCAGATCGGCCAGCCCCGTAGCGACGTCGGAACCGATGCGATCGCGCGGACGGCCCGGCCTGTTCACGATCAGCTTGCCGCGCCACAGTCTGCGGAGGTCGGCGAGCAGGTGATCGTCGCCCTGATGCATGATGTGAAGATAGGCAAGCGAGAGCTTGTCGAGCTCGGCGACCAGATGGCGATAGAGGTCCGGTCCTTCGGCGCCTTCGTCGATGCCCCACATCGTGATGCCCGGCGACAGGCGGATCGCCGTCTTGTCCGCGCCGATCTCCGCGGCGATGGCGGCCGCAACTTCGATGGCGAAACGTGCGCGGTTTTCGATCGAGCCACCATACGCGTCGGTCCGGATGTTTGCGCTCGGCGCGACGAACTGCTGGACCAGATACCCGTTCGCACCATGGATCTCGACGCCATCCGCGCCCGCCGCGATGGCGTGGCGCGCGGCGTCGCGGAAGTCGGCGACGGTCTGGCGCACTTCGTCGGTCGCGAGAGACCGGGGCTGCCCGTCATCGGACGGCTGGGTGCCCTCGGTGACGATCAGGCCAACGCCGGCGCGCTGCGCGTAATATTCGGCGGCGAGGTTGCCGGGAACACCATTGGCGTCGGCGCGCGAACGGGTCATGGGGGCCATGACCAGGCGGTTCGGAAGGTTTAGTCCGCCGACGCGGACAGGACTGAATAGCGAATTCACGGCAAGTTCCTTCTCGATGATGCAGAGAAGGGAAATGGAGCCTCCACCTGATGGAATAAATACCGTATAATGGAGCAGATTGATCCATATATGGGATAATTTCGTGGAGCTGTTGAACGACATGGCACTCTTCGTGGAGGTCGCGAAGGCCAGAAGCTTCCGGGGCGCCGCCACAACCCTCGACATGCCTAACTCGACCCTGTCGCGACGGATCAGCCTCTTGGAGAAGGAAATCGGTCTTCGCCTGCTGAACCGGACGACGCGCCGGATCGAATTGACCGAAGCCGGCCAGCTTTATTTCGAGCGCTGCAAGCGCATCGTCGATGAAGCGCGCCTGGCGCATGAGCAACTCGGCGAGATGCTGGCGCAGCCAAGCGGGCTGCTGCGCGTCTCACTGCCGGTGGACTTCGCGAACACTTATCTCGCGCCGCTGATCACCGAATTCGCGCAGCAATATCCCGGCATCGATTTCGAATTCGACCTGACGCCGCGGCGGGTCGACCTGGTCTCCGAGCCGTACGACCTGGCGATCCGCGTCGGAGAATCCGAGGCCTCGCACATGATCGCGCGGCCGCTCGCGCGCCTTCACGGCTATCTCTACGCCTCGCCGCGGTATCTCGAACTGAGCGGCGAGCCGCGCGAACCAGCCGACCTCGCGCGCCATCAATGCCTCTGCCAGACGAGGGTGAGCACCTGGACGCTGCGCAACGGAACGCAAACGGTCGACGCCGACATCGACGGCCGTTTTCATCTCAACAGCATCGGCATGCTCCGCCGCCTGGCGACGCTCGACATGGGCATCGCGTTCATGCCGCAGGAAATCGTGGCCGACGAAGTCGCAGCCGGTCGGCTACGCCGCATCATGCCGCAATGGCAGGGCCAGCCCATGACCATCTACGCCGTCACCGAGACCAGACTGCTCCCAGCCAAGACGCAACGCTTCATCGAATTCTTAAGAGAACGGCTGAGCCGGGGGTAGATCACGGCACCTCGCCGCTCCTGCGACTCTCGCCGATGCTGTGCGGCTTGTTGAGGAAGAACTCCCGATTGCCGAGAGCCGCTTCCGCGTACTGATCGATCGCGACCTGGATCGCCTCGACGTGCATGCGGCACCAGCCTTCAAGGCAGGACAGGCGCCGCGCGTGCTCGAGAGCCTTCAAGAACTCCGGCGGCTCGCGCATATCGGAGAAGTAGGTCGGCCTCTCTCCCTTCATGCCCGCGCCACCTCTCTGGGCGGAACGAGGCGGCGCTTCTCGACACCGATGCGCGGTGGCGCCAGCCGCCGGCGGGGAACGAAGAGGCTGGCGACGACGATCGGGTCGGTGTCCCCGAGAGCAGCCCGCTCCTGGACGAGCCCGCTCATCACGGTGCGCATCTTCATAACCTCCTCGGCCACGAAGGTGCAGTCTTCGTCCCGGTTGATTTGCTCATGCATGATGGCCTCGGCCTCACGCATGCTCACACGTAACGCCCTGATGATCTTACGGATTTCATTGATGCGGTTGTCCATGGCTCGCTCCTTGGCTGGACGCGCAGCATAAGAACAAATCATGAACATTGAGTCAATCGGCCTGAAGTAGAACGGGCCGGGCTCACGTCCCCTTACTGGAGGCGCCGCCGCGACGAAGGGGGAGCCCCTCTAAGACGACAGGCGCAGCCAGACGTCCTTACTCACCAGCGTACCACTGGGCGTCGCGATCTCCATGTCCACGACATGCAGAGAGCCGGGCTCGTCGGCATAGATGTACCTGAGGTGCCACATGCGGCCGAGGTCCGGTGCAATGACGAAGTCATCCAGTCCGTCGGTGATGGCCCTGATCGCCTCGCGGTGCGTCAAGGGTGCGGAAAACATCGCATCGATCAGGTTGGCGAGGCTCATGCCCTCGACGAGCATGAGGCGCGCAACCTCGTCACCGTAAACGTGTCGGAGCGCCGCAACGATAGCGGCGACGGCGTCCGGATTCTTCAATGACACGACAAAGCAAGCCTCCGGGCCCATGATGCCGGAGACGGGATATTTTGCGCAAGCTGTCTGCGCGGGGCTGTGCATGTCTGCCCTAAGCCCCCCTCGCCCGTGACGCAGGCGGCCGAACCTCGGCGCGCCTAGAACGTCACCCGCATCCCTGCATAGAACGCGCGCGGCCGGGCCGGGCTCAGCGAGCGCGGGTCGGTGAACTCGGCGCCGCCATTGGTGAAGTTGGGCAAGGCTTCGCGGTCGAAGAACTGTCCGTAGGTGGCGTAGCGCTTGTCGAAGATGTTGTCGACGCGGCCGTAGAGCTGGAAGTTCTTCGTCACCTGGTACGACGTGTGGAGATTGAACACGGTGTAAGACGGCAGCTTCGAATACTGGTTGGATTCGTCACCGACGAAATACTGGCTGGAGACGAACAGCGCGTTGCCGCCGACCTTCCAGACGTCGGTGACGTTGTAGTCGATACCGACCTTGACCCGGTGGCGGGGGATCGCGGGGATCTGGTCGCCGGGCAGGACCTGGATGGTCTCGGTCACGGGATCCCTGAACGGGCTTTCAGAGCCGAGCTCGAAAGCGTCGAGGTAGCGTGCATCGACGAAGGCGTAGCTCGCCTGGAACTGAAGCGTGGGCGATTTGATGTTGACCTCGGCCTCGAGCCCCTGACGCCGGGTGCGGCCGACATTGGTGAAATAGCCGAAGCCGGTTCGCCCGACAGCGGGAACGGCGAGAATGTCGTCATAGTTGGTGGCGCGGAACGCGCCGACCTTCCATCCGAGGGAGCCGATGTTCAGCTCCCTGGTGCCGCGGAAGCCGGCCTCCACGGTCTTGGACACGACCTGCTTCAGCGGCGGGTCCGAAACCAGAAACGCCGCGAGCATGCAGGGCCTGACCGGGTCGGCGCAGCCGAGCTCGAGCGGCGTCGGCACGCGGTTGGCCTCGGAATAGCCGGCATAGGCGGTCAGCTCGGGCGTGATCTTGTAGGTGCCGCCGATCACCGGATTGAAGCGGGTGAAGGTGTGGTCGCCGTTGAGACTGGCGCCGAGCTGATCCTCCAGCGTGATGCGCGCCACGTTGAAGCGGCCGCCGCCGGTGATGGCGAAGGCATCCGTGACGTTGAACGTGTCCATCGCGTAGAGGCCGTTATATTGATTGACGGTCCGCAGCGAGACCGGACCTGCGACGGGGTCAGGTACGCCGGTCGGCCCGAGGAAGATGCCGCTGCCGCTGACGACGTAGTTTTCTCCCATCGTGCCGATCTCGGCTGTGGCGTTGTAGCGCGTGACACTGGCGTCATAGGTTGCGCCCATGACGAAGCGGTTGTCGTGCCCGAACAGCTGATCGGTGTTGGTGGCCTGCCCCGACACGCCGACGGTGGTCGAGCGTATCGAGCTGCGATCGATCTCGCCGAGAATCGTTCCCGGCGCAAAAGGATTGGCGAGCTGCACGCCGTTCGTGCCATTCGCGGGCGTGGTGTCATCGCCGAAGCAGAGCAGCGCTGGATCCGCACCGCATTCCTGCACGTCGGTCGGATTGCCGTCGACCAGCTTCTGCTCGTATCTGCGCAGATGCGCGGTGCCTTCCAGCGTCCAGGTCGGCGTCGCATCGACCTTGCCGGTGAAATTGAGATAGCCGACGCGGTTGGAAGTGGTCTGGGGCGTCGTGTAGGTCGCGCCCCAATATTGGTCCAACAGCTCGGCGGGAACGGTGGCACTGGCGCCGAAATCGTTCTTGGCAACGCCCATGTTGGCGTGGAACTCGCTGTCGCCGGCCTTGTAGCCGACATCGCCGTAGAAGCGTCGCACGGTCGATTGCGAGAAATTGCGGAAACCGTTGTCGCGCAGGCCTTCGAGCGCGGCGTAGACGCCGTAGTTCTTGTCGACCTGCTTGCCCCATTGCGCCGAGCCCTGGATACGGCCGAACGAGCCGCCCATCACATCGAGCTCGGCGCCCTGATAGGTGAAGCCGTCCTTCATTTGCAGGTTGAGCGCACCGCCGAGTGCATTGAGGCCGAAAGCGGGGTTGTTGGTGACGAGCGTCACCGACCTGATCGCGGCGGTCGGGATCAGGTCCCAGTTGACGGCGTCCGAGAAGGCTTCGTTGATGCGGACCCCGTTCTGGTAAACGGCAAGGCCCTGCGGCGTGCCCGTCACCGGCGAGGCGACAAAGCCGCGGAATTCGACATCAGGCGTGAACGGATTTCCGGTGACTTCGCTGATGTTGACGCCGGCGATGTTGTCGCGCAGCGCGTCGGTGATATTGAGCGAGCCGGTGCGCCTGATCTGGTTGGCATCGACCGCGTTGATGGCCGAAGGAACCTTGTCGACATCGAGACCCCTGCCGGTGCCCGGCGAGGTCGGGTAGACGTAGATGCGTGGCTTGGGGCGGTTCGACGACGAAGCTCCAGCTTGCGCCACCGGCCGCGTTGGCGTCGTGCGCCTCGCTGTCGACGGCGACGGCGCGGTCACCTCGACCGGCGGCAGGTTCTGGACGTTGGTTTCCTCGTCCGGCGCGGCCCCGGCAGGGCTGGCAAAGACCAGCCCTGATACCAGCCCCGTCGACACCGAGGCCGTCAACAAACCATGCTTGCCCCAAAAACGCTTGCCCATCCCTGCCTTCCCACCCGTGACCACCGACTTGTTCTGATGTTCGCCGGTTGGTGCAGAGGAGTGTAATCGGCAGCAGCTCACGCGCCAGCCACAAAAGGTCGGGCAATGTCCGCACCCGTTTTCCCGACCAAATCGGGAAAAATTCCCGATTTGGTCGGGCGCGATCAGGCCGCCGCCGTCGGCACCAGCGCCTCGACGGTCAGGCCGCCGTCGCCGGAGACCACGTTGAGCGTGCCGCCCAGCGCCAGAATCCGCTCGCGCATGCCGACGAGGCCGAAGCCGAGCTTCTGGCCCGGCTCCATGCCGCGGCCGTTGTCGCTGACGCGCACCCGGGCGCAGAGGCGGCCGTCGCGCGTCGGCTGGTCCGCGGGCTCGATGACGACATTGACCGCGGTCGCGCCGGCATGGCGGAACACGTTGGTGAGCGCCTCCTGCACCACGCGGTAGATGGTGAGGTCGGCGGTCTCGCCGGTCGCCCCCAGCCGCGGCGAGATCGTGGTTTCGATGGTGACGTCGGGATGCGACTCCCGCCACAGCCGGGACAGCGATTCGAGCGCCTGGCCGAGGCCGAGCTCGGCAAGGCCGACGGGCCGCAGGCGCTCCAGCACGCGGCGGGTGAATTGCTGGAGCGCGTTGATCTGCTCCAGGAGGGCGCTGCCATGCTTGCGCACCGCCTCTGCGCTCGGCGCCTTCCCGTCCGCGAGCTTTGCCAGCGCGCTGGCATGGGCGCGCAGCGAGAACAGATACGGCCCGAATTCGTCGTGCAATTCGCGCGCGATCTCCTTGCGCTCGACGTCCTGCAGCGACACCGCTCGCTCGGCGAGGCGCCGCTTGTCCTCGACCGCCTCGCCGAGCGTCGCCGCAAGATGATTGAGCCTGGTGCAGATTGCAGCGAGCTCCGGCGCGCCGCCCGGCGCGACGCGCGCCTCGTAGTGCCCGCCTTCGAGCTTCCCCATGACCTCCGCCAGCGACTGCAACGGTGCCAGCGCCCGGCCGACCACGTTCATCATCAGGAAAAACAGCGCGAGCGCGATCACCGAGCCGACCTCGAGCTGGGTCACGATGCCGTCCCATATCTCGGCGATCTCGTCATCGGGATGCGAGGTGATCCGGAGCGAGCCCGGCTTGCCATGGATCGACACCGGCACGCTCACCGCCGTCTGTTCGGGATGCACCAGGCTGACGAACCAGGCCGGCGGGGCGCGCGCGTCGTCGTCGGCATCGGGCCGCGGCGGCGTCAGCGGGTTCCCGCCGGAATCATGCAGCGCGATGCTGACATGGCGCAGGCGGCTGAGATCGCGGGCGATCTGGTTCAGCCGCGCATCCGGATCGGGCGCCTCGTTGAGATCGGCAACGATCATCTCGATGAATTCGCGTGCAAGGCGGATCACGCTCTGATCCTCGGCCTGCACGCGCGGACCGGCCTCGGCGACCTGGCGGCCGATATTGACCGCGAGCCCCAGCGCCAGCAGCAGCGCCAGCAAGAGGTTGATGCGCCCGCGCAAGGATAGATTTTGCCACATTGATCTCGCCGTACCTCGCGAAGGTTGGCTCGCACCTGTCCGATGAGTTGACAGGGGCGAAGCGCCCGATATCTAATCGAAAGCGTACAGCAATCCCGGCCGGGTTGCATGAGGCGACATGAGGGCGCGTTTGGCGCTCCTGTTCGGTATCATGCGGCGCGACAACAGGCCGGCGCTGTTACGGGGAAACGCCTATGCGCATTCTGATCGTCGACGATCATCCCATTGTCGCCTCCGGCTGCCGTGCCGTGCTGGCCGACGAGGGCGAGATCGAGATCCTGGAGGCCGCCGACGCCGAAGACGGCGAGAGCATCTTCATCGTCGAGCGCCCCGACCTCTGCATCATCGACATCAACCTGCCGACCGTCTCCGGCTTCGAGCTCGCGCGCCGCATCCTCGAGCGCGCGCCCGAGGCCCGCATCATCATGTTCAGCATGAACGACGAC
Organism: Bradyrhizobium sp. USDA 376; assembly: GCF_054063675.1. Lineage (NCBI taxonomy): Bacteria > Pseudomonadati > Pseudomonadota > Alphaproteobacteria > Hyphomicrobiales > Nitrobacteraceae > Bradyrhizobium > Bradyrhizobium sp. USDA 376. The sequence continues at coordinate 8,195,467 of NZ_JBSSGN010000001.1, forward strand.
CCGGCTTTCGCAGCGCGCGCGATCGAATGCGGCGCCAAGGGCTACGTCTCCAAGACCGGCGACCCCGACGACCTCGTCGAGGCGATCCGCGCCGTCGGAGGCGGCGGCACCTATCTGCCTACCGCGATTGCGCGCAGCATCGCCTTCGCAGGGCCGACGCTGGCGCAAAGCCCGCTGTCGAAGCTGAACGCGCGCGAGATGGAGATTTTGCGGCTGCTCAGCGCCGGCAAGAGCCTGTCCGAGATCGCCTGGCTGGTGCAATCGTCCTACAAGACGGTGGCCAACACCTCCTCGATCATGCGACAGAAGCTCGGCGTGAAGACCTCGGTCGAGCTGGTCCGGCTGGCGATCGACAGCGGCGTCGCCTGACGACACGCGCCGCCGCAAATTCGGTCACACAAGCGTTGCAATGTTGATGTGGTGAGATGCCACTGGAGCTTAGGGCATGACGATTCAGACTGTCTCGACCAACAAATCCTACGGCGGCGTGCAGGGCGTCTATCGCCACGCCAGCCAGGCGACCGGCACCGACATGGTGTTCTCGGTCTATGTTCCGCCGCATGCCGACGGCGCCAAGCTGCCCGTGGTCTGGTACCTCTCCGGCCTCACCTGCACGCATGCCAACGTCACCGAGAAGGGCGAATTCCGCAAGGCCTGCGCCGAGCTCGGCCTGATCTTCGTCGCGCCCGACACCTCACCGCGCGGGCCCGACGTGCCCGGCGATGCCAACAACGCCTATGATTTCGGCCTGGGCGCCGGCTTCTATGTCGACGCGACGCAAGAGCCGTTCGCGCGCAACTATCGCATGTGGAGCTATGTCACCGACGAGCTGCCGAAGCTCGTGGCGGAGAACTTTCCGGTCGATGCCAAGCGGCAATCGGTGATGGGGCACTCGATGGGCGGCCACGGCGCGCTGACGGTGGCGCTGCGCAACCCGCACCGCTATCGCGCGGCCAGCGCGTTTGCGCCGATCGTCGCGCCCTCGCAGGTGCCCTGGGGCATCAAGGCCCTGACCGGCTATCTCGGACCGAACAAGGATGCCTGGCGCAACCACGACACGGTGGCGCTGATCGAGGACGGTGCGAAGTTCTCGGGCTTCCTGGTCGACTACGGCGATGCCGACAATTTCCTGAAGGAGCAGCTCAAGCCGGAGCTGCTGGACGCGGCCTGCAGCAAGGCCAACATCCCACTGACGCTGCGGCGCCAGGCTGGGTATGACCACAGCTATTATTTCATCTCGACGTTCATGAGCGATCATCTGCACTGGCATGCGGCGAGATTGACGGCGTGATTTTTCTTACCCTCCCCTGGAGGGGAGGGTCGCTTCACGTCGAGCGAAGCGAGAGGTGAAGCGGGGTGGGGTGATCTCTCCACTCGGGCAGCGCCTCAAAGGAGAGACTGTCACCCCACCCCGCTCGCGCTTTGCGCGATCGACCCTCCCCCTCCAGGGGAGGGTGAAGAACGCCCCTACTCCGGCTTGCCGTAATTCGGCGCCAGCAGGCGGTTGCGGATCAGGTAGCTCATCGTGCGCGTCCAGGATTCATCGGTGTTGCCGCGCATGTCGGCGCTGGCGGCGGTGATCATATTGCCGGTCTTCACGTCGCGCAGATAGACGTTGAGATTGATGATCAGGTTCGAGACCTTCTGCACCATGCCGGTGATCTCGAGCTCGGCGCCGAGCTGCCCGGCGAGCTTGAGGTCGCAGCCGCCGCAGGCCTGCAAGTTCGCATGACGGGCGGCGTCCCTGACCGGCGCGATATCGAGCACCTGGAACTTGCCCGACTCTGCCAATTCCTTGCGCAGCTGCTCGCTGATGCGCTCCAGCCGCGCCAGCTCGGGCTTCGAGCCGTAGAACTCGCCGGGCAGGCTGGTGTCGATCAGCTCGAAATCAAACACGGCGAGCTTCGGCGGGTCGGCGAACGCGGCCGAGCCCGTCAACAGCAAAGCGATGAAACATATCAGCGCTCGCATGATCGTGATTCCGCTCCTCTCGCCGCGACGACGAAATGCGGGGTTGCATGCCCTGACAAATCGGTCATGCTTGAAGCAGAAACAATTCTCCACTGGCGGTCAAGCCGGGGAGAACGCCTGGAGGAAATATGATCCGATGGTTGGTCGGCCTGATCGGCTGGAGTCTTGCCGCGACGAGCGCGTTCGCGGCCGACCCTGTCACGATCGGCGTCGGCTATCTCGGTGTCGCCGGCACCAGATCGACGCTGTCGCTGGTCGAGCAGCCCGCCGAGAATGACGGCGTTGCCGGCGCCCGCCTCGCCATCGAGGACAACAACACCACCGGAAAATTCACGGGCCAGCGCTTCACGCTGGAGGAGCGCCGCCTGAGGGAAGGCGAGGACGCGGTGCAGACCGCAACCGCGCTCGCCGAGAAGAACGGCTTCATCATCGCCGATCTGCCGGCTGATGCGCTCTTGAAGGTTGCCGACGCCCTGCGCGAGCGCGGCACGCTGCTGTTCAATGCGGGGGCGATCGACGAGCGGCTGCGCGAGGCCGATTGCCGCGCCAACGTCATCCACACCGCGCCGACGCGCGCGATGCTGGCCGATGCGCTCGGCCAATATCTGGTGTGGAAGAAGTGGTCGCGCTGGCTGCTGGTGGTCGGCTCGCATGACGAGGACAAGCAGTTCGCCGATGCGCTGAGGCGCACCGCGACGCGGTTCGGCGCCAAGATCGTGCAGGAGCGGACATTTGAAGACAAAGGCGGCGCACGGCGCACCGATTCGGGCGTCACGCAGATCCAGCGGCAGATCCCGGTGTTCACGCAGCAGGCACCCGCCTACGACGTGCTGGTCGCCGCCGACGAGAGCGAGGTGTTCGGCGCCTACCTGCCCTATCGCACCTGGGATCCGCGGCCGGTCGCGGGCTCGGCCGGTCTCGTGCCGCGCAGCTGGGACGCATCGCAGGACCAGTGGGGCGCGATCCAGATGCAGAACCGCTTCATCAAGCTGAATTCGCGGCGGATGACCGCGCTCGACATGCAGGCCTGGACCGCGGTGCGCATGATTGGGGAAGCCACCTCGCGCACCAATTCCGGTGACGTCAAGAAAGTCACCGACTTCATCAAGGGCCCGGATTTCTCGGTCGCCGCCTTCAAGGGCACGCGGCTCACCTTGCGCGACTGGAACCTGCAGCTGCGCCAGCCGATCCTGCTGGTCGACGGCCGCATGGTGGTGTCGGTGTCGCCGCAGGAAGGATTCCTGCACCAGGTCTCCGAGCTCGACACGCTCGGCTACGATCGCCCGGAGAGCAAATGCAAGCTGAAATGAGCGATGTGATGAGATCGAGCCCTCGCCGCGACGACGCTGCGCTCCCTCCCCCGCCGGCGGGGGAGGGTTGGGGAGAGGGTGTCTCCACGAGCGATAACCCCCAAGAGGAGAGAGCCCTCTCCCGTATCGCATCTGACAATGCGATACGACCTCCCCCGCAAGCGGGGGAGGTGAAGACCGCTCGCGGACAGACCTTGCGCATGCTGGTGACGGCCTTGCCCGTGGCAATCGCGCTCGCCGCCACGCCCGCGCATGCGTTCATCGCCTATGTCTCGAACGAGAAGAGCAATACGGTCTCGGTGATCGACACCGACAATTGGACCGTGACCAAGACCATCAAGGTCGGCCAGCGCCCGCGCGGCATCGACTTCACGCGCGACGGCAAGTTCGTCATGGTTGCGGTCGGCGATGACGACACCATTCAGGTGATTGATGCGAAGACGCAGGCCATAGTGGACAGCCTGCCCTCCGGGCCCGACCCCGAGCTGTTCGCGCAAGACGCCGCCGGCAAGATACTCTACGTCGCCAACGAGAACGACAACACGGTGACCGTGATCGACCTCGAGAAGCGCGCGCGCCTCGGCGACATCCAGGTCGGCGTCGAGCCAGAGGGTATGACCATCAGCCCGGACGGCAAGACGCTGATCAACACGTCCGAAACCACCAACATGGCGCATTTCATCGACACCTCATCGCGCCAGATCGTCGCCAATGTGCTGGTGGATGCGCGGCCGCGCTTTGCCGAATTCAAGCACGATAGCTCGGAAGTCTGGGTATCCTCGGAGATCGGCGGCACCGTCTCGGTGATCGATCCCGGGAAGCACGAGGTGATCGGCAAGGTCACCTTCGAGATTCCGGGGCTGCGGAAAGAAGCGATCCAGCCGGTCGGCATCGGCATGACCAAAGACGACAAGACCGCCTTCGTCGCGCTCGGCCCCGCCAACCGCGTCGCCGTGGTCGATGTCGCCACACGCAAGGTGACGAAATATCTGCTGGTCGGCCAGCGCGTCTGGCACATGGCGTTCACGCCGGACGAAAAATACCTGCTCACCACCAACGGCGTGTCGAATGACGTATCCGTCATCGACGTTGCCGCGCAAAAGGTGATCAAGACCATTCAGGTGGGCGAACTGCCCTGGGGCATCACGATCGCGCCATGACCAGCCCTGCTCCCATCACCGAATCACGCGAGGCGCCAAGGCCTGATCCGGCCACGGTGCCGGCGCTGTCGATCGACGGCGTCAGCCATGCCTATGGTCCGCGTCGTGCGCTGATGGACGTGTCTTTCAACGTGCAGCCCGCGAGCTTCACCGCGCTGCTTGGGCTGAACGGCGCGGGCAAGAGCACGCTGTTCTCGCTCATCACGCGTCTGTTCGGCATCCAGTCCGGCCGTGTCGGCATTTTCGGGCATGACGTCAGCAAGAGTCCCGGCGAGGCGCTGCGGCTGCTCGGGGTCGTGTTCCAGCCGCGCACGCTCGATCTCGATCTGTCGCTGACGCAGAACCTGCTCTATCACGCCGCGCTGCACGGCATCAGCCGCCGCGAGGCTGCCGCGCGCAGCGCCGAGCTGCTCGGCCGCATCGGGCTCGCCGATCGTGCCGGCAGCAAGGTGCGCGATCTCTCGGGCGGACAGATGCGGCGGCTGGAAATCGCGCGGGCGCTGCTGCACAGGCCGCGCCTCTTGCTGCTCGACGAGCCGACCGTCGGCCTGGACGTCAAGGCGCGCGCCGACATCATCAGCCATGTCCGCCAGCTCGTGACGGAGCAAGGCATCGGCGTGCTCTGGGCCACGCACCTGTTCGACGAGATCATGCCCGACGACGATCTCGTGGTGCTGCACCAGGGCAAGGTGCTGGCGCAGGGGCCGATGAGCCGCGTCGTCACGGAGGCCGGCGCGCAGGACGTCAACACCGCCTTCATGCGCCTCACCGGTGCGCAAACCATGCCGGGAGGCGGCGCATGAGCAGCATCACCACGCGCGATGCGCCGCGCGGCTTCTCGGCCGCGGAATACATGACCTGCCTCACCGGCATCGTGTGGCGCGAAGGACTGCGCTTCCTGCATCAGCGCGAGCGCTTCGTCTCGGCGCTGGTGCGGCCTTTGGTGTGGCTGTTCATCTTCGCCGCCGGCTTCCGCCAGGTGCTCGGCATCTCCATCATCCCACCTTACGAGACCTACATCCTCTACGAAGTCTATATCGCGCCCGGGCTGATGGCGATGATCCAGCTGTTCAACGGCATGCAGTCCTCGCTGTCGATGGTCTATGACCGCGAGATGGGCAACATGCGCACGCTGCTGGTGAGCCCGCTGCCGCGCGGCTTCCTGTTGTTCTGCAAGCTGCTCGCGGGCACCGCGGTGTCGCTGCTTCAGGTGTATGCGTTCCTGCTGATCGCCTGGCTCTGGGACATCACGCCGCCGCCATCGGGCTATCTCACCGTGCTGCCGGCGCTGATCCTGTCCGGGCTGATGCTGGGCTCGCTCGGCATGCTGATCTCCTCCGGCATCAAGCAGCTGGAAAACTTCGCCGGCGTGATGAACTTCGTGATCTTCCCGATGTTCTTCGCCTCCTCCGCGCTCTATCCGCTCTGGCGGGTGCAGGAGGGCAGCCCCTATCTCTATTATCTCTGCGAGGCCAATCCGTTCACCCATGCGGTCGAACTGATCCGCTTCGCGCTGTACGGTCAGGTCAACTGGATCTCGCTGGCGGTCGTCGCGGCCTGCACAATCGTCTTCATGATCGGCGCAATTCTGGCCTATGATCCCTCGCGCGGGCTGGCGCGACGGGGGCCCGCGGGAGGCGAAGGATGAAGGTTCGGGTTCTGGCGACGGCTGTACTGGCGCTCGCTGCTGCGAGCACGGCCGCGCGCGCGGCCGATCCCCGCTACCCGGACTGGCCCTGCACGCAAGCCAAGGTGCCGGAGATCTCGCTTGCCGCGGTCTGGGCCGGTCCTGCGCTCGGTGACGCCGAGACAAGGTGGAAGGACGACGCCAAGGTCAGCGCGCTGGTCTCGAAACTTGCGGCGCGCAAGACGCCGCTGGATGAGGCGGAAAAGTCGGTGAAGGAGTTCCTGAGCGGTTCCACCGCCGACAAGACCGCGAACGCAAAACTCCTGTTCGCGGGCCTGTTCGACACGCTCAACGCCCAGCGCTCCCAGGTCATGATCGGGCTCGAGCGCGTCAGCCGCAAGCAGCGCGACGCCGCCGACAAGATCCGTGAGGAGACGCTTCAGCTCCAGGCCCTTCAGGGCGCGACGCCGCGCGACGAAGCCAAGGTCGAGGCGCTCAGCAACGAACTGATCTGGAAGACCCGCATCTTCGAGGACCGTCACAAGGTGGTACGCTTCGTCTGCGAGGTTCCAACCTCGATCGACCAGCGACTGTTCGCGCTCGGGCGCGTGATCCAGCAGGAAATGGAATAGCGTCAGCCACGCTGACGGCTCACGAAAAGTTCCCGCGATCGCCTCGGGAACGTTAAGCTTTTGCCGCGCTATCTGCCGGAACCAAATCCATTTATGGTGGCTTGTCGAAGTCAACGCCAGACGTCGGGAGACCTCGATGGGAACAACAAAATTCATCTTCGCGGGCGCTGCGGCCCTCAGCATGCTCGCATCCAGCGCTCTCGCTGACGACATGACCGGAATGGTCACGCGGATCGATCGGCTCAACGGCACGATTTCGATCCAGCAGACGCAGAAGGGCACGGTCGGCGCCAGCGCCGGCGGCGCCGGCACGCTCCAGGAGTACAAGACCAAGGATGCCGCGATGCTGGATGCGGTCCATGCCGGCGACAGGGTGACGTACTCGGCGACTGACACCAACGGCACGGGCACGCTGACGAAGCTGCAGAAGCAGTAGCGCTGGTTTTTCACCTCTCCCCGCTTGCCAGCCCTCTCCCCGTAAGAACGGGGCGAGGGAGCACACCTGCGCTCGATCCCTATTGCTCCGGCCGCGGCTCCGGCTGCGCCTCTTCCGTCGGAAGCTTCGCGTGCTCCCAGCCGTCGGTGCCGTCGGGATACCAGGCGATGTTGGAGTAGCCGTAAGCCAAGGCGCGCTTGGCGGCGTTCCAGGACATCCAGCAATCGGCAAGACAATAGATCACCAGCAGCGCGGCCTTGTCGCCGCGCGAGGCACGTGCAAGGCCGCGCCGGAGATAATCGTCCATGGCAGGCGGCAAATTGCCGTAGCCGGTATCGGGCAGCCACAGGCTGCCCGGAATGTTCCTGCGCGGGGCATCACGCCACACCGTACCTTCGGGCAAATTCTTCGGCTTCGGCGGACGCGGCATCACGTCGATGAACGCGCCGCTCTTCGCGCGCCAGATCGCCTCGGCGTCAGCCGTGGTGAGCACGCGCGCGCCGACAAGCGTCGCCGGCACCGGCGCGCGGTAATTATCGGCGCGATAGCCCTCGGGCTCGAACGGCTCCTGCTGCTGCGCCAAAGCCGGTACCGCCAGAACGGCGGCAACCAGCACAGCGGCAACAGGCCGTCTCATGGCGTCTTCTTGGCGGTCTCCGCACCGAGCGGCCGGTCGCTCTCGTCCAGCAGCGGTACGCCGAAATCGAGCAGGATCTTGTTGATCTCGCCCTGGTTCTCCTGGATCACCCGGTTGAGCTGCCGCTTCCAGTTCTGATCGGCGGGCCGCACGCCCATGCCGATGCGATAGACCAGCTTCGGCCCCGTCGTTTCCTTCACCAGCGGCGTGACATGGAGCGACGCGCCGGCCTTCTTGGCGTAGTAGCCGGCCATCGGCCCCCACAGCACGCCGGCATCGATCTTGCCGGCGGCGAGATCATCGATCATCGCCTGGGCCGAATTGTCGAAACGCGTATCGATCATCAGCGGATAGGGCTTTGCATCGCCCATCAGGCCTGCAAGCGCCATGTTGGTCGCCGGCGGCGTGCCGGCGACGATGCCGACATGCTTGCCCTTCAGCTTCGGATCCTCGAGCGTATCGACGCCCTCGAGACCGCTTCCGGTCTTGGCGACCAGCGCATAGGTCGTGCGGTAATAGGGATTGGTGCCCTGAACGAGGTCGTCGCCTTGCGGGAAGCCCATGATGACGTCGCAGCGATGCGCGCCCAGCGTCATCCGCACGAAGCCGGTGGCCTGCGGGAAGAAGACGTAGTCGAGCTTCTTCTGCAGCTTGTCTGCAAGGAATTCGGCGAGCTTGTTCTCGAAGCCTTCGCCCTTCTCGTTGGAGAACGGCAGATTGCGCGGGTCAGCGCAGACGCGCAGCACTTTCGGGTCCACCAGTTCGAACGAGAGGTCTCCGGTCTCGCTGGTCTGCGCCATGGCGACGTCGCCCAGGGTGCAGGCCGCGGCCAGGCCCCACAGCAAGATCAACCAGCGACGATGTCGTCCGGCCTCCGTCATCGCGCTTCCTCCTCGTTTTGTTTGAATGTTATCAACGCATGACGCGCCATGTTTTGCCAAGTCTTGTGCCGGCTTTGCCTTGTTGCAGTGCAATGCGGAAAACCCTTTGAAGTGAGGCGGAAAAGTGTCTCGCATTGCTCTCGTGATCGCAGCCTTGTCCCTCGGACTCGCGACGCTAGCACGCGCCGGGGCGGCCGAATTGCCTGTGAGCGAAGTCGCGCCGGGAATCTTCGTACACTCCGGGACCATCGCCCTGATGACGCGCGAGAACGAGGGCGACATCGCCAATGTCGGCTTCATCGTGGGCGATGATGCCGTGGCCGTGGTCGACACCGGCGGCAGTTTTCGCGAGGGCGAGGCGCTGCTGGCGGCGGTGCGCGCGCGCACATCCAAGCCGATCCGCTATGTCATCAATACCCACGGCCATCCCGACCATGTCTTCGGCAACGCCGCCTTCGTGGCGGAGGGAACCAGCTTCGTCGGCCACAGCAAGCTGCCGCAGGCGCTGGCGAGCCGCGGGCCATTCTATCTCGACAATTTCAGACGCATCATGGGCGGCGAGCTAATCGATCCCGTGAAGATCGTGCCGCCTACCCTGCTCGTTGCGGACACAATGACGCTCGACCTTGGCTCCCGCCGCCTGACCTTGCGCTCATGGCCGGCCGGGCACAGCGACAATGATCTGACAGTATTCGACGAGAGCACCAAGACCCTGTTCGCAGGCGATCTCGTCTTTCTCCGCCACATTCCGGTGATGGACGGCAGCATCCGCGGCTGGCTCGCCACGCTGAAGGAGTTGGAGGCCGTCCCGGCACTGCGCGTCGTTCCCGGTCACGGCCCTGTGAGCGCGTGGCCTGCGGCGCTGAGTGATGAACGGCGTTACCTGTCAACGCTGCTGTCCGACGTCCGCGCCCTGAACAAGAAGGGCGAGCCGATCCGCGCCGCCGCGGACAAGGCGGCCGCTGAAGAGCGGCCGCGCTGGCAATTGTTTGACGACTACAATGCCCGCAACGCAACTGCAGCATTTTCGGAAATTGAATGGGAGTAGCGGGCGCGCTACGCTGGACCATGACCATGACGGGATGTACACGCCGCCTGCCCCTGATCGCCCTGCTCCTCGGCATTGCCTTCGCCGCGCCGGCGCAGGCGGAAGAGGCCTATGACCCCTGGCCGGGCCTGGTGCAGGACATCTTCAGCAACCGTCCGATGAATGACGGTGGCGACGTCATCGGCATCGAGATGCCGTACCGCGCCGAGGACGCCGCCATCGTGCCGGTGACCCTGCGCAGCAAGCTGTCGCCGGCTGATGGCCGCCGCATCCGCTCGATCACGCTGGTAATCGACCGCAATCCCGCACCGATGGCGGCGAAGTTCGAGCTCGGGCCGGAGGCCAATGTCACGGAAATCTCGACCCGCGTGCGCGTCAACAATTACACCGACGTCCACGCTGTCGCTGAGCTCAGCGACGGCCAGCTCTACGTCTCGAAAGTCTACGTGAAAGCCTCCGGCGGTTGCTCCGCACCGGCGGGAAAGAACGTCGAGGAAGCCAGGAACAGGCTCGGCCAGATGCGCTACCGGCAGTTCGCCCGCGAGGACGCGCCGGCGAGCCGCGTGCGCGAAGCGCAGATCATGATCGGCCATCCCAACAATTCCGGGCTGCAGATGGACCAGGTCACGCAGCTCTACATTCCCGCCTTCTTCATCAACCAGCTGAAGCTGACGCAGGACGACAGCCCCGTGCTGTCGATGGAAGGCGGCATCTCGATCTCGGAGGATCCCAACCTGCGCTTCACCTACGTCTCCAATGGCGCCAAGCGCTTCCGTGCGGAAGCGAAGGACACGGATGGGCACGTGTTCCGCAACGAGTGGGACGTGGAGAAGCCGGGGACGTAGCTGCGTTTCTCGCTGTCATTCCGGGGCGGTCCGCAGGGCCGAACTCCGGCGCGCGGTTGCGCGCCTGAGAATCTCGAGATTCCGGGTTCGATGCTTCGCATCGCCCCGGAATGACAGTGCTAAATCAAAAGCACCTCACCTCGGCTTCCGCCTGCGCCCGGCGCAAATCATTCACCGCCGAGTTCGCCTGCTCCGAGGTACGAAACTGCACGCCGAGATTACCGCGCACCTGCGACATGCTGAGCGCGGTCTCCGCGGTAACATAGCGTTCAAAGGGCATGATCGAGGCGACCACGTCGATCGAGCAGGAACATTGCTCGATGGACTGCCGGCTCTCGCCATTGGCCTTCATGCAGCCATAGACATATTCCGCGCGCGCCGAGGTCGGATAGTCATTGGCCTCCCCGCCTCGCGCCGCCGACACGGTCGTCGCCAATACCGCCAATGCGGCGACAATCGGTCGTAGCTGCCAGGCCAGTTTCATGCGCGTCCTCCCGCTGGTTGCGACCAAAGCTATGCTATGCGTATTGTCCTGAAAAGCATTCTGTCAGAGGAAGCGGCTCACAAGGTGATGAGAGTTTTGGGACGAATATTGGCGCTCGCGGCGACGCTGGCGCTGACGCTGGCTGCACCGGCGCGCGCTGCGGATACCATCCGTCTTGCGGTGCAGAAGACCGGAACATTCTCCTGGGAGCTGGCCGCGATCCGCAGCACCGGCCTCGACAAGGAGGCCGGCCTGTCGCTGGAGGTCACCGAGCTCGCGAGCACCGAAGCCGGCAAGATCGCAATGCGTGCAGGCAGCGCCGACATCATCCTGTCGGACTGGCTGTGGGTGTCGCGCGAGCGCGCGCTGGGCGCCAAGCTCACCTTCTATCCCTATTCGAGCGCGCTCGGCGCCGTGATGGTGCCGGCCTCCTCGCCGATCAAGACGCTCGCCGACCTCAAGGGCCGCAAGCTCGCGGTCGCCGGCGGGGCGATCGACAAGAGCTGGCTGCTGCTACAGGCGCGGATGAAGCAGGACGGCATCGACCTGAAGTCGGACGCGACCATCGTCTACGGCGCCCCGCCGCTGATCGCGGCCAAGGCCCTCGACGGCGAGATGGATGCAAGCCTCAACTTCTGGAATTTCTGTGCCCAGCTCGAGGCCAAGGGTTTCAGGCGCCTCGCGGGCATCGAGGAGATTTTGCCGAAGCTCGGCGCCAAGGGCGCGGTGTCCGCGGTCGGCTACGTCTTCGACGAGAGCTGGGCCGCGAGCCATAAGGATGCAGTCGCCCGCTTCATCGCGATGACCCGCAAGGCCAAGCAGCTGCTGGTGACGTCAGATGCCGCCTGGGAGAAGATCACCCCGCTCACCGGCACCGCCGATCCGGCCATGCTCAAGACCTACCGCGAGCGCTACCGCGACGGTATTCCGCGCCGGAGCATCGACGACGAGGAGAAGGACGCGCGCGTGCTCTACCGCGTGCTGGCCGAGATCGGCGGCCGCGATCTCGTCGGTCCCGCGGCCGAGCTCGACCCCGGCACCTTCTATCACGCGGTCCCCGGAGACTGAGGTGCTGCGTCTGCTCTCGTTCGCCCTGTTCCTCACGATCTGGTGGATTGCCGCGCTCCTCGTCGGCGGCGCGAAGCTGCCCTCCCCGCCGGCCGTGCTTCAGGTGATGATCGCAGAAGCCTCGTCCGGCGCACTGTTCCTGCATCTCGGGGCGACGCTGGCCCGCGTCGCGCTCGCCTTCACCCTGGCGATGTCGCTCGGCAGTGCCATCGGCTACCTCATGGGCCGGGTGAAGCTCGCCGACCGGCTCGGCGATCCCTGGCTGATCCTGCTGCTCAATTTGCCGGCGCTGGTCGTGATCGTGCTCGCCTATATCTGGGCCGGGCTGACTGAAGCCGCCGCGATCGCGGCGATCGCCATCAACAAGCTGCCGACAGCCATCGTCACCTTGCGCGAGGGGACGCGTGCGCTCGACCGTTCGCTCGACGAGATGGCAAGCGTGTTCGCGATGCCGCGCTGGCGCGCGTTCCGCCACGTCGTGCTGCCGCAGCTCGCGCCCTATATCGCAGCCTCAGCCCGGTCCGGGCTGTCGCTGGTGTGGAAGATCGTGCTGGTCGCCGAACTCTTGGGGCGGCCGAACGGCGTCGGCTTCGAGATCGGCGTCGCCTTCCAGCTGTTCGACACGCCGCGGCTGCTGGCCTATTCGCTGACCTTCGCCGCTGTCGTGCTCGTCATCGAAACCTTGCTGGTGCAGCCGTTCGAAGCCCGCGCAAACAGGTGGCGGCCCCGTGCGGCTTGAGGTCGATATCACAGGCAAGACCTTCAGGAGTGCCGCGGGCGGAACGCACGAGGTGCTGGCGCCGGTCAAGTTCGCGCTTCAATCCGGCGAGGTCGGCGTGCTGATCGGCCCGTCCGGCTGCGGCAAGAGCACGATGCTGCGCATCATCCTGGGATTGGACCACGACTTTGCAGGCCACGTCGCGCGGCCGCCGGAGGCTCGGATCGGCATGGTGTTCCAGGAGCCGCGATTGCTGCCCTGGCGCTCAGTCGAGCAGAATGTGCGGCTGGCTGCGCCCGATGTCACCGAGGCCAAACTGGCCGAGCTGTTCAGAATTTTGGAGCTCGAAGCCCATCGCAGCCACTATCCCGGCGAGCTCTCGCTGGGTTTGGCCCGGCGCGTGGCGCTCGCCCGCGCCTTTGCCGTCGAGCCGGATATTCTGGTGCTCGACGAACCGCTGGCATCGCTCGATGACGCTCTCGCCGGACGCCTGCGCGATGAGATTGCAACGCTCGTCGCGAGCCGGCCAGTGATGACGCTTTTGGTGACACACAGCCTGGACGATGCAGTGCGCCTGGGCGACCGGCTGTTCTTCCTGTCGCCGCGACCGGCGCGGGTCGTGGCCGAGGTGCCGATCGGCATCCCGCGCGACACACGCGGCGAAGCCGAGATTGCGGCCATCAAGGCCGGCCTCGCCCAACGAACTCAAGGCGACCGCACCGAGCGAGATGTCTCATAGTCGGTCGCCTGGCAGACGTGCTAGACTAAGCGCGATGAGATTTGGATGAATAGTCATCGCGCTTTAGGTTGTTGTTTGCGCATGATCTTTCCGGAAAACCGCTTCGCACTTTTCCGGATCATGCTATAGGCCGGCGGCGGAGCTGATGATGACGCGGACGGTCGCCTTCGCAACGCTTGGTCTTGCAGCGCTTAGCCTCGCACTCATTGCGACGACGGCGGGCGCGCAGGACATGATGCGTGACGTCGACCTCACCTCCCCCGCGATGGTCTCGGCCGAAATGACGAGGCCAGAGGTCGAGGCCGTGCTGGCCAAGGCGAGCTCAACGCAGCCTGCCGATTTCACTGGCAAACGCCTGTCGGGCCTCGATCTCTCGGGGCTGGACCTGTCCAACGCGGTTCTCCGCGCCGCGCGGCTCAACAAGACAATACTCCGAGACGCCAGGCTTGACCGTGCGATCCTCGATCAGGCGTGGCTGCTGGATGCGGATCTGACCGGCGCAAGCCTGAAGGGCGCCAATCTGTTCGCCTCGCAAATGGCCCGCGCGCGTCTCGACGGCGCGAACCTGTCGGGAGCGCGCATCGCTGCCGACCTCACCGGCGCAAGCCTGGTCGGCGCCTCGATCGCGGACGCGAATCTTGGCGCCGACATGCGCAACCAGTCGATGGGGCTGATGCGCGCGGTGCTGAGATCCGCCAACCTGGAACGGCTGAACGCGCGCAACGCCGATTTGTCGCGCGTCGACCTCGAATTCGCAGTCCTCAGGGGCGCCGATCTGAGCGGCGCATCACTGAAAAACGCCCAGCTCGGCGGAGCCGATCTGACCGGCGCCATCGTCGCCGACGCCGATTTCGACGGCGCCGATCTCGTCTCGGCGAAGCTGATCGCACCGAACGGCCTTGACCGCGCCAAGAATTTCGACAAGGCAAAGAACCGCGAGCGCCTGATCAGGGAATGACGGCGCCTTTGGGAGGACTGGCTGATGCGTGGGGTTCTTGCTTTGATCGCGTTGTTGACGCTTGCCGGCGAAGCCGCCGCGCAGACCAAGGGCAAGGGCATAAGGCTGTGGAATCTGACGACGGAGACGATCTCCGGCTTTCAGCTCTCGCCGGCCGGCAAGACCGACTGGGGACCGAACCAGTGCCTCAACGACAAGGACAAGGAGGTCGACCACGACGAGCGTCTGCGCATCACCGGCGTCGAGCCCGGCCGCTACGACGCCAAGGTCAGCTATCCCAATGCACGGCAGTGCATCGTCCGCGACATCGAGATCAGGACCGATGCGGTGTTCTCGATCGCCGACAAGGATCTGAAGGACTGCACGAAGTAGCGCGCCCGGCTTACGCCTTGTCGTTCGGGTGCGGATATTCGCAGCGCCACCGCACCGCCTGCCATTTCGGATGCTCGCCGACCCATTGCGCGATATAGGGCGGCGCGGCCATCACGCATTGGCGGGGCGAGCCCGTGTAGTTGAACACCAGATGCTGCTCCTCGCAGGTCGCAGGCGAGAGCACCGCACACACAGTCACCACCAGGTCGATAGGGTTCATGCCGGGATCCTCTCGCGGGGCAATCGAGACTAGCACGATAGGCTACGTGTCAGGGAGCGGGAAGTTTCAATCGGACTTGAGGATGGGGGAACTACCTCCGTCGCCTCCCCCCGCTTGCGGGGAGAGGCGAAACAAGCTCGCTAAAAATTCACCCCGAACACCAATCGCGCTTGATGCCGTTCGAAATTGACGAGGTCGAGATTGCCGCCTGAGCCGGCCGGGCGCCCCCAGGCCTGCATGCTCCAGCTCATGGTCAGCCGCGACTTCTCCGATAGCTGGAAATAGGCCGTAGGCCCGACAAACAGCGCCTGGCCTGAAAACTCGCCAAGGCCGATGCCCTCATATTGACGGAAGTAGCGCATCTCGCCGCCGAGCAGCACATTGGGGCGCACCCGCGCCAGGGCGGCAAACGCCGCGCCGATCGTCGAACTCTTCTCGGACGTCCCCGCCACCTCGAAGCGCGCCCATTCCGGCTGATAGATCAGGTTGGCGGCGCCGATGACGAAGTTCGGAACGAGCTCGCGGTCGAAGGCGAGCGTGAATTCGGTGCCGTACATCCGCCCCTTCGCGCCGCTGGTCTCGTCGATACGGTCGCCGTGGAGCTCGGCGGCGACCGTGAGTCCAAACGGTGACCGCTCGCGGTCGAGCAGGCGATAGCGCAGGTCGAGCGAGGCGCCCTGGAAGTTGAACTGGCGGCGGTCGTCGATGTCAGGAACGCCGGTGATGTCGTGCAGGCTGGCGGTGGCGCCGAGCTCGATGCGGAAGTTCGGCAGCGGCACCACCTCGATCTCGACCTCGTGCTCGAGGGCGCGATAAGTGCCCCCGCCCCTCCCGAAACGCCCTGTCGTCTGGGTCTGGAATTCGCGCTCGCCGACGTTGCCGACATCGGTGCCGATCATGAAGCCGAAGATATGCTCGGTGTCAAAGCCCTCCTCGGCGCTGACACATGCAGGCGCGAGCGCAACCGTGCACGCGACCGCCATCCAAATTGTGTGGGCTCCAATGCGCATCTGGCAAACACTACCACGGCTCCGATGGCATTCGCCACCGAAGCCGCGGCAGGTTCGTCAGTCTTACTTGCGCGCAGCGCAGGCGTACATGTTGATTTCCATGCCGACCGGCACTTCCACGATCTTCGGAGCTTTCCAAGCCATTCGGGGTCTCCCCAAGGTATTGAGCGCGACATCGCGCGGGGCAAAACCTAGGGCTGCATCATGCACAGCGCAAGCTGGAATCGAACCGACGATACAGCGAACTGTCGCAAATTGCTTGCGAATTTCGCTCTCGTGCAAATCGCCTTCGCTCTCAGTCAAGCGCTGCCGCACTCACCGCAGCAAGCGCAGCAGCGCGCGGCCGGCGCGCGAGTTGAGCTCCTTTGCGTCCAGCGTTCCGTCCTTGTCGGGATTGGCCGCATTGAAGCGCTGCTCCACCACGGACAGATATTCGTCCAGCGTCAGAGTCCCGTCGCGATCGGGATCAGCGGCGGCGAGCTCTTTGGCCGTCAACCGTCCGCGCAATTCGCGCGCGTCCAGCGTGCCGTCGTGATCGGGATCGAGCTTTGCGAACAGCGCGGTCGCGGCCTTCTTCACCTCGGCGAGATCGAGTGTGCCGTCATTGTCGGTATCGAACATCTTGACGGCAGATGCCGACCAGGCCGGGCCGGACAGAACTGCAAGCGTGAGCGCAAGCGCAACAGAGCGACGCGATATCATCATGACCTCCCAGACCAAGAGCCCCGCTTCGAGCGGGATCAAAGCAACATAAATCCGCAAGGCCAACCCCGGTTCAAGCGGAATCACAACCTGCGCGCGGTAACCTCAGGGAACCCAGCTGTCCGCACCGGCCTCCGGCGCTGCGTCACGCCGCGGAATTTTTCCAGCGCCTGCGCACAAGTGAGAGTTGTATGTAAGGTCTCCGTCAGGTGGCCGGCGTCTGGCATCCAACATATCGGCAGCACGCATTCGACTTTCGTATTGACGCGTTTTGCATTCGGGCGGAGTGTTGCCGTCGCGGCGTCAAAAGGCGCGCATATTGGGAGGAACGGATGAAACGCTTTGCGATGGCCGCGAGCCTCGTCATGCTTGCATCGACGTGTGCGTATGCACAGACCACCGAGCAGCTGGTCAAGGGCGCGACCGATACATCGAACGTTCTCAACTACGGGATGGGCTACAATCTGCAGCGCTTCTCGACCCTGAACCAGATCAACAAGGACACCATCAAGAACCTCGTCCCGGTCTGGAACTACTCCTTCAACGACGATCGCAGCGAGGAATCGCAGCCGCTGGTGTACCAGGGCGTGATCTACGTGACCTCGCACAACGCGACCATGGCGGTCGATGCCAAGACCGGCAAGCAGATCTGGAAATCCAAGATCGAATATCCCGCCGAGACGCCGCGCATCGTCTGCTGCGGCATCATCAACCGCGGCGCGGCGCTCTACGACGGCAAGGTGTTCCGCACCACGTTAGATGCCAACGTGATCGCGCTCGACGCCAAGGACGGCAAGGAGCTGTGGCGGCAGAAGGCGGCCGACATCAAGGAAGGCTATTCGATGACGGTGGCCCCGCTGGTCGCCGACGGTGTCGTCATCACCGGCATCTCCGGCGCCGAGTTCGGCACCCGCGGCTTCATCGACGGCTGGGATCCGGCGACAGGCAAGCATCTCTGGCGCACCCATTCGATTCCCTCGCCGGACGAGCCGGGCGGCGACACCTGGAAGGGCGACACCTGGAAGCTCGGCGGCGGCTCGACCTGGATCACCGGGTCCTACGATCCCGAGCTGAACACGGTCTATTGGGGCATCGGCAATCCCGGCCCGTTCAATTCGGCGGTGCGCCCCGGCGACAATCTCTACACCTGCTCCGTGCTGGCGATGGATCCCAAGACCGGCAAGATCAAGTGGCACTACCAGTTCTCGCCGAACAATCCGTTCGACTATGACTCGGTGGCCGAGATGGTGCTCGCCGACATGAACGTCGAGGGCAAGCCGACCAAGGTGCTGATGGATGCCAACCGCAACGGCTTCTTCTACGTGCTCGACCGCACCAATGGAAAGCTGCTCGCGGCCAATCCTTACGTGAAGGTCAACTGGGCGACCGGCATCGACATGAAGACGGGCCGGCCGATCGAGACCGACGTCAGCAAGGACGCGCGCGAGGGCAAGAAGGTGACGGTCTATCCCTCGATCCTCGGCGGCAAGAACTGGGAGCCGATGTCGTTCAACCCGCAGACCGGCCTCGCCTACGCCAACACCCTCGCCTTCGGCGGCAGGTACAAGACAGAGCCCGTCACCTTCAAGCAGGGTGAATGGTATCTCGGCATGGACCTGACCGACCTCTGGGAATGGGGTGACGGCCCGCGCGGTCATCTGAAGGCGATCGATCCCATGACCGGCAAGGCCAAGTGGGAAGCCCCCGCCGACATTCCGCGCTTCTCGGGCGTGCTCTCGACCGCGGGCGGCGTCGTGTTCACGGGCGCGCTGACCGGCGAGTTCGAGGCCTTCGATGCCGACACCGGCAAGAAGCTCTGGCAGTTCCAGACCGGCTCGGGCATCGAGGGACAACCGGTGACCTGGCAGCAGGACGGCGTGCAATACGTCGCCGTGACGAGCGGCTATGGCGGCGTCTATTCGCTGTTCTCAGGCGACGAGCGGCTTGCCAAGGTGCCGCCCGGCGGTTCGCTGTGGGTCTTTGCGGTCAAGCAGTAACCACGGCACGATGCTGAGAGAAGTATCACACAGGACGGTGGCGACGATCGCCACCGTCGCGGTGCTGACGGTCGCGCTTGCGGCGACCGTCCGCGCCGCGGATGACGCAACCGGCAATCCCCTGCAGGCGCAGATCGATCACGGCAAGTCGACCTATGCTTCGAAATGCTCGCACTGCCACGGTCCCAACATGATGAACTCCGGCACCATCACACCGGATTTGCGCGTCTTTCCCGATGACAAGACGCGCTTCGTCTCCACCGTGAAGAACGGCAAGAACAACAAGATGCCACCCTGGGGCGACATCCTCAGCGACGATGAGATCGGGGACCTCTGGGCCTTCGTCTCGAGCCGGAGGAAGCCATGAGACGCTGGCTAGCGGCGTGGAGTGTTGCCGCGGTCTTCGCGGCCACGACGGATGCGCACGCGGCCGATGATCCGCTGAAGATCTGTCTCGACGAGGATCGCCCTCCACTCTCGGTGCATCACAAGGGCAAACCGGACGCCGGCTTCGACCTGCTGCTGGCGCAGGCAATCGCGGAGCGCCTTGGCCGGCCGCTGAAAATCCAGTGGTTCGAGAGCAAGCTGGACGAGGATTCCAGCCCGCAGCTCGAGGCCAATGCGCTGCTCTCCGACGGTCGATGCTCGCTGGTCGGCGGCTATGCGCTGACGCAGGATTCGCTCGTGAAGCCCGGGATGAAGACGGCGCGCCTGCCGGACTTTGCCGGGGCCACCCGCGAAGACCGGCGCCGCCGCGTCGCACTCGGCGTGCTCGCGCCGAGCGGGCCTTACGTCTACTCGCCCATGACGGTGGTGCTCGGGCCGAAGGTGCAGGGGCGCAGGATCGCCGGCATCAGCGATCTCGCAGGGCTCCGCCTCGTGATCGAGAGCGGCTCGCTCGGCGATGCCATCCTGATGACCTTCGACAAGGGACGCCTGATCGACAGCATCACCCATCTCGTCCCCGGCCGCGACGACCTCCTCGGCGCGCTCAACCGCGGCGACCATGACGCGACGCTGATCGACCTCGGCCGCTTCGACGCCTACCGCACCGCGCATCCTGATACGGCGATCACCGCGTCGGGCTACTACTACCCGATCGGCGCCAATCGCGGCTATGTCGGGCTCGCCAGCGACCCCGCGCTGATCGACGCGGTCAACAAGGCGCTGGCGGAGCTTGCCACGGAAGGCAAGATCGCCGAGTTCGGCAA
This sequence comes from Bradyrhizobium sp. USDA 376, assembly GCF_054063675.1. Taxonomy (NCBI): domain Bacteria; kingdom Pseudomonadati; phylum Pseudomonadota; class Alphaproteobacteria; order Hyphomicrobiales; family Nitrobacteraceae; genus Bradyrhizobium; species Bradyrhizobium sp. USDA 376. The sequence continues at coordinate 8,215,493 of NZ_JBSSGN010000001.1, forward strand.
GCAGGCCGGCCTGACCTATCTGCCGCCGCGCGAGCCCGCGATCCTGGGCGATGTCTGGATGAAGATCATTCAGCGGTGACGAACCGTTAGCGGCGGGCAGCAGCCACCACATCATCGGTGTCATGCCCCACGAAGGCGGGGCATCCAGTACGCAGCGGCTTATCGATTGAACCACTGACGTCACGGAGTACTGGATCGCCCGGTCAAGCGGGCGATGACAGCGAGAGCGTGGCACGGCCATCGCCTCGCGCACCCAAGTGCTCGCCCCATTTCCGTGCTATGCGTTGGGTTTCATTCGCCTCTTTGGTGCCCCGTGAACTTCCCGAACGCTGCAGGCTTTCGCGCCCTCATCGCGCGCGAGATCAAGACCGCCGAGTTGCTGCGCGCGCTGATCGTGGTCGGCCCCATGGTCGCCGCCTATTTCATCGCGCGCGAGACCGCGCTGCTCAATCTCGGGCTGGTCGCGGTCTCGCTGCTCATCCCGGCGCTCAGGCAGCACTTTCCGCCGAAAGTCGTGGCGTGGCATTACCTCGCCATCCTCGTCACCTTCGCCGCACTCTTCCTGGCAGCCCCGATCAAGCCGCTGTTCGTCGTGCTGACGGCGCTTGCCGGCTTCCTTGCGGTCGCGGGAACGCGCTATGGCGAGCACTTCCGCACGCTCGGCAACTGGGTGTTCATCCCCGCCGTCTATCTCGCCTGCGAGGTGCGGGAGGGCGTCAGCGCTCCGGAAGCGATGCGCCATGCCGGTGTGATCATCATGTCCTCGCCGATTGCGCTGGCGCTGGTCTGCGGCATCCAGATCTATGACCAGCGGCGGCATACCAAAACCGTCACCTCGTTCGGACCGCCAGCGGCCGAGTGGTTTCTGCCCGCGGCCGCAACCGCCATGGCGGTCTTTGCCGCGGCGGCGCTGGTCGAGATCCTCAACCTTGCGCAGGGACAATGGGTGATGTGGTCGGCCGCGAGCGTCGTGGTCGGCGATCTCACCGCATCCACCGGCAAGCTGAAGCAGCGGGCGATCGGCGCCCTGGTCGGCGTGCCGCTCGGCTTTCTCGCCGGCCTTGTCCTGCCGCAAAGCCGCGTCGGCTACGCGATCGCGGTGCTTGCGGCCACCCTCACCCTGATCTCGTTCTCGCGCTATACCGTCGGCTTCGGCCTGCGCTGTTTCTTCATCGCGCTGGCCGCGTCCTTTGCCGGAGGCGCCAGCGGGATTGCGGAAGAGCGCATCATCAACGTGCTGATCGGCGGCACTTTTGGCCTTATTGCCGTGGCCCTGACCGAGATCGTCTGGCTGCGCGTCCTGCGAAAGGCGCGATCGTCCGGGTGACGGAAAATGAACGCCGCGCCGCCTGATCGAATGCGCCAATCTGTCTCGCCTGCCGCCCATGGCGGCGCCAGCCCGATGCAGTAGGTTCGGCCAAAATCAGGAGGGAATCATGTCTGCCAAATTCGATCGCCGCCACTTCATCGCCGCCGGTACCACGGCCCTCGCGATGCCTTTCGTCGCGCGCGGCGCCTCGGCGCAAGCCGCGTGGCCGTCGCGGCAGATTCGCATGATCTGCAGCTATCCCGCCGGCGGCCAGACCGATCTGCTTGCGCGCGCCTATGGTGAGTTCATCTCCAAGCAGGTCGGCAAGACCGTCGTCGTCGAGAACAAGCCTGGCGCCTCCGGCGCGATCGGCACGGCGGAGGTCGCCCGCGCCGAGCCCGACGGCCACACCATCCTGTGCTCGATCTCGACCACCTACATCATGAACCGGGTGGTGATGAAGAACCCCGGCTACGACATGGACAAGGACCTGACGCTCGTCAGCATCATTCCGGGCGCCGGCCTGTTGCTGGTGGCGAACCCCAAGACCGGCGTCAAGACGCTGGAGGATTTCGTCGCCTTCGCGCGCAAGAGCGGCAAGGTGAATTTCGGTACCTACAGCGCCGGCTCGGCCCCGCACATGACGATCAACGAGCTCAACAAGCAGTACGGCCTCAACATCGAGCCGGTGCACTATCGCGGCGAGGCGCCGATGTGGACGGGAATGCTGGAGGGCACGCTCGATGCCGCCATGGGCAGCTACACGGCCGCACAGTCGGTTCTGCAAAGCGACCGCGGCACCGTGTTCGCGGTGCATTCGAAGAAGGTCGACGCGATCCCGAACGTCAAGACGCTGCCGGAACAGGGCGCGACCTCAAAGTTCTTCACGGTGAGCGGTTTCTCGGGATGGGCTGTGCCGAAGGCGACGCCACAGCCGGTGGTCGATCGCCTCGCCGAGCTCTGCGTCGCAGCCAACAACGATCCGAAGGTGAAGGAGGTTCTCGCGACCTTCGTGCTCGAACCCGCGATCGGATTCAAGGAAAGCAATGCGCTGTACCAGCGCGAGCTGCCGATCTGGATCGAGAGCGCGCAGTCGCTCGGGCTCGAGCCGGCCTGAGACCTCGAGCCGCCGCCCGGCGCGGCGCCGGTTGCGCCCTTCCCGGCCCGGCGTCCGACCAAAGCCTAGTGTCGGCGGCGAATTTTCCCGCTATGATTGTGCGCCGCTGCCGCAAGCCCTCGATGGGGCGGACAAGAAGGGCCGATCGCATGACACCGGATGGAGTCGCAGTCGCCGTTATGGTCATCCTGCTCTTTCCGATGGGCTATTTCACGCTGGCATCGCCCGCCTTCCTGCTGGTGAGGCTCGATATCCAGCCCGTCGCGCAGTTGCTGCGCGGAATGTTCAATGCCCATTTCCTGGTGATGCGCGTTGCCGGCGTCGTCGGAACGGTGGCTCTTCTCCTCGACGGCCGCCTGCTCGCCGCGATGGGCGTCGGCGCCATTGCAGCCCTGGCCATCTGGGGACGCGGATGGTTCATGCGACGGATGGACGATCAGCTCAGCGCGAGGGATGCCGGCGATGCCGAGGCCCCGCGACGGCTGCGTCGGCTGCACTGGAGCGGAATGCTTGGCAACGCCGTGCTGCTCGTCGCTCTCGTGGCCAGCATTCCCTATATTGCGGCGACAGCGTAAGCACGTCGGCCACCGCGCCGGAAGTTCTCCCGCGCGCGCCTAATGCTCGCCCGAGCTTGCGGTGCCCTGCTGCGCCTTGTGGATCGAGGACGGCACCACGCCGAAATATTTCCGGAACACGCGGCTGAAATGCGACGAGCTGGAGAAGCCCCAGGAGAACGCCACGTCGGTGATGGTCTTGCCGGCGTGCGCCTCGAGCTCCTGGCGGCAGTTCTGCAGGCGCGCCTGCCAGATGTAGTCGCTCACCGTGGTGCCGCGCTCGGAGAACAACATGTGCAGATAGCGCTTGGAGCAGCCGAGTTCGGTGGAGATCTGGTCGATGCACAGGTCCGGATCGCGCAGGTGCTCGCGGATGAAGAACTGGGCGCGCACATACATCGCTTCGGGCCCGACACGGTCGAACATCGTGTCGGCTTCGCGCAGCGGCAGCAGCAACAGGTCGATCAGCGAATCGGCAACGCCGACCGCGCTGTTCGCCGATAGTTTTGCCGCTTCGTCGAAGGTCGCATGGACGAAATCGTGGGCGATCCGCCCCGTCCCCGTCTTCGCCGACAATTTGCACGCAGGCATCCGCTGCGAGGGGAAGCCGCGATCACGCAGCAGCGCCTTCGGCACGATCACCACGTCGTGACGGGTGAAGGCGGGACTGATGATCGAATGCGGGCAGGAGACGTCATAAGCGATGATATCGCCCGGGTTGATTTCGATGTGGCGGCCTTCCTGCTCGAAATAGGACACGCCGTAGGTCTGGAAGTGGATCTTGATGTACGGGTGTTCATTGGCCTTGGCCCGCGCCATCGTGTGCGCGATGCGATGCTGGCTGACCTCGATCTGGCAGAGCTTCAGGCGCGAGACCGTGGTGTAGTCGATGCGGCCTTCGAGCGAGGACGCCTCGAGCGGATCGACGTCGAAATACCCGCACAGGCTGGTCAGCCCGTCGATCCAACTCTGGATCTGCCGCTTCGGCGTCATTCCGGTCGTCGAGAGCGTGTGAATGGTGTCGGACATTAATCCAGCCACTGGTTTGATCCGGAGATTCGACGCGAATCGCGACCAGCGCTGCCATAGCCCTCAGCCGTGATTGCGTGACGTTTACCTCGAATTTGAGCGGTCTTTTGCAACGAGCGCCATCGTTCCATTGCCACTCTTGAAACTTAATCCTCCGCCTTAGTTGCAGCGCCGTCAAGGGGAACCTGACCGTTGAAGCCGGCTCAAAAGGCTTACCGAAGCCGCTGAATTCGCTACTGCAAAATCAAAATCTTCGCCTCCGTGCGCTGTCAAGCAAACCGCCTTCTCTCTTGGGCAAGTTTCCCGATGGCGAAGTGGCTAGGGATGGCGGCAGGAACAACAAGAACGGGCCGCTCCTGCACGTGGACCCGTGGCTCTCATCAGGAGGAGGAAACACCACAGCATCGTTTCTGGTCCCAACCGTGACCGCCCTGCACGAGCAGACGCCGGACGAGAAGCCCGGTGATTGAGCAATGCTTCGGAAACAATAAACGATACCAACGGAGGAAATAACTATGCGCAAGGTGCTACTGGCGACCTATCTTGGCTCCGCGGCGGCTCTCGCCGTCGGCAGCGCTTCAGCCAATGATGAGCTGATCAAGATGTCGCAGAACCCGAAAGACTGGGTCATGCCGGCGGGCGACTACGCCAATACCCGCTATTCCAAGCTGAACCAGATCAACGCACAAAACGTGGGCAAGCTCCAGGTCGCCTGGACCTTCTCGACCGGCGTGCTGCGCGGCCATGAAGGCGGCCCGCTGATCATCGGCAACGTCATGTACGTCCACACGCCGTTCCCGAACAAGGTCTATGCTATTGACCTTTCCAACGAGAACAAGATCATCTGGAAGTACGAGCCCAAGCAGGACCCGAACGTCATCCCGGTGATGTGCTGCGACACGGTCAACCGCGGCCTGGCCTATGGCGACGGCAAGATCATCCTGCATCAGGCCGACACCAACCTCGTCGCGCTCGATGCCAAGACCGGCCAGGTGGCCTGGAGTTCGACCAACGGCAACCCTGCGAAGGGTGAGACCGGCACCTCGGCGGCGCTCGTCGTCAAGGACAAGGTCCTGGTCGGCATCTCCGGCGGCGAGTTCGGCGTGCAGTGCCACGTCACCGCTTACGACCTCAAGTCCGGCAAGCAGGTGTGGCGCGCCTTCTCCGAAGGTCCGGATGACCAGATCAAGCTCGATCCGGCCAAGACGACGTCGCTCGGCAAGCCGGTCGGAGCCGACTCCAGCTTGAAGACCTGGCAAGGCGATCAGTGGAAGATCGGCGGCGGCTGCACCTGGGGCTGGATCTCCTACGATCCCGCTCTGAACATGGTCTATTACGGCTCGGGCAATCCCTCGACCTGGAATCCGAAGCAGCGTCCGGGTGACAACAAATGGTCGATGACCATTTTCGCGCGCGACGCGGACACCGGCATGGCCAAGTGGGTCTATCAGATGACGCCCCATGACGAGTGGGACTATGACGGCGTCAACGAGATGATCCTCACGGATCAGCAGATCAACGGCCAGCCTCGCAAGCTCCTGACCCATTTCGACCGCAACGGTCTCGCCTACACCATGGACCGTGAGAACGGCGAACTGCTGGTCGCCGAAAAGTACGATCCGAAGGTGAACTGGACCTCCGGCGTCGACATGAACAAGAACTCGCCGACCTATGGCCGTCCGAAGGTGCTCGACGCAGCTTCGACCGACAAGGCGGGCGAGGACGTCAACGTGAAGGGCATCTGCCCGGCCGCGCTCGGCACCAAGGACGAGCAGCCGGCAGCCTACTCGCCGGACACGCAGCTGTTCTACGTTCCGACCAACCACGTCTGCATGGACTACGAGCCGTTCAAGGTGAGCTACACCGCGGGCCAGCCCTATGTGGGTGCGACGCTCTCGATGTATCCGCCGCAGGGTGAAAGCCACATGGGCAATTTCATCGCCTGGGACGGCAAGACCGGCAAGATCGTCTGGTCGAACAAGGAGCAGTTCTCGGTCTGGTCGGGTGCGCTCGCAACCGCCGGCGGCGTGGTGTTCTACGGCACGCTCGAAGGCTACCTGAAGGCGGTCGACGCCAAGTCCGGCAAGGAGCTCTACAAGTTCAAGACTCCCTCCGGCATCATCGGCAACGTCACCACCTATGAGAACAATGGCAAGCAGTACGTTGCCGTGCTCTCCGGCGTGGGTGGCTGGGCCGGCATCGGTCTGGCCGCAGGTCTGACCGATCCGACCGCCGGTCTCGGCGCCGTCGGCGGCTACGCGGCCCTCAGCAACTACACGGCACTCGGCGGGACGCTGACCGTGTTCTCGCTGCCGACGAACTAGGCCCGTTCAGTATCGCTCCGGCGCGTGGATCAACTCCACGCGCCGGCTCGTCTCCACCGAACGCCTTCGAGGAAAATCTCTTGCGTAAAATCTGCTCTGTCATTGTTGCGATGTTCTTCGTTGCATCGGGAGGAATTGCTGCCGCGGACGGTCCGGGCGACCCGACCGCCGTGAAGAAGGAAGACGACGGAAAGTGGCTCGATAAGGACGGAAACCCGACCTACAAGATTTCGGCCGACGGCACCGTGGACTGGTTCACCTATTCCGGATACCGCCGCTATCACTCCGACTGCCACGTCTGCCATGGCCCCGACGGCATGGGATCGACCTACGCACCGGCGTTGAAGGACTCGGTCAAGACCATGAGCTATGGCGACTTCCTCGGTGTCGTCGCCTCCGGTCGCAAGAACATCTCGACCGCGCAGGAGAACGTCATGCCCGCCTTCGGCGACAACCCCAACGTCGCCTGCTACATGGATGATCTCTATGTCTATCTGCGCGCTCGCTCCGACGAGGCATGGGGCCGACAGCGTCCCTCCAAGAAGGAGGAGAAGAATGAGACTTACACCAAGGCGGAAGACGCCTGCATGGGCAAGAAATGAACGTTGCGAGGGTTGCCGGGATTGCCTCTTGGCGTCCTGCGAGAATTTGAGGAGTTTACGATGAAGACACGTGCCGCCGTTGCTTTCGAAGCCAAGAAGCCGCTCGAGATCGTCGAAGTCGATCTGGAAGGACCGAAGGCCGGCGAAGTCCTGGTCGAGATCAAGGCGACGGGCATCTGCCATACCGACGCCTACACGCTCGACGGCTTCGACAGCGAAGGAATCTTTCCGTCGATCCTGGGCCATGAGGGCGCCGGTATCATCCGCGAGATCGGCCCTGGCGTGACCTCGGTGAAACCGGGCGACCACGTCATTCCGCTGTACACGCCGGAATGCCGGCAGTGCAAAAGCTGCCTGAGCCAGAAAACCAATCTCTGCACCGCGATCCGCGCGACGCAGGGCAAGGGCGTGATGCCCGATGGCACCAGCCGCTTCTCCTACAAGGGCAAGCCGATCTACCACTACATGGGCTGCTCTACCTTCTCGAACTTCACCGTGCTGCCGGAGATCGCGGTCGCCAAGATCCGCGAGGACGCGCCGTTCGACAAGAGCTGCTACATCGGCTGCGGCGTTACCACCGGCGTCGGCGCCGTCGTCAACACCGCCAAGGTCGAACCGGGCTCCAACGTGGTCGTGTTCGGCCTCGGCGGCATCGGCCTCAACGTGATCCAGGGCGCCAAGATGGCCGGCGCCGACAAGATCATCGGCGTCGACGTCAACGACTCCAAGGAGGATTGGGGCCGCCGGTTCGGCATGACCCACTTCGTCAATCCCAAGAAGATCACCGGCGACATCGTCCCGCATCTCGTCAACCTGACCGACGGTGGCGCCGACTACACCTTCGACTGCACCGGCAACACCACGGTGATGCGCCAGGCACTGGAAGCCTGCCATCGCGGCTGGGGCACCTCGATCATCATCGGCGTTGCCGAAGCCGGCAAGGAGATCGCCACCCGCCCGTTCCAGCTCGTCACCGGGCGCAACTGGCGCGGCACGGCCTTCGGCGGCGCGCGCGGCCGTACCGACGTGCCGAAGATCGTCGACTGGTACATGAACGGAAAGATCCAGATCGATCCGATGATCACCCACGTGCTCAAGCTCGAAGAGATCAACAAGGGCTTTGACCTCATGCACGAGGGCAAATCCATCCGTTCAGTCGTCGTGTTCTAGCTCGAAATCGTCACCCCCAAGGAGGATCGACCCATGACTGTTGCACTCCATCCCTCGATCGATAACGGCGTCAAACAGGGCAGCGGCAGCTTTGCCGGCGGCACGTTGGCCTGCAAATGCGCGGACCATCAGGTCAAGGTCGCCGTCAAGGGCGACGTCGCCCACAACCACGCCTGCGGCTGCACCAAGTGCTGGAAACCGCAGGGCGCGATCTTCTCGGTCGTGGCCGTGGTGCCGCGCCAGAACATCACCGTGCTCGAGAACGGCGACAAGCTTCAGATCGTCGATCCCTCCGCGGTGATCCAGCGCTACGCTTGCACCGGTTGCGGCACGCACATGTACGGCCGCATCGAGAACAAGAACCATCCGTTCTACGGCCTCGACTTCATCCACGCCGAACTGTTCCAGGAGCAGGGTTCGGCAGCGCCGCAATTCGCCGCCTTCGTCTCGTCGGTGATCGAATCGGGCGTGAAGCCGGAGCAGATGGGCGGAATACGGTCTCGGTTCAAGGAGCTTGGGCTCGAGCCCTATGACTGCCTGTCGCCAGCGCTGATGGACGCGATCGCGACCCACGTGGCCAAAGCCAAGGCCGCCTGAGAAGCGGTTTGAACGGGCCGCCTGAGCCGGCGGCCCACGCTCTCGCCACGCCCGTCCGATCGCTGGTTCCCCCTCCCTCACTCCCAGCGAACCGGACGGGCCTGGCTCCCGGACGATTGCGGCGAAGCCGCCTCCTCGCCGTCGATGGACTGGCGAGAACCGTCGGCTCCCTCAGTCCTGGTCTCTGAATGACTGCGCAGGGCCGCCCGCTTCCTGCTTGAGGTCCGCGGTCCCTGCGTTCTCCCTCCCTCGACTGAGGCATCCTGCTTCGTCCGCGCAGTCTTCCTGGCGGACGAAGCCTTTTTCGCTGCAGGGGCGCATTTGCGGCCGCGCGATGCACGCGGCGCGACCTCGCGCCCTGCTTTTGACAAACCATCGATGCAATCTTTTCCCGGTGAGAACACTCGGCTGTGAACGCCGGGTCGGCGCGATCTCTGCTACGCTCGCGCCGTCACGATGCCGCACGAAGTTCAAAACAATTAAGAACAAGACGGGAGGTATCGAGAACATCCAGACATCGTCATCGGCGTTCCTGCCTCCCTCCGGGATTTGCCCGCGCGGGACGACGGCAGGCGGCGAAGCAATGCACGGACCACCGCCCGCCAACATCGGCGGATTTCAATCAAGATGCTTATGAAGAGCGAGGGACGATCATGATCAAGGTGAAGATCAATGGCCAGGAACAGAGCTGGGACGGCGACCCGGATCTCCCGCTACTCTGGTTCTTGCGCGACGAGGCCGGGCTAACCGGCACCAAGTTCGGCTGCGGCCAGGCCCTGTGCGGTGCCTGCACCGTCATCGTCGACAAGCAAGCCGTGCGCGCCTGCATCACGTCAGTGAACGACGTCGCCGGACGCGAGGTCACGACGATCGAGGGGCTGCACCCGACCGGCGATCACCCGGTTCAAAAGGCCTGGCGCCAGGTCAACGTTCCCCAATGCGGCTTCTGCCAGGCCGGCCAGATCATGCAGGCCGCGGCACTTCTGATGGACAATCCAAAGCCGTCGCACGACCAGATCCGCGAGTCGATGTCCGGCAACATCTGCCGTTGCGGCTGCTACCAGCGCATCGAGAACGCGGTCCATCTCGCATCGACGGGAGTGTGACATGAATTTCATCGACAATCCCCGCAGGCTTCGCGGCTTCGAAAAAAACATCAGGGTGGAGAAGGTCTCGCGCCGCAGCATCCTGAAGGGGCTCGGCGTCACCGGCGGCTTCGTGCTTGCCGCGCCCGTGATGTCGCGCCAGGCGCTCGCCTATGAGACAGGCGCCGGAAAGATGCCGCACGGCGTCGTGGTCGATCCGCGCGTGTTCGTTTCGGTCGCGCCCGACGGCATCGTCACCATCGTCGGGCACCGCTCCGAAATGGGCACCGGCGTGCGTACCAGCCTGCCGCTGATCGTGGCCGAAGAGATGGAAGCCGACTGGTCCAGGGTCAAGGTGCAGCAGGCCCATGGCGACGAGGTCAAGTTCGGCAACCAGGACACCGACGGCTCGCGCAGCACGCGGCACTATCTGATCCCGATGCGCCAGATCGGCGCCTCCGCCCGCACCATGCTGGAGCAGGCCGCGGCCAAGCGCTGGGGCGTGCCGGCGACCCAGGTCAAGGCCGTCAATCACGAGGTCGTCCACAGCGCCAGCGGACGCAAGCTCGGCTTCGGCGAGCTCGCTGCCGACGCCGCCAAGGAATCGGTGCCGAGCATCGAAGGCCTCAAGCTGAAGGACCCCAAGGACTTCCGCTATCTCGGCAAAGGCCAGGTCGGCATCGTCGATCTCCACGACATCACCACCGGAAAGGCGCAATACGGCGCCGACGTGCGGCTATCAGGCATGAAGTACGCCGTGATCGCGCGGCCGCCGGTGACCGGCGGCAAGCTGGTCAAGTTCGAGCCGGACGAGGCGCTGAAGGTGCCCGGCGTCGAGAAGGTGATGCAGGTGCGCGGCTGGCCGTGGCCCTCGAAATTCCAGCCGCTCGGCGGCGTCGCCGTGATCGCGCGCAACACCGGCGCTGCGATCAAGGGCCGGGATGCACTGAAGCTCGTCTGGGACGACGGCCCCAACGGCAAGTACGAATCGGTCGCCTACCGCAAGGAGCTCGAAGAGGCCTCGCGCAAGCCCGGCCTGGTCCTGCGCCAGGAGGGCGACGCGGACGCCGCCCTGAAGGGCGCCGACAAGGTCATCGTCGGCGAGTACTACATTCCGCATCTGGCCCATGTCAGCATGGAGCCGCCGGTGGCGGTGGCCGACGTCAAGGGCGACAAGGCCGAGATCTGGGCGCCGGTGCAGAGCCCGGGCGGCACGCGCGAGGACGTCGCCAAGACGCTAGGCATTCCGGAAGCGAACGTCACCGTCAACGTGACGCTGCTCGGCGGCGGGTTCGGCCGCAAGTCGAAATGCGACTTTGCGCTCGAAGCCGCGCTACTGTCGAAGGAGCTCGGCGCGCCGGTGAAGGTGCAGTGGACGCGCGAGGACGACATCCACAGCGGCTTCCTGCACACCGTCTCGGTCGAGCGGATCGAGGCCGGTCTCGACAAGAGCGGCAAGGTGATCGCCTGGCGCCACCGCAGCGTGGCCCCCAGCATCGCCTCGACCTTTGCGGCCGGCACGGTGCATCAGGCGCCCTTCGAAATCGGCATGGGTCTCGTCGATATGCCGTTCGAGATCGCCAACATCAGCTGCGAAAATCCGGAGGCGGCCGCGCACACCCGCATCGGCTGGTTCCGCTCGGTCTCGAACATCCCGCGCGCCTTCGCGGTGCAGTCGATGGTCGGCGAGATCGCGCAGGCCACGGGCCGCGACCAGAAGCAGATGCTGCTGGAGCTGATCGGAAGTCCGCGCATCGTCAAGCCGGCGGTGAAGGACCTCTGGAACTACGGCGAGCCCTTGGACAGCTACCCGATCGACACCGCGCGGCTGCGCAAGGTGGTCGAGCTGGTCGCCGAGAAGGGCGAATGGGGACGCAAGGTGCCGAAGGGCCACGGTCTCGGCATCGCCGTGCACCGCAGCTTCGTCAGCTACATCGCAACCATCGTCGAGGTGGCCGTCGATGAGAAGGGCAAACTGACGGTGCCACGGGTCGACACCGCGATCGATTGCGGCACCTTTGTCAACCCCGAGCGCATCGCCTCGCAGATCGAGGGCGCGGCGATCATGGGCCTGAGCATCGCCAAATACGGCGAGATCACGTTCAAGGACGGCAAGGTGCAGCAGAAGAACTTCGACGACTTCCAGGTCGTCAGGATGGACGAATCTCCTGTCGTGACCAACGTCTACATCGTGCCGCCCGGCCCGGACACGCCGCCGAGCGGCGTCGGCGAGCCCGGCGTGCCGCCGTTCGCGCCGGCGCTGATGAACGCCATCTTCGCGGCGACCGGAAAACGCATCCGGAGCTTGCCGCTCGGCAAGCAATTGGAGGCGTGAGGGAACGGAACGGAGGCGGCCTCGCGCCGTTTCCATCGATCTGACAGGAGCAGATCGATGACCAACATCTCAAAGGCGCTCGCAGTCTCGCTGTCGGGCGCCTTTCTTTTGACGGCCGCAGGCGCATTCGCCCGCAGCCCATCCTTCGAGACGCCCGCCGATGGCGGGCCCTCAGGATGAGGACGGAGTGTGCGACAGCAATTTCAACGGAGCCAATGCTGCTTAGCCTCATCCTGAGGAGACCGCTGGAAGCGGTCGTCTCGAAGGACGAGGCGCTTGCTCTGGCCGTCATCAAGAAGCCATCTGCGCCCTACCTCGTGGGGGGCGGCGGCGCTGGTTGCCAAGGAAAAAAGACGAGGCCCACACAAGAATGCGGCGGACGTTGCCGTCCGCCGCATTCACCACCCCCCTGCTGCTCCGCCTTCGTCGATCCGCCCGCGGAGCTATTTCTTCAGCGCGAACGCCCAGATCACGCCGCCCTGCGGCACGTTGGATTCGATGCCGATATTGTTGGTGGCGAGCGCATCCTGGATGCGCTGCGCGTCCACGCCCCATCCCGACTGGATGGCGATGTACTGGGTACCGTCGACCTCATAGGACACCGGCATGCCCATGATGCCGGAGTTGGTCTTCTGCTCCCACAACAGTTCGCCGGTCTTGGCGTTGAAGGCGCGGAAGTTGCGGTCGTTGGTGCCGCCGGCGAAGACGAGATCGCCCGCGGTTGCCGTGACCGAGCCGAACAGCTGTGACTTCGGGAAGTTGTGCTGCCACACCTTCTTGCCCGTGGCGGGATCCCACGCCTGCAGCTCACCGAAATGGTCGGCACCGGGCTTGGCCTTCAGGCCGATGTCTTCCGGCTTGGTACCGAGCCAGAGCTCACCCGGCTTCAATGGAAGCTTCTCGCCGGTGAAGCCGCCGCAGAAATTCTCGTTGGCGGGCACGTAGACCAGCTTGGTCCTTTCGCTGTAGGCCGCCGACGGCCAGTCCTTGCCGCCCCACAGCGACGGACAGAACTCCACCCGCTTGCCGATGACAGGCTTGTGGGCGGGATCGACGATCGGCTTGCCGGTTTCTGCATCGATGCCCTTCCAGACGTCGGTGGAGACGAACGGCCAGCCGGCGACGTAGTTGATCTTGGTCGGCGCGCGTTCGAGCACCCAGAAGATCGCATCGCGTCCCGGATGGACCAGGCTCTTGATGTTGCGGCCATCGCGTTGCAGGTCGATCAGCATCGGCGCCTCGACCTCGTCCCAATCCCAGGAATCGTTCTGGTGATATTGGTGATAGGTCTTGATCTTGCCGTTGTTCGGATCGAGCGCGAGCACCGACGAGGTGTAGAGATTGTCGCCTGGATGCATCTCGCCGGGCCAGGGCGCGGCGTTGCCGACGCCCCAATAAATCGTCTTGGTTTCCTTGTCGTAATTGCCGGTCATCCAGGCCGAGCCGCCACCGTTCTTCCAGTCGTCGCCCTGCCAGGTGTCGTGACCGGGCTCGCCTTCGCCGGGAATGGTGTAGGTCCGCCACAGCTCCTTGCCGTCCTTGGCGTCGAACGCGGCGACATAGCCGCGCACACCGAACTCGCCGCCGGAGCCGCCGACGATGACCTTGCCGTCGACGACCAGCGGCATCAGGGTCATGTACTGGCCCTTCTTGTAGTCCTGCACCTTGGTGTCCCACACCACCTTGCCGGTCTTGGCGTCGAGCGCGACGACGTGGTCGTCGGTGGTTGCGAGATAGAGCTTGTCCTCCCAGAGGCCGACGCCGCGGCTGGTCGGATGCAGCTGGAACAGATCGTCGGGAAGCTGCCGCTTGTAGCGCCAGTATTCGTCGCCGGTCTTCGCATTCAATGCGATCACCTGCCCCATCGGGGTCGCCACGAACATCACGCCGTTGTTGACGATCGGCGGCGCCTCGTGGCCTTCGACGACGCCGGTGGCAAAGGTCCAGACCGGCGTGAGATTCTTCACGTTCGAGGCGTTGATCTGGTCAAGCGGGCTGTAGCCCTGCCCGTCATAGGTCCGCCGGTAGAGCATCCAGTTGCCGGGTTCCGGATTTTCCAGCCGCTGCGCGGTGACCGGAGAATATTTCTCGATCGGGCCGGCAGTTGCGGCGGTCGCGGCAAGACAGGTGAAGGCGACGAAGCCGGACAGGTACCATTGCTTTCTGGTGTTCGACGTTTCCTTGGACGTTTCCTTGGACGTTTTCATGGACGTTCCCCTTTTTCATCCGCTTGAATTCTTGATTTGAATTCTTGTCGTTCGTCCCGTCGTCCGCCCCTCGGCGGATGCGGCCTCTCGTGACGCGGGCATACCCCGCACCGTCCATCATCCCGGCTGCGCGCCACCTACCTTTCCGACGAAGTTGCCGGCGACGCTGAGCGATCCATCAGCCAGCGCGAGCGGCAGCGCCGCGAGCCGCCGCGGCGCCGGTCCGAACACGACCTGCGCGCCCGCGCGAGGATCGTATTCGGAGTTGTGGCACATGCACTTGAACACCTCCTTGTCGCCGACATCGCTCTTCACCCAGGCGGTGACGGGACAGCCGGCATGCGAGCAGATCGCCGAATAAGCGAGGATGCCATCGACGGCGCGCTCGCGGGTCTTTTCGTCGAGCTCGGCGGGATCGAGGCGGATGATCAGGATCTCGTTGAGCCGAGACGCACTGCGCACCACCGATGTCTTGGGATCCTTCGGCCAGGCATGCACCGGCGGCCCACCGGCCGGCAGATCGGCCAAGGTGACCGGCTTTCCCTCCTGATCTCCTTCGGAAAATACGAACACGTCGCCCTTCTGCGGCCGTTCGTCGGAGCCAGGCGCATCCTCGCCGGCGTGCGTTTGAGTGGAACAGCCGAGGCATGCGGTGGTGACGAGTGCACCAAGCAGCAGCGTTCGCCGCGTCTGCTCCGTGCCCGCGTCAACGTCAGGGTCTGCAGCACTCTCGGAGGATGAAGATGTGGTGTTGAACGATGCGCGAGCCATGCTCGCTAGCAGGCGCTGGAACTCTGCCGAAAACAAGGCGAAGAATTGGCGCCGCAGTGCATCAATATGTCTTTGCTCGCGTTGATTGAGCGAGAATGAACGCGAGCAAGCGCGTTTTCGCAAATTCTACATCGTATTGCGCGAACGGCATGATGATTTTGCAGATCAGACCGATGATGCAGGAATTGGTGCAACGCGCCATCACGCGATGCGAGCTGCACGTTTCTCAGGCATGCATTTTGTATTTCACGACCTGAGCACGTGACGCGGTGAAGCGATGCGGCCTGCAACGGTTGCCGACGCCATCTCAAAACTGTCGGCGATGCGACGCGCCTTGTCGATGAAGAGCGCAGCCGCCGCGGGCGGGCAGACTTCGCGTGCGGTCTGTTCGAACAGATCGAGCCAGCGGTCGAAATGGCCTCCAACCAGGCTCAGCGGCAGGTGCGCGCGCATCGGCGAGCCATGATAGCGGCCGCTCATCAGCACGACCGACGACCAGAAATCCCTGAGCTTGGCGAGATGCTCGTCCCAATTCTGCACGATCGCGAACACCGGCCCCAGCAGCGCGTCCTCGCGCACGCGCCCGTAGAAGCGAGTGACGAGTTCCCCGATCATCTCCTCGGTGATCCCGGTGCGCTCGATCGCATCCTGGGTCAATAGGTTCCGCCGCGCGGCCGCAGCTTCCCGCTCGGCCTTCAGTCGATCTGACATGTCCCTTGTTATCCGTTTCGTTGTTTCCCGCGAGGCCGCCCGTTCGACATTGTCGGGCCAATCGCGCACGGCGTCTTTGTCGCAGCGCAAATTGCGGGATCTGGCGGCGGACGCTCGACGCCCGCCGCCGACGCCTCGATCAGGCGTTGTAAGTGTAAAAACCCTGCCCCGTCTTGCGGCCGAGATGGCCGGCATCGACCATCTCTTTGAGCAGCGGCGCTGGCCGATATTTAGGATCGTTGAAGCCTTTGTAAAAGACCTCCATCACCGAGAGCATGGTGTCGAGCCCGACGAGATCGGCGAGCGCCAGCGGCCCGATCGGGTGGTTGCAGCCGAGCTTCATGCCGGCGTCGATCTCTTCGGCCGTCGCGATGCCTTCCTGAAGCGCGAAGATCGCCTCGTTGATCATCGGGCAGAGGATGCGGTTGACGGCGAAACCCGGGCTGTTCTTGGCGGTGATCGCCACCTTGCCGACGCGCTGGGCGAAATCGAGCGCCTTGGCGTGGGTGTCGTCGGAAGTCTGCAGGCCGCGGATCAGCTCCAGCAGCGCCATCACCGGAACCGGGTTGAAGAAGTGCATGCCGATGAAACGGTCCGGACGATCGGTCGCGGCTGCGAGCTTGGTGATCGAGATCGACGAGGTGTTGGTCGCAACCAGCGTGCGCGGCGACAGCGTCGCGCAGAGATCCTTCAGGATCTTGACCTTGAGCTCCTCGTTCTCGGTGGCGGCCTCGATGACGAGGTCGCAATCCGACAGCTTCGCCCGATCGGTCGTGCCGGTGATGCGCTTGAGCGTTGCCTCGCGGTCGGCCGCAGACATCTTCTCCTTCTTGACCAGGCGCTCGAGGCTCCCGCCAACGGTCGACAGGCCGCGATTCACCGCCGCATCGGAAATGTCGACCATCACAACCGACAGCCCGGCCGCCGCGCAGATCTGCGCGATGCCGTTCCCCATGGTCCCTGCCCCGATGATGCCAACGCTCTGGATCATTGCCTCATATCCTTTATCCTTGCGGGGCCAGCCGGCTACCGGCCCGGCCCCATTGTTCCTGCATCAGGGTCTAGCACCGCCAAGGGGCGCCTGCGACCTGATCCTGCCCCTTCCTTAAAGCATCCAAGGGGGGAATAAAGCCGTTCGTCCGCGGCGAAAAGGCATGATTTGGCACCTTTGTCGCCTGTTTTGCCCGGGTTTGCACCACATCCAGCCTCCGGTGGTCGCCGAACGGCGGCCGACCTATGGCGCCGGTCCTCATCTCACCCGAGACGCAGCACCTTGCCCGGATTCATGATGTTGCTGGGGTCGAGCGCCCGCTTGATCGTGCGCATGATGTCGAGCTCGGTCCTGGAGCGATAGTGCTGGAGCTCGTCGAGCTTCTCGATGCCGATACCGTGTTCGGCCGAGATCGAGCCCCCCATGGACGTGATGAGGTCGTTGACGGCCCGCGTGATCGCCGGGGAATACTGGCCGAGCGTCTCGCGATCCATGCCCTTCGGACCCATGAAGGAGAAGTGCACATTGCCGTCTCCGATGTGGCCGAGCGGATAGGGGCGGATCGTCGGCAGGATGTCGAGCGCGGACTTCAGGCCTTTGTCGATGAATTCGGGAATCCGGGAGATCGCAACCGACACGTCGTAGCTCAGGCCGGGCCCTTCGGCGCGCGAAGCCTCGGCCACGCTCTCGCGGATGCGCCACATGTTGCGCGACTGCGTTTCGGTTTGCGCGATCACCGCATCCAGCACCCGGCCCGCCTCGAGCTGATCGGCCAGGAACTGCTCCATCCTGTCCGACATGCCCGCGCCGCCGTCCTGCCGCGGGCGGGCCGACGACCATTCGAGCAGGAGATACCAATCGGTCTCCGCCTTGAGAGGATCCTGGGTACCGGGAATATGCCGCAGCACCATGTCGGTGCATGCGCGGCTCATCAGCTCGCAAGAACCGACATTGTCGTCGGAGGCCGCATGCGCCTCCGACAGCAGCTCGATCGCCGCGCTGGGATCGCGGATCGCAAGCCACGCCGTGCAGACGTCCTTCGGCGCGGGCCAGAGCTTCAGCACCGCCTTGGTGATGATGCCCAGCGTGCCTTCAGCGCCCATGAACAGGTGCTTGAGGTCGTAGCCGGTGTTGTCCTTCTTGAGCGCACGCAGCCCGTCCCAGACATCGCCGTTGGCCAGGACGACCTCGAGGCCCAGCACCAGATTGCGGGCGTTGCCATAGCGCAGCACCTGCACGCCGCCGGCATTGGTGGAGAGATTACCCCCGATCATGCACGAGCCCTGGGCGCCCAGGCTGAGCGGAAAGAAGCGGTCATGGCGCGCGGCGGTGTCCTGAAGCGTCTGGAGGATGCAACCCGCCTCCACCGTCATGGTGTAGCCGACGGGATCGACATGCAGCACGTGGTTCATGCGGCCGAGCGAGAGCAGGATGCCGCGATGCGCAGGCCACGGCGTGGCACCGCCCATCAGGCCGGTGTTGCCGCCCTGCGGAACGATGGCAATGCCGTTGTCATGGCAGAGCTTGACGACCGCGGAGACTTCCGTGGTGCTGGCCGGTCGCACGACCGCTGCAGCCTGCCCTGCTAGCTCGCCGCGCCAGTCGGTCACGAACGGCCGTTTGTCGTGCTCGTCCAGGATCAGGCCCTTGTCGCCGACGATCGCCTGCAAGCGATCGAGAATGACCGGCGTCACGGGCGCGGTCGGAATGGAGGGAGCGGTGACAAGGGCTGCACCCGGCATGCGTTCCTCTCTTTGCGGCTCTTCTGCGCAGCCTTGGGCTGCGCCGGCCTTCTTTGTTGTTTTCAGGTCTTGCGTTTGCACGATGAGGCTAGCATGAAGGCCGCGCCTGGGGGAACGTCACTGGCCGTGAGGCCCGCGCGGATCGACCGGGGGATGCTGAAGGCAGATGCACTTCCGCCAAGGCCCTGCATCCCCTACTGTGCCGGATCAACCCGGATTGGAGATCATGAGCCGCTTCTGGAGTCCGGTCGTCCACACGCTTTCGCCCTACGTGCCGGGCGAGCAGCCGAAGCAGGACGGCGTCGTCAAGCTCAACACCAACGAGAATCCCTATCCGCCCTCGCCGCGCGTGCTGACGGCTATCACGTCGGCTGCGGAGCGGCTACGCCTCTATCCCGATCCGCACGCTACGCGCCTGCGCGAGGCGATCGCGGCCTATGGCGGCGTTGCGCCCGAGCAGGTGTTCGTCGGCAACGGATCGGACGAGGTTCTGGCCCACACCTTCCAGGCGCTTCTGAAGCACGATACGCCGCTTCTGTTTCCCGATGTCACCTACAGCTTCTACCCGGTCTATTGCGGCCTCTATGGCATAACATACGAGGAAGTGCCGCTCGATGCCGCGATGAGGATCGAGACCGCCAGCTACAGGCGAGCGTCGAGCGCCATCCTGCTCTGCAATCCCAACGCGCCCACCGGCATTGCCCTTCCGCGCGAGGCGATCGCTGCGCTGCTCGCGGAGAATCCGGACCGGCTGGTGGTGGTGGACGAGGCCTATGTCGATTTCGGCGCCGAGAGCGCCGTGCCGCTCGTTGCGCGCCACGACAATCTGCTCGTCATCCAGACCTTCTCGAAGTCGCGCGCGCTCGCGGGCTTGCGGGTTGGCTTTGCCATCGGCCAGCGGCCGCTGATCGAGGCGTTGGAGCGGGTCAAGGACAGCTTCAACTCCTATCCCGTCGATTGTCTCGCCATCGCCGGCGCCGTCGCCGCCATCGAGGACGAGGCGTGGTTCATCGAGACCCGCGCCCGCATCATCGCAAGCCGCGACGTGTTGGCGCGCGATCTCGGGCAACTCGGCTTCGAGGTATTGCCCTCGCTTGCAAACTTCGTGTTCGCGCGCCATCGCAGCCGGAGCGGTGCCGATCTCGCGGCCGCGCTTCGCCAGCGTGGCGTGCTGGTCCGGCATTTCAAGAAGCCTCGCATCGAGGACTTCCTGCGCATCACGGTCGGAACGGATGAGCAGTGCGGCCGGCTGATCGACGAGCTGCGCGGGTTGATCTGATCCAAGGTCTCGCGGCCGCATTTTACCGGGCGCGACGGAGTCGCCTTGTGACGTTTTTGTGACATAGGCCACATCGGCCGCGTGCCCGACCTGTTAGCGTCGCGCACATGACGAAATCCATCAAGCTCCCGATCATCCTCACCGCTCTGCTCGTCGCCACGCAAAGCCTGGCCGCCGAGATCAAAGGAGCCGGCTCAACCTTCGTTTCGCCCGTGATGGCGAAATGGATCGACGCGTACAAGGCGAAGACCGGCAACATCGTCAGCTATCAGGCCGTCGGCTCCAGCATCGGCCTCGGCCTCGTCAAGAAGGAAGCCGTCGATTTCGGCGCCAGCGACATGCCGCTCGCCCCCGAGGAGTTGGACCGCCTCGGCTTGATGCAATTCCCGATCGTGGTCGGGGGCGTCGTGCCTGTCGTCAACATCGACGGCGTGAAGCCCGGCCAGATCCGCTTCACCGGCCGGATGCTCGCCGACATCTATCTCGGCAAGCTCAAATCCTGGAATGATCCGGCCATTCGCGCGATCAATCCCGACATCTGGCTGCCGAATGCGCCGATCACGGTGGTCCATCGCATCGACGGATCCGGGACCACGTTCAACTGGTCGAATTACCTCTCGAAAGTCAGCCCGCAATGGAAGACGAGCGTCGGCGAAGGCACCTCGGTCGAATGGCCGCTCGGCCTCGGCGGCCGGGGCAATGACGGCGTCGCCTCGCTGGTCAGTCTCGTGCCTGGCGCGATCGGCTATCTCGAATACACTTACGCCCTGCAGCGACTGGATCGAATCTCCTTCGGCATCGTGCAGAACAGCGCCGGCAATTTCGTGGTCCCCGATGCCGCCTCGTTCCAGGCGGCAGCCTCGAGCGCGGACTGGAAGGCGGAGAAGGATTTCCATCTCGTGCTCACCAACGCACCCGGCGAAGACGCCTACCCGATCACGGCCACCACCTTCGTGCTGATGCCGAAGACGCCGAAATCACAGGAGCGATCGGCAGCCGCGATCGATTTCGTCCGCTGGTCGCTGGAGAATGGAAAAGCCCAGGCCGCAACCCTCAACTACGTTCCGCTGCCCACCGCCCTGATCGACCAGATCGAGCGCTACTGGCAGCAGAGCCTTGAAGCAGCCCCCACGGTCTCCGTGTCGACCGCCGTGAAACGTTGAGGCGCGAAAGATCGACCGACGGATCAACGCGAAACGCTGTTCGGACACGTCCGGGAAGCCTGTGCAACGCGGTACTGGCACACATTTTGTGGACGAAACGCGTTTCCAAATCGTTCGCCCTGGGTATTCTGTGTACCTTAACAAGACTCGCAGAGACCAGGTCGTGAAGCAGTTGCGCGCCCTCGATATCGTCAATCCCGAGGCATTCTGTCCATCGCCGAAGCGTCCGGCCGGATGAACGACTTCGCGCGATCCATCGGCGCCGCCTTCGTTCTGATCGGCGATGCCGACGCCGAGCTGCTGGGCATCGTCGCATTGTCGGTCCGGGTCAGCCTGACCGCCAGCCTTGTCGCGCTGGCGATCGGCGCACCGTTCGGCGCCTTGCTCGCGATCACCCGCTTCCGCGGACGGCAGGTCATCATCGTGCTGACCAATGCGCTGCTCGGCCTCCCGCCGGTCGTGGTCGGGCTCGCGCTCTATCTGCTGCTGTCGCGGTCCGGCCCTCTCGGGGCGGCGGGTCTGTTGTTCACGCCCACCGCCATGGTGATCGCGCAGACGCTGCTCGCGACGCCGATCGTGGTGGCGCTGGTGCACCGGCCGGCGAGCCTGCTCTGGGCGGAGTATGGCGATCTGGCGCGGATCGACGGTCTGTCGGCCTTCCGCAGCATGGCGCTCCTGCTCGCGCTGGGACGGACCTCGCTGCTGACGGCCTTTCTCGCGGCCTTCGGACGCGCCATCGCGGAGGTCGGCGCCATCATCATCGTCGGTGGCAATATCCGCGGCTTCACGCGGACCATGACGACCGCGATCGCGCTGGAGACCAGCAAGGGCGACCTGCCGCTGGCGCTGGGTCTCGGGCTGATCCTGCTCGCACTCAGCGTGGCGGTGTCGACCGTCGCCTTTCTGCTAGTTGGCCGCGTTGGGGAAAAATAGCTGCTCGCCGCCGACCTTGTAGCCGGCAATCGCCTGCTGTCCCTTCGGTGACACCAGCCAGTCGACGAAGGCCTGCCCGTCCCGCGCCTTCACGTTCGGATGCTTGGCCGGATTGACCAGCATGACGCCGTACTGGTTGAAGAGCCGCTTGTCGCCCTCGGTGAGGACAGCGAGCTCGCCGCGATTCCTGAACGACAGCCAGGTGCCGCGATCCGACAGCAGATAAGCGTTCGAGGACGAGGCCATGTTCAGCGCAGGACCCATGCCCTGGCCGATCTCGCGGTACCAACTGTCCTTGCCGGCACTGAGATCGACACCCGCCTCTTTCCACAATCTCAACTCGGCTGCGTGCGTGCCGGACTTGTCGCCGCGCGAGATGAACGGCGCCTTTGCGGCCGCGATCTTGCGCAGCGCCTCGGCCACGTCCTTGTCGCCGGCGATCTTCGCGGGATCGCTCTTCGGGCCGACGATGACGAAGTCGTTGTACATCACGTCAAAGCGCTTCACGCCCTGCCCCTCCGACATGAACTTGTCTTCGGCAGGTCTGTCATGAACGAACACCACGTCGGCATCACCTCGCCGCCCGATGTCCAGCGCCTGGCCCGTGCCGACGGCAACGACCTTCACATCGATGCCCTCGGCCTTCGAGAACAGCGGCAGCAGATGGCCGAACAATCCCGATTGCTCCGTCGACGTCGTCGAAGCCACGGTGATGGTGCGATCCTGCGCGCACGCGATGGTGGACCAGAGCAGAACCGCTCCGATGGCGACTATTTTTCTCATGCGTCGTCCCTACAGAAGATGCCCGGGAGTTCCAAGCTAACCTTGAGTGCGCACCACAGGGAACCCCCACATTCGGCGCAACTCACATTGCTGCGACGCGCCACGCCCGAGTTTGGAACGCCCCCTCCACGCACAGGTTGTCTCGGGCAATGCAGCAGGAGAACGACATGAAGAAGATCATTTTGGCATCGGCGTGCATCATGGCGCTGGCGACCGGCGGCGCCTTCGCTCAGACGCAACCAGCTCCAGGCGCATCCGGTCAGAACGAGGTCGGTCCCTCGTCGCGAGGCCCCGCCACCAAGGGAATGACGACGGGACGTTCCTCGAACATGCAGAACGAGGCTGCGGATAGCAAGGGCACGCAGTCGCCTTCGGCCGGCGGCAGCAACACCAACAACATGGGTAGCCAGGCCGGCGGTGGCGCAGGCTCCGGGAAGTAACCGCGATATCCCGGGAGGGGACGGATGTCCCCTCCCACGGGAAGTGTCGCGTCACGCCGCAGAGTCGAATCAGGGGCTAGCCAGCGACGCGCGCATGTTCTGCAATTGGTCCCACCTACATTGACATCGGTGTGACGGCCGGGGCAGTTTTTGATATTGCTGACGAATCAGCGATCGCCTCACGCCGAGTACCTCTTGGACAGCTCCCAGTGCTTTCGAGACTGATATCGTTGCTGCGCCGCATCCCTGCGGTGGAATGGGCGTTGACCCGGCTTCGGCCCTCGCCGCATGGCGGCAACGCCGCCCCGATTGCCGCAGATGATCTGCCAGCTCTCGTCGTCGATGCCGCAGAAACTGCGCCGGCTCCGAACGTCGGCATCAGCGCCGATCCACTACCCAGCGACGCAGCCATCGCGGTCGCCGCGGACGAAGCCGCGATCTCTGTCGTCGCGGACAGCCCGTCGGCAGCGCCGGTTGATGTGAGCGTCACCGACGATTCATTGCAGGAGACGCCGACAGAAGTTGGGCCGGTCGTCGTCGCGGAGGCTGCAATTTCGCCGGTCGACGTCGCGCCCGAGCCGACCGATATTCCCGAGCCCATCGTCGACAACGATCCTCCGGCGGAACATTCGGCCGATGTTGCGCCCGGCGAGCCCGAGCAGGCCGCGGCCGCATCTGTCAAAGCCGAAAGTGAATCGGTCGACGCCGAGCCCGAGCCCATTGCTATCAGCAGCGACCCATCTCCCGAGCCTCCTGCCGGCATCGCGCCTGTCATCGCCGAGGAGACCGAGGTCGTGTCCGTCGACGTCGCGATCGCGCCGGTTGACGCCCTCATCGTCAACGATGATCACTCCTCTGGCATTCCCGCCGATGTCGAGCCCGTCGTCGCAGACGCGCCCTGCGTCGCGCTTGCCGGCAGCGACGTCCCGGTGGAGGACGTCTCCGAGAGCTGCATCGACAGCGCGCCGACCTCCAGCGTCGCGATCGAGATCGAGCCGATCCCTGCGACCGATCCAGCGCCGGTCGTCGTCGCAGTCGTCACTGAGAGCTCTTCGGACGACGCGCCCGGCGTCGCCGCGGACATCGCGCCGGACTTGGCGCCTGCCGCGCCCGAGGTCCGCAGCGCACCGAAAGTTCGCGCCAAGGCCGCGGAACCGGCTGATCGCGCCGCGCTGATCCGACAGCGCTGGGCCGAGACCGGCATCAGGATGTGGAATCCGCGGCTTCACGGCACCGGCGATGCCACGCTGAACATCCAGGGCAGCATCGAGCTGCTGCCGCCCGCGCCCGGCGAGACCATGCCACGCTACGACAAGCTGGAATTCAGGATGCTCGGCGGGCAGATCGTGTGCGAGGGCGTCATCGTCGAGGCGCCCGTGCAGGCGGGCCATCGCAGCTTCACCCGACTCGCCGAGCCGCGAGTTCCGGACCGGGCTCGCGAACCCGCGCGGGAACGGCAGGCCGCCCTCGCCTGATCCTTTTCCCTGCGAACGATGCTCGCCATATGCTAGGCTAGCCGCCCCGGATATGGGAGATCGCATGCGCGCGACATCGTTGCGATTGATCGTCATCGCCGCCCTCTGCTTCTCGCAAGGAGCATTTGCGGCGTCCAGCAAGCGGCCGCGCCACGTGCCGCCAACGGCGCATGCCTCCGATGCCGCAGCGGGCTACAAAGCCGACCGGCTCTCGTCCTCGCGTGGCGAGACGATCTTGAACACGCCCGGCCAGACCACCGTGCTGACGCGAGAGGTCCTCGACGACATGAAGGCGACGAGCCTGCGCGACGCCATGCGCTCGACCGCCGGCGTGACGATCGGGCGATAGGCTCCCGCTCACTCAGAAAACACGCCGATATTCCCGCAGGGCCACGAATTTTTGCAGACGCAAGACAGTTGCCCTCAACGCCAGCCGCGACGTAACTTGCGCACCGCCCGGGCCACGACGTCCGCGCCCGACCAAAAACGACAAGAACACTGTGGGAGGAAACTATGAAGAAACTCGTGGCCGCGCTGTGTGCACTGGCCCTGCTCTCGACTGGCGCGCAAGCGCAGACCATCAAGGATTTCCTGGCAATCGCCATGAAGAAATGGACGGCGCCGTTCGAGCCGTTCCAGCTCATCGGCAACATCTACTATGTCGGCACCGACGGCATTGCCGTCTACGTCATCAAGACCTCGCAGGGCCTGATCCTGATGGATACGGCGATGCCGCAATCGACCGGCATGATCAAGGACAACATCGCCAAGCTCGGCTTCAAGGTCGCCGACATCAAGATCATCCTCAACTCGCACGCGCATCTCGACCACACCGGCGGCTTCGCCGAGATCAAGAAAGAGTCCGGCGCGCAGCTCATCGCCGGCGAGCGCGACAAGCCGCTGCTCGAAGGCGGCTATTATCCGGGCGACGAGAAGAACGAGGACCTCGCGTTCCCCGCGGTGAAGGTCGACCGCACCGTCAAGGAAGGCGACAAGGTCACGCTCGGCGACACCACGCTGACCGCGCACGCAACGCCAGGCCATTCGCCGGGCTGCACCAGTTGGGAGATAACCGTCAAGGACGGCAAGGAGGACCGCGAGGTGCTGTTCTTCTGTAGCGGCACGGTGGCGCTGAACCGGCTGGCCGGCCAGCCTACCTATCCCGGCATCGTCGACGACTACCGCGCGACCTACGACAAGGTGAAGGCGATGAAGATCGACGTGCTGCTCGGGCCGCATCCGGAAGTCTATGGCATGCAGGCCAAGCGCGCGGAGATGAAGGACGGCGCGCCGAACCCGTTCGTCAAGCCGGGCGAGCTCGCGACCTACGCGACCGGCCTGTCGCAGGAGTTCGACAAGCAACTCGCACAGCAGACCGCGGCGCTGGAGAAGAAATAGCGCCATCAGGTGCTGCCCACCTCTCCCCGCCGAGGGAGAGGTGCGGCAACACGTTGCGGCCGGCGCGCATGGTTAGCAGAGTGTAGCCGCGCCTCTACGGTGCTTTGCAGTTGATACGGCTCGCTTCCCCGGCTCATATCGTTAATGCGGCCTCACCAATGCACGCGGCCGGAATTGATGCGGTCGCGTGCAACCTGCGCCAACCTTTTCGCATGGAACCCGTCTAACGCGCCCTTTACCCCCGCCGTGCAAGATCGCCCCCGTTTTTTGAAGGGATCCGGGGCGCGTATTGCAATGCCTGTCGGCGATTTGAAGTCTCATTTGGCCGCCGCCATGCGGCTGTTTCGCGTGCCGACCGACCCGGACCTGACGCGCGCGCAGTTCGACGCATTCTCCAAGCAGATCCCGCTGCTCTACTTCATCCTCATGAGCAACACGATCGCTGTCGCCTACACCTACGTGAACGTGGCGCCGGACTGGCTGACGATGATCGTGCCGAGCGTACTCACCGTGCTGGCGGCTCTGCGCACCTTCTGGTGGCTGGGCCAGCGTCATCTCGTGCGTAGCGATGCCGACATCCTGCGCAATCTGCGCGCCACCAACTGGATGACACTGCCGATCGGAGCGGGCTTCACCGCCTGGTCCTTCGCGCTCTTCCCTTACGGCGATCCCTTCGCCAAGAGCCAGGTCGCCTTCTACATGGCCGTCACCGTGATCGGCTGCATCTTCTCGCTGATGCATCTGCGCTCCGCGGCGCTGATCGTGACGCTGGTCGTCGACGTACCCTATGTGCTGTTCTTCTGGGCCACCGGCGAGCCGACGCTGAAGGCGATCGCGGTCAACAACCTGCTCGTCTCCGGCGCGATGGTGACTGTGCTGTTCATCTACTATCGCGACTTCGCCGATCTCGTCGCCAGCCGTAAATCTTTGCTCGCACAGCAGGCGGCGACGCAGGCGCTTTCGGACGAGAACTTCCGCCTCGCCAATCTCGATTCCCTCACCGAGCTGCCGAACCGCCGCCGCTTCTTCGCCGAGCTGTCGAGCGCCTTCACGGATGCCGAGCGCAGGAGCGTTCGCGTTGCGGTTGGAATCATCGATCTCGACGGCTTCAAGCCGATCAACGACAATTACGGCCACTCGGTCGGCGACCGCGTGCTGATCGAGGCCGGCCGGCGCATCCGCGAGGTCTGCGAGGGTTTTGGTCCGCAGCGCGCGGAATTCGCCCGACTCGGCGGCGACGAGTTCGGCCTCGTCGTGTGCGGTGACCCCGATGATGCGGATCTGCTCCGGCTCGGCCAGCGCATCGGCGACCAGGTCAAGCTTCCCTATCAGCTCGACACCGCCCATACGGGGCTGTCCTGCTCGATCGGCTTTGCGTTGTTCCCGCAATCAGCAACGACAGCGGAAGCGCTCTACGAATGCGCCGATTATTCGCTCTATCACGCCAAGCGTCATCTGCGCGGCCGCACCGTGATCTTCTCGAGCGAGCTCGAGGCCGAGATCCGCAGCCGCGGCGTGATTGAGAACCTGCTGCGTACCGCCGATTTCAGCACCGAGATGGACCTGGTGTTCCAGCCGATCGTGGACGCCATGAGCGAGCACACCGCGGGCTTCGAAACGCTGGCGCGCTGGAACAGCCCTCGCCTCGGCTGGGTCTCTCCCGCCGACTTCATTCCGGCCGCCGAGCGCATCGGTCTGATCCGGCCGCTGACGCAGGCGCTGCTGACGCGCGCGCTTGCAATCGCCAGGACCTGGCCCGACCACATCCGCCTGTCGTTCAACCTCTCCGCTCACGACGTCTGCGCGGCCGAGGGCATCCTGCCGCTGATCTCGATCATCGAGAAGAGCGGGCTGCCGCCGCACCGGATCGATTTCGAGATCACCGAGACCGCCGTCACCTTCGACTTCGTACGCGCGCAGCAATCGATCACGGCCTTGAAGGCGATGGGCTGCGGCATTTCGCTGGACGATTTCGGTACCGGCTATTCCTCGCTGAGCCACGTTCACCGGCTGCCGCTCGACAAGATCAAGATCGACCGCAGCTTCGTCGCCGACATCAACGACAATCCGGTGAGCCACAAGATCATCAAGTCGCTCACGGGCCTGTGCGACGACATGGAGATCGCCTGCGTCGTCGAGGGCGTCGAGACGCGCGCCCAGCTCGATACCCTGCGCCGGCTCGGATGCGACTTCATTCAGGGCTATTATTTCGCAAAGCCCATGCCGGGCCATGTAATCGGCGAGTACCTGGCCCAGGAAGACCAGCGCCTCGGCGGCGCCGGAGCCGAGGTCGTGGCCTGAGGCGCGGCTACTCCGCCAGGCTCGGCAGATCGAGCCCCTTGTCACGGGCACAATCGATCGCGATGTCGTAACCCGCGTCGGCATGGCGCATGACGCCGCTGGCGGGATCGTTCCACAGCACGCGCTCGATCCGCTTTGCCGCTTCCGGCGTGCCGTCCGCGACGATCACCATGCCGGCATGCTGCGAATAGCCGATGCCGACGCCGCCGCCATGGTGCAGCGAGACCCAGGTCGCGCCGCTGGCGCAATTGAGCAGCGCGTTCAGCAGCGGCCAGTCGGACACCGCATCCGATCCGTCCTTCATCGCCTCGGTCTCGCGGTTCGGACTCGCCACCGAGCCGCTGTCGAGATGATCGCGGCCGATCACGATCGGCGCCTTCAATTCGCCGCGCGCCACCATCTCGTTGAACGCAAGGCCGAGGCGATGGCGATCGCCGAGGCCGACCCAGCAGATTCGTGCCGGCAGGCCCTGGAACTTGATGCGCTCCTTGGCCATGTCGAGCCAATTATGCAGATGCTTGTCATCAGGCATCAGCTCCTTGACCCTGGCGTCGGTCTTGAAGATGTCCTCGGGATCGCCCGAGAGCGCGGCCCAGCGGAACGGCCCGACACCGCGGCAGAACAGCGGGCGGATATAAGCGGGCACGAAGCCGGGGAAGTCGAAGGCGTTCTTCAGGCCCATGTCCTGAGCCATCTGGCGGATGTTGTTGCCGTAGTCGAGCGTTGGGATTCCTTGCGCGTGGAAATCCAGCATCGCCTGGACGTGCTCGACCATCGACGTCTTCGAGGCGCGCTCCACCGCCTTCGTATCGGAGGCGCGCTTGGCTTCCCAATCGGCCAGCGTCCAGCCCTTCGGCAAGTAGCCGTTGATCGGATCATGCGCGCTGGTCTGGTCGGTGACGATGTCGGGCTTGATGCCGCGGCCGACCAGTTCGGGGAAAATCTCCGCGGCATTGCCGAGCAGGCCGACCGAGACCGCCTTCTTGGTCTTCGCCGCTTCGTTCATGATCGCGAGCGCTTCGTCGAGCGTTGCGGCCTGCCGATCGAGATAGCCGGTGCGCAAGCGCATCTCGATGCGGCTCGGCTGGCATTCGACCGCGAGCATCGACGCGCCGGCCATGGTCGCGGCCAGCGGCTGCGCCCCGCCCATGCCGCCGAGACCGGCGGTCAGAATCCATTTGCCGGCGAGGCTGCCGCCATAGTGGCGACGCCCGACTTCGACAAATGTCTCGTAGGTGCCCTGCACGATGCCCTGGCTGCCGATATAGATCCAGGAGCCCGCAGTCATCTGGCCGTACATCATCAGGCCCTGGCGATCGAGCTCGTTGAAATGGTCGAGCGTTGCCCAGTGGGGCACGATGTTGGAGTTGGCGATCAGGACGCGCGGGGCATCAGCGTGGGTGCGGAAGACGCCGACCGGCTTGCCGGACTGCACCAGCAGCGTCTGGTCGCCCTCGAGCTTGCGCAAGGCAGCCGTGATCCGGTCAAAGCTCTCCCAGTCGCGCGCGGCGCGGCCGATGCCGCCATAGACCACGAGCTCGCTCGGACGCTCCGCCACATCGGGATCGAGATTGTTCATGAGCATGCGCAAGGGCGCTTCCGTCAGCCAGCTCTTGGCGCTGATCTCGCTGCCGCGGGGAGCACGGATGGTGCGGTCGTTGTCCAGTCGGCGGTTCATGTGGACCTCTTAGTCAAGTCTCGGAAAGGATCGGTTGGAAGCGCGGCAATCGCCGCGGCCGGCAATGCATCGGCTTCGATCAGCGCGGCGGCCTTGGCGAGATCGCCGGCCATGTAGCGGTCGGCACCGAGCGCAGGCACCTGCTCGCGGAGGGTCGCGATGACGGCGATCAGCGGCACGCTGGTCGCATGCGGCGCGCGCAGCGTGATGCCCTGTGCCGCGACCAGCAGCTCGATGCCCAAAATGGCGGCGAGGTTGTCCGCCATGTCGGCGAGACGCCGCGCGGCGTGCGCGGCCATCGAGACGTGGTCTTCCTGATTGGCGCTGGTCGGCGTCGAGTCGATCGAGCAGGCCATCGCGCGCTGCTTGTTCTCGGCATAGAGCGCAGCCGCCGTCACCTCGGCGATCATGAAGCCGGAGTTGAGTCCCGGATCTGGCGTCAGGAACGGCGGCAGACCGAAATTGAGCGCGGGGTCGACCAGGGTCGCGATGCGCCGCTCGCTGATCGCGCCGATCTCCGACAACGCCAGCGCGATTGCGTCGGCGGCAAAGGCCACCGGCTCGGCGTGGAAATTGCCGCCGGAGACGATCTCGCCGGTCTCGACCAACACCAGCGGATTGTCGGTGACGGCATTGGCCTCGACGATCAGCGTGCGCGCGGCCTGCGTGACGAGATCGAGCGCGGCGCCTGCGACCTGCGGCTGGCAACGCAGGCAATAAGGGTCCTGCACGCGCTCGTCGCCTTCGAGATGCGACAGGCGAATGTCACTGCCGTCGAGCAGCGCGGTCAGCGTCGCCGCCGCGGCGATCTGGCCGACATGGCCGCGCAGCGCCTGGATTTCGGGACGGAATGGCGCCGTCGAGGCCATCGCCGCATCGACCGACAGCGCGCCGGTCACGAGCGCGGCACGGGCGAGGCGAAATGCACGCAGCACGCCTGCAATGGCATAGGCGGTCGAGAACTGTGTGCCGTTGATCAGAGCAAGGCCTTCCTTGGGCCCGAGCGTCAGCGGCGCGAGACCGGCGGCGGCGAGCGCCTCGCTGCCGGATACAGTTTTCCCGCCAACGATCGCCTGCCCCTCGCCGATCATCACCGCGGTCATATGCGCGAGCGGCGCGAGATCGCCGGAGGCGCCGACCGAGCCCTGCTGCGGCACTAGCGGGTAGACACCCCGCACCAACATGCCTTGCAATTGCTCGATCACCTCGCGCCGCACGCCGGACGCGCCGCGCCCGAGCGAGATGATCTTCAGCGCCATCATCAGGCGGACGATCGGCTCCGGCGTCGCCGGGCCGATGCCGCAGCAATGCGAGACGATGAGATTGCGCTGGAGCAGCGCAGTCTGGTCAGGTGGAATGCGCTTCGATGCGAGCTTCCCGAAGCCGGTGTTGATGCCATAGACGGGGACGTCGGCCTGCGCGGCCCGCGCAACGATCTGCGCAGCCGCCTCGACGCGCGGCCAGAACGACGGATCGAGGACGACAGGTGCACCTTCGAGCACGCGCACGAGGTCGTCGAGGCTCACTGCTCCCGGCTTGACGACGATCGCCGTACCCTGCTCCGTCACTGCGCCCTCCATACCCGTCGATACAGCGGATTGAAGCCGATGCGGTAAACGAGCTCGGCGGGACGCTCGACGTCCCAGATCGCGAGATCGCACCATTTCCCCGCTTCCAGCGTGCCGGTCTCATCCAGCACAC
Organism: Bradyrhizobium sp. USDA 376; assembly: GCF_054063675.1. Lineage (NCBI taxonomy): Bacteria > Pseudomonadati > Pseudomonadota > Alphaproteobacteria > Hyphomicrobiales > Nitrobacteraceae > Bradyrhizobium > Bradyrhizobium sp. USDA 376. Next base: position 8,247,188 of record NZ_JBSSGN010000001.1, read on the forward strand.
CGAGCGCACGCGCGCCTTCACGGGTGACACCGGCGAGGCACTCGGCCACGTTCATCCGGAACAGCGTCGCACCCATGTTCATGGCGAGCAGCAACGATGTCAGCGGTGAGCTGCCGGGATTGCAGTCGGTCGCGAGCGCCATGGGAACGCCATGCTTGCGAAACGCTTCGACAGGCGGCTTCTGCGTCTCGCGGATAAAGTAGAACGCGCCCGGCAGCAGTACGGCCACCGTGCCGGCTTTCGCCATCGCCGCCGCACCGGCTTCATCCGTGTGCTCGAGGTGATCGGCCGACAATGCTGCGTATTTTGCGGCAAGCGCAGCGCCGCCGAGATTCGACAGCTGGTCGGCATGGAGCTTCACCGGCAGGCCAAGCCCCCTCGCGGCCTCGAACACCCGCGCGGTCTGCTCAGCCGAGAACGCGATCCCCTCCATGAAGGTATCGACGGCATCGGCAAGACCGGCCTTGGCGACTGCGGGCAGCATCTCCTTGCAGACGAGATCGATGTAGCGATCCTTGTCGCCATCGGCTTCCACCGGCAACGCATGCGCGCCGAGGAAGGATGTTCTGATCGCAACCGGCCGCTGACGACTGAGGCTCCGCGCTGCGGAGAGTTGCCGCATCTCGGTTTCAACATCGAGGCCATAACCGGATTTGATCTCCACCGTGGTGGCGCCATCGCCGATCAGCGCATCGAGCCGCGGCAGCGCGCTTGCGACGAGATCGGCTTCGCTCGCCTTGCGCGTTGCCGCCACCGTCGAGACGATGCCGCCGCCGGCGCGCGCGATCTCCTCGTAGCTTGCGCCCTTCAGGCGCAGCTCGAATTCATGCGCGCGGTTGCCGCCATAGACGAGATGGGTGTGGCAGTCGACGAGACCCGGCGTGATCCAGCGCCCCTCGCAATCGATCCGATCGATCGCATCCGCATCAACAGGAAAATCCGCCTGCGCACCCGCATAGGCGATGCGGCCGCCGCGCGCGGCGATGACACCGTGCTCGATCTCGCCGAGATCGGGACGGTCGGCCCGCATCGTCGCGAGCCGGGCATTGTGCCAGATCCGGTCGAAGCGCTCTGCCATGCGGGGATCCATTCGCCGTCGGATGCTTGACTTATATGTCTAGACATATAATCGTAAGGCGGTTCTGTCCAGCCGGCGTGTCATCATGTCCCGACTGCATTTCGCCTCCGCGCTCCTGCCCTCGGGCTGGGCCAATGACGTGCAGGTGGTCGTCACCGCCGGCGCGATCGCGGCGGTGACACCGGGCGTGGCCCCGTCTGCTGGCGACGAGCGCCACGTCATCGCGCTTCCGGGACTTGCGAGCCTGCACAGCCACGCCTTCCAGCGCGGCATGGCGGGGCTTGCGGAACTGCGCGGCGATTCCACCGACACGTTCTGGACCTGGCGCGAGACGATGTATCGCTTCGCGCTGGCAATGACGCCCGACGACGTCGCGGCTGTTGCGACGCTGCTTTATGTCGAGATGCTGGAGCAGGGTTTTACCCGCGTCGGCGAATTCCACTATCTGCATCACGACCGCGACGGTTCGCCCTATGCCGATATCGCGGAGATGGCAGCGCGGATCGCGCAGGCTGCCGAAGCCTCCGGCATTGCGCTGACGCTGCTGCCGAGTTTTTATGCGCATGGCTCCTTTGGAGGCGCAGCGCCGCATGCCGGCCAGCGCCGCTTTATCTGTACGGTCGATCAGTTCGCAGCATTGATGGCAGCCTCGCGCAAGACGATTGCAGCATTGCCGGGCGCCAATATCGGCATCGCGCCGCACAGCTTGCGCGCGGTGGCGCCGGACGAGCTGACCGCGATCATTCCGCTCGCCGAAGGTGGACCGGTGCATATTCACGCCGCCGAGCAGGTCAAGGAAGTCGAGGATTGCCTGGCCTGGTCAGGCCGACGGCCGGTGCAATGGCTGCTGGAGCACGCCCCCGTCGATCGACGCTGGTGCCTCATTCACGCAACCCACACGACGGATGAGGAAGTGGCGGCATTCGCGAAGACCGGCGCGGTCGCCGGCCTCTGCCCGATCACGGAAGCAAGCCTCGGCGACGGCATTTTTTCTGCGCGCGAATTTCTCGACGCTGGCGGCCTCTTCGGTGTTGGCACCGATTCCAACGTGCTGATCGGCGTCGCCGACGAGTTGCGCCAGCTCGAATACGGCCAGCGGCTCAAGCACCGTCAACGCAACGTGCTCTCTGGCGGCGCAGGTCGTTCGACAGGACGGACGCTGTTCGACGACGCCCTTGCCGGCGGCGCGCGGGCGCTGGCGCAGCCGACCATCGGCCTCGCGCCCGGCGCACGCGCCGACATCGTCACGCTCGAGGCCACGCATCCGTCGCTGGCGGGACGCACGCACGACGCTGTCATCGACGGCTGGATCTTTGCCGCGGGCGGCGCTGCGATCGATTGCGTCTGGGCCGGCGGCAACAAGGTGGTCGAAGGCGGGCGGCACAGACTGCGCCAGACGGCGCGCGAACGCTTCAACGCCGCGGTGCGGAGGCTCGTCGCATGAGCCTCACCGCAGACGCAGCCGACCAGCCGACGCTCTACAAGCGCATCCGCGCCGACATCGAGAAGCGCATCCTGACCGGCGAATGGCCGCCCGGCCATCGCATTCCCTTCGAGCACGAGCTGGTCGCGCGCTACGGCTGCTCGCGCATGACCGTCAACAAGGCGCTGTCGGAGCTCGCCCAGGCCGATTTGATCGAGCGGCGGCGGCGTGCCGGATCCTTCGTGCGCCGGCCGCAGCATCAGTCGGCGGTGCTCAAGATCGCCGACATCCGCGCCGAGATCACCGCGCTGGGGCGCGCTTACGGCTACGAGCTGATCGGCCGCAAGCTGCGCGCTGCGACCGCTGCCGACCGCGACCGTCTCGGCGTCAAGAAGGCCGGCAAGGTGGTCGCGATCACCTGCCGGCACAGCGCCGACAAGGTACCGTTCGCGGTCGAGGACAGGCTGATCGATCTCTCATCCGTGCCGAACGCCGCGACCGCGGATTTCTCACGCGAGCCGCCCGGCTCCTGGCTGCTTCACCATGTCCCATGGACAGAGGCCGAGCATACGATCAGCGCCATCGTTGCGGACGATCGCACGGCGGAAGCGCTCGACATCGCCGTCGGCGCACCCTGCCTCGTGATCGACCGCTACACCTGGCGCAGTGCACGCACGATCACCGCCGTGCGTCTGCTCTATCCCGGTGACTCTCACCGCCTTGTCGCCCGATTCAAGGGAGGCTGAGAGAGGAATGTCGGCACAATTCGTGCAATGCTTCGGGCAACGGTCTGCATGGACCAATAGGGATCAACAGGACGTCAATCCATCGATCGGCAAGAGGACGACAAACATGCGTAATTCGACAATTTTTGCGACAATCATTGCCCTCGCGGCCTCCACTCCCGTGCTCGCCGACGACGTCAAGGTCGGCGTCGGCATCTCCGGGTGGACCGGCTTCGCACCGCTGACGCTGGCGAGGGAAGCCGGCATCTTCAAGAAGAACGGCCTCGACGTAACCATCAAGAAGATCCCGCAGAAGGACCGCCACCTTGCGATCGCCTCCGGCGACATCCAGTGCGCGGCGACCACGGTCGAGACCTGGATCTCCTGGAACGCCAACGGCGTCGCCACCAAGCAGATCTTCCAGCTCGACAAGAGCTATGGCGCCGACGGCATGGCCGTGCGCAACGACGTCGCCGCAATCAAGGACCTGAAGGGCAAGACCGTCGCGGCCTCCGCGCCGGGCACGTCGCCCTATTTCGCGTTGGCCTGGATGCTCAAGAAGAACGGGCTGTCGGTGAAGGACGTCACCGTAGTGAATCTCGAGCCGGCTGCCGCCGCGCAGGCCTTCGTCTCCGGCCAGAACGATGCCGCGATGACCTATGAGCCATATTTGTCGACCGTGCGCGCCGCGCCGGACAAAGGCAAGATCATCGCCACCACGCTCGACTACCCGATGGTCATGGACACTTTTGGCTGCACGCCGAAGTTCCTGACGGAGAATCCCAAGGCCGCGCAGGCGCTCGCCAACAGCTATTTCGAGGCGCTCGACATGATCGCCAAGGACCAGGCCAAGGCCTATGAGATCATGGGCGCGGACGTGAAGCAGACCGGCGAGCAGTTCGGCAACTCGGCAAAGTACCTGCGCTGGCAGGACAAGGCCGCGAACCAGAAGTTCTTCGCCGGCGACTTCCTGACCTTCAACAAGGACGCTGCCGAGCTCCTGCTGGAGATCGGCATCATCAAGTCCGCGCCGAAGGTCGAGGACCTCTACGACGCCAGCTTCATCAAGTAAGCTCCGACGAGCTGCCGGTCTCGCCGCAAGGCGGGACCGGCGCCCGATCGACCACCCGGATAGACTGTTCGATGCGCCCCCTGGATCCCGTGACTTCGAGGCAGCGCGTGGCCTTTGGTCTCGCGTTCTTCGTGCTGTTCGTTGCCCTCTGGTCCTGGGCGACCTTCGGCGGCCATGTCTCGAAGACCTTTCTCGCCAACCCGCTGACCATGGTGCAGGAAGGCTATGACCTGCTCGCCAGGCAGGGCTTCCTGTTCGACATCGGCATGACGATCTGGCGCGTCGTCGGCGGCTTTGCGCTCGCCGCGATCATCGCGGTGCCGCTCGGCGTGCTGATGGGCGCCTACAAGCCCGTCGAGGCGTTCCTCGAACCGTTCGTCTCCTTCGCGCGCTATCTGCCCGCCTCCGCCTTCATCCCGCTTCTGATCCTGTGGGCCGGCATCGGCGAATTGCAGAAGCTGCTCGTCATCTTCATCGGCTCGGTGTTTCAGGTCATCCTGATGGTCGCGGTGACTGTCGGCGCCACGCGGCGGGACCTGGTCGAGGCGGCCTATACGCTGGGGGCGAGCGACCGCGGCATCATCCGCCGCGTGCTGCTGCCCTCCTCCGCCCCCGAGATTGCGGAGATCCTGCGGCTGGTGCTGGGCTGGGCCTGGACCTATGTCATCGTCGCCGAGCTGATCGGCTCGTCCTCGGGCATCGGCCACATGATCACCGACAGCCAGGCGCTGCTCAACACCGGTCAGATCATCTTCGGCATCATCGTGATCGGGCTGATCGGCCTCCTCTCGGACTTCATGTTCAAGGCGTTCAACGCCTGGCTGTTTCCGTGGAGGCTCGCATGACCACGCTGAAGATCGAGCAGGTCTCGCGCACCTTCCCGGCACGCCACGGCAACGCGCCAACGCGCGCGCTGGAGCCGACCGACCTCACCATCGGCAACAATGACTTCGTCACCATCCTCGGCCCGTCCGGCTGCGGCAAGTCCACGCTGCTGCGCATCGTCGCCGGCCTCGACCGCCCGACCAGCGGGCGCGTCACGCTCGACGGGCGCGAGGTCACCGGCCCCGGCGCCGATCGCGGCATGGTGTTCCAGTCCTACACGTTGTTCCCCTGGCTGACCGTGCGCGAGAACATCGCCTTCGGCCTGCGCGAGCGCGGCGTGTCGGAGGCGGAGCGAAACAAGATCGCGGATGCCCTCATCCGCCAGGTCGGATTGTCCGGCTTCGAGAACCACTGGCCGAAACAACTTTCCGGCGGCATGCAGCAGCGCACGGCGATCGCGCGTGCGCTCGCCAATGATCCAAAAATCCTGCTGCTCGACGAGCCCTTCGGCGCGCTGGACAACCAGACCCGCGCCCTGATGCAGGAAATGCTGCTCGGGATCTGGGAGCGCGACCAGAAGACCGTGCTGTTCGTGACCCACGACATCGAGGAAGCGATCTTCCTCGGCAGCCGCGTCATCGTCATGAGCGCCCGCCCCGGCCGCATCAAGGCCGAGATCAATGTAGACCTGCCGCATCCACGCTCGTACAAGATCAAGACGACGCCCGAATTCGTCCAGCTCAAGGAACGGCTGGTCGAGGAGATCCGCACCGAGGCGTTGAAGGTGGCCGAACATGCCTGATACTCAGCTCCACGCCGACGGGAATCGCGTTCTCGCCGACCTCAACGCACTGCGCGCCATCGGCGCCTACAAGACCGGCGTGCACAAGCCGACATTTTCCGAGCCGCACAGGCAATCGCTCGATTGGCTGGTTCAGAAGCTGCCCGACGCGGGCCTCTCGGCTACGATCGACGGCATCGGCAATGTGTTCGGGACGAGCACGAAGCCCGGACCGAAGCTTCTTGCCGGCTCGCATCTGGAGAGCCAGAACTATGCCGGGTGGCTCGATGGCCCGCTCGGCGTCGTCTATGCGCTCGAAGCCGCCCGCGTGCTCAATGCCGATCCCTCCGTGAAGGGAGCCGTCGAGGTCGCCGCCTGGTGTGACGAGGAAGGCCATTTCGGCAGCTTCCTCGGCTCGCGCTCCTATGTCGGGCAGGTGGCCGAGGCCGAGATCGACGCCGCGCGCGATCGCACCAGCGGCCGCGCCATGCGCGATGCCCTCGCCGAGATGGGTCTCTCGGGGCGCGCACGTGTCGCTGTCGAACCGGGCCGGCACGTCGGGTACCTGGAGGCGCATATCGAACAGGGTGACACGCTCGAGAGCAGCCATCTTGCGGTTGGCGTCGTGACCTCGATCGTCGGCATCTGGCAATACCGGATCAATTTCACCGGCGAGCAGAACCACGCCGGCACCACGCGCATGGCCGTGCGCAAGGATGCGGGCCTGGCGCTGGCGAAGTTCTGCGTCGCCATCGACGAACGTTTTCCTGATACCTGCGGTCCGCGCACGGTCTGGACCACCGGCCGTATCGCGCTCGAGCCGGGCGCGCCGAGTATCATTCCGGGCGGTGCCGAAATGCTGTTCCAGATCCGCGACGACGATCCGGCCGTCATCGCGCGGCTGGAGCAGCTGCTGCACACGATGGCAGATGAGGCCAGCGCGAAGGGTCCCTGCACCGTCAGCGTTACGAAGCTGCGCACCGGCGCACCTGCGATGATGAACGCGGGCTTTCAGGACGCGATCGAAGCTGCGAGCAAGGCCGTTGCCGGCGGGCGATCCATCCGCATGCCCAGCGGGGCCGGCCACGATGCGCAGATGCTCGCGACCGTCATGCCGGCCGGCATGGTGTTCGTGCCGTCGATCGGCGGCATCAGCCATCACTGGACCGAGAATACCGCCGATGCCGATATCATCACCGGCGCGCAGGTCTTCGTCGATGCCTGCCGGCGCATCCTCAGCGCTTAGCCGGACGCGGTCCTCCGCATCGGGCCGACACGACGGCAACCAATCAGCGTTCCACCTTGCACGCGCCTTGAGCAGAATCGTGCAAGGCGCGATCGGTTTGGAAAAGACGCTGTTTCGCGTAACGCCTAGCCTGCCTCGCCCCCGCGAGAAGGCTCACCATGTCTCAAATCCCCGCCGCAACGCCCGCCTCCATCGTCGAAGCCCTGAAGGCCGTCGCCGGCAATCCGCCGAAGGTCCGCGCCAGCTTCGCCAAGGGCTGGTGCGTTCGCGGCACCTACACCCCGTCGGACCGAGCCGGGGAAGTCACGCGATCGCAGAGTTTCACGAAACCATCACGCGTGCTGGCACGCTTCTCGGTCGGCGGCGGCAATCCCGGCGTCGCCGACACAAACAATCTTGTGCTGCGTGGCTTCAGCTTCAAGCTTGGCGGCGACGATCACCGCTCGGACATCCTCGTGGAGAGCGCGCCCGTGCATTTTGCGCGAACGCTCGACCAGATGCTGGCCTTCCTCGAGGCGCGCATGCCGGGGCCGGACGGCAGGCCGGATATGGCCAAGGTCAAGGCGTTCTCGGCGGCCAATCCTGAAACGCTCAATCAGGCGAACTACATCGCCGCGCGTCCGCTGCCCGGAAGCCTTGCCGGCACGACCTATTGGGGCGTGCATGCCTTCCCGGCCACGAATGAGCACGACGAGACGCGCTTCATCAAGTTCAAGGTGGTCCCGGCCCGCGGCCAGATCACGCTGAACTCGGACGAGGCCAGGACGAAGCCGGCCGATTTCCTGCGCGACGATCTGGCTGCGCGGATCGCTACGGGCCATGCCCGCTTCAATGTCATGGCGCTGCTCGACCGGCCGGGCGATCCCACCATGGACGTGACCATGCGCTGGCCGGATGAGGATCATCGCGAGGAGGTGCGGCTCGGCACGATCGTGATCACCGCCTTCGAGCCCGATCAGGCCTGCGACGGCTCCATCTTCAATCCGGCCAATCTCGCTGAGGGCATCGGTCACCCGCCGGATGAGATCTTTGCGGCACGGCGCGCCGCCTACACCATCTCACTCGCGAAACGGAGCTGAGCGCTGCGCCTCACACCTCGCCGCCCGAGGCGCCGAGCGCCTCACGGCGCCATGCTGCGGGGCTGACGCCGGCGATCGAGGAGAACACGCGCGTGAAGTGGCTCTGGTTGGCGAACCCGGCCGAGATCGCGATTTCCGACAGCGGCAGGTCGCGGACACCCATCAACTGCTTGGCCGCCTTCACGCGTTGATGCAGCAGCCATTGGTGCGGCGGCATGCCGACGGAGATTCGAAATGCGCGCGAGAAATGGCTGACCGACAGGTCGAGCTCGGCCGCGACCTTGTGCAGCGAAAGCTTGCCGCTGAGATCGGACTCGAGCCGCTCGCAGGCGCGTTTCGCCTGCCATGGAGCGAGTCCCCCGCGCGCCAGTCCGCCCGTGCGCTGAAGTCCGCCATAGGTCTGGGCGACATGGGCGGTCAGCGCGAGCATCATATGATCGACGAAGAGCTGGTTGGCCTCGTCCGGCCTGCGCAGCCCTTCCTGCAGCGACGCGCCGATGTGGCGGACGATTCCATCGTCATGGCCGACGCCGATCTGGCAGTCGAGCTGGTCGACCCGCGGCGCATTGCTCTGGCGGGCGATGCCGTCAAGCGCCGAGCGCGGAATATAGAAGAACAGCGAATGGAACGGCTTGTCGATCACATAGCGTGGATCGTGCTTGAGGTCATAGAGGTAGGTCGTGCCGGCGCGGACGTCCGCCGTCATGATGGACTTGCCGCGCTCCCAGAGCTCGCAGTCCGGATAATCGTGAAGCTTCAGGCTGACGAGAAAGGCATCTTCAGCGGCCAGCGAGCCGGACAGGCCGCGCTCCGGATGGTCGTTCCGGGTCTCGGTGACCGCCAGCTCGGCGCTACGCAGCGAGCGGGCGACCAGCGCGGGCGGCGCGTCCTTCAAGCGCAGGAACTGCCCAAGCCTCTGCCCGTAGGCGCCTGCCTGTGTCATCGCGATCGTCCTTCCGTGGAAGCTCAAGTGCAGGCCACAGTGTCCCGCAAATTGCAAGGCACATCATCCGACATCCGCAAATGGTTGTCCACGCACGCTCGCGCGAGGCCATCCGGCATTTTCACAAATGCACGACAAATGCCGCAAGTTCCCATGCCGGCCTCGCGGCGCTAGAACGAGGTGCCGCCTCCGAACCTGAACTCCTGGACCATGTCGTATTTGCCTTTCGTGATCGGCACGGCGTAGTCGAAGCGCAGCGGTCCGAACGGCGAGGCCCAGATCAGGCCGACACCGACCGAGGAGCGCACCACGTTGCCGTCGTCATATTGCAGCCCGCAGGTCGGACAGGCCTTGGTGTTGACCTCGCCCGTGGCGGTCCACGACGTCGGTCCCTGGTAGCCCCAGAGCGAGCCGGCATCGGCATAGACCGCGCCTTTCAGGCCGACCTCCTTCGGCAGGAACCAGAACGGCATCTGCAATTCCATGGAGGCGCCCCAGTATTTCGTGCCGCCGAGCGCATCACCGCTCGCGCCGTAATTGTAGTAGGTGATGTCGCGCGGACCGATGCCGTTGGAAGCGAAGCCGCGCACGAGGTTCGGGCCCATCTGGAAGTGATCCAGCATGCGCAGATCGTTGTTGCCGATCTTGTTGAGGATGCCGCCCTGCAGGTGGATCACGTTGACGATCTCGGATACCAGCGGCGTGTAGTATTTGGTGTCCACCACAGTCTTGAGATAGGTGACGTCGCCGCCGACACCGGCGAAATCCTGGCGGAAGTCGATCAGCAAGCCATCCGTGGGGTTCTTGGTGTTGTCGAGCGTGTTGTAGTTCAGCGTGTAGCCGAGCGCCGACGTCCAGGTCGCGCCGTTCGCCAGCTCTTTCCGGACCGGCAGGCTCGACTCGCCGTCGCCGTAGCAGCCGTATCCGTAAACACCGGAATCCGTGGCATTGGTCGGATCCACGCCGCCCAGAACGTTCTTGATGTAGGCCGGCGTCGGGTTGAAGGCCAGCGAGGTGTTCGACGCGTTGTTGTTGCAGTTATTGTACGCGCTGGCGAGCGTGATGCTCTGCTGATACAGCGAGTAGCGGAGCTGGAGCGAGAGATCCTCGCGCAGCGCAAAGCCGAGGCGCGGCGAGAAGCCGAGCGTCGTCACGCCGTAGCTCGTATAGCTGTTCGACAATTGCTGGCGCCAGTAGGTGTCAAATCCGAGCGCCAGTCGGTAGTCGAGCAGATATGGCTCGACGAAGGACAGTGAGATACCGCGCGAATACTGGCCGTAGCTGACGGACGCCTTGGCGTAGAGGCCCTTGCCGAGCAGGTTGCGTTCGGAGACCGAGACCTCTGCCAACGCGCCGTCGGTCGTGGAATAGCCGCCGGAGATCGAGAAGTCGCCGGTCGACTTCTCCTCCATGTCGACGACGAGGATGACGCGGTCACTGGAGGAGCCCGGCTCGGTGACGATCTTCACGCTCTTGAAATAGTCGAGGTTCTTCAGGCGCCGCTCGGCGCGGTCGACCAGCGCGCGGTTGTAGGCATCTCCTTCCGAGATGTCGAACTCGCGGCGGATGACGTAGTCGCGCGTGCGGGTGTTGCCGCGCAGGTTGATGCGCTCGATATAGGTGCGCGGGCCCTCGTCGATGTTGAACACGACGGACACCGTGTGCGCCTCGAAGTTGCGGTCGCCGCTCGGCCGCACCACGGCGAAGGCGTAGCCGCGGCGCGAGGCCTCGATCTGCATCTCCTCGGTCGACTTCTCGACCGATTCGACGTTGTAGAGCGATCCGACACCGACGCGCGAATAGGAGCGCATCGAGCTCGTGTCGAAATTGGCAATGCTGGAGCGGAAATCGACCGAACCGACGCGATATTGCTGGCCCTCCTCGATCTTGAAGGTGACGTTGAAGCCCTTCTTCTCCGGATCGTATTCGGTGAGCGCGGCCACGACCTGGGCGTCGGCGAAGCCGTTCTTGAGGTAGAAGCGGCGGAGCAGGTCGCGATCGGCCTCGATGCGGTCGGGGTCGTAGAGGTCGTTGTTGCCGAGGAAGCTGAGCAGATTGCTCTCATGCGTCTTGATCACGTCGCGCAGGCGCGCGGCCGAGTAGGCGCTGTTGCCGATGAACTCCACCGACTTCACGCCGGTCTTGACGCCTTCCACGATCGTGAAGATGAGATCGACGCGGTTGCTCGGCTGCTCGATGATCTCGGGCGTGACGCGCACGTCGTAGCGGCCGGAGCGCCGATAGATCTCGGCGACTCGCAGCGTGTCGGACTGCACCAGCGCCCGCGAGAAGGTCCCGCGCGGCTTGGACTGGATCTCGGCCGAGAGCTGCTCGTCCTTGATCTTCTTGTTGCCCTCGAAGGCGATGCGCCCGATCACGGCATTTTCCACCACCGACACGACGATGCGGCCGCCGGCCTGGTTGATCTTCACGTCCTGGAACAAGCCTGTCGCGATCAACGCCTTGAGACCTTCATCGATCGCCGGCTGATCCAGACGCCCACCCGGGCCGGGCCTGAAGTAGGAGCGCACGGTCTCGGCCTCGACGCGGCGATTGCCCTCGACGACGATCGTCTCCACCGCCTGCGCGGCCGCCGGCTGCGGCAACAGCGCGACAGGGACTGAACTCGCAATCGATACACCGCACATCACCACCGCGATCAGCCAGGGCCGCAAAAACGACATTCCACACCTCAAGAGCACCTAGCCTGCTCTGAAACGAGACGGCTGTGGCCGCGATGTGGCTTTGTGATTTCTGCATTGTTTCTGGTCGTTCAATTTGATTGGCGGATCGGCACGCAGGCGTGGCAGCCATGACGATCGCGCGGGGCCTGCGGCGTGACTGGACGGCATTGAGCCTGCCACGCATACGGCTTGCCGTTGCGGGCTTTCAGCAACATCGCGCAACGCCCGGATTCTTTACAGAGGCTTAAGGCGGTGCGAGAGGCGACGACATCAGGAACTCGCATGGGTATGGTGCTGGTCGCTCTCCTCGCCTCGACCTTGGCCGCTCATGCCGCGACGGCCGGCAAGCGCGATCAACGGCGGACGACACAAAATACTGTCTATGAATACGGTCCAAGCGGCCCCAACCGGTCCTATCAGTCCGACGCGCACACGCGTATCTATGTCAGCAAGCGGTCCTGGCTCGATGGAGGGACCGAGGTGCTCCCCGGCGAGCGCAAGTTCAGCGACTTTGCCTTGCCGCCCGGCATCTCGTTTGCGCGCGAGAACAACAATCGGCCGCTCGATCGCCAGCCGCTCAGCCCCGACTCGGATCTGGGCGGATTCACACAGAGAATCCCGATCTCGTGGTGACCGGTTTGCGGGACTCCTGACTGCCGCCTCGATAAACGAGACGACAGTCAATGCGCTGCTTCCAGCAGTATTCCGCTGGTCATACGTTGGCAATTGCGCGCGAGCGGAGATGACGTGTGCGTGCGCGCATCTGCCGCACGCGATTTCATGTTCTCCACATTCGTCTTGAATCATTCCAAGTTCGCTCATCGCACGTTCAAGCAATTCTATTTTGCGCGTGTGGAATTCCGATCTCTTCACCAATAGAAGTCCGCATCGTTCGAGGCGCGCAGCACACAGCTGCGCTGCGTTCGATCGACATCAGTTCTGCGAAATTGGGGATCATCATTGGTGGGCGTTGCTTTGTCGGAGAGGAAACATCGTTGGTTTGGAAGCGCAGCAGCGATCAACGCAACGATGTTCGGTTCGGTCGTATTCGTATCTGTTGACGTCCTGGCGTCCCAGGCACAGGCCCAGAGCAGCAACCTGCCACCGGTCACCGTCGAAGCGCCGAGCGCGCCGAAGACGCGCAGCAGTGCCTCGTCCAATCAGCGCACGCGGTCTCAGCGCGCGACCACCGCGAATCGTCGGGGCAATTTGGCAGCCGATCAGAATCGCGCGCCGCAGGCGGCTGGGGGCGCGGCTGGTACGACGACCGGCTACGTCGCGACCAGCGGTACCGCCGGCACCAAGACCAGCACGCCGTTGATCGAGACGCCGCAATCCCTCTCGGTCGTGACGAAGAAGGAGCTCGAGGATCGCAACGTCCAGACGCTGAAGGACGCCGTCAACTACACGCCCGGCGTCACGACCACGGCATTCGGCTACGATCCGCGCTTCGACGCCTTTTCCATCCGCGGCTTCGACGTGACCTATACCGGCATCTATCGCGACGGCCTGCGGCAGGGCGGCGGCAATTTCGCCATTCCCAAGATCGAGCCCTATGGAATCGAGAGCGTATCTATCCTCCGCGGGCCGGCCTCCGGCCTCTATGGCCTCGGCTCTCCGGGCGGCATCGTCGATGTCACGACCAAGCGACCACCGATGACGGCGTTTGGCGAGGTGCAATTGCAGGCCGGCAATTATGATCGCTACCAGGGCGCCTTTGACGTCGGCGGGCCGGTTCCCGGCAGCGATCAATTGTACTACCGACTCACGGGCTTGCTGCGCGACGCAAAAACCTGGTTTCCCGGCAACGACGACGACCGCGCCTATATCGCCCCTGCCCTGACCTGGAAACCGAACCTCGATACGACATTCACCATCCTCGGAGAGTACCAGACCAGCCGCACCGCCGCGAGCATCGGCAACGCGCGCACGGCGGATGGCAAGCTGACCAACATCTACTCGAACGATCCGGCGTTCAGCGCCATGGACCAGAAGCAGTTCCGCGTCGGCTACGCGTTCGAGCACAATGTCGATGACACCTGGACCGTCCGGCAGAATTTCCGGTTCTATCAGGTCAACACCGACGCGAAATACACCCAGATCGATACGCTCGACTTCGCGACCCAGACCGCGACGCGTTCGGCCTGGCGAATTCTCGACAATTTCAAGACCGCCACGCTCGACAATCAGGCCGAAGCCAAGTTCATGCTCGGCGCGGTCAAGAACACCGTCCTGTTCGGCGTCGACTACGGCAATTCCCGTTACGACGACAAGATCGGGTGGGGAGCAGCGCCCGATCTCAATCTTGCGACCATGAACTACGGCACGCAGGCGATCGCGACGCCGGCATTCTCGATCTTCACCAAGCAGTCGACCAACGAGATCGGAGTCTACGCGCAGGAGCAGGCCAGGCTCGGCGGATTCATCCTGACGCTCAACGGCCGTCAGAGCTGGGTGTCGCAGAGCACGACCACGACGCTGAATGGGGCGCCGGATACCTCGAAGCCTTCGGCCTTCACCGGCCGCGCGGGCCTGAGCTATGTGTTCGACAACGGCGTTGCGCCCTATGTCAGCTACGCCACCTCGTTCAGCCCGCAAACCGGCGTGGACGTGACGGGGGCCACGTTCAAACCGACCACCGGGGAGCAAACGGAAGTCGGCGTCAAGTATCAGATGCCGAATGTTCCGCTGCTGCTGACCGCCGCTGCCTTCGACATCAAGCAGGACAATGTTCTGCGTACCGATCCCAGTGCAGTTGCATTCCAGGCGGCAACCGGACAGATCGAGTCCAAGGGCGTTGAGCTCGAGGCCAAGCTCGCGCTCAAGCCCGGCTTCGATCTCACCGCGGCCTACACCCACCTCAACGTCGTGATCACGCGCGGCAATACCGATACGACCGGCAACGAGTATTCCGGCATTCCGAGAGACTCGTTCGCGGCATTCGGCAAGTACACGTTCCAGTCCGGCATGCCGGTGGAAGGGCTGGGACTGGGTCTGGGCGTGCGCTATATCGGCGCAAACTTCGGCAACGACCAGAATACGTTCGAGAATGCGGCCGTCACGTTGTTCGACGCCGTGGTCGACTACGATCTCGGCAAGCTCGACCGCAGCTTCCGGGGCGCCTATATGCGTGTGAATGCTACCAACCTGTTCGACAAGAAGTACGACACTTGCCAGTCCGGCTATTGCTACGCCGGCGCACGGCGTCAGGTGATCGGGACGTTGAGCTATCGGTGGTAGCGCCATTGCCCACTCTCGTGTCCCGGACAAGCTGCAACGCGTAAGCGTTGCGGCGCAGAGCCGGGACCCAGAAGGCAACGCCGCAAACATGGGCCCAGGCTCTGCGCACAGCCGAAGTGCCGTAGGGTGGGCAAAGCGAAGCGTGCCCACCAATCATCAGTGGTGGGCACGGCGCTTTGCGCCTTTGCCCACCCTACGATTCCGCACTTGTGGCACGCAGCCTCCTCAATCTCGTCATTGCGAGCGCAGCGAAGCAATCCAGACTGCCGCCGCGGAAAGGCTCTGGATTGCTTCGCTGCGCTCGCAATGACGGAGTATGAGGAAACAGCGTCGCTTGTTCGGCTTGCATTTCGAATCGCAGACACGCCTTCGCATTCTCGCGGCGCAATTCGCCCGAGCTTTGCTTCGTCACTCCACCCTCAAAGCCAAGAGGGCGCAGGGAAGGCCGGGTGCCGGCTAGCACCCGCGGTCCGCCGCGCGAAAAGCACACGCAGAGAAACCGCACAGCAGCATACAGGTGAAGCCCAACACACGGCCTACCCTGCGCAGTGGTTGGACGGCTTATGCCGTGCTCTCCCGGGAGCCGAGTTCGTTCTGGCCTCCCTCACCCCGCGAATTGACGATGCCGTCTGCCCGGTTGGGCTCGCGCGCATCTTCGCGAAAGGCTTGACCGTAGCAACGACGGCCAGGACCACACGGTTTTGCCGTACGCGCGTTCGTTGGCGCCACAGGGTTCGATGACGTTGTGCACGTTGCCATCGAAATGTTGGCGCGACGAACTACACAGCGCCGCTCATCCGCACGCGGTTACGAGCTCACAGGGACTACCCGCCCTGCCCGCGACCTGTTCGTGCCGACGCTGCCGCGTCCACCGCAAGCCCGGCTCGCGTATCGTGACGACAACATGATCGCCCCTCAAGGATGAACCGGGATGGCCGATATATACGATAAATCCGAATTTCGGTAAAGTGGAATGTTTTTATCGCGAGGGCTTGACTGACCTGCGAAACAGGGGCGATGCTGTTCCCGACCATCCCCCTTCCCGCCGGCACCGAGATGCCGCGCAACATCTGTTTACATTCAGCAACATTCGGGCTGCCGAAAGGCCACGATCCC
Organism: Bradyrhizobium sp. USDA 376; assembly: GCF_054063675.1. Lineage (NCBI taxonomy): Bacteria > Pseudomonadati > Pseudomonadota > Alphaproteobacteria > Hyphomicrobiales > Nitrobacteraceae > Bradyrhizobium > Bradyrhizobium sp. USDA 376. Next base: position 8,263,400 of record NZ_JBSSGN010000001.1, read on the forward strand.
TAGGCTAGTGGTTCCTGCCTCATCCTGCCCTCCGAGGGCCGTGAACGCCCTCCTCCTTCCGGGGCGAGGCCAATGAATCTCAGCCGATTTGATGCCGTCACACTTGTCCGTCCCAATCCCCGTGCCTTCCGCAAAGGAGAACCGTCATCCGACGCCCCTTCCGCTGCGCGCAGTCCTTTCCCGTGCCGGATCGGCCTGCCTCGCGCTGGCGCTGACCGGCTCATTGGCGGGCTGTGCCGTGGGGCCGGACTACGCAGGACCGCCCCGGCTGGACTTGCCTTCGCACTGGAGCACCGAGACCGCTTCGCGGCACGGCGCAGGCACGCTCGATCGCTGGTGGCTGCGCCTGCGCGATCCCTTGCTCAACCGCCTGATCGAACAGGCCGTCGAGGCCAATCCCGACGTCGCCAAGGCGAAAGCGGTGGTGCGCGAGGCACGCGCGACGGTGCAGCAGACCGGCGCCGGCCTGTTTCCGTCGGTCAGCGGCTCGGCCTCGGTGACCGACAACAAGACAAGCTCGGGCTCCGCATCAGCCGTCGTCGACAGCGCGCCCTATACGCTGCACCAGCCGAGCTTCGATTCGAGCTGGGAGCTCGACCTGTTCGGCGGCACACAGCGGAGCATCGAGGCGGCGGTGCGCGGGGCGCAGTCGGCCGAGGAGGATCTGCGCGACAGCCTCGTCACGCTGATCGGCGATGTCGCCGCCTATTACGTCGAGGCCCGCGGCTATCAGGCCCGGATCGCGCTGGCGCAGCGCACCGCGGTCTCCCAGCGCGACACCGAAAAGCTCACCCGCAGCAAATACGAGGCCGGCAGCGGCAACGCCGTCGATCTCGCCAAGGCCACCGCGCAGGCCGCGAGCACCGAAGCCAACGTTCCGACCTATCAGGCCGCGCTCGCCGCCGACCTTCATCGGCTCGGCATCCTGCTCGGACGGCCGCCGGATAGTGTCGGTTCACTGATGGCGCGGCCCGCACCCGTGCCGGCACCGCGCATGCCGCTGCCGATTGGCCTGCCCGCCGATCTCCTGATGAGCCGTCCTGATGTCACCAGCGCCGAGCGCAAGCTGGCGCAGGCGACCGCCAAGATCGGCGCGGCCGAGGCCGACCGCTATCCGGCGGTGTCGCTGACCGGCTCGGTCGGCACCTCGGCGATGCGCGTCGGCGATCTCGCCAGATATTCCAGCGTGAGCTGGTCGGTCGGGCCTTCCGTCACCGTGCCGGTGTTCGATGCGGGCAAGCGACTGGCCACGGTGAGGATCGCGGAAGCACAGCGCGACCAGGCGTTCGCGACGTTCCATGCGACCTTGCTCACCGCACTCGAAGATGTCGAGAACGCGCTGGTGTCGCTGTCACTGGAACGCGTGCGCGCGACCAAGCTGACCGAAGCGGCGACGAACTACCGCGAGGCCGCAAAGCTGTCGCGATCGCTGTTCGAGACCGGCAGCGCCAGCTTCATCGACGTGCTCGACGCCGAGCGCTCGCTCTATTCGGCAGAGGATTCGCTGATCCAGAGCAAGGTGGCTGCGGCCAAGGATTACATCGCGCTGGCCAAGGCGCTCGGCGGCGGCTGGTCCGATCCGGTCGACGTGTCGACGCCGATCATCGTGGACAGCAACACGGGACCTCACGTCCGGGAGGCGCAGAAGTGACTGGGATCATCACCGTCAAGCGCGTCAAGATCGCGGCCGCGGTGTTTGCCGTGGTCGCGACCGGCATGGTGCTGGCGACGCGGGCCCCGGGGACGTCGAACAAGGCGCAATCCTACATCACCGCGCAGGTCGCGGTCAGCGATCTCCGCGAGGAGGTGCTCGCCAGCGGCACGCTGAAGCCGGCACGGCTGACCGCCGTCGGCGCGCAGGTGTCCGGCCGGATCACAGCGCTCAACGTCCGCGTCGGCGACACGGTCAAGGCCGGGGACGTCATCGCCCAGATCGATCCCGTCACCAAGCAGAACGACCTGCGCAGCTCGGAAGCGTCGCTGAAGAACTACCGCGCCCAGAAGGCCGAAAAGGAGGCCGCGCTGGTGCTGGCCGAAGCCAACCTCGCGCGCCAGCAGGCGACACTGGCGCAGCGCGCGACCTCGCGCAGCGATTTCGACAGCGCGGAAGCGACGGTGCGCCAGACCCGCGCCCAGATCGCTGCGCTGGAGGCGCTGATCGTCGGCGCCGAAGCCAGCGTCGAGACGGCGCGGGTGAACCTCGAATACACCCGCATCACCGCGCCGATCGACGGCACGGTGCTCGCGACCGTGGTGCAGGAGGGGCAGACGGTCAACGCGGTGCAGTCCGCGCCGACCATCGTCGTGCTCGGCCAGCTCGAGACGATGACGGTGCGGGCGGAAATCTCCGAGGCCGACATCGTCAAGGTCCGGCCGGGGCAATCGCTCTACTTCACCATCCTCGGCGACCAGGATCACCGTTACGAGGCGCGTCTGGAGCAGATCGAGCCGGCACCCGAGTCGATCAAGAACGACGCCAGCTTCTCCTCGACCGCGACGTCGAGCTCAACATCGAGCTCGTCGAGCTCGACCAGCACGGCGATCTACTACATCGGCGTCTTCAACGTCCCGAACAAGAACTATGCGCTCCGGACCTACATGACCGCCGAGGTGCACATCATCACCGGCGAGGCCAAGCAGGTAAAGGTCATCCCGGCGCTCGCCGTGATGCGCAAATCCGACGGCCGCAGCACGGTGCGCACCCTCGGCACGTCGGGCGACGTTCGCGAGCGCGAGGTCAAGACCGGCCTCAACGACCGCACCACCGTCGAGATCAGGTCCGGTCTCGACGAGGGCGAACGGGTCGTGACCGGAGAGGCCAGCGAGCAGACCGCATCGCGCGGCATGCCCGGCGGCCCGCCCGGAGGGGGAGGTCCCTGACATGACCGATCCGATCATCGATCTCCAGGACATCCGCCGCGAGTTCGCGGCCGGCGACACCACCGTGGTGGCGCTCGATGATCTCTCGCTGAGCATCCAGCCCGGCGAGATGGTCGCGATCATCGGTCAGTCCGGATCGGGCAAATCGACGCTGCTCAACATCCTCGGCTGTCTCGACCGCCCGACGTCCGGCGCCTATCGCGTCGCCGGCAAGAACGTCTCCGAGCTCGACGCCGACGCTCTGGCGGCGCTGCGGCGCGAGCATTTCGGCTTCATCTTCCAGCGTTACAATCTGCTCGGCGATCTCACCGCCGCCGCGAATGTCGAGATCCCCGCCGTCTATGCCGGCCTCAATGCGCGCGAACGGCGGATGCGTGCGAGCGCGCTGCTCGAGCGGCTCGGCGTCGGCACGAGAGGCGGCCACCGCCCGAACCAGCTCTCCGGCGGCCAGCAGCAGCGCGTCTCGATCGCGCGGGCGCTGATCAACGGCGCAGAAGTCATTTTGGCGGACGAGCCGACCGGTGCGCTCGACCGGCGCAGCGGCGAGGAGGTGCTGAAGATCCTGAAAGAACTGCATCGCGAGGGACGGACGATCATCATCGTCACCCACGATGCCGACGTCGCCGCGCGGGCCGAGCGCATCATCGAGCTGCGCGACGGCAGAATCGTTTCCGATCGCCGCACGGAGGGCGCCGTCACACCGGAGCCGTCTGCTGCAGTCGCCCGCACCGCATCGAACAGCGGTGCCGGCTGGACCGGCGCGTTGGGACGCCTGCGCGAGGCCTCGCGGATGGCGCTGGTGGCGATGGCCGCGCACCGTCTGCGCGCGTTCCTGACCATGCTCGGCATCATCATCGGCATAGCGGCGGTATCGTCGGTGGTCGCGCTCGGCAATGCGTCGCAGCGCAAGGTGCTGTCCGACATCTCAAGCCTCGGCACCAACACCATCGAGGTGTTTCCGGGCAAGGATTTTGGCGATGCGCGCGCCGGCAAGATCAAGACGCTCGTGCTTGACGATGCCCGCGCACTCGACCGGCAGGAATTCATCGCCGGTGTTACCCCGACGGTGTCGACCAGCACCACGGTGCGATATCGCGGCAACGAATCCAACGTGCTGGTGAACGGCGTCGGCGAGAGCTATTTCCTGGTGAAGGGCGCCAAGCTGGCGAAAGGCCGCCTGTTCGACGCAGACGCCGTCCGCAACATCGAGCGGCAGGCCGTCATCGACGACAACACAAGAAAAACCTTCTTCGCCGACGACCAGACGTCCGGGATCGGCCGCGTGATCTGGCTCGGCAAGGTGCCGTGCCGCATCGTCGGCGTGATCGCGCAGCAGCAGGGCGGCTTCGGCTCGAACCAGAACCTGTCGGTCTACCTGCCCTACACCACCGTGCAGGCGCAATTCACCGGCGACCGCGCGCTGCGCAGCATCCTCTTGCGCATCAGCGACGAGGTCTCGACCAATCTGGCGCAGGACGCGGTGACCACGCTCTTGACGCAGCGCCACAACACCAAGGATTTCGTCATCCTCAATACCGACGACATCCGCCGCACCATCACCAGCACGACGCAGACGCTGGCGTTTCTGGTGGCGGCGATCGCGGTGATCTCGCTGGTCGTCGGCGGCATCGGCGTCATGAACATCATGCTGGTGTCCGTCTCCGAGCGGATCAGCGAGATCGGCGTGCGCATGGCGGTCGGCGCGAGGCGCAGCGACATCCTCCAGCAATTCCTGGTGGAGGCGACCCTGATTTCGTCGATCGGCGGCATCGCCGGCATCCTGATCGCGGTTCTGCTCGGCGTCGCCATCAACGTCGCGGTGCCCGGCTTCCAGGTCAGCTATTCGCCGTTCTCGATCGGCGCGGCGTTCCTGACCTCGACCGGGATCGGAATCGCTTTCGGCTTCTTCCCCGCCCGCCGCGCCGCCTTCCTCGACCCCGTGGTGGCGCTGAGCCGTGACTGACCGTAGGATTGCACCATGACCGTAGTTCTTCGGACGAGACAATCGTCCGCAAATCGACCAACGATCGGCGCCCCCGATGCGATCTCAACCATGACCAACGGCACGCCCAACATCCTGATCGTCGAGGACGATCCGCCGACCCGCGACCTCATCTCGCGTTATCTGCGCGAGCACTCGTTCGCGGTCAGCGCCGTCGCCAACGGCAAGGAGATGGACCGCCACCTCTCGCAGAGCCGCGCCGATCTGATCGTGCTCGACCTGATGCTGCCGGGCGAGGACGGCCTCAGTCTCTGCCGCCGGTTGCGGATGGAGTCCACGACGCCGATCATCATCCTCACCGCGAAGGGCGAGGACCTCGACCGCATCCTCGGCCTCGAAATGGGCGCCGACGACTATCTGCCAAAGCCGTTCAACCCGCGCGAGCTGCTCGCCAGGATCAACGCGGTGTTGCGCCGGCACGCGAGCGGTCACACGGCCGCCTCCACCGCGACGCGGCTGAAGTTCCAGGGCTGGACCATCGATCTGCGCCTGCGGGAATTGCGCGACCCCGAGGGCGCGCAGGTGCCGCTGACCAGCGCCGAGTTCGACCTGCTGCAGGCCTTCTGCGAGCGCGCCGGCCGTGTTCTCGGCCGCGACAGCCTCCTGAACATGACGCGCGGCCGCCCCGGCGGAAGTTTCGGCCGCAGCATCGACGTGCTGGTCAGCCGGCTGCGCCGCAAGCTCGACCGCACCGAGGGCACATCCGTAATCAAGACCATCCGCACCGGCGGCTACATCTTCACACCAAGGGTGGAGGAAGCATGAGCCGCGCCGCCGACATCCTGGCGCTGTTCAGCTTCAGGCGGATCAGCGGTCAGATCGCCGCCCTGATCCTGGTCTCGCTGCTCCTGATCCACGTACTGATCGCCGGATATTTCCTGCTCAACCAGCCAAAGCTGCTCGCGGACTCGCCGGTCGAGCAGTTCGAGCTGATCGCGCGGATCATCACCAAGACGCCGCAGGCGGAGCGCGCGGTCGTCCTCGACGCCATCAGCCGGACCTTTCCGGCGCTGAAGCTGCAATTGCGGCAAGGCGTTTCCACCTCCATGACACCGCAGCCGACGCGGACACCGCTGCCGATCCCGTCCGCGCTTGGCGGCCGGGCCGAGCTCGTACGCGGCAACGGCCAAGAGGACCGCGTCTGGTTCTATCTCGCCAGCGACGACGTGCTCGAAGCGACGATGGGATCGCCGAAACTGCCGGGCTTCGTCAGCGGCCTCTGGACCTCGACACTGCTGTTCCTGGTGGCGAGCGTCACGCTGCTCGGCGTCTGGGCCGGCCGGGCGCTCTCCTCGCCGCTCTCGGCCTTCGCGCGCGCCGCGGAGAATTTCAGCCTGAACCGGTCCTCGCCGCCGCTGCCGGAAAACGGGCCGGAGGAGATCAGGTCCGCGGCAAGGGCGCTGAACCGGATGCGCGAGCGCATCACCGCGCTGATGAACGACAGGACGCGCATGCTCGCGGCCATCAGCCACGACCTGCGCACGCCGATCACGCGGCTGCGGCTGCGTTCGGAATATATCGAGGATCCGGCGCAGCGCACCCAGACCGTGCGCGACCTCGACCAGATGCAGTCGATGCTGGAATCGGTGCTCTCGCTGCTGCGCAGTGAAAGCCCGGTGAAGCCGACGCTGGTGGACGTCGCCGCGCTGCTGCAGATGGTGTGCGAGCAATTTTCCGACAGCGGCCATGAAGTGACCTATTCCGGCCCCGATCGCGCCGCCTTCGTGCTGCGACCCGACGAGATCATCCGCGCGGTCACCAACCTCGTCCAGAACGCAACGCGCTTCGGAACCAGGATCGACGTCGCGCTGTCGATATCGGGGGATCATCTCGTCATCGACGTTTCCGACAATGGACCCGGCATTCCCGATGACAGGAAGGCGGCGATGCTGGAGCCTTTCGTCCGCGGCGAGGACGCCCGCACCATGGACGAGACGACCGGATTCGGCCTCGGCCTCTCGATCGCGCAGGCGATCGTGACCGCGCATGATGGAACCCTCGAGCTGCTCGACAACGCGCCGAAAGGCCTGTGCGTCCGCTTGCAGCTCGCCAAGACCGGCAAGGCGCCGGAGGCGTCCCGGCCATAAAGTCGCGGCAATCGTCGGGCTTGTCGGCCTCGCCTCCTTCATCGTGCTTCCCCCGGAGTTCCAATGTCTTCTGCCGACCGGCCGGCGACACGCCTTGCGACGCGGCTTGCCTTCCTCGTCGCGGGCTTCGGCATCGCATGCTGGGCGCCGCTGGTGCCGTTCGCGAAGACGCGGCTCGGCGTCGATGACGGCGTGCTCGGGCTGCTCCTGCTCAGCCTCGGCATCGGCTCGGTCGCCGCGATGCTTCTGACCGGCATCATGAGCGCGCGCTACGGCAGCAGGCCGATCATCATGGCCGGCGGGCTCGGTCTCGCGCTGGTGCTGCCGCTGCTGGCCATCGCGAGTACGCCCGCATCGCTGGCACTGGTGCTGTTCGCCTTCGGCGCCGCGCTCGGCTCGATCGACGTCGCCATGAACATCCATGCGGTGGAGGTGGAGCGCGCCGCGAAAATTCCGCTGATGTCCGGCTTCCACGCGCTGTTCAGCATCGGCGGTTTTGCCGGATCGGCGCTGATGACCGCGCTGCTCTCGCTGCAGCTCGGCGCCCTCGCCTGCACGCTGATCTGCTCGGTCCTGATGCTGATCGCGATGATGGCGACGTCGCCCCGGCTGCTTCGCTCCGTGCAGGTGCAGGACGGGCCGCTCCTGGTGCTGCCGCACGGCTCCGTGCTGCTGCTCGCGCTGCTCGGCGCCATCACCTTCCTGGTGGAAGGCGCGATGCTCGACTGGGGCGCGCTGCTGGTGATTGGTGCAGGCCTCGTCCCGGAGGCGCAAGGCGGGACCGGCTACATCGTGTTCTCGATCGCGATGACGATGGGGCGGCTCGGCGGCGACGCCGTCGTCGCACGCATCGGAGATCGTGCGACTTTGTTCTGGGGCAGCCTCATTGCGATCGGGGGCTTCGTGGTGCTGCTCACGGCTCCAGTTGCAGCGGTTGCTATGGCCGGCTTCCTGCTCATCGGCCTCGGCGCATCGAACCTCGTGCCGGTGCTGTTCCGCCGCGCAGCATGGCAGACGGTGATGCCAACGGGGCTCGCCGTCGCCGCGATCACGACCGCCGGCTATGCCGGCATCCTCATAGGTCCTGCCGGCGTCGGCTTCGTCGCCCGCCTTGGCGGATTGCCGACGGCGTTCTGGCTTCTGGCCGCGCTGATGTGTCTGGTCACATTGTCGGCCCGCATCGTCACGCGCCCCGCGGGTTGAGTCGTCTCAAAACCTCTCCAGCCCGATCGATTTGATCATGCGCGCCAGGCTCGCCGACGTCGCCTCGACGAGGCGCTGGAATTCAGCCGGCTTCGAGTCGCCGTCCGGCTCCATGCCCTCGGCACGGTAATTGGCCTGCATCGCCTTGTCGGCCATGGCAATGCGCGTCGCCTGCGCGATCCGGTCGATGATCGCATCGTCGGTCTGCCGGGGCGCGAACACGCCGAACCAGCCGTCATAGCGGAGGCCCGGCATGCCGGATTCGATGGCGGTCGGGATATCGGGGGCCACGCTCAGCCGCTTTTCGGTGGCGACCGCGATCATCCGGATCTTGCGGGCCTCGCTCCACTGCTGCAATTGCACCGACATCACGGCAATGATGAGGGGGATCTGGCCGGCGAGGAGGTCGTTGCTGGCCTGCGCGATGCCCCGATACGGGACATGGACGATGTCCAGCCCGCCCGCCTGCTGCTTGAAGGCTTCGCCGACGAGATGATTTCCGCTGCCGATACCGGGTGTCCCGTAGGACAGCTTTCCCGGATTGGCTTTCGCGTAGGCAATCAGCTCACGCAGATTTGCGACGGGCACCGACGGATGGACAACGAAAACAAGCGCGCTGGTGATGAGGCGGCAGATGGCGCGGAAATCGTCCATCGCATAGGACGGATTTTGCGACAGCAGCGGAATGGCCGCCTGCGTGCTGTCGTTTCCGAGCAGCAGCGAGTAGCCGTCGGGCTTCTCGCGCGCGACCGCCGCTGTCCCGATCGCGCCGCCCGCACCGGTGATGTTTTCGATGAAGACGGGTCCGAGCAGCGACGACATCTTCTCTGCCCAGGGACGCCCGATCTGATCGCCCGATCCGCCAGCCCCGTACGGGATCACCAGGCGAATGGGACGGGATGGATAGTCGGCGGTGTGTCCGCTGCGCGGAATCGCCGCAAGCGCAGCTGCGCCCGACAATGCATGGACGACCTGTCGCCGCGAGAAGGAGAGCATATTGGAATCCGGAAGTCGGTTGTCACTATGGAGGCGGGACCGGCTCCCGGACGATTCCATCGCAGCAATCGGCGACCGACGTCAATGCTCCGTCCGGACTAGTCGGCGGCGTCACCGCCATGTCATGCGCTCTAAGTCGCTGCTTTTAAAACAATATTTCGGAATCCGGCTGACCCACGCGGTCCACGCAGGGCTGCCGGCCCCGCCCACGCCTTTCGGCCAGTTTACTGTACGGTTCGTTCTGATAGACCACAAAGAAATACCTTTTGACTCCCGTCGCGGGGGTAATGGCGCGTGCCAGATCGTAGCGAAGACTCGTCCATTTCATTTGGGCCATTTCGACTGTTTCCAAAGTCCCGGCTCTTGGAGAAGGAGGGCGTGCCGCTCCATGTCGGCGGCCGCGCGCTCGACATCCTCATCTTTCTGTCCGAGCGGCCCGGTGAAGTCGTCGACAAGAGGGAGCTGGTCAAGCGCATCTGGGCCGACGTCAATGTCGACGAGGGCAGCCTGCGCTTCCATGTCGCAGCGCTGCGCAAAGCGCTCGGCGATACCGGCAAGTCGGCGCGCTACGTCGTCAACGTGCCCGGCCGCGGCTATTGCTTCGTCGCCTCGCTCGCCCCGCCGGCCTCGCCCGCCGCGCAGCCCACCATCGACATCCTGCCGCCCCGCGCCCTTCCCGCGCCGCTCTCGAAAATGGTCGGACGGGAGGAGGTCGTCGAAAAGATATCGAGCGGCCTCTCGCTCCATCGCTTCATGACCCTGGTCGGCCCGGGCGGCATCGGCAAGACGGCCGTCGCCATCGCCGTCGGGCATCGCCGCTCCCAGGATTTTCGCGGGCGCGTCTTCTTCGTCGACTTCGGCCCGCTCCGGGATGCCAGCCACGTCGCAACCACCATCGCCTCCGCGCTCGGCCTGACCATCAGCGCAGAGAATCCGACACCGGCCCTGCTGACGTTCCTCAAGGTCGACCCGGCGCTGCTGATCCTCGACAGCTGCGAACATGTGCTGGACAATCTGGTCCCGCTCGTCGAGCACATCGTGCGCGAGGCGCCGCAGCTTCGGGTTCTCGCAACCACCCGCGAATCGTTCCGCAGCGAAGGCGAGCGCATCTTCCGGCTGTTCCCGCTGGATTGTCCGCCCGAGCGCGAGGGGCTCGATGTCGCCGAGGTCCTCGCCTATCCCGCCGCCCAGCTCTTCGTCGAGCGCATCGCGCAGAGCTCCGGTCCGTTCCAGCTCAGCGCGGACGAAGCGCCGCTGGTCGCGAGCATCTGCCGGCGCCTCGACGGCATTGCGCTCGCGATCGAGCTCGCGGCGGGGCGGGTCAATGCCTACGGCATCGCCGGCACCGCATCGCTGCTCGACAGCCGATTCTCGCTGCAATGGCGCGGCCGGCGCACGGCCGTGCCGCGGCACCAGACCCTCGCCGCCGCGCTCGACTGGAGCTACGATCTGCTGCCTGCGGCCGAAAGCGCGACCCTGCGTCGGCTCTCGGTGTTCGCCGGGCCTTTCGCCCCGGAAGCGGCCGCCGCGGTTGCATCCGGTGACGGCCTCAGCGCATCGGAAACGCTGGAGGCCATCGACAGCCTGGTCACCAAGTCGCTGATCTCGCCGTCCGGCGCGCGGACGCTGCGCTATCGCCTGCTCGACACGACGCGGGCCTACGCGCTTGGAAAGCTCAGCGAGCTCGACGAAACAAGGCAGTTCGCACGCCGCCACGCCGAGCATTTTCGCGATTTCTTCGCGCACGCGGAGGCCGACACGTCGACGCCGCTGCCCGAATGGCTCGGCATCTATGGCGCCGAGCTGGACAATGTGCGCGCAGCGCTCGACTGGGCGTTTGCGCCCGACGGCGATGCCGAGCTGGGAATCGCGCTGACGGCGGCCGCGGTCACGCTCTGGGTGCGGCTTTCCCTGTTCGCCGAATGCCGCGAACGATGCAGGACGGCACTGGCGGTGCTCGGCGACACCGGCGACGACCGTATCCGCATGCAGCTCCTGTCGGCACTCGGCTGGTCGCTGATGTATGGCGAGGGCCGTGCGCGTGAGGCGCGCCCGATCCTGGAGACCACGCTCGAACTCGCCGACAGGCTCGACGACAAGGATTTCCGGCTGCGCGCGCTGTGGGGCCTGTGCATCGACCAGTTCAACAACGGACAGTTCGGCAAGGCCCGTGCGTTCGCCGATCGTTTTGCGAACGCGGCGGCGAACTCTCCCGACAGGACCGACGTGATGCTGGGCGACCGGCTGACGGCCGTCGCGCTGCACTATCTCGGCGACCAGAACGACGCACGGCTGCGCATCGACCGGGTGCATGCATCGCTGCATGTGCTGGCGGAGAAGCCGAAGATCTTCCCGCTCGATCTCAGAATCTCGACGCAATATTTCCGCGCCCGCATCCTGTGGCTGCAGGGTCTCGCCGACCAGGCCCAGGCGCTCGCCGCCAGAAACATCGACGAGGGCCGCGCCAACGGCCACGCCCTGACCTTCTGCAGCGTGCTGGGACAGGCCGCCTGCCCCATCGCCTTCTGGGCCGGCGATTTCGACGCTGCGGAACGCCACGGCACCGAGCTGCTCGAGCACACCGAGCGGCACGCGATCCGGCTATGGGGCTTGTGGGCACGTGCGTTCAATGCGGCGGTCATCGCCAGGCGCGGCGACGTTGCGAGCGGCCTGCCGCTGCTGCGCGAGGAGCTCAACCGGGCCGGCGATGCGCGCTTCCTGCCGCGCTTCCTTCCCCTGCTTGGCGAGCTTGCGGCCTGCTTTGGCGAGGCCGACCAGATCGACCGCGGCCTCGACGTGATCGAGGACGTCCTGACCCGCTGCCATGACCGGCAGGAGCTCTGGTATCTGCCGGAGCTGACCCGCATCAAGGGAGAATTGATGCGCAGGAGCGCGAAGCATTCGGGCGACGCCGAAGCGCTCTTTCGCGAGGCCATGGGCATCGCGGCCCAGCAGGGCGCTCGCTTCTGGGAGCTGCGCTGCGCGACCAGCCTCGCGCGGCTGATGGGCGAGGCCGGCCAGAGCGCCGACGCTCTAGCCATTCTGGAGAACGTCTCCGGATCGTTCGCGGAGGGTGCGGAGATCGCCGACATGCGCACCGCGCGCGAATTGATGGCGCAACTGCGGTACTGACCGCGCGCTGATGCGCGCTAACCTCCCATCGCCGCCGCGCGGCGCGGCAGCTTCCAGTCGGGCCGGATGAAGTGGCAGGTGTAGCCGTCGGGATAGCGCTCGAGATAATCCTGATGCTCAGGCTCGGCTTCCCAGAACTCGCCTGCGGGCGTGACCTCGGTGACCACCTTGCCGGGCCACAGGCCGGACGCCTCGACGTCGGCGATAGTGTCCTCGGCAATCCGTTTCTGCTCGTCGCTGGTGTAGAAGATCGCGGAACGGTAGCTCGTGCCGAGATCATTGCCCTGACGGTTGAGCGTGGTCGGGTCGTGGATCTGGAAGAAGAACTCCAGCATGGTCCGAAAGTTCGTCTTCGCGGGATTGAAGATGATCTCGATGGCTTCGGCGTGGCCTTCGTGATTGCGATAGGTCGCGTTCTTCACGTGGCCACCGGTGTAGCCGACGCGGGTGGAGATCACGCCCGGCTGCTTGCGAATGAGATCCTGCATGCCCCAGAAACAGCCTCCGGCCAAAACTGCGCGCTCAGTCGTCATCTGTCCGCTCCCAATTGATCGCTCTGCATCTACCGCATCATATGCTCTCGGCCGCCCGGCCGAAAGTCACGCATGGCACGCCTGTCCATCCGGTTCCTAGAACCGGATGGACCCAAATTGAAAACTCGGCTCTAGCCCAATTTGGCGTCGAGCGTGATCGCGGCGTTGAGCACCTTCGACACCGGGCAATTCTTCTCGGCTTCGCCCGCGATCTTGGCGAAATTTGCTTCGTCCAGGTTCGGCACTTTTGCGCGCAAGGTCAGCGCCGACTTGCTGATCTTGAAACCCTTGCCTTCGGGCTCGAGCGTGACGGCAGCTTCCGTCGAGAGCTCGTCCGGCGTGAAGCCGGCGAGTTGAAGTCCGAAGGCGAGCGCCATGGTGAAACAGCCGGCATGGGCCGCGGCGATCAATTCCTCGGGATTGGTGCCCTTCTCGTTCTCGAAGCGAGTCTTGAACGAATAAGGCGTCCCGGCCAGCACGCCGGATTCACTCGACAGCTGACCTGTGCCATCGCGACCAGTGCCCTTCCAGACTGCTGTTGCCTTGCGGATCATTTCAGTTCTCCTTGTTTGTGTTCAAGCACCGGCGCTCCGTACCGGTGGAAGGCGACATCGGCGTGACCGCCTGCCGTCCTCCCAACCGGTCGAGCGCCGCAGCGGTTCCGCCTGAGCCCGTTCCGATGGTTTCGGAATGGGCTCAGGATTCATGGTTGACGCGTTTTCTTGACGCGAACCGGTATCCACTTCGCTCGAAAACGCTCTAGTGCACACTTCCGCGAGAACAGCGTGGGCTGCTCCCAGGCGGCGAAGTGGCCCCGCGCCGTGGTCCGAGAAATGCAGTCGCTTCAGGTTGGCAGCTCCTGACCGGTCTGCTCGCGCACGATGTAGTCGGCGTACCAGTCCGCCCAGTTCTCGTCATGACCGCCGGTGCGCTTCTCGTGCTCGCCATGCGCCACTGAAGCGCGACGCAGCGCCGCGGCGAGATCAGTTTGCGATGCAAATGTCGTGTCGTCTGCCGCGATGCGTCCCGGCGGTCGCGTCGTGATCTCCTGAAACAGCCAGCCATTGCCGTCGGGATCGCTGAACGAGGCGAATGAGCTGTAGCTGCCGCGCTTCGGGTCAGCGCCGCTGACCCGAAGGCTGCCGAACAGGTATGGCTCATCGGGACCTGCATGAACATCGCCGGCACCGTGGAAGGATTCGCTGACAGCAATGCCGCGCTCGAGCAGATCTCTTCGCGCAGCTTCCAGATCAGAGACGATCAGATACAGACCGCGCGCCGAACCTGGCGCAGCTGCGGTGACATTCCTGCCGAAGATCACCGAGCAGGCCGAACCCTGCGGCGTGAACTGGATCACCCGCCACTCGTCGCCAGAGGCGAAATCGGCGTCCAGTCGCCAGCCGAGGCGCGCGTAGAACGCTTTGGCGCGATCGACGTCGGACACCGGGATCACGACGACTTCGAGCTTCGTATCGACCTGATGTGATTTCGAAGGCTTGGCCGCGGCGTCGCGGTCGATTTCGAGTGTAGCCATGTCGAGCTCCCATGGTGTGAGTTAAGGCGATCCTTCAAACGGCGGACGGCATTACGATGGTCACCCGCGTGCCGCCCTGCCCCGCTTCGCCATGCAGCCGCGCATGAATGCTGCGGGCGAGCCCTTCGAGAATGCGGCTGCCGGTGCCCTGGAGCGGACCGGTCGCGCCAATGCCGTTGTCGGCCACCGTGCAGACCCAGGCGTCGTCGCGGCGCGCGACCTCGATGCGGATCAGGGCGCCGCTCTTGTTGGCGAAGGCGTGCTTCGCCGCATTCGTGACCAGCTCCGTCAGCATCAACGCGAGCCGATGACATTGTGAGGCCGGCAGCACGCCGCATTCGATTGCGGCTTCGCAGCGGATGCCCGCCGGCTCCAGCACCGCCTCGGAGAGCGCCCCGCACAGATTTTCAAAGAAGGGCGCGACGGCGACCGCCGACGGATCGTCGTTGTCGGACAGGAGCTGATAGAGCCTGCCAAAGGCAACGATGCGGCGCTCGAACCGGTCCACCGCCAGCGAGACGTCCCTGGTGCCGGTCCGCGTGAAGTCGCGGCGGACTGACGCACCCAGCAGCGTCAGCGTGTTCTTCATGCGGTGGTGGGATTCACGCAGCACGAGTTCCCAATCGCGCGACCGATCGTCGAGACCTGCGCCGAATTGCGATCGAACGGCGCTGCCGTTCGGCATCGGGCCGATGGCGGACATGATAGCCTCTCCGTTGCAACAGGACCTGCCCCGAAAGGCCATAGTGAATGCGTCGCCTGCAATTTGCTCGTTAGACGTTGCAAGATTCTGTTATGATCGGCGGCGTCACAATCTGCGCAGCGGAGACTGTCGCCACGACGGTCAAGCACACTGACGAATTGTCGCGGGCCGCGTCGTAAGCCGCTCGCGTTTAAGCAAAATTTGCCACGGTTATTCCCTGGAAGCTGCGGCGATCGCCGCGCCATTTCGCCACTTTCGACCAGTTTACTCGCAATGTCGTTCTGCTAGACCAAAGTTGCAAACAGCAGCCTTTCCACTGGAACCATTGGCTCGTGCCGGACACTAACGACCAGGATTCGGCCATCTCCTTCGGACCATTCCGGCTGCTTGCAAAGTCGCGCCTGCTGGAGAAGGACGGCGTCCCGCTTCATCTCGGCGGCCGCGCACTCGACATCCTGATTTTTCTTGCCGAACGCGCCGGCGAGGTCGTGGACAAGCGAGAGTTGATCAAGCAGGTGTGGTCCGACGTGAACGTCGACGAAGGCAGCCTGCGCTTCCACATCACGACGCTGCGCAAGGTCCTGGGCGATGCCGGCGAAGGCTCGCGCTATGTCGTCAACGTTCCCGGACGCGGCTACTGCTTCGCTGCCCCGCTGCTCCGCCCTGCTGCTTCGGACGGCCGGGCCAGCCCTGTCGCTTCGCTGCACGTGCTGCCATCGCCGCTTGCGCGGATGATCGGGCGGGACGACGCCGTCGAGAAGATTTCCACCGAGCTCGCCCTGCACCGCTTCGTCACCATCGTCGGCCCCGGCGGGATCGGCAAGACATCGGTCGCACTCGCCGTCGCGCATCGCGAGCTGGAAGCCTTCCAGGGCCAGGTGTGCTTCGTCGATTTCGGCGCACTCACGGATGCCCGCCTCGTCCCCGGAACGATCGCGGCCGCCCTCGGCTTGACGGTCAATTCCGACGACCCGATGCCGGGCCTGCTGACTTTCCTGCGCAGCCGGCGCACGCTGCTGGTGTTCGACAGCTGCGAGCACATCCTCGACGAGCTCGCGCCCTTGGCCGAGCGCCTCGTCCAGGAGGCAAGCGAGCTGCACGTTCTCGCCACCAGCCGCGAATCCTTTCGCACCGAAGGCGAGCGCGTCCATCGGCTGTTTCCTCTGGAGAGCCCGCCGGAGCGCGACGGGCTCGGCATTGCCGATATCCTTGCCTATCCCGCAAGCCAGCTCTTCGTGGAGCGCATTGCCGAGAGCCTGAGCGAGTTCGAGCTCAGCGAGGAGGACGCGCCGCTCGTCGCCGAAATCTGCCGGCGGCTCGACGGCATCGCGCTCGCGATCGAGCTCGCGGCCGGACGCGTCAACGCCTATGGCATCGCCGGGACCGCCTCGCTGCTCGACAGCCGCTTCTCGCTGCTGTGGCGCGGACGGCGCACCGCGATCCCACGGCATCAGACCTTAAGCGCCGCGCTCGCCTGGAGCTATGATTTGCTCCCCGCAGCCGAGAGCGCGACGCTGCGCGGATTGTCGGTGTTCGTCGGGCCGTTCACGCTGGAGGCCGCGCTGGCCGTCGCATCCGGCCAGGGCATCGGCGAATCCGAGGCGGTCGAGGCGATCTCGAACCTGCTCTCCAAGTCACTGATCGCAACCTCGCCTGCGGAGCGGCGGCTGCGCTATCGTCTGCTCGATACCACCCGCACCTTCGTCGGCAACAAGCTCGTCGAGAACGGGGAAGCGGACCACGTCGCGCGTGCACACGCCGAATATTTCCGCGATTTCCTGCGCGACATCGCACTCAAATCCTCGGGGCTGCAGACGGCGGGCGGTTTCCTGCCCTATGCGGACCATTTGCCCAATGTCCGGGCCGCGCTGACCTGGAGCTTTTCGGACAGCGGCGACCGGGCAATCGGCGTCGATCTCGCAGCCTCGGCCGCCCAGTTCTTCCTCGAGCTGACCCTGCTGACGGAGTGTTTTCGCTGGACGCAGCAGGCGCTGGCCGCTTCCGATACGGGCACATTGGACGGCCGCCAGGAGATGACGCTGCAGGCCGCTCTCGGCGTCTCCGTGATGTTCACGCAAGGAAATACGGAGGCGGTCCGTTCCGCGTTCACGCGCAGCCTCCGGCTTGCCCGCGAGCTTGAGGATCTGCACTGGCAGCTCTGGCTGCTGCGCGGCCTGCACATCTACCTGACCAGGGTCGGAGATTTTCACGGCGCGCTCGGCACCGGCGTAGACGGCGAGAGTGTTGCGCGCAAGCTGAATGATCCCGCTGCCACGCTCAACGTGGAATGGATGCTCGGCGTCGCGCATCATTTGATCGGCAACCAGGACAAGGCCGTACAGTTCTGCGAGAGCGCGATGGTGCACAATCCCGGCTCGCAGCGGCTGAATATCGGGCATCTCGGCTACGACGACCGCATCGTCGCGCTGGTGGCGCTGGCGCGCGGGCTGTGGCTCACCGGCCGGCCCGATCGCGCGGTCGAGGCGGCCAGATATACGGTGCGCGAGGCCGAGCTGCTTGAACAGCCGCTCACGCTCGGCATTTCCCTGATCTGGACCATCTACGTCTTCCTCTGGGTCGGCGACTGGGCCAATGCCGAAACCTTGATAGAGCGGCTGATCGATCATTCGGCGCGGCACTTCCTCGGCCCCTATCACGCCGTCGGGATCGGCCAGAAAGGCGAGCTGCTGCTGCGCCGCGGCGACCTTGCCGGCAGCATCGAGCATCTTCGCCGCAGCCAGGCCACGCTCTATGCGACGCGGCACCGGATCATGACCACGGTGTTTGCGACGGCGCTCGCGGAGGGTCTCGCAGCGCAGAACCAGACCGGCGAGGCCTTGCGCACGATCAACGAGGCCATCGCGCAGATTCCCGATCACGGCGAATCCTTCGACATGCCGGAGATGCTCAGGGTCAAGGGCGATATTCTGGCCCGCTCGGGTAACGCGGCGGAGGCCGAAAGCTGCTTGCGCAAATCGCTCGATCTGTCGCGCCGGCAATGCGCTCTCGGCTGGGAGCTTCGCGGAGCGATCAGCCTCGGTCGCATCTGGCACCAGGAAGGAAAAGCCCGCGACGCACGCGACCTGCTCGCTCCGCTCGTCGCGCGCTACCAGGAAGGCCTCCAGACCCGCGATCTCGTGGCCGCCGGGGGGCTCCTGGGCGCGCTGAATTGAGAGCATCTTCAACGGGATACAATCATCCTGCCCGCTCGCAACTCCTAACAACTTCTAACACGCCAAGCCGCAAGCGCCCCGCCATGGTGGTGGCGCTTCACGGTGGACTTGGCGGGACATGGCTCTTCTCGACGACGTAATCGATGCCAGCGGCGGTCTGGCGCGCTGGAACAGCTTGAACCGGTTCACGCTCCATTTGTCCGTCGGCGGAACGCTGTTCGCAAGCGCCGGACATGCCAGGGAGTTCAAGGATGTGACCGCGGAAGGCTCGACCCGGACGCAATCCGTCCGTTTCACCGGCATCACCGGCGGGGAATACTCGGGCTCCTTTCAACCGGATGCGATCACGATCGAAAGCCCCGATGGCGAGGTGCTGCGGACCTGGAGCAATCCGAGCCTGGCGTTCCCCGAGGCCGGCTCCGATGCGCTCGCGGACGAGCTGCACCTCGTGTTCTTCTGCGGCGTCGCGATCTGGAATTATCTGACCAATCCATTCCTGCTCGCCCATCCCGGTGTCGTGTTGGAGGAACTGCCGCCGTGGCGCGAGAACACCGAAACCTGGCGGCGGCTGCGCGCGCAATTCCCCCCGAGCCTGATCACGCTCGCGCCCGATCAGATCTTTTATTTCGACGAGAACGCGCTGCAACGGCGAACGGATCACGATCTGTTCGGGACGAAGGTTGCTCACCACTCCTGGGCCCACGACAGTTTCGGTGGCATCGTGGTGCCGACGCTTCGGCGCGCGCAGGCGCTGCAGCCTGACGGAACCGTGATCGCCAAGCCGGTGCTGATGGACGTCGAGATTTTTGATGCCGTATTCGAGTAGCAGCGGCGACGCGCCAACGAGCGCGCAGGCTGCGGCAGACGATCTGCGATCAAGCCGTCGGTCGATCAGCTATCACAGCGTCGACGTGAGCGGCCTCAAGATCTTCTACCGCGAGGCTGGGCCCGTGGACGCTCCGACCGTGCTGTTGCTCCACGGCTTTCCCTCGTCATCGCGGATGTGGGAGCCGTTGCTGCCGCTGCTCGCGGACAGATATCACCTGATCGCGCCGGACTATCCCGGCTTCGGCCACAGCAGCGCGCCGCCGCCATCCGACTTCGGCTACACATTCGACAACATCGCCGGCGTGATCGGCGAGCTCACGGCGAAGCTCGGACTCACCAGCTACGTCCTGTTCATGCAGGATTATGGCGGTCCGGTCGGCTTCCGCATGGCGCTGGCACATCCTGAAGGTATCCGCGGCATCATCATCCAGAACGCGGTCTCTCATGAGCAAGGGTTGAGCCCGCTGTGGGAAGCGCGCCGCAAATACTGGGCCGATCCCGCGCATGGGCTCGAGGCGCTCAAGGCCAACTTCACGTCCCTGGAGGCGACGCGCCAGCGCCACCTCGGCTCCAGCCCGCATCCCGAGCGCTACGACCCTGACACTTGGATCGACGAATACGCCTTTCTGACGCGTCCCGGCCAGGCGGAGATCCAGACCACGCTGTTCCTGGACTACCGGACCAACGTCGCGTCCTATCCGAAGTGGCAGGACTGGCTACGCAAGGCGCGGCCGCCGACGCTGGTGGTCTGGGGCAAATACGACCCCTCCTTCACCGTCGCCGGTGCCACCGCCTATCGCGACGATGTGCCGGATGCCGAAGTCCACATGCTCGAAGCCGGTCACTTCGCGCTGGACGAGGCGACCGACGAGATCGCCGGGCTCGTGCGCGACTTCCTTGCACGGCTCGACGGCCACAAGGGCTGAACAACGACGGCGTGGCGTTCCGCCGCGCCGCGCGCAATGCCGATCGAACTCTCCCGCGCCATCCCCGCACCACGCCGGCCGCCGCAAGAAATTGAAAAGCTTGACGAAGTCAGACCAACTGCGACGAGCTGTCACACCATGTGCGCTCGCACAAAATCTAACACATCCTAATCACCACTAACGGGCTTCTTGTCGGGCCCACGCCTATCCTCCGAGCATGGAAAGCCTTCTCGAAAGCCTGGTGACTGGGCTTGAGAGTTTGCCGGTCGCCACCAGCGACCGCGATGCGGAGAGAATGAGCGATGTTTACCGACTTGCAGGCGGCACATGCCTGGATTGATCTTCAGGCCAACCCGCGGGATCACGAGGTGCATCAGACGGCGCAGCCGATTCCCAGGGAGAACGGATGGCGCCGGCTCGAGCGCGGCCCGAATGCGGCGATCGAGGGCATCACGATTTCGCGATGGGAGGAGCCGAGAGACAGCTCGTCGCATGACGCGACGACCCCGGAGGATCGCTATTTCGTCGGCATCGCGCTGAAGTCCACGCGCGCGAAATTGACGCGCGACCGCCAGATCATTTTCGACGGCACCATGCCCGCAGGCACGCTCTATGTCAGCGCGCCGTCGAGGCACCTCAGCGCGCAATTCCAGGCGCCGTGCGCCTTCCTGCACTTCCACATCCCGGCTGACCAATTCCCGGCTCAATCGCCCGCGACCGACGGGCTTGGCGATCTCGTCCTGCTGCGCGACCCGCTCGCCGCCGAGCTCGCCAAGGCGCTGATCGAGCATGGCGATGCCGCGGACCGTCAATTCGCGCGCTGTATCGGCCAGACCCTTGCGATGCATCTTGCGCGGTTGGAGCCGCCACGCGCGCGGGTCAATGCATTGCCGAAATGGCGGCTGCGACGCGTCGAGCAGCATATCGCCGATCATTTCGACCGCAGCATCAGCCTGTCCGAACTCGCCAACGTGGCCGGGCTTTCCAGGATGCATTTTGCGGCGCAATTCCGGGCCGCGACCGGCTATCGTCCGCGCGAATATCTGCTCAATCACCGGATCGAACATGCGAAGACGCTGCTGGCGACGACCGGGCGGCCGCTGGCCGAGATCGCGCTTGCCGTCGGCTTCTCTACGCAGGCGCATTTTTCCACCGTCTTCAAGCGCATCAGCGGCCAGTCCCCGGCACGTTGGCGCCTCGCCAGCAAGGGCGAGCGCTGTGAGATCGAAGCGCTGCTGCGGCATCGGCCCGCTCCGGACAGGGACTGGATCGCCAGCGCGGCTGCGTAGCTCGTCGTTACGCTCTTTTGGCGCAAGCGCCCTGCAACTTGCGCCGGCTCGCACCCTCTTCCTCCCGGGTCTGTGAGCCAATTGGGGCCGTCCCTGCTCCCACACAGGACGGCCCCTTTTTCTGGCGTCTGGAATCACCCATGCGCGCCGGTGCGGCCCGACTCGTACAGGAACCAGACCCGTCGCTCGGCCTCGTCGATCCAGTTCTCGATCAGGCTTGCGGTTGCGACATCGCCATATTCGTCGCAGAGCTCGTGCACGCGCCGCATCTCGCGCGTGAGCTGCTGGTTGTCGCTGCGCAACTCCGCCAGCATATCGAGGGGATCGACATAGTCCGCGTCGTTATCGAGGATGCGCTGCTCGCGCGCGATCTGGCCGATCGAGCGCAGCGTCGTGCCGCCGATCTTGCGGGCGCGTTCTGCGATGTCGTCGGTCATCGCAAATATCTGGTCGGCCTGCTCGTCGAGCAGCAGGTGATAGTCGCGAAAATGGCTGCCCGACATGTGCCAGTGAAAGTTCTTGGTCTTCAGATAGAGCACGAAGACGTCGGCGAGCAAAGCGCGCAGCGCGGCGGGAATGTCGCGGTTCGCATTGGCGCCGAGATCGGTCGGGCTTTGAAGGTCTGCTTTGGTCATGTTCGTTGATCCGTCGGTGAGGGGACGAACCCTTAGCAGCGCCGCGCTTGTGGTTCTTCCGTCATGCGCGCGACGATTTCGAATTCGCACGGGGGGGTCTCGTGTCCCGGACGCGCTGCGGCACGCAGTGACGCTGCGCAGCAGCCGGGACCCAGGAGGCGACATGGCACAATGCGGAGAGATGGGCCCCGGCTCTGCAGCGCACCGCTGAAGAAGCGCTGCGCTGCGTCCGGGGCACGAGAGTGACGTGAATCCCTACACCGGATCGAACGCCCGGATCGGCGGCAGGTTGCCGGTGAACTTCTCCACCTCGACCGTCGTCAGCTGCCCGGTGCAGCCCTGCGCGAAGGATGAGGTGCCGATGTCGCGGGTCAGCACGTTGGGATTGCCGTGAACGCAGAGCGGGGCGTCGTCCTCGGGATCCATGGGGTCGTACCAGGCGCCGGTCGGAAGCTGGACGACGCCGGCCGCGATGCCGTCCGTGACGTGGACGGCGGCGAGGCACGCGCCGCGGTCGTTGAACAGGCGGATGATGTCGCCGTCCTTGATGCCGCGCGCGCCGGCATCGCGCGGATTCATGCACGCGACCTCGCGGCCGCGATGCTTTGCTCCAAGCGAATGGCCACCGAAATCGAGCTGGCTGTGCAGGCGCGTCACCGGCTGGTTGGCGACGAGGAAGCACGGTGTGCCGGGCTTCGGCATGTCGGTCTTCTCCAGCCAGACCGGATGGCCGGGACAATCGGCATCGCCATGGGCCGCAATCTTGGCCGAGAAGATCTCGATGCGGCCGCTCGGCGTCGGCAGCGCATGATTGACCGGATCCTCACGGAAGCGGCGCAGCCGGCCGCCGTCGTCGGGCTGCTGCGGCACGACCAGGCTGCCGCGGCGCCAGAATTCATCGAAGTGAGGGGCTTCCAGGCCACGCTTGGCCAGAGAGGCGCGGGTCGGCTCGTAGAGATATTCCAGCCACTGGCGAGACGTGCGCCCCTCGGTGAAGGGTTCACGCGCGCCGAGGCGGTCGGCGAGATCGGCGAAGATCTCATAATCGTCGCGCGCAAGGCCGAACGGCTCGGCGATCTGGTGCATCGCGACCATGAGAGGATCGTTGGTGGAATAGCCGATGTCCTCGCGTTCGAGCGTCATCGTCGAGGGCAGCACGATGTCGGCATGCCGCGCCGTCGCGGTCCAGGCGAGCTCGTGCACCACGAACGTGTCGAGCTGCGCAAAGGCCTTGCGCAGACGGTTGATGTCCTGATGGTGGTGGAAGGGATTGCCGCCGGCCCAATAGACGAGGCGGATGTCCGGGTAGGTGCGCGTCTCGCCATTGTAGCGATAGGTGGTTCCGGGATTGAGCAGCATGTCGGCGATGCGCGCCACCGGAATGAAATCGGCAACACCGTTGCGGCCCTGCGCCAGCGTCGGCCCCGGCACATCGTTGACGCGGCGGCCGTAATAACCGATCGCCCCGAGCGAATAGGCGTAGCCGCCGCCGGGAAGGCCGATCTGGCCGAGGGCTGCCGCCAGCACCATGCCCATCCACACCGGCTGCTCGCCATGTTCGGCGCGCTGGAGCGAGTGCGAGACGGTGATCAGCGCGCGCTTTCCGGCAAGGCGACGCGCGAGCTTGCGGATCGTGCTCGCATCGACGCCCGAGATCGCGGCGGCCCATTCGGCGTGCTTCGCCTGCCCGTCGCTCTCGCCGGTGAGATAGCGCAGAAAGACCGGCCAGCCTTCGGTGTAGCGATCGAGGAAGGCCTGGTCGTGCAGGTTCTCGCTCACCAGCGTATGGACGATGCCGAGCATCAGCGCGGTGTCGGTGCCGGGCAGGCAGGTCATCCATTCGGCACCGGCCTCGACGGGAAGATCGTCGCGCAGCGGGCTGACCAGGATGAACTCGCAGCCGCGCCGGCGCGCAGCTTCCATGGCGCCGCGCTCGACATGCTTGCTGATCGAGCCGCCGGCCACCATGGAGTTCTTCAGCGCCATGCCACCGAAGGCCAGCACCACATCGGTTTCGGTCGCAATCTGCTCCCAGGTGACGTTGCGCTTGGTGATGTCCTCGTAGCCCGCGAGAATCTGCGGCAGCAGCACCGAGGACGCGCCGGAGGAATAAGTGTTCACCGAGCGCACATAGCCGCCCATCGCGATGTTGAGGAAGCGATGCACCTGGCTCTGCGCGTGATGGAAGCGGCCTGCGCTCGACCAGCCATAGGAGCCGCCGAACACGGCGCCGGGCCCGCGCGTGTCGCGGATGCGGCAGAGCTCGTCGCCGAGCAGGTCGAGCGCCTTCTCCCAGCTCACCGACACGAATTCGTCACGGCCGCGGCGGTCGTCCGGGCCGGGCCCGCGCTCGAGCCAGCCGCGGCGGATCGCCGGCTGCGCAATGCGCGCCTGATGGCGGAGCGCGCCGGGGAAATTGTCGATGATGCCGTTCGGATCGGGATCACCCGCATAGGCCCTGACCTCGAGCCCCGCCGCGCCGTTGCGCGCCGAGAACACACCCCAATGCGAGGTGTGCGGCTTGAAGCCGTCGGACAGGTCGAGGCCGGGGTCGGGGAAGCCAATCTTATCGTCCATCGTCTGATCCTTGTTCCGGTCCGGGCCCGAGTCGTTCGCATCGCTATGGGGGTGGCAGTATACCGATCCACATCCCGATGTCGTCGCGATCAGGCCAGCGGAAACGCTGGGCTCCTGCGCGCAAGCGCAAGCTTGGTGAACATTTCGACCAGCGATGGACGGCGACACCGAGCCATTTATGCATTGTTTCCAATGCTTTATCTGGCCACGCGCGGGTGCTGCGCTCCCTCATCCGATCGGGCTTGGTGGGGAATCTCTTCAAACGACATCGACATGGAAATGTGCGATATGCCGCCCGTTCCACAGCAGCATCGGTCTCATCATGATAAATCGCGTCTTGCCCTACGAAGGACTGCTCCACGAGGTGGTCGAGCATAATGGTGTGCTCTACATCGGCGGGATCGTCCCCGAGGATACGAGCCTCGATATGTCAGGCCAGGCCAACGACGTCCTCGGGCAGCTGGCGCGCCTGTTGAAGACGCTCGGATCCGACCTCGGCAACGTCCTGCAGGTGACGATCTACATGACCAACCTGAAGGAGAAGGCGGAGTTCAATGCGGCCTGGAAGGGCGCATTTCGCGGAAGCTCATTTGCCGGCGCGGGCCGCAATCGGCGTGGCCGATCTCGGGCCTGGCGTCAAGCTCGAGATGACCGCCATCGCTGCCCGGCAATAGCCGCGCATCAGTCCAGCTTGATCCAGACGCCCTTCGTTTGCAGATATTCGTCGAGGTGCTCGGTGCCGCCCTCGCGGCCATAACCGCTCATCTTGTAGCCGCCGAACGGCATGGCGGGATCCAGCGCGTGATAGGTGTTCACCCACACCGACCCTGCGCGCAAGCTGCGCGAGATGATGTGGGCCTTGCTCACGTCGCGCGTGAAGACACCTGCCGCGAGCCCGTACGGCGTCGCGTTGGCGCGTTCCACGGCCTCGTCGAGGGTGTCGAACGGCAGTGCGGAAATGACCGGGCCGAAAATCTCGTCCCGGGCGATCTGCATGTCGTCTGAGACGCCGGCGAACACGGTCGGCTCGACGAAGTTGCCTCTCGCAAGACTGCCCTCCCTGATGCGCCGGCCGCCGGCCACCACCCTCGCGCCCTCCTCGCGCCCGCTTTGCAGGAAGCCTTCGACCTTGTCGAGCTGTCGCTGGGAAACGAGAGGCCCGATTTCCGTCGCCGGATCCGCGCCATCGCCGATCTTCAGCGCCGAGGCGAACTTCCCGAGCCGTTCGACCAGTTCATCATGGATTTTACGCTCCACGAACAGCCGCGAGCCGGCGATGCAGATCTGGCCTGAATTAGCGAATGCCGCCATCGCGGCGATCGGCACGGCCTTGTCGAGATCAGCATCAGCGCAGACGATGACCGGTGATTTTCCACCAAGCTCGAGAGAGACCCGCTTGAGGTTGCCGGCCGATGCCCGGATGATCGCTTGGCCTGTCGCGGTGGAGCCGGTGAAGACGATCTTGTCGACGCCGGGATGTTCGGCCAGAGGCGCGCCGGCCTCCGCCCCCGTTCCGGTCACCACGTTGACGACGCCCGGCGGCACGCCGGCCTCGTTCATCAGATCCGCGATCAGCAGCGGCGTCAGCGGCGCCTCCTCCGACGGCTTGAGCACGATCGTGCAGCCGGTCGCGAGCGCGGGTCCGATCTTCCAGACCGATGCGGCCGTCGGTGCATTCCAGGGAATGATGGCGCCAACCACGCCGACGGGCTCCTTCCGCGTGAACGAGACGATGTCCCCCGGAAGCGAATTGTCCACCGTCTGCCCGTGGAGCGCGGTCGCCATGCCGGCGTAGTATCGCAGCATGCCGATCACGCGGAGCTTGTTCGCCCGCGTCCGGGCGATCGGCATTCCCATATCGGCCGTATCGGACTGGCTGATCTCCTCCCAGTGCTTCTCGAACAGGTCGGCGATACGCAGCAGCAGCGCCTGCCGCTCGAACGGCTTGAAACGGCTCCACGGCCCGACGAAGGCGCGACGGGCCGCGGCGACCGCCTCGTTGATGTCGGCCGCCTCGCCGCGCGGGACACGACCGATGACTTCGCCGGTCGCGGGATTGCGCGTCTCGAAGTCCTTGCCCGAGCGGGCTTCCACCCAGGAGCCATCGACGAACATCTTTCGGGTTCGGCCGTCGATCGGAAATCGGATGTCAGCTTTCGTCATCGCAGTACTCCTGTCTCAACAGAGGCGATGGACGGATGCCACGCCGCTATTTGATTTCGCGCTTTCATAGCGGTGATTCCTCGCCTCGGGCAGGGTCCACCACGATGGCGTGGGCTGCATTGTGATGAGCCGTGGTCGTCCGCTCGAACACGGGAGCCGAATGTCAGGGCTGGACGGCCTTGGAAGGATCGATCGAGATCTGGCGCTTCAGGGTGCGCAGGCCGAACGTCGTTCGCGACTGCCGGATGCCCGGTATCCTGTACAACGCCTGTCGCAGGAAGCGCTCGTAGTGATCGGTGTCCCGCACCACGACCTTGATGAGATAGTCGTATTCGCCGGTCACCAGATAGGCTTCCATCACCTCCGGAATTCGCGACAGGGCGGCGCCGAAGCGCTCGAGCACCTTCTCGTCATGCTTGTCCAGCGTGATCTCGACGAAGGCGATGTTGTTGTAGCCGAGATGGGCGTGATTGAGCACCGCGACATATTTCTCGATCGCGCCGTTTTCCTCCAGGCGCTTCACCCTGGTCCAGCACGGCGAGCTCGAGAGCCCGACCTGCTCCGCCAGCGCACTCGTCGTCAGCCGGCCGTCCTCGCAAAGCGCCGAGAGAATCCGGCGATCCAGCTGATCGAGCTCCTCGACGGGGCTGCGTTTGGAGGGCATCGGAAGATCCTTCTGTCATTTCGTATTTTGCCGGGAAAACCTTCCGCCATTTTTGCACTTCTGTCTGAATTTTGGGAAATTTTCTTGAAACAGGAGATTATCATGTGTCGCGAGAGAACGTGACATGCAACCTCGGCACCCCCGGCGCGTCAGCGTGATGGCCACCACGCCCGACCCCTTCGACGGGATCGTCCGGCTTGTGCTCGACGCGGCGCGTTTCGGCTTCGGCCTCGACCAGGTCGCGATGACGACGCACCCCGATGGGAACCGAACGATACGGATGGTTCTTGAAGTCCAGCCGTCGGCCGATTGCACAGACCTTGCGGAACGGTTGTCACGGCATCCGGCAATCACCGGCCTTCACGTCGTGGAGCTCGCGCGTGAGGACTCCGGGCGGCCAGGCGTTGCCTCTTCAGAACCCGCAAACGAGCGGATACTCCCATGAACAGCCCCACGCCACTTCGCTTTCACGTTCCGGAGCCTGCAAGCCGGCCAGGCGGAAAGCCGGATTTCTCCGGCGTCTCGATTCCGAAGGCAGGATCGGTCCGGCGTCCGCCGGTCGACGTGCTCCCTGAGGAGATTCGTGACCTCGCCTACTCGATCATCCGCGTGCTCAATCACGAGGGCCGGGCAATCGGGCCATGGGTGCCGGACCTCTCCCAGGACGAGCTGGTCGCCGGCCTGCGCCACATGATGACCCTGCGCACGTTCGACGCGCGCATGCAGATGGCGCAACGCCAGGGCAAGACATCCTTCTACATGCAGCACACCGGCGAGGAAGCGGTGAGTTGCGCGTTCCGCATCGCACTCGGTCCAGACGACATGAACTTTCCGACCTACCGCCAGGCCGGGCTTCTGATCGCACATGACTATCCGCTGGTCGACATGATGTGTCAGATTTATTCCAATGAGCATGATCCGCTCAAGGGCCGGCAATTGCCCGTGATGTACTCTTCGAAAAAACACGGCTTCTTTTCGATTTCGGGCAACCTCGCCACGCAGTTCGTCCAGGCGGTCGGCTGGGCCATGGCGTCGGCGATCAAGCGCGACAACCGCATTGCCGCCGCCTGGATCGGCGACGGCTCGACGGCGGAGTCGGATTTCCATGCGGCGCTTGTCTTCGCCTCGACCTACAAGGCGCCGGTCGTCCTCAACGTGGTCAACAACCAGTGGGCCATCTCGACCTTCCAGGGCATCGCGCGTGGCGGCTCGGGCACCTTCGCGGCGCGCGGCCTCGGCTTCGGCATCCCCGCGCTCAGGGTCGACGGCAACGACTATCTCGCGACCTATGCCGTCGCAAAATGGGCGATCGAGCGGGCGCGACTCAACCTCGGGCCGACACTGATCGAATACGTCACTTACCGCGCCGGCGCGCATTCGACGTCGGATGATCCTTCCGCCTACCGGCCGAAGCACGAATCCGAGGAGTG
Source organism: Bradyrhizobium sp. USDA 376 (assembly GCF_054063675.1). NCBI lineage: Bacteria > Pseudomonadati > Pseudomonadota > Alphaproteobacteria > Hyphomicrobiales > Nitrobacteraceae > Bradyrhizobium > Bradyrhizobium sp. USDA 376. The sequence continues at coordinate 8,292,155 of NZ_JBSSGN010000001.1, forward strand.
GCCGCTGGGCGATCCCGTGATCCGGCTCAAGCAGCACCTCATCGCAGCCGGCGCCTGGTCGGAAGAGCGCCACAAGCAGACCGAGGCCGAGATTCTTGCCACCGTCATCGCCGCGCAGAAGGAAGCCGAGGCCTTCGGCACCCTGCATTCCGGCGGCAAGCCCTCGGCGCGCGATATCTTCGAGGATGTCTATGCCGAGCTGCCGCCGCATCTGCGGCGCCAGCGCCAGCAGATCGGAGTTTGACGCGATGCCGCGCATGACGATGATCGAGGCAATCCGTTCGGCGCTCGACGTCTCGATGGCTCGTAACGACGACGTCGTGGTCTATGGCGAGGACGTCGGCTTTTTCGGCGGCGTGTTCCGCTGCACGCAGGGCCTGCAGCAGAAGTACGGCGTCTCGCGCTGCTTCGATGCGCCGATCAGCGAATGCGGCATCATCGGCACCGCGATCGGCATGGCCGCTTATGGCTTACGCCCCTGCGTCGAGCTTCAGTTCGCCGACTACATGTATCCGGCTTACGACCAGATCGTCTCGGAGGCAGCTCGCCTGCGTTATCGTTCGGCTGGCGACTTCACCTGTCCCCTGGTCATCCGCATGCCGACCGGCGGCGGCATTTTCGGCGGGCAAACCCACAGCCAGAGTCCCGAGGCGCTGTTCACGCATGTCGCGGGACTGAAGACGGTGGTGCCGTCAAATCCCTATGATGCGAAGGGCCTCCTGATCGCGGCTATCGAGGATCCGGACCCCGTCATCTTTCTGGAGCCGAAGCGGCTCTACAACGGCCCGTTCGACGGTCATCACGATCGCCCGGTCACCGCATGGGCCAGGCATGAGCTCTCCGAAGTACCGGAGGGACATTACACCACGCCGCTCGGCAAGGCGGTGACGCGACGCGCCGGCGAGGCTGTCACCATCCTCGCCTACGGCACCATGGTTCACGTCGCACTCGCCGCCGTCGAGGAGACGGGCGTCGATGCCGAGGTGATCGACCTGCGCACCCTGCTTCCGCTCGATCTCGAGACGATCGTGGCTTCGGTCGCCAAGACCGGCCGCTGCATCGTGCTGCACGAGGCAACCCTGACCTCCGGCTTCGGCGCGGAGCTGACGGCGCTGGTGCAGCAGCACTGCTTCTATCATCTCGAAGCGCCGGTGATGCGTATCACGGGCTGGGACACGCCCTACCCGCATGCACAGGAATGGGATTATTTCCCCGGCCCTGCCAGGCTCGGTCAGGCGCTACGCGACATCGTGGAGACACGCTGATGGGCGAGCGCAGCGTCAAGCTCCCGGATATCGGGGAAGGCATTGCCGAAGCCGAACTGGTCGAATGGCACGTCAAGGTGGGCGATCTCGTTCGCGAGGACGATTTGCTTGCCACCGTGATGACCGACAAGGCTTCGGTCGAAATTCCCTCGCCGCTCGCGGGCGAGGTCAGCTGGGTCGGCGCCCAGATCGGTGAAGCGGTCGCGATCGGCTCGACGCTCGTGAAACTTAAGGTCGCCGGCGACGACGCCTCGGAGCCGGCAGACGAGGCACCGACGAAAGACGTCGCGGCGCCATCGGCCGTGACGAAAGCCGAAACCCCTGACGCTCGGCCGACGCCCCCTGCCCGCGTTCGTCCCGCGGCGATCGAGGCCAGGCCGGCGACGACATCTGCGGTCCGCCGCGCGCCGGGCGAGAAGCCGCTGGCCTCGCCCGCCATACGCCTCCAGGCGCGGGAAGCCGGCATCGACCTGCGCCAGGTCCACGGCACCGGCCCCGCCGGACGCATCACCCACGAGGACATCGACGCTTTCCTCTCGCGCGGACCGGCGTCGGTCCACGGTCGCGGCATGACCCCGAAGACCGCCGTCACAGACGTCAAGGTGGTGGGCTTGCGCCGCCGCATTGCCGAGAAGATGGCGCTGTCGAAGTCACGCATCCCGCACATCACCATCATCGAGGAGGTCAACGTCTCCCCGCTGGAGGATCTTCGCGCGTCGCTCAACAGGAAGCCGGCGCCGGAGCATCCCAAGCTCACGCTGCTGCCATTCCTGATGCGCGCCATGGCCAAGGCGCTTGCCGAGCAGCCCGCGCTCAACGCGCTCTATGACGACGAGGCCGGCATCGTGCATCAGCATGCCGGCATCCATATCGGCATCGCGACCCAGACCCCGTCGGGCCTCGTCGTGCCCGTGGTGAAGCATGTGGAGGCGCGCGACTTGCGGGACTGCAGCATCGAGCTGAACCGCCTCGCGCAGCGCGCCCGTGAGGGCACCGCGACGCGCGAGGAACTGACCGGATCGACGATCACCATCACCTCGCTCGGCGCGCTTGGCGGCCTTGCGACCACGCCGGTGATCAACCACCCCGAGGTCGCCATTGTCGGCGTCAACAAGATCGCGGTGCGTCCGGTCTGGGACGGCACGCAGTTCATGCCATGCAAGATGATGAACCTCTCCTCCAGCTTCGATCACCGCGTCATCGACGGATGGGATGCCGCCGTCTTCGTGCAGAGGCTCAAGGAGCTGCTGGAGAATCCGGCGACGATCTTCGTCGATCCCTGAGGCAGAAGAAGCAATGACCGAGATCACCTGTCAGCTTGTCGTTATCGGTGGCGGCCCCGGCGGCTATGTGTGCGCGATCCGCGCCGGCCAGCTCGGCCTCGACACCGTCCTCGTCGAACGCGGCAAGCTGGGCGGAAGCTGCCTGAACGTCGGCTGCATTCCCTCGAAGGCGATGATTCACGTTGCCGAGGAATTCGAGAAGCTGGCCGAGGCCGCACACGGCAAGACGCCGTTCGGCCTGACTGCGGCAAAGCCCGCGCTGGACTTCAAGCAGGCGATCGCCTGGAAGGACGGTATCGTCCAGCGGCTGAACAACGGCGTCGCCGCGCTGCTCCGCAAGGCCAAGGTCAAGATCGTCCAGGGCCATGCTCGCTTTCGCGACGGCAAGACGATCGTTGTCGAGACCGAGACCGGCCCGAAGACGATCAAGGCCGAAACGGTGGTGATCGCAACCGGCTCGGCACCTGTCGAGTTGCCCTCGCTGCCGTTCGGCGGCAACGTCATCTCCTCGACCGGCGCTCTCTCGCTCGCAGAAGTGCCAAAATCCCTTGTCGTCGTTGGTGGCGGTTATATCGGGCTCGAGCTCGGGACCGCCTTCGCCAAGCTGGGGAGCAAGGTGTCCGTGGTGGAGGCGCTGGACAATATCCTGCCGCTCTACGATGCCGAGTTGACCGCTCCGATCACAAGACGTCTGGGCGCGCTCGGGGTCGAGGTGCTGACCGGGGCCCGGGCGCTCGGCCTGACCGCCAAAGGCGACGGATTGCGCGTCGAGACGACCGACGGCAGGGAGCGCAGCCTGCCGGCGGACAAGATTCTCGTCACGGTCGGGCGCGCGCCGGTCACCGCCGCATTGGGGCTGGAGCAACTCGTCCTCGACATGGACGGCCGCCTCATCCGCATCGGCCAGCATTGCGAGACCTCGATGCGCGGCATCTATGCGATCGGCGATGTCACGGGAGAGCCGATGCTGGCCCATCGCGCCATGGCGCAGGGCGAGATGGTGGCGGAAATCGCCGCCGGCATGCCGCGCGCGTGGGACAAGCAGTGCATCCCAGCGATCTGCTTCACCGATCCCGAGATCGTCTCCGCCGGCTTGTCACCGGAAGAGGCTCGCCAAGCCGGCATCAACATCAAGGTTGGGCAGTTTCCCTTTGCAGCCAATGGCCGCGCGATGACGCGCCATGGCGAACCCGGTTTCGTGCGCGTCGTCGCCAGGGCCGACAATCAACGCATCCTCGGTATCCACGCCGTTGGACAGGGCGTCTCGGAGCTTTCTGCCGCGTTTGGCCTGGCGATCGAGATGGGCGCCGTCTTGCAGGACATCGCCGGCACGATTCACGCGCATCCCACGCTGGGCGAAGCGATCCAGGAAGCGGCCTTTAGGGCACTCGGCCACGCGATCCACGTCTAGGCCTGCCCCCCGGGCGAAGGCCCGACGAAGGGCGGCTCAGGCGCCGATGACCTTGGCCATCGGCGCCAGCGTCACTCCAGCTGCGGCAAGGCGCGCCTTCAGGCGCTGCGCCATCGCGACCGCGCCGGGCGTATCGCCGTGGACACAGACGCTGTCGATACGGGTCGGCAACTGCGCGCCCGACAGGCACGTGATCGCGCGGTCCTCGATCATGCGAATGACCCGTTCGGACGCGACCTCGGCATCATGAATGACGGCTCCGGCGAGGCGGCGCGACACCAGATTGCCATTGTCGGCATAGGCGCGATCGGCATAGATCTCGCGCACCAGCGGCAGGCCGAATTTCTCGCCGGCCCGCTCCGTCTCCTGGCCGGGCATCACCACGAAGATCAGGTTGCGGTCGATGGTGCGGATCGCACGCGCCACGGCTTCGGCGAGGTCGCGATCCTCCGCGGCGATGTTGCCGAGCGCACCGTGGGTCTTGACGTGGCGGACGGGGTGCCCCGCGTCGGACGCCAGCGCCATCAGCGCGCCCACCTGGTAGAGCACGATCTTCTCGATGTCGGCGGGGCGCTCGCCCTGGATGGGCCGGCGGCCAAAACCCCAGAGATCGAGAAAGCCGGGATGCGCACCGGCCTGTACGCCATTGGCCTTCGCCTCGCTCAGGGTGCGATGCATGACGAGCGGATCGCCGGCATGAAAGCCGCAGGCGATATTGGCGGAGGTGACGGTCCGCAGCATCTCGGCGTCATCGCCGAGCGTATAGACGCCGAAACCTTCCCCCATGTCGCAGTTCATATCGATCAGAGTCATCGTCGTCCTCGCTTGTCGCTCAGGTTCGATATAGACATGATGCGCGCTGCGCGTCACGACAAATTCGGCGCGCCGCTTGCATGGGGCGGTGACGCTTTTCGAAGAGCATGGCTACGTCCAACGATCTCACCAGGGCCTCAATGAGCATGGCCGATGATGCACTCTACGCGGTGCCACGCTTCCGCCGCTCGGGCGATGCCGCGCTGACGGTCGAAGTCGGCGACGGCATCGACGCCGATGTCAATGCGCGGGTCGTCGATCTCGACCGTGCACTGACCGAGCGTGCGCTGCCCGGCATCGTCGAGATCGTGCCGACCTACCGCACGTTGCTGGTCTGCTTCGATCCGGTCGTGCTGTCACGGCGCGAGATCGAGGCCGAGATCATGGCGCTGTGGCCGCCGGTGGCGCCGAAGGGACAGGTCCGCTGCCGCTGGTCCGTTCCCGTCGCCTATGGCGGCGACAACGGCATGGACCTCGACTGGCTCGCGCAGCGGCTCGACACGACCACGGACGAGATCGTGGCGCGGCACAGCGCAGCCGAATACCGTGTCTACATGATCGGCTTCATGCCGGGGTTTGCCTATCTCGGCGGGCTCGATCCCGCACTTCATGTCGATCGGCGCCCGGAACCCAGGCTCGTGACCCCCCCGTGCAGCGTCTCCGTCGGAGGCCAGCAGGCCGCGGTTGCGCCGCCCCTCGCCTCGCCGAGCGGCTGGCACATGCTTGGGCGCACGCCGGTGCGCTCCTATGACCCGCGACGCACGCACGAGCCCTTTTTGTTTCGCGCAGGCGATCTGCTGCGGTTTCATCCCATCGCTGCTAGCGAATTTGCCGCGCTGGAGCGCGCGGCCGAAGCAGGCGCGATCATCGCCGAGAGAGAAGAGTTGAAGGTCTGAGCGGCGCAATGTCTGTTGATCTCGCAATCATCGAGCCCGGTCTTGCAACGACCCTCCAGGATCTTGGCCGCCGTGGATTCCAGCGCTTTGGCATCTCGGCGTCGGGCGCGATGGATCCGATTGCACTCGCGACCGCCAATGCACTGGTCGGCAACAAGGCCGAAACGGCCGCCCTCGAAATCACCCTCGCAGGACCCACACTCACCTGCGCCGGCGCCGATCTCCGCTTCGCTCTTGCAGGCGCGGACTTCGCAATCGCCATCGACGGGCGGCCGGTTTCGTCGCACGAAACACATGATCTGAAGGCAGGCCAGCGCCTCTCGGTCGGGACCGCGCGAGACGGCGCACGCGCCGTCCTCGCCGTCTCCGGCGGCTTTCAGATCGCACCGATGCTCGGCAGCGTCTCGACGCATTCGCGCAGCCAGCTCGGCGGGCTCGACGGTGGTCCGCTGCGTGCGGGCGATCGATTGCCCCTGGCAGCGCCCGGACTGCCGGCCCGGCCACATTTGATGGTGCCCCCGGCGCACCGCCGTCGCGCGCAAGGCCCGGTTCGCGTCCTCCTCGGCCCGCAGGACGATGCCTTCAGCGCCGAGGGGATCGCAACCTTCTTCGGCTCCGACTACACCGTCACGGCCCTGTCCGATCGCATGGGATGCCGGCTCGAGGGGCCGCGGGTTCAGCATGCGGGCGCGGTGGGCATCGTCTCAGACGGCACGGTGTTTGGCAGCATCCAGGTTCCGGGAAATGGCCAGCCGATCATCCTGCTCGCCGATCGCCAGACCACTGGAGGATATCCAAAGATCGCAACCGTGATCTCGGCGGACCTGCCGCGGCTTGCTCAGCTCCGCCCCGGCGAACGCGTCCGCTTTCAGGCGATCGAAGAGGACGTCGCCGTGCAGCTCGCCCGCGACATGCGCGAACGGATCAGGCGCATCGACGCATCCCTGGTCGAGATCCAGCGCACCGCCGCGCCCACGAGTGACCATCTGCTGGCGTGCAATCTCATCGGAGGCGTGATTTCCGCGCTCGATTGAACAGAGTTGGCGCCGAACACCCTCGCGTCACTTCGGGTTGGGCTGTTCCAATCCTGCGCCCGGTTCATCCAACCGGCCGGCCCTCGCAAGCTGGACTGCATGTCCCAGCGCGCGCGCCACGTTCAGCACCTCCTGCTGAAATGCGCGGTCTTCGTCCAGCTCCTGATGCGACGTGGCATATTTCTCCATATAGCCGACGTAGCCGTCGAGCTCGCCGAAGCGACCCGCCGAGATCAGGTGCATGTCCGTCAGCCAGTCAGACAGGGTTCTGCGCACACCCTCGCTGCCGACACTGTCGCCGTGAACCACGAGGCAAAAATGGCGGCCGGCGAGATGACGCGGATAGGGCCAGCCTTTCAGCTCGATCGCCTTGGCCTCATCCGCCTTCTTGCCATGCGTCGAGGTCGGATCGGGATTTCCCCCATCGGCGCACACGAGCCGGTCCATCATCGCCTTGAGTCCGGCCGGGACATGGTACCAGTTCACGGGCGTCATGATCAGGATGCCGTGGGCGGCGACCCAGAGCGGATAGATCTCGTTCATCCAGTCGCTGGTCTGGCCCAGCGAGTAATTCGGATAGCAGCTACACGGCCAGTGGCAGAGCGGCATGGCCGTGGACACGCAGGCTTTGCAGGGATGGATGTTCTTGCCGAACTCCGAGGTCAGGCGGGAGAGATCGAGGATATCCACGGCAAAGCCCATCTCGATGAAGACGGGTTCAGCCATCTTGACCATGCGCCAGGTCTTGGACATCTCGCCAGGACAGGTGTGCTCGCTCCGGGCTGACCCGTTGATGATGAGGATGCGGGGAGGCGCACTGGCGTCATCATGCCGCCGCTGGGCCTCGAGGACCGCAGACCGGGCATTCAGCCAGTCAATCGCGAGATCGTAGTCCGGATCGAAAAAGCCCGCCCCTGCCTTCCGGGTCACCGGCGCCTTGCGCGAATGACTGTAGGCATCCCAGGCCGCTCCGATCACAGCATCCAGCTCATGCTGCAGGGGCGCAAACAAGGGATCAACAAACTGGTCCCTGTAGCGGCGCTCAAACGCCTCGCGCGACAGTTTGACGGGTGGCATCCCCTTGCGAATGTCCGGATCCGTCATGCTGTCTCCTCTGGATATCGGTGCGATCCGATCAACCGGAGAGTGCTGCGTGCGGTTCCTAAGGCAGGAGGGGGCGCTGCTATAGGCCGCGCGCAATACCGCATTGCTATTCGCGCCAGAATTCCGCGAGCTCCTCCGCGGTCACCAGATCGACCTGACCATGGAAGCGCGTGCGATACATCGTCATGAGCGCGTCATGGCCGACGTCGGATGAGCTGCACAGAGCGTCCTCCACGATGACGACCCGGAAGCCAAGATCGACCGCGCTCAAGACCGTCGACAGGACGCAAACATCGGTTTCGGCGCCTGTGATGACCACCGTCCCGATTCCTCTTTCGATCAACGAAGTTGCCAGCGCCGGATTGCTGAACGCCGAATAGGCCGGCTTGTCGACGACGCGGGCCGGCGGGGCGTGGCGTGCCAAGGCCGGGACAAGGTCAAGCGCGGATGCTCGAAGATGGTTGCGGGTGGCCTGCTCCCAACGCCGGAAATAGCTGCGCCATTGCCCGGGACGGTCCTCCGGGTGTTGCGGCGTGATGAAGCGCGAAAACACGGTTCGCACCTCGTAGCGCGACACGATCGTGACGATCGTTGGCAGAACTCGCTCCATCCACGGAGTCTCCCAGAGACCGCCGGGAGCAAAGATGTTCTGCATGTCGATGCAGAGATGAACGGCGCCGCGAATCTCCGCGACCTCCGACTTGCTATCCCTCATTATCTGTCACCGTCCGCCTGCATGACCCGTACTCACGAGCCCGACCGATCCGCTTGCAGCGCCCGCGCCTGAGGCGCGGTGCGGCGTCGCAGAGTAATTTCCGGCCACTGCAGGCCTGCCCAAGAAACCTGAAACAGGAACGCTGGTTCCAAGACGCATCCGCGAGGAACAAGCAGGAGCCTGGCTTCTTAACCGGACAGAACGACGTCGGAGGTCCAGCATGGGCGACACCACGATCAAGAAAGTTTCGGCCAGCCACTCTCCAGTCGGGGAGATGGGACAAACGTACCTGGTCTCCGGAAAGCACGTTTCAATGCGCTTGTGGCAGAACGAGGCGCCGCAACAGGGCGCGACGACGCAGCGAGAATACGAGACTGTTGGCTATGTCATTGCGGGCCAGGCCGAGCTCACGCTTGAAGGGCAAACGATCAATCTGAAACCCGGCGATTCCTGGCTCGTTCCAGCGCAGGCAAAGCACGCCTACCGGATTCAGAAGACCTTTACCGCGATCGAGGCGACAGCACCGCCGGCGCAGGTGCACGGGCGCGACGATTGATCAGTCGCGCCGAAGCGCGAAGTGCACCGACCAAGCTGTCATTTCATGACGCTCCTCGCGCCAATCATATGGCCTTGGATATAGCCGGCAGGCCGCCTCCTCTGCTGAAAGGTACGTAACTCTGACCGCGCCATGAAACGACTGTACCGCCACGGGGCGTGACGTCGTGTGGGCGGCCTTCCTGGATCGCCACCGGCCTGATTAGGAACCCCCGCGACAACACCGAATTGGTACCGCACAATTCGGAGGATTTCATATGAATGGGATTATCTATCTCGTCGGGTTGATCGTGATCATCATGTTCATCCTGTCTCTGTTCGGCTTGCGGTGACAACGATGGAAACGCTGGTTTCAGCCGGACAAGCGACGGCGCTCGAGCAAGACCGAGTGCCACCGTGGAGTTTGCAATGGACGCCTGTCGTTGCCGGCGCTTTGGCGGCATCGGCGCTGTCCCTGATCCTGATCTCGTTTGCGACCGCTCTTGGGCTTGGTGTCGCTTCGACGGCTCCGACCTGGCGGGACACGTCGTTTGCGCTTTGGCTGCTCTCGGGCGTCTACCTGATCTTTCAAGCCCTCATCAGCTTCGGTTGTGGCGGCTATTTTGCCGGACGCATCCGGGCGCCCTATGCCTCCGTCAACGAGGACGTTGCAACCCGTGACGGGATGCATGGCGTTGCCTCCTGGGCGCTTGCCGTCGTGATCGGCGCCGTCCTGGCCGCCTTGGTTGCATCGGTGGCCAGCAAGCCGTCCTCAACGATGCAGGCGCCTTCGGCTTCCGCACCTTCGGTTCTCAGTTTCGAGCTCGATCGCCTGTTCCGCGCGCCGCGTCGGCCGCCGAACGTCGATCTGAGCGCCGAACGAGCCGAAGCTGCCCGCATCCTGATGACGTCGTCCAGCCATAGTGGCGTTGCGACCGACGATCGCGCCTACCTCGTCCAGCAGGTCACCGCGCTCACAGGCCTGACCGGACCGGATTCAGAGAAGCGGGTCGACGCGACGATTGCGAACGCCAAGCAAGCCATTTCCAGGGCGCGCGCGGCGAGCATCATCCTGGCTTTTTCGGCAGCCGCTGCACTGCTGTTTGGAGCGGTTGCCGCCTGGGCTGGCGCCGCGGCAGGCGGACGGCACAGGGATGGTGCGCCACTTTCCGCCTGGATGACGCATTCGAACCGCTGGTCAAGCCGCCCGGCCGAGACGCCGCAGTCCATGCCCTAGGGCGAATTGAAGGACGATCGCAAAAAAGGGCGCTCCGGTAACGGGGCGCCCTCCTTCATCAGAACAACGACAGGCGAACCCAGTCAGCAGCCCTCGTCGTCGGCAGCGGTTGACTTGCTGGCGTCCGCCGCAGTGGACTTGGTCGATTGCTCGGCCGCCGTCGGCTGGCTTTGCATCTGACGCTGGGCATCCTGCGACGAGGCCGCGGTACCCTCGGTCGCCTTCTTCATGGCCTCGGTCGGCGGATGCTCCTTGGCATTGGATGAAGCAACTCCCGTCGTTTCACCGGCCTTCCCTATTGTCACCGGCCCGGAGCCGGCATCGCGGCTGGCCGTATTGCAGGGCCCGCCGAGCGCGATCGTCGAACTGAGCACGAGCAGAGCGCCGGCCAACATTGACTTTTGAAACATGACAATCTCCTTCCTCGCTTTCACCGGCTAGTGCTTGGCGGAGCCGGGTTCCGCCATCTTGCGATGCTGCTTGGCGAGCGTCGCCGCAGGCGCGACAGCACCTGCGCCTCCTCCCTCCGATATCTGCGCTCTCAACGTCCTCCCGCACCCCACGTTCCAGCGCAGGCTCGCCGCTATCGCTCATCCGTCTTCGCGTCTCTTGCCTTGGGTCGCTTCGCTGATTTCTGCCGAAGCTGATCCATGCGGCATTGCGAAGGCTTCTTGTCCGGGCGCCAGCGCAGGATCTTCGTGCCGTGACGAAACCGGTCGCCGGACACATGATCGTAGCAAACCTCGACGACGTGAACCGGTCGCACGGGCTGCCACTCGGCAGATCGCCTGGTCGACCATCGGCTGGGCCCGCCCGGGGTCTTGCCGGTGAAGCTGCTCTTGCCGATGATCTTCTCGAATTTCTCGGTGAGGCCAGGCCTGTCGGACGCCTTGATCGCCGAGGTGAAGCCGACGTGATGCAGGCGGCCGGCGTCATCATACAGCCCAAGCAGCAGCGAGCCGATCACCTTCCGTTTGCCCTGCTTCTTCTCGCCATATCTGAAGCCGCCGATCACGCAATCGGCCGATCGCAGCAGCTTGATCTTCTGCATCCCGTCCCGCGCGCCGCTGCGATAGGCGAGGTCGTATTGCCATTGCGCCCCGCGGGGAAGCTCGGTGACGGATTCGGCTTCCATCGGCTCCATGGTCAACACTCGCAAAACGCCTTGATCAGCGAGACGTTGTTCGTTCGCACCCTCACGCGGGCTTGGCAGGATGTGCCGTGCGCGGATGACGGTCGTGCAGCAGTCGCGCGAGCGCTTCCCGCTCCGAGGCGCGCCCCTTCATCGCCGTCTCGAACAGTGCCTCCTGGACGTCGCGCGGCATATCACCCCACACGTCCATGGCGGCCTGGCCCAGCAGATAAGCGAAGCGTTCGTCGGCCATGTCGACCCTCCCTCTCATGCCTGAGGATAGGAACTGCAGGCACCTGCCCGCGTTCCATGCCTCGATCCTGCTCCGGGCCAATGAAGGCGTCGTTATCGCGCTCGAGATCCGGTAGCCGCGCGAGGAACCATTGGAGCGCCACCGAGTCTCACCAACGCCTCCGGCACCATCCCCCCTGCTGCCGGAGGCAGACTGGACGAAACCGCAGCCCCGGCGCTCAGCCCCCTTCATGCGCCGGGGTCGCGGCGTGAGCTCGGAGGCCGGCCATGGGCAAGACGAAGGGTTTGCAGCAACGGATCGTCGGTAAAGCCAAGCAGGCCGTCGGTGAGGTCATCGGAGACCAGGATCTGCACGAGGACGGCAAGACGCAAGCGCAGCGTGGCCGCGAAGAACAGGACAAGCCGAGCGAACTCAATCCGTTCAAGAAGCTCAACAAACTCACGTGAGTGCGACCGCGCCGCCCGCCGCTTCAGCCGGGCCGACCGAGGCAAGCGCAGCGGCGCGCATGACGAGCCAACGCCGTTCGCGCTGGATCGCCGCAATCGAGCTCGGCCTGATCAGCAGTACGTTTTCGACAATCGTCAGCCAACTGTTCGCGGCGCGGATCGGCCGTGATGCAACGGTCGATTGGATGACGGTTGCCGCCATTTCGGCGGGCGATTGGGCCATCACTGCCGAACCATCGTGGGGCGCGATCCTCGCAGGAATCGCCTTTCACCAATGGGCGGACTTCTCCTGGGTGCTGCTGTTCTTCGGCGTGCTCGGCCGCTGGACGGCGAACCTGCGGCCGCTGACGATCCTGCTGCTCGCGATGCCGTGGGCAGTGTTCTCCTCAGGCATGGAGTGGCTCCTGCTGGTCCCGCTGTTTCCGTTCTGGCAGCCGCTGTTCACGCTGCAGCAGCCGTACTGGATCGGGCTGCTTGTCCATGGCTCGTCGGCGGTGATGTATCCTCTGTTTGCTCGGCTGCGCTGGGCACACGGTAACGTGCCGAGGCAGGACTTGCGTTTCACCAATGCCTGGATCACGGGGGCGCTCGTCGTCATCGCTCTGCTCGGAGCGGTCGCGCTGTTCGGCAGTCACGGTTACGAGCCGCCGTGGCTTGGTTACGACAGGGATGCGGACCAGACCTATATTCGCTATATGACCGCGCACCACGCCCAAGGCATCGAACTGGCACGCCTCGGCGCCGAACGCGCCAACGATCCGCATCTGCGCAAGCTCGCGACGCTGATGGTCGCAAGCCAGACCGGCGAGAGCCGGATCTTCGAGAACTGGTGGCTGAGCTGGTTCGACACGGAGATGCCGGATTGCGACGCGCAGGAACGTGCTGCGATGCCCGGCTTCCTGACGCCGGCGGAGATGCGGCTGATCAAGACAGCGTCGCCCGGCCAATTCGACACGACGTTCGTCGAAAGCATGAGCAGGCATCACAAGGGGGCGGTCAAAATGGCCGACCAGATGTGGCATAGCCGCGGCGATCCGCGTCTTCGGGTCATGGCTCATGCGATCCGCCACGCGCAGCAGGGCGAGATCGCGCTGATGCAAGGCGCGAGCGGCCTCGCCGCGGTCACCACGGGTTTGCGCAACATGCTCGGCGACAACGTCAATTGAGTGCCGGGGGCTTCGGCGATCTCGTCAGGGTCGACGTTCTTAGCCAAGCGCCTGGCTTGCGAGCGCGTAGGTTACAGGTGTGTCTCCGGAGCGATCGTTGGGATCACGAAACGCTCCGCCAAGCGACATCGTCGTGACGGTGTCGAAAAAGACGAGGCCACAGCGGGCCAGGAAGGAACAGAACTCACCGTCGGTCAGATGCGTGTCGATCCTCAGAAACTGTCCTTCGTGAGCCGCGACATGCGGCGCGACGACCAGGATCGCATCCTCGTCGCTCGATGCGACGACAGGCCCCACGACGTGCCCTCGCCCGAACGGGCGACACATTGCGAACGCTTCGAGACGACCTTGCCGATAGAGTCCGAACCCGGCGGATTGTCCGAGAAGCGCCGCAAGCAAATCGAGGCGCGAGGCGCCAAACGCCTGTTCATCCAGTTGAGCGATGGCCGGCAGGTCCTTCCGAGCCAGCTCCCGCAGCTCGCCACCTTCGGAGGGACTCGGCACCTCGCCGGACCACTGTGCCTCGCCCTGCCGCTGGAACACCGTTCGTTCGCGACGAAAGCCGAGCGAGAGATAGAGCTTGCGCGCTGCATGCGTGGCATTGAGGCGGAGATTGCGTCCCTTGGCGGCGGACAGAATGCGCTTCATGAGCCACTGGGCCGTGCCAAGCGCCTGAAGACGGGGCGAGGTGATGACCATGCCGACGGTGGCAAAATCCGCCCCATGGGGAAACCACATGGCCGATCCCAGGACCCGCCCGATTTCATCATGAACGACGATGCCGTGGCCGGCGTCACGCAGAAACTGCCAGTCCTCCGGGCGGTGCGGCCAGCCGACGCCGATCGAGAGGGTGTAGAGTTGGTCGAGCTCGACCGTGTCGATGTCAACCGCACGCGCATCGAATGCGTCGATCGTCAGCGAACGGGTCGTGCGGGACTTCATGTCTCCCCCTGATCGGCCTGACATTGGTCGCGGTAGCGCCTTCCGAGGTCGCTCCAGAGCCGCTGTGGCGCTCAGCATAACCGAGCTTCGCCGCAGATTACGTTTCAGAACAGCCATCTGGCAAAACAATCCACCAAATCGCGATTGCATTCGGCACCGGATGGAACGCCGCTCCGATAACATCGCGCAATCTGAGAGGAGCCCAACTTGCTGCTGAAACGGATTGATCCCAACCCGACGTTCGCCCCGGAGGAATCCGGCCCAATCCCGGAGCGGCTCATTGCCGGCGCGCCGCGCTTCAAGACCTGGGCGCAGGACGAGGCCAAGGGTGAGCTGGTGCATACCGGCGTGTGGGAAGCGACGCCGGGCGAGACGCGCTCGATCAAGGGCGAGACCTTCGAATTCTGCCACATCCTCGCCGGCCGGATCGAGATCACGCCGGATGGCGGAGAGCCAATCACGTTCAAGGCCGGCGACAGCTTCGTCATGAAGCCCGGCTTCACCGGCGTTTGGAAGACCATCGAGACCGTCCGCAAGATCTACGTCACGGTATCATGACAAGGCGCAACAGATGCAGAAACTGATTGACCAGCAACTCTTCCGCCAGCAGGGCTTGATCGGCGGCCAATGGCAAGCGTCGCTCTCGGGCGCGACGATCGACGTGATCGACCCGGCGACGCAATCCGTTCTGGGGACCGTGCCGGATATGGGACGGGACGACACGCGCGCCGCCATCGCCGCGGCCGCGAAGGCTTACGCGACCTGGCGCACGAAGACCAATGCCGAGCGTGCCGCGCTTCTGGAAGCCTGGCATGGCCTCATGATCGCGCATCTCGACGACCTCGCGCGCATCCTCACTCTCGAACAGGGCAAGCCGCTGGAGGAGTCCAAGGGCGAGATTCGCTACGGCGCCTCCTTCGTCAAATGGTTCGCGGAGGAAGCCCGGCGGATCGGTGGCACCACGATTCCCTCGCCCACTCCGGACCGGCGCATCGTCGTGCTCAAGGAACCGGTAGGCGTATGCGCGATCATCACGCCCTGGAATTTCCCGAACGCGATGATCACCCGCAAGGTCGCGCCGGCGCTTGCGGCGGGATGCACCGTCGTGATCAAGCCATCGGACTTCACGCCCTATTCGGCGCTGGCTCTCGGCGTGCTGGCCGAGCGCGCTGGAATTCCCGCCGGCGTGATCAACATCGTCACCGGACTGCCGAGCGAGATCGGCGCCGAGATCATGGCCAACGAAACGGTGCGCAAGATTTCGTTCACCGGCTCAACCCGCGTCGGCTCGCTGCTCATGCGCGGTGCCGCCGACAGCGTCAAGCGTGTGAGCCTCGAGCTCGGCGGAAATGCGCCCTTCATCGTCTTCGACGACGCCGATCTCGACCTCGCGGTCGAGGGTGCAATCATGTCGAAATTCCGCAATGGCGGCCAGACCTGCGTCTGCGCCAACAGGATCCTCGTGCAGGCCGGCGTTTACGACGCCTTCGCGGACAAGCTCGTCGCCCGCGTCAAGATCATGAAGGTGGGATCGGGCTTTGAGCCGGGCGTGGCGATCGGACCGATGATCAACGAAGCGGCGATCAGCAAGATCAACCGCCATGTCGCCGATGCGCTGTCCAAGGGCGCCCGTATCGCCGCCCAGCCCGCGACCTTGCCCAAGGGTTCCCAATTTACGGCGCCGATCGTGCTCACCGAGGCAACCACCGACATGGTGCTGGCGCATGAGGAGACATTTGGTCCCGTCGCGCCCCTCTTCCGCTTCGAGACCGACGACGAGGCGATCGCCATCGCCAATGCGACGCCCTTTGGCCTTGCCGCCTATTTCTATACGCGAGACCTGAAGCGGTCCTGGCGCGTTGCGGAGACGCTCGAAGCCGGTATGGTCGGCCTCAACACGGGCATGGTATCGACCGAGGTGGCCCCGTTCGGCGGCATCAAGCAATCGGGGCTGGGGCGTGAGGGCGCGCAGGTCGGGATCGAGGAATATCTAGAGACCAAGGCCTTCCACATTGGTGGATTGGGCTAAGCAGCAGTGGGCGAAGGGCGCAGCCCTTCGCCCTACTGAACGCGATCGAGCATCTTGTAGTACATTCCCACCAGCGGCAGGAACCACGGCTTGCCGAAGTGACCGGGCACCGCAGGCCAGTCGAGGCCCTTCATCGGATTTCGGTCTTCGCGTCCGAGCATCGCATCGGCAATGATCATGCCGAGATGGGTCGACAGCTGCGCGCCGTGACCGGCATAACCCATCGCATACCACAGCCCGTCCTGATAGCCGGCCCGCGGGAAGCGGTCGCTGGTCATGTCGACGAGCCCGCCCCAGCAATAGTCGATCCCGATGCCCGCGAGCTGCGGGAAGAGTCGCGTGAGACCGTCGACGAGAATGGCGCCGCTCTTTGCGTCGGAACGCTGGTCCGAAGTCGCCGAGAAACGCGCCCGTCCGCCGAAGATCAGACGATTGTCGGGCGCGAGGCGGAAATAGTTGCCGACATTCATCGACGTGACGCAAGTGCGGTTGCCTGGCATGGTGGCCGCGATTTCGGCCGCATCCAGTGGACGGGTCGCGATGATGAAGCTGCCGACGGCGACGAGGCGCCGCCGGAAGTAACCAAAGTTGGGCGTGGTGTAGGCGCCGGTCGCCAGCAGCACCTGATCGGCGGTGACGCTGCCACGCGGCGTCGTCAGGCGATGGCGCGATCCTTCGCGCGCTTGCGCGGTGACCGGTGCCTGCTCGAAGACGATCGCGCCGCGGCGCTTGGCGGCCTCCGCCAGGCCGACGCCGTAGCGTCCCATATGCATCATCGCGCTCTTCTTCGAGAGCATCGCGCCAAAGAAGGGTGAGCCGATCTCCGCGCCGAGATCCCGAGCGGACAGCAATGCGGTGTCCGGATCAACCTCGCGATGGACCGCTTCGAAATTGCGCGCGATGGCGTCGAGATGCTTCGGCTTGGAGGCGAGCTTGAGCTTGCCGGCGCGGCGAAAATCGCATGCGATCCCCTCCTCCGCGATCAGCGCCTCGAGCGTGTCGATCGAAACGTCGAGCGCGTGGTAAAGCGCGACGGCTCGCTCCTTGCCCAATTCCGCCTTGGCGGCGAGATAGCTGTGGGCGAGACCATTGTTGAGATGCCCGCCGTTCCGGCCCGATGCGCCGCCGATCACCCGGTCCGCCTCGAGCACGACGACCTTCGCTCCCGCCTTGGCAAGCTGGCGCGCAGCTCCAAGGCCCGTGAAGCCACCGCCGATCACCGCAACGTCATAATGCCCTTCGACGGGACCTTCGGCGCCGCCGGAAAAGCGCGGTGCGGTATCGTGCCAATAGGAGACGTATTTCACCGCAGATCCCGCCGGCTCAGAGCCCGAACACGCGCGGCAGGCCGCCGATGTCCTTGATCTCGACATAGCCGTAATAGGGGTTGGCAGGTTCGTGCCCCCGATTGACCCACACCTTGTTCTTGATGCCGAGGTCGTGCGCGGTCATCAGGTCGTAGCGGAAGGACGAGGAGCAGTGCACAACGTCCTCAGGCCCGCAACCCAGCGTATCGAACATGAATTCGAAGCCTTTCATGCGAGGCTTGTAGGATCGGGCCTGTTCGGCGGTGAGCGCGGCGTGAAAAGGCGCCCCGAGCTTGGCAACGTTGGACGGCAGCTGCGCATTCATGGCGTTGGAGAGGATGACGAGCGGAATCTCCTTGGCGACCTTGGCAAGACCGGCGGGAACGTCGGGATGCGGTCCCCAGCTCGGCACGCGGTCATAGACCATCTGCCCGTGCTCGGACCTGAAGGCGACGCCGTTGCGCTTGCACGCACGCTCCAGCGCGTTGTGGATCACGTCGGCATAGGGCTTCCAGTCGCCGAGAATCTCGTCGAGCCGATACGCCGCGAAATCCCGCACCAGCGCGGCCATTTGCGGTTCAGGAAGATGCGCGCGATAGAGATCCTGCGCCGCTTCCGCCATCTGGAAATTCGTCAGCGTGCCGTAGCAGTCGAAGGTCACGTATTTCGGGCGAAACTGGCTCATCATCCTATCCTGGTGCGCCGCGCAATGTCAGGGCTGCAACAATAGAATGTCAACGCGGCATAAGATGCGGCTTTTTTCGCCGGCTGCGGTGGAAGATATCGTTCGCGCCCGGCCCTTCAGACGATCTGCACGTCGCCGAGATAAGAAACTGGTGCCGGACAGGAACACGAGTCAATGACCCAGAGCACCATATCGCTCACGGCCCTTCGCCCCGATCATCTCGAGGGCGCGTTGCGTCTTTCGCGTCAAGCCGGATGGCCGCACCGCCTCGCGGACTGGCAATTGGCGCTCGATCTTAGCGCGGGATTCGTCGCCCTGGATATGGATGCTTCAACCGTTGTCGGAACGATCCTGATGACGCCCTACAAGCGGGATGTCGCAACCGTCAACATGGTCATCGTCGATGAAGCTGCCCGCGGCCGTGGGTTGGGGCGCCAGCTCATGGAAGCCATCATCGAGCAGGCGGGATTGCGTGCGCTGAGGCTGGTCGCGACCGGCGAGGGCCTGCCGCTCTATCAAAAGCTGGGCTTTTGCCGGACCGGAACGATCATCCAGCACCAGGGAACGGTCTTGCCCGTCGCAGCGCCCGCCGATGTCCGGCCGGCCAGGTCGCACGACATCTTCAGCATCCTCGCGCTCGACAGAAGCGCATTCGGCGCCGACCGCAGATGCCTGCTGCGGACGCTTGCAGAGGTCGGCCAGCTGGCCGTGCTCGATCGTGGCCATGGGATCGCTGGATTTGCGGCGTCGCGCACCTTCGGCAGAGGTGAAGTGATCGGACCTGTGGTTGCAGCCAATGTCGATGACGGAAAAGCTCTGCTCAGCTTCTTCATGGCCCGGAGCGAAGGGCGTTTCGTTCGCGTCGATACTGCCGAAGCTTCGCAATTGAGCGCCTGGCTCTCGGAGCAAGGCCTGGTCCAGGTCGGCGACGGCATCGCCATGCAGCGCCCCGTCGCGGTGCCATCCAGCCCCTCCCCGTTCACGACATTCGCCCTCGCCAGCCAGGCTTTTGGATAGACGGAGACTTTGATGCTTAGCAATTCGCTCATCGAGCTCGACCGGGCTCACCTCATCCACCCGGTCGCATCCTACCGGGGTCACGAAGCGGCCGGCGTCAAGGTGCTGAAGTCGGCCAGGGGAGCGACCGTGACGGACGCTTCCGGACATCAGCTGATCGACGGCTTCGCCGGACTCTGGTGCGTCAATGCCGGCTACGGGCACGAGAGCATCGTTGCAGCCGCTGCCAGCCAGTTGCGGGAGCTTCCCTACGCGACGGGCTACTTCAGCCTCGGCTCGGAGCCCGCGATCCGGCTTGCGGCCGAATTGGCGCAGCGCGCGCCCGGCGATCTCAACCATGTCTATTTCACGCTTGGCGGCTCGGATGCCGTCGACAGCACGGTCCGCTTCGTCCGCTATTATTGGCACGCGCGGCGCGAGCCGCTGCGCGAGCATTTCATCTCGGTCGAACAGGGCTATCACGGGTCTTCGACCGTCGGTGCCGGGCTGACGGCCCTGCCCGCCTTCCACGCCGGATTCGGCGTGCCGCTCAGCTGGCAGCACAGGATCCCCTCGCACTATGCCTATCGCAATCCGGCCGGCGAGGACGACGACGCCATTATCGCCGCCTCGCTCGCCGCGCTCGACGCGAAGATCGAAGAGATCGGCGGCGCACAACGCGTCGCCGCGTTCTACGCCGAACCGATCCAGGGCTCGGGCGGCGTGCTCGTACCACCAAAGGGCTGGATGAAGGCCATGCGCGCGCGGTGCAAGGCGCATGGCATCCTCTTCGTCGCGGACGAGGTCATCACCGGGTTCGGCAGAACCGGGCCGCTATTCGCATGCAGCGAGGACGACATCATCCCCGACCTCATGACGGTCGCGAAGGGATTGACCTCGGGATACGTCCCGATGGGCGCTGTCTTCATGTCGGATCACGTCTACGACACGATCGCCGATGCGGCGGGCTCCAGCGCCGTCGGCCACGGCTACACCTACTCCGCCCATCCGGTCAGCGCCGCGGTCGCCCTGGAAGTGTTGCGCCTCTACGAAAACGGCCTGCTCGAGAACGGCACGAGGGCGGGTGCCCGTCTGATGGCCGGCCTTCAATCGCTCAGGGATCATCCCCTCGTTGGAGACGTGCGCGGCCGCGGCATGCTGGCCGCGCTCGAGCTCGTCACCGACAAGCAACGCAAGACGCCGCTTCCTGCCGCGGCAGAGCCGGCAAAACGCATCTTCGACCGGGCCTGGAAGAACGGCCTCGTCATCCGGGCTTTCCCCACGGGCGTACTGGGTTACGCCCCGCCGCTCTGCTGCTCGGAGTCGGAGATCGACGCCATCATCGAGCGCACCGCCACGACGCTCGACGATACGCTGGCTGATGCCGAAGTTCGCGCCGCACTGCGATAATAATAGGCATGCACAACGAGGCGGCTGGACGCAGGCTCGAAATACTAGAAACAGAGACATCTTCGCAATTTTGTGCCGCTGCCCGCGGTTTTTTCGGCCAAAGCCGCGGGACTATCCTGCGAGACTTCGATCGCGGGAAAGAATGCAGTCCTGAGTGGAGACGCGGCAACGTCGTTACGACAGACCGCGCCAGCATCCACCACAACGGCGCGGGAGAACAATCCGCCGCTCACCGCAACACGAGTCGTAGCCTTAATCAGCGAGGGGATTGACATGAGCGACACGACGAACTGGTCCCGTTCAGACGATGCCACGATCGAGAACGCCATTCGGCGCGGGGCTTCGCGCCGCGATCTTCTGAAGCTGATGCTCGCCAATGGCATCGCCATGGCTGCAGCCGGCACGATCTTCGGCCGCGCGTCGGACGCGGTGGCGGCGACGCCTGTGAAAGGCGGAGCCCTGAAAGCCGCGGCCTGGTCCTCGTCGACCGCCGATACGCTGGATCCGGCCAAGGCCTCGCTCTCGACCGATTATGTTCGCTGCTGCTCCTTCTACAATCGCCTGACATTTCTCGACCAGACCGGCGTGCCCCAGATGGAGCTCGCCGAATCGATCGAGAGCGGCGATGCCAAGACCTGGACGATCAAGCTCAAGAAAGGCGTCACCTTCCATAACGGCAAGGAGCTGAGCGCCGACGACGTCATCTTCTCGCTGAAGCGCCATCTGGACAAGGCAACCGGATCGAAGGTCGCTGCGATCGCGTCCCAGATGACCGACTTCAAGGCCGTGGACAAGAGCACCGTCGAGGTGACGCTGGCGAGCCCCAACGCGGACCTGCCGACGATCCTGTCCATGCATCACTTCATGATCGTGGCCGACGGCACCACCGACTTCTCCTCGGGCAACGGGACCGGCGCCTTCACGTGCAAGCAGTTCACCCCCGGCGAGCGCTCGATCGGCGTGCGGAATCCGAACTACTTCAAGGCAGGCCCGAACGTCGATTCATTCGAGTTCTTCGCGATCCCCGATGAAAACGCCCGGATCAATGCCCTGCTGTCCGGAGACATTCATCTCGGTGCCTCGATCAACCCGCGATCGGTCCGCCTCCTCGACGGCAAGGATGGCTTCGCGCTGTCCACGACCACGTCGGGCACCTACACCGACCTGAACATCCGCATGGACATGGCGCCCGGCAACATCAGCGATTTCGTGGAGGGCATGAAATACGTGATCAACCGCGAGCAGATCGTCAAATCGGCCCTGCGCGGCTTCGGTGTCGTCGGCAATGACCAGCCGGTGTCGCCCGCCAACGCCTACCACAATGCGGCCCTCAAGCCGAAATCGTTCGATCCGGACAAGGCAAAATTCCATTTCCAGAAGGCCGGCGTGCTCGGTCAGACCATCGAGGTCATCGCTTCCGAGGCGGCCGGTTCGTCGATCGACATGGCCATGATCGTCCAGGCAAGCGCCGCCCAGATCGGCATGAAGCTCGATGTGAAGCGCGTGCCGTCCGACGGCTACTGGAGCAATTACTGGCTGAAGGCGCCGATCCATTTCGGCAACATCAATCCGCGTCCGACGCCCGACATTCTGTTCTCCCTGCTATACAAGTCTGATGCGCCGTGGAACGAGAGCCGGTTCACCTCGGAAAAATTCGACAAGATGCTGCTCGAAGCCCGTGGCTCGCTCGATCAGGCCAAGCGTCGCGCGATGTACAATGAGATGCAGGTCCTGGTGTCGGAGCAAGCCGGCACCATCATTCCGGCCTACATCTCTAACGTGGACGCCATCAGCGCCAAGCTGAAGGGACTTCAGCCCAACCCGCTCGGCGGCATGATGGGCTACGCCTTCGCCGAATACGTCTGGCTGACCGCCTGACCGGCACAGGGCGAGGTCGCGGCACGGGGGCCGGAATCGGAACCCGAGCTGACCAAAATGAGCGGCGTGGCGTGGGAGGACGAATGTGAGAGGACAAGTTTCGTCGCTCGTGGTGAGGCGGCTTCTCATCGCCTTGATCACACTCGTGATCGTTTCCTTCGCCGTCTTCTTTGCCACCACGCTCCTGCCGGGCGATACGGCCACGATTCTGCTCGGGCAGTCCGCGACACCTGAAGCCGTCGAGGGCCTGCGCAAGGCAATGCATCTCGACGATCCCGCGATCATCCGCTTCCTGAGATGGATCGCCGGTCTCTTCCAGGGCGATTTCGGCAAGTCCTACGCAAACAATGTCCCGGTCGCCGCTCTGATAAGCGGACGGTTCGTCAACACGATGAAGCTTGCAGGATTGACCGCTGCGATTGCCGTGCCGCTCGCGCTGACGCTCGGTATCACCGCTGCGATGTGGCGCGGCACGCTGTACGACCGCATCGTGACCGTCGGGACCATCGGCATCATCTCGGTGCCGGAGTTCATGATTGCAACGCTGGCGGTGCTGCTCTTTGCGGTCTACCTCAAATGGCTGCCGGCCCTGTCGCTCACCAACGAGGTCAAGTCGTTCCATGACCTGGTGCGGATCTACGCGATGCCCGTCATGACGCTCACATTCGGCGTTTCGGCGCAGATGATCCGCATGACCCGCGCCGCCGTGGTTGAGACGTTGAACACGCCCTATGTCGAGATGGCGCTGCTCAAGGGCGCCTCGCGCCCGCGGCTCGTACTGCGACATGCGCTGCCCAATGCGCTTGGCCCCATCGTCAATGCGGTTGCGCTCTCGCTGTCATACCTGCTCGGCGGCGTCATCATCGTGGAGACCATCTTCAACTATCCCGGCGTGGCCAAGCTGATGGTCGATGCCGTTTCGACCCGTGACCTGCCGCTGATCCAGACCTGCGCGATGATCTTCTGCCTGGGTTATCTGGCGCTGATCACGGCCGCCGACATCATTGCCGTCCTGTCCAATCCGAGGCTCCGATGACGAATCCGACCTCGTCAGGCCGGCTCAGCATGCGATTGGGCTATCGCTTCAATCTCGTCGGCGTCTCGGCCCTCGGCATCATCCTCCTCTGGGCCGGCATCGCCCTGTTCGCTCCGCAGATCATCCCGCATTCCGTCGGCGAGATCGTCGATACCGACTATTTCGGTCCCATGAGCCGGGAGCTGTGGTTCGGCTCCGACTATCTCGGCCGGGATATCTTCTCGCGCATCCTGATGGGCGCGCGCTACACGCTTGGCATCTCGCTTGCCGCCGTCTCCATTGCCTGCTTCAGCGGCGTCGCGCTCGGCATGACTGCGGCAGTCGCCGGAGGGTGGTTCGACAGCATGCTGAGCCGGTTTCTCGATGCGCTCAACTCTATACCCAGCAAGCTGTTCGGCCTCGTCGTGGTCGCCGCGGTCGGCTCGTCGATCCCGGCACTCGTTGCGACGCTCTCGGTGATCTACACGCCCGGCGCCTATCGTTTCGCTCGCGCCCTCGCCGTCAACGTCAATACCATGGACTTCATGGTGGTCGCCCGTATCAGGGGCGAACGCCTGCCCTATCTCATCGCCTCAGAGATTCTTCCCAACATTCTCGGTCCCGTGCTCGCCGATCTCGGCCTGCGCTTCGTCTTCATCGTGCTGCTGCTCTCCGGCCTGTCCTTTCTCGGGCTCGGCGTGCAGCCGCCCTACGCGGACTGGGGCGCACTGGTTCGCGAGAACATCGGCGGGCTGCCCTTTGGCGCGCCGGCGGTGGTCTTCCCGTCGCTCGCGATCGCAAGCCTCACCATCAGCGTCAACCTTCTGATCGATAACCTGCCGCGCAAAATCCGCGACCGGAGCGCCGAATGACGGGAAACCTCGTCGAAATCCGCAATCTCAGGGTCGAGGCGACGACCGACGCCGGCAGGCGGGTCGAGATCATCAAGGGCGTCAGCCTCGACATTGCCGAAGGCGAGATCGTCGCCCTCATCGGCGAGAGCGGCTCGGGCAAGACCACGATTGCCATGACGCTCATGGGCTACGCCCGGCAGGGCTGCGCGATCACCGGCGGCGAGGTGCGGGTGGGCGGCGTCGACATGGTGAAGCTGTCGGAAGCGGAACGCGCCGGCATTCGCGGGACGAGCGTCGCCTATGTGCCGCAGAGCGCTGCGGCCGCCTTCAACCCTGCGCTCACCATCATGGATCAGGTCATCGAGGTGGCGCGGATCCACAGGCTCATGTCGGCCGCCGAAGCACAGGCGAAAGCCCTCTTGCTGTTCAAAGCCCTGTCGCTGCCTGAGCCCGAAACGATCAGCAACCGCTACCCGCACCAGGTCTCGGGCGGTCAGCTGCAGCGCCTCGCCGCCGCGATGGCCCTGATCGGCCAACCGAAGGTGGTCATCTTCGACGAACCGACCACGGCGCTCGATGTCACGACGCAGGTCGAGGTGCTGCGGGCGTTCAAGTCCGTCACGGCGCAGCACAACATCGCCGGCGTCTACGTCTCGCACGATCTGGCCGTGGTCGCCCAGATCGCCGACAGGATCGTCGTGCTCAAGGACGGTACGGTCCAGGAGATGGGGACGACCAACGATATCCTCGAGGAGGCCCAGCACCCCTACACAAAGGAGCTGCTGGCCGCGTTCAGGCCAAAGACCCAGCAGCGGCAGCCTGACGACGAGGGCGCGACAAAGCGCCCGTTGCTAGAGGTCGACAATCTCACAGTCGGCTACGGACCTCGCACGCGCGATGGACAGCCGCTGATCACTGCCGTGCAGGCCGTCAGCCTCAAGCTGGATCAAGGGCGGAATCTCGGCATCATCGGCGAGTCCGGCTGCGGCAAGTCGACGCTTGCCCGAGCGATTGCCGGAATCCTGCCGGCTCATGCGGGCGACATCGTCTTCAACGGGCGCGAATTGGGAAAGGCCGGCCGCAACCGCACCCGCAACGAGCTCCGCCAGATCCAGATCGTGTTCCAGCATGCGGACACCGCGCTCAACCCGGCAAAGTCGGTGGAAGACATCCTGAGGCGTCCCCTCACCTTCTATCATGGCATGAGGGGCAAGGCCCGCGATGCGCGCGTCAGCGAGCTGCTCGATCTGGTCCGGCTGCCCAAATCCGTGCGGCATCGATTGCCGGGAGAGCTGTCAGGCGGCCAAAAGCAGCGGGTGAATTTTGCCCGGGCACTCGCCGCCGAGCCGACGCTCATCCTGTGCGACGAGATCACGTCGGCTCTCGATACGGTCGTGGCGGCCGCCGTGGTCGAGCTGCTGAAGGAGCTGCAGCGTGAGCTCGGCATCTCCTACATCTTCATCAGCCATGACCTGTCGGTGGTCGAGGCGATCTGCGACGAGATCATCGTGATGTATCGCGGTCAGAAGGTCGAACAGATCGCGTCGACCCGCCTGGCAGCACCGGAGCACCCTTATACGCGGCTGCTGTTCTCTTCGGTGCCCAAGCTCGATACCGGCTGGCTCGACAATCTGGAACAGGATGCCGACCAGGTGCGGGCCTATTGCCATCCGTAGGCGCAGCCGGCATCAAGCCGGAAACAGGCTGGTCAGCGGCATCTGCGAACGGACGATGGGCGACTTGAGAACGACGAAGCTGAAATACTTGTCGATGCCGATATCCATGTCCGTCAACCGCTCCATGATCGTCTGGTACTCGCCGATGCTCGCGGTGACGAACTTCAGCATGTAGTCGTAGCCTCCGGAGACCAGATGGCATTCGATCAGCTGATCGACCTTGTCGACCGCCGACAGGAAACGAGCGAAGTCGATCTGTCGATGGTTCTTCAACGTCACTTCGGTGAACACCGTCAGCGTCTGTCCCAGCTTGCGCACGTTGATCTGGGCGGCATACCCCTCGATGTAGCCCTCGGCCTGCAGCCTCTTCACGCGCATGAGGCATGGGCTGGGCGACAGGTTCACCAGCTCGGCGAGCTCGACATTGGTGATGCGACCGTTCTTCTGGAGTTCGTGGAGGATCTTGATGTCGATCCGGTCCAGCTTCATTGGTGACTCTCCATTGAGCACGCGCCGGAAGGCGCAGCAGAAAATTTGGTAAAATGCACCGAAAGCTCACTCAGCCTGCACCTATCGTCCACCACTGACATCATATCCTTCGAGTAGAAGGCAGTTTTGTAGCGCAGTGACGATACAGCATAAAATGCTGGCCCGCCATCGAATCCAGCGCCGCCTGCGCCGATGCGCGACCTACGCTGCGACGAGCGAAATCTAGGAAGCCAGGATGCCCGCCCCACTCAGCCACATCGAGACCTCGCCGGAGCTGCCCCGTGCCGCCGACGTGGTGGTCATCGGAGGCGGCATCGTCGGGGTGTTCGCGGCCTACTATCTCACCCTGCGAGGGTTCAGCGTCGTCCTCGTGGAGAAGGGGCGAATCGGAGCCGAGCAGTCCAGCCGCAACTGGGGCTGGTGCCGGCAGCAAAATCGCGATACCCGCGAGTTGCCGATGGCGACCAAGAGCCTCGACCTGTGGGAGAGCTTTGACGCCGAAAGCGGCGAGAGCACGGGCTTCTCCCGCTGCGGCCTTCTGTATCTCAGCAATGACGAGGCCGAGCTCGACGGCTGGGCGCGCTGGCGCGACTTCGCGCGAACGGTCGGCGTCACCACGCACATGCTCGATGCAGCCGCAGCGACGCAGCGCGGTGCGGCGACGGGACGCGCCTGGAAGGGTGGCGTCTTCTCCCCGACCGACGGCATCGCCGATCCCGGCAGGGCTGCGCCGGCGGTGGCGCGGGCGATACTCAGGCACGGGGGCACCGTGCACCAGATGTGCGCGGCGCGCGGGCTGGAGACCGAGGGCGGCCGCGTGAGCGCCGTCGTGACGGAGCGCGGCACGATTCGCACGCGTGTCGCCATACTGGCAGGCGGCGCGTGGTCCTCCTCCTTCTGCCATCAGGCCGACATCCGTCTTCCGCTCGCCTCGATTCGATCGTCCATTCTGTCCGTCTCGGGGGATGCAAAAGGCCTGCCGGACGCGCTCCACACTGCCGCTGTCTCGGTGACGAAACGCGGCGATGGCGGTTATACACTCGCCATCAGCGGCCGAGGCCGCGTCGATCCGACCGCGCAGCAATTGCGCTTCGCGCCGCAATTCCTGCCGATGTTTCGGCGGCGCTGGCGCAGTCTGCTCCCGGGCGGCCTCGAAGGCGTCAGGTCCGGACACGAAACGCTCCAGCGTTGGCGCGCGAGCGAGCCGACACCGATGGAGCGCATGCGCATTCTGGATCCCGCGCCCGATCAGAACACGATCGAGCTCACCCATCGGCGCGCGCTCGAGTTGTTGCCCGCCCTGAAGGACACCAGGATCACCGCCGCGTGGGGCGGCTACATCGACTCGACGCCCGATGGTGTGCCGGTCATCGGAGAGACCTCCGGCCTGCCTGGGTTGATATTGGCCGCCGGCTTCAGCGGCCACGGCTTCGGCATCGGTCCAGGAGCCGGGCACCTCATCGCGGATCTCGTGACTGGCGCCGCGCCGATCGTCGATCCCCAACCCTATCGGCCGGACCGCTTTGCCGGACTTGCGGTCGGAAAGGTCTCGGACTTCTAGATAAGGTCGTCATACGCCCCCAAAACTGCACTTGGCGCGGCACATCAGCATCCGTTCAGGGCGAGACCAGCTTCTTGCGTACGGCATAGCGCACCAGCTCGGCGGTGGACGACATCCTGAGCTTGCGCATGGCCGAGGCGCGATGGGTCTCGACGGTCTTCACGCTCAGATTCAGGATCGCGCTGATCGACCTGTTGGTATTCCCTTCCGCGATCAGCTGGACCACGCTCTGCTCGCGTGACGTCAGCAGCATGTCGGCCCGGTTCTGCTTGTTCGCCTGGTAATCGTGAAGCAGCTTTTCCAGGAGAACGCTGGTGAAGTAGGGCCTGCCGTCGAGCAAGGCCTCGATAGCTGAAATCAGGTGCTTGCGGGCATCGGACTTGAACAGGAAGCCGCGAATGCCGGCCAGGATGGCCTCCGTCAGGAGTTCCTCGCTTTCGTGCATGGTCAGAATCAGCACCTCGGTTCGCACATGCAGCGTCCTGAGGCGACGGCTGACCTCCAGGCCGTTCATGATCGGCATGGAGTAATCGACAATCACGATGTCCGGTCGGGTTTCGAGCGCCAGCGCGACGGCCTGCTCGCCGTTGGTGGCCTCTCCGCTCACGATCCAGTCGGAACGCGTTCCAACGATCGCGCGAAGGCCGGAACGTACGATTTCATGATCATCCGCAATCAAGATGCGTTTCACGACATCGTTCCCGTTTGCCGGCTCCTATCCGACCGGGCGGACAACGGCAGTGACCGGCCGTAAGGTCGAACGATCATACGGCGCCCTGCGGCCAGCGTTATCCAACAAAACCCTGAGATGTCCCGGCGAAGGTACTGACGCCCAGGGTCGGCTCGCCGATATCACCGTTCAGGCCTCGATCAGCCCGGTCCGGACCGCATACCGGACGAGGCCTGCCGTCGAATTCACCTCGAGCTTGCGCATCGCAGCCGCCCGATGCGCCTCGGTTGTCTTGACGCTGAGATTGAGGATCGCGCTGATCCCCTTGTTGCTGTAGCCTTCCGCAACCAGCTTGACCACGAGCTGCTCGCGCGCCGTCAGCTCGTGATGCCGCTCGCCGTTGGCACCCGACCCGCGGTCGAATTCCGTCACGCAGCTCGTGGTGCAGAATGGCCGGTGCAGCAGCAACGCTTCGACCGCCGCAAGCAGCAGCTTGTTCGCGTCCGACTTCACCAGGAACGCACGCGCGCCGGCCTCGAATGCCTGCTGCGCGATCAGGCCCGAATTGTGCACGGTGAAGATCAGGATCTCGGTCTGCAACGGATGGTCCTTGATCCGCCGCGCCGCCTCCACGCCGGTCATGCGGGGCATCGAGAAATCGAGGATGGCGACGTGAGGCTGGCTCTCGATCGCCGCAGCGACCGCCCGGCCGCCATCGGTGACCTCGGCGACCACCTCCCAATCCGCCCGCTGTTCGAGCACCGCCCGCAAGCCAGAACGCACCGCTTCGTGATCGTCGGCTATCAGAATTCGTTTCATGGCAGCACGCTCCAAATCCTTCACGGCGGTCCGGCCGCCCTTCCGGCCTGCCGCCGCGGGCTAATGTTCTTTCGCTGATCGTGTGCCTGCGTGGGCCCTCATGATGGTCGTGGTGCTTCGCCGATTCCGCCTGTTCGCCGCGAGACGGCGCGGAAACATCGCGCACAGGACGGTTCCGGAAAGTGGCGCGGTCCGGCTGGACCGGATGTCGAGCGTACCTCCGATCTCATGCAGCCTCACCCGCATGGCGGGAATGCCGACCCCGGTCGATACGGCCTTGTGGCCGCGCCCGACCGCGTCGGGAAGACCGCGTCCATTGTCGCTGATCGTCAGCACGAAACGGCCCTCGGCGAGGCAGACGACGATCGCCACCTCCGTCGCCTTGGCATGGCGGAAGACGTTCGTGAGACCCTCCTGAACGACGCGCAGCAGCGAACGCTTCGTTTCATACGGCAGCCGATCGATATCCGGCACGATGTTCACGGTCACACGCAAAGAGGTGCGCGCCGCAAATCCTTCCGCGTATCGCTCGATCGCAGCCTTCAATCCCTCACCCGCCAGATTCCGCGGATGCAGGAGATAGGCAAAGGCGCGGAGCTCCCTGAGCGCCTCATCGATCGACGCGTCGATGTCGTCGCAGAGCCGCTCCGCCAGGGCGGCGTCGCCCAGATTGCTCCGCATCCGCATCAGGCCGAGGCTGGCGGCGATCAGATGCTGACAGGTCGAATCGTGCAGATCGGAGGCGATCCGTTGCTGGATGCCTTCCTGAATGGCGAGCAGGCCGACGTCGATATCGAGCCCGTCATCGCATGCGGCGGCGTGCTCCAAAGCACCGTTGCGCAGCTCGCGGTGGCTGCCGATCAACCGGACCACACCGCCGTCCACGATCGGCGTGACCGTCGTTTCCATCGCCCGTGGCGACCCGCCGAGCGAGAGTCGCTGGCGGATCCTGACCTCCGTTCCCTCCGCGAGGCCCGCCCGAAGCGCCTCGCAGACGGACCTTGCGTCGTCCGCACTCATGCAATCGAAAACGTCCATGTCGCTGACGTCTTCCGACGATACGCCGAGCTGAGACTCGAATGCCGGATTGATTCCTTCATAGGCAAAGTGTCCGCGGAAAGACGGGCGCGCGACGAAGAGAAGATCTGCCGAAGATATCCAATAGAGCTCGTCGATCGATTCTTGCGAACCTATGCGCAGCCAGTTCTTCAGACCGGTTCGATCCGACTCGCTGTCGGGGCAGCCATGTGGCTTCACGGTACGCACTCACTCTATTCCGGCGACGCCCGATATTGGCGACGATATCGCAGGTCCCCTCCCCGCCCCACCGGCGAGACATCCGCCACCGGATCCGGAAGACGCACGCCGTTGGGGCTGACCAATCATACACCCCGCCGCGCGGCCACACCATCAGGTAGTATTATTTCCAGATTGAAATCTCGAATTCGTGAGGCATGCGTTCTGCGGCGGGCGCTATGCAGTTTGTGCCACGCCCGCGACATCAAATCCGATGCAACAGAGATTCAAAATCAAGATGCGGATGGCCGCGAGGGCACTGTGGCAACGCGGTTGCACCGATACGCAGCAGTACGCCTGCCGCAATTCATCAGCATCATTCCCGGCCCGCTGGGCACGATGCGCGACCGGCCTAGCGGCTGCTGCTGGTGCCTGACTTCTTCTTCCTCACTGCCTTCGCCGCTGGTGCGGGGCGAGTCGGCGCGATATCGAGGGGATGCGACGGCTGCTGCAGACGGTGCGTTGCGGCATCATCCCGAAGCGCATCGGTATCGAGACGCTGGCCTCGATCCACCGCATCGCGCGGATCGGCGAGCGCCACCGATGCCGACAGACTTCCGGCGACGATGCAGGTCAGCGTCAACAGGCGTCTTGCGGGCATCTTTCAGGTCTCACTCAAAAGGCGAAATCCAGGCGAGGGCCGATGCGAACATCCCTGTACCGCCGCAGCGGAACGTTCGATGTTCGCGCTTCGTATAGCACGGTGGTCGTGAGCGCCACATTGCTGGCGAAGTTATACTTCACGCCCACATCAACCGAATAGAGCTGATCCTGACGCCCGCTGTTGAGCCCATCGGTGAACCAGTAGGCCTCGAACAGCGGTGTGCTCACGATGGACCATCTGGGATCGAGCTTGACCTCGATACCGAGCACGGCGTCAAAGCGCCAGCGGCGCGCTTCCGCGAGGTCCGAGAACCGATAGGTCAGCAGCAGCAGCGGCGAGAAAATCGTGTTGTCGATGCGGAAGTCGCGCGCCACCGAGCCCATCACATCATGGGACGTGAATGCGAGGTCGCGGTAGACCCCGTCGAAATCGTATCGGTTTTCGTAGATGGCGGAGAAGCGCCAGCCGTTCCAGTTCTCGGTCAGACGCGCGCCCATGCGCGCCACGGCGAAATTGCCATCCTTCTCCCGCGAAAAGGCTTCGTACTGGGCCCGCGCATAGAGCCGGTAGGACAGGTCGTTGGTGAGGTTTCCGTCGAGCCTGACACTGACGTCCGGCTCGTAGTAGATGTCCGACTTGCGGTTGTCGCGGGTGAAGAGCGCGTTGTCGGTGAAGGTCGGCGAGATGGAACCGACGACGCTCCAGGACGGTGCGGAATAGTAGGGTACAGCGGCAATCGGGCTCGTCTTGAACTCGGTGAGATCAAGGTCCGCCGCCCCGGCCGTGCCCGCACTGAGTAAGCCGAGGATGGGCAAGCCGACGACCGGCAGAAGGAATCCAGAGCTTCGCATGGCGCCCACCTCCGATGCTGCTGCGCAGACCGGGTTTCGCGTCACGCTGCGCAACGATTGTGGCGTGTTAATGTCACAATTTTAAATCACTGGTTGATGCGATCAATCAGCGTTCGGTGGCGGCCGCAAAGTCACGTACGCCTAGTAGTCAACCGCGTCCCTGATGATCGGGCATGTCATGCAATGGCCGCCGCCGCGCCCCCGTCCGAGCTCCGCGCCGACGATGGTGATCACCTCGATCCCCTCCTTGCGCAGCAGCGTGTTGGTGTAGGTGTTGCGGTCATAGGCGAACACGACGCCCGGGGATGCGCAGACGAGATTCGCGCCACTGTCCCACTGGGTTCGCTCGCGCAGATAGGCATTCCCGCCGGTCTCGACGACACGCAACTTCTTCAGGCCGAGCGCGTCTGCGACGACGTCCACGAAGGGCTTCTCGTCCTTGCGCAACTCGAGGCCTGCCGGATTGTCGGCCGGCCGATACGAGAATGCGGTAATGTTGTTGACGATATCGGGATAGAGCAGCACGCAATCGCGGTCGGCGAAGGTGAAGACGGTATCGAGATGCATCGCCGCGCGGAGCTTGGGCATCGCGGCCACGATCACCCGCTCGGCCGCCTTCTTCCCGAACAGCGCCGCAGCAAGCTGGCTGATCGCCTGCCTCGAGGTCCGCTCGCTCAGCCCGATCAGAACGTTACCCTTGCCGATCGGCATCACGTCACCGCCTTCCAGCGTGGCGAGGCCGTGATCCTGCGTCGGATCTCCCCACCAGACATTGACCTTGCCGGCGAAGTCCGGGTGGAACTTGTAGATGGCCGTGGCGAGGATCGGCTCTTCATGGCGCGCCGGCCAGAACAGCGAGTTCAGTGTCACGCCGCCATAGATCCAGCAAGTGGTATCGCGCGTGTACAGGGTGTTCGGAAGCGGCGGCAGCAGATATTCGGTCATGCCCGCCGCTTCACGGATCAGCCTGAGCATCTCGCCGCCATGGGCCTCGGGAAAATCGTGGGTCGACAATCCGCCGATCAGGGTCTCCGCCAGCTCACGAGGCTTGAGGCTTTCCAGATAGCTGCGCAGCTCGTCGATCAGCCCGAGCCCGACCTGATTGGGAACCACCTGGTTGTCGAGAATCCACTTCCTTGCCTCCGGAATGGCGACGGTATCGGTGAGCAGGTTGTGCATCTCGACGACATCGATGCCGCGGTCACGCATCTTTTGCACGAAGTCGAAATGATCGCGCTTGGCATTGTCGACCCACAGCACATCGTCGAACAGCAAAGTATCGCAGTTCGTGGGCGTGAGGCGCTGATGCGCGCGGCCTGGCGAGCAGACCATCACCTTGCGCAGCTGACCGACTTCCGAATGGACACCGAACGGGATCCTTGAATCCGACGCCTGTGCTGTCGCCATGGGAGGTGCCTCGCCTAGATGGTGATGTAGCCGGTGGCCAGGCCATGAATCCCGATCACGGCGCCGATCACGGCCACGATGAAGATGACCCAATCGATCGAAGTGAAGATCTTCGCCTTTTGCTGGAGGCGCGCCCAGAAATACAGCGCCGTGCCAGGAGCGTAGAGGATCGCCGACAGGAGCAGATATTTCATCCCGGCGGCATAGATCAGGAAGAGCGTGTAGACGACGGCGATGCCGGTGAAGACCAGGTCACGCCTGCGCGCGTCCGGGCTCTTTTCGTAGGTCTCGCCCCGCTTGACCAGCAGGAGCCCGTAGGCGGCGACCAGGAAAAACGGAATGAGGTTCATGACGCTCGTCAAATTGAGCATCAACGCGAAGGCGTCCCGCGACCAATAGGTGCTGATGACGAACAGCTGCACGACGATATTGGTGAGCCAGAGCGCTGCGGCCGGCACCCTGTTGGCGTTTTCGGTGCCGAACACGCGCGGCATATCCCTGGTCCGGCCGGCGGCGGAGAGCACCTCGGCGCAGATCAACGACCAGGCGAGATAGGCTCCGAGCACCGAGACCAGAAGTCCGATGCTGACGAAGACGGCGCCCCAATGCCCTACCACCGCCTCCAGCACCGTCGCCATCGACGGCTGCCGCGCGTCGGCGATCTCGGCGCGCGGCAGCACGGCATAGGGCAGCATGGTAACGAGCACCATGAGGCTCGTGACCACCGCGAAGCCCATGATCGTCGCGGCACCGACATGGGACCGCTCCTTGGCGTAGCGGGAATAGACGCTGGCGCCCTCGATCCCGAGAAAGACGAACACCGTGACCAGCATGGTCGCGCGGATCTGGTCGAACAGACCCTTGTCCGGCATCCCCTCGCCGCCCCAGAAATTGGCGCGGAACAGGTCGGCCTTGAAGGCAAACGCCAGGATGACGATGAAGATCAGGATCGGCACGATCTTGGCGATGGTGACGATGGTGTTGATCGCGGCGGCCTGTTGCACGCCACGCAGGATCATGAAGTGGAACAGCCATATCCCGATCGAGGCGACGACGATCGCGGTAACCGTATTGCCGTCGCCAAACACGGGAAAGAACGCGCCAAGCGTCGACTTGATCAGGACCCAGTAGGACACGTTGCCGATGCAACTGCCGATCCAGTAGCCGAGCGCCGACAGGAAGCCGGGATAGTCGCCGAAACCTGCCTTCGCGTAGGCGTAGACGCCGGCATCGAGATCCGGCTTTCGCTCGGCCAGAGTCTGAAACACGCGCGCCATCGTGTACATGCCGCCGCCTGCGATGCACCAGGCGAGAATGGCGCCAAACGGGCCGGTGGCGATGCCGAATGTCCGCGGCAGCGAGAAGATGCCTGAGCCGACCATGGAGCCGACGACCATTGCCGTCAGTGCGAACAACGAAAGCTTTTGGGCCGTTGGCGTCGCAGTCATGGGGAGACCTCGAACCGCGAACGATGACCGATGCCGTGACCGATGTCTTCGACGGTCCCTTGGACGACGTCTTGGCCGGCCTGCTCATTCCGAGGCCGAACCATGCTCCCCGATATGAAGGCGGCCTATCAGGTGATTACCTAGTCGGAGTCCGGGATTACCCTCACGGCGCGACTGGCTCCTTTCCGCCCGACCAGGCCACATACAAGGTCGGCAGAAAGACGAGCGTCAGAACGGTTGCGACGAGCAGCCCGCCCATGATCGCAAAGGCCATCGGCCCCCAGAAGACGGTCGGCGCAATCGGAATCATGCCGAGGACGGTGGAGACCGCCGTCAGCATGATCGGACGAAAGCGCGAGCTGCTGGCATCGACCGCGGCCTCCCAGGGTCCCTTCCCTTGCGCGCGTTCGGCCTCGATCTGACCAATCAGGATCACCGCGTTCTTGCTGATCATGCCGAGCAGCGCGAGGACGCCGAGAATGGCGACAAACCCGAGCGGCCGCCCCGACAGGAGCAGCGCCGCGACCACGCCAATCAGACCAAGCGGTGCAACGCTGATCACCATCAACAGCCGCGGGAAGCTCTGCACCTGGACCATCAGAACCGTGAACATGACGAACAGCATCACCGGCACGACGGCCATTACGGACGCCTGGGACTTCCGGCTCTCCTCCACGGTGCCACCAATCACGACATCGTAGGACGGCGGCAGCGTCGTCCTCAGCTTGGCGATGGCGGGAGCCAGCGCATTGACGACCCTCTCCGGCAGTACCCCGTCGGGGATGGCAGCTCGCACCGTCAGGGTGGGCACGCGGTCGCGTCGCCAGATCAAGGGGAATTCCTGATCGTATTCGAAAGAGGCAAACTGGCTCAGCGGAACGGTCCGGCCACCGGGGATCGGCACCTGGAGCGTTCGCAAGCTCGGCAGCGAGACACGCTGTTCGTCCGTCGCGCGGACCACCACGTTGACCAGATAGATATCGTCCCGAACCTGTGTGACGGGTGTACCGGAGATCACGGTGTTCAGGACTGTGGAGATCGCCTGCGAACTCAGACCGAGAAGGCGTGCCTCATCCTGATTGACGCGGATGCGCACCTGACGATCCGGCTCCATCCAGTCGAAGTTCGTGCTTCTGGCGCTCGGATCGGAGGCGAGGATCCGCGCCACCGCGAGCGCGATGTCGCGCACCCGCTCGACGTCGGGACCACTAACACGATACTGCAGCGGCCATCCGACGGGGGGACCGAGGCCAAGCGGTGAAACCGACGAGATCGCGTTGGGGAATTCATCCGCCAGGAACCGCTCCAGCTTTGCATGCAGGCGTTCGCGCGCCGCAACGTTTCTGGCGACGACGACGGCCTGGGTGAAGAACTCGTTCGGCAGCTCGACGCTGAGAGGCAGATAGAAGCGGATCGCACCGCGGCCGACATTGGTGCTCCAATGCGCGACGTCGGGATCACCGGTCAGCGCCTTGTCCAGGCGCCCGGCCGCAGCTTCGCTGGCGAAGATCGAGGCGTTCTGCGGCAGGCTGACGTCGACGAGCAGCTCCGGCCGGTCGGACAGGGGAAAGAACTGCTGCGGAATCAGCGGGAGCGCGAGCACGGACGCGACGAAGAGCGCAGCCGTCCCGCCCAGCGTCAGCCATTTGGCGCGAATCGCCAGCACCAGAAAGCGCCGATACAGCCGGAAGACCGCTCCGGGGGCCGGAGCGCCCGTCTGCATGGGCGGCAGAAGGATGGCGACGCCCAGCAGCGGCGCGAAGATGACCGCGACGAACCACGATGCCAGCAATGCGACCGCAATCACTGCGAACAGCGAGAACGTGTATTCGCTGGCGGCGCTGGCGGCGAAGCCGACCGGAATGAAGCCGGCGATGGTCACCAGCGTACCGGCCAGCATGGCCAGCGCATGGGTACGGAAGGCGTAGCTCGCCGCCGCCATCTTGCTGTCGCCCAGCGCCAACCGGTTGAGCGTGGCATCTGTCGTCGTCATGGCGTCGTCGACCAGCAGCGCGAGTGCGATGATGAGGGCACCGAGCGATATTCGCTGCATGTCGATGCGGAGAAGCTCCATGGTCGGAAACACGATGGCAAGCGTGAGCGGAATCGCCAGCGCGATGACGAGGCCGGGACGGAGGCCAAGGCTGACGAAGCTCACCGCGAGAATGATGGCGATCGCCTGCACCAGCGAGGTCATGAACTCGCCGATCGCCCTGTCCACCACGACGGCCTGATCGGCAACCAGGCTCGGCTCGATTCCGATCGGCAGATCGGCGGTGATGGCTGCCATCTCAGCTTTGACGTTCCTGCCGAGAGCGAGGATATCGCCGCCGTCGCGCATGGCGATCGCGAGCCCGATTGCCGGATGGCCGTTGATCCGGAACAGCGGCTGCGGCGGATCGGCATAGCCGCGCCGCACCGTCGCAATATCGCTCAGGCGGAGCATCCGGCCTCCGGCTGCGAAGTTGATGCCGGCAATGTCCTGCTCGGACTGGAAGCCTCCCGACACCCGAAGCGAAATTCTCTCGGACCCGGTCTGGATCGTTCCGGTCGGCATCACGACATTCTGAGCCTGCAGAGGGGCGATCAGGGCTGTCCGATCGACGCCGAGATTTGCGAGCTCCTTCTTGGAGAATTCGACGAAGATCACTTCCTCCTGCGCGCCCAGCAGCTCGATCTTTGCAACGTCTGGCACGCCCAGAAGGCGCGATCGGATCGCCTCGACCCGGTCACGCAGCTCGCGCTCGGTAAACCCGTCGCTGGTGAAGCCGTAGACGATGCCGAAAGTGTCGCCGAAATCGTCGTCGAACGCCGGGCCGACAACTCCCGCAGGAAGCGTATGGCGGATATCCCCGATCGTCTTCCGCACCTGATACCAGGTATCGGAGACATCCCTTGCGTTGGCGCTCCCCTTCAGGTTCACGAAGATCGTGGTGAGGCCGGGCCGGGTGAAGCTGCGCAGGAAGTCCAGATGCGGCGTCTCCTGCAATTGTCGCTCGAGCCGTTCCGTCACCTGCTTCATCGTCTCTGCGGCCGTCGCCCCCGGCCACGCCGCCTGGACAACCATCGTCCTGATGGTGAATGCAGGGTCCTCGTTCCGGCCGAGACGGACATAGGACAGTCCGCCGGCGAGCACGGCGACGAGCATGAGATAGATGACGAGCGAGCGGCGCTCGAGCGCCCATTCCGAGAGGTTGAAGCCGGTCATGGCTCCGACCCGAGCACGCGCACCTTCTGGCCCGGGTGAAGTGCCTGAACGCCCGCGGTCACGACGATCTCGCCGGCGTCGAGCCCTTGCGAGATGATCACCTGTGCCTGATCGAACCGCAGCACGTCGACGTTCCGGACGGAGACGGTCTTGGTCAAGGGATCGAGGATCCAGACGGCCGGCTGTTGGTTCATCCTGGTCAGCGCGGTTGCCGGAATGTCGATCATCGGTCCGGCGCTCGCCTCGGCGCGACCGACCACCGTGGCTCCCAGCCGCATCGCGGCGGGCGGATCGCTAAGTCCCACCCTCACCTCGAAGGTCCGCGTGACCGGGTTCGCCTGCGCGGCAACCTGCCGGATACGCCCTTGCGCGGTCACTGCCGGATCGTCCGTCAGGCTGACGGTCACCTGCAGATTGGCGGGAGCCGCTCGCACCAGTTGGGCGGGGACCTCGAAGACCGCATCGCGGCCATCCTGCCGCGCAATCCGCGCAATGGTCTGTCCGGCCTGGATCACCTCGCCGGCGGCGGGCCCCGTCTCGGTGATCTTGCCCGGCGCATCGGCGCGCACCTCGGTGAAGTTGACCTGGTCGTGGGCGGCGCTCAACTGGGCCTCGGCCGCGTCGACCTGGGACTGCGCCGTCTGTTGCGCCTGCGTTGCCGCTTCGAAATTGGCGCGCGTGGTCCATCCCTGCGCGAGCAATGTCTGCTGACGTTCGAAATGATTGCGTGCCTGGGTGAGCTGTCCCTGCGCGGCGGCGAGAGCCGCATGCGCCTGGCGCAGCGCGTTCACTTCGTTCTGCGATTCCAGTTGCGCCAGAAGCTTGCCGGCCTCGACGCGATCGCCGAGCCTGGTGTTGTTCGCGAGCAGCCGTCCGGAAATTCGGAACGCAACGCTGATCTCGTCCTCGGCTTCGATATGTCCGGTGAAGACGAACGGCGTCGGCGACTCCCGCTTCGCGATCGTCGTCGTGCGAACCGGTCGTGGCGTCAGCGCGACGTCCTTGGCCGCCTCCCTTTCGCAGGCCGCCAGCAGCAGCGACGCCGCGCCTGCAATTGCCATCGTCCTGAGCCTCGGCATGACATGATCACCGGTCGACTTCACCGGATGATTTTGCCGAGGAGCCATCGCCCTTGTATCGGTAAATCTACTGAGCGCCCGCGGATACAATCGTGATCGACGTTATTGCCCGACACATGATCGACCGCGCGGGCGGCGCATAACAGCTGCTCCGGCGGCAGAACTCGGCCCGTCCGGGCCTCGCCGGTCGGGCGTCGCAAGGCGGCTTCCGGTCGTCACGCGCCGCCCCACCTCCAGAGCGACGCGCAGTGCGGGTGCACCCATTGGGACATTCATCCGCCTGAGGCAGGGTTTCCTCTGATCCCGGAGGTGCCGCCCGCGGGATACCGTTCGCACCAACATTTCGGTCTGCATCTTCGATCCAACGGGAGGTCTTCATGTCCGATCTGGTCGCGATCGTGTATCCGTCCGAGGCAAAAGCCGAAGAAGTGCGTCAGCGGCTGCTCAAGCTGCAGAAGGAATATCTGATCACGATCAGCGACGCCGTGATCGCCGTGAAGACGGATTCGGGCGGCATCAAGCTCAATCAGCTCGTCAACACCACCGCCATGGGCGCGATGACCGGGAGCTTCTGGGGCCTCCTCATCGGAGTCCTCTTTCTCAATCCGATCCTCGGGGTCGCCGTGGGCGCCGCGTCGGGCGCGCTGGGCGGCGCGCTTTCCGACTTCGGCATCGACGATTCCTTCATGAAGAACCTGTCAGCCAATCTCCAGACCGGCAACGCCGCCCTGTTCGTCCTGATCAAGCACATGACCGCGGACAAGGTGATCAAGGAGATCAAGGACGCCGGCGGTGTCGTGCTCAAGACCTCGCTCGATGAGACCAAGGAAGCGGCGCTGCGCGACGCGCTCGCCAGTGCGGTGGAGCGACCGGCGGCCTGAGCCGCCGTCCTCCCGCGTCTCAACGGCGGCCGCCGGCAAGTCGCAGCAGCATCATGAACAGGTTGAGGAAATTGAGATAGAGCGACAGCGCGGCAACGACCGACTTGCGGCCCGTCGCGGTGTGGTCATCCGAGATGTCGTACATCCCCTTGATCCGCTGGGTATCGTAGGCCGTCAGGCCGGCAAACACGCCGACACCCACGATCGAGATCAGCCAGTCGAGTGCGGTCGACCCCAGGAACAGGTTGATCAGGCTCGCGATGATGATCCCGATCAGACCCATGAACAGGAAGGTGCCCAATCCCGAGAGATCGCGCCGGGTCGTGTAGCCGAGGAGGCTAAGCGCCCCGAACATCGCGGCCGCGATGAAGAAGACGCGGGTGATCGACGAACTGGTATAGATGTGCAGCAATATCGACAGCGATACGCCGACCAGCGCCGAATAGACGAAGAACAGGATCCGCGCCGTGGACACCGACAGCGTGTTGATGCGTGAGCCGATGAAGAACACCAGGGCGAGCGGCGCCAGGATGAAGACCCACATCAGGGGACTCTGGAGCAACTCGGGACCGATGGCCTGATAGGTCACCCAGGCGACGACGGCGGTCAAGCCGACGCCGGCGGCCATGTAGCCGTAGATCCGCAGCATGTAGTCGCGCAATCCGGCATCCACCGCGGTCAGGCCGCCGGCGGCATCCGTGGCGGTGAGGTTGTGATCATAGTTCGACATCGCATGTCTCCTCTGGCGCTCGCCGAGTGAGACCACGCTAGCCTTCGAACCTGCGGACCAACATCGGACAATCCCCCGAGGGGCCCCGGTGAAAACCACCGCCTTCCGATGCAAATGGCACGGCGGCGCCAGAGCGCCCACGGCACCCGCGTTCATGACCAACCCGCAAGTCGGGAACCCCTTCTGCGCCTCTCAGTCTTTTGGCGGAGGCACCTTACGCCGTTGTCACTGGAGGCATGCCGCGGTCCGGCCTAATCGGGGGCATGCGCTTCTTCTTCCATATCGCTGACAAATATGGTGTTTCGACCGACGGGATCGGATGCGAGTATGCCGAGCAGGACGCAGCCTTCCTGCATGCCAGCCGC
The DNA here is from genome assembly GCF_054063675.1 of Bradyrhizobium sp. USDA 376. Taxonomy (NCBI): domain Bacteria; kingdom Pseudomonadati; phylum Pseudomonadota; class Alphaproteobacteria; order Hyphomicrobiales; family Nitrobacteraceae; genus Bradyrhizobium; species Bradyrhizobium sp. USDA 376. The sequence continues at coordinate 8,333,644 of NZ_JBSSGN010000001.1, forward strand.
CTTGCCGCCGAGCTTGCCAAGGCCGGCGAATTCTTCCGTGGCAGTGTCGTGCTCGTTGCCCGGGCGACGGAGTCCCGCTCCTGCTCCACGAACGAGGACGACGCGTTGCTTCCCAAGACCTGACCCAAGACCTGACGTCCGCACCTGACGCTCCGCGCCCGCCGATTTCCTGCCCTGCTCCCTACAGAGAATCCCTGATGGGCGCACGGGGTGCGGCCCTCTAAGGTCCGCGCATGAGGCGGCCGCCGCAACTGCGGACGCCTCGGATTGGAAGGCCATCCGTCATGGCGGCGAACGAGGCCGATCAGAAACTCTCGCGCAACGCGCTGATTGCGCTTGTGATCGGGTCGATGGTCGGCTCCGGCATCTTCGCATTGCCGGCCCAGTTCGGACGCGCCACCGGCGCTCTCGGCGCGATCATCGCCTGGGTGATTGCCGGCACCGGCATGCTGACCTTGGCCTTCGTGTTCCAGTCGCTGTCCCGGCGCAAGCCGGAGCTCGACGCCGGCATCTACGCCTACGCCAAGGACGGCTTCGGTGACTATATCGGCTTTGCCTCCGCCGCAGGCTATTGGATCGGCTGCTGCCTCGCCGACGTCGCCTGTCTCATCCTGATCAAGGCCACGCTCGGGCAGTTCTTCCCTGTCTTCGGCGACGGCACGACGCCAATCGCGATCGCCTCGGCGTCCCTGCTGCTGTGGAGCGTCCATGTCCTGGTGCTGCGCGGCATCAAGGGAGCTGCCGCGCTCAACACCGCCACGACCTTCGCGAAAATCATTCCGATCCTGCTGTTCATCGTCGTGGCTGCGATCGCCCTGAACGGCGAAGTGTTCTCGGGGAATTTCTGGGGTGCGGAGCGGCCGGACGCCCGGGACGTGCTGTCCCAGGTCCGCGGCACGATGCTGCTCACCGTATTCGTGTTCGTCGGCATCGAGGGTGCGAGCGTGTATTCGCGGTATGCCAAGACGCGTTCTGACATCGGTATCGCGACGGTCACCGGCTTTCTGACGGTGCTCTGTCTTCTCGTGCTCGTGACGCTCCTGTCCTACGGCATCCTGCCGCGGGGTGAACTCGCGGATCTGCCGACACCGTCGATGGCGGGCGTGATGGAAGCGATGGTCGGCCGCTGGGGCGGCGTGTTCATCAGCATCGCCTTGCTGATCTCGATCCTCGGCAACTACCTGTCATGGTCGCTGCTTGCGGCCGAGATCCTGCACTCGGCGGCGAACCAGCGCACCATGCCGGCCTTTCTCGCGCGCGAGAACGCGCACAAGGTTCCTGTCGGGGCGCTCTGGCTCACGAATTGCGTGATACAGACGTTTCTGGTCGTGAGCTGGTTCGCCGAATATGCCTTCACGCTCGCCCTGAAGATGACGAGCGCGATGACGCTGATCCCGTATTTTCTCGTCGCGGCTTACGGCCTGAAGCTCGCATCGACCGGCGAGGCCTATGATGCCGGCGAGCGCGCCCGCACCAGCGACGGGATCGTCGCAACCGTCGCGACGCTCTACGCGGCCGGCATGATCTATGCCGGCGGACCAAAATTTCTTCTGCTGTCCGCAATTCTCTACGCGCCGGGAACGCTGCTGTTCCTGATCGCCAAGCGCGAGCGCAAGGAGAGGCTGTTCAGGCCGGTCGAGTCCGTCCTGTTCGGGGCCATCGCCATCGCCGCGGGCGCCGGAATCTATGGGCTGGCCGTCGGAGCCATCTCAATCTGACCAGTTGTCGCTGACCGCATGGAGGCGAGTATGAACATCTGGACCGTGTGTCGAGCCTCGATCCTGAGCGCAGTGGTGACCGTCGCCGCACCGTCGGCCATTGCCCTGGCTCAGCCCAAGGACAGCACCGTGGCGGCACCGAAGCAGACCGGCGCGGCCGCACCAGGCGATGCGAGGCCCAACACCAATACGAATCCGGTCAAGCACCGCTACTGGCGTCATCGCGGCGGCAAGCATCCGCATTATGGCAGCCGCCGCGTTCGCACCTGAGACACGGCGACATGACGGCGGACCGATCAATGAGCGATTCCAGGATCGGACCTGAGCGGGTCCGCGGGGTCGTTCCGCGCGAGAGTCCCGTCGACGAATCCGGGGAAGCCGGACGGCCGAGCCTCCTCGCGATCGGCCTCACTTTGCTCGCCGCAGCCGTTGCCCTGTTCCTGGTGTGGCAAACGGTGTCCAGCCTCCTCATCGTCTTCGCGGGGGTGCTGTTCGCAGCCTTTCTGGATGCCGCAGCGCGGGCTCTGGCGCCGGTCCTTCCGCTCAGCCGCATCTGGCGTCTGACATTCGTTCTCATGCTGCTGTCGGCCCTGTCGGGCTTTGGGCTGGTTTGGGGCGCCGGCAAGCTGCCGGAACAAACGCGCCTGCTGCTCAAGGTCATGGATACCCAGGTCGACATTCTGCAAGAGCACCTGTTGTCCTATGGCGTGGACCTGCTCGGCCCGGAATGGGGGCGCGACTTCGCCCAATGGCTGTTCGCCGATCAGGGCCGCTTTCTCAGCCACGCGCAATTCCTGCTGGGGGGCGCCTCGAGCCTTCTGACCGGCGTGCTCGTGGTCGTGTTCCTGGGAATTCTCTTTGCCTTCGATCCCACCAGCCACCGCGAGAGCCTTGTCGTGCTGGTCAGGCCATCCTACCGCGCCCGCATGCGCGCCGTGATGGACGAGATCGGCAACGTCATGCGGCTGTGGTTCGTCGGCCAGTTGATCCGCATCATCCTGATGACGCTGTGCGTCTGGCCCGCGCTCTATCTCATCGGGCTGCCGGGGCCGTTCCTGCTGGGCCTGCAGGCGGGCTTGTCGAATTTCATCCCCTATCTCGGGCCGATCGTCGCCGCGATCCCGATCGCACTCGTGGCGATGCCGCTCGGCGCCTCGCTGCTGATCTGGGCCGTCGCCGTCTACACCATCATCCAGTCGATCGAGGGCTACGTGATCGGCCCCCTGATCCAGCGCCGGGCGGTCGAGACACCGCCGGCCTGGACGCTGGTTGCGATCGTCCTGCTCGGTGCCCTGTTTGGCGTCATGGGCATTGCGCTCGCGATGCCACTCGTCGCCGTCGGACGGGTCGCGATCATCCGGTTCTACGTCGAGGACTATCTCGGCGACCGCAGCGAGCCGGCAACGGACAATCGTGGGTGAACCGCCATGAGCGAAATCGATGCACGGCAACGCGATGCTCCCGAGCCTCCCCTGACGCGCGCAGGGGCCGGTCGTTTTCTCTGGCAGCAGCTTCCGTATGTCGTCGCGCTGCTGCTCGCCATCGCAGGCGTCGCCTATACGAACGTCTCGCACCAACCGCTGGTCGGCTATTGGGAGTTCCTGGCGCTTGCCATCGGCGTGGTCTGCGTCATCACCAAATGGCCGGAGACCGAAGGCAGGGAGAGGCAGATCCGCCTGGTGTGGACCCAGGCACTGCACTGGATCGCGGTCCTGATCACCATGAACATCATGCTGGTCTCCGGGGTTCAGCAGATGCTTCCGACGCCGGCGACCGGTCTCGTGCTGCTGATGCTGCTTGCGCTCGGCACGTTCCTTGCGGGCGTCAGCCTGCTGTCGTTGCAGATCGCCTTTCTCGGCCTTGCGATGGGCGCGGCCGTCCCGGCGATATCCTGGCTGAAGCAGTCCATCTTCTTCTTCCTGCTCGGCGCCGTGCTGCTGATCGGCCTCGCGATCTCGTTCTGGCTGCGCCAGGACGGCCGCCCCGCGGGCGCAGCGACCGGAGCTCAACACCAGACGGAGGCTTGAATGCGAACATTGCGATGTCTTGCGGCCATTTGCGCGCTGACCGTTCTTTGCACCACCACCACGTCCGCGCGCGCCGAGAGATTCAGGATTGGCAGGCTGCTGTGCTTCTCCGAACCTCGCGTCGGGCTGGTGCTCGGGTCGACACAGGCGATGCGTTGCGTGTTCAACGGGCTGCGCCCGCCGCGGCAGTACGTCTACGAGGGACGGATCAGGCGCGTCGGCCTTGACCTCGGTGTGACCAGCGCGGGCACGCTGTCCTGGGCGGTCTTCGCGCGGAATTCGCGGATCGGCCCCGGCACGCTCCGCGGCAGCTATGTCGGCGCGAGCGGCAATTTTGCATTGGGTCCCGGCCTCGGCGCCAACGTCCTGATCGGCGGCTCGCGAAGGAGCGTGATGCTGCAGCCGATCTCGGTCGAACGTTCGATCGGGCTCAATCTCGCGGCTGGCGTAACCCATCTGACATTGGGGCCGCGAGGCCCGCAATAATCCGCATCCCGCCTGGTGGTTCGATGAAAACGACCTGGACCATGACACGCAATCGAAAACGCTGGCTGATCGCCTTGCTCGTCGCTGCTTTCTGCATAGGCGGGTACTTCGCCTGGCAGACACTCGGGGGCGACGGCCTTCCGAGCGGGTTTGCCAGTGGCAACGGGCGCATCGAGGCCGTCGAGATCGATATCGCGACCAAGACGCCCGGGCGCATCCGCGACATCCTGGTGCGGGAAGGCGATCTGGTCTCGGCGGGACAGGCGCTCGCACAGATGGATACCGTGCAGCTCGAGGCGCAGTACCGTCAGGCCCAGGCCCAATTGCGGCGCGCCACGATCGGCATCGAGACCGCCAGGAGCCTCGTCACCCAACGCCAGGCCGAAAAGAAGTCCGCAACAGCCGTCGTCGACCAGCGCGGTGCGGAGCTGGACGCTGCCGATCGAAAGCTGCAGCGCTCCGAGCAATTGATCAGAACCAATGCCGTATCCCAGCAGGTGCTTGACGACGACCGCGCGGCCGCCAACGGCGCCCGCGCGGCCGTCGCGGCGGCAGAGGCCCAGCTCGCCGCCTCGGGTGCTGCCATCAGTGCGGCCGAGGCGCAGGTGGTCGATGCGGAGGCTGCGGTCGAGGCGGCAAAGGCGGCCATCGAGAGCATCAAGGCCGACCTCAACGATTCGACACTCCGCGCACCGCGCGACGGGCGCGTCCAGTTTCGTGTCGCCCAGCCGGGCGAGGTTCTCAGCGCCGGCGGACGCGTACTCAATCTCGTCGATCTCGGCGATGTCTTCATGACCTTCTTCCTGCCGACGGCGCAGGCCGGCCGCATCGCGATCGGCTCGGAGGTCCGGCTCATCCTCGATGCCGCGCCGCAATGGGTCATCCCGGCCACGGCGACGTTCGTTGCCAGCGTCGCCCAGTTCACGCCGAAGACGGTCGAGACCGAGGAGGAGCGGCAGAAGCTGATGTTCCGCGTCAGGGCGCATATTTCGCCGGAGCTGCTGCGGCGAAACATCGAGCAGGTCAAAACCGGCCTGCCCGGCCGCGCCTTTGTCCGCCTCGATTCCAACGCCGCATGGCCGGCCCAGCTGACGGAACGCCTGGTCAAATGAACAACGCGTCGCCCGAACCTCGATCCTCCGTCGCGCCGGTGATCCACCTCGAGGCGGTCAGCCTGCACTACGGGGCGATCCGCGCACTTGATCGCATCGCTCTCGAGATTCCCTCGGCACGCATGGTGGGCCTGATAGGACCCGACGGCGTCGGCAAATCCAGCCTGCTGTCGCTTGTTGCCGGGGCTCGCGCGATCCAGGATGGCCGCGTTCACGTGCTCGGCGGAGACATGGCCGACGCCGCCCACCGGCGGCGGACCTGCCCGCAAATCGCCTACATGCCGCAGGGCCTCGGCAAGAATCTCTACCCGACGCTTTCCGTATTCGAGAATGTCGATTTCTTCGGCCGTCTGTTCGGCCATGACAGGCGCGAGCGCGAGGAGAGAATTCGACAGCTCCTGGGAAACACCGGCCTTGCGCCGTTCGCTGACCGGCCCGCGGGCAAGCTGTCCGGCGGCATGAAGCAGAAGCTCGGGCTCTGCTGCGCCTTGATCCACGACCCCGACCTGCTGATCCTCGACGAGCCGACCACCGGCGTCGACCCGCTCTCGCGCCGCCAGTTCTGGGAGCTGATCGACGAGATCCGGAATGATCGCCCCCGTATGAGTGTCATCGTCGCAACCGCCTACATGGAGGAAGCGGCGCGGTTCGACTGGCTGGTTGCGATGAATGACGGGCATGTGCTCGCTACCGGGACGCCGGCCGAGTTGCTGCGACAGACCGGCACCGACAATCTCGACGCCGCCTTCATCGCACTGCTGCCCGAAGAGCAGCGACGGGACCACAGGGAGGTGGTGATCCCGCCTCGCGCGAGCGAACACGACGATGAGATCGCGATCGAGGCCGAGCATCTCACCGTCAGATTCGGCGACTTCACGGCGGTCGACAATGTCAGCTTCCGCATCGCCCGCGGTGAGATCTTCGGCTTCCTCGGCTCCAACGGCTGCGGCAAGACCACGACGATGAAGGTCCTGACCGGGCTGTTGCCGGCCAGCGAGGGCGATGCCCGGCTGCTCGGGCGCGAGGTCGATCCCAGGGACATGGATGTGCGACGTCGCGTCGGCTACATGTCGCAGGCGTTCTCGCTCTATTCCGAGCTGACGGTCCGCCAGAATCTCGAGCTGCACGCGCGCCTGTTCCGGCTCGCACCTGATACAATCCACGATCGGGTCCGCGACATGGCCGCACGCTTCGACCTCACTAGGGTGATCGACGCCCTGCCCGACGCCCTGCCGCTCGGCGTCCGCCAGCGCCTGTCGCTGGCCGTCGCCATGATCCATGCGCCCGATATCCTGATCCTCGACGAGCCGACGTCGGGCGTCGATCCCGTGGCGCGCGACGGGTTCTGGCAGATCCTGTCCGACCTGTCGCGGCAGGACAGCGTCACGATCTTCGTTTCCACCCATTTCATGAACGAGGCCGAGCGCTGCGACCGCATCTCGCTGATGCACGCCGGCAAGGTCATGATCAGCGATACACCGGAACGCATCGCGGCACGGCGCGGCAATGGAAGCCTCGAGGAGGCCTTTGTCGCCTACCTCAAGGACGCGATCGCCGCGACGGAGACGACCGCGGCCGCTCCCACACCGCACATGGCAACCACCACTGCCGCGAAGACGCACGGCGCGATGCATGGCGCATTGAGCTTCTTCGATCCGCGCCGCATGTTCGCCTACACGCAACGGGAAGCGCTCGAGCTCAAGCGCGATCCGATCCGGGCCACCCTTGCGATCCTCGGCAGCCTCATCCTGATGTTCGTGATGGGCTACGGCATCAACATGGACGTCGAAGACCTCTCCTTCGCCGCCATGGATCGCGACGACACCTCGGTCAGCCGGGACTATATCCTCCAGATCGCGGGCTCGCGCTATTTCACCGAGCTTGCGCCGATCACCGACTATGAGGATCTCGACCGCCGCATGCGCAGCGGCGAACTCAGTCTCGCCATCGAAATTCCTCCGGGCTTCGGCCGCGACGTCGCACGCGGCAGCAACGTCCAGATCGGCGCATGGGTCGACGGCGCAATGCCGTCGCGTGCCGAGACGGTGCGCAGCTACGTGCAGGCAATGCACGCGACCTGGCTGGCGCAACGCGCCCGGCAACTCTATGGCAATGCCGCCGCCACCGGCGACTTCCAGCTCGAGGTCCGCTTCCTCTACAACCCCGACATCCGGAGCATCGTCGCGATGGCGCCGGCCGTGATCCCGATCCTGCTGCTGATCATTCCGGCAATCCTGGCGACGCTGAGCGTCGTGCGCGAGAAGGAGCTCGGATCGATCATCAATTTCTACGTCACGCCGGTGACGCGCATCGAGTTCCTGGTCGGCAAGCAGCTTCCCTACGTCGCGCTCGCCATGCTGAACTTCTTCCTGCTGACCGCCTTTGCAGTATTCGTATTCCGTGTGCCCTTCACGGGCAGCTTCGTCGCGTTCACATCGGCCGCGCTGCTGTACGTCATCATCACCACCGCGATGGGTCTTGTGATCTCGTCGTTCATGACAAGCCAGATCGCTGCGATCTTCGCGACCGCGCTGCTCACCATGATTCCGGCCACGCAATATTCGGGACTCGTCGATCCCGTATCCTCGCTCCAGGGCGCGGGCGCGATTATCGGCCGGATCTATCCGGCCGCGCACTTCGTCACCATCACGCGCGGCACATTCTCCAAGGGGCTCGACTTCGGCGATCTCTCCGGACCGTTCCTGGCACTTCTCGTCACCATCCCGGTGCTGCTCACCCTCGGCGTCGCGCTCCTCAAGAAGCAGGCGAACTAGATGCGCAGCGGCAATATCGTTCAGCTCGGCATCAAGGAATTGCGCGGCCTCGTGCGCAACCCAATGATGCTCGTGCTGATCATTTATGCCTTTACCGTCTCGATCTACACCGCCTCCAGGGCCCAGCCGGAGACGCTCAACCAGGCAGCCCTGGCCATCGTCGACGAGGACAAGTCGCCCGCGGCCACGCGCATCATCACGGCGTTCAGCCCGCCCTATTTCGCGGTTCCGCGACTGATATCGCAGTCGGACATGATGAGCCGCATGGACGCGGGCCTCGACACCTTCGCGCTCAACATCCCGCCCAACTTCCAGCGCGACCTGCTTGCGCGGAGATCGCCGGCCATCCAGCTCAATGTGGATGCGACCCGGATGTCGCAGGCCTTCACGGGAAGCGGCTATATCCAGTCCATCGTCGGCGACGAGGTCAGCGAGTTCCTGTCCCGCTACCGTTCGGCGGCCCCCTTGCCGATCGATCTGGCGCTGCGCGCGCGCTTCAATCCCGAACTCAACAAGAGCTGGTTCGGAGCCATCAACAACATCATCTCCTCCGTCACGATGCTGTCGATCATCCTGACCGGAGCGGCCCTGATCCGGGAGCGCGAGCACGGCACGATCGAGCATCTGCTGGTCATGCCGGTGACGCCCTTCGAGGTCATGGCCAGCAAGATCTGGTCGATGGGCCTGGTCGTCCTCGTCGCGGCCAGCGTGTCGCTCATCTTCGTCGTGCAGGGACTGCTGGCCGTCCGGATCGGCGGCTCGGTCCCGCTCTTTCTGTTCGGCACCGCGCTCTATCTCTTTGCCACCACCAGCATGGGCATTTTTCTCGCCACGTCCGCCGGCACGATGCCGCAGTTCGGTCTGCTCTTGATGCTGGTGCTGATGCCGCTGCAGATGTTGTCGGGCGCCACGACGCCGAGGGAGAGCATGCCCGAGCTGATCCAGAACATCATGCTCGCCGCGCCGAACACCCATTTTGTGATCATGGCCCAGGCCATCCTGTTCCGCGGCGCCGGGCTCGCCGTCGTATGGCCGCAGCTCGCGGCATTGCTGGTGATCGGCGGACTGTTGTTCTTCCTGTCCCTGCGTCGCTTCCGGCAATTCCTGCAATGAGGTCCGTAGGGATCAGCTTGCGTCCGGCCGGGTACAGACCCGAAGGGGGATGCGAACATTCCCGCCCGGTGCCTCAGGGTTTCGTCTGATGTCGGCGCGGTGGGTTCGCCGCTAGGATTCACCGTCTGTCGATGGAACCATCGTTATCCGGGAGGATCGCATGACGGCCTATGACAGCCGGTCCGGTATCGCAGCGCTGGGCCCTCCGCCACTCTGGGTCTGTGCTCTCCTCGGTGCCGTCCTGATTGCCGCCGGTATCTTCGCTCTGGGCGACGTTGCGTTCGCGACCATCATCAGCGTCAAGTTCATCGGCCTTACCGCGATCGCCGCCGGCGGGTTCGAGATCGCGCATGCGTTCTGGACCAAGGAATGGGGTGGCTTCCTGTGGCGGATCGTTCTCGGCGCGCTCTACCTCGTCTTTGGCCTGCTGCTGCTCACACAGCCCGCCTCGGGCGCGCTGATCCTCACCTATTTCCTCGGCGCGGTGCTGTTCGCGTCCGGTGTCATCCGGTGCGTGCTGAGTTTTGCCTACTGGCATCAGAACGGCTGGATGATGTTGATCTCCGGCGTCTTTGCCGTCATCGCCGGCGTGCTCATCCTGTTCGGCTTCCCCGATATCAGTGTCTGGGCGCTTGGCTTCCTGCTCGGTGTCGACCTGATCTCGCATGGCCTCGCGTGGTTGCTCTACGCGCTGCAATCGCTGCGGACGGCCGAATCACAAAGGAGAGAAGCACAATGAATGCCCCCAACCGCCGCGCCTTCCTCGGTCTTGCAACGAATGCCATTGCCGCGGCCGCAATCGGCACCGTCGGCGCTCGCCTCATCGGCGTCGCGGAGGCGATGCCGGTCGATCCCGATCCCGGGCGGGCCGGCGGGTCAGCAACCCCTGTCATGCCGGCGCAGTGGGGACCGGGGCCCGGTCCGGGCTGGGGAGGCCCGGGCTGGGGCGCCCCGCCACCGCGTCCCGGTTGGCGCCCTCCACCGCCGCGTCGCCGTCGCCGCTGGGTGTGCTGGTGGCATCGCGGCCGTCGTCATTGCGGATGGCGCTGGCGCTAGGACGCTTCCCAAGCCCCTTGCCAAGGTGATGGAGGGAATCGTGCGCAACAATTACCAATGGGTCCTCGCCGCCGTGTTGGCCGCGCTTCTCGTTGCGGCGACCTGGTTTTGCGTATCGGTCTGGCGCGCGACGCCGGCGATGCCGGTCTACGGCAATATCATCCTGGCCGGGGCCGCGGTCCTCATCCTGGTGTCGGGCTGCGGCCTGATCGCACTGATGTTCTACAGCCATCGCAAGGGCTACGACGAACCCGCGCGCAGCGACAGGGCCGCGCGGGAGTGACCCAGTCCGCTGTTCTGAGCCTGGAGCAAGGAGCGGACGATGAACCATGCGGACGTCCTGATCCGGTTGCTGGTGGCAGGTCTCATGACCGTGCTGACCGGCGGGGCCGCCCGGACGCAGCCTGCCGCTTCCGCGCCTTCAGTCGGGATCGTCGAAGCGACACGGCGGCCGATCACCGAGAGCAGCGAATTTCTCGGCCGCATCGAGGCGATCAACCGGGTCAACGTTGCCGCCCGTGTCACCGCTTTTCTGGAACAGCGGCTCTTCGACGAGGGCGCCGAGATCAAGAAGGGCGACCAGCTTTATCGCCTCGAGCGCGGTCCATTCGAAGCCGATCTTGCGGCCAAGAAGGCGCAGGTGGCACAGCTCGAGGCAACGCTGGAGAATGCCAGGCTGACGACGGAGCGCGCACGGACCCTGCTCGGAGGACCGGCCGGGCAGCAGTCGACCTACGACGCCGCGATTGCAAACCAGCGCAGCCTGGAAGCCCAGGTGCAGGCCGCGCAGGCGCAGGTCCAGGCCTCGCAAATCAACCTCGACTACACCGTGATCAGCGCGCCGATCGACGGCAAGATCGGGCGCACGGCGGTGACGGAAGGCAACATTGTGAGCCCCTCGTCCGGCGTGCTGACCACGATCGTCAGCCAGGATCCGATGTACGTCACGTTTCCCGTGCCGTTGCGCCAGGGGCTCGAGCTGCGCGAGCGATACGGTCCGCAAGGCGGACTTGAGGCGGTGGTGATCCGATTGCGGCTGCCCGACGGGCGCATGTATGGCCAGTCCGGCAAGCTGAACTTCGTCGACAACAGCATCGCGCAAAACACCGACACGATCACGGTGCGGGGCGAAATCGCCAATCCGATCCTGCGCGCCCCGTCCGCTGCAGGCGTCATCGCCCACGAGCTGACCGACGGCGAGTTCGTGACCGTCGTGCTCGAAGGCGTCCAGCCGATCGAGGTGCTGGCGATCCCGCGCTCGGCGGTGCTGTCCGACCAGCGGGGCGACTACGTTCTCGTGGTGGGCACGGACAACAAGGCCGAGCAGCGGCGCATTCAGCTCGGACAATCGACATCGACGATTGCCGCGGTCATCGACGGGCTTGCGGCCGGCGACAAGGTGATCGCCGAGGGCCTGCAGCGGGTTCGTGCCGGCCAGACCGTCGCCCCGGATCCGGCAAGCGCACTCATTCTGTCGAGCATGAAGGGCGCAGCGGGCGGGCCGGCGCCGCCGGCCGACCACGGCACCCGTCCCCCGACCCGCCCGGCGGACGGCAGCCCATGATATCGGACGTCTTCGTCGACCGACCGCGGCTATCGATGGTGATCGCCTTCATCATCACCATCGCCGGCGCGCTGGCGCTTACGCAGATTCCGGTGGCGCAGTTTCCGGATATCGTGCCGCCTCAGGTTACCGTGGCCGCAACCTTCCCCGGCGCCTCTGCCGAAGTGGTGGAGAGCAGCGTCGCCCAGCCGCTGGAGGCTCAGGTCATCGGCGTCGACCGCGCGCTGTACATGAAATCGACCAGCGCCAATGACGGCAGCTACACGCTGACGGTTTCGTTCGCGCTCGGCACCAATCCCGACATCAACACCGTCAACGTCAACAATCGCGTGCAGAGCGCGCTGTCGCAATTGCCCACGGAGGTGCAGCAGCAGGGCGTGACGGTGCAGAAGCGGTCCTCGTCGATCCTGCAGTTTCTGGTGCTGTACAGTGCCGATGGCCGGCAGGATCCGCTCTTCATCACCAATTACGCCATCATCAACGTGCTGGACGCGATTGCCAGCACACCCGGCGTCGGCCAGGCCAATCTGTTCGCCAAGATGAACTATTCGATGCGGATCTGGTTCGATACGCAGCGGCTCACCAGCCTCGGCCTGACCCCGGCGGATGTGATCGCCGCAATTCGCGCGCAGAGCGTCCAGGCTCCCGTCGGCCGTATCGGCGCACGGCCGATCAGCAGCGATCAGCAGTTCCAGTTCAACGTGCAGACGCTGGGCCGGCTCGCCACCGTCGATCAGTTCGCCAACATCGTCCTGCGCGCCAATCCGGACGGATCATCGCTGCTGGTGAAGGACGTCGCCCGGGTCGAGATGGGCGCGCAGAATCTCGACAGCGAAGCGCGCATCGACGGACGCGCCGCTGTTCCGATCGCGATCTATCTCGCGCCGGGCGCCAATGCGGTGACCACCGCGCGCGCGGTGGCGGAGACGATGCAGCGGCTGTCCGCCCGGTTTCCCGCGGGCCTCAGCTATCTCGTGCAATACGACTCCACGACGTTCGTCCGCGATACGATCGCGGAGGTGTTGCGGACGCTGGGCGAGGCGTTCGTCCTGGTGGTGGTCGTGGTCTATCTGTTCCTCGGAAACCTCAGAGCCACGGCGATTCCGGCCATCGCCGTACCGGTCAGCCTGGTGGGCACCTTCGCCGTCTTGCTGACCCTCGGCTATTCGGCCAACACGGTGTCCCTGCTCGCCATGGTGCTCGCCATCGGCATCGTCGTCGACGACGCCATCGTCGTGGTGGAGAATGTCGAGCGCGTCATGGCAGAGGAGCCCGACCTGTCGCCGGCGGAGGCCAGCAAGAAGGCCATGAGGCAGATCACCGCGCCGATCATCGCCATTACCCTGGTGCTGCTCTCGGTGTTCGTCCCGATCGCATTCATTCCCGGCATCTCGGGCACGCTGTTCCGTCAGTTCGCGGTGACCATCAGCGCCGCGATGATGATCTCGGCATTGAATGCTCTGACGCTCTCGCCGGCACTGTGCGCCCTGCTGCTGCGCCACGGCGGCCCGCGCCGGGGCCTCATCGGCCGCGTGCTCGGCGGGATCGACTGGGTGCGCGATCGCTACAGCGGCGGCGTCCGCCACCTGGTGCGCATGGCCTCCTTGTCGCTCCTGCTCGTGGCGGTCTTTGCCGGCGGGATCTTCGGCCTGTCGCTGGTCACGCCGACGGGCTTCCTGCCGGAGGAGGATCAGGGTGCCTTCTTCACCTCGGTGCAGTTGCCCGACGGCGCATCGGTGGCGCGGACCAGCGCCGTCACGCGTCAAGTCGAGGACATCCTGAAACAGATACCGGCCGTCGACCACGTCCTGGCGGTGATCGGCTTTTCGCTGCTCGACGGCGCCTCCGAGCCGAACAGCGCGCTGGTGGTGGCACGGCTGAAACCCTTCGCCGACCGAAAGGCGGCGGCGGATTCGGCGCAGGCGCTGATCGCCAGGATGTTTGCAGCCGGCGCACAGATTCGAGAGGCCAACGTGCTGCCGTTCAACCTGCCGCCGATCATCGGGCTCTCGACCGGAGGCGGATTCGAATATCAGTTGCAGGCGCTGGAGGGACAGACTCCAGCCGCGATCTCCAGCGTCACCAACGCGCTGATCGGCGCCGCCAATGCCGATCCACGGCTTGCGCGCGTGTTCTCGACATTCACAGCGACCAACCCGTCGCTCTATCTGGATATCGATCGCCGCAAGGCCCAGGCGCTGGGCGTCACCATCAGCGACATCTTCACTGCGCTGCAAGCCACGCTTGGCGGGATCTATGTCAACAACTTCAACCTGTTCGGCCGGACCTGGCAGGTCAATCTTCAAGGCGAGGCGTTCGACCGGGCCGACACCTCGGACATCTGGCGAATCTATGTGCGCAGCAGCACCGGCGAGATGGTGCCGCTCCGATCGCTGGCGGGGCTGAAGATCGTAACCGGGCCGCAAGTCATCACCCGCTACAACAACTACCGTTCGGTGACCGTCAACGGCAGCCCGGCGCCGAACATCTCCTCGGGCACCGCGATGGCTGCCATGACTGAGATCTCCGATGCCGTGCTGCCGTCGGGTTACACCTTCGCATGGACCGGCACCGCCTATCAGGAGCAACAGGCCGCCGGCCAGACCGGCATCGTGCTGATGCTGGCCGTCCTGTTCGCCTATCTGTTCCTGGTCGCGCTCTATGAGAGCACGGTGATCCCCATCCCCGTGCTGCTCTCGGTCGTCGTCGGCGTGCTCGGATCCTATCTCGGCATCAAGGTCGCGGGGCTCAACCTCGATCTCTATGGCCAGATCGGCCTGGTGGTCCTGATCGCCCTCGCCGCCAAGAACGGCATCCTGATCGTCGAATTCGCGAAGGAGCAGCGCGAGGCGGGCATGGCGCTCGACGAGGCCGCAGTCCAGGGCGCCCATATGCGCTTTCGCGCCGTCATGATGACCTCGGCCGCCTTCATCCTCGGCCTGCTGCCGCTCGTCGTCGCAACCGGCGCTGCCGCGCTCAGCCGCCGCGCGGTGGGCACGGCGGTGTTTGCCGGCATGCTGGCCGCGAGCTCGATCGGGATCTTCCTGGTGCCGATGCTCTATGTGGTCTTCCAACGCATACGCGAGCGCGCGAAGGCGGCTTTCAAATCAAGCCATCGGCCGAATTCGCCCGACCGCAATGTGGTCTAGACGGGCTTCGTCGAGAAACGCGAGCTGCGGTGCGCCGCGCGGCTACGCAGGTCTTGCATGAAACGGCGACACGACGTCGGCCGCGAGCATCGGCCCGACAACCGCGACGGGGGAAGACATCGGCGCAGTTGCACCCGCCGCCCCGCTGGGCCCGACAGCCATCGCGCCAACAAGCTGGTCGCGCGCGGCATTGATGTCGGGCCCATAGGCAAGGGCCACGTCGGCCAGCCGGCCGCTGGTGCCGTCGGTGCGGGTAAACGATCCCTGACCGTAGATCGTCGAACCGTCCGGCAGATGGCTCTGCATGCCATCGGACGCGAGCGAGATTGCGCTCACGCCGGCCTCGACCAGCGAATTGAGCTCTCCGGGATCGCTGACGCCGTTGCTATTGCCGTCGCGCCACACGCCGAAGCGGCCGAAGTCCCGATCCGGCGCATCGAGCGCGCCGTCGTGATTGGTGTCGAAGATGCCGAGACCCTGGAGATCGGTCTGGGCGCCGGGCGTCCACTGCTGCAGTGCCAATTCGCTGGTCTGGTCGACGGTGCCCGAACCGTTGGCGTCGAATGCGAGCAGGCCCTCGTCAGGCGTCGTCCAGGCGATCCGATTCCGCACGCCGTTGTCATCGGCGTCGAACGCGGCGTGGGAATCGCCGAGGTCGGTGATCCGAATGCCCTGCCCGGCAAGGTCGAGCACCACCGGCCCCATGTCGCCGCCGAACGAGCCACTGCTGAACGAATCGCCGCCAAAACTGCTGTCACCGAAATCGCTGAAGCCCGATGATGAGCCGAGACCGCTGTCGAAGCTGCTGCCGGAACTGAAGCTGCTGTCGAGGCCTGAGTTAAAGCTGCTGTCGAGACCCGAGTTGAAGCTGCTGTCGAGGCTTGAGTTGAAGCCGCTGTCGAGACCCGAGTTGAAGCTGCTATCGAGACCTGAATTGAAGCCGCTGTCGAGGCTCGAATTCAAGCCGCTGTTCAGCCCGGAGTTGAAGCCGCTATCGAGGCCCGAGTCGAGACCTGAGTTGAAGCTGCTGTCGAGGCTCGAGTTGAAGCCGCTGTCGAGACCCGAGTTGAAGCTGCTATCGAGACCTGAATTGAAGCCGCTGTCGAGGCTCGAATTCAAGCCGCTGTTCAGCCCGGAGTTGAAGCCGCTATCGAGGCCCGAGTTGAGGCCTGAATTGAAGCTGCTGTCCAGCCCGGAGTTCAAACCGAGGGCCGCGCCGCCAGTCGCGTCCGACGTCAATCCGGTATCGAGGCTGGAGCCCAGGCCAAGGTTCGAATTCAGGCCGGTGTCGAAAGAACCAAGGGCGGGGTCGAGGCCGGTATTCAAACCGCCGTCGAGCGACAGGCCGGTCGTGTCCGGCGACAGCGATAAATCAGGCACGGCCGTCGTCACGCCGCCGAGATTGCCGTCAAAACCAATGGAGGTGGGGGTGAGCCCGTCAATTGCTTCCGGATCGGCGTTCAAGGGCGCGAGAGACGAGCCGGTATTGGCGGGCGGCGTATCCAGCGGCGCATCCGGTGTCGGCTCAGTCGGTGCCGCAGGAAGCGGGCTCGCCGTGGGGTCGGCAGGCAATGCGTTCGGGTCAACGCCGGGCGTCAGCCTCAGCGTATCCAGCATCTGCTGACCCTGGGTCTGCTGATCCGCCATCTTGGAATCGACATAGGATTGCCGCCGCGCGTCGTAGTCGGCCTGGCTTTCCACCTGGAAGCCGGTCATCGGATCGCTGAACGGCCCGCCGCCATTGGCAAGATCGAACTCGGCGGCGAACTGGTCCGGCCAAGCCGGTGTCGGCGCGGCGGCGGCGGCCGGCGGCTGATAGCCGGTGAGGCTGTCGTAGAGCGACTTGACGCCCTTGTCGCCGAGGATCGCGCCGCCGATGCCGCCGACGATCGCGCCGCCCAGCGCGCCCCACGGTCCGCCAAGAGCGCCGGCTTCACCGAGCAGATACGCACCGGTCAGCGAGCCGCCCAGACGGCCGCCGAAACCGGCGACCTCGTGGCCCGCTCCCAGCGTGTCGCCCTGATCGTACATTTGATAGGCGTTGTAGCCGGTGATCCCGGCGTCCGCAGCGAGGCCGACCGCTCCGAGGACGCCGGCGCCAGTGAAGATCTTCGACGCGGTCGGCGATTGGCCGATCACGCCCACGAAGTTCGGCGTGAACCGTCCGGTCGCGGCGCCATTGATTTCGGCCGGAAGCTCCGACGCCGGAGCCCTCGGCGTCAGGTCGGGGACGGTCGCGCTTTCGCGCGCTGGCGAGGTCGACGGAAGCTCCAAAGGCGCGGGCGTCTCGGGCAGCGCCGAACCAAGCTCAGGCACCTCCGCGGCGATAGCCGGCGCGCGCATCTCCGGCAGATCCGTGGTCGCATTCCGCACCGGCGCCTGGTTGTCCTGTACGACCGGATTGTTCTGGATCGTGGGAGCCGCGTCCGGTGAGAGCGAGGGTTGCTCCGGCAATAGCGAGGGTTGCTCGATCTGCGGCGTCGTCGCCACGTCGGGCGGTGAGACGGATTGGAGCGGCGTGAAGTCGGACGATCCAATTGTTCCCAGGCTTTCCGGCGCGGTCAGTCCCGTGGCAAAGGATCGGCCGGTTGCGCTCTCGACCCCTTGCAGCAGGTCCGGGCTTGCACCGGTAGGGGCACCGGATTGTGTCGATCCGTTCAACGTGTAGCGACCGCGCGCGGCATCGTTCAGCGCGCTGGTGAGATCAGTCCGCCCACCGGCCTCGAGCGAAGCGCGGACGTCGTCGACGTTACGCGCAAGATCGGTTCGTTGCGCAGCGGTGAGATTCGGATCGAACGCGTTCGCCTGGTTGAGCAGTTCATAGCGCGGAAAATCAACAAGCCGGTCGAGGCTCTCCGGTGTGGTGAAGCCCTTGCTCTGCAGATCCCCGTCCAGCTGATTGTAAAATGCCCTGACCTCCGCTGGGTCACCCGACAGGATCATCGGATCCCGGGAGTTCAACGGCACGCGTCCGCTCGGCGTAACGTTCGAATCCGGAAGCAGGCCGGACAGCGCCATGCGCGAATAGGCCTGGATCGCATTGACGCGTCCGCCAAACTCGTCGAGCTGCGATGGCGTCAGCGGCACGCTGGGATCGTAATTCGACGTCGCGGTGTCGAGCAGACCCTCGATGAAATTGGTGTAGGCCGGATGCGAGCCCAGATGGGGCGTCTGTCCGGAGGTCACGCCGGTCGCCACATCCTTGGGCAGCGCGATGCCGTTGGTGCCGAAGTCCGTTATATCCACCACCCCGCCGAGCTGCTTCAGAAACGGGTTGTCGGCCAATTGCTGAGGAAGCCTGTGGTGCGCCTGATAGTCCGTGGGAATGTCAAGCAGACCGGTAAAGCCACGCACGGATTTTGGCATGATCAGGCCTCCGTTTTGGTGGATGGTTGTTGTTCAGACTTCAGGCGTGTCGATTGCGCCTTCGTGCGGATCTCTTCCAGCGTCGGCAGTGGTTCTTCGCGTGTGCCGAGCCGCTCGGCCTGCAAGCCGCGAATCTTGGCCGCCTTGAGCGCGGCCAGCAATTTGTCGGTGACGAAGATCGACGCCGGATGCCACCTCGGCCGCCAGATCTGCGCGTCGCCTATGGCCGCGAGGTCGACATATCTTGGGCCCATCATTCGATTGATGTAGCCCTCGCGCAGCCAGTATTCATCCGCGCTCATCGGGTCGGTTCGCTTTTGCTCAAGCGATTTCTCGACGGCCACCGGATCCGGTGGCTCCATTTTCATCGTGGCGTAATCGAAACAATCAATGCGCTTGAGCAAGTTGCATAAATGCCATTCGCCCGGCACCGCCGTGCCGTCTTCCCATTGCAGGGTAAAGGGGCGGAATTCGCTCTGCCCGGCCGCGGCGTCCTCCAGCACGAATTTCATTTTGGCGCTGACCACCGGCGTCCTGGCACCCGTCAGGATCAACTCCGGTATCTGCTTGCGCGGCTTCGAGAGCAGGCGCGCCTCGGACGGAAGCTGCTTGTCGTACCAGCGCTCGACCTCTTCGAAGCCGACCGACGTCGTGAGCGCGACGTTCCAACCGGCCACGTCCATCACCACCCGCGTGCCGAACGGCCATGCTGGCGTGATTTCGTAAACCCGTCGTGGTGCTTTCGCCATCGCCGATACTCTCTCCTAAGCCGCGGCCGGCACGGTGGCCCGCAACACCGGCAACCCTTCGACACGACGCGAGATGACGTGGTGGATCTGGATGCGGTCGGATTCGCCGGCGCCAAGCGTGTCGCCGTCGCGCAGCACAGGGCCATGTTCGAGCACGTAGACGATGAGGCCGGCAACCTTGGTCACGATCTGGTTCGGCTCTGCGCCTGCGCCCTCGAACTCGATCTCGCGACCGCCGAACGGCATCAGGCCAAACGTGATCGCGCCGACGATCTTGCCGTCGCGGAAGGGATGCATGCTGACCCACAGCGGAAACGGAATGCGCGGATATCCGGCGAAGGCCTCGCGGGACAGCTGCTCCCAGCGTTCGGCCGAATGGGCAACGAGCCCGTCCCACAAAACCGCCGCGGCCGGGATGGTCGCGATCAAGCCGCCGGTGACTGCGGTCACGGCACGCGCAGCCTGGAGCTGCTGTTCGGACGTCTCGGCCTGTCCGACTGTCGAGACCACGACATGGGCGCCGTGCCCGCCGAGGACCTCGAGCGCCGCCGGCCAGGTCGCGACGGCACGCCGGCCCGGCAACTCCCAGCTTTCGCGCGGGACCGGCATCGGCATGACCATCAGCACGATGTTCTGACCGGCGCAACGGATCACCGGCGCCGCAGCTCCCGACCCCGCTCCGGCCAGGTCAATCTCGATTCCCGGATGTCGCTTGCGCAACACATCGACGATCGCCGCGAGATCGAGGACGACAGGCCGCTCGAACAGGGCGAAGGCCAGGTGACGATCCATCATATCCACGTCCCTCATGTTTCCCCGTGTAGGGAATTGCCGGGAGGCTTGCGATCACAAACCGCTTGTCGTTGCGGTCCACGTCCGGTTTGCAGGCCCCCGGCCTGTTATGCCACGGACGAGGACCAAGGTTGAGCCTAATCTTGCCGCGAGCGGAATGGCCTATGGTTTAGATCCCGCTCGATTTGCTGTTTGAACGCTTCCTTCGAGGAGCCGCCTCGCCGTTCCCTGCATCAGGCGGCATGTTTCTGTAGCGCGTGCACGTCGCCGCCAAGCGTCGGAAGAGCTGCGCCGGTGATCTGAGCGGACGGCAATGTGGTGATTGCTGCGGTCTCCGGTGTCGCCGTCGCGATTGCCGAGGCAAGCTGATCGCGCGCGCCGATGACGCCCGGGCTGAACGCCGTGGTTGCATGGGCCGAAGAATGGACGTGGCCTTGCGCGGCGCCGGGCGCGATATCAGCCGCGCTCGCGTGTGGCCCGATCCGGTTTGGCGATTCGTCCGTTGCGAGCAGGATCGCTTTGGCGCCGGCTTCGACCAGTTCGCCGGTGGAAGGTGGTGCAGCCTGTGCCTGATCGATCGTCGCGCCATCGGAAGCCAGCCCGCTTGTCGCATGGCTCGTGGTGTCGTCATGATTGGCGTTGACGTGACCGGAAGCTTTGGAAGCGTCGGCAATCTTCACTGCATCGGCGTGCGCAGGCTTCGCATCGTCATTTGCTGGCACGTTGTGGTGATCGCCCGCCGCAGAATGATGCGGGCTCGGGTCGAGGATGTCGTCCAGCGGGAGAACGTCAGGCGCCGAAGCTATGCGATGATCCACATGTTGTGACTGGCCGAACGCGCCGGCTGATCCTGCATCATTATTCAGGCCGGCGCCGCGCGATGACGCGCCGTTTCGATGCGCGGCCGAACCGGCATCATGCAAGGTCCCCGCCGCGGGCGGCTCCAATACGTCGTTCGCAGGCATGGAGCGGTCGGCAACGACGGAGGTCGAGCTGGACGCTTGTCGGGACGCGCGCGAGTCGTCGAACATTGGCGCGGCGACCGGATCCGACTGAAGCACGTCGCCGACGTGCGAAGCCGAGGAGTCGGTTATGGTCAAGCTCCGATCGGTGCCAGGTGACGACGACATGTCGTCACCTGAGATGGGCAGCTCGGGCGCGCCGGATGTGGCGGTACCGAAGGCAATCGTGCCGCCATCGCCTTTGATGGCTAAGCCACGCTCGCCGTCGGTAGATGAAACCGTCAAGATTCTGTCATCCAACGGATCGGTGCCGCGCGATCCGTCTTGTTGCGACAACCGTCGCAACTGGCCGGTTGCAGCAAGCCGCGCGCCGAATGCGGACATCTCGGGCGCGGAACTGTTTGAACTGTCGCTCACTTCGTCCATCTGCGTTTCTCCCACCGTCGCCAGCCGGCCGTCCGCGACATCCGCTGATTGCATCGTCTTGGCTGACGAACGCGGAAAATGAAGGGCGGTTTCGTGAAGATATCGATCTGCATGGAAGCCATGATCTGATCGCGGTTCCTGCCGGCCGGGCGCATTGGTTCAGCGTTCCTGGCCGGCGCCATGCAACGTCTCCTTGATCGGTGCGAGCACGAAGTCGAGCACGGTGCGCCGTCCGGTCTTGATCTCGACCGCGGCGCTCATGCCGGGCATCAGGGGACGCAGTTCGCCATTGATCGGAATCTCCATGCTGGCGGGAACGAGTCGCGCCGGAAAGCGCAGGCCCCTGCCGTTCTCCTCCACTGCGTCCTTGCCGACCTGATCGAGCCTTGCTTCCACCGTCCCGTAGCGCGTGAACGGATAGGCGTCGATCTTCACGGCCGCGGCCTGTCCTTCGCGAACGAATCCGATGTCGCGGTTCTCGACAAAGGCCTCGATCATCAGCGGCGTGCCGTCCGGCACCACGATCATCAGCTTGTCCGCGGTCGTGACCACCGCGCCGACGGTGTGGGTCTTGAGCTCCTGCACCGTCCCGCTGACCGGCGAGACCAGACGCCGGCGCTCGTCACGCATTTCCTCCTTGGCGATCTGCTGCTCCAGTTGGGTGGCGCGTTGCAGCGCCTTGAGGCGACGGTCGGATGCGCTGGCGCGGAACTGGGTAAGCGTACCGCGCTTGGTGGCCTCCAACGCGACGAGGTCGGCCTGCCCCTGCTGTTCCTGCTGCTGCAGACTGATCAGATTGCCCTTCTTCTCGGTCAACTCCTGCTGCACGGCGAGCACCGGCGGCTTCGGGCCGTTGCCGCGCTCGAACAAACCCTTGAGCGCCTCATAACGTTCGGTGAGCAGTGGAATGACTTCTGCAAGCACATCCTGCTGCGCGCGGGCGGAGCGGATCGCCGCCTCGCGCTGCAGGCGTTGCGCATCGATCGCCGCCATCGAGGCGTCGAAGCGGGCGAGTTCCTCGCGGGTCTGGTCCTGCACCGCTGCGGCGAGCATCGGGTTCGCACCCTCGGGCGCGGAAAAACCGTCGACGCCGCCACCCGCCAGCAGGATGCGTGCGGCTTCTGCATCGAGCAGCGCCTGGCTGCGATCGTAGCGCAGACTGCCGAGATTTGCCGACGTGTCGGTGGGATCCAATTCGATCAACGTGTCGCCCCGATGGACATGGGATCCTTCCTCGACATGGATCGCCTTGACCACCGCGGTCTCCAACGGCTGCACGACCTTGACCTGACCGACCGGAACGAACTTGCCCTCGGCTACCGCGATGATGTCCATATGACTGAGGCCCGCCCAGAACAGCGAACCGGCGAGAAACCCGACAATCACCAGACCAGTGACGCGCCAGGTCGGCGAGGGCGGCGTCTCGACGATCTCCAGCGCGGCCGGCAGGAAGGCGCGCTCCAGCGCGTCGCGGCGCGCAGGCCGCTCGAACTGGCGCACGAGCCACTGCAACTTCACGCTGCCTGCCCTCCCTGCTCGTCGTTGCGATCCGATGCCGCCTGACGGACCAGCCCGGCGTAGAAGCCGCCTTGGCGCAACAGCTCCTCGTGGCTGCCCTGCTCGACGCAGCGGCCGCGATCCATCACCACGATGCGGTCCGCGTGACGCACCGCCGACAGCCGGTGAGCCACGATGAGAACGGTGCGATCGCGGCACATCGCGCGCATGTTGGCCTGGATGATCCGCTCGCTCTCGTAGTCGAGTGCCGAGGTCGCCTCGTCGAATACCAGGATGCGCGGGTCGGTTGCGAGCGCCCGCGCGATCGCCACGCGCTGGCGTTGTCCGCCGGACAGGTTGGCGCCGCGCTCCTCCAGTACCGTGTCGTAAGCATGAGGAAGCTCGAGAATGAAATCATGGGCGCCGGCGAGCTTGGCGACCTGGATCACCCGCTCCAGCGACATCGCGGGATTGGCAAGCGCGATGTTCTCGCGCACCGTCCGATTGAACAGAACGTTTTCCTGAAGCACCACGCCGATCTGGCGTCGCAGCCACGCCGGATCGATCAACGCCACGTCGACGCCGTCGACCAGCACCTTGCCTGCCTCGGGGATATGGAAGCGCTGCACCAGCTTCATCAGCGTCGATTTGCCGGAGCCCGAGCGGCCGACCACGCCAACCACCTCGCCCGGCGAGACTCTCAGCGAGACGTCCTCGATCGCCGCCGGCGTGGTCGGCCTGTAGCGAAACACGACGTGCTCGAATCTGATGTCACCGCGCAACGGCGGCAGATCGTGGCGGACGCTGGCACGTACCGTCTCGGCCGGCGTATCGATGATGTCGCCGAGCCGCTCGATCGAGATGCGGAATTGCTGGAAATCCTGCCACATCTGCGCGAGCCGAATGATCGGCTGACTGACCTGGCCCGCCAGCATGTTGAAAGCGACGAGCTGGCCGATCGTCAGGCTGCCGTCCATCACCGCCGAGGCGCCGAGCCACAGGATCAACGCCATCGACAGCCTGTTGATCAGCGCCACGCTCTGCGAGCCGACGGTGCCGAGACTGACGGTGCGGAATGAAGCGGTGATATAGCCCGCGAGCTGACGCTCCCAGCGGCGCCGCGCCTGGGTTTCGATCGCCATCGCCTTCACCGTCTCCATCCCGGTCAGCATCTCGACCAGCAGCGACTGGTTCTGCGCCCCGCGCGCAAAGCGTTCCTGAATCCGCGCCTTGAGGATCGGCGTCACGACGATCGAGACCAGGACATAGAGCGGGATGGCGGCGAGCGGAATCAACGTGAGCATGGGCGCGATCAGCGCCATCACCGCGAAAAACACCACGGTGAAGACGATATCGATGATCAGCATCAGTCCGGAGCTGGTCAGGAACTGGCGGATGTTCTCGAGCTCGCGGACCCGCGCCACCGTTTGGCCGACCGGACGGGATTCAAAATAGGCGATCGGCAGGCCGACCAGGTGACGAAACAATTTGGCGCCGAGAATGGCGTCGATCCTGCTGGTGGTATGGGCGAACAGGTAGGTGCGGATGCCGCTGAGCGTGATTTCCAGCACGGCCAGCCCGGCCAGCGCCATCATGACCACGGTCAGGGTGCTGACGCCTTTGTGAATCAGCACCTTGTCGATGATCACCTGGAAGAACAGCGGCGTCGCCAGCGCAGCGATCTGCATGAACAATGACACCAGCAGCACTTCGCCGAAGACCCGCCTGAAGCGGACGATCACCGGCAAGAACCAGGTCATTCCGAAGCGGGCAAATCCGCCGCCGGCAGCGTCGCGCAAGGTGATGACGATGAGGCCGCCGTTCCAGCGCGACGCCAGTTCTGCCTCGGTCCAACGCGCCGGCGGGCGACCGACTTCCTGCACCAGCACACCGTCCGGATCGATCCGCGCCAGAATGAAGAAACGGCCATCCACCGCTTCGGCGATCGCCGGCAGCGGCGAACGCGCAAGCCGGGCAAAGCTGGTCGCGATGTAACGCGCCCTGAACCCTTCGGCCTTCGCCGCTCGCAGCAAGTCATCGCGGTTGGCGAACGCCCCGGGCTCGACGTATTCGCGCCGCGCCTGCTCGACATCGATGGGCTTTTCGTGGACTGCGGCAAGGATGGCCAGCGCGACGATGCCGGTGTCGATCACCGGCTTGGAGAAGTCAGCGGCCTGGGCAAGGTCGACTGGGTCAGACATCAGCGCTCCGGAAGCGGCGCACAGAAACACACCCAACGCGTGCGGAGCACTCCGGTTCACCCTCCGGAAGAATTTTATGTGCCATGCAGCGCAAATGTGACACTTGTCTATTCGCGAGCACCACGGACCAGATCCCGCGCACCGACAGAAATCGGTGGCTCGTTCTCATCAGATCGTGCGGTCGATCAATGAGCCGACGTCAATGACATCGCCGTGCCGACGGTCGCTGATTAAGAGTCAGCACGGGCTGAGGGTTATCAATGACTTACTGGTCGCAAAACAGGCTTATCCGGCCGGAAATGGCATCCTTCGTACGACCATGATTCTCGCTGCGCTGAGTATTGTCGGAGCGACTGAAACTGAAGAGGACAACGTCGGATAGGCCAAAAGGCGCCCCCTCAGCTTGCCGGGCGAGGCAAGCCCAGCGAATCGCGCAAGGTCGAACCGTCGTACTCGGTACGAAAGAGGCCGCGACGTTGTAGCTCCGGCACGAGGCCGTGGACCAGTTCTTCCAGGCCCCCCGGAAGATACGGGACCTGCAACATGAAGCCGTCGCAGGCGCCGGCCTCGAACCACTCCTGCATGCGGTCTGCCACTGAACCGGGCGTGCCGGCAAAGCCGCTGGTGGTTCTCCCTGCCCCATAGCGCCGTCCTAATTCGGCGAGGCTCAAACCCGAGCGCCGCGTCAGCTCGGAGACCTCGCGGTAATGCCCTTGGACGCCGGGAACGTCGAGATTCTCGGGCAGGACCTGATCCTGCGGGAAACGCGAGAGATCGACGCCGAGATGATAGGACAAGGTCGAAAGACCCGACACGGGATGCGAGAGTTCGTGGAGCTGGTCGTGCAGTGCCTTGGCTTGCTTCTCCGTGTCGGCGATCACCGGGACGATGCCGGGCAGTACCTTGATCGTGTCCGGGTCTCGGCCAAATCGCACGGCGCGGGCGCGCAAATCGTTGCGGAATTCGACGGCGACGTCGATCAGGCCCGGGGTCACGAAAATAATCTCGGCCCACCGGGCTGCGAAATCACGGCCACGATCCGAGGCGCCGGCCTGGATGAAGACCGGACGCCCTTGCGGTGGCCGGCTGACATTGAGCGGGCCGCGCACGTTGAACCATTTGCCGGAATGATCGATCCGGTGCACCCGCGCAGGGTCGGCGAACAGCGGCGTCTGGCGATCGCGGACCAGCGCACCGTCCTCCCACGAATTCCACAGCTTGGTCACGACCTCGAGAAATTCGTCGGCGCGCTCGTAGCGGCCCTCGCGCGAGAGCTGCTCGGTCAGGCCGAAATTGCGCGCCTCTGCCTCCTGAAAAGAGGTGACGATATTCCAGGCGGCGCGGCCGCCGCTGAGATGGTCGAGCGTCGCGAGCGCACGCGCCAGGACATAGGGCTGGGCGTAGGTTGTGGAGATGGTGGCGCCGAGACCGAGATATTTGGTCGCGCCCGCGATGATCGAGAGCACCACCAGCGGATCGAGCCGCAGCGCGCCCAGCGCGCCGTAACGAAGCTGGCTATCGAGACTGTCGCCCAGCGTGTCCGGGATCGCAAGGATGTCGGCGATGAACAGAAGATCGAAACGCCCCTCTTCCAGCAACCGACCGATGTTCTGATAGTAGGCGGCGGACAGCAGGTCGCCGTCTGCTTCGGGATGCCGCCATCCGGCATGGCTTCCAGAGACGGGACCTGCGGAGACGAAGGCGGCAAGGTGCAACTTTCTGTCAGCCATGGATCAGCTCACGGTCCAGGAGATCTCGACAGGACCGCCACGCCTCAGCGTATTGTAGATCGGACAGTTGGCGGTGAAGCCCGCGACCAGCGTCTCGGCCTCGCCCGCCGTCACGCCGGACAGACGGACCGCGATACGAATCCATTCGTACCGCGTCGGATCGGTCGCGTGGCGGCGGAACGAGACTTCGGATCCGGCCTCGCGCAGCACGATTCCCTGCTCTTTTGCTGTCTTCTGGATCAGCCCGAGCGAACAGCTGCCGAGCGACGACAGCAGCAATTCGCCGGCGTTTATCGCTTCACCTGGACCGCCGACGGCGACACGCTGGTCCGAGATGAAATGGTTCCTACCCGCGCTGAGCAAATAGCGACCGAACTGGCCGATGGTGGCGGAGTTGATCGACACCGTCTCGCCGGCTTGAGCGTTCATGATGTTCCTCTCGTGTTATCGGCGTGACCGCTTATGCGCCGAGCTCCAGCGCAACGGCCTTCTTCGCAGCGTCGAACTGTGTGCCCAGCAGGAACGATCGGACGTCGACCTTATTCGGGAGCACGCCGAGCGCGTGGAAATTGTCGGCGAGATCCTGCGTCGATGCCGCGGCCGCTTCATCGATTGGTTTGAGCGCAACGGCGGTCGACTCGGACAGCCTGGCATCCCGGACGAGCTTCTCATAGACGGCCTGCTCGGTCCCGTTCGGCGGAAAGCCGCCCTGGGAGGCCCACAGCGCGACGGATTCGGCCGGATGCGCGAAGATATGGGCCTGGGTCTCCCGGATGATCTTCACGAACTTGGCGAGGAGCTGCGGATATTTCACCGCGACTTCACTGCGCGCGACGTAGAAGGCGTAGTCGTAGGTCTTCACGTCGGGCAGCAAACGCGCCTTGCCGCCGAGCTTTGTCAGCGCCAGCGCCGTGGCCGGCTGCCAGTGAATCCAGCCGTCGATGCTTCCTTGCGCGAAGGCCGTAAACGCATCCGCCCCGCTCAGGCTGACGGCCGAGACGTCAGACAATCTGAGGCCGGCGGTCTCCAGATATTTGATCAGGCTGTAGGTCCCGGTCGTGCCGTTCTGATGAGCGATCTTCTTGCCCTTCAGATCGGCCGCCGTCTTGATCGGCGAGTTGGCCTGCACCAGGAAATCGACCTCATCGACCGGCAATGGATAGGCCGCGAGCGGCACGATCGGAACGCGCGCCGGAACAGCATTCACGACCGCCGTTGCGGTGGCAAAGGTGAAATCGACGGAGCCGGCCTTGATCGCCTCCATGACCGGCAGCGATGCCGTGAAGCCGGGCTGCCAGACGATCTTGGTGCCGAGCTCCTGCTCAAGATTGCGGCCGCCCACGCCGGCCCGCAGCGATGCCCAGACGCCGGTGCGGCCGTCACCGATGACCGCGACGGTCAGCTGTGGCGGCACGGAGTCGGCGGCATTCGCTCGCGATGTCCCGCCCGCGCCGGTCGCGGCCGCGGCAAATCCCGCACCGATCGACAGTATCGAGCGCCGCGAGATACCAGCGCCTCTGCGCTGCGCACCATCAAAAACCATGTCGTCATCCTTTCGTCTTGTTATGCAACAGCAGCCATGACTCGTTCGGCCGTCAGCAGACCGTCGAGCAGCTCTTCTTTCAGGGCCGACAGCGCCGGGTCGCCGCGATGCCGCGGACGCGGCTGGTCGAAGATCAGATCGCGCGCGATGCCGCCGTCCCTGACCAGGAGCACCCGATCGGAGAGCAGCAATGCTTCCTCGACGTCGTGCGTGACCAGCACGACGGTGCGGGGCCACGCGATGAGCAATTGCCCGAGCAGAAGCTGCATCGCAGCCCGGGTGATGGCGTCGAGCGCCCCAAATGGCTCATCGAGCAGCAAGAGATCTGGCTCGTGGATCAATGCCCTCGCCAGCGCCACACGCTGGCGCTGTCCGCCGGACAGCCCGACCGGAAATTCACCTTCGCGCCCTTGCAATCCGACCGCTTCGAGAATGCGTCCGGCGTCATCCTTCCTGCCCTTGATGCCCAGCAACACATTGCCGAGGACCGTCCGCCACGGCAGCAAGCGATCCTCTTGAAACATCAGGCGCACATCCGCCTTGTGGCCCGTCGTCCGAAGCTCAATGCGGCCTTGCGAGGGTGCGTCCAGTCCCGCCACAAGACGCAAGAGCGTTGACTTGCCAGCCCCGCTCGGCCCGATGATCGAGACGAACTGGCCCGCCGCGATGTCGAGATCGACGTTCTCAAGGACTCTCCGGCCGGCGAAGGATTTGCCGACCGAGCGCAGGCTGACACTGGCTCCGCTCATGCCGTCACCCTGTCAGCATAGTTCGGATGCCAACGCAGCAACCGGCGTTCGATCAGCCGCGTGATGAAATCCGACAGCCAGCCCGCGATAGCATAGAGAATGATGGCGAGCACGATGATGTCGATGCGCAGCAGCTCGCGGGCATTCTGCACGAGGTAGCCGACGCCATCACGTGAGGCGATCGTTTCACCCACCACGAGCGTGAGCCAGGCCACGCCAAGCGCATAGCGCATGCCGACCAGGATGGGCTGAAGCGCCGCCGGCAAGATGATGGACCAGACCAGTTCGGCACCCCCGAGGCTGTAGGATTTTCCAAGCTCGATCAGTTTCGGATCGACATTGCGGATGCCTCCGACCGTATTGATGTAGACCGGGAAGAGTGAACCCATCGCGACAAGAATGAGCCTCGGCTCCTCTCCAATGCCGAACCAGAGGATCATCAATGGCACCAACGCAAGGTGCGGAATGGTCCGGATCATCTGCAGCGACCGATCGAAGAGATCGTGCACCGGCTCAAACAGCCCGACGGCCAGGCCGAGCAGCAGCCCGCCGAAGGCACCGATGCTAAAGCCGATCGCAACCCGGCGAAGGCTGACAAGGATGTCGTGCTGCAATTCACCGCGCTCGGCAAGCTGCCGCGCAGCGTCCCAAATGTCGGATGGCGCCGGAACGATCGCCGTGGACACAATCCCGGTCGCAGAGAGAAACTGCCAGACGAGCAGAAGGCCGATCGGGAGAAGCCAGGGCAAAGCGACGGCGCGCCAGATCGGGACACGCGGGCGCAATCTCGACACTTCCGACGGACGCGCAACGTCGGCGACCACCGTCACTACAGATTCGCCGGGACGGTGACATGGCTCCGTGCGGCTGGCCGAGGGTACCGCAGTCGCATCGGCAGGTCTGGAAAGTAGCGACGCATCCGTCATGAAATCGAACTTGCTCCGTCTCAGCTGAGACGGCGTCACCTTCGCAAACTCCAGCGCGCAATTCGATGGTAGCAAAATTCGTTTTTCGATCGTCGGCATCAATGCCGTTCTACCGTGCGCGGGATTTGGCAGAATGTCCTTTCAATACGACGATGCGCCCCGCGAATTGACACGTCGAAGCGAACCATCTCGCAGTCGAATTCAAATTTGCGCATGCTCGAGGCCGCAACCGATGCGTCTTCGATCGTGAGTCAAACCACGATCGTGCACGTTTTCACGAAGAAAAAAACGGCTATTGCGCCCATTCCCCCGATCCCGAGGCATTTGTTGCCCACCTCACCCAAACTTTGGAATGGCCAGGTCTCTTGGTTTCGCCTCTCCTACGAAGAAAGGCAGATCGTGCTGAAAAACATCGCGATCCGATCGACGCCATCAATCATCAGGGGCCATCCATGTCTGCGCGCTTCTCTTCGCTCTTGCTCTCCCGGCGCCGCCTGTTGGTCGCAACCTCCGCGCTGGCAGGCGCCGCCTTGACGGCCATGGCGGGTCTGTCTCCAGTTCTGAGTGCCGGCGCTCCGCCGAACGGCGGTGACATCACCTTCCTCATCGACTCCCTCGGCAGCACCTGGATTCCGAACAACAGTGCGATATCCAGCTTCCAGGGCCACATCTGGGGCCATGTGACCGACAAGCTTGTCTACGTCGATGCCGACGGCAAGGTCAGCCCCTGGATCGCCGAGAGCTGGGAGCAGAACGGCGACGCCACCCAGTTCACCCTGCACATCAAGAAGGGCGTGACCTTCTCCGACGGCACCCCGCTCGATGCCTCGGCGGTCGTCGCCAACCTCGACATCTGGTACGCCGGCCGGCGGAACGAAGGCATCAATCCGATTGGCCTCTTCCCGAAGACTTACGACCACGCAGAGGCGGTCGACGCAACTACCGTGAAGGTCTTCTTCAAGGCGCCGACGCTCGGGTTTATCCCGACTCTCGGCTATCACGGGTCGATCCTCATCTCCCCGAAGACGATCGCGCAGCCCGCTGCCCAGCAGGCTGATCTGGCCAAGACATCCGGCAGCGGCCCTTATGTGGTCGCGTCCTGGAAAGAGGGCGACTTCGTCAAGCTGGTCAAGCGCAAGGACTACAATTGGGGGCCGGCCGCCGTCGGCCACACCGGTCCGGCCTACCTCAACTCGATCACCTACAAGCTTGTATCGGAGCCGTCGCTACGGGTCGCCGCTGTCCAGTCGGGACAGGCCGATGTCGCCTACAGCCCCTCTCCGCAGGAACTGAAATCGCTCAAGGAAGCGGGCTTCACGATCGCAACGCCGCGCTATCTCGGCTTCGTCAATGGCCTCGCGATCAACACCAAGCTGGAGCCGTACAATGACGTGAAAGTCCGCCAAGCCCTTCAGGCCGGCATCAACCGGAAGGAGATCATCGACACCGTCTATACGCCCGACTGGAAGCTGGCGACGTCCTTCATCCAGAGTAACGTGCCGGGTGCGACCGACCATAGCGATCTCCTGGTCTACAACCCCGGCAAGGCCGAGAAGCTTCTCGACGAAGCTGGCTGGATCAAGGGGGCCAATGGTATCCGCACCAGGGACGGCAAGCAGCTGTCGCTCACACTTCACTCCAACCCCTACCTCGCAACGGCAAAGTCGATCGACGAGCTCATCGCCCAGCAACTCGGTAAGATCGGCTGGAAGGTCACCATCCGCGCCTATGACGTCGTGACGTTCGGCGAAAAAGTCCGGTTCGGCGGGCCGGCCGTGCCGGCCTACGAGGTGACGCGCAGCTTCATCGACGCCGGCACAGTGGCCAGCATCCTCACCGACGCCAACAACGGCGAGAACTGGTTCAACCTCGGCGACAGCGACAAGAAGCTCAATGAGCTGCGCGACAAGATCGCCGGCGCGGCCTCTCTCGACATTCGCAATCCGCTGCTCGACGAGTTGCAGACCTACGTTCTCGAGCAAGGCTACTTCATCCCGCGCACGCAGATCGTCCAGCGGATCTACGTGCAATCCCCGAAGCTCAAGGGAGAGGTCTACAACGGCATCGCCTACGCCAGCTATTACACGGCAACGATCGGCGAGTAGTCCATAGTGCAAACAAGTAGCGTGAGGAGGCGACCGGCATGAGAAGCGCCTACCTGTCCTATGCCGCGAAGCGCTTCGCCCAAGCCGTTGGCGTCATCCTGCTGGCTTACGTCTTCACCTTCGTCGTCGTCAGCATCTTACCCGGTGACCCCATCACCAACGTGCTGCGCGACCCGCAGAATGGATTCAGCGAGGACCAGATCAAGGAGATTATCGCCGCCCAGGGCCTGGACCGGCCGATTCCGATCCAGCTCTGGACGTCCTTGTCCAACTTCGTGACCGGCGACCTCGGCCTGTCGATGCGGTCCAACCGGCCTGTGACAACCCTGATCGCCGAGGTTCTCCCGTCAACGCTGATCCTCGCCTCTACAGCGTTCGCCATCGCGTTGCTGCTGGCGGTCACGATCGCTTACGGCACGCAGTTCGCTCCAAAACGACTCGGCCAGGGCCTGCTGCGCGGTTTCCCGTCGCTATTCTTGTCGGTGCCCAACTTCGTGATCGGTCTGGTGCTGATCCACATCTTCGGCTTCCAGCTCGGTCTGTTCCGTGTGATTACGCCTGATAGCTTCTGGGCGACTCTGTTCGCCGCGATCGCGCTCGGAATCCCGGTCTCCGCGCGGATCGCCGAGGTGCTGATCGCGAACCTCGACAAGGAGTCCGAGCAGGAATACGCCGCTGTTGCGCGCAGCCGTGGGCTCGGGCAGATGCGCCTGTTTGCCAGGCATTTGCTCAAGCCGTCCTCACTCCCGGTCGTCACGGTCATCGCACTCGCCGTCGGCGAGTTGCTCGGCGGTTCGCTGATCACCGAGACGGTGTTCGGACGCACCGGTATCGGCAGTCTGGTGCAGCGTTCGGTGAGCACGCAGGACCTGCCTGTCCTGCAGGCGGTTGTCTCGCTCGCGGCAGTGGTCTTCGTGCTCGTCAACCTGATCGCCGACCTCGTCTACCCGTTGCTCGACCCACGTGTGAAGCTCATCGGCGGTCCCAGGATTCGCCCGACCACTGCCGACGACAGCGCCGCTGCCACATCCCCGGCGGTGACATCATGACTGTCGCCTCCCTCTCCTCTGCCTCGCGCGTCGCGGCGACGGGCCGACTGACGGCCCTTCGCGTGCCACCGACCGTCGCACTCGCGTTCGTGGTCATCGTGCTCGTGATCGCCTGGTCGCTCGCACCAAGCCTGTTCACGAGCCAGAACCCGGTCAGCGGCATCCCATCCGAGAAGCTGCTCAGCCCCAGCTCAGCGCACTGGTTCGGCACCGACCATTTGGGCCGCGACCTCTACACCCGCGTCGTCTATGGCACGGCCTCCTCGGTGACCAGCGCGCTCATCGCCGTCGCCATCGCCGCCGTCGCCGGCGGACTGACAGGCCTCCTGGCGGGCTTCCTCGGCGGCTGGGTGGACATCGTGCTCGCTCGCCTGGTCGACGTGCTGCTGGCGATCCCGAACTTCCTGCTGGCGGTCATCGTCCTCACCGCGATCGGCTTCGACACCACCAACGCCGCAATTGCGACCGGCGTCTCGGCGGTGGCCGTCTTCGCGCGGGTGATGCGTTCGGAAGTGATCAAGACCCGGCAGGCCGTTTTCGTCGAGGCAGCATTCCTGATGGGCGGCTCGCGCTGGCACATCCTGTTGCGGCACGTGCTGCCGAATGCATCGCGCTCGGTGCTCCCGCTCGCAGTTCTGCAATTCGGCCTGTCGATCCTGGTGATCGCGAGCCTCGCGTTCCTCGGTTACGGCGATCCCCCGCCCGCTTCCGACTGGGGCCTGCTGATCTCGATCGGCAAGGACTACCTCAAATGGCCATGGCTGGTCTACGCGCCCGCCTTCGTCACGATCGCGACCGTCCTCTCCGTGAACAGGATCAGCCGATGGCTGCGCAAGACAGACTGACTGCCAACACACTCACGCGCGCCGCTCCGGTGCCGCTACGTCCGATTCCGCTGCTCCGGGTCGACGGCCTGTCGGTCTCCTACGGACCGCATGAGGTCGCCACCAATGTCGGGTTTGAACTGGGCCGCGGCGAGAGCCTCGCCCTCATCGGGGAGTCCGGCTCGGGCAAGTCGACGATCGCCCGCGCGGTGCTGCGGCTGCTCCCCAGCGGCGGACGCGCCACTGGCCACGTCGCGTTCGACGGCCAGGAGGTGCTGGGGATGTCCGAGCGCGGCTTCCGGCCGTTGCGAGGACGGGCCATCGGGTTCGTCCCGCAGGATCCCGCCAATTCGCTCAATCCGGTACGCACGATCGGTGCCCAGGCACAAGAGGCCGCCGCACTCCTCGCCGAGCCGGACAAGGCGGTCCGCAAGCAGCTCATCCTCGAGACGTTCGCCGAGGTCGGGCTCGACAACCCCCAGCGTGTCTACGACTCCTACCCGCACCAGCTCTCCGGCGGCATGCTCCAGCGCGTGCTGATCGGCCTTGCGATCCTTCCACGGCCGGCACTGCTGGTCGCGGACGAGCCGACCTCCGCGCTCGACGTCACGATCCAGAAAAGGATCCTCGACCTTCTCACGCGGCTGCAACACGACCTCAAGATCAGCCTGCTGTTGATCACCCACGATCTGGCGATCGCCGCCGAGCGGGCGAACTCGCTCGTGGTGCTCAAGGACGGCGTCATCCAGGAGGCTGGGCGGACCGCTTCCGTCTTCTCCTCGCCGGCGTCGGCCTATGCGAGGAAATTGCGCGGCGACGTTCCGGCCCTCAACCCCGACCGTTACGCCGCGCTGCGCGACAGGGGCTTGCGTTCCCTCAAGAGCGGCGAGGCACCGAAGATCGAGATCAGCGCAGTCACGAAGACATTCACCGTCGACGGCAAGACGCTGACGGCCGTCGACAACATCTCATTCACCGTCCCGGCCGGCACCACGCACGCGCTGGTCGGCGAGTCCGGCTCGGGCAAGACAACGGCGATCCGGCTGCTGCTTGGGCTCGAGCAAGCCGACACCGGCAACATCTCGGTTGCAGGCGAGCGAATCACCGGCGGCTCGCCCGAGGCACTGCGCTCAGTGTGGCGTCACCTGCAGCTGGTCTATCAGAACCCGTTCACTTCGCTCGATCCGACCTGGACGATCGAGCGGCTCGTGCGCGAACCGCTCGATCGTTTCAAGATCGGAACCCGCAACGAGCGCGACCAGCGGGTTCGCGAGGCGCTGACGGAGGTTGGGCTCGGCGAGCACCTGTTGTCCCGCAAGCCCGGAGCCCTGTCGGGCGGCCAGCGTCAGCGCGTGGCCATCGCCCGGTCACTGATGCTCAAGCCTGATGTGATCGTGCTCGACGAACCTACCTCCGCGCTTGACGTCAGCGTCCAGGCCGGCATCGTCGAAGTGCTGCTCTCGCTACAGGCCAATCTCGGTCTGACCTATGTCTTCGTCTCTCACGATCTGGCGCTGGTGCGCCAACTCGCCCACACCGTCTCGGTGTTGCACCAGGGGCGCATCGTCGAGCGGGGCACGGTCGCCGAGATCTTCGACAATCCTCAGCAGCCCTATACAAGATCACTGCTGGCCTCGATCCCGTCAGGTATCGCCGTCGCCGCAGAAATACCGCAGGCCCGTCCTCGGCTGGTGGCGACTGCGGATTGAGTAACCCCGGAAAGCGACTGCCATTCAGTCAGCCTCATCGAGGGCAAGCACGGCAAAGGTCGCGAGCCAATGCTCGCCCATATAGTGCTCGGCGATATGCGGCAGGCCCGCGGCCAGATGCTCGCACGCCGTCTCGTGAGCAATGGCGCGACGGGCGTCGCCGGCCGGCAAGGCATCACCGAGAGAGCGCCAGCACCAGGCCCGGCTGAGATTGAGTCCGTCGAGATGGGCGATCTTGCCGTCCGTGCGATCCGTGACCGTCGCAGGCTTGAACAGCGTTGCCGGCTGCTTTTCGACGAGCCGCGGCAGGAACCGATCGAACCAAGGCAGGAACGCGTCCGGAGGCAACAGGCGCCGCATGCACTCGGCCTCGATGAGAGCCGAGGATTGGAAGTCGTCGCCGCTGGGCTCGCCCCAGGCCGGGCAGTCGCTGTCCTCGCCATACCAGCGCTGGCAAGTCTCGCGCAGCAGCCTGGCGAGCGCATCATCCCTCGTGACGTCGGAATAGTCCGCCGCCATCCGCAAGCCGAACGCCGTATTGAAATGCGTTCCGACGCGTACGGGATAATGCGCCAACGGTAGAAAATCGCGAAAGCGCTGCGCGATGATGTCGGCCAGCGGGGCGAGATTGCGGCTCCACCGATCGTCAGGGTGGAGTGCGAGCTCGGTCGCGAGCTTCAGGAGCCAGCCCCAGCCATACGGCCGCTTGAAACCGCGAGCAGTTGGGCGAGCAAAATAAGCCCGCTCAGCGGCGACCTTCTCGGGCACGAATTGTGTGTCGAACAGCGCGCGAATGTCCGACGCCGCCGCAAAATCCGGAAAGCGCCGCAGCAGTCGCGCCAGCATCCAGTAGCTGTGGACGCAGGAGTGCCAGTCATAGCTGCCGTAGAAGATTGGATGCAATTCGCTCGGCGTGCGAGCATCCGCTGGTTCAGCCAGCGCGTGGTCCACATTGTTGGGATACTCGCGCGTGACATGGCCGAGCGCGATGCGGGCGAAATGCGAGGCCTGTTCGTGGGTGAGATGGGGCATGGTCACGGCTTGGCCTTTCGTGTGTCTCGGCCGATCAATGTCTCGATCAGGCGCGGCAGGAGGTAGATCGGAAATTGCGTCGCGGCGAAGTATAGGGCCATACGTGGCGAGGCGGCAGCGCCCAGCGCCGACCAGACCAGGCCGACATTGCGATTGCCGAGGATGAGGCCGACAGTCAGGCGCTGGCCCAAATTGCCCGGCAGCAGCACGACGCCCGCAGCTTGAAGGGCAATATTGCAGGCAAGGGCAAGCCCGAGGCACAGCGTGGCGGCTTGCACATCCGCCACGATCTGCGCGCGAATACCGGCCATGGTCGCAACGGCAAAGACGAGGAGCGCGGCAATGATAGTCCCGTCGACCGCCGCACCATGGACCGCGAGCATCGGGGCCGCATGCCGCCGAACCAGGAACGCCACGCCTTCGGCGCTACCTATCAACAGCGCCAGGCGCAGCGCAAGCTCGAGCGCGCTGATCTCTAGTCCCCCGAACCAGCTCGCAAGAAGCGGCACGGTGATCGGCGCCAGCACCATGGACAACACCGTCACCACGAGCGGCACCGCACCGTCGAGCCCGAGCATACGCGCCACCGCCGCCGTTCCGCTCGACGGCGGTGCCGAGACGGCGAGCACGATTGCAAGAGCGATCTCAGGATCGAGGTTCAGGACGCGGCCGGCCACATCAACCAGCAGCGGACAAACAACCATGACGATTGCGGGCAGCAGCACGGAAAGCGATGGCCGCCGCAGTGCGGCGATGACAGCCTGGCTATCGATCCGCAACAGCGTTCCCAGCACGATCAGGAAGATCGTGGTCGGCATCAGCGGTCGCGCCAGATCCGCAAGTGCCGGAAAGGCGAGCCCAAGCAGGACACCGAGCGCCAGCAATGTCGGTCCGCGCGGGACGAGGCGCAGGAGTGAGGGTCGCATACGCCCGGTCCAATCATGTCGTCTGCCCGTAAGGAGCACATCTCGCAGCATTCTTGAAATCGATTATTGCCATATCTATCATTGTCCAAATGAATTTAGCTTCAGTCGATCTCAACCTCCTGGTGGCCTTCGAAGCGCTGATGGAGGAACGCCATGTGACCCGCGCCGGCGAACGCATCGGCCTGGCGCAACCATCGATGAGCAGCGTGTTGACGCGGCTGCGCGCTCTGTTCGGCGACGAGCTTTTCGTGCGCTCGGCCTCCGGCATGCAACCGACGGCCAAGGCGCTGGCGCTGACCCAACCGATCAGCGACGCACTGGCACAGATCAGGGGCGTGCTCGCGCCCACATCGACGTTCGACCCCGCAACATCCCGCCGTCGCCTGACGATTGCCGCGACCGATTACGGCGACCTCGTCGTGGTGCCACGACTGGTCGAGGCGCTTCGACGGGAGGCGCCGGAGATCGATCTCGTGGTGCGCCCCATCATCGACCCGGCTACGAGTGTCGCGAGCCTGGAGCGCGGCGATGTCGACGTATTGATCGGCGGCCACCTTCCCGCTTCCCAGCGCATCACCCGATGCACGCTGTTCGCGGAGAACTTCGTCTGCATTCGTGACGCCAAGCGCGCCAGGCGAAAGGCGCGGCTCACCCGGGATGAGTATACGCGTCTTCCGCATGTGCTGTTCTCATCCGCCGGCGGCGACGGGCTTCCTGGCGCTATCGACACGATGCTGAGCCGGCACGGACGCAAACGCAGGACTGCGATCACGCTCGCCCACGTCGTCGCGGTGCCATTTGCCGTCGCCGGAACCGATCTGGTAGCAACCATGGCCGAGCGCATCGCGCGCCGCTTTGCGACCGCCGCCGGTGTATCCGTCGTTCCAGTTCCCTACGATTTAGAGGAGTTCAATATCGACCTGCTCCATACCCGCCGCGCTATCGCGGATCCGGCGCTGCGCTGGTTCATCGAATTGGTCAGTCGTGTTTGCAAGGAATTTTGACAAGATCGTTCCAGCAAATGGCGCTTCAACAGAGTGCCACCTCTGTTTGTTTGTCGAATAAGAGAATACCGCGCTTGTCTGACAATCAACGCATTTGAGCGGCAGAACTTCTCCAGTCCTGCGACGTTGACCGAGCGATCAGAGCGGGGGGCGGCACGATGGGTCCGGAGGGACGGCACGCGATCGTCATCGGGGGAGGCGGCTTTGGCAGGAGCAGCCGCTGAGCTCGAAGCGCCGATTCCTGGAGCACGCCCGCCCTGGTGGGATGTCCATCGCCACCGCACAGCGCCAGAGGTTGAAGCGCGCATTGCGGAGGCTCTCGCGGCAAAACGGTTGACGATCATCGCCGGCAAGCTCGCCGCCATCACTCCGAACCCCGGCGGCGCCCTCGTTCGCTACCGCCGGCGCAGCCAAAGCGAGACCTCCGAGCTTCAGGTCGGAGCCATCGTCGACTGCACCGGGATCGTCCGGGATCCCGGCGCCAGCACCAACCCGGCCGTGCGCAGCCTGCTCGACCAGGGCCTTGCCCGCATCGATCCGCTGCGAATCGGTATCGACGTCACACGCGATTGCGCAATCATCGATCGCGACGGATCTCCCTCTCGCCGCCTCTACGCTGTCGGCCCGCTCACGCGGGCCGCGTTCTGGGAGATCATTGCCGTTCCCGATATCCGGCAGCAATGCGCAGAGCTGGCAGCGCGGCTCCGCGCGATCGAGATTCCCTTTGTTTGGGCATGATCTTGTCGGAAAACCGCTCCACACTTTTCCGGATCATGCTCTAGTTGAACAGATCCGGCTCGGCCTCGGTGATCCAGTCCCAGAGCGGCTGGAAGCTGAAATAGCCGCCCTTGTGCGTACCGACCTGCCGCGAGGTCAGGCTGGCGATCCCATGCGGGATCGGTTTTGGCGTCCCCGCGGCCTCGGCGAGCAACTGGGCGCGCGCTGCATTGTCCATGGCGATGTACCACCACGCAGCCGCCTCGATGGTCGGTCCGACCGTGAGCAGGCCGTGATTCTGCAAGATCGCCGCCTTTTTCGATCCCAGCGCTTGCGCAATCTTGCGGCCCTCTTCCGCCTCCAGCACGACGCCGGAGAACGGATCGAACAGCACGTGGTCCTCATAGAACGCACAGGAATCCTGCGTCAACGGATCGAGCAGACGACCGAGCGCCGACCAGGCCTTGCCGTAGGTCGAATGGGTGTGGGCCGCCGCGATCACCTCCGGATGTGCGGCGTGGATCGCCGAGTGAATCACGAAGCCGGCCTGGTTGATCGGCTTGTCACCGATCAGGATGTTGCCGTCGTGGTCGACGAGCTGAAGATCGGACACCTTGATCTGGCTGAAATGTTTCGACAGCGGGTTGATCCAGAACCGTTCGGGAAACTCCGGATCGCGCACGGTGACATGACCTGCGAGCCCCTGATCGAAGCCGTAGCGCGAGAACAGGCGGAATGTCGCGGCAAGCCGCTGCTTGCGGTGCAGCCGCTCTTCCTCGAACGTCGCGGCCGGTGTGCGCTCGACCAGAGAGTATTTCTTGGGCTTCTCGACGACCTTGTTCATTGTTGCGGCTCCTTTTTTAGTATTCGAGATTCCTGTCGAAGACGTCGGCCAGCGCCACGCCATGCGCATAGGCGTCGAGGTTGACCAGCGTCTTGTCGGCCAGCCGTTTGGCATCCTCGCCACCCGTCCACGACACATGCGGGGTCAGGACGACCTTGGGATGGCAATAGATCGGATCGCCTTCCGGCGGCGGCTCGGGGTCGGTGACGTCGAGCGTCGCACCGGCAATTCGCCCTTCATCGAGCGCTTGTAGCAGCGCATTCTGATCGACGATACGACCGCGCGCGACATTGATCAGGTGCAGCGATGTCTTGGCGCGTGCCAGCACGTCGGCATTGATCAGACGCGCCGTCCTCGTCGTCGCCGGCAAAGCGAGAACGAGATGATCGGAGACCTCGACCAGCTGCTCGATGCTGTCGACAGGCTGGATACCCGGAAGGACATATGGCCAGGCCGAGCGGCGCAAAACCCTGATGTTGACGCCGAACGGCTTGACCCGCTCGACGACGGCGCGGCCGATCGCGCCGAAGCCCGCGATCCCGATGGTCTTGCCGTTGAGCGAACCGAGCGGAGCAATCTTCCATTGTTCGCGGTTGCGCGGCCGGATGTCGTGGATGCGCTTTTCGAAGCCGAGGATCGCCGCAAGGACGTATTCCGCGATCGGATCGGCCGAGATGCCACGGCCGACCGTAACCACGGGACCGTCGAGCAGCCATGCCGGAAAGAAATCGACGCCCGTCGAGGCAGTCTGGATCCAGCGCAGGCCGAACGGCCAGCCGGCCGGCTTCTCCGCGGGCGCCTTGTGCCAGCCCGCCAGCGGCCGGGTCAGCAGCACGTCCGCCTCCGGCGCGATCTCCCATGGCGCGCGATCGACGGGATGATCGATGATCAGCGGACGCGACCAGTGATCGGCCAACGTGGCACGAACCTCCGCGCCGAGCTGATTGACGATGATCGGCGATCGCACGCTGGCGGGCGCGCGTCTGCTTTCAATTCGCGGAGTATTCATGTCCTGCAGCTTTTACGATGGCAACAACGAGGACATGCTAGGCGCTCGACCCAAGATAGTCTTTTCAAAGATCGTCGCTGTCATGCAACAACAGGACGACGCATCTCGGCACGACATAAGAGTTTGTCTCTGTGGGGTCGTCCGGGCTCACTTCGTGCGGATAGCGTCAGCCGACATCACCTTCGCCTGCGCCGCGGCCTCGCCGGCACGACGGAACACGGTTTCCATCAGCCATTGCTCGTTCGGAAATCGATCGGACCATTCGTCCCAGCCGGAATGCTTGCGGTATTGGCCGAGGCGGCCGGAGGCCACCAACTCGGCCTCTTCGACGGCGACACGGCGGTCGCAATCCGGTGCCACGTAGATGGCGTCGGCCTGACAATAGAGCTCGCACATGAAGCAGGTCTGGCAATCCTCGACACGCGCGGGAACCGGAAGACCGCCTTGCCCTCGGTCGAGCACATTGGCCGGACAGACCTCGATGCAAATGCCACAATCCGTGCAGCGGTCGGCGACGATGAGTTCGATCATGATGCCGCCTCGAGTCGACCGGCTTTGGCGCTCGCAGGTGCACCTTCAACCGCGACCCGGACCTGATCCAGGCCACCGCTGAGCAGGCGGACTGCAAGTTCCGGATCTCGCGAAGGAAAGTCCTCGCGGCGATGAAGCCCCCTGCTCTCCTTGCGCGCCGCCGCCGTGGCGACGGACCAGCGCGCTGTTGCCAGCAGAGCCGCCGTCTCGCGCGAGGCGATTGTGCCCGTGTCGGCGTGATCGGCCAGCTCGGTCCATAAGCCCTCGAGCACGCGTGCGGATGCTGCAAGTCCATCCCCGGTTCGGAACAGATTCTTGTCGAACGGGTGCATTTCGGCGCGCACGCCGTCACGAAGCGCGGCGAGATCGACCGTCCTGGCGCCTCTGCGGGACTCGCACCCGACGCGACCAAGCGGCCGTAGTCGGCCCGCGCTCCGCTTCGCGCCGCGCGCCAGGCGTGCGGCAGCACGTCCGGCAAACACACCGGACGACAGCGCCCAGGCCGAGTTGACATTGCCGCCGCCGGAGATCGCGCCCGCAACCTTCTCGCGCGAGGCATTGTCGCCGGCCACGAACAGCCCCGGCACCGATGTCGTGCCATCCACATCGTGCACCCGGACCCCGCCGATGCCGCGAATGGTGCCGTCGTTGTGCAAGGTGATCTCGAAGCGGTCGCGATAGGGATCGATGCCCCAGCGATCGAACACCAATGGGACGTTCGGTGAAATCGTATGCAGCCGCGCCTTGATATCGTCAGGCAGACGGTTCAGCGCGCAGTAGACGGAACCGCGCTGGAGCGCTCGTGCCAGACGTACGGTCTGGTCGGGACCGAAGGGAAGATCGAGCTCGTGCCCGTCGGCGTCGTAATAGGCCGCGAACGAATAGGCCATGCTTCGCGTCATGGTCGAATGCGCGGGTGCAATGGTGTAGGCCGCGGTGAACTCCATGCCCGACATCTCCGCGCCGGCCTCGGCCGCCATGAGATAGCCGTCACCCGTATTGGTGCGTGATCCCAGCAGATGAGACAGGAAGCTGGTCCCGCCGGCCGCGAGGATCACCGCCTCGGCCTCGATCCGATAAGCTCTCCCGCCATCCTGTCGGCGCTGGCCGCGAGCACCGCCGATCGAGCCGTCGGATCGCGCCAAAAGTTCGAGGACGGGCGAATGATCGAGGATGGTGACGCCATGGCTCAGCGCTTGCTGCCTGAGGGCACGCATATATTCGGGCCCCCGCACGGCCCGGTAGTTCACCCGTCCCTCGTCATCGACGCCGAATTTGTAGTAGCGCGCCAGCGTCGGCAGTGTGCGCCAGGTCTGGTCGAGGATGCGATACATCCAGTCAGCTTCACCAAGACCAAGGCCGCTCGCGATACGATTGGCGACAGCCGCATCGCGTGCCGCCGGAGGATCCGGCGGCACCCACCAATGGCCCGGACCCGCCGCGGCCGTAACGCCGCTGGTGCCGCAATAGCCCTTGTCGACCAGCACGACTTTCGCCCCCGCCTCTGCCGCAGAAGTCGCTGCCCACGCGCCCGCCATGCCGCCGCCGACAATCAGCACGTCGGTCGCTAGCGACAGCTCTTCGAGCGCGGACGACATCATGATCTCTGCCTCAGGCGACACAGGACGGCTCAGCCGGCAGCGTGAAGATGCCGGGCCATGCCCATCGCTCAATGTTTGGGCCGGCCCATTGCCGCGTCAATGAAAGGCAAAACTCTTTTGGCAGCCTGCGGCGAACGAGACACCCTGCCGTCTTCGATGTCGGGAATATGTCTATTTCACCGTAGAACAGACTTCTCCAGCGAGGACGGCGAATGAAACGTAACGTCCTTGCATTGTCAGGTCCCTTCGGACGCCCGAAAGCGGATCGAAGCTCCTCAAGGCATGGAAACAGGCTTCTTTGATCGAGTGCGATTGGAGAACAGACTTCCCATCAAACATGGCAACCAAGTGCGATTCTTTCGAAAACGGCGCAGCGACATCAGTTCACTGGACCGGATGACTGATTTCCTGAAGTGTGCCGCAAAGGCTCGTGGTGAGCCGTCGCGCGAGCGGGAATTCAAGAGACGTCAACATGATTAAATCGAAGCCTTTGCAGGCGGCGGCGCTTGCGCTGATCATTACGCTGAGTGGCGCAAATCTCGTCCGTGCCGAAACAACGCAACTACGCATCGCCCAGCAATTCGGCATCGCCTATCTTCCGCTCATCGTCGCCAGCGAGAAGGGGCTGATCGAGGAGGAAGCCAAGGCACTCGGCATTGCGCCGCCGAAGATCGAATGGCTCCGGCTGTCCGGCGCAGCGGCCATGAACGAGGCGCTGATTTCAGGCGGCCTGGATTTCGCAACGGCCGGCATCACGCCGATGATCCTGACCTGGGACAAGACGCGAACCACCGCCAAGATCATCGGCATCGCTGCGCTGGGCTCGATGGCGAATATCCTGACCACCAACAATCCCAATATCAAGACGCTGGCGGATTTCACCGAGAAGGACCGGATCGCGCTCCCCTCGGTCAAGGTCGGCTTCCAGCCGATCGTCCTCCAGATGGCGGCGGACAAGGCGTTTGGCAAATACGACAAGCTCGACGAACTCACCGTCAGCATGCCGCATCCGGACGCGACGGCCCAGATCCTCTCGGGCCATTCGGAAATCACGGCGCATTTCACCTCGCCGCCGTTCTCGCAGCAACAGCTGGCGAGTGGCAAGGTGCACCAGGTCCTCAACAGCTACGACGTGCTCGGCGGCCCCCACACCTTCAACGTGGTGTACTCCACCACGAAGTTCGTCAACGACAATCCGAAGACGATTTCGGCGTTCGTCCACGGTCTCGACCGCGCCAACGAATGGATCAGGGCCAATCCGAAGGAAGCCGCCGCGCTTTACATC
Organism: Bradyrhizobium sp. USDA 376; assembly: GCF_054063675.1. Classification (NCBI taxonomy): domain Bacteria; kingdom Pseudomonadati; phylum Pseudomonadota; class Alphaproteobacteria; order Hyphomicrobiales; family Nitrobacteraceae; genus Bradyrhizobium; species Bradyrhizobium sp. USDA 376. Next base: position 8,378,220 of record NZ_JBSSGN010000001.1, read on the forward strand.
AAGGCAGAGGGCTCGAAGCTTACGCCTGATTTCGTCGAGAGCATCATCCGCGACAAGGACGTGAGCTTCACCACCGCGCCCGAGGGAGCCCAGAAGTTCGCGGATTTCGAGGCCAAGGTCGGCCTGATCAAGCAGGCGCCGGCGTCATGGCGGGATCTGTTCTGGTCCGGCCTCGGAGAGAAGCCGGGAAGCTGATATGAACGTCGCTCCGCGACTGACTGGCCTCGTCGGCGATATCGCGTCGCCCGCATTGCTCGAGCTCGATCACGTCAGCATCAGCTATCCGACGCCGGACGGCATCCTCACGGCGGTTGAAGACGTCAGCTTCACGATCTCGGCCGGCGAACGGCTGGTCCTGCTCGGCCCGTCAGGCTGCGGCAAGTCCACGCTGCTGCGCGCCGTCGGCGGTTTCCTCAAGCCAAGCGCCGGCGAGATTCGCATGAACGGCCGGTGGATCGGAGCCCCGGGGCCCGACCGCATGACCGTGTTTCAGGAGTTCGATCAGTTGCTGCCGTGGCGCACCGTGCTCGGCAATGTCCGCTATGCCCTGGAACGGGGAAAATCAATGCCGCGGCGAGATGCAGAGGGCATTGCGCGGCGCTGGCTCGAGCGTGTCGGATTGAAGAATTTCGTCGACGCTTTCCCTCACACCTTGTCTGGCGGAATGAAACAGCGCGTCGCGATCGCGCGAGCCTTTGCGCTGGAGCCGGCGCTGCTGCTGATGGACGAACCCTTCGCCGCGCTGGACGCGCTGACGCGGCGGCAGATGCAGGACGAACTGCTTAAGCTGTGCGAGGAGACCGGAAACACCGCCCTGTTCGTGACCCATGGCATTGACGAGGCGATCCGCGTCGGAACCCGCATTCTGGCCCTGACGCCGCACCCGGGACGACTGGCCGCTACCTTCGATGTCCCGCCGGAGACTCGCGCCCGCGGCAGCTCAGGTTTCGGCGAACTGGAGCGACGCATCCAGGAGACCGTGTTTTCTGCTCCGGAAGTCGACCATGTCTGACATCGCGGCCCCAAAACTCGTTCGTGCGCCAGCGCTGCGGCGTGCGCTCGAGGGTACACCATGGCGGCGCTTCGTCATCCTCGCCGGCTTCGCGCTCGCCTGGGAGCTCTATGCACGCTGGCTCGACAACGCACTTCTGCTGCCAACCCTGGGCGCGACGCTGTCGGCGCTATGGTCGGCCATCCTGTCGGGCGAACTGCCGAACCGTGCAATGACCTCATTGCGGGTTCTCATCCCCGGCTATGCGCTGGGCGTTGCCGTCGCCGCGGTGCTGACGACCCTCGCCGCCCTGTCGCGCTGGGGCAATGAGGCTCTTGGCCTCCTGACGTCGATGTTCAACCCGCTCCCCGCCATCGCGCTGCTTCCCATTGCGCTGCTGTGGTTCGGGGTGGGAACGCCGAGTCTCATCTTCGTCATCGTGCACTCCGTTCTGTGGCCGGTAGCCCTCGCCTGCTACGGCGGCTTCCTCGCGGTGCCGCCGACCTTGCGAATGGCCGGCCGCAACCTCGGCCTCTCGGGCGGCCGGTTCGTCGCGGAAATTCTGGTGCCTGCGGCCTTCCCGCAGATCCTGTCGGGCTTGCGGATCGGGTGGGCGTTTGCCTGGCGCACGCTGATCGCGGCCGAGCTTGTGTTCGGCGTCAGCGCGCGGTCCGGCGGAATTGGCTGGTTCATCTACACCAGCCGCGCGCAGCTGGAGACGGCGAGCGTCTTTGCGGGACTGCTCACCGTGATCCTGATTGGTCTCCTCGTGGAGGGCGTGATCTTCCGGAGCCTGACGCGGATCACCGTCCAACGCTGGGGTCAGGTGCAAAGCTGACGCGCGGCCAAGCCAGGACGGCCTCGCCTCGGATCACTTGAACGGAATCCCGGCGCGTGCGCCTCCTCGTGCCCGCGCCAGCAAGCGGCCTAGCGATGAACGTGCGGGAATGCGTAGCGGTCGGCCAGATAGCGAAGTATTCGTTCCGAGGAATCGATGAAGCGCCGGCCGTTGGCCACGCCGGCGTCCTCAGGCACCGGCCGGCTCTCATCGAAGACCAGAACCGGAAGCGATTGATGCTGCTCGCTCAGGATCTCGACGAGCGCCATTCGCGGCCGCGCGAATGGCAGGCGGTGCACTTCGATCTGCGTTGCCAGTCCGGGAAACGACGCCAGCAATCCCTCGATCGCATTGCAGTGCGGGCAGACGAAGAAACGGCCCGGCTGCTCGGGATCTTCAAATCCCGGTTTCAACAGGAAGAGGCGATCTCCGCTCATGGCCGGCCTCCTGAGACGACATGGTTTTCAATGGCCAAACAGCCGAAAGCTTCGGTCGGCCACCCGTAGGTGCCGGCTCTCCTCGACCCAGCCTACCGCTCGCCTATAGCTGCCCAGCAGGGTCGTCCCCTTCAACGCCGGGACGTCGATCGCTTGCGGCGCATCGGCGAACGGCGAGACGAACAGCGCATCCTCTGGACAATAGAGCTCGCACAAGAAGCAGGTCTGACAATCGCTCTGGCGCGCGATCCTGGGAATGCCGTCGGTCTTGTCGAAGACATTGGTCGGGCACACGCTCACGCAGATATCGCAGGCCGTGCACCGTTCGGCGTCGATGACCTCGATCATTCCGCGGCCTCCGCATACTGCGGAGACGCCAGCGGACGTGGCGCTGTCCAGACGTCGTCGAGCCCGCCGGTGGTCACCAGATGGAGATAGCGGTCGTCCTGCTCGGGATAATCGTCGCGGCGATGCATTCCCCGGCTTTCCTGACGCGCCAGCGCGCTGCGATACATCCAGCGCGCGGTCGCAAGCATGGCTGCAGCTTCGCGCACGCGCAGCAGTTCCTGATCGTCCGGCGCATCAGCACCCGACGCATCGGACCACAACGCATCCAGCCGACCGAGCGACTCGCCCAGTCGTCCGGCCTCGCGGAAGTAGTTCAGCTCGTAGGGGAACACCTCGTCCTGGACGCTCCGCGCGACCGCGCCGCCCTGCAACGGCCGTCCGTTGCCGGAACGCAAGCCAACGGTGCCGCGCCGGAACGCCTGACGCCCGATTGTTGTGCCCAATTGTCGCGCAAACTACCTGGCCGGCCCAATACCCCGAAGACATCGCCCAGGCGGCATTGTGGCTGCCGCCGCCGGTGAAGCCGCCGCAGATCAATTCGCGCGTCGCGGCATCGCCTGCCGCGTAGAGACCCGGCACGGTGGTCGCGCAACTGTCGTCGATGATCCGCAGGCCGCCCGTCCCGCGAACCGTCCCCTCCAGGCGCAGCGTGATCGGGAAACGTTGCGTGAAGGGATCAATACCGGTGCGGTCGAAGGGGAGAAAGAAGTTCGGCTGTGACGCGCGCATGTGCCGCTGAGTCTCGGCATCGGCCTGATCAAGCTGGGCATACACAGGGCCCTTACGGAGCGCGCGCGCAATCACGGAGCGGCCACCTTTCGACGAAGCTCCGGGAATGACGCTGCCCTGCTCATCGGTGAAGCTCGCCCAGCTGTAGAACAACGTCTTGGTCACCGATCCGAAGGCCAGCGAGATCGCATAGGCGTTGGAGAACTCCATGCTGGTGAATTCCGCTCCCGCCTCCGCGGCGAGAAGATAGCCGTCGCCGGTGAGCACGTTCGACCCGAGCGTCTTGCTGAGGAAAGCGCACCCGCCGGTGGCGATCACCACGGCCTTGGCGTTCACCGCCCAGCGATTCCCCTTCTGGCGGCGCAAGCCCGCCGCTCCGGCCACCACGCCGTTGCCATCGACCAGCAGCTCGAGCGCCGGCGAATGATCGAGGATGGTCACGCCCGCCTGCTTGGTCCGCTTGCGCATCAGCCGCATATATTCGGGGCCCTGGAGCGAATTCCGCTGCGGCTTGCCGTCGTCATCGGCCGGATAAGGATAGCCCCAATCGGCAAGCTGGTTGCTCTGGGCATAGGTCCGGTCCAGCACGCGCGCCATCCAGCGGCGATCCTGGAGATGACCGCCCAGCTTCTCACGGCTGACCATGGCGGCCTCGCGGCGCTCCGGAGCGGGGTCGACATACCAGACACCGGTGCCCGCCGCAGCGGTTGCGCCTGAGGTGCCGCAAAAGCCCTTGTCCGCCAGCACGACACGCGCGCCGCGCTCGGCGGCGCTGATCGCGGCCCATGTGCCTGCGGGACCGCCACCGAGCACCAGCACATCCGCGTCGAACACGACGGACCCTGCCGAACTCGACAGCTTCTCGGCGCGACCAGGTGGGTTTGTCATCGCTCGTCTCCGGATTGAATCTGTTCAGAACGCCGGAATCTGCCCCGGCAATTTGTCCTTGATGATCTGGCGGATCGTGTCGTTCTGATAGGCGCGCACCAGCTTCGCGATCCAGGGAGCATCCTTGTCCTTCTCGCGAACGGCGATGAAGTTGTTGTAGGGATTGTTGGTCGAGGACTCGATTGCGATGGAATCCTTGCCCGGGATGAGGCCGGCCGGGACGGCGTAATTGGTGTTGATGACCGCAGCATCGACGTCGTCGAGGCTACGGGGCAGTTGGGCGGCGTCGATTTCGCGGATCTTGAGCTTCTTTGGATTTGCGGTCACATCGAGCGCCGTCGGCAGGATCCCGACGCCGTCCTTCAGCTCGATCAGCTTTTCCGCCTGAAGCAGCCGCAGCGCACGGCCGCCGTTCGACGGATCGTGCCGATCGACGCGCCCTCCTTGATCTCGGCAACCGACTTGGCCTTGCGGGAATACAGCCCGATCGAGGCGACGATCGTCTCGCCGACGGCCACGATCTTGTATCCCCGTGTCTTGATCTGATTGTCCAGGAACGGCTTGTGCTGAAAGGCATTCGCATCGAGATCGCCGACATCAAGCGCGGCGTTGGGCAACAGATAATCGTTGAAGACGACGACCTGCACGTCGAGGCCGTCCTTGGCCGCGATCTCCTTGACCTTGGTCCAGACGATTTCGGCATCGCCGCCCGATATCCCGACCTTGATCTTCTGATCCGCGGACGCCGGGGCGGTGAACAGAGCAAAGGCGGCCATCACGAGGAACAAGCGACGTCTCATGGTCTACGATCTCCTTATCGAGCGATCATCTGTTTGGGTGCCTAGCCGACGCGGGCAACCAGGACGTCCGCCGTTGCATCCGCGAATTCGGAAGACATATCGTTGAAGAGAGCAAGTTCCTGAACCGTCGCTGCACGCGGACGATGGCTCGAACCCTTAGAGCCTGGTCGTTTCAGAAAGAAACGGTTCAGAGCCCGTACAAACCCTGGCGAGCCCGCAATCTCCGTTGCGTGCCTCTCGCTTGCCGCCACGAAGGCAAAACTCATTCGATTCACGTCGACGACATAGATCATGGGGCGGCTTTCCCAACGAAGGACGCTCTCCTAGCTTCCGAACCCCGCGGGAATGAACGCCGGGATCTTCTCTTCGATGAACTGCTTCACCTCCGGCGAGTTGAACACCTGGATGAACGCCTTCAGGCGCGGGTCGTCCTTCTTGTCGGGCCGGGCCGTGAAGCGCAGCACGAGCCCGTCGTCAACGGTGCGGTCGATGATCAGCGCCGACTTGGGATCGCCGCCGGCCGGAATGAGGTAGGTGATATTGACGAGCGCCAGCGTCACGTCGTCCAGCGATCGGTAGGTCTGCGCCGGATCGAGCTCGACGATCTTGAGATTCTTGGGGTTGTCGGCGATGTCGAACTTGCTGACCGAGAAGCCCTTGCCCGGCGTCAGCTTGATCAAGCCTGCCCGCTCCAGCAGGATCAGTCCGCGGGCGCCGTTGAGCGGCTCGTTCGGAATGGCGACGCTGTCGCCGGACTTGATCTCGTCGAGCGTCTTGATCTTCTTGGAGAACAGCCCGACGGGCGCGATCACGCCGACCTTGTCGGCCTGCACCAGATTGAATCCGCGCTGCTTGTTCTGAAGCGCGAGATAGGTCGCATGCTGGAACAGATTGGCGTCGACCTCGCCGCTATTCACGACCTCGTTCAACGCGACCCAGTCTGATAGCTCGACGATCTTGACGTCCTGCCCCTTCTCCTTGGCGAGCTTGGCGGCAAACGTGGCCAGTTGGCCAACCGGGCCGGCGCTGGTCGCGATCTTCAGCGGTTCGCCGGCGAAGGTGGCCGCGGTGAACGCGAGCCAGAGACCTGCGGCCTGGGCGGTGCGACGAAGGATTTTCATTATCTCAATTCCCATTGCAATTCAGATGACGCGTCTCACGCGGCCTTGCGCGCACCGGCGTCGGTTTGCGCCAGCGCCTGGCCGAGATCTGCCAGGATGTCGTCGGGATGCTCGATCCCGACCGAGAGGCGGACGTAACCGGGGGTAACGCCGGCGGCGAGCTGCTCGGCTGGGGTAAGCTGCTGGTGCGTCGTCGATGCCGGATGAATCGCCAGCGACCGGGCGTCGCCGATATTGGCGACGTGATAGAACAGCTTGAGTGCATCGATGAACCGCCGGCCGGACTCGATACCGCCTTTGAGTTCGAAGCCGACGAGGGCGCCGTAGCCACCCTTCAGATACGCGTCGGCCCGGCGCTTGTTCTCTCCGCTCTGCAGGCCGGGGAAGATCACGTTCGACACCGAAGGATGCTTGGCGAGAAAGTTCGCAACCTTCACCGCGTTCTCGTTGTGCTGGCGGATGCGCAGCGGCAGGGTTTCGAGACCCTGGATGAACTGGAAGGCATTTTGCGGCGCGATCGACGCGCCAAGGTCGCGCAGCAGCTTGACGCGAGCCCGCAGGATGTAGGCGATCGGACCGAGCGGCTTCGCGGCCTCGGTCCAGATCGCGCCATGATAGGCCTCGTCGGGCTTGTTCAGCAGCGGGAAGCGCTCGGCATGGGCAGCCCAGTCGAAATTGCCGCCATCCACGATGGCGCCGCCGATCGCGGTGCCGTGGCCGCCGATATATTTGGTCGTGGAATAGACCACCACCGCGGCACCGTGCTCGAACGGTCGCGCGATCAGGGGCGAGGCCGTATTGTCGAGAATCAGCGGCACGCCCAGCGAACGGCCGATATCCGCGACTTCCTTGATCGGAAACACGTTCAGCTTGGGGTTCGGGAGCGTCTCGCCGAAATAGGCCCGCGTTTTCGCATCGGTCGCGCGACGGAAATTCTCGGGGTCCGCCGGATAGACGAACCGCACCTCGATGCCGAACTGTTTCAGGGTCTGCGAGAGCAGCGTCCACGTCCCGCCGTAGAGATCGGTCGACGACACGATGTTGTCGCCGGCTTGCGCGATATTGAAGATCGCGAAGGCCGAGGCGGTTTGTCCCGAGGCGACGGCAAGGGCGGCCGCTCCGCCCTCCAGCGCGGCAAGTCGCGTCTCGAACGCCTCCTGGGTCGGATTGCCGATGCGAGTATAGATCGGGCCGAGCTGCTCGAGCGCAAACAGACGCGAGGCATGATCGGTGTTCTCGAACTGGAACGATGTGGTCTGGTAGATCGGAACCGCCACCGCGCCGGTGGCAGGGTCGGTGCGGTACGATCCACCATGCAATGCCAGCGTCTCGAAATTCCGGGTTTCCAACGTCATCTGCAATTCCCTTTCGATCCCGAAAGCGAGCGCTGTGCGCGGCTCGCCATACTTGTCGACGAAAATGATGCGGCCGGATTCCGCCTCTGTCGAGCGTGTCGGAAAAATAGCGATGCGCGTGCTGCATCATCGCCGCCTCGCAACGCGTTTGTTTCCGCGCCTTCGCCGAATTGAAAACAAACTCGCTCGCACAAAATGTTAAAAACGGTCACGCACAGCGGATGTGCTTCGCAATAGACGATCGGGCCAGACCATGACGAGACCGCGCGAGCTGCGCTTCAACGCTTTCAACATGACCGCGCCGAGCCACAATTGGGCTGGCCTGTGGTCTCATCCGCGCGACGCGTCCATTGACTACAACACGCTCGATTATTGGGTCGATTATGCCAAGACCGCAGAGCGCGGACTGCTCGACGGCATCTTCCTGGCGGATGTGTTCGGCGTGTACGACGTCTATGGCGGCACTGCCGATGCCGCCGCCCTGCACGCTGTGCAGCTGCCCAACGCCGACCCGACCCTGCTCGTGTCCGCCATGGCGCTCGTCACCAAGCATCTCGGCTTCGGCGTCACATCGAACCTGACGTTCGAGCATCCCTATCAACTCGCGCGCACGTTCTCGACGCTCGACCATCTCACCAAGGGCAGGATCGGCTGGAATATCGTTACCGGCTATCTCGACAGCGGCGCGCGCGGCATGGGGCTTTCGGCCGGCCGCGCTCACGACGATCGCTATGACGCGGCCGAGGACTTCCTCACCGCGGCCTACAAGCTATGGGAGGGAAGCTGGGAGGACGATGCGGTTCGCCGCGATCGCGGCAGCCGCGTCTTCACGGATCCCGCAAAGCTCCACCGGGTTCGGCATGAGGGCCCTTACTTCAAGGTCGATGGCATTCATCTCGCCGAGCCTTCGCCGCAGCGAACGCCGCTTCTGTATCAGGCCGGCACCTCGAAGCGCGGCCGCGCCTTCGCGGCCCAACATTCGGAAGCGATTTTTCTCAACGGCCAGACCAAGCCGATCCTGGCACGCGCCGTCCGCGAGATACGCGAAGCGGCCAAGGCCTATGGCCGCGATCCCTACGACATCCGCCTGTTTGCCGGCGCGACCGTGATCGTGGCGCCGACGCGGGCCGAGGCAAATGATCTGCTCGAGGACTACGCACGGCATGTCGACCAGGCCGGCCAGCTCGCCTTGCTGTCAGGCTGGACCGGTATCGACTTCTCGACCTATCGGCCGGACCAGCCGATCGAATATGTAGAGAGCAACGCGATCCAATCGATGGTCGAGAATTTCACGGTCCGGAGCGACCGGCCGGTCAATATTGGCGACCTCGCCAGATTGAGCCGCGCCGGCGCCCGGTCGCCTTTCGTGGTCGGCTCGCCGCAGGACGTCGCCGACGAGCTGATCGCCTGGGCTGACGAGACCGACGTCGACGGCTTCAATCTGTTCCGCCTGGTCGCGCCGGAATCGCTGAACGCTTTCGTCGATCTCGTGGTGCCGGAGCTGCAGTCGCGAGGGGTCTACAAGACCGCCTACCGCGACGGCACGCTGCGCGAAAAGCTTTTCCCGGGACGAGGTCCACGACTGCACGCGACACATCCCGGCGCGAGTTTTCGGCGCTCGCCTTCGACCGTCGCCACGCTTCGGTCCGACGCCGCCGAATAGCTGGGCGGCCGATTTCAGGCGACGAGCCGTATAGCATGGAAAATTCCGTTCTCGGATTGCGTCCGACCGGGAACGCTTCGTTCTCCAACAGCGCCGTATTCTGAAATTGCAACGCGGCCTCGATTGCCCGCACATTGCGTGCTGCAGTTGATAAAACGCGTCGCCAAAGCGGCTCAGCTTCAGGATCATTGTTCATGTCTCGCCCCACCTCCCGCCTGCGGGCCCTCGCCGCGGCTGCGCTCGGCTTCTTCGCCATGGCGTCCGTTCAGCCCGCGATGTCCGAGGAGATCCGCATCGGCTTTCAGAAATCCTCGACCCTTACGGCGATCCTGAAGACGAACGGGGAGCTGGAGAAGGCTCTGGCGCCGCTCGGCATCACGGTGTCCTGGCACGAATTCACCAGCGGCCTGCCGCTCCTCGAAGCCATCAACATCGGCAGCATCGATTTCGGTGCGGACGTCGCCGACACCGTGCCGATCTTCGCTCAGGCCGCCGGCGCCAAACTCGCCTATGTCGCGGAGGAAGCCGCCTCGCCGGCGGCGCAGGCGATCGTCGTCCCGCAATCCTCCGCGCTCAAGACCATTGTCGATCTCAAAGGCAAGAAGATCGCGGTGACCAAGGGCGCCGGCAGCCACTATCTGCTGCTCGCGGCGCTGGCGAAATCCGGGCTGAGCTTCAAGGACATCACGCCCGCCTATCTGACGCCGGCCGACGGCCGCGCGGCTTTCGTCAGCAACAATGTGGATGCCTGGGTCGCCTGGGATCCGTTCCTGACCAGCGCCCTGCACCAAACGAAGGGCCGCATCCTAGCCGACGGCAGCAATGGCCTTGCGAGCTACAAGCGCTACTATCTCGCCTCGGCAGCCTATGCAGACAAGCATGCCGAAGTGCTCAACGTGATCTTCGCAAAACTCTCCGAGACCGGCAAATGGGTGAAGGCCCAGCCGAAGGACGCCGCCACGTTGCTAGCCGGGCTCTGGGGTATCGATGCGGCGACCGTCGAAGAGGCCAACAGCCACCGCTCCTACCGGGTGGGCGCGGTCACCGGCGCGGGCCTGTCAGAACAGCAGCGCATTGCAGATGCGTTCCAAGCTGAAGGTCTGATCCCCGTGAAGATCGACACCAGCACCATCAAGATCTGGTCGCCGAAGGGGTCCTGACCTCCGGCAGCCGCCCCTGTTGCACATCGCGATCGCACACCACGCTGACCGTCGGAACTCCCATGCCGCCACGCCAGCTGCACTTGAACGTCAACCTGCTTCACTCTGGCGTCTATCCGTCGGCCTGGCGCCTGCCGGACAGCGATCCGCGCGCATTCTTCGATCTCGGTCATTATGTGCGGGTGGCGCAAATTGCCGAGCGCGGCAAACTGGACGCAATCTTTCTGGCGGATTCGCCGGCCGTGAACGACCGCATCGACTACCGGTCGTTCACGTCGCTGGAGCCGACAATCGTACTGGCGACGGTCGCGGCCGTGACAACGCACGTCGGCCTGATTGGCACGGTATCCACGACCTATAACGAACCATACAATATCGCGCGCCGCTTCGTGACGCTCGACCACGCCAGTGGTGGACGTTCGGGATGGAACGCGGTTACCACGGCAGATGCCGCATCAAGCCGCAACTTCGGCCTCTCGGGTGCGCTGGAGCACAAGGCCCGCTACGAACGCGCCAAGGAGTTCACGGAAATCGTCCACGCGCTTTTCGACAGCTGGGAGGACGACGCCTTCGTCGGCGACAAGTCCAGCGCGCGATTTGTCGATACGTCGAAAGTGCATCCGATCGCGCACCGCGGCCCGCATTATTCGGTGGCCGGACCGCTGAACGTCCCGCGCTCGCCGCAGGGGCGACCGGTCACGGTGCAGGCGGGCGGATCGAATGACGGACGCGATTTCGCGGCGGCCTATGCCGAGGCGGTGTTCACCCTGGCCCAGTCGATCGAGGAAGGCGTGGCGTATGCGCGCGATCTGCGCGCGCGTGCCGCGGCCTATGGGCGCTCTGGCGGTTCGATCGTCATCCTGCCGGGACTCGCCACCGTCATCGGCAGCACCAAGGTCGAGGCTAAGCGGCGACAGGATGAGCTCTGGGAGTTGGTGCCGATCGAATACAGCCTGGCGCGACTGGCCAGCACGCTCCAGATCGACCCTGCGCTGCTCGAACTCGACAAGCCCCTGCCCGATCCGCTGCCACTGCCGGTCAACGCCAATCACACGATGTTCCAGGGCACCGTGAACCTCGCCCGGCGCGGCAATCTCACCGTTCGCCAGTTGCTCCGTGCGCTCGGCGGCGGTGTCGGCCACCGCATCATCGTCGGCACGCCGGAACAGATCGCCGACGACATCGAAGCCTGGTTCAAGGCCGGCGCTGCCGACGGTTTCAACCTGATGCCGGATGTCCTGCCAACGGGGCTCGAGACCTTCGTCGACACCGTCGTGCCGATCCTTCAGAAACGCGGCCTGTTCCGGACCGAATACACCGGCACGACGCTCCGCGATCATTTTGGTCTTGCGCGACCGGCGAGCCGCTTCGCGAACCGGGCGCCGGAGGTTTCGTTCGCCTGACTTACCCCAGGGACCGGGCCAGCCGCTCGGAAGGCCCAGTCGATTGCCTCGCCCGCACACGGGGGATCACCTCGAGCGCAAATCGCCGCATCTCGGCCTCGAACGGCTGGAATTGCAGCATGAACAGTTCGATGCCCGCGGCATGAAACGCTTCGATGCGTTCGGCGACCTCTTCGTAACTGCCGACCAGCCCCGCGGCCGTGCCGCCATTGCTGCCGACCCGCGACGTCTTCTGCATGGTCTGCATCATCACCACCTTGGGGTCGGTGTTCTGCTTCTGGATCGCCTTCATCGGCGCATCCTTTGCAGCGAGGCTGAGCAGCCGCTCATAGGCGACCTGCGCCTGCTCCCGGGTTTCTCGCGCGACGACAAAGGCGGACAGACCGAAGCGCAACGGCGGCGCTGCACCGCGCGGCCGCGCCGCGACATCGGCAATCAATCCGGCGACATCGTCGAGCGGCTGGCCATTGATGAACCAGACGTCGCCATGGCCGGCGACGAGATCGCGCGCCGGCTCGGACTCGCCACCAACATAGATGGCTGGCCGCTTGCGGTAGAGGCTGGTGGGTCGCAGCGCATAGTCCGAGACATTGAAGTGATCTCCGCTGAAATTAAGGCGCTCGCCTTCCATCAAACGGGACACGACTGTGATCCATTCCTTGCCGTAAGCATAGCGCGCATCGTGCTCCGGAAAGCCGATCCCCGCCTTCTCCAGCTCCGGACGATTCCAGGCATTGACCAGATTGATCGCAAACCGGCCGCGGCTGATGTTCTCGATGCCGAGCGCCAGCTTGGCGAGCACCACGGGGTGATACAGATACGGCTTGATCGCGGCGATGATCTCGATGCGCTGCGTCAGCGCGGCGATCGCAGCGGCAGCGCTCCACGCTTCGAGCTGATCGAGATCCTCCTGATGCGGATTGATCGTGTGCTGCGCGATCAGCGTCGAGTCGTAGCCAAGCTCCTCGGCAGCGAGAATGAGATCCCGATTGCGCTCCCAGGAGGCATCATAGGGCTCTTCCGGGTCCTGATGCGCGGCACGTGGCCCATGCACCAGCGCCCAGATGCCGAAGCGAAGAGGTCCAGCCGTCATCGTGCTCTCCCGTAACTCTCTCGACTTTGAGCGTTCTCGCCAATGGCCGGCGCAAGTTCAAGCAGACTTGCATCAAAAGATTTTCTTTGTCGCGCATCCACGCGGCGGCGACAGCAGATCACTCCGGATCCGACGACAATTGAAATACCGCTCTATTTCTGTCCGCCCGATTTCGTGGGACATTTTGCGGAGACGGCAGGTGATTGCCGTCACGCTTCTTGCATCAAATGCAGTGCGTGAAACGAGGTCTCGCGTCTTGAGCAATATGGAACTGAGCAGTGTCGGCCGCAGCGTGATCGGTGCGGACAGCGCGCCATCCTCGCAAAACGGCGGCAACGCACTCGCTTCGACCGCTGTGAAAAGCAAGCTTGGCAGGCGCGGCCTTCAGCTGCTGTCGTGGCTGGCGCCGGTGGTGCTGGTCGTCATCTGGGAATGGCTGGCGCAGGCGGGATGGCTCTCGCCGCAAGTCCTGCCCGCACCGAGCAAGGTGATCCGGACCGCGTTCAAGCTCGCGACCACGGGGACACTGCTCAACGATCTCGGCGTAAGTTTGCTGCGGGCCGCCGCGGGATTCGCGATCGGCACGGCCGTCGGTGGCGGCCTCGGCATTCTCGTCGGCTTCTCAAAGATCGCCGAAGCCGCAATCGACCGCAGCGTGCAGATGATCAGGGCCATTCCGTTTCTGGCAGCGCTTCCCCTGGTCATCGTCTGGCTTGGCGTCGGCGAGACGCAAAAAATCTTCCTTGTGGCGCTCGGCGTCACCTTCCCGATGTACATCAACACGGTCCTCGGTATTCGCCAGGTCGACCCGAAACTCCTCGAACTCGGCCGCGTGCAGGGCCTGAGCTCCATTCAGCTGATCCACCGGATCATCCTTCCCGGCGCGTTGCCGTCGATCCTGACCGGGGTCCGCTATGCGCTGGCGACGGCATGGCTTGCGCTGGTCGTGGCCGAAACCATCGGCGCACAGTCGGGCATCGGCTTTCTCGCCATGGACGCGCGTGAATTCCTGCGCACCGACGTCATCGTGCTGACGATCGTGATCTATGCGCTTATTGGCGTCGCAGCCGACGGAATTGCACGCTTCCTCGAACGGCGCTTTCTCGCCTGGCACCCGAATTACGGGGCAGCACGATGAATGCTCACGTCGCTCCGCTATCGGCCGCTTCATTCGAAACCGGACCGGCCGTCGTCGTCAGCAATCTCGTGCGCAGCTACGGCAGCCGCGTGGTCATCGAGAAGCTCAACCTGCGCATCGAACGAGGCGAGTTCGTTGCCTTGCTGGGCGAGAGCGGCTGCGGCAAGACCACATTGCTGCGGGCGCTCGCAGGTCTGGACTCCATCCAGGGCGGACGCATCGTGGCGCCGCGCCGGCCGGCGGTGGTATTCCAGGAGCACCGGCTCCTGCCCTGGGACAGTCTCTGGCGCAACGTCTCGCTTGGCTTGCAGGTGCCGGACGCGCGCGAACGCGCAGCCGAAGCACTGACCGAGGTCGGTCTCGGCGACCGTCTCGACGACTGGCCGCGCAATCTTTCCGGCGGACAGGCCCAGCGCGTCGCGCTTGCCCGCGCCCTGGTCCAGCAGCCCGAACTTCTGCTCCTCGACGAGCCGTTCGCCGCACTGGATGCGCTCACCCGCATCCGCATGCACGAGCTCGTTCGCGAGCTGGTCGCCAATCATCAGCCGGGCGTTCTGCTCGTCACCCACGACGTCGATGAGGCAATTGCGCTCGCCGATCGGATCCTGGTGATGCGCAACGGCGCAATCGCTTTCGAGCATCGCGCCGTGCGTGACGGCTCGATACCCATCTCGCGCGCCGAGCTCCTCGGCGAGCTTGGCGTGGTTTCCCACTCTCCCAATTAGTTCATCCGGAAGGCAAATATGTCCGACTCCTCAATCGCCAAATCATCCCGGCGCAGCTTTCTCGGCTCCGCAGCCTTCGGAATTGGCGCGCTCGCCGGCATGAATATCAGCGAATTCGCCCAGGCCGCGCCTGGCCGGACCACCGACACGGTTCGCCTGACGTGGGGTCTGGGCGGCCTCAATCTGATCGCCAAGGAGCGCGGCGAGTTCGAGAAGGTGCTGGCCAAGGACGGCATCAAGGTCGAATGGCTCGGGCCCTTCCCGAACCATGCTCCGACATTGCAGGCGGTCACCGGCGGCAGCGCCGATTTCAGCTTCGGCGGCAGCACGACGCCGGCGCTGGCTGCGATCATCGCCGGCTCGCCGCTTGTGTTCACCCAGTTCGTGGTCTACGAGCCCCGCACCACGGCGATCATCGCCAAGGATGGCTCCGGCATCGACAAGGTCGAAGACCTTGTCGGCAAATCAGTCGCGGTCAACCGCTCCGGCCTCGGCGAATTCCTGCTGGTCGCCGCGCTCGAGAAGCACAAGGTCGACCGCTCCGCGGTGAAGTTCGTCTATCTCAATCCGCCGGATGCGGCGCCAGCGCTCGCCTCCGGCAAGGTCGACGCCTGGTCGATGTGGAGCCCCGGCGTCGACATCGCCCGGCTCGAATACAAGGCGCACAACATCTTCCTGGAGGGGCGCGATCTCGACTTCCAGATCGACTACACGTCCTACCTCACCACCCGCAAATTCGCGACCGACAACCCAGCCCTCGTCCGCGCCGTGAACGATGCGTTCCGTGCCGAAGGCAAGTGGATCTCTGAGAACGGCAAGGAGGCCGAGTACATCGCCCAGAAAGCCGGCAAGTACAGCGACGAGGTCCGCGACCAGTTCATCGCGCTCAAGCGCCAATATCGCTACTTCGCCGTCAACGACGAGCGGTTCATCAGCGAGTTGCGGAAAGCCGCCGACTGGCTCGTCACCCGCAAGGTCTTGCCCGAGCCGGTCAAGGTGACCGACCATCTCGCCCAGCTCTGAGAACGTGACCAACAGGCCAATCATGAACAAGACCGTGCCCGCTCCCTCCCTCGGAAAATCGGAGCCGCTCAAGACCGCATCACCGGAGCTGGAGGCGCTGCTCAACCACATCGCCCAAGGTGCGAGCGCGCGGGAACGCGATCGCGTGCTGCCCTTCGAGGTCATCGATCTCATCCGCCGCGCCCGTCTCGGCGCCTTGCGGCTGCCCGTGAGCGCCGGCGGCGCGGGCAGCACGATCCGCGATCTCTTCGCTTTCGTCGTCCGCCTCGGCGAGGCCGACGCCAATGTCGCCCATATCCTGCGCAATCATTTCAGCGTGGTGGAGCGGCTGGTGCGCACGCCCAAGGACGAGCAGAGCCGCGATTGGCAGAAGGCCGTCGCCGAGGGCGCGATCATCGGGCTCGCCACCACCGAGCTCGAAAGCCCGCGCGTCGGCAACGTCACGCCGGGGACGACCTTCACGCCCGATGGAAACGGCGACTACCTGCTGAACGGCACCAAATATTACAGCACCGGCACGCTGTACTCGGATTACGTCCTCGTCCGCGCGGCCGATCCTGACGGCACCAGCGGCGCAACGATCGTTCCGATCAAGCGCGACGGCATCGAGCTGGTCGACGATTGGGATGGGCTCGGCCAGCGGCTCACCGCGACCGGCACCACGCACTTCCGCAACGTCAAGGTCAAACGCCGGGAGATCGTCTTCGACACGCCCGAGACGGGCTACGGCGTGCCTTACTCCAACACGTTCGCCCAGCTGTTCCTGACCGCGATCGTTGCGGGCATTGCGCGCGCAACCCTGCGCGACGCCACAGCCCTGATCCATTCCCGCAAGCGCACCTTCTATTACGCGCCGACCGAGATCTCGACCGACGACCCCCTGCTTCAGCAGACCGTCGGCCAGATCGCCAGCGGTGCGTTTGCGGCGGAAACCGTGGTGCTGGCGGCTGCCGAAGCGCTCGACATCGCCACCGATGCCTTTGACGCGAGCGCATCGAACGCCGCGGAGGCCGCCCACACCGCCGCCCTGCTCTCGGCCAAAGCCAAGATCGTCGCTGACGATTTCGCGATCCGCGGCGGCAGCCTGCTGTTCGATGTCGGCGGAGCGTCAGCGACCAAGAAGGTCACCAATTTCGACCGGCACTGGCGCAATGCGCGGACCCTGTCCTCGCACAATCCCACCACCTACAAGGCGCGCTCGATCGGCCAGTACGAAATCAGCGGCACGCCGCTGCCGGCGAAGGGCTTCTTCTAGGCAGGAAGGGGCCTTCATTCGGCGGTCCGACACAGGAGAACCGGACATGGGAAGGTCGGAGATCCATCTCGTCACTGACAGCAACGAGATCGAACACCAATTTCGCGCCGTGATGCGCCGCCTCGCAGGCGGCGTCAGCATCATCACCGCGGGCCGCGACGACGACATCACGGGGATGACGGTCACGTCGCTGACCTCGCTGAGTGCGAGCCCGCCGCGTGTGCTGGTCAGCGTCAATCGGCAGGCCTCATCCTTCGCGCTGATCGAGCGCTTCGGTACATTCGGCGTGAATATCCTCGGCTCTGATCAGCAGGATCTGGCGGATCGATTCAGCGACGGCCGCCTCAAGGGACCACAGCGCTTCGAGGGCATTCCCTGGTCCGCCGGGACTTCGGGCGTGCCACTGCTCGGAAACTTGCTGGCGACCGTTGAATGCCGGGTCGAGGAGATCATTGAGCGCTACTCCCATGGAATCATTGTCGGCAGCCTTTTGAGCTTCGAGCTGTCGCCCCAGCTCTCCGGGCTGGTGTACTGGAACGGCCAGTACATCGAGGTCAAGCACGATTTCGACCTCGACCTGCTGGCCGAGATCAGCATTCCGCTGGCACATGTCAGGTGAGGCGGCATGAAGCACGAAATGCCCCGCGAGCCATACGACGATGAGGCGCGCGATAGCCCGGCGCAAAAGCGCTGGCAGCTCGAACAGCTCGTCGCCGCGCTCCGCGTCTCCCGCGAGGAGACCCACAGCATCCGCCGGGATGGCGAGGCGCGCCGCGCGCCATCGCGCGAGGCCCTTCAAGCCATCCTGGACGGCCTGACCGAGGCGCTGTTCCCACGCCACTATGGGCAGTTCGATCTCGACGGCGAGAATATCGACTATTTTGACGCAGGCCACCGCCCGCAACAAGCAGGGTTAGACGGCCGACGCCTTCCAGCGCATCAGACGGCGCTCCAGCGCCTCGAGGATTGCGTTGAAGGCGAGGCCGATCACGGTGATTCCGAGGATGCCGAAATACATCTGCGGGATCAGGAAGCCGTACTGGCTGTTGATGATGAGATAGCCGAGCCCTGATTTCGCACCGACCATCTCGGACGCGACAAGGACCAGCATCGCGGAGGCGCTTGCCAAGCGTATGCCGACGAAGATCGTCGGCAGCGACGCCGGCAGGATCACTGGAACAGCTGGCTGGGCGTCGCGCCCATCGTTCGTGCCGACTTGACCAGAAGCGGATCGACCTGGCGGACTGCAGCGATCGTATTGAGCAGCAGCGGCCAGGCACAGCTGTAGACCACCATGGTGACCTTCGAGAGCTCGCCGATCCCGAGCAGCAGGATGAAGACCGGCAGCAACGCCAGCGGCGCCGTGTTACGCGCGATCTCGATGATCTGGTTCAGGAGATCGCCAAGCCGGGCGTACCATCCCGTCAGCACACCCAACGGCACGAACAGGGCAATGGCGATCAGAAAGCCGCTCAGGGCTCGAAGCAGACTTGCACCGACGTCGTCGTAGAGCTCACCGGTCTGGGCGAGCTGCCAGCCCGCGGCGATCACCTCGGAGAACGGCGGCAGGAACGTCACGTCGACCAGCCCGAGCCGCGGGGCGGCCTCCCAGACGGTCAGGAACAACAGCAGCAGCAGCGATCGCTGCCCGATGGCGCTGAACCATCGCACGAGGCCTCCCGCTGCCGCGGAGAGCGCGCCGGCGCGTTGTCTGGCCCGGTCCTTGGGACTGCCCTCGGCCAACTCCAGGAGCGTCAGGATCTCCAGATTAGACATGGGCCAGCTCCTTCGCCTTTGCGCCCCGCTCGCCGCTCGATGCCGCCACCTGAGAGCCTTGCACCTTCAATACCTCGTCGCGGAGCAGGGACCACACCTCATGCCTGACATGCCCGAATTCTGGCAGCGAGCGGACGTCTTCGGTCTCGCTATGCAGCTCCTCGGGGATGTCGACGATCTGCTTGATGCGGCCGGGACGCGAGGTCATCACCGCAACCCGCTGGCCGAGGACGACGGCCTCATCGATGCCGTGCGTGATGAACAGGATGGTTTTTCCCGTGCTGCGCCAGATCCGCAGCAGCTCTCCCTGGAGAGTCTCCCGCGTCTGGGCATCAAGCGCCGCAAACGGCTCGTCCATCAGCAGCACCTCCGGATCGTAGGCAAGGCTGCGGGCGATCGCGACGCGCTGTTTCATGCCGCCGGAGAGCTCATGCGGATAACGATCGGCAAAGCCGGACAGACCGACCAGATCGAGATAGTACAACGCCCTCTCCCGCCGCTCCCTGGCTTTCAGGCCGGCAATGTCGAGCCCGAACTCGACATTCTGCGCGGCCGTGCGCCATGGAAACAGCGCATATCGCTGGAACACGATGCCGCGGTCGCGCGCCGGACCCTCGATGACCTTGCCATCGAGCAGGATGCGACCGCTGCTCGGCGTCGTCAGGCCGCCGAGCAGGTCCAGCAGGGTCGACTTGCCGCAGCCGCTCGGGCCGACCAGCGCAAGGAACTCGCCGGCCCGAACGTCCAGCGTGATGTCCTCCAGGGCGGTGAAGCGCTGCACCGGCCCGCCATCCTTGCCGCGGACCAGGAATTCCTTGCGCACATGCTCGAAGCGGATCTTGGCCGTGGTCATTTGGCCTCCGCGGTCTTGCCCGGGCGAAAATAGTTGAACGCGTTTGTGTAGAGATCCGACGGCTTGAGCTGGTCCTGCTTCAGCAAGCCATCCTTGACCAGCCAGTCGATCCAGACCTGGAGCTCGGCATCGCCGATCACGCCGCCCTTGGTCGCGACGCCCGTGCTCTTCCAGTACTTGATCGGGGTGGCGTCCTCGTTGCGCTTGCGATCCGCGACGATGCGTTCGAAGCGGGCGCGGACCTCCTCCGGCGGCGTTGACTGAGCCCAGTCGATGGCACGAGACACGCCTTCGATCAGCTTGCGGGACGTGTTCGGATTGTCCTTGATGAACTTGTCCCGCAGCACATAGGCCCCTCCGGTGAAGTTCCCGAAGACGTCCGTATCCGCAAACAGCCGCCGAATGCCGCCGCGCTCGAGTGCCTTGTCACGCAGGACGCCGCCGAGCGTGCTAAGCTCGACCTGCCCCTGCCGCAGCGCCTGCTCACCGGTGACCGGCGGGATCGCAACCAGCGTCACCTGCTTCGCCTCCGCCGGCGTCAGGCCGTTGCGAGCCAGGTACTCGCGCAGCACGAATTCATGGTGCGCTCCCAGCGTATTGACCGCGGCCTTCTTGCCGATCAGGTCCCGCGCGGTCTTGATCGGACTATCCTCCTTCACGTAGTAGCCGCTGTAGGTGTTGTCGTCCGAGCCGTAATAGCCGACCACCGCCTTGATCGGCGCCTTGGCGGCGATCAGCTTGATGATCGCGCCGTAGAAAGCGCCACCGATGTCGATATCGCCGGTGACGACGGTCTGGATGTCCTGCGGTCCGCTGATAGTGTTGCCGACCCATTTGAGCTTCAGCGGCGCGAGATAGCCGAGATCGTCGGCCAGCTCGATAAAGGTGACCTGCCCGGCCCAGCCCTGATAGCGGATCTCGGTCTTCTCGAGCTGCGGCTCGGCCACAGCACTGCCGACGAGCCCCGTCAGGCCAAGGACGGCGAGGCCAAGTTGCCGGCCTCTTGCACGCAGCCCGGCAACCAGCCGGCGCAGAGCGGAGATTGCGATTCTCATTGTGTTCTCTCCTTGCTCGCCTCAGGCGGCCTTCGCCTGCGGCTTCGTCACCTTGATCCGAGTGACGCTGCTCCGGCCGTCGATGCTGACCGGCACTTCGCCATCGATGGTAGCGCGCCGGACCACGCGGTGCTGGTCGCCATAGTCGTTGACGGCGTAATGCTGGGTCGCGCGATTGTCCCAGATGACCACGTCCCCTTGCCGCCAGCTCCAGCGCACGGTGTTCTCCGGCGCGGTGATGTGCGACTGGAAGAGATCAAACAGCTTCTGGCTATCGTATTTCGACAGGCCGACGAAGCGCTGGACGAAATTGCCGAGCACCAGCGTACGTTCGCCGGTTTCGGGATGGACGCGGACGACGGGATGCTCGGTCTCGTAGACCGTCGCCGTGAAGACCTCCTCGAATTGCTTCCGGTCGGCCTCGCTGGCGCGGGTCTTGACCGCATAGTCATAGGCATTGCTGTGCACAGCCCAGAGCTCGTCCGCGAGCTTGCGCAGCGGCGCGGGCAGGTCGAGATAGGCCGCAGCCGTATTCGACCAGATCGTGTCGCCGCCGAATTCGGGGATCACGACGCCGCGCAGAACCGAGATCTTCGGATAAGCGTCGACGAACGTGACGTCGGTGTGCCACTGGTCGGCGCGCCCGCCTCCCCGCGCAGAGTCGAGTTCGAGGATCGAAGCCGTGCCCTTGGTGGCGCCGACCGTCGGATGCGGCACCAGCTTGCCGAGCCGATGGGCAAAACGCTCCTGCTCGGCATCGTCGAGATGATTCTGGTCACGGAAGAAGATGACCTTGTGCTCGAGCAGCACCTGGTTGATCGCCGCAATCGTCCGATCCGGAAGATCGCCCGAAAGCCTGATGTTCCTGATTTCGGCACCGATGCGGGCCGATCGCTTGACGATATCCGCACGCGGAATGACGTTGTCGATGGTGATTCCGTCAGTCATGTCATCTTCCCCGAGACCGCGATCCATTTGGACAAGGCTCCGCCGTTCGCCGATCGCTGTTGCGACGGCGGAGTGAAAGGCAGTGATGTTGCGATCGATCCTCTTGCGAGACTGCCATCTGCTCTGGCGGCAATCGCGTCTGGCGGGACCTTTCCTTGGAGGCTGCATCAATGCAGCCTCTTGTTCAGTCACACGATGCTAACTCAAGGGCTTCGGAAATAGCTTCCAAAGTTGGCGGCAGTTGAGAAACAGACGCATCTGCGGTCATGGCGTGTCCAGTTGCGACTTGCGCTCTGCTCTATTCTGCCGCGACGATGTTCGGCGAACGCCAGACGGCCGACGCATAAAGCGACGGCTCGAAGTCGTCGGCGATCGGCCCGTTGATCCGGGCCTCATGCGCCGCAAGGTCGGCAAGGAACAGATCCCTGCTGATCCGCGCGACGACGCCCGGAATATCGCGCTTGAAGCTCGGCACGTCTCCAATCGGCAGACCGAAGCTGACGAACGCCGCGGGATTGAACACGTGGATGTTCCGCAAGTAAGGCGCTCGACCGGGCTCCTTCTCCAGGAATTCATGACCCGCGCCGAGATAAGGATGCGCGCCCAGGGCATCATCCTGCTCGTCCGCGGCCGGAGAATAGCGGTCGCGCCATAACAGGATCTCGTTGGAGAAGGCAGCCAATTCCGGTCGCTTTGGGAGATCGACCTGATAGCCCGTACCAGCGATGACGAAATCGAATGCGATATCGCCCTGCGGCGTGGTTGCAAGCAACCGTCGCCCGAACGGCTTGGCCGAGGTCCACGGCGCCGCCAGATGAAGATGGAAGTTGGGGAACTTGACGGCGCGCGCGATGGCGTCGGGCGGCGGCGTCGACCCGGCGCGACGGAAGCGGATGGCCTGATGCCAGCGGACCGCGTCCGGCAGCGCTCCGTAATTGTCGTAGGCTCCGGGATATCCGCGCGTCCTGATCACGGCCTCCGAAGCAATCTTGTCGCGGCGTGCGAAGAGGTGCACCTCCCTCGCCCCGGCCTCCAGCGCAACCGCCGCGGCATCGAACGCGGAGCGCTTCCGGATTGCCCGCCCCCGATGATGGCGACGTTATGATCGACCCCGTGACGATCCGGGACCCAGTTCTGCGGATCTGGACCGATCAGACGCAAGGTCTCGCGAGCCGCGTCGTCGATATCAGACTGAAACATGTTGCACCCGGATTTGTCCGCATCAGATGCGACCAAATCGTAGAAGCCAGCGACACTCAGTCAATAAAATGGAATCGGCTTTGTTTGGCGGCCCGGACAACGAACCCACCGCGAGGTCACAGCGTGTTGAAAGATTTTCGTCGACAGCGCGGAGCAAGCCAGGAGGGGCGACAGGACATTCGCTCGCACGTCGACTTTCAGTTGAGACGATCGGTTCGCGACATCATCTACTTGATGCGTTCCCGCCGCTAGATTCATGCTCGCGTCGCACCGAACAACGCAAATCCATTTCATCGACTTTTCTCACCCCGACAACATAGAGTTCGTCTCGATCAAGCCGTCACGACGGCTCGTTGGAGATTTTGGAAAGCCACGATGTCGACCGCCGGCGTCATCAGCCTCGAACGGGACACGCCAGAGCTTGCACGCACCTACGAGCAGGCAGGCATCCTCCAGTTTCACCACGGCAAGCTCCTCAGCGCTCCCATCCGGTCAACGCATTTGGACAATCGAACATGAGCATCCAACGGCAGCTTGTTCTCAATCTCTTCATCTATCCCGGCGGCCATCATGAAGCTGCGTGGCGTTACAAGGGATCGTCGGCGGAGCGCATCCTCGACATCACCTTTTACCAGGAGCTGGCGCAACGGGCCGAGGCCAGCAAGTTCGATGCGATCTTCTTCGCCGACGGGCCAGCCCTCGCCGACAATGTCCGCTACGCCCAGCGCTTTCGCTTCGAGCCGATCACTTGGCTGGCTGCGATTGCCGCAGTGACGAAGCGCATCGGCCTGATCGCAACCGCGTCGACCACTTACACCGAGCCCTACAACCTCGCGCGCCTGTTCGCCTCGCTCGACCATCTGAGCCGAGGCCGCGCCGGCTGGAACATCGTGACGACCAGCGCGCCACAGGCCGCGCAGAATTTTGGTCTGCCGGAGCACCCCCCTCATCACGAACGCTACGAGCGCGCCCGCGAGTATCTCGACGTGATCTCGCGGCTCTGGGACAGCTGGGAGGACGACGCACTCGTCAACGATCCCATCTCGGGCATCTTCGCCGATACCAGCAAGATCCACACGCTCGACCATGTCGGCAAGCATTTTCGCGTGCGCGGCCCGCTGAACATCTCGCGCACGCCGCAGGGCCGGCCGGTCTATGTGCAGGCTGGCTCCTCCGACGACGGCCGCGCCTTCGCCGCCCGGTTCGCAGAGGCGATCTTCACCGCGCACCAGACATTAGACTCGGCCAAGGCCTTCTATGCGGACATCAAGCGCCAGGCCCGCACTTTCGACCGCGGTCCCGACGAGATCAAGATTCTGCCTGGCATCAGCCCTTTCATCGGCAGCACGCAAGGTGAGGCCGATCGGCTCCAGGACGAGTTCAACGAGCTGATCCAGCCGGAATATTCCCTGACCCAGCTGCGCCAGATGATCGGCCTCGATCTCACCGGCTACGATCTCGACGGTCCCGTTCCGCGCCATTTGATCGACACCGCGAGCGCGCGCGGCGTTGCAAGCCGTTTCAAGCTTGTGGTCGACATCCTCGATCGCGAGAAGCCGACGATCCGCCAGCTGGTGCAGCGCCTCGCCGGCGCGCGCGGCCACTGGGTCATTGCCGGCACACCGGAAAAGATCGCCGACAACATCCAGACCTGGTTCGAGGCTGGCGCGGCGGACGGCTTCAATGTCATGCCGCCCTGCCTGCCCGGCGGCTTCGATGTCTTTGCCGAGCAGGTCGTTCCGATCCTGCGCGAGCGCGGCCTGTTCCGCGAGGACTACACCGGCACGACGCTGCGTGAGCATTACGGCCTCGCCCGGCCCGCCAGCATCTACTCCAACGCGGTCCAGGCGATCGCCTGACACCGCATCCGTACTCCCATCGAAACTTGAGATCAGTAAGAAAACATGAAGACAGCGTTGTTCCTCCTCTCCGGCTTTTTGGCTCTTTCTCCCTTCGCTGCCGGAGACTCTTTGGCCCAGCAACCCGCCAAGCCTGAGCTGCGGGTCGGTTTCGTGCCGGGACCGTACATTGACGAATTCAAGATCGGCGTCGAGCCCGAGCTGAAGAAGAAGGGCTACAAGGTCCGCTATGTCGAGTTCTCGACCGGTCTTGAAGCCAACAACGCGGTGTTCAAGGCCGAGATCGATGCCAATGTGATGCAGCATACGGTCTTCCTCGACTCCTACAACGAGCGCCAGAAGACCGATCTAGTCGGCATCGTCCACGTCCCGACACCGCCAATGGGCCTCTATTCGAAGAAGCACCCGCTGGGCACGCCGATCAAGTCCGGCTCCAGCGTCGCGGTGCCGAACGATCCGGTCAACCTGCAGCGCGCGCTGTGGGTGCTGCGCGATCTCGGCCTGATCGAGATCCGCGACAGCAAGCCGGTCGACGTCACCGAGCTCGACGTCATCAAGAATCCCGGCGGAATCAAGCTCGTGCCGCTCGAGGCCGCACAGGCGCCGCGCGCGCTCGACGACGTCGATTTCGCCGCCATCCAGGGCAATTTCGCGATCTTCAGCGGCCTGAAGCTGACCAACGCCTTTGCGCTCGAGAGGATGACGACGCCCTACATCAACGTGCTCGCGGTGAAGAAGGCCAACGCCAACGCCGAATGGGCCCAGGACATCGTCGCCGGCTACAAGTCTCCGACGTTCAAGACGGCAATCCGAGCCGACCGGTTCTATGACGGGTTCACCTTGCCCGACTACATGAAGTGAGGGATCGCGGAACAACAGTGAGACGCGGCGCCAGCATGTTCGAATTCACCCTGGAATGGACCGGCCTTCGTTCTCCTGCCGAGCGGGCGATCGACGCAAGAGCAGTGACGGATCGCATCGGCAGGCATGAGGCTTTGATCCTGCCGCTGGTCCTGCTGATCGCGTTCCTGTTCGTGCTCGGCATCATGACGGGGGCGCATTTGCACGCGCGCGCCGACCGGAGCGTGCTGTATGCATCGTTCGGCAGCATGGGCATGCCTGTGCTGCCCATGGTGTCGGACTCCTGCCGCAGACCGCTGAACGCCGGCTCCACCCCGCGCCTGCGGCACGCCGACGTGCTCGCGCTGCTCACAAACGACTGATCCAACCTTCCCGCGCCCGGTGTACCGCATGAAAATCGTTCCTTGCGAAACGACGCCATGGAATTTTCTGCTCGGACAGATGACGGCTTCAGCACGATCCAACCAAACTGATCGTCGCCCACGCCAGGCGATGTTCAACGTCTTGTCGCCCGTGATAGCCTTGCCGGGTTCTCGCCCTACAACGTTGTCCGGAGTGAACATGAGCTATCTCGTCTCGCTGCATCTAGGCATCGCCAGCTGGCTCGAACAGGCACGCAGCTGGTTCCGGCGCTCACTGCGGCCGCAGACGGGCGGCCCGAACGATGACCAGGGCGGCCATCAGGACGACCTTTACGAGATCTTTCTGTTCGGGCCTCACGGCTGAAAAAGGCCGCCCAGGCGCCGGCCCCGAGCTTTCCATTGACACAAGGGTAATCAAACAATGACCGACGCTGCGCTGCAGCTCGCCGAGACCGGCCGCCGCCTGGATGCCATCGACCGCAAGATCCTCACGGTGCTTCAGGAGGACGCCTCGCTCTCGGTGGCGGAGATCGGCGATCGCGTCGGCCTGTCGTCCACGCCCTGCTGGAAGCGCATTCAGCGGCTGGAAGCCGACGGCGTGATCCTGAAGCGCGTCGCGCTGGTCGACCAGAACAAGATCGGCCTCGGTCTTTCTGTGTTCGTATCCGTGGAAAGCTCCGATCACTCCGACGCCTGGCTGAAGCGCTTTGCCGCGGCGGTCAGCGCCATGCCCGAGGTGATGGAATTCTACCGGATGGCCGGCGACGTCGACTACATGCTGCGCGTCGTCATTCCGGACATGTCGAGCTACGACGTGTTCTACAAGAAGCTGATCCACGCCGTCCCGCTCAAGAACGTCACCTCGCGCTTCGCGATGGAGAAGATCAAGTCGATCACGGCGCTGCCGGTGCCAGCCCTGATGACGGAGTAAATGCCGCGCCATCCTTCGAGGTTCGCCTCTAGCGAGGGCCGTCCACCACTCGCTCTAGCTTCTGCAGGCAACGCGTGGTGCGGACGACGGCCGGCATCTCCTCATCCGGGAAATTCGTCTTCCAGTCGGTGACGCCGACCTCGCCGACATACATGTCGCCTCTGGAATCCAGCGCGATACCATGCGGCGCGAGGAACTTGCCGCTCGCAAGACCGGGCCCATCCTCGCCGCCAAGTCGCGCGATGCGCTTGCCCTTGGCGTCGACGATCGACAGCCGCGGGCCGAGATTGGGCACCTTGCGGTTGACGGGCATGGCGGGGCCGAGTTCGCCAATGACGAAGGTGGGGCTCTTGCCGCCACCGCAACAGCAGAGTGCGCACGGCCGGTGCAGATTGTTCCACTGCGTCTCGTATTTGCCGTTGCCGTCGAACACCTGCACGCGATGGTTCTCGCGGTCGGCAACATAGACCCAGCCGTCGGCATCAGCGACGATATTGTGCACGATGTTGAACTGGCCAGGATCGGTGCCCGGCGCGCCCCAGCTCTTGATCAGCTTGCCGTCCGGCGTGAATTTGTGGATGCGGGCGTTGCCGTAGCCGTCGGATACGTAGATCTCGCCCGTCGGTGACAAAGCCGTGTGGGTGCAGCGATGGAAGGGATCGCCGCTCATGAACGGCGCGGGCTTTTCGGGGACTCCGATTGTCAGCAGCACCTTGCCGTCGGTCGTGCATTTACGCACCGTATGGTCGCCGTCGTCGGTGCAGTAGAGATTGTCGTCGGCATCGATATGCAGGCCGTGGGCGCGGGAGAAAAGCCCCTCACCCCAGCTGCGCAGGAAATTGCCATCGCGGTCGAACACCACCATTGGATGGACGCCGCGGTTGAAAACGTAGATACGATCCTTGCTGTCGACCGCGACGGAGGCGACGTCGGTGAGCTGCCAGCCGTCCGGCAGCTTCGCCCAATTGTCGACGACGCGGTAGCGATGCTCGCCCGAGCCGAGAATGGCTGACACCTGATCTCCCATGCGTACGTGCGGCGCTTGTCCGCTCAGGCGAAGGTGCAGCCCTTGGACTCCAGCACCTTGCCGATGCCGGACAGTTCGAGGATGTCACCCCCGGCCTTGAGGGCCTTCATCACGCCGGCTTCCTTGTCCTCGCGCGCCGCCGACTTGGCGCAGACGTCGGCGATGTTCTCCTTCGGCACGATCACGACGCCGTCGTCATCGGCACTCACGATATCGCCGGGGCGGACGGCGATGCCGCCGATGACGATCGGTTGATTGATGGTGCCGAGCGTCTCCTTGACCGTGCCCTTCATGCAGAGGCCGTAGGAGAAGACGTTGAAACCGGTGTCGCGCACCGCAAGGCCGTCGCGAACGCCGGCATCCGTGACCAGGCCGACGATGCCCTTGGCGACGCAGGCCGTCGCCAGCACCTCGCCGAAGCCACCCTGCTCGGGATGATCGCCGGCGCTCACCACGAGCACGTCGCCTGGCTGCGCCAGCGAAATCGCCGTGATCAGCATCATGTTGTCGGCCGGATGGCAGCTCACAGTCAGCGCCGGTCCGCAGGCCCGCATCCCGGAATAGATCGGCTTGATACGGGAAGTCAGCGCGCCCGATCGTCCCTGCGCCTCGTGAAGGGTGGACGGAGGAAACTTCTTGATGCGCTCGACAAGCTCGGCGGCGGGCCGATCGAATGTCCTGATCACATGCACCATGATAACCTCCTTGCGGTCGCGATCTCCGTTACACCTCCATAACCAACCGCCCTCGGGCGGCAAATTCAGATTTTAAGATTGCCGCATCGTGTTTCGTTATGGCTCGTCCCTCGGCCCGTCCAGAGGCGACGTTGGGCCGCCCGTTGCGATTGCAGCCGAGACGAGCTGGACATCGAACGGCCCCCAGGTCTTGACGATGATCTCGAGCAGGATCTTGTAGACGGCGAATGCGGCATCGGACAACGCAGCGTTATCGGAGATGCATAGCGACATTTGCTGCGAGGCCGACGGAGCGTTGATCCGTCGAATGCAGAGTTCGTCGAGGTTCGGCAACTCCTTTGCGATCGACATCGGCAGCACTGCCGCCCCCACTCCGGCTGCAATCGCCGAAGAGAGGGTCGATTGGGAATGGATCTCGGCGACGATGCGCGGGCGGAGTCCGACCTCGGCGCAGACCCGCTCTACCGTCTGCCGCAGGAAGGATTCCCGATATGGAAGAAGCAGGTCGAATTGCGCGACCTCCGCCGCCGAAACGTCCTCCGAAGGCATCTGCTCCGAATACATGCTGCGGGGCGCCACAAGATAGAAGTACTCGCGCATCAGCGGCTTGTAATCGAGACCGGTCACCGGGCGCTCGCCGTAGAGGACAGCCATATCCATGCTCCCCTTCAGCATCATCTCGCTGAGCATGACTCCGGAGCTGTCGTAAATGTGCGGCACGATGCCGGGATAGCGTTCGCGCACCTGCATCAGCAGCGGGGTCGCCAGCAATGCCGCCGAGCTGAGCGGGGCCAGACCGATCGTGACGTTGCCGGTCAGCTCCGGCTTGTTGTCCAGAATGGTGCGCCTCGCCTCTTCGATCTGCCGCTGGATCGACTTGGCATAGCGGTAGAGGATTCGTCCGGCTTCGGTGGGCTTGACCCCGCGGGCGCTGCGGTCGAGCAGCTTGCACTTGAAGTCCGCCTCCAGGCTCGCAATGTGCTGGCTCAGGGCCGGCTGAGCGACATTCAGCACCTTCGCCGCGCTCGTCATGCTGCCGAGATCCACGACCTTGATGAAGGCCTCCAAACGTTTCGTATCCAATACGGCGTCTCCAGTCAGGGAGCAGTGCAGCAGCAATAGGCTGAAGCTATGGGATCAGAAGGAATTGTTCTTACCACCGGGAACCTGAGGGGCCTATAGCTAGTGCTGAACTCGTCCGCCGCTTGCGTTGCAGCCGACGCCACCAGCGGGTTGGACGGTAGCAGAGGAGCCCTCGCGGATGGGATTTTCGGACTATCGGACGGCCCTGGTGACGGGCGCATCCTCCGGAATAGGGGCTGCGACGGTTCGCCGCCTGAGTGCGGAAGGGCTCGAAGTCTACGCCGTGGCCCGCGACGCCGCTCGCCTGAGCGCCCTGTCCGCGGAGACCGGCTGCCGCGCCTGCGCCGTCGACATCAGCGACCTCGATGCGCTTGCGGCCTTGGCGAAGTCGGCCGAGTTCGATGTCCTGGTCAACAACGCCGGCCAGTCCCGGCGCGGCAATATCCTGGACACCACGCCCGAGGATGTCGACGCCCTCATCGACGTCAATTTGCGCGCGGTCCTGCATCTGACGCGGTTGATCGTTCCGGGCATGGCGCGCCGCGACCGCGGCCATGTCGTCAACATCTCCTCGATCGCCGGCCATTACGCGTTTGGCGGCGGCAACACCGTGTATCATGCCACGAAAGCCGGCATTCACTCGCTGTCGCAGCAACTGCGCGTCGATCTCTACGGGACCAGGGTTCGCGTCACCGAGATATCGCCGGCCCGGGTCGAGACCGAGGTTTTCGGCCGGCTGCTCGGTGATCTGGCCGAAGCGAAGCGCCGCTTCTTCGACGACTATGATTCACTTCAGCCCGAGGACATCGCCAATTCGATCGCGTTCGCGGTTGGGTCGCCGGCGCGCATGAATGTCGCCTTCATGGAAGTCCTGCCGACCCAGCAGGTCGTCGGCGGCCTCAATTTTGCACAGAAGAGCCGGCCGCCGGCCGAGTGATACATGAACGCCCCGAACTCGGCGGGCCGTCAACGCGGAGCGTGACTGTGGACCTCGCCAAAATCGAACAACTCGTCGATCTCGTCACGCGCTCCTCCATCGCAGAGCTGGAGCTCACGCAGGACGGAACCCGCATCCGCATCCTCAAGCGCGGAGCATCTGCGGTCCCGGCTCAGCCTGCAAACCGGGTCGAGGTTGAGGTCCCTGCTCTGGATCACCAGGAACGCCCTGCTCCCGAGGTCACCGCCGACATCGTCGTGCCGGCACCGATGCATGGCATCTTTTACCGGGCTGCTGCGCCGGACGAGCCGCCGCTGGTCGAGGTCGGCGCGCGGATCGCGGCCGGGCAGAAGATCTGCATCATCGAGGCAATGAAGACCTTCATCGACATCGCCGCCGAGGCGCCAGGTATCGTGCTCGCGATCCTCGCGGAGAACGGTGAGGAGATCGCAGCCGGTCAGGCCCTGTTCCGGATCGGTCCTGCGGGTTCATCCTGATGTTCGACAAGGTCCTGATCGCCAATCGCGGCGAGATCGCGCTTCGCATCCAGCGCGCCTGTCGGACGATGGGTCTCAAGACGGTCGTCATCCACTCGGAAGCGGACCGCGACGCGCGCTATGTCGCGCTCGCAGACCAGGCGCTCTGCATCGGGCCGGCGCCGGCGAGCACCTATCTCAACGTTGCGGCGATCCTGCTCGCAGCCGAGGTTAGCGGCGCCCAGGCGATCCACCCGGGTTACGGCTTCCTCTCGGAGAGTGCAGAGTTCGCCGATCGGGTCGCGCGCGCCGGCCTCACCTTCATCGGCCCGCCGGCGGATTGTATCCGGACCATGGGCGACAAGGTCGCGGCCAAGCGTGCGATGCGGACGGCGGGCGTGCCTTGCGTGCCCGGGCCGGACAGCGCCCTGCCCGATGATCCGGCCGAGGTGCGCGCGATCGCGCGGGACATCGGATACCCCGTCATCATCAAGGCCGCCGGCGGCGGCGGCGGACGCGGCATGCGGATCGTGCGCAGCGAGGCCGTGCTGGACGAGGCGCTGGCGCTGACTCGCGCGGAAGCCAGCAAAGCCTTCAAGAACGCTGCGGTCTACATCGAGAAATTCCTCGAACAACCGCGCCATATCGAGATCCAGGTGCTGTGCGACCAGCACGACAACCATCTCTGGCTCGGCGACCGTGACTGCTCGCTCCAGCGCAGGAACCAGAAGGTGGTCGAGGAAGCTCCCGCGCCCGGCATCGATCGCGCGCTGATCGAGCGGGTGGGCGCGAGCTGCGTCGAGGCCTGCCGGCGGATCGGCTATCGCGGCGCCGGCACGTTCGAATTCCTCTACGAGGACGGGCAGTTCTTCTTCATCGAGATGAACACGCGCGTCCAGGTCGAGCATCCCGTCACCGAGGTGACGACGGGGATCGACATCGTCAAGGCGCAGATCCGCATCGCCCAAGGCGAGCCGTTGGGCATCGCGCAAGGCGACATCGCCCGTGTCGGCCATGCCGTTGAATTCCGCATCAATGCCGAAGACCCCACCACTTTCGCGCCCTCGCCCGGCACGGTGACGCGCTGGGACGTGCCCGGCGGCATCGGCATCCGCGTCGATTCGCATATCACCGCCAGCGCCACCGTTCCCCGTCACTATGACTCGCTGATCGGAAAGCTCATCGTCCACGGCGGCACCCGCGAGGAAGCTCTGGCGCGTGCGCGCGTCGCCTTGTCCGAGCTGCGCGTCGAAGGCATCCGAACCAATGTGCCGTTGCATCAGGCGATCCTCGGCGATCCCGCGTTCTGCCGCGGCGGCTACGACATCCATCACCTCGAGCACTGGATGAACGCGCGGGTAGCCGCGCAATGACGACCCCGGACCGACCACGCATCAGCCTGCTCGGGACATCGGCCCTCCTGTTCGAGGCGCCCGGCGCGTTCGACCTGCAGCACCAGCGGCGCATCTGGGCACTGGCGGCCACTGCGTCGAAATGGCCGGGAATCCGCGAGGCCATTCCCGGCATCACCAACATGATGCTGACTTTCGAGACCGCTCCTCGCGAGCTCGACACTCTGATCGAAGCGCTCAACGACGGCTGGGACGCGGCGGAAGGCCTCGCGATCGGCGGCCGCGAGATCAGGCTGCCTGTCACCTATGGCGGCGAGATCGGATCGTCTCTTCAGTCCGTCGCCGATCATTGCGGCCTGTCCGTCGACGACGTGGTCTCGATCCACGCCGCGCCGCTCTACACGGTGTTCGCGCTCGGCAGCCATCCCGGTTATTGCTATCTCGGCGGCATGGACCCGCGCATCACCATGCCGCGACGGCAGACGCCGCTGCAACGCTCCGCGGGCGGCTCGGTGTCGATCGGCGGATCGCAGACCGGCGTCTCCGCCTCGCCCGGGCCGAGCGGCTGGCACGCCATCGGGCATACGCGCTGGACGTTCTTCGATCCGTCCTGGCCGACGCCTGCTGCGCTCACACCGGGCGACACGATCCGCTTCGAGATCGAACGGGTGATCCGGTGATCGAGATCCTGTCAGTCACAGGGCCCGCCAGCGTCCAGGATATCGGCCGCTTCGACCAGTATCGCTTCGGGGTCGGCACGTCGGGTGCGATGGACGATGTCGCGCTGCGTGCCGGCAACATCCTTCTCGGCAACGACGAGAACGCTGCCGGCATCGAAATCCCGATGCTGCCGTTCAAGCTTCGTTTCGACCGGGACATGGCCTTTGCGCTCACCGGCGCCGGCGTCGCCGCCGAGATCGCAGGACGCGTGATCCCGCCATGGTGGCGGTCGCACGCCCGTACCGGAGATATTCTCACCATCAAGGCGATGCCCCGCGGCGCACGACTCTATCTGACCATCGGCGGCGGCATCGACGTGCCCGCGGTGCTTGGCTCGCGCAGCACGCAGTTTCGCGGCGAGTTCGGCGGCTGGCACGGACGGCCGCTCCAGCCCGGCGACATCCTGCCCTGCGCCGCATCGACTGCGACCATCGGGGAGCTCGGGGTCGAGCCGGCCGAAATCACGCTCGCACGGCCGAACGCCGCCGCGGACGAGACCATCGTCAGGGTCGTGATTGCCGGCGAGTATGACGGGTTCGACGCCGCCACGCAGGCGCTGTTCTGGTCCAGCAGCTGGAAGATCACGCCACAGAGCAACCGTTACGGCTACCGCCTGAAAGGCCCAGTCGTGAAGCCGAAGGCGCCGATCGAGAAGCGCTCGCACGGCATCGTCCCCGGCGTCATCCAGATTCCGCCGAACGGGCAGCCGATCATCCAGATGCGCGACGCGCAGACGTCCGGCGGCTACCCGAAGATCGCAACCGTGATCCGCGCCGATCTGTGGCGCGTCGGGCAGGCGCGGCTCGGCAGCAAGCTGCGGTTCGAGCAAACTGCTTATACCGATGCGCTGGCAGCCGAAGCCGAGATGTCGGCCTATCTCGATCGGCTCAAAACCAATGTACGCCTTGTCGAGGAGACCAGAACATGCCGATCAAGCTGACCGACATCGCGCGTCTGGCGCAGATCCTCGAAAGGTCCGGCGTCGACACGATCGAAATCGAGGAGCCGGGCCAGTCCCTGAAACTCGTCGTCGACGTGCGCCCGCGATTGGCTGAATCACCGACGCTTGCCACTCCCGCTGCAGACCATTCCGTCATTGCCAAAGCCGACGTCGCGGGGCATTTCCTTGCGGCTCATCCCTGGCGGGACAAGCCGTTCGTCGTACAGGGCCAGCGCATCGAGGCCGGCGCGATCGTCGGCGTCGTCAAGATCGGGCTCTTGTATGCGCCCATCGTGGCGCCGGCCGCCGGCACCGTCGACGCCGTGATCGCGGAGCCTGGCGCAACGGTCGGCTACGGCACACCGATTGTGCGCATCCGCCCGCTCACCGGGAGCAGCCCGATCAATTGAGCAGAACGGTCGCAGGCGTGACTTCGCCGCCGCCCTGCTCGATCACGCGGCGCACCGTGCCGGCGAGGTTGACTGATCCTGGCGTGTCGCTGTGAATCAGGATCGAGCGTGCCTCGACCTTAATCGACTTGCCCTCGATCGTCTGCACAGTGCCGCTGTCGAGGAAGCGCTTGACCCGCTCGGCCACGGCCTCGGTCGAGGTGATGACCGAGTTGGGAAGCTTGCGGGACACCAGATGGCCGTGCTCGTCATAGGCGCGATCAGCCAGGAACAGCGTCAGGATGCGCAGGCCCACCTTGCGCGCGGCGCGCACGATCTCGACATCAGGCTGCGAGAACACGATGAAATCGCGATTGATGGTCGCAATCGCACGGGCGACGACATCGGCCATGTCGGGGTCGGCATTGACCATATTGCCCATCGCGGCGTGGAAGCTGACATGGGTCACGCGGTGGCCCGCATTGGCCGCGATCGCCTGCAAGGCGCCGATCTGATAGACCATGTGCTTCTCGAGCTCGGCGGCGTCCATCTGGATCACGCGGCGGCCAAATCCGAGCAGGTCAGGCAGGCCCGGATGGGCGCCGACCTCGACCCCCTTCTGCTTGGCCAGACGAACCATGCGATCCATGATGATGGGATCGCCAGCGTGGAAACCGCACGCCACGTTGGCTGACGAGATGATGCCCATCAGCGCCTCGTCGTCGCAGATGCGATAATTGCCGAAGCCTTCGCCCATGTCCGAATTGATGCCGATTTTCATGTTCGTACCCTGCTCTTGTTATTGTTGACGTCCACTCAAAGCGCTCGATAGAGATCCGCGGTCGCTCGCAACTTCGCGAGGTAATCGTTGACGGGAGCCATGGCCGCGACCGCGTCCTGGTAGCTCACCTCACTGAAGGCGATGACCGATCCCGGCGTCGCTTGGCCGAGGCGCCAGAGATCAGCCTGGATCACGGCCGCCATCTTCGGATAGCCACCGGCCGTATTGGCATCGCTCATCTGGATGATCGGCTCGCCGGCCGGCGGCACCTGCACGACGCCGGCCACCACACCGTGCGAGCGCATCTCGATCGGCGCGTCCAATGTCAGCTTGCCGCCGGTGAGACGGTAGCCGCCCCGATCGCTCTGGGCGCTGATCTTCCATCGCGTCGACCAGAATGTCGCCTGCATCGCGTCCGAAAACAGGTCGTACTCGCCGGCCCGCATGACGCGTATCCGCAGCACACGGTCATCCGCTGGAGCGGCGCCCGCGATCGCGACATCCGGCGGCGCGACGCCGAAGTCGAAGCGGCCGTCGCTCCCGCCCGACGAACTTCCGATCGGCACGACATCGCCCGCATGCAAGGTACGGCCCTCGAGCCCGCCGAAGCCGCCGCGCAGATGCGTGCTGCGCGAGCCCAGCACGCGCGGAACATCGATGCCGCCGCCGAATGTCGCGTAGACCCGCGCCCCGCGCCGTGGTGCGGTGATCGCGAGAATGTCGCCTGCCTTCGCCTGCGTGCACCACCACGGGCGAACGGCCAATCCCGCCAGCGTCGAGTCGTGATCGGCGCCGGTGAGCGCAAATGCGGTGTCGGCCGAAAAGCGCAGGCGGAACGGAAAGGTCTGGATCTCGATGCCGGCCGCATTATCGTCATTGCCAAGCAGCGCATTGCCGGCGGCGAGCGCGACGGGATCCATGGCGCCCGACGTGCTCACTCCGAAACGACGCGCGCCGTGGCGGCCCAGGTCCTGGATGGTGTTGAAGGCGGGGCTGGTGAGGATCTCGATCACAGCTCGATCCGATCGATCCTGAATTTGACACGGTCGCCCGGAAGCATCAGCGAGCACTGTTCAGACCTCGGATCGAACATGGTGACCGACGCCCAGCCGATGGCATTCCATCCGTTGGGACTTGTCAGCACAGCGACGCCGGTCTGCATCCCGCCGATCGTCACCGAGCCTGCCCGCATGTTGAGGGAGGGCACGGATTTGCGCGGCATGTAGATGCGCGGATCGAGGCCGTGGAGATAGCCGAACCCCGGCGAGCTCGCGACCGCACAGACGGTGTATTCGCCTTCGCTATGGATCCTGATGACGTCACTCTCGGACAATCCGGAGCGCTTCGCAATCGCCGGCAAATCAAAGCCGAGCTCGCCGCCATAGACCACGGGAATCTCGATCAGCTTGCCGTCGGCCTTGCGGCTCGGGACACGATGCCACAGTTCGACGATCGAAGCGCCGAGCATGTCGATATCCTCCGGCGGCTGCCCGAACACGAGCATCACATTGGTGACGCCGATGACGGCCTCCTGGACGTTGGGCCAGGTGGAAACCGCATCCGCAAGGGCCCAGATACGGCCCTGCTGCACCAGGTCGAAATCACCCGGCGCCTCGACCAGCATCGCAAGCGTGCCGATCAGACTGATCTTCGGGCTTTTCTCGATCGTGCCGACAAAAGGAGCGTTGGGCTGATTAATCGACAAAAGGGCCTCGCTGGTCGCACGCCCGTGGCGCTGCCTCCCCTAGATCTAGCCAAGCGGCGCAAGCCGATCCAAGACGATGTTCGTCTGCGGGTATAAGGGATGTCGATTGCCCGTAGGACGCCGCGCGCCTCCGGCTTCAGTGACGCGCAATGACGTGATTGCTGGGCGACTCCCACCGCGCCACGACCTCCTCGCCCACCGCGTATCGGAGGCCGGCCTGCTGCGACTGGTTCTGCTCGAATACGATGATCTGCCCGCCGCTCGGCGTCTTGAGATAGTAATGACTGACGAACCCGCGATAGATGGCCTGATCGACGCGCGCCGTCACGCTGTTGGCGCGTTGCGCCGCCGGGCTCTGGCCAACACGCTCGACCACGATCGCCTCGGGCCTGATCGAGACCATCACGTCGCTTGCCGCTTGTGGGATCTGGTCGACCTGCAGGCTCAATTCGGGCGAGACGCGAATGACCGCTCCACTTCCATTGCGCTGCTCGACAGGCCCATGAAACAGATTTGACGCGCCGATGAACTGCGCGACGAATTTCGAGGCCGGTCGCTGGTAGATTTCGGTCGCCGAGCCGACCTGCTCGAGCTTGCCATCGCGCATAACCACGATCTTGTCGGCCATCGTCAGGGCTTCGTCCTGGTCGTGGGTCACCATGACGGTGGTCAGACCGAGCCTGCGCTGAAGGGCGCGCAGCTCGACCTGCATGCTCTCGCGAAGCCCCTTGTCGAGCGCCCCGAGCGGCTCGTCGAGCAGCAGCATGGCCGGCTCGATCACCAGGGCGCGCCCCAATGCGACACGCTGCTGCTGGCCGCCGGAGAGCTGCGCCGGATAGCGCTTGCCGAAGCTGGAGAGCTGCACGAGGCTGAGCGCCTCGGCCACCTTTCTTGCGGCATCGGCCTTGGATATCCCGCGCATCTCCAGGCCGAAGGCGATGTTCTCCTCGACAGTCAGATGAGGAAACAACGCGTAGTTCTGAAACAGCATCCCGACGTTGCGGCGATGCACGGGAACGCCGGTCATCCTCCTGTCGTTCACGAAGACATCGCCGGATGTCGGGCGGATCAGCCCCGCGATCATACGCAGGCAGGTCGTCTTGCCGCATCCGCTCGGACCGAGCAGCGCCACCATGTGGCCGGGCTCGATCGTAAGCGAGACGTCGTCGACCGCAACGGTGCGGTTATATTCCTTGCTGAGGCGGTCAAGCCTGACTTCGGAAGACCTCATGGCAGCCTGTCCTAGCTCGTGAACACCTGATTATAGCGCTCCAGCCACGGACCGCGGCGCGGAACGATGAACTTCCAATCCGGCGTGAACAGTCCGAGATCGGTCGCCTTGGTGTCGGGATAGGCCAGGAACTTGGCCGTCTCCGGTTTGAAGTCGATGCCGCCCACCGAGGGCGCGCTGAGGGTCTGTTCGGACAGCATCTTGGCGACCGAGGGCTCCAGAATGCGGTTGATCAGGGCACACGCGAGCTCCGGCTCGGGCGCATTCTTGACCAGCGTCATGCTGTTGATGCCGGTGAAGGCGCCTTCCTTCGGGAAGGTCATGTCGATCGGCATGCCCTTGGCCGTGTGCGGATAAATCGCCTTCGAATATTCGATGCCGCCGATCGTCGCCTGGCCCTGGGCCACCTGGAGCACCTGCGCCTCGCTATCGTAGATCGTCAGGACGTTGGGCTTGAGAGCAGCGAGCTTGTCCCAGCCGCTATCGACCAGATACTGCGCCTCCTTCAGCGGCTTGCCGGTCGTGAGCGCCGTCGCCACGATGAGCATCAGCACGCTCTGGGTGTTCTTGGGCGTGTTCAGCAGGATCTGCTTGCGATATTTCGCCTCGAAGATCTGCTCATAGCTCTCGAGCGGCTTCGTCACCTGCGGATTGATGAACATGGCCGCGCTCGAGATCGAGAAGCCAACACCATAATCTTCTTCGAAGAGATAGCGCGGATAGACCTTTGCGAGATTTGGAATCTTGGCGGCGTCGAGCTTGTCGATCAGCCCTTCCTGCTTGGCCTGAGGGATACCGACATCGTCCATCATCATCATGCTGAAGCGCGGCGTGTCGCGGGTCGCGCGCAGAGCGGCGATGTTGGACAGCGTCGCGCCTTCGATCGTGAAGACGCGGCACTTGTACTCGGCCTCGAACTTGGGAATGACCTCCTTCTGGATCAGCTTGCCCAGCGCGGAGTTGTAGACGCCGACATGCAGTTGCTTGGCGTCCTGCGCCCACGACCGGCTGATGATCGTCGGGAAGGCAACCGCGGATGCACCGGCTTTAATGAGAGTCCTACGTGTCAGCTTCATGGGTCCAATCTCCATCTACCAATGCACATCAGGCAGCCAGCGCGCGGCGAAGGCCGACCAGTTTCTCCAGCAGCAGCACGCCGACCATCGCCATCAGGATGATGATCGTCGACATCGCCGGTACAGAAGGGTCAAAGACGTTGACCAGTTGCCGCATCAGGACGAGCGGCACGGGCGAGTATTCCGAGTTCGCCAGCCACATCGTGACCGGGTAATTGTCGAAGGACACCATGAAGGCGAACAGCCCGCCGGCGGCGACGCCCGAGGCGATCTGCGGCAGCGTCACGCGCCAGAAGGTGGTCAGCCGGTTTGCGCCGAGGGTGCGCGCGGCATCCTCCAGGTTCTCATCCACAAGCTGAAGGCTGGTGACGACGGTGCGGATGACATAGGGCGACGTCACGACCACGTGTCCGATCAGGAGGTTGAGCCGCGCATCCTGCGAGCCGAGCTTGGTCAGAACCTGAAGCAGCGCGAGGCCCGTGACCAGCGCCGGGAAAATCAGCGGCGACAGCAGGAATCCCTTGATCGCCGCCAGACCGAAGAAATGGCCGCGCACCAGCGCGAAGGCCGCGGGCACGCCGAGCAGGAGCGAGCCCGCCGTGGTGCCGAGCGCGAGGAGGATGCTCAGCCTCATCGCCTCGAGGAAGTCGCGGTCCTGCAGAACCTTGGCATACCATTTCAGCGTGAAGCCCTGCGGCGGGAACGTCACGAAATAGGAATCGGAGACCGACACCGCCATGACGAGGAGCAACGGCGCCAGGATGAACAGCATCATGCCGGCGGTGATGGTATAGAGGATGAAGGCGCCAAAACCGGAAAACCGCTCGTCCATCACTCGGCCCTCCTGAGACGCCGGCCTTCCAGAAGCCACATCGAGACGCCGTTCACCGCAAGGACGAGGCCAACGAGAACGACGGCGATCGCGGCGCCGAACGGCCAGTCGTAGACGACGAAGATCTGCTGCTCGATCAGATTGCCGAGCATGACCGCCGAGGCGCCGCCCAGGATCGCCGGAATGACGAAGGAGCCGGCGGTGAGCGAAAAGACCAGGGTAAAGCCCGCGACGAAGCCGGGCATGCTCAAAGGCAGCGTCACCCGGAGAAACACCCTCCACCACGGGGCGCCCAGCATGCGAGCTGCATCTTCGAGGTTGGGATCGATCTTGCCGAGCGCTGACGCCAGTGGCAAAACCATCATCGGGAAGAACACGTGCAGCGACCCGATGACGACGGCGGCCTCGGTGTAGAGGACCGATATCGGGGCATCGACGATATGCAGCGTCATTAGAATCCAGTTCAGCATTCCCTTCGGACCGTTCTGGAGCACGAGCTGCCAGCCATATCCGCGAACCACCACGCTCACGATCAGAGGGGCGATGACGATCAGGGTGATGATGCGCGTGACCATCGGACGGCTCTTGACCATCACCAGCGCGACCGGATAGGCGAGCACTGTCGCAAGCACCGAAGTGATGATGCTGATCCGCAGCGTCGTCCAGAGCACGCGTGCATAGAGCTCGACGTTGATCAGACGGGCGTAGTGCGCAAGCGTGAACGGACGGCCGATGATGCCGCGGCTGTCCTGTGTCTGGATGCTCGAGAGCAGCAGCCCCAGCGCCGGATAGAAGAAGAAATACGTCAGGAACGCCAGCATCGGGATGGCCAGGAGCCCGACAGGCAACACCAGGCGCCACCGCGATGCCCGCCGGGTTGCCGGTGGAGCTTGAACACCTAAGACTGCCACCGCCTCGTCGCTGGTGGTCATCGCTGGCCGTCCTCGACTGCGCGATACCAAGGCAATACCCCTCTTTGCATAAAGCTTATGCGTCGGCATCCTACAGGACCAAGAACATCTTCGTTTAGGGGCATCAGGAAGGATTATGACAATTGGTTCGGCATACTGCTCCGATCTTGACCGACGAATGCCGCTCGCTGCATCTTTCGTTCTCCGCCGAGGGCCAAGCCCCCTGACATATCGACGGCCGGTCAGCGCAGGCTTTCGCAGAAGCTCGCGATCCGGCGGCAGCCTTCCTTCAGCGATTCGGTATCGGTCGCGTAGGAGATCCGGAAGTACGGGCTCATGCCGTAGGCGCCGCCCGGTACGGCCGCGACATGCTGTTCTTCCAGCAGAGCCGAGATGAAGTCGGCATCGCTGTCCAGCCGGCGTCCGCCCTTTGTGGTCTTGCCGATGCAGCCGGCGATGTTCGGAAACACGTAGAAGGCCCCTTGGGGCTTGTGGCAGGTGATGCCCGGAATCTGATTGAGGAGCTTGACCACCAGATCGCGCCGATCGCGATAGATGTCGGCGCGCTCCTTGAGGTAGTCCTGCGGCCCGTCCAGGACGGCGACGGCCGCTGCCTGGCTCAGCGTGCAGATTCCGCCGGTCGCCTGGCCGTGGACATTGTTCATCGCCGCGATCAGGTCCCTGGGACCGCCGCAATAGCCGACCCGCCAGCCGGTCATGGCGTAGGCCTTGGACGCGCCGTTCACGGTCACGACGCGATTCATCAGCTTCGGCTCGACCTCCGCGATGGTGCAGAACTCGAAACCATCATAGGTAAGATGTTCATAGATGTCGTCGGTGAGAATCCAGACGTCGGGGTGTTTCAGCATGACGTCGGCGATCGCGCGCATTTCCTCGCGCGTACAGGCAGCGCCAGTCGGATTGTTGGGAAAATTCAGGATCAACCATTTCGTCCGGGGCGTGATCGCAGCCTCCAGGTCCGCCGGCCGAAGCTTGAACTGGTTGTTCTCCGGGCAAGGCACCGCGATGGGCGTCGCCTCCGCCAGAAGAACGATGTCCGCATAGGTGATCCAGCCCGGCGCCGGAATGACGACCTCGTCGCCGGGATTGCAGGTCGCAAACAGCGCGTTGAAGATGATCTGCTTGCCGCCATTGGCGATCAGGATCTCGTCGAGGGCGTAGTCGAGATTGTTCTCGCGCTTGAATTTGCGCTGGACCGCGGTCCGCAGCGCGACGGTCCCCGGCTGCGCCGGATATTTGGTATCGCCTGCGAGGGCGGCCCGATGTGCGGCATCGATCGCATGCGGCGGCGTCGGAAAATCGGGCTCGCCGGACGACAGGCCAACGATCTTGACACCCGCGTCACGGAGCTCGCGCGCCTTATCCGTCATCGCCGCCGAGGCCGACACCTTCACGGTCTTGAGGCGGTTAGCGAGTTCAGGCATTGTCAGCTCCACTTCTGATGTCTTTCAAACGTGCGGCCTCGGATCGGCTCGCGAAACGCAATTCGCCGACGACCTGGAACGTGGGAACGACCTCGATCATCGCGACGTTCATCCGCGCCGGGGATCCCACCGCGAACGCAATGGCATCCGCGATGTCCTCGGACTGGAGGGTCTCGAACGCCCCGACGAAGCGGGCATCCGGATCGTCAGCGGCGTTCTGGTTCTGGAAGATGCTGGTCGCCACGCGCCCGGGCGAGACTTCGGTGACACGAACGCAGGTCCCGTAGAAGTCGACGCGCAATTGCTGCGACAGCGAATGAATGCCCGCCTTCGTCGCGTGATAGGCCACGGATGAATTGAATGTGGTGGCGTTCTCGCCGAAGGCGTAATGGCCCGCGATCGAGGAGACGTTGACCACGTGGCCGCGGTTGCGCCTCGCCATGCCCGGTGCAATCAGCCGCGTCAGGTGCACGACCGCGCGCAGATTGACGTCGACCAGCGTGTCGACATCATCTGATGCCATCTCCAGGATATTGCCGCGCCGCGACTGGCCGGCATTGTTGACGAGAACATCGAATTCGGCCGAGCTGGCAAGGCGTTCCAGGGCCTCGAGATCGTTCACATCGACCGCAGATGTGTGGCATCCGGTCTCGGCCGACAGGCTGGCCAGCCGGCGAACGTCCCGCGCCAGTGCATGGACCTCGAGCCCCTCGGCGCGGAGGCGCCGAACCGTCGCAGCCCCGATACCTGAGGACGCGCCCGTCACCAACGCCGTTCGGTAGTCCGAAAATCCCATCCGCAAGGCTCTCTTGCAGTCAGCCAGAGCGGCGGAAAGTTACGTGCGGAGCTTGGCGCACGCATACAGCGGATTTGTTCTGCCCTCATAAGGACATCCAATATCCGGGCCGAAAGTCGTCGGGCGCGCGAGCCATAAGCACACCCGATGCAGGCAGAGTGAATTTCTCTTACTCGTCGCCGCGCGTATCCCCTTACATTTTGCGATGCTCTTCGCTCAGCCATGGGAGACGGACTAGGATGTTGGAAGTCGGCAATCGGATCGTCATGGTCTCTGGGGCTTCGCGCGGCATCGGGCGCGCCGTCGTCGACCGGCTGCTGGCGTCGGGCTTCCGCGTATCGGCTGGGCTTCGCGATCCGAGTCGCCTCGCCGAGACCGAGAGGCTCATGACGCACCGTTATGATGCCGAGGACGCCAAGAGCCCGGTCTCCTGGGTCAACGCAACGGTCGCGCGGTGGGGCGGCGTCGATGCCATCGTCAACGCAGCCGGCATCAATCCAAAGGTGCGTGTCTCCGACGAGGGCGAGAACGAGCTGGATGAGATGTGGCGCGTGAACGTCAAGGGTCCCCTGCGTCTCGTCAGAGCCACCCTTCCCCATCTGGCCGTCTGCGGTCACGGCCGGGTCATCAATCTGGGATCCCTCGCCGGAAAGCGCGTGGGAAGCAACGTCGGCTACGCCATGACCAAGTTCGCCGTGGTCGCACTCACCCACGGCATTCGCCGCGAGGGGCGCGCAGCCGGCATCAGGGCGACGGTGATCTGCCCGGGCTACGTTGCCACCGACATGAC
This sequence comes from Bradyrhizobium sp. USDA 376, assembly GCF_054063675.1. Lineage (NCBI taxonomy): Bacteria > Pseudomonadati > Pseudomonadota > Alphaproteobacteria > Hyphomicrobiales > Nitrobacteraceae > Bradyrhizobium > Bradyrhizobium sp. USDA 376. The sequence continues at coordinate 8,422,218 of NZ_JBSSGN010000001.1, forward strand.
GCTGAACGACGACGAGATCCCGCGCCACGAGATGAGCCAACCGGGCGACATCGCCCGCCTGGTGGAAACTGCACTCATGCTGCCGAACAACGCGTCGGTCTCCGAGATGCTCGTGCACTGCCAGTTCGAGCCGATGCTATAAGGCCGGGGCAAGACGACGACGTTCGTAGCGGAGAACGAATCGCCCGCCGCCCCGAAAAGCCCGATTCTGGTTCTACAGCAAGCGCTACCTGCCACGACGGGCAGAGCAAATTGTCCGTTTTGCTCGCTTTAGTATCCTATTTTACAACGAGCACAGGATCGGCCTGCACCATCGGGGCTGCGCGCTGTACGAGGTGCAGTTTGCTCTTCGTCAAGAAACGAAAAAGCCGCTGCACCAGCAGAGCCTTGCAATGGTGGTCTGGATTTATGGCAACTGGCAGTGATCGCGTAGCAAGACGGGCAACAAATTTTACGGAGCTGCTTCGCGCAAGCGCTCTTCCGATACCGAGGCGATTGCCGACAAGGAAAGGCAACGACGACTACCTTTCCGGACGGAAGGATGCCGGAAGGCAAAGCGACAGATGACGCTATCGAGACTTTCGCCGACATCGCGAACGCGATGTCCTTGAGAGGACATCCACTTCTCGATCCGGCGCACTCCCGAACGTCCCAAGCCCGGCTGCGCAAGTAGCTCAGCCCTGGTATGGAGGGACGCAATTTCGAGGAGATAGTTCATGCGCGTCGATGGATCTCTGCCGATCAATGCCGCAAGAGGACTGTGAACCAATACGACGGCAATTCGCTCCGGCAGAGGGCTGTGGCTTTGCGCGAGAGCGAGAGCCTTCCTGACGGTCAATTCCACCCCCAACCTGCAAACATTCCAAAGATCGTTCTAAGAATACGTCTAGCAGAGCCGCTCGGTGTTGTCCCGGGTGCACACGTTACGGTTGATCTCGATTAGACAAGTTCTAGATCGAGGAAGCTCCAAAACGCCATCGGAACGCGTCAGATTGTGCCTATCAGCCATCGCGAATGAACGGGGTGACGCAGCTGGACGCGGAACACAGACCATTTGCAAGTTCGTTATCGGCTCGGCTTGCGAGCAAGAACTTCGCTTGGTCGATCGCCGTCAAATCTGCAGTTCCGCTCCGTGAATTTCGTCTGATCTCCCTGCCCGGACCGTGCATTCGAGGTTCAACCGAGTTGCAAAATCCACGGGTAATCTTCTTGTGGCTGGGCGCGACGCATGGATTGCGAAGCGGGGCGTTCGGCAAGAACGCAACACCCGGTGTCGACGAAGCCAGGATGCTGCTCGACGCGGACGAAGCCCGGCGTCTGGAGCGATTTCTCCACGTGGAAGATCGAATGAGCTATCTTGTCGCACACGCCGGCGCGCGCCTCCTGTTGGGAGCCCTGGCGGGGCGGGCAGCCGACCGGGTGCAATTTGAAACATCCCCGCTGGGTAAACCCCGGCTCGTTGATGCCCCCACAGGCCTCGACTTCAGCTTGAGCCATGCCAGAGGCGCTGTCGCCGCTGCAGCGGCATACATGCCGATCGGAGTGGATATCGAGCCGCTTCGGGAAATTTCCGATCTGGACGAGATGGTCGAAATCACCTTGTCGTCGGAGGAACGCAGGACGCTCGCAAGAACGCCCGAAGCCCTGCGATCCCGTCTCTTTCTTCGCTACTGGACGTTGAAGGAAGCAATCCTCAAGGCCGCAGGCGTCGGCTTTGCTGTTTCACCGCACACATTGACCGTCGATGCGGGACCGTCCCCGGCCGTGCTTGCCGTGCCGGATGCACTTGGTCCGGCAGAGCAATGGCACGTCATCGCCGCGAGCTAGGCGATGAGTTCGCGGCGCGAAATTGTCGAGAGCAGGGACTCGGCAATCTCCTGGGAACGCACGGCAAGAACCGACAGCAGCGTATCGCTCAAGCCGTGAGAGGATTCCGAATATCCCTGGAGGTGGATCTGCGGACGGAACGCCGGACTGGTCACGAGCCGGTAATTGCGATCCAGCGCCGCATCGCGAACGTAGCGCCGGACCGGCTCAAGAAACTTATGCGGTGTTTCCCTGTCATATCCCGTCGCCAGCACGACGACGTCATAAGTCGAACGACGGCTTTCGCCACGGAATTTGTCTACCAGACCGACTTCGATACCGTCCGGTTTCGCATCCACATTCGTAATCTCGCTGCGGGGACGCAACACGATTCTTGCGTCGCCACCAACGCGTTGCTGGTAGAGCAGTCGGTACAGCTGGTCCAGCAGATCGGAATCGACCACGGCGTAGTTCGTGTTCCGGAAATTACGGACGATCGCATCCCGCCGCTCGGCAGGCTGCTCGTAGACAAAGTCGGTATAGTCCGGGTTGAAGATCTCGTTGACGAAGGGGCTGCTGTCGGACGGCTTGAGAGCATGGCCGCGGAAGATCAGATCGATGTGCGCCTCGGGACATCTGCCATGGAGGTCGACCGTCACCTCTGTCGCGCTCTGTCCGCCGCCAACGACGGCAACGCGCACGGCTCGATCGCGCGGGACGACCCGCTCGATCAGGTCGAGATAGCGGCTGGAATGCAGCAGCCTGCGATCGTCAGCGGCCTTGAGAAACGCCTGAGGGACATACGGCTGGCCTCCCACGGCGACCACGAGATTTCGTGCGAGGCGCACGGTCTCTCCGCCGGCGGGCGACCGTGAATGCACGCGCAACGACGTCACCGTCTGCCCGGCCGTCACCGGCTCGATGGCGACGATGGTTTCGCCGTAAGCGGCCTGCGACTTGAAATGGCCCGCCACCCACTGAAGGTAATCATTGAACTCGACGCGGCTCGGATGGAAAGTCCGGCAGTTGATGAACTCCAGCAAGCGACCGCGCTTGTGCAGATAATTCACGAAGGTGAAGGGACTGGTCGGATCGCGCAACGAGACCAGATCCTTGAGAAACGATATCTGCATGTCGCTGCCTGGAAGCAGCATGCCGCCATGCCAGGTGAAGTGCGGCTGCTTCTCCACGAACAACGGCGCGCATTTCAGGCGCGATCGCTTCGCACATTCGTCCAATGCGATGGCGAGTGCCAAGTTGGAAGGCCCGAATCCGACGCCGATGACGTCGTGCTCGATCGCAAGTTGATGAGACATGAAGCCGCGCTCCGCTCGCGCTTTAGGACGAGACCGCCGGGCCGGCGGCCACCGGAAGCCAGAGCCGATCGCCGAAGAAGCGTTCGCGCAACAGCACCACCAGGGTCGCGCGCTTGTGGGGAAAGTCGAAATTCTTGATCTTCGCAAACCCCGAGAGCTCGAGATTGCGAAGCTGCTGGGAATGCGCTGCCGCCGGCTCTCCGACGATCCGCTGGGTACGGCAATCGTCGAGGAACATGTAGTGCATCAGCGAGGGCAGCCACGCGCTGATGTAACGACGGCCGCGAAAGGCGTCCTCGCCCACGACCACGTGCCATCCCCGATCGTAGTCGCCGGCATCATAGAACGGCGCGATGCGATTTTCCTTGGCCCAGTAGAGCTCGAAATAGCCAAACGGCTCATCACCGAAGCAGCCTATGAGTGGCAGCATGTGAGGATCAGCCAGGATGCCGGCCAGATATCGTCGATGCTTATCGAGATCGCCCGCCTCGTTCCAGAACGCATCGACTCGGGAGTCATTCATCCAGCGATGCAGCAAATGGAGATCATTCTCGAGGTCGGCCACGCGAAACGAGATGACCTCCGACAGCCAGGGAATGAACCGGCCATACACTTTGCCCGTCGGTTTTGCGGCGCGCCGCGGATGTCGCTTGCCGTCCGTCATGACGTGGAGTTGCGGCCATGGCGGTCGTCCGGGATTCACCAGCCAATTGTCCCGTCGCTGCATGACCAATTCGGGAAGCAGCACCAGCTGTCCCTCCGACATGACGGCGAGGCCGCTATCCATCAGCTCCCGTGCAGGCGATGCTCCACCGACGAAATCCAGAACGAGCCGATCAGCACCCGGCCGCCAGGCGAACAGCGCCTCGGCAGACGCCGACACCGCGCGTATCGCAAGCTCACGGTCGTCCGACGCATTCATGACCTCGAGGTGATCGACCCGCTCCCGCAGACGCAGTTCCAACGCCGTCACGTCGTCGGCGACGACGCGAAGGCGATCTCCCTCCTGGAAAACGGTCAGAGCGGAATATGGGCCGACCGGAAACGCACGAGGTCCGGTCCCGGAATCCGAAGCCTTGTTCATCCGGCCCTCGCATCTCGATCATCGTTGACGCGTGGTGTAGATCACTCGCCTACAGGCTGACAAGTAATGCACGCACACGCAGATTAGATTCTCTACAAACCTGACGGCCCGTCGCAAAACGGGATCGGATATTGTCGTCTGCGTGCGACAAAAAGTACCCGCACCTCGCTACAATGGGTCTAAAGCGGCGCGCCGGTTGGAACTGCGGAAGCGCCAGCGACGTTATCGGCGATCGCCTCACTTGCGACGATCTTGCCGTCGCGCAGCCGCACCAGATGATCCGCGATCCCGAAATAGCGATCATCGTGTGAAATCACGATGATCGTCTTTCCGAGACGCTTCAGATCAGGCAGCAGCTCCGTGTAGAAGATGTGTCGGAAGGCCGGATCCTGATCCGCGGCCCACTCGTCGAACACGAGGACGGGTCTTTCCTCGAGCCATGCATTCATCAGCGCCAATCGCTTGCGCTGTCCGGTCGACAGGTCCGTCGTCGTAAACACGCCGTTCTCGACCGAGACCTTGTGCGCGACCTCCAACCGCTGGAGGTAGCGCTCCGCGACATCAGGAACCACGCCTTCTCCACGAATGAGATCCTCGAACAGATAGTAGTCGGAAAAAATCGTCGTGAAGAGCTGTCGGTAGTCGTCCCGTGTCTCCGTCAAGACGGGCAGTCCGTCGCGAAGCACCGTGCCGCCGTGCGGAGCATATAGACCCAGCAACAGCTTGATGAGGGTCGTCTTTCCGCTGCCATTCTGCCCCACGATGAAGACGATGTCCCCCTGACGAACAAGCAGATCGACCGGCCCAAGGACAAAGGGGTCACTGCCCGGTACGGCGCGAAAGGCGTAGGTTACGCCGCGGAGCTCGATGGACTCGATCGTAGCCTTGCCCGGCGCAGCGGGGGCAGTGACCAGCAGGTCGTGCTCGGGGGTCGAGAACTGCTCCGAGAGCTCCGCAATGCGGTGCATCGCGACCTGAGCGCGGCCAAGCGCCGGCAGGATACCGATGACCTGATCAATGGGGCCGCGCATATAGAGCAGCACCAGCACAAAGCCACTGGACACCGCAGCAGGGCTGTCGGGCCACAGGAACGGACGCAAGGTCAGCGCTACGCCGATCACGACGAAGAACAACATCGTGCCGAATGCCCGCGCCGTCACAAACAGATTGATCGACCTGATCTGCACCGAGCTGATCCGGTCGACGGTCTTCTGGAGTTGCTCGATATAGACCCGCCGCCGGCGGACGCGATTGAGACGCAGCTCCTTGGCGCCCTCTGCGATCGCGCGGTACTGCTTGTGCAGCTGATCCTCCGAATCCCGCGCGGCGCTGAAGCCGTGAACGCCTCGGGTCCTTGCATATCCATGCGCCAGCGACCCCAGGACGATGACGGCTCCCGTGATCAGGAAAAGCGGCCACGACAGCACCGCCAGGTAAACCATGCAGCCGAGTGCGATCACGAGCGACACGAAAAAGGACGAAAAGAAGAACGCGAAATCACTGATCGTGTCGACGTCCTGCGTAAGAACCGGGATCAGGCGATGCGTCCGGTAGATTTCGAGCTGATCGATCGGCGCGGCCAGTATCCTGGCGGCCAGCGACTTGCGAAGCTCGGCGATGATCCGCTGTCCGACGTAATTGGCGCTGACATCGGCACCGATGGAACCGATCAGGATCAGGAGGCACAGGCCGGCGAAGGCGAGAAGCAGCGTTACGACGTCGGCCTGCGTGGCATAGAGCCCGTGATTGACGACCGCGAGCAACGCCGCGACGCTGGCGCCGCCAACCAGACCCAGAACGATGCCGCCGAGCACGAGCGGCCAGTAAGGCCGCAGGAGGTGCAGGATCTGCGCCGTCAGGCCGCTTCGTGAGTTCATGATGAGAGCCGCGCTGGAGGAGACCTGAAGCGAACCTGTATGGTCAAACAAGCCGTGCCGATGTGATGCGAATACATGATGGCAGCACCGCAACTCCAGCGCTTATTTTCTCTGCTCTTTCGATGGATTCTAATTTGGGATCGACCATGCCTTTAATATGATGCGGGTAGTACCGCTTTTGCATCGCAGCCGGCGAGCGAACAGGATTTTGATCCAGCGCCGTGCCAGGCCGCGACATCCGGACATCGTAGCGCTTGCAGGCCAGCATCGGACAGGCCCGGTGGAGAATGACTTTGGACTTGCTTATCTCCGAAACCCGCATCGCGCTTCCCGATGCCGCCGGTCTCGCTGCGCGGATGATCGATCATCTGGCCGAGCATGACATCGCCTTCGAGGACCGGGACGGACTCATGGTGGCGAAACTGCCGTTCGGTACCAGTTCCCTCGCCGTCGAGGCCGAAGCACTCAAGATCCGCGTCGAAGCCAACGACAAGGGCAATCTGGAAATGCTGCGCTCGGTCGTCGCCTCGCATGTGATCGAGTTCGCGGGCGACATTGCCCCGACCATCGTTTGGTCCGGTCATGAATCCAACGGCGGCATGCTGGCCAATTTCCGTGAGGTGCGGCTGAAGGCCGCGATCACCCTGACTCCGCACATGCGCCGGCTGACCTTCACCGGCGACGACATCGCCCGCTTCGTGAACGACGACGACCTGCACGTGCGGCTGTACTTTCCGCCCGAAGGCCTCGCCAAGCCCGAATGGCCGTGGCCCGCTCCTGACGGACGAATCCTGTGGCCTGAGCCCGACCGCAGGCCCGTCACCCGCTATTACACGATCCGCCGCATCGACCTGGAGAGCCGCGAGATCGATATCGATTTCGTGGTCCACGATCACGCCGGGCCGGGTTCAGCGTTCGCCGTCGACGCGAAGGCGGGCGCCATCTGCGGCATGGCCGGCCCGCTGGGCCGAGGCATTCGTCCGGCACGCTGGTTGCTGTTGGCGGGCGACGAAACCGCCCTGCCCGCCATCGCGCGGATTCTCGAGACACTGCCGTCGACGGCGGCGGGTGAGGCCTTCATCGAGGTCGCCGATCGACGCGAGGAAGTTCCGCTGGTTGCGCCGCGCGGCGTAGCGATCCGCTGGCTGCATCGCGAGGGCCGTCCGGCCGGGACGACCCAGCTCCTGGTCGACGCTGTCAAGGCGGTGCGATGGCCCGACCATCGGGAGGTCTTCGCCTGGGTCGCATGCGAGGCGCAGGCGCTGAAGGCCCTGCGAAACCACTTGCGCGACGAGCAAAAGCTCTCCCGCGATCAGCATCTGGCCGTCGCCTATTGGAGCCTGCGCCAACCATGACGTTCCAACACGCGCAGACGGGCGAAACGACGCTCGCCTTGCCGACCAGCATCACGCAGGCCCGGCCCGATGTGCCCGCCTCGTTGTTCGAACTCGACCAGGTCGGTTTCGCGGTGGCCGGGCGCGCGCTGCTCGAACCGCTCACCTTGTCCCTTCCCGCACGCAGCGTCGTCGGGCTGATCGGGCATAACGGCTCCGGCAAATCGACCTTGCTGAAATTGTTGGCGCGCCAGCAGCCAAGCTCGTCGGGAACGATTCGTTTCGAAGGCCGCACGCTGCGCGCGTGGAGCGATCGGGACTATGCCCGCAAGGTCGCCTATCTGCCGCAGCAAACGCCGCCCGCCGCCGGCATGCTGGTCAAGGAGCTGGTCGCACTCGGCCGCTATCCCTGGCACGGCGCGCTCGGCCGGTTCGGCGACACCGACCGCGAGAAAGTCGCAAACGCCATGGCGTTGACCCATATCGAGCCGTTTGCGGACCGGCTGGTCGATACGCTGTCCGGCGGCGAGCGCCAGCGGGTCTGGATCGCAATGCTGGTTGCGCAGGATGCCGAATGCCTGCTGCTCGACGAGCCGACCTCGGCGCTGGACATCGCCCATCAGATCGAGGTGCTGTCGCTGGTCAGGCAGCTCGCCCGCGAACGCAATCTAGGCGTGGTCGTCGTGCTCCACGACGTCAACATGGCCGCCCGCTTCTGCGACGAGATCATCGCGCTCCATTCCGGGAAGCTGATTGCCCGCGGCACACCGGACAAGATCATGACGCCGGCCGAGCTCGAAACCATCTACGGCATCCCGATGGGCGTGATGCCGTCGCCGGACCACGGCCATCTCATCAGCTTCGCGCGGTGAGAGTATCGCCTGGGTCGCAGTCAGCCGCGCTGCGGCCGTAGCAGCCAGATGAGATAGGGTCCGGCGAGCATCATAGCGAAGATGCCGGCCGGCATCTGGAACGGAAAGATCACCATGCGTCCGGCCCAATCCGCCGTGACCATCAGGATCGCCCCGATCAAAGCGGCCAGTGCCGCCTGATGAAGGGCGCGTTGCGCGCCCATCATCCGCGCCATGTGCGGCGCGATGAAGCCAACCAAACTCAGAAGACCCACCATCAGCGTCGCCGTTGCCGTCAGCAACGCCGTCAGCAGCATGATGATGATGCGGCTCCGTGCCAACGAGATGCCGACCGAACGCGAGGTCGCCGGTCCGAGCGGCAGGATGTCGAGCCAACGGGATAGCATCGGCACCATGATCAGCAGAATGAGCGCCGCCGCGGCAAGGACCGCGGCCTCGGCCGGACCAATCTGGTAGAGCGATCCTGTCAGCAGCGACAGCAGCGTACCGATACGCGGATCACCGGTCGCCAGCGCCATGGCGATGATCGCGCCGAACGCCGCGCTCATGGCGACGCCGGCCAGCAGCACGCGCTCCGGACTGAACTCGGACCGCCGGCTGAACAGCAGCACCAGCGCCAGCACGATGAAGGCGCCGATTCCCGCCGCCGCAATCTGCGCCAGCCGTGTGTGAGCGGGAAAGAGATAGAGCAGAACGATCACGCCCATCGCGGCGCCATAGCTGATGCCCATGACCTCCGGTGCCGCCATCGGATTTCCGGTCATCCGTTGCAGCAGCGTGCCGGCGACCGCCAGCGTCGCGCCTGCTGCCAGTGCCGACACCACGCGCGGCCAGCGCCACGGCCAGAATTCCTGCAAGCCGGACAGACCGTTCCAGCGCCAGCCGTCGGAGCCGACGCCGAGCGCGAGTGCGATCCAGACGACGAGCAGGAGCAAGACGAGAGCGAACAGGATCACGCGCCAGGGGTGATCGAGACGTGGCGGAGCGGATGGCGTGAGGTTTCCCATCGGCATGGCGGCCCGCAGCCGTGGCAGCAACACGAGCAGCATCGGCGCGCCAATCAGGGCCGTCACCGCACCGGCCGGCATTTCGCGATAACCGGGCGGGATCAACAGCACGAGCTGATCCGTCAGCCACAGCAGCAGGGCACCGCAAAGAGGCGCCCAGATCAGCCGGTCGCGAAAACGGCGCGCACCCGAGAGCATGACGATGGCCGGCGCGGACAGGCCGACAAATCCCATGACCCCGACCACGCTGACGACCGACGCGCTGAGGGCGATCGCGATGACAAGCGCGAAGACCCGGGCTCTCGTCAATCCGAGCCCCAGATTGCGCGCGGTCTCGTCGTCGAAGCCGAGCAGGGTCAGCGGACGAACCATCGCCGCAATCAGCACGATCGAAATCAGGAGCCGCGGTGCCAGGAACGTGACGTTGCTCCAATCCTGCTGGTTGAGGAAACCGGCGCCCCAGATGAACAGACCGATCAGATATTCGTGGTTGAGCAGCACCAGAGCCTGGGTCGTCACAGCGCAGTAATAGCTGACGATCAGTCCGGCGAGCACGAGGACGACAGGCGACAGCGCACGTTTCCAGGTCAGCCCGAACACGCACAGGAACGCAGCAAACCCGCCGAACAGCGCAATCCACTCCCGGCCGAAGACCAGCAGCGACGGCGCCCACAGGGTCGTCACGGCCAGCGCAAGATAGGCGCCGTTCAGCACACCGATGGTGCTCGGCTCCGCGAGCGGATTGCGCAGCACCTGCTGAGAGACGGTGCCGGCGAGGCCGAGGGCCGCGCCGGCCAGCAGCGCCACCGCAATGCGCGGAAACACGGTGTAGTGCACGAGCATCTGCTGCGGATCGGTGACCTCGGGCCGCCACAACACCGGCAACCACGCGGTCGCGGGCAAATATCCCGATAGATTCCGCCAGGTGAGTGCGACGGCGGCCGCCACCAACAACCCGATCAGCATCGCCGGATGCATGCCGAAGCCGGACCGGGCCGGCAGTGCCTCAACCTTGCTCATGGCTTTCCCGCGGCAGCCGTTCGGCGAGAAGACGGGCGAAACGTTCGGCCGCCGGCACGCCACCATAGAAGAACTGATTGTCCAGAACCGTCAGTCGATGCGACCGAAGAGACGGCAGGGTCCGGAGCACCGGGCTTGCCTTCAGCAAGGCCTCGACGTCGGCGACCCGCGAGGTCATCAGGACCAGGCGCGCGTCGGGAACCGCGGCGAGCACTTCCAGCCCCACGCTGGTATATCCCCATGGACCGCTCTGTCCGGTCCAGGCATTCTTCAATCCGAACTGATCGAGCACCTCCTGATAGAGGCTGTTCGGACCGAACACGAGCGCGCGGTTGCGCGCGATCTCGCTGACGAGATAAAGCGGCTTGCCGCCGCGATCGCGGAGCTGCTCCCGATACCCGGCCATGGCGACATCGAAACGCGCGAAATAGGCTTCGCACGCCGTCTGCACCCCGAGACGCTTCGCAAGCTCCATCGTCGAACGGCGTGCCGTGTCGAGAGGACGCCCGCCGGGTCTGAAGATCGTGAACATCTCGACCGGCGCGATCAGCTTGAGCCGGGGTACGGCGGCCGCGATGCTGGGATCGATGACGATGATGTCGGGCGCGAAGCTCTGTAGCAGCTCGAGATTTGGCTCCGACCGCAGACCGATCTCCTGCACCCCGGACGGAACGGGCGGCTCGACGACGAGCCGGCCATAGCGCTCGATCTCCGGAATCACCAACGGCACGACGCCGAGCGCCAGTATCGTCTGGGCGCAGGCCCAGCCGAGCGCGGCAATTCGTGGGCCGGATTGCGATCCGCCGGTTTGGGCAAATGCCATCGGCCATGCACCCGCAAGTGCCGTGCCTCCGATCGCCGCACCCGCGCCAAGAAGCGCGCGGCGGGACAGCCTGTGGTCTGAAACAAACGTGCTCATGGGATTCGGTTCAGGAGCTCCTTGCAGGGAGCCCGCGGGACGATGACAGCCATGACATACCCTCGTTCACGCTGCATTTCCATATCAAGCCGCTCTTTCGCCGACGGCGCGAAACGCCCTTGCCAGCGCCTGCCCGATTGCCGCCCTGGCCTGCAAGGCATCGGCCACGACATTCCCCATGCGCAGGAATTCATGGATCATGCCGGGATAGACGTGCAGATCGACGGGAACGCCGGCCGCCTCTAACCGCGCAGCATAGGCGCGCCCCTCATCCACCAGGGGATCGAACTCGGCGAGCACGACGAACGCGGGAGCCAGGCCAGATAAATCGTTCGCCGCAAGCGGCGCGAAGCGCCAATCGTCGCGATCTGACTCATCGCGGAGATATTGCTGGAGGAACCAATCGACGGTGCTGCGCTCCAGGAGATGACCGGAGCCGTATCGCTCGTAGGACGCGGAGGTCTGCCGCGAGCTTAAGCCAGGATAGGCGAGAACCTGAAGCACCGGCTGCGGAAGACCTCCGTTCGTCCTCGCCTCGATCGCGAGCGCGGCGGCAAGCGTCCCGCCTGCGCTGTCGCCGCCGACGGCAACGCGGCGCGCATCGAGCCCGATCGCGCGGCCCTCGCGACCGATCCAGGCGAGCGCATCGACGGAATCCTCGAAGGCCGTCGGAAATTTGTGCTCCGGCGCCAGCCTGTAGCCGACCGACAGCACGGCTGCGCCGCTGTCCTCGGCGAGACCGCGGCACAATGGCTGATGCGAATCGAGGCTGCCGACCACGAACCCGCCGCCATGCATATAGAGAAGGACCGGCATCGGACTGCGATCGCTCGGCGCCGTGCTCGCGTAGAGCCGTGCCTCGATCATCGCGCCATCCCGCGTCGGCAGCGAGAGACGGTGCTCGTAGCCAAGTGCCGGCGGATCGACATCGAGCAGCGGCGAGGATGCATCGAAATCGGCCCGCGCCTGCATGGCGGTCAATTGCGGAAACGGAATGCGCGCACCGCTTTCGGTGCCGGCCTGCACCATCTCGAGCAGTGCGGCGATATCTGGATCAAGACTCAAAAGTTCACTCCGCCGGTTCCGGAACCGTATCCTGCACGATTGTCGACGCCGGCGCCGGCGCGAACAGACCGCAGATCTCATCGAGCAGGCCAGCATCCTTCAGGATCGTGAAATGGTTGTCGCCTGCGACGCCGCGATCGATCGCCGTCGGCAAGTGCGTTTCCAGCCGATCACGCTGCGCCAGACGAACTGACGTCCACCAACAGAGCGGCGCGACTGCGAGGCCGCGCGGCAGCGCGGTGTTCTGCGCCAGCCTGTTGAGATGCCGTCCGACTGCAAAGGCGGCGGACAGGTCGTCCGCGCCGAGCGACGCATCGTCTGCCCTCACGCTTCTGCCCTGCTCCACAACAGCTGCGACCAGATCGCGAATGCTCTCCGGCGTCTCCGGCAGGTCAGCATGTTTCGCTGCTTCGACCAGCGCCTTGATGCGGGAGGCCGCAGCGTTCGGAAGAACCGCCGACAGCAATCCGGCGAGATCGTCGGCCCAGTGAGCAATCGCCTCCTGCCGGCCCGATCCGTCCGGCTGCCGGGGCACGAAGCTGTCGACCATGGCGAGACAGTCGACGCACTCACCCCCGCGTTCGAGGTCGGCCGCGACGAGACTGGCGAGAAGCCCTCCCAGCGACCAACCGACAAGGCTGTAGGGGCCGCGCGGCTGCATCCGCCTGATCTCGGCCGCATAGTCGACGGCCATGGCTTCGAGCGAGGCGTCGGTCCACGACGGATCGACCAGCATTCTCGATTGCAGTCCGATCACCTGCCGCCGCCCTTCGAGGCGGCGCGCCAGCGGCCCATAGTCGAAGACCGTGCCGAAACCACCATGGACGCAGAATACCGGGTTCACACCGCCAACCGCGGCATTCAGCGGCAGCAGCGCCGACGGTGCCGGCGCGACGACGGACTCTGCGGCGGCGTTGCCGGCGAGCAGCGCACGGATCGTCGGCTTCTGAAGCAGGTCGCGCAGCTTGATCTCGATCCCGAACGCCCTGTCCTGACGGAGCCGCGCCACGACCTTGAGGCACAGAATCGAATTGCCGCCAAGCTCGAAGAAATTGTCGGTGACGCCGACCTGCGGCACCTTCAGAATTTCGGACCACAAGCGAGCCATCGCAATCTCTGCCGGGCCTTGCGGGGCGACGAAGCTCCGCATCGACGCGTCGGGAGCCGGCAATGCACGCCGGTCGATCTTGCCGCTCGACAATGTCGGCAACCGCTCCAGCACCATGATCCGCGCCGGCACCATATAGGCCGGCAGGATCTGCTTCAGGAAGCCGGTCAAGCGCTCGACCAGCGCCTCGGCCGCCTCGGGCGCGGCGTCGCCTGCCGCCTTCGGTGCGACATAGGCAATGAGCTGATTTCCGGCTGCGCTTGGCACCGCCACCACCGCCGCCTGCGCGATCGCCTCGTGACGGAGCAGCGAGCTCTGGATCTCTCCGAGCTCGATCCGGAAGCCGTTGACCTTGACCTGGTCGTCGCTGCGGCCGAGGTATTCGACGGTGCCGTCCTCGCGCCACCGCGCCAGATCGCCGGTACGGTACAGCCGCGCTCCCGGCACCGCCGAGAAGGGATCCGGCACGAACCGCTCCGCGGTCATACCCGGCTTGCCGTGATAGCCGCGTGCCAGCCCGAAGCCGCCAAGGTAGAGCTCACCGGCGACACCGGCGGGAATGATATCGAGCGCGCCATCGAGAATGTAGGCGCGGCGGTCACCGACCGGCACGCCGATCGGCGCATAGGGCGTGTCGCAGTCGGACGCGCCATCGACCTTCCAGACCAGCGGCGTGACGACGGTTTCGGTCGGGCCATAGCCATTGATCAGAATGCGCGGCTTGAGAACGCGCCTGACCTTGTCGAAGCCCGCCTTCGGCATCGCCTCGCCCCCGAACGAGTAGAGCTTGACCGGCGGCGGGTTGCCGTTCTGCTCGACGCACTCCGCGACCTGCTGGAGATAGGCCGGCGGCAATCCGATATGGCTGACGCGATGGGCGTGCAGGTTTTCGACCGTCTGCTCCGGCGTCCATAATTCGGCGTCACGCATCAACAGCCGCGCGCCACGGGACAGAACCGTCAGCCAGCGCTCATGGGCCCCGTCGAAGGCCAGCGACAGGAAATGCAGCTCGCAGGAGCCTTCGTCGATCTCGTAGAGGCCTCCCGTGACGTGACAGTGCATGGCCAGCGGCCCATAGGCCACGGCGACGCCCTTCGGCGTCCCCGTCGAGCCCGAGGTGTAGATCAGATAGGCAAGATTTTCAGGATGCAACTCGGGTTGCGGCGGATGGTCGGGTCCCGCGTCGAAATCGAACGCGGACAGCGAGATTGTTTCGACACCATCCGGGCTGCCCTCGATCTCGAACCGTCCCGTCAACAGGAACGCGATTGCGGCATCGCGCATGACAAAGGCACGCCGTTCGGATGGCAGCTCGGGATCGAGCGGAACGTAGGCCCCGCCTGCCTTGAGGACGGCTAGCAGCGCGATCATCGTGATGTCAGTCCGCTCAACCACCACGCCGACGCGCTGCTCGGGTTCGAGCCCGCGGGCGATCAGGTGATGGGCCAGACGATTGGCCCTGCTCTCGAGGTCTCCGAACGAGAGCACCGTGCCGCCGATGGTCAGTGCCGTCCGCTCCGGATGGCGCCGCGCATGGCCGGCGATCGCTTCGTGCACCGGCGGCAGCGGAGCGCTCTGCGTAGCGCTACGATTGCAACGATCCGCAAGGGCGGCGTCGACTTCCGTGACGGAATCGATGCTGCCGAGCAGAGCGGCGGCGTCCCGTGTCAGCTCCGCCAGCAAATGCTCGAACTGCGCCTTGATCTGCGCCGCTTGCCCTGCCGTAAGATGGCTCGGCATATAGGTGTATTCGACCTGAAGCGTGTCTTCGACGAGCACCGACAGGTCCATCGGATAGTTCGTCACGTCGACATTCCTCAAGCCGCTGAACTGCAACGCTCCGCCGCCGCGGTGCATGCTGCGTTCGATCGGATAGTTCTCGAATACGATGATGCTATCGAACATCGTCTGGCCGGCGCGGCCGGCCCAGCCCTGGATGTCATAGAGCGGCGTGTGCTCGTAATCCCGGATCGCCGAATTGCGATCCTGCAGCGCGCGCAGCCACTCTCCGATGGAGTTCGCGGGCGGAAGTGTTTCGATCACGGGCAGCGTATTGATGAAGAGCCCGAGCATCTGCTGCGATCCGTCGAGACCGGCCGGACGACCGGCCACCGTCACGCCGAACGTCACGGTGTTCTGGCCCGTATAGCGCTGCAACAGCAGCGCCCACACGCCCTGGACGATGGTGTTCAACGTGATCCGCTCGCGGCGTGCAAATGCCTTCAGCTCCGCGGTCGCCGTCTCTCCGAGACGTGTGTAACAGCGTTCATGGCCCGATGCCTGATGGCGGCGAGCGCCGAAGGCATCGGCAAGCTGCGTCGGCTGGACGAAGCTCCCGAGCTGCTCGCGCCAGAAGGCTTCGGCTGCCCCGGCATCCTGCGCCAGCAGCCAGGCGATGTAGTCGCGGTAGCGCGTCGCGTTCGCAGCAGGCGTGCCGCCGTAATAGCATTCCAGGGCTTCTCCGACGAACCTGGCCGAGCTCCAGCCGTCCATCAGGATATGATGATAGGTCCAGATCAACCGATACAGGTCATCCTGAAGTCGCAGCAGCCGCACCCGCTGTAGCGGCGGCACCTGGAGATCGAACTCGGCGGCGCGCTCATCAGCAAGGGCAGCCGCAATCCGTTCGTCGCCGATCGTCTGCCCGCGCCAATCCTCTTGCTCGAACGGCACGACGGCGTCCCGATAGACGGCTTGCAACGGAGAGCCGGACAGCTCGCGCCACAGGAAGCCGGTCCGGAGCATCTGGTGGCGCGCGCTCACCTCGCGCCAGGCTGCGCCGAGACGTTCCGGATCGAGGCCCCGGATCTCGACACTGACCTGGTTGACATAGACGCCGCTGCCGGCATCGCGCAGGCTGTGAAACAGCATGCCCTGCTGCATCGGGGACAGGGGGTAGACGTCCTCGATGCGGCTCCAGTCCAGACCAAGCCGTTCGAGCTGCTCGGCGGACAGCCCCGCGAGCGAGCCGCGTCCCGATGCCGGGGCGTCCTTGTCGGAGTCGACATCGCGGGACAACGCAATCAGCGCCTCGATGGTCTGATGCCGGAACACGTCGCGTGGCTCGATGAGCAAACCTTCGCGCCGCGCGCGACTCACCATTTGCAGCGAGATGATGGAATCTCCGCCGAGCTCGAAGAAATTGTCGGTGACGCCGATGTTGGGCTGGCGCAGCAGGTCGGCCCAGATCGCAGCCAGCGCCGCCTCGGCCGGCGTGCGCGGCGCGACATGCTCGAGAGAAGTCGCGAGCTGATCCGGCGCCGGCAGCGCCTTGCGATCGATCTTGCCGTTCGGCGTCAGCGGCAGACGCTCCAGCACCACGATCCGCGCCGGCACCATGTAATCCGGCAGCACCGAAGATAGTGCCGCCTTGAGCGCCGCCCCGTCCAGCGCTTCGCCGCTGACATAGCCGACCAGCTGGCGGCCAACGCCGGCTTCGTGCGCGACCACCACGGCCGCGCGTACACCATCCTGTGCCAGAAGCCACGCCTCGATCTCGCCGAGCTCGATGCGGAAGCCGCGGATCTTCACCTGGTGGTCGGCGCGACCGACATAGTCGAGCACGCCGTCGGATCGCCACCGCGCCACGTCGCCGGTGCGGTACAGCCGCGCGCCCGGTGGGCCGAACGGATCGGGGATGAAGCGCTCGGCCGTCAGTGCGCCACGCCGCCAATAGCCGCGTGCCAATCCGTGACCGCCGATATAGAGCTCGCCGGCGACGCCGACCGGCGCCAGATTGAGATCGCCATCGAGAATGTGCAGCGTGGTGTTGCCGATCGGACCGCCCAGCAGCGGACGATCGTCCGCCGCATCGAGCCGGTGGCGCGCCGACCACACCGTGGTCTCGGTCGGGCCATACAGGTTCCAGACCTCGCCGGCCTGCCCCACCAGCCGCCGCGCCAGATCCGCCGGCAGCGCCTCGCCGCCGCACAGCACCCGGCAGCTCGCCGGCAGCGAAGGACCGTCGTGATCGAGCAGCATCCGCCAGGTCGATGGCGTCGCCTGGATCAGGGACACGCCGTGCCGCTCCACGATCGCCTTGAGCTTGGTCGGATCGTGCGCAGCGGCACGATCCGCCAGCACCACGCAGGCGCCGATCGTCAGTGGCAGCCACAGCTCCAGGACCGCGATGTCAAAGGATAATGAGGTCAGGCCGAGCACGCGGTCGTCGGCCCTCATGCCGGGCCGCTCCGCCATGGTCGCCAGGAAATTGGTCACGGCGTCGTGGCGGACCATCACGCCCTTGGGCAGGCCGGTCGAGCCCGAGGTGTAGATCACATAGGCGAGGCTCTCGCCATGAACCGCGACATCGAGATTGCCGGCAGCGCCGCCGTCATGGTCCTGCGCGTCGAGCAGCCAGGCCTCGGCCCCGGTCTCCTCCAGCACGGCGGCGAACTGATCGCGCAGCCCCTTCTGCGTCAGCACCAGCGCCGTGCCGCTGTCGCGCAGCATGTGCGCGAGCCGCTCGGGCGGATAATCCGGATCGAGCGGCAGATAGGCCCCGCCGGCCTTCAGCACGGCCAGCAGTGCGACCAGCATCTCGACGCCCCGCTCGAGCGCCAGCCCGACCACGATGTCGGTCCCGACGCCGCGATCGCGCAATCGCCGCGCCAGGCGGTTGGCACGCGCATTCAGCGCCGCGTAACTCAGCTCCGTCTCGCCGACCACCAGCGCAATCGCTTCCGGTGACTTCCGGACCTGCGTCTCGAATTGTGCGACGAACGACACCTCTCCCGAATATTGCGCCTGCGTCCGATTCCACGCCCTCAGCAAAAGCTGGCGCTCCTCGACAGGCAGGATGTCGAGCTGCCGGACCGGCGCGCGCGGCGCATGTTCCAGCATCTCGGCCAATTGATCGAGTGCCTGCTGCATCAAGCCGCAGATATGATCGGCCGAGAACGGACGGACGATCTGGGCGGTCAGGCCAAGCGCGTGGCCATAATCCTCGACGGCCAGCATCAGGGGATAGTTGGTGCGCTCCTCGCCACCGAGCCATTCGATGCCGGAGCCGTCCCTGTCGGCGGTCAAATCGGCCGGCATCGCATTGTGCCGGTAGTTCAGGATCGCGCTGAACAGCGGCGCCGGCGCCGCGACGCCGCTGCATCGTTGCGCAAGCGCCAGCGAGGCGTGCTCGTGCGCCATCAGTTCGCTCAGCCGCCTATGCGCATCGCGAACACTGTCCTCAACCGCCGTGTCATCGAGGTCGAGCCGCAGCGGCAAGGTGTTGATGAACAAGCCCATGGTGCGATCGCCGCCGGCACCGGCTCGCATGCGTCCGAACAGGACAGTCCCAAACACGACCTGCTCGCGTCCGCTGGCTCGCGCCACTACCTGTCCCCAGGCAACATGGCAAAGGCTGGCGAGGCTGACGCCCAGCCGCCGCCCCTGCGCACGAAGCCTTGCGTTCAAGCCTTCGGGCAGGATCCGCCGGGCTTCCACAATGCCGCCGCCGTCCCCGTGCACCCGGTCCAGCCCAAACGGCGTGGTCGGCTCATCAATGTCGGCGAGCATGCCTCGGAAGAAGCGCTCATGTTCCGCGGCCGCCGCCGATCCGCGCGACTGCGCCACCAGATTCCGGAACGGATATGGCGGCGGCAACGCGTGTCTCCGCCCGGACAAGATCTTCCCAACCTCGTCGTGCATCACCTCCAGCGTAGAGTGGTCGCCGATCAGGTGATGCAGCAGGATCAGGAGCAGCCAGCGTCCTCCCTTGGGATCGGCGGCGGCCGCAAATCGCAGCAGCGGTGGCTGACCAAGGTCGATCCGATGGAAACGTGGATCGAACCGTCGCGCGAGCTCTTCATCCGCAGGGCCATCGCCATCCAGCACGACCTCGCTGACAACCAAGGACGCCTGCCGCCAAACCACCTGTGCCGGCGTGGACAGACCGTTCCACACGATGGACGTGCGCAGAATGTCGTGGCGCTCGATCACCTGCCGGACCGCGTCGAGATAGCCATCGAGCAGGTCGCGGCTGGCAAATGCCATCCGGCCGACCAGCAGATATGGATCGCCCTCCTTCGACAACAGGTGGTGAAAGAGGATACCATCCTGGAGCGGCGACAGGCCGTAGATGTCCTGGATGTTGGCGACGCCGCCGGGAACTCCGGCCACGATGCTGTCGATGTCGGATTGGGTTAGCGCGATCAACGGCAACAATTCGGGCACAATCGCTGTGGTCTGCCGGGTGATCCGGTTGACCGGAACGTCGGCTTCCCCGCCGTCACCGAGGCTCGCAGCAAAGTCCGCCAGCACCGGCTTTGCGAACAGCATGCGGGCGTCCGCTCTGAGCGCGTGCCGCTGCAACCGCTCCAGCATGCGGACCGCGAGCAGCGAGTGGCCACCGAGCTCGAAGAAATGGTCGCTGCGTCCAATCCGGTCAACGCCCAAAAGCTCGGCCCAGACATTCGCGACGATCTGCTCGACATCGCCTCGCGGCGGCTCGAAGCGGCGTCGCGCAAATGCATCGTCCTCCGGCGCCGGCAGCGCCTTGCGGTCGACCTTGCCGTTCGGCGTGAGCGGCAGTGCGTCGAGGCGCACGAAAGCCGACGGCACCATGTAGTCCGGCAGGCACGCACGCAGATGATCGCGCATCGCGCCGGCAAATTCACCGGCATCGAGCCACGCGCCGCCGTCGCGACGCGCGGCCACATAGGCGACCAGCCGTGCGTCACCACCATGATCCAGGAGCACCAGCACAATTGAATCGGTCACGTCGGCGTGCGCGTTGAGCCGAAACTCGATCTCACCGAGCTCGATCCGGAAACCGCGGATTTTGACCTGCTGGTCATTGCGGCCGAGAAACGCGATATTGCCATCCGGCAGATAGCGCCCGAGATCGCCGGTGCGATACATCCGCGCAGCAGCATCGCCGTGGAAGGGATCGCGCACGAAGCGCTCCGCCGTCAGGTCGGCGCGGTTGAGATAGCCGCGCGCAACCCCGACTCCGCCAATGTAGATTTCGCCGACCGCGCCGAGCGGAACGGGCGCACCGAACTGGTCCAGAAGATAGATTCGCGCATTCGGCAGCGGACGACCGATCGGGGCAGCGTCGCCAACAAAGCCCGGCGGCCGCAGCCAGCTCGTGGCGCAGACCGTTGCTTCCGTCGGCCCGTAACCGTTGAAGACGGCAACGCCGGCAGGCACTCCCTTGATCAGCTCGGCCTTGGGCAATTCACCGGCCAGGACGAGGACCCGCAGCGAGGCCAGGCGATCGAGGTCGGTGCGCCCGTGCAGCATCGCCGGCGGCAAGGTCGCATGCGTGATCGCGTTGTCCGCGAGGTAGCCGAGCAATGCCGACGTGTCCTGATGCTCTCTCGTGCCAGCCAGAAACAGCGCGGCGCCCGAGCACAGCGCCATGACGATTTCCCAGATGCTGGCATCGAAACTGAACGAGGCAAACTGCACGACGCGACTGTTCGAATTGACGTCGAACAGCGTCCGCTGCGCCAACGCCAGATTCACCAGGCCGCGGTGCTCGACCATCACCCCCTTCGGTCGACCGGTCGAGCCGGAGGTGTAGATGATGTAAGCGAGGCTTCGCGAGGTAAGTCCTTTGACGGGATCACTCGGATCCGATGCCGCCTGCCCCGTGACGGTGGATGCGTTCGCTTCCGGATCGACGATCTCACAGGTCCCATCCGAGACTATCGCGCGTCGCGCGTCGTCAGCGATCAGCACTTTCGGCCTGGCGTCGTCGACAATCTGACGCAGCCGCTCCGCCGGATAGGCGGGATCGAGCGGCAGATAGGCACCGCCCGTCTTCAGCACGGCCAGCAGGCTCACTACCATGGCAATACCACGGGGCAAGCAGATTGCGACGGGCTGGTCCGGCGCCACACCCAGAGCCGTCAAGCGCCGCCCAAGCCGGCTCGCTTTGGCATCGAGTTCGCCATAGCTCAGACGAACATCCTCGTAGACCAGAGCGATGGCGTCAGGCGCCCTTCTCACTTGCTCCGCAAACAAGTCGTGAATGCAGCTTTCGGACGGAAAGGGTGTGGTGGTCTCGTTCCACGTGTCGAGAAAGCGCCTGCGCTCCTCGGCACCAACGATATCGATCCGATCGACCACCTGGTCCGCATCTGCAACCATGGCCCGCAGCAAGGACAACAGATAGTCCCGGTGGCGCGTGATCGTCGCCTCGTCGAACAGCTCGGTCGCATAGTTCAGGCAGCCGACGATACGTCCGTCCATCTCGCCCAGACCAAGCTCGAGATCGAACTTGACCTGCTGGAGCGGGATATCGGCAGCCTCGACCTTGAGGCCGGGCAGCTCGAGCGTCCCCGCCTCGTTGCTCTGCCAGGCGAACACGACTTGAAAGACCGGCGTCTGCTCCAGCCGTCGCGGCGCCTGAGTGATCTCGACGACCTGCTCAAACGGGAGATCCTGATGATCCTGCGCCGCGAGCGCCACGGCGCGCACGCGGCGGAGCAGTTCAGTGACGCTGGGTTCGGCCGAGAGATCGACGCGGACCGCCAGCATGTTGACGAAGAATCCGATCAGGCCCTCGATCTCCGGCCTGTTCCGGTTAGCCGTCGGCGTTCCGATCACGATATCCGTCTGCCCGGAGAGCCTCGACAACACCGCCGCCCAAGCCGCGAGCACCGTCATGAAAGTGCTGGTGCGATGCGACTGGCTCAGTCGCCGGATGCCGGATGCGAGCTCTGCATCGACCTCGACCGGCAAGGATGCGCCGGCGAGCGACCTGATCGGCGGACGCGGCCGGTCGGTCGGCAATTCGAGCACGGCAGGGGGATCTGCGAGCGCCTGTCGCCAATAGTCGACCTGCCGCTGCAATCGCTCGCCCGATAGCCAATGTCGCTGCCAGGCGGCATAGTCCGGATACTGGATTGCCAACGCGGGTAACGGATCGTCCTTGCCGGCGGCAAAAGCCTGGTAGAGAGAACCCAGCTCACGCACGAGCACGCCGATCGACCAGCCGTCGGAAACGATGTGATGCTGGGTGAGCAGGAAGAGATATTCCCTCTCCGCCGTCCGGATCAGGCGGCCGCGGATCAATGGTCCTGCGGTCAGATCGAACGGCGTAGCGGCCTCCTCGCGGCAGAGACGCGCGAGCTCCTGCTCGCGGTCGCTCCGGCCGCGCAGATCTTGTTCGAGCAGCGGCACGCATTCATGAGCGGGCAGCAGCATCACGCACGGCTGTCCGTCGACCATGCGAAAGACACTGCGCAGCGCTTCGTGGCGCGCGAACAGACGGCCGATGCTCCGACGCAGCACTTCGACATCGAGTTCGCCCGAAAGCCGCAATGCTCCGCGAATGTGATAGCTGGAATTGGCACCATCGAGTTGCGCCAGCAGCCAAAGCCGTTGCTGCGCGAAGGACATCTCCAGAGATCCGTCCCGCGCCACCAAAGGAATCGCCGCAGCGCCGCTTCTGTCGGCATTCCGGCCGCGGTCCCTGGCCAGCGAGACGAGCTTTCTCATCTGCGCGGAATCCAGATCTCGCAAACTCGGCTTTGCCGTGTCAGCCATGCTCACTGCTCCGCTCCGACCAGTTCCTGGAGCTCATCGACGTCAAATTCCTGCTCGATCAACCTGATCGACACGACGCGTGCGAATGACGCGAGATCGGGATGAGCGAACAGATCCGAGACCGCGATCGACACACCGATCTCCTGCGACACCCGGCTGAGCACCCGCACGGCAAGCAAGGAATGTCCGCCAAGCTCGAAGAAGTGATCGTTGCGTCCGACCTGGTCGACGTCGAGCAACTCCGCCCAGATCCCCGCCAGTGCGAGTTCGATCTCATCTTCGGGTGCCTCATAGGAGCCGCGCGTCAGCGCATCCTCGCCCGGCGCCGGCAGTGCCCGCCGATCAATCTTCCCGTTGGGCGTGAGCGGCAGTTGCTCCAGCACCATGACCGTCGATGGCACCATGTAATCCGGCAGAATGGCAGACAGCGCGTCGCGCAAGGCGTCGCCGTCGAGCGTGGGCTCACCGCTCGCATAGGCGAACAACTGGCGCCCGGTCCTGCCTTCACCGGCCACCACGGCCGCCGCACGGACGCCGTGCTGCTCGAGCAGACGCGCCTCGATCTCGCCGAGCTCGATGCGGAAGCCACGGATCTTCACCTGCCGGTCTGCGCGGCCGGCATATTCGATCACGCCGTCGTCGCGCCAGCGCGCGAGATCGCCGGTGCGATAGAGGCGCGTGCCGCTATCGCTGAATGGATCGGGCACGAACCGCTCCGCGGTCAGTGCCTCTCGGTTCAGATAGCCGCGGGCCTGGCCAACACCACCGATGAACAGCTCGCCGGTGACACCAACGGGAACGATGTTGAGGTCGGAATCGAGGATGTGTACGGACCTCGCACCGACGGGCCGTCCAATTGGCGCGGGCTGGCCAGATGTCAACACGGCGTCATCGACGATCCACGCCGTTGGAGCGATCACCGTCTCGGTCGGGCCGTAAGCGTTGACCAGAAGATCGACATCGGCGGCCTCGCGGAATGCCCTGATCCCGGTATCGGACCACGCTTCGCCACCGACGATACAAGCCCTGATCGCAAGCCTGCGCCCACCCTGCCGCAAGGCCGCGCTCAATTGATCCGCATAGGCCGGCGGAAGAAAGATCGAAGTCACCGAATTGCGCGCGATCTCGCTGACGAGATCGTCGATCAAGAGGCCGGGCTTCGAGGGGAGCACCAGCGCCCCGCCCGTCATCAGCGGCACCAGCCATCGCTCGTGGGCAATATCGAAATTGATCGACGCCGTCTGGAACTCGCGGTCGCGGGATGTCGTGCGGTACAGCCGGCCAACCGCTTCGCAATGCATGGCAAGCGGCCCGCGCGAAACGGCCACGCCCTTCGGCAGTCCAGTCGACCCCGAGGTGTAGATGACATAGGCCAGGCTGTCCGGATGGATTTCGACGTCCAAGTTACCGCTGTGATCCCCGGCGGACGGCGATGGCTCGTCAATGCAGAGCGCCTCGATCCCGGCTTCGCGCAGCACCGGCGCGAGCGGCTCGAGCAGCACGCCCTGTGTCAGGACCAACGCCGCGCCGCTGTCACGCAACATGTAGGCAAGCCGCTCGGTCGGATAATCCGGATCAAGCGGCAGATAGGCGCCACCAGCCTTCAGGACCGCGAGCAGCGCAATGATCATCTCCGGGCTTCGCGTCAGGGCAATGCCGACCAACCGATCCGGGCCGAGATTCCAGAGGCGGAGGCGCCGTGCGAGCGCGTTGGCCCGCGTGTTCAACTCGCCGTAGCAGATGCGCTGGTCGCCCCATACGATGGCAACCGCGGACGGCGCCTGCGCGGCCTGCGCTTCGATATGCGTCACGACGTCGGCACAGGAAGATGCCGACGACAGCTGCACTGCACCGCTCCATTCGAGAATTCGTCGCGCGTCTTGATCGGCTGCCGATTCGAGATCACCGAGCACACGCTCCGCATTCGCTACGATCCGCTCCAGCAGGCCGTGCAGAACGTCGCGAAGACGCAGGATGGCCGCCTCCTCGAACCGGCACGGGTCATAGTTGAATTCGATGTTCAGCCTGTCGCTTGCGGCGAACACCGCAACCGCCAGAGCGTAGTTCGTTGGCGTCAAGTGCGCCACACGCCCCAGCCGCGGGCCGCCTTCCATGCCCCGCAATAGCCCCTCGTCGATCGGATAGTTCTCGAACACCAGGATGCTGTCGAACAGCGGCTGCCCGGCACGGCCGGCGAGGCGCTGAATTTCGTAGAGCGGGGTCCAGCCGTACTCGCGCAGAGCCAGATTCTGTTCCTGCAACTGGCGCAGCCAATCACCGACGATGGCCTGCGGGTTCGGCGCATCGACGATGGCAAGCGTGTTGATGAAGAGGCCCACCATCTCCTCTGAGCCGGGCAATTCGGCCGGACGACCCGATATGGTCACGCCGAAGCAGACCGCGGACTGCCCCGAATGTCTGCGCAGCAATTGCGCCCACGCCCCCTGTATGAGCGTATTGAGCGTCACCCGTTCGTGCTTTGCGAACGACTTCAGCCGCTCGGTCAGCGCCGCCTCTACCGCAAGCTCGACACTGGCGTGCCCCTCGGACCCGACGGTCTTGCGGGTCGCCACCGCGTTCGCGAGCAGCGTCGGCGTTTCGAGCTCTGCCAGCGCCTCGTGCCAGAACCTCTCGGCGCTCTCGCGATCGCGGCTTTGCAGCCATGCAATGTAGTCACGATAGCTGCCCTGCACGGCCGGCAATACACGGTCGCCCACATGCTGCAACACCTGCGCAACCAGCCGGGCGGAGCTCCAGCCGTCGACGAAGATGTGATGATGAGTCCAGATCAGCCAGTGACGGTCGTCGTCGAGGCGAATCAAGCGAATGCGCTGCAGGGGCGGCTGTGAAACGTCGAAGCGCTTTTCGCGGTCACGCCGGGATGTCTCGGCCAGTGCGGCTTCCAAATCCATGCGCGATCCATCGCGCCAATCCTCTTCGGCGAACGGCACCGTCACATGGCGATGCACCACCTGCTGCGCTGCGCCCGACAGGTTCTGCCAGACAAACCCGGTCCGCAGCGCGGCATGCCGGTCGCTGACCGCCTGCCACGCGGCCCGCAGCTTGCCGGTATCGACGCCGAACAGCTCGAGCCCGACCTGATTCACATAAGCATCGTTGGCACCATCACGCAGTGCATGGAACAGCATGCCTTGCTGCATCGGCGAGAGCGGATAGATGTCCTCGATGCCGCGAAGATCCAGGGTCGTCGCGAGCCGATCGAGATCGGCCTGACCGAGCCCGGACAATGCGACATCCGATGGCGTAAGGCCGAACGCTCCGTTGCAGCAATGCGCGACCAGTTCGCGCAGCGCATCCTCGTAATGTGCCGCCAGTCGCTCGACCGTGGGCGCGCCGGTAGCGCTTGCGTCCGTAACCGAAAGACAATTCGAGCCGGCCCTCACGCACGAGCCCGGTGACGTTCAGCCAGCCGCGCATGGGCGCCGTGGCGCTGCGCGAGGGACCTGCACTCTCCGGTACGAAGGTGAAGCGCTGGGTGGCGCCGACGCTCGCGTCGAAGCGGCCGAGATAATTGAAGACGATCTGGGGCTCCACCAATTGCGCCAGGGCATGGCGCTGCCGCTCGGAGCCGAGATGACGCAGTACGCCATAACCGAGGCCGCGATACGGAATCGCGCGAAGCCTTTCCTTGACCGCCTTGATCAGCGTGGCTTCGTCGGCGGCCGCAGCTTTCAGCCGGACCGGGAATGCCGTCGTGAACCAGCCGACGGTACGCGATACATCCGCGTCCGGGAAAATGTCCTCGCGGCCGTGGCCTTCGAGCTCCACCGTGACCTCGTCGTGCTGGCTCCAGCGCGACGCCGCACGCGCGAGACCGGCCAGCAAGAGGTCATTGACCTGGGTCCGATAGGCAGAGGGCGCCTGTTCGAGCAGTCGCGACGTCAGGTCGGCATCGAACACCAACGACACCTCGCCGCCGTCACCGACGCGATCGACGCCGCCATGGTCATCGTCACACGGCAAGCGCGCGCCGGCACCGCAATCGCACCAGTGGGGCAATTCGGCCTCAATCTCCGCGGTCGCAGCATAGGCATGCAGCCGCTCGCTCCACGAAGCATAGGAGTCGCTCTTCGGAGGCAGCGTGACGGGACTGCCGCATTGCAGCTGGTCATAGGCCGAAGCCAGGTCTTCCAGCAGGATACGCCAGGATACGCCATCGACAACGAGATGATGGATCGCAAGCAGCAGCCGTTGGCTGCCGTCCACGAGATCCATGCCGACGGCGCGCAGCAGCGGCCCCGAAGACAGCGAAAGGCTTTCCTGCGCGGCGCGGGCGAACCCGGCGATCTCCGTCGCACCACCGACGTCCGCATGCATCCACAACAATTCAGATGGCACCGGCGCAGGGCCCAGCTCCGCCCGCCAGGCGCCATCCACTTGCTTGAACCGCAGGCGCAACGCATCGTGATGCTCCACGATCGCTGCGAGCGCGCGCCGCAGCGTCTCCCAGTCGACTTGCATCTGGGGCAGCAGCAGCACCGCCTGATTCCAGTGATCTCGGTTGTCGATATCCTCGGCGAAGAAGCGAGCCTGAATCGGCATCAGGTGACGCATGCCAGGTTCAACATCGCGGTCGGTCGAGGTCTTCGTGCCCCGCTTCTCTCTTTTCGCGGTTGCCGCCGTCGACATGACGGCGACCGTCGCCAGTCCGGCAACCGTCTGCTGGCTGAAGATCTGCTTCGGTGTCAGCCGGATGCCGCGCTTGCGCAGGCGGGCGATGATCTGAAGGCTGAGGATGGAATCGCCGCCGAGCTCGAAGAAGTTGTCATTGCGGCCCACACGCTCGCGACCGAGCACCTCGCACCAGACCGCCGCGATCGTAACTTCAATATTGCCCGCAGGCGCGGAATAGCCGCCAGACGTCTCGTCAGCAGGCTCCGGCAACGCGCGACGATCGACCTTTCCGTTGGGCGTCAGCGGCAGTCGCGCCAAGATGACGACGTGCGACGGCACCATATAGTCCGGAACGATCGCAGCCAGATGTTGCTTGATTGTAGCGGCCTGCAGATCACTGCCGCTCTCGGGCACACAATAGGCAACCAGCTCCTGGCGCTCGGCACTCGCCCCGATCGCGTGCTGAACGACCACGGCATCATCGATCCCCGGCAGCGCCTTGATGACGCGCCCGATCTCGCCGAGCTCGATGCGATAGCCGCGCAACTTGATCTGGTCATCGGAACGGCCCAGGAATATCAACCGGCCCGCCCCATCGCAGCGGACGCGATCCCCGGTTCGGTAGAGGCGCTCGCCTGCTTCCCCGAACGGATCCGGCACGAAGCGTTCCGCAGTCAGGTCCGCTGCACCGCGATAGCCCCGCGCCAGCCCGGCTCCGCCGATATAGAGTTCGCCGGTGACCCCGATCGGCACTTCGTTCAGCGCATCATCCAGGATATGGGCGCGCAAATTGGCAAGTGGCAGTCCAATCGGCACCGGGTTGTTGTCGCGTTCAGCCGCGCATTCATGCGTCACCACACCGACGGTCGTTTCCGTTGGCCCGTAGTGATTCAGAACCCGGCATTCCGGACGCAAGCGCCATACTTCGTCCAGCAGTGCCTGGTCGCAAGCCTCTCCCCCAAGAATGAGCGTCTCGCGGGGTAGAAGGTCGGCCGAGCGCGAGGCGTGAAGCAGCCCTCGCAGATGGCTCGGCACGATCTTGAGAATGTCGACCTCGCCCTCGCGCATGGCTTGCGCGAACGCATCCGCATCGAACACGGCCTCCGGAGGTAGCAGATGCAGCGTCCGGCCGGACGCGAGCGCGCCGAACAGGACGGTGTGACCGAGATCAGCCGCCACCGTCGAGACCATCGCCATGTTCGCCGACGGACGCGGCTCCAGGCGCTGCAGCAGAGCCTGCACGTAATTGGCCAAGGCGCCGTGCGAGACGCTGACTCCCTTCGGTACGCCGGTCGAACCCGAGGTATAGATAACGTAGGCGGCCTGCTCCGGGTGGATCGCCGTGCCGACCGGCAGGCTCGATGCCTCCTCGCACGCGGCCTCCGCCTTCGCATCGAGCACCAGGCAGCCGAGCCCACGCGCGTTCGACAATTTCTCATCCGCCGCCAGTACGATGTCGATGCCGCCGTCCGTCAGGATGCGACGAATGCGCTCCAACGGCCATTTCGGATCCAGCGGAACGTAAGCGCCGCCGGCCTTCAGCACACCGAGCAAGGCGACGACAAAGGCCGGCGAGCGCTCGATCCACAGCGCGACCGGTATCTCGCGCGCCACGCCCTTGGCGATGAGGGCACGCGCGACACGGTTCGACCGCTGCTCGAGATCAGCAAAGGTCAATTGCTCCCGGCCGCAGCGGATGGCCATGGCGGTCTGTCGATCTGCGGTCGCCGCACGGTGAAGGTTGACTACATCGGTGAAGCCGAACGCCGCGGCCTGCTTCGGCACAGTCTGCCGGTGCCCATCGTCGATGACGAAGTCCGATATCCGCCGTTCGGCATTGTCGGCGATCTGGCGCAGCATCGAACCGAACTGCACCGCCAGCCGTGCGATGGTCGAATGGTCAAACAGATCGGTGGCGTAGTTGAACGTCACCTTCATGCCGACGGCGCCATCGATGACGTCGAGCGCGAGATCGAAATGCGAACCCGCGAGATCGATGATGTCGATTTCGGCGGTGAGCCCTTCGACGCCGGCGAACCCGCCCGGCATCGTCATGTAGTTGAACTTCGCCTGGAACAGCGGATTGTGGCCGCCGCTGCGTTCGGGTCTGAGGCTGTCGACCAGCGTTTCGAACGGAAGATCCTGATGAGACAGCGCCTCGACCACCGATTCCTTGACCTGCTGCAGCAGGCTCGGGAAGCTCGCTTCGCCTGCAATCTCAGCCCGCAGCACCAGCGTATTGACGAAACATCCGATCAGCCGTTCGAGCTGCGTATGCCGACGCCCTGCGATCGGCACGCCGACGCGCAGATCGTTTTGGCCGGTGTAGCGATGGAGCAGCACCTGATATGCGCCGAGCAGCAGCATGAAGACGCTGACGCGCTGCTTTGCCGCGATCTCCCGGAGCCGGACAGCGAGTGCGCCGTCGATCGCAAGACTGACCGTATCGCCGGCATGGCTCTGGAGCGCCGGGCGAGGCCGATCATGCGGCAGCGCCAGCACCGGATGAACATCGCCGAGCTTGGCGCGCCAATACGCGAGCTGCCGATCGCCCTCGCCTCCAGCGAGCCAGTTTCGCTGCCAGGCCGCGAAGTCCGCGTATTGAATCGCCGGAATCGGCGGCGCGCCCGCGCCCTGACCGATGCCGCTGCGATAGAGCGCGGCCAGCTCTTCGAGCAACACGTCGAGCGACCAACCATCGACGATGATGTGATGGGCAAGCAGCAGCAATTCATGAGCATCGTCCGCGAGCTGAAGCAGAACCGCGCGCAGCAGCGGCCCGTTCGTGAGATCGAACGGCCTGCCGAGCGCGGCTCGCTTGAGCATCTCCGCGCGCTCGGCGCGTTCCCGCGCGGAAAAAGAGCGGAGATCCTCGTGTCGGATGCCAATGCCCATGACATCGTGGACGAGCTGCGTTCCACGACCGTCCCTGGCGGTGAATGTGGTGCGCAATATCTCGTGACGACGGACGATCTCGCCGAGAGCGCGAGACAGAACGGCATGATCAAGCTGCCCCTTCAGGCGGACCGTGCTTGCAACAGTGTACGCTGTCCCGGCCGGATCCATGTTCCAGAGGAACCACAGCCGCTCCTGCGCGTGCGACAGCGTCGCACGATCGGCCGAGGCGGCCCACGGGATCGGCGGCAGCGCTCGCCCGGCACCGGTCCCCGCCAGGGCATCGATCCGGCCGGCGAAGACTGCGAGCGTCGGCGCGTCGAAGAACGTGCGCAGCTCCACTTCCACGTTCAAGCGGTCGCGGATCGCAGCAGCGACCTGACCGGCCGCGATCGAATTTCCGCCCAGCACGAAGAAGTCGTCCTCGCGATGGACCACCGCAACCCCAAGCGCGTCACACCAGATCGACGCGACGGCACGTTCGGTATTTGTCGCCGGCGCCGTCAGGGATGCTCCGCCGCGGCGACGGCCTCTTTCGAACACCATAAAGCTGTCGAGCGTATTGTCGGCGAGGCGTGCCGCGCAGGCCGACCGCTGCAGCTTGCCGCTCGTGGTCAGCGGCATCGCCTGCGGGTTCAGCAGGACGATCACGGCCGGATATTCCTGCGCCTGCCGGAGTACGGCTTCGCCGATCGCATGTGCGAGCGCTTCCGGGTCGCTGCGCTTGAGCACGGCGCGGCTGAACTCCGCCGCCACGCCGATGGCTTCGCGCCCGTCCATTTCGACCGGAAAAGCGGCAACCCGCCCGCTGCGGACGGATTCGACCTCGGCTTCGACTGCCTGCTCGACATCAGTCGGATAGACGTTCTGTCCGCGAACGATCAGCAGGTCTTTGAGACGCCCAGCTACGACAAGGGCGCCGTCGCGAATGAAGCCTACGTCACCGGTGCGCAGCCAACGCGCGCCATCCCGCTCGACAAAGGCTTGGTGCGTGGCTTCAGGATTGTTCCAATATCCAAGTGCGACGCTTGGACCGCTCACCCAGATCTCGCCCACCTCATTCGGCTCGGCCACGGCCGATCCGTCGACACGCATGATGCGCGTGACGTGACCTGCAGCGGTTCGACCGCATGCCACGAGGTCGGTGCCTTCGCCGGCATTCGCGACGCGGCCTGCGGCAAGCTCCGCAGTGTCGAGCGTATAGCTGTTGGTCTCGGTGGTGATGTCGCCGGCCGTTACCAGCAACGTCGCTTCAGCCAGGCCGTAGCAGGCTGTCAACGCCCGTCGATTGAACCCGGCCCGCGCGAACCGGTCGCCGAACTTCTCGAGGGTGGTCCGGCGGACGAACTCGGACCCCGAGAATGCGAATTTCCACCGGCTCAGGTCCAGTCGATCGATCGTCTCGTCCGAAATGCGGTCGGCGCACAGCGAGTACGCAAAGTCAGGGCCACCGCTCATCGTGCCGCCGTGACGGTCGATAGCCTCGAGCCAGCGTCGCGGCCGCTCGAGGAAATTCCGCGGCGACATCAGGACGCCGGTAAAGCCAGTGAACAGCGGATTCAGGAGCCCGCCGATCAGTCCCATGTCGTGATAGAGCGGCAGCCAGCTCACAAAGACGTCGTCCGGCGTTCCACCGCCGGCCGCTTCAATCGCGCGCTCGTTGGCCGCCAGATTGCCGTGAGAGACGCAAACGCCCTTCGGCTCCGAGGTTGATCCGGACGTGTATTGGAGGAACGCGATCGCATCGGCCGCGGGCCTCGTCTCGCGCCAGTCCGCCGCGAGTTCGGGCAAGATGGTATCCACCGCAACGATTTGCACGTCGCCCAATTCGGGCAGCGTCGCTTCGATGAGAGCGCGCAGAGCCGTCTCCACCAGGATGAAGCGAGGCGCCGCGTCGCGCAAAATGCCGTTGAGACGTCCTGCATAGCGTTCGGGGCCGCCCTCTGGCGGATAAGCCGGCACAGCGATCACGCCCGAATACAGGCAAGCATAGAACGCCACGGCATAGTTGATTCCGCTCGGAAGCAGGATTACCGCCCGCTCGCCTGCGCCGCCCATCTGCTGCAACCACGCGGCAAGCGCCCTGATCCGCACATCGAGCGCGACAAACGTCAGTTCATCGCCGACGTCGTCGCCTTCCAGGAATCGCAACGCCACCTTCTCCGGCCGCAGGGCGGCGTGCTCCCGCAAGCGTTCGACGAGGTTGGATCTGTCCATGTTCTCGAATCCCTATCCGGCCGCGGGCCGAAAATCCTCACCGGTCGAATGACGGGTGCGGCGATCACCCCGGCCGATGAGCTTCGGCCATTGCGACAATGACCTTGCGCGGTCCCTTGAATGGGGCACGCGCGTGCGCAGTGAGCATGTTGTCGAGCATCACGACGTCGCCGGCCTGCCAGGGAAAGCTGATCTTGTGCTTCTCGAGAACGGTCCGGACCGTCGACAACGTCTCATCCTCGATCATCGAACCGTCGCCGTAAAAGACGTTGCGCGGCAGATCGGCCTCGTCGTCGACCACGTCGAGAAGACTCTCGCGCACCTCCGGCTCGAGATTGGAGACATGGAACAGGTGTGCCTGGTTGAACCAGACCCATTCACCCGTGACGGGATGCCGCGCCGTACCCTGACAGACCTGGCGTGTGCGGAGCTCGCCATCCTCCTTCCACTCGCATTCGATCTCGTGACGAGCGCAGTACGCCTCCACCTCCGATCTGGAGTCGGTGCCGAACACCTGCTGCCAGTCGACGTCGAGGCCGTTGCCGTAGTTCCGCACATACATCACGCCCTTGTCCGCGAATCGCTCGCGAATGGCCGGCGGCATGTCGCGATGGATGGCGCGGCTGTCGGCGATGGGCGTCTCCCCGCCCTCCAGCGCCGGCTGCATGCAATAGAACCAGATCTTCATCGGCCAATCGCGGGTATAGGCCTGCTCGTTGTGCAGCGGGATATGCTGATGCGGCGGATACTCCGTGGATGTATAGACCCCGGAAGTCACCTGCGAACGCGGCGTCGATCCGAACTCGTAAGTGAGCAGCGGATGACCGAAATCGGTCGCGAAAGCCCGAAACGCATCGGGACCATCGAGCGAGAAATCGCGAAACACGATGCCGCCACTGTCGGTCAGGTGCCGGTCGATCGCTTCGCGCAGCATGGGAAGTGCTTTGCCGAGCGGCTCCCCGGCTTCATCTGCCTTGAGCAGCAGGGGAAGAGTTCTGCCCTCAATGAGTGGCTGGACGGAGAACGCGCTCATGATCCTCGCTCCGATGCAAACCAATCGATCGCCCCGATTGCCGGGCCAGCGCCGCGCCGATCCGGTCGATCAGCTCAGCCTGCTGCGTGTGAATGAAGAAGTGATGCCCGGGCAGAATATCGAGCATGAATGACGCCGAGGTCTCCTGCCGCCAGGCCTCAAGCGCCTCACGGCCGGTCTCGTCGTCCGCTCCGCCAAAGACGTGCACGGGGCATGGCAGCGGACGGCGGGGCCGGTAGACATAGGCCCCGCACATCAAGAAGTCGGCGCGGAGCACCGGCAGCGCGGATCGCATCAGCTCTGCATTCGACAACGCCTCGTCGGGCGTGCCCTGAAGACTGCGCAGCTCCTGCATCAGCGCTTCGTCGCTCAAGGGCTGGCGCCACTTGCTGCCGTCCCGAACCGCCGGCGCTTCCGCGCCCGAAGCAAAGAGAATGGCCGGCGCAGGTGCTCCACGATCAAGCAGGCCATGTGCGAGCTCGTACGCGATCACGGCACCGAGGCTGTGCCCGAACAATGCGTAAGGCCCGTCGATCCGCGCGGCCAGTTCGCCAGCGAGCTGCGCTACCAACACACGCGGGTCGGTCGCCAGCGGTTCGTCCATGCGCGCGCCGCGCCCGGGCCACTCCACCGGCCGAACGTCGATCCACGACGGCAAAAGCCTGCGCCACCGCGCATAAAACATGGCACTGCCGCCGGAATAAGGCAGACAAAGAAGTCGCATCGGACGACCGGGCTACGCCGACTGCTGAGGCGTCGCTTCGTCCATGAACTTGCGCAAGCTGAGCGGGCGCATGTCGGTCCACACCTGCTCGATGTGGTCGAGACATTCCTTCTTGCTGCCCGTCTTGCCCACCGCCTTCCAGCCGCCAGGAATTTCCTTGAACGTCGGCCAGATGGAGTATTGCTCTTCATGATTGACGACGACGGTGAAGGTGACGTCGTCCCTGTCGAACACCATCATGGCGCGATCCCCTTTTCGAAAAGCGAGAGCAGAGACGTTTGACTAGGTCAGAAGCAGACGATGGTCAAAGCAATATCGACGCGACATTTTTTAAGACCTCAAAACTGGCGACGGACGGACACAATGCAACCTCCGCGCTTGCGCATCAACACGCGGGAAAATATCGAGATTTCGGAGCGCGTCGTCGATTGCTGCAATTCTAACTGCGCAAGGAGGAACTTTTCCGATGCGACAGGATCGCGCGTTTTGTCGCGGGCCATAATTCATCGCATCGTCATCAATTGCATCGAATGGCTCATGACAAAACAATGCCGCCGCGGAGCGACCGCGACGGCATGCACTCCGATTTCCAAGGAAGCGATTCAGAAATTGAAGGTGGTAGACACCAGATAGGTCCGGGGCGCACCGAGCGTGATAACCCCGCTATAGGCCGAAGCCCAGTACGCCTTGTTGCCGACGTTCTCGATATTGGCGCGCACGACGATCGGCTTTCCGTTCCAGGGCGACGTAAAGGTATATCGCGCCCCGATATCGACACGCGTCCATTCAGGCAAGGTCAGCGTATTCGTGACGTTGACGTATTGCGAGCCCGTATAGATGACCCTGCCCGTAAACGTGAGGCCAGGTACAAACGGCGTGTCCCACTCCGCACCCATATTGACGTTGACGACGGGCACGCCGACCGCCTTCTTTCCGTCGTTGATCCCGCCTTGAGTTTGCTCCTGCACACCGTCAATCAGCGCGACGCCGCCGAGAACACGGATGTCGGGCGTGATCTCGCCGAATACGTTGAGTTCAGCACCCCGATTGCGCTGTCTGCCGTTGAGTTGTTGCGTTGCGGTAACGCCGGAGCCCACCGAAATGATGCTCGGCTGGCTGATATCGAACACACTCAGCGTGGTCGTGAATCGACCCGCGTCGATCTTCATGCCCGCCTCAGCCTGCTTCGTCTGCGCCGGCGGGAACACTGTGCCGACATTCGCGAAGGCGCCGCTGACCACAACGGGTGTCTGGAGGCCTTCGATGTAATTCGCATAGAGCGCGACGTTTTCGACCGGCTTGACGAGAACTGCGTATGCAGGGCTCCAGACGGACGTGTCTTGCTCCGGTCGGCTCAAGGCCGGGCTCAGGAAGTTCGTCACTTCCGTTCCAGCGGTCTGACGGCGAACCCCAAGCGTAAGCTGCACGCGCTTGTTCAGGATCGACATAGTGTCGGAAGCGCCGACGCTCGAGAGGGATACGCCAGTGGCCTGGCTGGCAGACAACGTCGAGAAATTCGGCTTCGCTATGTTTGTCGGCTCGGTGTACAGATTCCAGAAGATCAGGTCCGCAAGCGCACTGTTCGAGCGAGTCCAGACTTTCTGATTGTAGGTCCGGTCGTTGATCGAGTAGTTGACGTTCACTGCATGATTGACGGGGCCAGTATCCACCGTCGCCCGGACACCGGCCTCGCCCGCGAGCGTTTCGAATGTTTCCTTGCCGGCAAACGGCCGCGACCACAAACCTCCCAACTGGAAGACGCCGGGCGGCGACGTCAATCCCCCTGCCGCGACATTGGAGATGTTGGGCGACGGATAGGCGTAGTTGATGTTGCTATCGTGATAGCGCCGAACGCCCCATACGCGGTTATCCAGTCGGTGAGGTCCACCTCGCCTCTGGCGGTCGTAAAAAAGTCGGTCGGGGCATAATACGCCCACGGAACCTGGAAGTTGAGTCCGGCCTTCGGTGGCGAAGGGATGACCGTCGTCGTGGTCGGAACATTGAAGAAACGCAACGGCGGATTCAGATTGTCGGCCTGATAGCCGATATCAACTGCCGCGCGCACGCGCTCTCCGCGATAATCGAGACCCAGAACCGCGTTGCCGAATTCATCCGTTTGACGATTCCAAGGCGTATTGCCGTTCGAATAGGTGCTGTTCAGCCGAACACCCCATTCCTTGTGTTCACCGTAGCGGCGACTAACGTCAATATTCTCGCCAAACTGCGATTTTGAAACGTACGTTGCCGTGAGCTGCGTAATATCGACGTCGGGCGCATGCTTGGTGATCAGATTGACGCTGCCGCCGACCGCGCCACCGCTTGCGACGCCGGTGCCACCGGCTGTCATGCCGTTGAGAAGCGCACTTGGCCCCTTCAGCACCTCGACGCGCTCGACGAAATTTGCGCCCGAGGAATAATACGGAGCGATTCCATAGAGACCGTTCAGCCCGTAGTCGCCGCTGTCATAGTAGAAGCCGCGAATGAAGAGACTGTCCGCGCCGCCACCTGCTGCCTGCACGACACGGACCGAAGGATCGTTGGCCAGAACGTCGCGAATCGTGCGTGCCTGTTGGTTCTGCATGAGCTCCGCCGTATAGCTGGTCTGGTTGAACGGCGTGTTCATCACGCCGCGATTACCGAGAAGACCGAGACTTCCGCCGGTTGCGACCTGGCCGCCTGCGTACGCGGGCGGCACCGTGCCGACCGTACCGGTCGACGGCACCACATAGGGAACGGGCGCCGCCTGGCGAGGAGCCGCCGCGGCGACGGATCTTTGTCCGCGCGAGGCGCGCGTCGACTGTGACCTCTGGATCGACTGCCGAACTCTTGGCTTGGGAGCATCGACGGTCACCGGCGGCAGATTGGTTTGCGCAAACGCCTGCTGAAATTCACCTGACGATTCCAGCGACAGCGCAAGATAACTCACCGCTCCCAGCGATAGCGTCCGCACGATTTTACTGGCCGAGAGTTCACGCCTCATTCCTTGCACCCCAATTCCACTAGCAAGCACGTCCCCGCGCTTCCTAACATACGAGGGTGGTCCGAGAAGGGATTGGGAACTAGAAGTTATCTAAGGTTGTACGACAAACCGTCGCGATTGGAGGAGCGCTTCTGCGGCTTCCAATTCGTTGCAACGATTTTGAATGTTTCTAGTTTCAACTCGTTCTAATCGTCGATCAGCATGCGACATGCTGGCGATATTCCGTCACTCCGTCCGGAATCTCCATTTGGCCGAGCAGGCTGCGTATCGTACGCATGAATACTCTTGCACCAATTCTGTCAGCTGATCTGGAAGTCGTAATTCGGCTGATGCAATCCGGGATGCTCTTTGCCAGCCCCCAGGAAAAACATCGCCGACTTCGAACGGGAGCCAAACCGTCCGAAGTCCTCGGAGCCACGCAGTGGGAGACCTGCGCAGAGTGTCGCACCCCTTCTGCGTCCAGTGCGCTTCTAGGATGAGCAACAGCATCGGCATTATTTGCGCAATGATCGAAGACGTCGCGATAGGCGATTTCCGTGCTCAGGCTCTCACCGGCCGTCACGCGCCGAACCAGGCCTATGACTGGTACGGGCCTTCAGCGATGTCAGCTCGCCTTCGCTTTCACATATCGGCCTGGTGCTGCTTCCCCCGGAGGATAGAGGTTGCTTCCGAGTTGCGTCCGGGCGGGCACCCGATCTTCAGCCCAGGGCTTGAGCCATGCGATCCAATCGTTCCACCAACTGCCCGGCTTTTCGTCAGCGCTCGCAAGCCACGCGGCGGGATCGTCGCAACGCCGATCCGACAGCCAATAGCTTCGCTTGTTCTTGGAGGCGGGATTGATCACACCGGCAATGTGTCCACTGGCGCCGAGCACAAAGCGGGTGTTGCCACTGAGCAGGCCGGTGGTGCGATAGGCCGATCGCCACGGCACGATGTGATCTTCGGCCGTCGCCAGCACGTAAGCAGGCAGATCGACCCGGCCCAGATCGACTGGTGTGCCGCACATTGTCAACCGGCTCGGCTCCCGAAGATTGTTCTCGAGGTACATGTTCCTGATGTAGAAGCAATACATTGGCCCGGGAAGGTTGGTGACATCGGCGTTCCAGAACAGCAGATCG
This sequence comes from Bradyrhizobium sp. USDA 376, assembly GCF_054063675.1. Lineage (NCBI taxonomy): Bacteria > Pseudomonadati > Pseudomonadota > Alphaproteobacteria > Hyphomicrobiales > Nitrobacteraceae > Bradyrhizobium > Bradyrhizobium sp. USDA 376. The sequence continues at coordinate 8,460,720 of NZ_JBSSGN010000001.1, forward strand.
AAACGCTCCGGCGATTTTCCCTTCAGATAGTTGTTGATGACGTTCGGCCAGATCAGCTCCTTCGACCGCAGCGTCTGGAAGACGAAGCCGAGCTCGGCGCCGCGGTAGATGCCTTCCTTCCCGATTGTCTGCTCGCGCTGCCGCACCCCCTCCTCGTCCACGAACACGCCGAGATCGCCGGGTTCCTGGAAGTCGAGCATGGTTGTCAGCAACGTCACACTGGCAACCGATTCATCGCCGCGCGTTCGCAGAATGGCCAAAGCGGATGACAGGATCGTTCCGCCGACACACCAGCCCAGGACGTTGATTTTGTCTGCGCCCGAAATCGATCGGGCGATGTCGATGGCGCGCATGGCGCCATCCTCGACGTAGTCGTCCCATCGAATGTGACCGCAGGAGGCATCCGGGTTGCGCCACGAAACCACGAAGACCGTGAAGCCGTTCTCGACCGCGAATCGAACGAACGAATTGGCCGGCTGGAGGTCGAGAATGTAGAACTTGTTGATGCAGGGCGGCACGATCAGCAGAGGCCGGGCGGCCACCTGCTCCGTCGCAGGTTCGTATTGAATGAGCTGAAACAGCTCGTTTTCGAACACAACCGCGCCCCTGGATGCGGCGACATCCTTTCCGACCTCGAAAGCCTCCTCATCCGTGATCGTCAGGCTACCCCTGCCCAGATCACTCATCAGGTTCTCCAGGCCCGTCTTGAGGCTTTGGCCTTCGCTGTCCGTCGCGAGCTTGATGACATCCGGATTGGTGGCGAGGAAATTGGTCGGGCTCATCGCCTCGACGAGCTGGCGCGTGAAGAAGCGCAGCCGATGCTTTTCCTTCTCGTCGAGATCCAGCGCCTCGACGAAGTCGACGCAGTAGCGCGCGTTCAGCAGATAGCATTGCTTCAACAGACTATAGGCCGCATTGTCCCGCCATTCCGTGGCGTTGAACCGGCGGTCGCCGCGCGCAGGCTCAATGCCTCCTTCGCCCTGCACGCCGGCGGCCGATTTGACGACGTGCTCGGTGAGCTGGTACAGCCGCTTCAGGTGCTCGGCCTGCAATTCGGCGAGACGCCCCGATGAATTCAGGGCTGAGCCGAGGTTCGCCCCGTCGCGATCGCCGTTCGGCGCCCATCCAAGCGAGCGCCACAGGCTTTCCCCCGCCTTCATGAAGCCTTCGACAAATTCGTCAGGCATGTTGAATGGCCGATTCATGGCGTTCCTCACTTGGCAAGCTTGATTGGTTGTTGACGTCTGGTTTTCGGGCAGCTTCTGCCTGGCGCCCTTTGCTCTCGCATGCACCGAGAGCTAGCTGTCCCGCCGCGCACAGGGACAGCCCCTGCGCGCCGCAATCGTTCGCTGCGATCTTAGGATCCGGAGCGGACGGTCGCGCCCTCCCTGATGCCGTCGACGTTCACGGAGAGGCGTTTGATTTTATCGTACAGCGTCTGCTTCGGAATGCTGAGAAGCGCAGCCGTTGCCTGGACGTCGCCCTGCTTCCGCCGCAGCGCATCCTCGATGATCGATCGCTCAATGTTCTCCAATTGCCGCGGCAAAGACACATCCGACGCGCCGAAGCCGGACTTGTTGACCGCCTTGCTGTCGAGGACACCGAGCACGAAACGGTCGGCGACGTTGCGAAGCTCGCGTACGTTGCCCGGCCACGAATAGGCCAGGAGATGAGACATGGTTTGCTCGTCCAGGATCGGGGCGTCGCGCTCGAAGCGCCTCGCCGCATCCAGGGTGAAGTGCTCGAACAGCAGCGGGATGTCTTCCCGCCGTTCGCGCAGCGGCGGCAGCTCGATGAAAGCGACGCCGAGGCGATAGTAAAGATCGGCACGAAACAGCCGCTTTTCGCTGAGCTCCAGCAGATTCACCTTGCTCGCGGCCACGACGCGGCAATCCACCGCGATCGGCTTGTTGGTGCCGACGCGCTCGATCGAGCGATCCTGCAGCGACCTCAGCAGCTTGACTTGCACGCTCGGCGGCATGCTTTCGATTTCGTCGAGGAACAGCGTTCCGCCATTGGCGTATTCGATCTTGCCGATCCGCTGGCGGGTGGCACCGGTGAAGGCTCCCACCTCGTGGCCGAACAGCTCGCTCTCGACCAGCGATTCCGGCAGGCCGCCGCAGTTCACCGCGACGTAGTTGCCGCCGCGGCGGCCGCTATGATTGTGCAGGCAGCGCGCGACGACGTCCTTGCCGGTCCCGGTTTCACCATAGATCGTGACGTCGACATTGGTCGCCGCCAGGGTGGAGACGAGCCGACGCACCTCCTGGATCTGCGGCGACCGACCGAGCAGGCTGACCTCGATGCCCTGGCGATCCGCCAGGGCGGACCGCAACGATCGCACCTCGAGCGTCAGCCGCCGCTTCTCCGCCGCCCGGCGCACCACCGAGATCAACTGCTCCGAGGAGCAGGGCTTCTCGATGAAGTCATAAGCGCCGGTCCGCATCGCCTGCACGGCCATCGAAATATCGCCATGACCGGTGATCAGGATCACCGGCAGATCCTGATCCAGCCGCCGCAGGTCGGACAGCCAATCGAGACCACTGCGCCCGCGCAGGCGCACGTCGCAGACCACGACAAAGGGCATGTCGGCACGAACGGAACCGTTGGCGGTCTCGACGGAAGCGAACCCGGACACGGAAAATCCCGCGAGCTCGAGCGCCTGGACGCCGCCGATCCGGACGTCGTCGTCGTCCTCGACATAGATCACGCCGATCGATTGGTCATCGCCCATGCGAGGCCGCCTCTGCTATCTCTGCCAATGGAAGGGTCACGACGAATTCCGCACCTTCAGGCGTCAGGTTTCGCGCATGCAGTTCACCGCCGAACGAGCGTGCAATGTGATTTGAAAGCATCAGGCCGAGGCCGAGCCCCTTGCCCGCGGGCTTGGTCGTCACGAACGGCTCGAACATGCGCTGCAGGACATCGGAGGCGATCGCCGGCCCGCTGTTGCTGATCGTGATGCGGCAACGGGCGATCTGCGCCTCTTCCCTGCCCGCCCGGATCAGGATCGACTTCCGCTCGACACCTTCCACGGCATCCAGCGCATTGGCGACAATGTTGCACAGCAGCTGCTCGAGCCGCGTCTGATCGGCAATGACGCAGAGCTTCGCGTCCATCTCCGTCGCCACGGCAACACCGCCCTCCTTGACACGTCCGGCCAAAATCTTGAGCGTTTCAGCCACCGCATGCTCGACGGACACCGCGCCAAGCGGGCTGCTCGACTTGTACGCGAACACCCGGAGCTGGCTGGTCAAACGGCCGAGCCTCCGCACCAATTCGCCAATTCGGGTGAGATTTCCGCGAGCATCGCCAATCGATCCGCGGTCGACGAGCAGGACCGCATTGTCGGCCGCAGTTTGCAGGGCCGCCAGCGGCTGGTTCAACTCATGCACGATGCCGGCCGACATCTGGCCGAGGGCAGCCAGCTTGCCGGCATGGACGAGTTCATCCTGCGCAGCCCGCAATTCTGCGGTGCGCTCCTGCACCCGGGTCTCGAGCATGTCGTTGGCCGCCTGCAACTCGGCCTGGCTCGCCAAACGTTGCTTGATCTCCCGGCGGCGCTGCTCGACAAGACCAAGCGCCAGCAGCGCGACGAGGGCGGCGAGACCCGATATGATCCCGATGACGAGCGCGGTCTGCTGCGTGGGCGCCTCGTCATCGAGAAGCACGAGCTTCCAGAGACCGCGGTTGATTGGCAGCTCGCTGACCGTATAGGCGGTACCGTTCTCCGCCGTGATCCGTGCCGTCCCGTTCGCGGACTGATCGACGGACGTCCATCCAAGTGGAACAAGATCGTGGTTTCCGTAGGGTTTGGATCGCGCAATGTCATCGCGTGTCTGAACCGACAGCGGCGCCATCGGGCGATAGCGCCACTCGTCACGGGAGGCGAGTATCGTGACCTTGCGCTCGTCGACCAATAGAATGTCGTTGTCGGTGTTGCGCCACGCCCGCTCGAACGAATCCAGATTGACCTTGACGGTCGCGATCCCCCTCGTCGTCCCGCGATCCTTCAGGGCATAGGACAGATAATAGCCGGCACGCGCGGTGGTGATACCGACACCGAAGAATGCGCCGCGACCGGTCGCGAGCGCTTCGCTCACATAGGGACGATACGACAGATTTTCGCCGAAGGGTGTTCCAGGCTGGTCGAAATCAGCCGCGGCCAGCGTCGCGCCGGTGACCCCGAGGACATAGAGGTTGTCGGCTCCCGCCAGCAGGTTGATCGATTTCAGATAGAGGCTGACGGCTTGCTGCAGTGCGGGATCGCTGGGCGCCTCCAGCAGCCGGAACACGCCGGGTGACGTCTCCAGGAGAGACGGGAGATATTCAAATCTCGAGAGATAGCCGTCGAGCCTGGCAGCCTCGACGGCCAGCCGCTGCTGGGCGGCGGCGTGCAAATGGTCCAGTCCCCGGCGAAACGTGACCGCGTATCCGAGCCACGCCGCGGCGGCGACCAACGCAAGGGCAAATGCGCCGCGAATGAACCAACGCATGGAAGCAGGCGCCACCGAACCGACCTTGGCAGGCTCCTTGACGTTCACCAGGGATGAAAGCTCCGTCATCTTGTGAACCAGCACAAACCCGGGAGCGCCGGCAATCGCGGCAGGCCACTCACGCATAGTCTAACTCTATGGTCTTGCCTCGGAATACGCGATAGGAAAATCCGGTATAGGCGATGATGACCGGCAGCGTCACGCAGACCCCGATCAGTATGACTCGGAGCGACTCCGGACTGCTGGCAGCCTGCCAGACCGTGAGCCGGTCGATCACGACATAGGGGTAGATGCTGTAGCTGAGGCCAAGGAAACTCAGGAAGAACACGAGCACCAGCAGCGCGAAGGGCAGCCAGCACAGCGCGCCGCGCACGGCCGGTGCCCCCAGCAAAAGGCGGACCGTCAGCAGCGCAACGCTGGTCGTGATCGGGATCGAGGCCACCGCGATCATCGCCGGCAGGGTGAACCACCTGACGCGGACCGTCTCGCTGATCCACGGCGTTGCCATCGAGATCAGGATCAGGCCCAGGACCATAGGTGCGAAGGCGATCTTGCTCCACTCGATCGCCTTCTCCTGCAGCTCGCCATGCGTCTTCATCACGAGCCATGTCGCGCCGAGCAGCGCATAGGCCATCGGCAGAGCAATCGCGATTGCGCCGGCGAAGATCGGATAATTCCAGCCCTCGCCGAACCCGCTGATGTAGCGGCCGAGCATCCAGCCCTGGCATACCGACGCCAGCATCGATCCGGCGATGAACATGCGATCCCACATCGCCTTCCGGTCGGCCTTGGCCTTGACCCGGAAATCAAAGGCCGCGCCGCGGAGGATCAGACCGACCAGCATGAGGGCGGTCGGCAGGTACAATTCCGACAGGACCAGTCCATGCGCTTTCGGGAAGGCGACGAGGAGAAGGCCGACACCGAGAACGAGCCAGGTCTCATTCGCGTCCCAGAACGGGCCGATCGAGGCGACCATGGTGTCCCGCTCGTCCGGCGTCGCCCGATGCATCAACATGCCGATCCCGAGATGCTGACCGATTTCGGGGCGCTCAGCGTCAGATCGAAACCGGAGACCCGCTCTTTGCCGCCATCATTCGTGATCAGCTTGCGTCCGTCCGGTCCAAGACCGGCGTGCAACTTCTCGAACAGATCGCCTTCAACTAACTGCCCAACCTTGATGCCGAGCGCCGGTGAATCGCTCAACCAAACGCCGGCGGGCTCTTTGCCGGTGAGATAATATTCCGTCCTGCGCAGATAGTATTGCGCAACAGTCCCTTTGCCGATGCTCGCAACCACGATGACCTCCGAATAAATGGAGGTCGATTTTTCCAGAAGGTAGGCAGGGCCCTTTTGGAAGCCAAAGTGACGTCGCTCGTACGTCACTTTGCCTTCCAATCAACCAGCACTTTGGCTTCCAAAAGGAACGAGGGATTCCTGCGCTTCAATGGCGCCTCATCAACGGAGGCTGCCATGTCAAATCATTCCAACACAGCGACCGATCGAACACGGGCGGACCAAGCGAATGACCGGGAGCGCCGGGTACAAAGCGCCGCCGAAGCCGAACGCTATGGACTGTCGACGACCTGGATCGATCCGATTCCGGTGTCCGGTCGCGAGATCGAGATCATCGAGCTCTATTTGGGCGAAGCAATCGATCGTCTGCTCGGTCTGTCTCGGCGGCCACAAGCGCGGGGGCCTCCCTAATCAGCGGTCTCCCGTCTCCACCTAGACTTCACCAATGTAGAGGTACTCTCATATGAATCCTAAGACTGTTATCGAACTGCTGGCTCGGAGCCATGAGCTGGCGCGGCGTTTCACCCTGCTCGTTCTGGATGCCGCGCACGCCACGATGCCGACCGCGGAGGACATTGGCGGCATCGCCAACATCAGCGTCGGCGCTCTCGGGTCGATCGACGTCTGGGTTGACAGCACCGACGCCGAAACCTCCCAGAGTGTTCGCGACGAGCTGCAGGCCGGCCGCGTCGTCTTCCGCAACCTCGGCGCGGATGATTGCGTCACCAGCTTGGTGGGGCGCATCGACACCGCCGACTGGCTGCAGATCCACGTTGACGACGAGAACAGACTGCGCCTCCAGGTCGAGACCGGCGCCGTCTTCAGGTTCTAATTAGACCTGCAACACCAAGTGCCGGCGCAGCCTTTGCGTCGGCACACACTCTAAAATCTCATCCCGTTTCGACAACATCAAACCGGCGGTCAGCGAAGCCAAGCAGCGTCACTCCGACGTCTTCATCATCCGAGTGGCCGACTGCAAGCCGTTAAGGTAGTCGGCGGCGCGCTGGGCATGCGACGCCGCAGTGAAGATCGCGCGTTTGTCGTTCTTCAGCATCTGGAGCCAGGACGCGATGTACGATGCATGGTCCTCCCTTGGTTCCGGCGTGAGATCCAGGTCTGCCGAAAGGAATGCTGCGCCAAGCTCGGCGACAAGCTCTTCCATCGCATAACCTTCATCCCCCCAGCGCTTGCGCCCGAAGTCACGATCAAGGCGCTTGCCGGGTTTCGTCCAATGAGTCATCTCGTGCGCCAGCGTGGCATAGTACGTCTCGGCGTCAGGGAATGATTCGAACGGCGGCATCTGCACCCGATCATCAGATGAGCTATAATAGGCCATGCTGCCGCCGTGCCGTATGGTTGCGCCGGTTTCGGCAAAGAATGTATCCGCCCGTTCGATGCGTTGCACTGGATTAAGGAGTTGTGCGGCCGGGGCATAGAAATGCGCCGGCAATCCCTCGATTTGCTCGACATTGAACACGGTGTAGCCTTTCAGGAACGGAATTTCGCGCTCTGCCTCTTCGCCCGTCGCCTCATCCAGCTCCGTCCTGCGGATGCGATCCGCATAGACGACTAGGCTGCCGTGCTCGCCTTTCCGGACATGTGCGCCAATCTCAGCGGCTTGCTTGAAGGTCATCCAGATCGGCGCGGAAAAGCCCTTCGTGACAGCCTCGCCCCACAACATCAGCACGTTGATTCCCTGATACGGCTGGCCGTTCATCCGTAGGGGCCGCGTAATGCGTCCCGCTGCATGCTCGGTATTCCACGGCTTGAGCCACGGCCTGAGACCCTGCTCCAGTTCGGCGACGATGCGGCTGGTGATACGCTCGTAGACATCTGCTTTCACTGATCTTTCTCCTAGTCTCAGAAGCGGTTGCGCATGCAACCGGACTAGGCTCGCGCCGATGAGCGGGGGATTGGCGTCAAGACCGGGAAACGATGGATTTGGTGCGGGCTGGAGCGGAGCGACGACACGGCCATCGTTTTCCGCCCGCAGCACGCGAAGGGCTTGGCCTTGACGGCATGGGGGCCGCAGGCCCCAAACCAGGCGAAAGAGATCAGCCGGAGGCTGCCAGGTCACTGCCTCGTACAGCTTTTCGATTTCGTGACCGAAATCAAGTGATGATCGCACATTCAAAAGCAAGACTGCTTTAAAATACTTCTCAAGGCAATCCACAGCCAGCCAGAAGTAATCGACGTTCAATCGCTGCTGGAAACACCAGCGAGCAAGCATGTAGTTGGAGCTATGCCCCGCTTCGGCGGGGCTTTTCTTTTCGGTCTATACTAGTGAGATATGAGATATCGTCTCTGGTTATCTGCCCTACTGCTCGCATTCCTCTTAGCGTCTGCTCCCCCAGCGACGGCCTTCGACCGGGAACGATCGACGCGACCGGCCACTACGCCTGGGACGATTGCGACGGCTACGTAAACTGGAATGCAACGGTGGCAACGACACCGTTACCGTAACTACAATGGCGCCTTATACTTGCTCTCGAGCGGGTCGGTATTAACGGGCGCCGGCGGCGCAATTGCAATTACCCCACCCGGACGGTCATCATAGCGCCGCAGCCTGCGCTCACCACGGCGACCTCAACGACACCGTAGCTCTTCTTCAGTACAGAGAGAGGAAAACCGATGCGCAATCGCGATGCGCAGGTGCGCGAACTATTCAATCATGTGCGCCAAGCAGTAGATCTCCTTGAGGACATAATGCTTTGTCCCCCTCTACGGGAAGTCCAACAGAACCAGGAGACCCGGCCGTCACCGCTACCGGCCCCTGAGTTGCCGCAGAAGATGGCTTACTCGATCAAAGAAGTGCTGGAGCTTTGCGCTATCAGTCGCGCCTCGCTATACGCGGAAATCGGCAAGGGAATCGAAGAAATCAAGGTTGCGGGCCGCTCGCCGTTAGAACTAGTCAGCCATCTCGTACGGCTTCCTGCGGATGAAACGGGAATTGCGGCAGCCGAAACGGTGCTCCGTTTGCGTCAGAAGATGATGGATAAAGGCGGCGACGCCTTGCTATTTGCATTCGCCGAACGCGGCACGGATCGCTCTGAAATACTTCGGCTATATCGAGAACACTTAGGTGGCGGCATGCCTCTAGCCGACGCTAGTTCTCTCGTCGGACCGGCCGCGCAGAGTCACGGCTTCAGATCCAATGAATTTGTGGTGTACCCGGCTCACGGCGTTGGGCAGATCCTCGCTATTGAAGAACAAGAGATTGCCGGTGCCAAACTCGAGCTTTTCGTGATCAACTTCGTCAAAGACAAAATGACCTTGCGCGTGCCGACTGCAAAGATTGCCAACGTTGGGATGCGTAAGCTGTCCGATCCGACCTTGATCAATCGGGCACAGCTTGTGCTCGGCTCCAAACCTCACGTTCCCAAAGGCGATTGGTCTCGAATCGCTCAAGAGTACGACGCAAAAATCAACTCTGGAGACATCATTGCCCTCGCGGAAGTGGCTCGGGATCTGTACCGGCCAGCAATAAATCCGGGTCAGTCATATGCTGAGCGCCAGCTTTACGACGCTGCGGTTGATCGGCTTGCCCGAGAAATTTCAGTGGTCCATCGCATCACCGAGGCTGAAGCTGTCCGAGACATTGAGTCCATCCTCATTGCGAGGCCGCGCCAGTGGTCCGCGATATAGCAAACAGCCTCACCGACAAAATTACTCTGGGGCCATGGATCCCACGCTAGCAATTTCAACGGTCGCCCTTGAGGGCGCACCCTAGGACGCGCTCAGTAGAAAGACGCCCTTGACGTGGAAACCTGCATAGTCTGTGCGAACGCGGGTGTTTTGTGACTTTACGACCGGCCGTGTACGTATCGACTATCCATGGCGGATTGTCCGCCTTTTCGTCGTAGCACTTGAGAGGATCAGGTGAGCCCAGAGCGTCAGCTCCGCTTCCCGCCGATGCGAATTTGCGGCCGGAGGATGAACTTGTCCTTCCCTTCATATCTGCGGCGGGAGTTGCCAACTAGCCGGTCTCTCTCGGCGCACAGCTCGTCGACCTTGCTCGACATCCGCGCCAACAACTCTTCCGCAGACTTCGTACTTCGATCGGCCAACTATGGAAAATCAAAGGGTACGCTGGATCTGGTAGCGGGGCAAGGACTCGAACCCCAACCCCCAGGATTATGATTCCTCTGCTCTCTTAATTTTCCTTCTGGGGCGAGCGGACGGGCGTGCACTCTTCTTCAGAACGTCTCGCCGGAGACAAATTTGCCTCGTTTCAATTCCCGCGGTCACTATTGGGAGCTTCTGAAGCGCCTCAAGCATCTGATGCAGCTTAGCCGTACTTGCGTATCGTTCTTCTGTAATGTTCTCGCCGCCATGCCCAAGAATATCGGCTCTCAGTTCAGAGACGACACCCGCGTGCTTCAGATCTGCCCCGCCTGCCTTCCTGAATGAATGAAAAACCTTGCGTTCTTCGGCGGCTTTTGGGACCGCAGCATCTTGAACCTTGATCCAGTCACCATAGAAGACATCACCCAAGGGTGTGCGATCACTTGCCGCGCGAAGCTCAGGGAACAGCAGCTTGTAGCCAAGAGCTTTAATCTCCGCGTGGTAGCGGAGAAATCCGAGGCGGGCTACTTCGCCGATCAGCGGAATTTTCCGCTTTGACTGCGGGTTCTTCAACGTTCGATGTTCGTTTGGACGAATAAAGATGTAGTGGATGCCATCCTCCTCCAGCACATCTTCAACATCGAGCCCGCAGAGTTCCTCTCGGCGCCCTAACGTATATCTTGCAAGGTAAGGCACGATCGACAGAGCGTCGTGATAAATCATTGCCCCCGGGACCAGCCGATTTTCGAGATTTTGGCATCCTGTCCACGGCGGCTGGCGGAAAATCGCAGCGAGATCTTCAGGAGAAAATGGATTGCGCTCGTCGCGAGCCCGGCCCTTTTTCTTAGACAACAGTTTTGAAACACCAGAAAACTCGGGAATCTTGTGACCGCACGCTTCGATGTAGACGAGGACCTCCTGAAGCTGCGTAAGGTGGCGATTAAGCGTACCCGACTCGCGCCCGACCTCATTTTCCGGCAGCGTTTTCGCTCGTTCGAGCCAGACTGCTAGAGGAATGTTCCGGTCATTCTGGCCCTTGCCGTAGGTTCGCGGCAGAGCGAGCAGGAGCGAACGATATTCCGCAACGCGGCTCTGGGCGAGCGAGCGCACATGATCATTGCCGATCATCTCGACAAAGGTCGCGACAAGGGAGCGAACTTGTCGCTGGGTCTTGCTATTCCACTCTCCAAGCTTGGCCTTTTCGTTGATGAGTTTTTCGGCCAGTTCGGTAATTGAAGCCTCCTGATGAGCGGAGGCCAGAGCTAAAGGAACATCGCCCCGCGGCGTCGGTACCGTTACAGTCTCTTTTGCGCCCGATGTTGTAGGATGCTCCCGCGGAACTTGGTCGGCGTCTACTATCGCAATCGAAGCGTTCTCATTGGCCGACAGAAGCTGTTCGACCAGCTTGTCGTCTTCTCGATACTCGCCTGACCATCGCCGGTCGACCGACAGCAAGGCCGCGGCCTGTCCGCGGTAATAGATCCGCTCGGCCTGCTGGATATCGCCCTGTCCCTGGGGCGCTCCGCAACCTTCCAACAACGCGATGAGTTTCTGGCGCGGAAAACCGCCGCGCGAACTCTTCCGCAGGAGATCGAGCGTCCAATCGACCTCTTCGATTTCCTCCTCGGTCAAGCCGTTGGTGGTTAGGAAGCCGCGTTCGGCCGGGCCGACCCTTGCCGCGATGCCTTGGGACGCCTGGAGGCGCCTAACCCAACCCATGACGCGATCGGATGCGCGACCATCCTCCGCCGCGATGCCGTCGGCCGTTTCCAATATTGCCAGCCGATCGAGCTTCGCCAGGTGAGCGCGCGCAACGGACTCCAACATCGATCGAACCTGTACAGGCGATAGCACGTCCCTTCCCTCCTGGCGCAAGATGCCATCACTCGCCACGGCCAGATGGGCAGCAATGGTACGCGCCTTGGAAAGGTCACGCGTTCTCAAGCTGATCGCAACCGGCGTGAGTTCTCCCTCCCCGGTTTTCTTGAGAAGCCGTCGCCGCCACCAGTAGACGGCCCCGCGTCGGAAGACATACTGAATCACGCGCACACACTGATCTCCTGTGCTACAGGCGCGTGATACAGTCGTCGATCGCCTCCCCAGCCGATGCCGGGAGGTCGAATCTTCTCAATGGGTTAGGCATTTACTGGCTGGGGCGGGAGGGATCGAACCTCCGAATGGCGGAATCAAAATCCGCTGCCTTACCGCTTGGCTACGCCCCAACAGGCGACCTCGGGACGGCGGAAGAACCGGCTACCGCAGATTCCCTTGGGTCGCAGCCGGTCTATAGGGTGCGGCACCGCATTTCAACCGCCTGGAGGGGCAAAATACCACAGCCCCCGGGATCGGCGGCGACACACTCTATTATAATTATAGAACCCGGGCGGAGGCCCTGTTCCGGAGCCGATCCGTCCGGCGTCCCGGCAGTTGAGACTGCCGGCTTTTCATGGAATACCGCGGCCAAGACCAGTCCCCGGGGAGTGAACCATGACCTACCGCGCGCCGATCTCTGACATGCTGCTGTCGCTCAACCATGGCGCCGGCCTGAAGGCGGCGGTGGACGCCGGCCATTACGGTGATTTCGACGCCGACATTGCGGCCGCCGTGCTGGAGGAAGCCGGCAAGTTCGCAACCGACGTGCTGGCGCCGCTCAACAAGATCGGCGACGAGCACGGCATCAAGCTGGATGCCGGCAAGGTCACGACTGCACCGGGCTGGCCCGATGCCTACAAGCGCTGGACCGAGGGCGGCTGGAACGCGGTGTCGGGGCCTGAGGACTTCGGCGGCCAGGGCCTGCCGATGGCGATCAACGCCGCCTGCACCGAGATCTGGAGCGCGGCCAACGTCGCCTTCGGCCTCTGCCCGCTGCTGACGGCCTCGGCGATCGAGGCGCTGGATGCCCATGGCAGCGACGAGCTGAAGAAAATCTATCTCGAAAAGCTCGTCTCGGGCGAATGGACCGGCACGATGCAGCTGACCGAGCCGCAGGCCGGCTCCGACGTCGGCGCGCTGCGCACCCGCGCCGAAAAGCAGGCCGACGGCACCTACCGCATCAAGGGGACGAAGATCTTCATCACCTATGGCGAGCACGACATGACCGACAACATCGTGCATTTCGTGCTGGCACGCCTGCCCGACGCGCCCGCGGGCACCAAGGGGATTTCGCTCTTTCTCGTGCCGAAATTCATGGTCGATGACGACGGCTCGCTGGGACAGCGCAACGACATCTTCGCCAGCGGCGTCGAGCACAAGCTCGGCATGCATGCCTCGCCGACCTGCACCATGACCATGGGCGATCATGGCGGCGCCATCGGTTTCCTGATCGGCGAAGAGAACCAGGGCATGCGCTGCATGTTCACGATGATGAACCAGGCGCGGCTCGGCGTCGGCCTGGAGGGCGTCGGCGTCGCCGACCGCGCCTATCAGCAGGCGCTCGCCTATGCGCAGGAGCGCAAGCAGGGCCGCGCCATCGGCAAGAAGGGCGAAGGCTCGGACGCGATCTTCGTGCATCCCGACGTCAAGCGCATGCTGATGCGGATGCGGGCGCAGACCGCCGCCGCGCGCACCATCTGCTACGCCACCGCGGTCGCGCTCGACGTCTCCATCCGCGCGAGGGATCCGAAGGTGCGCGCCGATGCGGCCGCACGCGCGGCGCTGCTGACGCCGATGGCCAAGGGCTATTCCACCGACATCGGCAACGAGGTCGCCTATCTCGGCGTGCAGGTGCATGGCGGCATGGGCTTCATCGAGGAGACGGGCGCGGCCCAGCATTATCGCGACGCGCGCATCACCGCGATCTACGAGGGCACCAACGGCATCCAGGCGATCGACCTCGTGACGCGCAAGCTCGCGGCCAATGGCGGCGCCACCGTGTGGGCGTTGCTCGACGAGCTCCTGGCCACCGTCAAACAGGTCGAAGCCTCCAACGATCCCGCTTTCGGCACCACCGGCACCAAGCTGCGCGAGGCGCTGGAGGCTTTGAGGCGCACCAGCAAATGGCTTCTGGAGCGCGTCGCCTCGGCGCCGAACGAGGCGCTGGCCGGCGCAACACCGTATCTGCAACAGTTCGGCGCCACGCTCGGCGGCTGCATGCTCGCCTCCGAGGCGCTCGCCGCGAAAGCCGACGGCAATACGGACGCCGCGCGCTACGTCTCGCTCGCGCGTTTCTTCGCCGAGAACATCACCGTGCAGGCCGGCGCGCTCGAGCGCACCGTGACGGAGAGCGCGGAGTCGGTCGCGGCGGCGGACGCGGTGTTGCTGTAGCTGGAAGGCACTCGCCACACACTCGGTGTCGTCCCGGCCTAGTGCGCAATTGCGCACGGGGGCCGGGACCCATAACCACAAGCAGTCGTTTGACGAAGATTCGTAGTTGAGCGGTCTTCCTGCGGCACTGCGATCGAGACTCCATCGATAGATCACGCGGTATGGGTCCCGGCCCCCGTGCGCAATTGCGCACTAGGTGTGGAGCCTCAAGAGGTTGTCCTCGGTCAAACCGAGCCTGCTGATCGGCGTTTGAGATTTTATACCACCGTGGGGCCGGTGCCAGTTGTATTGGTGCAGCCAGAACGGCAGCTCTTGGGCGCGCCGATCTGATGTTGGATAGGCTTTGGCATAAGCCCATTCGCGAAGCGCGGTTTGGATGAAGCGCTCGGCCTTGCCGTTTGTTCTGGGTGTATAGGGCTTGGTGCGAATATGCTTGATGCCGAGGTCCCGGCAAGCGTCGCGGAAGGCGAAGGACTGGTAGCAACTGCCATTGTCGGTCATGACGCGCGTGACGGTGACGCCGAGGCTTTTGTAATAAGCCACAGCCGCCTTGAGAAAAGGAACAGCACTGTCCGCGGTCTCGTCGGGCTTGATCTCGGAGAACGCGACGCGGGAATGGTCGTCAATGCAGACGTGGACGAAATCCCAACCAGCGCCACGGCTCTTGTTCGGACCACTCGGATCGCCGGTGATGCGGTGGCCCACACGCTCGAAACGCCCGAGCTTTTTGATGTCGATGTGGAGCATCTCGCCGGGCGTCTCGCGCTCATAGCGGCGCTCCGGTTCGGCCGGCTCCAGGTCGCGTATCCGGTTTAATCCCAAACGGCGCAGGATGCGGCTGACGGTGGCCGGTGACACCTCGACCTCGGCAGCGATCTGTTTGCCGGTGTGGCGCTGCCGGCGCAACGCCTCCACAGCGGTGCACGTGGCGACCGGGGTTTGGCTTGGCGATGAAAGGGGCCTGGAGGAGCGATCACGCAATCCCTCCACACCTTCCGCGCGGAACCGCTTGACCCATTTGGCGACCGTCTTCGGCGTCGTATTGAACAGGTCGGCCGCGCCAGCTTGGCTCAGCCCGCCTTGCACCACGCTTCGGACCATCGCCTCTCGACCTTTGGGCGTCAAAGGCGCATTCTTGTGCACGTTCATCTGGTCTCTCCTTGGAACACTGAAGCTTCGCAACCTCAGCTTCCTCGGTTCAGACCAGATGGACAACCTCCTGAGAGACCACAACTAGGCCGGGACGACAGCGGAATATTTGGCGCGCACTTCGCCAACTCTCAACTTTCGGACATACCTCGCTGCGCCCCGCTCTTCCCCGGCCGCCACAGCACGATTCCCGCCGCCACGAGATCCAGCACAACGCACATCGCAAACGCCGTCGTGTAGCTCCCCGTAAAACTCCGCACGAGGCCGACGATGCCCGGGCCGAAGGCGCTGACGACGCCGCTGATCGAGGTGCCCAATCCCATCGCGGCGGCAAAGGCGGCGGAGCCGAGCTCGCGCTGGATGATCAGGGGCGGGAACGTGATCATGTTGCCGATCGAGAAGCCGTAGACGGCGCAACACGCCAGCAGCACGGTCGGGCTCGTGCTCTGGAGAAGCACGAAGAGCGCGGCCGCCTGGCTCGTCATCGACGCCGCGCAGGCGAGCCGCGGATCGAGCCGGTCGACGAACAGGCCGAGTGACAGGCGCCCGACCACCGCCATTGCCGCCATGATGGTCACGGCAAAACCCGCGCTGGCACGCCCGATCAGCGGTTCGAGGAACGTCACCTGGTGGATGATGAATCCCATCTGCGCCAGCAGCGCGATCGCGATCGGCAGCACCATGGTCCAGAACGCCGCATTGGCGAGCAGCGCCTTGCGCGAATGGGCCGGCGCGGCTGTGCCGGCACCGGACGGTCGTCCCCCCGATGCCAACGACGTTCCCCCGGGCCAGCCGATGAAGCCGACGACCACGGGCAGCACCAGCACCACCATCACGATCGTTGCCCCCAGCATCGCCGAACGGAAGCCTATGCTGCCGGTCAAGGACAGCAGCAGCGGAACGAGGATGATGCCGCCGCAGGTCGCGCCGTTGAATGCGAGGCTGAGCGCGAGGCCGCGGCGCCGGTCGAACCAGGAATTCAGCACGGTTGCGATCACCACGGTGCCCATCCCGGTCCAGCCGACCGACATCAGCGCATAGGCGAGATAAAGCTGCCAGGGCGTCTGCATCAGCGCCAGCAGCACGGTCGAGGCGCCCAGCGCGGAAAGCCCGCACAGGATCAGCGAGCGCAGCCCGATGCGGTTGAGCAGATCGTCGGTGAAAATGACGAGGACGGAGGTCAGGAGAAACGAGAAGGTGCTGGCCGCGGAGACCAGCGTGCCCGGCCAGCCATGGGCGCGCTGGAGCTCGGCGAGATAGACGCCCTGGCCATAGAGGCCGAAGCCGAACATGAAGAAGGCCATCAGGAAGCAGGCCAGCACGACGCGCCAGCCGCGATAGGACAGCGAAGATTCGTCAACGCTTGTTGCGGCAATCATCAATCGCGCAATCGATCAAAGGAAACGACATGAGATAATCGTGCCCTACAACCACCGGTTTTTCAAATGAAACATTGTAGCCATTTGTTGCATTGCGCAACTGCCTGTGCGAAGCGATACAACCGGTATGATGCGGTGCGGTTCCCGGACGGAAGAGAGTCATGACAGCGGTGTCATCCGCCGGGCTCACGGGATCGCTCTCGAAAAGGTGGAGCGGGCGGATTGGCACGCCAGCAAGATGATGTAGGCTGACGCTTGCGAGACTCGCCAAATGCAAGCGTCGCGGCGACCGCAGGGGGTGTTATGCCGAACGGCAATATCGTCGTCACCGAAGAGCGTGGAACGCGCGTGATCACGCTGCGCCGCCCC
This sequence comes from Bradyrhizobium sp. USDA 376, assembly GCF_054063675.1. Classification (NCBI taxonomy): domain Bacteria; kingdom Pseudomonadati; phylum Pseudomonadota; class Alphaproteobacteria; order Hyphomicrobiales; family Nitrobacteraceae; genus Bradyrhizobium; species Bradyrhizobium sp. USDA 376. Next base: position 8,477,734 of record NZ_JBSSGN010000001.1, read on the forward strand.
GGCAAGAAGAACGCGATCACGCAGGACATGTATCGGGAGATGAGCCGGGCGATCGACACCGCGCAGAACAATCCCGATATCCGCTGCATGATCATCACCGGCGGCTCCGGCGTGTTCACCGCAGGCGACGATATCGACGATTTTCTCCATGCCGACGCAGCGCGGCCGGAGACGCTGTCGGACGGCGCCAAGTTTCTCTATTCGCTCGCCCTCAACACCAAGCCGATCATCGCCGCCGTTGACGGTGCGTCGATCGGCATGGGCACCGTGATGCTGTTTCATTGCGACTACGTGCTCGCCTCGACAGCCGCGACGTTCTCCGCGCCCTACATCCATCTCGGGCTCGTGCCGGTCGGCGCGGCCAGCCTCCTGATGCCGAATACGATGGGGTACCAGCGCGCCTTCGCGATGCTGGTGATGGGGCGGACCTTCACCGCTGCGCAAGCGGAAGCCGCCGGCTTCGTCAACAGCGTGGTCTCGCCGGGACACACCGAGATCGAGGCGCGCAAGGTGGCGCGCGAGATCTGCCGGCTGCCGGCCGAGGCGGTCGCGACCTCGCGCAAACTGCTGCGCGCCCCGCCGGAGGAATTGACCCGCCGCATCGATCGGGAGGCCCATCTGTTCGGCGAACGGTTGAAATCGGACGATGCGATCGCTGCGTTCAACGCCTTTGCGAACAGGAAGAAGCGATGAGGTAAGGACGCGGCTTCCACCCTCCCCTGGAGGGCAGGGCTATCGCATATGAAGATGCGTGGCGGATAGCTCGCCCGCAGCGGATCCTTCGAGACGCCCGCCGATGGCGGGCCCTCAGGATGAGGGCGGAGTGCGCGGCAGCAATTTCAACGGGGGCAATGCTGCTTAGCCTCATCCTGAGGAGACCGCGGAGCGGTCGTCTCGAAGGACGAGGCGCTTGCTCTGGCCGTCACCAAGAAGCCATCTGCGATAGCCCTGCCCTGGAGGGGGAGGGTCGCTCGCGCGAAGCGCGAGCGGGGTGGGGTGAGCCACGCGAAGACTCTCACCGACGCCTCCAGAGAATCCGCAAACCTCTCCAGCACCTTCTGCAAGGATAGTCTGTCACCCCGCCCCGGTTCGCATTCCATGCGAACCGACCCGCCCCCTCAAGGGGCGGGTGGGAGCTTGCGGCACGCGCGTGCTTCAACAAAAGGCTTCGTGAAATCTTCGCGCGAAACGACTAGTCTCGTTCCATGCAATACCGATCCATCCTTGCCGCACTCGCGCTGACCTGCGCCCTCCCCGCCTCTGCCCAGACCGCCGCACCTGTCGAGCTGCGCATTCTCGCGATCAACGATTTTCACGGCAATCTGCGGCCGCCGCCGGGCGGCATCCGCATCAATGATCCCGAAGACAAGACCAGGAAGGTGATGGTCGCGGCCGGCGGCGCCGAGTACTTGGCGACGCTGGTCAAGCAGCTGCGCGAAGGGCACAAGAACACGATCTTCGTTGCCGCCGGCGATTTGATCGGGGCGAGCCCGTTCCTGTCGGCGATGTTTCACGACGAGCCCTCGATCGAGTCGCTCTCGATGATGGGGCTTGCGATCACCTCTGTCGGCAACCACGAATTCGACGAAGGCAAGACCGAGCTCTTGCGCATGCAGAACGGCGGCTGCCATCCGCTCGACGGCTGCCAGGGGCCGCACCCCTTCACCGGCGCCAAATTCCACTATCTCGCGGCCTCCACAATCGAGACCGCGACCGGCAAGAGCGTGCTGCCGCCTTACGAGATCAGGGAGTTCGACGGCATCCCTGTCGCCTTCATCGGACTGACCCTGAAGGAGACCTCAGGCATCGTCTCGCCGTCAGGCATCGCAGGGCTCGAATTCCGCGACGAGGCCGAGACGGTGAACGCGCTGGTGCCGCAGCTGAAGGCGCGCGGCGTCGAGGCGATCGTGGTGCTGATCCATCAGGGCGGCGAGCCCGCAGGCGATTACAACGAATGCCCTGCGATTGCGGGGCCGATCGTCGATATCGTGAAAAAGTTCGACCGCGCGGTCGACGTCGTCGTCAGCGGCCATACCCATCGCGCCTATGTCTGCGATATCGACGGGCGGCTCGTCACCAGCGGCGACAAATACGGCACGCTGGTCACGGCGATCGACCTCAAGCTCGACCCGGCAACGCGCGACATCGTCGGTGCCAGGGCCGAGAACGTCATCGTCGCCAATGCCTCGCTCGCGAAGGACCCCGACCAGACCGCATTGATCGACGCCTATGACAAGCTTTCGGCGCCGATCGCCAACCGGCCGGCCGGATCGGTGACGCAGACGCTGTCGCGCGTTCCGAACGAGGCCGGCGAAAGCGCGCTCGGCGATGTCATCGCGGATGCGCAGCTCGCTGCGACCAGGGACGCCAGGGATGGCGGCGCCGTCATCGCGCTCACCAATCCCGGCGGCATCCGCACCGATATCGTCCCGAAGGAGAACGGCGCGATAACGTTCGGCGATGTCTTCGCCAGCCAGCCGTTTCGCAACCGTCTCGTCACCATGACGCTCACGGGCAGCCAGCTCAAGGACATGCTGGAACAACAATGGCTCGATCCGAAGCGGCCGCGGATCCTGCAGGTGTCGAACGGGTTCAGCTATACCTGGGACAGCTCGAAGCCGTTCGGCGAGCGCGTGATGGCAGAGAAGATGACGCTCAACGGCAGGCCAATCGAGCAGGCCAGCGGCTACCGCGTCACCCTCAACGATTATCTCGCCGTCGGCGGCGACGGATTCACGGTCGCCAAGCAGGGCTCGGCGCCGCAATATGGCGGCTACGACGCCGACGCGCTGTTCGCCTTCTTTCGGGCGCACGGGCCGATCGGCCCGCTGCCTCCGACTCGCATCCTGCGCGTGAATTGATCCGAATCAAACGGGCCGGAACGGGACAACCCTTTGCCATTCCCGTCCAAGCGCATAGATAGATTGGGTTTGGCATTGCGTTTTGGCGCCGGATGCGTCAAGCGACGTCAAGAGCCACATCCCATGAGGCCGACCTGATGAGCACGCTTCTCCTGTCCCACAAGGCATGCCTCGACCACGTCACGCCGCCGGGACACCCCGAACGACCGGACCGCCTGCGCGCGGTGGAGGAAGCGCTGTCGCACGAGCGTTTCCAGTTTCTCGTTCGCGACCAGGCGCCGGAAGGCGATCTCGACCTCGTCACGCTCTGCCACAACGAGCACTACGTCACCGAGCTGCGCCACATCGCGCCGACCAGCGGCCAGGTCTATATCGACGGCGACACCTCGATGTCCCCGGGCACGTGGGAGGCGGTGATGCGCGGCGTCGGCGGCGCGGTCGCCGCGACCGAAGCCGTGATGGCAGGCGAGCACCGCAACGCTTTCGTCGCGGTGCGCCCGCCGGGCCATCACGCCGAGATCGGCAAGCCGATGGGCTTCTGCTTCTTCGACAACGTCGCGATCGCCGCGCGCCATGCGCAGCGCAAATACGGCATCAAGCGCGCGGCCATCGTCGATTTCGACGTGCACCACGGCAACGGCACGCAGGACATCTTCTGGTCGGACCCGACCGTGATGTACTGCTCGACGCATCAGATGCCGCTGTTTCCGGGCACCGGCGCGAAGAGCGAACGCGGTGACCACGACACCATCGTCAACGCGCCGCTGGCGTCAGAAGACGGCGGCCCTGAGTTCCGCTCCGCGTTCGAGAATTTGATCCTGCCGCAGCTCGAAAAATTCAGCCCCGAGCTGCTCATCATCTCGGCGGGCTTCGATGCGCATTACCGCGACCCGCTGGCTTCGCTGAACCTGCGCGCGGAGGATTATGCCTGGGTCACGCGCAAGCTGATGGATCTCGCCGACAAGACTGCTGGAGGCCGCGTTGTCTCGGTGCTCGAGGGCGGCTATGACCTGCAAGGACTGAAAGAATCTGTTACGGCGCATGTCGGCGCCCTGATGGGCGCCTGACGGACCCGCCACATTAAGCCCGCAAAACCCGCCTTCACTGCAAGGCATGCGAATCGGGCAATCGGAAACGGATATGGCCGAAAATACCCAAGTCGACGTCTCCAGGCTCACCTTCGAGCGCGCGATCGAGGAACTCGAAACGATCGTGAAGCGGCTCGAGGACGGCAAGGTGCCGCTTGAGGAATCCGTGACGATCTACGAGCGCGGCGAGGCCCTGAAGCGCCGCTGCGAGGAACTCTTGCGCCAGGCCGAGGCCCGCGTCGACAAGATCACCACCGATGCCAGCGGCCAGCCCACCGGAACCGCACCGCTCGACGTCCAGTAGGGCCGACGATCATGCCCCCGTTCCGGGCATCTGAAGCCTGCATTTTTTCATGATTGCACGCCGCTGATTCCCTCACGCGGCGGACCGACCCCGGACAAGGGATCAGGGAACTCGCTCTCCGAGGGGCTGCTCGGCCCTTCGAATCCGCCCAAAAGCCCTCGCGCGCGCCAAAAAAATACCGCCGCGGAACCGGGCAAGGCTGGAACCTCGCCGCGGGCGCCAGATTAACCACTCTGGCCCGGGGGTTGCACGTGCATGCCCGTAATCGGCCCAGCGGGTTGGCTTTGGCCCAAGCTTTGGTGTAAAGCTGCGCGGAGTGTGGCTTTTTGTAAGCCTTGCGTGGGCACCGATTACCAACGACAAGCGCTTCAAACTGCTAATGAAATTGGCTGGGACGGACGAAGCCGATCTGAGTGACAGGGATCACAGAGACTGAACCGGAGCGCACTTAAGCTCACCTAAGCTTGAAGACGGGGCCTTGCCCCATGCAGGTGGCTCCGACGGTTTAAGGACTCGCGCTGCGCCGATATTGTGCAAACCCATCGCGCACCGGAACGAACTTCCGGCGCTGACAAATTGGAAATCGCCGTGAACGCATACAGTAAGACGCCGCTTCTCGACACCATCCAGACGCCGGAAGACCTGCGCAAGCTCAAGATCGAGCAGGTTCGCCAGGTCGCTGACGAGCTGCGGCAGGAGACCATCGATGCCGTCTCGGTGACCGGCGGTCACTTCGGCGCGGGCCTCGGCGTGGTCGAGCTCACCACCGCGATCCACTACGTCTTCGATACGCCGCGCGACCGCCTGATCTGGGACGTCGGCCACCAGGCCTATCCGCACAAGATCCTCACCGGCCGGCGCGACCGCATTCGCACGCTGCGCACCGGCGGCGGCCTGTCCGGCTTCACCAAGCGCAGCGAGAGCGACTACGATCCGTTCGGCGCGGCGCATTCCTCGACCTCGATCTCCGCCGGCCTCGGCATGGCCGTGGCGCGCGACCTCTCCGGCGGCAAGAACAACGTTATCGCCGTGATCGGTGACGGCGCGATGTCGGCGGGCATGGCCTATGAGGCCATGAACAATGCCGGTGCGATGAACTCGCGCCTGATCGTCATCCTCAACGACAACGACATGTCGATCGCGCCGCCGGTCGGCGCCATGAGCGCCTATCTGTCGCGGCTCTACTCCGGCAAGACCTATCGCACGCTGCGCGAGGCGGCCAAGCAGATCAACAAGCGCCTGCCCAAGATCATCGCCAACCGTGCCAACCGCGTCGAGGAATATTCGCGCGGCTTCATGATGGACGGCGGCACGCTGTTCGAGGAACTCGGCTTCTATTACGTCGGCCCGATCGACGGCCATAACCTCGATCATCTCCTGCCCGTGCTGAAGAACGTGCGCGACATGGAGGAAGGCCCGATCCTGGTCCACGTCGTGACCCAGAAGGGCAAGGGTTACGGTCCGGCGGAAGCTTCCGCCGACAAGTACCATGCCGTCGTCAAGTTCGACGTCGCGACCGGCACGCAGGCGAAAGCCAAGCCGAATGCGCCGGCCTACCAGAACGTGTTCGGCGCGAGCCTCGTCAAGGAAGCGCAGAAGGACGACAAGATCGTCGCCATCACCGCGGCGATGCCGTCGGGCACCGGCGTCGACATCTTCAACAAGGCGTTCCCGGACCGCACCTTCGACGTCGGCATCGCCGAGCAGCACGCGGTGACGTTTGCCGCCGGTCTTGCCAGCGAAGGCTACAAGCCGTTCTGCGCGATCTACTCGACCTTCCTGCAGCGCGGCTACGACCAGATCGTGCATGACGTCGCGATCCAGAACCTGCCCGTCCGCTTCGCCATCGACCGTGCCGGCCTCGTCGGCGCCGACGGTGCGACCCATGCCGGCTCGTTCGACAACGCTTATCTCGGCTGTCTGCCCAACATGGTGATCATGGCGGCGGCGGACGAAGCCGAGCTGGTGCACATGGTGGCGACCCAGGTCGCGATCGACGACCGTCCGAGCTCGCTGCGCTATCCCCGCGGCGAAGGCCGCGGCATCGAGATGCCCGAAGTCGGCATTCCGCTCGAGATCGGCAAGGGCCGCGTGATCCGCCAGGGCAACAAGATCGCCCTGCTCTCGTTCGGCACCCGCCTCGCCGAGTGCGAGAAGGCGGCCGACGAGCTCGCCGCGCACGGCCTTTCGACCACGATTGCGGACGCGCGCTTCATGAAGCCGCTCGACACCGAGCTGGTGCTCAAGCTCGCCCGCGACCACGAGATCCTGATCACGATCGAGGAAGGCTCGGTCGGCGGCTTCGGCTCGCACGTCGCGCAGTTCCTGACCGACCAGGGTGTGCTCGACACCGGCATGGTCAAGTTCCGCTCGATGGTGCTCCCCGACGTGTTCCAGGACCACGACACGCCCGCCGCGATGTACGGCCGCGCCGGTCTCGACGCCAAGGGCATCGTCGCCAAGGTGTTCGAAGCGCTCGGCAAGGACGTGAAGGCCGAAACGGTCAAGCTGGCTTGATGGGTCTCACCTCTCCCGCTTGCGGGAGAGGCAAAGGCCGCCTTCGGCGGCCGTATCCGAAAACGCCGAGGCGAAGCCTCGGCTACGTCGCGAAGCGATCCGGGTGAGGGCTTTCTCCTCCAGGGAGTTCTCGCTCGCGGAGACACCCTCTCCCCATCCCTCCCCCGCAGGCGGGGGAGGGAGCGCAGTTTTCGCTGCGGTCCGCAGCTCGCCTGATTTCGAACGGTTCCCATGAAGATCTATCTGGCAGGCCCCGACGTGTTCCTGCCGGATGCCGTCGAGATCGGCCGGCGCAAGGCTGCGATCTGCGCGGCGCACGGGCTCACCGGCCTTTATCCCCTCGAGAACGCCATCGACCTTGCGGCGCCCGACGCCTCGCGGCAGATCTTCTGCGGCAACGAGGCCATGATGGATGCGGCCGATGCCATCATCGCCAACCTCACCCCGTTCCGCGGCGCCGGCGCCGATCCCGGCACCGTCTATGAGCTTGGCTATATGGCCGGCCGCCGCAAGTTTTGTCTCGCCTATTCCAACGACGGCGCCGCCTATGCCGACCGCATCAGTCGCTTCATGGACGTCACCTCCGAGGACGGGCGGCTGGTCGATGCCCAGGGGCTGACGGTCGAGGACTTTGGCCTCGTCGACAACCTCATGATGATCCACGCGCTGGAGCTGCACGGCTGCCCGCTGGTGACGCCGGCCACGATGCCGATCGACGTCTGGCACGATCTTGCCGCGTTCGAGACTTGCGTCCGGATGGCAGCCGCGCGATTGATTGCACCATAGCGCGTCAATCGTCCCAAGAATCGTCTCATGAGAGCGTGATGTCCCCTCCCCGCAAGCGCGCGGATGTATTGCTGGTCGAGCGCGGCCTGTTCGAGAGCCGGGCACGGGCGCGCGCGGCGATCGAGGCCGGCCTCGTCACCGCCGACGACAAGCAGGTTTCAAAACCGTCGGAGACGATCGCCGAGGACGCGGTGATCCAGGCTGAGCCCGCGCACCCCTACGTCTCGCGCGGCGGCGTCAAGCTTGCCGGCGCGCTGGAGCGCTACCCGATCGAGATCGAGGATCATGTCTGCCTCGACGTTGGCGCCTCCACCGGCGGTTTCACCGAAGTGCTGCTGGCCAACGGCGCGAGCCTCGTATTTGCGGTCGATGTCGGCACCAGCCAGCTGCATCCCTCGCTGCGCGGTCATCCCAAGATCGTGTCGATGGAGGAGACCGACATCCGCGCCTATGACGGCAAGCGGCTGCCGGCGCGGCCCGATATCGTCGTCATCGACGTCAGCTTCATCTCGCTCAAGAGCGTGCTGCCGGTGGCGCTGTCGCTGGCGGCGGCACCGATGAGCCTGCTGGCGCTGATCAAGCCGCAATTCGAGGCTGACAGGAAGCACAACAAGAAGGGCATCATCCGCGACGCCGCCGTGCATCAGGAGATCTGCGACGACATCGCGGCATTTGCAGCCTCCCTCGGCTGCACCGACATCGAGGTGTTCCCCTCGTCGATCACCGGCGGCGACGGCAACATCGAATTCTTCCTGGGCGCGCGCCGTGGTTGAGCGCTTGACGATCGACCATGTCGGCCATCGCGGCGACGGCGTCTCGCTCGCGACGGGCGATGCGATCTATGTGCCGTACACGCTTGGCGGCGAGACCGTCGAGGTCGATCACGTCGCGGGACACCATCCCGACCGCCGCAAGCTGCTGGCGGTCGATGTCGCCAGCCCCGAGCGCATCGAGCCGTTCTGTCCGTATTTCGGCATCTGCGGCGGCTGCGCCATCCAGCACTGGGCAGCGGAGCCGTATCATGCCTGGAAGCGCGGCATCGTGGTCGAGACGCTGGCGCAGGCCGGCATCGATTGCGAGGTGGCGCCGCTGGTCGATGCCCATGGTGTGGGGCGCAGGCGCGTCACGCTGCATGGCCGCTTCGGCACGCATGACGTCCTCAAGGTCGGCTTCTCGGCGACGAGCTCGCACGACGTGATCCCGATCCACCGCTGCCCGATCCTCGACCCCGCACTCGAGGGCGCGCTCGATGCCGCCTGGGCTATCGCAGAGCCGCTGACGTCGAAGATGCCGGTGACCAAGCCGCTCGACATCCAGGTCACCGCCACCATCAACGGCCTCGACGTCGACGTGCGCGGCTCCGGCCCGCTGCCGACGCCGCTCGTCACGACATTGTCGCGCGTCGCCGAGCAGCATCGCCTGGCGCGGCTGACGCGGCATGGCGAGCTGGTGCTGCAGCGCCTCGCGCCGACCTTACGGATGGGCCGCGCCGAGGTGACGCTGCCGCCGGGCTCGTTCCTGCAAGCCACCGTCGCGGGCGAAGAGACGCTGGCCGCGCTGGTCACCGAGCGCGTCGGCAAGGCCAGGGAGGTGCTCGACCTCTTCTGCGGCGTCGGACCGTTTGCTTTGCGGCTCGCCGAGAAGGCGCGCGTCACCGCCTATGACAGCGATGCCGGCGCGATCGCAGCGCTCGCAAAGGCAGCGCGCACGCCGGGGCTCAAACCGATCAAAGCCGAGCCGCGCGACCTGTTCCGCCGCCCCCTGGTGCCGCAGGAGCTGCGCGACTTCGACGCCGTGGTGTTCGATCCCCCGCGCCAGGGCGCGCAGGCACAGGCGCTGAAGCTTGCCGCGAGCAAGGTGCCGGTGGTAGTCGCCGTGTCCTGCAACGTCGCGACCTTCGCCCGCGACGCGCGGCTCCTGATCGACGGCGGCTACAGGATCGAAACCGTGGTGCCGGTCGACCAGTTCCGCCACACGCCGCATGTCGAGCTGGTGGCGCGGTTTGCGCGGTAGCTGCAAGCCCCGTGGGACGGCCGACAGCGGGCGCCTCGCCAAATTGATCCGGTGCCGATCCGAGCCTTGATACCGGTCAACCGCCCGAGCTTCCGCTTGCGCTAGAAGCGTCGTGCGAAAGGACCGCGGAGCGGATGATGGCGATCGACCGGCGACAACTCATGACCACCGCGCTCGGACTTTCCGCGGCGGCAATCACCGCCCGCCCCTCGGCTGCGGCGACGACGACCTATGAGGAAACGGTACGAGCGTCGCGAGCACCGCTGCAACCGGCGCCGCGGGTCCGCGAACTCGTGCGTTTTGCCGCGCTCGCCGCCAACAGCCACAACACCCAGCCCTGGATCTTCTCCACCCGCGGCAATGAAATCGTGATTGCGCCCGACTTCGCGCGCCGCTGTCCGGTGGTCGATCCGGACGATCACCACCTTTTCGTCAGCCTCGGCTGCGCCGTCGAGAACCTCGTCCTCGCGGCATCAGCGCTCGGCTGGCGGGCGAACCCGATGGTCGACGGTAACACGGTCCGGATCCCGCTGGAGCAAGCGCCCCCCGAAACGTCGGCGCTGGTCAACGCGATTCCCCTCAGGCAGTGCACCCGTGCAGCCTTCGACGGCAAGCCGGTGGCGCCTGACATGCTGCGCCGGCTCGAGAACGCCTGTCGGGAGCCGAACGTCTCGGCAATCCTGATCACCGAACGCGCCGCCATCGCCGCTGTCACCGACTACGTGCTCGAAGGCAATGCCGCGCAAATGCGCGACAAGGCCTTCATGAGCGAGCTCGTAAGCTGGATGCGCTTCAACGAAGCGGATGCGGTCGCGACCATGGACGGGTTGTTCTCGCGGGCCTCGGGAAACCCGTCCCTGCCGGCATGGATCGCGCGACCGCTGCTCAGGTTCTTCTTCACCGAAAGTGGCGAGAACGGGAAATACCGCGCCGCGCTCGACAGCTCCGCGGGTGTCGTCGTGCTTGCGGCCGATCGTAGCGACACGTCGCACTGGATTGCGGCCGGCCGTGCCTGCCAGCGGTTCGCCCTGCAGGCGACCGCGCTCGGGCTCAAATATTCCTTCGTCAACCAGCCGGTCGAGGTGGCGACACTACGGCCGCAGTTCGCAGCCTCGCTCGGACTCGGCGAGCGGCGACCCGATATCGTGATGCGCTTCGGAGCCGGGCCGGATCTGCCGAAATCGCTCCGCCGCGCCCCGGAACTGGTGATGCGGCCGACGCAATAGTCTCCTAGCGCCGCAGCCCGCTCAGCGCCGGTGACTCGCCGGGCAGCATGTTCGACCTGATATCGCTGTCCATTCGGCCCGAGTCCTGCTGGGTGAACCCGGCCCCGAACGACAGGCTGAGGTTGGAGGTCGGCTTGAACTCGACGCCGGCAAATGCGCTGTATCCCGGTGCGGCGCCAGAGGTCAGCGGCGCGATCGAGCTGCCGATGCCGTTGCCATATTTCAGCGTGTCGAAACCGGCAAAAAACGTGACGGGCATGCCGCCCGCGGTCTTGGTGTTGTAGCCGAACTGCGTGCTGTCATAGGACAGCGCGCTGAAATTGCCGGCGAGACCGGTCTGGCTGAGGCCGCTCCAATTGAGGTTGCCACGCTGGCTGCCGACGAAGAAGCCGTTCGCAAAACTGGAATGCCCGCCTGCGTCGGCGGCATTGAAGCTCGGAAAATTGCCGTAGGTGTCGGAGCTCTGGCCATCGCTGCCGCCATAGCCGAAGGCCCCGCCCGGGATCCAATATCTCAGGGGTGCGACTTGCGCATGAGCCGGGGCTCCGCAGAAGCAGAGCACGGCGAAGAGAGTTGCGAGCGCACGAGAAGAAGCAAGGCCTGGCATTCGGGAGACCGTCAAAAAGTTTGTAAATTATACGCCCGGGAGCGTGCGAATACCAGCGACGCTGGTGCCAGTGATGCGGCGTCCTGTTCCCGATCACCTCTTCCTGACGCGTTGAACCTCATCCGCGTCGGATTGACCCATTTAAGGGACGCGCGCAAGCTCGCGCCCGCGCTTTGATTGCGCAGACCTTTGAAAATGCCCGTCATTGCATGGAGGCTATCATGGAGGTCAATTCCGACAGGTTGAATGCCTTTATGGGCAAGATGATCACCGAGGTGGGGGCGGCGATGAACGCCTCGCTGGTCCTGCTGGGCGACAAGCTCGGTCTCTACCGTGCCCTCGCCGCCAAGGGACCCATGAACTCCGCCGAGCTCGCCAGCGCCACGGGGACGACGGAGCGTTATGTCCGCGAATGGCTCTCGAGCCAGGCGGCATCCGGCTACGTCGAATATGATACCGCTTCAGGAAAGTTCTCGATGCTGCCCGAGCAGGCGATGGCGCTTGCCGACCAGGATAGCCCGGTGTTCCTCGGCGCGGTCGGCAACGTCATTGCCGCGGCGTTTCTCGACGAGCCGAAGGTCACGGACGCGTTCAAAACCGGCAAGGGTGTCGGCTGGAATCGGCGCAGCGAGTGCCTGTTCTGCGGCACCGCCCGCTTCTTCCGCACCGGCTACATGCATCATCTGGTGCAGGAGTGGCTGCCGGCGCTCGACGGCGTGGTGGACAAGCTGAAGCGCGGCGCCAAGGTCGCCGATGTCGGCTGCGGCCACGGCGTCTCGACACGGCTGATGGCGGAAGCCTTCCCGAACTCGCGCTTCTACGGCTTCGACTATCACGAGGGCTCGATCGAGGCGGCGCGGAAGGGAGCCAACGAGGCAAAGCTGGGCGACCGGGTCTCCTTCGCGGTGCACTCGGCCAAGAGCTATCCCGCCGAAGGCTACGACCTCGTCTGCTTCTTCGATTGCCTGCACGACATGGGCGATCCCGTCGGCGCCATCAGCCACGTGCGCGAGACCATGGCCAAGGACGGCACCTGCATGCTGGTCGAGCCGTTCGCAGGCGATCGCCTCGAAGACAATCTCAATCCGGTCGGCCGCGTCTACTATGCGGCCTCGACCATGATCTGCACGCCGGCCTCGCTCGACCAGGAGGTGGGCCTGGCGCTCGGTGCGCAGGCGGGCGAAGCGCGGCTGCGCAAGGTCGCGCGCGAAGGCGGCCTGTCGCGCTTCCGCCGCGCCGCCGAGACGCCATTCAATCTGATCCTGGAGGCACGGATCTGATTCAACGCCGGGCGCGCGCGGCCGACGATGTCAGGCCGCGGCGTCCGTCCCCATGCCGAATGTCAGCTGATTGCCGTCGCCATCGAGGACGTCGAAGTCGCGCATGCCGTAGTCACGGTCCTCCGGATGGTTGAGCAACCTGGCGCCGCGCGCCGACACTTCGGCATAGAGCTTGTCGACGTCCCGGACGAAGATGCAGAGACCGCCATGTCCGGGCAATCGTTTCGTCCTGCTTGCCGCGAGCAAATGCAGGCCGACCTCGTCGCGGCAGAGGCAGGCATAGGACGGCGGCTGGCCGTATTCGAAGGTAACCTCGAAGCCGAGAACATCGCGGTAGTAGGCGAGGCTGGCTGCAATGTCGGAGACGACGAAGACGGTGGCGGCGCCGGCCATCATCGGGTGTTCGTCGGTCATCGGCCTTCTCCATCGCGAGCAATCTCCGGGGCGCAGTCTAGCATGCATTCCCGAGCCCTTGTACGGCGCGTCCCGCAACGTAAGCTGGCCACCGAACAAGGCGGCGCGAGTCCGCCGGAATGGGAGGATGACGATGAAATATCTTGGCCTGGCACTGGCCGCGCTGTTCACCGTGCCGATATCGGGAGCCGGCCATACCGCCGAGCCGACCCGCTTCGTGCCGCTGAAGGCGGAGGAGCTGACCTCGCCGCAGAAGGAATGGGCGGATGCGATCGCGGCCGGCCTTGATCCTGCGGTCGCCAAGGACATCGCCAACGGCGTGCGGCCGCAGACGATGAAGGACGACGAAGCCGCGCTCTACGAGCTCGCGATGGCGCTGTATCGCGACAAGAAGGTGTCCGACGAGGTCTACCGCGCCGCGCAGCAAAAATTCGGCGAGCGCGGCATCATGGATATCATCGGCCTGATCGGCTATTACGACCTGGTCTCGATGACGCTGATCACGATGCAGGCCGAAGCGCCGAACGACAGCGTGCCCCCGCTGCCGCCGCTGGCGGCGAAATAGTTGCCCCGGCGAAATTCTATCACCGTCACCCTGAGGTGGCCGCTTCTTCAGCGGCCCTCGAAGGGCGACGGCCCGGCTGCATCGGGGCCGTGCATCCTTCGAGGCCCCCCATGGGACGCGTTGCGTCCCATGGCTCGCACCTCAGGATGACGGATTTATGGGCGCGTCCGTAATACGTACTTGAAGACTTGGAGACCCCGGTGACACCAGACACCCCCGTCGCTTACGAACGCGTCGGCAACATCGCCCGCATCACGCTGTGCCGGCCGCCCGTCAACGCGCTGAGCCTCGATGTCATCCGTGCGGTGGTGACGGCACTCCGCCGCGCTGCCGACGATGCGGATGCGCGCGTTGTCGTGCTGGCGAGCGCCATCGCAAAACGCTTTTCGGCGGGCCTCGACCTCGACATCCTGCTGGGCAAGTCAGGCGCCCAGATCCGCGAATTCCTCCAGGCGCTCTACATCGATCTTTACGACGCCCAATACGGGCTCGGAAAGCCGTCGATCGCCGCGGTCGGCGGCGCGGCGCGCGGCGGCGGCATGACCATGGCGGTGTCATGCGACGTGGTGCTGGCCTCCGAAAGCGCGACGTTCGGCTATCCCGAGATCGATGTCGGCGTCATCCCCGCCATTCACTATGCCCATCTGCCGCGCATCGTCGGACGCCACCGTGCTTTCGAGCTGCTGTTCACCGGCCGCGTCTTCAGCGCGGCGGAGGCGCGCGAGCTCGGCGTGGTGAACCGCGTCGTCGCCGATGCCGAGCTCGAGGCGGAAACCGAGAGGCTCGCGGCGCAGTTCGCGACGAAATCGGCCGCGGTGCTGCGAATGGGGCGCGCCGCCTTCATGCGGCAGATCGATCTCGACTACCGGCGCAGCATCGCCAGCGCCGTGGACGATTTCTGCAACGTCGCGACGTCGGACGAGGCGCAGGAGGGCCTGCGGGCCTTCGTGGAGAAGCGGGCGCCGAAATGGTAGAGGACTGTCCGCCGTCCGAGGCGCGTGCTCCTAAAGCGCGATGAGATTGGGATGAATCGTCATCGCGCTTTAGGTTGTTGTTTACGCATGATCTTTCCGGAAAACCGCTTCGCACTTTTCCGGATCATGCTTTAGCGTCCCCAGCGGTCCGACCAGATCTTCTCGCCGATCAGGCAGTTGACGCGCGGCTCCTTGTCCTTATCTGCAACGCGCACCACGGGCCGCTCCGGCATGCGGCCGGCGACCTCCATCAGCAGTTTGGTGCGGATCGCTTCCTTGAACTTGTCGCGGTCCTTGATCGAGATGACGAAGGAGCCGGGACCTCCGATGACGCAGTCCTCGTAATAGTAGTCGAGATTGTCGATATCCATGGTCGAATAGGACGGTTCCTTGACCATGATCGGCAGGCCGTTGATGACGATGCCCTTCTCGAGCGCGGCGTCGCGCGCCACCGTGACCGGGCCGCCATTGTTGTTGGGGCCGTCGCCGGAGATGTCGATGACGCGACGCAGGCCCCGATAGGGATCCTCGTCGAACAGCGGCATCGCGAAGGTGATCGCGCCCGAGATCGAGGTGCGCGAGGCGCGCCGGATCGGCGTCTTCATGATTTCGGCGGCGACCGCGTCGGCAGTTTCCGGCCCGTCGACCAGCCGCCAGGGAATGATGATCTTCTGGTCGGTGGAGGCGGCCCATTCGAAATAGGTGACCGCGATCCGGCCGTTCGGACCCATCTTCAGCGCCTGGAGAAACTCTTTCGACTGGATCGCCTGCGCGTAGCCTTCGCGCTGGATCGCCAGCTCGTCCATATCCATGGAGTAGGAGACGTCGACCGCGAGGATCAGCTCGACATCGACCGTCTGCGCATCCTTGTCCGCCGCCAGCCGCTGTGGCTCGGTCCTGGGCGGTTCAAACTTCGGCCCCGGTGCCGCGATGCCCGCGACGTCCCCCCCGGCAAGCACGCCGGCCACCAGCACAGCCCCGATCGAGAACAGCAAGCGCATCGCAGTCTCCCGTCGTATGACGCGATGGTGACATGCAATCGCCTTGCCGCAAAGTGCGAAGATCGCTTGCGCTTCACATTCAAGTGCATCGCTGCCGCGCGTTGCCGTCGTTTGGCCACAGCGCTGACACCGGAACACGCGCGATCGCTCGCGCAGTTCATTCCGGGGCTCGCGAACCGAGAACTCCGGTGCCGGTGGAGACACGCACCCCGCCCACTTGTCCGGCGCGATTTCCATGCTAGGTTGGCTGCACAGATGGGGATGGAGTCCCCCGACAACCGCCCGGCGGCCTTGAGCCCGAATCTTGGACCGTATGGGCTGATGACTCCTGCTTGAGGTGGGGCAATCATTGAGCCTCCGCCTTTGGCGGGAGCATGGACAAACCCGCCGATGGCGGGTTTTTTGTTGCCTGAAAGCGGAAGACGGAGAAGGCGTGACGACGACACCGAATGCTGTGCGCAGCGGGCTGCCCAGGGGAATCTGGGTGCTCGGCTTCGTCTCGATGCTGATGGACATCTCCTCCGAGATGATCCACGCGCTGCTGCCGGTCTATCTCGTCACCGTGCTCGGGGCTTCCACGCTCACGGTCGGCTTCATCGAGGGTATTGCGGAGGCCACCGCCTCGATCATCAAGATCTTCTCCGGCGCGCTGTCGGACTGGCTCGGCCGCCGCAAGCTGCTCGCCGCGCTGGGCTATGGACTTGCCGCCTTCACCAAGCCGCTATTCCCGCTTGCACCGAGCGTCGGGTGGCTGGTGGCGGCGCGCTTCATCGACCGCGTCGGCAAGGGCATCCGTGGCGCACCCCGCGATGCACTGATCGCCGATATCGCACCGCGCGGCCTGCGCGGCGCGAGCTTCGGCCTGCGCCAGTCGCTCGACACCATCGGCGCCTTCGTCGGGCCGCTGGTCGCGATCGGGTTGATGTGGTGGACGGCGGACAATTTTGCCCTCGTGTTCTGGTTCGCCGTGCTGCCGGCCTTCCTGTCGTTCGGCCTGATCGCCTTTGGCGTCAACGAGCCGGACCCGGACCCGAGCCGGGAGCCTCCGAAGAATCCGCTCAATCTCGCTGCGATGCGGCAGCTCGGATCGGTGTATTGGCGCGTCGTCGCGGTCGGCGTCGTGTTCACGCTCGCCCGCTTCAGCGAGGCCTTCCTGATCCTGCGCGCGCAAAACATCGGCCTCAATGCGATGTGGGTGCCGGCGGTGCTGGTGCTCATGAACATCGCCTACGCGCTCTCGGCCTATCCGGCCGGCGTGCTGTCGGACCGGATCAACCGGACGGGCCTGCTCGCTGTCGGTCTCCTCTTGCTCGCCGGGGCCGACCTTGCACTCGCGCTGCTGCCGAACCTTGGCGGCCTGGCGCTCGGTGTCGTGCTGTGGGGACTGCATATGGGATTGACGCAGGGCCTGCTCTCGGCGCTCGTCGCCGACGCCGCGCCGCCGAGCCTGCGCGGCACCGCATTCGGCTATTTCAACCTGTTCACGGGCATTGCCCTGCTGGCGGCGAGCGTGATCGCCGGCGCGCTGTGGGACGCCTATGGCCCGGCCGGCACCTTCCTGGCCGGGCTCGGTTTCGCACTGGTGTCGCTCGCGGGGCTGCTCGCCATCGGCAACGGGCTCGCAACGGAGAGCAAGCAATGACGGGAGGCGGTTCATCGTGCTGAGCGGAGTGCTCGCGATCATGATCGGCAGCGTGCTGGGCGGCTGTGCGCGCTACTTCGTCTCCGGCGTGATCGCGCGGCGGCTGGGCGAGACATTTCCATGGGGCACCATGACCATCAACGTCACCGGCGCCTTCCTGATCGGCATCTTTGGCGCACTGGCGACGCATCCGGGCTCGATCTTCGCCTCGCCCAATCCCTGGCTGTTCGCGGTGACCGGATTCCTCGGCTGCTACACCACGGTGTCCTCGTTCAGCCTGCAAACGCTGACGCTCGCCCGCAACGGCGAGCCGCTGCATGCGCTCGGCAATGTCGCCGCCTCGGTCGGGCTGTGCCTCACGGCCGTGACTTGCGGCTTCCTCCTTGCGGACCGTTTGGGAGGCTAGAGGCTGATGAGCTCCCCTTCCACCGACCGCTGGCGCAGCGCGGTGCTCTATGCCTGGGTTTCCTTCGGCAGCATCCTCGGCGGACTGGCACGCTATTTCGTGTCCCTTCTGCTCGACACCGGGCCCGCCTTCCCCACCGCAACGCTGTTCATCAATGCCACGGGCTCGCTGATCATCGGCTTCTATGCGACGCTGACCGGCCCTGATGGTCGCGTGCTCGCGCGCCCGGAGCACCGGCAATTCGTCATGACCGGGTTCTGCGGCGGCTACACCACCTTCTCGGCCTTCAGCCTGGAAACCTTCCGCCTGTTCCATGGCGGCATGAAATACACCGCACTTGCCTATGTCACGTCCTCGGTCGTCTGCTGGCTGGTGTCGGTGTGGGCCGGGCATATGCTGGCGAGCCGCTACAACCGCTTGAAAAGGAGCTGACCATGCAAATTCCCAATCAGGCAGTTTCGCTCCGCATCTTCATCGGCGAGAGTGACCACTATGACGGCAAGCCGCTTTATGAAGCGATCGTGACGAAGGCGCGCGAGCTGCACCTCGCCGGCGCCACCGTGCTGCGTGGTCCCATGGGATTCGGCAAGTCGAGCCGGCTGCATACCTCGAAAATCCTGCGCCTCTCGGAAGACCTGCCGCTGCTGATCGAGATCGTCGACAGCGAGGACAACATCAATGCATTCCTGCCCATCCTGGACGGCATGATGTCGAGCGGCCTGATCACCTTGGAGAAGGTGCAGGTCCTGCAATATGGTGCGAAGGCCGCGAGCTGATCGCTCCGGCCGGAACCCGAGCCCGCCGTGTCCAGGAGGCGGAATGAACGACACCGTCACCAAGCCGAAAACCAGGACCAAGACCAAGGTCGAGCGGCCGAAGCTGCACAAGGTCATCCTGATCAACGACGACTACACGCCGCGCGAATTCGTCACCATGGTGCTGAAGGCCGAATTCCGCATGACCGAGGATCAGGCCTACAAGGTGATGATCACCGCACACAAGCTAGGGACCTGCGTGGTCGCCGTGTTCACCAAGGACGTCGCCGAGACGAAAGCGACGCGCGCCACCGACGCTGGCCGCGCCAAGGGTTATCCGCTGCTGTTCACGACCGAGCCGGAGGAGTAGGACTTCATCGTGCGACGATGAATGACCTTCAGCCCGGTGCGCGTCACGCCATCACCACCGGCGTCTCCTCGGCGAGCCCGTAGACGCGCTGCGCCTTGGAAAATCCCGCGATCGGAAACTCGCCGAGCTCGTGCCAGTCGTGGCGGCAGACTTTGGCAAAACCTTCCGAGGCGACGACGGTTCGCCCCAGCCGGCCGGTGATCTTCTCCAGCCGTGCGGCGAGATTGACGGCGGGGCCGATGCAGGTGAAGTCGAGGCGATTGCCGCCGCCGATATTGCCGTAGAGGATGTTGCCGACATGCAGCGCAACGCCGAAGCGGAAGCGCTCGACGATGTCGCCGACCGGAAAGGCGAGCGCTTCGACGCTGGCGCGGGACTCGCGCGCAGCCTCCAATACGCGCGTGCAGACATGCGCGGCATCGCCGACATATTCGTCGATCGGAAACACCGCGAGCAGGCCGTCACCCATGAATTTCAGCACTTCGCCGCCATGGCCGCGGATCGCGGTGACCTGGCAGTCGAAATACTGGTTGAGGATCTCGACCACGGTCTCGGCCGGCAGGCGATCCGACAGCGCGGTGAAGCCGCGCAGGTCCGAGAGCCAGATCGCGGCCTGCATGGTGTCGTTGTGGCCGCGGCGAATCTGGCCGCCGAGGATGCGCGCGCCGGCGCGGTTGCCGACATAGGTGTCGAGCAGCATCTCGGCAGTGCGGCGCAGGCTGATGATCTCGGCGACGCGCGCGAGCGGCGTCACGATGGAGCGGATTGCCGCGATGTGGTCGTCGCTGAAGCCGCGGGGATGCCGTGTCACCCAGCTCGTCGCATGGACCGAGCCGTCGAGAAACGGCATGGGCACTGCGATATAGTCGGTCGCCCCTTCGGCCCGCATGTCGTCGAGAAACGGGAACCGCCTGCTGTCCGGATCGTCCATCCGTCCCCGAACCTCCAGCCCCTGCTCGAACACGATCCGAAGCGGGCTCTTGGCAAATTCGGGCGTCTCCAGGACCTCGAAATCGACGGAGCCGATCTCGACCTCCTCGCCCTGTCGCCAGATGAAGTTGCGGCCGAAGATTTCCGGATGCAGCGTGCGGATGAAAATGCCGAACCGCCACAGCGGCAGGCCGGC
This sequence comes from Bradyrhizobium sp. USDA 376, assembly GCF_054063675.1. NCBI lineage: Bacteria > Pseudomonadati > Pseudomonadota > Alphaproteobacteria > Hyphomicrobiales > Nitrobacteraceae > Bradyrhizobium > Bradyrhizobium sp. USDA 376. The sequence continues at coordinate 8,497,669 of NZ_JBSSGN010000001.1, forward strand.
CTCGACCAGATGCTCGCAGACGTCGGCGATCATCTCGGCCGGGGTTCCGGACGACCTCGCGCCGTCGATCAGCCAGTTGGTGATGCGCTGGAGCTCGGAGGTTTCCATGCGCGCATTTGCGGACGAAGTTGTGCGGACGTCAAGCTGCGCGGTGGGCTGGTACCGCGACACTAAGCATCATCCGCAGTGCGCCACCTCTCCCCGGCGGGGAGAGGTCGGATTGCGAAAGCAATCCGGGTGAGGGGCCGCAGCGTACAGTGAGACTGAAACCCCTCACCCGGATCGCATCTTTGATGCGATCCGACCTCTCCCTACGGGAGAGGTGAAGAGATTGCCGCACTAGCGCCCCACCTGCCCGCGATCCCGAATGAAATGATCGGCCAGCACGCAGGCCATCATGGCTTCGCCGACCGGGACGGCGCGGATGCCGACGCAGGGGTCGTGGCGGCCCTTGGTGAAGATCTCGGTATCAGTGCCCTTTCGGTCGACGGTGAGACGCGGCTGGAGGATCGACGAGGTCGGCTTCACCGCAAAGCGCACCACGATCGGCTGTCCCGTGGAGATGCCGCCCAGAACGCCGCCGGCATGGTTGGACAGGAAGCGCGTACCGTTATTGCCGGTGCGCATCTCGTCGGCGTTCTCTTCGCCGGTGAGCTCGGCCGCGCCAAAGCCGGCGCCGATCTCGACGCCCTTCACCGCGTTGATGGTCATCATCGCGCCCGCGAGATCGGAATCGAGCTTTGCATAGATCGGTGCGCCAAGACCTGCCGGCACGCCTTCGGCGACGATCTCGAGCACCGCACCGATCGAGGAGCCGCTCTTGCGGATGCCGTCGAGATAGGTCTCGAAGAACGCGGCCTTGTCCTTGTCCGGACAGAAGAACGGGTTCTTGGCGACCTCGTCCCAGTCCCACTTCTTGCGGTCGATCTTGTGCGGGCCGATTTGCACCAGCGCGCCGCGCACCGTCACGTCGGGCAGCACCTTTCGCGCGATCGCGCCGGCGGCAACCCGCATCGCGGTCTCGCGCGCAGAGGAGCGGCCGCCGCCGCGATAGTCCCGCAGGCCATACTTCGCCTCATAGGTGAAGTCGGCGTGGCCGGGACGAAACTTGTCCTTGATCTCGGAATAGTCCTTCGAGCGCTGGTCGGTGTTCTCGATCAAAAGCCCAATCGGCGTGCCCGTCGTCACCTGCACGCCGGTCTCCGGATGCGCCATCACGCCGGAGAGGATCTTCACCTGGTCCGGCTCCTGGCGCTGGGTGGTGAAGCGCGACTGGCCAGGACGGCGGCGGTCGAGATCCTTCTGGATATCGGCCTCGGTGAGCGGGATCATCGGCGGGCAGCCGTCGACCACGCAGCCGATCGCGACCCCATGGCTCTCGCCGAAGGTGGTGACGCGGAACATGTGGCCGAAGGTGTTGAAGGACATGCCGAACTGCCGCCTGACGTTGACGCTTTACATAAACGTTGTTTGTCAACGTTCGTAGCCCTGAGGGGCAAAGCGTTCAACCCCGTTCCCGTCATTCCGGGGCGGTGCGCAGCACCGAACCCGGAATCTCGAGATTCCGGGTTCGCCCTACGGGCGCCCCGGAATGACGGCGGAGCGGCCTAACTGAACTTCTCCAGCCGCCCGTCGCGGAACACGTAGACGGCGCCCTGCTCGATGTAGAGCTCGGCGGCGCTGGCCGGCGTCTCCAGCCCCAAGGACACCATCAGCGCCCGGCAGGTCCCGCCATGGGCGACCGCGACGGTGTCGGTCCGGAGCTGATCGTACCAGGCGCGCACACGGACCTGCACGTCCGCGTAGGTCTCCCCGCCCACCGGCCCCACCGTCCATTTGTCGGCGAGGCGCCTGGCATAGATATCGGGATCGGCGGCTTCGCTCTCGGCCAGCGTCAGCCCTTCCCAGGTGCCGTAGCCGATCTCGCGCAGGCGATCATCGAGCGCATAGTCGGCAGGCGGCAATTCGAGCTTGCCGCGCGCGAGTTCCATGGTCTGGCGTGCGCGGCCGAGCGGGCTCGATACGTAGGGCAGCGCGGCCTTGTCGTGGCCGTCACGCTTGAACAGATCGGCCAGCACGCCGCCGGCCTGCACGGCCTGACTGCAGCCGCGCGCATTCAGCGGAATGTCCTTGGTGCCCTGAAGCCGCCCGAGCGCATTCCACTCGGTCTCGCCGTGGCGAAGATAATAGATCGTAGGCCCGGGCATTGCAGGTCAGAACTAGTCCTTCCCGCCGAGCGAGATATCCGGCGCATCCGGTCGCTTCATACCGAGCACGTGATAGCCGGAATCGACGTGATGCACCTCGCCGGTGACGCCGCGTGAGAGGTCGGAGAGGAAATACAGCGCGCTGCCGCCGACGTCTTCGGTCGAGACGTTGCGCCGCATCGGCGCGTTGGTCTCGTTCCACTTCAGGATATAGCGGAAGTCGCCGATGCCGGACGCCGCCAGCGTCTTGATCGGTCCCGCCGAGATCGCGTTGACGCGGATGTTCTTCTCACCGAGATCGGCGGCGAGATAACGCACGCTGGCTTCCAGCGCCGCCTTGGCCACGCCCATCACGTTGTAATGCGGCATCCACTTCTCGGCGCCGTAATAGGAGAGCGTGATCAGCGAGCCGCCGTCGGTCATCAGCTTCTCGGCGCGCTGCGCCACCGCCGTGAACGAGTAGCAGGAGATCAGCATCGACTTGGAAAAATTCTCCTGCGTGGTGTCGACGTAGCGGCCGTCGAGCTGCTCGCCATAGGCGATCGCGTGCACCAGGAAGTCGATCTTGCCCCACTTCTCCTTCAGCACCGCGAAGGCCGCGTCGATGGTCGCAGCGTCGGTGACGTCGCAATGGCCGAGCACGAGGCCGCCGATCTCGGCGGCAAGCGGCTCGACGCGCTTCTTCAGCGCATCGCCCTGATAGGTGAAGGCGAGCTCGGCGCCGGCGGCGTGGCATGCCTTGGCAATGCCCCAGGCGATCGAGCGGTTGTTGGCAACGCCGAGGATCACCCCGCGCTTGCCTTGCATCAGTCCTTGCATCAGACCTGAATTCTGCGCCATTTTTGAACGTCCCGTCGAGCTCTCGTTGAGGTCTGGAGGTACACCAGCCCTCCCCTGCGGTACAGCCCTAATACGCGGCGTTAACGCTGTTTCGAGCGCCGGAATAGCCGTTCCATTCGGGTGTTATGATGATTGTGGCGCTTGCGCCGAACGGCAGGACATCAAAGACGGCATGAGTGCGTTTCGCCAGAGCGTGGAAGCCATGATCCCGGCGTTGCGCCGCTACGCCCGCGCGCTCACGCGCGATGCGGATGCGGCCGACGATCTGGTGCAGGACACGTTGGTGCGTGCGCTCCGTTCGGAGCGCCTGTTTCTCGGAGGCGACGTCAGGAGCTGGCTCTACACGATCCTGACCAACCTCAACAAGAACCGGCGGCGCTCGCTGGCAAGGCGCCCGCAATTCATGCAGCTGACGGAGAACAACCCCGACGCCAGCGGGACCGAAGCCGAGGGACGCGACATCGAGAAGGCGCTGGCAACGCTGGTTGAGGAGCAACGTTCGGTGCTGCTGCTGGTGATGCTGGAGGGCATGAGCTACCGCGAGGTCGCCGACATCCAGGGCGTGCCGATCGGCACCGTGATGTCGCGCCTGGCAAGGGCGAGAGCCCACGTGAAAGCCTCGCTGGAGGGTGAGCGCCCGGCGCTCAGGCGGGTGAAATGATGGCCGGGTTGATGCATCGAATATTGTCCGCCCGCAGCCTGACGGTGAGCGACGCGAAGTTGAGTCACGAAGGATATTTTGGGCCGCAGAGCCAGAGACGACCGATATGAACGACCGCAACATTCCCATTACCGAGGACGAGCTCCACGCCTATGTCGACGGCGAGCTGCCGGCCGAGCGACGCGCCGACGTCGAGGCCTGGCTTGCCGCCCACCCCGAGGATGCCGAGCGGGTGCAGTCCTGGCAGACCATGGCCGATATGCTGCACGCCCGTTACGATTCCGTCGCCCAGGAGCCGGTGCCGGCGCGGCTCGAGCTGGAGCGGCTGGAGCGCCGTCCCCGGCAATGGTTCTATGGCGCCGCCGCGGCCGTGCTGGTTGCCTTCGTCGCCGGCGGGACCGCCGGCTGGGTGGCGCACGGCGCCGCCAACGCACCTTCGACCTTCCAGAGCTTTACGGCGGACGCGCTCGACGCCCACCGCCTCTACGTCGTCGAGGTCCGCCACCCCGTCGAGGTCGGCGGCAACGAGCGCGATCACCTGCAGGCCTGGCTGACCAGGCGCTGCGGCTGGACCGTGTTCGCGCCGAATTTGGAGGCGAGCGGACTGAAGCTGGTTGGCGGCCGGCTGCTGCCGGGACCGAACGGGCCGGCGTCGTTCCTGATGTATGAGGGCGCCTCGGGCGAGCGGTACACGATCTACTCCGCCAAGACCGAGAGTGGTGCAACGCAAATGCGCTACGCCAAGACGGACAAGGATGGTGCGTTGTTCTGGGCCGAGCGCGGCGTCGGCTATGTCGTCAGCGGCGGCGGTGATCGCGACCGGCTGACCAAGGTGGCGCAGGCCGTCTACGACCAAGCAGAGAAAAACGGTACCTAGACAACTGCACAGGCGCGGTGCCTCGATTCCGTCATTGAAAATTTGGAATCAAGACACGGGCGTGTCTCATTATCGCACCGGGTGTTCACGCGATTATGAGTGGCGTTCGATCCGCCGATCGACGCGGGCGGCCTCGATTGGGGTTTTTGGTACCGCGCTGGTCCCCCTCTCGAGGCCGCACCTTTTTATCGGCTGCCCCGCCGGACAGCCGACACGTCGAAACCATGAAGCGCGACCACGCCTCAGGCATATGATGAGCATCATCTCCTGGACGATGCCTTAGGCCTCTGGGAGAACCCCTTCAGTTCGATGTCGCCCTAAAGCGCGATGGCTCGCGCTTTAGCTCCTTGTTTGCGCATGATCTTTCCGGAAAACCGCCACGCACTTTTCCGGATCATGCTTTAGCCAAGCCCGCTACGCGGATTGTAGGGGTGTTGGTCCCGCCACTTCTCCATCAATGCTTCAAGCTCGGCGTCGTTCCCGTCCGGTAGCATAATCCTGATGGTGACAAAGAGATCCCCGGTCCCACCAGATTTCGGCAGGCCCTTGCCTTTGAGACGGAAGGTCCGGCCGCTGGAGGTGTTCTTGGGGACCGAGAGCTCCACGGCGTTGCCGAGGGTGGGCACGCGGACCTTGGCCCCGAGCACCGCCTCATAGAGCGTGACCGGCAGGTCGATCCGCAAGTCTGCGCCCTCGACCTTGAAGTGCGGGTGAGGCGCGATGCTGATGGTGATCAGCAGATCGCCGGGCGGATGGCCCTGGGCGCTCTCGCCCTGCCCCCGCAGCCGGATCTGCTGGCCCTCGGTGACGCCGGCGGGAATCTTGACGTTGAGCTCCTTGCCCGTCGGCAGCCGGACACGCTTCTCGCCGCCCTTGACCGCCTCTTCCAGCGAGACGGACATGGCGACGTTGACGTCGAGATCGAGCCCGACCCCGCCGGTGTCGAATTCGAACTGGGCACCGCCGCCGGCCCCGGGCCGCGCGCCGCGCATCCCGCCGCCGAACATGCTGTTGAGGATGTCCTCGAACGCGCCGCCGCCGCCCGGGCCGCCCGCACCGCCGCTCCGGAACGTATAGCTCTCGAACCCGCCGGGACCCGCGCGACCGCGCGGCCCGCCGCCGCCCGGAAAGCCCTGGAAGCGCGGCTTGCCCTCGGCGTCGATCTCGCCGCGATCGAACTGCTTGCGCTTGTCCTCGTCGCCGATGATCTCGTTGGCCGAGTTGATCTCGGAAAAGCGCTCGGCAGCCTTCGGGTCGCCCTTGTTGCTGTCGGGATGATGCTTCTTGGCAAGCTTGCGATAGGCGCTCTTGATGGCGGCAGCGTTGGCGCTCCGCGGCACCCCCAAGACCTCATAGGGGTCGCGCATCCGTCACGTCTCCTTCAAGGAATCGAAATTGTTCAAAGGGCTCCCCGCCCCACTCCGGGTGATGTGGGGAGAGAGTGGCATTTTTGCAACTAGGGGCGCGCGCCGATTCCTAGCTCCGCCACGGCTTTAGCGTATGAATCTCCCAACGGCCACGACTGCTTTGGCAGCCGGCGCCCTGGAGCCAGCTTTCCGTGTTCCCGTTGACGTAGCTCGCCAGGAAATCGCGGCACTTGCGGCCGTCCTCGGCGGCATAGGACTGCGCGATCGGCGTCACCGAGCCCCGCGCCCCCGTGTCCGGGTTCTCCCAGTGCTGGCTGGAATCCTTGTCGCCCTTGCTCAGCACGTCCGAGGCGGCGTTGCGGGCGAAGGCGAGATCGGTCTCCGTCGGCGCGGTGTCTTTCGCCGGCCGCACGATCGAGCCGGTGAGGTCGCTGTTGTCCGCCTTGGCATAGGCACTCTTGTCACCACGGGAGAAGCTGCAGCCGCCGGCGCCCAGCCCGATCAGAATGATCGTCATGGCAAGGCCGGACGGCCGGATCGCCGATAGGCCAACGCGTCCCCATGTCCTATATAGGGCGGTAGCGGACAACAACGCGTTTTGGACCGCGGGACGCAACTCGGACTCCAGACATGACCGACACGACCTCGATCAAACACCAGACACCCTTAACATCCGGTGATTTCACCGCCGCCGACGAGCCTTTTGCGCTGTTCGAGGCCTGGCTGAACGAGGCGATCAAGAGCGAGCCGAACGATCCGAACGCCATGGCACTCGCAACCGTCGATCCCGACGGGCTGCCCGATGTGCGCATGGTGCTGATGAAGGGCTTCGATACCGAGGGTTTTGTCTTCTACAGCCACATCGCCAGCCAGAAGGGCCGTGAACTCGCCGCAAATCCTAAGGCAGCGTTACTTTTTCACTGGAAGTCGCTGCGCCGTCAGGTCCGCATCCGCGGCAACGTGACGCCGGTGACCGACACTGAAGCCGACGCCTATTTCGCGACGCGGCCCAAGCAGGCGCAGATCGGCGCCTGGGCGAGCAAGCAATCCGAAGCACTGGAGAGCCGCTTCGCCTTCGAGCAGGCCATCGCCAAGGTCGCGGCCAGATATGTCATCGGCGAGGTACCGCGGCCGCCGGGCTGGAGTGGCTGGCGCATCACGCCGCTACGCATCGAATTCTGGCACGACCGCCCATTCCGCCTGCACGACCGCATCGAATTTCGCCGTGACGCGGCCGGCCAGCCGTGGTCCAAGACGCGGATGTATCCTTGAGCCTTATCCTGAGCCTTACCTTGATTCTTGGGCTGACCTGAAAGATGTCCATGCCGCATTCGTCCAATGCGCCGCGCCGCACGCTACTCCTGACCGGTGCAAGCCGGGGCATCGGCCACGCCACCGTGATCCGCTTCTCCTCGGCGGGCTGGCGTGTGATCACCTGCTCGCGGCATGCCTTCCCCGAGGACTGCCCGTGGGACGCGGGGCCGGAGGATCACATCCAGGTCGACCTCGGCGATCCCCAGGACACCGCGCGCGCGATCTCCGAAATCCGCAACCGGCTCGAAGGCGGCATGCTCCATGCGCTCGTCAACAATGCCGCGATCTCGCCGAAGGGCCCGGGCGGCTCCCGGCTCGGCTCGGTCGACACCGATCTCGACACCTGGACACACGTCTTCCACGTCAACTTCTTCGCGCCGATCATGATCGCACGCGGGCTGATTGATGAGTTGAAGGCGGCCAGGGGGTCGGTCGTGAACGTCACCTCGATCGCGGGCTCGCGGGTGCATCCATTCGCAGGCGCGGCCTACGCAACCTCCAAAGCCGCGCTCGCATCCCTGACCCGCGAGATGGCCTCCGACTTCGGCCGCGTCGGCGTGCGCGTCAATGCCATCGCGCCGGGCGAGATCGACACCTCGATCCTGTCGCCGGGGACCGAGAAGATCGTCGATCAGCAGATCCCGATGCACCGCCTCGGCACGCCTGACGAAGTGGCCAAGATCATCTATGTGCTGTGCACGGACACCAGCTCGTACGTCAACGGCGCCGAGATCCACATCAACGGCGGCCAGCACGTGTAGGCGAAGCATGGGCCGGTTCGCGAGCACGGCGTCGCTCTACGAGCATTTGCGGCCGCCCTACCCGAGCGAATTCTTTCGCCGCGTCGCGCATAAGCTCGGCCTCTCCAAACAAAGCAGCCTGATCGACCTCGGCACCGGGCCCGGGCTGCTGGCACTCGGCTTCGCTCCCTATGTCGGCCGCATCGTCGGCATCGACCCTGAACCTGCAATGCTCGATGCGGCGCGCCGTGCAGCCGCGAGCGCGGGCCACGCGCTCACGCTGATCGAAGGCAAGGCCGAAACGCTTGCCCCCGATATCGGCACATTCGATGTCGTGACCATCGGCCGCGCGCTGCACTGGATGGATCCCGAGCCGACACTGGCACGGCTCGACACATTGGTTGCACGCGAGGGCGCGATTGCGATCTGCGCCTCGTTCTCAGCCACCGACGGCAGCAATCCCTGGCTCGATGGCTACAATGAGATCCGCCGCCGCTGGTCGCCGGCCAAGCTGTGGGAGGAGGCAGGCCGGGGCACGCGGACGCACCGCGACCTCCCCGCATTCTTTCGCGACAGCGCGTTCCAGCCCACCGAGCTCGTCACGGTCGAGACCAGCCACACCGTGAGCGTCGAGGACCTGACGCGGCGCACCCTCACCTACTCGTCGTCGTCGCCGGATGCATTGGGCGACAATGTCGAGGCGATGCTAAATGATGTCGGGGAGCATCTGGCGCCGTTCAGTAGCAACGGCGTCATCGCCGAGACCATTGTCTCGACGGCGCAGATCGTGAAGCGCGCTGATTGATATGCCGAAGGATGGAAGCAAGGCGATCCAGACAACGCCGCCGCAAGACCTGGATCGCCCGCCCTTCCTTCCGTTCCTCAATCGACTCGAATCCGACGCGACCGATCGCGCAGTCTTGGAGCTGAAGCACTTGGAGCTCCGGCATTGAATGCGGTCGAGCAGTCGTCGTCGTTCTCGCCATCGAGCAGCGGAGCACCACAGTGCCGGCACAGGCGTGCCGACATTGACGACGCCTTGCCGCTCGCCAGGACCTGACGATAGTTCGCCAGATCGATGACGTTGCGGGGCGACGTTATGTGTTTTTCAACCATGGTTGTTCCTCGCGGCTACGCACCACTTATCGCAGACAAGTTTCGCGCAAACGTTCAGCCCACCGCTCAAATTTTACCGGAGGAATTGGGGCGGAGCGCACACATCACCGCGACGCCGCAATCCCGCTCTATTCTGCGACACGATGCGCCGTGTCTCTGCGACCGGCGTAAGGTCTCGGTAGCTATTTTCCGAGAGCGGGAACGATCACAGCCACTTCTTCCATTTGAAGATCCAGTACGGGACGATCGCAGCGATCAGCATCATCACCAGCGCCATCGGATAGCCGTGCACCCATTCGAGTTCCGGCATCGCCTTGAAGTTCATGCCGTAGATCGAGGCGATCAACGTCGGCGGCATCAGGACAACGGCCATGACCGAAAACAGCTTGATGATGTTGTTCTGCTCGAGATTGACGACGCCGAGCATGGCGTCGAGCACGAAGGTGATCTTGTTGGAGAGATAGGAGGCATGGTCGGTCAGCGAGACGACGTCGCGCTGCATGGTCTTGAGCTGCTCGCGCATGTCCTTCGACCATTTGACGCCTTCCACCACCGCCGAGAGGAATGCGACGACACGGCCGATCGACACCAGGCTCTCGCGAACCTTGGAGGTCAAATCGCCCTTGCGGCCGATCGAGATCAGGATCTGGGAATATTGCTTGGCGTGGCCGTGGCGTTCGCTCTCGGGCTCGAAGATGTCGTGCGAGACCTGGTCGATCTCGGCGCCGCAGCGCTCCAGAATGTCGGCGCAGCGGTCGATCACGGCGTCCACGAGTTCCATCAGCACCATCTCGCCGGTGATGGACGGCGTGCAGGAGCGGGCCAGCTTGGCCTCGACCAGCGCAAACGGCTTCGGCAGGTCGTAGCGCACCGTCACCAGGCGATGATCGCCGAGGATGAAGGTCACCGCCGTGGTCCGGGGCATGTCGGTATCGGAGTGGCACATCAGCGTCGCGGTCATGTAGCGCGCGCCGTTCTCGATATAGAGGCGGCTGGAGATCTCGATCTCCTGCATGTCTTCCCGGGTCGGGATGGCGATGCCCGCCAGCCGCTCCACGGCCTTGTCCTCGGCGGCTGAGGGGTTGACGAGGTCGATCCAGACCGCGTTCTCCGGCAGCGCCGTGAGATCCTCGACGACCGCCTTCTTGAGGGAGGACTCGGAGGGAACAAACACCGAAAACATGAACAACTCCAGAGGACCTGCGACAGAATGACAGCCTTTAGCGCGATTCTGGCAGGTTCACGATGACAACAACATTAACGGAGGGTTTGCATTTGCGGCGCTACTGTGGCGCGAAATCGACAGTCCGGACCTCCTTTGCCAAAAAATCCCCATAGCATCGCAAAACTTGCGGCAGAAAAGCCACAGCTTGGGTCTCGCAGCGCGGGAAAAGACCTTCCGCGCTGGAATTGTGGCAGATTTCAACGATAATGGGACTAACGGAGTCGAGGAACTTGGGCGCTAGGCTCGGGCCTTCCGCACGGTATTGTTTTGATTGGAACCAAACCATGTCGTCGCTGAAAGTTAAGTTGGGAATTTTGGCCGCGGGCCTGATGCTGTCGGGCTGCATGCAGGCCACGCATTTCGAGGCGACCGACACCAAGGCCTTCAAGCCGAAGGACAAGGAACTTCTTGCCAAGGTTCGGTATGAGAACACCCCGGTCGCGGAGCCGTTCCGCCGCGCCATCGTCGAGTACCACCGCAAGGAATCGCCGGGCTCGATCGTGGTCGATTCGGACAATCACTATCTCTATTACGTGCAGGATGGCGGCAAGGCGATCCGTTACGGCATCACCGTCGGCGAAGAGGCCATGGCCTGGTCGGGCATCGCCAAGGTCGGCAGCAAGACCGAGTGGCCGGCTTGGCACCCCACCCCCGGCGAAATTTCGCGCCTGGGCGTGCCGACCTATGTCGCACCCGGCCCGGACAATCCGATGGGCTCTCGCGCGATTTACCTCTATTCCGGCGGGAAAGACACATTGTTCCGCATCCACGGCACCAACCAGCCGGAATATATCGGCGCCTCGATTTCGTCAGGCTGCATCCGCCTGACCAACGAGGACGCGATCGATCTCTATGATCGCGTCAAGGTCGGCACGATCGTGGTCGTGCTCGAGCCGAAGCATGGCGACTCCCCCTACAATTCGCGGCTGGCGCTCGGCGGCAGTGCCACCGGCCAGGCGGGCAGCTACTGATCGCCTCCTGATCTCTGAAATCCAAAAGCGCCGGTCTTACCGGCGCTTTTTTGTTGCCGGCTTGTGCGGCTGAGCCTTCTTCTCGGGTGTCGACTTGTCCTCGGGCGGAGAGGATTTCTCCGCCGCCTCGTCATCTGCGCCTTCCTTTGCCTCAGGCTTGGCCGCGACCTCGCGCGGCGGCGCCCCCTCGGGGCGCTCCGCCGGCAAGAGCGGCGCGACCTGCGGCAGGGGATCCCAGACGTTCCACTGGCAGATCCGGTAGTCGTTGCGCCGCTGCGCGAGATCGAGATGGATATGGTCCTCGTGGTACCAGTCCGAGCCCGGACCGAGCACGGTGGAGAAGCGCGCGCAGACCGAATGCAGCACGCGCTCGCGCACGTCGCGCGACATGGAGCGGTCGGTGAGGCCGATCGACTGCCCGTTGGCGAGCTTGATGGCGCGGACGTCGAGGGCGTTGGCCTTGCCGTGCTCGGACAGCATCGCGCCAGCGATGCGGTTGCGGCCGCGGCACTCGAAGCTGTCGAAATTGTCGAGATCGCTGATGGTGGAGCCGAGGCTCGCGGCCAGCGGCGCCATGTCCTTGCGCACCCAGTCCGCGATCGCGGAGGCCATGGTGCAGCGGAGGATCGCCGCCGGCTTCACCGTCACCTTGCGCTTGTCCGGCAGCACGATGGCCTCCAGCCGCACCAGATCCTCGCCGCCGCAGGCGCCGGGGCCGCGGATATCCGGGATGGACGGCGCGACCGCGACCTCCTCGGTCAGCGCGAGACGGCAGGCCGAAACCTGCTTCTCCGGCGGCCGCGCAGCCTCGGCGGGCTTGGTGTCCCCCGGCTTGTCCGGGGACGGCTTGCCCTCGGCCTCCGACGGGGCCTCGTCGGATACTTTCGGGGCCTCCTCGGGGCGCGGTTTCGGGAGCGGGATCCTGGCGGAATGAACCCTCGCACGCGGCCGTGGTGTACCAAGGCCAAAGATATCGAACGGCGCAGCATATTTTCGCGCCTCTGCCCGCTCCGTCAGCACAAGCGACAGCCCCAGCGCGACGGTAACCATTGCCGCGCCGGCGGACATATAGCCGCGACAAGACCATTTGCGGCGAAAGTCCGGCAGGCTAAAATTCATGACAATTCTTTGGCCCAACGCTGAGAGCAAAAACGCGCCCAGCGACTTCTCGGAGGAACGTCGGAATGCTTGGTTTGATGCAAGACTGGCCCCTGCTCTGCCACCGAATCATCGAACACGCCGCCAGGATTCATGGCAAGCAGGAGGTGGTCACGCGATCGATCGAGGGACCGATCCATCGCACCAACTATGCCGAAATCCACAAGCGTGCGCTCAAGGTCTCGCAGATGCTGGAGCGCGACGGCATCAAGCTCGGTGACCGGGTCGCAACGATCGCCTGGAACACCTGGCGCCATCTCGAGGTGTGGTACGGCATCATGGGGATCGGCGCCATCTGCCATACCGTCAATCCCCGCCTTTTCCCCGAGCAGATCGCCTGGATCATCAACCATGCGCAGGACCGCATCGTGATGACCGACATCACCTTCGTTCCGGTCCTGGAGAAGATCGCCGACAAGCTGCCAAGCGTGGAGCGCTACATCGTGCTCACCGACAAGGCGCATATGCCGCAGACCACGCTGAAGAATGCGGTGGCCTACGAGGACTGGATTGCGCAGGCCGACGGCAAATTCAAATGGAAGGACTTTGACGAGAACACGGCGGCCGCGATGTGCTACACCTCGGGCACCACGGGCGACCCGAAGGGCGTGCTGTATTCGCACCGGTCCAACGTGCTGCACGCGCTGATGGCCAACAATGTCGACGCGCTCGGCACCAGCGCCTCCGAGACCATGCTGCCGGTGGTGCCGCTGTTCCACGCCAACAGTTGGGGCATCGCGTTCTCCGCGCCCTCGCAGGGCACCAAGCTGGTGATGCCCGGCGCCAAGCTCGACGGCGCCTCGGTCTACGAGCTGCTCTCGACCGAGAAGGTGACGCACACTGCCGGCGTGCCCACGGTGTGGCTGATGCTGCTCCAGCACATGGCCGCCAATAATCTGAAGCTGCCGGACCTGAAGATGGTGATCTGCGGCGGCTCGGCGATGCCGCGCTCGATGATCAAGGCCTTCCTCGACATGGGCTCGAACGTCCGCCACGCCTGGGGCATGACCGAGATGAGCCCGATCGGCACGGTCGCGGCGCTGAAGCCGCCGTTCCAGAACACAACCGGCGATGCCAAGCTCGACGTGCTGCAGATGCAGGGCTATGCGCCCTTCGCCGTGCAGATGAAGATCACCGACGATGCCGGCAAGGAGCTGCCCTGGGACGGCAAGACCTTCGGCCGCCTCAAGGTCTCCGGGCCCGCCGTCGCCAAGGCCTATTACCGCGTCGACGCCAACATCCTCGACGAGGAAGGCTTCTTCGACACCGGTGACGTCTCGACCATCGACGAGGACGGCTATATGCGGATCACCGACCGCTCCAAGGACGTGATCAAGTCCGGCGGCGAGTGGATCTCCTCGATCGACCTCGAAAACCTTGCGGTCGGCCATCCGGCCGTGGCGGAAGCCGCCGTGATCGGCGTGTTCCACCCCAAATGGGACGAGCGGCCGCTCCTGATCGTGCAGCTCAAGCAGGGCCAGCAGGCCACGCGCGAGGACATCCTGAAGTTCATGGACGGCAAGATCGCCAAATGGTGGATGCCCGACGACGTCGCCTTCGTCGACGGCATCCCGCACACCGCCACCGGCAAGATCCTGAAGACGGCGCTGCGCGACCAGTTCAAGGATTACCGCTTCCCGAACGCGGCGGCGTAGGGACGTACACGTCATTCCGGGGCGATGCCAACGGCATCGAACCCGGAATCTCGAGATTCCGGGTTCGCCCTTCGGGCGCCCCGGAATGACGGGCCGTAACAGTCCGGTCACCCTTGAATTTGCCCCCGGGCCGTGGTCTCAACGGCCCATCGTCGCGCCAGATCGGCCGGCACCGCCTCCAAGACCCCGGCAGAGCTCACCCGATGGCCCGCAGGTTTTCCGCTCCCTACCAGACGGAGCCCGTGTCCAGCCTCGCCAGCTGGGCGCGCAATCTCGCCGTGTTCGCGGTGGTGGCCGTATTGGTGTCGATCCTCATCGTCCGCTTCGGCTTCCTGGAGCCAAAGCCGGCGCTCGCCACCTTCTTCGGGGGCCTCGCGATCGCCGGGCTCTCGATCCTGTTCGGGCTCGCGGGCTTCGCCGCGATCTGGCAGAACGGCTCGCGCGGAATGGCGCGCATCCTGCTCGCGTTCCTGATCGACGGCGCGATCCTCGCCTACCCGGCCTACCTCGCCCTGCAATACCGCAAGCTGCCGGCGATCCACGACATCACCACCGACCCGATCGACCCGCCGCGCTTCGACGCATTGGCGCGTCTGCGCAGCGGCGACGGCGCCAATACGGCGGTCTATGCCGGCCTCTATTCGGCCGAGCAGCAGCGCCACTTCTACCCTGATATCGAACCGATCGAGCTCGAGATCCCCGTCGATCGCGCCTACGCGATCGCGCTCCAGCTGGTCAACAAGCGCAAATGGCTCGTCATCGACGAGCGCGCGCCGCAGCCGCCGCGCCGCATGGGCCGCATCGAGGCGGTGGCCCGCACGCCAATCATGGGCTTGCGCGAGGACATTTCCATCAGGGTCGTGCCCGACGGCGAGGATTCCCGCGTCGATATCCGTTCCGCCTCGCGCTATTTCGACAGCGATCTCGGCAGCAATGCCGCACGCGTGACGAAGTTCATCGAGGATCTCAACACTGCCGCCGATGCCGACGCGCTCAAGCCGGTCAAGAAGACCCCGGTGGCGCCGCCAAAGGCGCCGGCGAAGACGGTGAAGAAGTAATGCGCTAGCGTCATCCCGGGGCGCCGCAAAGCGGCGAACTCTGGTGCGCAATTGCGCACCTGGGGATCTCGAGATTGTAGCGCGAGATTCCGGGCCGCTCTGATGCGCGCCCCGGAATAACGAGCTAGGCCATCCTGTACGTCCCGGTGATCACGGGATCGCCATCCGTCGCCACCACGCCGCGCGCGACGAGGTCTTCCAGATGCGCCAGCACGGAATAGCCGGCGGCCGTCGTCAGCCTCGGATCGATGCCGATATAGATCGCGCGCACCATGGTCGGGATGTCGGCCTCGCCCTTGGCGAGGCGGTGCAGGATCGAAGCCTCGCGGGACTTGCGGTGGCGGATCAGGAAACGCACGAAGCGCGGACCGTCCGGGATCTCGGGGCCGTGGCCGGAGAAGTAAAGATCCTCCGCGCGCGCGGCGAGACGGTCGAGCGAGTCCATGTAGTCGATCATCGAGCCGTCGGGGGGTGCCACGATCGAGGTCGACCAGCCCATCACGTGGTCGCCGACGAAATTGAATTTCCGCTCTGGCCAGGCGAAGGCAAGGTGGTTGGCGGTGTGGCCGGGCGTCGCCACCGCCTCGAGGCGCCAGCCGGCCCCCTCGACGACGTCGCCATGGGCGAGCGTGATATCAGGCGCGAAATCCCGATCGACGCCGGACTCCGGATTGTGCTTCTCGCTCTCGAAGCGCGGGCGCGAGGCGCGGTGCGGGCCTTCGGCATAGACCGGCGCGCCGGTCGCCTGCTTGATCCGCGCGGTGTTCGGCGAGTGGTCACGGTGGGTGTGGGTGACGAAGATGTGGCTCACCGTCTCGCCGCGCACGGCCTCGAGCAGCGCGGCCGCATGCGCCGCGTCGTCCGGGCCGGGATCGATGATCGCGACGTTGCCGGTGCCGACGATGTAGCTGACCGTGCCGGTGAAGGTGAAGGGGCTCGGATTGTTACAGAGCACACGCCGCACGCCGGGACGGACTTCCTCGACGACGCCAGGCTGAAGTGGAAAGTTGCGGTTGAACGGGACGTCGTCGTTGTCGGACATGGCTTCTTCTTTGTTCTTTGACGTCATTCCAGGATGGCCCGTCAGGGCCAGACCCGGAATCTCGAGATTCCGGGTTCGATGCTTCGCATCGCCCCGGATTGACGAAGAACGTAATCAGAAAAACGCCTGGATGCCCGTGATCGCACGTCCCAGGATCAGGGCGTGGACGTCGTGGGTGCCCTCGTAGGTGTTGACCGTCTCGAGGTTATGGACGTGGCGCATCACGTGGTACTCGATCGAGATGCCGTTGCCGCCGTGCATGTCGCGGGCGGTGCGGGCGATGTCGAGCGCCTTGCCGCAATTGTTGCGCTTCATGATCGAGATCATCTCGGGCGCGAACTTGCCCTCGTCCATCAGGCGGCCGACGCGAAGCGAGCCCTGCAGGCCGAGCGCGATCTCGGTCTCCATGTCGGCAAGCTTCTTCTGCACCAGCTGGGTCGCCGCGAGCGGCTTGCCGAACTGCTTGCGGTCGAGCGTGTACTGGCGGGCGCGGTGCATGCAGTCTTCGGCCGCGCCGAGCGCACCCCAGGAGATGCCATAGCGGGCCCGGTTGAGACAGCCGAACGGGGCCCTTCAGGCCGGAGACGTTGGGCAAGAGCGCGTCTTCGGGAACCACGACGCCGTCCATCACGACCTCGCCGGTGATGGAGGCGCGAAGTGAGAGCTTGCCGCCGATCTTCGGCGCGGAGAGGCCCTTCATGCCCTTTTCCAGCACGAAGCCGCGGATCTGGTTGTCATGCGCGGCCGACTTGGCCCAGACCACGAACACGTCGGCGATCGGCGCGTTCGAGATCCACATCTTGCTGCCGGTGAGGCGATAGCCGTCCGAGACCTTCTCGGCGCGGGTCTTCATGCCGGCTGGGTCGGAGCCGGCGTCCGGCTCGGTCAGGCCGAAGCAGCCGACCCACTCGCCGCTGGCGAGCTTGGGCAGGTACTTCTTGCGCTGGTTCTCGTCGCCATAGGCGTAGATCGGATACATCACCAGCGAGGACTGCACCGAGTTCATCGAGCGGTAGCCGGAATCGACCCGCTCGATCTCGCGCGCGACGAGGCCATAGGCGACGTAGCTCGCGTTGGCGCAGCCATATTCCTCCGGCAGCGTGATGCCGATCAGGCCGAGCTCACCCATCTCGTTGAAGATCTCGCGGTCGGTCTTCTCTTCCAGATAGGCCTTGGAGACGCGGGGCAGCAGCTTGTCCTGGGCATAGGCGCGGGCGGTGTCGCGCACCATACGCTCGTCTTCGGTGAGCTGCTCGTCGAGCAGGAACGGATCGTCCCACTGGAAAGAAGCCGCAGCCGGCTTGTCCTTGGCCTGAGGGCGCACGCTCATGAAACGTCCTTTCGCGTCTGGTTCCGTCTAGAAATTGCCCGACAAATTAAAGCGCCGCGGCAACAAGTGCAATTGCATCCTGGTTTCGGTCATTCCGGGTCGCGCAAGGGCGCGAACCTGGAATCTCTTTGCCTACCACCTCGAGATGCCGGGTCTGGCGCTTTCAACGTCATCCCGGAATGACACGGCATGTCAGTTCTCGAGTTGCTCATTGGCGACGATCTCGATGCCGAAGCCCGACAGGCCCTTGTAGTCATGCACCGAGGAGGTGAGATGCCGGATCGAGGTGACGCCGAGATCGCGCAGGATCTGCGCGCCGACGCCGATCTCGCGCCACTGGCGGTTGCGGTCGGCCTCCGTCGAAGTCTCGTCCGGAAGCGGGGACACGGGCACGCCGGCGGCGCCGTCGCGCAAGTAGACCAGCACGCCGCGGCCGGTCTTCTTGAAATGCTCGAGCACGGCGGCCATGCGCTTGTGCCCGGTGAAGGTGTCCTTGACGATGTTCGGCTTGTGGAAGCGCGTCAGCACGTTCTTGCCGTCGCCGACGCCGTTATAGACGAAGGCGACATGGGCGATGGAATCGAACGGCGAGCGGTAGGCATAACCCTGCAAGGGGCCGATCGGGCTGTCCGTGACGAAGGTCGAAACCCGCTCGATCAGTTTTTCGCGCGCCTGGCGGTAGGCGATCATGTCCGCGATGGTGACGTGCTTGAGCTTGTGCCTGGCGGCGAACTGCGCGACCTGCTCGCCCTTCATCACGCTGCCGTCGTCGTTCATCAGCTCGCTGATGACGCCGACCGGCGGCAGGCCGGAAAGCTTGCAGAGATCGACGGCGGCCTCGGTATGGCCCGAGCGCAGCAGCACGCCGCCATCCTTGGCGATCAGCGGGAAGATGTGGCCCGGCCGGGCGAAGTCGTGGGCGCCGACATTGGGATTGGCGAGCGCGCGGCAGCACGAGGCGCGCTCCTCGGCCGAGATGCCGGTGCCGCCGTCGGGCTTGTAGTCGACCGAGACCGTGAACGCGGTGGTGTGCGCGGAATCGTTGTGGGCGACCATCGGATCGAGCCGCAGGCGGCGGGCGTCCTCGGTGGTCACGGGGGCGCAGACGATGCCGGAGGTGTGGCGGATGATGAACGCCATCTTCTCGGCCGTGCAGAGCGAGGCGGCGACGATCAGATCGCCCTCGCCCTCGCGGTCCTCGTCGTCGGTGACGACGACGAGCTCGCCCCTGGCAAAGGCCTGCAAGACTTCCTGGACGGTATCGGGCATTTCCCAATCTCTATCGGTTATGGGGCCGGGGGCTTGCCGGACGCCTTAGCCGGACTTGGCTCCAAGCGCTAGTGTCCTGGACGCAACCGCATATGCCTGACGGCGGGCCGGCCCGCGGGCCTCAGGCTTGCACCGAAGATACCAGGGATATAGGTGCGCAGGGCCCAGACGGAAGACGGCCGGCCGCCGTCAGGGCAGCACCTCGCGCCGCTCGCCGAGCCGCAGATCGAGCTCGGCGCGCTTGTCGTCGAGGAGGCCGGCCTGGGCGGCTTCGATCACGGTAAACAGCTCATGAGCATCGCTGAGCCGGGTCACGGTGACGTAGCTGGCGCCGGCCGCATAGAGCTCGCCCACATCCGACAGCAGATCGGCCGTGGCAACGATCATGGCGGTCGGATTGAGGGTGCGGACGTGACGGACCAGCTTCTCGTTGCTGGCGCCCTTCAAAAGGGCATCCGGCACGCTGAGGATGATCATCTCGGACTTGCCGACGCCGGCATGGAGCAGCGTGTCGGCGCTGCTGATGTCGCCATAGATCACGTGCAGACCGCGCGACAGCAGCGTCTGGTACACATTGGGGTTGAAATCGACCACCGTGATCTGCTCCAGCAGCACCGGAGCCTGCCGCTCGATCTCAGCCAGCAGCGCGCTCGCCGCACGGAAAAAGCCGAGGATGACGATGCGGCGGGCCTCGCTATGACCGCCCTCGTGGCTCTCCTCGGCATGGCCGTTGCCGTGATCGAGATCGCGCAGGCCGATCCGCTTCAGCGGACCGATCGCCCAGCGCGTGATCTCGTCACTGCGGGTCATCACGAAGGTCGAGAGCACCGCCAGCACCACGAAGGCGAAGGAGGCGGCATTCGCCGTCTCGGCAGCGATGTGGTGGTCGGCGACGCCGGTCTGGATCACCACCAGCGAGAATTCCGAGATCTGCGCGAGGTTGAGCGCCGGCAGCAGGCTCGCGCGCAGGCCCTGCTTCATCAGGTAGAGCGGGGTGAAGGTGGTGACGAGCCGGCTCACCACCGTGAACGCCGCGATCATCAAGGCAAGCCCGATCACGGAGAGGCCTGGCACGGGAATGGTCATGCCGAGCGCAACGAAGAACAGCGTGATGAAGAAGTCCCGTAGCGTAGTGACCTTGGCGGTGACGTCGAGCGCGTAGGGAAAGGTCGAGAGCGAGACGCCGGCGATCAAGGCGCCCATCTCGCGCGACAGCGACAGCCGCTCGGCGGTCTCGGCGACGAGAAAGCACCAGGCGAGCGCGCCGAGCAGGATCAGCTCGGGCCGCCGGGCGATCTGGTGGAACAGGCGCGGCAGCACGTAACGGCTGACCAGGAGCGCGGCCGCAACCAGCACCGCGACACGGCCGATGGAGAGCAGGATGACGGTGACCTCGAGATTGGCGAGACTCGGCTGCACCGCCAGGAACAGGATGGCGAAGATGTCCTGGAGCACCAGGACGCCGAGCGTGATCCGGCCCGGCAGCGTATCGAGCTCGCGCTTCTCGTAGAGCACCTTGACGATGATGACGGTGCTCGACAGCGCGCAGGCGACGCAGAGATAGACCGCGTCGAATTGCCCGCCACCGAGCGACAGGCCGATGCCGACGAAGAACAGCACGCCGAGCAGGCAGCCGCCGAGGAGCTGGCCACCCGCCGCGAACAGGATCACCCTTCCCGCCCGCACGATCTTCTTCAGGTCGATCTCCAGGCCGATCATGAACAGCATGAAGATCAGGCCGAGCTCGGAGATGACGCTGATCGATTCCTGCGAATGGACCCAGCCGGCACCGAATGGACCTATGCAGAAGCCGGCGATAAGGTAGGCGAGGATCAGCGGTTGCCGGGAGAAATGGGCGAGCAGGCCCAGCATCCAGGCAAACAGAATACAGAGGGTGATGTCGCGAATGAGCTCATGCATGCCAAATTGGTCCGTTTTGCCGCACCCTAGTGGCCGAGTGCAACGCGGCAAGCGAGCAATTCGTCACATGCGGATCGTGCTCTCTGTGATAGCCCTGCTGGGTCTGTTCGCATTGCCGGCCGCCGCGCAATCCAAGGTCAATATCGAACAAAACTTTGCCGATTCGCTCACCGCGCTGCCAAAGGAGGAGCTCGCCGTCTCCGGCGGGTTTTACGTGCCGGCCTATTCCAGCGTCGCGATGAGCCAGGGCAAGCTGCGTGTCGACTTCTCGGTGACGTTGAGCGTGCACAACGCCTCCGAGACGCAAGCACTGGTGCTCAAACGCATCGCCTATTTCGACACCGCAGGCAAGCAGGTCGAGAGCTATCTGAAGGCGCCGGTGGCATTGAAGCCCCTCGCCACCGTCTCGATCTTCATCCCGACCGACGACGTGCGCGGCGGCACTGGCGCCAATTTCATCGTCGACTGGGCCGCCACGGGCGACATCTCCGAGCCGGTGGTCGAAGCCTTGATGGTTGGCGGCGTCGCCAATGCGCATTACGCTTTCATCAGCCAGGGCCGTCCGACCAGGACGGCCGGAAAGAAGTAAGAAAGCTGTCCGCCCGGACGGCCCGCAAGGCGTAAGGCCGGCGCAACGCCAGCCGGCTCAACAAGAACAAAACGAGGAACGCTCCCATGACGTCCAGCTTCGATTTCGCCCCCCTGTTTCCCGCAGGGCTGCCGGCCCCGACTGCGCGCTGGACGGGCCTTGCCAAATACAGCTTTGTCGGTGGCAACAATGATTCCGAACAGGTGCCGCTCGACGAGCTGATCGAAGCGACCAACACGGTGCTGCGGCGCGAGGGCCGCTCGCTCGCCACTTACGGTCTGGCCCATGGTCCGCAGGGTTACCTGCCGTTACGCGAATTTCTGGTCACCAAGCTGAAGCGCGATGCCGGCATTAACTGCACGGTCGACGATCTCCTGATCGTCTCGGGCTCGCTGCAGGCGCTCGATCTCGTCAACAACACGCTGCTGACGCGCGGCGACACCGTGATCTTCGAGCAGGACAGCTATCAGGGCTCGCTGACACGCCTCGCGCGACTCGGCGTCAATGTCGTCGGCATCCCCCTCGACAAGGACGGCATGCGCATGGACGCGCTGGCGACGGTGCTCGCCGATCTGAAAAGCCGCGGCATCCGCCCGAAATACATCTACACCATCCCGACGGTGCAGAACCCGACCGGCAGCATCATGCCGGAGAGCCGCCGCGCGGAATTGGTGCGACTCGCGGCCGAGTATGGCGTGCCGATCTTCGAGGACGATTGCTATGCCGACCTGGTCTGGTCGGGACAGCGACCGCCGGCGATCTACGCGATGAGCCCGAACGGCGGCGTGATCCATATCGGCTCGTTCTCTAAATCGATCGCGCCGGCGCTGCGCGTCGGCTTCATCGTCGCGCCCTGGGATGTGATGTCGCGGATGCTCTCACTGAAGACGGACGCCGGCTCCGGTGCGCTCGAACAGATGGTGCTGGCGGCCTATTGCAAGCCGCATTTCTCGGCCCACGTGCCGGCCTTGACGAAGGCGCTGCGCACCAAGCTCGACACGCTGATGGAAGCCCTGAACGAGCAGTTCGGCACGGCCGCCGAGTTCGAGGAGCCCAAAGGCGGCATCTTCCTGTGGGTGAAGCTGCCGGACCAGGTCGACACGCTGAAACTCTATCAGGCCGCGCTCGCCGCCGGCGTCTCGATCAATCCGGGGCCGGAATGGTCGACCAACAAGAGCCATTCAAGCTCACGCCTGCGGCTGTGCTTTGCAAGCCCTTCCCATCAGCAGATCCGCGAAGGCGTCGCCGTGCTGGCCGAAGTCTGCCGCAAGGAGTTCGGGGTGCCGGCCCGCAGCGCCAATGTCGAGAAGCGGGCCTGAGGAAGCGTCAGGCCGCCTGGGGCTGGCTGCTGTGGATCGCCGAGGCCAGCCGCAGCAACAGGACGATTGAGACGTTGCCCTTGCCAGCCTCGATCTGGGCGATGTAGCGCTCGGAAATCCCGGAGCGGCGGGCAAGCTCGCGGCGCGACAGGTCGCAGCGGGTGCGCGAGGACCTCAGGCGGTCGCCCAGCTCCGCCAAAAACGCGGTCTCCGAATAGGGCGGCGCGGCACAGCTCCCCGGCAGCACTTCGCCCGCAAAATCCATGACTTGATTCAGCATTGGTGTATCCACGTTCGCCTTCGGAGCTGCCATCCTACCCCCGCCACAGGCGGCCTCATTGACGCGGATCAAATTCGCGCGCGATCGGCGGCCAGCGTGGACGGCCGCGCCCGGGATGCTACACTTTGGAATTCTTCGAGGCGGGGCTTTTCGGGACATGACGCGTTGTTTGAGCCGCTGGACCACGGCTGCATTGCTATGGGTTGCTTTCATACCTCTGGCGCGCGCGGAGACGCTTGCGACGACCGTCGAGCAATGGGGCCTGCTCGGCTCATGGGCGGTCGATTGCGCTGTCAGGCCGGACCGCGACAAGGGTGCGCTCCTGACATACGAGATCCGTAAGGACGGCCGGGTGATGTACCGGCGCAATTTCGGCGACGCCAGGGACGAGAACGAGGTCGTGTCCGCCACGGTCAACGCCGAAGGCCTCCTCAATGTGATGGTGTACTTCCCCTCGCTGCATCAGGCCCGCGAATTCGGGCTGCTGCTGGCGAAAGACGGCAATTTGCGCGCGATCTACAATCGCAGCGAACGCGGCGAGTACACGATCAGGGACGGCAAGTACGTCGCCACTGGCGCGCCGACGCCCGCGCAGCAGCGCTGCGATTGAGCATTCCGTTCGAGCATGATCTTTCGGAAAACCGCTCCACACTTTGCACTCGCGTGGCCCTTCGGGTCCGGATCAATGCTCTGTCTGAACAACCGTTCAGAATTCTCTTGCAATTCCTCCGGAACGTTCACTCGAATGCGCGGTTTAGATTGGCATTCGACTGGAGGAGGACAGCATGAAGAAGCTTGGTTATGTGGTTGCAGCCCTCGGCGCTCTCGCGATCGCAGCGCCGACGCTGGCGAGCGCGGAGACGGTGGTGATCAAGCGTGGTCATCACCACGGCCCGTACGCCGCGCGTGCCGAGTACGGCATGCATCGTGACCACGGCTGGCATCGTGGCTGGCGTCATCACGGCGACAGGGTCGTGGTGATCAAGCGCAGCCACCGCCATCACCACTTCGACTAATGCGCAACGCAAACGTGGAAATGGCCCCTCACGGGGCCATTTCTTTGCGTGCTCGAAACGTTCGGCGGAATCAATCCCACGCCGGCGCGAAGCCCGGATTGACGCAGCGTCTGTCCTTCGCCAGCGCCGCGATCTTCTTGCGGTCGGCCTCGTCGAGCGTGATCTTCAGCGCATCGAGATTGGCCTGCTGGCTCTCGCGGCGCGAGGCTTTCGGGATGGCCGCAACGCCGTCCTGGTCAAGCAGCCATTTCAGCGCGACCTGCGCGGCGGTCGCATTGTGTTTGGCGCCGATCTCGGCCAGCACCGGATCCGACGCGATACGCCCCTGCGCAAGCGGGCAATAGGCGACCAGCGGGATCGACTTGGCCTCGAGATAGGCCAGCACCTTCGATTGATCGAGCATTGCGTGATATTCGATCTGGTTGCAGGCGATCGGCGCCTTGATGTCCTCGACCGCTGTCTTGAGCAGTGCGGTGGTGAAGTTGGCAACGCCGATCGCCCGCGTGCGCCCCTCCTCCTTCAGCTTCATCAAGGTCTCGAACACCGCGCCCCAGTTCGCGGACTTCGACGGCCAGTGCACGAGATAGAGATCGACATGATCGAGCCGCAGCTTGGTCAGGCTGGCGTCGAAGGCGCGGCGGATGGCGTCGGGGCCGAGGTTCTCGTGCCAGACCTTGGTCGTGACGTGCAGCTCGCTGCGCGGCAGGCGGGCAGGGGCAAGCGCGGCGCCGATCGCCTCTTCGTTGGCGTACATCTCGGCGGTGTCGATGTGGCGGTAGCCGATCGCGAGCGCGCTCTCGACCGCCGCCCGGCAGGCATCGCCCTGCATGCGGAAGGTGCCGAGGCCGAGCTTGGGCATGCTGATGCCCTGTGTCTTCAGATTATCCATGAAACTAGGCTCCTGACGTCATTCATCCCGCCAGACGCGCGGTGAGGCCGCGGGGACAGACTCTTTGGTGGTGGAAAAGAGGTGGCGGGAATGCGCAGTATAGCGCGGGAGGCGCAGGCGCGGCCAATCAAGATCGGGTTAGCGGCCTAAGATGTGCCACCACGGCCGGGCGCGGCTGCGGCTGCGGCACGATGTCGACCGACCAGAGGTCGCGGTTGTCAACGTCCTTCAGCGTCACCGTCATCACGCCGCTCGCGCCGTCGATGTCGACCTTGCCGAAGAATTGCAGCCCGAAGCAAGGCGCGAGATTCTCGCCCTGCGCCTCGCTGCAACCATTCTGGTACATCGCAACAGGGCCGAACGTATTGTCGAGCTCTCCCGGTCCCCAAGTGCCGGCATGGAGCGGGCCGGAGACGAACTCCCAGAACGGCTCGAAGTCCTGGAATTGCGCCTTGTTGGGATCGTAATAGTGTGCGGCCGTGTAATGCATGTCGGCAGTGAGCCATACGATGTTGCAGACGCCCGCGCGCTTGATAGATGCCAGCAGGTCGGCGATCTCGTGCTCGCGCCGGTCGGGCGCCCCATTGCCGAGCGCGACCGCATCGAGGCTGACCAGGCCGATCGGCAGATCGGCCGCAATCACCTTCCAGGTCGCGCGTGAGGCAGCAAGCTCGCGCTTCAGCCAGGCGAGCTGCTCGGCGCCGAGGATCCAGCCGCGGTGATCGTTGCCCTTGTTCCAGCTGTCATCGCGAAAACTGCGCATGTCGATCATGAAGACGTCGAGCAGAGGACCGTAGGCGATCTTGCGATAGACCCGGCCCTGCCGCGCGCCGATGTCGCGGATCGGCATGAAATCAAAAAAGGCGCGGCGGGCGCGCGCGATCAGGCGCGGCGTGCCGTCGTCCTCGATGCCCGCATCGTCATAGCTGCCGGTCGGCGACCAGTCGTTGGTGACCTCGTGGTCGTCCCACTGAGCGAACATCGGCACTTGCGCGTGGAAGGCGCGAAAGTGCTCGTCGAGATGGTTGTACTTGTAGTTGCCGCGGAACTGCGCCAGCGTGTGCGCGACCTCGGCTTTCTCCTCGGTGACGATGTTGCGCCAGGTCTCGCCGTTCGGCAGCTTCTGCTCGGACGGAATCGTGCAGTCGGCGTAGATGTGGTCGCCGGAGTGGATGAAGAAATCGGGACGGTTGTCGAGCATGGTGCGATAGCTGCGGTAGCCGCCGCGCGCGACGTCGATGCCCCAGCCCTGCCCCGCGGTGTCTCCGGACCACAGGAACGAGATCGACTGACCAGCGGCCGGCGCGGTGCGGAAATGACCGACGCGGCTTTCACTGGCGATACCGGTGGCGATGTCGTCGAAGCGGATGCGGTAGAAGATGTCCTGCCCGGGCGGCAGGTCATTCAGCAGTAGTTTCGAGGTGAAATCTGCATCCGGGAGAGCGTCGCGCGAAGCCGAGGCAATGATGGTCTTGAAGCTCTCGACGGTCGAGCATTCGACGTGCATCCGTGCGGCCCGGTCCGCGCGCGCCCAGACCACGGCAGAACCATCCGAGACATCGCCGGACTGGATGCTGCCCGCGATTTGCGGGCGGTCAGCGGCGCGGCTGATGCGGGGCGTTGCGAGCGTGCCGAGCGAGGCGACGGCGAGGCTTGAAGTCGAGCGGACCAGGAATTGCCGCCGGGTCCATGCGCGCGGGGCGCGGAGCGTTGCCATTCAGGAGACCTTCGTCGAATCGCGACGGAAGGTGCCTGCGCTCCTTGACTCCACCCTGACGGGTTCTTGACTCCGCGCCTACGGTTTTGCGACGCGGGGATGACGTGCCGAGGTGCAGCCGCGGCGACGGTCTGCTCCCTCGCCCCGTTCTTACGGGGCCGCGACGAGCTTCGCTCGCGCTGAGAGGGTTGGGGTGAGGGGCCTCTCTCCACACGCGAGATCGTCGATAGACCTGTACCCCCTCACCCGGATTGCTTCGGACGATGCTTCGCATCGCCGAGCGCAATCCGACCTCTCCCCGCAAGCGGGGCGAGGTTAAGCGGCAGCGATGTTGCTAGCTAGCGCTTCCAGTTGCAGATGCCGCCGGAGCGGCACGGCCAGGTCTGGATGCGGGTGTCCATTGCCTGGGCATCGAGCGGATTGCCGCGGCGATGCGCGAGCTTGGCGCGCGCCGCGCCACGCGGCTGCGTGCTCCTGGCATGCGCGACCTTCGGCTCGGACACGCGCACGCGCTCAGTGGCGACCTTCTTCGGCACGTCCATCGGCTCGACCCGCGCCTGCGCCTCGTTGCCGCCCTTCGCTTCGAGAGCGACCGGTGCGAACTGCGTCTCGGGCCCGAGACGCTTCGGCGACAGCACCGCCTTGGAGAGATCGAGACCGAGATATTCGTCAGGCTTGTAGTCGTCAGCGCGCGCGATGCCGCCCCACGCGACGGCGAGGGCAACGGCAACCGCGAAAGGAACGCTTTTCAGGACCACGGACGCCTCCTGAAATTGAATTATTAGGGGTAATTTACCCCTATTTAGGAGGCGTCGCGCGGAATTCCAGCGGCCGGTTGCCGCCGTGGTTAAGAAGTTTGACGGCGTCAGGCGACCTTTCGCGCCGCCCCCGTCCCATCCAGGAACCCCATCAGGCGGCCGCGGATGATGGTTTCCGCCTCGTTCATGATGCGATCGACGAGTTCCTTGCAGGAGGGGATGTCGTGGATGAGGCCGGCGACCATGCCGCAGCTCCAGGCGCCCGCGTCCATCTGCCCGTCCAGCATAATCCTGGGATAGACGCCGGCGACCTGGTCATGGATGTCGTCGATGGTGAGCTTGGCGCCCTTCTCGCGCTCGATCTCGAGCAGCCGATCGACATTGGCGTTCTTCAGCACGCGTTCGGTGTTGCGCAGCGCGCGCATGATCAGGCGGGTGTCGAGCTCGGTGGCCGCGACGAGCGCGTTCTTCACATTCTGATGCACCGGCGCTTCCTTGGTCGCGATAAAGCGCGTGCCCATGTTCATGCCGGCCGCACCCAGCGACAGCGCCGCGACGAGGCTGCGCCCGTCGGCCATGCCGCCGGAGGCGACGAACGGGATCTTCAACTCCTCCGCCGCACGCGGCAGCAGGATCATGTTGGGAATGTCGTCCTCGCCGGGATGGCCGCCGCACTCGAAGCCGTCGACGCTGACGGCGTCGCAGCCGATGCGCTCGGCCTTCAGCGAGTGGCGGACCGAGGTGCATTTGTGGATCACCTTGATGCCGGCGGCCTTCAGCGCCGGCATGTATTGTTCGGGACTGCGGCCCGCAGTCTCAACCGCCTTGATGCCGCCTTCGACGATGGCCGCGATATATTCCGGATAAGGTGGCGCCGAGAAGGCTGGCAGAAAGGTCAGATTCACGCCGAACGGCTTGTCGGTCATGTCGCGGCAGCGCGCGATCTCTTTCGCCAGCAACTCCGGCGTCTTCTGCGTGAGACCGGTGATGATACCGAGCCCGCCGGCATTGGAGACCGCGGCCGCCAGTTCGGCAAAGCCGACGAAATGCATGCCGCCCTGGATAATGGGGTGCTCGATGCCGAACAGTTCGGTGATCGCGGTCTTCACGTAAGTCGCCTCCCGGATTTTCGGTTTGTGTTTGGATCAGTCTAGCCGGACTTTTGCGCCGCGGTCACCATTTCTCTCCGAACGGCCTGATCTCCATCTCGAAGGTCCATGCGCTCTTCGGCTGCTGATAGAGCTGCCAATAGGCATCCGCGACCGACGACGGCGGCATCAGCAGGTCGGGATTGTCGAGCGCATTCGGCCCGAGCGCCTCGAGCCGGCGCTGCCGCACCCATTCGGTGTCGACACCGGAATCGATGATGAGATGAGCGACGTGGATGTTCTTCGGCCCGAGCTCGCGCGCCATCGCCTGCGCCACCGCGCGCAGGCCGAACTTGGCGCTTGCGAAGGCGGCAAAGCCGCTGCCCCCGCGCAAGGAGGCAGTTGCACCGGTGAAGAAGATGTTGCCGCCGCCGCGCGGCAGCATCAGCCGCGCCGCTTCACGGCCCGCGAGAAAGCCGGAATAGCAGGCCATCTCCCACACTTTTCGGAACACGCGCTCGGTGGTGTCGAGGATCGGGAAATTGACGTTGGCACCGACGTTGAAGATGCAGACCTCGAGCGGCGCATGCTTGTCGGCATCGTTGAGGAACGAGATGACCTCGTCCTTCTTGCGCGCATCGAGCGAGCGCGCATGGATTTCCCCGCCTGAGGCCTCGATGTCCTTCACCAGCGACGCCAGCTTGTCGCCGTTGCGGCGGCCGGCGAAGATCGAAAATCCTTCGGCGGCGAATTTCTTGGCGATCTCGGAGCCGATGAAATCGCCGGCCCCGATCACGGCGGCTGTCGCGTTTCGCTTGGGCAAGGTCGCCTCCTCCGCTGAGCGTGTGATTAGGTGGGAGGCTATAGTTCTAAAATAGAACTGTCAAACTTCCGGGCTAAATGCTAGGTTTGGCCGGAAATTGCGTTGATCATTCAAGTCAGTTCCTTTTTCTGACTGACTGGTGCTGCGCCGGAGACCGGATCATGAAGTGGGACACGCTGGACGAGGAGCCCTGCTCGCTTTCCCGCACCGTCGCCGTGGTCGGCGATCGCTGGACGCTGTTGATCCTGCGCGAATGCTTTTTGCGCGTGCGACGGTTCGAGGCGTTTCAGTCCTCGCTCCAGATCACGCGACACCTGCTGTCGGAGCGGCTGAAGAAGCTGGTCCGCTTCGGCATCCTGCGCCGCGTCCCCTATTCCGAGGCGCCCAAGCGCTACGAATACATCCTCACCCAGAAGGGCCTCGACCTCTACCCGATCATCATGGCGATGGTGCATTGGGGTGACACCCACATGGGCGACGAGCGCGGCCGCCCGCTGCTGCATGAACACAAGAACTGCGGCAAGCTGTTCGACCCGGTGATGGTGTGCTCGGAATGCGGGGAGCCGCTGCATGCCAAGCAGGTGCATGTGCATGCGGGTCCGGGGCGGGAAGAAGCGGTGAGATGAGTCTCAATGTCGTCCTGGCGAAAGCCAGGAGCCATTACCCCAGGGAGACGTTTGGCGAAGACCGGGAGTTCGGTACTACGATCACACGCCATCGATAGATGGCCGCAGTATGGGTCCTGGCCTTCGCCAGGACGACAGCGGGGACTCAATGCCCCCTTGTCGGCGCCCTCAGGTCGATCGGGCGCAACACGGCCGCCGTGGGATCATCAGAACCGCCACTGCGCCCTCAAAAACGAAACGCGGCATTGTGCGTGCCGCGCTCGTCGCGAATGTCCCACAAGAAGAGCGCTTGTCTCAGTGCGTCTTCGTCTCGTGCCATTTCTCGAGATCGGGTTTCACCTTGTCCGGTGCCTGTTCTTTCTCCGGATTGCCCTTCCAGGGCTTGTCCGTCTGGGCATGAGATCCCCAGTCATTCTGCTGACGGGGATCGTCGTTGGGCCGTTCCTTGCTCATCGGATCTCCTTCCGTGAAGCGCCTTACGCGAACGGAACACCATAGTACGAGTTGATGCCGCGAACGGCGGATTCATCGCTCCAGTTCCAATCGCTCCTTGTGCCGTATTTCGGCGCGCCTTCCAGCTCCTTGGCCGTGATGCCGGTGACATAGCCGCCGAGCTCGGTGTCGTATTTCAGCGACTGCCAGGGCAAGGGATAGTGGTCGTTGCCGAGGCCCAGAAATCCGCCGAACCCGAGCACCGCGTAGGACACCTTGCCGCTGATCTTGTCGATCATCACGCGCTCGATCGAGCCGATCTTGTTGCGGTCGGCACCGTAGACCGATGTTCCCTCGACCTTGTCGCTGCCGATCAACCGGCCCATCTCGCTGCGATCCAGCTCGCCTTGATTCAACATTGCAATTCTCCACTCAGCCTATGTGTGGACCAACCTGCCCTGATGGTGATCGTTCCAGCGTGCGGGTGCGGCATCTCGCGGGCAAACAGGAACATCACGGAAAACGCGCCGTTCTCAATGTGCCCATCAGGAAACCGGGAGTGAGGTGGACCATGAGCGACTTCCGCGACATCCAGCATGGCGTCAACGATCCCGTCGATGGCGTCGACGTGAAGCATCATATCAATAGCAATCAGACCCCGCATGAGCGGGCCCAACGCCATGCCGATGTGCGCGCCGAACCATCGGCGTCTTCGGCAGAGCCGTTCCTGCCGGAGCGGCTCCGGCGGAAACCGACCGATCCGATCAACCCGCGCACCGGCCGCAATCCCACGGACTAGGAGCGCCTCGGCGGCCTGGACATCGTCGTCTGCAACGCCGCGCGACAGCAGACCCGCGAGTCGATCCTCGACATCTCGTCCGAGGACTTCGACGCGACCATGAAGACCAACATCTACGCTCCCTTCTGGATCATCAAGGCGGCGCTGCCGCATCTGAAGCCAGGCTCGTGCATCATCGGCACGACGTCCGAGCAGGCTTACGATCCGTCTCCGGAGCTCTACGACTACGCGCAGACCAAGGCCGCGACCCGGCCAGCCCGCCGAACTCGCCTCCATTTACGTGCAGCTTGCCGCGGCCGATGCGAGCTACGCGACCGGTCAGGTCTATGGCGCTGCGGGCGGATCCGGACAGCCGTAGCCACAGGAACGATCATCGTCACCCAAGCTTTACAACAGCGTCATGGAGGACATTTCACCAACCGCGGACCGATGGCAGTCGTAACAGTCAAACCCACTCGGATCGACACGGCGATCGCAAATGAGATCGCCGACCACACCAATTCAGGGCTGGAGCAGACAGCGCAGACGCTGACCTGGGCGGCCGACGAGCACGTGCTTCTGGCGCTTGCCGCTGCAGGGTGGCTCTACGCGCAAATGCGACGTCCGGAGGCACGCCCCGCCGCCAATCATATTCTGGCAGTGACCTTGGCGACGGCGATGCTACCGCACGCCCTGAAGTCCGTGTTCGGCCAGACAAGACCCGATCGCACGACCATTCGCGGTCATCGAAATGGCGTTCCCTTCTCCGGGCGAGCGCGGGATGCCTTCCCCTCCGGCCACGCCATGCACATGGGAGCACTCGCCTCAGCGGCAGGTCTCCTGCCGGCGGGGCCGCGCCGCGCGGTACGCTTCATCGCGGTCGCACTTTCGCTGACGCGCGTTGCGCTGCTGGCGCATTGGCCGAGCGATGTGCTGGCGGGGTTCTCGCTCGGCGTTGTCGTCGAACGACTTCTGAGGCCGCTCACATTGGCGAGGCGACGGCAGCGCGAGCGGGCGCAGTCATGACCGAATATATCGTACGCTTCATCGCCGGCGGGGTGATCGTTTCAGCCTTCGCGGTCCTTGGCGACATGCTGCGGCCAAAGAGTTTTGCCGGCCTGCTCGGCGCCGCCCCCTCGGTCGCACTCGCCACGCTCGCCATCGCGATCGTGCAGCATGGCAGAGCCTACGCCGCAGCCGAAAGCTGGACCATGATCTATGGCGCGCTCGCGCTTGCCTGCTACAGCGTCGCGGTGTGCCATCTGCTGATGAGGTTTCGTCTTGGCGCGCTGCCCGCCACCATTCTCGCCTTCGCGGTATGGCTGGTCGTCGCCTTCGGCCTGCTCGCGAGCTTTGGAGGTACCGCCTGATGCTGGTCGAGCTGTCCCCATCGGCGCTGAAGCAAACGCGCTGGTACGAATACGCCATTCGCTTCGTGCTCGGCGGACTGGCGACAGTGCTGGCAGGCGTCATGGGTGCGAGCTTCGGCACCTCCATAGGCGGGCTCTTCCTTGCCCTTCCTGCAATCTTCTGCGCCAGTGCAACGCTGATCGAAAGTCATGAGCGCCGCGCCAAGGAGAAGGCAGGTCTCGACGGCCGCCGACGTGGGCAAAAGGCCGCGGCGCTCGACGCTGCCGGCGCCGCCTTGGCAAGCATCGGGCTTGCTGCCTTCGCTGCCGTCTTCTCCGTTACGGTCTCCGTGAGCAGCGTCGCGGCCTTCATCGCCGCCATTCTCACCTGGGTCGTGGTTTCAGTCTCGGCGTGGTGGATGAGACGGAAATTTCGCATCGTCTCGCATCGCCTGTCGTCCCAATCCGGGTCGCGATCAACGCGGCGTCGGAGCGTCCCGTAGCTTCAGGAATTCAAACATCTCCGCGGCGGCATGAAGCTGTTCGATGCGCGCGGCAACGGAATCCCGCTGAACGCCGACCGGCAGAGTTGCAAGCTGGTGCTCGAGCCGCAGCCTCTGCGCATCGAGACGTTGTTCGAATGTGTGGGGTTCAGACCGTCTTCGCATTGTCCGTCCTCGGAGGTTGCAGGCCCGGGCTGTTGGCCCAGCGCTCGACTTGATCGATGACCTTCTGGTGGCTCGGCCGCACCGGCTTGGGTGCTTCTGGCTCGTCGGAAAGCTTGCGGGGTAACCTGACCTCATCCGTCATGGCCAATCTCCCTTTGCAGGAGAATGCGCCAGCACGGGACTCGTTTCAATATAACCTATTGATTTTACTAGCTATTTTTACTCATTTGGCATCTTCACCGACTCTTGTGGAACTGTCGTCAAGTTCGTTTGTTGAGCAGACTACTCAACTTACTCATTTTGCGTGATCGACCATGAAAGACCTTCGCGCCGAGCGCCTCCAGGTCATGCTCTCGCCGGAAGAGCTGGCCGCAGTTGACGATTTCCGGTTCAAGCACCGCATGCCGACACGCGCAGCGGCGGTCCGCGAGCTGCTCAAGTTCGGGCTGGCGGCAGCGGGCGTCGATGCCGCTGCCGGCGCGAAGTCGAGCAATTTCGGTGTGTTCGGCCGCGGGCCAGAAGGCCACACTCAAACCGACCCGGAAGGCGGCAAAGAAGATTGATCACAGGCCTCGCAAGGCAAAACGGCCCCGGCACGGTGGGGGCCAGGGCCGTCCTTGGAGATTGCTTCCAGCGCACCGGGGGCATGCCAACCGGAAGCAATCCGTCGACTCTTCGCGCGCGGATTCGTTCCTTGCGAGAATCCTCTAGCGAACCATCCTCTAACCCGTCGGCGCGTCGCCGGAATCGTCCGGCATCACGCCGGAGTCCGGCGTCTTGTTCTTGTCGGTGAGGTCAGGATCGCGCGTCGCCTCTCGCGACGGCGAGCCCTTCGAGTCCGTCTTGTGCACCGTCTGGGCGCGCTGCTTGTCGCGCGGCTGATCCTCCGCGCGCTTGTCCTTGACGATGCCGTGGTCGGAATGGGCCATGATATGCTCCCGCTTCTCTCTTGATGTATCGAAGCGGCTACGCAGGTCAGCGCCGAATGTTCCGGACGCGGGCAGCAGCGTTAGCTATGCGCGGCATGAACCGCGGCCGACGCCTTCTCGAGCTGGACCTGCCGTACCGTCGTCACCGTCGCGAACGCGACCGAGACGCCAAAGGCGAGAATGAGTGAAAGAAGGGCAAGACGTGGAGCCATTGCCAAAACTCCTTCTGGAATCAAAATCCACGCGGTCGACTGTTCCGGATGATCCTGGATTGGTCGCTTGCGTTCCGTGCGCCGTCTCACACGCGGATTTACGAAGACGAGCCGCCTATGCCTCCTTGTTTTGGGGGATGCGGACCGTCACGGGTGGGATTTCGCCATCGAGCCAGTCCTGCTCCCTTGCGAGCGCCGTCCAGGCGTCCGCCATGCGCGAATAGCGCTTGTAGGCGGGTCGCCCTTCCGCTCGCTCGGCAAGCTGCAGGCAGTTCTCGGCGTTATCTCTGAAAATGTCAGACTGCTTCATGGGGAAGACGTGGGGACGGAACTCGTGCGTCGCAACCGCCCTTACCTCATCGTAACGTTCGGGAACTTCGCACGGGATCGGTCATTGTCAGGGATGCGGATTCTCGTCGCGATCATCCTGGCGTTCATTGGCAGCGCAGCACTGGCCGACAGCACCGGCGAGCAAAGGCCGGTCGGTCGCGCGCCGACGGCCATTGACGTGATCAGCGGCCTCTACGCGTTCAGCCGCTTTCAGCATGGCCTTCTGGAGAGCACCGACCTGAAGGGCAATGCGGAGGTGAAAAACCTTGCCGCCCTGCGCGCCGAAGAAGCCGCGAAACGCGACAAGGCTCTGAAGGATATTCAGGCGGTGATCGGCGCCGAGCCGCGCATCGGCAAGGCGGCGGGGAGTGCTGGCATCACCGAGCCCGACAGCTCGGACGGACCGGCCTATGTCCGGACTTTCTATGCCGCACAGATTCCCGAATATGAGTCAACCATCGCCCTGCTCGAACGCTATCTGAAAGCCCCCGACAATGCGGAGCTTGCAGTGTTCGCGCGCAGCCAACTGCCGCTGCTGCGCTCACAGATCAGGGACGTCGAGCGCACCATGGCGGACAAGTAGCCTCCCTCACTTCGGATGATGCTGCTGGCTCTCCGGTCGCACCGTGCGGTCGCTCTCCGGCATCTTGTCCCTGCCCGCATCCGCGTTGTCGTCCTTGCCGCCCGAGGTCGACGTGCCGCTGCCGCTGGGGTTGGACCGGGCCGCGGCTCCCGTGGTCTGCGGATCCGCCCGCGGGTTGGCAGAGCTCGCAGCGGGATCGCCGGTCACGGCTCCGCGGCCGCTGGGCGCGCCAGCCTGCGCAAGCGCCGATCCCGCAGCAAATACTGTAACGATCAAGACGACGAACCCGGCTCTCATATGTACTCTCCCTGTGTCTGCTGGCTCAACCTCGGGACCCATTGCCCGTTCCTGAGACCCGTAGGTCCGGGAAGCATCGAAAAATGGTCGAAAGCCGGGGGCCAGGAATCTTCTGAAACCCTATGGAACCATTGGCAGCCTTCGCCGTTGCTTTAGCCGGGCTGAGCAAAGCAGGTTCCATTTCCACGCGCCGCAACCTTGGCGCTTGATTTCGAATTTGGCTGACGCTCTATTTCGAGCAATTGCGTCTCGCCTTAGATTCGGCCGGCGCCTGCGGGGGAATCACGTATGAGCGACCTCGATCCCGGAACTGCATCACGCTCCGGTCGTCGCGTCCCAAAGCCAAAAAACAACGGTATGTCGGAGCCGGATTCCCGGGCGGAATTGCTACTCGCCTTACAGGCCATGCGCAGCGGCGATTTCTCGGTGCGCATGAGCGGCGACTATCTCGGCATTGACGGCAAGATTGCCGACACTTTTAACGAAATCATCGCCGCCAACCAGCGCATGGCGCAACAGCTCGAGCTGGTCGGCCAGGTGGTGGGGCGCGAGGGCAAGACCCGGCAGCGCGTGAAGTTCGGCCTCGCCTCCGGCTCCTGGGCGGACATGGAAGGCTCCGTCAACACGCTGATCGACGACCTGTTGTGGCCAACCCGCGAGGTGACGCGCGCCGTCGCCGCGGTGGCGCAAGGCGACCTGCTCCAGACCGTCAAGCTCGACGTCGACGGCCGTCCGCTCCGCGGCGAGTTCCTGCAGTCGGCGAACATCGTCAACACCATGATCAAGCAGCTCGGCGTGTTCACCTCCGAGGTGACGCGCGTGGCGCGCGAGGTCGGCACCGAAGGCAAGCTCGGCGGCCAGGCCCAGGTGCCGGAGGTGACCGGTGTCTGGAAGGACCTGACCGAGAGCGTCAACTCGATGGCGAACAACCTGACCAACCAGGTTCGCAACATCGCCGAGGTCACGATCGCGGTCGCCAACGGCGACTTGTCCAAGAAGATCACCGTCGACGTCCGCGGCGAGATCCTTCAGCTCAAGGAAGCCATCAACACGATGGTGGACCAGCTCCGCTCCTTCGCCTCCGAAGTGACGCGCGTGGCGCGCGAGGTCGGCACCGACGGCAAGCTCGGCGGCCAGGCGATCGTGCCCGGCGTCGCCGGCACCTGGAAGGACCTCACCGACTCCGTGAACGCGATGTGCGGCAACCTGACTGCACAGG
The DNA here is from genome assembly GCF_054063675.1 of Bradyrhizobium sp. USDA 376. Taxonomy (NCBI): domain Bacteria; kingdom Pseudomonadati; phylum Pseudomonadota; class Alphaproteobacteria; order Hyphomicrobiales; family Nitrobacteraceae; genus Bradyrhizobium; species Bradyrhizobium sp. USDA 376. Next base: position 8,534,321 of record NZ_JBSSGN010000001.1, read on the forward strand.
TGCGCAACATCGCCAACGTCACCACCGCCGTGGCGCGCGGCGACCTGTCCCGCAAGATCACGGTGGACGTGCGCGGCGAGATCCTGGAGCTGAAGGACACCATCAACACCATGGTGGACCAGCTCAACTCCTTCGCCTCGGAAGTCACGCGCGTGGCGCGCGAGGTCGGCACCGAAGGCAAGCTCGGCGGCCAGGCCCAGGTGCCCGGCGTGGCCGGCACCTGGAAGGACTTGACCGACAACGTCAACTTCATGGCGTCGAACCTGACCGCGCAGGTCCGCAACATCGCCGACGTCGCGACCGCTATCGCCGGCGGCGACTTGTCGAAGAAGATCACTGTGAACGTCTCGGGCGAGATCCTTCAGCTGAAGGAAACGCTCAACACCATGGTCGACCAGCTCAACGCCTTCGCCGGCGAGGTCACGCGCGTCGCGCGCGAGGTCGGCACCGAAGGGCGGCTCGGCGGTCAGGCCAACGTGCTCGGCGTCGCCGGCACCTGGAAGGATCTCACGGAAAGCGTCAACTCGATGGCGTCGAACCTGACCGCGCAGGTCCGCAACATCGCCGAAGTGACGACGGCGGTCGCCGGCGGCGACCTGTCCAAGAAGATCACCGTGGACGTCCGCGGCGAGATCCTGGAGCTGAAAGACACCATCAACACCATGGTGGACCAGCTCAACGCCTTCGCCGGCGAAGTCACCCGCGTCGCGCGCGAGGTCGGCACGGAAGGAAAGCTCGGCGGCCAGGCCCAGGTGCGCGGCGTCGCCGGCACCTGGAAGGACCTCACCGACAGCGTCAACTCGATGGCCTCGAACCTGACCGGCCAGGTCCGCAACATCGCCGAGGTCGCGACCGCCGTCGCCAAGGGCGACCTGTCGAAGAAGATCACCGTCAACGTGTCGGGCGAAATCCTTCAGCTGAAGGAAACGCTCAACACCATGGTCGACCAGCTCAACGCCTTCGCCGGCGAAGTCACCCGCGTCGCGCGCGAGGTCGGCACCGAAGGCAAGCTCGGCGGCCAGGCCCAGGTGACGGGCGTCGCCGGCACCTGGAAGGACCTCACCGACAACGTCAACTCGATGGCGGGCAACCTCACCGCGCAGGTCCGCAACATCGCCGAGGTCGCAACCGCCATTGCCGGCGGCGACCTGTCGCGCAAGATCACGGTGGACGTGCGCGGCGAGATCCTTCAGCTCAAGGACACGCTGAACACGATGGTCGACCAGCTCAACCGCTTCGCGGGCGAGGTGACGCGCGTGGCGCGCGAGGTCGGCACCGAAGGCCGCCTCGGCGGTCAGGCCAACGTGCCCGGCGTCGCCGGCACCTGGAAGGACCTCACCGACAGCGTCAACTCGATGGCGGGCAACCTTACCGCGCAGGTCCGCAACATCGCCGAGGTGACGACCGCCGTGGCGCGCGGCGACTTGTCCCGCAAGATCACCGTGGACGTGAAGGGCGAAATCCTCGAGCTGAAGAACACCATCAACACCATGGTGGATCAGCTCAACGGCTTCGCCGGCGAAGTGACGCGCGTGGCGCGCGAGGTCGGCACCGAAGGCAAGCTCGGCGGCCAGGCCGAGGTGCCCGGCGTCGCCGGCACCTGGAAGGACTTGACCGACAACGTCAACTTCATGGCGTCGAACCTGACGGCGCAGGTCCGCAACATCGCCGAGGTCGCAACCGCGATCGCCGGCGGCGACCTCTCGAAGAAGATCACGGTGGACGTGCGCGGCGAGATCCTGCTGCTGAAGGATACGCTGAACACGATGGTCGAGCAGCTCCGCTCCTTCGCCGCCGAAGTGACGCGCGTCGCGCGCGAGGTCGGCACCGAGGGCCGGCTCGGCGGCCAGGCCGTCGTGCCCGGCGTCGGCGGCACCTGGAAGGACCTCACCGACAACGTCAACCTGCTCGCTGCCAATCTCACCACGCAAGTCCGCAACATCGCCGAAGTGACCACCGCCGTGGCCCGCGGCGACTTGTCCCGCAAGATCACCGTGGACGTGAAGGGCGAAATCCTCGAGCTGAAGAACACCATCAACACCATGGTGGACCAGCTCAACGCCTTCGCCGGCGAAGTCACGCGCGTGGCGCGCGAAGTCGGCACCGAGGGCGAGCTTGGCGGCCAGGCCCAGGTGCCCGGCGTCGCCGGCACCTGGAAGGATCTCACCGACACCGTCAACGTCATGGCGGCGAACCTGACCGAGCAGGTCCGCGGCATCGTCAAGGTGGTGACGGCGGTCGCCAACGGCGACCTCAAGCAGAACCTCACGGTGAAATCGAAGGGCGAGGTCGCAGCGCTCGCCGATACCATCAACAACATGACCGAGACGCTCGCAACCTTCGCCGATCAGGTGACCTCGGTGGCGCGCGAAGTCGGCGTCGAAGGCCGCCTCGGCGGCCAGGCCGACGTGCCGGGCGCTGCCGGCACCTGGAAGGACCTCACCGGCAACGTCAATCTCCTCGCCGCGAACCTCACCTCGCAGGTCCGCGCGATCGCGGAGGTCGCGACCGCCGTGACCAAGGGCGACCTGACGCGGTCGATCCAGGTCGATGCCCGCGGCGAAGTCGCGGAATTGAAGGACAACATCAACACGATGATCACGAACCTCCGTCTCACGACGGACGTGAACACCGAGCAGGACTGGCTGAAGACCAACCTCGCGAAATTCACCAACATGCTGCAGGGCCAGCGCGACCTCACCACCGTCGGCCGGCTGCTGCTGACCGAGCTGTCGCCCCTGGTGAACGCCCACACCGGCGTGATCTACCAGATCGAGAGCGAGGACAATCCGCAGCTCCTGCTGCTCGCCTCCTACGCCGGCGACGGCGTCTATCCCTATCAACGCGTCCTGCAATTCGGCGAGGGCCTGATCGGCCAGTGCGCGCTCGACAGGCGCCCGCGGGTCGTCGCGGACATCCCGACGGACGTGGTGCCGATCAATTCCGCGCTGTTCCGTGTCGCCCCGAAGAACCTCGTCGTGCTGCCGGTTCTGTTCGAAGGCCAGGTCAAGGCCGTGATCGAGCTCGCCTCGCTCGCGTCCTTCACGACCTCGCAAATGACGTTCCTGGAGCAGCTCACCGACTCCATCGGCATCGTGCTCAACTCGATCGAGGCGACGATGCAGACCGAAGGCCTGCTCAAGCAGTCGCAGCAGCTCGCCGGCGAGCTTCAGACCCAGCAGCGCGAATTGCAGCAGACCAACGAGCAGCTCGAGCAGAAGGCGCAGCAGCTCGCCGAGCGCAACGTCGAGGTCGAGCGCAAGAATCAGGAGATCGAGCAGGCCCGCCGCGCGCTCGAGGAAAAGGCGACCGAGCTCGCGCTGACCTCGAAGTACAAGTCCGAATTCCTCGCCAATATGAGCCACGAGCTGCGCACGCCGCTGAACTCGATCCTGATCCTCGGTCAGCAGCTCACCGACAATCCGGACGGCAACCTCACGGCCAAGCAGGTCGAGTTCGCCCGCACCATCCACGGCGCCGGCACCGACCTGCTCAACCTCATCAGCGACATTCTCGACCTCTCCAAGATCGAGTCCGGCACGGTGACGGTCGATGCCGAGGAGATCCTGACCGCCAATCTGCTCGAGACCGTCGGCCGGCCGTTCCGGCACGAGGCGGAGAACCGCGGCCTCGCGTTCAAGATCGACGTCGATCCGAACCTCGCGCGCAGCATCGTCACCGACTCCAAGCGCCTGCAACAGGTTCTGAAGAATCTGCTCTCCAACGCCTTCAAGTTCACCGCCGAAGGCGAAGTGCGCCTGAAGGTCGAGGCCGCCCTCGGCGGCTGGGGAACCGATCACCCGGTGCTGAACTCCGCGCCGGCCGTGATCGCGTTCGAGGTGTCCGATACCGGCATCGGCATTCCCCTGGAGAAGCAGAAGCTGATCTTCGAGGCGTTCCAGCAGGCCGACGCCGGCACCAGCCGCAAATATGGCGGCACCGGCCTCGGCCTTGCCATCAGCCGCGAACTCGCGAGCCTGCTCGGCGGCGAAATCCATCTGCGCAGTGCGCCGGGCAAGGGCTCGACCTTCACGCTCTATCTACCGCTGAAATATTCCGGACCGACGCTGGCGCCGCGTGCCGCGCCGGCGCCGCAGCAATACAGCCAGCCACCGGCGCTGCAGCCGGCCGCGCCGGAGCAGCAGCGCGTCATCGAGCAGCTGCCCGACGACCGTCTCAATCTCGAGCCCGGCGACAGCATCCTCTTGATCGTCGAGGACGATCCGCATTATGCGCGGGTGCTGGTCGATCTCGCGCGCGACAAGGGCTTCAAGGTGCTGGTCGCCGCACGCGGCGCGGAGGCACTGGAGCTTGCCAAGCAGTACCAGCCGCGCGCGGTCTCGCTCGACGTGTTCCTGCCCGACATGCTCGGCTGGACGGTGCTGAGCCAGCTCAAGCACAATCCGCTGACCCGGCATATCCCCGTGCAGATCATCACGCTCGACGAGGACCGCCAGCATGCGCTGGCGCGCGGCGCCTTCTCCTTCGTCAACAAGCCGACGACGACCGAAGGCGTCGCGGCGGCGCTGACGCAGATCAAGGAATATGCGCGGCCGCGGCGCAAGCGGCTCCTGATCGTCGAGGACAACGAGGCCGAGCAGCTCTCGATCCGCGAGCTGCTGCATCACGACGACATCGAGATCGTCGCGACCGACACCGGCGCCGGCGCACTCTCGATGCTGCGCGAAGCGCCCTGCGACTGCGTGGTGCTCGACCTCCGACTGCCCGACATGAGCGGCTTCGAGGTGCTGGACCAGATCCGCAATGACGAGGCGCTCTCGAATGTTCCGGTGGTGGTCTTCACCGGCCGCGAGCTTTCGGCGGAGGAAGATGCCGAGCTGCACACCATGGCGCGCAGCATCGTGGTCAAGGGCGTGGAATCGCCGGAACGGCTGCTCGACGAGACCGCGCTGTTCCTGCACCGCGTGATCACGGAACTTCCGGTCGAAAAGCAGCGCATGCTGGAGAAGCTGAACAGTTCCGACGAGGACCTGATCGGCAAGACCGCGCTGCTGGTCGACGACGACGCCCGCAACATCTTCGCACTGTCGAGCGTGCTGGAACGGCGCGGCATGAAGGTGCTGACGGCGACCACCGGCAGCGAAGCCGTGACGCTGGTCGAATCCAACCCGGAAATCGCCATCGTGCTGATGGACATCATGATGCCGCAGATGGACGGTTATCAGACCATCGGGGTGATCCGCGAGAACCCGGCCTTCGCCCGCCTTCCGATCATCGCACTGACCGCCAAGGCGATGAAGGGCGACCGGGAGAAATGCCTGGAAGCCGGCGCGTCCGACTACCTCGCCAAACCCGTCAACACCGATCAATTGCTGCTTGCGATCCGCATGTGGCTGCATCGCTGAGCTGGATCCGCGAATGGACCACGAAAAGGTCAATATCCTCCTCGTCGACGATCAGCCGGCCAAGCTGCTCGCCTATGAGGTGATCTTGAAGGATCTCGGCGAGAACCTCGTGATCGCCTCGTCCGGTCGCGAGGCGCTGGAGGTGCTGCTCAAGACCGAGATCGCGGTGATCCTGGTCGACGTCTGCATGCCCGAGCTCGACGGCTTCGAGCTCGCGGCGATGATCCGGGAACATCCGCGCTTCCAGAAGACCGCGATGATCTTCATCTCGGCCATTCAAGTGAGCGACATCGACCGGTTGCGTGGCTACGAGATGGGCGCGGTCGACTACGTACCGGTGCCCGTGGTGCCGGAGGTGCTGCGCGCCAAGATCAAGGTGTTTTCCGAGCTCTACCGCAAGACCCGTGAGCTCGAACGGCTGAACCAGGAACTCGAGGACCGAGTCCGCGCCCGCACGGCGGAACTGGAGAACTCCACCACCAAGCTGCGCGAGAGCGAGCAGCGCCGCAGCATGGCGATTGCCGCCGGCAAGATGGGATCCTGGGATTGGGACTGGATCAACGGCGACTGGATGTGGGACGAAGGTCAGTACCGCATCTTCGGCGTGACGCCGGAGACCTTCAACGTCACCTCGGCGAACATCCAGGCGCTGCTGCACCCCGATGACGTCGACCGGTTCGGCCAGGCGATTGCCGCGTTCAATAGCGGGGCGCGCGCCTATGAAGGGGAATTTCGCGTCACCCGGCCCGACGGTGAGGTGCGCTGGTGCGTCGGTACAGCGGCCGCGACCGTGGACCAGGCCGGCCGCGTGGTGCGCGTGAGCGGCGTCACCGTGGACATCACCGAACGCAAGCGTGCCGAGGAGCGGCAGAACCTGCTGGCGCGGGAAGTCGATCATCGCGCCAAGAATGCGCTGGCGCTGGCGCAGTCGATCGTGCGCCTTACCCGTGCCGACGAGGTCAAGGCCTATGTCAACGCCGTCGAAGGGCGCATCAACGCGCTGGCGCGCGTGCACACGATCCTGTCGCTGTCGAGCTGGCAGGGCGCCGAGCTTTCCAAGCTGATCGACGAGGAGCTTGCCCCCTATTCGCTCGGCGACCAGATCAAGCTCGCAGGCCCGGAGGTTCAGTTGCTGCCGGCAACCGCGCAGACGCTGGCGCTGGCGCTGCACGAGCTTTTCACCAACTCCGCAAAATATGGCGCGCTCTCGACGCGATCGGGCCGGCTCTTGATCGGCTGGCAGGTCGAGGAAGACCACCTCACGCTGACCTGGGAGGAATCCGGCGGCCCGCTCGTGAGGACGCCGAAGTCTCGCGGTTTCGGGACGCGGAGCCTGCTTGCAAGCGTCGAGTCCCAGCTCGGCGGACGGGCGCAATTCGATTGGCGGGCCGAGGGCCTGTTGTGCCGCCTGGACGTGCCGCTGACCCGCAGGACCCCTGCCTCGGCAGCGCAGGGTAAGTTCGACACCTCCCCTGAGCTGCAGCGCGCGTCGGGTTAACCGGCCGCGGCGACTTTCGTGCGCAGGATCGACCGAGGTTCGTCGGCGACGCGCCCTTCGAGCCACGCTTCCGTTTGTGCGAGATCGCGCAGCGCCCTTGCATAGCGACGGGCGGCGCTTCGCTCCGCACCGCGCGGCAGCTTGCGCGCCTTGCGCAACATGTCCGCGGCCGCATTCCGATAGGCCAGCGAGCGATAGAGATAGACGACCTTACCCATGTCGAGTGTCCCATGTTGATGGCCTTCATCCTCGCAAGCCCGGCATGAACGCCGGATGAAGCGGCGGATGACAATTCCTTCATGCGAGGGGAACCCGCGATCATCGCGCGCGTTGCATGTGCAATCGAGGGTCGGTTCCATGCGTGCGAACAAGTCGCCCAAGAAGCCACCGAGCCTGATCTCTCCCACTGGCCTCATCAAGCTCGTGACGCATGCGATGATGGGCGCAGCTCTCGGGCTCGCATTCGGCCTGGCACTCCCCCTGTTCAATCCGGCGGTCGCCAATCTGCTCAATCACGGCGGCAGCCAGGCGATTCTGGTCTTCGCGCTCACATTGGTGACGACGTTCGCGATCGGCGCGACGCTCACCGGCGTCGTGTTCATCATCGACGAGGACAAGGAATTTTGAAGCGCGCGTGAACCATGCGGGCGACTTTGTCGGGAACTCCCGTGACGAACAGCAGTTGGCTGCCTGCGTCAATTTAACTCAGGGAGTTCCCGCGCATGAAGACGACCAAGCTCGCTCTCGCCGTGATGTTGGCAACCGGCCTCGCCGCCGCCCCGTTTGCCGCACAGGCCAAATCGCACAAGGCGAAACATGAATCCTCGACCTCACAGACGACCGGCGCCAACACGAAAACCAAGAGCCCCGATGCCTCCGGCCAGGGCGGCTCCGGCCCCGGCTCCGATCAGGGCGGCACCATGACCAAGGGCACGAGCACCGCCAAGTAAGGCGCAGCTGCGGTTGTCGAAGGCCCCGCATGTGCGGGGCCTTCTCGCTTTGGCATTCGATGCGATCCCTCTGACGCCACATCGCACGCGCTAGTCGCGTCGCATATCGGCGATGTTCAGTCCGCCTCTCGCAGGATTCATCTTCACGAGATGATCGAGCTGCGCCCGCTTGCGCGCAATCAGGAGCTGGGCCGCGGCGTCGTCGAGTCCTTCCCGCTGCAATTGCCGGATCGCGGAGCCCAGTTCGAGAATCTCGGCGCGCAGTCTCAGGATCCGGTACGTGTCCGGGTCTTCCTCCATGAGGCGCTCCCAAAGCTCTCAGCGGCGCGCGACCGTCCGCACGGGATCTGCGATTTTCTTCAGCGGACGAAGCCGTACACGATCGCGGACATCCGGCAGGACATCGCCACCGCCAGCCGCTCTCCATTCGCCGATCAACAGGTTGATTTTCCGGCGCAGGTCCATCTGCGCCAGGGCCTTTTCCGTGCAGTCGCGATCCCGGTCGACGAGTTCGCGCACGGATGCCTCGACGTTGGCCATCTCCAACCTCAAGGCGCTGATTTTACGTCGAATTTCATTAATTCTATTGTCCATGGCTTGTTAGAACAAAATAAGAACATATAGTCAAGTCGCGATTTCAGAACGGAGAGCGGACATGCAGGTTCAGGGTAAATACGACGCCAGGGCTTTTCTCATGGAGCAGATGACCCGGGCGCAAGGCTTGCGGCTGAAGCGGCTGAGCGAAGAGGCGTATCAGCCTGCGCAATATGCGCGGGATCTGTCCTTCGCCGAAGCCGCGCGGCGCATCCAGGTGCTCGAAGCGGAGATCGAGCTCGCGAACTCCTTCTAGCCTGCGTCATTCATTGGGAACGTTGCTGACGCTCTTTCGGAACCATGCCTGTGTCGTGTGGTTTTCCCCGGCCAAGGGAGAAAACGCATGGCACGCAAGGCAAAGAAACGGCGTTACTCGCGCAGCTCCGGCAGCGATGTCGAGAGCGAAATGCGCCGCTACAAGAAAGGCACCGCGAAGAGCGGCCGCGGTGGTCGCGGCGGCCGCGTGAAGAGTCGCAAGCAGGCGATCGCGATTGGACTCTCGAAGGCCCGCAAGAAGGGCAAGAAGGTCCCGAAGAAAGCGTCCAAGCGGAAGACGTCCAAGAAGAAGACGGCCAAGAAAACGGCAAAGAAATCGTCGAAGCGCAAATCCAGCAAGCGGTGATGGCTGACACGCGTCAGATCATGCTGCCCGGCATGAAGCACCGGATCGAAATCCCGAACGCCGTCTTCACCGGCCAAACCATGGTGCGCCCCGCCCGGTTCGGTTCGGTGATGACGGCTTCATCCGGCACATCCACCCATTGACCGTCGAGGCGCACGCGATAATGCCCGTCGTGCGATTCCCAATCGGGATCCGAGACGGCAAATCCATCGGCATCCGAGCAGCACGGGCCGAGATGGCTGCGCAGACTGTCGAACCACGGCTTGAGCGGTGAATTGGCATATCGGCCGTCGCGCCCGAGTGCGCTTCCGGTCGACAGCACGAGCGGCGCCACGAGCAGCGCAAGTCTCAGCGAGAGCTTCAATCGATCCATGTCGGCACCGATCAAATGCGAACACCGGCCGGTCAGCCGGACGTTCGGAGTTCCACCCCTGCAAGTAATATGGACTCAAGTCTGACGAGCGAACGCGGCTTTTTCGGACTAACCCGTCATCAACGCTGCCGTTAACGAGAATGTTATCGTCGGCCTGTGGGTATCTTCACGCCGGCACGAAAAAGGCGGCCCGCGGGCCGCCTTTTGAATTGCCGTTCAAAACGAGAGGCTTACGCGAGCGGCACCGCGACGAACCGGGTCGCCTCCGCACCCTTGACCTGGAGCAGCACGCTGTTCTTGCCGGACGACTTCGCCTGCGCCAATTCAGCGCGGACGTCGCCGACATTGGCGACGGGCTTGCCGCCGACATTGAGGATGACGTCGCCGGTCTGGATGCCGCGCTGCGCTGCCGGCCCTTGCGGATCGACCTCGGTGACGACGACGCCCTTCTGGCCGGCGCCCTGCACCTCGCCGGCCGGCGCCAGGCTGAGCCCGAGCCGCGGCGTGCCGTTGCCCGGCTGCGCCTTGCCCTCGCCGGCTTTGCCGCTTCCCTGGGCCTGCCGCTCGTTCGGCAACTCGCCGAGGGTGAGCGTCACCGTCTTGGCTCCGCCCTTGTGGAAGACATCGAGCTTCACGGACGTGCCCGGTGCCAGCGTCGCGATGGTGCGGGCAAGTTCGCGGGAGTCCTTGATCGCGGTGCCGTTGACGGCGGTGATGACGTCGCCCGCCTCGATGCCGGCCTTCGCCGCCGGGCTGCCGTCCTGCGGATTGTCGACGATCGCGCCGCGCGCCTCCTTCAGACCGAGACTGTCGGCGATGTCGGCGGTCACCGGCTGCACCTGCACGCCGAGCCAGCCGCGGGTCACGGCACCCTTGTCCTTCAACTGCGCGACGACGAGCTTTGCGGTCGTCGCCGGGATGTCGAAGCCGATGCCGACCGAGCCGCCCGACGGCGAGAAGATCGCCGTGTTCACGCCGATCACGTTGCCGTTCATGTCGAAGGCCGGGCCGCCGGAATTGCCCTTGTTGATGGGCGCGTCGATCTGGATGAAATCGTCATAGGGCCCGTTGCCGATGTCGCGACCACTGGCCGAGACGATGCCGGCGGTCACGGTGCCGCCGAGGCCGAAGGGATTGCCGACCGCCACCACCCAGTCGCCGATCCGCGGCTTCTGGTCGGCGAATTTGACGAAGGGAAAGTCCTTCTTGCCGTCGACCTTGATCAGCGCAAGATCGGTCTTCGGATCGGTTCCGACCACCTTCGCGGTGTAAGTCGTGCCGTCGTCCATGGTGACTTGCACGGACTCGGCGTGATCGACGACGTGATTGTTGGTCACGGCGTAGCCGTCGGCGGAGATGAAGAAGCCGGAGCCTTCGCCCGTGACCATCTGGTGGCGCTGGCGGGGCATGCCGTTCATGCCGCCCGGAAAGCGGAAGCCGAACTGCCGCGAGAACTGGTCGAACGGCGCATCCTCGTCGGAGTCCATCCGGTTCTGTTGCAGCATCGCGTTCTTGTCGTTGTCGCGGTCGATCTTGACCCGCACCGAGATCACGGCGGGTTTGACCTTGGCGACGAGGTCGCCGAAGCCCGGCGGGGTCGCGGCGCTTTCCGCGGCGTGCGCGGGCGAGACCAGGGAGGTCAGGCCGAACTGCGCGGACCCGGGAGAGCCGGCCAGCACGGCCACGCCAAGCGCGGCCACGGTGCCGAGCAGCGCAAGCCGGCGCGGTCTCAGGATCTTCCCGGTCGTGGTGGTGTCGGAATTGACGCGATCGTTCATGTCGAAATGTCCATGTTGGGTCAGGTGTCGCCTTGCACCCAACATGGCCGTTGCCACCTTACGGCGTTCCGTCCACGCGATTAAATCTTGGCAAAGGTGTCGCGGCCGGCCGGCCAAAATCTCGGCTGCACATTTGATGCAGCTCAAGGCTGCCCCTCCGCGCAGTGAAAGACTGCCTCTATCAACGATGTCGATCGGAGGCGCGCCATGTACAAAGACATTCTCGTCCACATCCCGACCGAGCGGCCGATGCGCGCCGTGATCGACGGCTCGATCTCGCTCGCGGCGTATCTCAACGCCCATCTCGACGCGGTCGCGGTCGGCTATGTCGCAACCAGAGCAGCTTACGTCATGGAGGGCGGTGCCGCCGTGGCGGCCGTGTTCGAACTGGAGCGCGAGCGCGCCGTGGAGCGGGCCGAGGCCGCACTCGAGGTGTTCAAAAGCGAAGCGGCGAACGCCGGCATTTCCTACGCCTGCCATCCGCTCGGCGCGATCCCCGTGGATGCAGCCGTCTCGCTCGGCGAGATGGCGCGGCTGCACGACCTCAGCATCGTGCTCCAGCCCGATCCCGCGCAGGCTTCATTCGATAACGACGTGCCCAGCGAAATCCTGTTCCAGGCCGGCGGCCCGGTGCTGTTCCTGCCGTACACCTTCCGTGGCCCCTTCAAGGCGAAGCGGATCGGCATTTGCTGGGACGGCAGCCGCGTCGCCGCCCGCGCGATGCACGACGCAGCGACGTTCCTGGCGCGCGCCGAGGAGATCTTGCTCATCACGATCAACGAGGCCGACGCGGTCCCGGGCGAGGTGTCGGCAAGCAATCTGGCGAGGCATCTCGGCCGGCGCGGACTGTCGACCCGGACGATCGGCCTGTCAGCGACCCGCTCCGACATCCAGCCGACCATCCTGTCGCTGGCGGCCGACGAGGGCCTCGATCTGCTGGTGATGGGCGGCTACGGCCATTCGCGATTGCAGGAGCGCCTTCTCGGCGGCGTTACCCGGGCCATGCTGGAGGCCATGACGATCCCGGCTCTGATGTCGCATTGATCGACCCGCGAGGACTCGATCACACGCCCCTGTCATTCGGGTTGGCAACCGCATCCTTCAGTGGCGCCGGCATCGGGAAGTTCAGGTTCACGTTCTTGGGCGGAATTGGTTTTGTGAACCATTTCGCGTAGAGTTCTGCGAACTGGCCGCTCTTCATCATCGCGCCAAGCGTCTTGTCGACCAGTGCCTTGAAGTCCGGATCACCCTTTCGAATGATCAGTCCGTAAGGCTCGGTGCGCAGACTGTCGTCGATGATCCGCCAGTTGTCCGGCGACTGGCTGTTGGCGATGAGGCCGGCGAGCAGGATGTCGTCCATCACGAACGCGTCGCTGCGTCCCGTCGTGAGCGCGAGGAAGGATGCGGCGTGGTCCGGCGACAGCACCTGCTTGACCGCAAAATTCCTTTCCTGACCGCGGGCCAACAGCAAGACAATCGATGTCGATCCAGTGGTCAGTGCAACCGGCTTGTCCTTCAAATCCTCGAACGCCTTGATCGGCCCATCCTTCCTGACCACCGCGCGAATGCTCGAAACGAAGATGGTGTTGCTGAAGGCCACCACCTTCTGCCGCTCCAGCGTGTTGGTGGCGGGACCGCAGACGATGTCGATGGTGCCGTTCTCGATCAGCGGAATCTGCGTGCTGAGCTGGATCGGCTGCAGCTTTGTCTGGAGCGAGGGAAGCTTCAGCTCGTCCTTCACGGCATCGACGATCCGCGCGCAAAGGTCCATCGCGAAGCCGACCGGCTTCTGATTGTCGTCGAGATAGGAGAACGGGACCGAGACATCGCGGTGCCCGAGCCGGATTTCGCCGGCCGCCTTGATCTTGGCCAGCGTGCCATCAGGAGCTTGAGCCAGAGCAGAGCCCGAGGCTGCAGTCAAAAACACAAGTGAATACAGCAGCCCCTTCATGGTCTTACTCCTCTATTGGATACAATTACTCAATATTTTATACACGCTATTGCATAATCTGCCAACTGATTTTATACAATCAATCCTGGGGCAACCGCGACGAGATGCCGGATGAAATCGGAAGCAGCGGCGAAGCAACGCAACGGCGGCCTTCACGGCTCGACGCCCGACACGGTCCGCGAGGCGCTGAGGCGCGCGATCAGCGCCGGCGAGCTCGCGCCTGGCATTCAGCTCCGGCAGGACGAGCTCGCCGAAAAATTCGGGACCAGCCGCATCCCCGTCAGAGAGGCGCTGCGGCAGTTGGAGGCCGAGGGCTTTGTGACGTTCCTGCCCAATCGCGGGGCGGTGGTCTCGGATCTCTCCATCGACGAGGTGGTGGAGCTACTCGAAATCCGCATTGCGCTCGAATGTCACGCGCTACGCCTTGCCATCCCGGCCATGGGTGACATCGATCTCGACGACGCCCGTGCAGTCCTGCGTTCCTATGATGATGAGCCTGATCCGGAGAAATGGGGCGCGTTCAACTGGCGCTTCCACAGCGCGCTCTACGCCCCCTGCAATAGCCCGCGCCTGCTCGCGATGATCGAGGCCAACTACGGTCATGTCAGCCGCTTCACGCGTGCGCTGGTCTCGCGCGCCACCGGCAAGGATCGACCCCAGCGTGAGCATTATCAGCTGCTCGAATACTGCCACGACGGCGACGTCGAGAAGGCCGTGCGCCTGCTGCGCGAGCATATCGTGCAGACGCAGAAGACGCTGAGATCGGCTCAGCGGCATGCATCGCGGGACAAGACGGATTGATCTTGGGATCAATCCGCCCACCGTGCTCAAGGAGAGTCCGCTTGAAGACGAACGACGTCGAAATCCTGGTCATTGGCGCGGGCATGGCAGGCCTTGCCACTGCCTATTACCTTGCCGTCCAGCACAAGCGCTCGCGCCTGTTGATCGTGGACGAGGGCCAGCCAATGGCGCTGACGTCCGCCCAGTCGGGCGAGAACTATCGCAATTGGTGGCCGCATCCGACCATGGCCGCGTTCACCGACCACAGCACCGATCTGATGGAGGACATCGCGCGTCGCACCGACAACCGCTTCCACATGACGCGGCGCGGTTATCTTCTCGTGACGCGCGACGAGAGGCCGGAAGAGCTGCTGCAGCAATTATATGCAGGCTACGGCACTTCGGCCTCGAAGCTGATCCGCCTGCACGATGGCGCAGCCAAGGACTATTCGCCCCCGCTGTCGGCCGACTGGCAGACCGCGCCCGACGGCGTCGATGTGCTGCTCGGCCGCGACCTCATCCACCAATATTACCCGGCCTTCGACAGCGAGGTCGCCACTGCACTGCATATCCGCAGGGCCGGCGACATCAGCGGTCAGCAGCTCGGCCAGTACATGCTGGAGACGATGCGCCCTTTGGGCGCTCAGTTTCAGCAGGCGCGCGTGGTGGGCATTTCGAAGGCCGACCGGTTTGTGGTCGACGTCATCGCCGATGGCACGCGCCAGACCATCAGGGCCGATATCATCGTCAATGCCGCCGGCCCGTTTGCGGCGTACATCGCAGCCATGCATGGCGAAGAGCTGCCGATCTTCAACGTGGTCCAGCAGAAGATCGCCTTCGTCGACCGCAACCGCGCGGTTGACCGGAAGATGCCGTTTGCGATCGATCTCGACGGCCAGACGTTAGCTTGGTCGACCGACGAGCGCGAGGCACTGGCCGCGTCTCCGGAACTTGCCCGCCTGCTGGAGCCCATGCCGGGCAGCATTCATTGCCGCCCCGACGGCGGCGATCACGGTCAATGGATCAAGCTGGGCTGGGCCTTCAACGCAGAGCCGGCCGAGCCCACGCGCGAACCCGAGCTCAATCCCTATTTCCCCGAAATCGTGCTTCGCGCCGCAAGCCGGCTCCAACCCGCGCTCAGGCAATATCTGGACGCCCTGCCGCGCGACCGTGTGCATTACGGTGGCTTCTATCCGATGACGAAGGAGAACTGGCCGCTGATCGGCGCAGCCAGGACGCCCGGCGTATTCCTGACGGCCGCCTTGTCTGGCTATGGGACGATGTCGGCATGCGCTGCGGGCGACCTCTGCGCCCGGGCGGTTGTCGGCGCGCCGGTTCCTTCCTTTGCCGGCGCGCTCTCGCTTGCACGCTACGAAAACCAGGCGCTCATGAACGAGCTGGAGAATGCCGAAAGTCGCGGGCTGCTCTAGCGGCCCATAAGCCCGACGCTCTCACGCCGCGGCGGGCGCCTCCCATGCTGCAGCCGCGACTACGTCCTCTTCGCGTTGCGCATTGCACGCGTCGAAATGCGCCTTCAGCGCGACCTCGGCGAGATGTTCGAAATGCTCGGCCTGGCCGAGGAGTTCCCAGTTCTGAAGCGGCCTGTAGGCGGCCTGCTGACGACAGAGGGACGCCAGCGCCCGGTAGCGACGTACGTTCTCCATGAGACCCTCCCTCGCATTCACTGGGTTTATTGCCCTGATTTGCGTCACGCCGATGGCGTTTATGCAAAACATTTGCTGCGTGCATAACGCGCCTGACCTCGGTCAACTTTCGAGAAAGCCGGGTCAGAATTTTAGTTCCAAACGTCCGCGTGGAACTCTCGTCCCAATGCACTAGGCGTAGAGGCGGCGCTCCACGGTCACGCCGACCAGGTCGAGATAACGCTCGATCAACTCGGGCCGGCCGACGAGATATCCCTGCATCTCCTCGCAGGCCTCGCGCGCCAGAAAGGCACGCTGCGCTTCCGTCTCGACGCCTTCGGCGACAACAGGGATATTCAGCGCATGCGCAAGGCTTAGCACCGCGCGGACGATCTCGGCCGATTGCGGCGTCGCCTCGATATTGGAGATGAAGCTGCGGTCGATCTTAATCTTGTCGAACGGAAACGACTGCAGATAGGACAGCGAGGAGTAACCGGTGCCGAAATCGTCCATCGCGATACGGATGCCGAGCGCCTTCAGCCGCCGCAGCAGGTTGAGCGCGCGGGTGAAATCTCCAATCAGCACGCCCTCGGTGATCTCGACCTCGAGCCGCGTTGGTGAAAGCCCCGTCTCCAGCAGGATCTGATGGATCGAGCGTTCGAGATTGCCGGCCTGGAACTGGACCGGCGACAAATTGACCGCGACCTGCAACGGCCGCGGCCAGGATGCCGCCTCGCGGCAGGCCTCACGCAGCACCCATTCGCCGATCTCGATGATCAGCCCGTTCTCCTCGGCGAGTGGAATGAACTGGTCCGGCAGCACGAAGCCTCGCGTCGGGTGATTCCAGCGCAGCAGCGCCTCGAAGCCGATCACCTCGCCATCTATCCGCGCCTGCGGCTGGAAGAAGACCAGGAGCTGGTTCTGCTCCAGCGCCTGCCGCAGATCATGCTGCAGCAGCCTGCGGTCGCGCAGCTCCTGGTCCGTGTCGGATTCGAAGAACCGGACCCTGCCCCGCCCCTCGCGCTTGGCGCGATAGAGCGCGGAATCGGCTTGGCGAGCAGCGTCGCCGCATCCACGCCGTCATCGGCGTAGACAGCAATACCGATGCTGACGCCGACCTGGGAAAGATAGTCGTCGATCTCGAGTTCCTTGCCAATCACCTCGACCAGCCGCTCGGCGAGCGTCAGCACGTCCTCACGGCGGACGTTGTCGGGCATCAGGATCATGAACTCGTCGCCGCCGATGCGGGCGACGAAGGCGCCATCGGCTTCCGCGGCAAGACGATCGGCCGCCGCCCGTATCAACATGTCGCCGACCGGGTGGCCGAAGACGTCGTTGACCTCCTTGAAGCGGTCGAGATCGAGGCTGAGCACCGCAAAACTGGTCGAGGCCTCCTGCGCCCGCTCCAGCCGCTCGTCCAGCGCCGCGTTGAAAGCACTACGGTTCGGCAGGTCGGTCAGCGCATCATGATATGCCAGGTGGCTGATGCGTTCCCGGGTGGTGACGCGCTCGGTGACGTCCTCGATCACGCCGACCAGATATTGCGGATCGCCGGCGCCATCCGTGATCAGCATTTTGCGTGAATTGACGACGCGGTCGTGACCCTTGACGCCTATTTCGAGCAGGTGCTCCTCGAGGAACATCGGCATGCCGCTGGCAACGACTCGACGATCCTGCTCATTGATGATGCGGGCGACGTCGGCCGGAAAGATCTCGTCCGGTGTCCGACCCAGCATCTGTTCGCGGGGCATGCCATAATATCTCTCGCCGGCACGGTTGAGCAGGATATAGCGCGAATCCTTCGCGCATTTCGCGAACACGGCGATCGGGATGTTTTCGACGATAGTGTCGAGGAACTCCTGGGTCCGCAGCAGATCTTGCTCGACCTCATCGTGCGTGCGCGCGCGGGCGTCGATCATCCGCTGGCGGTCGCGCTCGCTTGCTGCATAGGCCGCGCTGACGAGCTCGCCCAGCTTGACCACGTCGACTCGTCCGCTGGCGTCTGTGGCGCAGCGAAGCTGCTCGGCGAACAGCCGATGCATGCTCACGCGAGCACTCCGCGCCGCGCGGAGGCCACATGCCTGAAAATGTCCTCGATCCGCATCCCCGCGCACTCTCGCACTTCTAGGGCGCAGCTTGTGACGCTTAGCGTTGCGCGGACGTTAATCGAATTTTCGCCTCAGGCGCGTTGGTTACCCTGACCTGAAAGAGCCAATCGGTTTGTACAGTATCCTCCGTAGATCCCCGGAGCAAAGTGCCACGCCTTGGGACAACCGGAACGACGAAGCTTTTGATGCTTGCGCCTCCCGTAGTCTACCGGATGCGACCTCCTTCGCCCGCGCGCTTCGGCTGCGCGGAACTATGTTGCAGCTTCGGAACCCGACCGGCCTCAGCGGCAATGCGAATGGCGGCGATGTTGGCGGCATAATCGGCGCTGCTCTTGCCGCGGAACACGGCGGAGCCCGCCACCAGCGTATCGACGCCGGCGGCAGCAACTGCAGCAGCATTGTCGCGCGTGATACCGCCATCGACCTCGAGCCGGATCGGCCGGTCGCCGATCATGCTTCGAATGCGCCGGATCTTTTCGAGCTGGGATTCGAGGAAGGCCTGGCCGCCGAAGCCCGGATTGACCGTCATCACCAGCACGAGGTCGAGGCGATCGAGCACGTATTCGATCGTGCTCTCCGGTGTGGAGGGACAGAGGCTGACGCCGGCCTTCTTCCCGAGCGCGCGGATCGCCTGCAGCGAGCGGTCGAGATGCGGACCCGCTTCGGCGTGGATCGTGATGACGTCAGCGCCTGCCTTCGCGAACGCCTCGAGGTAGGGATCGGCCGGTGCGATCATGAGATGTACGTCGAAGACCTTCTTCGTCAGCGGCCGGATCGCCTTGATGACGTCGGCACCAAAGCTGATGTTCGGGACGAAATGTCCGTCCATCACGTCGCAATGGATCCAGTCGGCGCCGGCCGCGTCGATCGCCGCGATCTCCTCGCCGAGACGCGCGAAGTCTGCAGCCAGGATCGAGGGAGCAATAAGGATCTCGCTGGTCATGCCTTCACGTTCCTTTCCGCAACCGGACCGCCGCTGAAGACGCGGCTCGCAAGGACATCCGCCGGGTCGATGGTTTCGAGGTCTGCGACATCGAGCATGCGGTTGAGATCGGACACCAGGCGATCGGCCTGCCGCAGGCGGATGCGATCGACCGCGTTGCGAATCGAGCGGGCGTTGGAGAAGAACGGCTGGGTCCGGCGCAAGGCGATGTATTTCTCGAACGCCTCGCGTGCCGCTACCGAGAAGCGATAACCCCGCTCCTTCAGCATCAGCTCGGCAATGACGAGCAGCTCGGCCTCCGCATAATCAGGGAATTCGATGTGGTGCGCGATGCGCGAGCGGAAGCCTGGATTGGAGGCGAAGAAGCTCGTCATCCGCTCGCCATAGCCGGCGAGGATCACGACCAGGTCCTCGCGCTGGTTTTCCATCACCTGGAGCAGGATCTCGATGGATTCCTGGCCGTAGTCGCGCTCGTTGTCGGGTCGATGCAGATAATAGGCCTCGTCGATGAACAGCACGCCGCCCATCGCCTTCTTCAGGATCTCCTTCGTCTTCGGCGCGGTGTGGCCGATATACTGGCCGACGAGGTCGTCGCGCGTCACCGAGATCACCTGCCCGCGCCGCACGAAGCCGAGGCCGTGCAGGATCTTCGCCATGCGCAGCGCGACAGTCGTCTTGCCGGTACCGGGATTGCCCGTGAACGACATGTGCAGCGTCGGCGGCGCGGCGGCGAGACCCGCGCGCTGCCGGATGCGCTCGATCAGCAGCAGCGAGGCGATCTGGCGCACGCGGTTCTTGACGGGCTTGAGCCCGATCAGCTCCTGATCGAGCTGTTGCAGCGTATCGGTGATCCCGGCCGCTTCGGCCTCCTTGCGGAGATCGAATTGGGTCTCGCTCTGTTCGGTCGTCGTGGCATGGGGGACATCGAGCATCGGCACCTCGAAGAAAAGAGCTTCGCCGCGGGGGAGCGGCGAAGCAGTGGTCCGCCAAGGATACGGAGCAGGGAGTGCTCCGCGCGGAGAGAGAATGGCTATTGAGGCGCGTGGGCGGCGGGCTTCCGCACCGTGGTGTAGCGGATCGCGCGTCCGGCCGCTTCCTGCCGCACCAGCTCGAATTCCGCTTCCTGCGGCGGCCGGTTGACGAGGAACGAGATCCGCACCGACTCCCAGCCATGGCTGGAATCGAAGCCGCTGATGCGGATGTAGCGGTCGCCATACACCCTGCGGCATTCGGCGAGCTCCATCATCACGCCGGCGGCGTCCTGGAGATCGAACATCGGCAGGCCCCACATCTCCCAATAGGTGTTGCGGGGATGCGGGTCGTCGGTGAATTCGATGTTCACCGCCCAGCCATTGGCGAGGCAATACTGCACCTGGCTGGTGATCTGCTCGTCGGTCAGATCCGGCAGGTACGAGAAGCATCCCTGGGTCAGTTTCATGTCAAATCTCCTCAGACGGTTTCCAGCGCCGTCGGCACGAAGTCCGGCGTGTCGGTGGATTGGTAGTTGAAAGTGACGTCCTTCCAGACCTCGAGCGCGGCCTTCAGCGGCGTGCAGGTTTCGGCGGCCCTGGCCAGGATCTCCGGGCCCTCATGGACGTAGTCGCGGCCTTCGTTGCGGGCGAGGATCATCGCTTCCAGCGCCACACGATTGGCGGTCGCGCCGGCCGCAATCCCCATGGGGTGGCCGATGGTGCCGCCGCCGAATTGCAGCACGACATCTTCGCCGAGCAGGTCGAGCAGCTGGTGCATCTGGCCGGCATGGATGCCGCCGGAGGCCACCGGCATCATCTTGTTGAGGCTCGCCCAATGCTGGTCGAAGAACAGGCCGTGCTCGAGCTTGGTCGGGTTGAAGTCCTCGCGGCAGACATCGTAGTAGCCACGCGTGGTGTTCGGATCGCCTTCGAGCTTGCCGACCACCGTGCCAGCGTGGATGTGGTCGACGCCGGCCAGGCGCATCCATTTGGCGATGACGCGGAACGACACGCCATGGCTCTTCTGCCGCGTATAGGTCGAGTGACCGGCGCGGTGCAGATGCAGGATCATGTCGTTGCGCCGCGCCCATTTGGCCATCGACTGGATCGCGGTGTAGCCGATCACGAGGTCGATCATGACGATGCACGATCCGAGCTCTTTCGCGAACTCCGCGCGCTCGTACATGTCCTCCATGGTCCCTGCGGTGATGTTCAGGTACGTGCCCTTCACCTCGCCGGAAGCAGCCTGCGCGCGGTTCACCGCCTCCATGCAGTAGAGGAAGCGATCGCGCCAGTGCATGAAGGGCTGCGAGTTGATGTTCTCGTCGTCCTTGGTGAAGTCGAGTCCGCCCTTCAGGGCCTCGTAGACCACGCGGCCGTAGTTGCGGCCGGACAGACCGAGCTTCGGTTTCACCGTTGCGCCCAGCAGCGGCCGGCCGAACTTGTCGAGCCGTTCGCGCTCGACCACGATGCCCGTCGCCGGGCCCTGGAATGTCTTCACATAGGCGACCGGGAAACGCATGTCCTCGAGGCGTAGCGCCTTCAGCGGCTTGAAGCCGAACACGTTGCCGATGATCGAGGCCGAGAGGTTGGCGATCGAGCCCGGCTCGAACAGGTCGAGATCGTAGGCGATGTAGGCGAAATACGAGCCCGGCGTGCCCGGCACCGGATCGACGCGATAGCATTTCGCGCGATATTTCTCGGCCGCGGTCAGCCGATCGGTCCACACCACGGTCCAGGTCGCGGTCGAGGATTCGCCGGCGACCGCAGCCGAGGCCTCGATCGGGTCGACGCCCTCCTGCGGCGTGACGCGGAACAGCGCGATGACGTCGGTGTCCTTTGGCGTGTAGTCGGGCTCCCAATAGCCCATGCGCTTGTATTCCATCACGCCGGAGCGATAGCGATCTTTGCCGCGAACTGTGCCTGCATGTGCGTTCATGTCTCTCTCCTGCTCTTTTCTCTGCTCTTTCTGATTGACTAAGCCGCCACGGACTCGCGGGCATCGATGCGAGGATCGAGCTCGCCTGCGCGATAGCGCCGCGCCATCTCGCTCATCGGGACCACCTTGATCTTGCTGGCATGGCCCGCGGTGCCGAACTGCTCGAACCGTTCGCGGCACAGCTCGCGCATCGCGTCCATCGCGGGCTTGAGGAATTTGCGCGGATCGAACTCGGAGCGAGCCTGCGCGGCCACTTTGCGGAACACCGCGGTCATCGCGAGACGGCAGTCGGTGTCGATATTGACCTTGCGCACCCCGCTCTTGATGCCCCGGACGATCTCCTCGACCGGTACCCCCCAGGTCTGCGGCATCTCGCCGCCGAACTGGTTGAACATGTCCTGGAGCGGCTGCGGCACCGAGGAGGAGCCGTGCATGACCAGATGCGTATTCGGCAGCCGGCGATGGATCTCCTCGACCACCCGCATCGCCAGGATGTCGCCATCAGGCTTGCGGCTGAACTTGTAGGCGCCGTGCGAGGTTCCCATCGCGATCGCCAGCGCATCGACTTTCGTTGCGCGGACGAAATCCACCGCCTGGTCCGGATCGGTCAGCAACTGGTCGTGACTGACCTTGCCCTCGACGCCGTGGCCATCCTCCTGCTCGCCGCCGCCATGTTCCAGCGAGCCGAGCACACCGAGCTCGCCTTCGACGGAAGCGCCGACCCAATGGGCGAGATCGACGACGCGGCGCGTGATCGCGACGTTGTAGTCATAGTCGGCCGCCGTCTTGGTGTCGGCCTTCAGCGAGCCGTCCATCATGACCGAGGTGAAGCCGTGGGCGATGGCGGAGGCGCAGGTTGCCTCGTCATTGCCGTGGTCCTGGTGCATGCAGAGCGGAATGTCCGGATAGGTCCGCTCCAGCGCGTCGATCATGTGCGAGAGCATGAGATCGCCGGCATAGCTGCGCGCGCCGCGCGAGGCCTGGATGATGACAGGTGCGTCGACCTCGGCCGCCGCCTGCATGATCGCGATGCCCTGCTCCATGTTGTTGATGTTGAACGCCGGCACGGCATAGCCGTGGCTTGCGGCGTGATCGAGCAATTGGCGAAGGGTGATACGGGCCAAGGGTCGTCCTCCTTATTGGCTCTTGCGGGCGATCGCCCGGCGGGCCGCTTCCGCAATGCTTTGCGGCGTGATGCCGAATTCGCGGTACAGCACCGGCGCCGGCGCCGAGGCGCCGAAACCGCGCATGCCGACGAATTCACCGTCGGTGCCGATCCAGCGATGCCAATCGCCGGCGACGGCCGCCTCGATGCCGACGCGCGGCGCGGTGCCGAGCACGGAGGCGCGGTAATCTTCCGGCTGCTCCTCGAACAGTGCGAAGCAGGGTGCGGACACGACGGCCGCGCGGATGTGTTCGGTCGCAAGCAGACGCGCGGCTTCCAGGGCAATCGACACTTCCGAGCCGGTTGCGATCAGCGTCACGTCGCGGCCGCCATCCGGCGAGACGACGAGATAGGCGCCGCGTGCGACGCGGTTCCTGCCGCGGACATCGCTGCGGAAGGTCGGCAACGCCTGCCGCGACAGGCACAGCACCGAGGGGCGATCCTCCGCTTCGAGCGCACAGTCCCAGGCCTCCAGCGTTTCCACTGCGTCGGCGGGGCGAAACACAAGCAGGTTCGGAATGACCCGCAGCGCCGCGAGATGCTCCACCGGCTGGTGCGTCGGCCCATCCTCGCCGAGCCCGATGGAGTCGTGCGTCATCACATGGATGACGCGCAGCCGCATCAGGGCCGCAAGGCGGATCGCGGGCCGGCTGTAGTCGGAGAACGCGAGGAACGTGCCGCCATACGGGATGAAGCCGCCATGCAGCGCCAGGCCGTTCATCGCAGCGGCCATGCCGTGCTCGCGAATGCCATAATGGATGTAGTCACCGGCGAACGCGCCGCTCTTGACCGGCGCCTGCGCCTTGGCATGCGTCAGGTTCGAATGGGTCAGGTCCGCGGAGCCGCCGACCAGGCCGGGAATCGTTCCGGCGATGCCGTCGAGCACCTGCTGCGAGGCCTGCCGCGTCGCGAGCTTTGGCCGCTCGCTGGCAAAGCGCTCGCGCAATTTTGCGGCGGCCAGCGCATAGGCGGCCGGCAGCGCGACGGCCTTGCCCTCAACGAACAAATCGCGCTGCTCGGGCGTCGCGTCTTCGTAGCGATCGAGCCAGGCGAGCCGATCGACCTGCCCGCGCTGCCCGATCATCCGCCATGCCTTCTGGATCGTGACAGGCACCACGAAGGGCTGATAGTCCCAGCCGAGCGTCCGGCGCGCCGCCGCCGTCTGCTCGATGCCGAGCGGCGCGCCATGCGCCTTCTCGGTGCCCTGTCTATCAGGCGCGCCATAGCCGATGATGGTGCGGCAAGCGATCAGCGACGGCTTTGCGGTCTCCCGCTCCTCCGCAATCGCCTGCGCAACGGCCTCGGGATCATGCCCGTCGACGCGGCGCACCGACCAGCCGGAGGCTGCGAAACGGGCGAGCTGGTCGTCCGACGTTGCAAGCGAGGTCGGACCGTCGATGGAGATGCCGTTGTCATCGAACAGCACGATCAAGCGGCCGAGCCCGAGATGGCCGGCGAGCGAGATCGCCTCCTGGCTGATGCCCTCCATCAGGCAGCCGTCGCCGGCGATGACATAGGTGAAGTGATCGACGAGGCCATCGCCATGCCGCGCATTGGCCATGCGCTCGGCGAGCGCCATGCCGACCGCGGTCGCGATCCCCTGCCCCAACGGACCGGTGGTGGTCTCAACGCCGGGCGTGTGACCATATTCGGGATGGCCCGGCGTCTTCGAACCCCACTGCCTGAAGGCCTTGATGTCGTCGAGGCTGACGTCGCCACCGGTGAGGTGCAGCAGCGCATAGAGCAGCATCGAGCCGTGCCCCGCCGACAGCACGAAGCGGTCGCGGTCCGGCCAGTTGGGGTGGGCCGAGTCGAATTTCAGGAAGCGCGAGAACAGCACGGTCGCGACATCGGCCATGCCCATGGGCAGGCCGGGATGGCCGGATTGCGAGACCTCGATGGCGTCGACCGCGAGGAAGCGGACGGCGTTGGCGAGATCGTTGTGCGTGACCGCCGTGAGGTCGGCTTCGGCGTGGACGGAGATGTTCATCGGATTCTCTCCCTGTTCACTTCAGGCTGCGCTTGCGCTCGATCAGCTGCATGATCAGCGGTGTCAGGATCAGCTGCATCGCCAGATCGAGCTTCGCGCCGGGGCACACGATCGAATTGGCGCGCGACATCCAGCTCTGCGGCAACATCGACAGCAGATAGGGGAAGTCGATGCCGCGCGGGTTCTTGAAGCGGATCACGACCATCGATTCGTCCGGCGTCGGGATCCAGCGCGCGATGAACGGATTCGAGGTATCGACCGTCGGGACGCGCTGGAAGTTGATGTCGGTCTCGGTGAATTGCGGGCAGATGTAGTGGATGTAGTCGGGCATCCGCCGCAGGATGGTGTCGGTGACGGCCTCGGTCGAATAGCCGCGCGCGCTGCGGTCGCGGTGCAGCTTCTGGATCCATTCGAGATTGATGACAGGCACGACGCCGATCTTCAGATCGGCATAGCGCGCGACGTTGACCTTGTCGGTGACAACGGCGCCGTGCAGGCCTTCATAGAACAGCAGGTCGGAGTTCTCCGGCAGCTGCTTCCAATCGGTGAAGGTGCCGGGCGCCGCGCCATGCAGCGCGGATTCCTCGGCGTCGTGGACGTAGTGCCGCGTCACCGCCGTGCCGGTCTCGCCATAGTCGCGGAAGGCGCGCTCCAGCTCCTCGAACAGGTTGGTCTCGGGGCTGAAATGGCTGAAGTGCTTGTTGCCGCGCTCGGCTTCCTTCGCCATCTGCGTGCGCATCTCGGCGCGGTCGTAGCGATGGAAGGCGTCGCCTTCGATGTAGGCGGCGTTGACCTTCTCGCGGAAGAAGATCTGCTCGAAGGTCTTCTTCACCGAGGTGGTGCCGGCGCCGGAGGAGCCGGTGATGGAGATGATCGGATGCTTCCTGGACATGGGATACCTCGCTCAGAGCCGGAAGAATCCGCGCCGCGCGAACAGCGGCGCTGAGACGCTGGCAACCAGCAGCGGATCGCAGTGCAATTCCTCGACGCGCCGCACCTCGTTGCTCGATCCCATGATCAGCGGCACGCGCTGGTGCAGGCTCTGTGCCGAGAGGTCGAGGATGCGCTCGCGCCCGGTGGAGGCCGAGCCGCCGGCCTGCTCGATGATCATCGCCATCGGGTGCGCCTCATAGATGAGGCGCAGGCGGCCGTCGCCATAGCCGGGACGCGCATCCGAGGGATAGAGGAACACGCCGCCGCGGGTGAGGATGCGATAGGCCTCCGCGACCAGCGAGCCGATCCAGCGCATGTTGAAATTATGGTTGGCAGGGCCTTCGATGCCTGCGAGGCATTCGTCGATGAAGGCGCGCACCGGCGAGTCCCAATGCCGGCGATTCGACGCGTTGATCGCGAACTCCTCGCAGGCCTCGGAGATCTGCACGGCGCTGCGCGCGAGGCGGAAGCAGCCGGCCTTGCGGTCGAGGGTGAAGATGTCGACGCCGTCGCCGAGCGTCAGCACCAGCGAGGTCTGCGGCCCGTAGGTGACGAAGCCGGCCGCGAGCTGCGCCGAGCCGCGCTGGTGGAAGGCGAGCGCGAGATCATCGGGCGCGGGCAGGATCGAGAAGATCGTGCCGACGGTCATGTTGATGTCGATGTTGGAGGAGCCGTCGAGCGGATCGATCGCGACGCAGATCCGGCCGTCGCGGTCGCCGATCTGCGGCTCGCGCATCTCCTCCGACGCCAGCGCTGCGACCGGCAGGCTGCCGAGGCAGCGGCGCAGGATCGCATCCGCCTGCACGTCGAGATCGCGCTGGACATCGCCGTCGCTGTTGCGGCCGGTGGTCAGGCCCGATGCGTCCGCCAAATCGCCGCTGGCAATGAGGTCGGCGATCTCGATCGCGGCCGCCGCGATGGCATCGACTGCGGCCGCCACGGCCAGCGCGTGGGGCGCGGTCTCTGAATACCGTTGAAGGTGGTCGTCCAGCCTGAGTTGCCCGGTCATCTGCGTCCATCCCCTGGGCCGGCGCCGCATCCATTGCCCTCCACGCTGGAGGTCGGTGCGGTCAGTCCCGGCATCAGGAGATTGACAGGGGCGGCTTAATAAGGAAAATTTCTATTCATAATGAGCGCCAAAGAATTTTCTTATAATGGCCCCGGCCATGCGGCGGCCCAGCTCCGGCATCTGACGATCCGGCAGCTTCGCTCGCTTGCGGCGCTGTCGGCCAAGGGCAGCGTGACCGCGGCCTCTGGCCATCTCGGGCTGACGCAGCCGGCCGTGACCCAGCAGCTGCGGCAGCTTCAGGACCTCGCCGGCCTGCCCCTGGTGCAGCGGACCGGCGACGGCATGCTGCTGACCGAGGCGGGCAAGGAGGTGCTGGCGCTGGCCGAGCGGGTCGAAGCCGCGATCATGGACTGCCAGGGCGCGCTCGACCTGCTTGCGGGGCGGACCGGCGGCACGGTGCAGCTCGGCGCGGTCTCGACCGCGAAATATTTCGTGCCGCATGCCATCGCGGCGTTCTCGAAGCGACATCCCAAGATCGAGATCAAGCTCACCATCGGCAATCGCGAGGAGATCCGCGAGGCCATGCACGGCTACGACCTCGATTTCGCGGTGATGGGTCGGCCACCGGCCGACGTCAGCGTCGACGTCCGTCAGCTCGGACGCAATCCGCACGTCATCGTCGCGCGCAAGGGGCACTGGCTGGAGAAGGATTCCGGCCTCAGCCTGACCGATCTCGTGCACGAGACCTTCCTCACCCGCGAGCCCGGCTCGGGCACGCGGACGCTGATGGAGGGCATGTTCCAGAGGTCGGACCTCGAGCCGATCATCGGCATGGAGATGAGCAGCAACGAGACCATCAAGCAGGCGGTGATCGCCGGGCTCGGCATCGCCTTCATCTCGGCGCACACCGTGGCACATGAGCTCACCGAGGGCCGGCTCATCGTGCTCGATGTCGCCGGCCTGCCGATCGTGCGGCAATGGTACGTGATCCGCCGCAGCGACAAGGTGCTGCTGCCGCCGGCGCAGGCGATGTTCGATTTTCTTGGTTCCGAAGGGTCGAACTATCTGCCCGTCGTGCCCGAGCTCGGCGGGCCATAGCCCGCCGATGGCTATGCCATCAACTTCATCGCGATCGTCGCTGCCAGAATGACGATGATCTGCAGCAGGCGCTCTGTGGTGAATATGCGGTTGAAGGTGGTCATCGCTCGCCCCCGCCCTCCCTAAAGGAGATCTCGATCGGGATGTTGCTAGCACAAGCGGGCATCGAGACAACTCCGTAGTCGCCCCGGGTCGCCCGCGCCCGACGGGGCCGATTGCGCCCCGCCCTGCGCGATCAACGATCAGGCTGCGAGCGGAGCGGCGTAGTCCATGCGCGTGGCGAAATAGGCTTCCAGCTCCGACAGCGCCCGCGCTTCCCAATCCCTCGCCTGCTCCAGCAGCGACCAGCTCTGGCCCGGGCGGAATGCGGCGGTCTGGCGATAGAGCGATGCGATGCCGCGATAGCGGCGCACGTTCTCCAGGATGGCGTGTCCGTTGATCTGGCCGTTCATGTCCAAAAACTCCCTCGTCATTCCCGGGGGAGAAATTGCGGCCAAATCTTTTTCGAAAAGTTAGCGGCGCGCGGCAAGCTCGCGCATGGTTGCCGGACTGTTGCGCGTGCGCAACGTGCACGCTGGCGCAATGCCGATTTATTGCGAATTCGTTGCCGCGCTCTTGCCCGAAGGCTTCAGCCCGCCGCGGCTGTTGATCGTCATCGTCTTCCGGCACAGATCGGCAAGGCCGATCAGGAGCACGGCGAGCAGGCAAAACAGGTTGATGGAATCGGCGTTCGCGCTGGTCAGCGCATTGAACGCGAAGAACGGCGGCATGAACGCCCACCACACCAGCGGAATGGTGAGCAGTGCAGCGAACGCCGCGGCCGGCACGCCCGCGACGAGCGCGAGCACGAACAGGCCTGGCAGGAACGCCGCGAAATAAAGCTTTGCGCCAAGCGCGACGCAGATGCCCTGAAGCAGGGCCGAAACCGCGACGATGACGAGGCCCAGCACAAACGCCTGCCACGACCATGGCCGTACCCGCGGTACGCCAAACAGCCCCGCACCCCTCATCAACCTCCCCCTGCCGCCCGTTAACCAGGTCCGATTGCGACGAAAGTACTACAACTGCAACCAAACCGCGAGATGGAAATTGCGGCACATACCGCATGGCACGGCCGCGTGTCCCGGCTTGGTAAACACGCGCATCGGACAATTTCGGTCCCGGCCGGCGGCTACTCGGTGACCGCATAGAGCAGGCCCGCCACGGGCAGAGCGAGGCCAATGGCCGATGCGAGCGCCCAGCCGCCCTGTGCGAAGGCCCAGGCGCCGACCGCGGAGCCGGCGGCGCCGGCCGCGAAGAACGTCGCCATGTAGAGGCCGTTGAGGCGGCTGCGATGCTCGTGCCCGAGCGTGAAGATGGCGCGGAAGCCGAGCACGACGTTGCCCTGCACGCCGATATCGATGGCAATGGCGGCCGCCACCAGGCAGGCGAGGTTCAGCATCGAGCCGGGCGCACCGATATAGGTCGCGAGGAAGCCTGCGGCCGCGAGCAGCATCGCAACCAGCGTCGCGATCCGGCTATGGCCGCGATCGGCGAGCCGGCCCGCGATGGGCGCTGCGAACACGCCGGCAACGCCGGCCAGCGCAAACAGCGCGATGCCACGCTGGGAGAAACCGAACGCGCGGGCGAGCTGGAGCGGCGCCACCGTCCAGAACAGGGTGAAGCAGCCGAACAGGCTCGCCTGGTAGAGCGCCCGGCGCCGGAGCAGCGGCGTGGTCCGGGCCAGATGCGGCATCGACAGCAGCAGCGTGCCGTAATGCATGCGCGCGACGGGCTTGCGCTTCGGCAGCGCCATCCAGAGCGCGGCCGCGAGCACGATCATCAGCGCGGCGGAGGCGAAGAACACCGCATGCCACGACGAGGCCGCGGTGACGAAGCTCGACACCGGGCGCGCCAGCATGATGCCCAGCATCAGGCCGGTCGAGACGTTGCCGACGACGCGGCCGCGGATGGCCTCGGGCGCGAGATGTGCGGCATAGGGAATGATGATCTGCACCGCGACCGAGCCGAGGCCGATGAACAGCGCGGCCACCAGGAACGGCAGCGCATGGGTGGCGAAGGCGGCGGCGAGCAACGCGGCGGCCCCGAGCGTGATGACGGAGCAGATCAGCGCGCGGTTCTCGACGAGGTCCCCGAGCGGCACGATGAAGAGCAGCCCCACGCCATAGCCGATCTGGGTCATGGTCACGATCAGCCCCGCCGCTGCATGCGACAGGCCGAGCGCGGCGCTGATCGGGGCGATCAGCGGCTGGGCGTAATAGAGGTTGGCGGCGACCATGCCACAGGCCGCGGCAAGCACGAAGGTCAGGCGCTGCGACACCGCATCCGGCTCGGGTGCGGTCTCGATGGTGGCATTCATGGTCATTTACGTGGGTCTCCGAGAATAGGGAACTATCATTCCCTAATATGGCATGAGTTCAGGCGAGCAGCTTCATCGCGACGCCGACGAGGCGGGCCCCGTCGAGCGGCAGGCGCGCCTTGCCGACGACGCGCATGCCTTGCGTGATGCAGATCATCAGCCGCGCGGTGTCGTCGGCATTGACATGGCCCGGAATCGAGCCGTCGGCCCGGCCCTCGCGAATGAGGCCGGCGATGAAGTCTTCATTGGTCTTGAGCTGTGCGTCCACGCGCGCACGGATCACCGGATCGACCGCCGACAATTCCACCGCGCTGCCGACCACGAGACAGCCGCGCCGTCCCTCGATGCCCTGGGAATGTTCGGCATAGGACAAGAGGACGTTGCGCAGCCGCTCGCGGCCATTCTCCCCACGCGCAGCGGCGCTGCGGGTCTGCTCCTGGCGCAAGGCGGTATAACGCTCGAAGGCGGCGAGGAATACGGCATGCTTGTCGCGAAACGCCTTGTAGACGCTGCCGGTGGCAAGCCGCATCGCGGCGGTGAGATCGCCGATCGAGGTGGCGTGATAGCCGCGCTCGCGAAACACGCGCAGTGCTCGGTCGAGCGCGATATCCATGTCGAACTCCCGGGGACGACCGGGCGGACGAGCGACAGCTTGCGATCGGCGGGCGGTTTTTTGCATTGCGATATAATAGGGAATGATTGTTTCCGAATAAAGACACGTGGTTGTGATTGGCGGTCCAGCCTTCTCGTGTCCCGGACAAGCTGCAACGCGCAAGCGTTGCGGCGCAGAGCCGGGACCCAGGCTGCGCCAGCGTTGTCGGAAATGTGGGCCCCGGCTCTGCAGCGCATCGTCGAAGAGACGCTGCGCTGCGTCCGGGGCACGAGAGCAGAGAGCGGCGCACCGCTGTCTCCACATCGTCATTCCCCGCCTTGTGCGCAATTGCGCACTGGAGCGGGGAATCCAGTACGCCGCGGCTTCTCGGCTTAACAACAAATGTCTCGGAGTACTGGATCGCCCGGTCAAGGCCGGGCGATGACAGCGAGTGTGTGGCCGCAGACACGCCTTCGCATCCTCGCGGCTGATTTCGCCCGAGCTTTGCTTCGTCTCTCCACCCTCTGAACCAAGAGGGCGCAGGGAAGGCCGGGTGCTGACCTCGCACCCGCGGTCCACTGCGCGAAAGGTAGCGCAAAGGAGACCGCACAGCAGCATACAGGTGGTGCCAATCGCTCGGCCTTCCCTGCGCGATGGTTGGACGGCTTATGCCGTGCTCTCCCGGGAGCCGAATTCCTTCTGGCCTCCCTCGTCCTTGCGAAATTCACCAGCACCGCGCCGGTTGACGCGACTGCCGCCTCCGCAAGAGCTTGGCCGTAGCAACGACGGCCAGGACCACACGGTTTTGCCATACGCACGGCCCGCCATTTCGCCGCAGTTTTCCCAGCCCTGTCGACGGAGCCGGAAACTTACAGACGAGACGAACCTGACAGCGCCGTTCGTCCGCACGAAGTTTTGGGCTCACGGAGAGCAATCCGCCCTGCCCAAACCTCTCGCGCCCGACGCTGCCGCGTCCACCGCAAGCCCGGCTCGCGACAATGACGACCTCATGATCGCCCCTCAAGGATGAGCCGGGATGGGCGACACATACGACAAATCCGAATTTCGGTAAAGTGAAATATTTTTGACGCGGCGGGTTGACAGGCGGGCGACACAGCCCGGTCTCGTAGCCCGGATGAGCGAAAGCGACATCCGGGACCTTTGCGAGTGGATTCCCGGGTATCGCTGCGCTCACCCGGGCTACAAGAGCATCAGCCCTTCACCGGCGTTCCATCCGCCATCGTCGCCACACCCTTCCGTTCCACGATCATCCCGTAGGCCTGCGGCTGGCGATGAACGTCGAAATTGAACGTCGTGCGCTTGTAGGAATTGCAGAGGTCGAGATCGCAGCGGGCGAGCGCGAGCTCGTCGCCCTTGGTCGTGCAGCGCGCGATGATCTCGCCTGAGGGCGCGATGATGCAGCTGCCGCCGATGTGGTCGACGCCCTCCTCGACGCCGGCTTTGGCGACGCCGACCACGAAGGTGCCGTTCTGGTAGGCGCCGGACTGCATCACCAGGTGATTGTGGAACAGCGAGAGGTCGTCATGCTCCGGCGCGGGCGGATTGTGCACCGGCGTGTTGTAGCCGATCATCACCATCTCGACGCCCTGCAGGCCCATCACGCGGTAGGTCTCGCTCCAGCGGCGGTCGTTGCAGATCGCCATTCCCATCATCCCGCCGAATGCATCGACAACGCCAAAGCCGCTGCCGGGCTCGAAATAGCGCTTCTCCAGATGCTGGAATTTGCGCCACGGCTCATGCTCGGCATGGCCGGGCAGATGGACCTTGCGGTACTTGGCGACGATCGCGCCGCTCTTGTCGACGAGAATGGAGGTATTGTAGCGCCTGACGATGCCGGCCTCGGCCGTCAGCTCGGCATAGCCGAGGTAAAATCCGATGCCGAGCTCGCGGGCGAGATCGAACAGGGCTCGCGTCTCCGGCCCCGGCATCTCGCGCTCGAAAAAGCTGTCGATCTCGGCCTGATCCTCGAAATACCAGCGCGGAAAGAAAGTGGTCAGCGCGAGCTCGGGATAGACGATCAAATCGCAGCCATTGGCCCGGGCTTGCCGCATCAATGCCATCAAGCGTGCGACGACCTCGGCCCTGGTCTCACGCCTCGCAATCGGGCCAAGCTGGCCGGCCGCCACATTCACAAATCTCGCCACACGTCTGTCCTTCGCTTTTTGGACGCACGCTACCCGCGCCGTCGTGACCGCGCACATGCAGATTCCGCGCCTATGGCCCGCGCCGCGCAACAGCAAGCCGGGCTGCGCGACCAATCGAGGAATTTCCGTTGCCGATCTGCAACGGTTCCCCGCCGTCTGAAGCCGGACAAAAGAAACTCCCATTGCGGCCACGAACCGCTCTCACAACGCCGTGAGACTATCAGGGGAATAACGATGCGCGCACAACGCGTTTGGAAAGTGAATGGGGCCGCCAGCATCGGGCAGCTCCAATCCAGGCTGGACGACCTGAACAAGCGTCTCAGCCAGCTCGAAAACCAGAATCCGGAGAATTGGAAGCTCGAAGAGCTGAGATCGAGCGCGCTCAGCCTGTCGCGCGAGATCGACGACATCCGCTGCGCGGAGGCGACGGCGGCGTTGAGCGAGCTGCTGCGGAAGTAGCCGACCCGCCGATTCGCGCGCCGCGCAGGAACCAACCTTGCTCGCCGCCATTTCCATGCTGAGCATGGAGCAAGATCATGACCAGGCACCTGACGCGAGCCCATCTCGCGCGCGGCGCGGCCGGGCGCGGTTTCCACGCTGGTCCTGTGCGCGACCGCTGCCTTCACCATCGCGCACCACTTCGCGCTGTGAGGACTATCCCATGACGTCCGACCCCGAGGAATCGGTAAGGCTGCAAGGTTTTGGCGAGATGACGTTGCGCACGGCGATCGCGACGCTGATGGCGCTCGCCCCGCGCGAGCGATCGGAGGCTGCCGTCTTCCGCGTCCGCGACGGCGTGCAACTCGCGCAAAGCGAGATCACCGATCTCGCTTCGGATTGGGGCATGACGCCTATGGTGGAAGTCAGGTCGCCACGGCTGGTCCCGGAGCAGCACTGGACAGACATCGTGCGCGGCATGGTGCGCGAGGCGCCGCTGCCGTCGCTGATGGTGGCGTTTTTGCTGGGCGTGCTGGTGGCGCGGCGGTGAGGACATCCACACCGCCGGTACCAACGCCCTGGACCTATTCGTGGCGATCCATTGCGGACATGGTCTTGGTGTCACGCATGGTCAGATAGACCAGCAGCGACACCGCGATGCAGGCGGTCAGATACCAGTAGAACCAGCTTTCGTGACCGATGGACTTGAACCAGAGCGCAATCGATTCCGCGGTGCCGCCGAAGATCGAGACAGTCAGTGCATAGGGCACGCCGACGCCGGTCGCCCGCACGCTGGTCGGAAACAATTCGGCTTTCACCACCGCATTGATCGCCGTGTAGCCCGATACGATCATCCAGGCAGCGGCGATGAGGAGGAAGGGCCGAGAACGCATCATGCGTCGCCTGGAGCGTCGTCAACAGCGGAATGGTGAATAGCGTGCCGGACACGCCGAATCCGATCAGGAGCCATTTGCGCCCGATGCGGTCGGAGATCGCGCCGTAGACCGGCTGGAGCACCATCGCGAAGACGAGGCTTCCTGCCGTCACCATGGTGGTCTGGTCGTCCGTCAGCTTCACCGAGAGGCGAAGGAATTTCTGCATATAGGTGGTGTAGGTGTAGAAGGCCGCCGTGCCGCCCATGGTCAGTCCCACCACCAGCAGAAGCTCGCGCGGATAGTTCAGCAGCATACGGATCGAGCTGGATTTCTTGACCGCCGCCTGGCTGCTCTTGAAGGCATCGGTCTCATGAAGGTTGCTGCGCATCAGCGCGGCCACGACCGCGAGTACGGCACCGAACGCAAACGGCACGCGCCAGCCCCAGGCGCGGATCTCCTCGGTCGAGAGAAACACCTTCTGCAGCAGGAGCAGCACGAGGATGGCGCAGAGCTGACCGCCGATCAGCGTCACATACTGGAAGCTGGAATAGAAGCCGCGGTTCTTCTCGTCCGCGACCTCGCTGAGATAGGTTGCACTGGTGCCGTATTCGCCGCCGAGGCTCAGGCCCTGCAGGACGCGCGCAAGGCCGAGGATGATGGGAGCCGCCAGCCCGATCGAGGCGTAAGTCGGCGTCACCGCGATGATCAGCGACCCGAAGCACATCATCACGACGGACAGCGTCAGGGCGTTGCGGCGGCCGTAGCGATCGGCGAGATGGCCGAACAGCCAGCCGCCGAGGGGACGCACCAGGAAGCCCGCCGCAAACAGCAGCGCCGCGTTGAGCTGCTGCACCACTTCATCGCCGTCGGGAAAAAACGCCTTGGCGAAATAGAGCGAGAACGCCGCATAGGCATAGAAATCGTACCACTCGACGAGATTGCCGACGGAGCCGACGAAGATCGCCCGCAACCGGCGCTTCATGTCAAGGCTATCCGCGCGCGTCTCCGTGACGGGCGCGCCGACATTGTGAATTGAGGCTTCCTGTGAACTCACGACGTCCTCCGCATATTTGTTGTCCTTTGACGAAGCCATCCGCTCGCTTGTTGGAGCGCGAGTTGATGCCGCCCCGAAAAACCGGATGGTTTCGGCGCTCCTTGAGCAACGGCCGTGCCAACGCGACCGGCGCGCGAAAACGCTGGGAATTGCAGCAAACAGGGCAGTTTCTTGAGGAGGAAAGCCTTGCGGGGGCCAGAGCGTCGGCAAGAATCCGCCGACGCGAACGCCGATATCGGCGGATTTCCGCCGAGGCTTGCCGGCTCAGGGATCCCTGCGGCCGGGCCGCGCCAGCGCGTATTTCGCCATTTTCTCGTTCAGGGTCCGGCGCGGCACGCCAAGCTCCTCGGTGACGGCGGCAATCGACCCATCGTGCTCGCGCAAGGCGGCCTCGATCAGCGCGCGCTCATAGGCCGCAACGCGGTCGGCGAGCGTCCGCTGCGGCGCCCCCGGTTCGCCGCGCCGCAGGATCTCGGCCACGCTGCGGCCGGTCGCCGCCAGCCCCAGCGCGTAGCGTTCGGCAACGTTCTTCAGCTCGCGCACATTGCCTGGCCAGTCATGGGCGAGCAGCGCATCGAGATCGTTCGCCCGCAGCGACGACATGGTGCGGCCCGCGCCCTTGGCGGCGGCGGCGGCGAAATGCTCGAACAGCAGCAGGACGTCATTGCCGCGCTCGCGCAGCGGCGGCAGCTGGATCTCCGCCGCCGCGAGGCGGAAGTAGAGATCGGAACGGAAGCGCCCCTGACGGCTTTCGGTCGCAAGATCGCCTTTTGCAGCCGCGATGACGCGAACGTCGACCGGCAGAAGCCTGTTGGAGCCGACCCGCTCGATCGTGCGCTCCTGGAGGGCGCGCAGGATCTTGGCCTGGAACGGCAGCGGCATGCTCTCGATCTCGTCGAGCAAAAGCGTGCCGCCGCTGGCATGCTCGAACTTCCCGATGCGGGCGCCACGTGCGCCGGTGAAGGCGCCGGCCTCATGGCCGAACAATTCGCTTTCGAACAGCTCGGCCGGGATCGCGGCACAGTTCACGGCGACGAAGGGCGCCTTCGCACGCGGACCGAAATCGTGCAGCGCCCGCGCCACCACCTCCTTGCCGGTTCCGGTCTCACCGGTGACGATCACGTCGCGATCATGACCGGCAAGCTCGAGGATGCTGGCCCGCACCGCGACCATCGCCTTCGACAGCCCGACCAGGCGGGCATCGATCTCGCCGGGCGCGGCAAGGCGATCCGAGAGCTGGCGAAGCTGCAGCTTCAACTGCCGCCGCTCGATGGCGCGCGTCATGACGGCGGAGAGGAGCTCGGGATCATGAGGCTTCTGCAGGAAGTCGTAGGCGCCCTCGCGCATCGCAGCGACCGCCAGAGGCACGTCGCCATGCGCGGTCAGCAGCACGACGGGAATGTCGGGATCGGCGCGGTGAACGTCGCGCATCAATTCCAGCCCGGATCGGTGCGGCATGCGAAAATCGGTCAGCACGGCGTCGGGCGGGCTGTCTGTCACGAGACGAATGGCCTCATCCGCGCCGGCGGCGGCCCTGACCGTGAAGCCGCCCAGCTCCAGCCATTGCCGCACCGAATTGCGGACGATCTCCTCGTCGTCGACGACGAGCACGGACCCGCTCATGCGTGCAATTCCTGATGTTGCGAGACCTGTGCGACGTCCAGGACCGGAATGACGACCTTGAAGGTCGAGCCCCTGCCCGGCGTGCTGTCCACCAGGATATCTCCTCCGAACTCCCTGACAATTCCGTACGAGATCGAGAGCCCGAGGCCAAGCCCCTCGCCGATCTCCTTGGTCGTGAAGAACGGGTCGAACAGCGATTTGATGTGCTCGGGTGCGATGCCCGCGCCGGTGTCGCTGACCTCGATCACGGCGCTGTCGTCGCGGCGGTCGAGCGTGACCCCGAGGACCCGCCGCTCGCGATCGCGCATCGCATCGATCGCGTTCGACAGCAGATTGACGACAACCTGCTCGAGCCGGATCGGATTGGCGAGGCCATGAAGCGACTCGGCCGGCGCGGAGCGCACCACCTCGATATGCTCGTTGTCGATCCGGTATTGCAACAGGCGGATCGCATTGTCGACCACGGGCGCGAGCGCGACGGCGCTGCGCGTGCCGGTCTCCTTGCGCGCGAACATCCTGAGGTGATCGATCAGCGCCATCATGCGCTCGGCGATCGAGGACATCAGGTCGAGATTGGCGGCGGCGCGATCGACCTCGTTGCGGCGGAGCAGGACGCGGCTGCTCGCGACATAGGTGATCAACGCCGCGAGCGGCTGGTTGATCTCGTGGGCGACACCGGCGAGCGCCTGACCGAGGCTTGCAAGCTTGGCGCTCTGCACGAGGCTTTCCATGGTCCGGCGCAGCTCTTCCGTGCGCTCGGCCACACGCCGCTCGAGAACGTCATGTGCATCGAGCTTCGCCCGGACGACCTGCCGGCGCTGATAGGCCACCAGCACGACCAGCAGAGAGGCGATCAGGGCGAAGACGCTCGCGATCGCGGCGGTCGCCGCATTGCGCCGTGCATCCGCGACGTCGGAGAACAGGAGCAGCCGCCAGCCCTGATCGTGCGGACGGACCTGAAGGGCGTAGTCCCCAAGCTCGACATTGCCTCGGCCGCGCGCACGACCGATCTGAACGCGTTCCCGGTCGCCTTTGGGCAGGAAGACCGGAGCCGGGTCGATCGCCTGACCGAATTGCTGCACGGCATTCAGTTCTGCGAGTCGCTGCGCGGGGATCGGCAGCAGCGGACGGTATTTCCAGTCCTCGCGGCTGGCGAGGAAGATCACGCCATTCTCGTCCTCCATCGCGACGAGGTCGCCGGCGCGCCCCCAGTCGGCCTCGAGCGCACTGAGATCGATCTTGACCACGGCGACGCCGAGGGTTTTGCCGCCCTCCATGATCCGATGCGACAGGAAATAGCCAGGCTGTCCCGTGGTGGCGCCGACGGCGTAGTAATGGCCCTCGCCGGCTCGCATGGCGTCCATGAAATAGGCGCGGAACCCGTAATTGTGTCCGACGAAGCTCGAATCCAGATCGAAATTGCTTGCCGCGAGCGCGAGGCCGGTGCTGTCGAGAACATAGAGCTCGGCGGACCGGGCTCCCTGATTGAGCGATTTGAGGTAGCGGTTGGCGGCAGCGGCCGCCGATGCATCATGGGGGTCGCGATAGAGCTCGCGGATGGGATCGGCGAGCGACAGAACCGCCGGCAGATAGCGATAGCGCGCGACAGTCGCATCGAAGGTGCTGGCAATCAGCGCAAGCCGGTCATTGGCCTCCCGCTCCATGCGCGCAAAGGCGGCATCCAGCGCAAGGACGTAAGCCAGCCAGCCCGCTGCCGCGATGGCCGCAAGCGCGGTTGCGCCGATCAGCACGTATCGCGGCAGGGCTGGACGGGGGCGTTGCATCGGGGCTCCGGATCGAGGCGATATCGCTAGTAGCACAGGCAGGACCTGTGGCGCGGCTGCGAACAAGGGGGCTCCGGCGGATCCCCGAGCCGGCCACGCGGTCGCCTCGCACCCTGATTGCCTTGCGGAGCCATGCCGCATCGGCAAGCGGCCCTGCCGACCCAAATCCGCCGTGGACCCGATCCCGAAATCGTTGCAAAAAGGCGCTCCGAGGCTCCGGCGGCCGGTCCGCCAAGTCTCTGGAAAACGTCGACTTTTGGAAGAATGGTCGGAGTGGCAGGATTCGAACCTGCGACCCCTGCGTCCCGAACGCAGTGCTCTACCGGGCTGAGCCACACTCCGACAAGAAGGCGGCTTATAGCGTCGGGTTTGGCGCACCGCAAGCGGCCGAGATGAGGAATTTTGTCCCTGTGAAAACGGGTCTTGAAACGCTGATTTTACCGGCTGGCGAGGCCGCCGCCGGGGCCGCGGCCCGGATGCTTGCGGCCGGCGGGCTGGTCGCGTTTCCGACCGAGACGGTCTATGGCCTCGGCGCGGACGCCGCCAATGCCACCGCAATCGCCCATATCTACAGCGCCAAGGGGCGGCCTGCGTTCAATCCGCTGATCGCCCATGTCGCGGACATCGCCGCTGCACGGCGGATCGGGCGGTTCGACGCCCGCGCATTGAAGCTCGCGGAGACGTTCTGGCCGGGGCCTCTGACCCTGGTGGTGCCGAAGACGGACGACTGCCCGGTGGCGGATCTCGCCACCGCGGGCCTCGACACCGTCGCGATCCGCATTCCCGCCCACCCGGTGGCGCAGGCGATCCTGCGCGCCTTCGGCGGAGCCGTGGTGGCGCCCTCCGCCAACATCTCCGGCCACGTCTCGCCGACGCTGGCGGCCCATGTCGAGAGCGACCTTGCGGGGCGGATCGACCTGATCGTCGACGGGGGACCGGTCCACGTCGGCGTCGAATCGACGATTGTCGGCTGCCTCAACGCGCCGATGCTGCTGCGGCCCGGCGGGCTCTCGCGCGAACGGATCGAGGCGGTGCTCGGTGCGCCCCCTGGCGCGGCCGCCGGTGGAGGCCGACAGCGACGACAGCCAACCGCTGGCGCCGGGCATGCTGGCCTCGCATTACGCGCCGCGCGCCAATGTGCGGCTCAACGCGCAGGACGTTGCGCCGGGCGAAGCGCTGCTGGCGTTTGGCCCCGCGCGGCTGCCCGGCGTTGACGCTGCCGCGGCCGTCATGAATTTGTCGCCCGCCGGTGATCTCGATGAAGCCGCCGCCAATCTGTTCGGCTATCTTCGCAGCCTGGATGCGAGAGCGCCGCGCGCGATCGCGGTGATGCCGATTCCCGAAGTGGATCTGGGCGAGGCAATCAATGACCGGCTGCGGCGAGCTGCGGTGGCCCGATAGCGCATGATCCGGAAAAGTGTGCAGCGGTTTTCCGATAGGATCATGCGCAAGAGAATAAGAGCGAAGTAGAGACGAGACAATGAACATCAATAAATCTGCCACGCCTCCGCTTGCGCCCGAGCTGATCGAGCAATTTCGCAAGATCGTCGGCGATCGCCACGCGATCACGGACGCGACCGACATCGAGCCCTACGTCACCGAGGAGCGCAATCTGTTCCACGGCCGCTCGCCGCTGGTGCTGCGCCCGGGCTCGACCGCGGAAGTCGCCGCGATCTGCAAGCTCGCCTCGGAGCACAGGATCGCGCTGGTGCCGCAGGGCGGCAACACCGGGCTCGTCGGCGGCCAGACGCCGCACAATGGCGAGGTGGTGGTGTCGCTGCGCCGCCTCGACAAGATCCGCGAGATCGACACCGCCTCCAACACCATGACCTGCGAGGCCGGCGTGGTACTGCAGGTCGCGCAGCAGAAGGCGTCCGACGTGGACCGGCTGTTTCCGCTGTCGCTCGGCGCCGAAGGCAGCTGCACCATCGGCGGCAATCTCTCCACCAATGCCGGCGGCACCGCCGCGCTCGCCTACGGCGTTGCGCGCGAGATGGCGCTGGGGCTCGAGGTCGTGCTCGCGGACGGGCGCGTGCTCAACGTGCTGTCGAAGCTGAAAAAGGATAACACCGGCTATAATCTGCACAACCTCTTCATCGGCGCGGAAGGCACGCTCGGCATCATCACGGCGGCGACGCTGAAGCTGTTTCCGAAGCCGCGGGCGGTCGAGACTGCCTTCGTCGGGCTGAAGTCGCCCGAGGCGGCCTTGAAGCTGCTGACGATCGCGCAGGGCGAAGCCGCCAATGCGCTGACGAGTTTTGAATTGCTGTCGGAAATGGCGGTCGATTTCTCGGTCCGCCACGGCATCGACGTGCGCGATCCGCTTGCAGAGAAACATCCCTGGTATGTGCTGATGGAATTGTCCACAACCGGCGACGATGCCCGCACGCCGCTGGAGACGATCCTGACCCGCGCCATGGAGGAAGAGATCGTCGACGACGCCGTGATCGCGGCCAGCCTCACCCAGCGCAACAACTTCTGGAAGCTGCGCGAGGAGATGTCGGCGGCGCAGAAGCCGGAGGGCGGCTCGATCAAGCACGACATCTCCGTGCCGGTCGCCGCCGTGCCCGCCTTCATCGCGGAGGCCGATGCCGCCGTCGTCAAGCTGATCCCGGGCGCGCGGCCGGTGCCGTTCGGCCATCTCGGCGACGGCAATCTGCACTACAATGTCAGCCAGCCGATCGGCGCCAACACCGCCGACTTTCTGGCGCGCTGGCACGAGATGAACGCCGTGGTGTTCGAGATCGTGCTGCGCATGGGCGGCTCGATCTCGGCCGAGCACGGCATCGGCGTGCTCAAGCGCGACGAGCTGCCCGAGGTGAAGGACAAGACCGCGATCGAGCTGATGCGGTCGATCAAGGCGATGCTCGACCCGCTCGGCATCATGAATCCGGGGAAAGTGCTGTGAGCATGTCGCTGGCGATCGACACGATTGGGGATGCCGATGTCGAGAAGGTCGTTGCGCTGTGGCAGCGCTGCGGCCTGACACGGCCCTGGAACGATCCGCACGCCGACATCGCGCTGGCGCGGCGGCGGGAAAACTCGACCGTGCTGGTCGGCCGCGAGGCCGGCGGGATCGTCGCGACCGTCATGGTCGGCCATGACGGCCATCGCGGCTGGGTCTATTACGTCGCCGTCGATCCCGACAGCCAGAAGCGCGGCCATGGACGCGTGATCATGGCTGCAGCGGAGGACTGGCTGCGCGAGGCTGGAATCTCGAAGCTGCAGCTTCTGGTCCGGCGCGAGAACGCGCAGGCCAATGCGTTCTACGGGTCGCTGGGTTTCGAGTTGTCCACCTCCGTGATGTACCAGAAGTGGCTCGACGGCCGCGCGACGACACCTTGAATGACAGCGCCGTATCCGCAAGCGCAACTGCGCTCCCTCGCCCCGTTCTTACGGGGGCGCGACGAGCTGCGCTCGCGCTGGGAGGGTTGGGGTGAGGGGCCTCTCTCCGCGGATGAGATCGGCGAGAGACCTGTACCCCCTCACCCGGATTGCTGCGCAATCCGACCTCTCCCCGCAAGCGGGGCGAGGTGAAGAAAAGAGAGACAGCCATGACCATTTCCGATCGCGTCCGCATCAAGGACGTCCGCGTGCTCTCGGACAACTGGACGCCCTTGAAGACCACGACGTTCGAGTACCGGCGCGCCAATGGCGCGTGGCAGACGCAGCACCGCGAGACCTATGAGCGCGACAACGCCGCCGCCGTACTGCCCTACAACCTTGCCCGGCGCACCGTGATCCTGGTGCGCCAGTTCCGCCTGCCGGCATTCATCCGCGGCTACGACGATCTCCTTATCGAGGCGGCGGCCGGCGTGCTGGACGATGCCTCCCCCGAGGTGCGCATCCGCGCCGAGGCCGAGGAGGAGACCGGCTATCGCCTGCATCACGTCCACAAGGTGTTCGAGGCCTTCATGAGCCCCGGCGCGGTGACCGAGAAGCTGCATTTCTTCGTCGCCGAATACGAGCCGGAGATGCGGGTGAGCGACGGCGGCGGCCTCGAGCACGAGGGCGAGGACATCGAGGTGATGGAGCTCACCATCGACGAGGCACTGGCGATGATCGCCGATG
Source organism: Bradyrhizobium sp. USDA 376 (assembly GCF_054063675.1). Taxonomy (NCBI): domain Bacteria; kingdom Pseudomonadati; phylum Pseudomonadota; class Alphaproteobacteria; order Hyphomicrobiales; family Nitrobacteraceae; genus Bradyrhizobium; species Bradyrhizobium sp. USDA 376. The sequence continues at coordinate 8,576,993 of NZ_JBSSGN010000001.1, forward strand.
GCCGCATCATCGACGCCAAGGCGATCATGCTGCTGCAATATGCGGCGCTGCACGTGTTCAGGGGAGGGTAAGAAGCACCGTCCGCGCCGCGCCATCCTCATCTGCAATTCTGTCCTGCGCCGCCCTGCCCCCCGTTGAGCAACCCCAAAACTATCTCTAGTCTGGCCCTCAACAAGAACCAGGAGACGCGCCCCATGTCCGCTCCGCGCGACGACGAATTCGGCTTTGCGCCCGACTATGATTCTCCCGTCCCCTACATGCAGCGCACGCGCGATTATTACGCGGCGATCGGCTACACCACGCCGTATCGCTGGGCGCACTACACCGAGGCGCCGTTCCAGCCGCTGAAGAGGCCGCTGGCGAAATCGCGCGTGACGATCATCACCACCGCCGCGCCGTACGATCCCACCAAGGGCGACCAGGGGCCGGGCGCGGCCTATAACGGCAGCGCGAAGTTCTACCAGGTCTATGACGGCGACACCTCGCAAGAGCACGACCTTCGCATCTCCCACATCGGCTACGACCGCAAGCACACGTCGGCGACCGACAGCGGCACCTGGTTTCCGCTGCCGCAGCTGCTGAAGGCGTCCGCCGCCGGACGCATCGGCGAAGTGAGCCAGCGCTTCTTCGGCGCCCCGACCAACCGCAGCCATCGCGTCACGCTCGACACCGACGCGCCGGAGATTCTTTCGCGCTGCCTTGCCGACAAGGTGGACGTCGCCGTGCTGGTGCCGAACTGCCCGGTCTGCCACCAGACCACCGCGCTGGTGGCGCGGCACCTGGAGCAGAACGGCATTCCCACCGTGATCATGGGCTGCGCCAAGGACATCATCGAGCACGCCGCCGTGCCGCGCTTCCTGTTCTCCGACTTCCCGCTCGGCAACTCCGCCGGCAAGCCGCACGACGTCGCCTCGCAGGCGCAGACGCTGGAGCTGGCGCTCAGGCTGCTGGAGAGCGCGAGCGGGCCGCAGACCACGATGCAATCGCCGCTGCGCTGGAGCGAGGACGCCTCCTGGAAGCTCGACTACAACAATGTCGCGCAGCTTTCGCCGGAAGAGCTCGCGCGCCGCCGCGCCGAATTCGACAAGCAGAAGGAGATCGCGCGCGGCAACCGCGCCGCCTGACGTCCTCCAATAACAACAATCAAGGGAGAACGACGTGACGCGACCGTTCGAGGGCGTGAAGATCCTGGACTTCACGCAAGTGCTGGCCGGTCCCTATGCGAGCTACCAGCTCGCGCTGCTGGGGGCGGACGTCATCAAGGTCGAGCGGCGCGAGGGCGAGGACATGCGCCGCACGCCACTCTCCCGCGAATGGGCCGAGCGCGGGCTGGCGCCGGCGTTCCAGGCCATCAACGGCAACAAGCGCAGCCTGACGCTCGATTTGCAAAAGCCTGATGCGATCGCGATCGTGAAGAAGCTTGCCGCGACCGTCGACGTCGTCATGGAAAACTTCCGCCCGGGCGTAATGGACAAGCTCGGCATCGGCTATGAGGCGCTCTCGGCGATCAATCCAAAGCTGATCTACTGCGCCGTATCAGGCTTCGGCCAGACCGGCCCGGACCGCCTGCGGCCCGGCTATGACGGCAAGATGCAAGCGCTCTCCGGCATCATGGCGATCACCGGCCATCCCGAGACGGGGCCGACGCGCGCGGGCTTTGCGGTGTGCGACGTGCTCTCGGGCGCGACGGCTGCGTTCGGCGTGTCGAGCGCGCTCTATCAGCGCGACCGCACCGGCAAGGGGCAGCTCATCGACGTCTCCATGCTGGAGGCGACGCTGGCGTTCCTGTCGGGGCAGATCGCCGACTGGTCGGTTGCCGGCCATCGCCAGCAGCTGTCGGGCAACCAGGCGGTGAGCCGCAGGACCACCGCGAACCTGTTCAAATGCGGCGACGGCTACATCCTGCTCGCCGTCAACAACGAGAAGCAGTACCGCGCGCTGATGTCCACGCTCGGCCGCGAGGACACGCTGTCCGATCCGCGCTTTGCGGACTGGTTTTCGCGCAACGAGAACGAGAGTGCGCTGCGCGCCATCATCGAGGAGGCACTCGCCGCAAAGCCGGCGCGCGAATGGGAGACGATTTTGGAAGACGCCGGCGCGCCCTGCGCCAGCATCTGGAAGGTCGAGGAGGTCATCGACCATCCGCAAATCAAGGCGCGTGGTGCCATCCAGGAGCTGGATACACCCTACGGCCGCCTGCGCTTCGCCGGCAGCGGGTTCAAGCTCGCGCATGGCGGCGGCAAGCTGGATCGTATGGCACCGGAGCTGGGCGCGGATACGGATGCGGTGCTCGGCGAGCTGGGGTTCGATGCGGCGGAGATTGCGGCGCTGAGGGCGCGGGAGGTTGTTTAGATCTCCACTGCCGTAGGGTGGGCAAAGGCGCAACGCGCCGTGCCCACCATTGGTGCCTTGAGCCCGCCTTGGTGGGCACGCTTCCGCCTTCGCTCTTCGAGCTACGGCGGACAAGTCGCTTTGCCCACCCTACGGCAGCTCGCCTAGAACAACGAGCCTTGCCCGTCATCTGACGACGCCGCAGCGGCCTTCCGCACCTTCTTCGGCTTCACCGCCTCTGCCTCCGCCTCCATCTCCTCCGCACTGATCGGCAAGAGCAACTGCTCGTCGTCATTGGCGACGCGGTTGACACGGGTGGAGACGGGGTGCCAGGCGAATTCGCCGATGCGTGGTGCCGTCATCAGCGGCAGGATCGCATCGACCTCGTCGCCGCGATGATCGAGCCAGCGCTCGAAATCGCGCGGGCTGATGGTGACGGGCACACGGTCGTGCAGCGCGGCGAGGTCCTCGCTGGCGGCCGCCGTGACGATCGCGACCGTGTCGAGCTCCTCGCCGTTCGGCCCGACCCAGGTCTCGAACACTGCGGCAAAGCCGAGCGGCTCACCGTCGGCGCGGTGGATAAAGAAGGGCTGCTTGCGGCCGCCTTCAGACTTCCACTCATAGTAGCCGTCGGCCGGGATCAGGCCGCGCCGCCGGCGTATAGCCTTCTTGAACGCCGGCTTCTCCAGCACGGTTTCGGACCGGGCGTTGATCAGCAACGTAAATCCGCGGGGGTCCTTGACCCAGCTCGGCAGCAGGCCCCAGCGCATCGGGCGGAAATGGCGTGCGCCTTTCTCGACCAATACGACCGGAATCGGTTGCGTCGGAGCGACATTGTACCGGGGCGGGAAATTCGGCTGCTCGACATAGCCGAACAGTTGCCGCAAAGCCGCGGGGGCCGAAGTTATGACGAAGCGTCCACACATCCTTGAGGGCCTATATAGGGTCCGTTCAGGTCCTTTTAACCCCGAACGTTAACACTGCGGCAGATGAGCTCAACGGCCACCCAACCCGCGCGGACGCATGTACAGACGGGCCCCGAGGCTGCGGCCTGGGCCGAACGGCTGCGCGTGGCCAACATCAACCCGCGGACCGGGCTTGCCACTGACTATCTCAACCATTTCAATGAAGCCGTGATGCTGCTGGAAATGGTCCCTGATATGCCCGAATGCGCCGAAGATTTTTTGACCTGGTCGCCGTTGTCCTATGCCGAGCATTTCACCGCGTCCAATTTCAAGGCGCGGGACCTTGCCATCGAAGCCTATGAGAAGGCCGATCCCAACGTGCGCGCCCAGTTCGACCACATCACGGACACCATGACCTCGATCCTGACCGCGGTCGGATCGGCCATGCGCGAGGTCGAGAAGGATACCACCCGCGTGCGCCTCGCCGAGCAGGCCACGCTCTGGGTCAAGCCGCTGATCGCCGCCTGCGGCGGCATCATCAATGGCGGCGCGGAGGCCGACGTCGACACCATCATGGCGAACTGAGCCAGATCCTTTAAGAACAGGTCCTTTAAGAAAATGTCGGCGGTCATCCAGCCCAGTCATCCCCAGATCGCGGTCAGTGCCGCGATTTTCCGCGACGGCCAAGTGCTGCTGACCCGCCGGGCCCGCTCGCCCGCAAAAGGGTTCTATTCGCTGCCCGGCGGCCGGGTCGAATTCGGCGAATCGCTGCACCAGGCGCTCAAGCGCGAGGTTGACGAGGAAACCGGGCTCGAGATCGAGATCGTCGGCCTTGCCGGCTGGCGCGAGGTGCTGCCGGCCGCGGCGGGCGCCGGCCACTATCTGATCATGTCCTTTGCCGCCCGCTGGGCGGCCCGGGAGCCTGTCCTGAACGACGAACTCGCCGATTACCGCTGGATCGCCCCGGACGCCCTGGCGAGCCTCGGCGACCTCAAGCTGACCGGGGGGCTGGAGGAGGTCATCCAGTCCGCCCACCGGCTGATTGAGACATAGCCGGCGCAGCGAGTCCCACATCTCTCCCGCTTGCGGGAGAGGTCGCGCCGAAGGCGCGGGTGAGGGCTTTCTCCTCTAGGGGACTGTCCCGTCGTGGAGAGACCCTCTCCCCGACCCTCCCCCGCAGGCGGGGGAGGGAGCGCACTGCCGTACGGCCCGCCTTGCGCCCGCCGTCCCGAGGGGGCATACAGCCGCCGATGTCGACGCGATTTCTGGCCATTTTCGCCCTGATTGCCGCCTGCGCCTGGGCGCCCGCCCGGGCCCAGGACGTGGCGGCGCCGTTTGACGGCGAACTGCAGCGGCTGGCCGAGATCCTCGGCGGCCTGCACTATCTGCGCGGCATCTGCGGGTCCAACGAGGGCAACAAATGGCGCAGCGAGATGCAGGCGCTGATCGACGCCGAAACCCCGTCCGGAGAGCGCCGCACCCGCATGATCGCCGGCTTCAACCGCGGCTATAACGGCTTCCAGCAGACCTACCGGAGCTGCACGCCGGCCGCGACGGTGGCGATCCGCCGCTATATCGAGGAAGGCTCGAAGATCTCGCGCGATCTCACCGCGCGCTACGCGAACTAGCGCCCCTATCCGTCATTCCGGGGCGCGACGAAGTCGCGAGCTATGATGCGCAATTGCGCATCTGAGAATCCATTTGGCTGCATGGTTGGTGGCACGATGGATTCCGGGTTCGCGCTACGCGCGCCCCGGAATGACGAGAGAGGATAGATGCGACGGCCCGGCCGGAACCCTGTCATCGACTTTGTTCACAGCCGTTAACCGTTCCTAAAGATGTGGCCTAGCGGGCGTAAACACCCGTGCTACACCTCTCGTGCAGCGCATCGCCGTGGACGCGCCCCAGCCCTGATCGAGTTTCATGAGCCAGCCGATTTCATACGCCCCCGACCGTGCGCCCCTGCCCGATCACGAGCAGAAGCAGGCAGCCCTGAGCTATCTCAACGAGGCCTGGGCCGAGGCGCGCCATGACGGCGTCGACGGCGACTGCCTGGCGCAGGCGAGCCTGTTCGCCGCATTCGCCGAACTCGTCGGCACCTATGGCGAGGATGCGGTGGCAAAATTCGTCGAGGGTTTTCCGGGCCGCATCCGCAACGGCGAATTCTCCGTCGACATCTCCCGGCAGTAAGCCTGTCTCGAAAATGACCCCGCCACGCAGGCGGGGCCAGTTGACGGATGAATGACTTTGCGACGAGCCGGGAGATGTTCCCGACAGAGGCGGGAATGCGCTCCCTCCTGCGTCACGGCTCGATCTTGAGCGTCGCTTTCATGTTGGGATGATAGCGACAGTAATACTCGACCGTTCCCGCCTTCTTCAGCACTGATGTCGTCGACTTTTTCGGCGGCATCGTCACGTCGAAATCTCCGTTCTTCGCAGTGGCGGTGTGGGCGAAGACGTCCTTGTTGATCCAGGTGATGGTATCGCCGACCTTCGCCGATACCTCAGCCGGAAAGATCACGAGATTCTCCATCGTGATCTCTATCGTCGCGGCGTGCGCCGGGACGACCATCGGTAGGACGACGACCGCAAGCGCGATCGAAGCAAGGCGTCCCGGCTTCATTTCACGCTCCTTACTTCAGTTCGGCCGCGACATGCTCGGCGTGCTGCTGATGGCCCTGAAAGATCTTCAGGCCGGTCTGCAACAGGCTCTTCAGCTCCGCATTGCTGGCGGACGGAATCAGCTGGGTCTCCAGCGCGCTGTTGACCGCCTTGTGGTAGGCGACCTCGTTGGCGACATAGGCCTTGTCGAAGGCAGCGCCGCTCAGCTTGTCGAGCTCGGCCAGCTTGTCGCTTGCCTGCTTCGACAGCGCCTTGCTGGTGTCGTTGTCTTCAGGCGTGACCTTCAGCTTCTTGACCAGCGCCAGCGCCTGCTTGTTGACCGCCTCATGGTCGCGCAGCATGTCCTCGGCAAACGCCTTGACATCCTTGTTCTTCGCTTTCTTCTGCGCCTGCTTGGCGGCGTTGATGTCGATCACGCCGGCGGTGTAGGCGATATGGGCGATCTGCGGATCGGTCGGCTTTTCGGCGGCGCTGGCGCCTTGCAGCGCGGGACTCGACAGCAGAATTGCCGCGGCGACCGCCGCGCTCCAACGGATGAACATGGTTTGACACTCCTGTGCTGCCGGACGTTTTGCCGGCGCGTTGCTTCACAGGAATTGGATGGGCGTTTCGCGCAAACGTTCCCGGAAAATTTCAGCCGCCTGCACCGAGCCGCTTCAGCACCACTTCGGTCAGGCGCTCGCAGCGCCAGCCGGCAAACGGGAAGGCATCCATCATCACCGGGCCGATCTCCTTCTCGACATTCTCGCGCAGCATGGTGCGGGCGCGGTGCAGCCGCGTCTTCACCGTCTCGGGCTTCACACCGAGCAGGTCTGCGGTCTCCTCGATGTTCATGCCCTCCATGACGCGTGCGACGAACACCATCCGGAAAACATCCGGCAACTCGTCGATGGCGCGTTCGACGACGCGCTGGATTTCACGTTGGGCCATGGTCCTTTCCGGATCGCCTGGGGGAGAAACGGGAAATTTGATGATCTGCGCCTCGAGCGCCGCTTCGGGCAGCGCGCCGAGTTCGACATGCGGCTTGGCGCTCCGCACCCGGCCAAGCGCCTCGTTGATGGCGATGCGCGACAGCCAGGTCGACAGGCCGGACTGACCGCGGAAGCCGTCGAGATGGGTGAAGGCCCGCACATAGGTTTCCTGCACCACATCCTCGGCTTCGCTGTCGCTACGCAGAATTGCGCGCGCGAGGCGGTATAGCCTGCGGTTGTTGGCCTGCATGATCTCGCGCAGCGCGGCCTCGTCGCGGCCCCGTGCGCGGTCGATCAGTTCCGCTTCCGATGACCGGATTTCTGATGCCTTGGCGCTCCCTTGCATGGCGGTTACCTGCTTGTCTCCGTTGGCCTCGGACATTGGATGCAAGCCAGCGCCAAAAGGTTCCCAGTTTTCTTGCCCGGATCTTACCCTCCCCTGGAGGGGCCCGCTCGCGCTGCGCGCGATCGACCCTCCCCCTCCAGGGCAGGGCTATCGCAGATGGCTTCTTGGTGACGGCCAGAGCAAGCGCCTCGTCCTTCGAGACGACCGCTTCCAGCGGTCTCCTCAGGATGAGGCTAAGCAGCATTGCCCCCGTTGAAATTGCTGCCGCGCACTCCGCCCTCATCCTGAGGGCCCGCCATCGGCGGGCGTCTCGAAGGATCCGCTGCGGGCGAGCTATCCGCCACGCATCTTCATATGCGATAGCCCTGCCCTCCAGGGGAGGGTAAGATCTAATCCGTCTCGATTGGCAGTGCCGGATCCCGTGCCCATTCGCCCATGGAGCCGTCGTACAGCGTCAGCTTGTCGTAGCCGAGCTGGGTCAGCAGCAAGAGGTCGATCGTCGCCGAGATGCCGCCGCCGCAATACACGATCACAGTCTTGTCGCGCGTGACGCCCTGGGCCGCGAACTTCGCTTCCGCATCGGCGAGGCTCGTCAGCGTCTTGTCGGCATTGACGAGTGTTGGGGCTGATACGTTGACGCTGCCGGGCACGCGGCCGGGCCGGCCGTAGCGGCTCGGCTCAAGGCCTTGGTGATATTGCGGCAAGAGCGCGTTGACGATTACAGTTGCGGGATCACCGATCCGCGCCTTCACGGTGTCCTTGTCCACGAAAAAGCCCGCGCGCGGGGCGGCCTTGAAGGTCGTGGCCGGATAGCCCTTCGGTGCGCCCGTCTCGACCGGCCGCCCCTCCTCCTTCCATTTGTCGAGGCCGCCGTCGAGCACCTGCGCATCGACGCCGAGCGAGCGCAGCATCCACCAGAACCGCGTCGACCACATCATGGTGCCGATGCTGTAGAGCACGATGGTCTTGCTCGCATCGAGGCCGTGGCGGCCGAAGGCGGCCTCCAGTTGGGCCACATCCGGCATCATGTAGAGCGGTCGCGCGGAGGTGTCGGAGAACTCGCCTTGCAGGTCGAGGAAATCTGCACCCGGAATGTGGCCGGCGGCGAACGTTTTGTCGCCGGGCACCGCGCGATAGGGCACGTCGCTGCCCGGCGGCACCGGCTCGTTGTAGGTCGTGCAATCGTAGAGGCGGAGGTTGGGATCGCCGAGGATGGCAGCGAGTTGCTCGGTGGTGATGAGGGGTGTCGGTTGGGACATGCGATGACCTCTCCAACGTCGTCCTGGCGAAAGCCAGGACCCATTACCACCTCATTATCTGGCTGCGGGCAAGTGCGGCCACCAATCTTCGCAACAATGTCCGGTCGGGGTTATGGGTCCTGGCTTTCGCCAGGACGACACCGAGCGTAAAGCGTGTTTGTGCCGCCTAACGACCAAGGGCCCTACTGCTTCAACGTCTCCAAGAACCGTACCGGCTCGCCTTGCGAGGGCGTCACCAGCTCGCCCTGCCACATCACGCGGCGGCCGCGGATGAAGGTGCCGACGGGCCAGCCCGTCACGCGGACACCGTCATAGGGCGTCCAGCCGGCTTTCGACGCCACCCATTTGTTGGTGATGGTTTCGCTGCGCTTGAGATCGACGACCGTGAAATCGGCGTCGTAGCCGGCGGCGATGCGGCCCTTGCAGGCCATGTTATAGAGACGTGCGGGGCCGGCGCTGGTGAGGTCGACGAACCGTGCCAGCGACAGGCGGCCGGCATTGACGTGGTCGAGCATCAGCGGCACCAGCGTCTGGACGCCGGTCATGCCGGAGGGCGAGGCCGGATAGGTCTTCTGCTTCTCCTCCAGCGTATGCGGAGCGTGGTCGGAGCCGAGCACGTCGATGATGCCCTGCTCGATGCCGCGCCAGATGCCGGCGCGATGGTCGGCGCCGCGCACCGGCGGATTCATCTGCGCGAGCGTGCCGAGCCGCTCGTAGCATTCGGGCGCGACCAGCGTGAGATGATGCGGCGTCGCCTCGCAGGAGGCGACATCCTTGTGATCACGCAAAAACTCGATCTCTTCCTTGGTCGAGATGTGCAGCACATGGATGCGCTTGCCCGTCTCGCGCGCGAGCTTGACGAGGCGCTGCGTCGCCATCAGCGCCGCGGCCTCGTCGCGCCAGACCGGATGCGAGCGCGGATCGCCCTCGATGCGCAGCGGCTTGCGCTCGTTGAGGCGGTATTCGTCCTCGGCGTGGAAGGCGGCGCGGCGCCGGATCACCTGGAAGATGCGGCGCAGGCTCTCGTCGTCCTCCACCAGCAGCGCGCCGGTGGACGAGCCGATGAACACCTTGACGCCGGCGCAGCCCGGTGCGCGCTCCAGCACGGGCAGATCCTGCACGTTCTCGCGGGTGCCGCCGATGAAGAAGGCGAAATCGCAATGCATGCGATGATGGGCGCGCTTCACCTTGTCGGTGAAGGTGGCCTCGGTCACCGTCAGCGGCGAGGTGTTCGGCATCTCGAACACGGCGGTGACGCCGCCCATCACGGCGCTGCGCGAGCCGGTCTCGAGGTCTTCCTTCTGTTCCAGCCCGGGCTCGCGGAAATGCACCTGCGTGTCCATCACGCCGGGCAGGATGTGGAGGCCCTTGCAGTCGATCACCTCCGCCGCGGACGCCTGCGATAGCGCGCCCAACTCGGCGATGCGACCACCCGCGATGCCGATATCACGCTGGCCCTCGCCATCCTGGTTGACGACGGTGCCGCCTTTTAGGATCACATCGAAACGCTGGGTCATGGGCCTCTCTCATCCCCAAGCGCAGGGCTCGAGGTCTTGTCGTTTATGCCTTGCGGGCTTACGTTCCGGAGCAACATGTCGCAAGAGATTTTCGCATGAAATCAGCGTTTCTTCCCGACCGGGGCGTGGTCAAGGTCGCGGGCGAGGATGCGCGCAACTTCCTCAACGGCCTGATCACGACCGATGTCGACAGGCTGAAGCCGGGTCTGGGGCGATTCGGCGCGTTGCTGACGCCGCAAGGCAAGATCATCGCCGATTTCCTGATCACGGAGGTGCCGGCCGGCCATGGCGGCGGGTTCCTGATCGATTGCCCGAAAGCGCTGGCGGACACCCTCGCCACCAAGCTGAAATTCTACAAGCTGCGCGCCAAGGTCACGGTGGAAAACCTCGATCTCGGCGTGCTCGCGGCCTGGGACGGCCAGCCTGCCGCGCAGCCGGACCTTGCCTTCGCCGATCCGCGCAATGGCGAGCTCGGCACCCGCATTCTGATCCCCGAGGATCTCAAGCAGAAGCTGTCCGAGCTGATCGGTGCCGACCTGGTCGACGCCGCCGAATATGAGGCGCATCGCATCGCGCTCGGCGTGCCGCGCGGCGGGCTCGATTTCATGTACAGCGACGCGTTCCCGCACGAGAGCAACATGGACCGCCTCGCCGGCATCGATTTCGACAAGGGCTGCTATGTCGGCCAGGAGGTCGTCTCGCGCATGCAGCATCGCGGCACCGCGCGCACGCGCAGCGTCAAGGTGCTGCTCGATGACATCTCGCCGGAAGTCGGCGTCAGCGTGATGGCCGGCGACAAGCCGGTCGGGACCATGGGCTCGTCGGCACAAGGCAAGGGCATTGCGCTCGTGCGCATCGACCGCGTCGCCGACGCGCTCGATGCGGGCCAGCCGCTTACCGCGGGTGGCCTCACCCTGACGCTTGCCGAACCTGACGTCGTCCGCATTCCCTTGAAGCAGCCCACCGCATGAGCCGCGCTCCCCGCCTGCATCCCGACGGCCTGACCCGCTGCCCCTGGCCCGGCGAAGATCCGCTCTATGTCGCCTATCACGACACCGAATGGGGCGTGCCTGAGTATGACGACCGCGCGCTGTACGAGAAGCTGATCCTCGACGGCTTTCAGGCCGGCCTGTCCTGGATCACGATTTTGCGCAAGCGCGACAATTTCCGCAAAGCCTTCGACGATTTCCAGCCGGAGAAGATCGCGCGCTACAACGCGAAGAAAGTCCATGCGCTGATGAACGATGCCGGCATCGTGCGCAACCGCGCCAAGATCGACGGCGCGATCCTGAGCGCGAAGTCTTATCTCGACATCATGGAGACGGGCCCGGGCTTCTCGAAGCTGTTGTGGGACTTCATGGACGGAAGGCCCAAGGTCAACAACTTCAAGACCACGGCAAGCGTGCCCGCCTCGACCCCCCTCTCGGTGCAGATCTCCAAGGAGCTGTCCTCGCGCGGCTTCAAGTTCGTCGGCCCGACCATCGTGTACGCCTTCATGCAGGCAACCGGCATGGTCAACGACCACCTCGTCGATTGCCATTGCCACACGACCTGCGGCAAGACACAGCGCAAGCCGCGCCTCAAGGTCAAATGACCGCGAAGAAGACCGCGCGCGATGCGCAATCCCGCGCCTGGCAGCGCATGCTGTCGGGACGGCGGCTCGACCTGCTCGATCCCTCCCCGCTCGACGTTGAGATCGCCGACATCGCGCATGGGCTGGCGCGCGTCGCGCGCTGGAACGGGCAGACCACCGGCGCGCACATCTTCTCGGTCGCCCAGCACACGCTGCTGGTGGAAACCGTGCTGCGGCACGAGATGCCGCGCGTGGACCTGCGCATGCGGCTCGCCGCGCTGCTGCACGATGCGCCCGAATATGTCATCGGCGACATGATCTCGCCGTTCAAGGCGGTGCTCGACGGCCATTACAAGGCGGTGGAGAAGCGTCTGCTCGGCGCCATTCACATCCGCTTCGGCCTGCCGCCGGTGCTGGCGGATGAGATCACGCTGGCCATCAAGGCCGCCGATCGCGGTGCGGCTTATCTCGAGGCAACCGAGCTCGCCGGCTTTAGCGACGCCGAGGCCAAACGCCTGTTCGGCCGCGATCCGGGCCTGCCCGACAGCGTCCGGCGCGACTATCTCACGCCCTGGACCGCGGCGCGGGCGGAGAAGCAGTTTCTGGAGCGGTTCAACGCGGTGTTTGCGTAGCATCATCCCTTCGTAGGGTGGGCAAAGCGAAGCGTGCCCACCAAACCAGGCGCGATGCGCGCAACTGCGAGATGGTGGGCACGGCGCGATGCGCCTTTGCCCACCCTACAAGCGCTCGCTATAATCGCCGGCAAAAAGGTCCGCCATGATCCACGTCTGTTCCCTCGCCGCGCTTCCCGAAACCGTCCGCCTCACCAGGGCCAGCCACGTGCTGACCGTGATGGCCAATGTCGAGCAGGTGGCGCGTCCGGTATCGGTGCTGCCGGCCAACCATCTCAAGGTGTCGATGGACGACATCACCGAGGAGATGGACGGCTTTGTCGCGCCGTCGGAGACGCACATCGAGCAGGTGCTGAACTTCGTGCGCGGCTGGGATCGCAGCGCACCGCTGGTGGTGCATTGCTATGCCGGCATCAGCCGCTCCACCGCGAGCGCCTTCGCCGCGGTCTGCGCGCTCAATCCGCATCGCGACGAGATCGAGATCGCGAAGAAGATCCGCGCCGCCTCGCCGATCGCCTCGCCGAACCGGCGCATCGTCGGCCTCGCCGACCGCGTGCTCGGGCGCAACGGCCGCATGCTGCGCGCACTCGACGAGATGGGCCCGGGCGCCATGATGGTCGAGGGCCGCCCCTTCGTGATCGAGCTCGAATGAGGCGGGAGTCGAATAGCTGCCGCGACGGGACCGCGCCCCCTCTCCCGCTTGCGGGAGAGGGTTGGGGAGAGGGTGTCTCCGCAACGGGACAATCCCCTAGAGGAGAAAGCCCTCACCCGGCGCTACGCCATAGCCGAGGCGTTGCCTCGGCGTCTCTAATTACGGCCGCCGAGGGCGGCCTACGCCTCTCCCGCAAGCGGGAGAGGTTGCAGCTTGCCCGCGGAGCGACCGGCTCAACCAACGAAGACATTCTCCTCGCAACAGCCGCGACATCAGCCGCATGAGCGAGACGCTGCTGACACCGATCGAGATCGGCCTGACCGCTGCGATCGTCGCGATCGAGGATCATGAGCCGCTGATCCTCACCGCGCACAGCAGTGACGGGCTGGCGGGGCTGCCGTTCGGGCCGTTCGATGCGCTGAGCCATCGCACCTTCGAGATCGGCCTGCGCGCCTGGGTCGAGGAGCAGGCGGGCCTGCGGCTCGGCTATGTCGAGCAGCTCTATACCTTTGGCGATCGCGGCCGTCATGCCGAGGCCGGCGACACCGGTGCGCACATGGTGTCGATCGGCTATCTCGCGCTCACACGCGCCGCGGGCGGCGAGCTCGCAGCCAACGGCGCAAGCTTCGAGCCGTGGTACCGCTTCCTGCCCTGGGAGGACTGGCGCGAGGAGCCGCCCGCGATCATCGCCCGCGACATCATCCCCGCGCTGACGGCGTGGGCGGAGCAGGAGACGCCGGAGACGACGCGCGCATTGCCGCGCAGGGATCGCGTGCGGTTCTATTTCGGCCTCGACGGTGCACCCTGGGACGAGGAGCGCGTGCTCGACCGCTACGAGCTGCTCTACGAGGCCGGGCTGATCGAGGAGGCGCGCCGCGACGGCCGTCCTGCGGCATTAGCGCGCAAGGCGCTGCCGGCGCTCGGGACCTCGATGCGGTTCGACCACCGCCGGATTCTCGCCACAGGAATCGCGCGGCTGCGCGCAAAACTGAAGTATCGTCCTGTGGTGTTTGAACTTTTGCCCGCCGAGTTCACACTTACGGAATTGCAGCATACGGTGGAGGCGATCTCCGGCCGGCATCTGCACAAGCAGAATTTTCGCCGCCTGGTCGAAACGGAAGCCCTGGTCGAACCGACCGGTGTGATGTCGACACAGACGGGCGGACGGCCGGCAGCGCTCTACCGCTTCCGCCGCGAGGTGCTCCAGGAGCGGCCCGCGCCGGGCTTGCGTGTGCGCTCCCGGCGCTAGATCCTGATATTTATGGGACCGGCCCCTGCCCGCCGGTTGCCTGGAGGCTTCATGTTCGACGGCCCGTTCGACGCCTTTGCGCTGATCATTGCGATCATCGCCTTCCTGATCGCGATCAAGGCCTCCAGCCAGGCGGCCGAGCTGCGCCGCCAGCTGAACTTGCTCGAAGAGAAGTTTTATGCGCAGCGGCCTGTGCAACCGCCGCCGCTGATGCCCACGCAGGTGCAGGCTGAAGCGCCCGCAACGCCTGCCGCCGAGCCGCCGCCGCTGGCGCCCGAAGCCGAAACCACGCCGCCTCCGCTCGTCACCGAAGAGGTTTCACCGCCCCCGCTCGAACCGGGCACGGGCACTGATGCGCCGCCTCCGGTGCCGGAGGCTGCGCCCGCGCCCGGCTTTGAAGAGCGCCTCGGCACGCGCTGGGTGGTGTGGATCGGCGGCCTTGCGCTCGCGCTCGGCGGCTTCTTCATGGTGCGCTATTCGATCGAGGCCGGCCTCGTCGGCCCCGGCGTGCGCGTGTTCCTCGGCGGCCTGTTCGCAGCCGCACTGCTCGGAGCCGGCGAATGGACGCGGCGCAAGGAGAGCATCTCCACCATCCAGGCGCTGCCGATCGCCAACATCCCCGCGATCCTCACCGCGGCCGGCACGGCGGTGGCGTTTGCCACCATCTATGCGGCCTATGCGCTCTACGGTTTCCTCGTGCCGGCCACCGCCTTCGTGCTGCTCGGCATCGTTGCCATGGGCACGCTCGCCGCGGCGCTGTTGCACGGACCCGCGCTCGCAGGGCTCGGCGTGGTCGGCGCCTTCGTGACGCCGATCCTCGTCTCCAGCGGCAAGCCGGACTATTGGGCGCTCTACATCTACCTCGCCATCGTCACCGCCGCGAGCTTCGGCCTCGCGCGTATCCGGCTGTGGCGCTGGCTCGCCGTCACGACGATCGCCTTCGCGGTGCTCTGGATCTTCCCGGGTCTCGACACCGAACAGGTGCAGGTCGCGCCGCATGCCTTCCATGTCATCGCGGGCTTCGTGCTTGCCGCGCTGCTCGTGGTCTGCGGCTTCATGTTCGGCCCGACCGTCGAGGACGGCGAGATCGAGCCGGTCTCGTCGGGCGCGCTCGGCGCCTATCTGTTCGCCGCGATGCTGGTCGTGCTGTCGAGCGCGCATGCGGATCTCGCGCTGATCGCCTTCACGCTCCTGGTCGGCGGTACGCTGTTCGTCGCCTGGCGCGCGCCTGCGGCGACCGGCGCGCTGGGTGCGGCCGCAGCGACAGTGTTCATCGTGTTCGCGGAATGGGCGGTGCGCGCCAACCCTGACATGCTGGTGCTGCCGGGCGGCCCGATGCCGGGCGTCGGGCCTGTCGCGACCGACAGCTCGGTGACGCTGCATCTGGTGATGGCCGCGATCTTCGCCGCCGGCTTTGGCGTCGCGGGCTTTTTCGCGCAGGGGCGCTCGAACTCGGCGATCATTCCCGTGGTGTGGTCGGCGGCGGGCGTCGCGACGCCGATCGCGATCCTGGTTGCGCTCTATGCGCGCATCGCCCATCTCGACCGTTCGATCCCGTTCGCGATCCTCGCCGTTCTGCTTGCCGCTGCCTTTGGCGCTGCGACCGAAGCGCTGATGCGCCGCGAAGAACGACCGGGCGTGGCAACCTCGATCGCGTTGTTCGCGACCGGCACGCTCGGCGCGCTGGCGCTAGCGCTGACCTTCGCGCTGGAGAAGGGCTGGCTCACCATCGCGCTGGCGCTGATGTCGCTCGGTACCGCCTGGATCTCCTTGCAGCGGCCGATTCCGGTGCTGCGCCGGTTAGCTGCGATCTTCGCCGCGATCGTCACCGCGCGCATCGTCTATGATCCGCGCATCGTCGGCGATGCCGTCGGCACCACGCCGATCTTCAACTGGCTGCTGTGGGGCTACGGCCTGCCGGCGGCCTCATTCTGGGGTGCGAGCATCTTCCTGCGGCGCCGCGGCGACGATGCGCCGTTGCGCGTCGTCGAGGCGGCCGCGATCCTGTTCACGGCACTGCTCGCCTTCACGGAGATCCGTCATTTCGCCACCGGCGGCGACATGATTTCGCCGCCGTCACTGCTCGAATTCGCGCTGCAGGTCTGCATCGCGCTCGCCATGGCGATCGGGCTGGAACGCCTGCGGCTGTGCAGCCGCAGCATCGTGCACAATGTCGGCGCGATCGTGCTGACGGCGATCGCCGGCCTCATCAGCGTGTTCGGCCTCTTCATGCTGGAGAACCCGCTGATCTGGCGCATCGACGTCGGCGGCGCGGTGTTCAACCTGCTGCTGCTCGGCTACGCGCTGCCGGCGGTGCTGATGCTGCTATTGTCCTATGCGGTGGTCGGCGAGCGCGGCAAGGTCTACGCCAACACCATCGCCGGCGGCGCGCTGGTGTTCGCGCTCGCCTATGTCACGCTGGAGATCCGCCGCTTCTATCACGGCCCGATCCTCTCTACGGGACCTACGACCGGCGCCGAGCAATACACCTATTCGATCGGCTGGCTCGCGTTCGGCGTGGTGCTGCTCGGGGTCGGCATTCTCGTCAACTCGGAGCGGGCGCGGCTGGCGTCCGCCGCCGTCATCGCGCTGACGATCCTGAAGGCCTTCGTCATCGACATGTCGACGCTGACGGGCGTCTACCGCGCGCTGTCATTCATGTGCCTCGGCATCGTGCTGGTCGCGATCGGCTGGCTCTACCAGCGCATCCTGTTCCGGCGGCAGGCCCCGCCGCCGGCTCCGCAGACGGGCAGCTAAAGCGTCAGGCCGCGCGGACCGATTCCAGGAACTGCGCGACCTCGACCTTGAGACGGGTGCTGTCGGTCGCCAGCGACTTCGCCGCCGACAGCACCTCGACCGAGGCCTCGCCGGTCTCGATCGCGCCGCGCTGCACGTCGGTGATGTTGGAGGAGACCTCCTGCGTGCCGAGCGAGGCCTGCTGGACGTTGCGCGAGATCTCCTGCGTCGCGGCGCCCTGCTCTTCGACGGCGGCGGCAATCGCCGCGGACACTTCGGACAGCCGCTCGATGGTGCCGCCGATCTCCTGGATCGCGCTGACGGATTCTTCCGTCGCGGCCTGGATGCCGGACACCTGTGCCCCGATCTCGCCGGTCGCCTTCGCGGTCTGCTCGGCCAGCGCCTTGACTTCGGAGGCCACGACGGCGAAGCCGCGCCCGGCTTCGCCCGCCCGCGCCGCCTCGATGGTCGCGTTCAGCGCCAAAAGGTTGGTCTGCCCCGCAATGGTGTTGATGAGCTCGACGACGTCGCCGATGCGGGATGCCGCCTGCGACAGCGCATTGACGCGGTCGTTGGTCCGCGCCGCCTGCTCGACCGCTTCCGCCGCCATCCGCGCCGAATCCTGCACGCGGCGGCTGATCTCGGTGATCGAGGACGACAGTTCCTCGGAGGCGGACGCCACCGCCTGGACGTTGGTGGAGGCTTCCTCGGAGGCCGCCGCAACGACGGTCGCGAGCTCCTGGCCGCGCTGCGCGGTGCTGGTCAGCGTGGACGCCGACGCCTCGAGCTCGGTCGAGGCCGAGGAGACGGTGCCGACGACTTCGCCGATCATCGCCTCGAACCTGCGCGTGATGGCATCGACCCGGCGGCCGCGTTCGATCTTGGCGTCTGCGTCGAGCCTGGCCGCCTCGTCGGCGGCCTTCTTGGCGATCAGCGCTTCCTTGAAGATCTGCAGCGCATCCGCCATCGATCCGATCTCGGTCTTCTCGCCGCGATGCGGCACCTCGGCCGAGAGGTCGCCCTCGCCGAGCGACTGCATCGGCTTGATGATTGAAGCAATGCCACGCGAAACGTCGCGCACGAGATAATAGGCCGCGCCGATCGCGATCACGACCGAGAACACGATGATGCCGACCAGGACGCGGAAGATCAGCGCATAGCTGTCGGCCGCCTGCTTCGTCTCCAGCTCGGCGCCGCTGTTGTTGAGCTCAATGCCCTTCTGCAGCAGCGGATCGGCCGCCTGGGCCATCTTCGCGACCTTGGTCTGCAACATCTCATTGGCATCGGTCGGGAAACGGCCGACGCTCTTGCGCGATAGCGCCATCACCTCCTGCACGCCGTTCAGATACTCGGCCCACGCCTTGGTCCACTGCTCATAGAGCGAGCGCTCCTCGGGCGAGTTGATCAAGGGCTCGTAGACCTTGCGCGTCTTCTCGATGCGTTCGCGCAGCGAGGCGAGCCGCTTCTCGGCGGCGTCCTTGCCCTCGGCGCTGTCCTGCATCAGGTGCAGACGCAGCGCGACGCGCAGCTCGTTGATGTCGGCGCGGAGCGAGCCGAGCGCACGGACGCTCGGCAGCCAGCTTTCCGCGATCTCGACCGTGTGGGCATTGATGTTCTGCATCGTGCCGATCGCGGTCACGCCGACGCCGGCGAGCGAGAGCACGAGGACCGACAGCACGGTCAGAAGCTTGAACACGATCGACAACTTCGACATCACGATAAATCCCGGTGAGACCTGGCAACGCACGAATGACCCGCGCCGCAATCGTCGCAACGGACGACAGGGCGGAAGTCAGTTCATCTATGCTGGCTGGTTCTTGTCGCCTCAGATTGCGCCCATAGTTGCAAGCAGCCGTTAACAGGAACCTACGTAAAACTACGGAAGCGTACCGGCCGCCGCTATTTTTCCTGCAATCATCTGTTGCGACGGTATCGGCATCTCCTGCCGCAACGTTCCCGACGCACCGCAACATCCGGGCGGAACGTTGCCGTCACGCCGCCCGTACCGACTCCAGGAAGCGCGCGACCTCGCCCTTCAACCGGCTGCTCTCCCGCGACAGCGACTGCGCGGCCGAATGCACCTGCGCCGAGGCGGCGCCGGTCTCGCCGGCGCCGCGCTGGACGTCGCCGATATTCGCCGAGACTTGGGAGGTGCCGTGCGCGGCATGCTGGATGTTGCGGGAGATCTCCTGCGTCGCCGCGCCCTGCTCCTCCACCGCGGCGGCGATGGTCGAGGAGATCTCCGACATCCGCGCGATGGTGTCGCCAATCTCCTTGATCGCGCCGACAGAGTCTTCGGTCGCGGTCTGGATCGCGCCGATGTGCTGACTGATCTCGCCCGTGGCTTTCGCGGTCTGCTCGGCCAGCGCCTTCACTTCGGTCGCGACCACCGCAAACCCCTTGCCGGCTTCACCGGCGCGCGCCGCCTCGATCGTCGCGTTGAGCGCCAGGAGGTTGGTCTGGGCGGCGATGGTGTTGATCAGTTCGACCACGTCGCCGATGCGGCTCGCCGCCTTCGTCAACTCGGCGACGCGCGCGTTGGTGCGCTCGGCCTGTCCGACCGCAACGTCGGCGACGCGCGCCGATTCCTGCACCTGGCGGCCAATCTCGGAGATCGAGGAGGTCATCTCCTCGCTCGCTGACGACACCGACTGCACGTTGGCGGACGCCTCCTCCGAGGCCGCCGCCACGGCGGTTGCGAGCCCGTTGCCGCGTTCGGCGGCCTGCGTCAGCGTGTTGGACGATGCCTCGAGCTCGGTTGCCGCCGACGAGACGGTCTCGATGATCTCGCCGACCGCGCCTTCGAACGTGTCGGCGAGCCGCCGCATGTCGACCTTGCGCTGCTCGCGTCCGCGCGCATCCGCTTCCACCTGTTCGACGCGCAGCCGCTCGGCCTCCGCCATGCTGGTCCTGAACACCTCGACGGCGCCGGCCATCTCGCCGATCTCGTCCCTGCGCCCGACGCCGGGAACGGAGATCGAGAGCTCGCCGCGCGCAAGCCGCGTCATCGCACCGACCATGGCACCGAGCGCCTTCGAGATCGAACGTCCGAGCAGAAAGCCGGTCACGGCGAGCACGACGACGGTGAAGCCGAAAGCGACGGCCATCCACAACCGCACGGCCTCGCGGGTCGCCGCTTCAGCGGCGTCAGCCTGCCTGTACATGGCATCGACGGCGGTCCGCGCCTCGACCATCACAGGCTCGATTTCGCGGAAGGACTTCATCATGGCGGCGTCGAGAGCCGCACTCTGTTGTGCGGTCTCGGCCCAGGCCGCGAACTCGGACTGGTATTTTTGCAGCTTGGCCGTGATGTCGTTCATCGCCGCCGTGGGGATTGCGACGAGCTCTATCGCCTTGGAGAATTCAACCGCAGCCTTCTTCACCTCGGCAACGTATTTGGGATCGCGCCGCAGCATGAAGTCCTTCTCATGCCGGCGCATCATCAGCATCCAGGTCGTCGTCCTGGGATCGTCGATCTCCTTCAGCTTGGCCTCGATGTCGTGCACCGCACCGCGAAGCGAGCCGGACAGGCCGAGCGTCTCGTTCAACCCGAGCCTGGTCTCGGCAGCCACCAGTGCGGCGAAGTCCGACGCGTAACGCTTGAAGCCGTCCTGAGCCTGCTTCATCTTCCCGGACAGTGCGCCCATGCCGGCGGCCGCCATCAGCCGCTCCACCTCGTCAAAATCGCGGTTGATCGGCCCGATCAATTCGGCATGCGCCTTGGCGTAGCTCTCGGTCCGGCGCTGCTGGAAATTCTTCTCGTTGCGCCGTGCCTCCAGCATGTCGATCGAGAGCTGCTTGTCGAGGTCGGCGATCGCGCGGGCGCGGTTGGCAACAGTGCGGGAGGCATCCTGGGAGAGGCTGCCGATCTCGTAGATCGCGCCGAAGGCGGCGAGACCGACTAGGCCGAACAGTCCGATCGCCATGACCTTGTGGGTCAGGCGGATGGAGAGACCGCTCATGAATGTGCTCCAATACGCTCGGGACGCAATGCAGGCAGGGCGACTCAGCCCCGGAATATCGCGGGCATCATGACCGCGCCGCTTTTCCGGAAAGTTAACCCTGCGCCGCATTCGTCGCGGCACCGCAGCACGCGCGAGGGCCGCGCTGCACGTCGGTGATGTTGGACGACACCTGATGGGGTGCCCTCCGCCGCCTGTTGAACGTTGCGGGAAATTTCCTGCGTTGCCGCGCCCTGCTCTTCCACTGCGGCGGTGCAAAGATCATTCGATGCGATTGGGAAACGGATGGCTCTCGCCGACGAGGCTGATCCGAAAGACGGGCTTCTTGTTCTCGTCGAGCAACTCCATGCACCACTCGGCGTTCGGTTTCAGGCTGCGCGCGATGCCGCCGAGCAGGTTGGCGCAGACCTCGGTCATCTCGGTCCACGCGGCGGCGCGATCGTCGAACTCGTACGGCTGATCGGCGGCGCCGGAGTAGCGGCCGGTACTGATGCGGAAGAAGTACAGCGACATCGTTGAACCCTTGTCTAGGGCCGCGTCCCTCGGCCGTACGCAAACTGGGGCGCGAAAACTACCAACGCATGAAAGCCGTCGTCCGTATGACTACGGCGCGGCGGCTTCGTGTTCGATGGACATACGCAACGACGAGGCGCGGATTGCCCCGCGCCGCCAGCTCACTGGGTGGAGCGACGCAGTTCCAGCGGACCCTCGTTCCTGGCGGGCTCCGATTTCGCTTCGGCCTTCACCGGCTCGAGCCGGCCGCTCTCGACACGCGGCGTCTCGAAGCGCGCGGCGACCTCGGTGTTCGACGCGCCGACCGACCCGGTGTGCTCCGAGGAGCGCAGCGAACGCGGACGCGCGCCCGCGCGCGCCATCAGCATCTGATTGCCGCCCTGGTGATGGAAGTCGCAATAGGCGAAGCCCATGCCCGAGACCGAGCCGCGGAAGCTGCGCTCGTCGGTCTTTTCCAGGTTGAAACAGGGCTCGAACGGAATGCCCTTGATCGAGGCGCAGACGTTCTGGCCGCGGATCTGAAGCGTGTTGCCGGGGAGGCGAAGATGGCGGACCGGACCCGAGCCCGAGAACTGCACTGCGCCGGTGGCGCCGAGGTCATCGAGGATGCGGCCCGCGCCGCGCGTGCCGTCGAAACAGGTGAAGGCGAACACCTTGCCGGCCACGAAGCGGCGCGCCTCGTCGGCGTTCATGCTACCTGCAATGGCCGGCGCAAACGTCGCCGCCGCCGTGACAGCCCCCAACACAATACGCGCAAGCATGCTCAACTCCGAACCGACCCCCGCAGCGGGCGATGCCTTATCTCTTTACCCGTTGCTTACCATACTAACCATGGCAACAATGGAGCAGCTTGGTTGGTAAAGTCTGAACGCCGTTAGAGAATTTTTACCACGACGCGGCCGCGGACCTGGCCGGCGAGGATTTTCGCGCCCCATCCCGGAACCTTGTCGAGCGAAATTTCCTGAGTAATTTCAGATAGTTTTGTCCGATCCAGATCGGACGCCAGACGCTGCCAGGCGGCTTTCCTGGGCTCGATCGGGCACATCACGGAATCGATGCCGAGAAGGCACACTCCGCGCAAAATGAAAGGCGCGACCGAAGACGGCAGGTCCATGCCCGCGGCCAGGCCGCAGGCGGCGATCGCGCCGCCGTACTTGGTCATCGACAGGAGATTCGCCAGCGTGGTCGAGCCGACGCTGTCGACGCCGCCCGCCCAGCGCTCCTTGGCGAGGGGTTTGGCCGGGGCCGACAATTCATTGCGGTCGATGACCTCGGCAGCACCGAGATGCTTGAGGTAGTCGGCCTCCGCCGCGCGGCCGGTCGAGGCGATGACGTGGTAGCCGAGCTTGGACAGCACGGCGGTCGCGACCGAGCCGACGCCGCCGGCTGCGCCCGTTACCACCACGGGACCGCTCTTCGGCGACAGTCCATGCTTCTCCAGCGCCAGCACCGAGAGCATCGCGGTGAAGCCGGCGGTGCCGATCGCCATGGCGTCGCGCGCCGACAGGCCCTGCGGCAGGGCGACCAGCCAGTCGCCCTTCACCCGCGCCTTCTCGGCATAGGCGCCGAGATGGGTCTCGCCCATGCCCCAGCCGGTGCAGACGACCTTGTCGCCCGCCTTCCACTGCGGATGCGAGGATGCTTCGACCGTGCCGGCAAAGTCGATACCGGCAATCATCGGGAAGCGGCGCACCACCGGCGCCTTGCCTGTCAGCGCGAGGCCGTCCTTGTAGTTCAGCGTCGACCATTCGACGCGGACGGTGACGTCGCCTTCCATCAGCTCGGCTTCGTCGAACTGCGCAAGCTGCGCGGTTGTGCCCTTGTCCGCCTTCTCGATCCGGATCGCCTTGAATGTGGCCACGGCTGCACTCCCTGACTTTGTTTGTCGGGGATGTTTAGCCGATCAGGCCGGCTGCGCAACCGCTCGCTGAACCGGT
This sequence comes from Bradyrhizobium sp. USDA 376, assembly GCF_054063675.1. Classification (NCBI taxonomy): domain Bacteria; kingdom Pseudomonadati; phylum Pseudomonadota; class Alphaproteobacteria; order Hyphomicrobiales; family Nitrobacteraceae; genus Bradyrhizobium; species Bradyrhizobium sp. USDA 376. The sequence goes on from NZ_JBSSGN010000001.1 coordinate 8,600,198, forward strand.
TTCTCCACGATCGGAAGGTTGATCAGCGCCGAGAGCACGCCGAACAGGATCGAGAGCCACCAGATCGGCGTGTAGGAACCGAACTTTTCGAACACGATGCCCCCGAGCCAGACGCCGAGGAAACCGCCGACCTGATGGCTGACGAAGGCAAAGCCATAAAGCGTGGCGAGCCAGCGCGTGCCGAACATCAGCGCCACCAGCGCTGAGGTCGGCGGCACCGTCGACAGCCAGGTCAGGCCGGAGATCGCGCCGAACGCGATCGCCGAGAACGGCGTGATCGGGAACGAGATGAAGGCGAGCGTCGCAAGCGCACGCGTGAAATAGATGGTCGAGAGGATGTAGCGCTTGGGCAGATAGTTCTGGAGGTAGCCGACGCTGAGCGAGCCGATGATGTTGAACAGGCCGATCGCCGCGATCACCCAGCCGCCGGTTTGCGTCGAGATGCCGCGATCGACCAGGAAGGCCGGCAGATGCACGGTGATGAAGGCGAGCTGAAAGCCGCAGGTGAAGAAGCCGAGCACCAGGAGCACATAGGAGCGGTGGCCGAAGGCTTCGGCGAGCGCCTTGGTGAAGGTCTGGTCATCCGCTTGCGTCGCGCTGCCGGTCGCTGCGACCGGCGGCGTGGAGAGCGCCAGCGACAGCGGAATGATCAGCAGCATCAGGAAACCGAACACGGTGAGTGCCTGCTGCCAGCCGAAATTGTCGATCAGCGCGACGCCAATGGGCGCGAACAGGAACTGACCGAACGAGCCCGCCGCGGTGCCGGCGCCGAGCGCAAGCCCGCGCTTTTCGGCCGGCAACAGCTTGCTGAAGGCCGACAGCACCAGGTTGAACGAGCAGCCGGCGAGACCAAAGCCGACCATCACGCCCGCACCGACATTCAGCGACAGCGGCGTCGAGGAGTAGCGCATCAGGAGCAGGCCGCCGGCATAGAGCAGAGCGCCGACGCACATCACGCGGAAGAGGCCGAAGCGATCGGCGACCGCACCCGCAAAAGGCTGACCCAGTCCCCACAACAGATTCTGCACGGCGATCGCGAGGCCGAACACGTCGCGGCCCCAGGCGAACTCGTGGCTCATCGGCTGCACGAAGAAGCCGAGCGCCGAGCGCGGGCCGAAACCGAGCATGCCGATGGCGCAGCCGCAGAGAATGATGATCGCCGGCGTGCGCCAGGTGGAACGGGAGGCCGGACCGAGCTCGCCAATTGACGTCGACATGGTGTGCTCCTTGTCTGTTGTTGGCGGTCCGGAATAGGCAGCCGCGAGCCAGCTCGTTTAATGCATTTGCATGAAAACCCCAAGTCAAAAGCGGTTGCATTCCACGAAGGGCTGTTGCGGGAGCATTGCATTTCAATGAGGCCTCGCCTGACGGGAATGTGTGCGGCAGGGCCTAGCGATCCTCCACGGCACGTGGTATCTTTGATTTACTCAGATTGAGCATATATAACCGCCAGTGAAACTCACGCCCGGCCTCTCGGCCGGATTTCTCAGGCCCTATATATACTCAATATGAGCATAAATGACGTGAAAGGGAGGCTTTGATGCCGATCACTGGAATTTACGGCCCTGACGATTTTGCTGCCCGGCCTCAGGGCAAGGTCACCACCTCGCCCCGCGCCGCGCCGGTGCCGGGGCCCGCGCTGCCGACGCCTTCGCTGGAGTGGACGGAAGACGTCGAGCGCGCCACCGCGCCGCTCTATGAGCGCGTGAAACACGTGATCCCGCCGATCGAGTGGCCGCTGATGGCGCCGACGATTCACGCGATCAACGAGCTGAAACGGGAGCGAGGCGCGGTGATCCTCGCGCACAATTACCAGGCGCCGGAGATCTTCCACTGCGTCGCCGATATCGGCGGCGACTCGCTCCAGCTCGCGGTCGAGGCCACCAAGGTGAAGGCCGGCATCATCGTCCAGTGCGGCGTGCACTTCATGGCGGAGACCTCGAAGCTGCTCAACCCGGAGAAGACGGTGCTGATCCCGGATTCGCGCGCCGGCTGCTCGCTTGCCGCCGGCATCACCGGCGCCGATGTGCGCCTGCTCCGCGAAAAATTTCCCGGCGTGCCCGTCGTCGCCTATGTCAACACGTCGGCGGAGGTGAAGGCCGAGGTCGACATCTGCTGCACCTCGTCGAATGCGGTGCAGGTGGTCGAGAGCCTGAATGCCCCGACCGTGATCTTCCTGCCCGACCGCTACCTCGCGACCTACGTCGCCTCGAAGACCGATGTCAAAATCATCGCCTGGAAGGGCGCCTGCGAGGTGCATGAGCGCTTCAAGGGCGAGGAGCTGCGCGCCTATCGCGAGGCCGATCCGTCCGTGCAAATCATCGCGCATCCCGAATGTCCGCCGGACGTGCTGGCGGAGGCCGACTTCACCGGCTCGACGGCGCACATGATCAACTGGGTGCGCAACAAGCGGCCGCGGCGGCTGGTGATGATCACGGAATGCTCGATGGCCGACAATGTCCGCGCCGAGTTGCCGGATGTGGAGATGCTCCGCCCCTGCAATCTCTGCCCGCACATGAAGCGCATCACGCTCGCGAACATTTTGCAGAGCCTGCTGACGCTTGGCGAGGAAGTCACGATCGATCCCGCGCTTGCGGAACGTGCGCGGCGATCGGTGGAGCGGATGATCAATCTGAAGAACTAGCAACACAAATCGCAACAAACAGCGCCGTCGTCCCGGACAAGCGCGCCTCGAGCGCGCGCAGATCCGGGACCCATAACCACAGGAAGATGTTTGGCGAAGAACGACGTTGAACAGCTTCGCGCAACAACTTCCGCCGCCGCGTATGGGTCCCGGCTTTCGCCGGGACGACGATGAGGAGAAAGCCATGACAAACAACATCCACAACCTCACCCGCTCGACCGACGACGTCGTCATCGTCGGCGGCGGCCTCGCCGGGCTATTTTGCGCGCTAAAACTCGCGCCGCGGTCCGTGACGCTGATCTCTGCGGCACCGCTCGGCCAAGGCGCCTCGTCCGCATGGGCGCAGGGCGGCATCGCCGCGGCGGTGGCCGAAGGCGACACGCCGGAGGCACACGCCGCGGATACCATCGCGGTCGGCGGCGGCCTCGTCGACGAAGCCGTCGCTCTCGGCATTGCCCGCGAGGCCGCGCCGCGGATCCATGACCTTCTCGGTTACGGTGTGCCGTTCGACCGCGACCTCGAAGGAAAGCTCGCCGTAGGGCGCGAAGCCGCGCATTCTGCCCGGCGCATCGTCCATGTGCGCGGCGACGGTGCCGGCGCCGCGATCATTGCGGCACTGAGCGAGGCGGTTCGCCGCACGCCCTCGATCCGCATCATCGAAGGTCTGGTCGCGGAGTCGCTGCTGACCGAGGACGGCGCCGTCACTGGCCTGCAGCTGCGCGACGCCGGCAATGTCGCTGCACAGCCGGTCCTGCTCGCCTCGCGTGCGGTCGTGCTGGCGACCGGCGGCCTCGGCCATCTCTACGCCGTCACCACCAATCCGCTTGAAGCAAGTGGCTCGGGCCTTGCGATCGCCGCTCGCGCCGGCGCCGTGATCGCCGATCCTGAATTCGTACAGTTCCATCCCACCGCCATCATGGTCGGCCGCGATCCGGCGCCGCTCGCGACCGAAGCCTTGCGCGGCGAAGGCGCAACGCTGATCAACGGCCATGGTGAGCGCTTCATGGCTGCGCGCCATCCCCTCGCCGAGCTTGCGCCGCGCGACATCGTTGCCCGCGGCGTATTCGCCGAGATCGCCGCCGGGCGCGGCGCCTTCCTCGATGCACGGGAGGCGCTCGGCGCGCGTTTCGCCGAAAAATTTCCGACGGTGCATGCGAGCTGTATCGCCGCCGGCATCGATCCTGCGCGGCAAGCCATTCCGATCGCACCGGCCGCACACTACCACATGGGCGGCATTGCGGTGGACGCGCGCGGCCGCAGCTCGATCGATGGACTCTGGGCCGGCGGCGAGGTGTCGTGCACCGGCGCGCATGGCGCCAACCGCCTCGCCTCCAATTCGCTGCTGGAGGCGGTGGTCTACGCCGCACGCATCGCCCACGACATCGCCGGCCGCACGGTGCCCTCGCCTGCCCGCCTCCCCGACGCCGTCGTGACGCCGCGCGGCGGCACGCCGGATGCAGCTGACGTAAAACGGCTGCGCGCAATGATGAGCGCGCATGTCGGCGTAATCCGCGATGACGACGGGCTTGCGGAAGCCGTGCGCCACTTCGCCACGCTCGAACGCGAGGCTGGAAACATCGCTGTCCGCAACATGGCGGCTTCAGCCCTGCTCGTCGCGGCTGCAGCCTGGAGCCGGCGCGAGAGCCGCGGGGCGCATTTCCGCTTCGATCATCCCGCTGACGTCCCCGCGCTGGCGCAGAGAACGATGACCACGCTCGCCGCAGCGCGCGAGGTCGCGGAGAGCCTGAGCGAGCGTCCGCTGCCGCGCATTGCGCAACCCATGATCGCCTGATGGAGTCCTCCATGACCACCCCGACCTCACTGCTCAATCCCGATGCCTTCCTCTCACCGCTGGCCATCGATGAGGCCGTGCACCGCGCCCTCGACGAAGACCTCGGCCGCGCCGGCGACATCACCTCGCTTGCGACGATCCCGGAGGCAACCAGGGCGCAGGCCATCCTGGTCGCGCGCCAGCCCGGCGTGATCGCCGGCCTGCCGCTGGCGCTGACGACGCTGCAGAAGCTCTCGGCCGACATCGAGGTGCGCGCGCATGTCCGCGACGCCGCACGCGTTGCCCGCGGGCAGCAGGTGCTGACGATCACAGGCCGCGCGCGCGCCATTCTCACTGCGGAGCGGACCGCGCTGAACTTCGTCGGCCGGCTGTCGGGCATAGCCACGCTTACGGCGGACTATGTCGCGCGCACCGAAGGTACGAAGATGCGGATCTGCTGCACCCGCAAGACCACGCCGGGATTGCGCGCGCTGGAGAAATATGCGGTGCGCTGCGGCGGCGGCTTCAACCACCGCTTCGGCCTCGACGATGCGATCCTGATCAAGGACAATCACATCGCAGTCGCCGGCGGCATCCGTCCCGTGCTGGAGCGCGCCCGCGCCCATGCCGGCCATCTCGTCAAGATCGAGATCGAGGTGGATACGCTGATCCAGTTGCGCGAGGTGCTCGACACCGGAATGGCTGACGCCGTGCTGCTCGACAACATGGACCTTGCGACGCTGCGCGAGGCGGTGCGGATGAACGAGGGCCGGGTTGCGCTAGAAGCATCCGGCGGCGTCACGCTTGACTCGATTGCGGCCATCGCGGCGACCGGCGTCGACTATGCGTCCTCCGGCGCGCTAACGCATTCGGCGCCGAATTTCGACTGCGCGCTGGATATCGAGGCGTAAAAATGCTCTCAGCCCCGGGCAGGCTGCACCTCTCCCGCTTGCGGGGGAGGTCGGCGCGAAGCGCCGGGTGGGGGCTTTCTCCACACAGGGGTTCTCGCGTGCGGAAGCACCCCCTCCCCACCCCTCCCCCGCAAGCGCAGGGCAATCGAATATGACACTGGAGAGCAGCCCGCGACGGAATCGGAAAGTGAACGAAGTGGAATCGGATCGCGAACGTCCGCCTCGTTTTCCGTCGGTTTCTCCGAATTTTTGGCCATATGCGATTGCCCTGCCCGCAAGCGGGAGAGGGAGCGCACCTCCGCCGGGGCTGCGATTTAATCTACCTACCTTCGCTCGCTCACACCCATCTCGGCGGAGCTCTTGGCTTCCTGCGCGAGTGCGGCGGAGAGTGCTGCGGTCTGCGCCGGGGTGCCCCAGCTAGGTTCCTCGCTGCCGTCGCCCCAGTTGCGCGGCCGATAGAAGGTGTGCACGCCGGTCTTGTACATCTTCTTCATCTCGGCGACCCAGGACGGGCGCACCCAATAGGCGTGGTAGTGCGTCGACTTGCCGACCTCGGGCAGCCAGATCTGGCCATCGAGCATCGCCTTCGAGATCTTCTTCGCGCGCTCCCACATCTCGGGCTCGCGGATCACGTCCGGATTGTTGTCGCAGGCAAAGGTGAACTGGCAGGCGAAATGGCGGTACTTGTTCTGGTAGACCACGCCGCACACGGTGTCGGGATATTTGCCGGAGAACACGCGGTTCATCACGACTTGTGCGACCGCCATCTGTCCGCGCACGGCCTCGCCGCGGGATTCGAAATAGACGGCTTCGGCGAGGCACTTCTCCGACTTCGCGCGCGACTTGTCGTCGAGCGCGAGCCGCTCCGCCGGCGACTTGGCGCGCTGGTTGTCGGCGTTGACCTCGCCCTTCGGCGCGACGCTCTCGCCGCCCTCGATGTCCTTGGCGATCTCCGCCGTCGGCGGGGTCAGCGAGGCCGTGACCTTCATGTCGGGATCGGGCATCACGATCAGCGGCTCGGCGCCGGGCTGCCAGCTCTCGATGCTCTCGACATTGCCGCCGAGCGAGGAGCTGCCGAAGAACAGGCTCGAAGTCTTGACGCTGAAGGGATCGCGCACGGGCGTCGTCGGCGTAGTAGCCCGTTTCAGCGCCTCCAGCGGCTGCACCGCGAATGAACGCGCGACGTCGCTGGCCTGCGGAGGATTGGAATATTGCGGCAACGGCGGCGCGCGCAGCGCTTCCGCAAGCTCCGGGTCGAGCGCGGCCGCGGACTCCGGCGACATCGCTTGCGGCAGTGCAGCGGTCTTGGCGCCGAACACCGAGCTGTTCGACGTCGCGGGATCTTCCTGCGCGGGCGTCGCGGCCGGAGCGACCGTCTCGGGCGCTTGCGCAGGTGTAACGGTTGCCAGGCGATCACCCTTCAGCGAGCGATCGACTGTGGGAAAATCTGCGGCCTGATAGCGCGGCGGCGCCTGCAGCGCCGGATTGCGGCTGATCGCGCCGGTGACGTCGCGGCCATCGATGCTTGCGAGGCGAACCATCGCGCTCTGCGGAACCGAAGTGCCGATGGGGCGGGAGAAACTGTATGTGGCGAGCTGGATCGAGGACGCCGCGGAGAACACCTGCTTCTGCCAACGCTCGGCGACGCCGGGCTGACGCGCCAGCAGAGAGGCAATGTCCTGATAGCCGGTCTCTCTCGGCATCAATGCGAAGATGCAGAGACCGATGCCGAAGGACGCGAACCGCGCGCCCTTCGGATGCTTACGCAACACTGACATCGATACGCTCACGCTACGCTTACGCTCGTCTGATCGAACTCAGTACATCCGTGCAATTCGATCTTTATCGTAAGTATCCAATTTAGGTTGCCGGGGCGTTAATCGGCGTTGCGCGCGCGGCACACTCAAGCAAACACAGGTGTTTTCACGGGGCGACAATGCACATTGGTAAATGCGGCCTGACGTGAAGCGGTAAACATCTGGTCAACGCGAATGGTGAAGGAACTCTTGCGCGCACGTATCATTACGGGACGGGTGAGTTCCCGGTGCTGCGCGAGATGATTCCGCGGCAACAGCTGTCATGCCCCGCGAAGGCGGGGCACCAGTACGCAGCGGCCTATCGATTCTGTCACTGCTGTCTCGGAGTACTGGATCGCCCGGTCAAGGCCGGGCGATGACACTGAATGTGTGGCGAGCACATCCCACAAACTCGTCATTGCGAGCGCAGCGAAGCAATGACGGTGTGGATGCAGCGTCGCACAAAATGAAAGAGGCGGGGTTTGGCCCCGCCTCTTCGCATTCAACGCTTTAACTCTGCGCTTACGCCTGGCTCGCGACAGCCTTGCCGAGTGCGGCCTGCGCCGCCGCAAGGCGTGCGATCGGCACGCGATAGGGCGAGCAGGAGACGTAGTCGAGGCCGATATTGTGGCAGAAGGCGACGGAGGCGGGATCGCCGCCGTGCTCGCCGCAGATGCCGACCTTGAGCTTCGCACGCGTCTTGCGGCCGCGCGCGACGCCGATCTTGACGAGCTCGCCGACGCCTTCCTGGTCCAGCGCGACGAAGGGATCGACCGAAAGGATGCCCTTCGTCACGTAGGGACCGAGGAAGCTCGCCGCGTCGTCGCGGCTGATGCCGTAGGTCGTCTGCGTGAGGTCATTGGTGCCGAAGGAGAAGAACTCGGCGCTCTCCGCAATCTCTGCTGCAAGCAGGCAGGCGCGCGGCAGCTCGATCATGGTGCCGACCTGATAGGCGAGCTTGGTGTTGGTCTCGCGCATCACCGCCTTCGCGGTGGCGTCGATACGCGCCTTGACGAGGTCGAGCTCGGCCTTGGTCGCGATCAGCGGCACCATCACCTCGAGGCCGACGGCCTTGCCGGTGCGCTTCTCGGCTTCGACCGCCGCCTCGAAGATCGCGCGTGCCTGCATCTCGGCGATCTCCGGATAGGCGATCGCGATGCGGCAGCCGCGGAAGCCGAGCATCGGATTGAACTCCGAGAGCTCGCGAGCGCGGTCGGCGAGGCGCCGCGGGTCGGTGTTCATGGCGCGCGCCACTTCCTCGACCTCGGCATGGGTGTGCGGCAGGAATTCATGGAGGGGAGGATCCAAAAGCCGGATCGTGACGGGCAGGCCCTTCATGATCTCAAACAACTCGACGAAGTCGGCGCGCTGCATCGGCAGCAGCTTTGCCAGCGCGGCGCGGCGAGACTGCTCGTCCTCCGAGAGGATCATCTCGCGCACGGTGCGTATGCGTGTCTCCTCGAAGAACATGTGCTCGGTGCGGCAGAGACCGATGCCTTCGGCGCCGAACTTGATCGCGGTGCGCGCGTCATCCGGCGTGTCGCCATTGACGCGGACGCCGATCTTGCGGACCTGATCGGCCCAGTTCATCAGCGTTCCGAACTCGCCGGACAGCTCCGGCTCGATCATCGGCATGCGGCCGGCAAGCACCTGGCCGAGCGAGCCGTCGATGGTGATGACGTCGCCGGTCTTGAAGGTGCGCGAGCCGATGCTCATGGTGCCGCGGCCGTAATCGACGCGGATGGTGCCGCAGCCGGAGACGCAGGGCTTGCCCATGCCGCGCGCAACGACCGCCGCGTGCGAGGTCATGCCGCCGCGGGTGGTCAGGATGCCTTCGGCCGCATGCATGCCGTGGATGTCTTCCGGGCTGGTCTCGATGCGGACCAGGATGACCTTGCGTCCGTCGCCCTGGAGCTTGGCCGCCTCGTCCGATGAGAACACGATCTCGCCGGAGGCAGCACCCGGGGATGCCGGCAGGCCGGTGGCGATCACGTCGCGCTTGGCGTTGGGATCGATGGTCGGATGCAAGAGCTGATCGAGCGAAGCCGGATCGATCCGCGTCACCGCTTCCTTCTTCGAGATCAGGCCCTCATTGGCGAGCTCGACCGCGATGCGCAGCGCCGCCTTGGCGGTGCGCTTGCCGCCGCGGGTCTGGAGCATCCACAGCTTGCCCTGCTCGACCGTGAACTCCATGTCCTGCATGTCGCGGTAGTGCTTCTCGAGCAGCGTGTAGATCCGCGTCAGCTCCTTGAAGGCCTCCGGCATCGCCGATTCCATCGACGCCTTGTCGGAGCCCGACTCCTTCCGCGCCTCCTCGGTGATGTCCTGCGGCGTGCGGATGCCCGCCACCACGTCCTCACCTTGCGCGTTGATCAGGAACTCCCCGTAGAGCTTGCTCTCGCCGGTCGAGGGGTTGCGGGTGAAGGCAACGCCGGTCGCCGAGGTCTCGCCCATGTTGCCGAACACCATGGCCTGCACGTTGACCGCGGTGCCCCAGGATTCCGGAATGTCGTGCAGCTTGCGGTAGGTCACCGCGCGCGCGTTCATCCAGGATGAGAACACCGCGCCGATCGCGCCCCAGAGCTGGTCGTGCGGATCCTGCGGGAATTCCTTCCCCGTCTCGCGCGCGACCGCGTCCTTGTACTTGCCGACCAGTTCGACCCAGTCGTCGGCGGACAGGTCGGTGTCGAGAGTGTAGCCCTGGCTGTCCTTGAAGGTGTCGAGGATTTCCTCGAAGTGATGATGCTCGAAGCCGAGCACCACGTCGGAATACATGGTGATGAAGCGGCGATAGCTGTCATAGGCGAAACGGCGGTCGCCCGACAGCTCCGAGAGCGCTTCCACGGTCTGGTCGTTAAGGCCGAGATTGAGCACCGTGTCCATCATGCCCGGCATCGAGGCACGCGCGCCGGAGCGCACCGAGACGAGCAGCGGGTTCTTGGTGTCGCCGAACACTTTGCCGGTCAACTTGCCGACATGGTCGAGCGCCTTCTCAACCTGTGCCTGCAATTCCCTAGGGTAGGTCTTGTCGTGTGCGTAGAAGTAGGTGCAGACCGAGGTCGGGATGGTGAAGCCCGGAGGCACCGGCAGGCCGAGATTGGCCATCTCAGCGAGGTTGGCGCCCTTGCCGCCGAGCAGGTCGCGCATCTCCGTCCGGCCCTCGGCCTTGCCGTCGCCGAATGTGTACACCCATTTGCCGGCCTTGGCCGCGGCTGGCGCCGCCTTGGCTGGCGCGGCCTTCTTCGGTGCGACCTTGGCGGCGACCTTCGGCGCAGCCGGCTTGGTCGCGGCCTTCGCAGCCGGCTTGGCCACCGGCTTCGGGGCGCTCTTCAGGGCGCTCTTGGGAAGCGCCTTGCGGGCCGCCGGCGCGGCTTTCGCCTTGGCGGAGGACTTTGATTTCGCTGGTATTTTCTTAGGCTTCGAGGCGGCTTTGGCCATAGCTTGCACACAACCTGCGAGAGGAATGGGAAATCGCGGGCCTTACACCATTTTGGCGGGGCCCGCGCAAGTCGGACAGTTCCTGAAAATGAACCCCTAGAGATGGAGCCACTTCAGGAGCCCGAGCCCGATCGCACCGTTGATGATGAGAAAGATCGCGACGATCAGGTTGAGCAGCCGCGGCATGATCAGGATGAGCACGCCCGCAATCAACGACAGGATCGGCGAAATGTGGGCGACGGTGATGTGCATGAATTATCTTTCTGTGGAGGTGGGGCGAATCGCCGGCGGATCATAGCGATCCCGGTTCCGCGAGTAGAGACGCGCAAGGCGCGAGCAGGTTCCCCCTTTCGCGAAAACTGCCTGAAATTGCCTCGAATGCGGCGGGCATTTTCCCGGAACATTGCCAAGACGCATGCATTGGCAACGAGTCGCGCCACTGGCGCTTCCGAAAAATCACGTCGAAGGAGTTTTGCATGCGGAACAGGATTCTTGCTCTTGCAGCGCTCGCGGCCGCGGTCGGCTCGCCCCTGGCGGCGCAGGCGCAAAGCACGGTCGGGCGCGCACCTGTCGTCGTCGAGAGCGGCCCGACGATCGCAGTCGAACAGAGGCCCGCCTTCCGCGACTATGTCGTCGAGCAACGTGTACCGGCCTTCCGTGTCCCGGATCGCGTGGTGGTGGGCTCCACCTTACCTGAAAGTGGCATCACCTATTATGACGTGCCGCAACGTTTCGGCGCCACCACCTATCGTTACACCGTCGTGAACGGCGAGACCGTGCTGGTCGAGCCGCGCTCGCGCCGCATCGTCGAGGTGTTGGACTAGACGCTTGTCCGGACGCGTTTTCGTCACGCGAACCGGTAGTCACTTCGCCTAAGAACGCCGCTGATCGACTAGATGTCCGGCGCGCCACTTCAATCAGGCTGGCGCGAGCAGTGTTAAATCGGACATCAGGCCCTGCCCGGTCTCCCCCCACCGGGCGGGGCTTTTTTATTCAACGCTGTCATTCCGGGGCGTGCGAAGCGCGAACCCGGAATCTCGAGATTCCGGGTTCGGTGCTGCGCACCGCCCCGGAATGACGGAGTGATCAATCCTGGATCTTCGAGAAATCCGCCACCGCACGCGTGGCGCTGCGGATTTCGTTCAGCAGCTTCAGACGATTCTCGCGGACCTTGGCGTCGTCGTCGTTGACGCGGACCTTGTCGAAGAACGCATCGACCGGCGGACGCAGCTTTGCCAGCGCGCTCATCGCGGCGGCGAAGTCTTCCTTGGCGACGGCGGCGCTTGCTTCCGCCTTCACCTCGCCGATCGCCCTGGCCAGCGCCTTCTCCTCAGCGAGGCTGTAGAGCGCAGCATCGGGTGCGCCGTCGAAGCTGCGCTTGTCCTTCTTCTCCTCGATCGAGAGGATGTTGCTGGCGCGCTTGGTGCCGGCGAGCAGGTTCTTGCCGTCGTCGCTCTCGAGGAATTTGCCGAGCGCCTCGACGCGCCGGACGATCATCAAGAGGTCGTCCTGGCCGCCAAGCGCGAACACGGCGTCGACGAGATCGTGACGCGCGCCCTGCTCGCGGAGCTGCACTTTCAGGCGGTCGGCGAAGAAGGCGAGCAGATCGCTCGGAAGCTTCTGCGCGTCGGCAGGCTTCACCGACATGCCGGCGAGCGCAGACGCCGCCACCTTCATCAGCGACAGGCGCAGCGCGTTCTCGACGATCAGCCTGATCACACCGAGCGCCGCACGGCGCAGCGCATACGGGTCCTTGCTGCCCGTCGGCTTCTCGTCGATCGCCCAGAAGCCGACGAGCGTGTCGATCTTGTCGGCGAGCGCGACTGCAATGCTGACCGGATCGGTCGGCACGCGATCGGTTGGGCCCTGCGGCTTATAATGCTCTTCGCAGGCCGCGGCGACCGAAGCATCCTCGCCCTGGGCCAGCGCGTAGTACTTGCCCATCAGGCCCTGCACTTCGGGGAATTCGCCGACGACTTCGGACAGCAGGTCCGCCTTTGCCAGATGCGCCGCGCGCGTTGCTTTCGCGACATCGGCGCCGACCAGCGGTGCGATCTCGGCAGCAAGCCGCTCGATGCGCTTGATCCGCTCGGCCTGCGTACCCAACTTCTCGTGGAACACGATCTGCTCGAACTTCGGCAGACGATCCTCGAGCTTGGTCTTCAGGTCGGTCTCGTAGAAGAACTTCGCATCCGACAGGCGCGGACGGATCACGCGCTCATTGCCCGATACGATGACCTTGCCGCCGTCGGTCGCCTCGATATTGGCGGTGAGGACGAACTTGTTGGTCAGCTTCCCCGTCTTGGGATCCTTGACGACGAAGCACTTCTGGTTGTTGCGGATGGTCGCGCGGATCACCTCGTCCGGGATCGCGAGATACTCTTCCTCGAACGATCCCATCATGACGACGGGCCATTCGACGAGGCCCGAGACCTCGTCCAGCAGCACCTGATCCTCGACCAGCTCAAAACCCTGCGCGAAGGTCAGTTCCTTGGCATCGGCGAAGATGATGTCCTTGCGCGCCTGCGGATCGAGGATGACTTTCGCAGCCTTCAGCTTGGCTTCGTAGTCCTCGAAACGGCGCACGTTGATCGCGCCAGGTGCCATGAAGCGGTGACCGTACGTGGTCTGGCCGGTCTCGATGCCGTCGACCTCGAACTTCACGACATCAGGCTCTTCGGTCTCGAGCCCGAAGGTCGCGGTGATCGCATGCAGCGGGCGCACCCAGCTCAGCGATCCCGGCTTGCCGGAGCGCGCACCCCAGCGCATCGATTTCGGCCAGGGGAAGGTGCGGATGATGACGGGCAGGATTTCCGCGAGCACGTCGATGGCGTCGCGGCCGGGCTTTTCGATCAACCCGATGTAGAAATCACCCTTGGGGTCGCGCTGGATCTTGGCCTCGTCCAGCGACTTCAGACCTGTCGCTTTCAGAAAGCCCTGCACGGCCGCATCGGGCGCGCCAACCTTCGGTCCGCGGCGCTCGGTCTTCAGGTCCGGCTGGCGCGCAGGAATGCCGTGCACGGTGAGGGCAAGGCGGCGCGGCGTCGCGAAGGCCTTCGCGCCTTCGTAGACGAGGCCTTCGGCGACGAGCTTGTCGGTGACCATGCGACGCAAATCGTCGGCCGCCTTGGCCTGCATGCGCGCGGGGATTTCTTCCGAGAACAGTTCAAGCAAAAGTTCGGGCATCAGGCCGCTCCGCCCGCTTCAGTATGGATCCAGGCCTCGCCGCAGGCTTTTGCCAATTCGCGCACGCGCAAAATGTAGCTCTGCCGCTCCGTCACCGAGATCACGCCGCGCGCGTCCAGAAGGTTGAAGACGTGGCTGGCCTTGATGCACTGGTCATAGGCCGGCAGCGCCATCAGGTGCGCCTCGCGCTTGCCGGACTCCGAGTTTTCTTGCCAGCCGGCGTCGAGGTACTTTCTGCACACCGCTTCCGCCATCTTGAACTGCTCGAACAGCATCGCGGTGTCGGCAACTTCAAAGTTGTGCTTCGAATATTCGCGTTCGGCCTGCAGGAAGACGTCGCCATAGGTGACCTTGGCATCGCCCTCGCGGCCGTTGAAGTTGAGGTCGTAGACACGGTCGACGCCCTGCACATACATCGCGAGGCGCTCGAGGCCATAGGTGAGCTCGCCCGCGACCGGCGCGCATTCGAAGCCGGCGACCTGCTGGAAGTACGTGAACTGGCTGACTTCCATGCCATCGCACCAGCACTCCCAGCCGAGACCCCAGGCGCCCAGCGTCGGGCTCTCCCAGTCGTCCTCGACGAAGCGGATGTCATGCACGGCGGAATCGATGCCGATCGCGGCGAGCGACTTCAGGTACAGCTCCTGAAGGTTCGGCGGCGACGGCTTCATGATCACCTGGAACTGGTAGTAGTGCTGCATCCGGTTCGGGTTCTCGCCGTAGCGGCCGTCCTTGGGCCGGCGCGAGGGCTGCACATAGGCCGCGTTCCAGGGCTTGGGGCCGAGCGCGCGCAGCGTGGTCGCCGGATGGAAGGTGCCCGCACCCATCTCCATGTCGTAGGGCTGCAGGATCACGCAGCCCTGCTCGGCCCAGAACCGCTGGAGCGCGAGGATGAAGCCCTGGAACGAGCGTTCCGGGCGCATATGGGCGGGCAATGAGGCGTCCATCGTCAGATCAGGCTCTCGCGGGGGGTTTTGAATCGCGCGGGACCGTATCGACGGCGGGGATGGGAATCAAGGCAAAGGGGGCTGCTTCTTACCTCTCCCGCTTGCGGGAGAGGTCGCGCCGAAGGCGCGGGTGAGGGCTTTATCCTCTTGGGCGGTCTCGCCCGCGGAGATACCCCCTCCCCAACCCTCCCCCGCAAGCGGGAGAGGGGGCGCACTGTGCGTGCGGCGAGAGCTAACCCGGCCGGTAAGCTCCGGTCACGGGGTCGCGCTTCAGTGTCTGGATTTCCCCCATATGGGCGGCCTCAGCGACGCGCGACAGGCGCATCTCCTCCAGCTCCTGGTTGATCCGGAGTGCGGTCTTGTAGGCCCAGCGGACCACGGCAAGCCCGCCCAGGACGCCCGCGAAAGCGACGAACGGCGGCATCTGTCGATCCTTGTCTAGTGCTCAGCCCCCACATGCATTGTCGCGCAGTCGGGGCTACGCCGCAATTGGCTCGCGCCGGACCAAATGGCGCGGGAGGGCGCGGCCTAGAACCCGAATTTCGCCCAAATCGCCCGCGTCTCGACCGCCGAGATCAGATCATCCGGCAGCCCGGCCATTGATTCCAGGGCCGAAAGCTGGCCCGCGCCGGGCGATTTCCGCCCTAGAAGGCCGGACAGCAAGCCGGTCGGCTGGGCAATCACGGGGGTGAGAACCTTCTCGCCATAGCGGGCACGAAGAGTTGAGCGGAGATCGCCGATGCCGTCGGCAAGCCCCAGCGCGACCGAGCTGTCGCCGGCCCAGTATTCACCCGTGAACAGGGTGTCGTCCGAGCCCTTCAGCCGCTCTCCGCGGCTCTCCTTCACCAGCGCAATGAAGATTTGGTGGATCTCGCGCTGGATCGCCTTGAGCTTCGCCACGTCATCCGGGTTTTCCGGGAGGAACGGATCGAGCATCGCCTTGTGCGTGCCGGCCGTGTAGAGGCGCCGCTCGACGCCGAGCCGCTTGATTGCGTCCTGGAAGCCGAAGCTGCCGCCGACCACGCCGATCGAGCCGAGGATCGAGGACGGATCGCAGAAGATCTCGTCACCGGCGCAGGCGATCATGTAGCCGCCCGAGGCTGCAACGTCCTCGACGAACACCAGCACCGGCAGCTTCTTCTCGACCGCGAGCTGCTTGATGCGCAAGAATATCTGGCGCGACTGCACCGGCGAGCCGCCGGGCGAGTTGATCACCAACGCCACCGCCTTGGCGTTCCGATACGAAAACGCCCGCTCCAGTATCCGTGCGACGCCCGCAAGCGTCATGCCCGGACGCAGCGGCGTCACCGCGCCGATCACACCCGACAGCCGCACCACCGGCACGACCGCAGTGCCGGGGCGGAAGCGCGCCGGCAGATATTGCATGAGCTTGTCGGCCAGGCCGGAACTCCCACGATCGTTCAATTGTTCGGCCATGCCGCTACCTCTGGTTAACCATTTCTTATCACGCGAGTGTCATTGAAAGTGCCTGGAACGTGTTTTGCAGAATTCCCGTTGGGAAGCTGCAATAGGCAGCGGAGGAAACGCCATGAAGATCTATCTGCTGATGCTGCTGATCGGTGCGCTTTTCACGGCGATTCGCTTTACGTCCCCGCAAGAGCAGCAGACGGAATCGCTTCCGCAGTAAGCCGTCACGGCTCCGCCAGCGGCAACACCGCCCTCCCCTCCAGAATATCCCTCACTGCTTTTTTAGGCACGTTTGACTCTTCGTTCAGCATGAGGCCCGGCAGCAATCGTGTCGGAGCCCTGCCGCCTTTGACCGCGCGCACCAGCACGCGGATCGCGGGCTTTCCCGCTTCGCCATGAACCGGCAAGACCACAAGGCTGCCGAAGCCGCGTGACAGCGCTGCCATGACATCGGCGATTCCATCTGCGCGCCAGATCAAGGTCAGCACGCCGTTCGATCGGAGGATACGCCGCGCTGCATGCACCCACGCATGCAGCGTCTCCCCGGTCGCGACATGCGCGATGTGGCGGGACGGGTCCGGCGAGCCGCGATGCCGCGTGGGATTGTTGAAGGGTGGATTCATCAGCACCACGTCGACACTGTCGGGCACCAGCCTATGTGCCGCAAACGCCTGTGCATCGACGGTGACGTCGAGCACGATCGCCTCGGCAGCGATCGCGTTCGCCGCGGCATTGGCACGCGCGAGTTCCGCCAGTTCCGGATCGATCTCGACCATGCTCAATCTGATGCCTGCGACGCGGCGGGCGAGCGCGAGTCCCGCCGTGCCGATACCGGCCCCGAGATCGACCACCCGGTCGCCTTCCCTGGCGTCCGTCGCCGCCGCCAGCAGGATCGCGTCATGTCCGGCACGATGTCCGGACCGCTTCTGCCTCAGGAGCAACTGGCCGCCGAGAAAGGCGTTCTCGGTGATATCTGTGGCGGCCTCAATCATCGCCGCGCAATTCGTGGCTGAGGCCGGCCTCGGTCAGGAGCGCCCTGGCCTCCTGGGCGTCGTCCTCATGGACCAGGATCCGCCGCGGCAAAATGCCGAGCGAGCCCTCGATGATGCTCATGTTCTGGTCCAGCACCAGATGATGGATATTGGCGCCATCGAGCAGCGCGCCGATCGCCGACACCAGCACCATATCGTTGGTCCGAACCAGTTCACGCAAAACTGAGGTCTCCTGCCTGAAGGGGGCTAAAGCGGCAAATGTCAATGGTTCCGCAGGCCTTGCCGCATCCGCCGCCAGTTTCTATTGTATTTCCATCAGAATAGCCCTTCCGGGGCAAATATTGGAGACCGGCGTGGCCGTCATCGTACCTTTCGAAACTCCCGGCGCGTCGATCGAAGAGCTGGTTGCCCTTGTCGCCCCTGATATGGAGCGCGTCAACGCCACGATCCTGTCGCGGACCGGTTCGGACGTGACCATGATCCCGGAGGTGGCCAACCATCTGATCTCCTCCGGCGGCAAGCGCCTGCGGCCGATGCTGACGCTCGCCATGGCCAACCTCGCCGGCTACACCGGCGACGGCCACATCAAGCTCGCCGCGTCCGTCGAGTTCATGCACACCGCGACCCTGCTCCACGACGACGTCGTCGACGAGAGCGAGATGCGCCGGGGCAAGCTGTCGGCGCGCATGCTCTGGGGCAATGAGGCGAGCGTGCTGGTCGGCGACTTCCTGCTGGGCCAGGCGTTCCGCATGATGGTCGAGGTCGGCTCGCTCCGCGCGCTCGACATCCTCTCCGCGGCCGCCGCCACCATCGCCGAGGGCGAGGTGATGCAGCTCGCCGCCGCCAAGAACACTGCGACCACCGAGGACGAATATCTCGCCGTGATCCGCGGCAAGACCGCCGAGCTGTTCGCGGCCGCCTGCGAGGTCGGCCCCGTCATCGCCAACCGCCCGAAGGCGGAGCAGACCGCGTGCCGCTCGGTCGGCATGAATCTCGGCATCGCCTTCCAGCTCGTCGACGACGTGCTCGACTACGGCGGCAAAAGCGCCAAGCTCGGCAAGAACACCGGCGACGATTTCCGCGAGGGCAAGATCACGCTGCCCGTCGTGCTCGCCTTCCGCCGCGGCAACGACACCGAGCGCGCCTTCTGGATCCGCGCACTCGAGCGCGGCGAGATCGGCGACGGCGATCTCGACCACGCCATCGGGTTGATGAACAAGCACCGCGCGCTGGAGGACACGCTCAGCCGCGCCCAGCATTACGGCGCCATGGCGGTCGACGCGCTGGCGCTGTTCCCGTCCTCGCCGATGAAGAGCGCGCTGGAGCAGGTCGTGGCGTTCTGCCTGGCGCGGTCGCATTAGGGGCGGCGCTTCGGCGCACTGCGTACCACACACTCGGTGTCGTCCCGGCGAAGGCCGGGACCCATACCGCGTGATCCATCGGTAGGCGCGCGGTCTCCGTACCGCGCCTACACCTTCACTACCGATCTTCGCCAAACTTCTCCCTGTGGTTATGGGTCCCGGCCTTCGCCGGGACGACATCGGGGAGATAGTTCGCCACCGCACCACCACCGTCATTGCGAGCGCAGCGAAGCAATCCAGTCTGTCCCCGTGGCAAGACTCTGGATTGCTTCGCTGCGCTCGCAATGACGGAGTTCGAGGCAACAGCATACTCACTCTCGTGTCCCGGACGCGCTGCAACGCCCTTCGCGTTGCTGCGCAGAGCCGGGACCCACGGGACATCCGCAGTCATCAGCAACATGGGCCCCGGCTCTGCAGCGCACCGCTACTGGACGATGCTCCGCATCGCCAGGGAAGCGCTGCGCTGCGTCCGGGGCACGAGTCTGTCTAGTAACTTGCATTCCGCAAGTAACTCACCTACCTTCCCCGCCATGCAGCCGAAATCCCCCTCCATCCTGGAATGCCCGGTCGGCCGCGCCGTGGAGACGGTCGGCGAATGGTGGAGCATCCTGATCCTGCGGGACGCGTTCCAGGGGGCGACGAAGTTCGACGAGTTTTCGAAAAGCCTCGGCATTGCGCCGAACATCCTGTCGCGGCGGCTCGCCCATCTCACCGAGAGCGGCATGTTCGTGCGCCGCCGCTATCAAGAGCGGCCGCCACGCTATGAATATGTGCTGACCGACAAGGCGCGGGATTTCTTTCCCGTGGTCGCGGCGCTGCTGGCCTGGGGCAACAAGCATCTCGCACCGAAGGGCGAAGCCATCCTGCTGGCGAACCGGGCCGATGTCCGCCCGCTCGATCCCGTGGTCGTCGATGCCGCCAGCATGCATCCGATCACGCTCGCCAATGCCGTTGTCGTCGCAGGTCCGCGCGCCAGCCGCGGCATGCGCAAGCGGCTCGCTTCGCTCAAAGCCATGAACCCGGCCGTCGCGCCGGCCGGAGACTGACATGCGTCGTATCGTCGTGACGGGAATGGGCGCGGTGTCGCCGCTCGGCTGCGGTGTCGAACTGGCCTGGCGCCGGCTGCTCGCCGGCCAAAGCGGATTGCGCCCGCTGCCCGAATGGGCGCAGGCGCTGCCGGCGCGCATTGCCGGGCTCGTGCCCGACAAGGCCGACGATGCCGAAGGCGGCTTCGATCCGGCGCTGGCCGCCGCGCCCAAGGATCAGCGCAAGATGGACCGCTTCATCCTGTTCGCGCTGCTCGCCACGGCAGAAGCGGTCGCGCAGGCCAAATGGACGCCGCAGGATGCGAGCGCGCTGGAACGCACAGCGACGATCATCGCCTCCGGTGTCGGCGGCTTTCCGGCGATGGCAGAGGCGGTGCGCATCACCGAGCAGCGCGGGGCGCGCCGGCTATCGCCGTTCACGATCCCCTCGTTCCTCGCCAATCTCGCCGCCGGCCACGTCTCGATCAAATACGGCTACAAGGGACCGCTGGGCACGCCCGTCACGGCGTGCGCGGCCGGCGTGCAGGCGATCGGCGATGCCGCGCGCATGATCCGCGCGGGCGAAGTCGACATCGCGATCTGCGGCGGCGCGGAGGCCTGCATCGACATCGTCAGCCTCGGCGGCTTTGCCGCGGCACGCGCACTGTCGAGCGGCTTAAACGACGCCCCCGCACGCGCATCACGCCCGTTCGATCGCGACCGCGACGGTTTTGTCATGGGCGAAGGCGCCGGCATCCTGGTGATCGAGGATCTCGAGCATGCGCTGGCCCGCGGCGCGACGCCGATCGCGGAGATCGTCGGCTACGGCACGACGGCGGACGCCTACCACATGACGTCGGGCCCGCCCGATGGCGACGGCGCCCGCCGCGCCATGGAGATCGCGCTCCGGCAGGCCAAGCTTGCGCCCGCGGATCTGCAGCACCTCAACGCGCATGCCACGTCGACGCCGGCCGGCGACGAGAGCGAACTTGGCGCAATTGCCACGCTGTTCGGCCGCAACCGTGGCATTGCCGTGAGCGCGACCAAATCGGCCACCGGCCATCTGCTCGGCGCCGCCGGCGGCCTGGAGGCGATCTTCACCGTGCTGGCCTTGCGCGACCAGATCGCGCCGCCGACACTCAATCTCGAAAATCCCGACGCAAGCGCCGACGGCATCGACATCGTCTCGGGCCGCGCGCGGCCGATGCCGATGCAACACGCCATCTCCAACGGATTTGGCTTCGGCGGAGTGAATGCCAGCGCGATCTTCCGCCGGATGGGCTGAACAAAGGGGCCTTGCAATCGCGGCAGCCTGCGCTACCAAAACAGGATGACCGAAACCAATTTCTGGCTGTTCCTGGCCGCAGCATTCCTCATTGCGGCAATTCCCGGCCCCGGCATTTTCTACGTCGCGGCACGCACCTTGTCGGAGGGACGCGCGAGCGGCTTTGCCTCGACCGCGGGCACGGCGCTGGGCGGGATGGTCCATGTCGTGGCCGGCAGTCTCGGTATCTCCGCGATCATCCTGGCCAGTGCGGAACTGTTCACCGCGGTCAAATTTGTCGGCGCGCTTTATCTGGTCTGGCTCGGCATCAAGACCTTTCGCAGCGCCGGCCGGATGCTGTCGCTCGAGCGCGAAGCCATCGGCGACAAGCGCGCGTTTCGCGACGGCGTGCTGGTCGAGGCGCTGAACCCGAAGACCGCGGCGTTCTTCCTCGCCTTCATTCCGCAATTCCTCGATCCCGCAGGATCGAACCCGACGCTGCAATTCATCATGCTGGGCGCAATCTCGGTGACGCTGAACACGCTCGCCGATGTCGTCGTGGTGCTGATGGCCTCCGCGACCCGCACGCAGCTGATCGGACGGCCGCTACTGATGCGGCGCCTCACGCAAGGCTCCGGCGTCTTCATCGCGGGCCTCGGCCTCTCGCTCGCGCTGGCGAGGCGGCCGGCCAATGGCTAGCGCCCCGCAAAGCCGCTTCTATGAATCGCACGGCCTGCGGCTGCATTATGCCGACTGGGGCAACGAGAGCGCGCCGCCCCTCATCCTGGTCCATGGCGGCCGCGATCATTGCCGCAGCTGGGATGTCATCGCGCGATCGCTGCAACCGCATTTCCACGTGATCGCGCCCGACCTGCGCGGTCATGGCGATTCCGACTGGACCAAAGGCGGCAGCTACGCGCTGACCGAATATGTCTACGATCTCGTCCAGCTGGTCCGCACCATCGCCGCGCCTCAGATCACCCTCATCGGCCACTCCATGGGCGGCATGGTCAGCCTGATCTTTTCCGGATCATTCCCGGAGCAGGTCACCAAGCTGGTCGTCCTCGACGGCGTGACCATGCGGCCGGACGCGCCAAAGCCGCCGGTGCACGAGCGCATCGGCAAATGGGTCGGCCAGCTCGACAAGCTGCACGACCGCACGCCACGCCGCTATGCGAGCCTCGCGGACGCTGCTGCGCAGATGGTGCTTCACAACAAGCGGCTGTCCCGCGACCTCGCGCTGCATCTCGCCACGCACGGCGCACGGCAGAACGAAGACGGCACCTACAGCTGGAAGTTCGATCCCTATCAGCGCGCCTCTGCTCCGCACCGGCTGTGGGCGGATGATCATGTCGCATTGTGGTCGCGCATCGCCTGCCCGACGCTGCTGCTGAATGCTGGGGAAAGCTTTCTGGCCGGCGCGAGGGCCGCAGGCCTGGAGCGCTACTTCCCGCAGGCGCGCATCGAGACCATCGCCGGGGCCGGACACTGGCTGCAGCACGACAAGCCGCAGGAGGTGTCGGGTGAGATCCGGCGGTTTTTGGGTTTGGCCGAGGAAGGCGCGGGTTAGCACCGCCGCCGTAGGGTGGGCAAAGCGAAGCGTGCCCACCAGTCGGTCGTAACCAGGAGAGATCGTGGGCACGGCGCTTCGCGCCTTTGCCCACCCTACGGCAGTCTCGCCTAGCTCAACGTCCCCGCATGCACCCACCAGCCGGGGTGGTCGCGCCGGATCGTCTCGGCGGCGGCATGCGCATCAGCGGGCGCACCGTAAATCGCAAAGCACGTCGCGCCGGAGCCGGACATGCGGGCGAGCTTGACGCCGCCGGAAGAACGCAAGGCCTCCAGCACCTCGCCGATGACAGGCTCGATCCGCAGCGCGGGCGCCTCGAGATCGTTGGCGACGGTTTCGAGAACGTCGACCCAATCGGCGATCGACCCGCCCTCCTCCGGCCACGCCGGAGCTTCGAGGACCGAGGTGGCGCCGACCAGGAGCTCGCCGCTGCGCAGGCCTAGCGCCTGGAACACGTCCTTGGTCGCGACAGGCACGCGCGGATTGACCATAACGCAGGGCATGCTCGGCAAGGCGAGCGGCAGCAGCTGCTCGCCGACGCCGGTCATGTCGCAGGCGCGCGAGAACAGGCACACCGGCACGTCGGCGCCGGTCGCGAGTGCAACCTTCTGCAAACGGGGATCGTCGAGCGACAGATTGTTGAGGCGCGCCAGGAGGCGCAGCGCCGCCGCGGCATCCGCCGAGCCGCCGCCGATCCCGGCGGCCACAGGAAGCACCTTGTCGAGCGCGAAAGCGCCGAGCTTCAGGCCCGGCACGGCCTCGGCCATCAGCTTGGCCGCCTTGAACACGAGATTATCGGCGGTCTCGCCGCAGGCTGCGGCCAGCGGCCCAGTGGTGGTGAGCTTCAGCTCGCCGCCCGGCTCCAGCGTGAGCCGGTCCGCGCAATCGGCGAACGCGACCACGCTTTCGAGATCATGATAGCCGTCCGCACGACGGCCAACGACGCGAAGGCTCAAATTGACCTTCGCGCGCCCTTCTTCAATCAACGCCGACATCGGCGACAGCCCCCAAATGACTCACTTGTTTGCGCATGATCTGATCGGAAAACCGCTACGCACTTTTCCGGATCATGCGCGTAGATCAGCCGCCCTTGCCGTCGTCCTTCTTCTTCTCGGCCTGCGCCGCGGAAGAGTTGGAATTGTCCTCGGTCAAGCCGTTGGCGATCTTGGCCTCGATCTTCGGAAGGTCATCCGGCTCGGGCTTGAGATCGCGTGCATGCGACCACTGGAATTTGGCTTCCAGCGTGCGGCCGACGCGCCAATAGGCGTCACCAAGGTGATCGTTGATGGTGGGATCTTCCGGCTTGAGGTCGATCGCGCGCTCGAGGTTCTTCACCGCCTCTTCGTAATTGCCGATGCGGTAATAGGCCCAGCCGAGGGAGTCGACGATGTAGCCGTCGTCGGGACGCTGCTCGACGGCGCGCTTGATCATCTTCATGCCTTCGTCGAGATTCACGCCCTGGTCGATCCAGGAATAGCCGAGATAATTGAGGACATGCGGCTGGTCGGGCTGGAGCTCGAGCGCCTTCTTCATGTCGGTTTCGGCCTTGGCCCACTGCTTGGAGCGCTCCTCGCAGATGCCGCGATAGTAGTACCAGACGCTGTTGGCCTTGTCGTTGCCGGGCGTCAGCACCTCGATGCCTTGCGAATAGGTCGCGCCGCAGTCGCCGAACCGCTTGCGGCCGCGCTCGATATTGCCGAGCGCCATGATGGCCTCGAGATCCTTGGCATCCTCGGTCGTGACGCCCTTGAGGATCTTGATCGCCTCGTCGGTCCGATCGGCCGAATCGAGGTCGATGGCAAGCTGGATCTGCGCGTTGCGCTTCAGCGGCGATGTCGCCGGCACGCGCTCATAGACCTTGATCGCCATCTGCGGCCGCTTCACCGATTCATAGAGATCGGCGAGCGAGAGCAGCGCCAGGGGATGGCTGGGCTGCAGGTAGAGCGAGAGCTGGAGATAGACCAGCGCCAGATCCTCGCCGCCGCGGCGGGTCAGCGTGGCGCCGATGCCGTAGAGCGCTTCAGCCGCGCCAGCCTGCGCGGAATCGACCAGCGGCGGCAGCTTCTTGCCGGCCTTGGTATCACGCAGGCCTTCCACGATCAGCGGATGGCGGGCGAGCTTCTTGTCGAAAGCCTGGTAGACATTGGTCGCCGCGGCCGAATCCTTGTTGCGCGACAGCCAGCGCGCATAGGCCTCGGTGACGCGCAGCATGGAATCGTCGAGCTTGTAGGCGCGCTCGAAGCGGGTGCCGGCATCCTTCTCCTTGCCGGAAAGCTCGAGGATCATGCCGGCATGCAGGTCCTTGAACAGCGGATACCACTCGGGACCCGCGAGCTTGTCGATGGTGGCGACGCCGCCCTTGGCATCGCCGGCGCCGTAGGCGGCCCAGCCCGACAGCAGCGTGGCGACGAGATCGGTGATCGGACCGCGGATCGACTGGTTGATGTTGCTCTGCGCGGTCGCGTATTTCTTCAGCTTGAGATCATGCACGCCGACGACGAGACGCGCGACGCGGTTGGTCTTGTCGATGGTGAGGATACGCTCGGCGAGCTTGACCGCCTCATCGATATCGCCGTCGGCGACAGAGGAGATGAAGGCGCGGTCGAGCAGCTCGTTGTTCTTGGGATCGGTGCGAAGCGCCGAGCGGTAGAAGGCTGCCGCCGAAGCCGCATCGCGCTCGACGCTGGCGTGGCGGGCGGCAAGATAGCTGCCGGCACCGGTGAGCGACTTCAAATCGTTTCTGGTCGGAAACTGCGCCGCCGTGTCAGCCGGGTGATCCGGCGTCTGCGCCAGGACCGCGCCGGGGACCGTCGCGATCGCTGTGCCCATGAGGGCGATGGCGGCAACAGTCCAGCGGTTGAAACGATTTGAAAACATCAGGGCTCGCCTTGAGTTGGTAGTGCCTGGGTTTGCAGCAGAAGGCCGTCTCGCATGCGAACGCGGCCAGTGGCATCGGGACCCGGAACCGTCGGGCCGACAATGCCGCTTTTGGCGGTTCACCGCAAGGATTCGGACCGGGCGATCCCCTCCGCACGCCCCAAATCGGCCAGCTGGCCGGTCAGACCGCCCCAAGACGCCGGTACTATGGCCTTATCGTGACCGCGACAGGTAGCCGCGGCCGGGTTCTCACGCGAACGTGCGCCAGATCACGCTTTGTGACCTGATCCGCTCCGGCTGAGCCCGCTCTTACATCGCCTCGTAGTTCGGGCCGCCACCACCTTCCGGAGGAACCCAGGTGATGTTGCCGTTGGGGTCCTTCACGTCGCAGGTTTTGCAGTGGACGCAGTTCTGGGCGTTGATCTGGAAGCGCGGGCCCGACCCCTCCTCGATCCACTCGTAGACGCCGGCCGGGCAATAGCGATTCGAGGGGCCGGCGAAGACGTCATGCTCGGACGTCTTCTGGAGGTTCATGTCCGTGACCTTGAGATGGACCGGCTGGTCCTCTTCATGATTGGTGTTGGACAGGAACACCGAGGAGAGCTTGTCGAAGGAGATCTTGCCGTCCGGCTTCGGGTAGTTCTTCGGTGCGTGCTGCTTGGCCGGATCGAGCGTCGCGCGGTCGGGCTTGCCGTGCGACTGGGTGCCGAACAGCGAAGCGCCGAACAGCGTGTTGCACCACATGTCGAAGCCGCCGAGCGCGACGCCGAGCACGGTGCCGAACTTCGACCACAGCGGCTTGACGTTGCGGACCAGGAACAGATCCTTGCCGACAGAGGACGAGCGCCAGGCGTTCTCGTAGTCGACGAGCTCGTCATTGGCGCGATCCGCCGCGAGTGCGGCCGCAACATGCTCGGCCGCCAGCATGCCGGTGCCCATCGCATTGTGCACGCCCTTGATGCGCGGCACGTTGACGAAGCCGGCGGCGCAACCGATCAGCGCGCCGCCGGGGAAGCTGAGCTTCGGCACCGACTGATAGCCGCCCTCGGTGATGGCGCGCGCGCCGTAAGCGAGCCGCTTGGCGCCTTCGAAGGTGCCGCGGATCGAGGGGTGCGTCTTGAAGCGCTGGAACTCGTCGAACGGCGACAGATACGGATCGTCGTAATTGAGATGCACGACGAAGCCGACGGCGACGAGGTTGTCGTCGTAGTGATAAAGGAACGAGCCGCCGCCGGTCTTCAGGTCGAGCGGCCAGCCGAACGAGTGCTGGATCAGGCCCTTCTGGTGTTTTGCGGGATCGATCTGCCAGACTTCCTTGAGCCCGATGCCGAACTTCGGCGGCTCGCTCTTGGCATCGAGCGCGAACTTGTTGATGAGCAGCTTGGTCAGGCTGCCGCGGGCGCCTTCGGCGAACAGCGTGTACTTGCCGAGCAATTCCATGCCACGGGTGAAGGAGTCCTTCGGCTTGCCGTCGCGGCCGATGCCCATGTCGCCGGTGGCGATGCCCTTGACCCTGCCTTCCTCGTCGTAGAGCACCTCGGCCGCGGCAAAGCCCGGATAGATCTCGACGCCGAGCGCCTCGGCCTTGCGCGCCAGCCAGCGGCAGACATTGCCGAGCGAGCCGATGTAGCAGTGATGGTTGTGCATCAGCGGCGGCATGATGAAGGCCGGCAGCTTGATCGCGCCGCCGCCGGTCATCCAGTAGAAGCGGTCGTCCTTCACCTGCGTCTTCAGCGGACAGTCGGCATCCTCACGCCAGTCCGGGATCAGCTTGTCGAGCCCGGCCGGGTCGATCACCGCGCCCGAGAGAATATGCGCGCCGACCTCGGAGCCCTTCTCCACCACGACGACGTTGAGATCGGCGTTGAGCTGCTTCAGCCGGATCGCGGCCGACAGGCCCGAGGGGCCGGCGCCGACGATGACGACGTCGAATTCCATGGATTCGCGCGGGGGAAGTTCTTCGGTGCTCATCTGATCTCAGCCCTTGAGACGGTCCTTGGTCGTTTGCGCCCTCTTGTTTCCGATTTTTCCGGGTAGGACAACCTCGGAATCGCGTTCCGCCGGGATGCAAGGCCGTCCAAGGTGATATAAAAGTCAGACTTTCCCATGATCCCCGAACCCGCACCCACCGTCCGAGAGCTGCTCGCCTTCTATCTGGAGGCGGGTGTCGACTGCGCGCTTTCGGAGGAACCGATAGACCGCCTGGCGGAAATCGATGCGCCGCCACCTAGCCCGCGCGCGGCGCCGGTCGAGGCGCCGCGGCCGGTTGCGGCGCCCGCGGCGATCCGTGGCGAGGCCGCACCCGCACCCGACGTCGCCATCGCCTCGGCGCGTGAGGCTGCGCGCACCGCGCCGACCCTGGAGGCGCTACGCGAGTTGATGCAGAGCTTCGAGGGCTGCGCGCTGAAGCACACCGCAACGCGTCTGGTGTTCGCCGACGGCAACCCGCAGGCGCGCATCATGTTCGTCGGCGAGGCGCCGGGCCGCGACGAGGACATCGAGGGGCTGCCCTTTGTCGGGCGCAGCGGCAAGCTGCTCGATCTCATGATCGGGGCGATCGGGCTCAACCGCACCACCGCCTACATCGCCAACGTCATTCCCTGGCGGCCGCCGGGCAACCGCACGCCGACGCCGCAGGAGACGCAGATCTGCCTGCCCTTCATCCAGCGCCAGATCGAGCTGGTCAACCCGGATGTGCTGGTGACGCTCGGCAATCCCTCGACGCAGACGCTGCTGTCGACGCGCGAAGGCATCATGCGCACCCGCGGGCGCTGGTTCGACTACGACACCGGCCAACGCACCATCCGTGCGCTGCCGACCTTCCATCCGGCGTATCTGTTACGCTCGCCGTCCTACAAGCGGCTGGCCTGGCAGGACCTGCGGGCGATCGCGAAGGTGCTGGCGGGGTAGCGAGCTCTCGTGTCCCGGACGCGGTGCGGCACGCAGTGACGCTCCGCAGAGCCGGGACCCAGAAAGCAACACCGTAAGATGCGGCGAGATGGGCCCCGGCTCTGCAGCGCACCGCCGAAGAGGCGCTGCGCAGCGTCCGGGGCACGAGAGTCTCACGTCCCCTTCGGCCGCACGATGGCCCAGCCGATACGCAGCAGCTGCTGGCGGCCATTTACGAGCCATTCGAAGGCGCGCGGCACTTCCGGCACGATGCCGGGGAAGCGCTTGAGAATCTCGGGCGGCGGGGTGCCGGCGGTGTCGGAGGCGCGCCAGACCACGACGCCGCCGGTCTCGCCGAACTTGGTCTGGTTGATCCACGGCGTACGCGCGGGGTCGGCATCGATGAAGAGATGCGGCCGGCCGGAATGCAGCGTGATCAGGCTGGCGAGCTGGGTTTCGCCGGCGACGGCACGCAGGCGATGGTTGGTACGGCGGGCGAAGCTCTCGTCGAAGAAGTCCGAGATCGCGCGCGCCGGCATCGAGGTCGCAATCTCGTTGGCGCCGGTCCAGGGCAGGAACAGCACTGCGAGCACCACGCCGGCTGCGGGCGCGACGACGGCGGCGGCCCATACCATGCGCAGCATCCGCGCACGGCGCATCGCGATGAGGTCGCCGGCCGCGACGACCACGGCAAGCCCCGACATGACCAGCACGACGCCGGCGCCGCCGACGACGGAATCGAGGCCGAGCACGGCCGAGATCAGCACCGCGCCGAGCGCCGGCGCCAGCGCGAAGAAATAGACGAAGTTGCGCGCGAGCGGCTCGACCGGCGGGCGGTAGATGATCGGCGCCTCCTCGCCCTTGGCGACGAACAGGCGGGTGTTGAGGAAGGTCAGCGCCGGGATCGCGGCTGCCCCGAGCACGAGCCCGCCGAGCAGCCAGACTGCGTGGATCGCACGGGCGCTCAGCTCGGCAATCTGCGGCAGGGCCGGCAGCACCAGCGTCTCGGCCCGCATCAGCCAGACGGCATAGGGCAGCGCCAGCACGGCGACGACGATCAGGGCGAACAGCGGATCGAGCGCGCGCAGCGTGCGGCGGCCACCGGCGGTCGAGACTGCGAAGACGACGAGCAGGAGCAGCAGGAACACCGCAGCAGGCGTCGTCAGCAGCAGGAGACCCGCCTCGATCGACCAGGCGAACCAGGCATTGCCGCGGCGCTGGCCGATGATCTGCCAGGAGTGCAGCAGCAGCAGCGCCCAGAGGGGACGAGCCAGCACGAGCGGGCCGAAATCGAGCGCGGGCGAGGAGAAGGCCAGCACCGTCATGGTCAGGAGCACGGCGAGCACCGCCTGCTGCGAGCCGACCACGGCGCGGGAGAGATGATAGAGCGCGATGAAGGTCGCGATCTCGCAGAGCTGGGCAAGCACATAGACGCCGAACATGTGGCCGCCGGCGAGGCGATAGGCGATGTCGGCGAGCCAGACCGGCAAGGGCGGCCCGAGATCGGTGCCGACCCGGTATTCCCTGCCGAACGCCAGCAGCGTCGCCAGCGTGCCGGGCGGGCTGCGGTAAAACACCAGCGCCACGAACAGCCACATCGCGGCCTGGAGCAGCACGGCGATCCACACGATCAGCCGCGGCCGGGCGCGAATGAGCTCGATGACCAGGGAGGTAAACCGCATGCAACGTCCGAAAGATGCAGCCAACCCGTCCAGCCGGCCCTATTCGCTCACGCCTACTTTGATAAGGGGCGTCACGCGTCGTGGCAACTGGTGCAGCTTCTCCCTCTCCCTGTTCTTACGGGGAGAGGCGAAGAGGCCACAGCGGCAGTGAAATCCTAGAGGCCTGTGGAGGCGTCGATCTCGATTTGAGCTTCCACCTGCACCTCGACTTCGGCGACCTCGAACAGGTCCGGCACCGGCTCGACGGTCCAGGGCATGTGCTTGGCGCGGGCGGCGACGACGGGGGCGAAGAAGCTGCGGTGGTGGACGGTGGGGCCGAGGCGGTCGAGCGCGTCGAGGTGCTCGGGGACGGCGTAGCCCTTGTGTTGCTCGAAACCGTAGCCGGGGCAGTCCTGCGCCAGCGCGCACATCAGCCGGTCGCGCGTCACCTTGGCGATGATCGAGGCCGCGGCGATCGACAGCACGATGCCGTCACCGCCGATCACGGCCTCGCACTCGCAAGCCGTGTCGAGCCGGTCGCGGCCGTCGACGAAGACATGCTGCGGCGGCTGCGGCAATGCCACCACGGCGCGCTTCAAGGCCCACAACGAGGCGCGCAGGATGTTGTCGCGGTCGATTCGCGCGGTCGAGGCGACGGCGACCGAGACTTGGGCAGTGGCGCAGATCTTGTCGAACAGTCTTTCGCGCTCCTCGGCGGTCAGGCGCTTGGAATCATCGATGCCGCGCGGAATGCGGTCGGGGTCGAGAATCACGGCGGCCGCTACCACGGGACCGGCCAGCGGACCGCGGCCGGCCTCGTCGCAGCCCGCGATCGGCCAGACGCCACGCTTGATCAGCGCGCGCTCGCGGCGGAAGCTCGGCGGCGCAATCGCGATGACGCCTTTCTTGCCGGCGGAAGCCTTGGCGTCGGCGAGCTTGGCCGCCTTGGCAGGCGCTGCCTGCTTGGCAGCATCCTCTTTTGGCGCACCTTTGGCCGACTTCCTGGTGGACTTGTCCCGAATCATGGCCGGGATCGTGCGCAAGCAGCCCAGCCGGCGCAACCGGGAACCCCGGATAATTCCCGTTATTCAGGTCGGCCGCCCTACTCCGCCAGATGTACCCGCCGGTCCTCACCGACCTCGATGCCGGGCGCGACCACGGCCTCCCAGACATGGCCGTCGGGATCGGCAAAATAGCCGCAATAGCCGCCGTAATCGGTCTCGGACGCAGCCTTCAGCAACCTCGCTCCCTTGCTGACCGCGAAAGCCAGCACCGCATCGACCTCCTCACGCGCGCGGCAGTTCCAGGCGAGCGTGGTGCCGCGGAAGGTCGTTGGTCTCGGCTGGTCCGGCAAGGTCGCGTCCGCCGCGAGCTGATCCCAGTGAAACAGCGCGAGCACCGGACCGCCGGTGTCGTAGAACGCGACCGCCTCGCCGGTCGCCTTCAGCCGGCGCGAGAAGCCGAGCGCGTCGTAGAAGGCGATACTGGCGCGGATGTCGCCGACGCCGAGCGTGATGACCGTGAGCCGCGGCACCGGCACGTTGAGTTCCTTGCTCATGCTACGCCTCTTCCACGTCCCCGATCAGAACTTGCCCGATCAGAACTTGCCCGATCAGAACTCCCCCGATCAGAACAGGCTGAGCTGATCGCCGTTCCGCTTCGGCCGCGCGAAGTGATCCGTGGTCAGCTTGGAGCGGCGCTTGTTGAGGGCGAGCCTGTCGCAGGCGATCTCGAAGCGGCGGCCGATGGTCCAGGCCATCGGTCCCGTGCCCTTCATCCGCTCGCCCCATTTCGCGTCGTAGTCGCGGCCGCCGCGCATGTCGCGGATCAGCGTGAAGACGTGGCGGTAGCGGTCCGGATAGTTCGCCATCAGCCATTCGCGGAAGAGATCGCGCACCTCCAGCGGCAGCCGCAGCAGCACGTAGGAGGCTTCCTTGACACCGGCATGAGCGGCCGCATCGAGAATGCGCTCGATCTCGGAATCGTTCAGCGCGGGGATCACCGGCGCGACCATCACGGTGGTGGGAATGCCGGCCTCCGAGAGCTGCTTCAGCGCCTCCAGCCGCTTCGGCGGCGTCGAGGCGCGCGGCTCCATGGTGCGGGCCAGCTTCGGATCCAGCGAGGTCACGGAGATTGCGACCTTGGCGAGGTTGCGCTTGGCCATGCGCTGGAGAATGTCGATGTCGCGCACGACCAGAGCGGACTTGGTGACGATGCCGACAGGATGGCCGGTGCGCTCCAGCACCTCCAGAATGCCGCGCATGATTTTGCGCTCGCGCTCGATGGGCTGATAGGGATCGGTGTTGGTGCCGATCGCGATCATCCGCGGCTCGTAGCCGGGGGCTGCGAGCTCCTTCTCCAGCAGCGAAGGCGCCTCGGGCTTCACGAACAGTTTCGACTCGAAGTCGAGCCCCGGCGACAGGCCGAGATAGGCGTGGGTCGGCCGCGCGAAGCAATAGACGCAGCCATGCTCGCAGCCGCGATAGGGATTGATGGAGCGGTCGAAACCGATGTCGGGGGAGTCGTTGCGGGTAATCACCTTGCGCGAGGTGTCGACCGCCACCGTCGTCTTGAACGGCGGCAAATCCTCAAGGCTCTGCCAGCCGTCGTCGAAGGCGACGCGCGCCTCGGCCTCGTAGCGGCCGCTGGCATTGGACTGCGCACCCCGACCTCGCCTGCGCTGGCGGTCGATGGCGACTGCGAGTTCAGGAAAATCAGAGTCCGCACCCGCCGGCTCGGAGGGCGCCTTGACCGGCGGGTGCTTGAGAGCATGAGAGGATGCTGGACTCATGCAACCAAGATAGCACGCAAAAGGAACAAATCAAGAACACAAACAAAAAACTCGAAAACAACCCCATGCACAGTAGCGCTGCCCAAACTTCGCGCGGCCGCCTTTGACCTCCCGCAACACCGACGTCACGGCCATCCCGTTTCATGACCGACGGATCGATCACGCCGGAACCGGGTTGGTGACGATCGCTGTGTGAAGGTCGGCAGGAACATGACAATCCAGCAAAAAACGGCCGCCGCGAGCGGCGACCTCGATCTCCTCGATCGCTACTGGCGCGCCGCCAACTACCTCTCCGTCGGGCAGATCTACCTGCTCGACAACCCCCTGCTGCGCGAGCCCTTGCGGGCCGAGCACATCAAGCCGCGTTTGCTCGGCCATTGGGGCACGACGCCCGGTTTGAACTTCATCTACGCCCATCTCAACCGCGTCATCCGCACGCTGGATCTCAACATTCTCTATGTCTGCGGTCCCGGCCATGGCGGGCCGGGCATGGTCGCCAACACCTATCTCGAAGGCAGCTACAGCGAGATCTATCCCGACATCGCGCGCAATGCGGACGGATTGCGCAAGCTGTTCCGGCAGTTCTCCTTCCCCGGCGGCATTCCGAGCCACGCGGCGCCTGAGACCCCCGGCTCGATCCACGAGGGCGGCGAGCTCGGCTACGCGCTGGTGCACGCCTATGGCGCGGCGTTCGACAATCCCGATTTGATCGTCGCCTGCGTCGTCGGCGACGGTGAAGCCGAGACCGGTCCGCTCGCGGCGTCCTGGCACTCCAACAAATTCCTGAGCCCGGCCCACGATGGCGCAGTGCTGCCGATCCTGCATCTCAACGGCTACAAGATCGCGAACCCGACCGTGCTCGGGCGGATGCCTGACAGCGAGATCCGCGACCTCTTCCGCGGCCTCGGCCACGAGCCGCTGTTCGTCGAGGGCGACGATCCCAAATTGATGCACCAGGCCATGGCGGACGCGCTCGACGTCGCATTCGCCAGCATCCGCTCGATCCAGCAACACGCCCGCGACGGACGCAAGAGCGTCGAGCGGCCGCGCTGGCCGATGATCGTGCTGCGCAGCCCAAAGGGCTGGACCGGCCCGAAGGAGGTCGACGGCAAGAAGGTCGAAGATTTTTGGCGCGCGCATCAGGTGCCCGTTGCCAGCTGCCGCGAGAACCCGGCGCATCTGAAGATCCTCGAAGACTGGATGCGCAGCTACGAGCCGGAAAAACTGTTCGACGCGAATGGCGCGCTCGTCCCCGAGCTTCAGGCGCTCGCGCCCGAAGGTAACAGGCGCATGGGCGCCAATCCGCATGCCAATGGCGGTCTGCTCAAGAAGGAGCTGAAGCTGCCGGACTTCCGCAGCTTTGCCGTCGACGTGCCGCAGCCTGGCGGCGTCACAGGCGAAGCGACGCGGGAGCTCGGCAAACTCCTGCGCGACGTCATTCGCCTGAACGCGCAAGAGCGCAACTTCCGCATCATGGGTCCGGACGAGACCGCGTCAAACCGGCTGGATGCCGTATTCGACGCGACCGAACGCGTCTGGATGGAGCCGACGGAGCCTTACGACGTGCATCTCGCGCAGGACGGGCGCGTGATGGAAGTGCTGAGCGAGCATCTCTGCCAGGGCTGGCTCGAGGGCTATTTGCTCACCGGACGGCATGGCTTCTTCTCCTGCTACGAGGCCTTCATCCACATCGTGGATTCCATGTTCAACCAGCACGCCAAATGGCTGAAGGTGACGCGGCATCTGCCGTGGCGGCGGCCGATCGCCTCGCTGAACTACCTGTTGACCTCGCATGTCTGGCGCCAGGACCACAACGGCTTCAGCCACCAGGATCCCGGCTTCGTCGACCTCGTCGCCAACAAGAAGGCCGACATCGTCCGCATCTATTTCCCGCCGGACGCCAACACGCTGCTGTGGATCGCCGACCATTGCCTGCGCACCTACAACCGCATCAACGTCATCGTCGCCGGCAAGCAGCCGGCGCCGCAATGGCTGTCGATGCAGGAGGCCGCGACGCATTGCGATGCCGGCATCGGCATCTGGACCTGGGCCGGCAACGAGGACACGAACGCCGAGCCCGACGTGGTGATGGCCTGCGCCGGCGACGTGCCGACGCTGGAGACGCTCGCCGCCGTCGATCTCCTGCGCAAGGCACTGCCCGACCTGAAGATCCGCGTCGTCAACGTCGTCGACCTCATGACGCTGCAGCCCAGGGAGCAGCATCCGCACGGGCTGTCCCACCGCGACTTCGACAGCCTGTTCACGCGCGACAAGCCGGTCATCTTCGCCTATCACGGCTATCCCTATCTGATCCACCGGCTGACCTATAACCGCACCAACCATGCCGGCCTGCATGTGCGCGGCTTCGCCGAGGAAGGCACCACGACGACGCCGTTCGACATGGTCGTGCTCAACGAGCTCGACCGCTATCACCTCTCCATCGAGGCGATCGAGCGCGTGCCGGGGCTGGCGACCAGGGCCGCGCAGGTGAAGCAACAATTCCGCGACAAGCTGATCGAGCATGCGCGTTATGTGCGCGAGCACGGCGAGGACATGCCTGACGTCCGCGACTGGATCTGGCCGGGCAAGGCGGGGTGACGCCATGCCGGTGCCGGAGGCGGTTCTGGTGCTCAATTCGGGCTCGTCGAGCATCAAGTTCGGCCTGTTCGAGATTGCGGCGGCCGAGCCTGTCCTGCTCTGCAAGGGCCTGCTCGACGAGCACGAGGACAAGCCGCGGCTCGTCGTGAGAGACCCTGCGGGCAATACCCTGTTCGACAAGCAGCGGGCGGGCGCGGATGCCGACGGCGGTCATCTCTTCGCCGAGGTGCTCGCCTTCATCGAGGACCGGTTCGGCCAAGGCAGCTTGCGCGCGGTCGGCCATCGCATCGTTCACGGCGGTCCGGATCATTCGAGTCCGATCGTCCTGACGGACGAGGTCACCGCGAAGCTGGAGGCGTTGACGCCGCTGGCGCCGCTGCACCAGCCGCGCTGCCTCGCGCCAATCCGCGCCATCTCGACGATCCGGTCCG
Source organism: Bradyrhizobium sp. USDA 376 (assembly GCF_054063675.1). Classification (NCBI taxonomy): domain Bacteria; kingdom Pseudomonadati; phylum Pseudomonadota; class Alphaproteobacteria; order Hyphomicrobiales; family Nitrobacteraceae; genus Bradyrhizobium; species Bradyrhizobium sp. USDA 376. The sequence goes on from NZ_JBSSGN010000001.1 coordinate 8,635,778, forward strand.
CGCTGACGCAGATCGCCTGCTTTGACACCGCCTTCCACCACGGCCTCGCCCCGCCGGCGAGCCGCTTCGCCATTCCGAGGCGATTCGAGGCGCGTGGCATCCGGCGCTACGGCTTTCACGGCCTCTCTTTCGAATATGTCGCGGGGCGCCTGGCCGAGATCGCGCCGGAGCTTGCGGCCAAACGCACCATCATCGCGCATCTCGGTAACGGGGCAAGCCTGTGCGCAATCCGCGACGGCCGCAGCGTCGACACCACGATGGGACTGACGCCGCTCGATGGCCTCGTGATGGGCACGCGCTGCGGCACGATCGATCCCGGCGTGCTGCTCTATCTGCAGCAGCACGAAAGGATGTCGGTCGAGGAGGTCCAGCAGCTGCTCTATCACCAGTCCGGCCTGCTCGGCGTCTCCGGCCTCTCGGCGGACATGCGCACACTGCTCGCGAGCAGCAAAGCTGCGGCGCGTGAGGCGGTCGATCTTTTCGTCTTTCGTGCGGCGCAGGCGATCGCGATGATGGCGGCCACGCTCGAAGGGTTGGACTGCCTGGTCTTCACCGGCGGCATCGGCGAGCATGCGAAGGAGATCCGCGGTGAGATCGGCGAACGCTTGGCGTGGCTCGGCGTGCGTATCGATGCCTCGGCGAATGCCGAAGCGCACGAGCGGATCAACGGTGGCGACAGTGCTGTCGACGTGTTCGTGATCCCAACGAACGAAGAGCTGACGATCGCCCGTCACTGTACAAGGGTGCTGCGAGCGATGGGAGCTCCAACCGATAAGAAAGTATCGTAGGGTGGGCAAAGCGACTTGTCCGCCGTAGCTCGAAGAGCGAAGGCGGAAGCGTGCCCACCACTTCTGTCGCGGCGCCGGAGCGATGGTGGGCACGGCGCAAGTGCGCCTTTGCCCACCCTAGGACTCCAGACTCGCTGAGAGATACCCCTCAACCGTCTCGCAGCCGGCGAACTAATGCGTCCCTGACAATATCTGAATGCACCCGATCGCGACCTCGATCAGGATCAGCACCACCACTGCGATTTCGAGCCGCAGCGAGCGCTGGGTGTCGATGATGTCGGTCAAGGCGTTGGCGGTCTCCGACACGGCGGTGAGCTTGCGCTCGAGCGTGTCGAGGCGCTCCTTCAGCTCGTACTCGTCTTCGAGGCGGGCATAGAGCCGGTCGAGCTCGGGCTTCTCCCAGAGCACGTCGGGCTTCTCGGCCACCGCAACGCGGCCGGCGACACGCTGCTGCACCAGCAGCGCATTGCCGATCAGTTGCAAAATGCCCTTGCGACGGCGCGGCGTGCGGCCGCGCTCGGCGAGCTCGCGCGCGAACGGCTCGATGACGTCGAACACCGCAGCGACGCGCCGCTCGTCGCGGGCCAGCGACGTGCTCTTGGCGAGCGCGTCGGCGACCAGCAGCAGCCGGTCGTCGGAGAATTTGGAAAGGCAGATCGGCCCGCCCGGCTGGATCGCTTCGGAGCTTTCGTCCTTGCAGAGCTGGGCCTGCGCGATCTCCTCTTCATAGGGACTGAATTCGCCGATCACGCGCGGCTTGAGGTTGTCGATCAGCACCTTCTCCTCCGAAGGCAGCAGGCCGATCAGCACCACGACGCCGTAGCGGAAAATCACCGCGAGGCCGGCGTGAACGCGGAAGGCGGCCGGCGTCGACGACACCAGCGTGCCGATCTCGAGGCCGGCGGCATTGATGCGGTCCCCCAGCATCAGCGCGCGGATCCGCAAGCTCGGCGCGGCGTCCGGCCGGGGTGATGTTGACGGCGCGCTAACGGCAAGTTGATCGGCGTTCATGCAAGGCCCCTCGTCAGCACCGTGGATTGCAGGCTTTTCCCATTCGCCGGTGTCGGTCCGCTCGCATCCTCCGCATGCAGGATTGCGGTGGTCTGCATGCTGCGCAAGGATCGCAGCGAAACTCCGGGATAATACCGTCACCGCGAATTCGCGCCGAAATATTCGGCAACATTGCCACCCCGCAGGAGACATATTTGGATGCGATGGCTCTGGCAGTTTACCATCGAACAGCGAAGCCCCGGCGAAAAGTTGCACTCGGCAATGCCGCGTGTTTATGACAATATCATAACGAGTTACGCTTCTCCCGAAGCGAAGACACTGAAGCTTCAATCATGCTGAGCGTCATCATTCCGACCGAAGGCGTCGAGCAGACGACGGTCGCAACACTGGCCGCGTTGGTGCCCGGTGCCGCCGCCGGCATCATCCGGGAAGTCCTGCTGGTCGACGGCACCCGCAATGGGGTCATCGAGCGCGTCGCCGACGTCGCAGGCTGCCGTTTCGTCGGCTTCGAGGGTTCCTCGCAGGGTGCGGCGCTCGCCGCCGGCGCGCTTCAGGCCCGTTCGCCCTGGCTGATGTTCCTCCCCGCAGGCGCGGTGCTGGAAACCGGCTGGATCGAGGAGACCACCCAGTTCATCCAGACCGTCGCGACCAGCGGACGGGACCGGGCGGCGGTGTTCCGCTATGCACGCACGCCTTACGCCGATACGGGATTCCGCGACGTCCTCCGGGCCGTAGCGCGCAAGCTGGTCGGCCCGTTCGGCGATCAGGGGCTTTTGATCGCGCGTGATCATTACGACCGGATCGGCGGCTATCCGCCGCAGGCCCGCCGTTCCGAAGCGCAGCTGCTGCGGCGACTCGGCCGCTCGTCCCGGACCATGCTGCGCAGCCGGATCGTCATGATCGGCTGAGGCCACTTGATACGCGCCCTTGATACTTGCCAAAGTCAAATAATTATTTGACAATGGCAAATATCGAGGTGAGCTATGTCATTCAACGGCACAGAAGACCACATCGCAGCGGTCCGCGCCTTCAACCGCTTTTATACCCGCAAGCTCGGCGTGCTCGACCAGCACCTTGGAAAGACTCCGTTCTCGCTCAGCGAGGCGCGCGTACTCTATGAACTCGCCCATCGCGACGACCTTGCGGCAAAAGAGATCGGCAACGAGCTTGGTCTCGACCCCGGCTATCTCAGCCGCATCGTCCAGAGTTTTGACGAAAAGGGGCTGATCACGCGCAGGCCCCTGCCCGCAGATCGCAGGCAATACCAGCTCAGCCTCACCGCCAAGGGCCGCCAGACCTTCGCCAAGCTGAACCTGAGCTCGCAGAACGAGGTCGCCGCACTGCTGGCCCGGCTGTCAGCCGACGATGCAACGCGGCTCACGCAGGCCATGGCGACCATCGAGACCGTGCTGGAGCAGCGTCGAAGCCAGCCCGCAGCCTTCATGCTGCGCAGCCATCGCGTCGGTGACATGGGCTGGGTCATCTCCCGGCAGGGCGCCGCCTATGCCGCCGACTACAATTGGGACATCAGCTACGAGGCGCTGGTCGCCGAGATCTGCGCCCAGTTCATCAGGAACTACGACGCCGCGCGCGAACACTGCTGGATCGCGGAAGTGGGTGGCGAGCCGGTCGGCTCGGTCTTTCTGGTCAAGGCGACGGACGAGATCGCCAAGCTGCGCCTGTTGCAGGTGGAGAAGAAGGCACGCGGGCTCGGCGTCGGCCGCGCGCTGGTGGAGCAGTGCATCCAGGGCGCCCGCGAGCGGGGCTACAGCAGGATGACGCTGTGGACGCAAAGCATCCTGGTCGCCGCGCGCGGCATCTACAAAGGCGCCGGCTTCAAGCTCGTGAAGGAAGAGAAGCACCACAGTTTTGGTGCGGATCTGATCGGGGAGACGTGGGAGCGGGATCTGTAGAAATCGTAGGGTGGGCAAAGGCGCATTAGCGCCGTGCCCACCGATCCAGCATTACGGCAGAAGTGGTGGGCACGCTCCGCTTTGCCCACCCTACGAGACTGTCCGCGACACTACACCGTCGCGCCCTGCGCCTTCGAGCGGCGCAGATGCTCGTCCAGCCTTGGCATGATCTCGACGAAATTGCAGGGCCGCGTGCGGTAGTCGAGCTGGGCGGCCAGGATGCCGTCCCAGCCGTCGCGGCAGGCGCCGGGCGAACCGGGCAGGCAGAAGATGTAGGTCGCGCCCGCAACCCCCGCGGTGGCGCGGCTCTGGATCGTCGACGTGCCGATCTTGGCGTGGCTCAGCAGGTGGAACGCGATCGAGAAGCCGTCCATGCGCTTCTCGAACAGCGGCTCGATCGCCTCCGGCGTGACGTCGCGCCCCGTAAAACCGGTGCCGCCGGTGGTGATGACGACGTCGACGCCGCTATCTGCAATCCAGCGGCGGATGACGGCACGGATCGCCTCGACGTCATCGGTGACGATCTCGCGCGCGGCGAGATGATGGCCTGCGCTGGTGAGGCGATCGGCCAGCGTCTGGCCGGACTTGTCGTCCGCAAGCGCGCGCGTGTCGGAAACGGTGAGCACCGCGATGTTGAGCGGGATGAATTGTTTGGATTCGTCGATCGAGGCCATGGTGCGTCTCTCGTGTCCCGGACAAGGTGCGGCGCATCAGCGCCGCGCCGCAGAGCCGGGACCCACTTTAGAGGCTTGGGAGACCGGCATTGTGGGCCCCGGCTCTGCAGCGCACCGCTGAAGAAGCGCTGCGCTGCGTCCGGGGCACGCGATCGTCGTTACAACGCCCCGCCGCCGAACGTGTTGCAGGCCTGGACCGTGCCCTGCTGGTAGCCGGTCATGAACCATTGCTTGCGCTGCGCGGCGGAACCGTGGGTGAAGGAGTCAGGCACGACGCGGCCCGTGGCCTGGCGCTGCAGCGTGTCGTCGCCGATCGCGCTCGCCGTGGTCAGCGCGGCGTCGATGTCGCCGGGCTCGAGGAAATTCGGGCGCTTCTTCGCCTCGCGATTGACCCAGACGCCGGAGAGACAATCCGCCTGCAACTCCACCTTCACCTGGAGCGCGTTGGCCTCGGCCTTGCTGCCGACCTGCTGCTGCAGCCGCGTCACGCGCGGAATGATGCCGAGCAGGTTCTGGATGTGGTGGCCGGCCTCATGCGCGATGATGTAGGCGGTGGTGAAATTACACGCCGACTTGCCGGAGCAGCCGCGGAAACGCGTCTCGACCTCGCGGAAGAAGGCGGTGTCGAGGAAGATGGTGCGGTCCGGCGGACAGTAGAACGGGCCCATCGCCGACTGTGCCATGCCGCAGCGGCCGCCATTGGTGGCGTTGCGGAACAGCACGACCTTCGGACCGGTATAGGACTGGCCCGAGGCCTGGAAGATCTCGCTCCAGCGATCGTCGATCTCGCCGAGGATGCCGGCGATCATGCTGCCGACCTCGTCGGTCGGCGCGCCGCGCTTGGCCGAGGTCGAAGACGACTGGCGATCGGTCTGGTAGCTCGGCGCCTGGCCGCCGCCGGTGAGGATCTCGGCGCCGCCGATCAGGATGCGTGGGTCGATGCCGAAGGCATAGCCGATCAGGCCGAGCACGATGATGGTGCCGATGCCGAGCCCGCCGCCGCCCATCGGCAGGCCAAACCCGCCGCCTCCGCCGCCGCCGAACCCGCCGCCACCCTCGTCGCGACGATCCTCGACGTCGTCGCTGCGGCGGAAATCATCGTAGCGCATGGCGGGCTTTCCTTAAGTCCTCGATCGGCATCATTTGGGCGCAGAAGCGCGAAAGCTCAACGCGCCACATACGTAAAATTTCCGTTGCCTTTATCAATATCGTGCTCGGCAAAAATTGCCTAGTGCGACAGCATGCGCCCGCCAGCAATTTTTTCCGAGGGACGTGCAATTTTTTCCGAGAGAAATTTGGAGTCTTTTGGGCAGCATCGCTGCTCTTGCAGCGCGAAGAAAGACGAAAAACACTGCAAAACACGGCAAATGCGAACAGCCGCCGGCACGCGACGCGCGCTGCGCGGCCTGCTCACAAAAGCAGCGGGTTAAGTCGATTTTTACTTTGCCGCTTCAATGTAACGGTCAGTCGGTTGTTTGGTCCCGCGTCGCCGACAGCGTCGCCTGAGTCAGAGTTCTTGAGTCATGGTAGAGTCGCGTCGCGGGGCGTCTGCAAGGGCGCCCCGCACAAACTTTGAGTCTCCGTCGCATCGAATCATCCTCGGCGATTGCGTCGCCGAGATGTCGAAGCTTCAGGCAGGCAGCGTCGATCTGGTGTTCGCAGATCCGCCCTACAATCTTCAGCTCAAGGGCGATCTCAAGCGCCCCGACGAATCCCATGTCGACGCCGTCGATGACGACTGGGACAAGTTCGATTCATTCTCCGCCTATGACGATTTCACCCGCGCCTGGCTGCTTGCCGCCCGCCGCCGCGCGATGAAGCCGTCGGCGACGATCTGGGTGATCGGCTCCTATCACAACATCTTCCGCGTCGGCGCGATCATGCAGGACCTCGGCTTCTGGCTCCTGAACGATATCGTCTGGCGCAAGTCCAATCCGATGCCGAATTTCCGCGGCCGCCGCTTCACCAACGCGCACGAAACGATGATCTGGGCCGCGCGTGACGAAAAAGCCAAGGGCTACACGTTCAATTACGAGGCGCTGAAGGCGGCGAACGAGGACGTGCAGGCACGTTCCGACTGGCTGATCCCGCTCTGCACCGGCGAGGAGCGCCTCAAGGGCGCCGACGGCAAGAAAGTGCATCCGACGCAGAAGCCGGAAGGCCTGCTCGCGCGCGTGCTGCTGTCCTCCTCCAAGCCCGGCGATCTCGTGATCGATCCCTTCAACGGCACCGGCACCACCGGCGCCGTCGCCAAGCGCCTCGGCCGCTCCTATGTCGGCTTCGAGCGCGACAAGACCTATGCGAAGGCGGCGGAAGCCCGCATCGCGGCGGTGGAACCGCTGCCGGAAGAAAGTCTCGCTCCGTTCATGACCGCACGCGAAGCCCCGCGCGTCGCGTTCTCGGAACTGATCGAGCGCGGCATGATCATGCCCGGCACGAAGCTGTTCGACGCCAAGAAGAAGCTCGGCGCGCTGGTCCGTGCCGACGGCGCCATCATGCTGGGCGACAAGGTCGGCTCGATCCACCGCATCGGCGCCGTCGCGCAAGGCGCGCAGGCCTGCAACGGCTGGACCTTCTGGCATGTCGAGACCAAGAAGGGTCTCAAGCTGATCGACGAGCTCCGTGCCGAGATCCGCGCCGGCATGGCGGCGGAGTAGTTTTCCTCTCCTCCGTCATTCCGGGGCTCGCGAAGCGAGAACCCGGAATCCATCCAACCACAGCACATGCGGCCCAATGGATTCCGGGCTCGCGCCAAGAGGCGCGCCCCGGAATGACAGCAGTGGTGGTTGAAAGCCGCCCCCGCCAGGACTAGATTCGCCCGATCAGTCCCGTCCTGACCGGTTGGGCTCCATGCGACGACAGTCCGAGACTTGGCTGCTGGTGCCGCTGCTGCCGATCTTCCTGCTCGGCATGTTTCCGATGTTCCTGATCGCGCTGCTCGGATTTTTCGGCCTCGCTTTGTTCGGCGTGCTCGTGATCTGCGTCGGCCTTGCCAGCAGCAACGAGGCCCACGACAATTTCAATCACGACGTCATCGTTCACGGCTATCCGCGCGGATCGGAGCGCGCGGCGCGCGCCTCCGACATGCATCTCGCAGCAAAGCTCGGGCTTCGCCTGGAGGCGGTCGGCGCGGCGATGATCCTTACGGCGGCGATCGGCCTTTGTTACGCCGGCTGATCTGCGTGGCGCGCAGATACCGCCCGGCAAACTCGCCGGTTGCTCTCTCCGACAAGGTTCAGGCAAGAGATGGGCGCCAGCGGCAATGACGCCGCGCTCGCTCGCGGCCAACGAACACTGGGGAGATGATGGATGCTCAAATTCTATTTCAACGGCTCGCCGAACCCGACCAAGGTCGCGCTCTATCTCGAAGAATCCGGCCTGCCTTTCGAGCCGGTGAAGATCGACACCCGCAAGGGCGAGCAGTTCACGCCCGAATTCCTCAAGATCAATCCGAACGGCAAGGTGCCGGCGATCGACGATGGCGGCACCATTGTGTTCGACAGCAACGCCATCCTGCTCTATCTCGCCGAGAAGACCGGCAAATTCCTGCCCGCCGCCAGCGTGCGCGGCGAGACGCTGTCATGGCTGATGTTCATCGCCACCGGTGTCGGGCCGTATTCCGGTCAGGCCGTGCACTTCAAGCATTTTGCGCCGAAGGACCAGAACCACGACTACGCCCATAACCGCTACCAGTACGAGACCGATCGCCACTACAAGATTCTCGACGGTCACCTCAAAGGCCGCAGCTATATGGTCGGCGACAGCTATTCGATCGTCGATATAGCGCTATGGGGCTGGGCGCGGATGGTGCCGTTCAAGCTCGGCGATGACGCCTTTGCGCGCTACCCGAACGTGAAGCGGCTGGTGGACGAGATCTCGGCGCGGCCCGCGGCCGCACGCGCGATCGCGCTGAAGGACAAGTTCACCTTCAAGGCCGAGATGGACGACGAGGCGAGAAGCAACATGTTCAAGCACATGACGACCAAGGTCGCCTGATCGCGCCGCGCCTTCGGTTCAGGTCCACGCGCATGCGCGTGGACCTTTGCTTTTGAGACTTCAGGCGGCGTGGACCGAGTTCAGGAACTTGGCGACTTCCTGCTTCAGACGGTTGCTGTCCGCCGACAGCGAGCGCGCCGCCGACAGCACCTGCGAGGAGGCCGAGCCGGTCTCCGACGCCCCGCGCTGCACGTCGCCGATATTGGTCGAGACGCGCTGGGTGCCATGGGCCGCCTGCTGAACGTTGCGGGAAATTTCCTGCGTCGCCGCGCCCTGCTGTTCCACGGCGGCGGCAACCGCCGAGGAGATTTCCGACAATCGCTCGATGGTGCCGCTGATCTCCCGGATGGAGCCGACCGACTGCTCGGTCGCGGCCTGGATGCTGGAAATCTGCTGGCCGATCTCACCGGTCGCTTTCGCGGTCTGCTCGGCCAGCGCCTTGACCTCGGAGGCGACCACGGCGAAGCCGCGACCGGCTTCGCCGGCACGCGCGGCCTCGATGGTCGCATTCAGCGCGAGGAGATTGGTCTGGCCCGCGATGGTGTTGATCAGCTCGACCACGTCGCCGATGCGGGCGGCTGCCTTGGACAATTCGCCGACGCGCTCGTTGGTCCGGCTCGCCTGCCCGACGGCCTCGCTGGCGATACGAGCGGATTCCTGCACCTGGCGCGCGATCTCGCTGACCGAAGACGAGAGCTCTTCGGTGGCCGAGGCAACCGCCTGAACATTGGCCGAGGCTTCCTGCGAGGCGCTGGCGACCTCCGTCGACAGATCCTGGGCGCGCGAGGCAGTCGTGGTCAGCGTGCCGGCGGAGGCTTCGAGCTCGTTCGAGGCCGACGACACGGTATTCACGATCTCGCCCACCGCCTGCTCGAACTGGTCTGCGAGCCTGACCATGTCAGCCTTGCGGCCCTCGGCCTGCCGAGCCTCGACCTCGACCTGCTCGTGGCGCAGGCGCTCGGTCTCGACCATGCTCTCCTTGAACACCTGGATCGCCTTGGCCATGTCGCCGATCTCGTCGGTCTTGCCACGGCCGGGGATCTCGACCTTGAGATCACCACCGGCCAGCAGCCCCATCGCCCGGGTCATCGTGGACAGCGGACCGACGATGCTGCGGGCGATCAGGAAGGCGACAATGCCGCCGAACAGGATCGCAAGGCCACCGGCGACCTCCTGGATCCAGGTCGTATTGGCGATGACGCCGTCGGCGGTCGCGCGCGACTTCTGGTAGTCGGCCTTCAATCCGGTCTCCGCCACCTTGAGCTTGTCGACGCTGTCGTTGATCAAGGGAGCGATATCGTTGCGGTAGATTTCATCGGCCTGGAGGATTGCGGCGGAGGTCGTCTCGAAGGCCGCCTTGTAGGCCGAAAGCGAGCTCTTGATCGGCCCGAACGCGGTCTTGACCTCGTCCGGCAGGCCGGCCCCCTCCAGTGACTTGAGCGCTTGCTGCGCCCGATCGGCATTGGTCCTGAAGGTCGCCGGTCCCTTTGCGTCCCGGACGGCGAGGAAGCGCCAGTTGGCGACACGAACCAGCAGGATCTTGGATTCAAGATCGGCGACGGGGGCGGTCACGCTGGTATCCCCGGTTGCGCGCGCTGCGTCGACCAGCTTGCCGGTGTTGGCGGTCAGCTCGTCGCCGCCGGCGAGCAGAACGGCTTTGCCCTTGGTCGTCTCGTTGACGGCGGTGCCCATGCGCTCGCGCAGGGACTTCAACTTTTCGATGTCGCTGGTGAGGCCGTTGTAGATCTTGAGCCGCTCCTCGGAGATGGTCGATTTGGCCGCGGCCTTCAACAGCTCGACCGTCACCGTTTCCCGTTCCGCGGCTTCCTTGAAGGCCGGCTCGTTGGCATCATAGACGTAGCGCAGATTGGCGCGCCGGAGCGCCTGGAGGTTGATCGAGATTTCCTGGACGCGCGCGGTGTTGTCCGAGAGCGTGGACAGCCGCGCCATCTGACCCTGGACCGCCCACAGATTCCAGACCGCGACCGCGGCCATCACCAAACCAAGAACCACGAGAACCGAAAATCCGGCGTACAGACGCCCCCGAATTCCCAAACGCAAGCTCGGCATCACTGTCCACCCATAGCAGGAAGAAACGAGAAGCAGCCGACGACCCTTCATCCGATTGCAATGGCGACCCATTGCGACCACGCCCCCGGGAATCGTGCTGCACGCCTACATTGCGGAACAATCGTTAATTGCGGCTGTATTTTACCGGTGTCGACTACGGGGGAGCCGACGAAGACATCGCCGTCGTCTGCTCCGATGAACAAGTGTTGGGCACTGGCAGCACAGCATTGGCGGCCTGATCAAGCCACAGCATCGCTTCAGGTCCACGCGCATGCGCATGGACCTTTGCTTTTGAGGCTTCAGGCGGCGTGGACCGAGCTCAGGAAGTTCGCGACTTCCTGCTTCAGCCGGTTGCTGTCCGACGACAGCGAGCGCGCCGCCGACAGCACCTGCGAGGAGGCCGAGCCGGTCTCCGACGCCCCGCGCTGCACGTCGCCGATATTGGTCGAGACGCGCTGGGTGCCATGGGCCGCCTGCTGGACGTTGCGGGAGATCTCCTGGGTCGCTGCGCCCTGCTGCTCCACCGCGGCCGCGACCGTCGACGAGATCTCCGACAGCCGCTCGATGGTGCCGCTGATTTCCCTGATGGCGCCGACCGACTGCTCGGTGGCGGCCTGGATGCTGGAAATCTGCTGGCCGATCTCACCGGTCGCTTTCGCGGTCTGCTCGGCCAGCGCCTTCACCTCGGAGGCGACCACCGCGAAGCCGCGGCCGGCTTCGCCGGCGCGCGCGGCCTCGATGGTCGCATTCAGCGCCAGGAGATTGGTCTGGCCGGCGATGGTGTTGATCAGCTCGACCACGTCGCCGATGCGCGCGGCCGCCTTGGACAGTTCGCCGACGCGCTCGTTGGTCCGGCTCGCCTGCCCCACGGCCTCGCTGGCGATGCGGGCGGATTCCTGCACCTGGCGCGCTATCTCGCTGACCGAGGACGAGAGCTCTTCGGTGGCCGAGGCAACGGCCTGAACATTGGCCGAAGCTTCCTGCGAGGCGGATGCCACCTCGGTGGAGATATCCTGGGCGCGCGAGGCGGTCGCCGTCAGCGTGCCGGCGGAGGCTTCGAGCTCGTTCGAGGCCGACGACACGGTATTCACGATCTCGCCCACGGCCTGCTCGAACTGGTCTGCGAGCTTGACCATGTCAGCCTTGCGGCTCTCGGCCTGCCGCGCCTCGATCTCGGTCTGCTCGTGGCGCAGGCGCTCGGTGTCGACCATGTTGTCCTTGAACACCTCGATCGCCTTGGCCATGTCACCGATCTCGTCGGCCTTGCCGCGGCCGGGAATCTCGACCGCGAGATTGCCGCCGGCAAGCAGCCCCATCGCGCGTGTCATCGAGGTCAATGGACCGACGATGCTGCGGGCGATCAGGAAGGCGACGATCAGTCCGAACAGGACGGCGAGGCCGCCCGCGATCGCCTGCACGGTCGTCGTGCCCTCGATCACGGCTTCGGCGGCGGAGCGCGACTCCTTGTAGTCCTTCTTCAACGTGGTTTCCGCGACCTTGAGCTTGCCGATGCTCTCGACGATGAGCGGGGCGAGGTTCTTGTGGTAGATCTCGTCGGCCTGGAGCATCGCCGCGGAGGTCGTCTCGAACGCGGATTTGTAGATGCCGAGCGAGGTCTTCACCGGGGCGAGCGTGGTCTGCAGCTCCGTCGCCTGCGGGCTCTTTTCGAGCGCCGAAAGGCGCTGCATCGCCCTGTCCACATTGGTCCTGAAGTTCGCCGGGCCCTTGGTGTCGCGCAGCGCCAGGAAACGCCAGTTGGCGATTTGAACCTGGAGCAGCCTGGATTCGAGGTCCGCGACGAGCGCCGCGGTGTCCTCATCGACGGCAGCGCGGGCCACATCGACCAGCTTGCCCATCTTGACGGTCAATTCGTCACCGCTCGGCAGCAGCGTCGCCTTGCCGGTTCTCGCCTCGTTGACGGCGTCCCCGAGATTGTCGCGCAGGCTTTTCATCTTGGCGATGTCGGCGATCAGGTCGTTGTAGAGCTTGCGCCGCTCCTCGGAGGCCGTTCCCTTCGCCCCGACCTTCAACAGCTCGGTCGCCGCGGCCTCGCGCTCCGAAGCCTCCTTCATCGCAGGTTCGCTGGCGTCGTAGATGTAGCGCAAATTGGCCCGCTGGATCGCCTGGAGGTGGGTCGATATCTCCAGCACCCGCGCGGTGCTGTCCGAAAGCGCCGATTGCTTGGCGACCTGATCCTGCACGGCTCGCAAATTCCAGACGGCAACCACCGCCATCACGAGACCAACCGCCACCAGGGCCATGAAGCCTGCGTACAGGCGTCCCCTGATCCGCAAACGAAATTTCGGCATTCCCACTGTCCACCCAGATGCATGTGACTTCGAGCGGCCGAACGTCCGGCGATCGTCAGCGGCCACCCCGGCAGCCGCGCGTCGTCTTCCGACGACCCACGCTGCACCGCGACACAATGGGGGACACTCGTTAATTGAACCTTCTGATTCTTCGCGCCGGCGCGCCGGGCTCATACAAAATCTGCTGATTTAATCGGCAGTTGCGCAAGGCTTTGGCGCTAAGGCCCGCAGCCGCATGCAGATCGCTGCATCGGATACTCCGATGGACGTTGGTTCGACGGTCGCCTGCGTCACTTTGCCAAGCGCGCTCGCGACCGCCCCAGCCTGTGGGGGTGCGAGCGCCGCCGATGCCGGCTCGACCGGGACCGGCGTACGCTCCGCCCTTCATTTCCGCTGGCGGGGCTTGTGCAGCTGGTAGGCAATCTCCGACCGGGTTATGCCGCAGTCCTGCAGCTCCCGTTCGGTCATGGCAGCGAGCTGGCATCGGGCCCGGGACCGTTCCCGCCTGATACGCATGAGGTCCACCAGCGTCCGCCAGACCCGCACGACCATCGCGGGCCGTGACGAACAGCAGCGGCCGGCGGACGCGACGTCGTCCAATCCGGTCAGCTCGCGGCCCTCACGGGCGCTTGCGGAAACGGGCCCAGCGCCTTCTCGGTGAGGATCGAGTCGCAGTACTCCCGGATCTCCTTGATCTTGCCGTCCTCGAGGCGAAACACCAGGCAATAGTCGTTGTCGTAGCGCACGCCCTCGGGCGTGACGTTGTCACCCTTGGCCTCCACCACGACGATGTCGCCATCGGCGATGAAGCGGTGAGCCACGGTGCGCGTCCGGTCGCGCAGGCGGGTGCGGACATAGCCGTGCAGATCGTTGAGGATCGCCTCCTTGCCGGTGAAGGTCCGCGACCAGGAATACTGGCCGGTGACAACCCATCTGGCATCGTCGGCGAGGCTTGCGGTGAACAGGGCACGATCGCGCGCGGCCGGATCGGGGTTTGCGGCGGCGGCGAAAATGTCCTGCATCAGTTTCTTGTTGGCGGCAGCGCTCATGGCGGCATCTCCGTGTGGTGGCAACGCGGAGATCATCGTCGGGCGATCGGCATTCTTCAAATCGATAGAGAGTATGATATCTATTCGCCTCATGAATTTGAATTCGCTTGACCTCAACCTGTTGACCGCACTCGACGCGCTGCTGCGCGAAGCCAATGTCAGCCGCGCGGCCATGAGGATCGGCCTGTCACAGCCGGCGACGAGCCACGCGTTGCAACGCCTGCGCGACATCTTCGGCGATCCGCTGCTGGTGCGGACCGGCGCGCGAATGGAGCTGACGCCGCGGGCGCAAGCCCTGCGCGCGCCGCTGGCGCAGGCGCTCGACCAGGTGCGCGGGCTGTTCGTGCCGGATGAGTTCGATGCGGCGCGCAGCGAGCGGCAATTCCGCCTGATGATGCCGGACCTCGCGGTCGAGCTGTTGATGCCGCCTTTGATGGAGAAGGTGACCCGGGCCGCCCCCAACGTCCGCATCGACGTGGTGCCGTGGCGGGGACCTGCGATCTTCCATGCCGAATTCGCCCGCACCATCGACCTCGTGATCTCGATCGGCAATGCCTTCAAAGGCTTTCACCGCCAGTTGCTCTACACCGACAGCGACGCGCTGGCGGTGCGGCGCGGACATCCCGTTGGAGCGAAGCTGAAGCGGCGCGAGACTTTTCTGGCGGCGCGCCATGTCGGCGTGATCATTCGCGGCCAGCCCGAGGATCTGATCGACACCTGGCTGCGCGCTGAGGGCATCGAGCGGCACATCTCGCTGGTCGTGTCAGGCTATCTCGAAGCGCTGCACGTCGCCGCCCGAACCGACCTCGTCGCCTTCGTGCCGCGCCGGCTGATTGCGGCGCTGTCGAAGCAGCTCGGCCTCGTGGCGGTGACGCCGCCGCTCGACCCAGGGATCGACGAGCAGTTCATGTTCCATCCGACGCGAGCGCAGATGGACCCGGGTTCGATCTGGCTGCGGCGGTTGATGCTGGAGACGGGACGGGAGCTGGAGAAGAAGAGGTCGTAACTTCGTAGGGTGGGTTAGACCTGCGGCTGCGCAAAGCGCAGTCCGCTGGGCGTAACCCACCACTTCTGTCTCCGCGGAAACTAAAGAGGTGGGTTACGCCCTGCAGATGCGCGTCGCGCATCTGCACAGCTAACCCACCCTACGAAAGCCTCACGCCTTCTGCGCGTCCACCACCTTGCGTATCGCCGGCCGATCCGACATGCGCTTGAAATGATCGGCGATCCTGGGCGTGGCGTTGATGTCGACGCTGTCGCCTTCGAGCCAGAGCGAGAGCGTGTGGAGATAGGGATCGCAGATCGTGAACTGATCGCCCATCACCCACGGGCCTTTGAACATCTTCTGCTCGATCAGTTTGAAGCAGGCGGCCATGGTCTTCGGCACCATCGCCTTCATGTCGGCAAACGAGCTCTCTTCCGTCGCCCAGCGCGCGCCGCGCATCTTGTGGGCATGGTTGATGTGCACGGTCGAGCAGAGATAGGAGTTGAACGACTGCACCTGGGCGAAGTCGAAGGGATCGTCGAGCGGCGCGAGCCTGGCCTTGGGGAAGGTTTGCGCGATATAGGCCAGCATCGCCGGCGTCTCGGTGAGGACGCCGCGGTCGGTCACCAGGGCCGGCACCCGGCCCTTCGGATTGATGGCGAGATAGTCCGGGCTGTTCTGCTGGTTGTCCTTGAAGCTCAGCCGTTCGGCCGTGTAGTCGGCGCCGGCCTCCTCCAGGGTCATGTAGGTGGCGAGCGCGCAGGTGCCGGTTGCGTAGTAGAGCTTGAGCATGTCTGACCTCATGGGAAAGCTGGAAATTAACGGCTGTCGGGCGCGAGGTCTATAGCACGCTGCTCTACGTGCTTTGCTCTTCGCAGTTGCCCACATCCGCCCGCCTGTGCCAAGACGCCTGCAATCGGAGGGGTTTTGTCATGACGGTACTCATCGCCGGTGGCGGCATCGGCGGGCTGACGCTTGCGCTCAGCCTGCACGGAATCGGCGTTCCCGTGAAAGTGTTCGAGAGCGTCGCGGAGCTGAAGCCGCTCGGCGTCGGCATCAACGTGCTGCCGCATGCGGTGCGCGAGCTGATCGAGCTCGGGCTGATGGACAAGCTGGATGCCAGCGGCGTGCGCACGCGCGAGCTCGCCTATTTCTCCAAGCACGGCAAGCCGATCTGGAGCGAGCCGCGCGGGCTGGAAGCCGGCTACAAATGGCCGCAATTCTCGATCCATCGCGGCACGCTGCAGCAGCTGCTGCTGGACACCGCGGTCGAACGGCTCGGCCGCGACAACATTTTGACCAGCCATCATCTGACCGGCTGGACCGAGACGGCCGACGGCGTGCGCGCCGATTTCATCGACAAAGCGACCGGCAAGCCAGCCGGCATTTACGAAGGCGCGATCCTGATCGCCGCCGACGGCATCCATTCCGCCGCGCGAGAAAAGCTCTACCCGAACGAAGGCCCGCCGATCTGGAACGGCCGCATCCTCTGGCGCGGCGTCACGCCGGCAAAGGCCTTCCTCACCGGCCGCACCATGATCATGGCCGGGCACGAGATCCTGAAATTCGTCTGCTATCCGATCTCGAAAGAGCCGGATGCGGCAGGCAACCATCTGATCAACTGGGTCGCCGAGCGCCATATGCCTCCGACCTATCAGTGGCGGCGCGAGGACTATAACCGCACCGCGCGGCTCGAAGAGTTTTTGCCCTGGTTCGAGAGCTGGCAGTTCGACTGGCTCGACGTCCCCCGCCTGATCAGGAACTGCCCGCATGCCTATGAGTATCCGCTGGTCGACCGAGATCCGGTGTCGCAATGGACCTTCGGCCGCGTCACGCGGATGGGCGATGCCGCGCACCCCATGTACCCGATCGGATCGAACGGCGCCTCGCAGGCAATCCTCGACGCCCGCGTCATCACCCGCGAGATCCTGGCGCACGGCCCGACGCAAGCCGCGCTGCGCGCCTATGAAGCCGAGCGCCGGCCCGCGACCACGGATCTCGTCCTGCTCAACCGCAAGAACGGCCCCGAGCAGGTGATGCAGCTCGTCGAGGAGCGCGCGCCCGACGGTTACAAGACCGTCACCGACGTGCTGTCGCAAAAGGAGCTGGAAGACATCGCCGCGAACTACAAGCGCGTTGCGGGATTCCAGGTCGAGGCACTGAACGCGAAGCCGCCGATCGTGAGTGCCGGTGCGCGGCGGGTAAGTTAGCCACTCATCGATCCGCGGCCTCCTCTTCACCTCGCCCCGCTTGCGGGGAGAGGCATAGGCCGCCTTCGCGGCCGTCCTAAGAACGCCGAAGCTAAGCTTCGGCTATGTTGCATCTTCGATGCAATCCGGGTGAGGGGGTACAGGTCTCTCGTGGACCTCCCGCGTGGACGGAGGCCCCTCGCCCCACCCTCTCAGCGCGAGCGAAGCTCGTCGCGCCCCCGTAAGTACGGAGCGAGGGAGCGAGAGAGCGGCGTCCGCCTCACTTCACCACCCTCGCCGCCTCCAGCAGCCGCTCGCTGGCGCTGGCTGTTGCCAGAACCGTGCCGTCCTCCGCCATCAGCTTGCCCTCGACAAACGCAATCGTCTTGCCGAGCTGCATCACCTTCGCTTCACCAATGATCGGCCCGGGCTTTGCGGGCGCCAGAAAATTCACGGTCATGCTGATGGTGGTGGTGTAGAGCCGGCCCTCGCTCATCACCAGCACCGCAGGACCCATGGTGTCATCGAGCATGGCCGAAAGCATGCCGCCCTGGATGAAGCCCGCCGGATTGCAGAATTCGGGCTTGCCATCGAAGGCGAGCCTGATCCAGCCCTCCTCGGGGCGAGCATCGAGCAGGCGCCATCCGAGCAGCTCGGCGCAAGGCGGCCTTGGAAAATTGTCGAGCGCGGTCTTGACCATTGGCAGCCTCCGTGTCGCGCCCTGATAGCTTAACGCTGCTGCCAGCGTGCTGTCAGGAGGATGGGCCCGAAAGATCCAGCGCATGCGCGATCACCTTGCGCATGACGTTGGGCAGCGCTTCGTCTGCAAGCGTCGCGATCGGCACCCAGCGCATGCCGGCGGGCGCGCGGGTGCGGGCTTCGGCCTTCGCCGTGTAGACCACCAGCTCCAGCGGAAAATGGGTGAAGACGTGGGTGACGACGCCCACCTTGCGCTGCCAGCGCGACAGCCCCTTCAGCTCCGGCGCCTGCTGCTTTGCCGTCGCATCCTCCTGTCCGGCGAGCCAGTCCGAGCCGGGCACTTCCGTCATGCCGCCGAGCAGGCCCTTCTCGGGCCGCGAGCGAACCAGCAGTTCCTCACCGCGCGTCACCACGAAAGCGGCGCCGCGCCTGAGCGTTCCGCTCTTCTTCGGCGCCTTGCGCGGAAACGTCTCCTGGGTGCCTTGCGCGCGCGCCGTGCAGTCCTCGTTCAGCGGGCACAGCGAGCAGGCCGGCTTCTTCGGGGTGCAGATCGAGGCCCCCAGATCCATCAATGCCTGTGCGCTGTCACCGGCGCGGCTGTCGGCCAGCAGCGTCGCCGCCAGTTGCTGGATCAGCGGCTTTGCCTGCGGGAGCTCGTCTTCAACTGCAAAGAGCCGCGACACCACGCGCTCGATGTTGCCGTCGACCGGCATGGTGCGGCGGTCGAAGGCGATCGCCGCGATCGCTGCCGCCGTGTAGGGCCCGATCCCCGGCAGCGCGCGCAGCCCCTCTTCTGTATTGGGAAAGACGCCGCCATGCTCGCGCGTCACCGCGACCGCGCAGGCGTAGAGATTGCGTGCGCGCGAGTAATAGCCGAGCCCCGCCCACATCCGCAGCACGTCATCCTGCGAGGCGCGTCCCAGCGCCGTGACATCGGGCCAGCGCGCGACGAATCTCTCGAAATAGGGCCCGACCGCCTTCACCGTGGTCTGCTGGAGCATGATCTCGGACAGCCAGACGCGGTAAGGGTCGGACGTCTCACCGGGCGCGGCGCGCCAGGGCAGCCGGCGACGATGGCGGTCGTACCATTGGAGAAGCAGCGTCGGACGCGATGAGGTATCCGGTCGAACTGGTTCCGATTTCACGTTCAGGGCGGATCTGCGGCTCATGCGCTCACTGTAACGGCCCCACGCCGATCTCTCCACGTCGTGCCGGCGCCGGTCGCGGGCATCCACGTCTTTCTTCGTGGTGGCCCGTCCGCAGTGCTATAAGGCCCCCATGTCCAAATCCGGCCCCATCTTCAAGCCCGGTCCCATCAGCGCAAAACCGCTCGGGATCCTGCTCAACGACGTCTTTGCCGAGGCCTATGCCAAGCAGGGCTTTGCCGCGCGCGAGCTGGTGACGCGGTGGGCGCAGATCGCGGGGCCCGAGATCGCGGCCCATGCCGAGCCGCTCAAGATGCAATGGCCACGGCCGGTCGAGGGCCAGCCGCAGGAGCCGGCAACCCTGGTGCTGCGGGTCGAGGGGCCGATGGCGCTGGAGATCCAGCACTCGGCCGACGTGATCCTGGAACGGGTCAATCGCTTCTTCGGCTGGAGCGCGGTCGGCAAGCTCGCCTTCCGGCAGGCCCCCCTGTCCCGGCCCCGGGCCCGCAAGCGGCCCGGCCCGCCGGACCCCAAGGCGGTCGCCAAGGTGGCGGAGAGCCTGACCGACATCGAAGATGAAGAATTGAAGACGGCGCTGGCGCGGCTCGGGGCCGCCATCAAGCGAAATTGAGCCTCATTTCGCGGGCAATCTGGACCCGTGCTTGCGGCCCGCCATTGCCTCAGGCGACGTTTCAAGCTAGCGACAGGCCGCCCGGGCGGGAACCTTGACCCGATCCTTTGGGCGACACTTTGCCAATTCGGGAGCCGACCTTGATCATCACCCGCCGCGCCTTCACCACGATGCTGTCGCTGACCGGGCTTGCCGCGGTCGCCGGGCTTTCGCCGCTGCGGTTCATCTCCGAGGCGATGGCGCAGTCGGCCGCCGATGTGGCGAAGCCGGTGTCGCTGCCCGACATGGCGCTCGGCCCGAAGGACGCCGCCGTCACCATCACCGAATACGCCTCGATGACCTGCCCGCACTGCGCCGCCTTCAACGAGCAGGTGTTCCCCAAGATCAAGTCGGAGTACATCGACACCGGCAAGGTGCGTTACATCTTCCGCGAGTTCCCGCTCGACATCAAAGCGGCCGCCGGCTCGATGCTCTCGCGCTGCATCGCCAAGGACGACGCGCCGAAATACTTCGCCGTCACCGACATGCTGTTCCGCCAGCAGAACGACTGGGTGTTGAAGAACACCACCGAGACGCTGACGCGGATCGGCAAGCAGGCCGGTCTCACCCAGCAGCAGGTCGAAGCCTGCCTGAAGGACCAGGCGCTGCTCGACAAGATCGCCGCCGACCAGAAATACGCCAGCGACGTGTTGAAGGTGGATTCGACGCCGACCTTCTTCATCAACGGCGAGAAGATCAAGGGCGAGGCCTCGTTCGAGGAGTTCGCCAAGAAGATCAACCCGCTGCTGAAGAGCTGATTCGCTCGTCAAGATCCTGATTCGCATCTCGAAAGCCGTATCTTTCCCGGCATAAATCCCTTGGGAAAAGCGGCTTTCGCCGGTTGCCCTCGCGGCGCACCGCGGCCATTGTCCAGCCGCATGAGGCGCCTCGCGCGACTCGCCCCGGATAGCGACATTGCCTTCCATGGTAGTGTCCCGGCAGGGGGATTCGCGCCTGCCAACAGAGATGCGTGCTTATGAAAATCACCCGCCTGCGACTTCACGGCTTCAAGTCCTTCGTTGAGCCCACGGACTTCGTCATCGAGCCCGGCCTGACCGGCGTCGTCGGACCCAACGGCTGCGGCAAGTCGAATCTCGTCGAAGCGCTGCGCTGGGCGATGGGCGAAACGTCGTACAAGTCGCTGCGCGCCGCCGACATGGACGCGGTGATCTTCGCAGGCTCCGGCAACCGTCCGGCGCGCAACCACGCCGAAGTGACGATGACGATCGACAATGCCGATCGCACCGCGCCTGCGGCGATGAACGACAGCCAGCTTCTCGAAATCTCCCGCCGCATCGAGCGCGAAGCGGGCTCGGTCTACCGCATCAACGGCCGTGACGTGCGCGCCCGCGACGTGCAGATCCTGTTCGCCGATGCCGCCACCGGCGCGCGCTCGCCGGCGCTCGTCCACCAGGGCAAGATCGGCGAGATCATCCAGGCCAAGCCCGAGCAGCGCCGCCGCGTGCTGGAAGACGCCGCCGGCGTCGCCGGCCTGCACGCCCGCCGCCACGAGGCCGAGCTGCGGCTGAAGGCGGCCGAAACCAACCTCACCCGCGTCGAGGACGTGATCGGCCAGCTCTCCGGCCAGATGGAAGGCCTGAAGAAGCAGGCCCGCCAGGCCGTGCGCTATCGCGAGGTCGCGGCCAAGGTCCGCAAGGCCGAAGCCACGCTGTTCCACCTGCGCTGGATCGGTGCCCATGCCGACGTCAACGAATCCGGCCAGACCCATGATCTCGCCGTGCGCGAGATGGCCGAACGCACCCAACACCAGGCCGAAGCCGCCCGCATCCAGGCGATCCGCGCCGCCGAGATGCCGGCGCTGCGCGATGCCGAAGCGCGCGCCGCCGCCGGCCTGCAGCGCCTGACCAATGCCCGCGAGTTGCTCGACCGCGAGGAAGAGCGCGCCAAGGAGCGCGTCGCCGAGCTCGAGCGCCGTCTCGCCCAGTTCGAAGGCGACATTTCCCGTGCTCAGCAACAAACCATGGACGCCGACGTCGCGCTTCAGCGCCTCGACACCGAAGACGCCGAGCTGAAGGAAGAGATCAAGTCGCGCGTCGAGAAGCGCTCCGGCGTCGACGAGCGTGTCGCCGAGGCCGAGGCGGTGCTGACCGAGACCGAGCAGCAATTCGCCGAGCTCACCACCGCGCTCGCCGACCTCACCGCCAAGCGCAACCAGCTCGAGGCCAACGTCCGCACCCACCGCGACAAGCTCGCCCGGCTCGACCAGGAGATCGCGAACGTCGCCGCCGAAGAGCAGAAGCTCACTGAAGCGACCGGCGGCTTTGGCGATCTCGACGAGCTGACCGCTCTGGTCGAAACCGCGGAGCAGACGCTCGCGGCTTCGGAAGCCGCGGCGCAGGCGAGCGAAGCCGCGCATGTCGCGGCACGCCAGACGCTGGAATCCTCGCGCTCGCCGCTGAACGAGGCCGACAAGCGCGTGCAGCGCCTCGAGACGGAAGCCCGCACGATCTCCAAGATCGTCAACGGCGAGACCAAGAATCTGTGGCCGCCGATCATCGACGGCATCACCGTCGACAAGGGCTTTGAGAAGGCGATCGGCGCTGCGCTCGGCGACGACCTCGACGCGCCGATCGACCCGTCGGCGCCGATGCGCTGGACCAATGTCGGACACACCGAGGGTGACCCGGAGCTGCCCGAAGGCGCCGTTCCGCTCGCCAACCACGTGCAGGCGCCGGCCGAGCTGGCCCGCCGCCTGGCGCAGATCGGCGTGGTGCCGCGCGAGCGCGGCGCCGAGCTGGTCTCGCAGCTCAAGACCGGCCAGCGGCTGGTCTCGCCCGAGGGCGACGTCTGGCGTTGGGACGGCTTTGTTGCCGCAGCTCACGCCCCGACCGGCGCCGCGCGCCGCCTTGCCGAGCGTGCCCGCCTCGTCGACATCGAGAACGAGCTGGAGCAGGCCCGCATCGACGCGCAGATCAAGCGTCAGGCGCTGGAGAATGCCGAGTCCGAGCTGCAGATGGCGGCCAGCACCGAAGGCGCGAGCCGCGAAGCCTGGCGCGCCGCGCAGCGCGAGCTCAACGCCGCGCGTGAGCGCCACGCCACGGCCGAGCGCGAGATCAGCCGCCACGCCGCGCGCAAGGCGACGCTGTCGGAAGCGCACAGCCGCCTCGCCGCCGACCGCGCCGAGGCCGAGGCCGCGCATGAATACGCCGCCGCCGGCATCTCCGAGCTGCCGTCGAGCGAGGACACCGAGACTCGTCTGGCCGCCGTCCGCAGCGACATCGAGGCTCATCGCCGCATGGCCGCGCAGGTCCGCGCCGAAGCGCAGGCGCTGGCGCGCGAGGCCGAGCTTGCCGACCGCCGCGTGCAGGCGATCCTCGCCGAGCGCACCGAGTGGCAAAACCGCAAGGAGAGCGCGGCCTCCCACATCGACACCATCCAGGCCCGTATCGCCGAACTCACGATTGAGCGCAGCGATCTCGAAAACGCGCCGCAGGTGTTCGCCGAGAAGCGCAGCGCGCTGATCACCGAGATCGAATACGCCGAGAACGACCGCCGCATGGCCGCCGACGCGCTCGCCACCGCGGAGACCGCGATGGCCGAGACCGACCGCGTCGCCAAGCTGACCCTCGAGGCGCTCTCCAGCTCGCGCGAGGCCACCGCCCGCGCCGAGGAGCGCATGGAAGGCGCCCGCCGCCGGCTGGAGGACATCGAGCGCGAGATCCGCGACATGCTGGAGGTCGAGCCTCAGGCAGTCGCCGGCCTCGCCGAGATCGAGCCGGGCGCGGAGCTGCCGGCGCTGCACGACATCGAGGAAGACCTCGAAAAGATGCGCCGCGATCGCGAGCGCCTCGGCGCAGTCAATTTGCGCGCCGAGGAAGAGCTGCGCGAGGTCGAGACCCAGCACACCGGCCTCGTCACCGAGCGCGACGACCTGGTCGAAGCCATCAAGCGGTTGCGCCAGGGTATCCAGAGCCTCAACAAGGAAGCCCGCGAGCGGCTGCTGACCTCGTTCGAGGTCGTCAACAACCACTTCAAGCGCCTGTTCGTCGAGCTGTTCGGCGGCGGCGAGGCCGCGCTGCACCTGATCGAGAGCGACGACCCGCTGGAAGCCGGTCTCGAAATCATCGCAAAACCGCCGGGCAAGAAGCCGCAGACACTGTCGCTGCTCTCGGGCGGCGAGCAGGCGCTGACCGCGATGGCGCTGATCTTCGCGGTGTTCCTCACCAACCCCTCGCCGATCTGCGTGCTGGACGAAGTCGACGCGCCGCTCGACGACCACAACGTCGAACGCTACTGTAACCTGCTGCACGAGATGACCGGCTCGACCGACACGCGCTTCATCATCATCACGCACAATCCGATCACGATGGCGCGGATGAACCGGCTGTTCGGCGTCACCATGGCCGAGCGCGGCGTGTCGCAGCTGGTGTCGGTGAGCCTCGCCGAGGCCGTGGACATTCTCGACCAGAACGTGGCGTGATATCTCCGGCGTCATTCCGGGGCTCGCGAAGCGAGAACCCGGAATCTCGCGCTACAATCTCGAACTTCCGGGCTCGCGCTACGCGCGCCCCGGAATGACGGTGGGTAAACATGATCTCTCCCACCCTCCCCGCCGAACTGAAGGCCGCCCTCGACGGCAAGCTCCAGGGCTTTTCACGCACCGACGCCGCGCAACGCTCGCAGAAGATCTCGACCACCTATCGCGCGGGCGGCGGCTCCGGCACGATCAAGTCGGAAGCCGATGCGCTCGCCTATGCGCTCGCGCGGATGCCGGCGACCTATGCGGCCGTCGCTGCAAGCCTCAACGCGCTGACCGAGATCGCACCTAGCCTTGCGCCTGAAACGCTGCTCGATGTCGGCGCAGGTCCGGGCACCGCGAGCTGGGCCGCCGCGGAAGCCTTTCCGTCGCTGCAGGATTTTACCCTGCTCGACGCCAACGCCACCCTGAGCCGCCTTGCGCTCGAACTGGCGCGCGACAGCATACGGCTGGCGGAGTGCCGCTATTTGCCCGGTGATGCCGGCGGCAATCTCGCCGAGGTCTCGCAAGCCGATCTCGTCATCGCCAGCTACATCATCGGCGAGCTCAGCGAAGCCGACCAGCGCAAGCTCACAGAGGCGATGTGGGCGAAAGCACGCCACGCGCTGGTCGTGATCGAGCCCGGCACGCCCGCCGGCTACGCCCGCATCCTCGCGCTGCGCCAGCAGCTGATCGCAGCCGGCGCTTACGTTGCCGCCCCCTGCCCGCACGAAAGAGCCTGCCCGCTCACCGCACCCGACTGGTGCCATTTCTCCCAGCGCCTGCCGCGCTCGCAGGCGCACCGGCAGATCAAGGGCGCCGAGGTGCCGTTCGAGGACGAGCGTTTCATCTACGTCGCCCTGACCCGCGCGGCGCCCGAGAGCCGCGCCACGCGCGTGCTGGCGCCGCCGGATGTCGGCAAGGCCGAGATTGCGGCGAAGCTTTGCACCGAGGACGGCGTTGAGCTCGCGAAGGTCCCACGCCGCGACAAGGCCGCCTACGCGAGCGCCCGTCGCTGGCGCTGGGGCGATGCCGTCATTTCCGAAAGTTAACCTCGTTCAGGGCTTTTGCCTTGAACTCGGACGGTTCCTCATTCGACCAAGCCTTACCTCCCCTCCGCGCCGGGGCTCTCGCTCCGCGCCAATTTGGTCTACCCTAGCGCCCGCTTCTTTCCCCTTCAGGAGTTCTCCATGTCGACCGGCTGGATCGTTCTCGGCGTCATCGTCGTCCTCGTGTTCCTGGCCTTCAGTGCCTACAACCGCCTGGTGGCGCTGAGCCAGCGCGTCGGCCAGGCCTTTGCCGACATCGACGTGCAGCTCAAGCAGCGCCACGACCTGGTCCCGAATCTGGTCGAGACCGTGAAGGGTTATGCCTCGCATGAACGCGGCACGCTCGACGACGTGATCAAGGCGCGCAATTCGGCGATGTCGGCGCAGGGGCCGGCGCAGGTGTCCGCCGCCGAGACCCAGCTCTCCGGCGCGCTTGGCCGGCTGATCGCATTGTCGGAGGCCTATCCGGACCTCAAGGCCAACGCCAATTTCCAGCAGCTTGCCAGCGAGCTGTCGGACCTCGAGAACAAGATCGCGGCGAGCCGCCGCTTCTTCAACAACGCGGTCCAGGAATACAACACCGGCATCCAGCAGATGCCCGCAGCGCTGTTCGCCGGCATGTTCGGCTTCACCAGGAAGGACTTCTTCGATCTCGGCGCCAGCCGCACCGAGGTCGAGGCCGCTCCTCAGGTGAAGTTCTGATTTGAGCGTGCGCAACAGATGCTGTCATTCCGGGGCGATGCGCAGCATCGAACCCGGAATCTCATCCAGATCACCAATCTCGGGATTCCGGGTTCAGGCCTCCGGCCTGCCCCGGAATGACGGTGATTAAACGGAAGCAGCCATGGCCGCGTATGGTCTCTACACGCACATCGCCTCGAACAAGTTTCGTTCGATGCTGCTGCTCGGTGGCCTGTTCGCGCTGGTCTACGTGCTGGTCTATGCCGGCGCGCTGATCGCCGAAGTGCTCATCGACAGCAACCGGACCGTCGCCTTCTACCTGAGCCACGCTTTCCATGATCTGAAAGTCGCTGCGCCAGTCGCGACAATCGTGACGGCGGTCTGGGTCGTCATCGCCTATTTCTTCCACCAGTCGATGATCGATGCGGTGACCGGCGGCCACGACGTCACCCGGCAGGAGGAGCCGCGGCTCTACAATCTGCTCGAAAACCTCTGCATCTCGCGCGGCATCACCATGCCGAAGCTGAAGATCATGGAGAGCCCGGCGCTGAACGCGTTCGCGACCGGCCTCAACCCGCGGCAATATTCGGTCACCGTCACCACCGGCCTCCTCAACGCGCTGAATGACAAGGAGATCGAGGCGGTGCTGGGCCACGAGCTGACCCACATCAGGAACGGCGACGTCCAGCTCATGGTGGTCGCCGTCATCATCGCCGGCGTGGTCGGCTTCTTCGGCGAATTGTTCTTCCGCCTGTTCACAAATTTGAGCTGGAACTCCGGCGGCTCGTGGTCCTCGGGCTCCTCCTCGTCGTCGCGCTCGTCCTCCTCGAGCAGCGACAGCAAGAGCTCGGGCGGCGGCGCGGTGATCGTCATCATCATCGCGGTCGTGCTGATCGTGGTGGCCTGGCTGATGTCGCAGGTGGTGAAGCTCGCGCTATCGCGCTCGCGCGAATATCTCGCCGACGCAGGCTCGGTCGAGCTGACGAAAGATCCGGATGCCATGATCTCGGCGCTGCGCAAGATCGAGAATCGCGGCGAGCTGCCCGGTGCGACCTCGGCCGTGATGGAGCTCTGTGTCGACAATCCGCGCGAAGGCTTTGCCGACCTGTTCGCGACCCACCCCTCCGTGCAGTCCCGGGTTGATGCCCTGGTCAAGTTCGCCGGCGGCCGTGATCCCGGTCCGCTGCCCGACCCCACTGACGAGACGGATCAGTCCGAGACGGAACAACCCGGGGCGCAGGATAGCCCGCCGCCGCTGTCGCAGGGGCCATGGGGCGATGCAGCCGGTCCGGCCGACCCGCCGCCCGTTCCCGCACCAAGCCCCTCAGGCGGCCCAGCAACCAATCCGATGGGACCGTGGGGCCGCCACTGAGCCACGCGATCGGCCGCGGTTCGTTGCGGGTTTGACACCGATCGGGAAAATCCTCGGGAATTGCCGCAACCGGGGCGCAAGGAATTGAATTCTCCCTTGTTTCTGCCATGTTCGCGCCCAACAGCAGACTTGGGACGTCTTTTGGGACATCGATTTGGGGCCCGGCCGATTGCGACCTCGCGATCGGGGGCGCGCGTTAGGGGACAGCAATGGCAAAGCCAGCAGTGGTTGTGGTGGGCGCGGACAAGGGCGGGGTCGGCAAGACCACGGTATCGCGCACCCTGCTCGATTATTTCTCAGCCAACAACGTGCCGACCCGCGCCTTCGACACGGAATCGCCGCGCGGAACCCTGAAGCGCTTCCACCCTGACATCACCGAGATCGTCGACATGACGACGACGTCGGACCAGATGAAGATTTTCGACACGCTCAACGCGGTCAGCCCTTCGGTCACCGTCATCGACGTCCGCGCCGGCCTGCTCTCGCCGGCGCTGGCGTCGCTCCGCGACATCGGCTTCCTCGATGCCGCCAAGGCCGGCCAGATCACCTTTGCGGTGTTCCATATCCTCGGACCCTCGATCGCCTCGCTGGAGGAGATCGCCGAGACCGCGGGCTTCATGACCGGCGCGAAATATTTCCTGGTGAAGAACTTCATCAACGACACCCAGTTCTTCCAGTGGGACCAGTCGACCTACAATTCCTACTTCCACCGCATCAAGGACGCGACCGAGCTCACGATCCCCAAGCTCAACGAAATGGCCTATGAGCAGGTCGAGGTCTCATCCGTTCCGTTCCTGAAATTCGTCGCCAACAAGGGCATCAGCGACGAGGCCGCGAACTATTCGTTCGTGCTGCGCGGCTATGTCCGGCACTGGCTGGCCAACGTCTGGAGCGAGTTCGACCGCATCCGGCTGACCGACATCGTCGGTTCGAAGCCGGCGACCCGCAACAGCGAAAAATAGTTGCGCAAGCGGGGCTGATACGGCTGGATTGGGCGGTGAGTTGGCCTGATATAGCTGTCGATGCCCGCGACCCCCGTCTACATCATCTGCTCGCCCCGCCCGCAGGTCGGCAAGACCCTGCTGGCGCGACTCTTGAGCGAATTCCTGCTGCTCAAGAACGGCAACGTGGCGGCCTTCGACGTCAACCTGAAGGAGCCGTCGCTGCTGGATTACCTGCCGAAGATCACCGAGACCGCCGACGTGATCGACACCTACGGCAAGATGCAGCTGATGGACCGCGTCATCGTCGATGACGGGCTCTCCAAGGTGATCGACCTCGGCTTCCACGCCTTCGACGAGTTCTTCAAGATGACCGAGGAGATCGGCCTGCTCAAGGAGGCGGCGCGCCGCCATGTCGCGCCCCAGATCCTGTTCGTCGCCGACACCGACCGCGTCTCGGCCCGCGCCCACGAGATGCTGCGCGGACAGATCCCGCGGATGAACCTGATCACGGTGGACAATGAATATGTCGTGCGCGGCGAGCTGCCGCCTGCGATGGCCGGCGGCCGGCTGTTCCGCCTGCCCGCGCTGCCCGGCTTCCTGAAGACCTATATCGACCGGCTGAACTTCTCCTTCACCGGCTATCTGCGCCAGGAGAAGGACCACTCCACCGAGCTGCACCAGTGGACCCGGAGGAATTACCTCGCCTTCCGGGAGCTGGAGCTCAGCCTGATCCTGCAGCGGTCGTAGGCAAAAATTTCGCGGGCGAAGTCCTCCGCCCCCTCGCCGCTCAGTGCCCCTCGAACGACATCAGCGTGCGCACGGGCACGTCCATGGCGCGCAGCTTGGCGGCGCCGCCGAGCTCGGGCAGGTCGACGATGAAGCAGGCCGCGACGACATTGGCGCCGATCTGGCGCAGCAGCTTCACCGCACCCTCCGCGGTGCCGCCGGTGGCGATGAGGTCGTCGACCAGGATCACGCGCTCGCCGGGCGCGACCGCGTCGACATGCATCTCCATCTCGTCGATGCCGTATTCGAGCGAGTAGGCGATCCGCACCGTCGTGTGCGGCAGCTTGCCTTTCTTGCGGATCGGCACGAAGCCGGCCGAGAGCTGATGCGCCACCGCGCCGCCGATGATGAAACCGCGCGCCTCCATGCCAGCGACCTTGTCGATCTTGTTGCCGGCCCAGGGATTGACGAGCTCATCCACGGCGCGGCGGAAGGCGCGCGCGTCCGCGAGCAAGGTCGTGATGTCGCGGAACATGATCCCCGGCTTGGGATAGTCGCGGATGGTGCGGACGCTCGCCTTGATGTCGTGGTCAAAGGTCATTCTATCTCTCACTGGTCATTCCGGGGCGGTGCGTAGCCGAACCCGGAATCTCGAGATTCCGGGTCTGGTGCTTGCGCACCATCCCGGAATGACGAGCATGAAGCATGCACTCAATTCGCCCCCGCATCCAGCCGGAAGGCGTTTTCAACAATACGCAAGCCCACCTCGTTGCCGAGCGACATCAGCGATTCCGGGTGGAATTGCACGCCTGCAACCGGCAGGGTCTTATGCTCCAGCGCCATGGCGACGCCGTCCTCGGTGCTGGCGGTGACGTTCAACACCTCGGGCATGCTGTCGCGCTCGACATAGAGCGAGTGATAGCGGCCGATGACGATCTCGTTCGGCAGATTGCGCATCAGCCGCCCGCCGCGCACCTGGACGCGCGAGGGCCGGCCGTGGGCGGGATGGGTGAGCTGGCCCAGCTCGCCGCCGAAATATTCGCCGATCGCCTGCACGCCGAGGCAGACGCCGAACACCGGCAGCTTCTTCTCCAGCGCCGCATCGATCGTCTTCCTGATCCCGAAATCTTCGGGCCTGCCCGGGCCGGGCGACAGCACCAGCAAATCCCACCTCTTCTGCTTGAGCATGTCGAGCGCATGCACATAGCGGACCACGGTGACGCTGGCGCCGACCTGGCGGAAATAATCAGCGAGCATGTGCACGAAGCTGTCGTCGTGGTCGATCAGCAGCACCCGCTTGCCCGAGCCGGTGGCATCGGGCGCGAAGGTCGACAGCGGTTTTGGCGGATCGCCGCGCAGCGCCTGGAACAGCGCGGCCGCCTTGACCTGGCACTCCCGGTCTTCCGCGGCCGGATCGGAGTCGAACAGGCAGGTGGCGCCGACGCGCACTTCGGCGAGGCCATCCTTCATGCGGATGGTGCGGATGGTGAGGCCGGTGTTGATGCTGCCGTCGAAATTCACAGCTCCAATGGCGCCGGCATACCAGCGCCGCGGCGAGCGCTCGTGATCCTCGACGAACTGCATCGCCCAGAGCTTTGGCGCGCCGGTGACGGTGACGGCCCAGGCATGGGTGAGGAAGGCATCGAGCGCGTCGAAGCCGGGGCGCAGCATGCCCTCGACGTGATCGACGGTGTGGAAGAGCTTCGAGTAGGTCTCGATCTGGCGACGCGCCAAGACCTTGATCGTGCCGGGCACGCAGACGCGCGCCTTGTCGTTGCGATCGACGTCGGTGCACATGTTCAGCTCGAACTCGTCCTTCTCCGAGTTCAGGAGCTGGCGGATCTGCTCGGCGTCGCCGATCGCATCGGTGCCGCGCGCGATCGTGCCCGAGATCGGGCAGGTCTCGACGCGGCGGCCGTCCGAGCGCACGAACATTTCCGGCGAAGCCGAGACGAGAAATTCACCCTCGCCGAGATTCATCAGCGCGCCGTAAGGAGACGGGTTGATGACGCAGAGGCGCTGGAACACTTCGGCCGGCGAGCGGTCGCAGGGCTCGGCGAAGAGCTGGCCCGGTACCGCCTCGAACAGATCGCCTCGGGCAAAGGCCGCGCGCGCGGTCTCGACGGTGGCCTGATATTCGCCGGGCGCGTGATCGGCGAAGCCCTGGCGCGGCGTCTTCAGATACGGGCTGTCGGCGGTCTCGCGCGGCAGGCCTTCCGTGGACTTGCCCTTCCAGGCGAAGTCGTAGGTGAGCACCACGCCGCGGCCGGTGGCGCGGTCATAGGCCAGCAGGCGATCGGGCACGTACAGCACGATGTCGCGCTGGTCTTGCTCGCGCGGACGCTTCTGCACGAGGTCCTCGATCTGGAACACGAGGTCGTAGGCGAAGGCCCCGAACAGGCCGAGCAGCCCGTCATCATTGGCGGAGAAGGCGGCGACGATTTCGCGCACCAGTGACATCACGCTGGCGCGGCGCGTGCGCTGGTCTTCCTCGACCGGCGCATCGCCGCGGATGATGTGGCCGGCAAGGCGCGTCGCCGTCTTCTCGGAGATGACAACGCAGGGCTCGCGCAAGACGTCCGCGAGGAAGGCAATCAGCACCTGCCCGCGCTCATTCAGCGCTTCCAGCTTGAAATTGACGCCCGTGGTCTCGAGCTTGAGCGGCGGGTCGGAGAAGCCGAGGTCGAAGCTCTCGTAGCGACCGGGCACGGTCGTGCCCGAGGACAGCACCACGCCGCGGCGGCGGTCGAGCAGGCTCACAAGATCGTCGAGCCTGTTGGCGCCGCCGGTAAACTGCTCCGCCACGCGCGTGATCGCGAGACCCGCGCGGGTCGCGTATTCACTTCGGGCCGGGAGGGCAAAGACTGTCCTGTTCATGTGATCCTCTTGGGGTCCTCTTACGAGACTTGCCGAGGGAACGCCACACAGGACAAACGATCAGGCCGCCGCGCTGTGCTGGCGACCTTCGACGATTTTGAGAATAGAAATCGCACCGGCCACCTCGTCAGGAGGTGCGCCACCAAAGACGGGCTGGGCGGACGGCGGTGCTCATGGGCGGGATACTCACCATGCCCGGGGGACGGCGTCAAGGGCTGGAACCTGGGCTAGTTCGGACTGAAGCGCCCGTCAGCCGGCGATTGCTGCGCGTGACTAAAGCTCGTCGGCCTGAGGCACCCAGTCGAATTTGCGTTTCTTCCGATCCCATTTCAGGACAGAGGTATCGTCACATTCCATGCACGCCGAGGCGACCAGCGTGCCGCCCTTCCCCTTCCGAAGCGCACCGAACTGACGGTCCGTGTGCACGGCGTTGACAAACCGGACCTTGGGGTTTCCGTCGGCGGGGTGATCGAGGATCAGGATGAACCGGCCCTTCGGGCCGGCGCATTCCTGAAAGACGCCGACCACCGCGACCTGCCTTGCCGCCGTGCCGTCGAAGCGGCCTTCGACGGCAAACGACATGCCGGCTGACTGCATCACATCGACACCACCTTCGAACAACAGCTCTTTCGGAATCAGGTCCTTGCGGAATTCGGTCGCCTTGCACCAGCTCTTGTGGATCTGGTTCGCGGGGATGCCGCGAACCTCGGTCGTGAACGGGTGGAAATCCGCAATGACCCACCAGGCCTCTTTCTTGAGGTCGCCGTTCAGCGTGACGAATGCCTGCTGCGCCGCCGCCTGAACCGTCGTCAGCGCGATGACGCTGGCAACGCCGGCCATCGATCCAATGATCAGCCCAAGAAGGCGCGTGAAGGACCACGTCGACATGCTCCGCTGCTCCCGATCGGTCGCTCCGGTCTTACCCCAGATGCTTCCGGAAAAACTCCGTCGCCCGGCCCCAGGCGAGCTCGGCGGCTTCGCGGTCGTGCACGGCCTGGCGCTGCTCGTTGACGAAGGCGTGCTCGGCGTCATAGCGGAACAGCTCCAGCGACTTGCCGGCAGCCTTCATGGCCTTCTCAAAACCGTTGACCAGCTCCGGCGTGCACCAATCGTCCTTGTTGGCGAAATGGGCCTGCAGCGGGATCTTGACGTCGGCGGGCTTGGCGGCCTGCTCCGGCGGGATGCCGTAGAACACGACGCCGGCGGCGAGCTCCGGGATCTTGGTCGCGCCGATGATGGTCACGGCGCCGCCGAGGCAGAAGCCTGTTAGCCCGACCTTGGCGCCGTTGCGCGACAGGTACTGCGCGCCACCGCGCACGGTCTGCGTGGTGGCGTCCATGAAGTCGAGCGAGTTCATTTCCTTGTTGGCGGAATCCGTGTCGTGATACGGCACCACCTTGCCCTTGTAGAGATCAGGCGCCAGCGCATCGAAGCCGGCCAGCGCAAAGCGGTCGCACAGGCCCTTGATCTGGTCCGACAGGCCCCACCATTCCTGGATCACGACCACCCCCGGCGCATTGCCGCGCGCGGCATTGGCGAGATAGCCCGATGCGTCCTTGCCGTCCGGGCGCTTGAAGGTGATGGCGGTTCCCATGGTGTCCTCCGGTGAGTTTCTGGGGGAGCGGTTGGCGGTATTTTGGCGGCTGTGCGCGCGATAGGCAATCCACACTCCCGTCATTCCGGGGCGTACGAAGTGCGAACCCGGAATCTCGAGATTCCGGGTTCGATGCTGACGCATCGCCCCGGAATGACGGAGAGTTGAGCCAACAAAAAAGCCCCCTTGCGGGGGCTTTTTCATCTCGTCTCGCCTCGCGCCGCTCAGTGCGAGCTGGCCCAGACCTTCTTCTTGGTGAAATACATCAGGCCGGCGAAGATGATCAGGAACACGAACACCTGGAAGCCGAGGCGCTTGCGCGCTTCCATGTGGGGTTCGGCGGTCCACATCAGGAACGTGGTGACGTCCTTGGAATATTGCGCGACCGTGGTCGGCGAGCCGTCGTCATAAGTCACCTGCCCGTCGCTGAGCGGCTTCGGCATCTTGATGGCGTGGCCCGGGAAGTACTTGTTGAAGTACGAGCCCTCCGGGATGGTGACGCCCTCCGGCACCTTGTCCTCAAAGCCCTGAAGCACCGCCGCGACGTAGTCCGGGCCCTGCTCCTGGTACTGGGTGAAGAAGTCGAAGATGAAC
The DNA here is from genome assembly GCF_054063675.1 of Bradyrhizobium sp. USDA 376. NCBI lineage: Bacteria > Pseudomonadati > Pseudomonadota > Alphaproteobacteria > Hyphomicrobiales > Nitrobacteraceae > Bradyrhizobium > Bradyrhizobium sp. USDA 376. Next base: position 8,669,590 of record NZ_JBSSGN010000001.1, read on the forward strand.
CAGGGGAAGCCGCGCTTATAGGAGCGCGCCTTGGTGATCAGCGACAGGTCGGGCGGCGCCGCGCCGCCGTTCGCTGCACGCGCGGCCTGCTCGTTCGGGAACGGCGAGGGGAAATAGTCCGCCGGCCGGCCCGGACGCTCGAACATATCGCCGGCATCGTTCGGACCGTCCTTGACCTTGTACTCGGAAGCGAAGGCCGCCGCCTGCGCCACGGAATAGCTGGGCCCGCCGGGCTCGGCGAGGTTGCGGAAGGCGATGTAGGACAGGCCGTGGCAGCTTGCGCAGACCTCCTTGTAGACCTTCAGGCCGCGCTGGAGCGCACCGCGGTCGAACTTACCGAAAGGGCCAGAGAACGACCATTTGATGCCCGGCGGCGTGTCGCTGCCTTCGGAGGCCTTCGCGCTGTCGATCGAGCCCGCGAACAGCGAACCGGCGAGCGCCAGCACGATCGCGGTCGACACCATCGGCGTCGATCGGCTGCCGGTCTTGGCGAGCACCGCATCCGAGATCGAGTTCGGCACCGGCCGCGGCTTCTCGATGCGCGAGAGCAGCGGCAGCACGATCAGGAAATAGGCGAAGTAGCACACCGTCAGGACCCGACCGGCAACGACGTAGATGCCTTCCGGCGGCTGCGCGCCGAGATAGCCGAGCAGGATGCAGACCACGACGAAGATCCAGAAGAACTGCTTGGCCAGCGGGCGGTACTTCGAGGATCTGGTCTTGGCGGCATCGAGCCAGGGCAGGAAGCACAGGATGATGATCGCCCCGAACATCGCGATGACGCCCGCGAGCTTGTTCGGGATCGAGCGCAGGATCGCGTAGAACGGCAGGTAATACCATTCCGGCACGATATGCGGCGGCGTCACGCCCGGGTTCGCCGGAATGTAGTTGTCGGCATCACCGAGATAGTTCGGCATGTAGAAGATGAACCAGGCGTAGAGCAGCAGGAAGCAGGCGACGCCGAACATGTCCTTGATGGTCGCATGCGGCGTGAACGGCACCGTGTCCTTTTCCGTCTTCGGCTCGACGCCATCAGGATTGTTCTGGCCGGCGACGTGCAGCGCCCAGACGTGGAGCACGACGACGCCCGCGATCACGAACGGGAGGAGATAGTGCAGCGAGAAGAAGCGGTTCAGTGTCGGGTTGCCGACCGAATAGCCGCCCCACAACAGCGTCACGATGCTCTCGCCGACATAGGGAATGGCGGAGAACAAATTGGTGATGACGGTGGCGCCCCAGAAGCTCATCTGGCCCCACGGCAGCACGTAGCCCATGAAGCCGGTCGCCATCATCAAGAGGTAGATGATCACGCCGAGGATCCACAACACCTCGCGCGGCTCCTTGTACGACCCGTAGTAAAGGCCACGGAACATATGGACGTAGACGGCCACGAAGAACATCGACGCGCCAACCGCGTGCATGTTGCGCAGCAGCCAGCCGTAGTTCACGTCACGGACGATCAGCTCGACCGACTTGAAGGCGAGATCGGCGTTCGGCGTGTAGTGCATCGCCAGGATCACGCCGGTCAGGATCTGCAGCCCGAGCATGAAGGAGAGGATGGCGCCGAAGGTCCACCAGTAGTTCAGGTTGCGCGGGGTGGGATAGGCGACGAAGGAGGAATGGATGAGACCAAAGATCGGCAGGCGCCGCTCGATCCATTGCAGGGCCGGATTGCTCGGCTGGTAGTCGGATGGTCCGCTCATGATGCGATCCTGAGGAAATAACTACGACGAGACGGCGCGAGGCTTCGGACGCAGGTCCGAAGCTCAGCCGATCTGGATTTTGGTGTCGGAAACGAACTGGTACGGCGGCACCGGCAGGTTCGTGGGCGCGGGCCCCTGGCGGATGCGGCCGGACGAATCGTACTGCGAACCATGGCAGGGGCAGAAGAACCCGTCGTAATTGCCTTCATGGGCGATCGGGATGCAGCCGAGATGGGTGCAGATGCCGATCACGACCAGCCACTGCTCGTGGCCGGCCTTGACCCGGGCCTCGTCGGACTGCGGATCGGGCAGGCTCGCCACGTTGACGGCGCGCGCCTCGTCGATCTGCTTCTTGGTGCGGTGGCTGATGTAGATCGGCTTGCCGCGCCAGAACACCTTGATGTCCTGGCCCTCGGCGATCGGGCTGAGATCGACCTCGATCGGCGCACCGGCGGCGATGGTCGAGGCATCAGGATTCATTTGAGAGATGAAGGGCCAGAGCGCGGCCGCGCCCCCTACTGCTGCAGCTGCCCCCGTTGCAACGAATAAGAAATCACGGCGTGTCGGATGGTCCGCCGAAGACGCTGTCGTCACGATTCCAACCCTTTCTTCTTATGCTGCCGGTGGAACCGTTCCAGGGGCCCCCCAAAGGTCCCCGGAACAGTGCTGCCGGCGCCCGCGGCCCCCCGCGGCGGCAGAACTTCGCTTGTCCCCACCAAAACAGGGCGAAAACAGGAGTCCAGAATCGTTCTATTGGCACCCTTGCCGGGCGAGCGCAAGCCCGCTAACGGCGGGGAAGCGTGCAATGCACGAATTCCCCGGCGGGCGATGTTTTATTGAGACATTTCCGGCCCGCAACCAACCCGCAGCCGCCCCATGCAGATCGCGCTTTTCCAGCCTGACATTCCCCAGAACACCGGCACGATTCTCCGGCTGTGCGCATGTCTGGGCATGACCGCCCATATCATCGAACCTGCGGGGTTCCCGGTCTCCGACCGGCATTTCCGCCGGGCGGGAATGGATTACCTCGACCATGTCAGTATCGTCAGGCACGACTCCTGGACGAAGTTCGAGGACTGGCGCGCAGGCCAAGGCTACCGCCTGTTGCTGTTCACCACCAAGGCCGCCACCGACTACCGCGATTTTCGTTACCAGACGTCGGACATCCTGCTATTCGGACGCGAGAGCGCCGGCGTCACCGACGCGGTGGTCGAGGCCGCCGATGCGCGGCTGGTGATCCCGGTCGCGGCAGGGCTGCGATCGCTCAATGTCGCCATGAGCGCGGCGATGGCCGCAGGCGAGGCGCTGCGGCAGGTCCGGAACCCGAGCGGTCCACAGGATTGCGGTCCACAGGATTGAGGAGAGAGCAGTGAGTTACGCGGTCAAGGAAATCTTCCTGACCCTGCAAGGCGAAGGCGCCCATGCCGGACGCGCCTCCGTGTTCTGCCGGTTTGCCGGCTGCAACCTCTGGAGCGGCCGCGAGGCCGACCGCGGGGATGCGACCTGCAAGTTCTGCGACACGGATTTCGTCGGCACCGACGGCACGCTGGGCGGCCGTTACGCCTCGGCCGCGGAACTCGCCGACACCATCGCCGCACAATGGACGGCATCAGCCGCCAACCGCTACGTGGTGCTGACCGGCGGCGAGCCGCTGCTCCAGGTCGACGACGCCCTGATCGCGGCGCTCCATGCGCGCGGCTTCGAGATCGGCGTCGAGACCAACGGCACGATCGAGCCGCCCGACGGGCTCGACTGGATCTGCGTCAGCCCGAAGGGCGGCAGCGAGCTCGTGCTGCGCCGCGGCCACGAGTTGAAGCTGGTCTATCCGCAGGCCCTCGCCGCGCCCGAGACGTTCGAAGGCCTCGCCTTCGAACGCTTCTCGCTGCAGCCGATGGACGGGCCGGAGGTCGCCGAGAACACCGCACGGGCGATCGACTACTGCCTGCATCATCCGCAATGGCGGCTCAGCGTGCAGACGCATAAATCGCTCGGCATCAGATAGGATTGGTTTTCGAACAGATGTGGGAATTGACGAAATCGTTCCGCTTCGAGGCGGCGCATTCGCTGTCGGGGACGACCTTTGGCGCAGCGAGCGAAGAGATCCACGGCCACTCCTTCCGCGCCGAGGTGACCGTGCGCGGCACGCCCGACCCTGAGACCGGCATGGTGGTCGATCTCGGCCTGCTCCAGCGCGCCATCGAGGATGTCCGGCTCACGCTCGACCACAAGTTCCTCAACAAGATCGAGGCGCTGGGCAAACCGACGCTGGAGAACCTGTCACGCTTCGTCTGGGAGCGGCTACAGCATATCGGCAAGCTGACCCGCGTCAGCATCCACCGCGACAGTTGCAACGAGAGCTGCACCTATTACGGTCCGCAAGACTAGCTACGATCTCGATCTCGTAGGGTGGGCAAAGCGCAGCGTGCCCACCATTCAAGACGACGGTGAAAGTTGGTGGGCACGGCGCAAGCGCGCCTTTGCCCACCCTACGGCAGGTTCGTTTGGGAATAGAGTATGGACGCCTCAACAATCGACGACCGCAAGACGCGCGCCCGCGCCTGGTTCGAGCGCTTGCGCGACGACATCTGCGCGAGCTTCGAGCGCCTCGAGGATGATGCGCCACAAGCCCTTTATCCCGGCGAGGCCGGCCGCTTCGAACGTACGCCCTGGCAGCGCACCGACCACACCGGCGCGGCCGGCGGTGGCGGGGTGATGTCGATCATGCATGGCCGGCTGTTCGAGAAGGTCGGCGTGCACTGCTCGACCGTCCACGGCGAATTCGCGCCCGAGTTTCGGGCTCAGATCCCCGGCGCCGCGGAGGATCCAAAATTCTGGGCGTCCGGCATCTCGCTGATCGCGCACATGCGCAATCCGCATGTGCCCGCCGTGCACATGAACACGCGCTTCGTCGTCACCACCAAAGCCTGGTTCGGCGGCGGCGCCGATCTCACGCCGGTGCTGGATCGCCGGCGCAAGCAGGACGATGCCGACAGCATCGCCTTCCACGCTGCGATGAAGGAAGCCTGCGCGCAGCCGAACGGCGTTGCCGACTACGACAAGTACAAGACGTGGTGCGACGAATATTTCTACCTGCCGCACCGGAAAGAGGCGCGCGGCATCGGCGGCATCTTCTACGACTGGCACGACAGCGGCGACTGGGACGCCGACCTCGCCTTCACCCAGGATGTCGGCCGCGCCTTCCTGAAGATCTACCCTGACATCGTCCGGCGCAATTTCGCGAGCGCCTGGACGGCTGCGGACCGCGAGGAGCAATTGATCCGGCGCGGGCGCTATGTCGAGTTCAACCTGCTCTACGACCGCGGCACCATCTTCGGGCTCAAGACCGGCGGCAATGTGGACTCCATCCTGTCGTCGCTGCCGCCGGAGGTGAAATGGCCATGACCAATCCGAGGCCGCTGCCGCGCGCCATGCTGATCGACATGGACGACACCATCCTGTCGGCCTATGGCCGGCCCGAGATCGCCTGGAACACGATCGCGAACGAGTTCGCCGAGGAGCTGGCGCCGCTGCCGCCGGCGCAGGTCGCGACCGCCGTGCTGGCATTCGCGCGAAACTTCTGGGCGAACGCGGAAGCCGCATGGCGGATGAAGCTCGCCGAGGCGCGGCACCTCACGGTCAAGGGCGGCTTTGCCGCGCTCGCGGCGGCCGGCCATCGCGCGCTGCCCGACGACCTCGCCATCCGCCTCGCCGACCGCTTCACCGCCTATCGCGAGGAGGAGATGTTCGTCTTCCCCGGCGCGCATGAAGCGATCGACAGGCTGAAGGCGCTCGGCATCAAGCTGGCGCTGGTGACCAACGGCGCCGCCGACATGCAGCGCGCCAAGGTCGAGCGATTCGAGCTGGCGCACCGCTTCCACCACATCCAGATCGAGGGCGAGCACGGCTTCGGCAAGCCCGAGGAGCGCGCCTATCTGCACGCGATGGAGGCGCTCGGCGTCACCGCGAAAGACACCTGGATGATCGTATTGCCTCACATATCGATGCTCCCGGGCGCGATCAGTTGCCTCATTTATTTTGCTCCTGGCCTGAGTTGAGGAGGAGGCCGGGTGCGGAGATGGCCGGGGTTTCGGAGCGCCCGGCCTCCTCCGCTGGCACCTCGCACGTCATTGGGGTGTTGTGACCTCATGCCCTGGCGGCATTTTTTCTGAAGCAAACAGCAGCGCATTCGCTTGCTCGCTGCGCCAGGATTTCAACCGACGTTGAAGGGTTCGAAGAAGCTTGTTCGGATAGTCTCCAGGATATTCCACCTGCAGGCGCGAGAGCAGTTCGCTGCCGGTCCGCCAAGGCTCGGCTTCAAACCATTTTCTCAAATCTGACGTTGCCCGGATAAGCGGATCGGGACGACGCCGGCCCCTTTTAGCCTTCACGATTGGCCGATCCGTCGGGCGCGTGGCGCCGTCCTTCCAGGCCGTTCGCAGGCTTGCCAGGAAGCGATCAATCGATTGTGATGCCGCAGCAGGATGGGCGGATGGTTGGATATCCGCGAGCGCCGCGAGGCGCTCCTGCACGTCGCGGATGTCGCGCAACAACGTGACCGGATCGAGAGCGGTATAGATTTCCTGGAGATGGTGGCGGACCGCATCAGGCGTGCGGGCGTCCGCTGACAGGCGCTGGTGGGGTGTTGCCGGCGCGCTGTATGTCTTACGTACACGAGCACCGTCGCGCTGCTTGGCTAACAGTTTGAACGAAGGTTGGAAGAAGTTTACGAACAGCCGCGCTGACCGATAGAGTTCCGCCAGTAGCTTGGCCGCCTCCAGGCCTTCGAACCTACGATAGCCGACCATCCTGCGCACGACGGCGCCGTTCTTTTGCTCGACGAACGCCTGGTCATTCTTCCGGTAGGGACGGCAACGCGTGAAGACAATGTTGGCCGCCTCGCAGTAGGCCTTCAACGTCTCATTCATGAACACGGTGTCATTGTCCGTGTCGAAGCCGAGCAGCGCAAAAGGCAATTGCTTGCGCAATTCCGTCAGCACCGTGCTCACCAGCGTCTGTTCGCGCACGATCAGAGGTGCGCACTCTGTCCAGCCGGTAGCAATGTCGGTGAGCACGAGGGTCTGGATGAAGCTGCCGCGCGCAGATGGACCGCTATGCGCTACAAGGTCGGCCTCGACGAATCCCGGCGCCGGATCATTCCAATCTGCCGAAGTCCGTATTGGAATACTGCGACGCAGGGAATGCCCCGCGTGCCGCCGGCGCTTGCGACCCAATTTTTCTCGAACCCGCACCAAGGCGCGGTCGATCGTCGCAGCGCTCATCGCCAAAAGTTTGGTGCGAATCTCAGGGGCAAGGTCGAGGTGCCCGTACCGTTCCATCGCCTCAATCAGCGCGGGCATTAATGCTTTCAGTCGCTTCCCGCAGATGCGGTCTGACGCCTCCCAAAGCAGCACGAGTGCGGTGTGTTCTGCTTCATTATATATCCGACGTCGCGCCCGTCGGCCCGGATGTACGCCTTCCTGGTTTCGAAGTAGACGCATCGCATGCTTCCGATGGAATCCGGTGATGTCGACGAACTCGTCCAATATCCGCGCCTTCTTCGCGCGATCCGACCGCCGATAGCGCACGCCTGCCGCCGCCGTCAGTTCCTTCCGCGTTGCCATGCTTAGCCACCCCATCTCCGCCCCTCGCTCGTTCCCGGTCCAGGGGAGCAATTTACGTGAGGCAACGGCTTAGGATCCGGTAACAATTAAGGCGAGGCAATGCGACATGTCATGAGATTGTCGTCAGGATTTGTCGCGCCCTCAGCCTTCGCTTTCTTGTCAACGGTCTTGCTGTGCAGCCCGGCGGTGTCGCAAACCGCAACAAGCTCCCCCACCCAGGTTCCCTCCGTCACGGTCGATGCGCCGAAGCAGGCGGCAAGGCCGAAGCAGGCGGTCAACACCGGGACATCTCGCCCGACATCGTCAACCCGCCACATCCGATCGGCAACCGCTCAACCGTCGTCCGGTCGAACGCCATCGCCAGCACCGGGTTCACCATTGGCGAGGATTGCCGCGTTGGAGAAGCGCGCCAGCAGTTGCAACGGTGGCTGTCAAACAAGCTTCAGACGCGGCAAGGATCCCTGGGTCGGGTGCAGCGAGTCGGGCGGCGGACAACCGATGCACCTTTCTCGCCGACCTGCACAGACACCATCACTCACAAGAACTACGTGGATTGCGTCGAGACCAAGGTGTTCCTGGGCGACTACCGCAACAGAGCCTACTGGATCTGCAGCAGCCTCTCCGCCGGCAACAAGTTTCAAGTCGCCGACCTCAAGCGACCGAAGCGCTAGCGCTGGAGCATGATCCGGAAACGCGCGAAGCGGTTTTTCGGGAAGATCATGCGTCAACAACAATCCAAAGCGCGACGACGATTCATCCAAATCTCGTCGCGCTTTGGAGCGTTTTTCGAACGAAGCGCATACCGTTTCGCGCGAAGAAAAAGCGTCTCCGGTTTCGGTTGGGACAAAACGCGAAGACCTCAGAGGGAGCAAGTCCGCTCCGCCCTGCTAAGCTGACTCTAATGGCTTATGTCGCGACTTCGCAGATAGGCCAAGAGACGACATCACTGCATTGATGTGCTAAACAGAATCTCATGACAGAGACGAAACTGTGATGTCATTCGCCTCAAACGCGATCGCTTTGATTTGGCCGTTGGGCATAATGAGTCTAGGCGTTGCGGACGCCTGGTTCATCCGGCAGATGCGCCGACACCTGGCACCGGGATTGGCTCAATTCAGGGGCTATTCAGATTGGCGTCTTGAGGGGCGCCGCCCCGCCCTTTGGCGCGACCCGTCCGCTTACAGCGAAAGAGGCAGAAGATACCGACGCTGGGCCATCATGGTCGAAGTCTTGTTTCTTCCTTGGTTCTTCGGAGGATTGTTGGTGTGGGCGCCAAGGTGAGGGCACAAACATCAACGACCTATAGTCGTCGCTAGGCACGTCTTCCGATGGTGCGCAATTTAGCAGGTCTGCTCATAACGATCCTGGTCGCCGCCGCTTATGTCGCAGACTTCTACCTCAATATAGAAGCCGCCAAGAAGCGAGTCTCGGTTTGGAGAAGAGGTTCGACATACTGGTTCATCCGTTCGAACGGTATGGCGGGGGCTCAGAGACGCGCTCGACTTATCTGGGTGGAGCGGCTCGGGTACGATGAAAACGAAGCTATGCTCATTGCCAAGTATCAATCCCGCCTTGGGCTTATCGGCATGACTGCATTGGTCGTCGTCGGAGGCATTTGCGCTGCTGTTTTCGAATACCTTGAGCTTTAGCGAAAGCAGGATGCGGGTGGGCTGCCTAGCCGTGAAGCTGCGAGTTGAGGCCGTCCCAATTGGGTGTGCGTCTGGTTGCCTCAAGAGCGCCGCTCTGGGAGTTACGGCGAAAAAGAAGGCCCTTTTGGCCTGAAAGTTCCTTGGCTTTCAGGACCCGGCCGTCTTCCAAACGGATGCGCGCGCCTGCCGTGACATAACAGCCCGCTTCGACGACACAATCGTCACCCAACGAAATGCCGATACCGGCGTTGGCTCCGATCAGGCAGCGCTCACCAACCGTAATCCTCTCTTTGCCTCCTCCTGACAGCGTGCCCATGATCGAGGCTCCGCCACCAACGTCGCTGCCACGTCCCACGACCACGCCGGCGCTTATCCGACCTTCGACCATGCAGGGACCGAGCGTACCTGCGTTAAAATTGCAAAAGCCTTCATGCATGACGGTCGTGCCCGGCGCCAAGTAGGCGCCGAGCCTGACGCGATCCGCATCCGCAATTCGCACGTCCGCAGTCGTCACATAGTCAGTCATGCGCGGAAACTTATCCACGCCCGTCACCTCAAACGCGAGGGCACGCTTTCGCGCGACCAATTGCGCGTCCGGTACACGAGAGCATTCGCAGGGACCGAGGGTCGTCCAGGCAACGTTGGGTAACAGACCGAAAATTCCGTCAAGGTTCAGGCAATTGGGCTGGACGAGCCGGTGACTCAGGAGATGGAGTCGAAGATAGGCGTCGTGCACATCGGTCGGCGCAGATGCAAGGGAGTCAATTTCTGTGCGGATTGGAACGACGTCGACATTGCGAATGTCGTCGTGTCGCGCATATCCGTCCGCCGGCTCACCCAACGATCCAATGATCTCGTCCGGCGTCAGCCGCACCGTTGCCGCCTTGCCGGCCTCCACAACCAGGCTCAGTTGAAGAAACCAGGAATCCAACACGCGACCGTCAGCGGCAATGGTCGCAAATCCTTCGCCGCTCGCGCCTCTCAGCTCCATCGTCATTTGAATTGCTCGCACTATGATCCCACACAGTGCATACGCGAGTTCTCCCGGAATTGGCAACTTCTGCGCGCTCAGACGCATCCGCTTCGGGTCACAGGTCGCCGAAGACGGCTAAGCCGGGCGAATTACGGTGACACTGCGCTTAAGTCCCTGCCCGCCATCCTAACCACCTCGTCGGCGAGTGCGAGCAGCTTGTCTGGAGCCGACCACGGAACGGAAGCTACTGCTTCGCCCCTTCGGCGGCGGCGGCCGTGGCCATATATTTCGAATAGAGTTCGGCAATCCGCGCGCGCCACATGCCGACGAACGCTCCCGATGTCAGCTTGTCGACCGATTTCCACGCCTGCTTGACGGCCGGAAGAGTGTTCCGCCAGATCGCACGTTTGCACCATCTCTCGCCTTTTTCCTTGCCCTCGCCGGTGGCACACATTGATTTCCAGGCGATGCGATCAGGTTGGCTGATGTGCTCGGCGGCGCCTTCCCAGCCCTGTTGATGGATCAAGTAAAGATCGCTCAAGGTCGGCTTCTGGTGCGTCACCCACTCGAACAGCACGCCTTCGGTAATGACCTTGTAGGCTGCCGCTACGTTGCTTGGGATCGAGCCCGGACTCGATCTTCGCGACCGCTTTCATGAAATTGAAATCGAGACCGAACGCATCGGACGCGCGCTTGATCTCCTCAATCGGCGTTCCGACCAGGGTGTCCTTGAGCGACCTCAACACGATATCCGCCGGCTTCTCGGCGGGCGGATATTCGGACCATACGTAGTAGATCAGATACCGGAAGTCCTGGCTCACCGGCGCGGGGCTGGAAGCATCATCCAATGCATCGCGTATTGCCGGCACCGGCTGCCCAGCATCACGGTGGTCCAATGCGTTCGATTTCGTCGCGTCGAAATCGTCATCGATTTTGGCTTGGGCAACCAATGTCCGACCAGTGCCGCGACTTCGCAGATGGGCCAGAAGCGGAATTGAAGCTACCATCTACTTATTCCGGCAGCCCGGCCTCGCGAAGTGCGCTGCCGAGCTTCAAAGCGAGTTCGGGCGCACACGCAACGCCAGCAAGCTGGCCAGCGATGCGGAACTTTGGTTGCAACTCGATCACGCGGGAGGCCGCCGCTCGCGCCTCCGCCAGGCGACCGAGGGCCGCGAGTGACGCCGCGAGCTGAACCCATGTGATGCTGTGGGCAGGATTGGCCAGGTTCGATTTGTAGGCCGCGGCTGCAGCTTCCGGAAAGCGATCCCGCTGGAAGTGACCGAGCGCTTGGGCATCGTAGGCGGCGAACGCCCATGGATCGAACGGACTCAAGCGCATGCCACGCTCGCTCCAGTCAATCGCGCGCTCGGCATCGCCGGCCCAGGCGGCGACGACACTGCCAAGAATCCATGCGAGCGCTGTCGATGGGCTCAGCGCCAGCGCGGTCTCGAATGCGACAAAGGCGGCTTGCCGATCATGAGCATCCATACCGAGCGAAAAGCCGGCGCAGGTCAGCGCCCGCGCATCGTCGCGACCGTATTCCATCGCCTTGTGCGCGTGGTGCACGGCGGCCGAGCGATTCTCTTCCTTCAGCCCCGTACGTAGAAAAAGATTGTGATGTGCGATAGCGGCCAGTCCATGGGCGAGCGCATAAGACGGATCAAGTTCGAGCGCACGCTTCAGGAGCGGAAGCGCTGCCGTGGATCGTTCGTGCATGCCGGAGTCGACGTCGGCCTGCGCGCGCAGCACGAGTTCGTAGGCATCGAGACTGTCGGGTCGCTTGCGACGGATGCGTTCGGCCTCGGCCCGGCGCAGGCTCGGCTCCATGGCGCCAATCACTGATAGCGCAATCTCGTCCTGCAAGGCGAACAGATCGCCGGTCCTGCGGTCATAGCGTTCTGCCCAGATCTGCACGCCGGTCGCGGCCTCAGCGAGTTGCGCGTTGATGCGAACACGGTCGTCGGCGCGCCTCACGCTACCCTGGAGAACGTAGCGCACGCCTAGGTCGCGTCCGACCTGTTTGATATCGGCGATGCGGCCACGCCAAACGAAGCTCGAATTGCGAGCAATCACGAAGAGCCATCGGATTCGCGACAGGCCAGTGATGATGTCGTCGACCATGCCGTCGGCCAACCACGCGGTTTCCTCGGACTGCTCGAACGGCAGCACGGCGATCGACGGCTTTTCCGGCACCGCGAGTGCGGCCCGGTGCGCCGTCTGGTCCGCAATGGCATCAGTACGTGTGACCGGCGGACCGGCATAGCGGTAGCCGCGGCGCGGCAGCGTCTCGATCCAGCGCCCGCCACCGCCCTGCTCGAGCGCGCGGCGAAGTGCTGCGACCTGCACCGAGAGATTGCTGTCCTCGACCGCGAGTCCCGGCCACGCCGCCTCGATCAATGCATCCTTGCTGACCGGAGAAGCAGCGCGCTCGAGCAGCAGGCGCAGCAGTGCGGCGCCACGCTGGCCAAGCAGGCTTGGCGCACCGTCGCAAAGGAGCGCTCCTGTGTCAGCGTCGAGCGCAAACGGGCCGAATTTGTAGGCCGCGGGTGGCTGGGTCATTTCGGCGACATTTTGCAACAATTTTGGCGACTCTTCACGACCTTTCGGCGCCGGAGTGGCAGCATCAGGCTCCCTGAACACTATCCGGAGAGCGACATGAGCCGACAGCCGATCATCCGACGACCGACCGAAGGCAAGGGCGTGAAGCTTGCAGGCCAGCCCATGACCTTCCTGGTCACGGGCACCGATACCAAGCATACCTCGATGTTCGAATGGACCATTCCGCCCGGCTTCTCCACGGGGCTGCATGTCCATCGCGTGCAGGAGGAGACGTTTTATGTCCTGGAGGGCGAATGCGACTGGCAGGTTGGCAGCGAACGGGTGCGCGCCACTCCAGGCACCTACCTGTTCCTGCCACCCGGCGTCCCCCACAACATAGGCAATGCCTCCGACAAGATCGCACGGGTGCTCATGACGGTGTCGCCGCCCGGCCATGAGCGCTATTTCGAGGAACTGGCCGAGACGGTAGCGCGCGGCGGCGCCGCCGATCCCGCAACGATTGCCAAGTTGCGAGCCCGCTATGACACCGATCAACTGTCGGCGCTCAAAAAGTAGGGCGTGGCCCCATTGCGTGAAGGAGATCACGCCCGTAAAGGCACTTGTTCCGGTGTACCTCCCAAAGCCGGGAGCTATGGCGGAATCTGGGTGATGACGGTGTGAGGAAGGCGGCGTATCGAGGCGGGTGACGAGCCTGCCAGAACCTCTCGAGGAGAGCGATACGCCATGACCGAGACTACCAATGTTCTTGCTTTCCGTCAGCCGTCCGCGGTTGATGATCCACTGACCGATATCGTTCGTGCCGGCGCGCGGGACCTGCTTGCCAGGGCGATCGAGATCGAGGTTGGCGCGTTTCTGGCCAGCACGGCCAATCTGACGCTGCCCGACGGTCGAGCGCGCCTGGTCCGACATGGGCACGGTCCGGTGCGCGAGATTGCGACCGGCATCGGTCCGGTGGAGGTCGCTCGTCCCAAGGTCCGCGACCGCGGAGCGAGCGGGCCAGGCGACCGCCTCCGCTTCAGTTCGGCAATCCTGCCGCTATGGGCGCGGCGGACGAAGAGCCTGGATGCCTTGATCCCGGTCCTCTATTTGCGCGGCATCTCGACCGGCGACTTCCAGGAGGCGCTCTCGGCGCTGCTCGGCAAGGATGCGCCGAACCTGTCGCCTTCGGTGATCGCCGGCCTGAAGGCCGATTGGCAGGTCGAGTACGAACGCTGGCAGAGACGCGATCTGTCGGCGCGTCGCTATGTCTACATCTGGGCCGATGGCGTGTACCTGCAGGCCCGCATGGAAGATCACAGCGAATGCATGCTGGTGCTGATTGGCACCACGCCGGAAGGCAAGAAGGAGCTGATCGGCTTCCAGGTCGGCGTGCGCGAGAGCGCGCAGAGCTGGCGCGAACTCCTGATCGACCTGCGGCAACGCGGGTTACGGATTGCCCCGCAACTCGCCATCGGCGACGGCGCCCTCGGCTTCTGGAAGGCACTGGACGAGGCCTTTCCCGGCACGCGGCACCAACGATGCTGGTGCCATAAAGTGAGCAACGTACTCGACAAGGTCGCCAAATCCGTGCAGGGCCCCATGAAGAACGACCTGCGGAACATCTATCTGGCCCCACACCGGGCCGAAGCTGAAACCGCGATCGACGTCTTCGTCGAGAAATACCACGTCAAATACGGACGTGCGGTGGAGTGCCTGATCAAGGATCGCCATGCGCTGCTCGCCTTCTTCGACTTCCCTGCTGAGCACTGGATCCACCTACGCAGCTCGAACCCGATCGAGAGCGTCTTCGCCACGGTGCGCCACCGAACGGTGCGGACCAAGGGATCGCTGTCGCAACAAACTGCGAAGCTGATGGTGTTCAAGCTCATCGACGCCGCATCGAAGACCTGGCGGCGATTGAAGAGCACGAACCAGTTGCCGAAAGTCATCGCCGGTGTAAAGTTCATCGACGGAATCGAAGTCATTCCGAACACTGAAAGCCACGCCGCCTGATCAGGCCGCGTCACCCAAAATCAGCCATAGCTCCAAAGCCGGCTGTCGAGATAGGCGCCCGACCGCCGCGAAGGGCCAGGAGCGGAAACGAAATCCTGTCCAGCTAGTCTTTTCTGGCGGTCAACACAATTTACCGAACCTTAGCCCCTTCCATGCACAACCAAAGGCTGTTGGCGCGTCGGCAGGCTCCTTAGCCTATTAGGCGCTCATAGCAGTTGGTGAGGCGATGGCTCTGCTGCGCGCGAGATGGCTGGCTGTGCTCTGCACTCTGGCCAGCTTTCTAACAGGATGCGGCGGCTCTCTGAGCGAGACCATCAGATACCAATTAACATTCAACGTAGATGTTGATGGCAAGCTCGTCAGTGGTTCCGGCGTCATTCAAGTCAAGCAGTCCGACACGAGAGGCCTCTTCGGCTCTATGGGAGGTTTCGGCAACGAGGTGAGCGGCGAAGCTGTTGTGGTCGATCTCGGCGCTCACGGTACGCTCTTCGCGCTTCTGCACGGACCGAAGGCTGGATTCGGAGATCTAGGTGGTCCAGCATGGATGCTGTTTCATGCTTTTGCCGACTTGCTGAAAAGCGAGATCGATCCTCTTCCCCGAGTGCGGCTGTTGAGAGAGCAGCGTCCGCGTCGCGTGTTGCATGTCGACGAGATTCCGATGTTGGTCCACTTTCGTGATCTCGATGACCCAGAGTCGGTTGAACAGATTGATCCTGGAAATCTAGCCGCAACATTCGGCTTTGGAGTTGTATTGCGCGAGGCGGTCATCGAGGTGACAGAAGACCCATTGACCGCGGATATTGAAACGAAGCTGCCGTGGCTTAAGACCATGAGAACTCAGCTTGACGGAGATCAGTATCACTCCCGAAACACGCTTGCCAACGAGCTGAACGCACTCGATTTTTATCGAGGGAACCTTTGAGCTTAATCGAGCGCAGTTGGCACGATCCCGGCGCCGCAAACTGAGAAGTACTCAACTTGGGCAAATTGCGACCCGCTCTGCCTCACTAAGCAGACTTCGATAAGACGGGCCGAATTCATCGTCTTTGCGTGAGAACCTCATAGGATCGCTGTAGCGCAATCAGCTTGGGCCCAAGCTGAGCATCATGCACGATCGTGCCGGCCACGAAACCATGCCCTACGCCAATTCTGGTACAAGTGCTAAGGTAGGTAAGGACTTTCAACGCGTTGCTATCGAGTGTTCCCCTGACGATCCTTTCGACCCGAGCATTCATCACTGCCAATGGAGTATGGTCCGGAGAGTTAATATCGGCTTCTCTGCTGACGATCGTTACCTCGACGATTACTGGCGCGTCGACTCCTTCTGGAATATAGTCAAAGAGCACACCACCTTGCGAACTCGCCACCGCGCAGGCTACTGCCCGGTCGAATACAAGACAACCAACAATCAAACAAAGCGCGTAAAGCGTTGTCGTCTTCCATGTACGCATACTTACACGCTGATCGCTAATCATCGCGCCAGGATGCCAAGTCTTCTTAAGGTCTGCAATGGGCCAGAAGCAGAAGCGTTGGCCGAGCGTCATCAAATGCTCATTTACCGCAGTCGACCATCATTTACGTAGCGAGGCTGGTGAACCACAATGCTCATGGCTGTGCTATTGGATTGGATGCCCAGCCGATATGACGGTCTGATTGTTTATCCCGCACTAGCCTTCGTTATGGCTCCTGGCTTAATCCTAAGCGGGCTCTTCATCACCGCGCTCCCAGGTATTCTGATTGGTGCATTTACAGTACGCAAAATTTCTGGACCCCCGCTGGGGCCCAACATCTTAATTGGAGCTTTTGTCGGCACTTTCATCGAGATCATCATTTACGCGATGAGATGGTGGCCGTACTCGATCAGCAAGGGTGCCGAAAATGGGGTTTTCTGGATTGCGCTGATCTTTCAAACCCTATTGCCAATTTTGGCTCATTGCGATTCTGACTTCGAAGACAATCAACTCGAAAATGGAATCGAGGTAGCCTCGACATTCCGCTTCGGGTCACAAACCGCCGATGACGGCTACGCTCCAGGCGCGAACGTCAAATCGGGCCGGTGTCGAACGCAATCTTAGTCAGCCCCGCGGCGCCATGCTGTCGGGAGCAAAGTCGGTCGGGAGGCCGTCGATGCTCTTCATGTTCTTCAGGCGCCAGTATTTTCGTAACTTGTCGAGACCCTGTGCCGTCCAGTGGCGCACGAGGCTGCCGCGCTCCTGCTTGTCGTCGAACAGCGGCACGCCCATGCCGCACGAGGTCTGCACGAGCTCGACCGAGAGGCGCACGATCTGGCGCGCCGGCGGGAGAGGGAGCGCTCGTCCTTGCAGCAATCAAGCCTCATCTCATCACGGTCGCGTCGACCACCTCGTCAGCGAGTGCGAGCGGCTTGCCTGGAGTCAACCACGCGACGGAAGCTACTGGTTCACCCGCTCGGCGGCGGCCGTGGCCATATATTTCGAATAGAGTTCAGCAATCCGCGCGCGCCACATTCCGACGAACGCTCCGGATGTCAGCTTGTCGACCGATTTCCACGCCTGCTTGACGGCCGGAAGAGTGTTCCGCCAGATCGCGCGTTTGCACCATTTCTCGCCTTTTTCCTTGCCCTCACCGGTGGCACACATTGATTTCCAGGCGATGCGATCAGGTTGGCTGATGTGCTCGGCGGCGCCTTCCCAGCCCTGTTGATGGATCAAGTAAAGATCGCTCAAGGTCGGCTTCTGGTGCGTCACCCACTCGAACAGCACGCCTTCGGTAATGACCTTGTAGGCCGCCGCTACGGCATTGTCGCGGGGACTACGAATCTGCCCCGAGCCGAACTTGTTGAACTCATACTCACTCAGTTGGAACAGGCCGATATACGACCCGGTGCGTTGCTTGGGATCGAACCCGGACTCGATCTTCGCGACCGCTTTCATGAAATTGAAATCGAGACCGAACGCATCGGACGCGCGCTTGATCTCCTCGATCGGCGTTCCGACCAGGGTGTCCTTGAACGACCTCAACACGATATCCGCCGGCTTCTCGGCGGGCGGATATTCGGACCACACGTAATAGATCAGATACCGGAAATCCTGGCTCACCGGCGCGGGGCTGGAAGCATCATCCAATGCATCGCGCATTGCCGGCACCGGCGGCGCAGCATCACGCTGGTCCAATGCGTTCGATTTCGTCGCGTTGGAATCGTCGTCGATTTTGGCTTGGGCAACCAATGATCGACCAGAAGCCGCCCCGGAGACCGACCCGAGCGTTGCTCCAGGCAGCGCTCCAGCTCCAGCAGATATCTCCGCTACGGCGCGATGAATCATCACCGTGAATGCAACGACACCCACGATGCAGGCGGCCTGCAAGGCTTTCATTGCCCCCAACTCCGCGGCAGGGTTCCCAAGAGAAAGCTACACCCACATTTCCCGCTGTCCAAGGTGAGGTGGCCACGCCGATGCTTTATCGAAGCTGGCTGTCACCAAAATGCGACACGCGCACCGTCGCGCCCGCGATCATCACCTCGATCCGCTCGGCCGGATCCGTCAGAACATGCGCCTTATCGATCGCGTTCGGCTGCGCCTCGACGGCGGCCTGGAGCCTGACTTGCACGAACTGCGGCGCTTCGCTCGACGCGAGCCGCGCCTGGCGCCGCCACACACTGAGCAGTCCCCGGTTCACCCCGTTGCGTCGAGCCACCTCGGAAATGCTCGTCTCCGGATCGGCACTCTCGGCCACGATCCGCGCCTTCTCCGCATCGCTCCAACTGCGCCGTCGCCTCTCCCCTGTGATCACCTCGATCCGCTGATAGGAGGCGGCATCATGCCCGTCTTGATGTCTGTCTTGATGCATGGAACGAGCGTCCCTCGCGTTGTCAAATCCACGCGCGAGTCTCGCTCATCCCGTCCACCTAAACGAGGTGGGGTCGTCGTACCGCTATCCTTCGACCAGCCAAAAGGTCTGGATCCTTGAGGGTGACAGACGTGATCGGATAAACTTCTATCCGGGGCATTTGAGCGTTGGCCGTCAAGACCGTTGCTGCGAAAATCGACGCTGTAGCAATTCCCGTCTTCATTACCCTCTCCACTAAAATGGCAGGCATGAAACTATAAAGTGGGTTATGACATCAATACATCCGTTGCGCGACTGAAGCAATTGGATGGAACGCTCGTACTGGTGTTTGAGCCGGTTCGGATCAATAAGCCGCCGATGAGGCTGAGCCGGGTGACTTCCAGCTTGTGCTCGGAGGCCGATGCTTATGAGTACGAGGTTCGATCCGCGGTCCGGGCGCGGGCCAGGATCATCTATGCAATCAGCTGCTTCGCCGCCGCCGAGATCATCACGAGCCCGCCCGTGATCACCGCAACGTCGAGGATCGCGGTGTGGATGTGCACCGGCATCCGCTCGACGAAAGCCTTTGCGAGGAACGCGCCCGGGATCGCGATCCCGCCGATCAGCAGCGCGAAGGCGAGCACCTGCGCGGTCACGGCGCCGGCGAGGCCGAACACCGAGATCTTGATGAGGCCGGTGCCGAGCGAGATCATCGCATCGGTGGCGATCACGGCGGCGCCTTCGAGGCCTGCGGCCATCAGCAGCGAGAGCAGGATCACGCCGGAGCCGGAGGTGCCGCCGACCAGCACGCCGTAGCCGACCGAGCCGGCGGCAAGACCGGTGTCGCCGATCCTGACCTCACGCCGGCGGAGCACGCGGCGCAGCGGCACGCTCATGATCAGCATGGTGCCGATCACGAGGGCTGCGCCGGCATTGGTGAGACGCGTATAGCCGTAGGCGCCGAGCGCGGTGGTCAGCGCCGCGCAGGCGAGCACGATCAGCGCGCGGCGGCGGTCGGCATGGCGGAGATAGGCAAGAGCGCGGCTCGCATTGGTCAGCATTGCGGAGATCGCGATGATCGGCACCACCGGCTCGGCGCCGACCAGCGGCACCAGCACCAGCGGCATCAGCGCGCCGGTGCCGTAGCCGGCGAGACCACCGATGATCGAAGCAAACAACGCCATCAACGCGACCAGCAAAAGCTGAAGGATCGAGATGTCGGCGAAGCCTGAAACGATGGTCACGTTTTCCCGTCGCGGCCGACGCGTGCCGCAGCTTGATCGGCGATGGAAGCGAGCGCGGCTTCCTCTAGGGGAAAATCCGCCGCAAGCCAAGCGTCCTCGGCGAGCGTCAACACATGTCCGAGCGCGGGCCCTTCCGCGAGGCCGCGCGCGATGAAGTCGGCGGCGCGCAGCGGGAATTTCGGCGCCGTCCAGCGCTGCGGCAGTTCGGCGAGCGCGCGCCAGCGCGGCGAATGCACCTCACCGGCGGCGCGCGCCCAGCCGAGCAACACGCGATCGTGATAGCGCTCAGGGCCGAGCCGGTAGAGCAGCCGCCGCGCATTGGCCTCGTCCTTGGCGGCGAAGCGCCACCAGCGATGGCCCATCGAATCCAGCGCCTTGGCTTCGGCATTGGAGAGCCGCAGGCGCGCGGCGACGCGCTTGGCGTCCTCCGTCACGGCGACCGTCAGCGCGGCGAGGCGCCGCGTGCTGCTGGGGCTGAGGCCGAGCTCGCGCTCGATCGCGATCATCGTTTCCAGCGGGCCCGTATAGGCGACGCCGCCGATCAGCGTTTGCAGCAATCCGCCATCGGCCATCGCCAGCGCGGCCGCGGAGGCACCGCCGGCGACCAGCAGCTTCAGCATCTCCATCCGCACCCGCTCGGCCGACAGGCTGGCGAGGCCCGCACGTCCGCGGATGCAGGCGAGATAGCCGTCGCGGTCGGGCTCGCCGGCGCCGAAGGCGGCATGTATGCGGAAGAAACGCAGGATGCGCAGATAATCCTCGGCGATACGCTGGTCGGGATCGCCGATGAAGCGCACGCGGCGCGCTTTGGCATCCGCGATGCCGCCGACATAGTCGTACACGACGCCTGCCGCATCGACCGACAGGCCGTTCATGGTGAAGTCGCGCCGCCCGGCGTCCTTCACCCAGTCGCGGCCGAACGCGACCCTGGCCTTGCGGCCGAAGGTCTCGGTGTCCTCGCGCAGCGTCGTCACTTCGTAAGGATGCCCGTCGATGACGAGCGTGATGGTGCCGTGGTCGATGCCGGTCGGCACGCTCTTGATGCCGGCGGCCTTGGCGCGGCGGATCACCTCCTCCGGCAGCGCCGTGGTCGCGATGTCGATGTCGCCGGGCACGAGGCCGAGCAGCGCATTGCGCACGGCGCCGCCGACCACCCGCGCCTCCTCGCCATCAACGCCGAGCAGTTGCAGGACGCGCGCGGTCCCACCGGCGGTCAGCCAGGGCGCATCGGCAAGGATCGGCTCCGCGCTCATCGTCCCGCCCCTATCTTTCCGTGCCCGGCACGAACTTGCCGTCCTCGATATGGGCGGGAACGTAGGTCGAATCCGGTCCGGCGCCGGAGAATTGTGCGAGGGCAATCAGGCCCGCGATCACCATCGCGAGCGCGACCAGGGCGAGACGGGCGACGACCGTGACGGGCCAGGACGTTCGCGCGAACAGGCCGGACCGGGTGGCGGCCAGGAACAACGCATAGACGACAAAGGGGATGAGGAAGATTCCGATCTCGGTCAGAACCGTCCGGATCATGATGAATAGATCCGCTCATACAGCACACGCAGCATTCCGGCCGTCGCACCCCAGATGTAGCGCTCCGCGAACGGCATCGCGTAGTAGAACCGCTCCATGCCGCGGAATTCCTTGCTGTGCAGCTGATGGTTCACCGGGTTCATCAGGAAGGATAGCGGCACCTCGAACGCGTCATCAACCTCGGAATGGTTGATGGTGAGCGCAAAGCCCGGCCTGACCCTTGCGACCGTCGGCAGGATGCGGAAGCCGAAGCCGGTGCCGTAGAGGTCGAGATAGCCGATCGGCTCGACGAAGTCTCTGGACAGGCCGACCTCCTCCTCGGCCTCGCGCAGCGCCGCGTCGAGCGGGGATGCGTCCATCGCGTCGATCTTGCCGCCGGGAAAGGCGATCTGGCCGGCGTGGTCGTTGAGATGGGCCGAGCGCTGCGTCAGCAGGATGGTCGGCTCGGGATGGTCGACCACGGCGATCAGCACCGCGGCCGGCCGCACCGGCTGCTCGCGTGCGATGATCTCCAGCATCTTGTCGGTGCCGGGATCGCCCGAGGCCGGGATGATGTTGGGATCGTAGAGGCCGGGCGGCACGTCGAAGCCAAGCCGCGCCCGCGAGCGGGCGAAGAAATCTGCAGCTCCCAGCGCGACAGGTTCGTTCCTCAAGATAGGCTTGTTCAAAGCGCGGCCCTCACCTGCTCCGCGTCGGCCATGGCGAAGAATTCGCCGGCCGACTCGACGCCGAACATCGGCTGGCCATCGACCATCCGCTCCTCGCCCATGTCAACCAGATCGTAGTAGAGCGCGCGGGTCACCTTGGCCCAGAGATCGGCGCGGACATGCAAGTAAGGCGTCAGCCCGCCGTCCGCCGCCTGCTCGAACCTTAGCCGGTGCGCGGCATCGCAAATGACCCAGTCGTCGACATTGGTGCGGAAGCTCAGCACGCGATGGTTGTCCTCGCCGTCTTTCTGCATTTCGACCGCCATGAACGGCGCGTCGTCGACGCGGATGCCGACCTTCTCCACCGGCGTCACGAGGAAGTGCTTGTCGCCCTCGCGCTTCAGAATGGTCGAGAACAGGCGGACGAGGGCGTGACGGCCAATTGGCGTCCCCATGTAGAACCAAGTACCATCGGCGGCGATTCGGATGTCGAGATCGCCGCAAAACGGCGGATTCCACAGATGCACCGGAGGCAGGCCCTTTTTGGCGCCTTCGGCACCGGCAGCACTCTTGGCGGCGGCAGTCAGCCCCTCAAGACCGCGATCGGCGCTCTGCCCTTGGTTCGCCATGGTTTGCCCTGACTTTGTCATCTGGCACGATTGGTGCAGGTCTACGTTGGAGATTGGTGCTCGGTTCCATCCCGGAAAAGTCCGGTGTGGAGGTCGCCACTTCGTGATGCCCTACATACCCTTAAGCCGATAAGGTGGGGATAGGTTAATTCAACGAATACATGGCCTTCCTGCAAGTCTAGCATAGGGCCCATGTGATGGCGTGACGACGCGGGAACGTGACGACGCAAGCAAGCCGCATGGCAGGCTGAAGGAGCGAGCGAATGGCGGAGAGTGTCGAGAAACTCGAGGACGGGATCGTCCGTTCGGCCGAGCAGGTGTCGGCCCAAATTCGCGCGGCGAAGGAGGCGATCGCATCCGTCATCTTCGGCCAGGACCGCGTGATCGAGAACACGCTGGTCACGATCCTCTCCGGCGGCCATGCGCTGCTGATCGGCGTGCCCGGTCTTGCCAAGACCAAGCTGGTCGAGACGCTCGGCGTCACGCTCGGTCTCGACGCCAAGCGCATCCAGTTCACGCCCGATCTGATGCCGTCTGACATCCTCGGCGCCGAGGTGCTGGACGAGAGCACCGCGGGCAGGCGCGCCTTCCGCTTTATTGCGGGTCCCGTGTTCGCGCAGCTCCTGATGGCCGACGAGATCAACCGCGCCAGCCCGCGCACCCAGTCGGCGCTCCTGCAGGCGATGCAGGAGCAGCACATCACCGTGGCCGGCGCGCGTCACGATCTGCCAAAGCCCTTCCACGTGCTCGCGACGCAAAACCCGCTGGAGCAGGAAGGCACCTATCCGCTGCCCGAAGCGCAGCTCGACCGCTTCCTGATGGAGATCGACGTCGACTATCCCGACCGCGAGGCCGAGCGCCGCATCCTGTTCGAAACCACCGGCGCCGAGGAGACGCTGGCGAAGGGCTCGATGACGGCGGATGCGCTGATCACCGCGCAGCGGCTGGTCCGCCGCCTGCCGGTCGGCGATTCCGTTGTTGAAGCGATCCTGTCGCTGGTGCGCTCGGCCCGTCCGGGCGAGGAGAGCGGCGAAGCCGGCAAGTTCATCGCCTGGGGCCCCGGCCCGCGCGCCAGCCAATCCTTGATGCTCGCCGTGCGCGCCCGCGCGCTGATCGACGGGCGCCTCGCGCCCTCGATCGACGACGTGCTCGACCTCGCCGAACCCATTCTGAAGCACCGCATGGCACTGACGTTCCAGGCGCGCGCCGAAGGCCGCACGATTCCGGACGTGATCCGGCAATTGAAGACACGGATCGGTTGATGGCTGCAGAGACCGGGCACACAGCGAAGGAGATCATCGCGATCCGACGTGCCGATGGCGAAAGCCGTACGCTCGCCGCTTCGCTGCCGCGCCTCGTCCTCGAAGCCCGCCGTGTTGCCGCCAACGTCATCCACGGCCTGCACGGCCGGCGCCGCGCCGGCTCCGGCGAGAATTTCTGGCAGTATCGCCGCTTCGTCTCCGGCGAGCCGGCGCAGAACGTCGATTGGCGCCGCTCGGCGCGCGACGACCATCTCTATGTCCGCGAGCTCGAATGGGAAGCCTCGCACACGGTCTGGATCTGGCCCGACCGCTCGCCCTCGATGGCGTTCGCCTCGAAGACCGCGCGCGAATCCAAGCTCGAGCGCACGCTGATCGTCGCCTTCGCGCTGGCCGAGCTGCTGGTGTCGGGCGGCGAACGCGTCGGCATTCCCGGGCTGATGGCGCCGACTGCGAGCCGCAGCGTCATCGACAAGATGGCGCAGGCGATGCTGCATGACGATGCCGACCGCCTCAGCCTGCCGCCCTCTTTCGTTCCTTCCGCGCTGGCCGAGATCATCGTGCTGTCGGATTTCTGGTCGCCGATCTCCGAGATCAGTGCGACGCTCGCCGGGCTCTCCGGCTCCGGCGCGCATGGCACGATGGTGCAGGTCGTCGATCCCGCCGAGGAGTCGTTCCCCTATTCCGGCCGCATCGAGTTCGTCGAGCCCGAGGGCTTTGGCGTGATCACCGCCGGCCGCGCCGAGAGCTGGGCGCAGGACTACACCGCGCGCCTTGCGCTGCACCGCGACCAGATCCGCGCCGAGACCTCGAGGCTCGACTGGCTGTTCACGACGCATGCGACCGACCGCTCCGCCGCCGAGCTGCTGCTGTATCTGCACGCCGGCATGCAGGTAAGCAAATCGGGCGCGCGCACCGCGACCATCAAGGCGGGGCCGGCTGCATGATGGGATTGCCGCTCGCCTTCACCGAACCGCTGCTCCTGATCGGCCTCGTCAGCCTGCCGGTGCTGTGGTGGCTGTTGCGCGTGATGCCGCCGCGGCCGCGCCGGATCGAGTTTCCGCCGACGCGGCTGTTGTTCGACATCGCACCGCGCGAGGAGACGCCGTCGCGGACGCCGTGGTGGCTGACCGCGCTGCGCCTCCTGGCTGCGGCGCTGGTCATTTTCGCCGCCGCCGGGCCGATCTGGAATCCGCAGGTCGGCGCCGCTGGCAGCAAGGCGCCGCTGATGATCATGCTCGACGACGGCTGGAGCGCGGCTTCGAATTGGGACGTCAGGATCAGGGCCGCCGACGAGCTGATCGCCAACGCCGACAATGACCGCCGCGCCATCGCGCTGGTGCCGCTGTCCGAGCCGAACCGCGACATCACCCTGATGCCGGCGGGCGCCGCGCGCGTCGCGCTGCGCCAGCTCGCGCCAAAACCCTACTCGATCGATCGCGTCGAGACGCTCGCCGCCGTCGATCGTTTCCTGAAAGCGACCGGCGACTGCGAGATCGCCTGGCTGTCCGACGGCGTCGATACCGGCCGCGGCGAGGAATTCGTGGCTGGCCTCGGCAAGACCATCGGCGATCGCAGCCTGACCATCTTCGAAGGCGGCACGTCCTCGCCGCTGGCGCTGGTCGCGGCCGAGAACGCCGCCGCCAGGATGACGGTGAAGGTGCTGCGCACCGACAGCGGCATTGCGGTGGGCACCGTGCGCGCGCTGGACCAGAAGGCCTCGCCGATCGGCGAAGCACGCTTCTCGTTCGGCCCGCAGGACAAGGAGACCAACGCCGCGTTCGACCTGCCGGTCGAGCTGCGCAACGACATCACGCGGCTCGAGATCTCGGGCGAGCGCTCCGCCGGTGCGGTGCAGCTGCTCGACAAGCGCTGGCGCCGCCGCGCCATCGGCATCGTCTCGGGGGCGACCAGCGAGACCGCGCAGCCGCTGCTGGCGCCGACCTTCTACCTCACGCGCGCGCTGGCGCCGTTCGCCGACGTGCGGCTCGCCGACAAGGGCTCGCCGCAGCAGGGCATCACGCAATTCCTGGACCAGAAGCTGCCGATGATCATCCTCGCCGATGTCGGCACCATCGCGCCTGAAATCCGCGAGCGCCTCAATGCCTGGATCGACCAGGGCGGCGTGCTGGTGCGGTTCGCGGGGCCCCGTCTGGCGCAGGCCGAGGACGATCTCGTGCCGGTCAAGCTGCGCAAGGGCGGCCGCACGCTCGGCGGCAGCCTGACCTGGGAGAAGCCGCAGCATCTCGCCTCTTTCGCCGCCGACGGCCCGTTCGCCGGCGTCGTGGTGCCCAAGGATGTCACCGTGAGCCGGCAGGTGCTGGCCGAGCCGGACGCCGTGCTCGCCACCAAGAGCTGGGCCTCGCTCGAGGACGGCACGCCGCTCGTCACCGGCGAGCATCGCGGCAAGGGCATCGTCAGCCTGTTCCATGTCAGCGCCGACATGCGCTGGTCTGATCTGCCGATGTCGGGCATCTTCGTCGAAATGCTGAGGCGGGTGGTCGACATGTCCGGCTACACCACCAAGCCCGGTGCCGGCGTCGCCAGCGAGGCGACCACTGAAACGGTGGCGCCGCTGCACATCCTCGACGGCTTTGGCGCCTTCGGTCCGCCGCCGGCGACCGCAAAGCCGCTGCCCGCGGATTATCGCGACCGCGCCACCCCCGATCATCCGCCCGGCTTCTACGGTCCGGCAGAAGGACCGCTCGCCGTGAACACGCTTGCTAGCGCCGACCGCATCGCAGCCCTGAACACCGCGAGCCTGCGCGCCCGGCACGCCACCTACACCAACGCCGAGCCGCGCGATTTGCGCGGCTGGCTGCTCTCGACCGCGCTCGGGCTGTTCCTGATCGACGCCATCATCGTCGCGTTGCTCGGCGGCGGCCTCGCCGCGTTGCTGCGCCGCCGCGCCGCGCCTGCGGTGATCCTGCTCGGCCTCGTGCTTGCGGGCGTCTCCGTGCTGTCGCCGACGCCGTTGCGCGCCGACAGCGCGTCCGACGAGTTCGCGATGAAGGCGGTGTCGCAGACCCGCCTCGCCTATGTCGTTACCGGCAATGCCGACGTCGATTCCATCGTCAAGGCCGGCCTCACCGGACTGACGCTGTTCCTGGCGCAGCGCACTGCGCTCGAGGCCGGCGATCCCGTCGGCATCGATCCGGCGCGCGACGAGCTCGCCTTCTTCCCGCTGATCTACTGGCCGATCGTGCCGGGCGCGCCCAAGCCGCCGCAGGACGCCATCAACAAGATCGACGCCTATATGAAGCAGGGCGGCACCGTGCTGTTCGACACCCGCGACGCCTACGAGGCGCCGCCGGGCGATAGCGGCGCCTCGCAGACGCCGGGCATGCGGGCCTTGCGCGACATCCTGTCCTCGCTCGACGTACCCGAGCTCGAGCCGGTGCCGCGTGAGCACGTGCTGACCAAGACCTTCTACCTGCTGCGCGACTTCCCCGGCCGCTTCAACACCGGCCAGACCTGGGTCGAGACCCTGCCGCGCGACGAGGACGAGGACAGCGCGCAGCGTCCGGCGCGCGGCGGCGACGGCGTCTCGCCGATCATCATCACCTCGAACGATCTTGCCGGCGCCTGGGCCGTGCGCCCCGACGGCCAGTACATGCTGCCGGTGACCAGCGGCGACACCCGCCAGCGCGAATTCGCCTACCGCGCCGGCGCCAACATCGTGATGTACACGCTGACCGGCAACTACAAGGCCGACCAGGTGCACGCACCGGCCCTGATCGAACGGCTGGGGCAATAGAGATGCGTGTGACGAGCCACATGCCCCGTCATTCCGGGATGGTCCGAAGGACCAGACCGCAGGTGCGCATTGCGCACCGGGGAATCTCGAGCTTCCGGGTTCGCCTCTTCGAGGCGCCCCGGAATGACGTTGATAGGTCTGTCTGATGAATTACGGCATCGCGTTCACGCCGCTTGTTCCCGCGATCGTCCTGTGGCTCGCGCTGGCCGCGATCGTCGTCATTGCGATTCTGCTGCTGGTGGCGCGTGCGCGCGGCGCGGCCGTGCGCGTGGCCGCGCTGGCGCTGTTCCTGCTGGCGCTCGCCAATCCCTCCTTCACCCGCGAGGACCGCGATCCCCTCACCTCGGTCGCGGCCATCGTCGTCGACAAGAGCCCGAGCCAGAATTTCGGCAACCGCAATCGCGAGGCCGCCCAGGCGCAGGAGGCGCTGGTCGACGGCCTGAAGAAGATCAAGGGCCTCGAGGTCCGCGTCGTCGACGCCGGACAGGCCGACGGCGAGACCGACGGCACGAGACTGTTCGGCGCCCTCGCCTCGGCCTTGTCCGACGTGCCTGTCGACCGCGTCGCCGGCGCGTTCCTGATCACCGACGGCCGCGTCCACGACATTCCCGCCAATGCCGCCGCGCTCGGCTTCCAGGCGCCGGTGCATGCGCTGATCACCGGACAGAAGGACGAGCGCGACCGCCGCATCGCGATCACGGCGGCGCCGCGCTTCGGCATCGTCGGCCAGATGCAGACCATCAGCTACCGGCTCGACGACCAGGGCGTGTCCGGCGAGCGCGCCAGGGTCACGGTGCGCCGCGACGGCGAGGTCATCAATGAGCGCACGCTCACGAGCGGCCAGAGCGCGAGCGTCGACGTCGACATCAAGCATGCCGGCCCGAACATCGTCGAGATCGAGGCCTCGCCGCTCGAGAAGGAGCTGACGCCGGTCAACAACCGCGCCGTCGTCGCCATCGACGGCGTGCGCGACAAGCTGCGCGTGCTGCTGGTGTCGGGCGAGCCGCATTCCGGCGAGCGCACCTGGCGCAACCTGCTGAAGTCCGACGCCAGCGTCGACCTCGTGCACTTCACGATTCTAAGGCCGCCGGAGAAGCAGGACGGCACGCCGATCAACGAATTGTCGCTGATCGCGTTTCCGACCCGCGAACTGTTCCAGCAGAAGATCAACGAATTCCAGCTGATCATCTTCGACCGCTATGCCCGCCAGGGCGTGCTGCCGATCGCCTATTTCGACAACATCGCGCGCTATGTGCGCGCGGGCGGTGCGGTGCTGGTCTCGGCCGGTCCCGACTACGCCTCCAACACCAGCATCTGGCGCACGCCGCTGGATTCGGTGCTGCCGGCCGAGCCGGTCGGCGTGACCGAAAAACCGTTCTATGCGCATCTGTCCGACCTCGGCAAACGCCATCCGGTCACGCGCGGGCTGGAGGGATCGGGATCCGAGCCGCCGCGCTGGAGCCGCTTCTTCCGCACCGTCGACACCCGCAATTCCGTCAACCCGCCGGTGATGACGGGCCTCGACGGCAAGCCGCTGTTGTTCCTGTCGCGCTTCGGCGAGGGGCGCGTTGCGCTTCTGCTCTCCGACCACATCTGGCTGTGGGCGCGCGGCTATGAGGGTGGCGGCCCGCATCTCGATTTGCTCAGGCGGATGTCGCACTGGCTGATGAAGCAGCCGGACCTCGACGAGGAAGCGCTGCGCCTCCAGGTGCAGGGCAAGAATCTCGTCGTGGTGCGCCAGACCATGTCGGACAGCGTCCAGCCTGTCAGCGTGACCTCGCCGTCGGGCGTGTCGCAGGACCTGACGCTGAGCGCCGGCGATCCCGGCGAGTGGCGCGCCAGCCTGCCGGCGAACGAGCTCGGCCTGTGGCAGGCGACCGACGGCACGCTGAAGGCCTTGATCAATGTCGGACCGACCAATCCGAAGGAGTTTTCGGAGGTCACCTCCACCACCGAGACATTGAGGCCGCTGACGCAGGCGACCGGCGGCAATGCCGTGCGCGTCGTCGACGGCAACAGCGTCGAGCTGCCGCGCATCGTGCCATCGCGGTCGGCGAGCGTCTTCGCCGGCGACGGCTGGATGGGCGTGCGCATGCGCGATGCCAGCGTCGTGAAGGGCGTCGGCGTGCTGCCGATCTTCGCCGGCCTGATCGGCCTGCTGCTGCTGCTCGGCGCTTTCGCCGCGACCTGGGCCCGCGAGGGGCGGTGATCCTCTACGGCGGGATGGCTCTAGGTTGAACCGATAGTCTCGGGCTCGTTCAACCTCTCCCGCTTGCGGGAGAGGTCGGCGCGAAGCGCCGGGTGAGGGTTCTCTCCATACAGGGGTTCTCCCGCAAGCGGGAGAGGGAGCGCACCTCCTTCGTGGCTGCATCAGACCTAATCTCATCAGGCGCTAGTTGCCCGAACGACACATCGGACCGGCTGCCTGCGCTCCCAGGGCCGCACGCCGTTGACATCCGCAGACCGATCAGGCGATGTTACATTGTAACATCGCGACGCCCTAGGGATTGGCGCCTCGCGATGCGGGGTGGCGTCTGCAGATGAAGTGGTTCCGGTCGCATATCAGGCACGGTGCCCGGCTCGCGTTGTTCGCGATGCTGGTGCAATTCGCGCTGACCTTCGGCCACAGCCACTGGTTCGCCCAGGCCGCCCCCCTCGCCCAGTCCTCGCTCCAACAGACGGACAACGCCAAGGCGATCGCGTCGATCGACCGTGCGGCGATCCAGAAGCAATCGCCCTCTGCCCCAGACCGGGAGCAGCCGGGCGACGACAATTGCGCGATCTGCGCCGTCGTCGCGATGGCGGGCACAATCCTGTTCGCGACGCCGCCGCTTCTGCAGCTGCCGCAGGCGATCGAGCTGCTCCATCGCACCACTGATGCCGAATTCATCCATCTGAAATCGGCCGGCACGGCATTCCAGCCGCGCGCCCCTCCCGCGTCCTGACTTCCAACACCGCGTGATCACGCTCGGACCCGCCGCTTTCAGGCGATCGCCCGGGAGAAGTTGAAGTCGAATTCCGTCGCGCTGCGACGGCAGGCCGCCTCCGATCAGCACACCAACATGCGGACGGCGCCTGAGTGGAATCAGGACCATGTCATTTGAATTGCGACGCGTGCAGCGTCTCGGCGGAGCGAGCCTGCTCCTGCTCGGCGCCGCCGCCACATCCGCGCTGGCCCAAGAACCGGCACCAGCGCCTGCACCAGACAAGTCGTCGACGGAGATCCCGGCCGTCACCGTGACGGCGCCGAGCCCGATCGTGCGCAGGGTGGTGCCGACCCGCAGCCCGGTCCGCGTCGCGCGCACCGGACGCTCGCGCAGCCAGCAGCGCACGGCGGAAGCAGCGCCGGCAGCGCCCGCGACGGCCGCGCCTCAGCAGGGCGTGCTGCCAATCGTGACCAACCAGTTCGCCACCGTCACCGTGGTGCCGAACGATGAGATCCGCCGCGAGGGCGGCGGCCAGCTCGGCGATTTGCTGTTCTCCAAGCCCGGCATTACCGGCTCGAGCTTTGCACCCGGCGCCTCCAGCCGGCCGATCATCCGGGGGCTCGACGTCAACCGCGTCGGCATCGTCGAGAACGGCACCAATGGCGGCGGCGCCTCCGACCTCGGCGAGGACCATTTCGTGCCGATCGATCCGCTCGCGACCAACCAGGTCGAGGTGGTGCGCGGGCCTGCTGCGCTGCGCTACGGCTCGACCTCGATCGGCGGCGTCGTCAGCGCCACCAACAACCGGATTCCGGATGCGCTGCCGTCCTGCGCGCCGTCGTTCCAGAGCTACGGCCTGCCGACCAAGGCGCCGCTCGCATCAGCCGCGACATCGCCTTGCGTCACCGCCGAGACGCGCACCGCGTTCAGCTCGGTCGATCGCGGCGTCGAAAGCGGCGTGCTGCTCGACACCGGCGGCGGCAATTTTGCCTTCCATGCCGATGCCTATGGCCGCAGCACCACGGACTACGGCATTCCGAGCTATCCCTACCTGACCGATCAGACGCGCACCATTACCAACGGCCGCCAGCCCAACTCGGCGACGCGGTCGGACGGCGCCTCGATCGGCGGCTCCTACTTCTTCCAGGGCGGCTATATCGGCGCGGCGATCACGCAGAACGACTCGCTCTACTACATCCCCGGCATCGACGGCGCGGACCACAACACGCGGATCGACGGTCACCAGACCAAGATCAACGTCAAGGGCGAGTACCGGCCCGATGCCGCCGCGATCGACACCATCCGCTTCTGGGCTGGCGCCACGGATTATCGACACAACGAGATCGGCCTTGCCGATCCCGCCGATCCCAACACCGACGGCGTGCGGCAGACCTTCACCAACAAGGAGCAGGAGATCCGCACCGAGGTTCAGTTGATGCCGTTCAACGCGCGCTTCGCCGAGGTGACGACGGCGCTGGGCTTCCAGGTCGGTCACCAGGAACTGACCGCGCCGAGCCCCGACAATCCCGGCACGCTGTTCAACGGCCTGTGGGACCCGAACAACAACACCCGCGTTGCTGCTTACGCCTTCAACGAGTTCAAGTTCACGGACGCGACGCGGGCGCAGATCGCCGGCCGCATCGAGCATGTCGAGCTGCACGGCACGACGCCGAACTTCCCGGCGGATTATTTGCCCGACGGCACGCCGCAGGTGGGCATCGCACGCAATCCGTCCTTCACGCCGAAGAGCGGCAGCATCGGCCTGTTGCAGGACCTGCCGGGCGGCATGGTCGGCAGCATCACTGCGCAATACGTCGAGCGCGCGCCGAAGGCGGCCGAGCTGTTTTCCCGCGGCGCCCATGATGCGACGGCGACCTTCGACATCGGCAATCCCAACCTCACCATCGAGACCGCGAAGTCCGTCGAGCTCGGCGTGCGCAAGGCGACGGGACCGTTCCGTTTCGAGGCGACCGTCTACTACACGCATTTCGACAATTTCATCTTTCGCCGCCTCACCGGCGTGATGTGCGACGACGATTTCGCCTCGTGCGGCACGCCGGGCGCCGAGTTGAACCAGGCGGTCTATTCGCAACGCAATGCCAATTTCCGCGGCGGCGAATTCCAGTCGCAGCTCGATATCGGCGCGTTCCAGGGCGGCATCTGGGGCATCGAGAACCAGCTCGATTTCGTGCGCGCCACCTTCTCCGACGGCACCAACGTGCCGCGGATTCCGCCGGTGCGGCTGGGCGGCGGCGTGTTCTGGCGCGACGACAACTGGCTGATGCGTGTCAACCTGTTGCACGCCTTCGCACAGAACAACGTCGCCGTAATCGCGGAGACGCCAACGCCGGGCTACAATCTGCTGAAGGCCGAGGTGAGCTACAAGACCAAGCTCGACCGCAACTGGTTCGGCGCGCGCGAGATGATGGCCGGCATCGTCGGCAACAATCTCCTCAACGAGAGCATCCGCAATTCGGTGTCCTACACCAAGGACGAGGTCTTGATGCCCGGCATCGGGGTGCGGGCGTTCGCGAACTTCAAGTTCTAGGCGCGATCGTGTCGGGGCCCGCGCCTGCGGGCCTCGACCTGCTCACGTCGAACACGCCAGCCGCTTCTCGAAACGCCACTGGTCGACCGGGAACGGCCCGTTCGAGGTCTCCGACAACATCACGAAGGTGCCGGCGTTGCGCCAGCCGCTCTTCTCATAGAACCGCGCAGCGCGGGTGTTGCCGACGGCACATGCCAGCCACGCCAGCTCCACACCGCCCGCAGCGAGCCGGGTCTCGGCATCAGCGATAAGCGCGGCGGCCACGCCCGCGCCATGCGCCTGCGACGACACGAAGAGCTGGTACAATTCATCGCCCCGAATAGCGCAGAAGCCGAGCGGCGCACCGGCTGGGCCGACGACGCTGATCGTGGGAAGCATGACCGCGAGCCGGTCGCGAAAGCTTGAGAGGGTGCGGAGGCGGACCAGGTCGGGCGGCGCAAGCGAGGCATGCGATCCATGCCAGGCATCGTGCCACAGCTGTGCGAGATGATCGATCTCACTGGCGTCGGTGGGCCGCACCTGCATGGTCGAAGCTCCAGTAGCAGCTACCCGCGCGCCTTGCTCCAGTCGGGCACGACCGCTCCCGACACGCCCTCGAAGGCGCCGTCGACGAGCTCGAACACCAGGACGCGGGCGGCATCGACCGGGCCGGGCATAGTGACGCGGCCCTTGGGCACCTGCTTGAAGCCGACGCGGCTGTAATAGGGCTCGTCGCCGACCAGCAGCACGAGGCGGTGACCTCTCTCCTTGGCGTCCTTCAGCGCGCGCTCCATCAAAAGGCGACCGATGCCGCGGTCGCGGAACGGCGGCTCGACGGTGAGAGGTCCGAGCAGCAGCGCGGGCGTGTCGCCGACCAGCACCGGCAATTGCCTGACCGAGCCGACCAGCAGTGTGCCGATGCGCGCGGTGAAGGAGACGTCGAGCAGATGGTCGACGTGCTCGCGGATGCGATAGGCGCTGAGCACGAAGCGGCCGGGGCCGAAGGTGCGCTCGTGCAGCCGTTCGATCGCCTGGGCGTCGCCGGCGGCTTCGGGAAGGATGGTGAGCGAGAGATCGTTCATGTCGGCATGCGTCTTCGAGCGAAATGGACCCGGGTTCGCGTCACGAAAACGCGTCAACGAGGGGAGCGGGATAACATCTCGGCGGGCTGCGGTCCATCGGGCTCATACCGGGCCGAACTGGCGGCCGGGCTGCGGCTGAGGATGGTCGCGAACAGCAGCGTCCAGAGCGAGAGCATCGCAATCGGGATGACGTAATACTGCGTGAAGACCGGGTGCGTGGCGAAGAACGCCAGATTCAGCGCCAGATTGCCGGCCACCAGCAGCGCGAGTTGCCTGACGCCGGCCTGGGTCGCGAAACGCCACAGCAGCGCGGTCCATGCACAGGCGATTACGACCAGCGGGAACTGCGTGTCGCCGAGATAGGCGCGCAGGACGGCGGGATCGAGGTGTGGTGCGGCCGTGTCCTGACCGCCATAGGCCGAGACCAGCGGATTGCCCGAATTGACCAGGTTCGCCGCAAGCACCGGCAACAGTCCAACGAGGAATGCGAGGCCGAGCGCAAGGCCCGACACGAAGCTCTCGCGGTTGCGCCGAATCAGGAACGACAATCCGAAGAACAGGAAGTAGCCGGCCGCAAGCACGACGTTGGCGATCCTGAAGCTCGCGGACAGGCCGAGCAGAACGCCAATGGCCGCGATCACCAGCAGGCGCCGGCTTTCGCCGACGAACAGCCTGGCAGTGAACAGAGCGATCAACGCACAGACGACCATGGTCGGCGCCATCGAGTAGCTCGCCTTGGTCGGGTTGATCATGAAGTAGATCGAGAGCGCGCCGAACACTGCGGCCAGCGCCAGCGATGCGGACTCCCGCGCCCGCCACACGCCGTACAGCGCAAAGGCGGCGATGATCATGTTCGCCAGCGCATAGAGCGGAATGACCTGGAACCCTTCCGGGAACAGCGCGAGCACGAAACCCGTCCCTGGCGGCGGCGTCATCACCGATTTGCTGCCGTCGGCGGTCCGGGTATGGCAGAGCGCCTCGGTCGGATCATTCCATTTCGGATAATCGATACTACGCAACTTACCCGCGAGATAGCCGTCGGTTTCACGGGCGAGGCTGGTGTCGAGCCCCTGCCATCCAAAGCGCTGGAACAGATGGGCCTGCCTGAGATAGCAGATGTCGTCATAGACGCCGCGGCTCTCGCTCCAGTGCGAGATCAGGCGAACATTGCTCGCCAGAATTGCCAGAAACAATATCGAAAAAAATACTTTAACAGCTCTCATAATGATCTGCCGGGGCGCCGGCGCAGCTTGAAAAGGTCTCCGCCGCCTGTACAGGAAAAGCATCGGCAAGTATAGCAAGGCTGGGATTTCGGGGGCGAGGCGGGCGTGACCAATAGGGAATTGGGTTCGACCAATATGTGCGGTGCCGCAACACCGCCGTTTTCCGCGCCGCGGATCCTGCTTGTCATTCCCTGTTTCAACGAAGAGGCCTCGATCGGCAATCTGCTGAGCGAGATCGCGGCGACCGGCCGCCCCTACCACACGCTGGTGGTCGACGACGGCTCGTCGGACGCGACGAGCGCGGTGGCGAGCTGCCGCTCGCCGGTCGCCCGGCTTGCGCAGAATCTCGGCATCGGCGGCGCCGTACAGACCGGCATCAAATACGCGGCGCGTCAGGACTTCGACTTCTGCATCCAGATCGACGGCGACGGGCAGCACGATCCGCGCGCCATCGACACGCTCCTGAATGCCTATCGCAAGGACCCGGCCAACATCACCATCGGCAGCCGCTTCATCGACAATGCCGGCTTCTGCTCGACGCGGATGCGTCGCGCCGGCATCAGGCTGATCGTGCTCGCGCTCAATGGTCTCTTTTCAGGAGGCCGCATCACCGATCCCACCAGCGGCATGCGCCTGCTCGACCGTTCCGCGATCGCCTTCTTTGCCAACGCGTATCCGACAGATTTTCCGGAGCCGATCTCGCTGGCCTGGGCCATGCGTGCAGGCCTCACTGTGAACGAAGTCCCGGTCGAGATGCGGGCGCGCGAGACCGGCGCCAGCTCGATCGACGGACTGAAATCGGCGAGCTACATGATCCGCGTGCTCGGCTACATCCTGCTCGCGCGCCTGGTGCGATCGCCATGACGCCGCGAATCCAGTTCCAATTTTCGTTTCCGTCAACCATTCGAGCAGCCTGAGGAGGCGCCATGACGAACGTCCTTCCGAGCCTGGAGACAGTCGCCGTCATCTCCGCTTTCGCGTTGATCTACATGCTGGTGCTGCTGAGGAAGACGCTGCAGGGGAAATTCGATCTCTACGACTTCCTGATGCTGTCCATGGTGGCGATCATCCCCGCAGGCTTCGCCCTGTTCCCGAGTCTCGCCTATCTCGTCAGCCATCTGACCGGCGTCGTGTTCCCGTTCGTCGTGATGTTCGGCGCGCTGTTCCTCGTGGTGTTCACCTTCATGCACAACATGACTGCGCGGCTGCACAAGCTGGAGCGGCAGAATTGCGCACTGATCCAGGAGCAGAGCCTGCTGGTGCTGGAGCTGCAGGCGAAGGAGAGCGGCCAAGGCGGCGGTTGATCTCACCGCCACGTCGCGATCAGCGGCCGGCCGTCCAGCACTTCCGCGATTCTTTGCCGGGTGCCGAGCGTGGTCCCCTCGGGCAGCGCATCGATCGCGAAGAACCCGCATTCGACGATCTCGTGATTGGGCGCGGGCAGCCGATCCTGCCTGAACTGCCTGACGACGTAGACCGCGACGTGGTCGCGGCGGGAGACGTGGCTGTTGAGGAAGATGCCGTGCAGCACGGGCTCGCCGGTGAGATCGATGTCGCCCTCCTCCTTGAGCTCGCGCCGCATCGCCTGCTCCATGGTCTCGCCGAGATCGACACCGCCGCCGGGCAGATACCAGCCGCTGATGTAGCTGTGCCTGACCAGGAACACCCGGTTCTCGGCGTCCAGCACCACGGCGCGCACCCCGAGGGTCATGCCGCGCACCAGCAGGAAATAGGCGTGGAAGATCCGCCGCAGCAGCGGCTCGAATTTGCGTCGAACGCGATTCAGACGATCCCCCATCAGGCTCCCAACAGGCCCGTGTCCGGGCCACGCTTGCACAGTCCTCGCGACCTTGCCATTACAGTGGACGAATAGCGAGGCAATCGCGCGCCATGGCCCCCTTCACGCTCGCCCATCTGTCCGACCCGCATCTAGCGCCGCTGCCGAAGCCGCGGCTGGTCGAGCTCGCCGGCAAGCGCGCGCTCGGCTACGTCAACTGGACGCGCAACCGCCACAAATATCAGCGCCGCGAGGTGCTCGACGCGCTCGTCGCCGACATGAAGGCGCAGGCGCCCGACCACATCGCGGTGACGGGCGATCTCGTCAATTTGGCGCTGGAGGCCGAGTTCGTGCCGGCCCGCGCCTGGCTCGACGAGGTCGGGCCGCCCGACCGCGTCACCACGATTCCCGGCAATCACGACGCCTATGTCCGCGCCACCTTTCATCGCTTCAGCGAGACCTTTGCGCCCTATCTCGCAGGCGACGACGGTCGCATCGGTTTTCCGAGCGTGCGCCGGCGCGGGCCGCTGGCGCTGATCAGCCTGTCGACGGCGGTGCCGACCCTGCCGCTGATGGCGACGGGCACGCTCGGGCGCGATCAACTCGCCGCGCTCGCCGAGGTCCTCGAACGGCTCGCAGCCGAAGACGTCTTCCGCGTGCTGCTGGTGCATCATCCCCTCAAGTCCGCTGCGCGCCAGAAGCGGATGACGGACTCTGCCGATCTCTTGGCGCTGTTGAAGCGCCACGGCGTCGAGCTGATCCTGCACGGGCACGACCACATCCATTCGACGATGTGGTTCGAGGGCCCCAACGGCAACATTCCCGCACTGGGCGTGCCCTCGGCCTCGGCGCTCGCGCACGGGCGCTATCCGGCGGCGGCGTACAATTTGTTCAGGATCGAGAAGGACAATGCCGGCTGGCGCTGCGAGCAGACGGTGCGGGCGCTGGGGGCGGGATTTCAGATTGGGCAGATCAAGCAGGCAAGGTTGATTTGAGATCACGCCGTCATTCCGGGGCGATGCGCCAGCATCGAACTCCGGTGCGCAATTGCGCACCTGAGAATCTCGAGATTCCGGGTTCGCGCTTCGCGCGCCCCGAAATGACAGCGATTGTCTTCACCAGCTCCGCAAGACCGCGAGCACGGCGACGCCGAACAGCGCGGCCGCACCGAGCACAAAGCCGAATATGAACGGCCAGAGGCGCGAGCGGCGCGGCGGCTCGGCGGCCGGAGCTTGCGGCTCGGGCGGGACCACCATCGCATGCTCGCGCTCGATCATGCGGCGGGCGACATAGTCGGTGACGGCGTCGACGATCACCGAGGTGTCGTGCGATTCGGCGAGCACGATGCGGCCGAAGCGGGTGTCCTGGACGAAGCGGTACATCCGCTTGTCGCGCCCCATCATGATGTGCGCGACGACATCGATCCAGAGCCGCGGCGTGTCGCCCTGGCTGATGCCGCGGTCGAACAGGTCGATCTGCTCCGGCACCTGGGCGAACAGCGGGTCGAGCGTGTCGTTGAGGATCTCGAGCCGCGCCACCTCGGCGTCACGGAGGTCGACGACGACACCGGTCCGGTCGGCGGCCTCGATCCGCGCGCGCAGCAGCGCATCGCGCAGCCGTACCGGGCGCGGCTGGCTGGGATGGGTCCCGCTGGTCTCGGGCTCTGACATTGTCGGCCTCGTCCTCGACTTATCCCCGTTAACCTATCAGCAACCAAGCTGCCCGCAAAGGGCCCACAATTCCAGATACTTACGGCGCCCACAGGCGCGTGACCTGTGCCAAAAACAGACGATCCCACCCAGGCAGAGCCTGGATGGGACCATCCGTCCTTGGACGTCTTCTTAGTTTAGGTCGGCCCTCAGGCCGAGACGCGCGACGGCTCTTCCACGATCGAGAAGCGGACGCCGGCCTTGTGGCGGCTCTCTTCCGACACCTCGCGCCAGCAGTCCTCGGCTTCCTTGCGGGTCTTGAACGGACCTTTGACCTGGGCCGAGCCTTCCACGAGCTTGTGGAAGTTCATCGAACCGAACTCGCCGCCGATCACCCAGAAATTGCTGCCTTTGGTCATGTCAGTCTCCTCTCGAACTGCGTGGTGCGTTAGCCGAACTGGTTCATGGTGTTGTGGGCGCCGCCTGCCTTGAGGGCCGCTTCACCCGCGAAGTACTCCTTGTGGTCGTCGCCGATGTCGGAGCCGGCCATGTTCTGGTGCTTGGCGCAGGCGATGCCCTGACGGATCTCCTGGCGCTGCACGTTCTTGACGTAGCCGAGCATGCCCTGCTCGCCGAAATACTCCTTGGCGAGGTTGTCGGTGGACAGCGCGGCCGTGTGATAGGTCGGCAGCGTGATCAGGTGGTGGAAGATGCCGGCACGCTTGGCCGAATCCGCCTGGAAGGTCCGGATGCGCTCGTCGGCTTCGATCGCCAGCGGCGTATCGTCGTATTCCGGCTTCATCAGCTCGGCGCGGTTGTACTTGCTGACATCCTTGCCGGCTTCCTTCATCGCGTCGTAGACCTGCCAACGGAAGTTGATGGTCCAGTTGAACGACGGCGAGTTGTTGTAGGCCAGCTTCGCATTCGGAACCACCTTGCGGATCCGGTCGACCATCTTGGCGATCTGCTCGATATGCGGCTTCTCGGTCTCGATCCAGAGCAGGTCGGCGCCGTTCTGCAGCGAGGTGATGCTGTCGAGCACGCAGCGGTCCTCGCCCGTGCCGGGACGGAACTGGTAGAGGTTCGAGGGCAGCCGCTTCGGGCGCATCATCTTGCCGTTACGGTTGATGATGACGTCGCCGTTGCGCGCGTTCTCCGCAGTGATTTCCTCGCAATCGAGGAAGCTGTTGTACTGGTCGCCGATATCACCCGGCTTGTGGCTGACGGCGATCTGCTGCGTCAGGCCGGCGCCGAGCGAGTCGGTGCGGGTGACGATGACGCCGTCTTCGATGCCGAGCTCGAGGAAGGCGTGGCGGCAGGCACGGATCTTGGCGATGAACACCTCGTGCGGCACGGTGACCTTGCCGTCCTGGTGGCCGCACTGCTTCTCGTCCGAGACCTGGTTCTCGATCTGGAGCGCGCAGGCGCCCGCCTCGATCATCTTCTTGGCGAGCAGATAGGTTGCTTCTGCGTTGCCGAAGCCGGCATCGATGTCGGCGATGACGGGGACGACATGGGTCTGGAAGTTGTCGATCTTCTCGATCAGCTCCTTCTCGCGGGTCTTGTCGCCTTCCTTGCGCGCCTTGTCGAGGCTGCGGAAGATGTCGTTGAGCTCGCGCGAGTCCGCCTGACGCAGGAAGGTGTAGAGCTCCTCGATCAGCGCCGGCACCGAGGTCTTCTCGTGCATCGACTGGTCGGGCAGCGGACCGAACTCGGAACGCAGCGCCGCGATCATCCAGCCCGAGAGATACAGGTAGGTGCGATCGGTCTTGCCGCCGAAGTGCTTCTTGACCGAGATCAGCTTCTGCTGGGCGATGAAGCCGTGCCAGCAGCCGAGCGACTGGGTGTACTTGGTGGGGTCGTTGTCATAGGCGGCCATATCGGCCCGCATCAGCGCCGCGGTGTAGCGGGCGACGTCGAGGCCCGTCTTGAAGCGGTTCTGCAGGCGCATGCGTGCGACGGCCTCGGCCGACACCCCGTTCCAGGTCGGCTGGGTCTTGAGGAGCGCCTGGGCCGCCTCGATCTCGCTCTGATACGAGGCCGGGCGCTGGAGCGCGTTGATGCCGCGGGGCTGGTAATTCATGTGCCTATCCTTTCGCTGACGATAGCCGATGGCTGGCCATCGACATTCTTGACAATGCATTGCGAGATGCGTGTCAGGAGCTAAACGCGAAAACAGAAACTTCGTATAGGTGGCTTGTTTTTTATTGGTGATGTCATGTAACATCAGAACATGTAATAGATGTTATTTTGTAAAGTTAGTAAAAATATAGGTCAGCAAGGCTGTCCTTGATGCCTCAGGAGATCTCAGACATGCCCGCCGAATCCGCTGTTTTCCCCCTCTCCCCGTTCTTACGGGGAGAGGGTCGGGGTGAGGGGCTCTCTCCACGAATCCCACTCTCACCTCCCCCGCGGAGGCTCCCCCTCACCCGCCCCGCTCCGGACGATGCTTCGCATCGTTCGGCGCGTGTCGGCCTCTCCCCACACGCGGGGAGAGGCGAAGGGAGGAACTGCTGATGCCCGCCGAATCCGGGAAGAAACTGTTCGTCGGCCCGCGCTTTCGGCGGATCCGCCAGCAATTGGGGCTGTCGCAGACCCAGATCGCCGAGGGGCTCGGGATCTCCCCCAGTTACGTCAACCTGATCGAGCGCAACCAGCGCCCGGTGACGGCGCAGATCCTGCTCCGGCTGGCCGAGACCTATGATCTCGATTTGCGCGACCTCGCCACCGCCGACGAGGACCGCTTCTTCGCCGAGCTGAACGAGATCTTCTCCGAT
This sequence comes from Bradyrhizobium sp. USDA 376, assembly GCF_054063675.1. Lineage (NCBI taxonomy): Bacteria > Pseudomonadati > Pseudomonadota > Alphaproteobacteria > Hyphomicrobiales > Nitrobacteraceae > Bradyrhizobium > Bradyrhizobium sp. USDA 376. Next base: position 8,710,919 of record NZ_JBSSGN010000001.1, read on the forward strand.
CCGCTGTTCCGCCAGATCGACGTTCCCAAGCAGGAACTGCGCGACCTTGCCGAGCTCTGTCCCGGCGTCACCCACGCGCTGCAACGGCTCTATGCGGCCTATACCGAGGCGCGCCAGGGCGAGACGCTGGCCGCGGCGCAGATGGCGGACCGCGACGTCGGCACGCGCTATGAAGCCAATCCGGTCGAGCGCGTGCGCGAGCTGATCGAGGCCAACCGCAACTATTTTCCGGAGCTCGAGCAGGCCGCGGAGAACCTGCGCGACGAGCTGGACGTGCCGGCCGAGGGGCTTTACGCGGCGCTCGCCGCGCGCCTGCGCGAGAAGCACTCGATCCAGACCCGGATCATGCCCGTGGACGTGATGCGCGAGACGCTCAGGCGTTTTGACCGCCACCGCCGGCAGCTCCTGATCTCCGAACTGGTCGATCCGCCCGGCCGCGCGTTCCAGCTCGCCTTCCAGCTCGGGCTTGGCGAATGCGCGCAAGCCCTGGAGACGATCATCGGCCGCGCCGGCCCGCTCGACGATACGCCGCGGCGGCTGTTCCGCATCACGCTCGGCAACTACTTCGCGGCCGCCGTGATGATGCCCTATCCGGCTTTCCTGGCCGCCGCCGAAGCGCTCAATTACGACATCCACGTGCTGGCGCAGCGCTTCAATTCCGGCTTCGAGCAGGTCTGCCATCGCCTCACCACGCTGCAGCGGCCGAACGCGCGCGGCATTCCGTTCTTCCTGCTCCGCGTCGACAATGCCGGCAACGTGTCAAAACGCTTCTCGTCCGGCACGTTCCCGTTCTCGAAATTCGGCGGCACCTGTCCGTTGTGGAACGTGCACTCGACCTTCGACACGCCCGATCGCCTGCTCAAGCAGGTGATCGAGCTGCCTGACGGCACGCGCTATTTCTCGATCGCGCAGATGGTGCGCCGTCCCGTCGCGCCGCACCCGCTGCCGCAGCCGCGCTTCGCCATTGGCCTCGGCTGCGAGATCCGCCACGCTGTGCGCCTGACCTACGCCGCCGGCATGGATTTGGAGAAGACAGAGGGCACGCCGATCGGCGTCAATTGCCGCCTCTGCGAACGCGAAAACTGCGCCCAGCGCGCCGAGCCGCCGATCACGCGCACGCTGATTTTGGATGAGACGACGCGGCGCGTGAGCTCGTTCGCGTTCTCGAATGCAAGGGAGTTGTGAGGAGATGTGCTCCCTCTCCCCGCTTGCGGCAGGGCTATCGCATATGACACTGGAGAGCAGCCCGCGACGGAATCGGAAAGTGAACGAAGTGGAATCGGATCGCGAACGTCCGCCTCGTTTTCCGTCGGTTTCTCCGAATTTTTGGCCATATGCGATTGCCCTGCCGCTTGCGGGGAGAGGGTCGGGGTGAGGGGGAGTCTCCGCGGGGGCGGTAACAGTTGGACTCGCGGAGAGTCCCCCTCACCCGGAATTCAAGCTGCGCTTGAATTCCGGCCTCTCCCCGCAAGCGGGGAGAGGCGAAGGCACCCGCCGTCTACGCCAGCGTATGCACGATCACCGGCCCCGCCACGGCGCGGGCGTCGCCGGCGAGCAGCGGGCCGAGATTCTTCTCGATCCAGGCGATGGCGCGCTTGTTCGCCTCTTCGGCCTGCTCGAACTTGTCGAAGATCGAGATCGCGGTGACCGTGTCGCCGCCGGCATAGACGACGTAATAGGCGCGGAAACCGTCGACGTCGCTGATGATCGGAACGGCGCCGTCCTTGATGCGGCGCGTCAGCTCTTCCGCACTCCCGCTTTTCGCCTTGGCCTGACGGATGGCGGCATACATGGCATCCTCCCCTTCCGGCTGTCTGAAGCTTGGTGCTGCGAGCTTACACCTGACAGCAAATCCCGTCATCCTGAGGCGCCCACTATGGGGGCGCAGGGCGCCCCCATAGTGGGCCTCGAAGGATGGAGGGCCCGAATGCAGCAGCGGGGCCGTGCATCCTTCGAGGCTCGGCGGGCGATGCATCTGCATCGCCAGCCTCACACCTCAGGATGACGGGGAAGCAGTTTGCTGGCCTCGCCAACGGCCACTTCCGACCGCCCCCTCCTTGGTTAACCCGCCACTAATCCATCTCCGCGATCTGCAACCAACGGTTAAGCACGCCTCAACATCGCTGCCTTAGTCTCGCCCCACTCACTTTTCGCAAACAACGGCGGCCTATCCTGCCGGGCGAAGTGACATCAGGGGGTTCATCATGCGCATTGCGTTGCTGCTGACCGCGACCATCGTCGGCGCGCTCTTTGCCAATCCATCCAATGCCGGCTCGCTCGATGCCGATGCGGCGCAGGCGCTGCCGCCGGGCTTCCAGAGCTATCGCGGCTACATGTTCGACATTTCCGAGAACCGCGACCGCAAGGACGTCGACATGCTCACCGAGAACCTGAAGAGCCAGATCGACGTCGTCGAAGGCGTCGGCCTCTCCCCGCGCGTGCTGCGCTTCTTCCACACCGTTCCGATCGTCGCGAGCGAGCTGGCCTGCCTCGACGAAGGCGCCGCCACCGCCTGCTACGGCCGGGTCACGCCGGACATGCAGCGCACCGCGCCCCGGACCCTGACGGTCTGGGATCCCGCCAAGCAGCGCTGGACCAATCCCAATGCCGTCGACCTCGCGGTCGATTCGGGCCTCGGCGTGATCATGCTGCGGCCGGACATGATGCGCTACGAGAAGGAGGCCGTGCTGCTGCACGAGATGCTGCACGCCTTCCACGCGCGGCTTCTGCCGGACGGCTACGCCAACAAGGGCGTGATCGGCTACTATGCCCTGGCCAAGTCCAAAGAGATGCTCCCCAAGGAATCCTACGCGATGAAGAACCCGATGGAGTTCTTCGCCGTGACCGCCAGCATCTTCCTCTCCGGAAAGAGCGAATTCCACGACCCCAAGTCGCGCGAGGTGCTCAAGGAGAAGATGCCGGACTATTACAAATATCTGGTCGGCGTGTTCGGCTTCGACCCCGATCCGGCAGCATCGAGCGGCCCGGTTGCCTCGCTGAAGTGAGGCGGAAACACCACCAGGACACACAAGAGCCGCGCAAAATGCGCGGCTTTTTTGTTTTGCTAACCGGAAGCTGCGGATGACGGGCGGCCACCAATTGCCAAGGTGGGGCCCGATCTGCATAGTCCCGCCCGCATCGATACCGTTTTCGGAGAGGATAAGAGAACATGGCGGACGCCGACCTGGATGTCGTGATCCGGCAACTGGCCAGACAGCTGCATACGGGCCTGATGACCCGCGCCAAGGAGCGGCGGGATCGCTTCAACGGCCTCGCGGCCAAGGCCAAGGGCAAGGAGACCGGCGACCGCTTCAAGATGATGGCCAAGGCCACCATGGAGCAGGCCACCGCCGCCGCCAAGCGCCTGCAGATGTCCGCCGACAACGTCGCCGACAGCTACGCCCGCGCAATGCGCCTTGCCGCCAGCACGCCGATTGCCGTGAAGGTGGAGAAGAAGGCGAAGGAAGAGAAGCCGGCGAAGAAGGCCGCCAAGGCGAAGAAGGCGAAAGCCAAGAAGGCGAAGTAGCTGCGGCTCGCGTGCTTCACCTCTCCCCGCTTGCGGCAGGGCTATCGCAGATGAAGAAACGCGGCGGATAGCTCGCCCGCAGCCCATCCTTCGAGACGCCCGCCGATGGCGGGCCCTCAGGATGAGGGCGGAGTGCGCGGCTGCAATTTCAACGGAGCCAATGCTGCTTAGCCTCATCCTGAGGAGACCGCTGGAAGCGGTCGTCTCGAAGGACGAGGCGCTTGCTCTGCCCGTCACCGGGAAGCCATCTGCGATAGCCCTACCGCTTGCGGGGAGAGGAGAGAGACTTTCCCTACCGCCTTGGCGTGGTGAGCCGGGTCGGCTCGGCGCTGGCAAGTTCGGCGAGCTTGGCGCGCGCGGCTTCGCGGGTGCGGACGTCCTTGCCGGCCGGCAGCGTCAGGGCGGCTTCGAAATCGGCGCGCGCGTCGTCGATCTGGCCGCGGGCGAGGAATGCCAGGCCCCGATCGAGGCGGGCTTGTGCGTCCGAGGGATCGAGGCGCACCGCCGTGTTGTAGCTCAGGATGGCGCGATCGAGATCGCCGGTGGCCGCGAGCGCGAGGCCGCGCTGATGATAGGGCGCGGCGTGCTTGGGATCATGCGCGATCGCCTCGTCATAGTCCTCGATGGCCAGTTCCAGATCACCGTTCTGCCGGTGTGCGAGCGCGCGGTCGCGATAGAGCGAGGCGCGGTTGGGATTGAGATGGATGGCCTCGTCGAAATCGACGATCGCCCGGCGAAAGTCGCCGCGGCGCAGCGCGATCCGCCCGCGCCCCTCATAGGCAAAGGCGATCAGCGAGCCGCGCAGCGGCGAGAAGCCGATCACGGCCGCGCAGATGTCGGGATCGTCCTCGTCCCCGCAATTGACCACCATATGCGTGGACAGGCCGATGAGCACGGCCACGACGATCAGCAATGGTACGGCGAGTCTGGTCATCTTCGACGCTGGCCGGCATTTCGCCGGCCACGCATCCCCTTTCGAAGCAACTGTCACGCCCGGGTGTTAGCACCGGTCCGGACAATCCTGTGTGCGCCAGCTCACAAAGCCTCGCGCAAATCCTGGCCGGTTTCGTCAGCCCCAAGGACCACGTGAAGGGCCGCGAGAAGGACCGCGCCAGGACGAGCGGCCCCACGGGCCTTGCGGCGGATAGTTCTCGTTGGCGCCCAGCGACGGCGCCGCATGCGCGCCAAGCTCGGCCGCGAGCTGTTGAAGCGCCGCGATGCGGTTCTGCGTCGAGGGATGGGTGGTGAAGAGATTGTCCATACCCTGCCCAGACAGCGGATTGATGATGAACATGTGCGCGGTCGCGGGATTGCGCTCGGCCTCAAAGTTCGGGACCTGGTGCGCGGCGCCCTCGATCTTCATCAGCGCCGAGGCGAGCCACATCGGCTGGCCGACGATGCGGCCGCCGAGATTGTCCGCTGCATATTCGCGGGTGCGGCTGATCGCCATCTGCACCAGCATGGCGCCGAGCGGGGCAAGGATCATCAGCAGGATCGAGCCGACGATGCCCGGGCCGCTGTTGTTGTCGCGGTGGCCGCCGAAGAACATGCCGAACTGGGCCAGCATGGAGATGGCACCCGCAATGGTCGCGGTGATCGTCATCAGCAGCGTGTCGTGATGCTTGATGTGCGCGAGCTCGTGCGCGATCACGCCGGCGAGCTCCTCGCGGCTGAGCTGGTTCATCAGACCGGTCGTGACGGCGACTGCGGCGTTCTCGGGGTTGCGCCCCGTCGCAAATGCGTTGGGCTGCGCCTCGTCCATCACGAACACGCGCGGCATCGGCAAGCCAGCGCGGCCCGCAAGTTCCGCAACGAGTCCGACCAGTTCCGGCGCACTCGCGCGATCGACCTGATGGGCGCCGTACATCGACAGCACCATGCGGTCGGAGTTCCAGTAGGTGAAGAGGTTGGTCGCGGCAGCAATGACGAGCGCGATCATGGCACCGGAGGCGCCGCCGATCAGATAGCCCACGCCCATGAACAGGGCGGTGAGGCCTGCGAGCAGCATTGCGGTACGAAGATAGTTCATGGCCGTCTCCTGGGGCGGCCGCGGGCAAGCCTCCGGCCGGCCCCTTCGAAGTATGGGGGCCGCCGGACACCGCAAGGTCATGCGTCGCCGGGACGCAGAAGTATTGCCGTGCGGCCAGCCTTTCCCTTCTTGCTAAACCTTGACCGGGATTTACGCAAAAACGCGACTCCGCGCTTAGCAACCTGGAAAGCGCCGCCTCGTCTAAATTGGCGGTAGCCGGGCACACCGCACGGTTGTCGTGCATTGACCCGGTTCCGTTGACATTGCGTCAGCACGGTGACCGTCATGATCGATCGCTCTCGCGCCGCTTCCACCGATCCAGTATCCGCTTCCCCGCCTCACGACGCCAAGGAGGCCAGAGGCGATGCCAAGGGATTGCAGGAGGCGCTGCACGAGCAGCTGTTCGCCAATGACGAGCCCGATCATTCGCCCGAGGCGCAGACGCCTGCGGAAGCGCAGCGGCGCTGGCCGCATCTGCGACGTGGCGCCAAGATCGCCATCGGCCTTGCCATCCTTGCCGTCTTCGGCTGGTTGCCGCTGCGCGCGATATGGGAATATTCGAGCGTCGAGGCCGTGCTGAATTCCCGCCTCGTCACCCTGCGCGCGCCGATCGGCGGGCGCGTGGTAGCCGCCCAACGCCTCACCGATCAGGCCAGGCTCGATGCCGGCACCGTGGTCCTGCGCGTCGTGAATTCGCGCGGCGATCGCACCCGGCTCGACGATCTCCGGCGGCAGAAATCGCGCCTCGAGAACGAGCGGCCGAGCCTCGCCGCCAAGCTCGCCTCGGCGCAGGCGGCGCAAAAGGACCTGGCGCGGCAGGCCGCGCAATTCCGCGACGGACGCGTGCTGCAGCTCGAGGCCCGCATCGCCGAGATCCAGACCTCGATCGAGGCTGCCGCGGCGCGGCGGGACGAGGCCAGCGCTGCCGTCGAGCGCGCCTCCTCGCTGGCGAAATCCGGCAATGTCTCGAGCGTCGAACTGGCCCGGCTGACGCGCGAGCTTTCGGTGTCGCAGCAGACCGAGCTCGGCGCGCGCAAGCGGCTGGATGCAGCGAAGGTCGAGCTCTCCGCGGCACGGAGCGGCTCATTCCTCGGCGACAGCTACAACGACCGTCCGAGCTCGGTGCAACGCGAGGAGGAGATGCGCCAGCGCGCCAACGACCTCGAGGCCGATCTCGCGCGCATCGACACCGAGATCGCCTGGCTCGGCAACGAGATCATCATCGAGGAGGTCCGCTTCTCCGATCTCTCCGAGGCCAACATCACGACACCCGTCGCAGGGCGCGTCTGGGAGATGATGACTTCGCCGGGCGAGGACGTGCAAGCCGGCCAGCCCCTGCTCAAGGTGCTCGATTGCAGCGGCGCCGTCATCACCGCGAACGTCACCGAGAGCGTCTACAACCGCCTGCAGCTCGTCGACCACGCAACGTTCGAGCCGAACGACGGCGGCGCGCCGATCTCCGGCACCGTGGTCAATCTGACCGGCGCCGCCGGCGCGCCCGCCAATCTCGCCATCAATCCCGACGCGCTGAGCAAGGAGCCGTTTCGCGTCACCGTTGCGCTTGCCGATGCCGCCGCCCACGGCTGCACGGTGGGACGCACCGGCCGCGTGGTGTTTGCAAGGCAAGAGACCGCGCCGTGACGACGGCGCTGACGCCCGGCCTGATCGCGCTCGGCGCCTTCATGGCGATCGTGCCGCTGCTCCGGCGCGAGAGCACGATGGCACGCTCGTTGCTCGCCGTCGCGTCGCTGGTTCTCCTGCTGCGCTATCTCCACTGGCGCGTCACGGCAACGCTGCCGCCGCCGCATCTGACGGCGGATGCCGTGATCGGTTATCCCTTCATGCTGCTGGAGGCGGCTTCGCTTCTAGCGGTCGCATTGTCGCTGCTGTTTCTCAGTCGCACGCTCGACCGCACCAAGGCGGCCAGGATCGATGGCCGCGCCAGAGAGCCGCGCGCGCCGCTGATCGACGTCTTCATCTGCACCTACAACGAAGAACGATCGATCCTCGAGCGCACGATCATCGGCGCGACCGGCATGGAATACGGCAATTATCGCGTCTGGGTGCTCGACGACGGCCGGCGGCCCTGGCTGCGGCGGCTCACCGGCGAACTCGGCTGCCATTATCTGACGCGGCCCGACAACCGCCACGCCAAGGCCGGCAACATCAACCATGCGCTCCGACATGTCGGTGCGCTGCCGGAGCCGCCGCAATTCGTCGCCGTTCTCGACGCCGATTTCGTGCCGCGGCCCGACTTCCTTGCGCGAACCATCTCGCTTATGGACGATCCCTCGGTCGGGGTGGTGCAGACGCCGCAGCACTTCATCAATCCCGACCCGATCCAGACCAACCTTGCCGCGACCGACGTCTGGCCGGACGAACAACGCTTCTTCTTCGACATCCTGCTGCCGGCGAAAGATGCCTGGGGCGTCGCCTTCTGCTGCGGCACCTCGTCGCTCATTCGCTATGCCGGGCTGGTGCAGATCGGCGGGTTTCCGACCGACTCGGTGACGGAAGACTATCTCGTCACGCTGCGCCTGAAGGAATGCGGCCTCAACACGATCTATCTCAACGAGCGGTTGACGATCGGGCTCGCGCCGGAAGGGTTGAGGGAATACATCACCCAGCGCGCCCGCTGGTGTCTCGGCCTGATGCAGATCGTGCGCGGCCGCAGCGGCCCGCTATCGCAGACGTCGAAGCTCTCCTTCATCGACCGCCTCTCGCTGGTCGATGCTTTCATGAGCTGGGCCGCGGTCTACACCTCGAAGGTCGCGGGCCTGGTGGTGCCCTGGCTGTTCCTGCTGTTCGGCATCAAGGCGGTCCGGGCCGACCTCAACGAGCTGCTGCGCTATTTTCTGCCGTTCTATGTCTGGATCGGTCTCACCATGGCGTGGCTGTCGCGCGGCCGCTCGCTCGCCATGATGACGGACGTGTCGCAACTCATCGCCGCGCCGGCGGTGCTCAAGGCGGTGGCAACCGGCCTCTTGAAGCCGAAAGGACACAAGTTCAAGGTCACCGCGAAGGGCGGCGACCGCGACAGGCGCTTCGTCGAATGGCCGCTGCTGCGGCTCTATGGCAGCGCGCTTGTCATCACGCTCGCGGCCATCGCCTATGCCTTCATCCTGCATTTGCGCGGCGAGAACATCGCCTATGGCGGACTGGCGCTGGCGTGGAGCCTCTACAACGCGCTCATCCTCACCGTGGTCTGCTTCGTCTGCATCGAGCAGCCGCGCAAGCGCAAGGCGGAGCGCTTTCATCGCAACGAGCCGGTGCTGCTGCGCCAGGACGGCAGGTCGCATCTGGCGCGGCTCGCCGACATCTCGATCACCGGCGCCCGGCTGATCGACCCCGATCCGCCGGCGCCCGGCAGCACGATCGAATGCCGGATCTACGGCCGCTCGATCGCCGCGATCGTGGTGCGGCGGACGACGGACGGATTCGCGGTGCGGTTCGAGGAAGGCATGGACACGCGCGTGCATGCGATCCGGGCGTTCTATGCCGGCGAGTATGTGCGCGCCTATCGGGCGGTCAAGGCGCTCCCGGTCGGCAAAGCGCTGCTGATGCGGCTGTTTGGCTAGGGTCTGCACGCTGAACATCGACGCCTCACGGCAAAGCGGAAGCCACTCCGCTTAACCATGATTGCCGACTGTTCCGAAGGGATGGAAGGCGTCTGCACCATTGATGGCTAACGACGCTTAACGGTTCCACTCTGAGCGGCAGCGCTTCGAACTTTGTTAAAATTTGCTAGGTACCTCTTCCAGACGTGATGATCTGGGGAAAGACATGAGCAAGCGGGCCAAGCGTGGAAAAGCAGAGACGCTCGCACTCCCAATGGTCGGAAGAGTTGCAATTGGCGCCGTGGCCGTCGCCGCCTTGGGATACGGTTTGCTGTCGCGTCCGGCGACCGTTCAGCCGGCACGGACGCCGTCCGCGCCGCAAGCCCGGGCGTCGTCAACTCCGGTTTACGTGTCGACGCCAGTTCATGCGTCAGCGCCCGTTCCGGCTCCGATTCCAGCCCCGGCGCCTCTAGTCGAACCACCAAAAGCCGCCGCTGACGCTCCCGGAGCACTTGTCCGGCAGGTGGTTGACTACGCCAGCCGTCAGGCGCCCGGCACCGTGATCATCGATACCAAGAACACATTCCTCTATTTCGTTCTGAACGACGCGCAGGCGATGCGCTATGGCATCGGTGTTGGCCGCGAAGGTTTCACGTGGTCCGGTGAACAGACTGTGGCCCGTAAAGCAGAATGGCCGGATTGGCATCCGCCTGCGGAGATGGTCTCGCGTCAGCCTTATCTGCCGCGGTTCATGGCGGGCGGTCCCGGCAACCCGCTCGGCGCCCGGGCGATGTATCTGGGCGAGACCGAATATCGAATTCACGGCACCAACAATCCCGATACGATCGGGAAGCGGGTTTCGTCCGGTTGTATCCGGCTGACCAATGACGATGTCGTGGACCTTTATGAGCGGGTCAAAGTCGGAGCGAAAGTGATCGTGCTTCCGGCAACCGCTGCCCGTCGGCCATCCCAGGGAGCGCCGGCCGACGCCGCTTTCCGATTGCCGGACCCGGCATCGCCGTCGAAGCGGCCCTTGGCAGCCAACGCGCAGATGTTGTCATCCGGACCGAAGATCGCCGAAGCCCAGTAACTTCAATTCCCCATGAGCCGGCTTGGCCTTGAGGGGATGGCCTGAGACCGTCACTTCCCCTAAACTTCCGGCGAATCCACGCCTGCCCTCCCCGCCGGAACCCCTATGCTCCAGACCCGATTTGCGATCGCGGCCGTCGCACTCCTCGCATGCTCCGCCACTGCCTCTGCCCAGTTCGTACCGCCGCCCGCAAGACCTGCGGCGCCCAAGGCCACCGCGCCGTCGCCGCGCGCGGCCTCGTGCCATAATGGCGCGAACTTCGATCGCTTCCTCGCCGACGTGAAGCAACAGGCCGTCGCGGCCGGCGTGTCGCAGCGAACGATCGCGGAGGCTTCGCCTTACCTCGTCTACGACCAGGGCATCGTCAACCGCGACCGCGGCCAGCGTGTGTTCGGCCAGCTGTTCACCGAGTTCGCGGGACGCATGGCCGCGCCCTATCGCATGCAGAACGGCCAGCAGCACATCAAGAACCACGCCGCTGCGTTCGCGCGCGCCGAAAAGGAATATGGCGTGCCGCCGGCGGTGATCGCCGCATTCTGGGGCCTGGAGAGCGATTTCGGCGTCAACATGGGCAATCTGCCGACGCTGAAATCGCTGGTGTCGCTGGCCTATGACTGCCGCCGCTCGGAGATGTTCGTGGGCGAAACCATCGCCGCGCTGAAGATCATCGACCGCGGCGATCTCACGCCCGACGAGATGATCGGCTCGTGGGCCGGCGAGCTCGGACAGACGCAGTTCCTGCCCGTGCATTACGTCAACTACGCCGTCGACTATGACGGCGATGGACGGCGCGATCTGCTGCGCAGCGAGGACGACGTGATCGGCTCGACCGCGAACTACATCGCCAACGGCTTGAAATGGCGGCGCGGCGAGCCGTGGCTGGAGGAGATCAAGGTGCCGCAAAACCTGCCATGGGAGCAGACCGATCTCACCGTGCAACAGCCGCGCTCGAAATGGGCGCAGCTCGGCGTCACCTATCCCGACGGACGGCCGCTGCCGAACGACAATCTGCCGGCCTCCGTGCTGCTGCCGATGGGACGGACCGGTCCCGCCTTCATGGCGTATGCGAATTTCGCCGCCTACACCGAGTGGAATAACTCGCTGATCTATTCGACCACGGCGGGCTATCTCGCCACCCGCATCGCGGGCGCAGCCCCGATGCGCAAGCCGGCCGCGCCGGTCGCGCAGCTGCCGTTCAACGAGCTCAAGCAATTGCAGCAGCTTCTGGTCCAGGCCGGCTTCAATGTCGGCAAGGTCGACGGCGTGCTCGGCCAGCAGAGCCGCGCCGCCGTGAAGGCGATGCAGATCAAGTTCGGCCTGCCGGCGGATTCCTGGCCGACCGCCGAGCTGCTCGCGCGCATGCGCGGCAGCACGGCGCAGGCGCAGCCACAGGCGACGGTGCGATAGAATTTTCGCATTGCACAAGCCGCTTTCGCGATTGTATTTTTCCATGAGGCTCCCATGTGAGTGACTCAGGTTTTCTCCTGAGATCTCCCCTCATTGAAGCGAGCATCACATGTCCTTCTACGACGCCGTCGTTCCCGCCTATTTGCAGATGCTGAACAGCCTGACCGGCCTGCTCACCAAGGCCGAGGCGCATTGCGCGGCGAAAAAGATCGATCCCAGCGTTCTGCTCGGCTCCCGCCTCTTCCCGGACATGCTGCCGCTGTCGAAACAGATCCAGCTCGTCAGCGATTTCGCCAGCAAGGGCTGCGCGCGCCTCACGCACAGTGAAGTGCCCGCGAATCCCGACACCGAAACCAGCTTTGCGGAATTGAAGCAGCGGCTGGCGAAGACGATCGACTACGTCAAATCGTTCAAGCCCGAGCAGTTCGAGGGCGCCGAGACCAAGGACGTCACCTTCCCGGCCGGTCCCGACAAATCCATCACCATGAAGGGCCAGCAATTCCTCAGCGCATTCTCGCTGCCGAACTTCTATTTCCACGCCACCACCGCCCACGGCATCCTGCGCCACAACGGCGTCGAGATCGGCAAGCGCGATTTCCTCGGCGCGAACTGACTTGTCAAATCGCACGGCCGCGTAGCGGAATTCTGCTGTCCCGGCCGAAATTGCACACGAATTATGCTGCGCGGTCCTTGCCGCGCAGCTCGCCTGCACTTTCCGTATGGCTCATCCCTTGCGCCTGATGTCGCGATGCACAAGTGTTCGTGACCTCTCACCGCCTGGAAGCATTCCCATGAGCCGTTCGACCAAATTGTTTGAGACCTACAAGCTCGGCCCGATCACACTGGCCAACCGCCTCGTCATGGCGCCGCTGACGCGCAACCGCGCGGTGCCCGGCACGTTCGTACCCGGCGCGCTTGCCGCCGACTATTATGGCCAGCGCGCCTCCGCGGGCCTCCTGATCACCGAAGCAAGCCAGGTCTCGCAACAGGGTCAGGGCTACCAGGACACCCCCGGCATCTACAGCAAGGACCAGGTCGCCGGCTGGCGCAAGGTCACCGACAAAGTCCATGAGCGCGGCGGCAAGATCTTCATCCAACTCTGGCATGTCGGCCGCATCTCGCATGTCGATCTCCAGGCGCATGGCGCAGCTCCGGTGGCGCCGAGCGCGATCCGCGCCAAGGGCAAGACGTTCGTGAACGGCGGCTTCGCCGATGTCTCCGAGCCGCGCGCGCTCGAGCGCTCCGAGATTCCAGGCATCATCGACGACTTCAAGCGCGCCACCAAGAACGCGCTGGAAGCCGGTTTTGACGGCGTCGAGATCCACGGCGCCAACGGCTATCTGCTCGAGCAGTTCGCCAAGGACGGCGCCAACAAGCGCACCGACGCCTATGGCGGCTCGATCGAGAACCGCGCGCGGCTGATGCTGGAAGTCTCCAAGGCTGTCGTGACTGAAGCCGGCGCCGATCGTACCGGCATCCGCATCTCGCCGGTGACGCCCGCCAACGACATCTCGGATTCCAATCCGCAGGCCCTGTATGACCACATCGTCGACGGCCTCAGCGCGCTGAAGCTGGTCTATCTCCACGTCGTTGAAGGCGCCACCGGCGGGCCGCGCGACATCGCCCCGTTCGACTATGCGTCCCTGCGCAAGCGCTTTGCCGGCGCCTATGTCGCCAACAACGGCTACGATTTCGACCTCGCCAGCAAGGTGCTGGACGCCAACGCCGCCGATCTCATCGCGTTCGGCAAGCCGTTCATCTCCAACCCCGACCTCGTCGAGCGGCTGAAGCAGGGTGCAGGCCTGAACGACTGGGACAAGAATACGTTCTATGGCGGCGGTGCGAAGGGGTACACGGATTACCCGGCGCTGGCGGCCGAGCCGGCGGAGTAGCCACGAGTCGTCCTGGCGAAAGCCAGGACCCATTACCCCAAACGGATATTGCGGCAGTTGATTGCCGCCACAGTACAGCCTCTCAACAAGGCCGGTGGTAATGGGTCCTGGATCAGCGCTCGCTTTGCTCGCTTGTCCAGGACGACGGAGAAAAAGAAAAAGGCCGGGATCGCTCCCGGCCTTTCGTGTTTGGTGACGCTACGCGCTGCTTACTTCGCTTCCGCGCGCTTGGGGGGAGTTGCCGGCCACGACTTGATCAGGGTGTCGTAGTCGACCGTCTCGCCCTTCGGCTTCTCGTTGGCGAGCTTGCGCTGCGGGGCGATGGTGCCGTCCTTCTGGGCCTTGGCGAACCAGTACTCGGCCGTCTCCTTCTTGTGCAGCTTCGGACCGCACTCCTTCTGCACGCCGGACTTCTCCAGGCGCTCCAACACGGAGTCCTGAGCGGCCGCGAGTGCATCCATCGCGGCTTGCGGCGTCTTCGCACCGGACGACGCATCGCCGATGTTCTGCCACCAGAGCTGCGCGAGCTTCGGATAGTCGGGCACGTTGTTGCCGGTCGGGGTCCACTGCACGCGCGCGGGCGAGCGGTAGAACTCGATCAGGCCGCCTAGTTTCGGCGCACGCTCGGTGAACGACTTGTCCCAGATGTCGGATTCACGGATGAAGGTGAGACCGACATGGCTCTTCTTCAGCGACACCGTCTTGGAGACGATGAACTGGAGATAGAGCCAGGCCGCCTTGCGGCGGTCAGCCGGGGTCGACTTCAACAGCGTGAGCGAACCGGCGTCCTGGTAGCCGAGCTTCATGCCTTCCTTCCAGTACGAGCCGTGCGGCGACGGAGCCATACGCCACTTCGGCGTACCGTCCGCGTTCATCACGGCGATGCCCGGCTTCACCATGTCGGCGGTGAAGGCGGTGTACCAGAACATCTGCTGGGCGATGTTGCCCTGAGCCGGCACGGGACCGGACTCGGAGAAGGTCATGCCCTGGGCCTGCGGCGGAGCGTACTTCTTCATCCACTCGAGGTACTTGGTGATCGAGTAGACCGCAGCCGGGCCGTTGGTGTCGCCACCACGCTCCACGCTCGAGCCGACCGGACGGCAGCCTTCCATGCGGATGCCCCACTCGTCGACCGGAAGACCGTTCGGAATGCCCTTGTCACCGTTGCCGGCCATCGACAGCCAGGCGTCGGTGAACCGCCAGCCGAGCGAGGGGTCCTTCTTGCCATAGTCCATATGGCCGTAGACCTTGACGCCGTTGATCTCCTTGATGTCGTTGGTGAAGAACTCGGCGATGTCTTCGTAAGCCGACCAGTTCACGGGCACGCCGAGCTCGTAGCCATACTTGGCCTTGAACTTGGCCTTGTAGTCCGGGTTGGTGAACCAGTCGTAGCGGAACCAATAGAGGTTGGCGAACTGCTGGTCGGGCAGCTGATAGAGCTTGCCGTCCGGCGCGGTGCCGAACGACTTGCCGATGAAGTCGTTGACGTCGAGCTGGGGATCGGTGACGTCCTTGCCCTCGCCGGTCATGTAATCCGACAGTGCGATGGTCTGGCCGTAGCGGAAGTGCGTGCCGATCAGATCGGAATCGTTGATCCAGCCGTCATAGACGTTCTTGCCGGACTGCATCTGGGTCTGCAGCTTCTCGACGACGTCACCTTCCTGGATGAGGTCGTGCTTGAGCTTGATGCCGGTGAGCTCGGAGAACGCCTTGGCCAGCGTCTGCGACTCGTATTCGTGGGTCGCAATGGTCTCGGAGACGACGTTGATCTCCATGCCCTTGAAGGGCTCGGCGGCCTTGGCGAACCACTCCAGCTCCTTCTTCTGCTCGTCCTTCGACAGCGTCGAGGGCTGGAATTCCGCAATCCACTTCTGGATCGCGGCGTCGTCGGCGGCGCGGACCGGCGCCGAGACGGCGAACGACACCGCAACGATCGCAGCGGCGCTGGACATGGTCAGAAAACTATTCTTGGTCAATGGACCTTTCCTTCTCCTAAACTGTCGCATGTTGTTCCTCCGTTGCAGCGACAAACTTTTATACAGGCCCGGGTTGGTCCCGGATCTGGCCGTCCCTTCGCGAGCTTCAGACCGTGCGGAAAATGAGCGCGGCCGTGACCAGCGAAATTCCTGATGCGAGCCACAGGCTCGAGATCTCAAACCCCTCCTCGCCGATCGGCAGCGTGGCGATCGCGTCGGTGCCGACAAGGCCGATCCAGACGAGATGGATGACGGCCGCGGCGATCAGCGAGATGAACAGCCGGTCGCCGCGCGTGGTCGGAATACTGAGCACGCCGACGCGCTCGGCCTCGGGGTAGACCGCGGCGAGCCACGTCATCACCGCCAGCGTGCAGGCGAGCGCGGCGAAGAAGATCGCAGTCGGCAACGTCCAGGCCATCCATGCGATGGATTCCATTGATGCCTCCCCTTACACGCGACCGAGCGCGAAACCGCGCGCGATGTAGTTACGGACGAACCAGATCACCAGCGCGCCCGGGATGATGGTGAGCACGCCGGCGGCAGCAAGCAGGCCCCAGTCCATGCCGGCGGCAGAGACCGTGCGCGTCATGATCGCGGCAATGGGTTTTGCCTGCACCGAGGTCAGCGTGCGCGCCAGCAACAGCTCGACCCAGGAGAACATGAAGCAAAAGAAGGCGGCGACGCCGATGCCGCTCGCGATCAGCGGCACCAGGATCTTGATGAAGAAGCGCGGGAAGGAATAGCCATCGAGGAAGGCGGTCTCGTCGATCTCGCGCGGCACGCCGGAGACGAAACCCTCGAGGATCCACACCGCGAGCGGAACGTTGAAGATGCAGTGCGCGAGCGCGACGGCCCAGGGCGTGTCGAACAGCCCGATCGCCGAATAGAGATTGAAGAACGGCAGCGCATAGACCGCCGCCGGCGCCATGCGGTTCGAGAGCAGCCAGAAGAACAGATGCTTGTCGCCGAGGAAACGGTAGCGCGAGAACGCGTAGGCCGCGGGCAGCGCCACCGAGATCGAGATGATGGTGTTGAGGACGACGTATTCGAGCGAATTGATGTAGCCGGAATACCAGCTCTCGTCGGTGAAGATGCGCTTGTAGTGCTGCAGCGTCGGGGTATGCGGCCACAACGTCATCGTCGAGACGATCTCGCTGTTGGTCTTGAAGCTCATGTTGACGAGCCAGTAGATCGGCAGCAGCAGGAAGATCAGGAACAGCCCCATGATGAGGCGGCGGCCGGGGATCGAATGCATCAGGCCACTCCTTCCTTTGGCTTGAGCGCGGGCACGGGCTTGAGCGCGGCCGAAGGCTTCGGCTCCGCCGCCGGCTCGCTCACCGCCTGGACTTTGCGTTCGACACCGGCATTGGTCATGACGGTGTAGAAGATCCAGCAGACGATCAGGATGATCAGGTTGTAGACCAGCGACAGCGCCGCGGCCTTGCCGAGGTCGAACTGGCCGAGCGCGATCTTGACCAGCTCGATCGACACGAAGGTCGTGGAGTTGCCGGGTCCGCCACCGGTGACGACGAACGGCTCGGTGTAGATCATGAAGCTGTCCATGAAGCGCAGCAGCACCGCGATCAAGAGCACGCGATTCATCTTCGGCAGCTGGATCGCCTTGAACACCGCCCAGCGCGAGGCGCCGTCGATCTGGGCCGCCTGGTAATAGGCGTCCGGGATCGACTTCAAGCCGGCATAGCAGAGCAGCGCGACGAGGCTGGTCCAGTGCCAGACGTCCATCACGATGACCGTGACCCAGGCGTCGACCTCATTGGAGACGTAGTTGTAGTCGATGCCGATGGCGTTCAGCACATAGCCGAGCAGGCCGATGTCGGGCCGGCCGAAGATCTGCCAGATCGTGCCGACCACGTTCCACGGAATCAACAGCGGCAGCGCGAGGATGATCAGGCAGGCCGCCACCGTCCAGCCCTCGCGCGGCATCGACAGCGCAACGACGATGCCGAGCGGCACCTCGATGGCGAGGATCACCAGCGAGAAGAACAGATTGCGGCCGAGCGAGGCAAGGAAGCGGCCGCCGAGATCGGTCGAGGGGTCGAGCAGCTCCTTGAACCAGCCGACCCCGTTCCAGAAGAACTGGTTGTTGCCGAAGGTGTCCTGCATCGAATAGTTCACCACCGTCATCAGCGGCAGCACCGCCGAAAAGGCGACGACCAGGAACACCGGCAGCACCAGGAACCATGCTTTTTGGTTGACGGTCTTGTCCATCAGGCGGCTCCCTCCACCAGAAGGCTGTCGGCATAGACGTGGACGTGCGACGGGTCGAATTTCAGCCCGGCGTTGCCGTCGGATGACGTGAAGCCGGCGGGCGCACGCGCCGCGAGCTTGGCATCGCCGAGGCGCGCCCGCGCGAAACGGATGCGGCCGAGATCGTCGATGCGCTCGATCTTCGCGGTGAGCAGGCCGGGCGCGGGCGCGACCACCTCGACGAATTCGGGGCGCACGCCGATCTCGATTTTGGCACCCGCCGGTAGGTTGTCGTAAGCGCGATTCAGCGCGATGACGTGGCCGTCGATCAGCGCCTCGCGCCCCCTCACCTCCGCCGGCAGGATGTTCATGCCGGGCGAGCCGATGAAATAACCGACGAAGGTATGCGCCGGCTTGTCGAACAGCTCGGCCGGCGTGCCGCTCTGCACGACGCGGCCGTCATGCATGACGACCACGGTGTCGGCGAAGGTCAGCGCCTCGGTCTGGTCGTGGGTGACGTAGATCATCGTGAGGTCGAGCTCACGATGCAGCGCCTTCAGCTTGGAGCGGAGCTGCCATTTCAGCTCGGGATCGATCACCGTCAGCGGCTCGTCGAACAGCACGGCGGCAACGTCGTTGCGCACGAGACCGCGGCCGAGCGAGATCTTCTGCTTGGCGTCGGCGGTCAGGCGCGTGGCCTTGCGGTTCAGATAGGGCTCGAGGTCGAGCAGGCGGCCGATCTCGGCGACGCGCCTGTCGATGTCGGCCTTCGGCACGCCGCGGTTCTTCAGCGGAAACGCCAGGTTCTGCCCCACCGTCATGGTGTCGTAGATCACCGGAAACTGGAACACCTGGGCGATGTTGCGCTTCTGGGTTGACAGCGGTGTGATGTCCTTGCCGTCGAACAGGATCTTTCCGCGCGACGGCGTGATGATGCCGGAGATGACGTTGAGCAGGGTGGTCTTGCCGCAGCCGGACGGGCCGAGCAGCGCGTAGGCGCCGCCCTGCCGCCAGGTCATGGTGACAGGCTTCAGCGCAAAGCTCTCCTGCGGCGCATCATTGCCGCCGTAGGAATGGGCGAGATCGACGAGGTCAATGCGGGCCATGGCGCACCTCCCCCTTAAGAGCTTTTTCTGGTTGACGCGTTTTCTTCACGCGAACCGCTACGCACTTCGCTTGAAAACGCTATGCCCGGAGCGGCGACCAGGCGGTCAGCCGCATCGAACACAAACACGTCATTCGGATCGAGCACCGCATCGATGGTCTGGCCCGGCTCGAACTCGTGCACGCCGTGCAGCACCGCAACCCAGTTCAATCCGTCGCGGGTCAAATGCACGAAGCTCTCCGAACCGGTGATCTCGGTCACCGTGACAGTGGCATGGAAGGCGTGGCGATCGGCCTCGCCATTGGCAAGCCCGAGCTGATGGGCGCGGAAGCCGACGCGATAGGTGCCGTCGGCCAGCGACGAATAGAGGCCCGAGGCCGGCGACGCCGTGCCGCCGGCATAGGCGACGCGCCCGTTCTTCTTCTCGATGCCGACGAGATTGAGCGGCGGATCGGAAAACACCTGCGCGACGCGGAGCGTCTGCGGCCGGCGGTAGACGTTGGCGGTCTCGCCCATCTGCAGCGCCCGGCCCTCCCACATGCACACCGTGTTGCCGCCGAGCAAGAGCGCCTCGGTGGGCTCGGTGGTGGCATAGACGAAGATCGCGCCCGAGGCCTCGAAGATGCGCGGCAGCTCGGCGCGCAGCTCCTCGCGGAGCTTGTAGTCGAGATTGGCGAGCGGCTCGTCGAGCAGCACGAGATCGGCGCCCTTGACCAGCGCCCGCGCGATCGCGGTGCGCTGCTGCTGGCCGCCGGAAAGCTGAAGCGGCGTGCGCTTGAGGAACGGCTCGAGCCGCAGCAGCTTGGCGGCCTCCGCCACCCGCGTCTCGATCTCCTCGCGCGGCTTGCCCTGCACGCGCAGGGGCGAGGCGATGTTCTCGTAGACCGTGAGCGAGGGATAGTTGATGAACTGCTGATAGACCATCGCGACCGAGCGCTGGCGCACGTCGGCGCCGGTGACGTCCTTGCCGCCAACCAGCACCCTGCCCGTGGTCGGCTTGTCGAGGCCGGCGAGCAGCCGCATGATCGAGGTCTTGCCCGACAGCGTCGGTCCGAGCAGCACGTTGAGCGTGCCGCTCTCGAGCGTCAGCGAGACGTCGCGGATGTGCTCGATACCGTCGACGGTCCGGGTCACGTGATCGAGTGTCACGCTCATGAGCGTCCTCCTGCTTCCAGCAGGGGAGTTTGCGGCACAGCGTGGCTCCTGATCCAGTCGTCCAAGGCAGCAATCTCGTCGGCAGATAGTCGCAGGCCGAGCTTGGAACGGCGCCAGACGATATCCTCGGCGGTGACGGCCCATTCATTGGCCATGAGGTAGCGGACCTCGCGCTCGGTCAGCGTGGCGCCAAAGGCCTGGCCGAGATCCGCGGCCGATTTCGCATCGCCGAGCAGCTTGATGGCGCGGGTACCATAGGCGCGCGCCAGGCGCCGCGCATGCTCGTGGCCGAGGAAGGGATAGCCGCGCTGCAGCTCCACGATCAGGCCGTCAATATCCGACACGTTCATGTCGCCGCCCGGCAGCGGCCATTTGCCGGTCCAACCCTCGCGCGCCTTCGCGCTGCGTAGATAGGGCGCAAGGCGCTCCAGCGCCTCCTCGGCGAGGCGGCGATAGGTCGTGATCTTGCCGCCATAGATCGACAGCAGCGGAGAGCCACCGGGCGTGTCGAGCTCGAACACGTAGTCGCGCGTCGCGGCCTTGGCCTCGTTGGCGCCGTCGTCATAGAGCGGACGCACACCGGAATAGGTCCAGACCACGTCCTCCGGCGTCACCGGCTTGGCCAGATATTCGCTCGCCGCGGTGCAGAGATATTGGATCTCCTCAGCCGTCGCCTTCACCTTGGCGGGATCGCCGTCATAGTCGCGGTCGGTGGTGCCGATCAGCGTGAAATCGTCCTGGTACGGGATCACGAAGATGATGCGGCCGTCGGCATTCTGGAACATGTAGGCGCGGTCGTGGTCGTAGAGTTTCTTGACCACGATGTGCGAGCCCTGCACCAGGCGCACCTTGGCTTTCGCATTCACGCCGGCGCCGCGGCCGAGCACGTCCTCGACCCAGGGGCCGCCGGCATTGACCAGAGCCCGTGCCCGGACCTGCGAGCGCTCGCCGGTCAGCGTGTTGAGCATGCTGACGGTCCAGACGCCATCGGCCTGGCGGATCTCGGTGGCGCGAGTGCGGGTGCGGATCTCGGCGCCCTTGTCGGCGGCGTCGCGCGCGTTGAGCACGACGAGGCGGGCGTCGTCGACGAAGCAGTCCGAATATTCGAAGGCGCGGCTGTAGCGATTCGGGATCAGCGGCTTGCCGACCTCGTCGCGCTTGAGGTCGACCGAGCGCGTGGCGGGCAGCAGATGGCGGCCGCCGATGTGGTCATAAAGGAAGAGGCCGAGGCGCAGCAGCCAGGCCGGGCGCAGGCCGGCGTGATGCGGCAGAACGAAACGCAGGGGGCGGATGATGTGGGGCGCGATGCCCCAGAGAATCTCGCGTTCGATCAGCGCCTCGCGGACCAGCCGAAACTCGTAATATTCGAGATAGCGCAGGCCGCCATGCACCAGCTTGGTCGACCAGGACGACGTCCCGCTCGCCAGGTCGTTCATTTCGCACAGGAAAACCGTGTTGCCGCGGCCCACCGCGTCACGCGCGATGCCGCAGCCGTTAACACCGCCTCCAATGATGGCGAGATCGAAAATACGCTCCAACAGACGCATCCCCCGGCGACCGCCCGTTCCTTCGAGCGGCTACTTTCGTTTTTGATTAGATCACACCGAAAAACGAAAGCAAGATGAAAGAGAGGCGAAAGGAAGTGAAAGAGGAACTTTTTGGTGGGCAAAAGGCCGCGCAAATAAGCAGCTTGGACGGCCATTCGAAAAGCAACCGCGCCCCTTGAATGGTTAGTTGCACAGAATTATAGTCACAATAGTCATATTGGTTTCTGCCCATGGCCAATCGCAACCCTGCACCCGACTCGCTTCCGACGGATGACACTTGGACGCTCGCCAACGCCAAGGCACGGCTCTCCGAAGTGATCGACCGCGCCCAAACCGGGCCGCAGGTCATTACCCGCCACGGCAAGCCCAATGCGGTGGTCGTTTCCGCCGAGGAATGGGCGCGCAAGGTCGCACGCAAAGGCACGCTCGCCGAATTCCTACTGGCCTCGCCGCTGCGCGGCGCCGACCTCGAGCTTGAACGCGTACACGACGCGCCGCGCGACGAAATGCCGTGAACCTGCTGCTCGACACCAATGTGCTGTCGGAGGTTCAGCGGCCTGCGCCTTCGCCGAAAGTTTTGGCTTGGCTTGATACGATCGACGAGGACCGCGCGTTCATCAGCGTTGCCTCGATCGCCGAGCTTCGACGGGGCATCGCATTGCTGGAGGACGGCCGCCGGCGCACGGCACTGGCCGCCTGGCTTGCCCACGATCTGCCGGCGCGGTTTGCCGAACGCGTCCTGCCGATCGATCACGCGGTGGCCGAGCGCTGGGGCGACCTGATGGCTCAGAGCCGCAGGAGCGGCGTTGCGCTGTCCGTGATGGACGGCTTCTTTGCAGCGACCGCACTCGTCAACAACCTCACGCTCATCACACGCAATGTGAAAGATTTTGCGGCCTTCGGCGTCCCGCTGCTCAATCCATGGGACGACGTATAAGCCCTATCTCAGCCGCACCACCGGCGCGGCTTCCGGTGCCGCATCCTGGGCATCGGTCTGCGGATCATCGATGTCCGCACCTTTCGGCATCGCCTCGACCACCTCGATGCCCTTGCTGTGGCAGATGGTGGCAAGGCGCTCGGGCAGCTCCTGGTCGGTGACGAAGGTCTGGATCTGGGTGATGTGGGCGATGCGCACCGGCGCGCTGCGGCGGAGCTTTGTCGAATCGGCGACCAGCATGACGCTGCGGGCATTGGCGATGATGGCCTGCGCCACCTGCACCTCGCGGTAATCGAAGTCGAGCAGCGCGCCCTCCTCGTCGATCGCAGACGCGCCGATGATGGCGTAATCGACCTTGAACTGGCCGATCAGCTGTGTCGCGGTCGAGCCGACCACAGCGCCGTCGGCACGCCGCACCGTGCCGCCGGCGACCACCACCTCGATGCGGGGATGGCGGTACAGCAGCATCGCGACATTGAGGTTGTTGGTGATGACGAGCAGATCCTCGTGCGAGGTCAGGGCGCTCGCGACCTCCTCCGTCGTGGTGCCGATGTTGATGAAGAGCGAGCAGCCGTTCGGGATCAGCGAGGCGGCGGCAGCCCCGATCGCCTTCTTCTCGTCGGCGGCGACGAAACGGCGCGCCTCATAGGCGAGGTTCTCCACGCCGGAGGCGATGATGGCGCCGCCATGGATGCGGGTCAGCGATCTCCGCTCGCAGAGATCGTTGAGATCCTTGCGGATGGTCTGCGCCGAGACCTCGAACCGGCGCGCGAGCTCCTCGACCATGACACGGCCGGAGGCGCGCGCGATGTTGAGGATTTCGGCTTGGCGATGGGTCAATCCGGTCACGGCAACGGCCTCAAGTCAGGATGATGCATGGTGCGGCGGTTCGCGCCTTCGGTCAATGCGCGCGCCGATCACGGTTAACGGATGAAGGGCCCTCACCACGCCATTTCTTACCATGTCATTTTCTTACCAAGTCATGGCGCTCGCCAGACGCGCGAGCAGCGCCGGATCATCGAAGGCGCTGGCGGACGTGACCGCGCCTGATGCCACCAGGTCAGCATGGCTCAGGCTGGTCCTTATGCCGACGGTCGGAATGCCGGCCGCCGTGGCGGACTGCACGCCGGTGCGGGAGTCCTCGAACGCGATCGAGGTTTCCGGCCGCGCGCCGACGAAACGCAGCCCTTCCTGATAGGGCAGCGGATGCGGCTTGCCGTGCGGCAGCTCGGCACCGATCACGAGTGCCTTGAAGCGATGCGTGATGCCGAGGCCGGAGAGCAGCAGCTCGGCGTTGAGACGTGGCGCGTTGGTCACCGCGACCATGGGAATGCCGGCCCTGTCGGCCCGGTCGAGCAGCGCCATCAATCCCGGCAGCGGTGCGATCTGCCCGGCCACGAGCGCGCGGAAGACTTCCTCCTTCTCGTCGAGGATCAGGGCGCGCCGCTCCGGCGCCTCGTGGGGCAGAAAGCGCTCACCGATCGCGACATTGGCGAAGCCTTGCAGCTCCCTGGAGAAGCGTGCGTGATCGAAGACATGTCCGTGAGGGCCAAGCACCTGGTTGAAAGCCTTCAAGTGCAACGGATCGGTGTCGGCGAGCGTGCCGTCGATGTCGAACAACAACGCCCTGCCCATCGCATCGTAGCTGGCCTCGATCATTTCCGTACTTTCCCACATGCGCGACACATCGATGCGCGAGACGTATCAATACGGCCTCGATCGCGCAATGACGCATCCACATGACCAATACGTGACACTCGACAAAGTCGCGCGCGGCTGCAACACTCGGTGCAAGATCAAAAAGGAGGAAACGATGACGATCAACCGACGCGATCTGGCTCTCTCGACTCTGGCCGTCCCGGCTCTTGCGGTCTCCGCGCTTGCTCTCGCCACGCCGGCGCTGGCCGCTTCAGCGGACGAGGACGCCGTGGCGAAGAAGGTCGAGGCCTTCCGCCTCGCCCAGATCGCGGCCGACCCGAAGGCGCTCGGCGCGCTGTGCTGGGACGACCTCAGCTACAGCCATTCCAGCGGCAAGGTCGAAGACAAGGCGACCTTCGTCACTAATGCCACCGACGGCAAATCGAAGTTCCTGTCGATCGAATACAAGGACCCGACCATCAAGGTCGTCGGTCCCGCGGCGATCGTCCGCTTCCACTGGCTGGGGGAACAGGAAATGGCAGCCGATGGGAAAAAAGTATCGACCAACCTTCACATCCTGATGAACTGGCAGAAGCAGGGCGACGAGTGGAAGCTGCTCTCGCGCGCCGCGACGAAGTTGTGATGGCACCTCTTGCCCTCTCCCCTCGTGGGGAGAGGGCAGCGGTGCGCTCGGCAAAAAATTCCGACCACGCTTCGCGCGTCGAAATCATCAGCGGCAGGCGCTTACGCCGCCTCCTTCACATCGCCATTCAACAGCCTGCGTGCGGCGCGCTCGGCTTCGCGCGCGTTGCGGAAGAGCTGGCCTTCGAGACGGTTGAATCGTTGGGATGAGGCGAAGAAGCAGTAACCTCCAGAAGAACGAACGACGATACCTGCGGTCTGCGAATCGACTTCGATGATGTAGCTGTCCGGCATGGTCCGTGGTTTCCTCAGTGCGGGCAAATAACGGCATCTCCGCCCAAAAGTTCCTGGGCATTTGAAGCCGTTTCCACCTCGAATCGACAGGCAATTGAGTACGCCGGGACCTCATCCGTTTTGTGACTGGTTCTTGGCGAAGCCGCGACGCGATGACTCACGCGCGCCGCGTTTCGCTTGCTGCAAGTTTTCGTGAGACGAGACAGAGCGCCGCGCGCGATTACGTCGCGATGACAGTGTCGCTCGAACGAACCGCCTGCGGGCGGCCGTGCTCGTCGATCGAGACGTAGGTGAAGTTGCCGTCAGTGACGAGGAACGGATGCTGCTCCCCGCGACGCAGCGCCCACGCTTCCAGATGCACGGTGATGGACGTGCGCCCCACACGCACGAGGTTGGCATAGACCGAAACGAGATCGCCGACATAGACCGCTTTTCGAAAATTCATCGCCTCGATCGCCACGGTCACGGTGCGCGACTTCGCGACCTTCGATGCGAACACGCCGCCGCCGACGTCCATCTGGCTGAGCAGCCAGCCGCCGAAGATGTCGCCGTTCGCGTTGGTATCGGCCGGCATCGCCAGCGTGCGGATGCAGAGATCCCCGCTCGGTCCGGTATTGGCTTGCTCGTTCATGCCTCTCTCACTTGAGATTGCTCACTTGAAATTGTCCCAGCCCGGATCGGGCGCGAAGCGCTCGCCGAATCGCTCCGCCAGCGCGCGCAGGGTGGATACAATGTTTTCGACGCCGCGCGTGCGCGCGTAATTCAGCGGACCGCCGCGGAACGGTGCATAACCGGTGCCGAAGATCATGGCGCCGTCGACCGCATCGGCATCGTCGACGATGCCCTCACGAAGCGCCGCGACGCAGACATTGGACATCGGCAGCACCAGGCGGTCGATCATCTGGTCGGTGACGCGCGGGCCGGTCTCGGCGAGCTGTGCCTTCTCCGCCTTGCCATCCTTCCAGGTGTAAAAACCCTTGCCGGTCTTGCGGCCGAGTTCGCCCTTGGCGACCTTCTCGCGCAGCCAGGCCGGCGTCGGCGGCAGCAGGTCGCCGAACTTGGTCCGCAGCATGTCGCCGACGTCGAGGCAGATGTCGAGGCCGACCTGGTCGGCAAGCTCGATCGGCCCCATCGGCATGCCGAACTGTTCGGCCGCAGCATCAATCAGGCGCTGGTCGGTCTTCTCGTCCAGCATCACCATGGCTTCAAGCATATAAGGCGTCAGCGCGCGGTTGACGAGGAAGCCGGGCGAGCTCTTCACGGCGAGCGGCAGGCGGTCGATCGCGCCGACGAAGGCGAGCGCTTCCTTGAGCACCTCTAGCTCGTTGCCGTCGTGGCTGACGACCTCGACCAGCTGCAGCCGCGACACCGGATTGAAGAAATGCAGACCGACCAGCCGCTCCGGCCGCGCCAGCGTGGTGCGTAGATCCTGAAGCGGAATGCTCGACGTGTTGGTCGCAAGGATCGCGCCCGGCTTCATTCGGGGCTCGAGGCCGGCATAGACCTTCTGTTTGAGCTCGAGCTTTTCCGGCACCGCCTCGATGATGAGATCGGCGTTGCGGACACCCTCGCCGTCCATATCGGGGATCAGGCGATCGAGCGCGTCGCGCACGTCCGTGGGCTTGCGGATGATCTTGCCGTAGAGCTCGGCCGCGCGCTTGACTGCGCCTGCGATCGGCTCCGCCTTCATGTCGGCGAGCGAGACGCGCAGCCCCTGCCCCGCACACCACCCCGCGATGTCGCCGCCCATGGCACCGGCGCCGATGACGTGGACATGCTTCACCGTGTTGCCGGAGCCTGCCGCCTTCTTCATCTGCTCACGCAGGAAGAAGACGCGGATCAGATTCTGCGCGGTCGGCGTCACCATCAGCTTGGCGAATGACGCCTGCTCGGCCTTCAGCATCGCGGCCTTGCTGCCGCCATGGGTCTCCCAGAGATCGATCAGCGCGTAAGGCGCGGGATAGTGCTCGCGGGATGCGGCCTTCGCCGCCTCCGAGCGCATACGCTTGGCCAAGAGTCCGCGCACCGGTCCGAGATTGGCCGCGCGCGTCAACAGGCCGGGCTTGGCCCGCTTCAGCCGGCCGAACAGCGCATCTCTCACCGCGCCCTGGACGTGGCGCTCCTGCGTCACGGTGTCGACGAGGCCGAGCGATTTGGCGCGACGCGCGTCGATGGTGCGGCCGGTCAGCATCAAGGCCATCGACTGCGTCGGGTTGACCAGCGCGGTGAAGCGCGCAGTGCCGCCAAGGCCGGGATGCAGGCCCAGCATTACCTCGGGGAAACCGAAGCGCGCACCGTCGATAGCAATGCGTGCCTGGCAGGCGAGCGCGACCTCGAGCCCGCCGCCGAGACAGAAGCCATGGATCACCGCGACCGTCGGCAGCTTGAGGGCTTCCAGATGGTCGACCACCGCATGCGCAGCGCGGATGCGTGTCTCGACCATTTCGGGATCGGCCGCGCCGCGGAATTCGTTGACGTCGGCACCGGCAATGAAGCCCGATGGCTTTGCCGAGCGGATGACGAGGCCCGCGGGGCGCTCGGTCTCAATCGCCGCCAGCGCGGCGTCGAACTCTTCCATCACGTCGGAGGACAGCGTGTTGGCACTGGAATCGGCGCGGTCGAACAGCAGCCAGGCAACGCCATCGGCATCGCGCGTCAGCTTGAAGTGCTTGTAGGGACTCTCTGGCGCCGGCTGCGGCCCGAGCGTCAGGACGCGGTCGCCGAGCGCGGTCATGATCTTGGAATCCATGGTCACACCGCCTCGATCAGCATGGCGCCGCCGAGCCCGCCGCCGATGCATTCGGTGGCAACGCCACGCCGCGTGCCGAGCCGCTTCATCGCGTTAACGAGATGCAGCACGATGCGGTTGCCGGAGGTGCCGACGGGATGACCGAGCGAGATGGCGCCGCCATCGACGTTGAGTCTTTCACGGTCGATCTCGCCGGCCGCGCCGTCGAGCCCAAGAATCTCGCGGCAGAATTTGTCGTCGTTCCATGCGGCGAGGCAGCCGAGCACTTGCGTCGCAAAAGCCTCGTTCAGCTCCCAGGTCTCGACGTCCTTGATGGTGAGGTCGTTGCGCTTCAGCAGCGGCGTCGCTGACATCACCGGGCCAAGCCCCATGATGCTGGGATCGAGCGCGGCCCAATGGCTGTCGACGATGACAGCTTTCGGCGTCAGCCTGTGCTTTGCCACCGCCTGGTCGGAGGCGAGGATCACCCAGGAGGCGCCATCGGTGATCTGCGAGGAATTGCCGGCGGTGACCTGGCCCCAGGGGCGTTCGAACACCGGCCTCAGTTTCGCGAGCGACTCGGCCGTCGAGTCCGGACGCACGCCGTCATCGTGGTCGAAGAATTTGCCGTCGCGGGAGAACGCGGTCTCGACCTCGCCCTTGAGAAAACTCGCGCCCTGCGCGTGCGCGAGCCGGCGATGGCTCTCGGCCGCATAGGCATCCGACTGCGCGCGGGTGATGCCGAAGAGATGGCCGACAACCTCGGCGGTCTGGCCCATGTTCAAATCTGTGACGGGATCGGTCAGCCCGCGCTCGAGGCCGATGATCGGCTTGAGATAACGCGGCCGCAACTTGAACGCCGCAGCCAGCTTCGCGGCCACGCCCTTGGCGGTGGCGAGCCCGGCAAACCAGCGCACGCCGGAATTCGGCCAGACCAGCGGCGCGTGGCTGAGCGCCTCGGTGCCGCCCGCCAAAATCATGTCGGCATGGCCTTCGCGGATGTAGCGATAGGCGGTGTCGATCGACTGCATGCCGGAGCCGCAATTGATCTGCACGGTGAAGGCGACCATGTCCTCGCCCATGCCGAGCCGGAGCGCGGCGACGCGGGCCGGGTTCATCTCGTCCGCGATCACGTTGACGCAGCCGAGGATGACCTGGTCGAAATCGTCGGGCGAAAACGGCTGACGCGCCAGCAGCGGCCGGCCGCATTGCACGGCAAGATCGACCGGCGTGAACGGACCTGGCCCTGAACGTGCCTTCAGAAACGGCGTCCGGCTGCCGTCGACGATGAAAACCGGTCGTGCCATCAGCTTGCCGCCCTCTGCTCACCGAGTTCCTGGAAGAACTGATGCACGTCGCCGGTTTTCTTGTAAATCGGCGACAGCGCCTCCGGCGCAAAATCGTCGACCTCGATGACTTTTGTGACTGCTTCGTGAGCAGCCGCCAGTTGCTCGCCCTCGGCCTGCGTTATCACGCCCTTGGTCACGGCATCCTTCCAGTCCCTTATGTGCGCAGCGCGCATGCGCTTGGCGATCGCATCGGTCCCGGCCACCAGCTTGAACGCTCGCTCCAGCCGGGCAAAGCCGCCGTCGTCGTCGACATAAGCGAGATCCGGCGTGAGGCGCTCGCGTGCCGCCGACGGCTCCAGCACGATGCCAGCGCATTGATGCACGACGCGATCGGACGGGCCGAGCACGCGGGCGCCGAAGGGCTGGACCACGAGCTTGAGGAAGCCGGCGACAAAGCGGTTGGGCAGGTTGGCGAGGATTTCGGCAAGCCGGTTCTCGATGGTCCTGAAGCCGGTCGCCATGCACCATTCCAGCGCTGCAAAATCCTCCTTCTGCCGGCCCTCGTCCTGCCAGCGCTTCAGGACGGCCGAGAGCAGATAGAGCTCGGACAGAATGTCGCCGAAGCGTGCCGACAGCATTTCCTTGCGCTTGAGCGCGCCGCCGAGCGTCAGCAGCGCCATGTCGGCGCAGAGCGCAAAGGCCGCCGAATAGCGCGAGAGCTGGCGATAGAATGGCGTGGCATCGCCGGCATCGGGCGCCATTGCGAAGGCGCCAAAAGTCCAGCTCCGGCCGAAGGCGCGGAACAGCGTCTGAAAACTGTGGCCGACATGTTTCCAGAACGCCGTGTCGAACGCTGTGAGCCCGCGCTCGCGATCGGTGTCCGCAAGCGCGTTCATCTCGTCGAGGAGGTAAGGATGCGCCCGGATCGCGCCCTGCCCGAACACGATGAGATTGCGGGTCAGGATGTTGGCGCCCTCGACCGTGATGCCGACGGGGACGGCGCGATGCAGATTGCCGAGATAGTTTTGCGGACCATCGATCACGGCTTTGCCGCCGTGGATGTCCATGGCGTCGTCGACCGCGGCGCGCATCCGCTCGGTCGCGTGCAGCTTCATGATGCCGGAGATGACGGCGGGATGGACGCCGGCATTCAGCGCCGCGCAGGTGAGCCGGCGCGCGGCATCGAGCTGGTAGGCGGTGGCGACGATGCGCGCGAGCGGCTCCTCGACGCCTTCGAACTTGGAGATGGAAATGCCGAACTGCTCGCGGATGCGGGCATAGGCTCCGGTGGTGCGCGCGGCATAGGCAGCGCCAGCCGCCGACAGCGACGGCAGCGAGATGCCGCGGCCGGCGGCGAGCGCGGTCATCAGCATCTTCCAGCCCTGGCCGAGGCGCTCCTTGCCGCCGATGACGTAATCGAGCGGAATGAAGACGTCGCGGCCCCGGTTCGGGCCGTTCTGGAAAACCTGCATCGAGGGCAGATGGCGCTGGCCGATCTCGACGCCGGGCAAGTTCGTCGGGATCAGCGCCACGGTGATGCCGAGCTCTTCCTGATCGCCGACGAGATGATCGGGATCATGGGCCTTGAAGGCGAGACCGAGCAGCGTCGCCACCGGCCCGAGCGTGATGTAGCGCTTGTGCCAGTTGAGCCTGAGGCCGATGACCTCGCGGCCCTCGAAAATGCCCTTGCAGATGATGCCGCTGTCGACCATCGAGGCGGCATCCGAGCCGGCCTCGGGGCTGGTGAGGCCGAAGCAGGGAATGTCGCGGCCATCGGCGAGGCGCGGCAGCCAGCGCTCCTGCTGCTCCCTGGTGCCGAAGCGCATCAGCAACTCGCCGGGGCCGAGCGAGTTCGGCACCATCACCGTGACGGCGGCGGCGATCGAGCGGGTCGAGATCTTGCGCACCACTTCCGAATGCGCGTAGGGCGAGAAACCGAGGCCGCCGAACTCCTTCGGGATGATCATGCCGAAGAACTTTTCGCGCTTGACGAAGTGCCAGACGTCCTGCGGCAGGTCGCGCCATTCCCAGAAGATCTTCCATTCGTCGAGCATGGCGCAGAGCTCATTGACGGGGCCGCTCAGGAAGGCCTCCTCCTCGTCGGTCAATTTGGCCGGCGCGATTTTCAGCAATTTCGACCAGTCGGGATCACCGGTGAAGAGATCGGCATCCCACCAGACATCGCCCGCCTCCAGCGCCTCGCGCTCGGTGTCGGACATCGCCGGCAGCACGCCGCGCGCCCAGGAGAAGATCGGCTTGGTGATTTTGTCGCGGCGGAAGCTCATGGCGGACCTCATGGATCGGCGCGGTGACAGGGCATTTTAGCGGAAACTGGCCTGGGTGCGTGAACACTTCACGAGCAAAATGAAGCGGATTGACGCGGCCGGGCGGCCGCCCGGGGCCTAACGGCCGGGGCGTGGGGGCAGTTCCGGGAGGGATGGAGGTGCAATGTCTCCGACTGTCATTCCGGGGCACGCGAAGCGTGAGCCCGGAATCCATACTCCCTATCGTGGTTATGGATTCCGGGTTCGCGCCTGACGGCGCGCCCCGGAATGACATGTGGAGAGAGCGGTGGGCCCGACCTAATCCGGCCGGATCATCTCGAACATGTTTTCCGGCTTGATCTCGAAATAATCGCCGCGGCGGCCGGCGCGGACGATGGGGCGGGCGGCGGCGGTCTGATAGACGCCGTCCTTGATCATGGCCTTGTCGATGTGGACGGCGACCACCTCGCCCAGCGTCAGCCAGGCGTCGGCCTCCTTGCCGTTGGCGCCCTTGAGGCGAACGATGTCGGAGACCTTGCACTCGAAGGCGACGGGGCTTTCCCCGACGCGCGGCACGTTGACGAGCTTGCCCGGCACGGCGGTCAGCCCCGCGATCTCGAACTCGTCGACCTCAGGGGCGACGTGCGCCGCAGTCGCGTTCATGTGCTTGGCGAGGTCCATCGTGGTGAGATTCCAGACGAACTCCCGGGTCTGCTCCATGTTCGACACCGTGTCCTTCCAGTTGGTGGAGGAGAAGCCGATGATCGGCGGCACGTAGCAGAACGCGTTGAAGAAGCTGTAGGGCGCGAGGTTGACGTGGCCCCTGGTGTCGCGGGAGGAGATCCAGCCGATCGGCCGCGGCGCGATGATGGCGTTGAAGGGATCGTGCTTGAGGCCGTGGCCCTTGGAGGGCTCGTAGAAATAGAGGTCTTTGTCGGTCACGCGCTGCTTCTCCGTTTTCCGTCATTCCGGGGCGATGCAAAGCATCGAACCCGGAATCTCGAGATTCCGGGTTCGCCTCTTCGAGGCGCCCCGGAATGACAGAGAAGCAGCTTATAGGAGGAAACTTCCCGCCCGTCAGTGGCGCGGCGACAGACCCGCGATGACGAAATCGATCATCTGGTCGATGGTCGGGCCCGGCTTGGTGGCGCACTGGGCGATCATCTGGGGGTGGAAGAAGCGGATCATCGCCGTGCAGGCGCACAGCGAGGCCAGTTGCAGGTCCGCCGCCTCGAACTCGCCGGAGGCGACACCTTGCGCGATCATCTGGCCGATCACCCCGGCAATGCACTCCATGTGGGCGACGCAGACGTCCCAGTCCTCCTCCATCGCGATCGCGACCATCTCGTGCAGCTTGTTGTCGCCGACATAGCGCTCGGTGTTCATGCGGTGGATGGTGGTGAGCAGCTCGCGGAAGCGCGGGAGTACCGGGCCGGGCCGCGCCACGATCCGTTGCGCCTCCAGCTCGACCTCGCCCATCAGCGAACGGGCCACCGCCTGGTGAATCGCCTTCTTCGATTCGAAGAAGCGATAGACGTTGGCGGGGCTCATCCTGAGCTCCTTGGCGATGTCGCCGACCGTGGTCTTCTGGTAGCCGATCTGGCGGAACAGCCGCTCGGCCACCTCGAGGATACGATCCCGGGTGTCGCCTTCGATATGTTCCGCAACCAGTGTCATCTGTCAGGACTCGTCAATCAGCACTCTTCTCATTTATTCAGCCGCTTCAGCAAGCGGAATTGCATGCTGGTCATCGCTCCCATGCTGCGGCGCGGCAGGCTGCTCGGGGGTACCCGCCTCATCCAGGCTCTTGCGGAACCACAGGGCGTAGAGGCCCGGCAGGTACAGGAGCGTCAGGAACGTCGCCACAAACAGGCCACCCATGATGGTGATCGCCATCGGGCCCCAGAAGGCCGAGCGCGACAGCGGGATCATGGCGAGGATCGCGGCGAGCGCCGTCAGCACCACCGGGCGGGCACGGCGGACGGTCGCCTCCACGATCGCCTCGCGCCGGGTCAGGCCGTGGCTGACGTCGGTCTCGATCTGGTCGACCAGGATGACCGTGTTGCGCATGATCATGCCGGCGAGTGCGATCAGGCCGAGCAGCGCCACGAAGCCGAACGGGGCATTGGCGACGTTGAGGCCGAAGGAGGCGCCGACGATGCCGAGCGGCGCGGTCAGGAACACCAGGATCAGGCGCGAGAAGCTCTGCAGCTGGATCATCAGCAGCGTCAGCATCACCATGACCATCACCGGGAAGAGGATGAAGATCGAGGCGTTGCCCTTGGCAGACTCTTCGAACGCGCCGCCCGGCTCGATCCGGTAGGCCGGCTCGAGGTGGTCCTTGATCGCCTTCAGCTTCGGCGTGATCTGGTTGGTCACGTCGGGCGCCTGCACGCCGTCGACGACGTCGGAGCGCACGGTGATCGCCATGTCGCGGTTACGCCGCCACATGATCGGCTCTTCGTGGGCATATTCGATCTTGGCGATCTGCTGCAGCGGCACGGCGACGCCATTGCGCGAAGTGATGGTGAGATCGCCGACGCCGCCGAGGTCGAGGCGCTCGGACGGGATCGCACGGGCGACCACGCCAACCTTCTCGATGCCGTCGCGCACGGTGGTGACCTGCGAGCCCGAGATCAGCATGGCGAGCGCCTGCGAGACGTCCTGCGGGGTCAGGCCCATGGCACGGGCGCGGTCCTGGTCGACGACGAGCTTCAGGTAGGGCGACTGCTCGTTCCAGTCGAGCTGGACGTCCTTGACGCTCTTGTTCTGGCGCATGACGTCGCGGACCTGGTAGGCGATCTCGCGCACCTTGTTGGCGTCGGGGCCGATCACGCGGAACTGCACGGGGAAGCCGACCGGCGGACCGAAGTTGAAGCGGTCGACGCGCACGCGCGCCTCGGACAGGAAGCCTTCGGCAGCAGCGTTCTCGATCTTGGCCTTGATGCGCTCGCGCGCCTCGACGCCCTTGGCGACGATGACGACCTCGGCAAAGGCCTCGTTCGGCAGCTGCGGGTTGAGGCCGAGCCAGAAGCGCGGCGAGCCCTGGCCGACATAGGACGTATAGGTCTCGATGTCCTTGTCGTCCTTGAGCAGGGTCTCGGCCTTCTTGACCGCCTTCTCGGTGACGTTGAAGGCGGTGCCCTCGGGCAGGCGCAGCTGGAGGAACAGCTCGGGCCGTTCCGACAGCGGGAAGAACTGCTGCTGGACATGGCCGAAGCCGACGATCGAGGCGACGAAGACGCCGACGGTCGCGACCACCACGGTGATGCGGTGGTTGACGCACCATTGCACGATGGCGCGCAGGCCCCGGTACATGCGGGTCTCATAGACTGCGTGCGGATCGTGATTGTGGTGCGCCTTCATCTCGGGCAGCAGCTTGACGCCGATATAGGGCGTGAAGATCACCGCGACGAACCACGAGGCGACCAGCGCGATCGCCACGATCCAGAAGATGCTGCCGGCATATTCGCCGACCGCCGAATTGGCAAAGCCGATGGGGAGGAAGCCAGCGGCCGTGACCAGCGTTCCCGTGAGCATCGGAAACGCAGTTGATTCCCAGGCAAAGGACGCCGCGCGCATGCGGTCCCAGCCCTGCTCCATCTTCACCACCATCATCTCGACCGCGATGATGGCGTCGTCGACGAGCAGGCCGAGCGCGATGATCAGCGCACCCAGCGTGATGCGGTGCAGGTCGAGCGACATCGTGTTCATGACGATGAAGACGATACCGAGCACCAGGGGCACCGACAGCGCGACCACGATGCCGGTGCGCCAGCCGAGCGCCAGGAACGAGACGAACAGCACGATGACGAGCGCTTCCATGAAGGAGTGCACGAACTCGCCGACGGCGTGCTCGACCACCTTGGGCTGGTCGGCGATCAGCTTGACGTCGATGCCCTGCGGCACGGCCTTCATGAACTCGGCTGTCGCCTTCTCGACCTCCTTGCCGAGCTCGAGGATGTTGGCGCCCTTGGCGGTGACGACGCCGATGCCGATGGCGGCCTTGCCTTCCTGGCGGACGACGAAGCTCGGCGGATCGACATAGCCGTGGGTGACGGTGGCGATATCCCCTAAGCGGAACACGCGGCCGTTGCTCTCGACCGGCGTTTCGGCGACGGCCTTGGCGCCGTCGAGCGCACCGGTGACGCGCAGCGGCACACGCTGCGAGGAGGTCTCGACCGTGCCGGCGGGGGTCACATTGTTCTGCTTGGCGAGCGAATCGAACAGCGCCTGCGGCGTGATGCCGAGGGTGGCGAGCTTCGCATGCGAAAACTCGACGAAGATGCGCTCATCCTGATTGCCGTAGACGTCGACCTTGGTGACGCCGGGCACCTTGAGCAGGCGCTGGCGAAAACCTTCGGAGACCTTCTTGAGCTGGGCATAGTCGGCGCCGTCGCCGGTCATCATGTAGAGGATGGAATCGACGTCGGAGAACTCGTCGTTGACGACGGGTCCGAGAATGCCGGAGGGCAGCTGGCCCTGCACGTCGACCAGCTTCTTGCGCAGCAGATAGAAGAGATAGGGCACGTCCTTCGGCGGCGTGTTGTCGCGGAAGGTCACCTGGAGTGCGGCGAAGCCGGGCTTGGAATAGGTCTGCACCTTCTCGAAATAGGGCAGCTCCTGGATCTTCTTCTCGATGGGATCGGCGACCTGCGCCTGCATCTCCTGCGACGTCGCACCCGGCCACATCACGGAAACGTTCACCGTCTTGACCGTGAAGAACGGGTCCTCGGCGCGGCCGAGCTTCTCATAGGAGAAGAAGCCGGCAACGCCGAGGATGATCATCAGGAAGAGAACCAGCGTCGGATGGCTGACGGCCCAGGCCGAAAGGTTGAAGCGCTTCATCGCACTCTCCGAAGGTCGATCCAGTTAAAAACGACAGCCGCTCTGTTCAAACCGTCGTCGCGAGGCAGCGAAGCAATCCAGGGGGCTGGGCAGGTTCTGGATCGCTTCGCCGCTTCAGCCTTTGCTTAGGGACAAGGGCCGAAACTCACCTCACACGACGTAACTTGTAAAAAACCTAGAACGACAGTGACGACACGACCCGCACCCGCTGGCCCGGATCGAGCTTCTGCACGCCGAGGGCGACGATCTTGGCGCCCTCTTCGACACCGCCGGTGATGACGACGTCGTTGCTCTCGTAGGACTTCACCGTCACCGGCTTGAGCGTGACGCCGCCGTTGTCGTCGACGACGTAGAAGGACGGCTTGCCGCCTTCGTTGAACAGCGCCGACAGCGGCAGCCGCGCGACGCGCTCGGTGGCAGCGTCCGACAGCGTCAGCGTCGCGGTCATGCCGAGCGCGACCTTGTCGTCGGCCTCGGGCAGCGAGAACTTCGCAAGATAGGTGCGGGTGGCGGGATCCGCCGCCGGCGCGATCTCGCGCAGCTTCGCTGCGTACTTCTTGTCCGGCTCCGACCAAAGAGTGACGCTGGCGACGCCCGACTTGGCGCGTCCAACCAGCGTCTCAGGGATCGCGACGACCGCTTCCTTCTCGGCAAAGCGGGCGACACGGATCGAAGCCTGGCCCGCGGCGACCACCTGGCCGGGCTCGATCAGCGTTGCGGTGACGACGCCACGGGCGTCGGCGTTGAGCGTCGCGTAGGAAAGGGAATTCTTGCTCAGCTCGAGCGCGCGCTCGGCGCGGTTCAGGCGGGCGCGGGCCTCGTCGGCGGACGCCCGGCTCGAATCCATCTGCGCGTCGGTGGTCCAGCCCTTGGCCTTCAAATCCTTGGCGCGCTGCTCGGCGGCGGCGGCCTGGGCCAGCACACCGGTCGCGGCGGTCTGCTCGGCCAGGGCCTGCTCGGCCTGGAGCTTCAGGTCGACTTCGTCGAGAGTGGCGAGCGGCTGGCCGATCTCGACGGTCTGGCCGACTTCCACGAGGCGTTTTGCAACTTTACCGGCGACGCGGAAGCCCAGGTCACTCTCGATCCGGGGCCGAACGGTGCCGACGAAGCTCCGCTCCGGGGTCTCGGCATCATAATGCGCGGTCGCCACCAGAACCGGCCGCGGCGGCTCGGCCTTTTCGGCGACGGTGTCATTGCACCCGGCCAGGGCGGCGGCCATCAGGGCCAGCGACACACCCGCCAAAAGCTTGGAATAGCTGGACAAAACGGACCGGACGAACATCGGAGGACACTCCTGCGGCTGCAATGAGAGGAATGTCGACTAATCACTGATAAAAGTCAATAATCGTCAGTCATCAGGAAAGCGTGATCGTTAAGGGGTGGTAAGGATTGGGGACTATTGCCTCGAAGGTGCGATTGTAGGGTTGGGCAGTCCGGGTCCGGCGCCTTGGGCGAGATGCCGTAGGGTGGGCAAAGGCGCGTCAGCGCCGTGCCCACCATTCGTTTCGATTGGCATAGAGGGGGTGGGCACGCTTCGCTTTGCCCACCCTGTACCCTTTTGGGGTTCGCATCCAGTCGAAGGTGTAGACTGGAACACGGGCCGATCCGCCGGGAGCAGCCTTGCCCACCTGTGTCTTGAACACCGACGTAGGAGCCGCGCCCCGGCAGAGCGGCCGCGGTCGAGATCCAGTAGGAGGTTCGCGCCGAGAGCGCCAGTACAGGGATCGATCAGGATCGCGGTGGCCCGCTTTTTGAGAGCAAGGAGGTCCCAACAATGCTCGAAGATGTACGCTGGTTCGTCGGGATCGATTGGGCAACGCAGAGCCATAGCGTTTGCCTGCTGGATACCGAAGGAAGACAGGTTGCTCACTGCGAGTTCGCCCATGAGGGTGCGGGCCTGACGGAGTTGCGCGACTGGCTGCTGCAGAAGACCAACGCCGCACCGGGGCAGATCGCCGTGGCGATCGAGATGCCGCACGGCCCGGTGGTGGAGGTGTTGCTCGAACACGGGTTTGCGGTGTTCGCGATCAATCCCAAGCAGCTTGACCGCTTCCGTGATCGCTTCACGGTGGCTGGTGCCAAGGATGACCGCCGCGATGCCCATGTGCTCGGAGCTTCGCTCCGCACGGATCGCGCGGCGTTCCGTCGGCTTGTGGTCGACGATCCCACGATGATCGAGCTGCGCGAGTGGTCGCGCTTGGCCGACGAACTGCAGCAGGAGCGCACACGTCTTGCCAACCGGCTGCGCAAGCAGTTGTGGCGATATTATCCGCAGGCCACCAAGCTGACCGACGATGTCGCTGACGAATGGTTCCTGGCGCTTTGGCAGATGGTGCCGACGCCGGCCCGTGCGGCCAAGGCCAGCGAGAAGGCAATTGCACGCGTTCTGAAAGCCCATCGCATCCGCCGCCTTGATGCGGCGGGGGTGCTTGAAACTTTACGCGAGGCCCCGCTGTTCGTGGCACCCGGCACCACCGAGGCCGCCTGCGCACACATCCGCAGCTTGGCGGCACGACTGCACCTGGTCAATCAGCAGATCAAGGAGGCGCATCAGAACCTGGACCGTCTGTGCGTCGCAATCGAAGGCGAGGAGAAGGCCTCGGGGCAGAGCTCGGAGCAGTGCGACGTGACGATCCTTCGCTCCTGGCCAGGAATCGGCAGGATCCATCTCGCCACACTGCTCGCCGAGGCCGCAGAGCCTCTGCGCAGGCGAGATTATCATGCTCTGCGCGCCTTGGCAGGGGCCGCGCCGGTGACGCGGCAAAGCGGCAAGCAACGCTTCGTGATCCGTCGCCTCGCCTGCAACAGGCGGCTACAGAGCGCCGTCCATCACTGGTCGCGGGTCGCCATCCAACACGATGAGGCCAGCAGGCGACGCTATGATGCCTTGCGACAGCGAGGACATGGCCACGCGCGTGCTCTGCGCACTGTAGGGGATCGCTTGCTCTTTGCCTTGTGCACGACGCTCAAGCGACACACCCCATACGAGGCGGACTATAGCGCAAGGACCTCCACTAAAGCCTGAGCCTCATTCCTTTGTTCGGCCGGTGTGACCATTCCTTCGTCCCGACCTGCCGATCGCCACAGCGCCGCGCGCAGACGCTGTCCAGGAGGCCGTCGGCACCGGCAACGCCGGCGCGAAGCGTCCTGGACGGCGGCGAGCACGGCGCTATGCTCGCCCATCAAGGACGTCTACCTCTTGACCACGGGTAGGAGGTCCTACGGGACCGTTCACTCGGCTCTACCGCCCCTGATCAGCGAACTCGTGCTTGGTGTCGTGGCGACCCACGAACACCAGGATGCCGGCGAGCAGCGGCAGGACGGCGAGAACGAGCAGACCGGTCGAGGTCTGCCCCGTCGCTTCCTTGACCCAGCCGATCAGATACGGACCGCCGAAGCCGGCGAGGTTGCCGATCGAGTTGATCAGCGCGATGGCGCCGGCGGCGGCCGTGCCGGAGAGCCAGGCGGTCGGCAGGGTCCAGAACACACCGAAGCAGCAGAACACGCCGATTGCAGCGACGGTCAGCGCCACCATCGTCGCCGTGGGATCGGTGAGATAGGAGGAGATGCCGAGCGCGACCGCCGTGAGCAGCAGCGGCGCGCCGACATGGAACACGCGTTCGCGCGTCGCATCTGAATGCCGCGCCCACAGGATCATGGCGATGGTGCCGAACAGATACGGGATCGCGGTGACGAAGCCGGTCTGCGCATTGGTGAGGCCGAACGCCTTGACGATCTGCGGCAGCCAGAACTGCATGCCGTAGAGCGCGCCGACGAAGCCGAAATAGATCAGGCTGAGCGCGATCACCTTCGGCGAGGACAGCGCCTCGCCGAGCGAGAAATGCTTCACCGCCTGCTTGGCCGCGATCTCGGAATCGAGCTTCGCCTTGAGCCAGGCCTTCTGCTCGGCCGAGAGCCAGTCCGCCTTCTCCGGCTTGTCGGTGAGATAGAACCAGGTGACGATGCCGAGCAGCACCGAGGGGATGCCCTCGATGATGAACAGCCACTGCCAGCCCCTCAGCCCCATCATGCCGTCGAGCCCGAGCAGCAGGCCGGAGATCGGCGCGCCGATCACGGTCGAGACCGGCACGGCGATGGCGAAGGCCGCGAGGAAGCGGGCGCGATATTCGGCCGGATACCAATAGGTGAGGTAGAGGATGATGCCCGGGAAGAAACCGGCCTCGGCGACGCCAAGCAGGAAGCGCAGGACGTAGAAGCTGGTCACGCCGCTGACCATCGCCATCAGCGCCGAGATGATGCCCCACGTCACCATGATGCGGGCGATCCAGCGGCTGGCGCCGAACTTCTCCAGTGCCAGGTTGCTCGGCACCTCGAAGATGAAATAGCCGATGAAGAAGATGCCGGCACCCCAGGAGAAGATCAGCGGCGTGAACTTCAACTCCGCGTTCATGGTCAGCGCGGCGAAGCCGAGATTGACGCGGTCGAGATAGGAGAAGAAGTAGGCCAGCACCAGGAACGGAATCAGGCGCCAGGAGATGGCGCGGATCGTCGATGTCTCGATGTCCGACTTGGCGGCGCCGGCGGAACCGGCATAGGTCGTGGTCTGGCTCATGGCTTTCCCCCCGGGGTTGTTGCTTTTATGGGCTGGCTCGCGGTTTTCCGCATTGCGGGCGAAGAGTCAATGGAGCGAGCAATGCACGGGGCGCAACCAGTCAACTCCATTGCACCGCTCCGGACATCGCTGACCCGCGCCGCCCTCGCGCTGGTCGTGATCGCCTGCGGGCTGTCCTTGCGCTGGTACGGCTTTCCGCTTGGACTTCCCGCCTTCGTGGTGAAGTACGGCGGCTCGCTGCTGTGGGCGACGATGGTGTTTCTGCTGGTCGGGGTTCTACTGCCGCGGCTATCGCGAATGCAGATCACGGTCATCGCGGTGGTGATTGCAGTCGTCGTGGAATTCTCTCGGCTGGTGCATGTGCCATGGCTCGATGCGTTCCGGCTCACGACGGCCGGCGCGCTGCTGCTCGGGCGGATATTCTCGCAGTGGAATTTGGTGGCGTATGCGATCGGTATTGCGTTCGGGGTTTGGATCGATCGGCTCGTCGCAATGCGCGGTCTCGTAGGGTGGGCAAAGGCGCCCTAGCGCCGTGCCCACGATTTTTCTTCGTGCTCAAGGAAGGTGGGCACGCTTCGCTTTGCCCACCCTACGAGACCGGTCTCTGCTGAAACAGAAGAGGTGGGTTACGCCGAGCGATTGCGCTTCGCGCAATCGCAGGGCTAACCCACCCTACGAAGGCGTAGCTCACTCCGCCAGCTGAAACCGCTCGAACCGATCGAGCTCCTCCTCGATCACATGCTTGAGCTCCCTGCGCCCCGCCGTCTTCCTGCCCTGCCCGACCCAGCTCCATTTCTGCATCAGGAGCTTCTTCGCCTGCCGGTCGGTCTTCAGATCGAGCGCGGCGACGATCTCGTCGCCGACCAGCACCGGCAGCGCGAAATAGCCGAGCTTCCGTTTCGCCTTCGGCACGTAGGCCTCGAACAGGTGGTTGTAGCCGAAGATGAGGTTGGTGCGCTTGCGCTGGATGATCAGGGGATCGAACGGCGAGAGGATGTGGACGAGATCGGGCGACACCTCGCCGTTCGCTTCCAGCGCCGGGGGCGTGGCCCAATGCTCCTGCCGGCCCGCGCCGTCGATCGCAACGGGCACGAGCTCGCCGCGGCGGACGCGTGAGGCGATCAGGCCCGCCACCGCCTTCTTGCGCGGCGCGTCCAGATGGCAGATCGAATCGAGGCTGACGACGCCTTGCGAGCGCAGCGCGCGGTCGAGCAGATAGGCCGTGATGTCCTTGTTCGAGGCCGGCCTCGGCAGCTTGTCCCAGCCGAAATGGCGCGTCATCAGCTCATAGGTCTTGAGCATGCCCTGGCGCTCGCTGATGGTCGCAACGCCCGTATAGAAGGCGAGCTGCAAGGCCCGCTTCGAGGGTTTGCGGCTCTGCCAAAGGTGCTCCTTCTCGGTGAGCACGTCGTCCTCGATGTCGCGGATCGTCAGCGGCCCGGCACGCAGCAGCCGCATCACCTTGCGCGTGTCGGCAGGCTTGACCGAGGCGTACCATTTGTGGCCCTCGCGGCGGTGCTCGCGCATCGCCGGAAGAAAGAAGCGGAAGTCGCCGGCCGGCACGTAAGAGAGCGCATGGGTCCAATATTCGAACACGCTTCTGTCGACGCTCTGGGCCTGGCG
Source organism: Bradyrhizobium sp. USDA 376 (assembly GCF_054063675.1). Classification (NCBI taxonomy): domain Bacteria; kingdom Pseudomonadati; phylum Pseudomonadota; class Alphaproteobacteria; order Hyphomicrobiales; family Nitrobacteraceae; genus Bradyrhizobium; species Bradyrhizobium sp. USDA 376. The sequence goes on from NZ_JBSSGN010000001.1 coordinate 8,753,247, forward strand.
CAGATCGGCGCGGCGATAGGACGGGATGCGGCTGTAAAGGATGTGGTGGTGGCAGCGCTCGATGACGTTGATGGTGTCGATCTGCACATAGCCGAGATGGGAGACCGCATCCGCGACGGCCAGCGCACCCTCGCCGAACGGGGTGCGCTCATCCAGCCGCTGGGCGTGCAGCCAGATCTGCCGGGCCTGTGTGGTGGTGAGGGGAAGCGGTTTGGGCGCGCGTGACATTGCAGGACACAATGTAGCGGAATTCGCGCCAAGAGAAAGAACGGGGCAAGAGAGCGGCTAGGGAAAACCGCGCTGCCATCTGCTGACAGCGCGGCTGGACGGCGCGCGGCGCGCCTACTTCATCGACATCGCCTTCTGCGACTTCATGTAGTGCATGCAGGCGCTCTTCATCTTGCCATTGCTCATGTCGGTGTTGGCCATGGCCATTTCCTTGTTCGCCGCCATCTTGGCCGGCGTGTCGGGGGTGCCGCCCATCGTGGCGGCGGACTTCATCATGTTGTCCTTGGTGCACGCCATCATGGCGGCGGATGCCGGGGACAGCGAAAGAGTGAACGCGACAAAGGCTGCGGCCGTGAGCAAGATCTTCATCGAAAAGTCTCCTCCGTAAAACGAAACCGGCGTCATGCCGGCCTTCGCAATTACGTATTCTCTCGCGCAGACGTTTCGCGGAGAAGACAATTTTCTTGCTGCAATGCGAAGGCAGATGCGGTCAGCGACTGTCCTTCGGCGCCCCGGACCGGCCACCGAGACTGCCCGTGGCGACGTCCGGCTCACATGACGCCCTGCCGCGCCCCTCGGCCTGGCAGCGATAGACGCTGCCGGTGAGACGGTCGACCAGCCACATGTTCTCGTCGGCCGGCGCTTCGAGGCCGACATAGCGCGAGGTGAGCCCCGTGATCAGCGTCGACAGCAGGATCGCCAGCGCGATCATCGCCGCGCCGATATAGATGGGCATGGAGCTCAGGGACACAGTCCGATCCGGCGGGCTACTGCGATAGAACTTATAGTCACTTGGCCTCGGCACTGGACGGTACTCGGCTCCCCTCGTCTGCGGTTGGTGGCGAAGGATTCTGCTAGGCGTGCATCTGGCCGAAAAATTGTTCGCAGACTGGCCATCGCGCGACGGCTTTGCGACGATCGATGAGCACAGGTTTCGTAGTGTGAACCGGCCTTGCCGTTCGTGGCGGCTATCCATGGTGAGCTGGGTCACGCCAGGACAACCGCAGCTCGAACCCGCGCCGGGAAGGATGCGACCAACTCCTCTTCCCGCGCTCGCGTCCCCTTGGACCGGACCGCACGGCTGGGCCATCATGCGGCAGAAACCCGCAAAATTGCGCCAGGATGGCCTCGGAAACCTCCACTTCTACCGTGACCAGGGTCACACTTCGGCCTTTGAACCTCCCCTATGCTCGCAGCATCAAATCGCCATCAGGCGTTACAGCGAGGATACGACAATGACCCGTTTTGATAAGTTTTTTGGACTGAAGGCGATCACTCTTACCGCAGCGCTGTCGATGACGGCGAGCTTTGCACTGGCCGGCGACAACAATTTCTCCGCCAGCCAGATCGTGGACGCGCTGAAGCCGAAGCCGGTGACCCGCGGCCTGTCCGTTGGTCCGCAGGCCGATCCGACTGCGCAGGCCAAGGAAGCGACGTTCCTGAACACAGTGCGCAACCGCTCGACCCGGTCGCTCTCGATGGGCGAGCGCGAGCAGATCGCCGAGTTAGCCGCGACCAAGCCGAAGATCGATCTGGAGATCCAGTTCGACTACAACTCGGCCGACATCGCCAAGACCTCGGTGCCGTCGGTGCAGGCGCTCGGCAAGGCGCTGTCCGATCCGGCGCTGAAGGGCTCGACCTTCGTGGTCGCCGGTCACACCGATACGATCGGCGGCGAAGAGTACAATCAAGGCCTCTCCGAACGGCGCGCCGACACCATCAAGAAGTATCTGGTGCAGAACTACGGCCTCAACGGCACCGATCTCGTCACCGTCGGCTACGGCAAGACCAAGCTGAAGGATACCGCCAACGGCGCCGACCCGATCAACCGCCGCGTCCAGGTCGTGAACATGGACACCAAGACCGCGTCGAAATGATTTCGAACCGTCGCGCGAAACACGCCGCCTGCCGCACCCCGGCAGGCGGCGATGTCATATCCAGCTCTGGAACAGCATCAGCCGATTGAAATGCTGCATCGACGTGCCGATGAAGGCCGCCGAGACCGGCAGCATGACCACAAAGCTGATCGCGGCGACGCCGACATAGGCCCACAGCAGCCAGCGCGGCATGCCGCCCCGGCGCAGCACGTAGACCAGTGCGAGGGAAGCTGCGGTCGCGGCCGGCAGGTAGTAGTAGATGAACCCCAGCGTGCGCGGCAGCAACGCCCAGGCAAGCCAGGGCCCGAAGTAAAACGCCGCGATCAGGAACGCGTCCCGGCGGCGTGCGACGACGAAATCGCGCAGCACGACCGCGAGCGCGAGCAGTGCCGGCCACGCCACCAGCGGATTGCCGAGGAAGACGATCGCGGAGACGTTGTCCTCCGCCGTCTTGTCGAACAGGAACCACACCGGACGCGCGAGCAACGGCCAGGACGGCCACGCGCTCATATAGGTATGGCCGGCGATCGCGGTGGTGGTGTTGTCGGCAAAAATCCGGCGCTGCGCCTCGACCAGATCCGGCAGCGACAATCCATAGAGCGGGACGAACGCGGCGAGATAGGTCATTGCGGGAAGCACGGCGAAGCAAAGCGCGACATGGAGCGCCTTGAAGTCCGGCCAGAGGTCGGGCCGATACCAATCGTCCGGCTTTGCGTCGGCGAACAGCGTGCGCCAGCTCTGCATCAGGCGGATCACGCCAATGATGACGATGCAGACGCCGAGCGAAAACAGGCCGCTCCATTTGCAGGCTGCGGCAAGGCCGAACAGGCAGCCCGCCACCGCGAACAGTGCGTGCGGCCGCTCTTTGCGAAAGCCATGCAGGAAGGCCGCGGTCGCGAGCAGACCGAAACCGAGCGCATAGATGTCGAGCATCGCGACGCGCGCCTGCACGTAGAGCATCTGGTTGAAGGCCGCGATCAGCGCGGCGGCGATCGCCGGCCCCTGCGCCGCGAACAGCGCGAGGCCGCACAGATAGATCGCGACGATGGCGAGTGCGCCAAACAATGCCCCGGGATAGCGCCAGGCAAACGCGTTGTCACCGAAGGTCGCGATCGACGCCGCGATCAGCTCCTTGGCCAGCGGCGGATGCATCGGATTGAGCATCGGCTGCGACATCACCGGCGCCAGCATCTGGCGCGCCGCCGGCACGTAATGCACCTCGTCGAAGACGAATTTATCCGGCGTGGTGAGTCCGATCAGCAGCGCCAGATGCGCGAGCAGGAAAATCGCGACAGCAATTGCTGCGCTCCGCGACACCTTCGGAACCGCAGGCAATTCCAGCGTCTCTTGTGGGGCTGTTTTACGTGGCAAATCGGCTTCACCGCGGAGAAAAATAAATTGGCTCTCGTCATTGAACGCATTCTGCCGCAGCTGTCACTAAGCATGACGCACGTCCTGCGCCGCTTGTGATAATTCCGCCACATCAGAAGCGCGCGCGATCCGGTACGATCAGGGACACATCGATCGGTTGCGAAATGAATTTGCGTTTCTGGCTTTTCCTTACACTGTTCACGTCCGCATTGTGCGCCGCGCCTTGCGCGCAGGCGCAGACACGCGTCGGCGAAGCCGTCGTGATTCAGAACGAGGTGGTGCGGGTGGCCGCGACCACGACGCCGATCAGCGTCGGCGACAGCATGCTGCGCGACGAGACCGTGCGCACCGGCGCCGACAGCGCGGCGCGCTTCGTGATGGCCGACAGCACCAATCTGTCGCTCGGCCCGAGCGCGACGCTGAAGCTCGACCGCACCGTCTTCAACGACGAGCGCAGCTATCGCGCCGTTGCGATCCGGATGACGACGGGCGCATTCCGCTTCGTCACCGGACATTCCGACAAGACCGCCTACAAGATCACGACGCCGCTCGCGACCATCGGCGTGCGCGGCACCACGCTCGACATCCTCTCCCAGCGCGGCCGCTCCGTCGTCGTGCTTCAGGATGGCGCCGCGAGCGTCTGCACGCTGAGCTTCCAATGCGTGCAGCTCACTCAGCCCGGTGACACCGCAATCATCACCTCGACCGGCGGCAAGGTCTCCATCACCAAGACCAACACGCCGCCCTGGACCTTCGCGGCCAACTGCGCCGCGAATGCCGGACTATGCTCGGTCAACCAGTACGCCGACGCTTCGCCGACCATCACGCCCGCCGTCCATGACGACGGCATGCTGTGCGGACGCTGACGATGGCGAAGTTCAACGTCAGGAGCCTCATCCTCGCCGCTGCACTGACGGCAGCCGCTGCGTTTTCGCTTGTCGCGTTCAACGCGCGGCCCGCGGCTGCGCAGTCGGCTGAGTGCGGGTCCGAATGCGGCGAGCCGAATCCCTACCCGTCGCCGACGTACTCGCCGTCCCCGACGCCGACACCCACGCCCATATCGACGCCGACACCCACACCAACGCCGATACCTTCTCCCTCGCCATCACCGAACCCCTATCCGTCGCCCTCGCCGAGCCCGTCTGCACCGCCGGGCCCGACCGGCGCGGATTCCAGCGGCAATTCGATCGGTGGCCTCGCCAATCAGCGCTTCAACCAGATGATCACCAACCGGGTGCTCGGCACGGTGCTGCTCGGCGTCAACGAGCAGGTCAATTGCAGCGACTGCATCAGCGCGTTCGGCTCGGCCGGCTCGTTCTCGGCCGGCATTCACGGCCGCAAGGAGCTGACCAACAATCTGTCGCTGCTCGCCGGCATCGCCTACACCCAATACAACGAGGGCGGCTACAAGATCACCAGCGCGCCGATCGGCGCCTTCGCGCTGCGCTATGACTTTACCGATTGGGGTTCCTCGCGCCCGTTCTTCGATATCGGCACGATCCTGACGCCGTGGGAGAAGGCGCGTTACACCCGCAGCTATAACACCAGCCTCGGCCCGGTCAGCGTCACGAGCTCGACCAACGCTTCGAACTACGCGGTCTATGGCCGTGCCGGCTGGATGAGCCGCGTGTCACCGCGCGACGAGGTCGCAGCCTCGATCGAGGTCTGGCAGCTCTGGCAACGCGTCTCCGGCTATAGCGACAGTGCGGTGGCGTTCAATCCATTCGACGCCAGCATCGCGACCGGCACCGACCGCACCAGCCTCGTCAAGATCGGCGGCCAGTGGACGCATCTCTACGGCAGCAACATCGAGGCCAACATCAACGGCGGCTGGGTGCAGTCGTTCGCCAGCCATAGCGGCATCGTCGCGACGGTGACCGGCAACGGCACGGTGGTGCCGACCATGGGCAACCAGGGCTGGTTCGAATATGGCGGCCGCCTCGGCTTCCGCGTGCAGAAGGGCTGGATCGTGGACCTGTTCGCCAACGGCACGCTGGGTCCGCAGCCGGTCGGCAACACCATCCACGGCGGCGTGGGGTTGAGGATCAACTACTAGCCGCCGAGCACAGTCTCTTAGCCCGGTCTCGTAGGGTGGGTTAGCGAAGCGTAACCCACCTCTTTCATGTCCGCGGTCACAGAAGTGGTGGGTTACGCCTTCGGCTAACCCACCCTACGGCACCTATGCTGCCCTCACGCCGCCGTCTTGCCCTCGAACGCGCGCCGCAACACCTCGACGTCCAGCTTCACCATCTTCATCATGGCCTGCATCGCACGCGCGGCCGCGGCCTTGTCGGGGCTCGACAGGAACTCGAACATCACCTTCGGCACCACCTGCCAGGCCACGCCCCAGCGATCCCTGAGCCAGCCGCACTGCTCCACCTTGCCGCCATGGGCGAGGAACGCGCTCCAGACGCTGTCGACCTGGGCCTGGTCGTCGCAATGGATCATCAGCGAGATCGCGTGGGTGTACTCCATCTTCATGCCGCCGTTGAGCGCGACCAGGGGCTGCCCGGCCACCGTGAACTCGACCACGAGCACGGAGCCCGTCTTGCCGGACGGGCCGTCCGAAACATTGCGCTGAACGTGCGTGATCTCGGAATTCGGCACCAGCGAGGTGTAGAACTTCGCGGCTTCCTCGGCATCGCCGTTGAACCACATGCAGGGCACGAGCTTGGACATCGTGAATGCTCCTCTTCGGCTGGCTGGGTTTCGATCAGGCGTGCGCCATGTCGGACTGCGCGGCGAAGGCCGCGAGGTCCATCCAGTTCACGCCCCACATGTGGCCATCCGGATCCTCGAAGCTGCGGCCGTACATGAAGCTGTATTCGTCCTTCGGGCCGGGATCGGCCACCCCGCCCGCTGCCTCCGCCTTGCCGACGATCTCGTCGACCTCGTCGCGGCTGTCCGCCGAGAGGCAGAACAGCACCTGGTTCGATATCCTGGCATCCGAGATCGGCTTCGGCGTGAACTGACGAAACTTGTCGTGGGTCAGCAGCATGGCGAAAATGGTCTCGGAGAAGACCATGCAGCTCGCCGTCTCGTCGGAAAATTGCGGGTTCCTGACCGCGCCGACCGCCTCATAGAAAGCGGTGGCGCGCTTGAGGTCGGTCACCGGCAAATTGACGAAGATCATCTTGGGCATCGGAAGCTCCTTGGGCGGGGTTCTGCCCAAGGACGGACGGGCCGACAGCCATCCGACACGGCTTCCGGATAATTTTTTCAGGCTCTGCCTGCGGGATTCTGTCGCACAGAACCGGCAGGCTTTCAGCCAGGCCTTACTTCTTCTCGTTGGGGTCCCGGTGCACCGGGTCGATCCACAGCACGGTCTCGGGCTTCTCGACCGGCTCGATGTCGAGGTTGATCGCCACCGCCTCGCCGTCGCTGCGCACCAGCACGCATTCCAGCACCTCGTCGGGGCTGGCGTTGATCTCCTGGTGCGGCACGTAGGGCGGAACGAAAATGAAATCGCCGGGGCCGGCCTCCGCGGTGAACTGCAGCTTCTCGCCCCAGCGCATCCGCGCCTTGCCCTTCACGACATAGATGACGCTTTCGAGATGACCGTGATGATGCGCGCCGGTCTTGGCGTCGGGCTTGATGCTGACAGTGCCGGCCCACAATTTCTGCGCGCCGACGCGCGCGAAATTGATGGCTGCGGCACGGTCCATGCCTGCCGTCGACGGCACGTTGGTATCGAGCTGGTTGCCGGGAATGACGCGCACGCCGTCATGCTTCCAGCGATCGTCGTGATCGTGGTCATGGTGGGAATGCGAATGATCATGGCCGGTCATGGGACTTGCTTTCTGTTGGTTCCGTGCGCGGCAAAGTAACCTAAAGCCGCATCCGCAAGCCATACCAAAATCGGAACCCTCGTAGCCGCCTGACGTTGTCCTCGCGCGCAAAATGGAAGGAGAGTTTCATGGGCAGCACGACCGACAAGATCAAGGGCACCGCCAACGAGACGATCGGCAAGGCCAAGCAGGGCGTCGGTGAAGCCACCGGCTCCGACCGCATGAAGGGCGAAGGCGCGGTCCAGGAGGTCAAGGGCAAGGGCCAGCAGGCCATGGGCGATGCCAAGGACGCCGCGAAGGACGCGATCGATCGCGCCGCGGCTGCCGCACGCCGCGCCGCGGAGTGACGAGCAGCGTTGAAAGCGAAAAGACCGGCCGCAAGGCCGGTCTTTTTGTTCGTGCTTTCATGATGCCGTCATTCCGGGATGGTGCGCAAGCACCAGACCCGGAATCTCGAGATTCCGGGTTCGATGCTAACGCATCGCCCCGGAATGACGGCTGCGCCGTCACTTCACCGCGAGCAATTCCACGTCGAACATCAGCGTTGCGTTCGGCGGGATCACGCCGCCGGCGCCGCGCGCGCCATAGCCGAGCTGCGGCGGAATGATCAGCGTGCGCTTGCCGCCGACCTTCATCGAGGCGACGCCCTCATCCCAGCCCGCGATCACGCGGCCCTTGCCGATCGGAAACTCGAACGGCTCCTTGCGATCGACCGACGAGTCGAATTTCTTGCCCTTCTGGCCGTTCTCATAGAGCCAGCCGGTATAGTGCATCACGCAGGTCTGGCCGGGCTGCGGCGAGGCGCCGGTGCCGACGGCGGTGTCGATGATCTGCAAGCCTGAAGCTGTGGTCATGGTCTTTCCTGCGGTCTGGGCCGAGGCCGTGGTGGAAACGAAATCGGACACGCTGGCGATCACCGTGATCGCGAGTGCCGACATGATAGCGAGGAGCACGCGCTGGAAACGCTGCATAAGACACCTTCCATTTGAGGCGGGAGGTGTCTAACCCAACGCCGTCGCCGTTTCCACCCCTTTAGACCTCGATATTTTCCAGCCTGACCGGCAGTTTGCGGATGCGCTGACCGGTGGCGTGGTAGAGCGCATTGCAGATCGCCGCATTGGTGCCGACATTGGCGAGCTCGCCGAGGCCCTTCGCGCCCGCGGGGTTGATGTGATCGTCCTGCTCGGAGAGCAGGATCACCTCGACGCCTGCTACATCCGCATTCACGGGCACGAGATAATCGGCAAGATTGTCGTTGACGTAGCGCGCATTGCGCTCGTCGATCTCGGTGGCCTCGAGCAGTGCCGAGGACATGCCCCAGATCAGGCCGCCCATCAGCTGGCTGCGCGCCGTGCGCGGGTTCATGATGCGACCGGCCGCGAAGGCGCCGACCAGGCGGGGGCAGCGGATCTCGTGCGTGAAGCGGTTGACCCTGACCTCGACGAATTCGGCACCGAAGGCGTAAGCGATCTTGTCCTTCATTTGATGGCCGCCGACGAGACGGACATGCCCACTGTGCATGGCCTTGAACGAGTCCAGCGGCGCGCCCTCCGGCTTCCACTCGCCATATTCCTCGACCACGCCGACGCCGAGCGCATCGAAGGCCTTCTCGATATCGAGCGGACGATCGCTCTTCGCGGCCTGGGTGGTCGGCGCCTGGCTGATGCCAACAGTCTCCTTGGCCTTGTCTGTGAGACTGTCAGGCATCACGGCCTTGAACAGGCGCTGGCGAATCTGGTCGCACACCATCATCACCGCCGAGCAGGTGCTGGCGGTCGAGTTCGAACCGCCTGCAACGGGCGCCGGTGGCAGATCGCTGTCGCCGATGAAGACAGCGACCTTCTCCAGGGGCACGCCGAGCCGCTCGGCCGCGGTCTGCGCGATGACCGTATAGGCGCCGGTGCCGATCTCATGGCCGGCGATCTCGACCCGGGTGCGGCCGTCACGCTGGAGGCGCACACGGGCGGCTGCCGGCCCCATCTGTGTCGGATAGCAGGTGGCCGCGCAGCCATAGCCGATCAGCCAGTCCCCCTCCGCCATCGATTTCGGCTGAGCCGATCGCTGCGCCCAACCAAAGGCTTTGGCCGCTTCGTCGAAACATGCCATCAGCGATCGCGACGTATAGGGCTTGCCGCCGATCGGCTCGATAGTGGTGTCATTGATGCGGCGGAGCTCGACCGGGTCCATGTCGAGCTTCACGGCGAGCTCGTCCATCGCGCTTTCCAGCGCGAACAGATACGGCACCTCCGGCGGCGAGCGCATGAAGCCCGGGGTGTTGCGGTCGGCACGCACGATCGACACCAGGCTGTCGACATTCGGGCAGGCATAGAGCCGCGTCGTCGTCTTGGTGCCGCCGACGCAATAGGCGTCCGGGCGCGAGGAGACCTCGGCGCCCTCGTGCCTGAGCGCCACCAGCTTGCCGTCGCGGCTGGCGCCGAGCTTGATCTCGTGGCGCGTCTCGGCGCGGTGGGTCGTGATGGTAAAGCCCTGGTCGCGGGTCGGGACCAGCTTGATCGGCCGGTTCAGCCGCCTGGCGATGCCGGCAATGATTGCGGTGCGCGGCGTCATCGAGCCGCGCGAGCCAAAGCCGCCGCCGACATAAGGGTTGACCACGCGCACCTTGTCGGCGTCGATGCCGAGCTGCTCGGCAACGCCGTTCTTCAGGCCATGGACGTACTGGCTGGGCTCGTAGATGACGAGATCGTCGCCGATCCAGGCGCAGCTCGTCGTGAACAGCTCCATCGGATTGTGGTGCTGCGTCGGCGTATCGTAGGCCGCTGTGAGCTTTATCTCGGCCGCCTCGAACGCCCCAGCGAAATCGCCGACCTTCGGGTCTTCCTTGAACTGCGAATTTTGTCCCTTCGCGGCGGCCGTCGTCGTGCCCGGCGAATCGAAGGTCGCGCTGGGCGTAGCGACCGTATAGCTGACCTTGACGCGGTTGGCCGCCTCGCGCGCGGCCTCGTAGCTTTCGGCGACGACGACCGCGATGATCTGGCCGTCATGGGCGATGTCGGGCGACTTCAGCGGCTGGATCGTGGTCCCGGCGTAGCCGCCATTGCTGAACAGTTTCGACTCCTTCAGATCAGGCGCATTCTCGTGCGTAACGATGTCGATCACGCCGCGCACGGCCCTCGCGTCCTCGAGATCGAATCTGTCGATGCGGCCCTTGGCGATCGCGCTGGTGACGAGGAACGCGTAGGCCGGATTGGCCAGCGGCATGTCGGACGCGTAGGTCGCCCGCCCCGTGACCTTCGAGCGCGCGTCATAACGCGGCACGGCCTGGCCCATATTCGCCTTCGGCTCGGGAGCTGCAGCGGTCATGGTCATATCTCCATCGTTACGGCCTGCTGGAGCGCGCGTGCCACCACGCGCTTGCCGAGCGCGATCTTGAAGCTGTTGTGCCGGCGGCCGCGCGCGTCTGCAAAGGCGGCATCGGCAGCGCGCTGCGCCAGGCCGTCGTCGAATCTCTGCCCCTTCAGCAGCGCCTCCGCCTCGCGGGCGCGCCAGGGGACCGTGGCAACGCCGCCGAGCGCGACCCGTGCGTCCCGGATCGTGCCATCCTGCACGTCGAGAGCGATCGCGGCGGACGACAAGGCGAATTCGTAGGACTGCCGATCCCGCGCCTTGAGATAGACCGAACGCGGCCAGCGGCCGGAGACAGTAAAGGCCGAGATCAACTCGCCCGGCTGAAGCGTGGTCTCGATGTCTGGCGAATTGCCCGGCGCCTTGTGCAGCTCTGCGAAGGGCATGCTGCGGCTGCCGGACTTGCCCGTGATCTCGACCTTCGCATCCAGCGCGATCAGGGCCTGGGCGAAATCGCCGGGATAGGTCGCGATGCACTGGTCGGAAACGCCGAGCACCGCATGCATGCGGTTGACGCCGTCCATCGCCGCGCAACCCGAGCCAGGATTGCGCTTGTTGCAGTTCTCGTAGGAGACATCGCGAAAATAGCTGCAGCGCGTCCGCTGCATCACGTTGCCGCCGAGCGTTGCCATGTTGCGCAGCTGGGCGCTGGCGGCGAGCTTCAGCGAATTGGCGATGACAGGATAATTGCGCTGGATCTCATCATGCGCAGCGACGTCGGACATTTTTGCGAGCGCGCCGAGCCGAAGGTTCTCACGGCCAGGCTCGATCGCCGACCAGCCACGCGCGAGCGGATTGATGTCGACGATCGCGGTCGGCCGCATCACGTCGAGCTTCATCAGGTCGATCAGCGTTGTGCCGCCGGCGAGCGGCTGCGCGGCGGCTGCGCTCAGCGCCTGGACGGCCATGTCAGGGTCCGTCGCCCTCTGATACAGGAAGGGTCGCATGCGGCTAGCCTTTCAAGATCTCGGGCGCCGCCTGCTTCACGGCCGCGACGATGTTGGGATAGGCGGCACATCGGCAGATGTTCCCGCTCATATATTCGCGGATATCGGCCTCGGAGCCGGCATGGCCTTCCTTCACGCAAGCAATCGCCGACATGATCTGGCCGGGCGTGCAATAACCGCATTGGAACGCATCATTGTCGACGAACGCCTGCTGCATCGGGTGCAGGCGATCATCGGTGGCGAGGCCTTCGATCGTCGCGATCTCCAGCCCTTCGGCTGCGAGCGCCAGCGTCAGGCACGACACGACGCGGCGGTCACCGATCAGCACCGTGCAGGCGCCGCACTGGCCGTGATCGCAGCCTTTCTTGCTGCCGGTGAGGCCCATATGCTCGCGAAGTGCATCGAGCACGGTCGTGCGCGCATCGATGCGCAGACGCCGATCCTTGCCGTTCACATGCAGCGTGACGTCGACCGGCACTGATGGATCCTGCATCGCCGGCGCGCGTGGGTCCTGCGAGGCAGCAGCGCGCGCCGTAATCGGAACGAGCGCGCTGCCGGCAGCACCGGCCATGAAGGCGCGTCGGTCGAAGCCGGACGGTCTGGAACTCGAGTTGTCGGGCATGAACGGCCTCCGCCGCGTTCGAATCAAGCAGCGCACACCTGCGCCGCTCCGCCCTTAACTGGGAGCAATGAGTCCCGTTCCGAATGAGAAAGGGCGGCGCAGCAGATGCCGCGCCGCCCTCCGTCAACTTTTCCTGATCGTCTGCGAAGAACCTGTCTCGCAGCCCGATCAATAACCCAGCGCGCAGCCGTCCTTGCGCGGATCGGAACCACCGGTGAGCGTGCCCTTCTCCCAGTCGATCCAGATCGCCTGGGCGCCGCCGAGCGGGCCGACCACGCTGGTAGTCTTGTGGCCGAGCTTCTTCAGGCCTTCGACGACGTCGGCGGGAACGCTGTCCTCGAGCTGGTACTGGCCCTCGTAGTGCAGGCCGCGCGGCATGTCGATCGCCTCCTGCACGTCGCAGCCATAGTCGAGGATGTTGGTCAGCAGATGAGTCTGGCCGGTCGGCTGGTACTGGCCGCCCATCACCGCGAACGACATCGTGGAACGACCGCCCTTGGTGAGCAGGCCCGGCATGATCGTGTGCAGCGGGCGCTTGCCGCCTTCGATGCAGTTGGGATGGCCCGGCTGGATGCGGAAACCGCCGGCGCGGTTCTGGAACAGCACGCCGGTCTTGTCGGAGACGATCGCCGAGCCGAAGGAATGCGCGACCGAGTTGATGAACGAGCAGACGTTGCGGTCCTTGTCCACCACCGTGATGTAGATGGTCGAGGGATTCATCGGCGGTGCGACATTGGGCAGGTCGAGCATGCCGTCCATGCGGATCTTGCTGATGTACTCGTCGGCAAAACCCTTCTCCAGCATCTCGGCGACGTTGATCTTCATGTGCGCAGGCGAGGCAACGTGCATCTCGCGATTCATGTAGGCGATGCGCGCGGCTTCCGCCTCGAGATGGAAGCGCTCGACGCTCACGGGTGCGTACTTGGTCAAGTCGAAGCGCGACAGGATGTTGAGCATCAGGAGCGCGGTGACGCCCGGGCCGTTCGGCGGGCACTGCCAGACGTCGTGGCCCTTGTACATGGTGCCGATCGGCGTGGTGACTTCGGTCGTGTGCGCGGCGAAATCGTCGAGCGTGTGCAGGCCGCCGATACCGCGCAGGGTCTCGACCATGTCCTCCGCGATCGCACCCTTGTAGAAGGCGTCGCGGCCGTCCTTGGCGATGGCGCGCAGCGTCTTGCCGAGCTCGGCCTGGCGGAGGACGTCGCCGGCCACCGGCGGCTTGCCGCCCGGCAGCAGGTAACGCACGGTGTTGGTGCCATTCTTCAGCTTCTCGAACTGGTTCTTCCAGTCGAAGGCGATGCGCGGGGCGACGACATAGCCTTCCTCGGCCGCCTTGATCGCGGGCTGGAGCAGGCGGTCGAAGCCGAACTTGCCGTGATCGCGCAGCACGGTCGCAAAAGCGTCGATCACGCCGGGGATCGAGACCGCATGCGCCGAGGTCAGCGGCACGGAGTTGATCTTGCGCTCGAGGTACCAGTCGGCATTCGCCGCCTTCGGGGCGCGGCCGGAGCCGTTATAGGCGATGATCTTGCCTTCGCCGCGCGGCTGGATCAGCGCGAAGCAGTCGCCGCCGATGCCGGTCGATTGCGGCTCGATCACGCCGAGCACGGCCGAGCCGGCGACCGCCGCGTCCACCGCCGTGCCGCCCTCGCGCAGCACCTCGATCGCGGCCAGCGAGGCCTGCGGATGCGAGGTCGCAACCATGGCGTTGGTGGCGTGGACCGTGGACCTGCCGGGGAAATGGAAGTTTCTCATCGAATTTTTGCTCTCGTTAGGCTTTCTTGAGGCTTTCTTGGCCGTGGATGCGCGCGCCGCGCCGTCTCGGAAAAACCGGGTCTACATGGCACATTCCGGCCCATCCGGGCAATGCTGGCATACCAGGGAAATGGCTGCCATCCGCTGGGCGTATAGACGGGAATTAACCTTCGGCCATGCGGGTTTTCTGAGCGCCGGGCGCCTGCTAAACGGGCGGCATGACTTACAAGGTCTGCGCCTTCTATCAGTTTGCCGCCCTGCCCAATTACCGCGAGCTGCGTGAGCCGCTGCGCGCGTTCTGCGCCGGCCTTGCGCTGAAGGGCAGCGTGCTGCTGGCCGCGGAGGGCATCAACGGCACCATCGCGGGCGCAGCCGAGGCGATCGACACGTTCGCCCACGAGCTCGCACACGGCGCCCTGTTCGGCGGCCGGCTGAACAATCTCGAATTGAAGTTCTCGACTGCGGAGGCGATGCCATTCGGCCGGCTCAAGGTGCGGCTGAAGAAGGAGATCGTCACGCTGGGCGATGCGGCCGCCGATCCGACGCGCCAGGTCGGCACCTATGTCGATGCGCGCGAATGGAACGCGCTGATCGCAGCCCCCGACACGCTGGTGCTCGACACCCGCAACGCCTTCGAGGTGGCGATGGGCACGTTCGAGGGCGCGGTCGACCCTGACATCAAGAACTTTGGCCAGTTCAAGGAGTTTGCCGCGCAAAGACTCGATCCGGCAAAACACCGCAGGATCGCGATGTTCTGCACCGGCGGCATCCGCTGCGAGAAGGCCAGCGCGCACCTGCTCGCCCACGGCTTTGCCGAGGTCTATCACCTCAAGGGCGGCATCCTGAAATACCTGGAAGTGGTGCCGGAGGCGCAGAGCCGCTGGCGCGGCGAATGTTTTGTGTTCGACGAGCGCGTTGCGCTCGGCCACGGTTTGCGGGAACGGGACAAGGACGCGGCACGTGACGAATGAGATCAAGACGATGAGCGAGCGCATCGACACGCTGGAGATGCGCATCGCCTATCAGGACGACGCCATCGAGACGCTGAACCAGACCATCACCGCGCAGTGGAAGCAGATCGACGCGCTGACGCGGAAGATCGCAGAGCTCGGCGAGCGGCTGCAGGAGGCCGAGGCCCATGCGCCGGGCCCCGCCAACGAGCGCCCGCCGCATTATTGAATTCTCGTGCCCCGGGCGCAGCGCAGCGCGCTTTGCGATGCGCTGCTGAACCGGGGCCCATTATCGCGGCAAGACATGCGCTGGGTCCCGGCTCAGCGCCGCATCGTTTCACGCTGCGTCGCGTCCGGGACACGATGGCTCTCAGGTCGGCCAGCTCTTACTGTCCCGACGCCCTGGGCAGCAGGGTCATGAGCTCGCCGGACATCATCAGGCGGTCGCGGCCGGCATCCTTGGCGGCGTAGAGCGCGCGATCGGCGGCCTCCACCAGCGACGCAACTCCTGCGGTTCGCTCGAAGGTCGGCCGGCAGGCCGCGCCGCCAAGCGAGGCGCTCACGCGTTTCGAAATCGGGCTCGAGGCGTGGACGAGGCCCTGCCGGTGAATGGCCTCGCGGATCCGTTCGCCGATCCGGGCGCAGCCGCCGGCATCGGTGTTCGGCAGCAGCATGGCGAATTCCTCGCCGCCGTAGCGCGCGGCCAGATCGCCGGCGCGCTGCATCTCGGCCGCGAGGATCCTGGCGATCACGCGCAGGCAGGCGTCGCCGGCGGGATGACCGTATTCGTCGTTGTAGGCCTTGAAGTGGTCGACGTCGATCATCAGCAAAGCGAGGCTGGAGCGGTCGCGATAGGCCCGCGCCCATTCCTCCTTCAGCCGCTCGTCGAAGCGGCGGCGGTTGGCAAGCCCGGTGAGGCTGTCCTCGATCGCAAGCGTCTCGAGCCGGGTTTCGAGCTGCTTGTGCTCGGTGATGTCGCGCGAGATCGCGACCACGCCATCGACACGGCCGTTGTCCTTGCGCGTTACCCGCATCGTCGATTCGAGCCAGACTTCGCCTTTCTGCCGGTGCGAGTTGCGGTAGGTGACGCGCGCCTCCTCCTTCTCGCCGCGCTTCATGGCGTCGACGAGGGCCTGGACCTGCGGCAGGTCGTCGGCATGAATGCCGGCGAGCGCGGGCGTACCCATCAGTTGATTGGCCCGCCAGCCGACGACACGGACCGACGACGGCGAAACATAGCGCAGCCGCTCGTCGAGCCCGATCCGGGTCACCATGTCGCTGGAGCCTTCGGCAAGCAGGCGGAAATGCGCTTCCTTCTCGACCAGGGCGGCCGCCATGCGCTGCCCGCGCTGCAACTGCCGCACCAGCACCGCGCCGATGATCGCGATCAGCATGACCAGCGCAAGCACGTAGAGCATGCGGGAGATCGCAGCGGCGCGCCACGGGGCCAGCAATTCGTCCCTGTCGACGGTGGCGAGCATGATGAGCGGATAACGCGCGCTGCGCTTGAAGAAGCTGACGCGCTCGGCGCCGTCCAGCGGTGACTTGAAGTGATAGGCGCCGCTCGGTCCCTGCAGGCTCGGGTTGCGAAACAACGGCTTGTCAGCGACGCTGCGTCCGACGAATTTCTCGTTGCTCGGATAGCGCGCCACGATCAGGCCGTCGCCATGCGTCAGCGCCACGGAGCTGTTACGGCCGATCTCGAACTGCTCGTAGAAATGCGACAGATATCCGGAGCTGATGGTCGCGAGCACCACGCCGCCGAAGCTGCCGTCCAGCTTGTTGAAGCGGCGCGACACGGTGACGACCCATTCGCCGTCGATCAGGCTCTTCACCGGGCGTCCGAAATGGGGCTCGCGCTTCGGCGAGAGCTGGTGCTGGCGGAAGAACGCGTCGTCGCTGAACGTCGAGCCGATCGTCCCAGGCGAGGTCAGCCTTTTGCCCTGGTCGTCGATGATGGCGAGGCTGTGGATGCGTTCGACCGACTTCGCCCGGGCTTCCAGGAGGTTTCCGAGCTTGGCAATCGTGGTGGGGTCGGTGCCATCCATCTCCAGACGGCTGACGACGCCAACGATGCCGGAATCCAGGAGGTCGAGGCTGTCCTCGGCGTGCTGCGTCAGCGAGCGCGCAACGTTCGCCATCTCGGTCTCGGCGCCCCTGAGCACCGCATCGCGCGCGGCCCACTCGCGCCAGGCGCTGACGCCGAGGATGGTCGCGCAGGTCAGCACGACGAACGCCGCCGCACGCAGCGGCAGGCGGCTCCATCCGGCTCTTTGGGTAGCGGCGCTCATGCGGCAGAATTTCTCCGATCGTTTCGGAAACTCTGCCGCTTCTCTTAGTGAACTCTGAAATCACTACCGGAATACGCGGCTATCTCCCCGCTTTCCAGTAGTCTTACGGACGCCGGGATCGGCACATCGCTAACAAGGCCTTAGCGAGCCTATCGGAATCCGGCGGCCCTCGCCGCTAGCTGAAGATCGCCTTCACCTTGTCCCAGAGCGAGGGGCTATCTGCCTCCGCATCGGCCTTGGACGGCGTCGGCTGCGTGGCGCTGACGGGATCGGACGCGGGGAAGGTGTCTTCCAGACCGGTATCGAGCTTGGCATGACGATCGGCGGCAAGCGCCTCACGCAGATCGTCGGCGTGCTTGTCGTGCGGGGCGGGATTGAATCTCTCAGCCATGATCTCCTCCTTTGGCTGGTCAACGCGACCCGATTGCGCTGGTTCCCCTGTTCCGCTCAGCGCCGGGGCGGTGTATCAGGAGCCATAACCTCGTTCAGGACCATTCGTGCCCCAGCCTGCAAAAAAGCCCTTCATCGACGTGCTCTCCGGCCAGCGCCAGCACGTCCCGCCCATGTGGATGATGCGACAGGCCGGCCGCTACCTGCCGGAATATCGCGAGGTGCGCGCCAAGGCCGGCGGCTTCCTCGATCTCTGCTTCAACCCGGAGCTTGCCGCCGAGGTGACATTGCAGCCGATCCGCAGGTTCGGCTTCGATGCGGCGATCATCTTCTCCGACATTCTCGTGATCCCCTATGCGCTCGGCCGCTCGGTGCGCTTCGAGGTCGGCGAAGGCCCGCGGCTCGAGCCGCTCGATGATCCCGCCAAGGTCGCGACGTTGGCGCCGCACGCCGATCTCGGCAAGCTTCAACCGGTGTTCGACGCCCTGAAGATCGTGCGTAGCGCGCTCGATCCCAGGACCGCGCTGATCGGCTTCTGCGGCGCGCCGTGGACGGTGGCGACCTACATGATCGCGGGCCACGGCACGCCCGACCAGGCCCCGGCGCGGATGATGGCCTACCGGCATCCGGACGCATTCTCGAAAATCATCGACGTACTGGTCGACAGCTCGATCGAGTATCTGCTGGCGCAGCTCGCCGCCGGTGCCGATGCCTTGCAGATCTTCGACACCTGGGCCGGCGTGCTGCCGCCGACCGAATTCGTGCGATGGTCGGTCGAGCCGACGCGGCGCATCGTCGAGGGCGTGCGCGCGAAGGTGCCGGATGCGAAGATCATCGGCTTTCCACGCGGTGCTGCTGCGCAATTGCCGGGGTACGTCGAGGCCACCGGCGTCAACGGCGTCAGCATCGACTGGACCGCGGAGCCGGCCTTCATCCGCGAGCGCGTGCAAAGCAAGGTCGCCGTGCAGGGCAATCTCGACCCGCTGGTGCTGATCACCGGCGGCGCCGCGCTCGACGGCGCGGTCGACAACGTGCTGGCCAATTTCGCTGCCGGTCGGCTGATCTTCAATCTCGGCCACGGCATCCAGCCGGAGACGCCGATCGCCCATGTCGAGCAGATGATCAAGAGGGTGCGGGGCTAGCGGTCGGCATCTCGGTTTGCGGCCATCCTTCGAGACGCGCGCAAGGGCGCGCTCCTCAGGATGAGGCTGGTGTTCGCGGCGAAATCCCCTGGACCCTCATGGTGAGGAGCGCCGCCTTACGGCGCGTCTCGAACCATGAGCTGAGGGAAAAGAAAGCCCTCAACAAAAACTGCGAAAACAACCCCATGCACAGTACAAATCATTGAAGAATTTCGCACGGCGCAGCTTCAGGTCCGGAAGCGACGAGGTTTGACCCGTCGGGCAAAACAGGGGCATAATGCCATCATCGCCCCCATGAGAAATTTGGTGAGAGTCTAAAGCGCAATGAGATGCGCTTTAGGTTGTTGTTTGCGCATGATCTTTCCGGAAAACCGCTTCGCACTTTTCCGGATCATGCTTTAGCGCGGGCGGCTGCGCTCGATGATCTCCGCCGCACCCTTCGCCAGCAGATCGAGACCCACGGCACGGCCGAGCTCGCGCGGGCGGTTGGCCGGGCCCGTGCGCGAGGCTTCGATGATGGTGTCGCCGGAGAGGTCGAGCACGGATGCGGTGAGCGACATCTGATCGCCGGCGATGGTCGAAAAACCCGCCACCGGCGAATTGCAGTGACCGTTGAGCACCCACAGCACCTCGCGCTCGGCATCGGCCGAGGCGTGCGCGGCGGGATCGTCGATCGATGATAGAATTTGCCGCGTCTGCCAGTCCTGCGCCGCGCATTCGACGGCGACGATGCCCTGCCCCGCCGCCGGCAGCATCTCCGCCGCGGTGAACTCGTAGGCGATCCGGTCCGCCAGGCCGACGCGATCAAGGCCCGAGCGCGCCATGATCAACGCATCCGCCGGCCCCACCGCGCCGCCATCCGGCAGGCGCTGCTTCTCGCCATTGTCGAGTTTTCGCACGCGGGTGTCGGCAGCGCCCCGGAAGTGGATCACTTCGACATCGGGAAACAACCGCCGCGCATAGGCGGCCCGGCGCACCGCGTTGGTGCCGATCTTAAAACCCTTGCCGCGGGACTGGCGCAGCGCCTCCAGCGTCACGCCGTCGCGCAGCACCAGCGCATCGCCGGGCGGATCGCGCGACAGCGTGGCGCCGATGACGAGGCCGGGCGTGTCCTCGTTGCCCGGCATGTCCTTCAGCGAATGCATCGCCGCCTGCAATTCGCCCGACAGCACGGCGGCTCGGATCTGCGCCACGAAGGCACCGCCCTTGCCGCCATGCGGCAGCAGCTTGCTGGTCTGGTCGAGATCGCCCGTCGTGTCGAACTTGACGATCTCGACATCGAGACCGGGCACGGCGGCAGTCAGGCGGCGCGCAATCTCTTCCGTCTGTGCCAGCGCCATCGCGCTCTTGCGGGTGCCGATCTTCAGTCGCGTAGCCAAGCCGTTGTCCTTTCGAGAGGCGTAGTTTTGTTTGAGCATGATCTGATCGGAAAACCGGTTCCCACTTTGCGCTAACGCGGCCCTCCGGGTCCGGATCATGCTCTACCGCGCATCCTCCAATATCATGTCGGAGGCCTTTTCGGCGATCATGATGATCGGCGCGTTGGTGTTCCCCGAGACGAGGTCCGGCATGACCGAGCCGTCGACGACGCGGAGGCCTTCGAGCCCCCTCACCTTCAGCCGTTGGTCCACCACCGCGAGCGCGTCGTTGCCCATACGACAGGTCGAGGTCGGATGATAGATGGTGCTGCCGCGCTCGCGGCAATAATCCAGGAGCTCGGCATCCGTGGATACCTTCGCCCCGGGATCATACTCGTTGACCACGAACGGCTTCAGCGCCGGCGCACTCAATATCCTGCGCAGGATCTTCAGGCCCTCGACGTTGGTGGTGCGGTCGGTCTCCGTGGACATGTAGTTGATGCGGATCTCCGGCGGCACGGTCGGGTCGGCGCTCTTGATGCGCAAGGAGCCGCGGCTCTCGGGACGGAGCTGGCAGATCGAGGCGGTGAAGCCGGAGAAATCGTGCAGCTTCTCGCCCATCTTGTCGGTCGAGAACGGCAGGAAGTGCACCTGGATGTCGGGCGAAGCGAGCCGCGGGCTGGTCTTGAAGAATGCGCCCGCGGTGCCGGCCGCAATCGTCAGCCAGCCCTTGCGGAACAGCGCATAGCGCGCGCCGGCGAGCGTGCGGCGAAGCGGATTGTTGACGGTGTCGTTCAAGGTGATCTTCTGCGAACAGCGCATCACGATGCGGACCTGCATGTGGTCCTGGAGGTCGTGGCCGACGCCCGGCGCGTCCAGCACCACATCGATGCCGTGCTTGCGCAGGAGATCGCCAGGGCCGACGCCGGAGAGCTGCAAGAGCTGCGGCGAGTTGTAGGCGCCGCTCGACAACACGACCTCCTTCCGCGCCCGCGCGCGGCGCAGTGCAGCGCCTTGACGATATTCGACCCCGACGGCGCGACGTCCCTCGAACAGCACGCGCTGGCCGAGCGCCTCAGTCTCGATCTTGAGATTGCTGCGCGTCCGCGCGGGGCCGAGATAGGCGACCGACGTCGAGGCGCGGCGGCCGTTACGCGTCGTGGTCTGGAACAGGCCGACGCCTTCCTGCGTCGCGCCGTTGAAGTCGGGATTGTAGGGCAGACCGGTCTCGACGGCGGCGTCCATGAAGGCCCTCGACAGCGGATCGGTGACGATCATGTTGGAGACCGGCAGCGGCCCACCCGTGCCGTGATACTGATCCGCACCGCGCGACTGGTTCTCGGCCTTCTTGAAGTAAGGCAGCACGTCGTCGTAACCCCAGCCGGCATTGCCGAGCTGGCGCCACCGATCGTAGTCCTCGTGCTGGCCGCGGACATAGAGCAGGCCGTTGATCGAACTTGACCCGCCCAGCGTCTTGCCGCGCGGCTGGAACACCTGGCGCCCCTTCAGCTCGGGCTCAGGCTCGGTCTGGTACATCCAGTTGACGGACTTCTCCTTGAACAGTTTTCCGTAGCCGAGCGGCACGTGGATCCAGATGTTGGAATCCTTCGGGCCGGCCTCGAGCAGGAGCACGCTATGCTTGCCGCTCGCAGACAAACGGTTCGCGAGCACGCAACCGGCTGAGCCGGCGCCGACGATGATGTAGTCGAATTCGGGATCGGTGGGTGCGAGAGAGGAATTTGCGTTCATGCGCTACTGTTCTTCTTGTTGTGTGGGCGTTTCCGGTTCGTCAGTAGCACAATCATGCGCGGAGGCGCAGCGCCTCGACCAGCGACTTGAACGCACGGGCATATTCCGCGCCCGCCCTTGCGATGTCGGCGCGTCCGGCGCAGGCGACCGCGGCCTCCGTCACCGCGCCGAGCAGCAGCCGCGCCAGCGGCTCGACCGGCTGCCGCGCGATCAGGCCCGCCTCCATTGCTGCGGAAAGCGCACGCGGCATCTTGCCGCCAAAGTGCTGGGCGTCGATCTCGCGCCAACGCTCCCAGCCGAGCACGGCGGGACCGTCGCGGAGGATGATCTGGCCGGTCGGGCCCTTGGCGGTCGCGGCAAAGTAATGCTGGGTGCCGGCGACCATCGCGGCGAGCAAATCCTTCTCGGCCCGCGCGGTGCGATCGATCTCGGCGACGAGGTCGCGCGAGACCTGGTCGAACACGGCTTCGAACACCGCCTCCTTGGTCTTGAAGTGATGATAGACCGCGCCCTTGGCGACGGAGGCGCCTTCCGCGATCTCGTCCATGGTGGTGGCGGCAAAGCCTTGCGTCCCGAACAGGCGGCGCGCCGCCGTCAGGATCGCCTCCGATGTCGCCGCCCGCCGCTCCGCCTGTTTCGCCATGAGTCCTCATCTGGAGCCGCGGGTTTGCTCAACCTCTCCCGCTTGCGGGAGAGGCATAGGCCGCCTTCGGCGGCCGTCTACTTAGGAACGCCGAGGCGCCGCCTCGGCTATGGCGAAGCGCCGGGTGAGGGCTCTCTCCTCTTGGGGGTTCTTCATTGCGGAGGCACCCCCACCCCAGCCCTCCCCCGCAAGCGGGAGAGGGGGCCGACCTTCTTCGCGGACGCACCTCAATTTGATCAAGTGAAGCTCTAATCGAATTTGCCGCGGGCGGCCAGTTGACTTTTCGACTATCGGTCGGTATTTACCGACCATCAGTCGGTTTTAATTGTGAGGTGCGCCATGCCCAGCCGTGACATCGTCGAAGCCTTTGCGAAGCGGCTGGAGGATGGTGACTTCGTCGGCGCGATCCTCGACTACTACACCCCGGACGCCGCGACCTATGAGAACCTCGCCGCGCCCGTGGTCGGGCGCGACAAGCTCGCGGACAAGGAGCGCGGCGTGCTGGCGGCGTTCAAGGAGGTCACTGCCGTGCGCCTCGGCCCGAGCCTGATCGATGGCGACATTGTCGCCAGCCGCTGGAAATTCTCCTTCACCAACGCCGAGGGCGTGACGCGGACGCTGGAGGAGATCGCGTGGCAGACCTGGCGAGGCAATGAGATCATCGAGGAGCGCTTCTTCTACGATCCGAAGCAACTCGGACGCTGAGCAGGATTGCCCCTATCGGTACAGCATGACCACGGCCATGCCGACGAGAGGCGCAAGAAACTGAACGGCCTGCCATGCAGAGCCGTTGATGGACCACCGTCCGTAGACGATAGTGCCGCCGGGCTGCGATGACGATCCGGCCCGATCCCGGAAGGCTTTCCATCGCGCCTCGGCGGGCCTGAGAAAATCATCGGGCTTGACCGTCATGTCGGCGCTGTTCAGCACCACCTGCATCATCTCGCCCTTCGGGCAGAACATGGCTTCTGACCCGGGTGGCGCAAGGAAGCTTCGCTTCGACGCGATGTGCTGCTCATAGAAATCCTGACCGACCATGACGGCAGCAGCATACGGACTGACATACGGCACCCCCGACATGCCAGGGACCTCGAGGTGGCCCACCCCGCGCACCTCCTGCCAGGGGATGAAAAGACCCTTGAGCCATGGCCTGTGAAACCGGATGCCCGCGGCAGACATGGAGACGACTGCCCGATCCGCATGGAAGTGCCGGTAGGACGAGAACGCGATCCATCCCGATCCCAAGTAGAGCAACATCCAGCCGAAAACATTCAGCGATGGGTTCACGAGATGGCTCCAATAGAGACTGCGCATGGCGCCGACATAGCTGGAGCCGCCGGTCGACCCGCCGACCATCAGGCTGATGCCACCGATGAGAGCGGAGAAGATGATCAGGACAAGGGCGCCGATCAGCAATTCCAGAAGCAGAGGCAGGCCGGACCGTCCGATCAGGGTCGTCAGTGCATAGCCTGCGAACGCCAGACCCAGGAGAGCCAGATAGACGGCGGCCAAAACCGCTCCATTCTGGCCACGGCTCTCGGCGTGAAGCACGACCGCAAGGCCGGCGACGCAAGCCCACATGGCCCAGGGAACCCGGTCCATCCGCCACTTGTCCATCGTGTATTCGACCGTTGCCGAAACATCGGCTGAAGGCTCGCTCATGGACAGGCCCTCGGGATTTCGAATGCATCCAGTGCCGACACCGCGCACGGTGGCCTGGTCGGTCCACGAACGTATCACGCGATCGGGGGGCGTCTCGATCCGGCCGGGGTGCGGCAAAAAGCCGATCGGGGAGCAGTTCTTCCGGGTCCCGAAGCCGCTCTGCGAGGAGGCAGACAGCTTCCTTGCCGCCACCGAACAGGCCATGTGCCACAGGCGTGACGCATAGCACCGCATTTGTATCGATTTGTTATCGATACCTTCCTTTGAACACGCAGAAGTGGTCGCGACCACCCCGGCAAGCGTGGATAATTCATAGTTCGTCAAAGGTTTGCGGAGAATTCTCCGGATCGAGCCGGACAAACGGCCCTGCTGCTAGGCTCTTGAATGCGGACTCAACTGACCAGCTATTTCGCGCGGCTGTTCGCCGGCGATCTGTCGGTGTTCGGCGGTCCCGCAACGGACGAAGCCGTGGCGGGCCACATCCGCGCCGAACAGATGTCGCTGGTGCTCGGCTATTCGGTCGGCATCATGCTCGCCAACGCCTGCAACGCCATCGTGCTGGCCATCGCGCTGTGGTCGTCACCGGACAGGACGTTCGCCCTGATCTGGGCGGTCGCGGTCGCCGCCGCGGCGATCGCATTCGGCCTGCAATCCCACGCCGCGCGCCGCATCACCAAGCCGCACTTCGTCTCGCAGCGTGCCATGCATCGGCTGGTGCGCAATGCCTTTCTGCTCGGAGCCGCCTGGGGCATCGTCCCGGTCGCCTTCTTCGCCAATGCCTCGACCGGCGGCCAGCTCGTCATCACCTGCCTGTGCTCGGGAATGCTGGCCGGCGGCGCGCTCGCCTTCGCCACGATCCCGATCGCGGCGATCGCCTTCACGGCCCCGATCTTCGGCGGCATCGCGATCTGCCTCGGCAGGAACGGCGACCTGGCCTTCCTGCTGATCGCCTTCCTCGTCGTGGTCTATGGCAGCGTGCTGCTGCGCGGCGTGTTCATCAATTCGTTCTCGTTCGCGCGGCGCGTGATGCGGCAGATCGAGGCGGAGCGCACGGTGCGGCAGGACCCGCTGACGCAACTGCCCAACCGCTTCGCCTTCAACGAGACGCTCGATGCCGCGCTCAAGCGCCTCGCGCTGTCGGGCGAGGAGTTCGCGGTGCTGCTGCTCGATCTCGATCGCTTCAAGGAGGTCAATGACAAGCTGGGCCATCCCGCCGGCGACGAATTTCTGGTGCAGGTCGCAGGCCGCCTGCAGCGCTGCACCCGCGCGGCCGAGCACGTCGCGCGCATCGGCGGCGACGAGTTCGCGGTGGTGATGGCCAATCTGGCGCGGCCCGAGGATGCGCTCGAGATCGCCGAGCGCTTCGTTGCAGCCTTCGACGAACCGTTCCAGATCGAGGGCCGCCAGATCGTCGGCGCGACCAGCGTCGGCATCGTGCTGGCGCCTCGCGACGGCACTATGGCGCTCGACATCATGAAGAACGCCGATGCGGCGCTCTATCGCGCCAAGAAGGCGGGACCGGGCACCGTCTGCTTCTTCGAACAGGCCGACGACAGGCAGTCCCGCGACCGCAAGGCGCTGCAAGCGGACCTCGAGGGTGCCATTGCGCGGGACGAGCTGTTCCTGGTGTTTCAGCCGTTCCTCGATCTCGACGAGAACCGCATCACCGGCTTCGAGGCGCTGCTGCGCTGGCAGCATCCCTCGCGCGGGCTGGTGCCGCCAAGCGAGTTCATCGCCATCGCCGAGGAGACCGGGCTGATCCACGAGATCGGCGAATGGGTGATCCGGCGCGCCTGCGCGACGCTGGCGGACTGGCCCGAAGACATCAGGGTCGCCGTGAATTTCTCCGCGTCGCAGTTTCACAGCACGGCCATCCTCCAGACCATCGTGCAGGCACTCGCCGATGCGAAGGTCTCTCCGAGCCGGTTCGAGATCGAGATCACGGAATCGATGCTCCTGTCGAAATACGGCTCGGCCGCCTCGATCCTGAACGCGCTGCTGCAACTCGGCGTCACCGTGGCGCTCGACGATTTCGGCACCGGCTTCTCATCGCTGACTTACCTGCGCAAGCTGCCGTTCAGCCGCATCAAGATCGACCAGTCCTTCATCCGCGACATGCTGGTGCAGCCGGACTGCGCCGCGATCGTGAAGTCGGTGATCTCGCTCGCGCGCGACCTCAACATCGCCGTGGTCGCCGAAGGCGTCGAGACCGCCGACCAGCTCGAATATCTGCGCGAGATCAGTTGCGACGAGGTGCAGGGTTATCTGATCAGCCGGCCGGTGGCCGCCGACGGCGTGCTGGCGCTGCTGAATACGAAGAAATACCGGGCGATTTACGCGGCGTAGGTGATCGAGTCCAACTGCCGACCACAAGGGCGGTGAGCTCCCTCCCCCGCTTGCGGGGGAGGGCTGGGGAGAGGGTGTCTCGACGGAGAGATTCCCCAAGAGGAGAGAACCCTCACCCGGCGCTTCGCGCCGACCTCTCCCGCAAGCGGGAGAGGTGGAGCCTGCGGCCGCTGTCGATTCCCCTAACGGAGTCTCGCTCCGGGCCGGCTCAGACCGCATCCGCCCGCAGCAGCGTGTCCACGGTGATGGTACCCCGCGCGCGGGAGACGCAGGCGCAGATCTTCTGGTTGCTCTGTTTCTGATGGTCGCTGAAGAAGACGTCGCGATGGTCGATCTCGCCGTCGACCGCGACCACGTCGATGGCGCAGAGGCCGCATTCGCCGCGCTTGCAATCGTACATCACCTCGTGGCCACTGGCGTTGAGCACGTCCAGCATCGAGCGCTCGCGCGGGACTTCGAGCTCGACGCCGGAGCCCTTCAGGCGCACGCGAAAGGTTTCGGTCGGCAGCGTGCCGCTGGAGCCGAAGGTTTCGTAGCGGAGATCGGGCAGCGGATGGCCGGCGCCGATCCAGGCATGGCGCGCGGCGTCCAGCATGCGCATCGGGCCGCAGAACAGCGCCAGCGTGCCTTGCGGTAATGACGCGAACAGCGCATCGAGATCGAGGCGTTTGCCTTCATCGCTGGCATGTACGACCAAGCGCTCCCCGAGCATCGCGGCGAGATCGTCGAGATAGGCGGCCTCAGTGCGCGAGCGCACGGCATAGTGCAGCGTGACGTTTGCCCCGCGCCGCGCCAGCGCCTGCGCGGCGCCGAGGATCGGGGTGATGCCGATGCCGCCGGCGATCAGGCAATAGTTTTGGCGTGCCCAGTCCACCGCAAGCAGCGAGGCGGGCTGGGTGATGTCGAGCCGCGCGCCCGGCTGCAAGGACCACATGTAGCGCGAGCCGCCACGGGAATCATCAGTGCGGCGCACCGCAATTCGAAGGCCGTGCGGAGAGGCCTCGCCGACCAGCGAATAGGACCGCGTCTCCGGCTGGCCGTCGATGGTCACGCTGACATTGATGTGGCTGCCGACCGGATAGGCCGCACCGTCGAACTGATCGGGGCGGATCAGGAATTCGCGGATGCCGGGCGCAAGATCGCGCGTCGAGACGAGCGTCGCCGGGGTCCAGGTTTCGATGAAGCGCATGGTGACTGCCTCAGTCGGTTGCGGTCTTGATCAGCGCGAGCGCCGGCAGGAGGTCGAGATGGGTCCGGTTGCGGAGCGCAAGCCTCAAGTTGCGAACCGCAAGCCGCGCATGTTCGCGCATGATGGCTTCGGCGCGCGCGCCTTCGCGGTTCTCGATGGCGTCGATGACGACGCGATGGTGCTCCTGGCCGATGATCAGGATCTGCTGCGCTTCCGGCAACGCCGATTGCGCCATCACAAAACCGCTCGGGGAAGCAAACGGCAGCGCCGAGGCGCGGTCGATCTGCCGGATCAGCGGCGGGCTGCGCGACAATTCCGTGAGCACCGCGTGGAAGCGTGCATTGAGCGTGACGTAGGACGAGAAGGCCTCGATCGAGATCGGCACCTGGCGCAGCAACTCGTCGATCGCAGCGAGGCATTCCTTCAGCGGCTCGAGCTCGCGCGCGGAGACACCGCGCTCGGCGGCGAAGCGCGCAGCGAGGCCTTCCAGCGTGCCGCGCAGCTCGATGGAGTCGGAGATGTCGCGCTCGGAGAAGGCCTTCACCATGAAGCCGCCGGAAGGGATTGCCTCCAGCAGGCCCTCCTCCTCCAGCCGCACCAGCGCCATGCGCACCGGCGTGCGTGAGGCGCCGGTGGTCTCCACCGCCTGCAGCTCGGAGATGCGCTCGCCGGGACGCAAGGAGCCCGACAGGATCTGGTCGCGCAGCGCCAGCTGCGCCTTCACGGTCTGCGAGATGGAGCGATCGACCTCACGCTCGGCCATATCCTACTCCGCAGCCTGGAGGTGCGGCGGCGGATTTTCCTTCGCCACCATCCTGTCGATCAGCTTGCGCGTCCACATCGCGCCGGCATCGATGTTGAGGTTGTAGAAGACGCGATCGGGATTCTCGTCCATGGCGCGCTGCTGCGCTTCCAGGATCAGCTCGTCCTCGCGGAAGATGCCGGAGACTCCTTCGCGGATCTCGGTGGTGATGCGCTGCTCGCCGATCTGGTAGTTGCGGACGAAGGCCCAGAAGTAGTGGCAGGTCTTCTCGGTCTCCGGCGTGATGGTGTTGAGCACGAAACCGTTGACGCCCTGCGAGCGATCGCCTTCCGGCGCGCCGGTGCCCGTCGGCGCCACGCCGACGTCGATGGCGATGGTGCACGGCGCCTCGAAGCGGATGATCTGCCAGCGGTCGACGAGGCCGGGCTTGCCGAGCTGCTTGGCCCAGAACGGCGGCGCCTCGATGCCGCGCATCCAGCGCGTCACCGTCACGGTCTTCTCGCCATGGGTCACGTCGAACGGAGCTTCGGCGACCGCGTCGTTGCCGATGGAGGAGCCGTGCACAAAAGTCTCGTGGGTGAGGTCCATGAGATTGTCGAGCACGAGGCGATAGTCGCAATTGACGCGGATGGTCTTGCCGTCGCCGGCCCAGGCCGGATCGTGATTCCAGTGCATGTCGGGCACGAGCGCGGGATCGGCCAGCGCGGGATCGCCCATCCAGAGCCAGATGTAGCGATGGCGCTCGACCACGGGGTAGGCGCGCACGCAGGCCGACGGGTTGATGGTCTCCTGCGAGGGCATGAAGGTGCAGCGCCCCTGCGCGTTGTATTTCAGGCCGTGATAGCCGCAGACGACCGTATCGCCCTCGAGCCGGCCCTTGGACAGCGGCACCAGGCGGTGCCAGCAGGCGTCTTCCAGCGCAGCCACCGAGCCGTCGGCCTTCCGGTACATCACGATGTGCTTGCCGCAGATCGTCCGCGGCAGCAGCGCCGGCTTCACCTCGGCGTCCCACGCCGCGGCGTACCAGGCGTTCATGGGGAAGGGCTTTGTCATTGGTCTCACTCCCACGGCTTATGTATGCGTTATGTATACAATAACTGAGGGATGGAATTGTTCAAGGCCAAATATGTGTATTATAATACCTATTCTAAGTGCGATGTATACAATACGATCCCCACTGTCATTCCCCGCGAAAGCGGGGAATCCAGTACGCCGCGGCAGACATTGGGTTCACACAACTTCCGCCGCGGCGTACTGGATCGCCCGCCTGCGCGGGCGATGACGCCGGAGGATACGCGCCCCCTCCCCGGGAGGCGTCCGAGAGCAACCCCCGCCTCGTGCGTCCTACGCCGCGAACACCTTGGCCAGCCCCGCCTGCGCCTCCCCCTGAATCCGCTTCAGGTGCTCAGTGCTGCGGAAGCTTTCCGCATAGATCTTGTAGACGTCCTCGGTGCCGGACGGCCGTGCGGCGAACCAGCCGAAATCGGTCTCGACCTTGATGCCGCCGAACGGCTGGCCGTTGCCGGGCGCCTTGCTCAGCGTCGAGCGAACCGGATCGCCGGCGAGATCCCTCAAGCCGAGCTGCTCGGGCGTGACCGACTTCAAAATGTTCTTCTGCGGCCCGGTCGCCGCAACGTCGATGCGCGCGTAATGGGGGACGCCGAGCTCGGCGGTGAGGTCATTGAAGAGCTGACTCGGATCGCGGCCGGTCTTGGCCATGATCTCGGCAGCGAGCAGGCCGAGGATGATGCCGTCCTTGTCGGTGGTCCACACCGTGCCGTCGCGCCTGAGGAACGAGGCGCCCGCACTCTCCTCGCCGCCGAAGCCGAAGCCACCACTGACGAGCCCGTCGACGAACCATTTGAAGCCGACCGGGGTCTCCACCAGCTTGCGGCCGAGCTTCTTGGCGACGCGGTCGATGATCGAGCTCGACACCACGGTCTTGCCGATTGCAGCACTCTTGCCCCAGTCCTGACGGTGCGCGAACAGATAGGAGATCGCGGTCGCAAGATAGTGGTTCGGATTCATCAGGCCGCCCGTGCGCGTGACGATGCCGTGGCGGTCGGCGTCGGTGTCGTTGGCAAAGGCGACGTCGAAGCGGTCGCGCATGCCGATCAGGCTCGCCATCGCATAAGGCGAGGAGCAGTCCATGCGGATCTTGCCGTCCCAGTCCACCGTCATGAAGCGGAAGGTCGGGTCGATCGCCTCGTTCACGACGGTAGCCTTGAGGCCATAGCGCTCGATGATCGGATGCCAGTAATGCACAGCGGCGCCGCCGAGCGGATCGATGCCGATCTTGATGCCGGCCGATTTGACGAGGTCGAGATCGACGACGCTGCCGAGATCGGCGACATAGGGCGTGATGAAGTCGTAGGCATGCACGTTCGCGGACTTCTTCGCCTTCGCGTAGTCGATGCGCTTCACGCCCTTGAGGCCGTCGGCGAGATAGGCGTTGGCGCGCTTCTCGACCACACCGGTCACGTCGGTGTCGGCCGGGCCGCCATGCGGCGGATTGTATTTGTAGCCGCCGTCCTCCGGCGGATTGTGCGAGGGCGTGATGACGACGCCGTCGGCAAGGCCCGAGGTGCGGCCCTTGTTGTAGGTCAGGATCGCGTGCGAGATCACAGGCGTCGGCGTGTAGCCGCCGTCCTTGTCGATCATGATGTCGACGCCGTTGGCGGCGAACACCTCGACGGCGCTCACCAGCGCCGGCTCGGCCAGCGCATGGGTGTCGATGCCGATGAAGAGCGGGCCGGTCAGGCCCTTCTCCTGTCGGTAGTCACAAATCGCCTGCGTCGTCGCGAGGATGTGGCCCTCGTTGAACGTGTTCTTGAACGAGGTGCCGCGGTGGCCGGAGGTGCCGAACGCCACCCGCTGTGCCGGATCCGCAACATCGGGCTTGCCCGCAAAATAGGCCGTCACCAGCCGCGGAATGTTGGTGAGCGCGTCCGGCGAGACCTGCTTGCCCGCCGCGGGATGAACATCAGCCACTGAATTATCCTCGTCTTTGTCGTGAGTGCGGGACACCATAGCATCGGCGGGGCCCCCGCCAAATGCACAACACGCGCGAGGGGGAAGGCGTTCCTTGAATGTGACGACGCCACAAACTCCGCTGTCGTCCTGGCGAAAGCCCATGGGCGCTAAAATAGTTGCATTGCTTGATAGCGACGTTTTCGTCTTGGTGGTTCGTGTAGATGCCGTCCGAGCGTGGAGCGAAGTCTGCGCAGGCAAGCAATCGCGGGTTGGGGCATGATTGCTTGTCGGAGGGAGGCGACGAGTTGGCGGAGCAGACGCCAGGTCCCTGGACGGGTCAGGCGGCCTCGGCCAAGCGGGGAGAGTCCTCGAGTTCGTCGACGAGTGGCTCGAGCAGGAGAATGATCAGCAGATGAGCGAGGATGTGGGGCCTGGCGGACCGCTCGTCAGTTCCGGGAGGGCCCTTCAGGCCAATCAAACTCTTGAGCCGCTTGAAGCCGAGTTCAATGCGCCATCGCAGCCGATAGAGGGCAAGGACATCGCTCGTTGAGAAGTCCTCCGGTGCGAGCGAGGTCACCAGGATCACCCAATCTGCAGCGTCAAGTGTTTGCCTGGAGAGCTGGTGGCCTCCCTTTTGGGCCGTTCGGCGCGCCTTGCGTCGTGCGACCGCGGCCGCTTGCGCCGGCTTCTTGACGGCAACCAGACGCAGAGCGAGCAGCGGTGCGCCAGACTTGCGTTTTATCCAGATCGGTCGATCGATCAGGCCACATGCCGAAGCCTTGCGCAGTTCGGCCGTCAGATCGACCAGACCACCTTTGGCATCAACCCAACGCGCGCTCTTCCAGCCGGACCGGATCACGAAGTCCGCGCCGGCATCGACGAGACGTGCCATGCGCTCCGGTTGCAGATAAGCGCGGTCGCCAAGACGGATTTCGCCGGCAATCACCGGTATCCGGTCCAGCGTCTCGCCCGCTCGCTGATCGGTCAGCTCGAAGTGACCAAAGCGCTCCTGCGGAAGATCGAACGCGCTGTGTATGCGCCACACCGCGTTCTTGTTCCTGCCGCTCGTCCCAGCCTTCGGGACCGTCGTGGCGTCAACAATGCGGATCAGGCGGCCGTGGCTCGCCTTCGGCGCACCGCTCGCCAGTGCTTGGCCTATCAACTTCGCCAGCCAATCTCCGCACTGACGCAACCGATACAACAGAGCCACGTTGGAGATATCGACAAGGCCCACCGACGTGGCCCATGCCGCCGTCAACCGCAGACCTCGCTCGCCAAGGCAATACGCCAGGATCAAGCGCAGCAAATCCACCGCATTGCTGATTTCCCGCGGGCGGACAAACG
The DNA here is from genome assembly GCF_054063675.1 of Bradyrhizobium sp. USDA 376. Taxonomy (NCBI): domain Bacteria; kingdom Pseudomonadati; phylum Pseudomonadota; class Alphaproteobacteria; order Hyphomicrobiales; family Nitrobacteraceae; genus Bradyrhizobium; species Bradyrhizobium sp. USDA 376. The sequence continues at coordinate 8,785,998 of NZ_JBSSGN010000001.1, forward strand.
CCTTCGTCTCGCGCGCGCTAACGTTGAGCGCTTCGGCGCCGCCAAGCCGGGCGACAACACGCGCCCAGTCCTCGTTCACAAGCGATTCGTGTGCCATCCCAATTTGGAATCACAAGCCAATCCAATGCGCAAATCCTATTTTAGCGCCCATGGGCGAAAGCCAGGACCCATACCGCGAGGTCCATCCGTGGAGTTCGACAGCCGTACCGACCACGAGCCTTCGTCAAACGACGGGTTGGGGTAATGGGTCCTGGCTTTCGCCAGGACGACGAGAAGCAGTGTGCCTTGCCCGCGCATCCCCAGGATCGTGCTATGCTCGCCACCACCGCCCCTCGAATCGTCCCATGATCCCTTCGCGCAAGCTGCTGCTGCTGATCGCCGGCCTTGTCGTGGCCGGCGCGCCGGCGCGGGCTGCGGAATTCTACACCGAGGATCTGCGCATCCCGATGACGGAGGCGGGGCCGCAGGGGCTGGAGGCGTTCCTGGTGCGGCCGGCGGGGACGAAGCGCTATCCGTTGGCGCTGCTCAGCCATGGCTCGCCGCGCAAGTTCGATGACCGCGCGACGATGTCGGCGCACAAATATTACGGCATCGCGCTGGAATATGCCCGGCGCGGCTTTGCCGCCTTGATCGTGATGCGGCGCGGCTACGGCACCTCGCCCGGCGGCCGCGTCGACAGCGTCGGCGGCTGCGCCAATGCCGCCTATTTGCCGGCGGCGGCGGTTGCGGTCGCCGATTTGCGCGCTGCGATCGACGCGATGGCACGGCGGTCCGACGTCACGACATCCGGCATGATCGCGGCCGGCCATTCCGCCGGCGGACTCGCCACCGTCGCGCTGACGGCGCAGGCACCGACCGGCCTCGTCGCCGCGATCAGCTTCGCCGGCGGCCGCGGCTCGCGCGACGACGATGACGTCTGCAACGAGGATGGGCTGGTGCAGGCCTTCGCCAGCTTCGGCAAGACCTCGCGCGTGCCGATGCTGTGGGTCTACGCGACCAACGACAACTTCTTCGGACCCGATCTTGCGCGCCGGCTCTATGACGGGTTTCGCGGCAATGGCGGCACCGCAAAATTCGTCGCGGCGCCGGCTTACGGCGACGATGGGCACTATCTCTATTCCGTGGCCGGCCGCCCGCAATGGACGCCCTACGTCGACGCGTTCCTGCGCGAGCGTGGGCTGAACCACGACATCCTGAGCCCGCCCGATCCGCTGCCGCCGCCGAGCCAGCTCAACGAGGCCGCGCGCGCCGAGTTCGCGCGCTATCTCGCCAGCACGCTGCCGCACAAGGCGTTTGCGGTGTCGCCGAACGGCGGCTACGGCTGGCGGTCGGGGCGCACGACCGCCGAGGACGCCCAGCGCGATTCGCTCGCCGCCTGCCTGAAATGGTCGGCGACCTGCACGCTCTATGCGGTCGACGACCGGCTCGCCGGGCCGGCGAAGACGTCAACGGACCAGAGCGCCCGCGCGCGATAGCCGATTGAGCTAGAGCCGCTCGCTGAGCGCGAGCTTGTAGCCGACACCGGTGACGGTCGCGATCACGGGCGTGCCGCTGCCGACGAGCTTGCGGCGCAGCCGCGCCACCAGCGCATCGACGGTGCGGATGTCGACCTCGGCCTGGCGGTTGCTGACGACCTCGATCAGATAGTCGCGGCTGAGCGGCCGGCCGTCGGCGCCGACCAGCGCGGCGAGCAGGTCGAATTCGGCGCGGGTCAACGCCACCGGCTTGCCATCGGCGCCGAGCAGCTCGCGCCGCGTCAGGTCGATGATCCAGTCTCCGAAGGCGATCGAGTTATGGTTGCGCGCCGCCTTGCGGTCGATCGAGCGCCGCCGCAGCACGCTGCGCGCGCGCGCGAGCAGGTCGCGCAGATTGATCGGCTTGGTGACGTAATGGTCGCCGGCGATCTCGAGGCCGAGGATGCGATCCACATCGGTGTCGCGGCGGGTCACGAAGATGATGCCCGCGTTGCTGGTCGCCTGGATTTCCTTGGCAAGCTCGAAGCCGTCGCCGTCAGGCAGCTGCACGTCGAGGAAGACCAGATCGGTGCGCGAGCGCAGCGCTTGCCGGCACTCCGCGCAGGAGCCGGCGCCGATCACGTCGAAATTGTTATCGTTGAAATAGCCGACCAGCATCGTCCGCGTCACCGGATCGTCTTCGACCACGATCAGGCGCTCACGGCCTGCGGGACGCAAGTCCTGACGTGCGGAATCAGCCACGATGTTGGATGTCCTGTGTGCGTGCGACCCGGCCTGGAAAGTCACGTCGTCGCGCAACGCACTGCCATGTGAACGAACATTCACAGCTGGTTCGAGCCCCCGAAAATTGCCTGACGAATACTAGGCGTATTGTGCTGCCCAAACAATATTGGTCACGATCTCGCCGTATTAAGTATGAATTACCCCACACTTCTCATCCGGCGCACCATCACCCCGCATGGTCCGTGCGAGCGCCGCGACGCCAACTTGATATCGCCGATCCCGCACACCCCGTTCCGGATTCAACCGCCGGTTAACGTAAAGAATGCCTTCGGCTTCGGGAAAGCCGGCCGCGCCTCTATGGTCCCGCCTGCAGATGGAAAACCGAAGGAGCAGGCGTGATGCAGGGGCAGCCCCGGTCAGTTGCCGGTCGAACCGAGAAAGTTGCAACGCCCTTCGGTCGTTCGCACAGCCTCGACTTCCTGCGCGGTCTTGCCATCGTCGGCGTGATGGCGATCCACGTCTCACAATCCTTCCCATCGAACATCCGCGTCGTCGACTTCGCCTTCATGTGCGGGTGGACCGGCGTCAACGTATTCTACTTCGTCAGCGCCCTGACGATGTGCCTGATGTGGACGCAGCGCACCGAAACGAATCCGACGCGGAAATTCTACATCCGCCGCTTCCTGCGAATAGCGCCGCTGTTCTGGCTCGCGATCCCGCTCTACCTCGCCGTCAACGGCACGGGCCCGAGCGCCAACGCGCCCAACGGCATCGGGCCGCTCCAGGTGATCCTGACCGCGACGTTCCTGCACGGCTTCTGGCCAGACAGCGTCAACAGCGTCGTGCCGGGCGACTGGTCGATCGCCGCGGAGATGACGTTCTATGTCCTCTTCCCGCTCCTGATCACCGCGTTCGGCGCGCGCCGCCACCTCTATCTCGTACTCGCGATCGTGCTGCATCTCGTCAATGTCTGCCTGTTCAAGCCGTTCGCCTTTGCGCTGTTCTCCGCCTATTACGGGCCGGGCAACGAAGCCTTCGTGTGGAATGCGCTCCACATCAGCTTCCTGAACCAGCTTCCGGTCTTCCTCGTCGGCTGCGCCCTGTTCTTCGCGCTGCGCGACGGCTTCGCGAAGTCGGACGCCGCGATCCTCGCCGCCTTCATCGCGCTGTCCTTCATCGCCGATCGCGCGACCGGCTCGCACGAGTTCAACTATCTGATGATCAATCTCGTGCTCGGCGCGCTGGTTGCTGGCTGCATTCGCCAGGCGATCTGCTGGTCGCCGATCGAGGCGCTCGGCCGCAATTCCTATTCGATGTACCTGTCGCACTTCGCCGTCATCTACGGCCTGCGCCAGATCTGGCCGCTCGCGGACGGGCCGGTCTCGCTTCTCATCGCCTATGCCGTCACCGCCGCGCTCAGCTATCTCCTCGCGCGCGCGACCTGGCAGCTGGTCGAACGGCACGCGCAGGATCTCGCGCACCGCCTGACGTCCGCGAGATCGGATCGGCCAACCGTGCGGACGACCCTGGCCGCCACTGCGACTGGCATGCACTGAAACGCTGCTCCATTCAGGTCCGTCTGACGCGACTTGCCTCGCTGTCGCGTTCGACTCTACTGTGAAAACTCTTCACGCTGGAGTAGACGCCATGGAAGTCATATTGCTCGGCACCGGCGGCCCACGACCGGACCCGCGCCGCATGGCGACGACCACGCTGATCAGGTTCGGCGAGGAGAACATCCTGTTCGACGCCGGCCGCGGCGTCATGGTGCAGCTCCACAAGGCCGGCGTGCCGCTCGGCGCCATCAACACGGTCTTTCTCACCCATCATCATTTCGATCACATCGGCGATCTCTACGATGTGATGCTGAATTCATGGATGCATGGTCGCAAGGACGATCTGCGCATCTTTGGGCCGCCGGACACCGAACGGCTGGTCAACACGCTCGTCACGCAGGTCTACGACAAGGACATCGCCTGGCGCGATCAGGGCGAGCCGACCTTCGGCGGCTGGAAGCCGGTCGTCGCGACGGACATCATTCCCGGCCCCGTTCTCGACACCGGCCGCTGGAAGATCAGCGCCGAGCTAGTCTCGCATGGCGACGGCCTCGACATGTCGCCGGCGTTCCTGGCGCGCTGGATGTGTCTCGGCTATCGCTTCGAGGCGGAGGGGAAGGTCATCGCGATCTCCGGCGACACGGTCCCCTGCCCCGGTCTCGAGCGGCTGGCCGAGGGCGCCGACCTGCTGGTGCAGGTCTGCTTTCTCGCAACACCGGAGATCAACAACGAGCACTTCCGCCGGCTGGCGAAATACACGATCGCCTGCGGCGACACCGTCGGCAAGGTCGCGGCCAAGGCCGGCGTCAAGAAGCTCGCGCTGACCCATCACCGGCCGCGCACCGATGATGCCATGCTGAATGCACTGCTCGCGGATGTGCGACAGGATTATTCGGGTCCGGTCGTGCTCGGTGAGGACCTGACACGGATCGAGGTCTGAGGGATCGTCGATCTCAGGACGATGCGACCTCGATCCGGAACGACAATCGCTCTTCCGCACCGGGCGCGATATGCATCAGGCCGGGCTTGTCGCTGAACTCGCCGTCGAATCCGGCGGGGCTGGCATGGCCGCGCCAGGGCTCGATGCAGAGGAACGGCGCGCCTGACGGTTTCGACCAGACACCGAGCTCGCGAAAGCCGCGCCATGACATTTTGAGCCAGGGCCCGGTCGATGTGCCCCCGCCTGTGGCAAAGCGGACCGAGTTGCTCTCGATCCGGTCGAAGATGATGGCGTCGTCGACGAACAGGGACTCGGACAGAGGCAGCACCGTGCCCTTGACGGGAGTCGCCTCCGCTGCCGCACGCAGCAAACCGCCGTCGAGGCGGCGGACGGGAGACGACTCTGCGTTCGCAAAGGTGAGCGCGTAGCTTTCCTTGGGCAGACCGGGCTGAAGCGGCCAGTTGAAGGCGGGATGGCCGCCGAGCGAAGCCGGCAAGATTTCCTTGCCGGTGTTCGCAACCGTAAGCGAGAGGTCGAGACCGGTCTCGTCGATCGTGTAGATGGCTGTCAGACGGAACGCGAACGGATAGAGCGCCCGCGTCGTCTCGTTGTCTTCGAGCACCAGCACGCAGCGGCTTTCGCCGCGCTCCGCCCACTGGAAGCGGCTGTCGCGCGCAAAGCCGTGCTGCGTTAGCCGGTACGTCTTGCCCTTGTGCTGCAATTCGTCGTTGGCGAGACGACCGACGATCGGAAACAGCAGCGGCGCGTGGCGCGGCCAAGCCGGCTCGGCCTGCCAGACGAATTCGACCCCGGCGTCGCTCCTCAGCGAGCACATTTCGGCGCCTTGCGCCTTGATGGTCGCGGTCAGCCCGCCGCTGCGGATCGTGTACGTGTCGTCGGTCATGACAATCTCCATGGCGGCAGCGAAGTTGACGGGCCGAACCGCGGCAGGCTGATGCGACCGGATCATATCGCAGCAGAGACGATTTCGCCCGCCCCAGGACGAGGCGGGCGAAGCTCAACTTCAAACGGCTTGTTTAAGTCTCCGAGGAGCGCCCGACGCTCTCGTAGGTGAAGCCGGCGGCCGCCATCTCTTCGGGGCGGTAGATGTTGCGGAGATCGACGACGACAGGCTGCGCCATGATCGCCTTCAGCCGGTCGAGATCGAGCGCGCGGAACTGCACCCACTCGGTCACGATGACCAGCGCGTCGGCGCCTTGCGCGCAGGAATAGGCGTCCTCGCTATAGGTGATGTTGGGCAGCTCGCCCTTGGCCTGCTCCATGCCGACGGGATCGAAGGCTTTGACCTTCGCACCCATGTCGATCAGTCCGGTCACGAGCGGGATCGACGGCGCGTCGCGCATATCGTCGGTGTCGGGCTTGAAGGTGAGGCCGAGCACGGCGATGGTCTTGCCGCGCAAGGAGCCGCCGAGCGCCTGGCTCACTTTCCGCGCCATCGCGCGCTTGCGGTTCTCATTCACGGCAAGCACGGATTCGACGATGCGCAGATTCACGTCATAATCCTGCGCGATCTTGATCAGCGCCTTGGTGTCCTTCGGGAAGCACGAGCCGCCGAAGCCGGGGCCGGCATGCAGGAACTTGGTGCCGATGCGGTTGTCGAGGCCAATGCCGCGCGCGACCTCCTGCACGTTGGCACCGACCTTTTCGGAGAGATCGGCGATCTCGTTGATGAAGGTGATCTTGGTCGCGAGGAACGCGTTCGCGGCGTATTTGATCATCTCAGCGGTACGGCGCGCGGTGAACATCAGCGGCGCCTGGTTCAGCGACAGCGGGCGATAAATGTCGCCCATCACCTTGCGGCCACGCTCATCGGAGGTGCCGACGACGACGCGGTCGGGAAACTTGAAGTCGCGGATCGCCGCACCCTCGCGCAGGAATTCGGGGTTGGAGGCAACGACGACGTCCGCCTTCGGGTTGGTCTCGCGGATGATGCGCTCGACCTCGTCGCCGGTGCCAACCGGCACGGTCGACTTGGTCACCACGACGGTGAAGCCGGTGAGCGACTGCGCGATCTCCTTCGCGGCGGCGTAGACATAGGACAGATCGGCGTGACCGTCGCCGCGGCGCGAGGGCGTGCCGACCGCGATGAACACGGCGTCGGCATCGGCGACCGGCTTGGACAGGTCGGTGGTGAAGTCGAGCCGCTTGGCCTTGACGTTGGTTGCAACCAGCTCATCCAGACCCGGCTCGTAGATCGGGATCTCGCCGCGGTGCAGGGCCGCGATCTTCTTCTCGTCCTTGTCGACGCAGGTGACGTCGTGACCGAAATCCGCAAAGCAGGCTCCGGACACCAGTCCCACATAGCCCGTTCCGATCATCGCGATTCGCATGAAAAACTCTTTCCGTTGAAGACGGATGTTCCAGTGAACACCCTAGACCATTTCACTATCCGACCGCGCGCCCAACATTAGGGCAGGTTGCCGCGCGAACCGAATAAATCTTAGCCGCCGCGCGTGACAGGCGTTGCGGACAACTCCTGAAACACGCGACATGCATTTGTTGCATTCTACGTATGCGACAGATACGCCGCGTATGCACGCTTCAAGCCATACTCGAGCGAGGTCGTGGCGCGCCAGCCGAGCCTGTCGAGACGGCTGACGTCGAGCAGCTTGCGCGGTGTTCCATCGGGCCGCGAAGTGTCGAAAAAGATCTCTCCGTTGTACCCGACGATGCCGGCGACGAGACGCGCGAACTCGGCGATGGTGATGTCCTTGCCGGTGCCGATATTGACCAGTTCCGCACTGGAATAGGTCTTCATCAGGTGCACGCAGGCATCCGCCATGTCGTCGACATAAAGGAACTCGCGCCGCGGCGTGCCGGTGCCCCACACCACGACGTTCTTCGCGCCCGACTGCTTCGCCTCGTGGAAGCGGCGGATCAGGGCGGCGACGACGTGGCTCATTTCCGGATGATAATTGTCGCCGGGGCCGTAGAGATTGGTCGGCATCACGCTGATGAAGTCGCAGCCGTACTGGCTGCGATAGGCCTCGACCATCTTGATCCCTGCGATCTTGGCGATCGCATAGGGCTCGTTGGTCGGCTCCAGCGGGCCGGTCAGCACGGAGTCCTCGCGCAGGGGCTGCGGCGCCAGCTTCGGATAGATGCAGGAGGAGCCGAGGAACATCAATTTCTCTGCGCCGCTCTGATGCGCGGCCTGGATCACGTTCGCCGCGATCGCGATGTTGTCGTAGATGAACTCGGCGCGCAGCGTGTCGTTGGCGACGATGCCGCCGACCTTGGCCGCGGCGAGGAACACGACCTGCGGCCGCACCTGCGCGAACCAGTCGAACACCGCGGCCTGGTTGCGCAGATCGACCTCGCCCCTACCCACGGTGACGAGCCGGACATCCTCCGTTGCGAGCCGGCGCGCAATCGCGCTGCCGACCATGCCGCGATGGCCGGCGACGTAGACGCTTTTGCCCTTGAGCTCAAACGCTGTGTTGGCCATGGCCTGCGTCCCGCTTCGCCTCGGCCAGATCGCTTCCCATCATCTCCGCGACGAGCTCTGTGAACGTCCGCTTCGGCGTCCAGCCGAGCACCTCGCGCGCCTTGCTGGCATCGCCGATCAGGAGATCGACCTCGGTCGGGCGAAAATAGGTCGGATCGATTTTTACGATCGTCTTGCCGCTCTTCGCATCGACGCCGGTCTCCTCCACGCCCTTGCCGCGCCAGACGATGCGGCGGCCGACCTGCGCAAACGACAGCTCGACCATCTCGCGCACCGAATGCATCTCGCCGGTGGCGAGCACGAAATCATCCGCCTTGTCGGCCTGCAGGATCTTGTGCATGCCCTCGACGTAGTCCCTGGCATGACCCCAGTCGCGCCTGGCCTCGAGATTGCCGAGATAGAGCGTGTCCTCGAGCCCGACCTCGATGCGCGACACGCCACGGGTGATCTTGCGGGTGACGAAGGTCTCGCCGCGGATCGGGCTTTCATGGTTGAACAGGATGCCGTTGCTGGCGAACATGCCGTAGGCCTCACGGTAGTTCACCGTGATCCAGTAGCCGTAGAGTTTGGCGACGCCGTAAGGCGAGCGCGGATAGAACGGCGTCGTCTCCTTCTGCGGGATCTCCTGCACGAGACCATAGAGCTCGGAGGTCGAGGCCTGGTAGAACCGCGTCTCCTTCTCCATGCCGAGGATGCGGATCGCTTCAAGCAAGCGCAGCACGCCGATGGCGTCGGCGTTGGCGGTGTATTCCGGACTCTCGAAGCTGACGGCGACGTGGCTTTGCGCGGCGAGATTGTAGATCTCGGTGGGGCGTATCTGCTGCACCAGGCGGATCAGATTGGTCGAATCCGTCATGTCGCCATAGTGCATCAGGAACGGCACGTTGCCGACATGCGGGTCCTGGTAGAGGTGATCGACACGCGCGGTGTTGAACGAGGACGAGCGCCGCTTGATGCCGTGCACGACATAGCCGAGCGACAGCAGATATTCGGCGAGATAGGCGCCGTCCTGGCCGGTCACGCCGGTGATGAGAGCGATCCGCTCAGCCATGATCCGCTCAGCTTTGGGCCTGCGCCTGGTTCCGGGTCAAAAGGGGTTCGGAGGACGGATAACCACCGTTCGCGCCCGCTGACAAGGTCGCCGGCGGCCAAAAGCGCAAGACCCCCCGCAAGAACGGCGGGCGGCGCGGAAGGTGCCGCCGATCGCGGACATCAGACGCCGTGATACCCGCGATACCATTCGACGAAACGGCCGAGGCCGTCCGCAATCGACGTCGACGGCGAGAAGCCGACATCGCGCTGGAGCGCGGAAATGTCGGCGCGCGTCTCCAGGACGTCGCCGGCCTGCATCGGCAGCAACTGGCGGATCGCGGGCTTGCCGATGATCTTCTCCAGCGTCTCGACGAACTCGATCAGATTGACCGAGCGGTTGTTGCCGATGTTGTAGACGCGATACGGCGCATAGCTCGACGAATTTTCCGGTGCTTCCGCGTTCCACGCGGGATTCGGCGCCGCGGGCCGATCGAGCGTGCGGATCACGCCTTCGACGATGTCGTCGACATAGGTGAAGTCGCGCCACATGTCGCCATTGTTGAAAATCTTGATCGGCTCATTGGCGAAGATCGCGCGCGTGAACAGCCAGGCGGCCATGTCGGGCCGGCCCCACGGACCGTAGACGGTGAAGAAGCGAAGGCCGGTCACCGGCAGCTTGTGAACATGCGCGAAGGTGTGCGCCATCAGCTCGTTCGCCTTCTTGCTCGCGGCGTAAAGGCTGACCGGATGGTTCACCGAATGCTCGGTCGAATACGGCAAGGTGCGGTTGGCGCCGTAGACGGAGCTCGACGAGGCGTAGACGAGATGCTTGAGAGCATGGCGCCGGCCGGCCTCGAGCACGGTGACGAAGCCGTCGCAATTGGCGCGGATGCTGGTGATGGGGTCGTCGATCGAGGCGCGCACGCCGGGCTGGGCCGCCAGATGCACGACGCGGTCGGGTGAGACCTCGTCGAACACGCGCGTCACTGCGGCGAAATCAGCAAGATCGATCTCGTCAAATTTGAAACCCGGACGGTTCTCGAGCGTTGCAAGACGCGCACGCTTCAGCGCCGGATCGTAATACGGCGTGACTGCATCGATGCCAACGACCTGCTCGCCGCGTGCCAACAGCCGTTCACAAACGTGCATTCCGATAAAGCCGGCAGCACCGGTCACGATCACTGGCCGCAAAGTTGTCACCTCGTTCATTCCGCGAATGCAATGCCAGACCAGGACATGAGAGGCAAGGTTTGGACGATTGCGACAATCATCAAATCAGGCGTCCATGTAAGCGCATCGAAATGTGTAGGAAACATGATGGCGCCATGCATCGTCGCATGCTATCGGCCTCGCGAAGATGCTCGGACGATAGCGCCAACTGTGCTACACGTCATAGATCGTATCTTCGGCGCGAATGCTTAGTCTTGAGGCAACGTTCGCACCACTCTCACCAAGAACAAAACACCCACCAAGAAAAGATCGGCTTTGAAACTTTCCATCAACGGCAGGTTCCTGTCACAATCGCTTACGGGCGTGCAACGCTATGCCGCCGAAATCGTCAAGGCGATGGACCGCTTGCTCGCGAGCGGAGAGGCTCCACGACAACTGGTGGACGCAGAATGGCAGATTCTCGCGCCACCAAATGCGCAGACGCTTCCCGGTCTTCGCCGCATCAAAGTCAAGCAGGTCGGATCGTTGCAGGGCCACGCGTGGGACCAGATCGACCTGGCGCGCGCAGCCGCCGGCACGCGCCTCATCAGCCTTGCCAATTCCGGCCCGGTGCTCCATCGCGACCATCTGGTCGTGATCCACGACGCGCAGGTTTTCAGACGGCCGGACTTCTTCAGCTGGCGCTACCTCGCCCTGCATCGGACGCTCGGCCATTTGCTGGCGCGCGCCGCAACGATCGCAACAGTTTCCGCGTTTTCGCGCAACGAACTTGCCGAAGTGCTGTCGCTGGATCCCGCCTCGATCCCCGTCATTCCGAACAGCGCGGAGCACTTCGCGACCGTCGCGCCGGATTTCTCGATCATCGACCGACTGCGTCTTGCGCCCCACCAGTTCTTCCTCTTCGTCGGCTCGATGACGAAGAACAAGAATGTCGACACCGCCGTTGGCGCCGCCGAGCGGCTCGGCCGCGCCGATTTTCCGCTGGTCGTGGTCGGGGGTGACAACAGCAAGGTCTTTGGCGGCGGCGCCACCGAATCGCGAACCGGCATCGTTGTCGCCGGCCGCCTCAAGGACGAGGAAATCGCGGCGCTCTTCGCGCAGGCCGCGGCGTTCGTTTTTCCGAGCCTCTACGAGGGCTTCGGCATCCCTCCCCTGGAAGCGATGTACTTCGCCTGCCCGGTCATTGCGAGTTCCGCCGCGGCCGTGCGCGAGACCTGCGACGATGCCGCCGTCTATTTCGATCCGCTCGATGCGGAGGGGCTGTCGGTGCGGATGCACGAAAGAATTGAACTCGGCAGGATTTCACCTGCGGAACAGGAGAGGCAGCAAAAGCGCCTTGCGACATATTCCTGGGCCAAGTCGGCCGCAGCAATGCTCGAATTCCTCGCCAAACCGGCCCCGCAAACCGCATCGGGGCGCCTCGTACAATGAAGCGGCCCGAATATTGCTGCTTGGCGGCACCAGACGTGCGTCCGCAAGACCCGGCGCCTGCAAGTCAAGGAAGGAATGACCGTTGTCCATCGGCCTGAAAGTTCTGCATGTCGCCGAGACGGTCAGAGGCGGCATCGCGACCTATCTCAACGAGTTGCATCCGCATCAGTGCGCCAGCTTCGGCCGCGGCAACGTCAACTATGTCGTTCCGTCCGACCATCGCGGCGATCTGGTGAACATCGAGGATGATGCCGTCACCACGTTTCCGCGCGAGGGCCGCAATGCGTTCGGCCTGTTTCGCATGCTGTTCGCGACGATGCGCGCGGTCCGGCAGCTGCGGCCCGACATCATCCATCTTCACTCGTCGTTCGCCGGGCTCGTGGTGCGCCCGGTGCTCTGGCTGACCTATCGGCGTTCGCGCATCGTCTATTGCCCGCACGGATGGGCGTTCGGCCGCGAGACCGGCCGCCTCAGCCGCGAAGTCACCAAGTTCACCGAGCTGGTGCTGTCGAAATTCACCCATCGCATCGTGTGCATCTCGGAGAGCGAGCGTATCGACGCCATGCAGGTCGGAATCGCAGCGAATCGCCTCGTTCTTGTGCACAACGGGATTTCCAGGCAGCGTCCCGCGCTCGACCAGAGCGCAGCGCCGTGGCGGTCGGAGAAGATCAAGGTGCTCTTCATCGGACGCCTCGACCGTCAGAAGGGGTATGACCTCCTGATCGAGGCGGCCCGTGCGCTTCGTGACACGCTCGACGTACGCCTGATCGGCGCTTCGGTCGTCAGCAAATTCCGCCAGAGCGACCTGCCGGCCAATGTCTCGTTTCTGGGCTGGATGAATCGCAACCAGATCGAGGCCGAGCTCGACCAGGCCGACATGGTCGCAATTCCTTCACGCTGGGAGGCGTTTGGACTGGTCGCGATCGAGGCAATGCGTGCGGCCAAACCGATCATCGCCTTCCGCATCGGCGCCCTGCCGGAAATCGTCGAAGACAGCGCGACGGGCGTGCTATGCGACGAGGTCTCGGCGGAAAAGCTGGCCGAAGGTTTTCAGCGCGCGACCCGAATGGACCTGGCTGCGGTCGGCCGGGCCGGCTATGAGCGCTTCGCCCGCCTCTACGACATCGAGCAGACGCACCGGACCTTGAGCCAGGTCTATGCCGACGTCCTGCACATGCGCCAGAGCGAATCCGGACAGCAGGCGAAGCTGCAGTCCGATCTTCCGAACAATCTGCGACCGTGACGACCGATCAGGCCATGCGGCGGCCATCTTGCCGCGCGAACTCGCCGTCGGTCACCCGGTTGTCGGAGAACGACCAGGCGATTGCGGAGGCAACCATCATCGCGCAGGTGAGAAAGCCGGCTGCGAACAGCAGTGATCCGGTCTGCAACATTGTCTTCGCCTTCCCTGTTGTTTGACCGTGCAGCTAGCCGGATCAGGATTAGGAAGACCTTACGGACATCAGCGTGACGCCAGCTTCCGAATCTAAGCGTTAACGGAGGCGGAATCCTGCCGCAGAAATTTCCCCTGGCACCCCATGGCCGATCACGAGAGCACTCGAACCATCATCGCGCCTGCGCCAACAAGTTCGACAACAGCCTCAATCGTGACATCGATCCGACACGTGTATGTCTAGTTTGCAAACTGCTTATAAAACAGGAACCCGTCGCACAGATTTTGAACAGCCATTCTTGCGTGAATCGCAGTTCACAAGTGGCAATAAGGTCACAGCCATGAGTGCTTTACCATAAAGTCGAAGAGGCAGCAGTGACTCTGCAGCACGGGATTTGTACGGTGTTTCCGATTTTAGATGAGTGCGAGGGAATGGCGGTGGCTAAGACCGAACGTTTTTCTTTTGATTTCGGGATTAGCCGAATCCTGGCAGTTGCTGCGATCAGCGTATCCCTGGCGGGTTGCGCGGGCTTCATTCCCCTGGACTCTCCGGATGCCGTCGCCACGCATACGAATGCCGCGCTGGTCACCGAACCGTCGGTGCCGCTGGCCTATGCTCTGATGCCGGTCAATCCGGCGATCATGCAGGCGACCAACGCGTTCACGGACTCCTCCGGAATGGTGTTCTCGCGTCTTCCCGGCGGCAATTATCGCGACGTCACGATCGGCATCGGCGACATCGTCACCGTGACCGTCTACGAGGCCCAGGCGGGCGGCCTGTTCATTCCGCGCGAAGCGGGCGTGCGGCCGGGCAATTTCGTCGACATTCCGCGGCAGCAGGTCGACCAGTCCGGCAACATCAACATTCCCTACGCCGGCTCGATCAAGGTCGCCGGGCTGACGCCGCGCGCGGTTTCGAACATCATCCGCGAGCGCCTCAAGGACCGCGCCATCGACCCACAGGCCGTCGTCAGCGTCGCCGAACAGCGCGGCAACCAGATCAGCGTGCTCGGCGAAGTCAACTCGCCGCTGCGCTTTCCGGTCGACCCGGGCGGAATTCGCCTGATGGGCGCGATCGCGCGCGCCGGCGGCCCCAAATATCCTTCCTACGAGAGCACGATCACGATCAAGCGCGAGGGCCGCACCTATAACGAGTCGATGTCGACGGTGGTGCACCACCCCGGCGAGGACATCCTGCTGGCGCCGGGCGACGTGGTCTTCCTGACCCGCATTCCGCGCGTCTACATGGTGTTCGGTTCGACGCCGTCGCCGGGATCGATCGGCGGCACCAACAACCGTCGCTTCTCGTTCGAGAACGACAACATGTCGCTGGCCGAAGCCATCGCAAAGGCCGGCGGCCTCGACGGCAATCGTGCGGACTCCAAGTCCATCTACGTCTACCGGTTCGAACCCAAGCCGCTGCTCGAGCGTATCGGCGTCGACGTGTCCCAGTTCCCAACCAAGACCGTCCCTGCCGTGTACAAGTTCGACATGAGCAAGCCCGACGGCTGGTTCCAGGCGGATACGTTCAGGATGCGTGACCATGACGTGATCTCGGTGGCGGAATCGCCGTCGACCGAATTCGTCAAGCTCATGAACCCGCTGAACGCGGCGAGCGTCAACGCGGACAACATCAGCACGGTGGTCGTGAACTCCAAATAGCCCAACTCGGCGCGCTCAATGACGAGCGCGCAGGCAAGGTCGCCTCACCCAATTGGGGCCACAGAAGAGGACTAGCCTTGTCGGGTTGACGCGAGCAGGAGTGGATACGAGCGTGACGGAGCAAAAGAGGAAACGCGCGATGCGTCGTTTCCGGACGCTGATATGTGGGCTCTGCGCCGCGGCCGGCCTCGTCTATCCTGCGAACGCGCAGAATGCGCAACCACTCGATCAGCGCCTCCTGCTGGGCGTCGGCACGCACCAGGGCCTCGGCGGCGTCACCAGCGAGCGCGGCTATGTGCCCGCGACCGCCATCAAGCAGATGAAGGAACTCGGGGTCACCTCGTTCCGGGACGACTTCCCGTGGTCGGATTTCGAGCTGCCCGGCAAACGGCTCGGCTTCAATGCCCTGAACGGCCGCCTCGAAACCCAGATCAGAACCAGCGGCGGCATCCCGCTGCTCATTCTCGGCGCCGGCCATCATCTCGTCCCGAACTCCGATCCGCCGACGACCGACGATGCGCGCCAGAGATTCGTCACCTATGCCGCGACGGCCGCGCAAGCCGTCGCTATGCGGCAGCCGATCTTCGAATTGTGGAACGAGTACAATCTGCGAGCGCGCGCAGAGCCGCAATTCACGGTCGAAAATTACGTGACGCTTGCCCGTCTGGTGCAGCCTGCGGTCAAGCAGGCGGTCCCTTCCGCGCCCTTCGTGATCGGCGCGCTCGGCGACGATCCAGGCTGGAAATTCACCGACGCGCTTCTGAAGACCGACGTGGCCCGCATCGCGGACGGCATGTCGATCCACATCTACAACCATTGCCTGCCGCCGGTCGGACGCACCGCCACCGAGGCGATCGAACGGCTGGAAAACTTTCATCAGCGCGTCGCAAAGGCGACGGGCAATCCGAACTATCCGATCTATCTGACCGAGACGGGATGGCCGACACCAAACGCGAAATGCGGCGTCAACGAGCAGCTGTCCGCCGACAACATGGCGCAGATGATCCTCTGGGCGTCGACTGCGGGTCCCTGGCTCAAGGGGATATGGCTCTACGAGCTGAAGGACAGCGGGACGAAGCCGGGTGAGCTCGAGCACAATTTCGGCATCTATCATTTCGACAATTCGCCGAAGCCCGCGGTGTGCTCCGTTCGCGAAAGCTGGGCCTTCATCCGCAGCAGCCTGAAGGCAACGCGAACCACGCCGGTGCCGGGCGTCGTGCAAATCCGCAGCGAGAGCGGACCGGAAACGAAAGTGGCGCTCTGGTCGGAGAATCCGTCGAAGCGCTTCGAGGTCCGATTAAAAAATGCAGAACCGAATATCGAGATCGGCTATGTATGTCAGCAAGCGCCGAATTCTGCGCCTGGCGCCTGGACGGCGTTGTCGACGACGCCGCTGCTTGTCAGCGTCAAGGGCTCGGCCGTGCCGGATTTCGAGATTCGGCCATCGAACTGACGCTGCGGCTGGCTGCTGAATCCGGGGCTCCCCTTGAAGATACTGATCGTTAACACGCTCTATCCGCCAGAAATCATCGGCGGTGCCGAAGTGTCCGTGTCGCTGCTGGCGGAAGCGCTGGTCCAGCGCGGCCACCAGGTTTCGGTGGTCTGCCTTCAAAACGAGCCGGATCGCAGCATCGAGGATCGCAAGGGCGTGCGGGTATATCGTGTGCCGCTGGACAACGACTACTGGCCGTTCGGCAACGACAGGAAGCCTTCTTCGGTCCAACGTCTGAAGTGGCATCTTCAGGATACCTGGAACCGCAAGTCCGCGGCGCGCTTCGCCGAAATTCTCGACATCGAGAAGCCGGAGGTCGTCCACACCAACAACCTCACCGGATTTTCGGTCTCGTTGTGGTCAGAGGCCAAGCGGCGCAACATCCGGATCGTGCATACGCTGCGCGACTACTCCCTGCTCTGCAAGCGCTCGACCTTGTTTCGCGGAGACGCGACATGCACGCAGCGCTGCACGCTGTGCGCGGCCATGACCTCGCCCTATCTGCTGGCCTCGCGCATGGTCGATGCCGTGGTCTCGAACAGCCAGTTCGTGCTCGACCAGCACACCAGGCTGAAATATTTCCCCGGAACCGACGGCCGCGTCATCTTCAACATCGCCGATCCGAGCTCGGTGGTGCCCTCACCTCCCTCGAGCTCGAATGATCTGACCTTCGGGTTCATCGGCCGGATCGAGGCCGAAAAAGGTATCGAAGTAGTCCTCAAAGCCACCGAGCAGCTCCCCAACGAGGGGTGGCGGCTGAAAATTGCCGGAAAGGGACTTGAGGACTACGTACGGGCGCTCAAAAGCCGCAGCAAGGGCAACATCGAATGGCTCGGCTTTGCCAGGGCGGCCGAATTCTATGCCGGCATCGACATCTGCCTGGTGAGCTCGGTCTGGCCGGAGCCGCTGCCGCGGACGCTGATCGAAAGCATCAACGCCGGCCGGGCGACGATTTGTTCGACAGCGGGAGGGATTCCCGAGATCGCGGGGTTCTCCAACATGGTTGGGTCCTACGAGCCCAACGACCACAATCGACTGGGAGAATTGATGCTGAAGGCCCTCAACGAGAGATCGCGCTGGAAGGTTGCGCGGCCTCCACAGCCGGGATTTGCCGAAAGGTTCTCGGCGGATTCAGTGACAGGACAATATTTGGACGTCTATTTGAATAACAATCGCGCCAACCGGCAATAGGCCGAAACGGAGATTTCAAAAAGCCATTTGGCTGGGAAGCTGGACAGACCTTTTCCGATGAAGATCCTTATCACGTCATCCCTCTATCCGACGCCGTTGGCTCCGAAGGTGGTCGGTGGCGCGGAAACTTTCGTCCGCCGCCTCGCCGAGACTCTTGTGGGGCAGAACGACAGCGTGGAAGTGATACGTGCCGCGTCTGTCTCGAACCAGCCAATGGAGACCTGCAACGGCATCGACGTGCATTCGGCGCCCGTGCACAACATCTATTTCCCCTTCGCCAAGCAGCACAGCGCGCCCGTGCGCGGCATCTGGCACGCGATCGAGGACTGGCAGCAGATGTCGGAGATCGTCGCTGCGAGGATCAAGGCGTTCAAGCCTGATATCCTGCACTCCAATAACCTCAGCGGACTGACCACGGCCGTGTGGCGAACGGCGGCGGAGCTCGGCATTCCGGTCCTGCACACGCTTCACGATTACTATCTCACCTGCCCCCGCTGCTCGCGCTTCTCGGACGGACACGCCTGCGAGGCGAGCTGCATGAGCTGTCAGCTGCTGACCTATCGCCGCCGCGGGGCGACGAGACATCTGGACGCCGTGGTCGGCGTCAGCCAGCGCATTCTCGACATCCATACCCGGCTCGGTCTCTTCACGCAGACGCCGCTGAAGATCGTCATTCGAAACGCCTCGACGGCCGACGTCGGCGGCGAAGAGACGGCCATGATCGACGGCACCGTCACATTCGGCTTCATCGGCCGGCTGACCGAAGAAAAAGGCATCTACAATCTCGTTCGCGCGATCGCGACGATTCCGCCCGAGCGGATCCGGCTCGTCATCGCGGGGCACGCATCCGAGAGCCAGCGCAAGCAGATCAAGGAGCTGGCCCCGAACGCGCGGATCGAGTTTCTCGGCTTCGTGCAGCCGAAGCAGTTTTACGAACAGGTGAACGTCGTGGTCGTGCCCTCGGTCTGGGAAGATCCAAGTCCGCTCGTGGTCGCCGACGCGCAAGCCGCCTGCAAACCCCTGCTCGGCACCCCCTTCGGCGGCATCCAGGAAGCGATCAAGCCCGGTTTGACCGGCTGGCTGACGTCACCCGATCCTGCCTCGATCGCCAAGAGCATTCTGGCGATCGTCGAATCTCCCCAACAGATTCGGGAGATGAGCGATCGATTGAAGTCCGGCATCGATAAATGGGCCTTTGACGACGTGGTCACCGGCTATCGCACCGCCTTCGACCAGATCATGCGCAGCCGCAGCATGGCTCGCACCTGAGACAGGCGGACTGAGATGCCGCTGATGCCCCTCGACCATTCCCCCATATTCCCTCTCGCGCATCGTCAGACATGACCAGCCTGCTCGCATTCGGCAGCTACATCTACCAGAGTGCGTCCGCGATCATTCTGATCTTCGCCGCCAGCCATATCCTCTCCCCGGCCCAGTACACCTCGTTCTCGCTGGCGCTGGCCACGAGCCAGCTGTTCTGCGTCTTCGTGTTCGAATGGCTGCAGCTGGCCGGCGTCCGTTTCCTCGCCGCCGCTTCGGGAGCAGAGGCGGCGCGTCTGCGATTTTCGCTGTTTGCCGCGGGAGGGCTCAGTGCGCTGGTTCTGCTGCTGGTCGGCAGCGTGGCGGGGCTAGTGGGCACGCTGGAGGCAAGCGTCGTCGCCCTGGCGCTGGCGCTGGCCGTGCTGCAAGGCGGCACCGACCTGTATTTCATGATCGTGCGCGTGTCCGATCGGCTGGCGACGGCATCAGCCCTGCTGATCCTGCGCGCCAGCGTGCTTCTGGCCGGCGCCGTCGCGGCCGCGCACCTCCACGGCACCGCGGCGGCAACGCTGTGCGGCATCGCCGCGGGCTATGGCGCTGTGCTTCTCGTGAGCCTGATCGTGCATCGCACCTCGCTGCAGCGACCGTCGCGGCAAGCGATGCTGGCGGATTGGGGCAATTTCTGCCGCTATGGCATCATGGCCGCGGCCGCCTCCGTCATCCATCTCTCCGTCCCCGTCACGTTGCGCCTGATCGTGATCGCCACGCTTGGCCGGGCCTCGACGGCAGCCGCCGGCTTCTCGATGGCGATCGACCTCCTGCAACGGCCGTTCTCCGTTCTCGTGGCCGCCATTCACACCGTCTGCTATCCCAACGTCGTCGTCCAGTTCGAGCGCAGCGTCGACGGCGAAGCGCGCAGGACGACCGCCCGCATGCTCGACTTCATCCTGTGTGCGACGATCGTGATGCTGGGCGGGCTGATCGGCCTTCTGCCGGACGCGGCGCACCTGTTCGTTCCGGCCGATCTGCTGGTCGATTTTCTCGGCGCAGCGCCAGTCGCGGCGATCTTCTATTTTCTCCACACCCACCTTCAGGCCACCCTCGCGATCGTGCCGCATCTGACCAAATCGGCAACGCGGCTGGTGGTCGTCGCGGCGTGCCAGCTGGTGCTGGTGTCAGCGGCAGCTTCGATCGGCGCGTTGCTGCACATATCGGTCGCCGGACAAATCGCGAGCGCGGCGCTGGCCACCGCGCTCGTCATCCTCTTCGCCAGCGGCCCGCTGATCCGGTTCCGGGCGGCGCCGCGAGCGCTGCTGATGGTGGAGGCAACCGTCGCGGCCGCCGCGGTCGCAATGCTCGCGGCGGCGCCGTCGGATTCCCTGCTCTGGCTTGCGGCAAAGATCGCCGTTGCCGGCCTCGCCGTTGTCCTGGTGACGTGGCGAGGCGACCTGCTGGCTTCGGCGCGCAGCTAAAGCATGATCCGGACCCGAAGGGCCGCGTTAGCGCAAAGTGCGCAGCGGTTTTCCGGGAAGATCATGCGTAAACAATAACCTCAAGCGCGATGGCGCTTCATCCTGATGCCATCGCGCTTTAGATCAGGCCTTCACCGCGTGAGCCAGCGCATTGCCGCTGGTGTCGCCGGTCAGGCCGTAGATCCTGAGGGTCTCATCGACCATCGGCCCGACACCGAAATATTGCTGGGCGCGCGCAAGGGCATTGCGCGACAGCGCAGCGCGCGTTGCGGGATCGGCCACTTTCTCGAGCGCCCCGACGAGCGCATCGACGTCCTCGAACGGCACGATGAAGCCGGTCTGGCCCTCGATGATCTGGTCTGAAGCGCCCCCCGCCGGGGTCCGCACCGGAACCAATCCCGTCGCCATGGCCTCGGCGACGCCGAGCGGGAATCCTTCGAACCGGCTCGGCAGCGCGAACACGTCGGCGGCCCAGAGAATTTCGCGGACGTCGCCCATGAAGCCGAGGAACTTGAAGGTGTCCTTGTCCTTCTCGCCGGCGAAGGCAAACGACTTGATCTCCTTCTCGCGCTCGGCGCCGCCACTGCCGACGAAGTAGCACTTGATATCGATGGGCGAAGGCGTGGCGCTGTCACGGATCTTGCGTGCCGCCTTGATGAGAAGGTCGTGGCCCTTCACCCAGGCGAGACGGGCCGCCAGCAGGCACATGAACTCGCCCTCGGCAACGCCGAATTTCGCGCGGGCATCGCGGCGCTCGGCGTCCGAAGGCGGACGGAAATGCACGGTATCGACGCCGCCATACACCTTGGCGATCCGGTTCTTGCCGAACAGCACGTAACGCTTGAGATGGCGGAGCGATTCCTCCGACATCAGAATGAGGCTGTGCGGAAAGAACAGGTTGAAGAACAGGATCTGGACCAGGCTGAACGTCGATTGGGGCGCATTCTGCACCTTGTCGATGTTCCCGAGCACCGATGGATGATACGTCGCCACGCAGCGCGCGCCGGTCAGCAGCGACAGCAGCCGACCCCACATCAGCATGCCCAGCCCATGGACGTTGATCACGGAGATGTCGTTCTCCCGGATCAACTTCCAGAGCTGCATGAAGATCGACAGCGAGGGCAGCTTGCGAAGTCCGGGAACGACGTGCCACTGCTTGACGGCCGCCGCCAGCTTCTGGCGCTTGTATTCCGACTTCTCGTCCGACCGCACGATGCCCGAGACCAGGTGGATCTGGACGCCGCGGGCGTGCAGCCCCGTGGCCAAGGTCTCGCAATAGGATGCAATCCCGTCATTGCAGTTCACGACCTCAACCAGAAACATGACATTCGGGGGGCCCGACATGGGATCCTTCATAGGAATGGCCTTCTACTCCGTTCGATCAACGAGACTTTAAGCAGTGCTTAGCGGCAAATTTCGTGCCGTGCCAGCGGTTTGCCCGCCATAGCGTTGCGCGCCTAACATATTGACGTTGCGGATCTGCGACGCTCCGTTCGGCATGGCGGCGTTGCTGGAAGTCGCCTTCGCGCGCCCTGCCGACCCGGTCGGGGTGAGCCTGCCGCGCGGATCGCGAAAGCAACGCCCGGTTGCATATCGTCGATATTCGCCCCGCCTCCGCGAGATGCGCCTGTCCGATCGCGTCGTTCGTTCGACCAACCTCCAGCTTCGATGCCGGTGAAGATCATCTCTTGCCCGTTCGGAAGGCAGACGAAAATTTCATCGACATCGACGCGACCACCACAACACCAAGAGAGAAGAACAATGTACGTGCGGAAAGTTCCGTGGCACGTGCTTGCCAGCTCCTCGGGAAAATTTGGAAGGCTCCAGTCGACCTCGGCGCGAGATCAAGTGTCACATTCGAAGTTCGATCCGTGTTTCTACGACTCTTAAGAGCGCTTGACGCAAGACATTGGAAACAAATCTGCCCGCGTGAGAAGCAAATGCGTTTCGATTAGGCATCGGCACAACATCGCTCGAACATCGTCGTTGCATCGCCATCGCGACGTCATGCTGCAAGCACATTAGCGTGGTCTTCACAGATGAAGCTCAATGTAAGCAGAGTCGTGCGCTGTGAGCGTCGCGCAGGAAAGTCTCGGCGAGAAAATCTCCGGGGTGCTTCCATTTTTACCGATCTCACCAACTCGAAAAACAGAGATTGGCCGATACGACAGACGCAAGCGGCAACGGACTCTCGCGTTCCAGAAAAGGCTCTGAAATACCGATGACCACGGCATCACCAGATCAAACGATCCTGTCGGCGAGCACCTTCATCAGTTCCATCGGCGTCAATGTTCATGTGGGGTATTCGTGGGGCGCCTACGACAACCTCGCCCTCGTCGAAGACGATCTCAAATATCTCGGCGTGACGAAACTGCGCGGCGGGCTCGCAATAAGTCCCGAGGCGGAGCCGATCGTCGCGGGTCTCGCACACGACGGATACAAGTTCGATCTCGTGGTTCCATCGGGCGTTCCGGCCGGCGGTACCGCTGCGCTTCAGGACTATCTCGACGCGGTCAAGGAGTTCGCGGCCGAGAACCCCGGCAGCGTGATCGCACTGGAAGGCCTGAACGAGGTCAACATCCAGGAGTTCTCCTATAACGGGAGTTCCAGCATCGCGGCCGCAGCCCAGTTCCAGGCGGTCTATTACGCGGCCATCAAGGCCGATGCCGCGCTCAAGGACATTCCCGTCTACAATCTGTCGATCGGCTACAACGATCTGGCCGACTACGCCAATCTCGGCGACATGTCGGGATCGACCGACTATGCCAATTCCCACGCCTATGTCAGCACGAGCCTGACGCCCGAAGCTGCCCTCGAGCAATTGCTCGGTAACGCCACGTCGGTCACCGGCGGCAAGCCGGTCGTGATCACGGAGACGGGCTACACCACGAAGAGCGACACGCCCTATGTCGGCGCCTCCGAGAACGTGCAGGCGAAATCGATCCTGAACACACTGGTCGACGCCTACAAGGACGGCGTCAGCACCACCTATCTCTATCAGCTGCTCGACGCCTCGGGGACCAACGACCCCACGAACTCCGAATCGAACTGGGGCCTGTTCAACAGCGATGGAACTCCGAAGCTCGCGGCAACTGCGGTCCACAACCTGACTACGATCCTGGCCGACGACGGCAAGGGCGGCAGTACGCCGACTGCTTCGCTGAACTATACGCTCGACGGTCTGCCTGCGAGCGGGAACAGCATGGTTCTCGGCAAGAGCAACGGCGCCTATGAGTTGGTGGTCTGGGCGGAACCCAAGGTCTGGAACGACGCGACCGACACCGAGATCTCGAACCCGACCAGTTCCGTCACGGTGAACCTCGGCAGCGTCCATCACCTGATCAGCGTCTACGATCCGCTAAAGGGCAGCACGCCCATCGCCACCTACACCGACGTCAGCCAGATCGTGGTTCCGATCTCGGATCACCCGCTGATCATCGAGATCGACGCTCCGACCGGAGGCGGCACGACACCGCCTGCCGTGACCGATGTCAGCGGAACCGCTGAGGACATCGTGTCGCAGATGTCCGAGCTGAACGCCTCGGATTCGCTTCAGACCATCACGCTCACCGACACGCACGTGCTTCCGGTCGCCTCGATCGCGACCATGGAGTACATGATCTCGCACTACACGAACGCACTGGCGGCGATCCAGGGCGGCTACCAGTTCTCGATCACCAACTCGACCGACACCTGGAGCGTGACCAGGGTCTACGACTCCTCAGCAAGGCTCGTATCGACCAGCACGTCCAACTTCACGAACGGCGTCATCACCAGCAAGGTCACGCTCAATACCGACGGCTCGTCGGAGAACATCGCCTATACAGACGGCAAGATGGTGCGTGACGTCACGGTCTCGCCGATCGGCGACAAGGACACCAAGACCTACGACGCAAGCGGCAATCTGATCGCGGACCTCGTCCAGAACAAGGACGGATCGTCCTCGAACACGCTCTACACGGCCGGTGTCAAGACCAAGATGTATGTCACCAATGCCGACCGCACTCACGACAACTACTATTACAACATCACCGGCCAGTCCTACACGACCGAGCACGACCAGCTCGACGCGGGCGGAAGGCTGCTGTCCGTCGTCCGCACGCATGCCGACGGCTCCATGGCCTACAGCCAGGTCTTCAACAGCGACGGCAGCAAGGTCACGACCCAGTACGACGCCACGGGTCACAAGACCACGGTGATCACCGTCACGTCGACGGCGACCACGACCGACTTCTACACCACGGCCGGCGCGCTCAAGCAGACCGTCGTGCAGACGACATCCGGCAACGTCACCACCACGAACTACAATGGTTCGCTGCTGGTGTCCGTCTACGTGGTCAATGCCGACGGCTCGAAGGACTCGAAGCTCTACGATTCCAACGGCATCATCGCGAGCGACCTGCTTCAGAACGCCGACGGCTCGTCGTCGAACACGCTCTATACGGCGGGCGTCAAGACCAAGACCTATGTCACCAACGCCGACGGCAGCCGCGACAACTATTATTTCAACATCACCGGCCAGTCCTACACGACTGAGCACGACCATCTCGATGCAAGCGGCAAGCTGGTGTCGGTGAGCCGAACGCATGCCGACGGCACGATGGCCTATAGCCAGGTGTTCAACAGCGACGGCAGCAAGGTCACGACCCAGTACGACTCCACGGGTCACAAGACCTCGGTCGTCACCACGACGTCGACGGCCACCACGACCGACTTCTACACCACCGCCGGCGCACTCAAGCAGACCGTCGTGAAGACGACCTCCGGCAACGTCACAACGACCAACTACAACGGCTCGCTGCTGGTGTCGGTCTACGTGGTGAACGCCGACGGCTCGAAGGATTCGAAGCTCTACGACTCCAACGGCATCATCGCGAGCGACCTCGTTCAGAACAAGGACGGATCGACCTCGAACACGCTGTACACGGCCGGCGTCAAGACCAAGGTCTACGTCACCAACGCCGACGGCAGCCGCGACAACTACTATTACAACATCACCGGCCAGTCCTACACGACCGAGCACGACCACATCGATCCCAGCGGGAAGCTGCTGCTGGTCAGCCGCACCCATGCCGACGGCACGATGGCCTACAGCCAGGTGCTGAACAGCGACGGCAGCAAGGTCACGACCCAGTACGACTCCACGGGTCACAAGACCTCGGTCGTCACCGTCACGTCGTCAAGCACGACGACCGACACCTACGACCCGTCGTCCGGCGCGCTGAAGCAGGAGATCGTCAAGACGAGCTCCGGCACCACGACGACGAACTACAACGGCACGCTGCTGGCGTCGGTCTACGTGGTCAATGCCGACGGATCGAAGGACACCAAGCTGTACGATTCCAGCGGCAAGCTCGCCAGCGACCTGGTGCAGAACACGGACGGCTCGTCCTCGAACACGGTCTATTCGGCCGGCGTCAAGACGAAGCTCTACGTCACCAATGCCGACGGCAGCCACGACAACACCTTCTACAACATCACGGGCCAGAGCTATACGACCGAGATCCAGCACCTCACCGCGGCCGGCACGCTGACGACCCTGACCCGGCTTCATGCCGATGACACGCTTGCCTACAAGCAGGTGATCAACAGCGACGGCAGCAAGATCACCGACCTCTACGACAGCACCGGTCACAAGACGAGCGAGGTGCTCAACGGCACCGATGGGTCGACCACGACGGACCTCTACAATTCGTCCGGTGACGTCACCCAGCATGTCGTCAAGACCGCCGGCGGCGATGTGACGACGACGAACTACGTGAACGGCCTGAACTCGTCGATCTATGTCGTCAATGCCGACGGCACCAAGGAGACGAAGCTGTTCGACAGCAGCGGCAGCCTGACCAGCGATTACGTGCTGAACCAGGACGGCTCGAACTCGACGACCGTGTATTCGTCCGGGGTCAAGACCGCGGTCTACGCCAACAACGCCGACGGCTCGCACGACAATACGATCTACGGCATCACCGGCAAGAGCTACGTCACGGAGCAGCAGCACATCGACTCGTCGGGCAAGATGACGTCGCTCATCCGTTCGCACGCTGACGGCACGCTCGACTACACGCAGGTCATCAAGTCGGACGGCAGCAAGGTCACCGATGTCTACGACTCCACCGGGGTCAAGACGACGGAGACCCTCAACAACGCCGACGGAACGACTGACGTCTTCAAGTTCGCGGTTTCCGGCCTGCCGGGCGCCGTCGAGCACGACAGCTACAACAGCAGTGGCTCTCTGCTCACGATCGACGTGCGCAACACCGACGGCACCCACGCGGTCACGGCCGTGACCGCGGGGCTGACGCTGACCGGCGGCAGTGGCAACGACGTCTTCTCCACGGCACCTGGCACGACCACCGTCATGTTCGACGGCGGCAACGACCAGATCAAGAGCTTCCACGCCGGAACCGCGTCCAACCACGACACGATCGAGATCCTGAAATCACTGGTGGCGGACTACAGCCACCTCCAGATTTCGCAATCGGGCTCGGACACGTTGGTCCAGCTCAACTCGGCCGATTCCATCCTCTTGAAGAATGTGAACTCGACGACGCTCGATCACGGCAACTTCCTGTTCGTCTGACACGCACAGGGCCGGCAGGTAAACCTGCCGGCCCTGTAATGTCGGGATCACCGATGAAACGGCGTCAGTGCGGCCGCATGGCCGCGCCGATGAAGATGATGTCCTCGGCGAGCAGCGGAAGCTGCCGCAGCAGCATCGACTTCAGCTTTCCGGCCCGCATGAAGGTCGCCATCTTCACCTCGACGGGGGCGTAGCCGGCGTCGATTGCGACCTTCGCGATCGTATAGGGCGTGAAGAAGAACCGGTGATCGCTGTTGATCGTCTCGACGTTCTTCAGGATGCCCTTGATGTTGCCGCCCCTGAAGGCGTTCGGAACGGTGATCACGATCTGGTCGACGACGTCGCCGTAGTTCTCCCTGAACCGCGACAGGAACGCGACCGGGTTCGGAATGTGCTCGACGACTTCGCCGAACACGGCAATGTCGAACTTCCGGCCGGATATCGCGTCGATCTTCTGAGCGGACGTCACGTCGCCCGCGACCATGTTGTCGAGCCCGGATATGCGCGATGCCTCTCGCACCGCATCTGCATCGATGTCGACGCCGACCGTGTATTCGGAAGCCTCCGTGATCAGGCCGTGCAGCCAGTCCCGGTTGTCGATCTTTCGCTTGATGAGCGGCAGGTGGTCACAGCATCCGACATGCAGGACCCGCTTGCCCCGACAGATGTCCACCAGGACGTCACATCTGTATCTGACGTCGCCGTCTCCCCCGTACTGTACGACGATGGTGTCCTTGAACTTCGAGCCGTCGAGATAGGGATAGACTTGCGAAAAGTCGGAAATGATCGACGACATCGGCTGGCCCTCGCTGACATGATTGGACGTTTGCCGACACAACTATACATGGCCAGCAATCAGAATTGTGACCGGTTCTGCGCGCAAAGAAGAAGCTCAGGCGACGGGCAGAATCTATGCAATTGCCATCGTCGCATCATCGCCACCGTGACCTCGGTGCGATGAATGGAACCTGGTCAGTTCGTTCGCCCGACAGCCGCCGCCGATCCGGAACAAATGAACGATGCGGAACCCGCCTTGGTTCGCGTGGCACGGAGGCGCGCGAAAAATATGCGCCAGGATAAGTCTCTCTGAAGCGCAACAAGCCGACAATCGACAGAGCGCTTGCGCGCGCCCGCCGCTGCTAGGCGCGCATCCGGCCCGGTGCTTCCGAGCGCACGACCCGCGCGGGTGCTCCCGCGACAACGGAATGCGGCGGAACATCACGCGTCACGACCGCATTGGCCGCGACGTTGGCGCCTTCGCCAATCGACGTCGGCCCGACGATGACGGCCCCGGTATAGATGACAACGTTGTCGCCGATGGTCGGGCAACCCGGCTCATCCCAGGCGCGCCGTCCGAGCGTGACATTGTGATAAAGCATCACGGAACGGCCGATCCGCGCCCCCTCGCCGATCACGACGCCAGTCGGATGCGGCAGGATCAGCCCCGGGCCGATCTCTGCGAGCACGGAGATGTAGCAGCCGCGGCGCATCAGCGCCCGCACCAAGAGCCAGGTGATCTGGTGCCCCCAGCGTGTCTGGAAGCGCAGCATCTTGGCTATTCGCCAGGTCGTGATCACGGCAAAACCCGGGCTCGTGAGCAAGGCGATGAAGGCTGCCCCGACACCGGACTTGCCGGTATTCGCCATCAGGTCCTCGCGCCACGGAATTCCCGCCTGAGGCTCGCTCCCCATTCCCGCTCCTGAAGACATCCACCAATCTCTGTTAACTTGCCGAGGGAAGATTTGCCTGAATCGGCGGAGCCGATCCACCAAGCAGCGACTGCACGCTGCTCCAGATCCGGCGCCTGAACACCACATAGCTGCCAAGCACGATCAGCGCATAGACCGCCGTCGCGATCAGCCAATGCGACAGGCTTGCGACATCCCCCTTCGTCGCGACGAGCGCGCACACAGCGCCGAGCGTCGTGGCGACCGTTGCCGGCATCAGAGCTCCGAACAACGATGCATAGGGAACCGCGCAGTGCCTAGCTCCGATCATCAGCATGAGCGCGCAAACCAGGATCGATACGACCAGATACACGACGGCTACGGCCGTGAGCCCGAACGGCAACGCGATGAGGAAGGCGAGAATCATGCTGGCGCTGTTGGCGGTGCTCACCCAGAACTGAAGTCGTGCCTTGTCGTGAGCCAGCAGAATCGGGCCGGCATAGGCTGCGATCGACTGCGCGGCGCCTGCCGGCGCGAGAATGGCGATCAGCGGCAACACTTCCTGCCAGTGGGCCGACAGGAATGTCGCAACGGGATATTTCAGCCCGAATGTCAGATAGATCATCGCCGGGAACGTGATCATCGCCGTCATGCCGAGAACCGCGCAAATCGCCGCCCGGCGCCGTTCCTGTTCCCGCTCGCCGTTCATCCGGCTCAAGGTGGCCATCAGAACTCCGCCGCCCGGCCACGACAGGATCATCAGCGGCAGCGTCATGAACTGGAAGGCGAGACCGAACAGGCCGACCGCCGCCGCGCCCAATTTGGCGCCGATCATGAGATTGCCGACATTTCTCGCAGCGAAGTTGAGGACATTCGAAGCCAGCACCCAGCCGCCGAACGACAGCATCAGGGCGACGCTGCGCCATTTGAAGGACAGGTGAATGTGGCGCCTGGTGTTCACGTAGAACGCGACGGCGCGTACCGCCTGCATCAGGACGTAATACGCGATCAGCGCCCAGATTCCCCACCCCAGCACGGCCCCGACCACGCCGACGATCGCAGCAATCAGCGCCGCTCCAGCCTCGATCAGGGCGATCGTCTGGTACCGCAGGGATCGCTCCAGGACCGCGCGCGGTCCCATCGCGGAGATCGACAAGACCACCGAACCGGAGAGCGCAGCCAGCACGGCCGGCAGGCCCTGCATGTTGACCGCAGCTCCGAGCGGCTTGGAGGCTACGGCCAGCACCAGGGCGCAGCCGATCCCGATCGCAACCATCAGGGTCGTCGCCGCACCGGCTTCCTCCTTCGTCAGCGAGCTCCTCTGGATCATCGCGCTCGATAGCCCGAGATCGGTCAGCATGGAGATGAAGGCGATGAACGGCAGCGAAAACGCCACGAGCCCGAATTCGGTCGGCGTCACGAAATAGGTGATCAGCAGCGTGATGAGGAACTGAACGGCCGACTTCACGACGTTCACGCTCGACATCGAGAGCAGATTCTTGATGATCATGACGTTACCCGTACGTGATCCGGCTGAAACGATGGCATGGGGACGCGCTCAGGCGACATAACGGGCTTCACGACGCACTCCGAAAAACAGGCCCCGCAGCGTCGGATCGAGCAAGCGGCGGAGTCTCACCTCGATCAGCTCGTAGCTGACCGCACCCGCGATCAGGGAAGCAGCCAGGCCGAGGCCCGCAAAGGCGGCCCAGAGCAGCCACAGATTGACGCCATGCGCCGCCAGCTTCACGCCGATGACCTGCAACGGGAATAGCGCAAAAGGATGGACCAAATAGAGGCTGTAACTGATCTTTCCGAGGAACTGGAGGAACCTGCCGCTCAGCGCCACGGCAACACCGGAGTCCGGAGCAAGGACCATTCCAAACAGCAGCGCCCCCGGGAGCAGCCCGACCAGCGGATGCACATATTCGATCGACACGTACATGGCGGCGCCGCAGACGATGCCGGCCAGCAACCCGGGCCAGCCGCCGATCCGGATCCGCCAGTCGATCAGACTGAACAACAATCCGACGAGGAAGAAGGCGGCGATCGGCCGGAAGGCGATACCCGCAACACCGAACAGGATGAACGGCGCCGCCAGCAGCCAGTTCCTCCGCTGCACCACCATCACGAAGACCAGCGCGAACAGAATGTAGAATGCCCATTCGTAAGCCAACGTCCAGGCATTCTGCTGGCCGATCGGCAATCCCAGCGCGTCCGGCAGGAACGCGAGATTGACGAAGAACAGCTTGAGATATGTCGCCAGGTCGATCCCCTTGAAGAACTTGTAGCCGACCAGGGGGCCCGCTGTGAACAGGATCAGATGCAGGATCACGAACACGGGCAGGATTCGCAGGGCCCGATCGAGAAAGAACTTTCCGACACTGCGGTGACGCATGAGGCTCGCCGGGATCAGGAAGCCGCTGATCATGAAGAACAGCTCGACCCCGTGCCCCGCCCATGTTGACCGTGGCTTCGAGCCACGGCCAGATCGGAGGCAGGAAGCCCGCCAGAAGCGGCATGTCCTGAAGATGCACGATCAGCACGCTGAGCGCCGCGACGCCGCGCAGCCCCTGGATCGCCTCCACGAAATTCTTGCTGTCTCCGCTCACTGCTGCGATCCGATCCCAAGATGAAGGAGAGTTCCGGACCGGAGCCCGCGCTGCGCACCGCAGCTCATTGCATGCATGGCAATCACGCCGGCCGCGAAACCAGATCGTCGACGTCGGGCGCTAGCGGCGCCGTACTCGGGACGATGCTGTCACCCTTGTCTCGCGCGAAGACCTCGCTGAATGCCACGCCCAGCATGATCAAGCCGCTCGCGGGACCATAGGCCAGAACCGTGATGGTGAAGAGATTCATCGCGACCGCGAAAGACAGCTTGTAGATGTCCCTGGTCCTTGCGACCGCGATGATGACCAGGATCATGAACACCACGAAGATCGGCCCGAACATCAGGTAGGTGCCGAGGTAGAAATTGTCCACGGGGACGTAATAGCTGAGCTTGTTCGAGAACAGCAGCTGCGGATAGTTGAAGCAACCGAGGCCGCAGCCGACGAAGAATCCGACCGGCATGAGATCGGCCATGTAGACGAACGGCAGCTGCCAGCTGTTGTTGACGCGATCCTGCAGGCTGAACAGGCCGCGCGACATGCTGACGAGGCCGTTGCCGGAGAACAAGGCGATCAGCACAGCCGGCACCAGGATCGACAGGAACGAAAGCAGCGCCATTCGCCGCAGCATGGGAAACTTCTCGCGCTCGGGAACGAGACGAACGATGATCAGACAAAGAACGTAGATCACCATCACGCCGAGCGACGTCTTGTTCGTGGTCAATTTGATGGCGTAGAGGCCGATGGGCGTCCAGAACAGGCACCACAACAGGCTTCGGCGCACCGAAATGATCACGAAGGAAATGAACACGAAGAACGCGGCCATCGTACTGTCGGCGGCCAGGCCTGCGAGGCGCGTCTCGGAGGCCGACCACCACAGCCGCGTCGCCTGCCGCGTCGTGCCGAAGGTCTCGTAGGCATAGCCCACCCAAGGCAATTGCATGCGGGACGACAATATGATCCCGACGATCGTCAGGTAGAAGATCGGGTGAAGCCAGCGCTGCAGTCGCTCGTAATCGCCGAAATTGCGCCCGCAGAAGCAGAAGCCGACGAACACCGGCGCGATCATCTTGAACGACGACATCATGCCGCTGAAATAACCCAGGAACACGTATCCGAGGTAGAGCGCAAAGCAGATGTAGAACAGCGTGAGAATCGCGACGAGGCTTCGCCCCATCAGGATGTAGCGCTGCACGAAGGCAAGAATGCAGACCAGGGCAAAAATGTCGGGCAGGAACCACAACGGGCTGATCTTGAGGACCGCCAGATAGTAGCGCAGCGCGCCTGCGAGCGCGTCGCGGTAGAAATAGAGCAGGAGCGCGATCGCCTCGAGATTGAAGAATGCGCTGCCCTCCGCCTGGTGATGCAGGGGCAGGCGCATCGGATCGACCATGCGCCAGTCCGAATTCGGGAGAGCCGAGGAGCTATTGGACATCGCGCCTCACTCCGCCGCGGCAACAGAGGGAACGGCGCGACGGCTGAACAGCCGAAGCACGAACCGCGAACCGGGCATCTCAACCCAGAGGTAGGTGAAGTTGGAGAGCACGAGCACGGCCACCACGAAGATGGCGAGCAGCAGCGAGGCCGCCAGCCCGGGAAGAATGTTGTCGACCATCTGCAGGCGCCCGGTCCCCACGCCGCGCGCGAAGTACTGGATGAGAACGAGGATCAGCGCATGCGTCATGTAGATCGAATAGGAGCGCTTGCCCAGCCAGACCAGCGGACGAACGGATAGCAGCTTCGGCAGAAGCCGCTCGGGAAACGCCATCAGCGAGCCCAGCAGGGCGCCGAACACAATCGGCGCCACGAAGCTGAGCCGCTCGTCGAAACCGACGACACAAACCAGCACGATTGCAACGGCTGCAGCACCGAGCTGACAGGCCGACTGAACCAAGGGGCTCACCGAGCGGCCCCTCCCGGAGACGAAACGAAGCGTGAGCACGCCGACGAAGAAGCCGAGAAAGCACCGGGTGAAGGCGTTGGTCTGGAAATCAAGCGTTTCATTCCTGAGCACGAAGATAATGAGAGCCGCGCCCAGCACGGCCAGCACGGCGCTCAGGACATAGACGAGCTTGATGTAGCCGAGGCGCTGCGCCAGGACGACGACGGCGCCAAATACGAGGTAGGTGTAGAACTCGGCGCTGATGCTCCAGCTCGGGCCGTTCCAGCTCAGATAGTCGAGCACGCCCATGGCATGGAGCAAGAACACATTCGCGACGAACGAGTACACATTGTTGACCTGCAGGTCCGCCGATTCGTTGGTCGAGAAGTGCAGCAGGTCCAGTTCGGTGAGCGTGAGCCGCATCAGGCGGAACGCCAGAAACGCGAACAGCATGACGATGTGCAGCGGATAGATGCGCGCGAGACGGCGCAAGGTGAAGGTCCGGAAATCAAATTCGCTGAACTCCGACTGCACATAGCTCATCGAGATTACGATTCCGCTCAGCACGAAGAACAGGTCGACGAAGAGCCAGGAATTGTGAAAGAACGCGACGTCGATCCAGGCGCGATGAGGCAGCGCGGCGGCAAGCGGATCCGATCCGACGAAGTGATGGACGACCACGCAGAGAGCGGCGAGACCGCGGACACTGTCCAGCGGAACGTAGTGCGCCTTTGTTTGATGAGCTAGCACGTGAAAGACGCTCTACGATTCGACCAAAACGAAATGCTGCGGTGCAATATAATGCCTCCACCGGTTGAGTTATTCAACTGAAAAGCGGTGTTAACCACCAATCCGCGCGGCGGACAGTGCACGGCAGATGAGGCAGCATGAAGCCCGCAGCCAATTTTGCTTCAGCTGCTGCGACGTGCTCACAAACTCCAGCTTTCGTGAGGCAACCGGCCCTGCGTTTGGCACAGATCAGATCTGCGCACGCAAACCAATGCAGCGCTCCGCGCGACGATGCGAATGACGGTCAACTCACCAGCGTGCAATAACTTGATCTCGCGCGAAGTTCTGATAGCTCCGTCCCCGCTGAGCTGAATGACAGAGGGGCCTTTGGGCGCGATATCGCGATTTTTCGCCACGGCCGTGTTTGTGCTGGCGCCACTTCCGCTCGGATCCCTCGACCTCGTGTGGATTTGCTTCTGGAATTTTCTGCTCGTTTGCAGCCTGCTGACGGCTGATCTCTCGGTCGTGAGCCGTCGCAACGCCATACTGCTGATTCCGGTGGCAGTCGCCGTCGCAACAATGGGCGTCATGGTCGCGTTACAAATGTGGAGCGACCCTGCTGCACAATCCGCAGTCATCTGGGAACTGCCACGACGGCTGTTCGGCCTCGCACCACCGGACCGCCTCTCCGCGACCGCGCGCGGCCCGTGGTTGGCATTCGGTTCGGTCCTGCTGCTGGCACTCGCCTTCACCCGCGCGGTCATTCTTGCAAGCGATGCGGGAGCCGCGCGCGCACTGCTACGAATACTGGCGTGGGCGGGCTGCCTGTATGCACTCTATGGAATTCTCGCCGAACTGATCGCGCCTGACATGGTCCTGTTCAGGCAGAAGGAAGCCTATCTGGGCTTTGCCACGGGCACGTTCGTCAATCGAAATACAGCGGCAACGTTCTGGGGCACCTGCGCCCTGCTGTTTCTGGTGCCACTCCTGCGCAGCATGCACCGTCAGGAAGGCGGCGCGCCAGCGCAACCAGATTGGCGATCGCGACTGGAGCAGGTCCTTTCCACGCCGATCGCGCTCGGCGCAGGCTTCGCGATCTGCACGATCGCGCTCGCCATGACCGGATCGCGGGCGGGCCTGCTGCTGTCGGTTGGCGCGTTTGCCCTCGCCATCGTCCTTTATCTCATCCCTCTCGAGCTCGGCAGATCAAGGAAATGGCTGGTCCTCGGCGGTTCGGCGGCAGCGGGGCTGGTGCTGTTGCAACTCGTCGGCGGCCTCGTGGCCGGCCGAATCATCGAATACGGGCTGATCGATCCTCAGCGGCTTGCCGCCTATCAGGCATCAGCGGGAATCATCGCCGATCACCCGCTGCTTGGCATCGGACTGGGTAACTTCGACGCTGTTTTTCCCGCCATTCGGCCCGCAGCACTTGGCAGTCTCGGCATCTGGGATCGCGCTCACAGCACTCCGCTGGAAATTGCCGTCGAATTGGGCATTCCCGCTTTCGCGGTGATCGCGTTCGTCGGCCTCTGGTGCTTTTACCATTTGTTCACCGGCAGCTTGCGCCGGAAACGCGATCGCTACATACCCGTTATCGGCGCAAGCGTCGCGATGCTGGGGGTTGCACATAGCTGCATTGATTTCTCGCTGCAAATCCCTGGCTATGGCGTGTTTTTCGCGGCCATTGTCGGATGCGGCCTCGCGCAATCGCTACCGTCACAGTTTCGAAAAGAACGTGGCAAATTGGTGCAAATCGAGTTAAACTAAAAATATTGGAAATGGGCAGGGTTATGATTTGGAATTTTGGTAGGCGCTTTGGCGCGATCGTCGGGGCACTGGCGATGTTCGCCGGAACGTCGGCGGCATTCGGCGCAACGGGTGTCAGCTCGGGCTGCGTTGCCAACACTGGGATTGTTTCGGCGGAACGTGCGACCGACTTTCTCGCCAATCCGAGCGGCCTGCTCGACCAGTTCAAGGACGGACAAGGCGGTCTTGCCTCGGCTGTTCGCGACCTCCTGACCGCCCGCCCCGAGACCGTCGAAGGCATTGTATCGCTGGCGAAGGCCAGCAGCGCGGATCAAAGCCGCGCCATCGGCGCGGGCCTCGGCACTGCCGCCTCGACCTGTGTGCTGTCGCAGCCTCAAGTTGCGCAGTTGATCCAGGAAGCGGTGCTCAGGACGGAGAATCCCGACCTCATCACCTCATTCACCAGCATCACCGGCGATATCCCGACCGAAGCGACGAACGGCGCCGATCCGACCGGCGAGACCACGGCCGGAGGCGGCCCGGGCTCGACCGCGGCGGAAGCCCGCGGTGGTGCGGCAAGCTCGACCACGCCCACGGTCCTGAACCAGGCCGGTCCCAGCGCGGCGTCGCAGACCCTGTTTGCGGCGACGACGACTTCGACTTCGGTTCTGACCTCGGTAAGCCCGTCGCGCTGATGACGGGAATGGCTGCGTTGGCAGCGCATTAACCACCCCTCTCCGGCCGGTCCAGCGACCGGCCGATTTCGTTAGAATTGTAAATTTCCGCGGAACCAAAGCTCAAATCGTTTGTGAGATACCCGTAGCGTCAACAAGAAAAGACGAGACGGGGATGTCATGAGCTGGATCATCAAATCGCTGGTCGCGATCGGGATCGCTTCGACCGGTATGGCCGCCAAGGCCGAAATCGTGAACGACGGTTTGCTCAATCGGGCGAAGGGTGCGTTCATCCGCGAGTACGACAATGCGCTCGCGCCGCTGCAGTTCGTCAAGTTCTGCATGAACAACGGTAGCGAATGCGCCGCCGACAGCGCGGAGCGGACCCTGCCCTCGGGCGAGCGGGCAATGAGCATGCTGCGCGAGGTCAACAGCGCGATCAACGCGTCGATCACGCCGATGCAGAAATCGACCAATCCGATGGTGGCACGCTGGACGATTGCGCCGTCCGCCGGCGACTGCAACGACTACGCAGTCACCAAACGTCATCAGCTGATCGAGATGGGCTGGCCGAGCTCGGCGCTGCGACTTGCAGTTGTGCTGACCAATGGCGGCCAGGGCCATCTCGTGCTGGTCGCGCGGCTCGCCGACGGCGACTTCGTCCTGGACAATCTGTCCGCTTCGGTGCGCCCCTGGAATGCGGCGGAATACGAGTGGATCTCGATGCAGTCCGCCGGCAATCCGCGGTTCTGGGTCGCGATCGGCGAGCATGGCGAGCGCCTTCGCGCCACCCGCCTCGCGATGCTGCGGACCGCCGAATAAACGCACGACGTTTCAGTCCATCCGCCTCTCAGTCACAAGTTCCGACAGGCGCGAGGAGATGGTCGATGGACCGTCCCTCGCGCCTTCGTATTGGTATGGCGTTTGCCTAAGAATCGTGCTTCACGCATGACGACATGTGCAAACGTTCGCTGAATCTGCGCCTGATCGCAGCACGAGCTTCGTTCATGTTGAATCGCGATCGGAGACCAGGCAAGGATGGCAATTCGGTCCGCGCTGGTTTATATTTTGCGCCGCACAAGAATTTGACATAGTTTTGGGTCATCAAGGACCTACGGCCTAAATCACCACACTGCCATCAATCCTTCGCAACGAGATATGAGCGCGATCCTCCTCAAACTCGATAGCTTGTTGCGTGGCCATGCTGCGGCCTCACGGATCGCTGCGGTCCTCGCCGTCGCGCTGTCCGCGACATTCGCAACGCAGGCGCGGGCGCAATGCGTCGATCGCACCGAACGCGCCCCGCAGGCGGCTATCAGCGCCTTCGTCGCGGATCCCTCGGCTCTGCTGCGCCAGACCAAGAACGACAGGGACAAGCTGTCGGGCCGGCTTGCCGGATTGGTCGTGACTGACGTCGCCGCGCTCGAGCCGGTCCGGGAGATGTTGCGTGAAGCCAGCCAGGCCGACCGCATCGCGATCGGCAGCGCGCTTCATCGCGCCGAAGAGCGCTGTGTCGCGAGCAAGCCCGACGTGGCGCGCAGGATCAGCGAATTCGTCACCAAGCTGCACGACGGCTCCGTGCTCAAGGGATATTTCGCGGATCAGGATGCCGGAATTGCACCCCCTGCTCCCTCTGCAGCCAATGCCGTGCCCGCAGCATCAAGTCCGGCCGCGGGCCTGATGTCGGGTGAATGGAAGACCGAACTCGCCGATCCGTTCAAGCCCGTTCCCCTTCCCGAGTGACAACCCCAAGATTCCCAGAGATGTTTCAGCCACGAGACCAGTTTCCTCAACGCCCGCGATACGCCATTGAGGTCGGCGGCACGACGCTCAGCGCCGAGCGCGCTCTGGATATCGTGCGCCGCCAATGGCCGCTGATCGCGGCCGTCTTGGCCGGCACGCTCGCGCTCGTTCTCGTCTACCTGATCCTGGCGACGCCGATGTACACGGCCAACGCGCGCATCCTGATGGACACGCGTCAGACCCAGGTGCTGGACAAGGACAGCGGCACGGCCAATGCGCTGATCGACCCGGGCTTTGTCGACAGCCAGGTCGAGATCCTCCAGTCCGACGACCTGATCCTGTCGATCGTCCGTCGCCTGAAGCTCACCGACGATCCGGAGTTCAATGGCTCCGATCCCGGATTGATTCCGCTGGTCATTGGCAAGGTCATCGCGCTGTTCGGATCGGACGGCCCTCCGAGCAAGGAGCGGGTCGAGCGGGGCGCGGTCGAGCTGCTCCAGAAGAATCTCAAGGTCGAGCGCGTGCTGACGACCTATGTCCTGTCGATGAACTTCCGCTCGATCGATCCGAACAAGGCCGCGCAGATCGCCAACGCGATCGCCGACGCCTACATCGTGGGCGCGCTGGAGGCGAAATACCAGTCGACCAAGCGCGCCGGCGAATGGCTCCAGCAGCGCAGCGCCGAGCTGCGCGAGCAGGCGACGGCGAGCGATCGCGCCGTGCAGACGTTCAAGGCCGAGAACAACATCGTCGGCACCAGCCGCGGTCTGATGAGCGAGCAACAGCTCGCCGACGCCAACTCGCAGCTCGTCGCCGCGCGCGCCGCAACGGCTGAGGCCAAGGCCCGCCTCGACCGCATCGAGGCGCTGCTCGACAAGGATCTGGTCCAGCCGACGGTGACGGACGCCCTCAACAACACGGTCATCACGCGCCTGCGCGCCCAATATCTCGACCTGGCGGCCCAGTATGCCGATTGGTCGAGCCGTTACGGCAAGACCCATCAGGCGGCCGTCAACCTGTCCAACCGCATGGAAGAGCTGCGCAAGGCGATCGCGGACGAAGTCCGCCGCATTGCGGACGCCTATCGCAGCGAATACGAGATCGCCAAGAGCCGCGAGACGTCGCTCGAGGAAAACCTCAAGAACCTCGTCTCCCAGGCCGGCAGCACCAGCCAGGCCCAGGTCAAGCTGCGCGATCTCGAGAGCGCGGCGGACACCTACCGCAACCTCTACAACAACTTCCTCGAGAAGCTCCAGAACGCGACGCAGAACCAGAGCTTCCCGATCAGCGAAGCACGCATCATCGGCACGGCGGTCAAGCCCGACAAGAAGAGCTCGCCCAAGACGCTGCTGGCGCTGGCCGGCGGCCTGCTCGGCGGTCTCTGTTTCGGCTTCGGTGCCGCTTTCACGAAGGAGCTGATGAGCGACGTGCTGCGGTCTCCGACCGACGTCGAGGATCAGCTCGGGGTGAAATGCCTCGGCGTCCTTCCCGACATTCGCCCGGCAAGAACGTCTGCGGACCATCCGGAAGCGAACGTATCCAGTTACGTCGTCGAGCACCCGTTCTCGCGATTTGCCGAGACGCTGCGAAACATCAAGGTGTCGATCGACGTCGCCCGCCTCTCGCGCGAGGTCAAGGTGATCGGCATCCTCTCGTCCCTGCCGAAGGAGGGAAAAACCACGGTTGCCGCCAATTTCGGTCATTTGACCGCGTTGACCGGCCACCGCACGCTGCTGATCGACGGCGACCTCCATACCCGTTCGCTGACGCGGGCGCTGGCTCCCCATTCCAAGTCCGGCCTGGTCGAGGCCCTGAGGGATCCGCGCTCGTTCGGCTATCATATCCAGCGCAGCAAGGAGAGCGGGCTCGACTTCCTGCCATCCGTCGTCGCATCGCGCATGGTCAATTCGGCGGACGTGATTGCCTCCAAGGCGATGGCCGACCTGCTCGCGGTGGTGCGCGAGGAGTATGAGTACATCGTCATCGATCTCGCGCCGGTGATGCCGGTGGCGGATGCCAAGGCGGTCAGCCATCTGGTCGACGCCATGGTCTACGTCATCGAGTGGGGCCGCACGAGCCGCAACGCGCTGCAGGAGTCGATGGCGAGCTCCGAAGGCATCCAGAAGAAGCTCCTCGGCGCCGTGCTCAACCGCGCCAATCCGAAGATGCTGAAGCGGATCGAGGCGTACAAGGGCTCGCACTACAACAGCTATTATGTCGAGGGAGCCTAGCGCCACCGAACCGGCGGCGCAGGCGGGAGACAAGGCGTTTCGCTGGCTTCTGCGCGGCTCGACCGTCGCACTCGCTGCGGTCACGCTGGTCTGGATCGCTGCCGTCGTCCCCGATGTAACCAACCCCGCGGTTCCGCAGATCGCCGGCCGCATCGCGCGCGGCGAGCGCTATGATATCGACCGGCTGAGATGGATCGTCGCGGACAATCTGCCGTCCGCGCGCCGGTTATGCAGCGCCAAGACGCTGCGCGAACTGCTGCTGCTCCAGCTCGCCATCGCCGACGAATCGACGCGCACAGGCGACCTGAAACAGATCGACGTCGACGCCGACGCGGTCGCGTCGACGAGCCGGGCCTTATTGGCGTGCGCACCGACCGAAGGGCTGGGCTGGTTCGGCAGCTACTGGGCCGAAATTCGCCAGGTCGGATTTGGACCGCGAACGGCGGAGCTGCTCGACCTTTCCTATCGTTTCGCGCCGCACGAGGCCTGGCTCCAGCTCATCCGCGCCCCGCTGGCACTTCGCGTCTTCCACGCGGCCTCGCCCGCGCTCAGGGATTACGCCGCCCAGGACTTCGCGGACATCTTCCAGGCCCGCCTGTTCCCTGCCGCCGCCACGCTCTATCAGGCGGCAGGAACGGAGGCGCGGGTCGCGCTGCTCGACCGCACTTGCACGGCGCCCGAAGCCGATCGCGACTTGTTCTCGCATTTCGTCGCGGAGAAGGGTCTGCGGATTCGTCACCGCTGCTATCCAGCCGACGGCTTTCGTGTGAGCCGCTAGAGCATGATCCGGACCCGGAGGGCCGCGTTAGCGCAAAGTGCGAAGCGGTTTTCCGGAAAGATCATACGTAAACAACAACCTGAAGCGCGATGACGCTTCATCCAAATCTCATCGCGCTTTAGAGCTATTTCAGCTCGGTTCGCGGCACGCCCTGCGAGCGGGTTTCGGGCAGATATTGCAGGAAGAACCTGGTCAGCCCGCGGCGGCTGCGCAGGATCGGCGATTCGAAGTACTTCCAGGACACATGCGCGACAGCGTAGGAGATCACGAAGCCGATGGCTGCGCCCGCGGTGACCTTCACGCTGTTGGGCACCGACATCCCTCCATAGAGCGTGAGCGCCTTGCCGAGCGGGTTCGGGATGAAGTTATGAACGAGATAGAAGCCGTAGCTGATCTTCCCGAGATGCTCGAGCGGCTTCCACTCCAGCGCCTGAACGAAGACGCTCTCCTGGTTGGCGCGAACCCACCAGACCAGGGCGACCAGGCAAAGTCCGATCGCAATGTCGATCGCAGGGGAAAGATACGAAGGGGCGTCGTAGATCACGCCGTTCGAGCACAACGCGAAGGCGACGACGAGCAGGCAAGCGAACGTGCCATGGCCGTTCGGAGCCCATCCCTGCCTGTGGAGATGCAGGATCGTGATCGCGCCGCCGAACGCGATCAGGCTGAAATTCCAGGGCGACAGAGTGTGGATGGCGGTGTGGTTGAAGCCCGATGAATACATCAGGAAATGGCCGATCAACCCGAGGGCGACGACGCACATGCAGGTGACGAAATGGCGCTCCAGGGGAAGCAGGATGAACAGGAAGGGCGCGACCACGTAGAACTGCTGCTCGACCGAGAGCGTCCAGAGCACACCGAAGGGACCCGCGGTGCCACCGATGACGCTGCCGATCCAATAGTTGGACAGGTACACGAAGTGATAGCGGAAACCGAGGTCGGGACCTGCGTGCTGAA
Source organism: Bradyrhizobium sp. USDA 376 (assembly GCF_054063675.1). Taxonomy (NCBI): domain Bacteria; kingdom Pseudomonadati; phylum Pseudomonadota; class Alphaproteobacteria; order Hyphomicrobiales; family Nitrobacteraceae; genus Bradyrhizobium; species Bradyrhizobium sp. USDA 376. The sequence goes on from NZ_JBSSGN010000001.1 coordinate 8,827,863, forward strand.
AATACGACCGGGTCAGGAACAGGATGGCCAGAAGCGCATAATATGCGGGAAAGATGCGCGTCGCGCGCTTGACCCAGAAGGTGACGATTTCCGCCGCGGGCCGGGACGCGGCCGTCTCGGCCTTGCTTCGCTGCCTGTTGAGCTCGCCAATGATCAGGAAGCCGCTGAGGATGAAGAATATCCAGACGCCGACGCTGCCCGAGTAGAACTGCAGACCGCACTTGTGATTGAGATAGACCAGAATGACCGAAAGGCCGCGCAGTCCGTTGAAGCCTAGAATGCTGGCCGACTTCTCGGCATTGGGGCGGTCAGATCCAAGTAGGGGCATTGCTGGTTCTTCTTTTTGCGTGGAGACCTACAGTCCCCTGGTTCTCAACTCTGCCAATTCCTCGGCCGACAGACGGCCGCCGGCAAATTCCGTGAGCAGAAAGAGCGCGACCTTGGGCCTGTCGATCTCGTACATCAGCCCAAACCTGTTCTCCGGCGGCTTCTTCTGCGGTTCGTCGAACAGCTCGTAGACCATGACGCTCTCGATCTCGACGTCCTTCTGGTTTTTCAGAAACTGAAAAGTGTCCCGCAGCGACCGTAGGCATTGCTCCGTCAGGGCATCGCCGGGCTGATTGCCATAGGCCGGCTTGTAGATCTCGCCGCAATTGACCTCGTTGAACGTCACCGGGCGGCGATAGGACGCGAGCTTCTTGAACAGGTCGAAGGGCAGATTTCGTCCATTCCAGTGCCGATGCGGATTCTGCCCCGCCACCTCGTAGTAGTGGTAGGAGATCACGTCGTATTTGACGCCCCTGGACTCCATGAAGTCCAGGAAGCCCAGCATCGTCGACGTCGTGTTCAGCACCTTGCGCAGACGGCTTCCGGTCTCACGATTGATCTGATCGATGGCGTCCGAGGCGCCGTGCAACACCTGGGCCCAGTCCTCCATCACCGGCATCTCGAAGTCTGCCGCGGTCATCCCGCGCCCGAACAGCTTCTTCCCGTCGGAATCGAGCGCGAGCAGGTTGATCTCGTTCTCGAGCTCCCAGTCGAAGACATCGTCCTTGAACTGCCGGACGAACGCGTAGGTGCGATCGTAGCCCTGCCTGTAAAGGGCCTCCCCGTCTCCCTTCGGATAGCGCCCCCTGTCAGTGCGGTCGCCATAGCGGAAGGGGAAGTTGACGAGAGGATGAAGCGTGATCGAATACTTCTTGGCCAGCGCGACGGTTTTCCGGAACATCGGCGCTTCGACCTGCTCGGCATCCTGCGTGAGATTGAGGCCGGTCCGGTATTGCGTCAGGCCTCGCGCCTTCATCAGCTGAAAGATGGGCTCGAGATCCCTGCGCTTCTGCGGCGGCCCGCCGACGCCCCATTCCAAGGCGACTGCATCGGAGCATGACGCAGCGATTGCCACGGCGAGCAACAGCGGCAGGACGGCGAACCTGGCGAGGCGATGGCTCAATCTGCAATGCTCCGCGTTTCGGTGGTGCCAATGGCGGGATGGGCAGCAACGATCCGCGTGCTGCAAGATGCAGGCCGTTTCTCTCTCTGCCCGGGGCGATCGTGCACATCCAGCGCGACGAATGCGCGCCAGATGCGGCTCGGCTCAGTAGGCTTCCTGGTGGATCAGCGCCAGTGCGGTCTTCAGGATGATCCTGATATCGAGCCAAATGCTCCAGTTACTGACGTACCAGACGTCGTACTCGACCCGCTTTTCCATCAGATCGATGGTCGGCGTCTCACCGCGGAAGCCGTTGACCTGGGCCCAACCGGTCAGGCCCGGCTTCATGTGATGCCGGTAGACGTAGTTGCTGATGAGCTGGTCGTAGTAATTGTCGTGCGCGAGCGCATGCGGGCGCGGCCCGACCAGTGACATCTCGCCGCGCAAAACGTTCCAGAGCTGCGGCAGCTCGTCGATGCTGGTCCGCCGCAGCACGCGGCCGACACGGGTGACCCGCGCGTCGCTCCTGGTCGCCTGCGTGACGACATGACCGTTCTCCGCCACGGTCATCGAGCGGAACTTCCAGATCTCGAACTGCTTGCCGTTGAAGCCGCGCCGGAACTGCTTGAAGATCACCGTGCCCTTGGAATCGAGCTTGATCATGATCGCGGCCGTCACCAGCAGCGGCGCCAGCAACAAAAGGGCGAACGAGGCAATGCCGATGTCGAGGCAGCGCTTCTGCGCCTGCTCGAACACGCTGAGCGGTGCACGCTGGATCTCGATCGCGACCGTGCCGCTGACGGGCTGGAACGGACGCGAGACCAGATCGGCGATCGGAAAATCCGGCAAAAGGCGGATCGGCTGGGGAACGACGCGCAGGTGCTGACTCAGCTTCTGGAGAAGCGGCATCTCGTCCCAGTCGATGACCAGGAGATATTCTTCCACGTCCGCGGTCCGGGCCTGACGAATGATGTCGCGGATCTCGCGATCCCAGCCTGCGCCCTCCTCGGACGGCTCGAGCACGAAATGCCGCACGACGTTGAAGCCGTGCTTGCGCAGATCCTTGAAGCGGGTCGAGGTGAAATCGAGCGGCTTGAGGCTGAGCAGCACGACCTTCCGGTCGACGAGACGGCCCTTGGCATAGCTCGAGGTGAGACCCAGGCGCCACAGCACGCGCAGTCCGCCTAAGGCGATGCCGCCGGTCGCGGCGAAGAGCAGCGTGGTTCCGCGCGACAAATCCGCAGACGATTTGAGCAGGAACGCCTCGACGGCGAGAATGGTCAGCGAGATCAGCCAGACCGCGAGGCTCTTGCGCAGCTGCCACATCGTGTTCAGCAGGCGATGGTGATCGTAGGCGCCCTGGAAGTAGGCGATCATCACGAACACCGCGGCGACGACGAGACCGGCTCCGACGGATGAATCCTGCTCGACCACGAGCACGCGGTACAAACCGCTCGCCACGAAATAGCTGAGCAGCACCGCGACGAAGTCACCGGCGATCAAAGCCACCTGGAGGGGTCTCTGGAGGGCACCGCGGCGGTTCGATATACCCGAATAATAGTTTTCCGAACCGTAAGTTGCTACAGCCATCCGAACCTCGCTGCCTCGTCACGCTCTCGCAATGAATGCGAGCATTCGATCCAAAATTCTCGACGTGCGCCGAAGTATATCTTAACTAAACAAAGCGACATTGCGGCAGTGCACCGAAAAAATCAAACCGATTTTTCTGCAACGCAGCGTCGCTGCAAGAGAATGCACAAACTACTGTCACGCATGTGACAATTATGCGGGCATCACGCCACGATTTCCGTCAAATCGCGTCATTTGAGCGCAACATGTCGCGCGCATTTGAACGGCTGTTCAACCATGCCGCTTAATCCGTTATTAGCTCGCGGCCATTAACACTCGTGACCAATTCAGGGAGTTGTGTCGTGAGTACGGTTGCTGTTTTCAGCCTGTTGATCGGATCGTTGCTGGGAGGCCGATTCCGAGTCTTCATCCTGCCGCCCGTCATCATTGTCGGTGCGGCGATCCTCGGTGCGGGCTTGACCTGGCAGGGACATGATTCGGCTCACATCGTTGTCACGATTCTTGTTTTTGCGGCGGTGCTCCAGCTCGGCTATTTCTGCGGCGCGGCTGTGGTCCGCGCGCGGGCATCCGCCTATCGCGGCAAGGCCGCGCCCTCGTTCGACGGCCGGAGCTTCGGCTAGTCGGCTGGACGCGCCGGGGATCGACGGCGCGCCAAGCGGCGGGATATCGATCAGCCCGCAAAAATCAACCTTTACGCGCGGAAGGTAGGAAAAAAGCGGCTCGTGGCGCCCGGTTTTGGTCGATAGGATATTGACATCCCGGGCGAAGCTCTCTGAAAGAGTTGCACCCCATGCCCACGACCGCGCCCAAAAATTCGCCCCGGCCGAAGCTACCCAATGGCGTGCGCATCTATGCGATGAGCGACATCCACGGCTGCGCGCATCTGCTCGAACAGATGTTTGCCGTCATCGACGCGGACATGGCGAACAGCCGGCCCTATCGCGCCATCGAGGTCTTCCTGGGTGACTACATCGACCGCGGGCCGGATTCACGCCACACCCTCGAACTCCTGATCAGGCGCAGCCGCCGCCGCAACACGGTGTTTCTCAAGGGCAATCACGAGGCCTATTTCACCTCGGTGCTGGAGGACCCCTCGCGCACCACCGAATGGTTTCAGTTCGGCGGGCTCCAGACCATGATGTCCTACGGCGTGTCGGCGGCGCCCGGCCTCGGCAAGGACGAACAGTCCGAACTCGTGCGCGAGCTCACAGCCGCGATGCCGCCGGAGCATATCGCATTCCTGCGCCAGCTGCGGCCGACATTCACATGCGGCGACTTCTTCTTCGTCCATGCCGGGGTCCGCCCGGGCATCCCGCTCTCCGAACAGCGCGAGTCCGATCTGTTGTGGATCAGGGACGAATTCCTGCAGAGCAAGAGGCGGTTCGGCAAGTACGTCGTGCACGGTCACACGCCGGTCAAGCAGGCCGAGCTGCTGGAGAACCGCGCCAACATCGATACCGGCGCATATGCCACCGGAAATCTGACACTGCTGTCCATCCAGGGCAACAGCATGCTGGCGATCTAGCGGCCTACGCCCGACACGCTAATTGGTGGAGCTTGCCGGAGGCTTGTATTCCGGAAAGCGGCTCAGCATCGCCGCCTTCAGGAACTTGAAATGAGCGATCGAAGCGCCAAGCTCCTTGAGCCGGCGCTGGCCGTTCAGGATTTCCTTGTCGAACAAATCCTGGTGATGATTGTCGAGCGCCTCGCGCTCGAGATATTCGTCGTCGCCGTTGCCGATGGTCACCGCCGCACGCGCCAACACGTCTTCGACCCGGCGGTTCAAGCCCGACTGTTCCCGCTCCGCGGCGTGGAGCGCATCCTCGATCGCGGTCATGATGGCTTCGATGCGCGTGCGATCGGTTTCGGCATCTCGCTCGGGCGAGCGCGCCCGGAAGGTCTGCTCTCCCCCGAAACGGTCTTTCAGGAAGTTATGGGTGCGGGCCCGCAAGAAGAGCTGAAACATGCGTGCACTTTCCGGTTCGAGGCGCCAGACCAGAAAATGGGTCCGGGATGGTTAATAAAGGTTGAATCCTTCGCGTCGTTCGGTGCGGCTTTGCGCCATCCATGCCTTCCAGGCGCCCTCGTGCTTCTCGTAGAGCTCAAGCCGGCGCCGCTCACCGGCATCCGGCCACGTATCCCAGCCGTCAGACGCCAGCTGCACCCGGCCCGGCGCCTGTCCGCTGTCGAGCCGCTCGAACTCGAACGTCTCCTCGGGCGTCAGTCCAATCAGGACGCGCCGGCCTCCCGCATCGACGAAATACCGCCGCGGCGCGGTGTTCGTCGCACTGGTGAAGGCGTCCACCCGCGTTCCCGTCATGATCCACTCCCTGCCGCAATACAGCCGGCGCGGCACGCCGGTTGTAAATCATCACAATACACGCAACGCCCTCGCCGACGTGATTTGCCAGTCTCGTCTTCGAGTTGTGTCGAGATCATGATGAGCGCCGCTGATTTTCTTGCCACGCCCGAGATTTTTTGGGCAGCACCGTGCTCGCGAAGCGATCCGTCGCGCGCTCAGCTGAAGAACCAGAGGAACAACCTCACCAGCAACAGCGTGATGAAATACACCCATCCCGCCATCGCAATCAGCGCAACGCTGAAAAATGCGCCTTCGAATGCCCACTCTCTGATCTTCGTGAGAGGAAGTGCCGCTCGCGCTTTCTGAAGCATCTCGGTCTTCTGATTTGTTTGATTGCTCGTGGTGGGCGCGACCATAGCCGAACGAATTCGACGATCTCGTGACGTCTCGTCTGAGCGAAGCGCAATGCTGCTCGTCGAGATTGAGTGCGGCTCGCGTGCCGTCACGACTGGATCGATTCTGGTTCGGCACGGTTGCGATCAGCGCCGCGCGGTGATTCAATTCAAATCGACTCCACGCTCCGCAAAGCGCGGCCGTCGCGACAACGATTCTGCAATCGCACTCAAGTGATCGTGGCGAGGCGATGTCTGCGGGTTTGGCGCGGCGCCCGTCATTCGCGGATGCGGCGGTTGGCGCGCCGACTTCGACGGCCCCGGCTTCGCACAAAGATCCACGGCCGATCGGCGCCGCCACGACTTCACGCCCCCCTGAGTGAATCGCGCGAGATCGAACGCGAGCCCCGCCCCGCATCCTTGCGGGGATAACTCCGTTGCGGCCATCAGAGCGCGCGGATCGATCTCGGCCGGCGAAAACTCCGTGGTACTACGGAGCGCCGCGCGCCGATTTCATCGCGGTAAGGTTGAGCGGTTAGCTTAATCCGCGGTGTTTGTTGCGAATGCCGAAGGATCGCATATCCATCTTCACACCGGGCTCCCCCAAGGCCCGGCCCCACCAAGCAAAGCCGTCGAGCGAACGTGGGTCCGCTTGGCGGCTTTGTCGTTGTGTCGACGAGAGGATGATTTCGGTTATGGCGCGCAGGCCCTGGTCGTTCAAGGAAGACCGCCGGCTGATGGAGTTGGCCAAGTCTTCGACATCGCTGGAAGAGGCGGCGAAACTTCTCGGTCGCTCGCCCGACGCGATCAAGCGCATGGCGTTGCGGCTCGGCCTGTCGCTGAAATCCAAGAGCACCAAGAAGAACTAGCGCCCGCCGCGCCGGTCACGCGCGACAGCTCACGGACGTGCGCGCCTCCCCGCATCAAGCGACGATGGAAGGCCGCCAAACGACGCAAGCCCAAATACCTTCAGCACACTCGATCTCTCCGCGCCGGGATGTTAAGCTGCCCAGCGACGAAGATTGAGCGTCGTCCCTTTTTTCGGCGGAGAACGATCGCGCGACCGGCTGCGAAATCCGCCTGATTGTTTGTTGGAGGAATGCACCATGCTGTCCCGCGCACTCGCCGTAGCTCTGCTCCTGGCTCTGCCTTCAATGGCGTCGGCGCAAGTCCCCGTGCGGTTCGGATTTCCGAACGGTGCGCCATGGTGCGCCTTCGGCTTCGATTGCAGGTTCCTCAATTACCGGGAATGCGCGGACTGGATCTATGACCCGGCGCGGAACTGCCTCAAGAATCCGTACTTCGCGGCCCGCTACCCGACCGATGTCGACAAGGGCTGGTCCTACAATCGGCGCTGAACGTCACGTCCCGCGAGCGACTTAGTCACGGTCAGGCGCGTGGCTTCGCGCCTGATCGTCATCACCGATCTGCGATTCGACCGCGAACCCTGGTTCATCTCCTGAAGGTTCGTGAACTTTAACGATGTTCTTGGCTTTCGAAAGCGGCCGGCCGGCGGAGCCGTTATGCTGGCGCCATGCGCCGCAACCATCTCATCGCAGCCGCGGGAATCTGCCTCGCGCTCATCATCTACGCCACCCTCGCCAAGCTCGCGGGCAGGCCGGTGCTCGTGGGCCACGCGGAGGCCTATTGGGTCGTCGTCATTGAGCGCTTCAGCGCCTATGGCCTGTTGGGCTTCCTTCTGTCGTTCCTGTTACCCGGGCGGCTCAAGCTGGCTTGCATGTTCGTGGTGGGCGTCGCGATCGGACTCGAGGTTCTGCAAGCAGTCACGCCGGATCGCGATCCACGGCTCATAGATGTGCTGCAGAAGGCCGCCGGCGGCACCGTCGGCGTCCTTCTGGCCCAGACCATCCTGGCTTTCCTGCCGCGGCCACCGTCCTAGGGTGGCCGGCGGTGCGGCGAACCTACGCCACTCCGCGCCGGGGGCTCTCCTGCTCGGTCGTGAGAACACCGGACATCTGCCGATGGGTCTCGCGCAGCGCCGCGATCGCATCGTCGAGAGCGAAGTCGGCTTCGCGAACGGCCTCGAAGAACCGAGCCATCATTGCGGGGCTCAGCTTGACGCGCGTGTTCCCGTCGCGGCTCTTGCGGCGATCGAGCGACAGATGCAGCGCCTGCAGCCGTGCTTCGGCAGCGCTGCAGCCGTTGAGTGTCGCGAGTTCGTCATATGTCATCCAGATCTGAGGCATGTCCCTGTCCGCCTTTTGTTATGGATCTCAACCTAGACGTCACCTCTAAAAGCAGCGTTGCTGCAGTACACTCTGGCGATGTTTTCGCGACATCAGCGTCAATGCAAAGCTAAGACCGCGGCGCCTCAGGACAGGGGAGCCTTGGTCGGTGTGAACACGGGGCGCGGTCGGGTCCGGTTGTCGAGGCCCTTCGGCAATTTGTCGGCATTGAGCCTCACGACCGCACATCGGGCGTCGGAGGCCGGCGTCTCTTCCTGGCTGTAGATCAGCGTCGCCTCGAACTTCACGTCGGGTGCTTCCCTGGCCGTTCCCGTGCAAGTCGCCAGCAGGCCGTTGCATACGCCCGAGAGGTCGACCTCGACCCGGTCCGGCCCGAACACGTTCGGCGGACCATCGGAGTGCCGGTTCACGGTCAAGACCGCCGAGAAGCGCTTCTCATCGACACGATACGAGCCGCCATAGGTGAAGAAGCTGTCGCGGCCCGAAATCCGGCCCTCGGCGAGATCCACCACGCCAGTGCCCTGGCCACGCGCGGTCCTGAACCAGGCAGCGTATTTGCCGTCTCTCAACATACGAAAATTTCTCGACGCGAAGTTGACGGGCTATTTGCGACCAACTCTGGGGCGCGACAATGGCCAACCCGCCAGCGCTGTCGGCAAGGTTAACGCCCCGAAAACCCGATCCATCGAATTGCGGCCGAGGCGCGCGGCGCGGACGGGGACGCGGACGTCAAAACAACTCTATGCCGTCATCGGCGGCCTCGACCGCCTCGACGCGCCGCGTCGCGGCGCTCGACGCAAGCCCGAGCGTCTGCAAGAATTCGCGGTGGACGTCCCGCTCGCGCTCCATGGTGTAGCGCGCGAAGAGATCGTCGAGCAGAGCCTCGTCCTGCGCTTGCGGCTGCGGCCGCTGTGCGCCCGCGCTCGCGGTCTCGAGGCGCGCGGCAACAGCAGGCAAGGCCGCGGAGCCTTCGCCAAGCGTGGTCATCAGCCCTTGCGCCGAATTCATCAGGCCTTCGAATTCGGCGCCTTCGTCGACGAGCCGGCTCATCAGCTTGTCGAGCCGTTGGTTGCCCACCTCGACCTCGCGCAGCGCCTGGAGGATCTGCGGCTCGAGCTTGGCAAGCTGCGTGGGATCGCCCTGCACGCGCAGCTCCCTCAGCTCCCTGGACGAACGCTCGATACCGTCGAGCACGGGTCTCAACCGCGCCGCCCCCGCCGAGACCTGGTCCGCGGTCGCCTTGAGCTCGTTGGCGATCACGACGAAAGCGCTGCCGCGGCTGCCGAGATGGCTTGCCTTGAGGCCGGCATTCATCCCGATCAGGGTGATGTCGACGGTGGCCTCGGCAAGGCCCGCGATCGCCTGGCGAAACTTCGCCAGTGTGTCCTCGACGATCGCGAGCGCGTCGTCGACCGAGCGGCCGGCGCCCTCGCAAGTGGAGATCAACGTCGAGGCATGTGCCAGCGTCTGCTTGATGCGTGCCAGGAACGACGACGAGCCGCCATCCTCAGCGCCGAACAGCGTGCGGCCATGGCCGACGACGCTGCCGGCATCGTGCAGGATGGCCGTCAGCGCACGGACGATCTGTCCGATGTCGGCGCCGAACTCGCGCTGGGCGTCCCTGAGCAGGACCGCCTGCAACTGGCAGATCGCGCGCGCGCCGTCGTCGCTCGCAACCGGTTCGGGCACGAGGCTCGGGGCCGATCCCGATGCAAGGCCGAGACCGTGACAGACGTGCTCGAGGCGCTGGCGCGTGCTGTCGCCGGCCTGCAGCGAGATGATCGCGCTGCCGACCGCCTCGGCGATCTTTTTGGTGCTGGCGCTCGCGAGGTCGGCGAGATGGCTGCTCTTGCTGCGCTGGTCGCGAAGTCCGCTATAGGCCGCGCCGAGCTCCGCGCTCTCCGATACCAGCTGATTACGGTAGCGGCTCTCGAACTCCTTCTGCCGGGTAGAGGCGGTGGCGACGGCTTCCGACAGACGTTGCTGGTCCTTCGCGCAGCCCTCGAGCGAGCGTTGTACGGCCTTTCCGAGATCGTAGGCTTCCTGCGTGAAGGCAAGAAAGCCCTCGCGGTCGCCGTCGAGCGAGGCCGCCTCGATCCGCGCACTGCGCGCGATGATGGTGATCATCTGGATGTGCTTGAACAACGGCTTCAGCAGCGAGGACGCCTCTGCGGTGCTCGCGCCGATCGTCGCAAGCAGGGCGCTCTCGGCCGGCAGCGCCTGCGCCAGCTCGCTGAGCCGGGCGGCAATCTCCTGCAACGCGGTCGCGGCGCCCTCGATCTCGGCGCCCGAGAGCTCCCCGGAGAGCGTCGCTAGACCCTGGTTCAGCTCCTTGAAGATGATGTGGCCGCGGCCGAGCTCGTGACCGACCCGCGCGAAGACGTCCTCGATGCGGGAAGAGACATCCTCGATTGCGGCGATCGCCTCTGTGAGCGTGTTGGGTTGAATGGCGGACATCGCGCTCAACCTGCCATCACGGCATGTCCGGCCTGGTACCAGAGCATGATCTCGCGCGGGATATTGTGCAGCGACACGACCTTCTCGACACCGCCATGGGCGATGGCTTCCCTGGGCATGCCGAATACCACGCAGCTCTCTTCGTCCTGCGCCCGCGTCGAGGCGCCGAGCTTGCGCATCTCCAGCATGCCGCGTGCGCCGTCATCGCCCATGCCGGTCATGATGACGCCGAGTGCGTTGGCGCCGGCATGCTGGGCCGCCGAGCGGAACAGCACGTCGACGGAGGGGCGATGCCGCGACACCGGCGGGCCGTCCTTGATCGCGATCTGGTAGCGCAAGCCGATACGCTGGAGCAGCATGTGACGGGCACCGGGCGCGATATAGGCACAGCCCGGCAGGACCGGCTCGCCGTCCTCGGCTTCCTTGACCCGGATTTGGCAGACGCTGTCGAGGCGTCTGGCAAAGGCCGCGGTAAAGCCCGCCGGCATGTGCTGGACGATGACGATGGGCGGACAATGCGGCGGCAGCATCTCGAGCACGTCGTTGAGCGCTTCGGTGCCGCCCGTCGAGGCGCCGATGCACACGATGCGTTCCGTCGTCGGCCGGGACTTGCCCTGCACCGGCGGCGGGATGATGGCGTCGGCCGTCAGCTTCTTCTCGACCACGCGCCGCTCCGAACGCGGACGGACCCGCGCGCGCGCTGCCGATTTGACCGCCTCGCGCAGCCGCGTGGAGCATTCGAGCAGCGCCTGCCGCGTGTCGATCTTCGGCTTCGGCACGATGTCGACCGCGCCCGCCTCGAACGCCTCGAACATCACGTTGGAGCCCTCTTCGGTGAGGGAGGAGCAGATGATCACCGGAATCGGGCGTTGCGCCATGATCTTGCGCAGGAACGTCATGCCGTCCATGCGCGGCATTTCGAGATCGAGAATGATGACGTGGGGCAGCTCCTTCTCGAGGCGGCGGGCCGCGACGAAGGGATCTGAGGCAGTCGCCATCACCTCGATATCAGGGTCTTCGGAAAGGATCGTCTGAAGGATTTGGCGCACCGACGCCGAATCGTCCACGATCAGCACGCGAACTTTCTCCCTCGGCATTCTGGTTGCGCTCCGGCTAGACCTGGAAAATGGTTGGCTGAACTTGCTTCAAGCCCGGCACTGCACTGTGAATCATCGATTCCGAATGTCCGACCAGCAGATAGCCGCCCGGCCGCAAATGGTTGCACAATTGCTCGATCACCTTGCGCTGCGTCTCGCGCTCGAAATAGATCAGCACGTTGCGGCAGAAGATGATGTCGACGTCGCGATCGACGGGATAGGACGCATCCATGAGGTTCATGCGCATGAAATGCGTCATGCGCCGCAGCTCCGGCACAACCCGCACCTCGCCGCGCAACTTGTCCCGCGACGACAGGAAATATCGTTTCACGAAACTCTCGGGCACCGGCGCAAGCACATCGCGGGTGTAGATCGCGGTCTTGGCGAGGCGCAGCACGGCCGTCGAAATGTCGGTTCCGAGGATGCGATACTGGAAGCGCGAGCCGTTCCGCGTCATGTCGTCCAGCACCATCGCCGTCGTGTAGGCTTCCATGCCGGTCGAGCTCGCCGAGCTCCAGATCTTCAGGTTCGCGTTCCTGCGGCCATGCGATTTGAGCAGAGCGGGGACGGCGATGTCCCGCATGAAGGTGAAGTGCTGGGGCTCGCGGAAGAAGTCGGTCTTGTTGGTCGTCACCACATCGATCAGATGGGTGAGCTCGGTGTCGAAATGGTCGGCCTCGAACAGGTTGTCGACATATTCGTTGAGGTCGGAAAAATTCAACGCGCGCACGCGCTTGTGCAGCCGCCCCTCCAGCATCAGCCGCTTGCCCTGCGGCAGCTTGATGCCGACCTGGCCCTCGATCAATTCGGCGATGGTTCGGAAGTGCCGGTCCGACAGATGCACGGCCGTATCCTGCATGGCGGGCATCATGGCCGCATGCCCCGGTCCAGGATGGCCGCCTGCACTGAATGTCGGGCCGAACGGGCCATCTGGAATCCTACACGTTTACGCAATCGCTGAAGACAGATCGGCCCCCATTGGGGGCCGATCCCACAAAGAAACTCAGCGCTGGAAGTCGGCGTCGCGGTCGTCCTCGCCGTCGTTCATGTCGAAGGCGAAGCCGCCGCCACCGGCAGCCTTCAGAGCGCGCGCTGGCCTCGCCGTGGGCTTTTTGGCCGGACGTTCGACCGCCGCCATGGTTGCCGCCTTGGCGCGCAACTGCGTCACCGCCCGATCGATCGGCGCGGCCTGGCCCTTTCCACCCTGCTCGATACGGAAATAGGCGATGGTCGACTGGAGCTGCTCGGCCTGAGAGGCAAGCTCCTCCGACGTCGAGGACACCTGCTCGGAGGCGCTGGCGTTCTGCTGGCCGACCTTGTCGAGCTGTTGGATCGCCTGGTTGATCTGCGCCGAGCCGACGTCCTGCTCGCGGCAGGCCGCCGTGATTTCCTCGACCAGCTCCGCGGTCTTCTTGATATCAGGAACGAGCTTGGCCAGCATGGCGCCGGCCTCCTGGGCCACCTTGACGGTGTCGGCCGAGAGCGTGCCGATCTCGGCCGCGGCCGCCTGGCTGCGCTCGGCAAGCTTGCGCACTTCGGAAGCGACCACCGCAAAGCCCTTGCCGTGTTCGCCGGCACGCGCGGCCTCGACCGCCGCGTTGAGCGCGAGCAGATCGGTCTGGCGCGCGATCTCCTGCACGATGGTGATCTTCTCGGCGATGGTCTGCATCGCGTTGACGGCACGCCCGACCGCTGCGCCGCTGGCCTCGGCATCCTTGGCGGACTGCGCGGCGATCTTCTCGGTCTGGTTGGCGTTGTCGGCATTCTGCTTCACGTTCGAGGCCATCTCCTCCATCGAGGACGAGGCCTCCTCCGCGGACGAGGCCTGCTCGGTCGCGCCCTGCGAGAGCTGCTCGGCGCTGGCGGAGAGCTCCTGGCTGCCGGCCGAAACGTTCTGCGCCGCGGTCAAGGCTTCCGACACGATCTGGCGGAGCTTCTCCACCATGCGCTCGAGCGCGAGGCCGAGCGTGTCCTTCTCCGACAGCGGCTTGGCTTCGACCATGAGATTGCCCTGCGCGATCTCGTTGGCGACGGCCGCAGTGGCATTCAGGTTCACCGTCATCGCATTCAGCGACTTGATGAGGTCGCCGATCTCGTCGTTGCTGGAGGACTCGATCTTGCGGCTGAGATCGCCGATCGCGACCGCGTCGGCGAGGCCGACGGCCTGGGCCAGCGCCCGGCTGATGTTCATCGCAATCCAGGTCGCGGCGACGGCAGCGATCAGCAGCGAGGCGATGACCAGGCTCATGAGCAGCAGCTCGGCGCGAGCGCCATCCTGCTTCGCCTGCTCGGCCTGGTCGGCCATGTTCTTCTTGGTGTTCCTTATATAGCCGTCGACCGCTTCCAGCGCGTCTGCGATGACCTTGCGGCCGTCATGCATGGATCGGTCCAGCGCCTTCGGCTTGTCGGTCTTCGCAAGCCTGACCGTCTCGTCCTGGTAGGCGTTCAGCTTGGTGAAGGCCGCCGAAAATGCGTCCATCAGCTTCTTGCCGCCTTCGCTGGCCGCTGCGTGGATCTCGTCCTTGGACTTGGCGATCGCTTCGCGGTTCTTGGCGAGGTCGGCGATGAACTGGTCATATTCAGCGTCGGACGCCGCCAGGATCGAGTTCTTCTCGGCGCGCACCAGGAACAGAATGCCTTCCTTCAGCTCTGCGGCCTTCTCCATGCGGCCCGCACGGGCGACGAGAACCTCTGTGGTGCCGACCATGTCGGCCAGCTTCATGTATCCGACCGCGCCGGCGATCATGGAGAGCAGGATGACGACGCCGAAGGCGCTGGCAAGCTTGGCTTTGACGGTGAATCTCATTGTTAGGCTCGTTGGTTCGAATTGAGGTGCTTACGCTTGACCACGCTTCACTCTTGCAAACTCAGGCGGCGCGAGGCGCATCGGCGCCGGCATCGCTTGCTTCCGGGATCCTGTCATTCGCCATCAGCTTGGCGAGGTCGAAGATGACGACGAATTTTTCGCCCTTGCGACCAATGCCAGCGGCGTAGTCGGACTGCCACGTCCCGCCGACCTCGGGGATCGGCTCGATCGCCTGCTCGTCGATGTCGGTGACCTCGAACACGCAGTCGGCGACGAAGCCGACGCCGACCAGGCGGTCCTTCATCGGCACGTCGAGGATGATGATGCGGGTGGCTTCTGTGGCCGCGACGCTGGGCAGGCCGAGCTTGGTCCGGAGGTCGACGATCGGATAGCCGCTGCCGCGCACGTCGATCATGCCGAGCAGGAAATTCGGCGCGTGTGGAAGCCGCGAGATCGGTCGCATGTCGAGAATCTCACGGACGTTGCGGATGCTGATGCCGAACGTCTCGCCGGCGAGCCCGAGCGTCAGATATTGCGAGGTTGCGGCCATGATGCAGTCCAGGGATCTCAGGGTTTGGAAACGAGCACGGTCCGGCGCGAGCCGGACCGGTTGATCAGCGTTGGAACTCGGCGTCGCGGTCGTCTTCGCCGTCATGCATGTCGAAGGCAAAACCGCCACCGCCCGCGACCTTCATCGCACGTGCCGGTTTGCGGACGGGCGCGGGCTTCTTCGCACCGCGATCCACTGCCGCCATGTGCGCCGCCTTGGCGCGCAGCTGGGTGACGGCGCGATCGATCGGCGCGGGCGCGGCGCTCTCGCTGCGCCCGGCATGCTCGGTGCGGAAGAAGGAGATGGTGGACTGGAGCTGCTCGGCCTGCGAAGCGAGTTCCTCCGAGGTCGAGGAGACCTGCTCGGAGGCGCTGGCGTTCTGCTGGCCGACCTTGTCGAGCTGCTGGATCGCCTGGTTGATCTGCGCCGAGCCGACGTCCTGCTCGCGGCAAGCCGCGGTGATCTCCTGGACCAGCGCGGCGGTCTTCTTGATGTCGGGCACGAGCTTGGACAGCATGTGGCCTGCTTCCTGCGCGACCTTCACGCTTTCCGTCGACAGCGTGCCGATGTCGGCAGCCGCGGCCTGGCTGCGCTCGGCGAGCTTGCGCACTTCGGAAGCAACCACCGCAAACCCCTTGCCGTGCTCGCCGGCGCGCGCGGCCTCGACCGCTGCGTTGAGCGCGAGCAGATCGGTCTGGCGGGCGATTTCCTGCACGATGGTGATCTTTTCGGCAATGGTCTGCATCGCCTCGACGGCGCGGCCGACGGCGACGCCGCTGGCCTCGGCGTCCTTGGCCGACTGCGCCGCAATCTTCTCGGTCTGGTTGGCGTTGTCGGCGTTCTGCTTCACGTTCGAAGCCATTTCCTCCATCGAGGACGAGGCCTCCTCCGCGGACGAGGCCTGCTCGGTCGCGCCCTGCGACAGCTGCTCGGCGCTGGCGGACAGTTCCTGGCTGCCGGCCGAGACGTTGCTGGCCGCGGTGAGCGCTTCCTCGACGACCTGCCGAAGCTTCTCGACCATCAGGTTCAGCGATTTGACGAGATCGCCGATCTCGTCATTGCTGGAGACGTTGATGGTCTGGCTGAGATCGCCGCCCGCCACCGCACCGGCAAGGCCGACCGCGCGGCCGAGGCCACGGGCAATGCTCATCGAGATCCAGATCGCCGCGATCAGGCCGATCGCGAGCGACGCCAGCACGGCCGAGATCAGCATCATGTGAGCCCGGTTGCCGTCCTCGTGAGCCTGGGCCGCCTGGGCGGCCATGTTCTTCTTGACGTTGCTGACATAGGCGTTGGCGGCTTCCATGGCTTCGCCGACCGCCTTGCGGACTTCGGTCATCGAGCGCTCGGCGGCCTTCGCCTTGTCGGTCCGGGCCGTCTTGAGGGCGTCGTCCTGAACGGCATTCATCCGGGCATAGGCGGCGCCGAAATTGTCGAGGAGCTTCTTGCCCTCGGCGGAGGCCGCAGCATGGATCTCCTCTTTCAGCTTCAGCAGCGTCTCGCGCTGCTTGGCGATCTCGGCGACGAAGCGGTCGGCTTCGCTATCGGGCGCGAGAAGCAGGTTCTTCTCGGCGCGGACCTGGAGCAGGATTCCCTTCTCGATTTCCGCCGCACGATCCATCCGGCCGGCGCGCGACACGAGGCTGTCGGCGGTGTCGATCATGTCGCTCAGCTTCACATAAGCGAGGCCGCCGGCCGCCATCGAGAGCAGCAGGACCACGCCGAACGCGCTGGCAAGTTTTGCCTTGACCGTAAATCTCATTTCCAGCCCCTACCCCAGTCTCGCCCGAGACCTCATCTCAATTCAGGATGCGTTCCATGTTGGGAACGATGACGAACTCTTCACGCCATTTGGCGATGAAGCGAATGAACTCCGGCTTCCAGTGCATGCCGACGCGCGGCGTCTGCTGCACGTCGGTCTGCGAAATTTCCGTGACCTCGTAGACCTTGTCCGCGGTGACCCCGACCAGCACCGGCTCGCCGTCGAGATCGAGCTCGATGACGACGACGCGCGTGTCGGCCGAATTGTCGAGCTGCGGCATGCCGAAGCGGATGCGCAAATCCGCGAGCGGGATGACGTTGCCGCGCACGTTGATCACGCTGGGAACGAAAGCCCGGGCGCCGGCGACCTTGGTCACGGGGACGGGATCGATGATCTCGCGCACGAGGCCGGCGTCGAGCGCAAACTTCTCCTCGCCGAGCCCGATCATCACGACCTGCATCGCGCCCGTCTGATGCTCTCCGGCCGAACCTTCGTTCATCACGCCGCCTCGCTGATGTGCTGCTTCTCGACCTTCGACTGCGCCAGCGTGACGAGCTGGGCGACGTCGAGGATCAGCGCCGCCGTGCCGTCACCGAGAATCGTCGCGCCGGAGAAGATCGTGACGTCGGAATGCAGCTTGGAGAGCGACTTGATCACGGTCTGGTGGTTGCCGATGATCTGGTCGGCGACGAGGCCGACGCGGGTCTCGCCGGTCGAGATGATGATCGTCTTCTGGTGCTTGTCGGGCAAACCTGAGGCCGTCAGAAGCTCGCGCAGACGCAGGAACGGCACGAGGTTGCCGCGCACGTTGAGGAAGTTGCGGCCGCGCGAGCGTTCGTCCTCGGCTGTCAGCTCGACGCATTCCTCCACAGCCGACAGCGGAATGATGTAGCGACCTTCGCCGACGCGGATCAGGAGGCCTTCGATGATCGCGAGCGTCAACGGCAGGCGCAGCGTCACGGTCGTGCCCTGGCCGGGTCTGGTCGACAGGTCGATCGAGCCGCGCATGTTCTCGATGGTGCGCTTGACCACATCCATGCCGACGCCCCGGCCCGACAGCGCCGAGATCGTCTGCGCGGTCGAGAAGCCCGGGTGGAACAGAAACTGGTGGATTTCGTGGTCGCTCAGCACGGCGCCGGCGGCGATCAGCCCCTGCTCCTCCGCCTTGGCACGGACGCGCGCGGTGTTGAGGCCACCGCCATTGTCCTTCACGGTGACGAGCACCTGCGCGCCCGAATGGACGGCAGCGAGCTCGATCCGGCCCTGCCCGGTCTTGCCGTTGGCGGCGCGGGTTGCGGTGTCCTCGATGCCGTGGTCGATGGCGTTGCGGATCAGGTGCACCAGCGGATCGGCCAGGCACTCGATCATGGTCTTGTCGAGCTCGGTGTCTTCGCCCGAGGTGACGAATTCGACGGGCTTCGACAGGTCCCGCGAGAGATCGTGCACCAGGCGGCGGAAGCGGCCGAACAGCGAGCCGATCGGCACCATGCGGGCGCCCATCGTGGTATCGCGCAAGGAGGACGCGAGACGCTCGATCTCCTCGGCGATCATCTTGATCGAGAGGTCGGAGCCGGAGGCGGCGAGCTGGCTCAGCCGCGCCTGGGCAATGACGAGCTCGCCAACGCGGTCCATCAGCTCGTCGAGGCGCTCGGCCTGGACGCGGACGGTGGCGATGCCGCGCTCTTCGCGCTTGGCCTCGGGCTTCGGCTCCGGCTTGGCTTCGGGCTTCGGCTCTGCCTTTGCGACAGGCTGCTCGGCAACCGGCGCGGCAGCAATCTCGACCACCGGCGCAACCATCTCGGCCATGGGCGCCGGCTCCTCGTCGAAGAGCTGGAACATCGGCGCCGGGGCAGGCGCTTCGACCTGCGCGAGCGGCAACAGCGTCAGCTTCATCTCGTCCTGGACGAACATGAAGACGTCGTCGATCGCGTCCTTGTCGCAGGCCGCGTGCAGCTTGACGTCCCACTTCAGATAGCAGTCTTCCGGCTCCATCTCTTCGAGGAACGGGATGCCGTCAGTGACGGGCACGACGAAGCAGGGGCCGAGCTTGCAGAGATCTTCCAGCAGATCGAGCGGGTTGGAGCCGTTGCGCAGGATGTGCGATTCGAATTCCAGATAAAGATGCCAGCCGGCCTGCTTGCTCTCAGCCGGCGTCAGCGGCGGCGCTTCCGCGATCGCGGCGACCGGAGCTGCGGGCTGATCCGCCGACACGAAGCGCCTGAGGTCGTCGAGGATGGCTTCGCCGATGATATCGTCGGTCGACTGGGGATCCTCGATCAGCGCGCGGATGTAATCCTTGGCGGCGAGCGCGACCGAGATCAGCTCCTGGGTCGGCTTGATCTCGCCCTTGCGGACGCGATCGAACGCGGTCTCGAATTCGTGGGTGAAGGAGGCGACCTTGTCGAAGCCGAACATGGCGCCCGAACCCTTGATCGTATGCAGGGCGCGGAAGGCGGAATCGACCAGTTCGCGGTCGTCGGGACGCTGGCCGAGATCGAGCAGGGCCCCTTCCAGGACCTCGAACAGCTCGCTGGCTTCCTGGCGGAAGACCTCGGTCGGGTCCATCGCGCTCATGCGCGCACCAGCTTGCCGACGACGGCGAGCAACTGCTCCGGCTTGAACGGCTTGGTGATCCAGCCGGTGGCGCCGGCGCTCTTGGCTTCCTGCTTCACCGCATCGTTGGATTCGGTGGTCAGGAACACGATGGGCATGCCGACCGCGCTCGGCAGCTTGCGCAACGCCCGGATCAGCTCCAGCCCGTTCATGACGGGCATATTGAGGTCGGTGATGACGAGGTCGAGCTTGCCGGCCTGGGCCTTCGCGAGCCCTTGCGCGCCGTCACCGGCCTCGATCACGCTGTGACCGGCCGGCTCGAGCACGACCTTGATCATTTGCCGGATGCTGGGGGAATCGTCGACCGTGAGAATCGTGGCCATTAGGTGCCATCTTTCTTTTGCGGGAAGTGCTGATCGATCATCGCCTCGCTGGCGAAGCCGGCGCGGCGAAGGGTGTTGCGCAGAGACTGGGAGAATGAGGTGAGCACCACCGGGCGGCCCTGGGCCTCGCCCGTCTTGGCGGTCGACAGCAGAAGCTGGATCGAGGTGACGTCGGCCTTGTCGACGCTGGAGCAATCGATCTCGAGCCGCTCCTGGCGGCCGAACGCGTCGCGGATCAGGTCATAGACATTGCGAATCGCAGCGATACTGCAGTCTGCAGGCAGCCGTAGGGACCACTTCGGCTCAGTGACATCAGACGACATTCGTCCCCCAAAATTCTCGGGGACTCACTGCACGCATGGCGCGAATCCCGCGCGACGACTATTCGGTATGGAGAGTGTGCAAACCCCTAATGGATACCTCCGTACAACTACGGGTCACAATTCGAAGAACTTCGCGTCCGCATGCAGACGTGCATGGCCCGCTCAAATCTCATGCGCCGCGCGCAGTCGTCAGGCAGCTTGCCACCGGTGAAACGTTTGCTTCGCGTTAAATCGCAAACGCTAGTTGTTGAGGTCATGCCTCGCCTTCCGAACAAGCCCGGCCGCCGATGCTGACCCAAGCGCTTCTGGTTGACGACAGCCGCTCCGTCCTCAACTTCCTGAAACGGCACATCGAGGCCGAAGGTCTGGTCGAGGCCACCACCTTCCTCGATCCCGTGGACGCGCTGGCCTGCGCGCGCGAGCGCGTCTTCGACCTCGTGCTGGTCGATTACGAGATGCCGCACATGGACGGCATCAGCTTCATCCGCACGCTCCGCACCCTTCCCGGCTGCGCCGACATCCCGATCGCGATGATCACGTCCCGGCAGACCGACGACGTGAAGATGGAAGCGCTGCAGGCTGGTGCAACCGATTTCCTGCCCAAGGCGCCGCAGAGCGTCGAGATGACGGTGCGCCTGCGGAATTTGATTCAGCTTGGTGCAGCCGTGCGCAAGCTCAATGATCGCGCCGCGCATCTCGCCAGCGAAGTCGCGGCCGCGACACGAAAGCTCGGCGAGCGCGAGGAGGAGATCATCCTGCGGCTCGCGCTCGCGGTCGAGTATCGCGACAATGACACCGGCGAGCACACGCTGCGGGTCGCCCGCTACAGCCGCATCATCGCCGAGCAGCTCGGCCTGCCGGCCCGGCTCTGCCGCGACATCTATCTCGCCGCGCCCCTGCATGACGTCGGCAAGGTCGCCATTCCCGACAACATCCTGCTGAAGCCCGGCAAGCTGACCGACGAGGAGATGGCGGTGATCCGCACCCACGCCAGGATCGGCGAACGGATCCTGGCGGACTCCAGCTGCGAGCTGATCCAGCTCGGCGCACAAATTGCCGCAGGCCATCACGAGCGCTGGGACGGCATGGGCTATCCGAACGGCCTCAAGACGGACGAGATCCCAATCGCCGCACGCGTGGTCGCGGTCGCCGACGTATTCGACGCGCTGACGACGCGGCGGCCGTATAAGGAGCCGATGCCGCTCGAGATGGCGCGCAACTACCTGATCGAGAACGCGGGACGGCAGTTCGATCCCGCCTGCGTCGAGGCCTTTCTGTCGCGCTGGGACGAGGTCGTGAAGATCGCCGCCGGGCAGCAGTCAACGCCATTTCAGAAGACCGAGGTCACGCTCGTTCCCATGAGAGAGAGCACAGCGGAGAGCCGTCCCGCCGAGGACCGTTCAGCCGAGGCCGTCCCGGCCAGCTGACACTATCCATCCGGGCAACAGCTTGCCGCAGCTCTGTTTTCTCCGGTCGCCGGGTTGAACCTGTTCCTGCTAAGGTGGCACCAAGAATAAAGAGTGATTCTGGTCACACTTGCCTGGGCGCGCCGCTGCTAAGCATCGAACCAGGACAGGGACCGGTCATATATCGGTCGAATTGGATGAGAATTCCCATGAAAAGCCTGATCGGTGCCGTTGTCGGCGCGTTCTGTGTTGCGACTCCCGCCCTGGCGGAGACTCCGGCTGCAATCGTCGAGGACGTCCAGGGCAAGGTCGACGGCATCGCCTTCATGGACTACGTGGCGCCGGGCAAGATCATCAAGCTCGGGCCCAAGGCGAGCATCACGCTCAGCTACCTGAAATCCTGCCAGCGCGAGACCATCAGCGAAGGCGTCGTGCTGGTCGGTGCCGAGCAGAGCACCGTGCAACTCGGCGAGGTCAAGCGGGAAAAGGTGCCCTGCGACACCAATGCGGCGAAACTGTCCGAGCGCGAGGCCAACCAGAGCGCCGCGACCACCTTCCGCACGATGCGCTCGGATGCCAAGGGCGCCCCGGCCAAGCTGCCGACGCTCTACGGCACGGCCCCGCTGGTGCAGGCCAAGAGCGGCAGTACGCTGGTGATCGAGCGCACCGATGGCAAGGAACCCACGATCACCGTGCCGCTGAAGAACGAGGTCATGATCGGCGGCAAGTTCTATGACTTCGCCAAGGCCGGGAAGTCGCTGACGCCGGGCGGCAGCTATCTCGCCATCCTCGGCGCCAAGCGCTACGCCTTCCAGGTCGATGCCAGCGCCACGTCATCGCCGACGCCGATCGTCGGCCGCCTGCTGCGGCTCGAATAAGCGGCTCCGCGAAGGCGCGATGCGGCGGCTCGGCAGGCGGGACATCGTTGCGGCGATCCTGATCGCGCTCCTTGCGGGCGCGGTCTTCACGTCACCACCGCTTCAAACGCTGCAAGGCCTCTCGCTCGACATCCTCACGGCGCTGCGCGGCAAGATCATTGGCGACCGCCGCGATCCCGCGACGTCGCCGGTCGTCGTTGTCGCGATCGACGGCGAGACGTATAACACCCCGCCCTTCAAGGGATCGCCGACGCAGACCTGGACGCGCGAGATCGGCCGCGTGCTCGGCAGCATCACCGAGGGCGGCGCCAAGGTGATCGGCTTCGACGTGATCTTTCCGAGCTCGATCGAGCAGTCCGAGATTCCCTTTGGCGAAGCGCCGCTCGGCACGCGAATGAAGGGCTTTGACCGGGACTACCTCATCGCCCTGCGGCAGCTCTCCGACAGCGGCAAGCTGGTGCTCGGTGAAATCCTGAGCAACGACCATCCGGACAGGCCCTACCGCGCGCAGCAGCTGGCGGTGAAGAACAATATCCGCGCTCTCAACGTCCACACCGACCCCGACGACGTGATCCGGCGGATGCCGCTGAGCTTCTCCATCGACGGCAAGCCCGTTCCGGCGATGGCGGTCGAGCTCGCCGCGCGCGCCCTCGGCACCAGGCCCGAGACCGGGCCATCCGGCGCGATGGAGTTGTCCGGCTATGCGATTCCCAGCGCGGTAGCCAATACACTGACGCTCAACTTTCGCGGCCTGGGCCGCGACGTCCCGGCCTATTCATTCGCCGACCTGCACGCCTGCGCCGACAAGGGCGACCGCGATTTCTTCCGCCGCGCCTTCGAGGGCAAGGTCGTGCTGCTCGGCACCATCCTCAATTTCGAGGACCGCAAGCTCACCTCGACGCGATTGTCCGGCGGCCATGACGGTTCGCCCGCGCCACGATGCGCCCTGCCCGCCCCCGCCAGCGCCGCGCAGAAGGCCCGCAACGACATCGCCGGCGTGTTCGTGCACGCCACGGTGGTCCGAAACCTGATCGAGCACGACGCCGTGACCGAGCTCGGTTTTCCCGTGCGGACCATTCTCACGTTTGCGCTCGCAGCGATCATCGCCTGCGCGGCCTGCATGCTCGCACCTGCCGGCGCGTTAATCGCATGGTTCGCCTTCATCGCCCTTTACACCGCCGTGGCCGTCGGCGTGTTCGTGCATGCGCTGGCACTACCCTTGACTGAACCTGCGCTGGCAAGCCTCGCGTCGCTGGCGATGATGATCGGCTATCGCTTCGTGCTGGCCGATCGCGACGAGCGTTTCCTGCGCAAGAGTTTTGCGCTCTATCTCGCGCCCGAGGTGATCGAGACCATGGTCGCCTCCGGCAAGATGCCGGCGCTCGGCGGCGAGATGCGCAACGTCACGATGTTCTTCTCCGACCTCAGCGGCTTCTCCTCGATCGCGGAGACGATGACGCCGGGCGAACTGGTCACGCTGATGAACGAATATCTCTCCGCCATGACCGACATCATCGAGGGCCATGGCGGCTACGTCGACAAATATATCGGCGATTCCATCGTCGCTATGTTCGGCGCACCCGCCGACGATCCTGCCCACGCGCGCAACGCGGTTCACGCAGCGCTGAAATGTCATGAGAAGCTGGCGGAGCTCAATGCCGGCAACCCCGCCTTCGCCGGCCACGGCCTGTCGCACCGCATCGGGCTCAACAGCGGCGAAGCCGTGGTCGGCAATATCGGCTCCCGCCGCCGCTTCAACTACACCGTGATGAGCGACACCGTGAACGTCGCCTCGCGGCTCGAAGGCGCCAACAAATATTACGGCACCGCGATCATGGCATCGGAAGCGACGGTCGCGCAGACCGGCGACATTTTCGCCTGGCGCGAGCTGGACGCCATCAGGGTGATGGGGCGCGGCGAAGCGATCAGGGTGTTCGAGCCGCTGGCGGACAAGGGCGGGGAGAGCGCCGCACAGGCGAAGGTGGCGGCCGCTTATGCGGAGGGGTTGGCCTGCTGGCGGGCAAGGGATTTTGCGAAAGCGGCTGATGCGTTCGGGCAAGCGGCCGCGGCCGACCCAGCGTCGACGTTGTTCGCGAAGCGCGCGAAGGCGCTCGCTGCAAGTCCGCCGCCGCCGGATTGGACGCCCGTCAATACGCTGGAAGGGAAGTAGTGGCCTCTTACCCTCCCCAGGAGGGGGAGGGTGAAAGTGGCGACCGCCTAAAACGGCAGGCCCACATAATTCTCCGCGAGCAGGCGCTGCGCCGTCTCCGACGAGAGCAGATAGTCCAGCTCCGTCTGTTGCAGCCGATCCTCATACTCGATCCGGTCGGGGAAACGATGCAGCATCATCGTCATCCACCAGGAGAAGCGTTGCGCCTTCCAGATCCGCGCCAGTGCCTTGGCCGAGTAGCCCTTGAGGCCGGAATCGTCACCGCGCTGATAGTGCGCGAGCATGGCGTGGTAGAGATAGTAGATGTCGGAGGCGGCGCTGTTCAGTCCGCGCGCGCCGGTCGGCGGGACGATGTGGGCGGCATCTCCGGCGAGGAACAGGCGGCCATAGCTCATCGGTTCGGCGACGAAGCTGCGCAATGGCGCGATGCTCTTCTCGATCGACGGCCCCGTGATCAGGCGGCCGGCGACCTCCTCCGGCAGGCGGTGCTTCAGCTCGGCCCAGAACGCATCGTCGCTCCAGTCCTCCACCTTGTCGGTCAGCGGCACCTGGATGTAGTAACGGCTCAGCACCTGCGAACGCAGGGAGCAGAGCGCAAAGCCGCGCTCGTGCTTCACATAGATCAGCTCGGGCGACACCGGCTTCGTGCGCGACAGCACCCCGAGCCAGCCGAACGGATAGACCTTCTCGTATTCGCGAAGGACGTCCTTCGGGATCGACCTGCGGCTGACGCCGTGAAAGCCGTCGGCGCCGACGACGTAGTCGCAATCGACGCGGATGGTCTCGCCGTTCGAGCGGTAGGTCACGTAAGGCCGGTCCGAGGTCAGCTCGTGCGGCGTCACATCCTCGGCATTGTGCACGACCTTGCCGCCAAAGCGGTCCCGCGCCTCGTAGAGATCACGCGTGAGTTCGGTCTGGCCGTAGACCAGCACCGAATTGCCGCCGGAATGCTTGTGCAGGTCGATATGGGACAGCATGCCGTCATGGGCAATCTCGAACCCGTTATGGATTTCGCCCTCGCGGTCCATCCGCTCGCCGCATTGCGCCTCGCGCATCAGCTTTGCAAAACCGTGCTCGAGCACGCCGGCGCGGATCCGGGCCAGCACGTGGTCGCGGCTGTATTTCTCCAGCACGATCGTGTCGATGCCCTTGAGATGCAGGAGCTGGGACAGCAGCAGCCCGGAGGGCCCACCGCCGATGATACAGACCTGAACTTTCATTTTTGCGTCCTCCCGTCGGCACTTTTTTGCAGATTTGGTGCTGCAGACCGATGGAGGGTTTCGTCATTGTCTTGTACTATTCGAACATGAGAAGCACGGCCCCTGCCCCGGCGATCCGGGTCTACAATCTGTTCGGCGAGTCCGGCGATCTGCCCGACGTCGTGCATTGCGAGACGATTGCGTCCCGCTCGGTGCTGCATGACTGGACCCTGGCCGTACACCGTCATGCCCGGCTGCACCAGGTGCTGCTGATCGAGCGCGGCGGCGGCGAGGCGACGCTCGACGGGCGCGTGGTGCCCTTGAAACCGATGCAGATCGTCAACGTACCGGTGGGACACGTCCACGGCTTCCGCTTCGAACCGGATACCCAGGGCTGGGTATTGACCATCGCCGCCGAGATCCTGGACGAGGCGCTGCTCGCCGCCGAAGGCTTGCGCGGAGTCCTGTCGCAATCGGGCGTGGTGCGCGGCACGCCGCAGATCCGCGCCACCATGAAGCAGATCTTCGCCGAGCACGCGGGACGCGACTACGGCCGCGCCCATGTGTTGCGTGCGTTGTCCGCAGCCATGATCGGTCTCGTCGCCCGCGCGCTCACCAGCGGGAGCGGCGGCAACGGTACGGCGGAAAGCGGCCTGTTCCGCCGCTTTGAGGCGCTGCTCGAACAGCATCATCTGGAGCGCTGGAGCGTTGCGGACTACGCAGACGCGCTGTCGATCACGCCGACCCATCTCAACCGCGTGACACGGACGGCAACGGGCGACACCGCCTCGCACCTGATCCTCAACCGGCTGATCCGCGAGGCGCGGCGCAACCTCGTCTACACCAACCTGCCGGTCTCGACGATCGCCTACGCGCTCGGCTTCGAGGACCCCGCGTATTTCAGCCGGGTCTATGCGGCCGCCACAGGACTGTCGCCGCGCGCCTTTCGCGCGCAGCTGCATGACGGCGAAGGGTGACCATCGGACGTTGCCGGCGCGCCCCACTTACCTTCGTATATGCGGTGCTATCCTTTGGATAGAGGCCCCTTACCTCAGTACAATTGAGCAGGGAATGCGCTCGCCTTAGCGTGGCTGCATTCGGCGCCCTGGCGCTGGTGGCATGGAACCCTCCCTAACCTTGGCGCAAGGCGGCCACCCCTGTCCGGTCGCCGGCGCCGCTTTTTCCGCAAGCCATCGGCGCCTTCAGTGTTTCCCGCCGACACACGGTGCCCTGCGGCCGAACAGGCGGGCTTCGTGCGGAACTGGAGATTTGTGCATAATGTCTTCAATTGGGAAGATCGCACTCTTTATCGATGGCGCCAATCTCTATGCCACCTCCAAGGCGCTCGGCTTCGACATCGATTACAGGCGCCTGCTCAGCGAATTTCAAAGCCGAGGTACGTTGTTGCGTGCCTTTTACTACACGACCGTCGTCGAGGATCAGGAGTTCTCGTCAATTCGTCCGTTGATCGATTGGCTCGACTACAACGGATACACCGTCGTCACCAAGCTCACCAAGGAGTTCGTCGACGCGACCACCGGCCGCCGCAAGGTGAAGGGCAGCATGGATGTCGATCTCGCCGTGAGTGCGATGGAGCTTGCCGAACATGTCGATCAGATCGTGTTGTTCTCGGGCGACGGGGATTTTCGTTCGCTGGTGGAATCCCTGCAACGCCGCGGTGTCCGCGTGACGGTCGTCTCCACGCTCTCCACCCAGCCCCCCATGATCGCCGACGACCTGCGCCGGCAGGCGGACGTCTTCATCGATCTGGCTGAGCTGAAACAAAAGGTGGGGCGCGATCCGGTCGAGCGCGCGGGATCGCGCGAGGTGCGGCAGCCACCGCAATTCCTCGCGCGCGGAACGATCAAACGCGACGACCGGGTCGAGTGACCCTGCGCGACGACCGCCGGATCCTCACACGTCGAAGAACACCGTCTCCTCCGGCCCCTGCAAGTTGATCGTGAAGGAATACACGACCTTGCCGGCGCGCTCGCTGCGCGTCGCGATCAACGTCTTGCGGCGCGCCGGCTGCTCGATCAGGTTGAGCACGGGATCGGCGGCATTGGCGGCCTCTTCGTCCGAGAAATAGAGCCGCGTGTTGAGACCGATATTGATTCCGCGCGCGACGATCCAGACATTGACGTGCGGCGCGCATTTGTGCCCCGTCTTGTCGGTGATCGCGCCGGGCTTGATGGTCTCGAAGGTGACGAGGCCGCTGTCGAAGTCGGAGCCGGCGCGGCCCCAGCCGCGAAACTCCTGTTCCAGCGCGCCGGTCGAGCGATCCGCCGGATGGTTGTAGCGGCCGGCCGCATTGGCCTGCCAGATTTCCAGCAGCACGTCGCGCAGCGGCGTACCGCTGCCGTCGAGCACCCTGCCTTCCAGCGTGATGCGTTCGCCCTTGGTGTTCGGCGTCACCAGCACGTTGGAAAAGTTCTTCTCGAAGATGTCGAAGCCGGCCATGGCCGGGATCAGGCCGATATGGACGTAGGGCCCGGCGGTCTGCGAGGCGGTTTCCTTGAGATAGTTGAGCGGCTGCGGCATGGACTTAGTTCCCCGCGGTGCGATTTTCGAAATAGGTGGAGCGCTGGCCGCGCAGGACGATGTCGAAGCGATAGGCGAGCGAGTCGAACGGCGTCGAGGCGTTGAGGTCGAGCGGCGCGACCAGACGGTCGAGCGCATCCTTGTCCGGAATCGTCGTCAGGATCGGGCAGACCGGGATCAGGGGATCGCCCTCGAAATACATCTGGGTGATCAGCCGCTGCGCAAAGCCCGAGCCGAACACCGAGAAGTGGATGTGGGCGGGGCGCCAGCTGTTGACGTAGTTGCGCCAGGGATAGGGACCCGGCTTCACGGTGCGGAAATAATAATAGCCGGTGTCATCGGTCAGCGCGCGGCCGCAGCCGCCGAAGTTCGGATCGACCGGCGCCAGATACGTGTCCTTCTTGTGCCGGTAGCGGCCGCCGGCATTGGCCTGCCAGAATTCGACCAGCGTGTTCGGAACGCCCCGGCCGGTCTCGTCCAGTACGCGGCCGTGCACGATGATGCGTTCGCCGACGGGATCGCCGTCCTTGGCGTAGTTGCGGATCAGGTCGTTGTCGAGCGGACCGAGATCGTTGTGGCCGAACACCGGCCCGGTGATCTCCGAGACTGAGTTCTCCAGCGACAACAGCGCCTGGCGCGGGGAGCGCAGCACCGAGGATTTGTAGCCGGGCGCGTGCGCCGGCGGATGGATGGAACGGTCGCGCTGGAAGAAGCCGCCATCGCCGAGCGGCGACGCGAACGGCTCGGGGCGGTTGAGGCGGGGATCCTGCAAGGCTGGCGCCTGGGCATTCATCGGCGTTGTCTCTCCCTGGGGGCGCCCGGGTCCGGGCGCGCGGCTTATCGGGAGATCATGAGACGATGTATTCTCAAGATAAATAGATCGATTATAATGAATCCCATGAAAGAAATCGATCATTTGGCCCTCGACGGCCACGCCCTCGAATTGTTCCTCGCGGTGCTGGAGGAAGGCTCGGTGACGGCGGCGGCGACACGGCTCGACCTGACGCAATCGGCAGTCAGCCACGGCCTGAACAAGCTGCGGCGGATCGCCGGCGATCCGCTGTTCGCCAAGTCCGGCCGTGGCATCGTCGCCACCGCGCACGCCCAGGCCCTCGCGGCGAAGGCGCGCGCGCTGATCGACGAGATGCGCAGCTTCGCCGGCGGCGTCAGCTTCGCGCCGGCGCGGGCGCAGCTGTCGCTGACGATCGCCGCCAACGACTTCCAGCGCGACCTTCTGCTGCCGCGCTTCTTCGATCATGTCGCCGGCCAGGTGAAGAGCCTGAACCTGCGGGTCATCCCCTCGCAATCCCCCTCGCCCGCCATGCTGCGCGAAAACCGCTGCGATCTCATGATCACGCCGCTGCCGCCGTCCGGCGTCGACATCGTGCAGAAGCGGCTGCTCAGCGATCACTACGTCTGCTACTACGATCCCAAGGCGCGCGCGGCGCCTTCCGACCGCAATGCCTATCTCGCGGCGCGCCACATCACCGTCGTCTATACCGACAACGAGCGGCTCGACTTCGACCGCCGCCTGGCCGCCAATGGATTCCACCGCGACATCGCGATCTCGGTGCCGAGCTTTTCCGGCGTGCCCTCGTTCCTGCGCGGCTCGCAGATGCTCGCGAGCATGCCGAGCCTGCTTGCGTCCGGCGTGATGGGCGGCTTCGCGCAAACGCGCATTCCATTGGCGTCGCGCACACGGACGCTGGCCGAGCTGCCGATGTTCATGGTCTGGCACCAGCGCTACCAGAAAGACCCGGCGCATCGCTGGATAAGAAGCCAGCTCGAGACCGTCGCGACGACGGCAGCCGGAGACTGAGCCCCCGCTCCAATTTCGCGGAAGCCAGCCCCTCGCCAAACCCACTGGTTGGGCGGGGGCCGCCACGCTAGAATTGCCCCATGACAGTGACCGACATTGCGAGCCGGACCTACAATCACAGCTGGCGGCTGGATCCCATCATCCGCAGCCTGCTTGATACCGACTTCTACAAGCTATTGATGTTACAAATGATTCGGGAAGATTACCCGGATCAGCAGGTGACCTTCTCGGTCATCAACCGCTCGCGCCATGTGCGGCTCGCCGAGATCATCGACGAAGGCGAGCTGCGCGCCCAGCTCGACCACGCCCGCACCATTCGCTTCACCAAGAAAGAGCTGATCTGGCTTGCCGGTAACACGTTCTACGGCAAGACCCACATGTTCTCGGCGGATTTCATCCGCTGGCTCGCCGAATTCCGCCTTCCCGAATACGAGTTGCGCAAGGTCGATGGCCAGTACGAATTGCACTTCCACGGACCGTGGACCCACACCTCGATGTGGGAGATTCCCGCGCTCGCGATCTTGAACGAGCTGCGCTCGCGCGCGGCGATGAAGGGCCGCGGCCGCTTCGAGCTCGACGTTCTCTATGCCCGCGCCAAGGCCAAGCTGTGGACCAAGGTCGAGCGGCTGCGCAAGCTGGAGAACTTGCGGCTCTCCGACTTCGGCACCCGCCGCCGCCACGGCTTCCTGTGGCAGCGCTGGTGCGTCGAGGCGGTGAAGGAAGGCCTGGGCTCCTCCTTCATCGGCACGTCCAATGTACTGCTCGCGATGGACAACGATCTCGAAGCGATCGGCACCAACGCCCATGAGCTGCCGATGGTCGCGGCTGCGCTTGCCAAGGACGACGAGGAGTTGCGCTGGGCGCCCTATCGCATCCTCGACCAGTGGCGCCAGACCTATGGCGGCAACCTCCTGATCGCACTGCCCGATGCCTTCGGCACCAAGGCCTTCCTGCGCGATGCGCCGGAATGGGTCGCCGACTGGACCGGCTTCCGCCCCGACAGCGCACCACCGATCCAGGCCGGCGAGGAGATCATCGCCTGGTGGGAGAAGAAGGGCCGCAACCCCAGGGACAAGCTGCTCGTCTTTTCCGACGCGATGGACGTCGGCTCGATCGAGGAGACCTATCACCATTTCACCGGCCGCGTGCGGCTGTCGTTCGGCTGGGGCACCAACCTCACCAACGACTTCGTCGGCTGCCCCCCGGACGGCTCGTTCAATCTCGATCCGATCTCGCTGGTCTGCAAGGTGTCGTCGGTCGACGGCCATCCGGCCGTCAAGCTCTCCGACAATCCGGAGAAGGCAACCGGCCTGCCCTCGGAGATCGAGCGTTACTTGCGCGTGTTCGGCGACGTCGGCCGCGTGCGCAAGCCGGTGCTGGTCTAGCAATTCTCTCGATCGGGTAAATCGCACGCGACGAATGCGCGGCATTGGTTCGCCGAGACCGCGCCAGTTCCGCTTCAATGGTATTTGAAGCGATCTGCGGCCATGCGCTTCACAGCGCCTTCACCCTGCGATGTGGTCCTGCGCTGTTTCAGCTCGGGTTAAGCAACCTTCTCCTCTACTTTGCGTTGCAGGCGCAACGCTCCGCTGGGGTCGTTGAGCGATTTGGGGAACGCAGGGTGTTTCGCAGAACAGCGTCGTCGACGAAGGGACGCAGCTTCCTTCACGTCATCAAGCTCGTCTCGCCTTTCGTGATGGTCGTCGTGCTCCAGGCGACGATTGCGGGATTCAGCCTCGAAGTGATGTCATCGGTCCGCGCCTATGTCGCGGGCGAAGCGCTATGGTCGCGCTCGCAGAAGAACGCGGTCTATTTCCTCAATCTCTATCTGCATTCGGGCGAACCGAGCCAGTTCGCGCACTACCAGGCTTCGCTCGCCGTTCCCATCGGCGACGAGTTCGCACGCTGGGCGCTCGAGCGCGATCCGGTCGACGTCGAGGCCGCCCGCATCGGCTTCCTGCAAGGCGGCAACCATCCTGATGACGTTCCGGGATTGATCTGGTTGTTTCGCTACTTCAATGGCGTCAGCTTCCTCCAGGAAGCGATCCGCGAGTGGGCCGCCACCGATCCCATGCTGCTGGAGCTGAGCGTCTTCGGCGAGGTCATCCGGTCCGAGCTGGCGAAGGGCCCCGTTCAGGACAACGGCCGCTTGCAATTCCTGTCGGCGCGGCTCTCGGAGCTCAACACCCAGTTCACGGTGCATGCCAAGCGCTTCTCCACTGTGCTCGGCGAAGGCTCCCGCGCCATCAAGGTGACGCTCACCTGCATCAATATCGCGACCGCGGCGTCTCTGATCCTGCTCCTGATCTGGCACACACGCCGACTGGTGCTGCAACGACAGGCCTTCGAGGACGCACTTTATGCCGAGAAGGAGCGTCTCGCCTGGCAGGCGTCGCACGACTGGCTGACAGGCCTTTCCAATCGCCGCGCCTTCGAGGCGCGCCTGCAGGGCGAGCTGGACAATGTCGCGGCGGGTCCGCTGGGACTGATCCTGCTCGACCTCGACCAGTTCAAGAACGTCAACGACAGCTGCGGCCATCTCGCAGGCGACCGCCTGCTCTGCCAGGTCTCCAGCCTCCTGCAACAGGACCGACGGCCGCATGACCTGGTGGCCCGGCTCGGCGGCGACGAGTTCGGCCTGATCCTGCCCCAGTGCTCGCCGTCGAACACCGTCGATATCGCCGAACGGCTACGGCGGTCGCTCGAGCTGTTCAACTTCGCCTGGGACGATCGCTGCTTCGCGGTGACCGCCAGCGTCGGCGTCACCTGCATCACCGACCGCGACACCACGCTCGAGGAGGCGATGCGCCGCGCGGATGCCGCCTGCTATCGCGCCAAGGAAAAGGGCCGCAACCGGGTTCAGGTCGACAGCGTGAGACCGGACGTCGTCGTCGTTGCCGCCCGGGCGCGCGAAGCCGTCGCGGCACGGGGCTGATAGCCGTCCGCGAGCTGCTGCATCTCGTCGGGCACGAGGACCCACCGCTCGGACACGTGAGATCAGGCCGAGTGCGCTCCAAGCCATACGTAATGGCGCCCTGATCAGGTCTGGCATGAGGGGCAAACGCTGCGGGACGGCCCCGTTGTGGCGCCCTGGCCACATTTTTCCGGAAAGGTTGCCTCTTTCGCATTTCGACACATCGCTTTGCGCGCTGGTCCAAGAAGGCCAGGGCCTCCACCACTAAGCATGGCAACTGCCCAGCGTTGCGGCCGGATTCCGTCCGGCCCGAACGATAAAAGGAATTCGCAGGTGCCTTGGAATGCTTCGTTCACCCCGCCGGATGTCCCTCGCGCGAAGGCGTATCGGCGGCCTGCGTTTCTTGTGAGCACCGCAATCAGTGCTCTTGCCACGGCTAGCACGCTGACCTGGTTTACCGCCCCCGCTGCAGCGGCCTGTGTGATTAGCGGAAGCGGTTCTCAGACGACGCTTCAGTCAGGCGATTCGATCACCTGCACCGGGGCGGGCAACACCCAGGTCAAGACGGCACCCGTGGTCAGCGGTGTGACCGTCAACATCGGCGACGGCACTGCGACGTCCCTGAACGACCCCACCTTTGCGAGCATTGTCTTCGAAGCGGCATCGAATAGCGCCATCAAGGTCTTCAACAACGCAACGGTCACGTCCGCCAACAGCGACGGCATCGCAGTGATCGGCGGTGGCGGCAATACCATCACCGTGGACGCCGGCGCTATCGTTGGGTCATCGAGCCTCGGCACGTCGGCGCTAGCTCTGGCCAATTCGAGCAACAACGTCATCGCAATCGGAGGTACGGTCGGAAACGGCTTTACCGGAGCCATCGGCATCAGCATCGGCGCCGGGTCGGCGAATAATCAGGCGAGTATCCTGTCGAGCGGCTTTGTCCATGCCATCAATGTCGCGGCCGTCGATCTCAGCGGCGCAGCCGACGGCAATATCATCACCAATGCCGGCACGATATCGAGTGCCTCGGGCACGGCAATCATCGGCTCGGCCAATCAGGACACCATCATCAACTCAGGCACCATCAGCAGCGGTGGCGTCAGCACGGCGGCCGACCTCAAAGGAGGCAACGACGTGTTCGAGCTGCGTGCCGGATCGGGCATCACGGGCTGGGTCCTGGGCGGCAATGGAACGGACACGCTGCGCTTGGGCGGGGCCGCCAACGCAGCGTTCAATCTCAGCATATTCGGCGCGGCCGGTCAGTTCCGGGAATTCGAGGCGCTGGAAAAGACCGGCAGCTCCACCTGGACACTGACCGGCTCGACGACAGACACAGCGATCATGAACGTCCAGGCCGGTACCCTCATCGTCAACGGCGCAATGCCTAATGTTGTGACGACGGTCAGCAGCGGCGGCACGCTTGGCGGCAACGGCAATGTCGGCGATCTCGTCGTGCTGTCGGGCGGCAGGGTCGCGCCCAGCAATTTCGATGCGCTCGCGAGCTACGGCAATGCCACCTTCAACGCCGGTTCGACCTATGCGATCTCCGTCAACGCGGCCGGACAATCCGGCAAGATCGCTGCGGTGAGCGCGACGCTGAACGGCGGCACAGTCGCCGTCACCACGCTTGCGGGCGCCTACGGCGCATCGACGCAATATACGATCCTGACCACGCCGAGCGGCCTCACCGGCGCCTTCTCCGGTGTGACGATCAGCGGCTATAATCCGCAGTTCTTCACCTCCGCCCTCAGCTATGACGGGTTCAACGTCTTTCTGACGCTCAACTACAACAATGCCGCGTTCCTCTCGGTCGCTCAGACGCAGAACCAGAAGGCCGTGGCCGGCGCGCTGAGTGCGTTCGGCTCCAACCTGCCCTTTCTCTCGTCTCTTGCCGGCCAGAGCGACGCCCAACTCCGTTACAATCTGGACCAGCTTTCAGGAGAAGCCGCGACCGGGGCCCAGCAGGGCGCCTTCCAGTTCACGAGCCAATTCCTCGGCCTCATGCTCGATCCATTCGTCAGCGGACGCGGGGGCGTGAACATCGGCACGGGCGACGCCGCACTCGGCTTCAGCCCCGATCGCGCTGCGATGCCGGGCGATATCGCTCTCGCCTACAACAAGGTATTGGGCGCGCCGGCGGCAAAGGCTCCGAACTTTGCGGAGCGCTGGACGGCCTGGGGCACGGCGTTCGGCGGCACCAACCGCACCAGCGGCGACCCCGTCGTCATCGGCAGCCACGACCTCAACGCGCGCGCGGCCGGCGTCGCGGCCGGCGCCGACTACCATTTCAGCCGCGACGCGCTGGTCGGCTTCGCGCTCTCGGGCGGCGGCACCAAATGGGATCTTGCGCAGGCGATCGGCGGCGGCAAGAGCGATGCGATGCAGGCGGGCGTCTACACCGCGGTGCGTACCGGTCCGGCCTATTTCGCGGCTTCGCTCGCCGTGGCCAATCACTGGATGTCGACCGATCGCCTCGCGCCGTTCGGCAACCAGCTCACTGCAAAGTTCGAGGCTCAGACCGTCGGCGGCCGCATCGAGGGCGGCTATCGCTTCGCGACGCCGGTCGGCGGCATCACGCCCTACGCGGCAGCGCAGGCGCAGGCGTTTCGCACGCCGACCTATACCGAGACTGATCTGGCCGGCAGCGGCTTCGGTCTGACCTATCAGGGACGCACCGCCAGCAGCACGCGGAGCGAGGTCGGCGCGCGCTTCGATCGCGCGACGCTGGTCACGCCGACTTCGGTCCTGACGTTGCGTGGTCGCGCGGCCTGGGCGCATGATTGGGTCAGCGATCCGACGCTCGTCGCTGCATTCCAGACGCTGCCCGGCGCGAGCTTCATCGTCAATGGCGCGACGCCGGCAAAGGACGCCGCGCTCGCGTCCGCCGGCGCCGAGCTGAAGTTTTCGAACGGCGTCGCGCTATCCGCCAAGTTCGACGGCGAGTTCGCGGCGCGCAGCACGACCTATTCCGGCACTGCCAGCCTGCGATACGCCTGGTAGTGGCGGCGCCTCATCGAGACAGCCGTGCGCCGACCGGCAGAATGCCGAGGCCGGCGAGATGGGCGTCCACGAACTGCTCGACCTGCTGGCGCAGCATCTGGGGCGGCACGGCCACCATGCGCTCCTCGAGGCCGAGCGAGATGATGCCGTGCACCGCGGAGAACAGGGTGCGCGACAGCAGCGCGATCTTGACGTCGTCCGCATCCGGTAGCACCCGCACCAGGGGCGGGTGCATCAGCGCGAAGGCGTCCATCACCATCTGAAGGATGTCGTCCGGATAGGGCCGATCGTCCTCCATGCGGTGCTCGAACAGCGACCGCAGCAGATTGGCATGCTCCGCGA
Organism: Bradyrhizobium sp. USDA 376; assembly: GCF_054063675.1. Taxonomy (NCBI): domain Bacteria; kingdom Pseudomonadati; phylum Pseudomonadota; class Alphaproteobacteria; order Hyphomicrobiales; family Nitrobacteraceae; genus Bradyrhizobium; species Bradyrhizobium sp. USDA 376. The sequence goes on from NZ_JBSSGN010000001.1 coordinate 8,863,986, forward strand.
AGAATTCGAGATAGGTCTCGGCAAGCCCGTAGAGCTGGCGAACGGGATTCTCCGCCGGAACCCCGCGCAGCCGCGCCGTGAGCGCCTGAACGGTCTCCCGATTGACCGTCAGGATCACCCCGTCGAAGTCGCCGAACTCGTTATAGACGCTGCCGACCGAGCACCCTGCGGCCTCCGCGACGTCCCGAACCTTTAGTGATTTCAATCCCTTAGATGCAATAATGCCGCGGGCGATCTCCAGGATCTGGAGCCGGCGCCGATTTTTTTTCTGATCTCGCAGCGATTCTTCTTGAACATTGTTCATTTTCAAGCTACTCATGTGAACATTGTTCAATTTAACCCGGAGACCTGCAAAATGCAAACCCTCGCTGTTGATATCGCCGCCACCTTCATCGATGACGCCGCAGCCCTCGTGACCGGCCTCGGCCGGGCCCTGCTCAAGTTCGCGATGGCGCCGATCGATCGCATCGCCAACGCCTGCGACATTGCCGGCGTGCTCGCCGAGCGGCGCGCGACCTTCCGGATGTGGCGCGCCAACCGCGGCCGCGCCCGTCGCGATGGCCACAGGTTCAGCCTGCTTGGTCGCCTCTCGCCCTTTCGCCACCTCGCCCATCTCACCTGAAACGCGCGGGATGAAGCGGTTCGAATGCAAGAAAAGGCTGCAATGAAGGACTTACCATGTCCCGACATTCGCAGCCGATGTCGCGGGCCTTACCAATGCGGTTCAGTTTTTGCTCACGGCCCGTCGCATATCCGGGTCAGCGCGGCCCTTTCCGCCCAAAGCCGACGTGGCCGCGTCAGGAATTTGCGAACCTAACGAGACCATTTGGAGACCAACAGGATCAGAGGGACCAAGGGGACAGAGCAGACCGACGACAACAGTCACTCTGCAATCGTTCGTCCCACGCCCTTCCGGTCGTGACACTTTCACCGCCAACGTATCAACCTCAGGCTGCCTTTCCAAAACAGGACTAGTCATGATCAGGGAATTGATGTCGTCACGCCGCTTCGCGCCGCTGTTCTGGGCGCAATTCTTTTCGGCGCTCAATGACAACGTGCTCAAGAACGCACTCGTCATCATCCTGCTTTACAGCGCCGCGACCGGTCACGGCGATGCGCTGGTGACGGTGGCAGGCGCCGTCTTCATCTTCCCCTATTTCATCCTGTCCGGGCTCGGCGGCCAGCTCGCCGACAAATACGTCAAATCCGTCGTCGCGCGGCGGCTCAAATTCGTCGAGATCTTCGCCGCGGGCTTTGCCGCCGCCGGCTTCTTCCTACATTCGGTGCCGCTGCTGTTCGCAGCGCTCGCGCTGTTCGGCACCATCGCCGCCCTGTTCGGCCCCGTGAAGTACGCCATGCTGCCGGACCAGCTCGAGCTCGGCGAGCTCGCGACCGGCAACGCGCTGGTCGAAGGCGCGACCTTCATGGCGATCCTGCTCGGCACCGTCGCCGGCGGCCAGTTCGTGGCGGGCTCCGCGCATATGGGCTGGGTCGCATCGGCCGTGGTCGTGCTGGCCCTGTTGTCCTGGGCGTTCGCCTCCCGCATTCCGCAGACAACGCCGTCCGCGCCCGATCTGCCCGTCGATGCCAATCCCTGGACCTCGACGCTCAGCCTGCTGAAGACACTCTACGCCGACCACCGCCTGTGGGACGGCACCGTGATCGTCTCCTGGTTCTGGCTGGTCGGCGCCATCGTGCTGTCGTTGCTGCCGGCGCTGATCAAGGAGGTGGTCGGTGGTACCGAGGGCGTGGTGACGCTGTGTCTTGCGATCTTCGCGATCGGCATCGCGATCGGCTCGCTGTTTGCCGCAAGCCTGAGCCACGTTCGTCCCAACCTCGCGCTGGTGCCGATCGGCGCCATCATCATGGGGTTTGCCGGCCTCGATCTCGCCTGGGCCATCGGTGTGACCACCAAGGGCCAGGACATCACCGCGGTCGATTTCGCGACCTCGTTCGCGGGGCTGCGCATGCTGGCCGACTTCGTCGCCTTCGCATTCGGCGGTGGCCTGTTCGTGGTCCCGTCCTTCGCTGCGGTCCAGGCCTGGTCGGTCCCCTCCGAGCGCGCCCGCATCATCGCCGCCGGCAACGTGCTGCAAGCCGCCTTCATGGTGATCGGCTCGCTGTTCGTCGCGCTGCTGCAGGCGGGCGGGCTGCATGTCGGCTGGATCTTCTTCGGCCTCGGCGTTGCCAGCTTCGGCGCGGTGTGGTTCGTGCTGACCAAGTGGGGCAAGGAAGGCGTGCGCGATGCTGGCGGACTTTTGTTCCGCGCGCTGTTCCGTACCGAGGTGCGTGGCCTCGAGAATTTGCCGCCTCCGGGCACGCGCATGCTGATCGCGCCCAACCATGTCAGCCTGATCGACGGCCCGCTGCTGCACGCCGTCCTGCCGATCGACGCGAGTTTTGCGGTCGATACCGGCATCGCGAAGGCCTGGTGGGCCAAGCCGTTCCTGCGCGTGGTCAAGCACTACACCATGGACCCGAGCAAGCCGCTGGCCGCACGTGACCTGATCAAGCTCGTTGCCGCCGGCGAGCCTGTCGTCATCTTCCCGGAAGGGCGCATCACCGTCTCCGGCTCGCTGATGAAGGTCTATGACGGCACCGCGATGATCGCCGACAAGGCCGACGCGGTGGTCGTTCCGGTCCGCATCGAAGGCGCACAGCGCTCGCATCTCAGCTACCTCAACAGCAGCCAGATCAAGCGCTCGTGGTTTCCGCGCGTGACGGTCACCATCCTGCCTCCGGTCAAGCTGCCGGTCGATGCATCTCTGAAGGGCAAGGCGCGCCGCAATGCCGCCGGCGCCGCGCTTCAGGACGTGATGATCGATGCGATGGTGAAGAACGCCATGCTCGATCACACCCTGTTCGAGGCACTCGGACACGCCTATCGCGATCGCGACACCGGCAAGGTGATCATCGAGGACGCGCTCGGCACCAAACTGACCTATCGCAAGCTGATCCTCGGCGCACAGGTTTTGAGCCGCAAGCTGGAGACTGGCACCGCGGCCGGCGAGAATGTCGGCGTGCTGCTGCCGAACTCCGCGGGCGTCGCCGTCGTCTTCATGGCGCTGCAGAGCATCGGCCGCGTCCCGGCCATGCTCAACTTCTCGGCCGGCCCGGTCAACGTCCTCGCTGCCATGAAGGCGGCGCAGGTCAAGACCGTGCTGACCTCAAAAGCCTTCATCGAGAAGGGCAAGCTCGACAAGCTGATGGCCGCGATCTCCGCGGAGGCCCGCGTCGTCTATCTCGAGGACTTTCGCGCCTCGATCGGCACAGCCGACAAGATCAAGGGCCTGCTCGCAGGCACCGCGCCGCGCGTGTCCCGCCAGGCCAACGATCCGGCCGTCGTGCTGTTCACCTCGGGTTCGGAAGGCACGCCGAAAGGCGTGGTGCTGTCCCACCGCAACATCCTCGCCAACGCGGCGCAGGCGCTGGCGCGGGTCGACGCCAACGCCGATGACAAGGTGTTCAACGTGCTGCCGGTGTTCCACTCCTTCGGGCTGACCGGCGGAATGATGATGCCGATGCTCGCGGGCATTCCGATCTACATGTACCCCTCCCCGCTGCACTACCGGATCGTGCCGGAGCTGATCTACCAGACCGGCGCCACCATCCTGTTCGGCACCGACACGTTCCTGACCGGCTATGCTCGCTCGGCGCATGCTTACGACTTCCGCACCCTGCGCCTGGTGATCGCCGGCGCCGAGGCGGTGAAGGACCGCACGCGGCAGGTGTTCATGGAGCGTTACGGCATCCGCATCCTCGAAGGCTATGGCGTCACCGAGACGGCGCCGGTGCTGGCGATGAACACGCCGATGGCCAACCGCCCCGGCACCGTCGGCCGCCTGTCGCCGCTGATGGAAAGCCGCCTCGATCCGGTCCCGGGCATCGAGGAAGGCGGGCGCCTCTCGGTGCGCGGGCCGAACGTGATGCTCGGCTACTTGCGGGCCGAAAATCCCGGCGTGCTCGAAAAGCTTCCCGAAGGCTGGCACGACACCGGCGACATCGTGGCGATCGACTCCGCGGGCTTCATCACCATCAAGGGCCGCGCCAAGCGCTTCGCCAAGATCGCGGGCGAAATGGTCTCGCTGTCGGCGGTCGAAGCCGTCGCGACGGCGCTGTGGCCGCAGGCCGCTTCGGTCGCGGTGTCGATCCCGGACCCGCGCAAGGGCGAGCGCATCGTGCTGCTGACGACGGAGAAGAATGCCGAGCGCAGCGCGATGCAGGGCCAGGCCAAGACGATCGGAGCCTCCGAGCTGACCGTGCCCGCAACGATCATGGTGGTCGACAAGGTGCCGCTGCTCGGCACCGGCAAGACCGACTATGTCACGGCGACGACGATGGCCCGTGAGCAGGCGTCCTCGCCGGAGCGCGAGGTGGCATAAATCAGATGCGCGAGGCGCCTCAATCAGGCGACGCGCGATGCCCCGGAGTGGTTCTGCTTCACGGCATCGCGCGGACCTCGGCATCCCTGACGAAGCTGGAGCGGGCGCTCCAGGCGAGCGGGTTCACGACACTCAACATCGATTATTCCAGCCGCAGCAAGCCGATCGCGGCCATCGCGGACGACATTCATCCGGCGATCGCGCGCTTCGCCGAACGTGACGCGCCGCTGCATTTCGTCGCGCATTCGATGGGCGGCCTCGTCGCGCGCGCTTATATCGCAAGACACCGCCCGGCCCGGCTTGGCCGCCTCGTCATGCTGGGCACGCCGAACAGCGGCAGCGAGGTCGCCGATCTCCTGCGGGAATTTTTGCCCTACCGCGCATTCTACGGGCCAGCCGGCCTCGAGCTCACCACCACCCCTGCGACCGCGCCGAATGCCCTCCCCGCCATCGACTATCCGGTCGGCGTGATCGCCGGAAATCGCTTCATCGATCCCGTCGCCGGCCTCTTCGTTCTGCCGAAACCGAATGACGGGCGCGTATCGGTGCAAAGCACAATGCTGGCCGTCATGGCCGACCATGTCGTCGTGAAGGCATCCCATACCGGACTTCCGCGTCACGCCGCCGCGATCGAACAGACGATCGCCTTCCTGCGCGACGGCCGCTTCCGCGCCGCCTCTGTCACCTGAGCAGGAGATAGCGGACCGGGTTGTCGTCGCACTGGCCCGCCCCGCACTCCAGCACGGTGGACAGGAGATTTGCGGCAACCAGCAACACGAAGATTGCGAAGACCGTGTTGGATGCGAGCCCGGTCATGGGCGCGTCCCCCTCTCGCCCGCCGGTCGCATCCTTCAGGACAAAGACCAGCGCGACATAACACACCACACCTACCGCCGCGACGAGCGCCCAGGTGTAGAAGTGCATCCCGAACAAGGCCGAGCCATATCCGGGATCGCCGGGCGCCAGATGCAGCGACACCTGTCGCATCGCAACGAAGCCGGTGACGAGGCTGGCTATGAGGATCATCGCATAGTGCGACGGGCGCTCACCGAGGCGCAGGTTGAACAGGAAGCCCATGCCGATTGTGATGAACCCAGCCCGTTGCAGCAGGCAGAGCGGGCAAGGCAATTCGCCCAGCGCAAGTTGGTAGGTGAACGCGACCATCAGGATCAACGAGATCCCGAGCAATCCCAGCATATTCAGGATCAGGCCGACCGGTCGTAGCTCGCTCGTCTCCACGGTGCTCATCTCGACACCGTCAGAAAGAGAACTTCAGGGGATCGGTCGCATGGTGGAAGAACCAGGCGACTGTGACGGCGAGCGTTGCGCTCCAGAGCGCATAGCTCAGTCCCGCACGCGAACGCCAGACGCACGCGCAGCCTGCGAGAGCCAACAAGAATGGCAGAAACATGTACATGGGCGCAGGCTCCTTGCGCGATTCGCGCATCGCGGGAACGGAGCCAAGAGATACGTCAGCGCCGCGTCCCCCTCAAGAGCCGGCTTCGCTGCCGCGCTCCTGCGCGTAACGCACCAGCGCGGCGAAGCGATAAATGCCATGCACGAACTTGCCATAGGGCATGGTGATGAACAGCGCGAACACGGCGCCGAGGTGCAGCGCGAGCAGCGGCCCCATCGCGGCAGTCTCGCGCAAGATGAGCAGCAGCATGCCAGTGATACCGGTCAGTAACAGCATGGCGATGAAGCCGACGTCCATGCCGTAACGGCTCTCGTCGAGCAACGCCGGATCGCGCCGCATCCTGGCTGCGAACAGGCCGATCGGCCCGATGATCAGACCGATGCCGCCCAGCGTGCCGAGCACGACCGGCAGGTCCCACCACGGATACGGCGCCTCGCGCCCCAGCAGATAGTGATAGAGCGTTGCGACCGAGGTCGCGGCAAAGCACAGCAGGAAGCCGTAGAAGGTCAGGTGGTGATACAGCTTGCGTCGGTCAGTCGGCTTGTCGTCCTCATTGTAGCAGCCGACACCGCCGCCATGGAGATAGCGCAGCTCGCCGGCATCGCCGATCGCCTGGAAGATCGAGCCCCCGTCGGCGCGTCCGCCGATCGGCGAACCGATGGCGCGCCAGAACGCGCGCACGCCCATGACGAGGGCCAGGATGGCATAGAGAAACGCGGCGCTGAACAGCGCCGCCATCGCATTGTGCGGCATCAATTTGTAGAAGGCGCCAGGGCCGGTGTGAACACCGAACAGCACGCTGCGGTCGTTGAGCGCGGCGAAGCCGAGGATGAAGGCCGCCATGCTGAGTGCGGCGACGATGCTGATGACGAGGCCGTTGCGCGCAAAGGCGCCAGAGAGAGCCTGCGGCCAGGCATAGGCCGCATAGGACTCGGCACGCGCGACCGCCAGCGTCTTGGGGACGTTGACGTCGAACTCGTGCGGCGGCGAGAACTGGCAATCGACGTAGCAGGCTCCGCAGGAATGGCAGAGATTGGCGAGATAGTTGAGATCGCCGTCGGAGAAGGCGCGCCGCATCTCCATCGCTGGAAACACCGCGCACAATCCCTCGCAGTAGCGGCAGGAATTGCAGACCGTCATCAGACGGTCGGCCTCGTCGAGGATTCTGGTTCCGTGCATGGGTCTACTTTGCCAGGCCTTTTGCCTCGAGCCATTTCTGGATCAGGCCAGCGACCTCGAGGTTGTTCTTGTCCATCATCACCATATGCGAATTGCCCTTGATGCCGGCCTGCGGGAGGTCGACGATGTCGACGCTTCCGCCGGCCGCCCTGATGGCGTCCGCGAAGGCGACGCCGTTGGCGCGGATCTTGGGCCAGCGGGCATCGCGCTCGATATAGTCGCCATAGATGATGAGGGTCGGGATGTTCTTCAGCACATCCGCCTTGGCGGGATCGCCGATGCCGGCCGGCTCGATCGCGATCAGTGCCTTGACCTTGTCGGGCCGGGCTTGCGCCACCTTGAAGCCGAAGCTGCCGGCCTGGCTGTGGAACAGGATCACCGACGGACCGACGCGATCGATCTCGGCGATGTAGGCGGCGACGGTCGCATCATCCGTCGTGGTCCAGCGCGGCACGCTTTGCTTGACGAAGTTCTCGTAGCCCGCGACCGGAAACTGGTTGCCCGGCAGCACCTTCCGCTTGGCGGGATCGGGATCGTAGGAGTTTGGCCCATCGCCGATGCGGAAACGCTCGAACGGGTTGGCCGTGGTGAGGAAGACCGGCTCGCTCTTGAAGATATCTGGATATTGCGCCCAGCCTGCGCGTCCGCGCTCCACCGCGTCGGAATTGTAGACTGCCCATCCCTTGCGCAGAAAGTAGTTCAGCCAGCCCTCGCGTCCGTCGGGCGTGGTCTCGTAGGTGACGCCGGTCAGTCCGCCGCCGTGCCACATCAGCAGCGGATAGTTCCCCTTCTCGTTGGCCGGCAGGAAATACTGCACGTACATCTGCTCGACCTGGTACGTGCCGTTGGGATCGACCTTGGCCGGCACGCCGCCGGGCGTGAACATGACCTCCTTCACCGGCTTGCCGGAGATTTCGACGAGACGCCCGCCGACATGGAACGATCCCATGTCGCGCAGGGTGATCGGCTCGGCAGCGTGGGCGTGGCCGGCGATCAGCAGCGCCGTGATCGAGGCAATGGCAATGCGCGACATGGTTTCTCCCTTTGTCTTTTTTGTTGATCCCTAGTTCTTCGCGTGGCGCGCCGCTTCCCGTCCGGCGATCCGGCCGAATACGCTACCGATGGTCATGCCCATGCCGGCCGCATAGCCCTTGCCGAGCACATTACCGGCCATGATCTCGCCGGCCGCGAACATGTTCGCGGACGACTTGCCGTCGGCCATCAGCATCCGCGCCTCCTTGTTCACGCGCGTGCCGAGATAGGTGAAGGTGATGCCGGGCCGCACCGGATAGGCGAGATAAGGCGGCGTCTCGATCTTGCGCGCCCAGTGCGTCTTGGCTGGCGTGATGCCCTCGGTCACGCAGTCGTCCAGGATCGTGTGGTCGAAGGTGCCGGGGCGCACCGCGGCGTTGAACTCGGTGATGGTCTTCTCCAGCGCGGCCGGATCGAGTTCGAGCTTTCCGGCAAGCTCGGCAATCGTCTGCCCGGCGATCGGCGGGAACAACGTCGGCATGAAGCTCGTGACGACGGTCGAATCGAAGATGATGTAGGCGATCTGGTCGGGCTGGGCCGCGACCAGCCGGCCCCAGATCGCGTAGCGCTTCGGCCAGATGTCCTCGCCCTCGTCATAGAAGCGCTGGGCGTGCTTGTTGACGACGATGCCGAACACGACGGAGTCGTGACGGGTGATGATGCCGCCGTCGAATTTCGGCGCGCGGGCGTCGATCGCGACCGCATGACACTGCGTGGGATCGCCGACCTCCTGCACGCCCTTGTCCAGCAGCATCTTCAGGATCGAGCCGCGGTTATAGGGCGTGCCGCGGATCAGGAAATTGTCGGCGGCTTCGCCCCAATATTGCTTCAGCCATTCGATGTTGGCCTCGAAGCCGCCGGCCGCGGCGACCAGCGAGGTCGCGCGGATCTCGGTCTCGCCCCTGATCGGCCGCTCGAGGCGCGCTGCGAGGAACATGCCGTCCTCGATCACGAGGTCGGTGACCTCGGCGTCGTATTCGACGTCGACGCCGAGCCGTTCAGCGGTCAGGTACAGCGCGTTCAGCATCGCGCGTCCGCCGCCGAGGAAGAAGGAGTTGGTGCGGCCGAGGCTCAGCGTACCGCCGAGCGAGGGCTGCCAGCGCACGCCCTGCTCCACGATCCAATTCAGGATGTCCTTGGACTCGCGGATCATGTGGCGCGCGAGCACCTCGTCGGTCTGCCCGCCGGTGACGCGCAGCAGATCCTCCCAAAACTCTTCCTCGGTGTAGGGGCCGGTCAGGATTTCGGTCGCCGCGTCATGGGCGCAGCGCATGTTGCGGGTGTGGCGGGTGTTGCCGCCGCGGTAGAATTTTGGCGCGCCTTCGAGCACGAGGACGGAGGCACCGCCGCGCCGGGCGCTGATCGCCGCGCACAGTGCCGCGTTGCCGCCGCCGATCACCAGCACGTCGTATTTGCTGCTCATGCCGTCTGTCCGAAGCGACGAAGTTGGAGACATTCTGCCGCCCGCCGGCGCGGATCAACCGCGCCGCCATTGCGTACTTTTGTATACAAAGATATACAGAAACGGTGCAAGCGACATCTCTGCATGGGCAGGATGCGCTCGGCGGCCGACGAGGATGCATGGCCAGACGCCCGGCAAAGACAGGCGGATCAATCGGACGCGGCGGCGGTGTGGCGCTCGGTGAAGCCGTGTTCCGCTCGCTCTGCGAGGCGCTGCAGGCCGGCAATTACCGCGCCGGCGACCGCCTGCGCGAGGAGGAGGTCGCGCAGCGGCTCAAGGTCAGCCGGACGCCGGTGCGGGAAGCGCTGGGCCGGCTCGCGGCGCGCGGCTTCGTCGAGCCCGCCGGCGGCCGCGGCCTGATCGTGCGCAACCTCGACATCTCCGAGGTGCTCGAGCTCTACGCCATGCGCGAGATCATGGAGGGTGCCGCCGCGCGCCTTGCCGCCGAGCATGCCTCGGCCACGGAAATCGACGCACTCAGGGATATCGAGCAGGCCTTTGTCGAGGCGTCAGAGACCGACGCCGCCGAGATGGCAAGACTCAACCGCGCCTTCCACGAGGCCATCTGCCGCGCCGCGCGCAACCGCTATCTCGACAGCGCTTCGCGGGAGTTGCAGGACTGGATCGCCCTGCTCGGCCCGACCACTTTCACCGTGACCGGACGCCCCAAGACCAGCCACGGCGAGCACCAGGCCATCATCGACGCGATCGCCGCGCGCGACGGCGACAAGGCCGAGCAATTGGCACGCGCGCATATCCGGGAAGCGCTACGCTGCCGGCTGAAGCTGTTGCAGAAACAATAGACGAGAGGCTCACGCGAGCACGTCCGCAACGACCGCCTTCAAAACATCCCTGACGTCACCGGGCTTCAGCCGCACCTGCAAGCCGCGCTGGCCGCCATTGAGATAGACCAGGTCATGCGCGAGCGCGCTCTGCTCGATCACGGTGCGCACGGGCTTGCGCTGCCCGAACGGGCTGATGCCGCCGACCTTGAAACCGGTGACGCGTTCGGCCTCCGGCGGCTTCATCATCTGCGCCGACTTGCCGCTCGCCGCCGCCGCGAGCTTCTTCATCGAGACCTCCTGGTCGGACGGCACGACCACGCAGACCGGCTTGCCGTCCACCAGCGCCATCAGCGTCTTCAGGACACGCGCCGGGTTCTCACCGAGCGCGGCGGCGGCCTGCAGCCCGATGCTTTCGGCGTCGGGATCGTAGTCGTAGGTGTGGACGGTGAAGGCAACGCCGGCGGCGTCAAGCGTGCGCGTAGCTGGGGTGACTTTGGACATGGGTGATGTGTAGCATCGGTGCGGCCAGCGGCGAAGTGCCGCCGCACCTTCAGCTGTCGTCCTGGCGAAAGCCAGGACCCATTACCCCAGGATAGCGTTTGGCGAAGACTCGTGGTGCGCGGTACTATGACCGACCCCAATCGATAGATCACGCGGTATGGGTCCTGGCTTTCGCCAGGACGACACCGAAATTAGGTCCGGCCTTATGCCGCCAAACGACGACGACTGCCCCCTACTCCGCCGCGTCTCGCATTTCCGCGCGCTCGGCCCGTGCCGCGCAGAACTTGAACTCGGGGATCTTGCCGAACGGATCGAGCGCCGGGTTGGTGAGCAGGTTCGCCGCCGCCTCCGCGTAGCAGAACGGCATGAACACCATGTTCTCCGGCACGTCGCGGTCGGAGCGGACCTTGACCTCGACGGCGCCGCGGCGGGTCTCGAGGCGAATGAAATCGCCCGGCGCGAGCTTCTTCTTGCGCATGTCCTTCGGGCTCATGAAGGCGACCGCCTCCGGCTCGATCTGGTCGAGCACCTGGGCGCGGCGGGTCATCGAGCCGGTGTGCCAGTGCTCCAGCACGCGGCCGGTCGACAACACCATCGGGTATTCGGCGTCGGGCAGCTCGTCCGGCGGAATGACCTTGGCCGGCACGATCTTGCCGCGGCCGCTCGCAGTCGGAAAGCCCGTGGTGAAGATGATCTCGTTGCCGGGCTTGTTCGGATCGTCGGCTGGATAGGTGACGGCACCTTCGCGCACCAGCCGCTCCCAGCTGATGTTCTTCAGCGACGGCATCAGCTCCGCCATCTCTGTATAGACGTCGCCGGGGCCGGCATAATTCCAGGGCAGGCCCATGCGCTTGCCGATCTCCTGGATGATCCAGAGATCCTGCCGCGCATCGCCCGGCGGCTTGATCACCTGGCGCGCGAGCTGCACGCGGCGGTCGGTGTTGGTGAAGGAGCCGTCCTTCTCCGCGAATGCCGAGGCCGGCAGAATCACGTCGGCGTGGAAAGCGGTCTCGGTAACGAAGAGATCCTGCACCACGAGATGATCGAGCATGGCCAGTGCGTGGCGCGCATGCTGCAGATCCGGATCGGACATCGCGGGGTTCTCGCCCTCGATATACATGCCCTTGATCTCGCCGGCATGGATCGCATTCATGATCTCGACCACGGTCAGGCCGCGAACGGGATCGAGCTCCTGCTGCCACAGCTTCTCGAAGGCCCCGCGCAAGTCGTCGCGGCCGACCGGCTGGTAGTCCGGCAGGAACATCGGGATCAGGCCAGCATCGGACGCTCCTTGCACGTTGTTCTGGCCGCGCAGCGGATGCAGGCCGGTGCCGGGACGGCCGACCTGGCCGGTGATCAGCGCCAGCGCAATCAGGCAGCGCGCATTGTCGGTGCCGTGGACATGCTGGCTGATGCCCATGCCCCAGAAGATGATCGACGATTTTGCCCGCGCGTAGGTGCGCGCGACCTCGCGCAGCGTCTGCGCCGGGACGCCGCAGATCGGCTCCATCTTCTCCGGCGTGAATTCCTTGATCTTCTCCTTGAGGTCTTCGAAGCCCTCGGTGTAGCCGGCGATGTACTGGTCGTCGGTCAAGCCTTCGGTGATGATCGTGTTGATCATCGCATTCAGCATCGCGACGTCGGAGCCGGGCTTGAACTGCAGATGCCTGGTCGCATGACGCGACAGCGACTGCCGGCGCGGATCCATCACGAACAGCTTGGCGCCATTCTGCTTGACCGCGTTCTTGATGAAGGTCGCGGCGACCGGATGGTTCACGGTCGGATTGGCGCCGATCACGATGATGACTTCGGTATCCATCGCGGCGGAGAATGGCGCCGACACCGCACCGGAGCTCAGGCCTTCGAACAGCGCCGCAACCGACGAAGCGTGGCACAGACGGGTGCAGTGATCGACATTGTTCGAACCGAAACCGGTGCGGACCAGCTTCTGGAACAGATAGGCCTCTTCGTTCGAGCCCTTGGCCGAGCCGAAGCCGGCCAGTGCCTTCACGCCCTTCTCGTCGCGGATCTTGACGAGACCCTTGGCGGCGATGTCGAGCGCCTCCTCCCAGCTCGCTTCACGGAAATGCGTGAACGGATTGGCCGGATCGACCTGGTCGTTGGCGTCCTTCTTCGCATTCGGCAGCCGCACCAGCGGTTTTGTCAGGCGATGCGGATGATGGATGTAGTCGAAGCCGAAGCGGCCCTTCACGCAGAGGCGATTGTGGTTGGCGGGGCCGTCACGGCCTTCCGCATAGATCACCTTCTCGTCCTTGACCTCATAGGTCACTTGGCAGCCGACGCCGCAGAACGGACACAGTGAATCCACCTTCTTGTCGGCGTAGACAACGCGCGTCTGCTTCTCGTCCAGCATCACGGCCGGCATCAACGCGCCGGTCGGACAGGCCTGCACGCATTCGCCGCAGGCCACGCAAGTGGACTCGCCCATGGGATCGTCGAAGTCGAACACGATCTTCGAGCCATGGTTGCGGTAGGCCATGCCGATGACGTCGTTGACCTGGACCTCACGGCAGGCCCGCACGCACAGGCCGCACTGGATGCAGGCATCGAGATTGACGCGCATCGCCGGATGGCTGGCGTCGGTCTCCCAGCGCTCGGCGGCGGGAAAGCGGCTCTCGGTGACGCCGGTGGTCTCGGCCCAGTGCCAGAACTTGGAATCCGGATCGTGCGAGGTCTCGCGCGCCGGCTGGTCGGCAACGAGCAGCTCCATCACCATCTTCTGCGCAGCAGTCGCGCGGGCGCTCTCGGTCTTCACCTTCATGCCGACCGACGGCGTTCGCTTGCACGATGCCGCCAGCACGCGCTCGCCCTCGATCTCGACCATGCAGGCGCGGCAATTGCCGTCGGGACGATAATCCGGCGCAGGTGAGTAGCAGAGATGCGGGATGTCGCGACCCTGGCGCTTGGCGACCTGCCAGATCGTCTCGCCGGGTTTGGCCTCGACCTGCTTGCCGTCGAGCTCGAACGTAATCTTCGTCATTCGGCCGCTTCCTTGAACTCGTCAGGGAAATATTTGATCACGGAGGACAGCGGATTCGATGCTGCCTGTCCGAGCCCGCAGATCGAGGCATCGCGCATCGCCTGGCTCAATTCTTCCAGCAATGCCCGGTTCCAGACCGGCTTCTGCATCAGCAGCGCTGCCTTCTGGGTTCCGACACGGCACGGCGTGCACTGGCCGCAGCTCTCATCCTCGAAGAACTTCATCAGGTTCAGTGCGGCTGCGCGTACGCTGTCCTTCTGCGACAGGATGACGATCGCGGCCGAGCCGATGAAACAGCCGTACTTCTCCAGCGTGCCGAAATCGAGCGGGATGTCGTCCATCGATGCCGGCAAAATGCCGCCCGAGGCGCCGCCGGGCAGATAGGCATAGAACTGATGGCCATCGGCCATGCCGCCGCAATATTCGTCGATCAGTTCGCGCACGGTGATCCCCGCAGGCGCGAGCTTCATGCCGGGATTCTTGACGCGGCCCGACACGGAGAAGCTGCGCAGGCCGTGACGCTCATGGCGGCCATGGCCCTTCCACCAATCGGCGCCCTTCTCGACGATGTCGCGCACCCACCACAGCGTCTCGATGTTGTTGATCAGCGTCGGCAGGCCGAACAGGCCGACCTGGAACGGATAAGGCGGCTTGTGGCGGGGCAGGCCGCGCTTGCCCTCGATGCTTTCCAGCAGCGAGGATTCCTCGCCGCAGATATAGGCGCCGGCGCCGCGGCGCATGTGCAGCGTCGGGCCGCCTGCGGGCAACTTTGCGATCTCGCGCTCCAGGATCTCGCGCGACGCCGGATATTCGTCGCGCAGATAGATGTAGACGTCGGAAGCCTGCACCACATGTGCGCCGATCAGCATGCCCTCGATGAAGCGGTGCGGATCGGTCTCAAGGTAGTAGCGGTCCTTGAACGTGCCGGGCTCGCCCTCGTCACCGTTGATCGCCATCAGCCGCGGGCCGGGCTCGCCCAGCACCGCGCGCCATTTGCGTCCCGTCGGGAAGCCGGCGCCGCCGAGGCCGCGCAGCGAAGCATCGTCGAGCGACTTCAAGAGATCGTCCTTCGACAGCTCGCCCGAGCGCAGGCGGCCCAGCAGCTTGTAGCCGCCGCCGGCAACATAGGCGTCATAGTCGATATAATCAGGCAGATGCGCGTGGGTGTCGCCGGCCTTGGCGGCCGCCATCACATTGGCGACGCTCGCATGGTCGACGAAGTTGTGGCCGACTTCGGCAGCAGGCGCGGTATCGCAGCGACCGACGCAGGGCGCGCGCACGACGCGGATGCCGGGACCGGACGCGCTCTGCAGATCCTCCAGCAGCTTCTCGCCGCCGAGCATGGCGCAGGTCAGCGAATCGCAGACGCGGATCGTCAGCGGCGGAATGTTGGGCTCGCCTTCCTTCACCACGTCGAAATGCGCGTAGAAGGTCGCGGTCTCGAACACTTCGGCGAAAGCGAGCTTCATCTCGTCGGCGAGCGCGGCGAGATGCGCGGCCGAGATCTGGTGATATTTGTCCTGGATCAGGTGCAGATATTCGATCAGGAGATCGCGCCGCCGCGGCCGGTCGCCGAGCAATTGCTCGATCTCGTGCGCGGCGGTCGGATCGACCTGCCGCCCTTTGGGCGTGGCCTTGGCTCGCTTCCGTCCCTCGCCCGGATGTTCGAACGTTCGGACCTCGTGCACGTCGTGGCTCATCGATTCGTCTCGATCTCGTCTTTTAGAACAGCTCTAGTTCTAGCTTCTGGCATGCCAGATGCCAAGCGAATTATGATGCTCGCGGAAGCAGTTAAGCGCAGTCCCTAGGGCAACCCTGGATCGCTGCCCGGACACGGCCTTGCGTTCGTCCAACGCGCCAACTGATAGAACGAAGCCTGAATTGGCCCGAAGATCAATAAAGGCGTCCTATGCTGCGATAGCGAAGTCGTATCGAGCTCCCGCGCCGAGGCTAGAGGTGACCCTCGATGCCCCGATGCTGATGGGTCAGCTTTTGCCCATGCACTCCTCGATATAGAACCAGCGATCGTCGCCCGCGAGGCCCTTGGCCTTCACGTCCTTACGGCACTCCTTGAGCTTCGGCTTGTTGGCGCTCCACTTGGCCTTCATGTCCTTGAGCTTCTGCACGGTCAGCTTGATCTTGCCGGGCTTGGCCTCGGTCGCGGCGGGCGGCGTTACGGCCGGTGCCGCGGCGGTCTGTGCGGATGCGGATTGCAGGGCGCCCGGCGACGAGCAGCACGGCGGCTGCACAAACGAGTTTACGAATCATCGAATTCCCCCAGGGGTCATTTTGAAACAAGCGAAACGAGCGGCGGGAGCGCGCGCATGGTGCGCTCCCGCTCGCGATGAACGGGCGATCAGAAAATCTTGACCGCGCTCTCCAGCGTCTTCCAGACACCCCAAGCCAAGGGAACGCCGACGAAAGCCCAGAACAGCGCCGCCTTGGCGTCGAGCCCGCCAAAGCCGATGCCATAGGAGCCGTGCGGCCCCGCGGCTGCAGCGCTGGCGCTCGCCGCCTGCAACTTGGCGACATCGGCGTCCTTCATGTGCCACTTCGAATCGACCGGCTTGACCAGATAGTTGCAGATCAGGCCCGCGATCAACATCGCGCACAGGATGTACATGGTGGTGTTGTAGAGCTGGTCGCGCGGCACGCCGGCCGCGAGCTGGAACTCGCGGATGTAGTTGACCACGACCGGACCGATGATGCCCGCAGTCGACCACGCCGTCAGCAACCGTCCATGGATGGCGCCGACGAACTGGGTGCCGAACATGTCGGCCAGATAGGCCGGCACGGTGGCAAACCCGCCGCCATACATCGACAGGATGATGCCGAAGCCGAGCACGAACAGGAGCTTCGAGCCCATCGCCGCGAAGGTCGGCGCCAGCGCATAGAGCACGATGCCGAGGATGAAGAAGGTGTAGTAGGTGTTCTTGCGCCCGATCTTGTCAGACAGCGACGCCCAGAAGAAGCGGCCGCCGATGTTGAACAGCGACAGCAATCCGGCGAAGCCGGCGGCGATCGCCGCGATCTGCGCCTTCTGCCCGGCATCGAGCGCGTTGAAACCGACGTCCGGCAGGCCGATCAGCTTGCCGCCGAAAATCTCCTGGAGCATCGGCGAGGCCATGCCGATCACGCCGATACCCGCCGACACGTTGAGGCAGAGCACCCACCAGATCAGCCAGAACTGCGGGGTCTTGTGCGCGTCGTTGAGATGGACGTTGTTCTTCGAGATCATCGCGTTGGCCTTGACCGGCGGGGTCCAGCCCTCGGGCTGCCAGCCGGGCGGCGGCAAGCGATAGCGGAATGCGCCGATCATCATGAACACGAAGTAGATGACGCCCATCGCGACGAAGGTCTCCCAGACACCGACCGAGGTCGGGGTCTTGAAATAGTTCATCAGCAGGTTCGCCAGCGGCGCGCCGATCATGGCGCCGCCGCCGAAGCCCATGATGGCCATGCCGGTCGCCATGCCGCGGCGATCCGGGAACCACTTCACCAGCGTCGACACCGGCGAGATATAGCCAAGGCCGAGGCCGACGCCGCCGATCACGCCGGAGCCCAGCCACAACAGCCAGAGCTGATGGGTGTAGACGCCGATCGCACCGAGGAACAGGCCACCGCACCAGCACAGCGCCGAAACGAAGCCGGCCTTGCGCGGGCCCACGCGTTCCAGCCAGCCGCCCCAGACCGCGGCCGCGATACCGAGCAGCACGAAGAACAGCGTGTACATCCAGCCCATGCTGGCGACCTTCCAGTCGCAGCTGGTCGTGAACAGCTCCTGCAACAGCGAAATGTCCCCGCACGTCTTCGGTGCGGTCACGCCGATCGCGCGCGACAGCGGCAGCCAGAACACCGAGAAGCCGTAGGCCATGCCGATGCAGAGATGGATGCACAGCGCCGCCGGCGGCACCAGCCAGCGATTGAAACCGGCCGTCGCGATCGTGCGTTCACGATCGAGAAAGCCGGAGGCACCAACAGGTGCAAGAACGGTATCGGCAGTTGTCATAAGCATTACCTCCAAAGCGTGGCCTTGCCGGCACATCGGTTTGAGACCGGTCGCACGCGCGCCTGGCAGCCGCGCATGACCGGTCGAGCTTCATGCCGAAGTGGAATCGTCTGGTGCGCATCTCGTCGTGTGCGCCGAGCAAGCAGCTGATCGCGAGTGATGTCCCTTCGCCTCGCAAGCAGCGTTTGCAGTGACGGCTATCGCGCCCTCATCCCCCTCAACACCCTGTCTCGGGATGAGCAACGCGCGTGCCAGATGTCGCACCGTGATGAATCAACGACTTCCCGCAGCGCAATGTGCTGCGCGGGACAAAATGTCCTGAAATCCTCGGACAAAATGTCCAATCAAGTCGCCTCGGGCAGCCACACCGTGAATGTACTGCCGGAACCGACGCGGCTCTCCGCCGTGATCTGTCCGCCCTGGCGCTTGATCAGCGTCTGGCTGATGGAGAGGCCCAGCCCGGTGCCCTGCCGCCGTTTCGTCGTGTAGAAGGGATCGAAGATCTTTTCGATCACTTCGGCGCTCATGCCGATGCCGGTGTCGGCGACCTCGATGGCGGCGCCTTGATGGCCGTCGCGCTCGGCATCGAAGGCGCGCAGCGTCAGGGTTCCGCCATCCGGCATGGCGTGGATCGCGTTGACGATCAGATTGACCAGTACCTGCTGCAGCTCGTTGCGGTTCATCAGCACCAGCCGGCTGGCGTGGTCATCCCTGATGACGGCGATCTCGGTCTTGTTCAGCAGATGCTGCACCAGCGGCAGACAGTCCGAAATGATGCTCGCCGGCGCGTGGCGCTCGACATAACCGGCATATTCCTCCGGCCTTGCAAATTGCAACAGCTTGGTCACGATCTGGCTGATGCGGTGAATCTGCTCGTCGAGCAGGCGGAACTCGACCTTCGCCTTGTCGGCATCGGCCCCGAACACGCTGCGGATGACGTCGAGATTGCCCTGCATCACCGCGATCGGATTGTTGATCTCGTGTGCGACGCCCGCGGTGATCTCGCCGATCGCAGCCAGCTTCTCCGACATGATGAGCTGCTTGGTGGTTGTCTCGAGCTTGAGATTGGCGTGCTCGAGGTCCCGGGTCCGCTCCCGCACGCGGACGTTCAGTTCCTCGTTCCATTCCCGGAGCTGCCGGTCGCGTTCCTGGATCTGGTCGAGCAAGCTGTCGAGATTAACCGCGACGCGGCCGATCTCGTCACCCGAGACAGGCATCTTTGTGCGGGCGGAGAGGTTCCCCCGCTCCACCTCGGTAATCGTCGCGGTGACGCGCTCCAGCGGCATGAAGATGGAGCTCGCCCAGCGCAGAAAGATCGGCACGGTCGCGGCCGTGATCGCGATGAACGCCACGATGATGATCACCAGCGTCTGGTATTTGGCTTCGCTGAAAGGCTTTTCCAGAAACCCGACATAGAGCATGCCGACGCGCTTGCCATAACTGTCGACCAGCGGCTCGTAGGCGGAGATGTACCAGTCATTGACCACAAAGGCGCTGTCGAGCCAGGTGCGTCCCTCGCCCAGCACGGCCGAGCGTACCGCCGCTGAGACGCGCGTGCCGAGCGCGCGCCGTCCCTCGAACAGACGGACGTTGGTCGAGATCCGTACGTCCTCCAGGAACAGCGTCGCGGTGCCCTGGCTGCCCTCGGGCAGGCTCGCCGCGCGATAGACGAGGTCGTTGATCGTGTCGATGAATTCGAGATTCTGGTTGAGCAGCGTGCCGCCGACCAGCGCCGCGGCGCCGCCGTCGGGCAGCATCGCGCGGCTCGCCGCATGCACGACCATGCCGCGCGTCTCCGTGCTGCGGTCGGTCGGCACCGCGTTCGGCGTCGGCACGAGGTCCAGGCGCGCGCGCTCAGCCAGGGTCGGCGAGATCGCGGCGAGCTCGTCATTGCCGAAAATGTCGATGCCCGTCGCCGGAACCTGACCCGACAGCGCCGACATGATGATCGGCCAGTCATTTCTCGGTTGATGCTGCAACGGCGGCGATGAGGCCAGGATGTCGCCGCGGCCGTTGGTCAGATACAGGAAGTCGAGACCGATTTCCTTGCGGGTCTCGTCGAGCAGATCGCGCAGGGAGCCGCGCGCATCCGGCGCCAGCACCTCCTGGAAGCGGGCCGACAGGCTGAGCGCCCGGAGCTGGACGCCGGTCTTTTCGAGGATGCGGGCGAGATATTGGTGGGCGATGGTGAGATCGCCGTTCACCTTGGAGATCAAGGTCGCGTCGAATTTTGCGTTCCAGCGATAGATCGCAACGCCGAGCAAGAGCGGCAGGATGACCAGCATCGGCAGCAGCGCGATCGCGAGCAGCCGGAAGCGCACGGAGCGTCCCCGCACGGGTTCATCGCTGCGGCCGGCCGCATCAGACATCCCACAACGCGCATTTGCGGTCGATGGTCTTGCGCGAGATACCGAGCCGCCGCGCTGCCTCCTCGCGATTGCCATTGACCTCTTTCAGTACGCCGAGGATGTGACGGCGCTCGAGCTCCGCGAGACTGTCGGCGGGCGCCGACTGGCCGTCGTTGCGGGGACCGGCGAAGTCGTCAGGGAAAGCGCCGAGAATCAGCGTGCGCTCGATCAAATTGCGCAGCTCGCGCACATTGCCCGGCCAGTCATAACTTGCGAGCGCCGCGCGCACCGAAGCGTCGATCGGGACCGGCGGCATGCCGAGCTGGGTCGACAGCTTGCTCATGAAGATGGCGGCGAGCTCCTGCACGTCGTCGCCGCGATCCCTCAGGAGCGGCAGGTGGATCTGCATCACGTTGAGGCGGTAGAACAGATCGGCTCGAAAGCGCCCTTTCTCGACCTCTTTCTGGAGCTCGGCATTGGTTGCGAAGATGAAACGCAGGTCGACCGGAACCTCACGCTCGGAGCCGACGGGACGGACGCGGCGGTCCTCGAGCACGCGGAGCAGCTTGCTCTGCATCGGCAGCGGCAGCTCGCCAATCTCGTCGAGGAACAGCGTGCCGCCATGCGCATACAGGAACAGGCCTTCGCGCCCGGAATCGGCGCCGGTAAAGGCGCCCTTGATGTGTCCGAACAGCTCGGCCTCGATCATCTCGGGCGGGATCGCCGCGCAATTCACGGGCACGAAGGGCTTGTCGGCGCGGTCGGACAGCGAGTGGATCGAGCGCGCTGCCACTTCCTTGCCGGTGCCGGATTCGCCGGTAAGGAGAACCGAGGTCGGCAGGCGCGCGACGCGTGCGATGGTCTCACGCACGCGCAGCGTCGGCGCCGACTGTCCGATCAGGTTGTCGCGCAGGAAGGTGCGGTCGGACGAGGCGCGCAAAGCGTAGCGCAGGACATAGTTCTCGCGCTGCAGGCGGACACGATCGAGGCATCGCGCCACCGCGTTGAGGATCTGGTTGGAGCGGAACGGCTTGAGCACGAAATCGGCCGCGCCGGCGCGCAGGGCCTGGATCGCGGTGTCGAGGTCGGCATAGGCGGTGATCAGGATCGCGTCGGCGAAAAAACCGACAGCGCGCTGCTCTGCGAGCCAATCGACACCATTCTTGCCCGGCATGATGTTGTCGAGAATGACGACGTCGTAGCGGTTGGAATCGAGCTTGCGCGAGGCCTGATCCGTGTCGGCCGCCTCGTCCACCAGCTTGCAGCGCGGCGCGAGCGTGCGCACCAGGAAATTGCGCATGCCCGGCTCGTCGTCGACGATCAGGATGGAGGCCTGCGCCAGTACGCTGAACTCGGGACCCGTGGCCGTCTTGCCGAGCTTGACGGCAGGCTCGCGGGCCGCGGAACCTGCGGCTGCGCTTGCTTTCGATGTTGAGAAAGTCATGCCCGACGTCTTAGGTTTGAGATCATCCACCGCAACAACCGGGGCCTTTTCGCACTGCAGCGAAGCTCCGGCCGTTTCCCCCGTGGGCGCAGCATAGTCAAGCGCTGCGGCGGTGAACATTCGCCTTTCTACGGGCCGTCGCTCTTTTCGACCAGGAACACGATGCGCGCCTCGTTGCGCTCGGTGATCTCGACCTTGTCGCCAGTCTCGCGGATCAGGTTGGGGATGTCGATCACCGAGAGGGGATCGGTGCAGTGGACCTCGAGCTGGTCCCCTGCCTTGAGCGGCTTGAGCGCCTTGCGGGTCTTGAGGGCCGGCAGCGGGCATTTCAGCCCGGTGAGATCGAGTGTCGTCCTGGTCATCGCGGCAACATGGCGGGGCGGGCCGGCGGCGTCAACGCGTGGGGCATCAGATCAGGCCGGCGTAGGGCAGGAAGCCGACGCTCTGCCCAGGCTCGACGCCCGTGACGGCTTCACCGAGCTCGACCAGGCCGTCGGTCTCGACCAGCGACGACAGGAGCCCCGCCCCTTCGCGCGGAAACTTGGTTACCTCGAGCGCACCGTCCTGCCCCCTGCGCAGGGAGACGCGGACATATTCACGGCGGCCGATCTTCTTCTTGTAGGTAAACGCAGCACGCACCGGGATCGGCAGCAGCGGCTCCGGCAGCCCCCCCGCCAGCGCCAGCACCGTCGGCCGCACCACATGGACGAAGGTGACAAAACTGGCGACGGGATTGCCGGGCAGCCCGATCAGCGGCGTGCCGTCGATGATGCCCATCGCCACCGGACGGCCCGGCTTGATCGCCATCCGCCACAGCACGAGCGAGCCGACACTCTCGACCGCCGCCTTGACGTGATCCTCCTCGCCGGTCGAGACGCCGCCGGTGGTGAGAATCAGATCATGCGCGCCTGCGACCTGCTTCAGGCCACTCGCAAGCGACGTTCGCTCGTCGCGCAAAATGCCGAGATCGCTGACCTCGCAGCCGAGCCGGCGCAGCATCGCCATCAGCATGAAGCGGTTGGAATCGAACAGCTGCGAGGCGGCGCGCGGCTCGCCCGGCGAAGCCAGCTCGTCGCCGGTCGAGAACACCGCGACGCGGATGCGCCTGACCACGTCGAGCCTGACAAGGCCGAACGCCGCGGCAAGCGCGACATGCTGCGGCCGCAAGCGCTGGCCGGCGCGCAGCGCAACGTGTCCCTGCGGAATGTCCTCGCCGGCGGGGCGGACATTCGCGCCTGGCTTCAGCCCTGGCGGCAGCACGATCCTGCCCGAACCGTCGATGCGGACATCCTCCTGCATGAAGACCGTCTCGGCCTCCGGCGGCATCGGCGCGCCCGTGAAGATTCGCGCGGTGTGGCCGGGCTTGATCGGTGCCTGTGCAAGACCGCCGGCCTGGATGCGGCCGTCGAGCGGGAATGCCTGCTCCGCAGCTTGCGGAAGGTCCGTGTTGCGCACGGCGTAACCGTCGACCGCAGAGTTGGTGAACGGCGGCAGCGGCAGGGGCGCCGCGATGTCGCGCGCCAGCACGCGCCCGTCGGCATCGACGAGCGCCACGGATTCCAGATCGACAATCGCGTTGACGCGCGTCGTGATCAGGCCAACGGCCTCGTCGACCGACATCATCGGTCCGCCGAAGGCAAAGCAATCGTCTGACAGTTGCGCCATGGTGCCTCGTCAGCGTATCGCGGCGCTTCTTGCCACCGCTTCCTCGACCGGCATAGCCGCGCGTAGCAGCAACGCGGCCACGGCGGGGATATCATCGAGATGGACGGTCGGCAGCCGGGTTTCAACCGCCGCGTCGGTCGCGATCCCGGCAATTCCGGGGTCGTCCGGAAACAGCAGCGGCTTGCCATTGGCGGCGCGATGCACCTCGATCTTGCGATGCGGCTCGCGCTTGAACCCCTCGACCACGACGAGATCGACCGCAGAGAGTTTGCTCAATAGTTCCGGCAGCCGCGGCTCCGCCGCGCCGCGCAATTCATGCATCAAGGCCCAGCGATTCGACGAGGCAACCAGCACCTCGGCCGCCCCGGCCTCGCGGTGGCGCCAGGAATCCTTGCCGGGCACATCGACGTCGAACTGGTGATGTGCATGCTTGATGACGGACACGCGCAGGCCTTGCGCGTTGAAATGCGGGATCAGCCGCGTCAACAGCGTGGTCTTTCCCGCACCGCTCCAGCCTGCAAGGCCGATGACTTTCATCGTAACTCGATCTCCGCCAGCCGCACGACGCAGCCGGAACCGCCTTCTCCATCGTCTTGAGCATGCTTATATCGGCTTGAGCGGAATGTCATGCTAACGTCGCGGCCATGATGAAGATCGACAAAGCCCCGGTGCCCCTGATCGTCCCCAACCCGGACGACCCGCGCCTGACCCAGAGCGTGGCCGGCACCGACCAAACCGGCGCCAGGGTCGAGATCAAGGTGCCGATGGAGCGGCCGCTGACGCTCTACCTGAACGCCCAGGAGATCGTCACCATGATGACGATCGGCGACTATCCGGAATATCTGGCGCTCGGCTATCTGCTGAACCAGAACATGCTGAAATATAATGACGTGGTCACCGAGGTCGAATACGACGACGACCTCCAGGTGGTCGTGGTGCGCACCGAGCACCACACCAATTTCGAGGCTAAGCTGAAGAAGCGCACGCAGACCTCGGGCTGCGCGCAGGGTACCGCCTTCGGCGACCTCTTGGAGGCGGTCGAGAGCGTCGCACTGCCGAAGGCGGAGCTGCGCACCTCCTGGCTCTACCAGATGACGCAGACCATCAACACCATGCCCTCGCTGTACCTCGAGGCCGGCGCGATCCATGGCTGCGTGCTGTGCAAGGAGGGCGAGCCGCTCTGCTACACCGAGGATGTCGGCCGGCACAACGCCGTCGACAAGATCGCCGGCTGGATGTACCGCCACGGCGTCGACCCCCTCCGACAAGATCCTCTACACCACGGGACGCCTCACCTCGGAGATGGTGATCAAGACGGTGCGGATGGGCATTCCGATCCTGGTGTCGCGCTCCGGCTTCACCGCCTGGGGCGTCGATCTCGCCAGGCAGGTCGGGCTGACGCTGGTCGGACGCACGCGCGGAAAGCGCTTCATCGTGCTCGCGGGCGAGGAGCGCATCGTCTACGACCAGAACCTCGCTTACGTCGAGGAGGAGTCGGCGAAACACAAGCGCAAGGGTGAAGGTGGTGACGACTGAAATTCCCGCCACGAGCGTTCCGCCAACTCTTGGCGTGCTGCTCGCCGGTGGCCTGGCGCGGCGCATGGGCGGCGGCGACAAGCCGATGCGCACGATCGGCGGCCGCACCATTCTGGCGCGCGTGATCGCGCGCCTGTCGCCCCAGTGCAGCGGGCTGATCCTCAACGCCAACGGCGATCCCGCGCGTTTCGCAGCCTTCGGCCTGCAGGTCGTCGCCGACGACGTACCCGGCTTTCCCGGACCGCTCGCCGGCATCCTCGCCGCGCTGGACTGGACCGCTGCGAACCGGCCTGACATCGCATGGGTGCTCAGTGCCGCCGGCGATTGCCCGTTCCTGCCGCGCGACCTGGTCGCACGCCTGCACGAAGCACGGAGCCGAGAAAACGCGCAGCTCGCTGTTGCCGCATCCGGCGACCAATCGCATCCGGTGATCGGGCTATGGCGTGTTGCCCTGCGTGACGAGCTGCGCCACGCACTGGTCGTCGAGGACCTCCGCAAGATCGACCGCTGGACCGCGCGCTATCCGCTCGCGACGGTGACCTGGCCGGCCGAGCCGCTCGATCCGTTCTTCAACGCCAACACCGTCGACGACATCGCCGAAGCGGAGCGCCTGGCGGCGCTGGATGACGCGTCGTAGCGAACTTACGATTTGGGAAACTCGTTGAGGAGCTGCACCCAGATGATCGCGAAGGCGATCAGGCCGCAGAGGCCGACGGCTGTGGTGAATCGCGGGAGGCGCCCGATCGCGACCAGCAGCCAGGCCGGCAGGAAGAACAATCCGAAGATCATGCCGAGCGGGAACACCGCGAGCCATTGAAAGCCGGTGCCGTCGCCCGGCGGGACATGGGCGATGAAATAGAAGGTATAGAGCCAGAACAGCGTCCCGGCAGCTGCGACGAACGTGGCGATCTTGCGGAAATTCAGGGGGTTTGACGCGGTCATGGCCTGGCTCATCGGCCTTGGTCGCGGCGGCGGCCCTGCGAGTTCACGGGGCCTTTGAACCGGACCGGGCAAGGCAGCGACCACCGATCGGGAATTGCCCCGGATGAACCATGACCGCCTCCCTCCTGGATACCATCTTCGAATTCGTCGATTTCGTGTTCGATCTCTCGGATACGATCGACCGCACGAAGCAGCTGGGCAAGCCTGACATCGTCGAGGTCCCACCGGACCCGAAGCCGCTGCCGCCCGCCGCGCAGCGCGCGCTGGCCGAGGCCGAGGAACGCGAGCGCGAACGCGATCAGGCCGCCAGCGGCGTCGACCAGGCGTCGTAGCCGTAGACCCAGCTCGTATCGGTCCTTTCCTTCAGCCAGATGTTGGCGCGCGAGGTCTCCTGAACCCGTGTGGTCCGCTCTTTTCGCGTCGCCTCGAAGCAGCGGAATGCATCGGCGACGCCGTCGCGATCGACACCGTCAAGGCAGCGCGACAGCACGGCAGCGTCCTCGATCGCCATGGCCGCGCCCTGCGCCATGTAGGGCGTCATGGGATGGCAGGCATCGCCGAACGTCACCTTGCCGTCGGCCCAGTGCTCCAGCGCCTCGCGGTCCATGATCGCCCATTTGTGCACGTCGGGGCACGCCGCGAGCACTTTTCCGACCTGGGGATGGAAGCCTTCGAAGGAGGCACGCAGATCGCGCACATCGCCCTTCGCCGACCATGACTCGATGCGGAAGTCAGGCTCCGGCTGGCTGGTGACGAGATAGACCTCGCTGCGATCCGGCTTGACGTAATAGATCACGATGTGGCGGTCCTCGCCCCACCACTTCGTGCAGTCGTCGATCTTCTCCCCTCCGAGCAGAGCGGCCGGATAGGTGGTGCGGTAGGCGATGCGGCCGGTGAACCTGGCCGGCGCGGTGTCGAACAGGATGTCGCGCACCGTCGAATGCACGCCGTCCGCGCCGACCACGGCATCGGCAACGGCGCTGGTGCCGTCGGCAAAGGTCAGCCGGATGCCGCTGTGGATCTCGTCGAGGCCGACGAGCTTATGATTGAGCTTCACGAACTCACTCGGCACGACGCTCGCCAGTGCAGCGTGCAGATCGCCGCGATGAGCGAGCAGATAGGGCGCGCCGAACTTCTCTTCCGCGCTCTCGCCGAAGATCATGTCGAACTTGACGTCGCCGCTGCGCCAATCACGATTATTCCAGGAGCGCGGATAGAAGGACTGGCTGCGCATCCGCTGTTCCAAGCCAAGCGCACGCAACACCTTCATGGCGTTGCAGCCGATCTGGATGCCGGCGCCGATACGGGCGAATTGGGAGGCCTGCTCGTAGACCATGACGTCGACGCCGACACGGCGAAGCGCTGCGGCGGTCGCAAGCCCGCCCATGCCGGCACCGACGATCGCAACCGAAAGCGGCCTTGCCATCGCGTCCCCCACCCTGTCGCGCGGCTTGCATGCCGCGTCACTTTACGCAGGCCGGAAGCCTGCCCGCTCCAGCGCCGCACGCGCCTCGTCCGAGTCGAGCGCGTCGAGAAACGCCTGCACCGCCGGCCGGTCTTTGCGCGCCGTCACCAGTGCGAAGTCATAATGCTCTTCCGCGAGCGGAATGAAACCGAGGCCGGCCGCATGGGCGACCGGCGCAATGGTCATGCCCCAATCGGCACGGTGCTGCGCGACTGCCGCGGCGACGGCGTTGTGCGAACGCGGCTGGTTCCAGTAGCCCTCGGGCCGCGCGCCGCCGAGCAGCCGGTCGATCAGGATGCGCGTGCCGGCGCCCTGGTTGCGGTTGACCATGATGCAGGCGGGATCGGCGAGCGCTGCGGCAACAGCATCCTTTGCGCTCAGGCCCTCGAAGCGCGTGTCGCCCTCGCGGAAGACGATGCCCTGCATCCGCCGCCAGCCCGGGACGAGCTCGAGCCCCTCGACGAGATAGGGCGTGTTGTAAGTCTCGCTCTTGTCGTCGAACAGATGGATCGGCGCGAGATCGCATTCGCCGCGCTTGGCCGCCGCAAGGCCGCCGAGGCTGCCAACCGCGATCGAGCGCACCGTCAGGCCGGCATGTGCGAGCTGCGCGGTGACGAGATCGAGGCCGGTGCAATGGCTGCCGACGATGACGAGATCGGGCACCCGCACATGCGGCGTGAACAGCGTCACCTCGGTTTCGGTCCCGGCCGGCATCTGGTCGGCGAGCGCGTCGATGCGCAGGAATCCGTCTGCCTGTGCGAAGGACGTGATCGCACCAGAGCCCTTGCCGGAGGGATAGGCGATCAGGCCGCCCTTGCCTTCGACCAGCGAGACCATGACGAACTCGGTACGGCCGAGCTCGGAGGCGATACGGACCGGCACGGTCGCGCTGACCTTGGCGTCGGAGCGCGGCGGCAGTCCGGCCATCCTGCGCAGCACCGGCACGATCATGTCGTGGAAGGTGAACATCGCCGAGGTCGGAAAGCCCGGCAGGATCACCACCGGCTTGCCGTCGCACACCGCAAGGCACAGCGGCTTGCCGGGCTTGAGCGCGACGCCATGCGCAATGATGCCGGGAGATCCGAGTCGGCCGATGATGCGATGGGACAGATCGCCCGCGCCTTTCGAGGTGCCGCCCGAGAGCACCAGCATGTCGGCGTCTTCAAGTGCGCGCCGCATGGCGGCTTCGAGCTTGGCCTCATCGTCGGGAATGGCGCCGAGGAAGATCGCCTCGCCGCCGTTCTCGTCGATCGCGGCCGCGACGATCGCGCCGTTGGTGTCGTAGATCTCCGCAGGCGCGAGCGCCTCGCCGGGCTGGACCAGTTCGTCGCCGGTCGAAATGACGGCGACGCGCGGTTTTCGCGCGACGATCACCTCGGCAATGCCGCAGGCCGCCAGCATGCCGATCTCGCGCGAGCCGATGATGGTGCCGGCGCGCAGCAGCGCCTCGCCGCGCGCAATGTCGGAGCCGGCGTAGGACACGAACTGACCGGGCGAGACGGCACGGCGAACCTCGATCGCATCCAGGCCGGTCGGCTGGGTATGCTCGACCATGACGACGGCATCGGCGCCGCGCGGCAGCGGGCCGCCGGTGGCGATCGGTGTGGCGGTGCCCGCGGCGACCTGCATCCTCGGCGCAGTGCCGCAGTGAATGGTCTCGGCGTTCAACGCAAGGCGCCTGGGCGCACCTTCGCCGGCCGCTGCGAGATCCGCCGAGCGGACGGCAAAACCGTCGACGTTCGAACGGTCGAACGGCGGCACGTCAATCGGCGCGGTGACATCTTCCGCGAGCGCGGTGCCGAGTGTATCGCCAAGCTTGCGCAGCTCGCTCGGGATCGCGCGCGGGAACAGCGCGGCCTCGAAGCGCGCCAGCGCCTCCTCGCGCGAGAGGATCTTGAGGAACTGCTCCTGTTCGAGCGCGCTGCGGCCTTGCGATTGCGGGATCATCGACATGCCGGAACCCATATCACTCCTGCATCAGATAGGCATCAACGGGCGTAGCCGCCGCAAATCCCTCGTGGCTGGCGGGAATGATCAGCCATGCATCCGCACGTGCGATGGCCTGGAGCGGCCATTCGCCGACGGCAAGCGGCATCCAGGCATGATGTTCCTGGGCCAGCAGCGCGATCTCGGCGATGCCGACCGTGGACGCGATTTTCCGCGCGAGCGGCAGGGTCACTTGTCGGCGCGGCTGCCGTGCCGACAGACGATCGATAAGCGGAAGCACCAGTGCCAGCCAGGCCGCAAGCGCATGATCCGGCGAGCCGGGCAAGGCAACGACGGGAACCTTGCCAAGCCGTCCGACCGCGGCGGTGCGGCCGGGCTGAAGCGCAAGGCCATGGGCGAGCACCTCGCCCCGCCGGCCCAATGCCGTCACCGCGGCATCCTGGCGACCGAGGCCGCTGCCGCCCACCGTCAGCAACAGGTCGCAAGCGGACGCATCGAGCACATCGGTGACCGACGCTTCATCGCGCGCGGCGGCCTCGAGCGCATTCACATCCAGTCCTGATGCACGGGCGATGCCCGCGATCATACGCGCCGTCGTCGTCGCGCCCGGCACGTTGACGATGCGCAGCCGCGGTCGCCGCACGCTCAGCCCGTCCACCGCCGCAACGGCCGCGAGCAACATGTCGGCCTGACCGACCGGGTATCCCTCCGCGCCGGCCGTCGTGCCGGCTGCAATGTCGGCTCCGGCGCGCCTGATGCCCTGCCCCGGCACGCCCTCCGCCAGCACTTGCGCAAGCGGCCCCGATACTTCCACGGCGTCGGCATCGAGCACACAATCACATCCCTCCGGCATAGGATCGCCGGCATCGACCCAGACAGGGGCCGTCGCCAAAGGCAGCGGTGCATAGGCGGAGGCGCCGACAAGATCGTTGGCGCGCAGCGCCCAGCCGTCCGCGGCAGCAATGTCATGAGGCGGATAAGCCGCGACCTGCGGCGCGCCCGCCGCGACACAGCCAATGGCCTCGGACGGCGGCAGTGCGACCGGCGCGACCGGATCAACGCCTCGCAGCAACGCGGCGAGTGCGGTGTCGAGCGGCGTCAGCGATAGCGGCAGGCGCTGGGTCATGCGCCATGATGGACCATGCCTCGTCCGGTTTGGCAACCGCAGGAGATGAAGATCTCAGCCGCCCGTCTTGTCCGCATTTGGAAAGAACAGCTGCTGGCCGTCGACCTTGTAGGCAGCGATCGCAGCTTGTCCCTCCGGCGAGATCAGCCAGTCGACGAAGGTTTGCCCCAGCTCCTTCTTCACGTTCGGGAACTTGTCGGGGCTCATCAGCATCACGCCGTATTGGTTGAGCAGCCGCTTGTCGCCCTCGACGACGACGTCGAGATCGCCGCGATCCCTGAAGCCGATCCAGCTGCCGCGGTCCGACAGCACATAGCCATTCGCGGCGCGCGCGGCCTCGAGTGCCGCGACCATGCCCTGCTTGGCCTCGCGATACCAGGCGCCCTTGGCGGCGGCGATGTCGATGCCGGCGACGATCCAGAGCGCGAGCTCCGCAGCGTGGGTGCCGGAGCGATCGCCGCGCGTCACGAACGGCGCGCCCTTGGCCTCGATCGCCTTGAGCGCGGTCGCGATGTCCTTGCCCTTGACGCCGGCGGGATCGCTCTTCGGCCCGACCAGCACATAGTCGTTGTACATCACGTCAAAGCGCTTCACGGCAAAACCGTCAGCAACGAATTTTTCTTCCTGCGGCCGCGCATGC
This sequence comes from Bradyrhizobium sp. USDA 376, assembly GCF_054063675.1. NCBI lineage: Bacteria > Pseudomonadati > Pseudomonadota > Alphaproteobacteria > Hyphomicrobiales > Nitrobacteraceae > Bradyrhizobium > Bradyrhizobium sp. USDA 376. The sequence goes on from NZ_JBSSGN010000001.1 coordinate 8,894,867, forward strand.
GCCAGCACGACGTCCGCCTCGCCCTTTCGCGCGCCGTCGAGCACCTCGTCGGCGCGCCGCGCGATCACCCTCACATCGATGCCGGTCTTGTCGCGGAAGATCGGCAGCAGATGATCGAGCAAGCCGGACTCCTGCGTCAACGTCGTCGTGGCCAGCACGATCGCACGATCCTCCGCGAAGGAGGCGGCAACACCTACAGCAAGGCCGCAGAGAAGCGCGAATGCGATGGACAGGCGGCGAGCGGCCATGAGCGGGTTCCCTTCGATATGACGCGATCATGATGATCGATTGCGCCGCACTCGTGACGCCATTGCACTGCCGTTCGGGATATTTCGGCAAGGCACGACGCGGCACGGCGACTGCAAAACCGCCGATCGCATGCGCGTTCGCGACAGCCGCAAGGCCCGCACCATTCGAGCGCTTCAGGTTCGTTCACCAAAGCAGAAATCGCGCGCGCGGATGTGTTGCAAAGCAACGAGATGATCGGGCATGGTTCCCGCGGACACTAATTGAAATGCAGAATTCCACCTGCGACGAACGTCCAAAAAGAAGCAAGAATTTGCATAGGAATGCAGGATGGAATTCCTGACGACCAGTGAAGCCGCTGACTATCTCCGACTTGGCGAACGCAAGCTCTACGAACTCGTCACCACCGGTGCGATCCCCTGCAGCAAGGTGACCGGTAAGTGGCTCTTCCCCCGGCACGAGCTCGACCTCTGGGTCCTCTCGGGCCTCGCGCGTCCGGCGGGCATGCTGACCACGGAGCCGCCGCCCGTCATGGGCGGCAGCCAGGACGAGTTGCTCGATTGGAGCCTGCGCGAATCCGGCTCTGGTCTGGGATCAATGAGCGAGGGCAGCGCGCGCGGGCTCGAGCGCCTGCAGCGCGACGAGGTGATGGCCGTGGCCGTGCACTTCCACAGCCCGGATGCCACCGGCAATCTTGCCGCCGACGCCAGTGTGACGGCGCTGCGGGACGCTCCGGACCTGCATGACGCACTGCTGGTCGCATTCGTGCGCCGCGAGCAGGGCCTCGTGCTGCCGCCGGGCAATCCGAAACGGCTGCGCGGCCTCGCCGACGTGCTCGCGGTCGGCGCCAGAATGGCGATGCGACAACAAGGCACAGGCGCGCAGATGCTGCTCGAGGCGCTGCTGAAGCGTGCGGACGCCACGACGCGCGATTTGCGCCGGGTGGAGACGCCGGCCCTCACCGGGCCGGATCTCGCCGAAATGGTCCGCGCCGGACAAGCCGATTGCGGCATCGCGACGCGCGCGGCGGCGCGCTCGGCCGGTCTCGATTTCGTGCCGCTGGTCTGGGAGAATTTTGATCTCGCGATGCGGCAGCGCAGCTATTTCCGCCCCGCGATGCAGGCGCTGATCCGGTTTCTCAGCGAAAGACGGCTGCGCCAGCGCGCCGAGGAGCTGACCGGCTACGATCCCTCGCCGGCCGGACAAATCCGCTTCGCAGCGTGACATTGACGCCCGCCCCCTATTAGTTGCAAAAGAAACCAATTCAGCCGGGCCGTACCCGGCAAAAAGCAACACCGGCCAACGCGCCGGATCAGGGGAGGACAAACGTGAAGCGAGCGAGATTTGGACTGCCGGTCGCGGCCGCTCTGACGGCGGCCCTGCTGCCGGGCGCCGCCATGGCGCAGGTGTCCGACAACGTCGTCAAGATCGGCGTGCTCACCGACATGAACGGCCCGGCCTCTGCGCCGACCGGCCAGGGCTCGGTGACCGCGGCGCAGATGGCCATCGACGATTTCGGCGGCACCGTGCTCGGCAAGCCGATCAGCATCATCATCGGCGATCACCAGCTCAAGGCCGACATCGGCGGCACGATCGCGCGGCGCTGGTATGACGTCGACCAGGTCGACCTGATCGTCGACGTGCCGGTCTCCGCGGTCGGGCTCGCGGTGCAGAACGTCGCCAACGAGAAGAAGCGGCTGTTCATCACCCACTCCACCGGCACCGCCGATTTCCACGGCAAGTTCTGCTCGCCTTACGCGATCCAGTGGGTGTTCGACACCCGCGCGCTCGCGGTCGGCACTGCGGATGCCGTGGTCAAGCGCGGCGGCGACAGCTGGTTCTTCATCACCGACGACTACGCCTTCGGACATTCGCTGGAGCGCGATGCCTCCAGCGTCGTCACCGCCAATGGCGGCAAGGTGCTGGGCTCGGTGCGGCCGCCGCTGGCAACGCCGGATCTCTCCTCCTTCGTGCTGCAGGCGCAGGCCTCCAAGGCGAAGATCATCGGCATTGCCGCCGGTCCCCCCAACAACATGAACGAGATCAAGACCGGCTCGGAGTTCGGCGTGTTCAAGGGCGGCCAGCAGATGGCGGCGCTGCTGGCGCTGATCACCGACATCCACGGCCTCGGCCTGCAGGCCGCGCAAGGCCTGCTGCTGACCACCTCGTTCTACTGGGACATGGACGACAAGACGCGCGAATGGTCGAAGCGCTATTTCGCCAAGATGAACAAGATGCCGTCGATGTGGCAGGCCGGCGTCTATTCCAGCGTGATGCACTATCTCAACGCCATCAAGGAGACCGGCACCGACGATCCGCTCAAGGTCGCGGCAAAGATGCGCGAGAAGCCGATCGAGGATTTCTTCGCCCGCAACGGCAAACTGCGCGAGGACAATCTGATGGTGCACGACCTCTGGCTGGTGCAGGTGAAGACGCCGGAGGAGAGCAAATATCCGTGGGACTATTACAAGATCCTCACCACCATCTCCGGCGACAAGGCGTTCGGGCCGCCGGACCCGGCGTGTCCGCTGGTGAAGAAGTGATTCCATAGTTGTCATTCCGGGGCGGTCCGCAGGACCGAACCCGGAATCTCGAGATTCTCAGGTGCGCAGTTGCGCACCATAGTTCGGTGCTACGCACCGCCCCGGAATGACGGTCGCTTTAGGCGACCGTCATTTCACCACCCCGATCTCGCGAAAATACTTCATCACCCCCGGATGGATCAGCTCCGGCTTCGGCGCGGCCGCGACCGTGTTCGCGGCCGTGGTCTCGCAGGCCTGCGCGAGCTTTTTGCAGAACGTCGCTTCGACGCCGTGCAGCGTCTTGGCGAGGCGATAGGCGACATCGTCGGGCAGGTCCTCGCGCGTCAGCACAAAGCTCCATGAGCCGAGCGAGGCGATCGGCTCGGACTGCTTGGGGTAGCTGCCAGCCGGCACGGTGAGCGGCTTCAGGAACGCGTGCTTGGCGCGGATGCGCGCGATCTCGTCCGCACTGGGCGCGATGAAACGGGCACCTGATGCGCTCGAGGCCACCGCCGCAAAGCCGGGCCAGCCGATGCCCGCGCCCCACAATGCGGCGACGCGTCCATCCTCGACCATCGCGGGGCCGTCGCCGGCGCGGTCGAGATAGACCGCCCTAAAATCCTCGTCCTGCTTGAGGTCGAGACCATCGAGCACATAGCGCGCCAGGATCGGCAGGCCCGAGCCTTTGGCGCCGAACGCGACGGGCTGTCCGACGAGATCGGCAATCGTCCTGTAGGGACTGTCCGCGCGCACCACGAACATTCCGGGGTTGGAATAGATCGCCGTGAGAATCTTCAGCCGCACCGGCGCGCGGCCGATGCCGGCGAAGGCCTCATAGGCCGGCTCGCCCGCGACCAAAGCGAGATCGAGCTCGCCCTTCTCCAGGAGCGGAATGTTCTCGTTGCTGCCCTTGGTGTTGCGGGGTGCGATGGAAATTTCCGGATCGGCCGCGTTCATCACCTCGGCGAAGGCGTTGCCATAGAGCGGGAAGCCGCCGCCGGGTGTCGCGGTGCCGAGGCTGAGTGTCGTGGTGGGAATGGCGTTGCCTCCGGTTTGAGCAGCGGCGGGGCTGGCGAGCAGCGCCGCCGCAAGAAAGATAGAAGAAGCGAATCTCATGGTCGTTCCCGGCGGGCCCGCGTCAACACCGACTTGCGGCGATGTAGGCAGCGGCGCGTTTTTGTGAAAGCATGCAGCGCAACGACAATAGAACAATGGGAGGCGTCATGTTGCGAATTTTGCGTCACGGTTTGTTTGGGCTCGCAGTCCTCTTAGGTCTTTTCAGCACCACCCCTCCCGCCGCGGCCGCCTATCCCGACCGCCCCGTGCACTGGCTGATCGGCTTCGCCGCCGGCGGCCCGGTCGACATCGTGGCGCGGATCATGGCGCAGGCGCTCTCGGATCGCCTCGGCCAGCAATTCATCGTCGAGAACCGCACCGGCTCCGGCGGCAACATCGCGGCTGCGGCTGCGGTCAACGCAGCCCCCGACGGCTACACGCTGCTGTTCGTCGCGCCGAACAACGCGATCTCGACCTCGCTCTACAAGAAGCTGCCGTTCGACTTCCTGCGCGACACGGTGCCGGTGGCGAGCATCATGCAGCTCACCAACATGCTGGTCGTCGCCAACGCGTTTCCGCCGAGGACGGTTCAGGAGTTCATCGACTATTGCAAGGCCAATCCGGGCAAGATCTCCTATGCCTCGTCCGGCAACGGCACCTCGGTGCACATGTCGGCCGAGTTGTTCAAGGCGATGACCAAGTGCGACATGATCCACGTGCCCTATCGGGGCTCGGCGATCGCCTTCCCCGACATCATCTCCAACAAGGTGCAGCTGATCTTCGACAACCTGCCCTCCGCGCTGGAGCAGGTGAAGGGCGGCAATGTCCGCGCGCTCGGGGTGACCTCGCCACAGCGCTGGCCGACCGTGCCCGACGTGCCCGCGATCGCCGAGACCGTGCCGGGCTTCGAATCGGTCGGCTTCTACGGCATCTCCGTGCCGAAGGGCACCCCAAGCGAGGTGATCGAGATCCTCAACAAGGCCGTCGGCGAAGCACTCAAGGACCCGAAGGTGATCGCGCGGCTGACCGAGAATGGCGGCATCCCGAGGCCAATGACGCCCGCCGAGTTCGGCAAGCTGGTCACTGACGAGACCGAGAAGTGGCGCAAGGTGGTGGAGTTCGCGGGGGTGTCGGTGGACTAGTGGCGGCGGGCGCACCGCGGTGTCCATCGCTGGCCGGCAAGACCTTTGAGGGGGCCAACAGGCCCTCTCAAACAAAACGTGCGAAAACAACCCCATGCACAGTAGAAGACGTGAGCAATCACAGGGGCTTAAGGAAGCGCCCAAATGGGTACCGGCCGGATGAGCGTTAGGCCGTTTGACTCGTCGGGCAAAACAGTGGCAAAATGCCATTATTCCGAATCCAGCAATCATCCGACGAGCAGCGCTTTCCGCGTAGCGCCGGCGTTCCCTCGATCACGGCACAATGTTTGGCCCGTTTTCCTGACGCGAACCGAGGACCACTTCGCTTTGAAAACGCTTGAGGATTGCACCCCCGCCTCAGGCCCTGTAAACGAACCGCGCACCGTTGCCGGCCGCACTCCCGCGGCCGTCCCGCGGCGGGGCCTGTAGCTCAATGGTTAGAGCCGGCCGCTCATAACGGTCTGGTTGCAGGTTCGAGTCCTGCCGGGCCCACCAGCCTTCGCTCGCTTTGCGAGCTTCGGCTAGGCAAGCCAGCGCCACGCACCAGAAGCAAAGCGAGTGAAGGCTGCCGCGCCGAAGCCAAAGGGCGAAGGCGGGCGCCCGGGCACGCGAACTCCGGCTAAGGCAAGCCACGCCGGATCGCACCCGGAGCGCCCCGTTTCGCCGCACGTTGCCGTGATTATTGCTAGCGGACGGTTCGCTTGTATTCCGCTGGCGTCACGCCAGTCGCTCGTCGAAATGCGCGCGTGAAACTGGATTGTGACGAGAATCGACAATCAAAGGCAATCTCACTGAGAGACAGCCGCCCCGCCTTGAGGAGCTTTTTGGCGCGCTCCAGTCGGAGGCCGCTGACGTAGCTATGCGGTGGCACTCCAACGCTGGCCGCAAATGCGCGCGTAAAATGGAACACACTTAGACATGCGATACTCGCGAGATCGCTTACCGTGATTTCCTCGGTGAGATGGTCTTCGATGTAGGCAAGAACACGCCGCAATCTAACGTTATCAAGCCCTAGCTTCGGTTCGCGTTTCAAGCGACCTAGTGGACATTCTGCGTGCTCGTGCAGCAGCCGCGCGGCCAAAAACAGGGACGCAGTTTCAACTAGCATACGCCCAGATGCTGTCGGATCCGACATTTCGCGCAGCACCGACAGCGCAATCTCGTTGATGACGCTGTCTTGTACGCCGGAGATATAGCGGATTGATTGTCCGGGGAATTGAGGCAGGTTGAATTCCGTTTCCAGGCGATTGAATGCTGGCTTTGGAAGGTACAGGTGAGCGACTTCCAGTTCCGGCGACACGATCCGGATCGCGTCAGGTTTGGCGGCCATCGGATTTAGCCAGATCGTCCCCTCAGAGGGACGGACTTGCCGCAACTCAGCTTCGACCTTGCAGGTCACAGCTCCCACATCTGAACCGTTGACGACAACGACGACCTCCAGGTCTTCTCCTTCAGCGCCAGGCCCTTCACAGCTGGAGTGAGATCGAAGCTCCGCGAAGAGCGTCGACCATTCCAAATCGACCGATGACTTGAGGAGTCGGGAGGCTGGATATTTTCTGAAGCCTTGTATTGAGGCGCGGGTGTTCGCCAGGGCTGAAAGCGGTGCCGTATTGCGGCCGACCTCGTTCTTCCCCGGTCTCAAGGCCATTACATCCGCTCCTCTGATTTTAACGATCCGCGCACGGTCTCATAGAGGAACCAACTGCGCCCTTCTGCTTCGTCAATCCACCCCTCAAGCAGGCTCGTCGTCGCAACATCGTGTCGATCGTCGCACTTTCTGTGGACACGACGCATCGCCGATTCGAGCCGCAGATTGTCCTCTCTCAACTCACAAAGCATATCTCGCGGATCGATGCCCTCAACTTCGCTGTCGATGATGCTTTGGAGGCGGGCGATGTGTCCAATCGAACGAATGGTGGTGCCTCCAAGCTTACGAACTCGCTTCGCTATCGGATCGGATATCATGAGGATCTGGCTACTCTGCTCGTCGAGAAGGATATGATAGTCTCGAAAATGTGATCCACTCATGTGCCAGTGGAAATTCTTCGTCTTTATGTATAGCGCAAACACGTCAGCCAACAACTCATTAAGCGCAGCGCTGATTTCGCTGGCGGCACTGACCGGCAAATCGTTGGGCTCCTGTGGTCGACCATTTCGAGCACTGCTTCCAATTGAGGCAGTCAGGCCGCTTGATTGCGCGTTTGAGATATTGTTTCGCTGACCTGCTGCGGTCATCTTCAACACCCTATCTTGGAGATTGCCTCTGCCTGGTCCGCTATTTTCTTGGCTCGCCCGCGGTCCACGCGGCACGAACTTTAGGATCGGCCACCCCACCGATCAGCGGTGGACGCTTGCGGTGCGCCCCGACGGGATCTGGCGCGGTGGCGCTCGCCACCGCGCCAGGGCAGTTAGTTGGTCGCAGCTTCGAGATATCGACGGACGCCGTGATTCACCTGATCGATCGCCGCTTCGGTTGATGGCAGATGACGCAGGGCGTTCAGCAGCACGAAATCGTGAATCGTGCCGTTGTAGCGAACGGCATCGACGCTAACCCCCGCGTCCTTCAGCTTGCGGGCATAGGCCTCGCCTTCATCGCGCAGCGGATCGTTCTCGGCCGTAATGACGAGCGCCGGCGGCAAGCCCTTGAGCTCGTCGGCGGCTGCGCGGAGCGGTGATACATAGGGGTTGTTGCGGGTCTTTGCGTCGGGAGCGTAAAGATCCCAGCCATACTTCATGAACGCGCGCGTTAGGAAGCGGCCAGTCCCATACTCGTGATAAGACGCTGTATCGACACTGGCGTCCGTCGCCGGAATGAGGAGAACCTGATAGCTGATCTTTGGCCCCTTGCGGTCCTTGCTCATGAGAGCAAGCGCGGCGGTCATGTTGCCGCCGACCGAGTTGCCCGCCACGGCGATGCGGCTGCCATCCGCGCCAAACTCGTCGGCGTGCCCGGAAACCCACTTCAGTGCAGCGTAGCACTCGTCCAGCTGCGTCGGGAATTTTGCCGCCGGCAGCGGAGTGTACTCGACGAACACGCCGATCTGCCCTGAGCCGACGACGATATCGCGCAGCAGGCGCTGATGGTTCTCGAAATTGCCGACGATCCAGACGCCGCCATGGATGAAGAACAGCACGCCGGGCTTTCCGCTCACATGCTCGGGCCTCATGATGTACAGCTTCACCGAGCGACCATCCTGAGTGATCGTCTTCTCCGTCGTCGTCACCCCGGTCATGTCGACCGGCGTCTGGGATTGCAGCCCGGTCAGGACCTCCTGTGGCTTCGGTTGCGGCAGCTCCCAGAAGGGACTGCTGTCCTTATTGATCTTGGCCAGGAATGAGCGGATCTGAGGATCGATCCGGGTATCATTATTGACGTCGGCTGCTGCAGCGACGGTCGCGCTCAAAAGGGTTGCTCCTATCATGAAGGTTGCGAGGGTGCGGATACGGTTCATGGATTGCTCCGAATGTTTGGAGACGTGTGAAAGGCTTCCAAGCGGCTATCTACGAGGCCTGTCGAGCGCCTTCTGTCCCGTGGCTGCTGTTGTATTGACCGAGATTGCTCTCGCGGCGGTCTCCACCGACCGATCTACCGGAATCTGCCACTCGCCCGGTTGGGAGAGGCCAGTTGGCATCGGCCGACTACAAGAGCACCTTGGGTTTCAGAAGGTCGGAGAGCCCAACCCGATGGAGCATCTCGGCGCGCACGCGGTCGATCACGGCGAAGCTGACGCTCGCGCCGTCCTCAGTCGGGTCATAGTGGATGCGGAACGGACGCTTGCCAAAAGGCATGTCGACCACCTTGACGATCTCATCGGCTACTCCGCTGGGATCAGCGTCGTCGGGTACGATGGCAGCGAAGGCCTTCAGTATCTCCTCGCCGAAGCCAGCGTAGGGGCCCGCTTCGTATTCCGCGACACGCGCTTCGTCGGCGGGGCGCCCCGAATGCGCGAAGTGGTTCGTGCCCTTCGTGAACGCACCCGGCACGACGATCGTTGTTTCAATACCCCAGCGCGACAACTCGCGCGCGTAGAGGACAGCCAACGAGTCCATGGCGGCTTTGGCCGCGAAGTAGGGAGCAAGGTAAGGCGGCGTTCCACCGGCCGAGCTGCTGCTCGACACCCAGACCATCAGCCCCTGTTGCGCCGCGCGCATATGAGGAAGGACTGCGCGGTTGACGCGCTGTGTGCCGAGCACGTTGACGTCATACTGCTGCGCAAACTGCTCGGGCGTGAACGCCTCTGCGGGGCCGAACATCATGTGACCTGCGTTGTGGACCAGCACGTCGATCCTGCCGCTGTCGGCCGCGATCTTCCGGACCGCGGCATCGACAGACGTTTCGGACTGAACGTCAAGCTCGACCGCGCGCAGGTCGACACCGTCGCGCTTTGAGATTTTGGCCAACTCGGCAGCGTTCTCGGCGTTGCGGCCGGCGACGTCACGCATGGAGGCGTAAACGGTGTGTCCGGCTTTGGCGAGCGCTTCGGCGGTCATGCGGCCGAAGCCGCTGGACGCGCCAGTAATGAGAATCACCTTCTTGCTCACGACGAAATTTCCTCAATTGCAGGATGTTGTTGCCGTTGATAGCGGCTCAGGGTGGGATGATGCTGCCGGTGGCCGTGGACCGTCGCGGTACTCAGCACATGCCACCGTTCGCACGGATCGTCTGGCCATTGATCCAACCGCCTTCGGGGCCGACAAGGAACGCCACAACGCGAGCAATGTCTTCAGTCTGCCCGAGCCGTTCGAGTGGATTCATCTTCGCCATGTGCCCGATCAGCTCATCGCTCTTGCCCTGAAGGAAGAGTTCGGTCGCGACTGGGCCAGGCGCCACGGCGTTGACGCTGATACCTCGGCCACGCATTTCTTGCGCCAGAACCTGCGTCAGGCCTTCGACCGCGGCCTTGGTTGCGATGTAGATGCCGTAGGTCGGCAGACGGACGCCGATGACGCTGGACGAGAAATTGACGATGCGCCCTCCTTCGCGCAGGCGCTTCGCCGCTTCACGGCAGGGATTGAACGTACCCTTCAGATTGACCGCGATGATCTGGTCGAAGGTTTGATCGTCGACCTCGGCAATTTTGGCGAGCTTCATGATACCGGCGCAGTTGATGACCACGTCGACGCCACCAAACGCCGCTTCGGCCGCGTCGAACATCGATACCACCGCGCCGGAATCTGCAACGTCCGCCTTGACTGCGATCGCCTTGCCACCCGCTGCTTCGATCTTGGTGACAATTTCTTGAGCGGGAGCTGCCTTGCCTACAAAGTTAACCACGACGTTGAAGCCGTCATGTGCGAGACGCAGCGCGACTTCGGCGCCGATGCCGCGTGACGAACCAGTAACGATGGCGACTTTATTTGATGATTGGCTCACGACGATTTATCCTGCTCGATTTTCTGCTGTTGAGGCGCTGATGTTTTCTTGAGGCTTGCAGTAGACCTTTATGATCCCTGCCGAGGGCCTTCTATCCCGTGGCTGCTGTTGTGTTGACCGAACTTGCCAGGCCAGATGCTTGGTGTGACCCAGCCGCGGCTGAACCCGGTGGCTTAGTCCGATGATCGCGCTGCTGTTCGCCATCGCGTCATGCTGATTTCTGGCTCCGAACGGGCCATCAACATGACACTTCAAATCTCACAGATAATCTGGCAGCTTTCGCGAACACTATCCGAGAAGAGCGAATAATGGATCGAATTGATTCGATGCGGGTGTTTGCCCGCGTCGTGGAACGTCGCAGCTTTACTCGTGCTGCCGAGGATCTCGGATTCCCGGCGTCCACCGTGACGGATGCAGTGAAACATCTCGAATCCCGGCTCAAGGTTCGGCTTCTGCACCGGACCACGCGGCAGGTGCGCGTGACGCCCGATGGCGAGGCTTACTACCAGCGCTGCCTTTCCATTCTCGCGGATATCGAGGAGGCGGAGAGCGCCTTCAGCGGCGCCAAGCCACGTGGGCTATTGCGAGTGGAGGTTCAGGGCACCCAAGCGCGGCGCTTCATTGTGCCTGCTCTGCCCCAATTCTTCTCGAAATATCCGGATCTCGAGCTTTCCCTGAGCGAGGGAGATCGATTTATTGATCTCGTCCATGAAGGCGTCGACTGCGCACTGCGCACCGGGAATCCGGAAGAAAGCGACCTCATTGCACGACGCGTAGCACTGCTGCGCGAGGTCACAGTGGCATCGCCCGCCTATGTCGCGCGTTTCGGCCTACCTCGGCGCTGGGATGTTCTGGAGGGACATTGCATGGTCGGCTTCCGCTCATCGGCAACCGGCGGTGTGCTCCCGTTGGAATTCACCGTCGACGGGGTTCGCCAGACCGTGACGTTGCCCATGACTCTGTCAGTCGATGGCGGCGATACCTACCAAGTCGCCGCTCTGGCAGGATTGGGCTTGATCCAGGTGCCACGCTATTCGGTAGAGCACGATATCGCGAACGGTACATTAATCGAGCTGCTAGACGACACCCCACCGTCTCCCACGCCGGTCTACCTCCTTTACCCGCGAAGTCGCCAACTGAGCCTCAGGCTCCGCGTGTTCATCGACTGGATAACGAAGGTCTATGCTAGACACACCCAATAGACCGCTTTCGCGATGGGATGCCTCCAGGAGCACCGCACCAGCTTCGCACCAAAAACGGCGTGAACGAAGCACGACGAACGCAATCAAACCTGAACGAAAACAAGAAAATCAACGAACGCGTCCAGTATCCCGCCGCTCATACCTGCCGGGCCCACCAATAAATCGATCACTTGGCAGGCTTTCGATGCATATCTACGGCAAAACCGTGCCGTCGCTCTAAAGTGGCTCAGCCTGTCCCAAGTGAAAGCCCCCGGTGTTGCTCCCCTGGCCGGACACGAGCTTTGGCGGCGACCTAGGCGCAATACGGTTCAAATCCGGCAATGCGGCGGATTCATTTTGGCCGCAGGCGAGATGAGTGCGCGGACCGGGGGAATTGATGCAAAGGCTGTAACCGCACCCGAACGGATGTAGCCGATGTTACGGCTGCCAGACGAGCGCTATATCCGAACTGACGGCTGGCCATTCGACCTTCCCGGGACGACATTCTGTCCGGAGTGCAGAACCCGTCCGATCGCGCGGAGCGATTGCGATGAGGGAGGCTACGATGGATTTTACGCGAATGTCGGATGGAATCCGGCTGCATCACGCCTCTCATCACCACGATGGGTACGATGGCGCGGACGAATTGGGCCCTGCGTCGAGAGCTCCGTTCGTGGCTGACCCGGTCGGCGGTAGCGCCCTGGTCCATCGTCCCGGCCTGTTTGCTGGTCCTGGAGCAAACGCCGCGACCGCGAACAGCCAGCATAAAGACTCCGACCCGGTTCAATCCAAACATCCCCCATCGGGGGGCGAGATGGGCGGCCACGCCGGCAACCACGCTGCAGCGGGCCTGGATGTTTCGTCCACGAAGTCTCCTGCCGGCGCATCCTTTCCCGAGAAGGGCATTGCTTCGGTCGAGAGTGGGGCGAACACGGCAGGGAACGGCGGGGATGGCCATTTTTACGGAGGTATCATTCACGCGTCCCTGTTGCTCTACGAACCGATCAACATTTCGATCAGCGTGGGATACGGCTCGGTCGCCCTGGCCAACCAGTCCAACAATCTGAATGTCGATCAATCCGCTTTTCAGATGGCCGGCGTCGGCGGCCATGGCGGCAATGACAACATTGCAGCGGGTGGGAGCATCAGTCCGTTTTTAGGCTCCGGCGCGATCGCGAGCGGCGACAGCAGCGCCGGAAACGGCGGCAGCGGCTATTTCTCGGGTGCGATCGTGGACGCTCCCGTGGTGATCTATCATCCGATCAATATTGCGTTGGCGAGTTCGGGCGGCACTGCACATGCAAGTCAGTCGAACACGGTCGACATCGACCAATCCGCCACGCAGATCGCGGGCGTCGGCGGAAGTGGCGGACATGGCAATGTGGCCGCCGGCGGCAGCGTCCTCACGCTAGACCCCAGTTGGGGATCGAGCGTCTTTGACGTTCAAACGGGCGGAAGCCAGGCCGGCAATGGCGGTGACGGCATGTTCTACGGGGAACTCGTCCATACCTCGTTTGTCGTGTACAACCCGATCAACATCGCAATCGCGGGCTATGGCTCCAGCGCTTACGCGGTCCAGATAAATGATGTCTCCGTGGATCAATCCGCGGTTCAGATCGCTGGCATTGGCGGGCACGGCGGCAACGACAACGCCGCAGCGGGCGGCCATGCAAACCTTCTCTCCCATCATCTGTGGGGCGGGTCCGATACGATCGCGACCGGTTCGAACAGCGCAGGCAATGGCGGCAACGGTTATTTTGCGGGCAGTCTGATCGACGTCAGCGTTACGATCTATGCACCCATCAACATAGCAATCGCAGGTCCACATTCGACGGCCGTGGCCGATCAGGTCAACAACGTGCACATCGACCAGAGTGCGACCCAGATCGCCGGCGTTGGCGGGGACGGCGGCTACGGCAACCTCGCGCTAGGTGGCGATGCCGCGCATCTCCTGTCGGATCTTCACCTGGTGGCATAGCGAAACGTCGCATCGATCGCATCGCGGCACGCGCCGTCGCCGCTCTTCGCATGCAAAGCCCGCGCAGAGGCGCCATCCCCTGACGAAATGTCGTACTTTCGTACGTAAGCCCACCAAACCGAACGTTGTTCGATTTGACATCTATCGCGCTCGCGCACGGGCGGGCCAGACTTGCCGTGCGCGTCCGCCTGATCGGGATGGATGTTGCACGACAGCCAACAAAACGACGGAGGCCTCAAATGATGCCAAAGGCAATCAACATCTCGGATACGATCAAATTCAAATCGATCGACACCGGTGGTCAAAGTGCCGGAAATGGCGGCGACGGTACTTTCAAGGGAGCCATCATCAGCAAGCCGACTGTCAACTACGATCCGACCAACAAGGCGGAAGGCGCCGACGTGCACGTGAGCACCGGCGATCACGTCAAACAGACGGCGGATTGGGATGCCGGCGGCGCCAACGCCAAGGCCTCGGTGTTCTCCAAGGCTCATGGCGGAGACGCCGAGTCGAACGGAAGCCAGAAGTCCTACAGCGGCTACGATACCTCCAAGGTCTACGCCAATACGGATGCCACCCAGATCAACAAGCTCGCGGTGGACCAGCACCAGGAAGTTGTCGCCGGCATCGGCGGCGATGGCGGAGACGGCAACTTCGCATGGGGTGGCGGAGTGACCTTCCATCTCGACACGCTCTGACGAGCCGCTCGTCCGACTGGCGGGACCGGCTGCCGCGGCCGCCGGTCCCGGATTTCGCGCCAAAGATCTACCGATACCGTTGCCGGATTGCGTTGACCATCAGTCAAGTGCGCCGGACCTCGATTTCAGGCGGTGACGATCATGCTGATGCCGCCCATTCGGTTGCCCATCCTGCCGCAGATCCGGACGCCACTGCACACAGCCCTCCGGTCCTGCGTGGGACCGCTAGGTCTCGTATTCGCATATAGCTGCAGTTACAATCTGCTACTGTTTGCGCCCTCCATCTATCTTCTTCAGATCTACGACCGGGTGTTGTCGAGCCGGAGCGGCGACACGTTGCTCCTGCTCACGCTCATAGTCGCGATCACAGTGGTCGTCGGCGGCGTGTTCGATGCATTGCGGCGCGCCGTCCTTGGACGCCTCGGCGCCTGGCTCGACGATCGCCTTCGTCCCTGCGTGCTTTCGGCCGGCCTCGAATCGGCGTTTCGCAGCGATTGGACGCAAGCGTCGGGCGCATATCGGGACCTCACCGTGCTGCGCCAGTTCGTCGAGTCCGGCTCATGTACGATGCTGTTCGACGCGCTCTGGGCGCCCTTGTTCCTCCTTGTCCTCGTTCTGATCCATCCCCTGCTTGGCGTGGTGGGCGCCTGCTGCGTCACCTTCCTGTTCGCACTCACGGTCGCCGGAGAGCTGGTCACGGAAGACGTTTTGCTCAGGTCCAGCGCCGCGCTCTCCAGAAGCTACGGTCGCCTCCAGACTGCCGCGAGCAACATCCACATGATCCGCGCCATGGGAATGTTCGATAGCGCCGCGCGCATGATCCACCGTGACTCGCAGCACGCGCGCAGAGAGCACGATGTCGCACTCCGGCGCGGCGAGATCGTCTCCCTGTCCGCCAAGCCGGTTCGCGCGCTGTCGCAGGTCTTGATCATGGGGGCTGCCGCGTGGCTCGTCCTCGATCACGGGAAAAGTCCGGCAATCATCTTTGCTTCTACGCTGATGTTCAGCCGGGCGCTCGCGCCGGTCGAAAGTGCGGTCGCAGGCTGGAAATCACTCGTGACGGCCGTGAGCGCCTGTCAGCGGCTCGGCGCGCTTCTCGCCGCATTCCCCGTCGCCCGGCAGGAGAGCGCGGGGGTTTTCCCGCCGCAGGCGCGAAGCGGCCTCGTCGTCGACAATGTGGGCGTGTGGCTTGCGGGGACCGACCATCTTCTGCTGAACGGCGTCTCCTTCAGCCTCATGCCCGGAGAATGCCTTGGCATTATCGGTCCGTCCGGGTCAGGCAAGTCCTTGCTCGGCCAGGTGATCGCCGGGCTGTCGATGCCGACGCATGGCCGTGTCCTCCTCGACAATACCGACGTCTCGCTGCTTCGCGAGGGCCGAAACGGCGACGGCCTCGGATATCTCCCCCAGGACATCAATCTGATCGGCGACACCATCAACGACATCATCGCACGCCTTGAAGATGCCGACCGGCGGAAGGTCGTCGAAGCGGCCAAGCTCGCCGGAATCCATGGGGCGATCATGCGCCTGCCGCAGGGTTACGACACGGTGGTTCACAGTGAAACAATCTTCTCACGCGGGTATCGGCAGCGCCTCGGTCTTGCCCGCGCCTTTTTCGGCAGCCCACGCCTCATCGTTCTCGACGAACCCAACGCCAGCCTCGACTACGGGGGCGAGCGAATGCTCCTGGATGCCATCGAGCGCATGAAGCTCGCAGGCGTCATCCTTGTCGTCGTCACTCACAGGATGGGTCTCCTCGCCGCCACGGACAAGATTGCCATCATGGAAGACGGTGCGGTCGCCGCGTTCGGCGACAGCGAGGACATCTTTGAACGGCACCTGAGCCGACCCCAGGTTACTTCGCAGGTTGCGCCATGATCTGGAATTCTCTCACCATCTGGAAGCATCCCGCCGTCTCAAGACTTCCCATGATCTGGGACCGGCTCATGCGCGCGCCGGCGCGCCCCCCGCCCGCCCGGCGATCTGGCGTCGTGGTGACCGCGATCGACGATTTCGAGCCTCTGGAATTTCCATGGTGCTCGACGCCGACGCCGACCTCTCCGAGCGGAAGGCTTCGCGGTATTACCGTTGCGGGCAATCTGCTGGTGCTCTGCTTCATGCTGGGGCTTGGTACATGGGCGAGCCTCGCGCCTCTCGAGAGCGCCGCGATCGCGTCCGGCGTCGTGGAATCGGAATCAAGTCGCAAGACGATCCAGCATCTGGAAGGCGGTATCGTCAGCAAGATCCTGGTTTCGGATGGCGACATCGTGCGCAGCGGCCAAACGCTGATCGCGCTGGAGGACACCCGGGCGAGCTCGGAGGTACAAAGTCTTCAAGGCCAATTTTGGGATGCGGCTGCTCGTGCCGCTCGGCTTCAAGCCGAGCAGCAGAGGTTCGAGAGGATCGCAATTCCGGACGCGCTGGAACAGGACAGCAGGCAGAGCGGAGTGGCCGCCGCTGCAGTGTCGGCGCAGCAATTCATTTTCCAGGCGCGGCTGCAGGTTCACGAGTCGCAGCTTGCGGTCATTCGCGAACGAAGGCGTCAAGTCGAAAAGGAGATCGAAGGTCTCACGGCGCAGGAGAGCGCCACCGGGCAGCGGATCGGCATCGTCCGGGAGGAACTGGATATGGTCACGACACTCGTCAACAAGGGTCTCGAACGGAGGCCGCGACTTCTGAACCTGCAGCGGGAGCTGGCCGACGTTGAGGGCCGCCGCGGCGAGATCGCCGCGCAGATTTCCCGCGCCGCGCAAGTCATCAGCGAACAGCAGGCCACATTGTTCAAGCTCGAGAGCGAGAGGCAGAACGAGATCGCACAGTCGCTTCGTGAAGCACAGAATCAGATATTCCAGCTCCGAGAGCGGTTGTTTGCGGCCAGGGACCAGCTATCGCGAACAGAGGTCAAGGCGCCAGAGGACGGCGTGATAACCGATTTGCGGATTCATACAGCCGGCGGCGTCATCGGAGCGGGCGCTCCGCTCATGGACCTGGTACCCCGGCAAGACCGTCTCATCGTGACCGCGCGCCTGAGGCCCGAGGATATCGATGTGGTTCATCCCGGCCTCAATGCCGAGGTTCACCTCGTACCGTACAATCAGCGTCGCGTGCCTCGCCTGGGGGGAACTGTCGTGCACGTGTCCGCAGACCGGCTCCTCGACAAGCGCACCGACCAGCCATACTACGCGACCAAAATCCGGATCGACGACGCGCAGATCGTCGCAAACGACGTCCAGATCGTCCCCGGCATGCCGGTTCAAGTGTTCATCACGACAGGGCGCGGTACCGTGGCTCTCTACGCGCTCAGGCCCCTGCTCGACAGCTTCCGTGGTGCATTCAGAGAAGACTAAGTCTCCTGCATCGGACCTGCGCCGGGATCGTGATCGCGACCCTGCGCCGGCAACCGGCCGCGCCAGCGGAGCACGGCTTCCGTCCGATTGTGCGCAGCACATTTCCTCATGATATGCTGGATGTGCATTTTGACTGTGCTTTCCGACAGGTTCAATTTGGCGGCGATCAGCTTGTTGGGCCGGCCGAGCTCCAATTCCGCCAGAACCTGTTGCTCACGAGGCGTGAGATCCGTCACGCTCCTTTCGATAGTCACTCCGGCTCCCTCGTTCACAAGATATGCGCGCGCAAGCCCGCGTGCATCTGGCGGCTCGAAATCCGGTATCCTGTTCATCCCGGCGGCGGGCAACGGCCTGTAGACGCCGCCGACAAGGACAAGGCGCAGGCCAGCTATGGCGATCTCGATCGGCAGCGAGGTAGAAAGAAAGCCGCGCACGCCCCGCTGCATCGCGGCCTGCACGGTCGGCTCGTCGTCATGGTTTGACAGGATTGCAACGGCGGCGTTGGGACAACACTCCGCAATGAAGGCGAGACTGGCCTCAACCGAGGGATCGTCGATGGGCTTGTCTGCGATACTCAGCACCACCAGACGAACATCGCGGGTTGACGTGCAGTCCAGGCTTTCGACCGTTGCCATGTCGAGGATCTCGAATTCCGCCAATTCCCGCCTGAGGATGTTCAGGATACATGTACGAGGCAGCAGGACCGGTTCGACGATCACCAGAACCGGCAAGTGAAGCGATCCATCGAACCGCTTTGAGGAGTTGGTTATGTCGTCCATGATTTCCTCGAGATAAAAAGAGCTTCCGCGATATTCCCATTCCCTATTGCTTCTTCCCTGCTGCTGCATTCATCCTGAATGATCATCACGAGAGCGGCGCAGTGCCGCCGCCAGTGCCTTGTCCACTGCGGGTTTACCTGGCGCCTGGGTGGAAATTCTTTCCGCTCAAATTCATTTCGGCGCGTACCGCGCGGTGACGCAGTCGACGCATTCCCTAATTGCAGATATTTCGATAGGCCGTTGACGCCGCCGACCCCGACTTGCCGTCGACGACATATGCTTCATCCTCCTTCACGAGATAAAGAAACGGTCTCTCTCCGGTCTCGCCGCCTGATGCGCTTCTTCCTTTCACACGCCCGCAAATCGTATCCACGGGGCGTCCAAGCGTGTTCTTTCGCATCGTGCGCTTCATTTCGGTGAATTCGGCCGATCCTGGATCCTCCATCTTCGTCGCGATGGTGACCTTCGCCTTTTCTAGGACAGGATCTGATACTTCCGCGGGCCGTTCGGATGCCGGGACGCTGGTCCTCGTCCGCGGTGACGCCGCTTTGGCGAGGTCGACCGATTTGCTCTTCTTTGGAGACGATTTCTTGCCGGACCTTCCCGGAGTTGCAGAATTCGATTCGACGATCACGGGATTCGGCGCCAATGCCGTCGGCGGTGGCCGCGCGGGTCGGGCGACCGCAACCCGGTCGAAACAGGGTCGTGACGCACACCCAAGGAAATACCCTCGGGAAGGCGCGAACCAGCCAAAGCCGATCAGGACTCCTGCCAGCACTCCAACAAAAAGCAGTCCCATCCGATTCCCCTCCCTGGGAGCTCGGCTCGCTTGTAACTAGGACTAATTCCGCGCTGGTGATCCATCTGTTGCGCAAAAGCGTTAAACGCCCATTAAGCGCGCGCGCAAAAGGCCAATCGTGAAAGCGAGCATGGCCGATTTGGTCCGCTCTTGGCCTCCTCTGCAACTTGAGTGTTCGAAGGTCCGCCTTGCACCACCAAAAGCTGCCGATCACCGCCAGTTCCGGAGCACCGACAGGCCATGAGCTCTCCTTGATCGTAAATTCGGCGATGAATTCGAGTTGGCGATCGTTCGATCAAAGGAGAATTACGTCGCTCATCGCAAACGTCACCGCCGACGCAACGAACTCATCGCCTCATCGATCATGGGATGGTTCTTTTTTGAGTGAAGCTTGCGCTCCCTCGTCCGCCGCAGCAAGCAATCGCGCAAGTGGTTCAGTCCCGAGACTCCAACGAGAGATAGGGCTTTTGTCGCACACAGCGACCTTGTCCGGGTCCAACAAATCCGGCCTTTCGGAGAGCCTATCTTCGTCGTACGATGCGTTCCCCGAAAGCTCGGGGTGAACACGAGACAGCGCGAATTCCTCGGGGCGTAACGCCGGCCGGTTGTCCAGTGGTGCTGACTGATCCGCAGGGATTGAACAGCAAGTCGGCCAGATGCTCCATCGCACGCGCCGTCTCCTAGTCCGCCAGCAGACTGCGGTGATCAATTGGATGTGAGCGCATCTGCCGTATCGACCTAGCGATCTTTGATCTTCGACCAAGAATTCAAAAGTCAGTCTTAGTGGACGAACCAATTGCCTAGTCGAGGGATCGACGATGTCCGATCCACGATCACCAGCTCCCGCGACAAATTCCAGCCGAGTCATCAGCTACATCGGCGGTCTGGTCGCAATTGGGGCCATCTATCTCGTCTCGGCAAAAGGCGGGCTTGCTCTCGCCTCTGTTCATCCCAGCGCAACGCCAATTTGGCCACCGACGGGTGTCGCGCTGGCGGCGGTGCTGTTGCGGGGATATCGGACCTGGCCAGCGATTTTCGTGGCGGCGATGATCGCTAATGCGACGACGGCAGGCTCTATTGCCACAGCAATTGCGATTGCGACGGGCAACTCTCTTGAAGCAGTTGCCGGCGCTTATCTCATCAATCGGTGGGCGGGCGGGCGTAACACGTTTTCGAGGCCCAATTCTGTCGCAAAGTTTGCTGTGATTTGCGTCGTGATCGCGACACCGATCAGCGCCAGCATTGGACTGAGCAGTCTGGCAATCTTCGGGTACATCGAACCGAAGAATTTCGCGGATGCGTGGATCACCTGGTGGCTGGGAGATGTGACCGGCGCACTGGTCATTGCCCCCGTTATCGTGCTTTGGGCATCAAGCAGCTATCGTGCCTTCAACCGCCATGAATTTCTGGAGACGGTCGGCGTCCTCACGACGGCGGCGGCTGTTGGACTCATTGCTTTCAGTCCCCTGATCGAGCAAGCGCCCAGCCGAGATTCACTGGGTTTTCTGGCTATCCTGCCCATGTTGTGGGCAGCGCTGCGTCGCGGTCCACGCGATACCGCAACGGTTGCCCTGGTACTTGCGGGCATCACGATTTGGGGGACGCACATGGGCGGCGGCCCCTTCGCGACCCCTGATACCAACGCGTCGTTCCTGCTGGTGTTGATGTTCCTGATCAGCATTACCGTTCCGAGCCTGCTGCTGAGCGCCGATGTCGAGGTGCGCAAGAAAGCGGAAGGAAGCCTGCGCCGCGCGCACGTCGAACTCGAGCGGAAGGTCGCAGAGCGTACGCAGGAACTGCAGCTCGCCAATGCCGCAAAATCGCGCTTTCTGGCCATGGCAAGCCATGATTTGCGGCAGCCGTTACATGCATTGGGGCTGTTCGTCGCCCAGCTGCGCACGCCGCTCAAACCGGAGGAAAGAACCAAGACGATCGAACGGGTCGACGCAACCCGCAAGGAAATGGATGACATGTTCAATTCGCTCCTGGACATTTCCAGGCTCGATGCCGGGATGCTTACCCCCAAGCTCACCGAATTCCCGATCGCGCGCCTGCTTCAAAAGATCGAAACGGCGTTCGATCAGGCGACGCGGGAAAAAGGCCTGCGGCTACGCATCCAGCCAAGTGACGCCTGGGTGCGGAGCGACGCCATGCTGCTCGAACGCATCATGCTGAATCTGGTATCCAATGCCGTACGCTACACGGTGCGGGGCGGTATTCTGGTCGGATGTCGTCGGCGCGGTGAATTGCTGCGCATCGAAGTATGGGATACCGGTCCCGGCATTCCCGAGGACCAGAGGCGGAATATCTTTGGCGAGTTTTTTCAAATTCCTGCCTCAGACCAGAGCAAATCCGGGGGACTCGGGCTTGGCCTCGCCATTGTCGACAGGCTTTGCCTGCTTCTCAACCATCAAATCGACCTGGCTTCGACCGTGAGTCGAGGTTCGCGATTTGCGATCCTGGTTCCGACGGTCGATGAAAGCGTCAAATCCGCAGCAGCCACGGACTTGCCTCGCCCCGGCGCCTTTGCAGTCGACGGCAAGGCGATTCTTGTTATTGCCGATGCCCCAATCATGCAGGAGGGAACGGGCGGATTGCTTAGCAAATGGGGATGCTCGGTTCTTGCCGCCGGATCCGACGAAGCTACGCTTGTCCGACTTGCTGAGCGCCAGCAACGCCCCGACCTCATAATCTCGGACTATCATCTCGCAAGCGGGAAGACCGGAATCCGGGCAATTGAACAAATCAATGCGGCGTTTGGCTCGTCAATTCCCGCCATTCTCGTCAGCGGCGATACGGCCGCTGAACCACTGCGGGACGCCAAGGATAGAGGGTACATCTTGCTGCACAAGCCCGTCGATCCGATGCAGCTCCGCGCTGTCATGCACGAGCTCTTTAGAAATCATGACGGTGGAAGGGACGCTGGGGCAGTCTCATGATCCAGATTTCGGCGGCCACTCCCAATCCATTTTTCCGACCTTTATGACGGCCTCGGTGCGCGTCGCTACCCCGAGCGCCTTGAGAACGACCGTGACGTGATTCTTCACTGTCGGCACTGCCATATTGAGCATCTTGGCAATGACCTTGTTGCTTTTTCCCTCAATCAGGAGCGCAAGTACGTCAATCTGCCGATCGGTCAACCCGAGCCCCTTGAGCGAGTCGGACGCCACTTTCTTATTTGCAAGCCGCGGGCCCGCTGTTTCCTCCAGAATCTCCGAGGGAATGTAAACTCCGCCGGAGAATACCAGCTCAATGGCGTTGAGCATCACCTCGCGTTCCGTGGTTTTCGGAATGAAACCCAGCGCGCCGAGTTTGAAAGCGCGCCTGACCGTGTCTTGATCGTCTGAGGACGAGAGAATGATGATAGCGATCGTCGCATAGCGATTGCGCAGTTCGCGAAGGACAGAGAAGCCGTCGCGATCAGGCAAATTGATGTCAAGCAGAATGAGGCCGATGTCCGGATGCTCCTCGACGATGTGCATGGCCTCTCGACTGTTCGAAGCTTCGAGTATGATGGCTTCTCGCTTCAGTTGCTTCAGGACAGCGTGCAATGCCTCGCGAATCAATGTGTGATCGTCAACAATAAGCACTTTCATAAAAAAGCTCTCCGTTCTCTGACCGCCCGGAGATTCAATAGAAAAATCATACACCCATGTTCGAAACCGTCCATCTTCTATCTCTGGTCCAACCAGCGGCTCGCCGTCAGACACTCAAAGTAGGAGCCGAGCGCTGCTGTGTTCTATGGTTGCAATCGGCACACAACAGGTATGGAAAGAGCGCGGACTACGTGACGCGCGGGGCTCGCCGGCGCCTTCGTCCATGCGAGCTGTGAATTGCTCATCATGTATCTGAATGATGCCAGATAGACGCTGCGGCCCCGACAGTACCTTGGTCATAGGACCTAGGCACTTCTCCGTAGCGACCTCCGGCCGATTTACACGCTGCGCCGCTTGAACGATGATGTCGACGGTCAGCCTCTCCACCAGCAGGGTTTTTACCCGGCGCGGCCATATGATCGGTGCCGCAATTGCTGTGGTAGCCGGGTCGGTGCTCTGGACTGCGGCGCTGTCACGATCCCGCAGCGTGGTCGCGCTTTTTGTCAAATTCGGTGGCTCTCGACCGTTCCTCCTGAAGCGTGCGCGCACGCTGGACGAGGCAAGCCAATGCATGATCGGACCGCAATCCCGAAGCCAGTGGCAGGCGCGCTGCCGGAGTTCACGGCCAACGGCCGCGACCTGCGCATTGATGCCTGCCGCGGCATCGCGCTCTGGTGCATCTTTCTTGATCATGTCCCCAATAACATCGGAAGTTGGCTGACGCCACGGAACTACGGCTTCAGCGATGCCGCGGAAGTGTTCATGTTCGTCTCGGGCGTCACCTGCGCACTGGCCTACGGCAAGGTGTGGAGCTGCGAGGGATGGACCAGCGTGATCCGCCGGACCCTCCGGCGAAGCTGGGACATTTATGTCGCATTTCTGCTGCTCACGCTCGCCTGCGCCGTCCTGGTTTATCTCGCAGGCGGCGACCGTCTTGCCGACGAGAGCAATACGCGCATTCTGTTGGACCAGCCGGGTGCGACGCTCGCGCACGCAGCCATCCTGCAATACCGGCCGGTCAATACCGACGTGTTGCCGATCTTCGTGCTTCTTCACCTCTTGTTCGCGCCGTTGCTGTGGTTGCTGCTCCGAATGCCGAACGTGACGCTTGGCGCCTCGCTGGCGCTTTATGCGCTGGTGCATATCTTCGGGTGGTCCATGCCGGCGTGGCCGAACGGCCACTGGGCTTTCAATCCACTGGCCTGGCAGCTGCTGGTGGTCCTTGGCGCGTGGATGATAATCGAGGGTGAAAGAGTGCGCCCCTGGCTAACCTCACGCACGGCGCTCGTGCCTGCCGTTCTCTTCCTGGTCTTCAGCCTCGTCATCGCATTGAGCTGGAGAATCAAGCCGCTGGAAGCGTTGATCCCGCAGGGGCTGACGAAGTTGGCTTACCCGACGGAGAAATCGAATCTCGATCCGTTGCGTCTGTTGCATTTCTTGGCTCTTGCGATTGTAGCGGTATGGTTCGTGCCGCCCAACCGGCAAGCATTGACGACTGCGGTGATGCGCGGCGCCATCCTCTGTGGCAAGCACTCGTTGCCGATCTTCTGCCTCGGCGTCCTGCTTACGCTCGCCAGCCTCCTGGCGCTGCTCGACATATCGGACGGGCTTGCGATGCAGATCGCGCTCAGCGTTGGTGGCGTCCTAACGATGATCGTGGCGGCGACGCTGCTGAACTTGATCAACATCAAACCCAGGTCGAAGCCGACCCTTGCACTGCCGATGGGTGTGCGCGTCCAACAAGACGCCTGGGGCACCGCTGGCTGGCGTCCCCTGCAGGCGTTTCGCCGAGCACTGCGCGAGTTCGGCTGGGCCGGCGGCAAGATCCCCATCGTCGATTGCCAGTTCGCGGAGCGGCAATCCCACCGAGTGCCTCTCCTCGCAGACGAATTGCTACGGCTCAAGGCAGACGTCATCGCGGCGTCGCCGCAAGGTCATTCTGATCGTTTCGATACTCGCTTGGCATAGAAGACACCACGCCGTCGATTGGACTTCGCAGCGCACGCTGTTTCGAAACCTCTTCAGCATGAGCACTTCAAGGCGCGAAAATGCGGCGCCGCGGGCGGCAAGCAGGGATGCCCCCCGGCGAGGGCCGTCTGCCTGGCAGCAGCCGACCTGGCGATCGGTATCTTGATGACGCTGACTGTGCTTTTTTTGGCCGTGCCCCTGCCGGCGACGGGAACATCATCGCGTCGGTGCGCATAGAAGGACCATCAGACACCATCAGGGGATGTCGATGGAGGACTCCATGATCAGAGCAACACTGAATGGAACAAAGCTGAGCAATCTCGCGACCGCATGCGCCGCCCTGGCGCTCGCTCTTGCCACGGTTCCGGCAACAGCACAGGAGGCCGGGCGCCCCCGGGTCGGCACGCTCACGTGCAACATAGCGCCCGGAGTCGGCATGATTGTCGGGGGACAGCGGCAGTTGAACTGCATCTATGCATCGGCACGAGGCCGCACGCGCGAGGCTTACGAAGGCACCGTCAGCACGCTTGGCCTCGACATAGGCGCCACGTCCGGCGGTCAACTGACCTGGGCCGTTTTTGCACCAACGACGCTACGCCGCGCGGCGTTGGCGGGAACCTATGCGGGCGCGACGGCCGGCGGCACGGTAGGCGCCGGAGTTGGTGCCAACCTCCTGGTCGGAGGTTCGGATCGCACGGTCGCCTTGCAGAGCTGGCCCCGGTTGTTTGGACAGCGCCCCGCTGGATTTAAGTGGATTCCTGCCGGGTTATGCTGAACGCGGGGCTTTACGATTTTGTCGTTGCGTCGGGAGGGCGTAGCCCGACCAGAGCGACGACAAAATCGTCGGCGACGGTCATGCGGCCATCACCATAGCTTGCGTGCCGAAGTAAGCCTCGTCGGGCGTGCGCCCGTCAAGGCTCGAGTGAGGGCGTCCCTGATTGTAGAAGGCCAGATACTTGGCAATTGACGCTCGCGCCTCGGACACGCTGTCGTAGGCGCGGAGATAAACTTCTTCGTATTTGACCGTGCGCCAGAGCCGCTCGACAAACACGTTGTCGCGCCAGGCGCCCTTGCCATCCATGCTGATGGCGATCTTCGCGTCCAGCAGCACATCGGTGAACTCGAGGCTGGTGAACTGGCTGCCCTGGTCCGTGTTGAAAATCGCGGGCCTGCCGTGCTTCGCCAACGCCTCCTGGACCGCTTCGACGCAGAAGGCCGCCTCCATTGTGATCGAGACGCGATGGGCCAGGACCCGTCGGCTGAACACATCGACGACCGCCGCGAGATAGACGAAGCCACGCCGCATCGGAATGTAGGTGATGTCCATTGCCCACGCATGGTCGGGCCGCTCGATCTTCAATCCGCGCAACAGGTACGGGTAGATCTTGTGACCCGGAGCCGGCTTGCTCGTGTTCGGGCGACGATAGACCGCCTCGATCCCCATGCGCTTCATCAGCGTCGCGATGTGGCGGCGACCGGCGTATACCCCCTCCCGCCGCAGCAACGATCGCAGCATACGCGCTCCCGCGAAGGGATAATCGAGATGCAGCTCATCGAGCCGACGCATCAAGGCAAGGTCCTCGGCCGAAACTGGCCGAGGTTCATAGTAGACCGTGCTGCGAGCCAGCTTCAGGACCTTCGCCTGGCGCACGATAGAAAGATCATGACCGCGGTCGATCATCGCTTTGCGCTCAGCAGGCCCGCCTTGGTGAGCGCGCCGGACAAAAAATCGTTTTCCAACGCCAGCTCGCCGATCTTGGCATGCAACGCCTTCAAATCGACCGGCGTCTCGGCCGATGTCTTGTCATGCCCAAACACGCCGGCGGCGCCTTCCAGGAGCTGGTTTTTCCAGATCGTGATCTGGTTCGGATGAACATCAAACAGTTGCGCCAGCTCCGCCAGTGTCTTGTCTCCTTTGACCGCAGCCAAAGCAACCTTCGCCTTGAATGCCGGAGAATGCGTCCGGCGACTCTTCTTCGTCATCTTCGCTCCTGATTCGCAGCAAGAATCCTCGCCGCTGTCAGGCAGAAAATCCACTCAAGCTACTGTCCGAATTTGCGGGGCCAGCTCTTGCAGCCGGTATCCGTCCAAGCGCAGACAGGCGTGAATGTTGCGGCGGGCGTATCCAGAATGGAATTGCGGCCAGTCGCCGCTCCTGTGCGTGGCAGAGCGCAGTGACCACGCCATCGCTGACGAGTCGCAGAACCGGAGGCATCCGTTAGGTGTAGCCGGGGATTACGATGGCAGTGCACCCAATAGCTCCGGCCGCGTGCAGGTTCGAAGGAAAACCAGAACTTCCCGGTCCGGAGCCACGACTCGCCCGTTCAAACCAGCTCCAGCCGAAGCGACCGTCCGACCATGGGCGCCGCACGCGGTAGCATGGTCAGCGTGACATTGCCGTCCTTTGAGTCGAGCAGGCGCCCGATCTGGCTGCGCGAGGTCTTCATGCGCTGAGTCTTGGTGGGACGGGACAGCGGCCGCTCGCAGGTGACCGCTCTACAACACCAGCAACAGTCCCGAAACCAGCAAGATACTGAGAATAATTCGCCGGAACAGCGCATCATCGACGCAGCGAAAAACAAGAATCCCGAGCGCCGTTCCTGCGAGGAGTGCCGGGATGCTGACTGCGAAGTCAACCAGGACCTTTGTCGACAGATCTCCTCGGACCAGCATGAGAACAAGTGCGAATATCTGCATGGCGGCGATGAAGGGTTGAACCATTCCGCGCTGCTCGGTTTTTGGCACGCCGTGGATGTCACACCATATGGTCGGTATTGCACCCGGCATCGCCGTCAACCCGCCGACAAAGCCTCCGCCGAAGCCGATCAATGCATTGCGTGCCGCATTCATCTGCAAGCGATGAGAAAGCACCGGCCTGAACAGCGTGTAGGCCGCATAGCAGGCGACGGCGAGACCGAAGCTCTCTCTGAAGATCCGCGCGTCCGCAGCTTGCAGCAGCCACACGGCGATCGGAACGCCAAGCAATCCGCCGACGACGAGTCCCGAGCTCTGTTTCCAGGGGATGCTTTTTCTCAGGGCCCAAAGACCCGCGGCTTGCACGGTGATGCTGCAGGCCATCATCAGCGGGACCGTCTCCAGTGGCGGGAGAACGTGAAGGAGAATCGCGCCGGCCACCGCCGAAAAGGCAAAGCCCGCGAGGCCCGAGACGAAAGCGCCGCAAAACACAGCGACACTGAGCAGGCAGAACGACGCAACGTCGCCCATGAGCTAACCCTTTTTGGTCGGTCGCATCCTGGAATGGCCACTTTGAATGGCGACTTGGAATGATGACTTGGAATGGTGACTTGGCGATCAGTCCCCGGACGACAGTCCGGGCGGCTCGGGCGCCGCCACGGCATCGTTCTGGCGGGTCGAAGTCAGCATCGCGGCTGCAAGGATGTGCAAAATGACAAAGCAGATGGCGATCGTCGCCAGCAGCGTATTCTCGCTCGGTGCCAGAATCCGAAATTTGCGTTCGGACGACTGTTCACTGACCGACATCGTCGTGTCCTCCAGCATCCGACCGAGAGGCAAACTGGATCAGCAGGCGATACTGTCGAAGGGTGCGCTCTGCCTGCAGCCGTCGCGAATGGTGGAGCGCCTGAAGGAGGCGCCCAGACCAGTTTTCTTTTCGAGCAGACCTCGTGGGGGCAACAAACGAATGCGCTGAAAATGACGCATCGCCTCTGGCTGGCGCCCTGCTGTTGAATAATGGCACGGTGGATGCAGCGATCGACTGAAACATCTTGTGAAGCAACACCCCATAGAACACGCGAGTGAGACGCCGCGCCTTTTCTTCCAAGCGCATGACACGAACACCTTGTGTGAGTGACTGGATACGGCCGGAACTATCGAACGGGACGCCGCGCCACGCTTTAATGCGAGCTTAATTTGTCCTTATCGTTTCCTTCATTTTGAACGCCGTGCTTGATTTCGGGCCGGTGTACCGGTTGAATATTCGCCTCGCGCGCACCTCCGAAGGCATTGTTTTGCTGTATCTATTTGACGATTTCGTCCTCGACACCGACCAGCGGGAATTGCGCCGTGACGGACGTACGATTCCGTTGCAGCCTCAGGTTTTCGACCTCCTCGAATATCTGATCCGCCACCGCGCCCGGGTGGTGACCAAGGACGATCTGATCGGTGCAATTTGGGGCGGGCGCATCGTCTCGGAGTCGGCACTCACCACCCGCATCAACGCAGCCCGGACGGGAATAGGCGATTCCGGCGAGGCGCAACGGCTGATCAAGACCTTACCGCGCAAAGGCGTCCGCTTTATCGGCACGGTGCGGGAAGCCCCCAGGGAGGTCGAGAACGCGGTCGCACCTCTGAAGACCGAAATCTCCGCCTTGGTGGTCGGCCGGACGGCCCCCTTCGAGATGGTCGACCAGATGACGCGGCACGTCTTGTCCGGCAAGCGGCAGATGGCTTTTATCACCGGAGAAGCCGGGATCGGCAAGACGGCCTTCATCGCCAAGGCGCTCGAGCAACTGACCGAACAGGGCTTCGATCAGCTCTATGGGCGCTGCACCGAACGATTCGGAACGGACGAAGTCTTTCTTCCACTGATCGATGCACTGGTGAACCGTTATCGCGCAAACGGTCCGGAATTGATTTCGGCAGTTCGCGCGCACGCACCCACCTGGATCCTGCAATTGCCGGGCGTCATCGACGCATCGGAACGCGCGGCTTTCCAGGATGAAGTGTTCGGCGCGACGCGCGAGCGGATGCTGCGCGAATTTTGCGATCTTCTGGAAGCGCTGAGCACCGGCCGCCCCTGGGTCCTTGTTCTCGAAGATCTGCATTGGAGCGACTTCGCGACACTCGACGTGCTGTCTCGCTTCGCACGCGGGAACGGCAAGGCGCGCGTGCTGGTCCTCTGCTCCTATCGTTCGGCCGACAGTTCCGCCGGCGGGCATCCCATCCGTCGCCTGCACGGGGATCTCGAGATTCACGGCTACTGCAGCGAATTGCGCCTCGATCGATTGTCGCGTTCGGAGGTCGAGCGTTACCTGGCATTGCGCTTCGACGACGAGGAGCTTGCCTCCAGCCTGTCAAAGCCCGTATTCGAGCGAACGCTGGGACATCCCTTGTTTGTTGCCTCGCTGCTCAAACACTTGATCGACCAGGAGTCGATCGTCGAAATGGACGACGGATGGCGCCTGCCCCCACAGCCGGTATTTACCCAAGATCGCATTCCAGACAGCCTCCTGAAGATGATCGGCCACGAGCTCGATCGCCTCACCGACAACGAGCGGCGTCTGCTCGATGTCGCCAGCGTTGCCGGCGAAGACTTTTCTGCGGCCCTCGTTGCGGCCGGCCTGTCCGACGACGCGATCGACGTTGAAAGGGACATTGAAGCCTCGATCCGGAAGCATCAAATCCTCGTTCGTTCGGGGGTTTCCGAATGGCCCGATGGAACGTATTCAGGCTCCTACGCTTTCCGTCACATCCTCTATCAAAATATCATTTACCAGAATCTGCCGCCCGGGCACCGCGCCCAAACGCACAAGCGCTTGGGCAAGAGGCTGGAAGAAGCCTATGCCGGCTGCACCCATGAAATAGCGCCCGCGCTCGCACTTCACTTTGAGCAGGGGCGCGACTTTCCGAGCGCATTGTGCTACCTCCAGGAAGCGGCCAGGAACTCGACGAGACGCCTCGGCCATGCGGAGGCCGCAAGCTATCTCACCCGCGCGCTTGGCATACTTGATCGTTTCGATGCTGCCGACAAATTCTCAACCCGCATCGCGCTTCTGCGGCAGCGAAGCTGGGCTCTTCGCTCGTGCGGGGACCTCGTCGGCTCCATCCGTGATCTGCGAGACATGATTGCCTGCGCCGAACAAGCGGGCGAAATCAAGCAACAGCTCAACGGCCTCACGGCTGTGAGCAGTCTCTGCTTGCGCGTGGATCGCCACGCCTGCCTCGAGGCCGCTGAAGATGTACTGTCGCGAAGCCAGGCGCTTGCGGACGACACATTCAAGGCTCTGGTCCAGGGCAGCAGCGCGAGCGTCAATCTGTTCCTCAACGGCTGGCGCAAACAGGACGCCACGCTCTGCGACAGGGCAATCGAGCTGAGTGCAAGTGCCACCAACTATGGCATCTTGATCAGGCGCAATGGAATATCCGGTATCGTTGATTGCTGGAGGTCGCAGTACCAGGAGTGCCGCCGCGCCGGCACGGAAGGAAAGCGGCTGGCGCGTTTGGCTGGCGACGTTTACACGTTCGTTCTGTTCAATGTTCTTGAATCAATCGCGCTCATTCATCTGGGCGAATGGCGCGAATTGCGGCGTGAAATCACGGCCGGCCTCGAACTGGCCGTCAGGAACGCGAACGGCCCCAGCAGCGCATTGTGCCGGCTGACGCTTGCGTGGTTGCACGTCGAAGCGATGGATTTTGATGGAGCCCGGGAGATCTGCGAACGCGTCGACGATAGTCTGCTGGTCGGCGATCAGTCGACATACTTCCACAAGCGGGCCGTCCTTGCGAAGGCCTATGTCGGCCTGAACGATCCGTCGGGAGCTCGCAGGCAATTTGACGATATTGAGCGCCGCAGGCATGAAGAAGGCATCGACATCGAATTTACCGCCGCGACGCAGGTGTATCATTGCCTCGGCGAATATTACTTGCAGGTTGAAGACTTTACGCAGGCTCGGAGCTGTGCACGCCAGCTCCACGACTATGTGGCAACGGCTCCAGATCTCAATCACCTGGCCCAGGCCCACGGACTGCTCGCGCGCGCTGCGCTTGCCTTGGGCGATTCAGCGGAGGCTCAGTTGCACCTGTCCCGCGCGCTGGAGATCGTCGACAGTGCCGACTTCCCGATTGCTTCCTGGCGGGTGTACCGCACGGCCGCCGAGATCTTCGCGAGGTACGGAGACGTCGACAGGGCGGCGACTTATCGCTTGCGATTTGCAGAGACCGTCGGGAGGCTCGCGCAAAATTTCGAACCCGAGGATCGGTTGCACAAGAGCTTGCTCGCTGTGTTGGCAACGCGGACAGCGCAACTGGAAGCGATGACCTCGCTGCCTTCGCGGCCCGCTTAGCCGGCGGAGCCGGCAGTCCGTTGGACTGGTGTTGAGCGAAATGTGTCATCAAGCACGTATCGTCTTGAGAAACCGACTCACTTCGTCTTTGAGGCGATTGCTCTCGCTCGACAACGACCGAGCTGCCGACAGGACTTGCGAGGAGGCAGAACCAGTTTCGGAGGCCTCGCGCTGCACATCTATGATGTTGGTGGAGACGCGCTGGGTGCCGCTTGCAGCTTGCTGAACGTTGCGCGCAATCTCCTGCGTCGCCGCACCTTGCTCTTCCACGGCTGCCGCGATGGCCGACGAAATCTCCGACAGCTTTCTTATCGTACCAGTGATCTCGCCAATTGTGCTCACCGATTCTTGCGTCGCAGTCTGGATGGCCCCGATTTGCTGACCAATTTCACCTGTCGCTTTGGCTGTCTGCTCCGCCAGGGCCTTTACCTCAGAGGCCACCACCGCAAACCCCCGACCGGCGTCGCCGGCGCGCGCCGCCTCGATCGTCGCGTTCAGGGCCAGCAGATTGGTCTGACCCGCAATGGCGTTGATAAGCTCGACCACGTCCCCGATTCGCGCGGCCGCCTTCGACAATTCGCTGACGCGCTCGTTGGTTTTCTGCGCTTGGCTAACTGCCTCGTTGGCGATCCGGGCGGCCTCCTGCACCTGCCGGCTGATTTCCCTGACAGATGACGATAGCTGTTCGGCCGCAGAAGCAACCGACTGGACGTTGCTGGATGCCGTCTCGGAGGCCGCAGCGGCGACAGTGGTTGATTTTTGCGAGCGTTCGGCCGTGCTGCTTAGACTGCTCGCAGAGCTCTCGAGTTCATTTGAAGCTGAGGAAACGGTATCGACGATTTCTCCGATCGCGCTTTCAAAGTCGCTTGCCAATCGACGGACCATCCGGCTCTTCTCGTCCTCCGCCTTCATGAGCTCGTCGATATCGACCAACGATCCGCAGGCGCGCCGCGGCCGGCCTTTCTCGTCCAACACGACTCCACCTGTTGCTCGGAACCAACGGTAGCTGCCGTCTTTGACCTTCAAGCGGTACTTCACATCGTAGCCGACGCCGGTCTGGCAAGTCGAACCGAACGCGGCGAATGTCGCTGCAGCGTCATCCGGGTGAAGGCGATCAGACCAAGATTGCACGACGTTGGGAAACTCGGCTTCCGTCTTGTACCCGCACAAGCGCCGGAATTCGCTCGACCAGGTCCACCGCGCCTTGGCGTGCATCGCATCCCCCTCATAGAGGATCGCATCCCACAATCCGATGCCACAATGCAGTGACAGCGTCTCGAGCCACTCAGCCTTGTGGACGAGTTCGTTGTCCCGAATAAGTCCCTTCAACATGCTGCCCCCTTGCCCCTTCGCTCGGATTTCGTGTGCAGTTAGACGACACGTCACTGCGTTGTTGCGCTTCGCTCGAAGGGCTTGTTTTCGGCGATGAACCTCGCCGCCAACACCAGGGCGCCCATCGAGAACTCTTTTCCGTGCGCGGCAATCATGCGCTCGGAGAGCTCCGCCAGCTCCTTGAAGAACTGATCCTTGCTTGCGGCTTCGTTTGACGCTTCGGTGACTGTCATGAATTTCCTCCTGGAGCTCGCGGCAAGGCTCGTCGCCCAGCTCGCCGTTACTTGAAGATCTGCGGCGGAAACGTCACGATCGCCGCCTCGCCGCCACGTGTTCCGACGACAAGATGCTGGCCGTCACCGGACCAGCGGACGGCCTGGACCGCGCTCCGGCCCGGCGGTTTGATGACCAGCTCGTCGGGGTCGCCAATCCTGGCGACTACGACCCTGCCGTCGCTGTACCCGGCCGCGACCAACGGGCGTCCCGGATGCATGTCCACTGCCTCGACGAGGACGAATCCACCGCGGCCGGTGCTGAGGCTCGTCGGCTGTTCGCGACCGTCGTCGAGACTGGAAATGTCCCATGCGATCATCCGATAGGCTCCACTCGTCACAAGAACGCGGGAGTCTGCACTCCACGAGAGAGACCCAACGCTTGCAGGATAGCTCGGAATCCGAACGGCGCGCGCATCGGAAAGGCGCAGCAATACGATGCCACCTTCTGCGACGGACATTGCCAACCAGCTTCCATCGGGACGCCACGCCAAGCTGGAGATCGAGCCCAAAGCCATCGAGATGGTGGGCTCAGGTCGGGGTCCGAAGGCACGCACAAGCAGGCAACCGTCGGCTCCTATCGCGAAGCTCCGACCATCTGGCGAAACGGCTATCGCGGATGAACGCCCCCCAGCACGCTCCTGGAGCCATCCGACATCGCCGTTGGAATCGCAGTATATGACCGACCCGCCGGAGGCAGCCAAAATGCCGCCGGCGTGCACCGGGGCGACGAGATCGATCGGTGCCCCTAATTTTGCGGCCTGTCGAGTGACGCCGGATGCCGACACGTGCAGCAACTGACTGCCATCGCTTGCAATGAAGCCTTCAGGCTCGATCGAGGCGAGATGAAGGGAAGCATCGCTGATGACGACTTTCGTCAACGGCGGGACCGGATTCCGCCGCGGTGAGATCGTCGATCGGCCGCCGTCCAAGGCCATACGATAGCGATCCTTCGGCGGTTCGCTGTCGGCCAGCGGAGCGATGGCCAGAGAGCCATCGGCAAGCGCGAACGCCACTGCCTGTCCCGCAGCGTCGAACGCCGCGTTCGTAACGGGCGCCCCCATGGTCCAATGCCGACCAAGCAAGTCATAGAGCGTAGCGGTCTCAGCTTCCATCGTGTCCATCGGTCGTCTCACCTGCCGGTCGCAATACACCTGTCGAGTTCTTCAAGGCGTCGTTCCAGCGCGGCGCATTGGGCGTCGCACGCTGCCATTCCGGCCTCAGCTTCTTTCAAGCGCTCGTGCGCTTCCTCGATAGCGTAGGCGAACGCATGCGAACCGCCTGTCGCCGCAATCTCCTGCTCAATCCTCTGAATCTCGAATTCTGCTCCACCAGCAAGCTGACGGTTCAGAAGGTTCCACGATTGAGCGGCCGATATCTGCTGAACGACGAACAGCCGCTCCTTCAGCATTTCGACAAGGACTTCCGGATCGACACTCATGCGCTCGACTCGATTTGATCCAGGATCCGCTGGAGGCCCCGGGCATCGGATACGAAGTGTCGCTGCGCGTCATTGACGTAAGATTGCAGCGAGTCCCACAGATCGACCCTCAGCAACCGCGCCGGATCGCCCGCCATCGTCTCGATGGTCTGGAGGCCAAACTGATGCCGCAAGCCGATACCCTGCAATACGAAATCCGAAAGCTCGCGTGCGTGCGTTTCGACGAAAGGTCGCAGTAGCGGATGTACGCCGTAGCTCATGCCGCGCTTTGCGAGCTCGGTCTCGATGAACATGATGAAATGTCGTACCAGCAAGCTTTGGCTTTCACCAACCAGGTGCACTACGAAAGTGACGTCGCGGTCGGCGCGCGCAAGGATCTGCGAGGCCAACGTCGCCGCGGGGGCCGGACCTTCCCCGCCCTTTTGTTCATCCCAGACAGCCGCCATGCCAGCCCCCGATCGCTAGGTCCGGGAACGGTATTGGTGCAATTTGCGGTACAGCGTAGCGCGCGAAAGCCCGAGCTTTTCCGCGGCAGCGGCAATATTGCCGCCGGCGTTTGCGACGGCCCTCTCGATGGCACGACGCTCCATCTCGTCAAAGCGCGCGATCTCGTCACCCTCCGATCCCGTCGCGCTATTCTCCGACTGCACGGAGATTGAGGGAGGTTGAGCCGGCGCCACCTCCACGAAATCCTCTGGCAAATCCCTGGGAGTGACGATGCCGGTTATCGTCATCAGCACGAGGTTCTCAATCAGATTGCGCAGCTCGCGGACGTTTCCCGGCCAGGAATAGCGGCGCAGCAACTCCATGGTGGCCGCCTCGAAGCGCAGCGGCTGAGTGCTGTAGATCGTCGCGAATTGCCTGTTGAAGTGATCGATCAGGATCTCGACATCGCCCAGCCGCTCGCGGAGCGGCGGGATGGTGAACTTGACGACGCCGATCCGGAAGTACAGATCTTTGCGGAAACGTCCCTCGGCCACTTCCTGCTTCAGATTCCGATTGGTCGACGCCACCAGCCGGACGTCCACCGGGCGCGCCTTGCTGTCACCCAGTCTGTACACCGCGCGCTCTTCCAGCACACGGAGCAGGTAGGGTTGCAGGTCCATCGGCATCTCGCCGATCTCGTCCAGGCTGAGCACGCCGCCATTGGCAAATTCGAACCGCCCGGGCCTTCCCTCGCGCGTAGCGCCGGTATAAGCACCCGGAGCATGCCCGAACAATTCGCCGCCGAGCAACTCTTTCGACACCGCACCGCAATTGAAGGCAACGAACGGCTCCTTGCCCGTCTTCAGACTGGCGGCATGAACCAGACGGGCGAACAGTTCCTTGCCGACGCCCGTCTCGCCCTCGAGCAGGATCGCGGTCCGGCCGAGGGCCGCCCGCTCAACTTTCTGCACCACCTCCAGCAATGCCTCGCTACATCCGACGATTGCTTCCTTTGCCGACATCAGGGCCGTGCGGGCCGTCGGCGACATTTCGGATGCAGCAGGATGTGTTCGCGGCTTCGAAGCAAGCACGAGCATTGCGCCCTTCACGACCCCGTCGACGACCAGTGGCTCGATCCGCTGCTCGCGCAGCTCCTCGGGCAACCCCTCTGCCAGGTCTTTGCCCAACAGACCTTCACGACTTGGGAGAATCTGTGACCCGATGCTCAACTCGCGAGATTGCTCGGTCCGTCGCCAGCGCGCCGACGCCATGTCATTGTGATGGATAACCCGACCAAAGCGATCCAGGATCACCACGCCGTCGGCGCTGCCCATTCCCGGCATTCGAGAAATACTTGCCTCGAGCAGGCGTATTCTTTCGAGCCGGAGCTTTTCCGAGAGTGCGAGTTCGATGTGGTTTGCGGCGATCACCGCCAATGCGACATTGTGCCGGTGAAAGATCGCCTGGGGTCCGGAAAAATCTATGATGCCTATGATGCTGCCGTCGATCGGGCTACGAATGGGGCTACCGACGCAGGTCCAGGCCTTGATGCCCTCGGAAAAATGCTCCGCGGCGTGGACATGAACCGGTTTTCCTGTAACGAGCGCCGTGCCAATGCCATTGGTGCCGGTCACCGTCTCCCCCCAGGCGGCACCGACTTCGAGGCGAATATCGTGCCCGGCATCGATCGTTCGCTGGTCGCCGCCGACGTCGAGGACGACGCCATTCCTGTCGGTGATGACCAGCATGGTGGCCGCATCGCCAAGGACCTCCGCAACGCGGCGGAAAGTCTGGGCGCTGGAGCCAAGTAGATCATCATTCTTCAGACGCAGCTCATAGAGATCGTCCGGGGAAGTGATGAAACTGCTGCCCTTGCAATGTGCATTGACTCCCGACTTGACGCTGCGCTGCCATGATTCTTCGATGACGCCTCGCACCAGAGCGTTCTCGCGCTTTGCGTCTCCGAACGTCAGGAAGTTTTCCCACGCTCTGTTGGTCTCCCGTTCATCGTACGGCCGTCCCTGCTCCGCATCCGCGGCATCCGGAATTTTGTAGCCTTCCAGGGAGAACGGCGGCTTAGCCATGAAGGTTTCCGTCAGCATTGGAGCACCAAACCTATATTGGCAAACAGCAGCTTGATCGGCAGAAACGACATGAGCCGGGCCAACGAGATCGATGTTCTCGGCGGCCCCGGCTTACGAAGATCATTCGACGGTTCTGGCGATAGCGTCCAAGCCGAGACGGCCTGAGATGATCTGCTCCAGGCGCGCTTCCGACGCCTCGTCGGGCACGCTCACTCCCTCGAGGTCGATCAGGACCCTGTACAATTCGTCGTCGAGCGGCTCGAAGATCCCATTCTCGCGCGTTGCCAGAGCGAAATGTCGCGATTGCCTGCTGCCGCGCAATTCACCGACAAAATGGAGTTGCCGCCCCGACGCGAGATCGGCAATCACGACGCGGCCGTTGTAGCTGATCCGCACATAGGGTTCGACCTCTTTCGGACGAGCCGGAGGCGTGGACCAGAGCTTCCCTGATGGCTGGGGCTCAGAGGGCGGCGTCGGATTGCGCAACTCCTGCCAACGCCCGAGCGTCAGATGATTGGCGAGCGAGTTGATCTTCGTGCGGTTCTTCTGAAGGAAGTCCTTCGCCTTGAGCTCTTCGCGGTGCGGACCGTCGCGCTTGGAGATGATGTAGGCCATGTCCCGTTTCCTCCTGCCCCGGCTGGTCGAATGACCGTGAAGGCTTGTTGCATCGCCTCCTTCGGCCCACGCCTGAGCTTCCAAGATTGTAACTCGTTCTAGACCGTTGTCACCGTCCAATCAGTCCGCGATGGTCAGGGCGTCGCCACCATCTGGCGCTTCACCCCGACCTCGAAGACGGAACCGGAAGTTGCGGCTCGGAAGCACAGCGCCACAGAAAAGAGCCACCTGTGATGGTGCATCCTCCGGGCGCCGGTCCTTAGGCGCCCTGGCGGAACGCGAACCGCGCTCATGTGCTTCAGGCCCGCCCAAGCTTTTCTGCCCCGCCGCCCAGCGCAGGTCCCTGCGTCGGATCAACATACTCCGGCACATCGGCAACCAGCGTATTGGTCGTCAGCACCAGCGTGGCCACGGAAGCGGCGTTTCGAAGCGCGGTATATGTCACCCTGACCGGGTCGACGATGCCGGCAGATACCATGTCGATGAATACGCCGTTTGCAGCGTCGAACCCGACCCCGGCCCGTGAACTTTGCAGCTCGGCCACAACCTTCGCTGCATCATGGCCGGCATTTCGGGCGATGAAAGCCGCGGGACGCGACAGGGTTTCGCGTACCAGCTTGATGCCTTCACCCAGGTCTCCATTGATGTTGCCGAGGGCGCGCGCCACCACCGGCGCACACTGCGCCAACGCTGTCCCGCCGCCCGGCACGATACCCTCCTCGGCCGCGGCCCGCGCAGCACTGAGCGCATCGTCGATCAGCTGGATCGTACGCTTCTGCTCGACCGGCGTGACGCCGCCCGCAAAGATCACGGCAGTCCCACCCGAAAGCTTGGCCAGGCGTTCCTTGAGCTTGTCCTGCTCGATGTTCGGCGGTGCCAGATCATGGTGCTTCGCCACCTGCTGTCGGCGCGCGGCGATCGCCGCATCGTCCCCGCCGCCCCGGATGATCACCGTTTCGCGCGCACTGGCCCGAACCTGCCGCGCAGTGCCGAGGTCGGCAAGGCTCGCCTCTTCCAGCGTGCCCCCGAGCTCCCGGGCGATGACCCGTCCCCCGGTGATGATGGCGAGGTCATCCATCATGGCCTTGCGCCAGTGGCCGTAGTCGGGCGGATTGACCACCAGGATCCTGCCGCGATTGCCTTCGCCGAGCAGCGTGACAACGACTTCCGGGGCGATCTCTTCGGCGACGATGACAAGCGGTTTCCCGGTCTCCGCGACCCTGGCACGCACCGCCGCCAGCTCGCCCGGCGCCTTGATTTTAAGGTCCGTGAGGAGAATGTAGGGCTGATCCAGCACCACCTCCATCTTCTCCACGTCCGTCACCATGTGATGCGAGATGTAGCCACGGTCGAACGACATGCCTTCGACCACCTCGAGCGTTGTGCTCGTCGTCAACCCGTAGTCCGAACTGATGATGCCGTCCTTGCCGACGCGCTCGACCGCCTCGGCGATGAGGCCGCCCAGATGAGAGTCGGTCGACGCAATCGTTGCCACGGCCTGTAGCGTTTTGCGGTCCGATACTGGAATTGCCGCACCCTTCAGGCTCTCGACGACGACTTCGACGGCCCGGTCGATCCCCTTGCATAGATCGACGGCCCTGACGCCGCGCTCGAGGGCCGCAACACCGCCTTGAATGAGACCGTTCGCGAGCACCATCGCCGTCGTCGTACCGTCGCCGGCGACTTCGTTGGTCTGCATCGAGACCTCACGCACCACCTGGGCGCCCATGTTCTCGAAGCGATCCGGCAGTTCGATCTCGGAGGCGATGGTCACACCATCGCGTGACACGATGGGCGTGCCGATCGGCCTGTCGACCATCGCGTTCATGCCCTTGGGACCGAGCGTCGATT
Source organism: Bradyrhizobium sp. USDA 376 (assembly GCF_054063675.1). Taxonomy (NCBI): domain Bacteria; kingdom Pseudomonadati; phylum Pseudomonadota; class Alphaproteobacteria; order Hyphomicrobiales; family Nitrobacteraceae; genus Bradyrhizobium; species Bradyrhizobium sp. USDA 376. The sequence continues at coordinate 8,934,617 of NZ_JBSSGN010000001.1, forward strand.
CGACCGCGGTGGCCAGCTTCTGGACTCCACGCGCAAGAGCGCGGCGAGCTTCTATGTCATGCAGCAGAACTTTTGGCATTGCGTTTCACTCCCCACGTGGTCGTTTCTTGCTCATCAGGCTCGGCGGACTTGATGTCCGCTCAGTTTTCCGGCACTCACCGGTCGCACGCGTATCAGCGCGACCTCACGCAAGCGCCGCGGAATGCTTGTTCATTGCGGACGATCCGGCAGACCGCGTGGCGCAGCCACTGCCGCAACCTCCGCACGGAGCTGGCGTCTGCTCCGCGCGATCCCCGCCGAGCTCGCGATACCGCACCGCAAGAAGGCCCCGGCACAACGAGCTGTTGAACTCCATGTTGATGCGCACGCCCCGCAAGCGCTGCAAATACGAAGCCATTTCGTGGCGCTTGATGGGGCACCCATCGTAGGTGACAAAGGCGGGGTCGGCCGGAAGATCGGCGAGGCGCCGCTCGACCAGAAGCTCGCGATAACGCGGCTTCTGGCGCGCAACTTCTTCCGAGCCGAAGTCGATCGCATCAAAGGCGCCGAGATTCATCCGGCAGATCGCAGGATCCTCGTAACCCAGCCCGCGCAACGCCAGGATCATGACCTCCTGGCGCCGCTCGAACGCCTTGCGGCGGAATTTCTCCCGCAGCTCGTCAAGTGAACCGCCGCTTGCGAAATCCTTGAGCGCCTCGCCAAACGACCTGCCCTCACGGACACCGCGGTTGATCTCCTCGGCGACCATGTGGTCACGAAGCTGCGGGCGCGCCTCGCGAACCCACGGCAATGAGGAAACCGACCGTCGCATATCATCGGCCATGAGGAACGCGAAGTTCGCCGAACACCAGTAGGTCGGCAGGCGAAACACGATGTCGACCCCATCAACATGATCAACGGTGACCCGTTCGACAAATCCGAGCTCGGTGACCGGTTCATCCAGCTCGGGATCCGTGACCAGCGCGAGGCGCTCCCACACCTGGTTGGTCTTGCGATCATGCTGATGGAGCGCGTTCATAGGCTCTACTCCGCTGCCGCCGCGTGGGTCTTCTGCCCAAGCTTCGCCTTCTGCGCCTCGACGTCGACTCCATAGAGACGCGCGGCGTTGAGGCCCAGAATCTTCCTCTTTGCCTGCGGGGTGAGGTCGACGCCGTGCTCCTGCTTCAGATCCTCCGGCAGCTCGAAATTCCAGAACTTCTCGACCAGCCAGCGCGGCGTCCAGATCGCGTAATCGCTCCCGAAAAGCAGCTTGTCCTCGCCGACCCAGAACAGCAGTTCGCTGATCACTTCGGCAAAATAGCGCGGCCGTCCGTGGATGAATGGCAACGCCACCGCGAGGCCGCCGTAGACGTTCGTCTCCTGCACCGCGATCCAGCAAAAATCATCGAGGCGCGGCAGACCGCAATGCTCAATGATGAAGTTCAGCCCCTGGAAGTCGGTCGCGGCATGGTCGACGTCGTGAACATCGAACGCATCCTTGTCCAACGGAATGATCGTCGGCCCCTTGTGGACGTGGATGTTAGTGATGCCGAGCTTCTGGCAGAGCTCGAGGCAGCGATAGGCGTTGGCATCCGTGAGCTTCCACCCGCGCGAATCACCCTTCCACTCGGCGGTATAGAGCTTGACGCCCTTGATGCCGAACGTCTCCTTCATGTAGTGGATGTACTCCAGCGCCTTCTCGCCGTCCCGTGGATCGAAGGCGCCGTTGACGATGAAGCGGTCCTTGTACTTCTTCGCCATTTCGGCGTTGCGATCGATGGTGTTGAATCCGTTCTTGTAGAACTCCGTGAGGTAGGTCGACTGGACGACCGCCATGTCGTCAGGACCGTCGACGAACAGATCGTGGTACATCTGGTCGGCGCTGTATTTCTCGAACTTCTCCTTCGGCCAGAGCTTGTCCTTCGGGCTGAGCGAGGTGTGGTAGGCGTAGAAACAGTCGATGAACTGCTTGCCGTGGACGTTGAGCTGATTCGCCGGACTTCCGTCCCAAAAATGGGTATGGCCGTCGATAACGAACACTTCCTCGCCACTGGGAGTTATGAACATGATGCTCTCCGGAAATTCCTGGTTGGCTCTAGTCGATCAAACGAAACGCGGTGGTCGGGCGGGACCACTTCGAGAAGCGGCGGGGCCACAGCCGCTGGGGATGCGGCCCCGCCCAGTCAGGGAGGCGATGGAGACTCACTCGATGTATTCGAAGACCTCGTCCATGTTGCCGAACAGCGTCACCGTGTTGTCGTCGATACGCACCATCCGTCCGTAGTGGGTCGAGGTATTCACTTCGAAGATCTCGGCCGTCATTTCCTTTCCGAGAATTTCGCTGATTTCATCCATCTTGAAGATCAGCTTTCCCTCGCCGTCGATGCGGATCAGGGCCGGCTGATAGGTCACTGTCACGTTCGGCTTCTTCGCCATGAACTCGGCGATGGCGCGCGCCTCGACGCTGTCATTCATGGTGACGCCGCACTGATGGGAAATCGTTTGCTCGAAACGAAGGTCCCCCATCTTCTGGAAGATATTCTGGTTGGTCGCAGATCTGGAAACGACGGACATTGCAATTTACTCCTTGGGAAGGGTGAGGCCGAGCTCGCCGAGAATCTTCTTGATGCGTTCGACCGACTGCGCACGCGCGTCGGCGTACTGCACCGGCTTCGAATGCGGTTGCGACCAGATCGGCTGCAGGCCGGCGGCCGCCTTGTTGGCGAGCGCGACATGCTTGTTCACCCACCCCTGGAACAGCTTCTTGTTGTGGGCGCCATGCTGATTGTCGGTCACCAGAAGGTGCATCAGGTCGATCGTATTCGCGAGATTGCGCTCGTAGTCCGCTTCCGCGGACGAAATCACCGGCGGCGTAATGAAGTCGCCGTTCGACGAGGCTACCTGCATCAGGAAGCCGCTGCGAAACAGTTCGCCGACCAGCGGCTCGAACACGATGTTGGTGGCGAAATACTGCTCGAGATAGTCGGCCGAGCCCATGATCGACTCGATCGCTTCCCGCGTTCCTTGCCAGCCCTTGTCTTCCAGCCATACGCGCTTGCCGGCCGTGTCGTCGAAGCCCGGAATGTCCATTCCGATCTCGGCGAGATACAGCGTAATGTCCTGTGAAAGGCGAAGCTTGTAGGACGAGTTCGTCAGCGTCGCGTTGTTGATCATCTGGGTGTAGCCGTAACGCTGAGCCTGCATCAGCGACGTGCCGAGACCGAACTCGGCGTGCTTCCACGCACCGAGATGGTTCTGCAGGACCTTGAGCCACGCCTTGTCGAAGCTCTTCGGTGCCCCGGACTTGCGACCGTTGGCGATCACGGCCTGGACCATGGCTTCGATTTTGGACTGGCGCTGGTAGTGAGTGCGCTCCCACTCCTGGTCGGGGGCGCGGAACGCATGCCAATTCGCGCTGAGGGCCGCCGTGTTGTCCTTGGTGTACGCACCCTTGCCGTTGGGGAAGGAGATGATCCAGTCCTGCAACAGGTAACGTTCCGGATCCGGTTGCACGTCGACTGTCACGTCTTCGTAGTGCGTGGCGCGCTTGCTGCGAGGCTCGAAATAGCGGTATCTGCGGCTATCCGAATCCGGAAACACCGCAGAACCTGCTGCACCGGATTTGGCTGATACGGTTTGAACGGCAGTCATGGTCGTCTTCCTCCTCCTGTTGTTGGGCTCTAGAACTGCTTGTTGAGCGGTCGAGGCGTCTTAGTTGTTCGCCGGCGTGAACTTGTCGAAGAAGATGCGGTCCGACTCGACATCGTTCATCTGCAACACCGGCGTCAGTGCCTCGATCATTGGCGATGGTCCGCAGGCATAGACGTCGACGTCTTCGCCGTAGTCCGCGCCGCGAAGGTGCTCTCCGACTGCCTCATGCACGAAGCCCTTTGCTCCGCCCCAGTCCGCGTCGTCGGCCGCATGGGAGAGAACCGGGACGAAGGTGAACTCCGGATGCTTGGCGGCGAGCTCCGCGAGATGGTCGAGATAGAAGAGATCGTTCTGCGTCCGGGCTCCGTAGAAGAAGCGCACCGGACGCACTTCCCCGGAGCTGATGTGATCATGCAGGATAGACCACAGCGGCGACATTCCGGATCCGCCCCCGACCAGGATCATGGCTCCCGTTTTGTTTTCTCGTCGGAAGCAGGTCCCGTAGGGTCCCTTGATTCCGACTTCGGTTCCGACGGCGAGATCTCCGTCGAGTCGTGAGGAGAAGCGCCCATTGGGGTACTTCTTGATGATGAACGCGAGTTTTTGGCTTTCGCCCGGCGAATTTGCCATGGAAAACGAGCGCGTAATCGCCTCTGGTCCCGGGAGCGTGATGTCGACATATTGACCCGCCCAGAACTTCAGAGGTTGCTCCAGTGTGATTTCGAGGCGGCGGATGTCCTGGGTCAGCGCAGAGACGTTCGTAACAGTGCCCGTGAACTCCTTGACGGGGATCGATTTCGACAGCACTTCCTCGTCATAGTTGAGGAGCTCCACCTCGAGATCCGAGTATGCCAAGGTCCGACAGAGCAGGATGTAGTCCTGGCCTCGCTCCATCTCGTTGAGGGCAAACGTCGAGTATTTCTTCAACTCGACATCGCCTCCGGTAAGGACGCATTTGCACGCCGAGCACTGCCCTTCCTTGCAACCATGCGGCAGCGCGATCCCTTGGCGGAACGCGGCGTCGAGAACAGTTTCGTTCTCCTCGACCTCGAACTCTATGCCTACCGGTTGCAGGCGAACGACATTAGCGGGCGCGCCCATAGGGGCCTCCTCAAACGAACACTTTCATATCTTCCGGGGAGCGATCGGGAAGGAGCCGGCCGCAGCCGGCCCCTTCCGTCTCACTTAGTTGCAGGGATTGATAGTGAATCCCTTGCGATAGTCGGCGAGATGCTTCTCGCGGTCGGCCGGGCTCATCTCCCGCAGCGTCTGTAGCGGGCTCTTGAGGATGTGACCGCGGACATCGTCGAGCGTCCACATTTCCTTCTGGTCGAAGCGCAGGTGCGGCTGCGCGACCAGGGTCTTGCCGTCCGTGCGCACGAAGCCGAGATCCTTGATGGCGTCGGCGATATCCACATTGTGGTAGACGCTTTCCCACTCGCGACGGCCGCTGAACCGCCCCATCGCCGGGGTCGGGCGCCCCTGGTACTCGCCGGCGAACGCTTCGACGGCCGTCCACCGATCGAGCTCATGGGCGAAGGTGTGCAGCTTGCCATCGATCTCGTCGGTGACGATGTCCTCACGGATGAGGCACGGAACGAGGCACGACCAGCAACGATGCGGATAGACGTAGCCGACGTCGCTGTTGAACAGGATGTTGGTCTGACCGCGGTGCGACAGCTTCTCGTACCATTTCCAGAATTCGCCGAACTGCGCATACCAGCCCGGATACTTGTGCTCGAACCACTCGAAGTCCTTTTCGGTCTGCGCCTCGATGCGCCAGAAGTTCGCCGACCAGCCGACCGCGAAGAACTGCGCGACCTTGTGGACGTAGTGTTTCTCGGTCAGCCGCTTCCAGGCGGTCTGCACGTCGTCATGATGGATCTTGATGCCGTACTTTTCGAGCGGCAGCATATAGGTCCGGTAATAGTCCTCGAAGATCCAGCGGTGCCACATCTCCGCGTAGGACTCCTTGTTCTTGTCGCGGTTCGTGGTGCCGTATTCGATGAACGTCCCGATCGCCGCGTCGACGATGGCGTGGTTCTGCCAGAAGGCATAGCGCATGTCGCGCTCGAGCAGCAGGTGATTCTCCGGCTCCTTCAGCATCGACATCAGCATCGAGTGGCCGTTGCCGATGTGGCGGCTCTCGTCCGACTGAACCGAAAGGAACACGGTTGGCAGCGCATAGTCGCCATTGCGCGCCGCCTCCGACGGCATGGCGACGAACAGCGTGTTGGTGAACGCCGTCTCGGCGACGACGGTCAGGTAGACGTTCGCCGACGTGATGGCGTCACCGGTGATGAAGCCTTCGCCGAACTGGCGACCGATCGTGGTGGCGTAGCACTTGCCGAACGCCTCCTCCGTGATGTCGAAGCCGGCCGGGTCGATGTAGTTCTCCATGTACCATTTCTTCAGGTTCATCTGGATGGTCGAGTGACGGAATTCGTCGACCATCTGCATGGTGAAGCCGGTGCGGAGATCTTCGCCGGGTGCAAGGCGCCCGACCATCGCCATCGAACGTGCCGCCGAGATTTCCGGGAACGGGATGATCGCCAGGAACAGCTTCATCCATTCGACCCATCGCGGCTCGACGTTGCGGAACATATCGCCGCGGAGCGCCGCGTCGAGGGCGCCGTAAACGCGGTTGTCTTTCTCCTCCTGCATCGGGAAGTAGGAGCGAAGCACCTGCTTCATCGGATCCTTCGGCGCCTTCGTGATCTTGTAGTCGGTGGGGAAGGTCATCGCTTCCTGGACGTAGGACGGATTCCATCCGAGATCTGCAATCTTCTTTGCAGCCTCACCGACGGAAATGCCGCGCTGGGCGGTGATCTTGTTGAGTGTTAGCGTTCCAGACATCTCGTCTTTCCTCCTGATCGGGTCAGAAACCACATCGATATTCCGCCTGCCTGGACCTTCGCGGACCGAGCAGTGCTTACCCGTGCGTTACGGGCCACCTCGCGACCGTTTGCACGGCCGGACGTTTGATATCGGCAAGGGTCTCAGGATGACTGTTGGGCACCTGAGGATGATCATGAGCGATGTGCGGACCCAACGGGCTTCCGGTCGCAATGCATCATCCCGCACAAGGTGCGCCCTCAGCTGGACATCCCCTTCCCTCGTTCTTTTCGCGGCTCACCCCGTACGGAGCAGTCAGCGTTCTTGTAGCGGGAGCTTTGCAACGGTCGTGCCAGCAGTCGAAAGGGCTCTTCAGATCGGCTGCTGACTGCTTGGACGCCAAGATAAATGCAAATGGACGCGGTACGGCCACCAGCTTGCGATCGCGGCGGATGCAAATTGCGACAGAAATCGCAGATTGAGACTCGCGGCAAATCATAAGCGCGAGTTTGCGCCGCACTATTTGCAGTGCAGCAGCGAGTGTTCGCCCGGATGCTAGAACTGTATCGTTGGGCGTTGATCCCAGGACGCCTGCGCATCTTGTCGGCGCCGGATCGAAATCACTGGATCAACAGAGACTGCAGCGGCTCCTCGAGCTAGTCAGCGTCAACATCCGAGCAGACACCTTGCATGCTCGAACTAGCGAGAGCTCTCCGCAGCAAGTGAGCACTTTGGCTGTCCAATATTCAAAGTCCAGCGACTGGAATAGAAGCCGTAGCAATCATGATCGCAGAACGACAGCCCGGTGCTGAGTTCTCTCAGATAGTTTGCATGAATTGGCCCACAGCAATGCATGCAGAGCGTCTTTGAGCACGGCGTTCTACCATTCACCAGAACGAATCTCATGTAACGCTCCCGAAGCGAAGCAATACGATTCTGCTTGGCCATTCCTGATCGGACTATCCGGCTCGCAACCAGCGAAGCCACCTTTGGTCGGCTTCCCTACGCTGCTTGAACCGATCAACGCACCTCTTGGAGCACAGCGCCGTGCGCCAGCAATAGTAGCGGACAAGCCCGAACTTCCCGCCGCAGATTGCGCAGCATGTGGTCTCGCCGTGGTGAGGGCTCTGGAAGTCTGTGCGCATTTTTGGCCTCCTGGACGCTTTGGTCGACGGATTCCCAGGCATCTTGTTCCGCACAGCACGCGCTCCGCGCGGGAAGCGCGACGTTGGCGATAGCATTGCTTGACAAGTCTCGCGGCAGGCATGGACCAGCTGGCGCAACGGTCTGACATGCGCATTCGCTGAACGGGCTCCGCTTTGGCCGCTATCGGTTTGTTTTGCCGAACGATGCCTTTACCGGATATTTGCAACACCCGTGCCAAATCCGCTTGGAGCGTTTCGGAATATCGTCTTGAACTGACGGACGACAGAAGGATGATGTTGAGCGGATTGCGACGTCGATCTGCGACTGTTCGCGACGCAAATTGCGACAACGACGCAAAATGAGACTCTCCAGGTCCGAGCGTTTGCTTCCCACGGCTCTTGCGCGGTGGCAGCCTGCGCAGGCGCCGGATTTGATTATTGAGGTCCGTCCCGGCTTGGCGTGCAAAGGGGCAGACGAGCTTACAGGAGCGTTTCAGTCGAGCGCTGCCGAAATAAGGTCACGATATATCAAAGGGAAAGCCGCTCAAAAATCCATCGCGAGCAAGTGCATGCCCGCGATGGATTGGGCTGCATCGGGTTCAGGGAATCAAAACTGCGCGCCCGTGAATCTTGCCGGAATTGAGATCGTGCAAGGCCTTGTTGGCCTCCGCTAGGCGATACTCGGTCGTGGCAAGCTCAACCAGACCTCGGTCCGCAAGGGCCATCAACTCGGTTAGTTCGGCCCACGTGCCGACCAGATTTCCGATAATGTTTTTCTCGGTGATCACCATGTCGACTGTCGGCACGCGAATGTCTTCGCCGTAACCGACGACGTAGTAGCTGCCCATCGGACGGGTCATTGCCAGGCCCTTCGACGTCGTGCCCTTCTCGCCGACGAAGTCGATCACCGCTTCCGCACCGTTTCCACCGGTCAGGCCCAGAACGGCTGCCACTTCGTTGCCGTCAGCTTTCACGAGATGATCGGCGCCCGATTTTTCGGCCAGTTTCAGCGATGCTTCGGACTTGTCGACGACAATGATGTCGGCCGCACACATCGCTTTGAGGCACTGGATTCCAATGTGGCCCAACCCGCCCGCACCGATAACAACGCAAGATTCGCCTGGCAAAAGGTGACGCGTGGCCTTCTTGACAGCGCGATAGGCGGTGAGGCCTGCATCGGCGTATGGCGCGACATCCTTTGGCGCCAAAGTTCGGGGCAGCGGGACGATGTTGCGTTCTGAGGTGCAAAGGAACTCTGCATAGCCGCCGTTGCAATCGAGGCCTGGAAACGTTCCGGGACCATGCATATCGAATCCTCGGCGACAGGCGAGACACGTCCCGCCGCTGATCTTCGGATGGACGATGACAGGATCGCCCTTCTTCAGTCCCTCGACTTCCTTGCCAATTTCTTCGATCCAGCCTGCATTTTCGTGCCCCATAATGAGGGGAAGCAGCTTGTCACCGCTCGGATCCATATGCGGCTTCCACACGCCTTCGACGATGTGAAGGTCGGTTCGGCAGACGCCCGCACCACCTATGCGGACAATGACGTCGGTTGATTTCGTCAACTTCGGATCAGGCACCTTCTCTTCCCCGACCCAAAGGTCGTTGGAAAGTTTCTCGTCATAGGCTCTCAATACTTGGGCTCTCATTTTCTCCTCCGTGCCCCCGGCGATCTTCGGTGCGCCATCGGGTCATGCGAGCCTCAGCATTTTTTGTGCCAGTAGATTTGTGTCGCGGCGCCAACGGCCATTGTCCGAGACGCGCGACAGCCTTTCTGCGTTGCAGCGCACGTCACTGTTCATCCATGATGAAACAACCGGTTACTACCAAGCATGGATCGGCGTCATCTAAAGTCCTCAATCATCGGGAATCGTTATAGCCTCACCGCCCCTGGAAGACCGCCGGACGCCGCTCGATAAAGGACTGAATACCTTCTCGCGCATCAGCACTCTTGAGCACGCGGTCCCGGATCGCGGGGATGCAGGCAATCGCAGCCGCCTCGCCCTGCTCGGTATACTTCGCGGCCGCCTCCTTGGTCACCTGAACGCCAAGCGGCGCGTTGCGGGCGATGATCGCCGCGATCTCCATGGCGCGGGCGACCTGCTGCCCCGCCGGCACGACCTCCTGGACGAGACCGATCTCACGAGCGCGCTGCGCGGTGAATTCATCGCAGAGGAAGAGGTGGTACATCGCATTGCCCCAGCCTGCGCGGGACAGGTAGCGGAAGTGCGCGCCGCCCAAGGGGGCAATGCCGCGCTTTGCCTCCATCTGGCAGAACCGGCTGTCGTCGGCGGCCACCACGATGTCGCCTGCCAGCATCAGCTCGATGCCGACGGTGTAGACGATGCCTTGCGTCGCCGTCACGATCGGCTTCTTACAACGCTTGGTGAGGCCGAAGACGTCGACATTGCCTTCCTTGATGTTCCGCTTCTCCGCGTTCGGACCGAAGAATTTCGGCATGTCGAGTCCAGCGGTGAAGTCCTTGCCTTCGGCGCAGATCACGCCGACCCAGTAGCTGTCGCTGTTGTGCAACTCGGTCAACGCGTCCGAAAGCTGGTCCATCATCGCCGGCGAGAAGGAGTTCTTCTTCGCGGGATTGTCGATGATGATCTTCAGGATGTGATCGTGCGCCTCGGTGCGGATCGTGCCTTCGGTGGTCATTCGAGCGTCTCCTGTTTATCGATCGTTCTTGATGGCAAGTGCGGTTCGAATGGCCGCGGCCCGCTCCGGCGGGAATGCCGCTGCTCCTTCCTGGAGAATGTCGAGGAACGACAACACGCCACCGCGTGAGCCCCAGTTGCCCTCTTCGATGATACGGAAATTGACCCACCAGCCCGGAGCAGGCTCCGTCATCTCACAGGCATCCGCGAGGGCTCTGAGAACGTTGCGAATGACAGTGGCTCGGTCCTCGCGGGTCCAGCAGCAGTCCATCACGACAACATCCACCACGATGACGTCGCTCGGCTGGTCCGACAACAACTCTCCGCCGTGCGCGATCATGTCGAGCGGCCGCTCGAGGAAATGCACCTGGTAACCTCGCCGCGCCTGAGGAACGAGCCGGCCGACCTCAGGCACCAGCACGGCATCCGTCAGCGTCTTGGCAAGTACCCGACGCTGCTGACCGGTCAATCGTCCTTGCGGGGTCATCACATGGATAAAGGTCATCGCAATCTCTCCAGGCCGACTATGTCACGTGACATACATCCACAAGGCGCTGGCTATGTCAACTGTCATATTGTAGCTTCCAATGTGAACGAGGTGCCTGATGACGTCTGACACGAGAGCGAAAATGGTGGCCGGGGCCGCCGATCTGATGAGCCGCCGCGGCGTGAATGCGACGAGCATGCGGGAAGTCGTGCGTCACACCGGCACGCCGCGCGGATCGATCAGCCATCATTTCCCAGGGGGCAAACGGCAGCTCATCGAAGACGCCATTGTCTTTGCAGGCGCCCAGGTCAGCGGTCCCCTGCGGCATCTCACCAGCGAACGGGGGGCCATGGCCGGCCTCCGCGCCTTCATCACCCTTTGGAAGAGGACGCTGGAGCAGACGAATTATCAGGCCGGATGTCCGATCCTGGCAGTCGCCGTCGAAGAATATGTGAGCGACCCCTCCGATCAGGACACCGCCGGCGGACAGGCGGTCCAGCGCCATCTGCTCGATCTCGCTCAAGGCATCTTTGCGGACTGGCAACAGATCCTGTCCGCTGCGCTGAAGCAGGAAGGCCTCGCTGCGTCGCGCGCGCGGCGCCTTGCCACGCTGATCGTCGCATCGGTGGAAGGCACAGTCGCGATGTGCAGGGCCGCGCGCAGCGCCCAGCCCCTGGAGGAGGTTAGCCACGAACTCGAACTCCTGCTGAAGAGCGCGATCGAAGGGCGATAGCTGGCGAGCTACATCTGGAGATTTAAAAGGATTGTGCTCATTCGATCCGCAACGCGATCGAGTTGATGACGTCCCGCCATTTGGGAATTTCCTCTGCCATGAACTTCCCCAGATATGCGGGACTGTTCGACGGCGTCGGGATGATCCCTTGTGCATCGAGAATCGGTTTGATCGAGCTGTCATTCATGGCGGCCACGAAGGCGGCATTGAGCTTCTCGATGATCGGCTCAGGTACGCCCTTCGGCGCGACGACGCCGAAGAAGACGCTGACGTCGAAACCCTTCAGACCCTGCTCATCGAACGTCGGCACGTCGGGCAGCACCGGCGTCCGCTCGATCGTCGTGACGCCGAACGCACGAAGGATTCCGGCCTTGATGTGAGGGGCTGACACGAAAATGTCGGCAAAGCTCATCTGGACCTGGCCGCCGATGAGATCGTTTATCGCAGGTGCGCCACCGCGATAGGGCACATGCAGGATGTCGGTGCCGGCGGCGGCGTTGAACATGACCCCGGCGAGGTGAGTGGATGCGCCGTTGCCGGACGAAGAGAAGCTCAACTTTCCCGGATTCGCTTTCGCATACGCGATCAACTCCTGCACATTCTGCGCCGGAACAGAAGGATGCACCGAGAGCACGTTAGGCATTTTTCCGATCATGATGACCGGATCGAAGCTCTTGATCGGATCGTAGCTGAGCTTCGTGTACAGGCTCACATTGATGGCGAGCGGGCCCGACGTCCCGAACAGCAGGGTGTAACCGTCGGCCGGCGCGTTCGCGACGAAGTCGGCTCCGACGTTGGCGCCGGCGCCGGCTGGAAGAAAACGTCGCCGCTGGCAACATCTTGCTCACGGAGGAAGACCTTGCCGAGCTCGCCTGACGCGATCAGCGCGTCATATCAATCGCGCGTTTCCATTTGGGGCCGCTCAACCATTCATCTTCCAGCCCGGCTGGTCATTCCAGGGCATATCAAACGTTCGTAAACAGCAGTGCAAACCGGGCTTCCCATTTTTGCAGTCTGGTCCGAAGTGGAGAGATCGTTCAGGAGCGCGAGCATCGTACGACCTCTGTCAGGCATCGAGAACGAGGTCGGTTAGAGGAATGGAAAATCAAAGGGATAGCCGAATCGCGCTCAAAGTGGCCCCACAAGGGCTTGGTCCGTGTTGCTTCAGCACCCCTATGACCCACCGCGCCAGACATGCGGTCGCCGCCGCTGATCCCGGTGCCACCGATCCCCTGGTCGCTGACCTTCTCGTTGCGGCAGTTTGCTCTGTGCGGCATGGAGATTTTGCGCATTCGACAGGCCGTGTGGCATCTATCGCCGACCGAAATCGTCCTCGATGGTCCTTCGTCGCTTGATCACGCTTTCAGGCCCGTTCGCATGTCGGATGATCCCGCCGGTGGCTTGACCGCAGAGGCTCAACTCTCTCTCTGCGGTACCGCTCGTGCTCAAACCAACTCATGGCGCGCCAGCGGCATCGCTATCGCCTGAGCTGCAGGTCCAATGCGCCATTGGTGTAGCCATCCAGCCCTCCCGCAACCTTGGTGAAGCGATGACACGTGACGCCGACGACGCTCATCGTGATGCAGATGTCCTCGCCCTTGATCTCCCACTTCGTCGACAGCGCGAAGGGGCCGCCCTGGAACGTCCCTGAACCATCCGGATTGAAGCTGACGGTCGCGTCGCGACCGTCTCTCTTCGTCGCGGACCAAGGGCGCGAGTCAGCGAGCATCTTTGCCGCCTGGGCGGGACGCAGGAACTCTCGCTCCGCCTGGGCTCTTACGATGCCGCCAGTCGGCGTGAGCGCGGAAACGATGGCTGCTCCAAGGCGGACGATCTTGATCATTTTTGCTGCTGTGGTTCGCATGCCTGCTGGTCCCTTCGATCTTTGACAGTTGATTGGTTGAAACTCTTCGCGGACGGCCGCTGACGCGTTTCGACGTTGACGATCCGGCCGTCTTCCATCTCGACGATGCGGTCGGCGGCATCGAGAATTCGGCTGTCGTGCGTCACCATGAGGATCGCGCTTCCGCGGCGCTTTGCGAGGTCATGGAGCAAATCCACGACCTGGCGGCCGTTGGCCTTGTCGAGAGCCGCGGTGGGCTCGTCGGCGAGGATCAGCGGGGGAGACGCGACAACCGCACGCGCGATAGCCACACGTTGCTTCTGTCCCCCCGATAGCGTGGCCGGGAGAGCATCGGCCCAACCCAACATGCCGACGTCATCGAGCGCCGCATCGATCAGGTCGGCCTCGTCCGCAAATACTCCTGGTCGATGAACTTCAAGCGCCATGCCGATGTTTTCGCGCACCGTGAGGCTTTGATGCAGATTGTGGGCCTGATAGATGAACCCGATGCGGCGCCTCACTTCGATCATGGCGCGCTCGTCAGCTTCACGCAGGTCTTTTCCGAGCGTCCGAATGAGACCGGACTGCAACGACCGAAGCGCTCCAACGAGCGTCAACACCGTGGTCTTGCCGCAACCCGAAGGCCCCATCAGCAGGACCATTTCGCCCTGCGCCACTTCGATGTTGAAATCGACGAGGACCTGCCTGGCGGTGTCGCCGGATCCGAATGTATGCCTCACGGCAGCGGCCTCGATGGCCGGGCCACTCCGCTCGTGCTGATGCACGATGTCTCGATGATGACGCCCGATCATATCGTCCTCTAGAAAACGTCCGCAGGATCTGCGGCCTTCAGGCGTCTCGTCGCGACGGCGCCCGAGAACAGGCACATCGCAAGTGTCATCGCCAGCACCAGCGCAGGCCTGCTTGCCGGCATCGCGATGGCCAGTTCCGTCCCCGCGCCCAACAACCAGTAGAGGACAAAGGAGAGCAGGATGCCCGGGACAAAGCCCAGTGCCGCCAGCAGGAATGCCTCCTCGAACACGACGCCAAGCAGGTAGCGATGGGTGTAACCCATCGCCTTCAGCGTCGCGTATTCGGGCAAATGGTCGTTCACGTCGGCCGACAGGATCTGGTACACGATGGCGAAGCCGATGAAGAAACCTACGATCACGCCGAAGGTGAATATGAATCCGATCGGCGTATTGTCCTGCATGAACTCCTTGACGTAGTCCGCATATTGCTCCGTGGTCATGACCTTGGTGTCGCTTGCGGGAAGCACCCGCCTGATGCGTTCGGCGACCGATTCGACATCGGCGCCGGGTGCTACTTTCAGGAGAATCGCGCTGGCAGCAGCGGCGGAATTGCGCGGAAACAGGCGCAGGAACGTCTGGTCGCTCGCGATCGCCGACCCGTCGTTTTCAACCGACGCGCCGAGGGAGAACAAGCCGACGATCGAAACGGTTCTTCCGGTCACTTCGACCGGGACCGCGTTTCCGCCTTCGGCCCTGGCGACGACCGCGCCAAACGGCTGGCGGGTCAACCGGTCGAAGAGCAGCGCATCGGCGACACGCAGTTTCGACAATTGGCTCGCGATTTCGGGCCTGGAGAAGCCGTCGAAGTCCGGATCCACCCCGAACACCATCACGTTGGCCTGACGAATGCTGCTAGGGCTTCGGAAAGAAGCCGCGCCGATCTGCAGGACGGAGCCACTGGCGACGCCCTCCACTCCCAGCGCCTGATACAACCGCCGTCTCGGCAAGGTTCCGGACTGCCCCAATGCCCGCACCTCGGGGCTGAGCAGCACGATGTCCGCCTTGAACATGCGAAGGGGCGTGACGGCCGTCTCGAACAGCGCGCCCATGATCCCGAGTTGCATGAAGATCAGGACGTCGGCTACGGCGACGCCGGCGAGCGCGACGATGAGACGGGTCTTGCTATGGCGGAGCTGCCGCCATCCCAACGGTGTCCTGTTGGCAAGGCTTCGTATGATCCGATCGATCATTTCGCGAACACGCCCCGAACCTGAAGACGCGACAGTTTCGCCACGCGCTCCGAGTCCTGCTTCGAGAGCGCGACGTAGATTTGCACGACGCGCGCGTCCGTCGACGATGCGGGATCGTTGTTGACGACGGTCTGGCGCGCGATTGCATCGCCGATGTGATCGACACGCCCCTGCAGACTCGTGGAAATCGCATCGGCGCGGATTTCGACGGACTGCCCCACGCGGATCCGATCGACGTCGGTCTGATAGACCTCGATAACGGCGCGCATCTCGTCGGTCGCGCCGAACTCGAGCACGCCGTCGTTTCCGACGCGTTCTCCAGCGCGTGCCTTGAGACTCAGAACGCGGCCGCTGAACGGGGCTCGAATGATCCCCAGCTCGAGCGAGGCTTTGGTGACGGCCAGATCTGCCTGCGCACACAAGAGCTCCTGCTCGGTCAAGGCGATGTCGAGCGACTTGTCCGTTCCGGGCACCTTGGCTTCGATCCGTTCGAGCGCGGCCTCCATTTCGATCCTGGTCGCTTGTGCCGTCTGCAGATCCTTGGCCTTCTTTTCCAGGTTGGACAGGGTCGCGAAGCTGCGGTCGACCAGAGTCTTCTGGCGATCGTATTCAGCCTGACTCTGATCGATGTCCGCGCGAGCCCGGTCGAGCGCGGAGCGGCGCGCCTGCGTCGTGTTGGCTATCTCCCGCCGCTGGCGCTCCAGCATCAGCTTCTTCAGCTCGACCTGCGCCTCGGATTGCGCGACCTGGGCCTTCAACCGGTCCACGCTGTCCATGGTCGCGAGCGATTGGCCGGCCTCGACCCACTGCCCCTCGGATACGAGCAGGCTGCTGATCCTCGAAGAGTCGGGGTTGCCGGGCGCGCCGAGCTTGACGACCGTCGTCGAGGGTTCGAGATAGCCCAGGCCGACCACTGCGGCAGGCTCTGTCTGCCCCGCGGGGACGGCGCTATCGGTTCGCGGCGCGGGCTTCCGGGCCATCGAAACAAACCAAACGGAACCGGCCGCGACTCCACCCAGTAGCGCGATCAAGAGTATCTTGAGTCCGAGTCTTTTCGGTCCAAGTCTTTTCGATCGCTTCGAGGTCGGTGCGACCCAAACGTCCGGGTGCGGTACCTTGGTTGCCGGGGCAGTTTCGAATTCGGCATTGAGTTGCTTGTTCATGCCGCACTGTTTAGGACCCCTCGGTGTCAGGGGGATAAGCGGCAGGTTTCGGTTTATTTCATTCCGTTACGCACGCTCGAACGGCGCGGCCGTCCCGGAAATCTACGGTTTTCGTCAAGCGACCGGTCGATCCAAAATCGTGGTAAACAGGCGATCCTGTTACAAGATGTAACGCGAAAAGGCTTGAGAGGCCGGCAAAACCTCGCAAGAAGTGCGCCGATCATGACGACGCCGCATATCCTTGTCGTGGATGACGACCCGAAAATCCGGTCCGGCCTGGCCAAGTTCCTGGGGCAGCAAGGCTTGCGCGTCTCCGTTGCCAGCGATGGCAAGCAGTTCCGGGAAAGGCTGGCGTCTTCCAGACTGGACCTGATCGTTCTCGACGTGATGCTGCCTGACGAAAGCGGACTTTCTCTCTTGCGCCAGACGCAGGCTGACAACCCGATACCGGTCATACTCCTGACGGCGGTTGCCGAAGAGACCGATCGGGTCATCGGTCTGGAGCTGGGCGCCGAGGACTACGTTTGCAAACCGTTCAGCCTGCGCGAGCTCCTGGCGCGCATCCGCGTCGTACTGCGGCGCCGATCCGCCGTCGGTCGCAACGAAAGCGGCGGACGCTCGACCGTCTTCGTCTTCAGCAAGTGGACGCTGGACATCCGGGCCCGGACGCTCAAATCGCCATCGGGCGCCCTGGTCGAACTCACCTCCGGCGAATACGACCTGCTCCAGGCTTTCGTCGAACACCCAAACCGCGTGCTCAATCGCGACCAGCTGCTGGATCTGGCAAGGGGACGGACCAGCACGTCGGTCGATCGCACCATCGACGTTCAGGTCATGCGTCTGCGACGCAAGCTGGAAGAAAATCCGGAAAATCCGGCGATGATCAAGACAGTCAGGAACGGCGGGTACATCTTCACGCCGGTCGTCGAAAATGATGTCGGCTAGGGAACAGCCGCTCAGCTGGCTCTGGCGCCCGGGGATCGGCCGCCGGATTGCCGTGACCATGGTCCTGAGCCTGGTTGTCATTCAGGCGCAGGCCGCCTTTCAGGTCTGGCTTTTTGCAGAACCGGAAGTGCGGTTGACGGGAGCCCGGTGGCTGGCCGAACAAACGAGCCATATCGCCACGGAGATCTTCTCGCAGCCGGTTGCGGAGCGCACGGCGAAATCGAAGCAGCTGAGCTCGCGGTTGTCCGTGACCTGGTCGAAGGAGAGACCGACCAACAAATCCGACAAGAGCCAGGAACCCATCTTTGCCAGGCTCGGCGCGACGATCAAAACCATGCTTGGGCAAAGCATTCGGACCGTCGAGGTGTACGACGCCGGCTTTTCGGTCGTGGCACCGTTTGAAAGTCTCAAGACCAAGCTGGAGCCCCCGTCTATCGGTCTTTCATTGGGCTCATGGCCTCTGACCTCGGGCGAGCCGGAGACGCTCGTACCCGCCAGCCTGCGGATCGTCGTTCAGGGTGTCGACAATTCCTGGATCAGCGTATCGTTTGCCGAGCCGACGGTTGCCGGCTTCAACTCCTTCGTCCCGCTGCTCCCCTTGATCGGCGGCGGTTTGATCATCGCGGCAATCTCTACGTTGTTGACTCGCAGGATCGTTGCGCCGCTCGACAGGCTGGTCGAAGCCGCGGATCAAATCGGCAAGACGCGGGATTTCGTCGCGGTCTCCGACTAGGGGCTGCATGAATTTGGCGTCGTTGCCCGGGCGTTCGAGGATATGCAGCGCCGCCTTTTGCTGTTCGTGAGGGAGCGCACGCAGATGCTCGCGGCGATCTCGCATGATCTGAGAACGTCGCTGACGCGAATGCGCATTTCCGCCGAGCAATTCGACAATGATGATGACCGCAGCGGCATCATGTCTGAAATAGACGATATGACCGCCATGGTGGACACCACGCTGGCCTTCGCAAGCGGGGAAGCAAGCGAAGGGACCACCCAGCCGATCGATCTGGCGGCGTTGCTCATCAGCCTGGTCGACGAAGCCGCGGACAAGGGACATGACTGCAGCTACGTCGGACCCGATCATCTTGAAATTGCCGGGCGCCTGATACCTCTCAAGCGGGCGTTCCGGAACCTGATCGACAATGCCGTGAAATATGGCCAGGCTGCGCGCGTGAGCCTCGAAGCAGGCTCAGGACAAGTCGAAGTCAGCATCAGCGACAACGGACCCGGCATCCCCGAGCACAGGCTCGAGGAAGCCATGGCGCCATTCCGTCGATTGGATCAGGCCAGAAGCGCAAAAATTCCCGGCACGGGCCTCGGCCTGACCATCGTGCGTGACGTTATCCTGAGCCATGGCGGGTCGATCAGCTTCAAGACCCAGGATGATCGCGGGTTCACGGCAACGGTTCTGCTGCCCAAATAGATCCGGGCGGCATCTTGTACCGCGCCGGTAGATTGCCGCGACGCAATGACCTTCTCGGCTATTGGTTGTTGCCCGGTGCACCTTTGTCGGACCATTCCGGTGGCAATCCGAGCCCTCCGGCGACCATCCCGGCGACTCCTGGTCCTCGCCCGAACGCCTCGCAGGCTTCGTATTTCGGCTTGCCGCCCAGTGACGCTCCAAGCTTGTCGAGCGAGGGCAGGCTCGGCGCTTTTCCAAACGGCGATTCGCCCTTGATCAGCAATTCGCCGAAGTCGCCGGCGAATACGCCGGCGAGGTCGTAAGCGTCACCGGCAGTCGAGACCATCGGCGAATTGGTGAACGAATTGGCGCCGCGCGCCCAGATCATCGCGGCCTGCTGCTTCCCTGCGCGATCATGCGCCTCCGCTTCCAGCGTCAGGCTGCCGAGCCCGACCGGCAGGCGCGGTATCGGCGCCATCACCCCCAATGCGGCCGGCACGACCGATACCACCTTGGATGCGCCCGCCGCGACCTCGTTCGTTGGAGCGGCCTGGGTCACGATCACACGGGTTGTCAGGTCCGCCGGCTGATCGGGCCCGACCACCTGAAACCGTTCGCTCAGGCCGATGCACAGCGCGCGATCCACAGCATTCGCGACGAGCGCACGCTGTTCCTGTGACAGCGTTGGCGATGCGGCTTTCGGGAATGTCGCCGGAGCGATCCGGACCGTCCTGGCAGCCAGCACATAGTCCTTGCTGACACGGACCAGCGACTTCGCCAGCACGCCGTCAGACGGCGCCATGTTGTCGTACGACGAAAGCGAGCCGCCTCTGGTCAAGGGGGCGGTGGCGCACCCAGACAACAGAAATACGGCGGCCATCGCCGCCACCGGAGCAAAGGATGTCTTCGAAGCACAGCCGTGCGACACGGCGGCACCGCGCCGCCGACAGACTCCCATGATCATTGCCGCACCTGCCCGGCCAAGCCAGTTAGCAGCGCGCACTGCACCGACAGCCTGTCCCTGATAACCATTCGACGCCACAAGGGCCTACGCTACGCAGGACGAGACTTTCAAACTCCCTCCGGCGCTCGGAAAAGGAATACGATGCGGACGCATGACATTGGATTAAGGGATGTTACGAAAAATTTCGGCGAGCAGGTCGGGCGGCAAGGAAACTGTCCATGCAGCGTCGCGATCAACGGGACCAGGAGAAACCGATGACAATTGCCCTTTACATCGTTGCAGCTGTCATCATGGCTGTCGGGAGCCTCTATTTCGCGTGGCATAGCAGAGACTTTCGCAAGTTTCTGGCAGGTGCGTTCTTCGTGTCATCCGGCATCCTTTTCTATCTCTATCTCGCGGATGTTTCGGTGCCTCTGTTGGGGACCGGTTTCGTCGAAACGCCTGAGATCAGCGGTGGCCGATCCATCGTCCATTTCATGCTCTTCCTGCTTTGTCTGTATTTTGGCTTTGTCAGAAAGCCAGAGGCTTGAAACAGCGCCATATCCGGGAGGTGGACACGGAGTGTCCGCTCCGGGTCTTAGGCGGGGGCCTGTAGCTCAATGGTTAGAGCCGGCCGCTCATAACGGTCTGGTTGCAGGTTCGAGTCCTGCCGGGCCCACCACGAAATCGATCGCGTTGTGCGGACACCGAAAGAGTGCCTCGATTCCTCTATAAGAGTGACTCGATTTCCACCTTTAAGAGTGACTCGATTTCATAGGCCGCTGATGCCGCTCGGTTATTCGCCTGATTTTTTCTGACGCCAAAGCGCGAGCGCGAAGGAGTCGAGGGGGCTTTTTCGACTTGGCGCGATGTCAAATGCGCTCGCCCCCCCAATAAGAGTGACTCGATCTCCGGCTTTAAGAGGATCGTCGGCTTCCTTGGCGACGCCCAGCGTTCGATATTTCGCGACACAGATCGGCAGATTGCGGGACTAGCCCGCCTTCAGCCAGACCGATATGGCAGAGAAGCGGAGTGTCACGGCACGAATTTGACCACGCGGTAGGACGTGTAGTCGGGTCCCGATCATTGTTCGCGCGAATGACCTCCTGAATGGTGGGGCCGCGTCAATGAGGACACCGACGAAATATTGGGGCCGCTCGACGCTTTGGACGTTCATCCTCAGCACAGTTCCGATCGGCGCATCGGCAGGCGCGATCTGCCCGGCACCGCCTCCCTATGCATTGCTGCGTCAAGACGAAGACTACGGTTATCTCCGAGATGTCACATGCAGACGCGACTCCATGGACGCCATCAAATTCATTCCCCTGGATTCTCGGAAAGACCAGTATCTGACCTTCGGTGGCGAGGTGCGCGAGTGGTACGAAGTATTTCGCAACGCCAATTGGGGAGTGGGACCGCAGGACCGCGACGGCTACCTGCTTCAGCGCGTTTCGGCGTATGCGGACCGGCACTTGGGCGGAATCCGCCTGTTCGGCCAACTCTCTAGCGCGATCGAACTCGGACGCAACGGCGGCCCCCGTCCAGTGGACGAGGATCGCCTGTGGATCGAACAAGCGTTTGCTGAATTCGACGTACCAACATCCTTTGATGCGAAAGTCGCGCTTCGCCTCGGCCGACAGGAATTTGAGTTCGGCTCCGGCAGGTTGGTAGACGTGCGCGAGGGACCGAATGTCCGGCGTGCTTTCGATGGATTCTCATCGATCCTCGACGGTAGCTCTTGGCGCGCAACGGCATTCGTCACTCAACCCGTGCTGAACCGTTCGCAGGTGTTCGACGATCCGACGGACACACGCACGACGTTCTGGGGCATCTATACGACGAAGCCGCTTCCTTCGATCGGTGGCGGCTTCGACCTTTACTATCTAGGAATCAACAATCGCCAGACCACGTTTGATCGCGGTACAGGCGACGAGAATCGCCATACACTCGGTGTGCGGGCTTTTGGCCGTCAGGAAAACTGGGACTACGACTGGGAGCTGACGTATCAGACCGGCAGCTTCGCAGGCCTGCCCCTGAGCGCCTACTCATTCGCCACCGACACGGGATATAGCTTCAAGTCGGCACAATTCTCACCTCGGGTCAGTCTCAAGGCAGGCGCAACAAGCGGCGATGGCGGCGCAGGAAGCCGCACTTTCGGAACGTTCAATCCACTCTTTCCGAGCGGCATCTACTTCGGACAAGCCGCCATCAGCCTGAACGGCCCTTCCAATATGTTGCGTCTCGGCGTCTCGCTCCAAGCACACCTGTCAGATTCAGTTCAGTTCGGAATTGACTATGACTGGTTCTGGAGAAATAGCCTCAACGACGGCGTCTACGGGTTGGGAGGCAATCTGTTGCGAACGGGGCAAGAGAACCGCGAGCGATACATCGGAGACCAGCTTTCGGCGTCGATCGTATGGCACGCCACCCGGCACGTCGACCTCTCGCTGGCGTACGCGTACTTCACCGTAGGTCCGTTCCTAACCGATAGCGCAACGCCCGGACGCAACGTTCAGTACGCGTCCGCATTCGCACGCTTCAAGTTCTAGGATCAGGTCACCTCGGCTCGGAAGCTTGCGGATCGCTTCTCGACCGACACCGCAGGGCATCGGCGCTATCCGAAATGTTGGATCAACAGTTCGGTGAGTACACGGACTTTTCGCGCCGGATGCTGACCCGGCGGTCGAACGACATATACGCCGGCTGGCGGACATCGATAACGTGTCATCACGGGCACCAAAGCGCCAGAAGCCAAATGCTCTTTGGCCAGAAAATCCGGTAGCGCGGCAATCCCTAGGCCTGCCACTGCCGCCGCGACAAGCGCGACGCCGTTGTCCGCCTTGAATCGTCCCTGCGGGTGGGCGGTAACAGTCTCATCGCCGTCGATAAGTTTCCAAACTTCCGTGCCCTGCAACAAGGCCTGGTGCATCGGAAGGTCGTCGAGCGTCTCTGGCGCGCCATGCTCCTTGATGTAATCCGGGCTCGCGACGAGGCTTCCCCGAAGCGGCCCGATGCGACGGGCGACCAGGTTGGAATCCGGAAGATAGCCAACCCGTACGCCGCAATCGAAACCTTCTCCAACAAGATCGACGAAGCGATCGCTGTAAGATGCATGCACACAGAGCATCGGGTGGCTCCGCGCCAATTCAGCAAAGACAGGCGCCAAATGTGTGGTCCCGAAGGATAGCGGAGCCGCGATTCGCAAGAGCCCGCGCAGTTCGCCAGCCGGCAAAATGGTCTCCCGCGCGATATCCATTTCGGCGCAAATCCTGGCCGCGTGGTCGCGGAACGTGACGCCGGCTTCGGTCAGCGCGGCCCCTCGGGTGGTTCGCGCGAGAAGCTGGATGCCGAGCTCCGCTTCCAGCCTCAGCAGCCGCCGGCTAACGATCGACTTGGAGACCCCGAGCCGGCGGGCGGCCGGAGAGACGCCACCAGCATTGGCCACTTCGACAAACGTTTGCAGGTCTTCCAGGTCAAACATCGGCGTTCCACTTTCCGCGACACAGCTAGGCAAGAACCTAGGCTAGAAGACCGCAGATGGGAACGGTATTCAAGTTCTTGTCGCCATTTGGCCTCTGACGCGTCCCTTGTCGAACTGCGCAGGCTCTCCCGATGCAAAACCAGACCACGACACTTGCAGCCGCCGGCCGCGTCCTGATTGCTCTTCTCTTTCTTCTGAGCGGCCTCGGCAAGATCGCAGCGCCCGCAGCGACACAAGGCTATATCGCCTCGGCGGGCCTTCCGGCTCCGCTTCTCGGCTACCTGATCGCGATCCTCATCGAAGCCGGAGGCGGAGTATTGCTCGTCATTGGATATCAGACACGAATCGTCGCTCTGATCTTGGCGGTCTTTGCGCTGGCGGCCGGGTTGGCGTTTCATCGCGATTTCGCGGACCAAAATCAGACGATTCATTTTCTCAAGAACGTCGCGATTGCGGGTGGCTTGCTTCAGATCGCCGCCTTCGGCGCGGGCTCGTTGAGTCTGGACGCACGCCGATTGAAGTCCCAAGCACCAATCCAGGCAAGCCGATGACTTGCCGCGGCGCGCGGGCGAGCCCGTTCGCGCATTCTGTTTTCCAAGGCCATAAACAAAAAGGGAGGTTGTCATGAGTGGACCCCATGGTGTCTGGTCCTCGGAAGAGGTCGCGCTCGTTCTGATTGATTATCAGAAGGAAATGTTCGAGAACGTGAAGTCCGAGACGACCTCGGACCGGATCGATCTGAATGTCCGCTTTCTGATCAGGGTCGCCAAGGCTTTCAATATCCCAGTGGTGCTGAGTTCTGTCGGCGTCAAGATGGGCGTGAATGGTCCGACAAGAGCGTCGATTGCGGACGAATTACCCGGCGTCGAGGTCATCGACCGCAGCTCGATGAATGCCTGGGAAGACGCCGCATTCCGGGCCGCCATCGAGAAGACGGGCCGAAGAAAGCTGATCTTTGGTGCGCTCTACACCGAGATATGTCTGGCATTTCCGATCGTCGATGCACTGCGCGGCGGCTACGACGCCATGTTCGTCGTTGATGCGGTTGGCGGTATGTCGCAGCTCGCCCATCGCACAGCGATCGAACGTCTGACTGCCGCTGGCGCGATCCCCAATACGTCCCTCGCCCTGGTCACGGAGCTGTTTCGTGACTGGAAGTCGCCGCTCGCCGACAAAGTCCGGGACATCATCAAGTGGTACATGCCCGAGGCTCACAAGCTCGCTGTTTGATCTGCGATCCGGACCACGGTCGCTAAAACAATGCTCGATGCGAGGGATGCCCTCAAGGCTCACCTTCCAGACGAGTAGGCATCTCTCGAACCGCAGCGATGAGGCGCTCGATCGAGCTTCCTGGAACCGAAGTTGCGCCCATCGTCCGCGCGTCGCGGCGCAGGTGCCAACTGCCGCCAGAAAAGGAGAACTCAAATGCCAACACCCTCTGAACAGCCGAGCCGCTCCGCAGCAGTCACCGGTGCCGGTGGCGGTCTTGGCCGCGACATCGCGCTCGGACTGGCGGCCAAAGGCTATATTGTTTTCGGCACGGCCATGACCACCGTGGAAGTGCAGGATCTAAAGGATGCTTCCCGTGGACGCGTTAGCTTGACAGTCTGCGACATGACCAAGGAACACGCGGTAAAGGCCTGGGCCGGCGGCGTTTCCGACGCTCTCGGCGATGCCGGACTCGATCTCCTGATCAACAACGCGGGTATCTTGACGCCAGGACCTCTCGAAGTTCTGCAGCCGAGCGCCATCCGGCACGAATTCGAAGTCAACGTGTTCGGGGCCCTCTCTGTCATAAACTCACTTCTGCCAGCGCTCAGACAGGCCCGTGGCCGAATCGTCCAGATCAGCACCTGGACGGCGAGCTTGCCCCTGCCATTCAACGGACCATCCGGCGCATCGAAGGCGGCGATGGAGGTGTTCTTGACCGTCTATCGCGCCGAGCTCAAACGTTTTGGCATCGATGTCGTCGTGGCTCCCGCGGGCAATATGAGAACCGGCGGTCCGGCGAAGACGGCCAACGCCCTCAAGCAAGTCGCCGACACGATGACGCCCGAACAACGCGAGCTGTAC
The DNA here is from genome assembly GCF_054063675.1 of Bradyrhizobium sp. USDA 376. Classification (NCBI taxonomy): domain Bacteria; kingdom Pseudomonadati; phylum Pseudomonadota; class Alphaproteobacteria; order Hyphomicrobiales; family Nitrobacteraceae; genus Bradyrhizobium; species Bradyrhizobium sp. USDA 376. The sequence goes on from NZ_JBSSGN010000001.1 coordinate 8,959,962, forward strand.
GGAGAGACTTTCGGCGCCTTCGCAACCGCTCTCAACAGCATGCAGAACAGCGGGCTCGATTCAGCCTCCGCTGCCAAGAGAGTAATCGAGATCGCCGAGCAAGTACCCGCACCGAGCCGTGCGCCGGTGGGCTCGGACGCCGAAGAGATGCTGCGGGTGGCTCGCGAAAAGCCTGACTCTGAGCAGGATGCATTGCGCCTTCAGCTCGCGGGCTTGAGCTAAGACAATCTCGTCAACCTTCATGCACACCGGGGAGAAGACCATGATCGAACTTCTGGATGCCAATGATAGCCGCGCCGTTCGCAACAAGAACAACGTACTTGCTCTCTATGACCAGATGATCAACCAGAAGAAATCGGAGGAAGCGACGGCCAAATACGTCAGTCCAGCGTACATCCAGCACAACCCGCTCATTCCGGACGGCCCTGTAGAGCTGGGGAAATTCTTCGGCAAGATTGCCAGGGAACGCGCCCAGGCACGCGTTGTCGTCCACAAGATCATCGCCGTCGGCGACTATGTCTGGGCACACGTGAATTTCCTGAACCTATTCAATGACGATCCGAATGACACCGGGATCGCCGGTGTCGACATCTACAAAATGGACGCCGACGGCAAAGCGATCGAACATTGGGACACCTTGCAGGTAGTCGGAGACCCAAAGAACTCGGCCCCCTTGATCGCGCCCAACATTCCGCGCGCCAATGCGAACGGAATGTTCTGAAGAAGTAAGTCGAACCACCTGCGCCTACGAAAGATATCGCATCGGGAAGGGCCGAAATGAATTGCGCCATCATCCTTGGATCGGGAGCGATCGGTACCGCGCTCGCCCGACGTTTCGTTGCCAAGGGCATCGACGTCGCCCTTGCCAACGATGCTTCTCAGATCCTAGGCTTGCTGGACAAGCGTGTGCAACGCTTTGACGGCGGCCTCCCGATCCTCCACAGGGAGAAACAGGCTGACCGAATGCGGTGACAACACATAGCTGTCAGGGATAATCCCGTGATCCTTGAGAACCTGCAACGCGCTAAACGGCAATTCCGATGAGACGCCACCGAAGCAGGTGAGACTCACCGAGCTTGAAGCTTCGCGCTGCTTGCGCAGATCCTCAGTGTGCTCCAGCGTGCGCAACAGGGCATCCAGCCACTCCGTATCGCACGCCACGGTGATGCTGGTTTTTCCTGCGGCGAAGTGTGATGCGAGGAGCTGCGGCCAGGGCAGGCTGTTTTGCCTGAGATGCTGCGCGAGTTTCTCGAAACCGTGATTGAGATCCCTGGAATCGATTTCCACATGCTCAATGCGAGCGATCGAGTTGACGGCGAGAACCTTCCCGTTTTCCATGCCTGAAACCTCTTTCATCACTTGCGTGCTGTGCTCGACGCCGCCCCACCGCTTGAGGACCAGAGGCACATCCTGACTTTGCGCCAGCTCTACGCTGCGAAAATGCAGGATCTTCGCACCCCAGAAGCACATCTCCGACAGGGATGCGAAGTCCACGTGCCGCAGGGGCCTTGCATCCGGCACGATGCGCGGATCGGCCGAACAAATTCCGTCGACCTCCTTGATGATTTCACAGCGTTCGGCTTTCAGCGCAGCGGCCATCGCGACGGCCGTGGTGTCGCTGCCGCCCCGGCCGAGCGTGGTGATTTCCCTGGTCGCCGGGTTCACGCCCTGGAATCCTGCCAGCACCACGACGCGCCCGCGATCGAGTTCCTCGAGCACGCGAATGGGCCGTACATCCAGAATGCGTGCGGAGGAATGGGAGTCGTCGGTCATCACGCCGGCCTGGCTGCCGGTGAAGCTGATCGCCGGCACGCCGAGATCGGAAAGCGCCATGCTCATCAGGGACATGCTGATGCGCTCACCGGTCGTCAGCAGCATATCGAGCTCGCGGCGGTTGGGAGTCGGGCTGACCTGATGAGCCATCTGAATCAACTGGTCGGTGGTCGTGCCCATGGCGGAGACGATCGCCACGACACGATGACCGCGGCCGTGCAGGTCGGCGAGACTGCGCGCAACCGCGCGAATCTTCGCCGGTGTTTCCAGGCAGACACCACCATACTTCTGCACGATGATGGGATGGTTGCGCATCTAACCTCGCTCGGAAGCCTTGCTCGCCTCGCCCATCGAACCGACACCGCCTATCCATGTGCCGACGACCTCAAAATTCGGATCAAAGGCGACAAGATCCGCGCGGTATCCCGGCGCGATCCGTCCAAGCTCGGACCCAAGGCCCAGAAATGCCGCGGGCGTCCGGGACGCCATGATAAGGGCATCGATGAGGGAGATTCCGATGAGGGCAACAGCGTTGCGTACCGCCTCGATCATGGTGAGGTGAGCGCCCGCGAGTGTGCCATCCCGGTCGGTCAGGCGACCGTCGTGCAACGTGATCTGTCTTCCCTGGAGCATGAATTGCCGGTCGTTCGTGCCCGCCAATGGCATGGCGTCGGTGACCAGCATCAATCGATCGCGACCCTTGCAGCGGAAGGCAACACGCAAACCGGCGCGGTCGACATGGATGCCGTCGCAGATGATCCCTGCAAACAACCGGTCATCCCCCAGCGCGACCCCCACCAAGCCCGGCTCTCGGGCGGTCAGCTGCGACATGGCATTGAACAGATGGGTCACCCCCGAGACACCGCGATCGACCGCCTGCCCGATCTCGGCCGCGGTGGCGTCGCTGTGGCCGGCCGCGATACGCAATCCGGCGCCGATCAATTCATCGATCATGGACGCGGGCACGCATTCCGGGGCCAAAGTCACAATGGAGCGACCGCGGTGCCCGAAACTCTTGATGGCGGCGAGGTCGCGCCGATCGGGCACGCGTATCTCGGCTTCCGGATGAATGCCCTTGCGGGACCTGTTGAGGGCCGGACCTTCCAGATGAAAACCGAGCACGCCGGGAATTTCGAGGCACGCCTCGGCTGTTGCAGCCAATCGTTCGATGACCTCGCTTCGATCGGAGATGAGGGTCGGCAAACAGCCCGTGGTCCCGGCCTTGCGGTGCGCCTCGACGATGCGGCGAACGCCGGCCTCGGTCGGCTGGTCGTTGAGAAGCACGCCCCCGCCTCCGTTCACCTGGATGTCGATGAATCCGGGAGCGAGGATCGCATCTCGGGGAAGGCGGATTGACGCCCCCGCGGCCTCGCCGAAGCCGACGCTTTCAATCCGTCCCTGCGAGATCCTGACCGACCCGGGTCCGCGCATGTCGGTCCCATCGAAGATGTGCTGCGCAGCAAGCGTGAGAGAGGCAGAACCAGCGTGGCCCATCAGGATCGATCCGGGAATTGCCGTCACGGACTCGTGAGGCGAGTCTCGCACAAGAGTTCATATGTACGCCATGGGGACCTTGTGCGGACCCCAAGCGAAACCTTCGCGTTAACTTTCCATGGGAACAAAAGGTACCACGTATCTCGGCATTGATGGCGGCGGAACCCGTTGCCGCGCCCGGATCGAGGACGAAAACGGTACGGCGCTCGGAGAAGCGAGCTCGGGACCGGCCACAACGCGGATCGGCGTCGACAAGGCTTGGCGGTCTATCATGGAGGCCACCGAAGCGGCGGCCGCACAGGCCGGACTGAGCCGCGAGGATTTCGTCCAAATGCACGCCGGAATTGGCCTTGCCGGTATTGGGCGCCGGGGCGCGAAAGCGGCGCTCAGCCAGATCGCGCATCCCTTTGCGTCCGTTAACTTCATCAGCGACGGCCTCGCGGCCTGTCTTGGCGCCCATAGCGGCGCGGATGGGGCTATCGTGGTGGCCGGCACAGGGTCGGTCGGTGTCGGCCTGGTCGACGGCCGCGAGATCCGTCTCGCCGGTTACGGTTTTCCCGTGTCGGACGAAGGCAGCGGCGCCGACATCGGCCTGCAGGTTGTCCGACTGGCGCTGCGGGCCGCGGATCGCCGCGGCGAGCTGACGCCATTGCTTTCGGAGGTGCTGGGCGTATTCGACCATGATCCCTATCAGGCGGTGGCCTGGTCCGAAGAAGCCAGAGCCACAGACTACCGCCGCGTTCGCACCGATCGTGATGCGGCACGCCAACCGGGGCGATCCGGTCGGCCGCCGCATTGTCGAACGCGCGGCCGATGCCATTGGCGATCTGCTCGATCTCTTCCTCGCGAGAGGAATAGACCGGCTCTCGCTGGTGGGTGGGCTCGCGGATGCCATTACGCCCTGGCTGACGCCCGACCTGCGCGTCCGCCTGAAGCGTCCTGACGGCGACGCGGCGGCCGGCGCGCTGCTGGTGGCGCGAGGGCGGCTTGAGCTACCCAGAATGGAAACCGAGCATGAGCCGGCTTCAAAGTTCCGCGTTTGATGGCGCATGGATCAACGATATGGCCACCGAAGAAGTCGATCCCCGCTTTGCCGATCTTGATGCATGGTCGCTGGCCACGGCGATGGAAGCGATGTGGGAGGGCCAGCTTGCGGCAGTCGCTGCGATCGGCCAGGCTCTCCCCTCGATCACCGCGGCGACCGAAGCGGCCAAAGAGGCGCTGGGCGATCACGGTCGCCTCGTATATGTCGGTGCCGGCACCTCGGGGCGCGTGGCGGTCCAGGACGGCGCCGAGCTGACGCCGACCTTCGCCTGGCCCAAAGAGCGCGTCCGCTTCATCGTCGCCGGCGGAGACAGTGCCTTCGTCACCAGCATCGAGGGCGCGGAGGATGACATTGACGATGCGGTCGCGCAGATCAATGCGGCGCGGCTCACGGCGCATGATGTGGTGATTGCGGTAGCCGCCAGCGGGACAACGCCGTTCACGGTCGCGGCGCTGCAGCAGGCAGGCTCCTGCGGTGCAGTGACGGTCGGTATCGCCAACAATCCTGGTACCGCACTGCTGGCATCGGCCAGGTTTCCCATCCTGATCGAGACTGGCCGCGAGCAGATCGCCGGCTCCACGCGGATGAAGGCCGGCACTGCGCAGAAGGTTGTGCTCAACCTGATCTCCTCGGGGATCATGCTGCGTCTTGGCCGGGTGTATCGCGGCATGATGGTGAACATGCAGCCGACCAATGCCAAGCTGAAGCGGCGCGCCGAGGCCATGGTGGCGCAAATCGCGCACTGCGATCCGTCGCACGCGGCACGCTCGCTCGAGCAGGCCGAAGGAGACGTCAAGACGGCGGTCCTTCTGGCGCTGGGCGTCGACAGGGCTGATGCCGAGACCATTCTGAAGGACGGCGACGGCAATCTCCGGCGCGTGTTTGCCGAGCTCGCCAGGGACTCGCATCGTGACCAGCATCCCAAGGCACCGGCGGCACGCAAGCAAGGCGGAGCGGTCAAGTCGTGACGACATCCGCGATGGCGAGTGAAATCCTGGAAAGCGCCGATACCGTCGCGAAAATCGTTCGCAGCCGTCCCGCCACGCGCGACATCGCGCAGCGAATTGAGACAGGCTCCGCCCCCCTGTGCGTCGTATGCGGTCGGGGAAGCTCCGGGCATGCCGGGGTTTTCCTGAGATACCTTGTCGAGACGCGGCTTCGCCTTCCCGTTTCAGCAAGTGCTCCCTCGGTGATCACGGCATTTCGCACACCCTTGATGCTGCGCGATGCGCTGTTCATCGTGATCTCGCAATCCGGGCGCAGCCCGGATCTCGTCGCGGCGACAAGGTCGGCGCGCGCTTCGGGCGCCCGCACCATTGCCATCGTCAATACGACCTCGTCGCCGGTGGCTGACGAAGCGGAGTTCGTCGTTCCGATCGAAGCCGGCCAGGAGCATTCCGTAGCGGCGACAAAGACCGTCATCGGCTCGATGGCCGCCAGTGCCGGACTGGTTGCCGAGCTGGCGCAGGATCCCGCGCTGCGGTCGGCCCTCGACCGGCTGCCCGAGCGCCTGCACCGTGCGCTCGCGCTCGACTGGTCCGAGATTGCCGATGATCTCGACAAGGCGTCAGCTGTGTTTGTGGCAGCGCGAGGCCTGGCCCTGGGCTCGGCGAGGGAGATCGCGCTCAAGCTTTCGGAAATCCTGCGCCTGCCCTCCATCGGCTTGAGCGCCGCCGAGCTGCAGCATGGGCCACGTGCCGCGCTATCGTCGCGCACGCCCGTTGTCATGATGCGCCTCATGGATGAAACTGCGGCCACGGTGGACGCACTTGCAGAGGAATTGCGTGAGCAGAAGGTCGCGCTGCATCTCTGCGGCGGACCGCATGGCTCGCTGCCCTGGCTGGCCGAGGATGACCCTGCCACCGACCCGATCACCATGCTCGTTCCGGCCTATCGGATGATCGAGCAGGCGGCATGCGCCCGCGGATTTGACCCGGATCGTCCCCCTCGCCTGAGCAAGATTACCGAGACATTCTAGCAGCTGACTGGTCGCGGGTCTTTTGACCCGAGGCCGAGGTCGTCCGAGCTAGCGCTCGCGCCAGGCGTGCATCAGCTGATCGGAGAGCGGCTTGACGAGGTACGACATCACCGTGCGCTGGCCGGTCTGAATGAAGGCCTCGACCGGCATGCCGGCGATCAGCTTGAGGTCGCCCAGGCGCGCGATCTCCGCCTCGGGAACGGCGATGCGGGCCACATAGAAGCTCGTCGTGCTCTTCTGGTCGATTGTGACGTCGGCAGAGACGTTGCTCACCTCGCCGTTGAGTTGAGGCGTGGTGCGCTGGTTGAAGGCCGTAAAGCGCAGCAGCACCGGCTGGCCGACCGACAGGCGATCGATCTCGTGCGGGGGAATCCGCACCTCGACGACAAGCGCATCGTTGGCGGGGACGATGAGCATGATCTGCTCGCCGGCGCCGATGACGCCGCCGATGGTGTGCAGCGACAGCTGATGCACGGTGCCGTCCTGCGGCGCGCGAATATCGATGCGCTTGAGCTGATCCTCGGCGGCCACGCGTTTCTCAACCAGCTCCGAGGTCTTGGCGCGAATCTCGGCGAGATCCTTTCCGACCTCGCTACGCAGATCCTGATCAATCTGCATGATTTGCAGCGTGATCTCGGTGATCCGGCCTCGAGCTTCGGCGATGGCGGCGACCAATGCACCGCGTTCGCCATGCAGGCGCACCGCGTCGCGCTCGAGCGTCGTCAGGCGCGTGATCTGGACCAGATTCTTCCGCCACAGATCGCGCACGCCCAGAAGCTCCTGGTCGATGAAGGTGGTTTCGCGGTCTTTCGCCTGGATCTGCTCGTCGAGCCCGCGGATCTGCTCCCGAAGCTGGCCGATGCGCTCGTTGAGCTGGGCCTTCTTGCCGGCGCGGGCGGTGCGGCGCAGCTCGAACAGCTTGCGCTCGCCGACGATCAAGCGAGCGACGTCCGGGTCAGCGGCACGTGCAACGAGCTCCGCGGGAAAACCGAGCCAGTCCTGGCCGTCGCGCTCCGCCTCGAGCCGCGCCCGGCGCGCCGTCTGTTCGTCGAGGCTCTTTACAACGATCAGCAGATTGGCCCGCGTCACCGTCTCGTCGAGGCGCACGATCACGTCGCCGGCCTTCACCCGGGCGCCCTCACGCACGTTGAGTTCGCCGACCACGCCGCCGGTCGGGTGCTGCACTTTCTTGGTGTAGCTGTCGACCACCAGCGTGCCGGAGCCGATGACGGCGCCGGCCAATTCCGTGGTCGCCGCCCAGCCGCCGACGCCGCCGGCGAGAACGATAACCCCAACCAGGCCAGCGCGCAGGTGCTGGCGGATGGTGTGCGGAACCACGTTGACCGGCTCGCGGCTCACGGGCTTGCCCCCTCGGTTACGATCTTGAGCGGCACTGCCGGCCGCGGCTGCATCATCTTGGCCAGCAGCGCGTCCTTGGGTCCGAACGTCTGCACGCGCCCCTCGGCCATCACGGCCAATTGATCCACGGCAGCAAGCGCGCTGGTGCGGTGTGCGACGACGATGACAATGCCGCCACGCGCGCGCACGCCGTGAATGGCTCGCGTCAGGGCCTGGTCGCCTTCGGCGTCGAGATTGGAGTTGGGCTCGTCGAGCACCACCAGGAAGGGGTCGCGATAGAGCGCGCGGGCGAGCGCGATGCGCTGCCGCTGCCCGGCGGAGAGCGCCGCGCCGCCTTCGCCGATCGGCGTGTCGTAGCCTTTGGGCAATCGCAGCACCATCTCGTGCACACCGGCCGCGCCCGCGGCGGCGATCATCGCCTCCGCGTCTGGGGCCGGTTCGAAGCGGTTGATATTCTGCGCCACCGTGCCGGCGAACAGCTCGACATCCTGTGGCAGATAGCCGATGTGGCGGCCGAGCGCCTCGGAGCTCCATTGTTCGAGCGCGGCGCCGTCGAGCCGCACCTTGCCGTGAGCCGACACCCACACGCCGACGATGGCGCGCACCAGCGACGACTTGCCCGATGCGCTCGGGCCGACGATGCCGAGCCCGTCTCCCGGGCTCAATGCGAAGGAGGCTTCCAGGACCACGGCGGCCTGTTCGCCCGGCGGCACCACCGAGACGGCCTCGACGGCGAGGGTCTTGCACGGTGGCGGCAACGGCGTCTTCTCCTCCTCGGCCGGGAGTTGCGCCCAGTGCTGCTGCAGGCGTTTCCAGCTCTGCCGGGCCGCGATCAAGCTCTTCCAATGGGCGATGGCGAGTTCGACCGGCGCGAGCGCGCGCGAGGCGAGGATCGAGCCGGCAATGATGATTCCGGCGGTCGCCTCCTGGATGATGACGAGATAGCCGCCGACGCCGAGCACCGCCGATTGCAGCACCATGCGCAGCACCTTGGAAACGGCGCCGAAGCCGCCGGTGATATCGGCGGCATTGCGCTGGGTGGCCATGTAGCTGTCATTGGCCTCCGCCCAGCGCGCGGCAAGCCGCCCGCGCATGCCCATGGCCTGCAAGACCTCGGCGTTCCGGCGGCTGGCCTCGGCGAGCGCATTGCGCTGCGCGATCTGCCCGGTGACTTCCTTGGTGCGCGCACGCGTCAGGCGGTCAGTGAGAAGGGTCAGGGACACGAGCACCAGCGAGCCGATCGTCGCCGTGAGCCCGATCAGCGGATGAAACAGAAAGCAGATCGCGAGGTAGAACGGGATCCACGGCAAGTCGAACAGCGCGGTCGGGCCGAGCCCGGAGAGATAGCTGCGCACCTGGTCGAGATCGCGCACCGGCTGCAGCCCGTCGCCGCTCGCACGCGCCCGCAATGGCCAGCGCGCGACGATGTCATAGGCGCGCGCCGAGAATGCGCGGTCGAGCCATTCGCCGATGCGGACAAGGATGCGTCCGCGCAGAATGTCGAGGAATGCCTGGAACACATAGAGGGCGCCGACCAGCGCGGCGAGGCCGATCAGCGTCGGCACGCTGTGGCTCGGCACCACGCGGTCGTACACTTCCAGCATGAAGAACGAGCCGGTCAGGTACAGCACGTTCAGCATGGCGGTGATCAGGCCGAGCCCGACCAACACGCCGCGACAGGCGTGAAACAGCGAGGACAGGTTTTGTGGTTGGGCCGACGGGCCGGCACGATCGTCCGCTTGCGCCGGCGGGCGCGCGCGAACGCGCCATGCCAGCAGGCTCAGAATAAACGCGGCCGCAACGAACGGGCCCACCTGCATGGCAAATTCCACTGCGCTGGTGCTGCGCAGGCCCTCGACGTAGTCGATGACCCGACCGCACCATTCGGTCGGGTGCGGGCCGAGATCGCGGCACCACGAGGCGGATGCATCCGACATCAATCTTGCTCCGCTAGCGGACGGCGCGGCTCCGGGAGATCGAAGACCGTGGCCGTGGGATCGCCGCTGGGCCCCCCGAAAGGGGCCCAGCCGACGAGTCCGCGATCACACATTGAGGACACCGTCGAGATTGCTGTCGATCTTGACCGTGAACGTGTCGCTTGCCGTGTCGGCATCGCCGTCGGTGGCCTGCACCGTATAGTCGAGCGCGAAATCGGGGATGTCGGCCTTCTCGATCGTGGCCACTTGGTGAATCCGCAGGCCGCTCTTGTCGGCGAGATTCAGGCCGATGTAGAGCTCGTCGAAGTCATGGGCCGGGTCCGGAGTGAACGTCACGGTCGTTGTTGCACTGCCTTTCGGCGCTGCGAGGTTGCTGAACGTGATGGTGTCGACAAGCACACCGTCGTCATAGGCCTCGAACGTGGCACTGAACGTGTTCCCGCCGCCGGTCGCTCCATCGAACACGACCTGAACGCCATCCACATCCTGGCTGAAGCTCATCTTGAGAGCCTCGTCCAGGGTACCGCTGACGTTGGGATCCATCTGGTTGTCCTTCAGGCCGATCCCTTGCGTGCTGACGTTGACATCTTCAATGGGATTGGCGTTCTGGTCGCCGCTGGCTGCCCCAAACTGAGCCTTGAGGGAGGTAGGGTTGCCATCAAAATCGCTGGCGAGGAAGCCATCGAAGGTGACGCCGGTTCCCCCTGGCGCATTGATCGTGATCTCCTCGACCGGGCCGCCCGGATTGACCGAGCCGAAATCGAGGAAATTGAGCACGTTCGGGACATCTCGCAGCACGGTGAACGTGTAGCCGCCGGGCTCCGCCGCATCGAGCGTCAGGCGGAACAGGTCGCCATGAGTCGCGCTCGAGTAGGTCAGCACTGTATCGCCTGCCGACAAGGTCTCGGTGATCGTCCCGAGCGGGGTGTTGTCCGGCATCGCCTCGAAGCTGGTGATCTTGAAGGGACCCGCCGAGGCGGGGCCGTCCGCGCCATAGTCGAGGAAGCCTGTGTCACTGTCGGACGAATTGGCCGTGAAGGCGACCTGTCCGTCCGCAATGGCCGGGCTGATCGTCGGCCCGTCGTCGTCGAACTTGACGAGCAGGCCGATGTTGTTGTCCGAGTCGGTCGCGGTGTCGCCGTCGCCGTCGGTGCGGGTGACGCTCATCTGCACCGCTCCCGCCGCCAGCGTGATGGTCTCGTCGTGCGAGGCGCCGCCGGTCGGATGTTTCAGTGACAGGTACTGGGAGAGGAAGACCTCGCCATTGGTTGCGTTCGTCGCCAATGCGAAAGCCACCGTGCCGTTGGCATTGGCCGTATCGCCACCCGCATTCTCGTTGCCGACCCTGCCGAGGATCAAGCCCGCGGCCGTGCCGGTGCCGTTGTACATGAAGATCTTGGTGCCGCCGGTGGTCTCCACCCCCGAATCGGTGCCGTTGACCACGCTCAGCGCGTAGCTGAGCTCCTGCGCCGCCGGTCCATCGGCCCCGGCATCGCCGCCGGTCACCGTCGCCAGGGGGTTGGTGCTGCGGGCGAAGCCGATTGCGCCAGTGCCCGTCACATCCGGATCGTCGCCAGGCGACGGCACATTTGTGAACAGGCTCGCGATCGTCGTCGCGTCGAAGGCGATCGCCGTGCCGAGGACATCGGTGTCGGCCTGCACCCCGACGGTTTCGTCATGGCGCACAGAGGCGGTGCCGCTCGCTGCAGCGGTGATCGTCGGCCCGTCATCGTCGAACTTGACGAGCAGGCCGATGTCGTTGCCGGAGTCGGTGGCGGTGTCGCCGTCGCCGTCGGTACGGGTGACGCTCATCTGCACCGCGCCCGCCGCCAGGGTGATGGTCTCGTCATGCGAGGCGCCGGGATTGGGATGCTTCAGCGACAGATATTGGGTGAGGAAGACCTCGCCATTGGCCGGGTTGGTCGCCAGCGCGAAGGCCACGGTGCCGGCGGGATCGGCGGTGTCACCGCTCGCGCTCTCGGTGCCGACGCGGCCGAGGATCAAGCCCGCGGCCGTGCCGGTGCCGTTGTACATGAAGATCTTGGTGCCCGCGGTGGTCTCCACCCCCGAATCGGTGCCGTTAGCCACGCTCAGCGCATAGCTGAGCTGCTGCGCCGCCGGCCCGTCGGCCCCGGCGCTGCCCGTCACGGTCAGCAGCGAAGCGGTGCTGCGGGCGAAGCCGATTGCGCCACTGCCCGTCACATCCGGATCGTCGCCAGGCGACGGCACGTTGGTGAAAAGCGACGCGATCGTCGTCGAACCGAAGGCGATGGCCGAGCCGAGGACATCGGTGTCGCTGTCCACCCCGGGCGTCTCATCGTGGCGAACCGACGCCGTGCTCGCGACCGCGGCGATCGTCGGCCCGTCATCGTCGAACTGAAGTTGCGTGCCGGCAAACTCGCTCGCGCCCTGAGCGCTCAAGATCGTGAATCCGCCGATGTCGAGGGTGATGTTCGAACCCGGCCCCTTCGTCGGTTGGACGTTTTCGATCAGCACCCGGGTGTGGGCGCCGGTGGTGGTGTATTCAACAACATCCCCGTTCTTGATGCCCGAGACGATCGCCGTATCACCGCTGAGGTTCGCGTTGACCACAACGCCATTGACCTTCACCTGGGTGATGTTGACCGCGACGTCATCAGCGAATCCCTCGACAAAACCTGTGCCTGTTTCGGCCGCATTCGGATCATTGAAGGCGGAAATCTTGACTGTGACCAAGCTACCTGTCGGATTGATTTGGGCGACCGTGAACGAAGCCGAGGTGACGCCTGGGGTATAGCCGCCAAACTGGATATTGCCCTCATGGTCGGCCTCCGTTGAATCGAGACCTTGGGGCAGGTGTGGATCGGGGTTTGGGGCTACCGTGAAATCTTCGGCCGGATTGCTTACGAAAGTGAAACTTAAGCCATTGCCCGGCGCGAGATGCTGGCCGTTCACTCCAACAGTCGCGTGGGGGCCTGCCTGGCTGCTGCTGACCGTGTCGCCTGAATGGTCATTGTCCTCTGTGTTCGGGTCGGGGGCACGCCCGGTCACCACGATGCCGCTGGTGCTGACGCCCCCGGGGTTGTTGCCGAACATCATGAACTCGTTGGCGCCCGATGGCGCATTGTCGAAGACGAAGGTCGTTGACTGGATCGCCGCGACCTTGATGTTGTTGTCGAGATTGACAGTGAAATCGTGATCGTTGTTGTCCGTGTGCTTCAGCGGCTCGAAGAGCGCGGTCCAGAACTTGCCGCCAGTGACTAGGGAATTGGTCGTGGTCTCTTCGAGATAGATCGCAAAAACGATGGCGCCGCTCGGATCCGCCAGCCCTCCGGCCGTGCCCTCCCTGCCGAGGACGACGTTGTCGTTATTGGGGTCGGCGTAGAGGAAGATCTGCCTGTTCTCGAGGGTGAAAAGCCCGCTGGGATCCCCGTTAAGCGCACCGTTGGTCGCGTCCACAAAGCCGAGGCCATTGACGGTAAAACCTGTGTCAGGCGTGACGGTGACATCATCGCCCCCTCCGCCTGCGATTTGAATTGCGCTCGCGAGGCTGACTCCCGCGGCGCTGAACGCGGTCGAGACATTCGTCGGCACGTCGGCTAGCAAGATGTCATTATCCGTCAAGCCGGCCGTTTCATCGATTTTCGTGCTTCCGCTGACATTGATGGTCAGTGCCATTGTCGTCTCCTATCGGTTCCGAATTGGCTGCTGAGAGCCATAAGATCCTCATTTGGGTGGCCGCCCGATCGCGCCCTGGCCCGCGATCGGTGCCGAAAATTCCTGCGTGATCGAAATTCCATGCGCCCGCTTTCCGGCGAGCTGTCGCGCTCGCCGTGAGGGTCGTCAGCTTCTGGCAATCCATGAAAAGGGGGCGTAACGGGAGCTTGTTTCTACTCCGCGTTCGCCCTTTCTACCCTGCTTGAAGGGGCCGTCGGAGAGAGAGGTACCGGCAAGAAAATGATCAAACACTTTTGCATGCTATGCTCCCTCGATCTGCTGCAAACCGCTTCGAAGGCAAGTGGAGAAGCAAACGGGACGCCGTGGCTGAAATCGCGACATCAACGCGTTGCGCAGCGCGCCGCGCCCGCATGATCAAAATGCACAATCATCAATCGTCGACGCGCAGTGCTCCCGGAAGAAATTCGAGGCTGGGCCTACGCGTTCGAAGTTCCCTAGTAAAAGATAAGAAGGTTCCCAGTAAATGGGGAAAAAAGTGGTACCAACTTCGAGGTGGGTCGCATCGCCGCACAATGACAGGGGCGGCGCTGTACACGCGTGCGAATAGTACTGGATGCGCGCTCCACGGCCTGCAGTGCCATCACCCTTCCACCCGCCACAGCCTCCACCGCTCCGGCACGCCCTTGAGCCGGTGCACGCCGTGATCCCTGAGGCTGATCGCGGACTGCACCTTCAGCAGCTCCTTCACCGCGCTCGAGACCAGGACTTCGCCGGCGCGCGCCTTGGCGGCGATACGGGTGCAGATGTGGAAGGCGAGGCCGACCATCTCGCCGCCGCTGATCGTGTACTCGCCGGCGTGCAGGCCGACCCGGATCTCGAGGCCCAGCGTGAGCACGGCCCTCTGGATCGCGGTCGCGCAAGTGATGCCGGCGGCGGGCGCCCTGAAGGTCGCCAGCACGCCGTCGCCGGTCGTCACGACTTCCTTGCCGCGCGAACTCTTCAGCTCCTTGCGCACGGCGGCGTAATAGTGGCCCATCACCTTGGTCCAGCGCGCATCGCCGAGCTTGGCGGCCTTTGCGGTGGAACCGACGATGTCGACGATCAGGATGGTGGCGAGCGCCTGCTTGAGCTCGGCGCTGGGTGCGGCCGATGGGCGCCGGTTCGCGATGGCCCCGGCCAGCGGTTCATAGCGATGGTTGCGGCGCCGCGCGATCGCGGCCTTGACATAGTCCTGGGCGCGCTGCGCCGTGCGGCAGCGGATCGTCTTCTCCTGAGGCACCCGCGCCCAGTAGACCTTTCGCCCGCTACCTGCGCCGTGCACCTCCACGGCGCCCCACTTCAGGAAGATCGTCGAGCCGGCACGCCTGATGCACCACGCCTTCGACGTGTACCCGGAGACGTTCGACTGATGGACACCGATGCGAAGAAATTTGGGCATGAACGGGCGGCTGATCGCAGGACCGTCTGGGCGGCTTGCGGTCAAGCGTAGTGGCACATGCTCGCGTTGGCAACCGGACAAGCCTCGATCGCGAGAAAAGTGCCGCCGGCCTGCGCAGCCGGGCCCGCCTCACCCCTGAAACGCAAACAGCTCGATCGGATCGCTGAAGCCGCGCACCTCGTATTTGCCGACGCGCTCAAGCTCGAACTTCGGCTGGACCTGCTCGGCGAAATCGCGCGACAGCAGCACGTTTCGTCCGAGCTGCTTGGTAAGCGCTTCGAGACGGGAGGCCATGTTGACGGCGGGGCCGATCACGGTGAAGTCGAGCCGGCTCGATGATCCGATATTGCCGTACATGACGTCGCCGACATGGACGCCGATGCCGTAGTTCAGCGGCGCGCGGGCGCTGCTCTTGTTGCGCTCGTTCAACGCGGCCATGGCTCCCCTCGCTTCGCTCACGGCATGCAGCAAGCTTGCGCAGGCATCGGGTCGGCTCAGCGGGAAGATCGCCAGCAGGCCGTCGCCGATGAATTTCAGGATCTCGCCGCCGTGCCGCGCGATCGGCTCCGACATCGCGTCGAAATAGTCGTTGAGGAGATCGATGACGTCGTCACGCGGCCAGTTGTCGGAGATTTTCGTGAAATCGCGCAAGTCGCAGATCATGATCGCCGCGCGCACCGTGGTGCCGGTGCCGCGCCTGGTGGCGCCGGCCAGGATCAGCTCGCCGGCATGGGCGCCGACATAGGTCTCCAGCAGCGTTCGCGCCAGGCGATTCTTGATGCGGATCTCGCTGACCAGCGCCAGCACCGGCAGCACGTTCTTCAGGGCCGCGATATGCGCATCCTCGAAACCGCCGGGCCGATCAGTGGCGAAGGTGATGAAGTGGCGCTTGCCGAGCGTGTGGTGGAGCGGCCAGGCAACATAGTCGGTCAAGCCTTTCGCGCGCATCTCGTTATAGAGCGCGTGCTTGCGGCCGAGCGACGGATCGCCTTCGAGCTTTTCGCGGAGCTCGGTCGCGCCGTCCATCATTTCGTTGACAGGACTGCCGATGAACTCGGATCGCTCGAGCACGTCGAAGTCGACCCGCGTTATCTTCGCCTCGCGCATGCCGTCCGACCACATGAAACCGGCGCCGAGCCATTGCGGGTGCTGGATCCGGACGTGCATCGTCGACCGCTTGAGCGGAATGCCCGCCTGCTGGAGACGGATGCACATCTCCGCGAAGATATTGTCGATGAAGCGCTCGTCGCGCGTGCCGTTGGTCAACCAGTGGACGACGCCGTCGGACAGCGTGGGGGGATTTTGGTGTGGCGCGTTCATATCCGGCCCCTTCGCGGCGGTCTGCATCGACGGCAGATATAGTGCGCCGGCCGCGCCGCGCCAACCTAGCCAGTTGCACGGATTGTGCCCATCCGAAGGGCGGTTGCAGCCTAGCCGACGAGCTGGATCGACGCCAACACCGCCATGCCTGAAACGAGCGCCAGGCTGGACGCCTCGGTCAGCTCGACCTTCAGCGTACATTCGTGCGAAATCGCAAAATCCTCCCCGCCGAGACGGATGCGGCAATCGCCGAGCGCGGCGTAGACCAGATGCGTGCCGGCGGACAATGGCCGCTCGCCCGGTTCCCTCAGCGCCACGAGCGCGATCTCTGCAGCGCCCCGCCGCGCCATCAGGTTCACGACCTCGACGGGGCCTTCCTCGAGCACGGTGACGATCTCGAGCTCCCCGGTGAAGCGCACCGTCGTAAAAGGTTCACGCTCGTCGAATTCCTGCGTCGGCGCCCTCAGCACCAGCCCGCGCCCGCTGACGACCATCTGCAGGCGATCGATGCCGGGCATGTAGGAGAACGGACCGGGCGTCACGATCGGGGTGGATGCGAAGCGCCAGAGCAGGCTGTTCCAATCCTTCACCGGGCTGTCTGCACGATGGGCGCCCGCGATATCGGTGAAGATGCCGCCGCCGTTCTTCCAGGGCGAGCGGGTGTAGTCTTCGGATCTGAGCAGCGTGGTTTTCATGGTCCTGGGTCGTCCGGGATCGCAAGCGGGGGAGATATCACGCCCGCATCATGCCCGTGGCGAGCTCGCTTTGCCAACCCGTTCGACGGCTGTCCCGGATTCAGCGGCCGGAGGCCTTGACCAGCGGACATTTGCTCTCCGCAAGCGGCCAGACCGTCTCTTCCGGCGGAATCTTGCGCACGATCTCGAAATAGTCCCAAGGGTACCTGGACTCCGACGGCTTTTTGACGCGGACCAGATGCATGGTGCGTGTCACCCGGCCATCCTCGCGAATGTGCGCATCCTCCGAGAAGACGTCCTCGACGGGGAGCGCCTTCA
The DNA here is from genome assembly GCF_054063675.1 of Bradyrhizobium sp. USDA 376. NCBI lineage: Bacteria > Pseudomonadati > Pseudomonadota > Alphaproteobacteria > Hyphomicrobiales > Nitrobacteraceae > Bradyrhizobium > Bradyrhizobium sp. USDA 376. Next base: position 8,976,976 of record NZ_JBSSGN010000001.1, read on the forward strand.
TGGCCGCGGCAACCTTGTCGGCGTCGTCGGTGCCGGCGCTGGCGACGGCCTTGAGATAGTGGCGCACCGCGCCATAGACGCCGGCATGCAGCATCGATGGCATCATCCCGGTTTTCGCAAAGAACGTCCTCGACCAGGCGCGCGTCGCCTCGTTCATGTCCCAGTAGGACGCCGTGGTCAGATAAGTGCCCTGCGCGTCCTTGAGACCGAGGGCGTGCACGTCCTGAAGGAACAGGATCAGCGCGGCGAGGCTCTGGCCACCTTGCGTCAGGCCGAATTCGCCGGCCTGCCGCATCGCGTTGACCGTGTCGTTGCCGGCATTGGCGAGGCCGATGACCTTGGCGCCGGAGGATTGCGCGCTCAGCAGGAAGGAGGAGAAGTCCGGCGTGTTGAGCGGATGGCGGGCCGCACCCAGCACCTTGCCGCCCGAGGCATTGATCACGCTGGTCGCGTCCTGCTGGAGCTGATGGCCGAAAGCATAGTCCGAGGCCAGGATGAACCAGCTGCTGCCGCCGGCCTTGACCACGGCAGACGCGGTGCCGTGGGAGACGGCGTAGGTGTCGTAGGTCCAGTGGAAGCCATAGGGCGAGCATTGCTCATTGGTGAGCGCGGTCGTGCCGGGACCCGAATAGAGGACGATCCGCTTCTTTTCCCGGGCCAGGCCCTGGACCGCGAGCGCAACGCCCGAATTCGGCACATCGACGATCGCATCGACGTCCTCGACGTCGAACCAGCGGCGGGCGATCGCCGAGCCGACATCGGCCTTGTGCTGGTGATCGGCGGACATGATCTGGACCGGCTTGCCCAGAACCTTGCCGCCGATTTCATCGACCGCCATCTCCGCAGCGACCACCGAGCCCTTGCCGGTGATGTCGGCGGTCACGCCGGCCATGTCGGTGAGCACACCGAGCTTGACGACGTCGCCGCTGACCTGCGCCTGCGCGCCGACCGGAAACACGAACAGCAGCAGGGCGCGCGCAATCCATTTCATCTGCCGTTCCTTTCGATGCGCTGGCATGACCGATATCTCAGCAGTTGACGGCGTCGAGCCAGGCCAGGATCATGGCGGCCAGATCGTCGCTGTTGTCCTCGATCATCATCATGTGGCCGTTGCCCGCGATACCGCGATCCGGAAGCCAGACGAATTCCGCGCCGAGATAGCCGGCCGTCGCCGCGTCAACCTCGCGCGGATGGCGCGGATCGCGGTCCCCGGTCACGATCATGATCGGCGTGGACCGCAGATGCATGGGATCGTCGATCCTGAGTCCGCGGCCGCCGATGTTGAAGCGCTCGTTCAGGATGCGCGCGCTCTCCGGCGCGAATGAGCGGCAGTAGTTTTCGAACGCGCCCTGCGGAAAGCGCGGCGCATTGGCCCAATAGGCCGCGGCAAACTCCGCCGTCAGCCGCACCGGCATGGTTTCATCCGAATAGACCGGGTGGCCGGCGCTGGCATCGTCACGCAAGGCGAGGATCGATGCTGGATCGTCGGGCAGATCGCGCAGCAGATTGGCCGGCGGCCCCGGCGCGATGCCGACCACGGCGCGGACGAGATCGGGACGCCGCTCCGCCATCCACCATGCCATCGGCCCGCTCGCCGAATGCACCAGCAGCACGGCAGGGCCGATCTGCTCGACCAGCGCCAGCAGCGAGGTGGCGACGTCGGCGGTGCCCAGCCGTGGAAAATCCGCCGGCTGCGGCGAACGGCCGTGGCCGGGCCAGTCGGGCACGAACACGTCGCGGCCGGCCGCGGCGAACCGCACCGCCCAGCCCGGCCGCCCATCCGGCGTCGCCAGATAGCAGGTCCCGGTGTGACCGCCGCCGTGAACCATGACGACGGGCGCCCGGCCCGTGGCCGCGCGCGGCGATGGCACATGATCGACATAGACCGGATGCGCGCCCGTTCCCGCATAGAAGCACCGAACCTCGCGCTCGCACGACGGGTCTATAGCGCTCCGCCCGGCCGGCGTCGCCTCCATCCGCTCCTCCACAACTATCGACGACGGCCGTTCTTGCGGACCGCGCGGCGATGTTAAGATCATGCCGGATCGAAAAGCAACCAGAAAGTCTCATATGAGACCATCTCGAAAATCGTCGAACGGCACGACCAAAGGCCTCCAGGCGGAGCGGGAGCCGCTCGCGGCGGTGATCGGGGGGACCGAGCTCCAGATCGCGTACCGGATGGGATACGTGCTGAACTTCTACCGCGAGCCGTCGTTCCGGCGGATCGAGATGGAGCTCGGTCTGACGCGACCGGAGATCGTCACCCTGATCTTCCTGAACTTCCGAGAAGGCGTGACCGCGAGCGAGATCTGCGAATTCTCCGGCCATCTCAAGGCCAACATCAGTCGCGGCATCATCGCGCTGGAGAAGAAGAAGCTGATACGGCGCGCCGCCGACAAGACCGACAGCCGCCGTCAGCAATTGTTCATGACGGCGGCCGGCCGCGCGCTCTACGCGCGATACATCCCGGCCCTGCGCGAGCGCGAGCGCGCCATGCTCGCGTGCCTTACGCGGGCCGAGCGTAACGAATTCGAGCGCCTGCTCGACAAGCTCGCCGCGCACGTGCCGCAATGGGCCGCGCTCGACGAGCTCTGAGTTCGGAGCAGGCGGGGCAAGCAAACGTCCTTGCCGGCCTTCAGCTTCCGCAGGGTCTCGACGATCTTCTGCTTGCCGTCGATGATCTCGGCGAGGAAGCTGGCGCGGTCGATGTCGCCGTTCTGTTCCAGCTGGCTTCCGTCAGCATGCCGGGCGCCTTGTCCGGCGTCAGGGTCAGGCCCTTCATGGCCGCGCCAAAGGGCTTGCTGTCGAACTTGGCCGTTGCCGTCATTGTTGAAGGCCGCCGGCGCAGCGAATGCGCGCGCACGGCTGGTCCTCCACGGCGGGACTTTTCAGTGCCCGACCGCCATATTTATTCCCTCGTACAATTCTATTTATTGGGCGCAATCTGAATCTGGGAATGCTCTCCAGCTAACGTCTCGATAGACGCAGTGCATTGGATTTGTCCCGCCATTTGCCCGCTAATCGCGACTCAAGCGCACGGGCTGTGCGCCGCACCACGATCTCACGCACTCGTGAGCGGCCCGGGCAGTAACAACGGCCGCGGACGGAACGAACCAATGACGCGTATTCGCTTGCCAAGCGATGCCAATCCCGAGAGGAGAATTCTGATGTCTGCCAAGAATATCGTCACTTCACTCGCTCTCGCCGGCGCCGTATCCACTGCGCTTGCAACACTTGCCATGGCAGCTCCGCTGACCAAGGCCGAGGCCGACGCCGCCATGGCCGCCAAGAAGGAAAAATGCTTCGGCGTTGCACTGAAGGGCCAGAACGATTGCGCGGCAGGACCGGGCACGACCTGCCAGGGCACGTCGACCACCGACTTCCAGGGCAATGCATGGAAGTTCGTGCAGGGCGGCACCTGCACCAACATCCAGCTGCCGAACGGCAAGAAGGGCTCGCTCACGCCGGTCTGACGCGGCCGGTCAGCACATCACGATAACAGAGAGCGGAGGAGCAACATGAGTTCGGCGATCAGGCCAGGCGCGCCTTTGGCCGTGCCACTCCGCTTTCCCGTTCCTATCGGCGGCGTTGCCGGGACGAGCTTCAAGCATGAGCACCTTCCGGCAATCCTCGATGCGGGCCGGCAACGCGGCTTCTTCGAGGTCCATGCCGAGAACTATATGGGCTCGGGCGGTGCGCCGCATCGCGCCCTGGAGACGATACGTCGCGATCATCCGCTTTCGGTGCACGGCGTGTGCATGTCGATCGGCGGACCACAGCCGCTCGACAAGGCACATCTGGCGCGCTTCCGCGGTCTGGTCGCGCGCTACCAGCCGGCGCTGGTCTCCGAGCATCTCGCCTGGTCGACGCACGAGACCAGCTTCTTCAATGATCTCCTGCCGCTGCCCTACACCGAGGCGACGCTTCGCTGCGTCTGCGATCACATCGATCAGGTGCAGGAAGCGATCCGGCGCCCCCTCCTGCTCGAAAACCCATCGACCTATGTCGCCTTTCAATCGTCGACGATGAGCGAGACGGATTTCATCCGCAGCGTCGCGGAGCGTACCGGCTGCGGGCTCCTGCTCGACATCAACAACGTCTTCGTGTCCGCGACCAATCATGGCTTCTCTGCTCTGGAGTACCTGGCGGACTTTGCGCTGTCGCGCGTCGGGGAAATTCATCTTGCCGGTCATGCCGAGCAGACGGACGACGACGGCGCGTTATTACTGGTCGACAGCCATGACGGCCCGGTCGCGGACGCCGTGTGGAAGCTGTTCGAGATCGTCGTCAAGCGCTGCGGCCCGGTGCCGACACTCATCGAGTGGGACAGCAACATTCCCGATTGGCCGGTCCTGCAAGCCGAGGCCGAGGCCGCGCAGGCGATCCTCGATCGCCATCAATCGACCGCACTGGCGGAGGATCGTCATGCCGCTTGAGCAGCAGCTCAGCTTTGCCGCGGACTTCGCACCGGCGCTGCTGGATCCGACGAGAGGTCCGCCACCGGCCGTCACCGGTCCCAACGGCAAGCCGGCCGGAAAGCGCTACGACGTCTACCGCAACAACGTCACGGTGAGCCTGATCGATGCGCTTGCCGCGATCTATCCGGCCGTGCAGCGCATCACCGGCCCGGACTTCTTCCGCGCCATGGCGCGCACCCATATTCGCTGCACCCCGCCGACCTCGCCCTTGCTGTTCGAATATGGTCGCGATTTTCCGGGCTTCATCGAAGCGTATAAACATGCGCGGCCGTTTCCCTGGCTCGCCGATGTCGCCCGTATCGAGCGGGCGTGGCTCGATGCCTATCACGCCGCCGACGCCGCGCCGCTGTCGCCTGTCCGGCTTTCCGCAGTGGCGCCGGACCGGTTGGCCGATCTCGTTTTCACGCCGCACCCGGCAACCCGGATCGTGCGCTCGCAATTCTCGGCGGCGACGATTTTTGCCGCCAACCGCGGCACTGCGCCCGTGGAACGCATCGATGCCTCGACACCGGAAGATGCTGTGATCACGCGAGCCGAGTTCGACGTCGTCGTACGACATCTTCCGCCCGGCGGCGCGGCTTTCGCGACCTGCCTGATGTCGGGCCGGCCGCTTGGCGAAGCTGCCGCGTCAGCGCTGGACGCATGCCCCGGCTTCGACCTCGCCGCAAACATCGCCGGTCTGATCGAGGCTGGCGCGTTCACCTCGGTGACTTCTGGAGACGCATGATGATCACGCACCAACGCATGACGGCGGGTGGCGGCCTCCCGTCACTCGGGCTCCTGGCCGACAAGGCCAATCATCTGGTGCAGACACTCGCCTCACCTTCCCTCGTTCAGCTCGTGCTGCGCGTGGCCCTTGCGGTCCCGTTCTGGCGCTCCGGAATCCTCAAATGGGACGGCTTTCTGCAGCTCAACGACACCGCCGTGACGCTGTTCAGCGATGAATTCATGCTGCATCTGCCGGGCGGCCCCTATCATTTCCCGGCGCCGACGGTGATGGCCTTCCTGTCGGGGTCTGGAGAAGTCGTTTTTCCGGTCCTGCTGGTCCTTGGGCTCGGTACACGGCTTGCCGGGCTTGGACTCCTGTTCATGACGGTGATCGTCGAGCTCACGGTGCCCGATGGCTGGCCGGTTCACATCACTTGGGCGGCGATGGCACTGGCTATCATCGCTTACGGACCGGGTCGGCTCTCGCTCGACCATCTGATCAGCCGCGCGCTCGGGCTGACGCACGAGTCTCGCTGACAGCGAAGAGGCGGCGCGATCCCAGCTCTTACATCCCACTCAAACCGCTATCCACCGCGAGCGTCTGCGCGGTGACGTAGACGCTCTCGTCCGACAGGAAGAACAGCACGGCATAGGCGATCTCCCAGGCCGTCGCCTGGCGGCCGAACGGGATGTGGCCCTTGCCGCGCGACGGGCGGCCGGCGCCGGCTTCGCGGCCGTTGGGGGTGTCGACGAGGCCGGGATAGACGAGATTGGCGCGGATGCCGCGGCGCGCGCCGAGATGGGCGATGTTGCGCATGAGGCCGCCGAGCGCCGCCTTGGATGAATCATACACCGCCATCTGCGACCCCGCCTTCAACGCGGCGATCGAGGAGATGAAGACGATGGCGCCGCCATTGTCGAATCTCGGCATCGCAGCGCGGCAGCACAGCATGGGGCCGCGGACGTTGACGTCGTAGATCCTGTTCCACTCCTCCGGGCTGACGGCATCGAGCCCGGTCTTGCCGAAGGTGCCGATGTTCAGCACCATGCCGTCGAGGCCGCCCATGGCGCGGTGCGCTTCGTCGATCATGCGGACGACGTCGGCCTCGCGAGTGACGTCGGCGGCAATGGCGAAGGCCTCGCCGCCTTCGTCGGTGATGCGTTTGACGGTCTGCTCGGCGGATGTGCGGTTGAGATCGGCGACCACGACCTTCGCGCCCTCGCGTGCGCACAAGATGCTCATCGCGCGGCCGTTGCCGATCGGGTCGGTTGCGGCATCGAATACGCGCTGGCCGCCGCCGACAATGAGAATGCGGCGTCCTTTCAGGCGTCCCCTGCCCGGCGCCTCGCCCGAGGACTCCGCGCTCGGCGGACGGACGTAACGCTCCGGCTTGCTATCAGTATCCGTCATCTCAGCCGCCCTGCTTCTTGCCGCCGTCATAGACCTTCATGCCGGCGGCGGGATCGAGATCGGTCTCGGTCGCCTCCGTGAGGCGGGCCATCATCATGTAGAAGCCGAGCGCGATGATGGATTCGACGATCTCCTGGTCGCTGAAATGTTTGCGAGCCGCCGCGAAGGTCGCTTCGGGCACGCGGACGTTCTCGACCACCTCGCGGCCGAACTTCAGCAACGCGCGCTCGGCCTCGCTCAGGGCGGCGGCATCGTAGTCGCTGCGCTCCACCGCATCGATCTGCGCTTGCGTGCAGCCGACGCCGAGCGCGATCGGCACGTGTTGGCGCCATTCATAGGCGCCGCCCTCGAGCTGCGCGGCCTGCAGGATCAAAAGCTCGCGGTTGACGGAAGAGAGTTTCTGCTTGTGCAGGATCGAATTGCCCAGCCGCATCGCCGGGATCATGTTGGCCTCGGCATGGGCCATCATGCGGAAGATGTTGAGCTTGACCGGCATGCGGTCGAAGGAGGCGCGAATGTCGCCGCTCGTCGTCTCCGGATCAATCAGGGGCAGCCTTGCCACGCGTTTCTCCCTTGGGCTTTCGTTTCTTGTTGTCGGTGTCGTTGCCTGCCGCGATCAGCGACAGGAAGAAGGCGAGATAGCGGTCGATCGCCTCGATCACCTTCGGCCGCGGCGACGGCACCGCGCCCATCACGTAATGCTCGAGGCGGATGTAGATGAGCCCGGCGGCGAACAGCCGTGCCGTCTCGCGCGGATCGGTGGTCGCGATCAGGCCGGCGAGCGCGAAGCCCCGGAAATAGTCCGTCATCATGCTCTGCTCGCGCGCATAGAAATGATCGGCGAACTTGGCGCGGATACCGGGCACGCGGTTGCGCTCGGCGGTGATGACCTTCTGGAACTGGTGCTCGCGCGGATCGGACCATTGCTCGACGAGGTCCAGGGCAAACTGCCGGCAGAATGCGGCGGGCTGGCGCGCGAGCTGCTTGTAGCGCGGCTCCTCCAGCCGGCTCGCCGAACTGGCGGGGCCGTGCTCGCTGACGATCGCTTCCAGGATCGCGGCCTTGCCGGGGAAGTGATTGTAGAGGCTGCTCTCACGGATGCCGACGCGGCGAGCCAACTCGCGCATCGAGGCGCCGCCATAGCCGCTCTGCGCGAACAGATTGAGCGCCTCGGAGAGGATGCGCTCGCGCGTCGTGGGCGCAGCCGCTTCCGCTGCGCTGGAGGTGTGGACAGCCATGATGCTTGACTAACGAACGATCGTTCGTTTCGCCAGTCTGGCGGCAACGGGCGCGGCCCGCAAGCTTCACGCGGGTGCTGTTTTCGCGTTTCAACTCCGCTCCATCGAGAGGCGGAGAGCAATTTGGGGAGACGACCTCATGGCGCGCTTTGCCCGCCTTCGCCTCGTTGCGGCCTGCATCCTGTTGCCGCTGCTCGCGGCAGGCACCGCCTCTGCCCAAACCGCCAAATACGATCCCGGCGCCGACGACAAGACCATCAAGATCGGCACCACGGCGCCGCTGAGCGGACCGGTCTCCGCCTTCGCGCAGATCGCGAAATCGGCGGAAGCCTATTTCCGCAAGGTGAACGACGACGGCGGCGTCAACGGACGGCGCATCCAGATGATCATCGCCGATGATGCCTACAGCCCGCCGAAGACGGTGGAGCAGACGCGGCGGCTGGTCGAGAGCGAGGACGTGCTGCTGATCTTCGGCGGCGTCGGCACGCCGACCAACAGCGCCGTGCACAAATATCTCAACGACCGCAAGGTGCCGCAGCTTTTCCTCGGGTCAGGCGCAGCGAAGTGGGACGATCCCAAGAATTTTCCGTGGACCGTCGGCTGGCAGCCGACCTATCGCGACGAGGCCATCGCCTACGCCAGATACATCAAGTCCAGCCACGCCCATGCGAAGATCGGCGTCCTCTACCAGAACGACGATCTCGGCAAGGACTATCTGAAGGCGCTGGAAGAAGGGCTCGGCAGCGGCGAAGCCATCGTCGCCCGCGCGGCCTACGAGACCTCGGCGCCAACCGTCGACACCCAGATCCTGCAACTGAAGACCGCGGGCGCCGAAATCGTGCTGGTGGCGGCGACGCCGAAGTTCGCGGCGCAGGCGATCCGCAAGATCGGCGAGATCGGCTGGAAGCCTGTGACCATCATCTCCAACGTCTCGGCCTCGATCAGCGGCGTGCTGGAGCCGGCCGGCAAGGACAATTCCACCGGCGTCATCTCCAGCCAGTATCTGAAGGACGCGACCGATCCCGCGCTGAAGGACGATGCCGGCACCAAGGAATGGGCCGCGTTCATGGACAAGTACCTGCCCGAGGCCAACAAGAGCGACTGGCTCAACGTCTACGGCTACACCATCGCGCAGACGCTGGTGACGGTGCTGAAAGCTTCAGGCAATGACCTCACCCGCGCCAATGTGATGAAGCAGGCAACGAATTTGAAGGACGTGCGCCTGCCGATGCTGATCAACGGCACCGCGGTGAACAACTCGCCGGAGCGCTACACGCCGATGACGAGCCTCCAGTTGATCCGCTTCGACGGCACGCGTTGGGTGCCGTTCGGCGAGCTCCTGAAGAACTGAAGCATGCGGCAGGTCAGGATCGGCAGCATGCGGGTCGACCTCGTCAGCGAGATCCCCGCGCTTGCTTTTGAGAAGACCTGGCTGTTCGCCAACGTCACCGACGCTGACGTCGCGGAGAACCGGAGCTGGCTCGATCACCGCTATATCGAGCCGGAGACCGGCCGCTTCATCCTCAGCCATCACTCCTATCTGGTGCGCACGCCGCGCTGGACCGCCATCGTCGACACCTGCTGCGGCAATCACAAGCATCGGCCGCGCGTGCCGGCGTGGAACAACCTGAACCAGCCCTATCTCGAGAACATGCGTGCGCTGGGCGTCGCCCCTGAACAGGTCGACTTCGTCATGTGCACGCATCTGCATGTCGATCACGTCGGCTGGAACACGCGCCTCCTCGACGGCCGGTGGGTGCCGACCTTCCCCAACGCGCGCTATCTGATGGGGCGCGAGGAGTACCGGCACTTCGAGGCCGCGCACAACGCCGGACCAAAGAGCCCGGTGAACCATGGCTCGTTCGAGGATTCGGTGCTGCCGGTGGTCGCCGCGGGCCTCGCCGAGCTTGTCGAAACTGATCACCGCCTGTTTAGCGATCGCGACGCCGCCTTGCGCTTTGCGCCGGCGCCGGGACATACCGCCGGCAACATGCAGATCCACCTCAATGGCGGCCACGATCACGCTGTCATGTCGGGCGACGTCATCCATCATCCGATCCAGTGCGCGGCGCCGTGGCTGTCGAACGCCGCCGATGTCGATCCGGCCGCGGCGGTCGCAACGCGGATGGCGCTGCTGGAGGAGCTCGCGGATACGCCGAGCTATCTGCTGACCGGCCATTTTCCGGCACCGACGGCGGGCCGTGTGATCCGGCACGGCGATGCCTACAGATTTCGTTTCGAGAATTAGGGGGAAACACATCATGATGCTGCGGACCGTCACGCTTTCATTTCTCGCATTGCTGTCGGCCGCACTGCCGGCGCAAGCGGAAGACCCCGCCGCCTATCCCACCCGCAAGATCAAGATGCTGTTGCCCTATGCAGCCGGCGGCGGCGGCGACGTGGTCGGCCGGCTGCTCGCCGACAGGATGGGCAAGACGCTCGGACAGAGCATCTATATCGAGAACCACACGGGAGCAGCCGGCACGCTCGGCACGCAGATGGTCGCGACGTCTGCGAATGACGGCTACACCATCACCGTCGGCGGCATGACCACGCATGTGCTGGCGCCGGCGATCTACCCAAAACTGCCCTACGATTCGATCAAGGATTTTACGACGATCGGCCGCATCGGGACGTCTTCGATCATGCTGGTGGCGACCAAGGATTTTGCCGCCAATGACATCAAGAGCCTGATTGCGCTCGCCAGGAAGGGCGAGCCGATCCAGTATGGCAGTTGGGGCATCGGCTCGACCGGACAATTCTGCGCGGAAATCCTGATGCAGCAGACCGGCATCAAGATGGAGCACGTGCCTTTCAACGGCATCGCAAAGCTCGCCGGTGACCTGCTCGGCGGCCACATTTCGCTGGCGACGCTGGACGTTGCGACCGCAACGCCGCTGGTGAAGGACGGCTCGATCAGGGCGCTGGCCGCCTGCGGCGAGCGCTCGCCGAGCCTGCCCGATATCGCCAGCTACAAGGAGCAGGGCGTGCCGTTCGACCGCAGCCTGTCCTGGGCGATGTATGCACCGGCGGGCGTGGCTCCGCCGATCGCGAAGAAACTCTCGGCGGCGCTGCAGGACGCGCTCGGCGATGCCGAGGTCAAGGAGAAGCTGTTGAAGCTCGGCATCACCCCGCAATTCGTCCCGGGCGAGGAGCAGCGCGACATCAACGCCCGCGACATCGCGGCCTGGAAACAGGTTGCCAAGGACGCGGGCATCGAGGTCAAGTGATCAGCGTAACAAGGGGAGCGCGGGCATGAGCCGCATCTTCGGCGCGGTGCGCCAGAACGGATATGTGGTGCGAGACATCCACGCCGCGATGAAGCACTGGATCGAGGTGATGGGGGTCGGTCCCTGGTACTACATGGACCGGGTCAAGACCGACTGGTTCCGCCACCGCGGCCAGGACTCTCGCGTAGAGATGAGCATTGCGCTCGCCAATTCCGGCGATCTGCAGATCGAGCTGATCCAGCAGCGCAACGACGCCGCCTCGTTGTACAAGGAGTTTCTGGACGCCGGACACGAAGGCCTCCAGCACATGTCCTACTGGAGCCACGACTATCAGGCGCTCTACGACAAGGCGACCGGGCTCGGCTACAAGGTCGGCCACGAGGGCCAGATCGGCGGACAAGGGACGCTTTGCCTATTTCGACACACAGGCGCCGCGTCGGTAGTTGCGGGCCTCGGCCTGGCGGGCCCAAAGCATGATCCGGAAAAGTGCGACGCGGTTTTCCGAAAAGATTATGCGTAAACAACAACCTAAAGCGCGATGACGGTTCATCCAAATCTCATCGCGCTTTAGGCCGCGCGCCTTACCACCAGTTCCGCTGCATCGGCTGCGTCGATTGATAGTACGGGTACTGGCCGCGCTGCCGGCGCGGATTGACCGGTTGCGCGTACGGATCGCGCTGCTGGAAGAAGAAGCCGAAATTATTGCCGCCATTGTCCCAGCCGTCGTCGCTGGCAATGTCCATCGAAGGCGCGGTCGGCTTGCGCGTGATGAAACCGCCCTGGGGTTGGTTGCTCAGCACCGCGACGAACTCGGTGCGGTAGTTGGTCTCGCTGCTCAGCGGCTCGTCCGAGACGATGATCGAGGAGCGCGGCAGCGCGGTCGGCCCGATGCGATCCCACACCTCCTGCGGGATGGCGATGCGGTCGAGCGCGTTCTTGGCATCGTCGCCGCTTTCGATCGTGACCACGCTCCAGCGCAGGCCGGTATCGGTCTTCGCCATCGCCGTGAAGATGTGCGTGCCGAGCGGCTGGTCGGGATTGCGGATCGTGACGGGGACCTCGATGCTGGTGTCGAACACCTCGCCGCCGCCATCCGGCGCCGGCTTGTGCGTGTTCCGCCGCACATAGAGCTTCTGTGTCGCGCGGCTGATGTAGACCGACACCGGCTCGAGCGCGAGTTTTGCGTCGGTCGCGGCCTTCACCGCGTCGGCCTTCCTGGTCGCAGCCACCTTCGCGGCCTCTTTCGTGGCGGCGACGGCATCGCGCTTCGGCTGCGCCGCGGCCTTGGCGGCGTCGAGCTGCGTCGTCGCATCGGCAGCCTTCGCGGCCGCCTTCTGCTTCAGCTCTTCGGCCTTGGCGCGGGCCTGATCGGTCTTTGCATTCGCAAGCGTCTTGTCGGCGAAGGCGAGCTCGGCATCGGGCGCGGGCCTTCTGCTGCTCCAGCTTGCGCAGCGATGCCGGGAGCGAGGCCGCCTCTTTCGCAGCCGCGGCCGCAGCCTTCTTGGTCTCGTCGGCGGCCCGTGTGGCTTCCTCGGCTTCGAACGAGAGCTTGTCGGCCCGGCTCGGCACCGCCGCGATGGCCTCCCGCTTCGGCACGAACAGGGACGGGTGCGAGAAATCGACCGGCGCCGCATCGTTCGGCGAGATGATCACGCGCATGCCGATGTTGGTCTTGTCGAACAGGTTCTCGGCAAAGCCGAACGGCATGCGCACGCAGCCATGCGAGGCGGCATAGCCCGGCAGCGGCCCGCCATGCAGCGCGATGCCGTTCCAGGTGATGCGCTGCATGTTCGGCATCCAGGCATCGTCATACATGGTCGAGCGGTGGTCCTTGTCCTTCTCGACGATGGCGAAGACGCCGGCCGGCGTCTCGCGCCCGGTGGTGCCGGTCGAGACCGGCGCGCGCATGATCCAGCCGTCGGCGTCGTAGAAGGTGACCTGCTGGCCCTTGATCGACACGATCGCCATGATCGGCTCGCCGGCCTCGCGCTGCGCCACCGCCTCGGCCGCCTGGCGCACCTGCTTGGCTGCGGACGCCGGGCCCAGCGTCGCGAATGCGACCATCGCCGCCAGCGTCACAATTCCGGGAGGCCCCCAACGCCGCATCGCCACGGTGGATTGCGCCGTCGTCATCAGGTTTTTCATGCCATCCTCGGTCGAAATGCCAGTCCGCGCGTGCCGGTCAAATCTCAGTTTGCGATCTCTGAATTAAGAAATCACAGTCGCCATACGTTCCGTCTGTGGCGAGATTCGGCACGCTCCGGCGGCAAATCTCTCATATACGACGGCCCGCACGGGCGGAAGTGCGGCTTGCGTCCAGGCTGGTCCGGAGCCGGCGGTCCACCGCTGCGGCAGAATGTCCGGGGCCTGGCGGCGGTTGCAGCCTGCCTGGCCTGACGTCAGGGCGGCAAGGCCACGCCAGTCAGGGGGTGCGCTAGGCACCCAGCGCCTTCCGGTTGAAGGTCCGCAGGACACGAAGCGACAGCGTGCGCACATTCGCGACGTTGAGCAGCCAGGCCACTGCCGCGTAAGCGAGACCGCCGGCAAGGCTCACGATGATCAGCGCGACGGGGCCGGTGCCACTGGCCTGCGAGCGCGCGACCAGGATCGCAGCCGCCATCGCCGCGGCGGAGACGGCCACGCCGGCAAGGCGGCTCGCGTCGAACGGCACGGGATGGGCGCGGTACATCAGGACGACCGCAACGACGAAGCCGATCGCCTCGGTCGCGAGCGTCGCCAGCGCGGCGCCATAGATCCCGTAGCCCGCCACCAGCGCGAACATCAGCACCACGCTCACCGCCAGCGTGAGGAAGGACTGCGCCGCCAGCATGAAGGGACGCTCGGCGAGCTGAAAGCTGATCTGGACGTAGAACTGGTTGGCGATGCCGAAGAAGCGGGCGAGCACCAGGGTCGGCAGCAGTGCCGACACGCCGGCGCGGAAATCGACGCCCACAAGCGTGCCCGCAACCTGGTCGCTTGCGAGCGCCAACCAGATCGCGACGGGCGCGACGACGACGAGCAGCAGCTCGAGGCTCTCGTTCAACCGCTCGCGCGTGATTTCATTGTTGTTCTCAGACAGCGACCGGAACACCAGAGGCACGGTCGCCGCGGCGACGCTGGACGCGATCATCACCATGAACTGGCGCGGCAGGTCGGCGGCAACGCCGAAGATGCCGGCAGCGTCCTTGCCGAGGAGATACGCGACGATGAGACGGTCGCAGCTCGAATATAGCGCGACCGAGAGGCCGGCCAGCGTCAGCGGCAGGCCGTAGCGCGCGAGTTGCATGAACTGGCTGCGCTGGAAGCGCGCGATCCTGGTGCGGTCGCCAACGAGATTGAGAACGATGCCGGTGAGCGAGCCGAGGCCGAATGCCGCCAAGAGGCCCAGGCCGCCCCAGCCGAGCCAGATGCCGACGAGGCCGAAACCGACGCTCGCGACGCTGCGCACGATCGAGATCGCGGCGAAACGATAGGGCCGCAGCTTGGCGCGCTCGAACTCCTGGCCGACATCGACCGCATTGGCCATGATCGCGACGAACATGCTGGCGAGCAGCAGCTCGACGCTGACATCGCTGCGGAACAGGAACACCAGCGGGGTGGTGGCACAAAGCACTGCGACCGTCAGCCCAAAGGCGACCATCGCCGTGCCGCGAAAATCCACCTCCGCCGACATCGCCTGATAGCGCGACACCGACAGCTTGATCCAGGCAAAGAAGATCGCGCCGAGAATGCCGGCAAGGCTGATGCCGACGACATAGACGCCGTATTCCGCCGGGCTCAGGAGCCGCGTGTAGGCGGTGACCGCGAAGAAGCCCACCGCTGCCGGCAGGATGTAGGCCACGAGATAGATCGAGAAATGGCGGTTCAGCATGCGAACACGGGACCGGCGGCGCCTTGAGGATTAACGGGGCGTTAAAACAGTTGGCCTTTGCTGCGGCAGCCGCACTGGGCCGCCAGCACCGGTCAAGATAGTCGCATAAGCCTGCAAATCGGATCGCGAATGAAACGTGTCAGCGGTTATCGCGCGTTAGCGTTAAATTTGCCCTGTCCTTGAAGGGACCGGCGGGATCACAGAAAAGAAGCAATGATATCAAAAGGTCGCCCGACCCATCCGATGCGTGGACGTGACTGACATGGACGTTGCCGAACGAACGCGGGCACACCCGACCTCCCGGCCGCATGGCGGCACCGACGCTCCGCTTGTTCCGGGGGATTTCGGCACGCAAAGGCGCGACAGGATGGTCCTCAACCTCTTCTTCGAAGAGCGGGACGACCGCTGGTTTCCCGGGGATCGCCACATCCGGCCGCTGCTGCGGCGCCTGGTCAAGGGCGAGTCCTTCATCAGCGGACAGCGGCGCGTCCTCCTCAATCTGTGCGCGGGCCTCGACCGGCTCGGCATCCGCTATCGCGTCAACGACTATCGCTACATCCAGAAGCACCCGGAGGAACTCGCCTGCATCATCGGGCGGCCGTTCGTGCTCGACTGGTTCAAGTGGACGAACCCGCTCCTGCTCGGCGTCGCCATGTATGACCACCCGGTCGATGCACCGGAGCGCCTGAAGGACCTGCAGGTGAAGCGCGTCCTGGTGCCGTGCGCCTGGTACGCCGACATGTTCCGTCCGCACTGGCCCCATGTCGATGCCTGGCCCGTCGGCATCGACACCGATCTGTGGACGCCGACGCCGGCCGACCGCAAGAGCGTGGACGTGCTGCTCTATGACAAGATTCGCTGGGATTACGGGCGATATGAGCCCGAACTGATCGAACCGATCCGCTGGCATCTCGAGGCCAGCGGCCGCACGGTCGAGGTGATCCGCTACGGTCATTACATGGAAGACGACTTCAAGGCGGCGCTGGCGCGTTGCCGCAGCATGATCTTCCTGTGCGAGCATGAGAGCCAGGGCATCGCCTGCCAGCAGGCGCTGTCGAGCGGCGTTCCCGTCTTTGCATGGGATCGCGGCGGGCCCTGGCAGGATCCGAAGTATTTTCCGGATAAGGTGAGGTACGAAGGCGGCGTGTCCTCCGTGCCTTATTTCGACGCGCGCTGTGGCATGACCTTCACCGATGCGGCCGGCTTCATCTCCGGCTGGAGCGCGTTCTGGTCGCATGTCAGCGCCGGCGACTTCGCGCCGCGCGACTATGTGATCGAGAACCTGACGCTCGAAAAGGGCGCGCTTCACTATTACGAGATCGCAGAAGCCGTGATGCAGAACCACGCGTGACCAGGCTCGACAGACGCCAATTTCTCCTCGGCAGCGCCGCGACGCTTGCGGCGAGCGTCTCCGCGTCAGCACTACCGGCCTCGAAGCTCGCCCAGCGCCGTCCGGGCTTTGGTGCCGCGGCCACGCTCTGGGACCTGCAAGCCGATCCCAGGCTCGGCGACGCCATCAGCACCTATTGCACGCAGGTGGTGCCGGTGCTCGAGCTGAAATGGCCGATGCTGCGGCCGGACGCGCACACCTTTGCCTTCGAGCGCGCCGATGCCATCCTCGATTTCGCGCGGGCAAACGATCTGACGATGCGCGGACACACGCTCGCCTGGTATCACGACATTCCGGACTGGACCAAGCAGATCAAGGACGCCAAGGGCGTCGAGCGCGCGTATCTCGACCACATCGGCACCGTCGTGTCCTACTACAAGGACAAGCTGACGTCGTGGGACGTCGTCAACGAGCCGATTCCGGACAATCCAAAGGGGATCACCGACCGGCGCGATACGTTCTGGACGCAGCATCTCGGCAAGAGCTGGATTCCGCTGGCGTTCCGCACGGCGGCCGCGGCCGATCCATACGTGAAGCTCGCGATCAACGAATACGACATCGAGTCGGCGAAGGACTCCTTCATCGCCAAGCGCGCGGCTTACCGCAACCTCATCATGGAGCTGCTCGACCAGGGCGTTCCGCTGCACGCCGTGGGGCTGCAATCGCATCTGCATGCCGAGCTCGAGATCGACACGCATGGCCTCGCCGAATTCGTCACCGAGCTGCGCTCCTGGGGCCTCGAGGTGCTCGTCACCGAGCTCGACGTCGACGACCAGAAACTGGCGGGCAATCCGGCCGAGCGCGACGCCATCGTCGCCAAGCGCGTCGATGATCTCCTGACCGCGATCTCGGCCAGCGGCCCGGTGCGCTCGATCCTGACCTGGGGTATCTCGGATCGCTATAGCTGGATCAACGGCACCTTCGCCCGCAAGGACAAGCAGCCGAACCGTCCGCTGCCGCTCGACGGCGAGTTCAAGCCAAAACCGTTCATGGACGTCATCAGCAAGTTCACGAAGGACGTTTGAAGCCTAGCGTGTCTTCGGCGCTTCGAACGCGGGCGCGTCTCCGATCTGATCGGGAGCCAGGCTCGGACTGCGCCTGTCAGCCGAGTTCAGCCTGAACACGTCGCGGATGTCGTCGATCGAGGTCGAGGAATAGGACTGGATGCAGAGCGCGACCTGCTCGGGCGAAGCGACGCGCATCATCGCTTCGATCGCCGGGCGGTCGAGGCGCGTGTCGTCCCAGTGCGACACCGCGATGCTGTCTTCCGTCACCCGATGCGCTGCCAGATGCTTCGGCGAACTGGCAACGAAGTTTCCGTAAAGCAGATACTCCGAAAACTTCTTCTTCCGGCACAGTGCCAGAGCCCAGCTCAGGCCCGTCGCCGACTTGATGGCGCCGGTCATCGCGCGCGCGGTGTCCTTGTCCCAGATCAGCGCGTTGCCGACATAATCGTCGGCCGGAAACGAGCGCTCCTTGACACCGAGAAGCTGATCGACGGTGTTGAGCCACAGCACATGCAAGGGATGGTCGGCGTCGATCCCTTTGCGCGTGACGAAGAGCGGCGTCTTCTCGCCGCCGGCATACCGGCCGACGTCGAATTCGCGGAAGAACAGATTGTCCGAATCCAGGATGCAAACGCGCTGCTCGGGCGCGTTGAGGACGCCGGCGATCTTCAGGATCTGCTGGATGTGCCAGCCGTGCACGGGCGACGACAGCAGCGACACCCAGACGCGTCGTTTGCTGATGAACTGGAGCGCCGGCGGCAGCGCGAACAGCCATTTCGGCAAGTAACGCGAGGCCGGAACGATGACGCGCTTGTCGGACGCGAAGCGCGCGAACAGCGGCACGTCCTCATCGTTAACGAGAACATAATGCCGCGTGTATCCCGTCAGCCAGGTGTCGATGCTCTCGCTGAGCAGCGAAAAGCGTTCGATATCCTTGGCATAGCTCGCAGTCAGCAGGGCAACGGAATGCATGGGCGCGCTCGAATGGCGATCAGACCGCACTCATAGCCGCACCGCGAGATGCTGGAAACTCACAAACGGAATCAAGGTAAAATGAAACGAAGCGTTAGCCATCCGACGGCAGCCCCTGCTCGAGCCTGCGAAAGCGCAGCGGCGCCAGGGCTGAGGCGCGCTGCCACCAGTCGGCGACGCGGTCGTCGAGCGCGGTCACGCCGCGGCCCTGGCCGGGGAAGATCCGGATCTGCTGCACCGCCTCGGCCTCGAAGCCCTTCGCCCGCCGCGTGATCTTGATCACCGCGCCTTCGCGGTCCCGCTGCGTCAGCGGGATCAGGAGGCGGCCGCGCGGACGCAGCGACTGGAGCCAGAGCGGATGCGGGTGCGGGAAGCCGGCGTGGACGATGATCACGTCGGCGGGTTCGCCGATCAGATCACGTCCATCACCATGGGCCACCTCGACGTTGTCATAGGCGTGAAGGAAACTTGCAGCGCGGGACGCGAGACGCTCGTCGCATTCGATCCCATGCACGCTGCCCTTCGGGCCGACCATCTTCGACAGCACCGCCGAGAAATAGCCGAGCCCGCAGCCGATCTGGACCACGCGGTCCTTCTCCCTGACGTCGAGCACGTCGATCAGATGCGCCCACAGGCTCGGCAGGCCGGTGTCGAGCTTGCGGCGTGCGTCGATCGCGACCAGCACATTATCATAGAGGTGAACGGGATCTGCATCCGGCGTCTGCCGGTAGCTGCGCGCCGCCTCGCTCTTGATACGCCAGGGTCCCCTTGCCAGAAATTTTTCGCGCGGAACGGCGGCGAGCGCGTCGATCAGACGCTTCGAGGAAATCCGCTCGCGCCTGGCAATCAACTCCACATAGCGCGCACGCGCGGCGGCAAGATCGCTCATTTCGCCACATCGGCCTGTTCACGAAGCGGCACATCCGCATCGAGCTCGTTGACCAGTTGCATCGCCTGCTTGAGATCCGGCGTGTAAAAACCCTCGCTGAACCTGCCCACGATCGGCACGAGCAGGAGACGTGCGTGCTCACGCTTGCCGGCCTGGTGCGACAGGCGTGCCAGGCTGACCGCAGTGCGAAGCTCCCAGGACAGCGCACCCTGCTTGCGTGCGACCTCCAGCGACTGGCCGAACAGGTCCTCGGCCTCCTGCACCGAGGCCGGATCGCCGTCCGACAGCGTGATCTCGCCTTGCAGGCGATAGACCTCGGCGAGGTAGGAATGATCGCCGGTCCGCCGCGCGGTCGCGAGCGCGCCGTCCAGCGCGCGCAAGGCGGCATCGCGCATCCCGACCTTGGCATAGGCCTCCGCCAGCAGGCAGCGGAACCAGCAGCCGGCGAGCCAGGAATCCATCGCCTCGTATTCGTCGAGGCCGAAGCGCATCTGGCTGAGACCTTCGTCGGCCTCGCCGAGCTGCGTCAGGGCCCATCCGCGCAGGATCGCGGCCTGCTGCTTCCAGTGCAGGAAATTGTGCTCGGTGGCGATGATCATGGCACGGTTGGCGTGGTCGCGCGTGCCCTCGACGTCGCGCAAATGCTGGCAGAGATAGGCGCCGAACACGAGTGCGAAGGCGAGTGTGAAAGGATGGCGGATCTTCTCGGCATTGGCGATCGCCTGCTCGCTGTGCTGGCGCGCCGCGTCGGGCCGGCCGAGGAACCAGAGCAGATAGCCGAGATAGGACAGCGAGACGACGCCGGGATCGGTGCCGTGCCGCTCCATCAGATCGGAATGCAAATCGGGGCTGTAGAGGTTGATGCAGCGATGTAGATGATGCTGCGAGGCGGCAAAGCGGCCGCGATAGAGCATGGTCATCGCGATCGAACGGTGCGCCTCGATCAGATAGCCGGTCTGCTGGGCCGGCTGCGACCGCTCGTTGAGCCGCTGGCGCTTGGCGAATTTCAGGAGCTCGACGCTGAGATCATGCGCGCGGGTGAGATCGGCGCGGATGAAATGGCAGACCCAGAGGCCGCGGGTCGCGGCGAAAGCCTTCTCGTCGTCGTCGAGCTGCTGGCCGAGCTCGAGCGCACGGATGTAATTCTCCTCGACCTCCTGCACCGCATAGCCCTTGGCGGCGATCAGTGCGATGCCGAGCGCGATGCGCAGCTCGAGCTCCATCTCGTCGGCGCCCTGCATGCGCGCATTGGCCTGCACGACGCTCAAGCCCCGGCGCAAATGGCCGATCGCCTCCAGATTGGCACCGCTCCTGGCCGCCTGCTTGCCGGCCTTGAGCCAGAAGCTGGCGGCGCCCTCGCTCTGGCCTGATTCGGTGAGATGATGGGCCAGCAGCTCCGGCTCGCGATCGGTCTTCTCCGGATACATCTCGCCAAGCACCTGCGCGATGCGCGCATGCAGCTTGCGGCGCTCGCTGTGCAACAGGCTCGCATGCGCGGCGTTCTGGATCATCACGTGCTTGAAGGAGTAGAGCGCATCCGGCGGATGGCCACGCCGCATGACCAGCCCGGCTTCCTCCAGATGGTTCAGCGCGGCCTCGATCTGCTCCGCCGGCGTGTTGGCGACGGCCTGGAGCGTCTCGTAGGAGAACTCGCGGCCGATGGTGGCGCCGATCTGCGCGATCCGCTTGAACGGGCCCATCCGGTCGAGCCGCGCCATCAGCGAGTCCGTCAGCGTTGCCGGGATCGCCAGTTGCCGCCACGGACCCGACAGCACGTAGCGTCCGTGCCGCTCGGTCAGGAGATTGGATTCCAGCACCGTCTTGGTGAGCTCCTCCAGGAACAGCGGCACGCCGTCGGTCTTGACGATGATCTCCTCGACCACCTCCTTGGGCAGCTCCCTGCCGGCAACGCGCTCGACCAGCGTCGTGCGCAGCTGCCGGCTCAGGCGGTTGAGCACCAGGGTGGTGATGTGCGAATGCGCGTTCCAGCTCGGCTGGAATTCGGAGCGCGCGGTGATGATGGCGAGGATCGGCCGGTTCTGTACGCGGTCGACGAGCAGGTCGATGACCTCACGGGAAGTCGGGTCGATCCAGTGCAGATCCTCGAACGCGATCACCAGCGGCATTTCGCGCGCAAGGCCCAGGAAGTGATTGACCAGCGCCGCAACGGTCGCATCCTTCTGCTGCTGCGGCGACAGGTCGAGCGGTGGATAGCGGTCTCCGGTCGGTATCGACAGCAGCGCGGCAAACAGCGGCGTGACCTGCTCGATGTCGCCATGCGCGGCCGCGATCGCGGTCTCCAGGCTCGCCAGCGACAGCGCGGAGGCATCCTCGCGGTCGAGCCCGAGGGAGAATTTGAGCTGCTCGGCGAACGGATAGAACGCGGTGGAGGTGTAGTAGGGCGAACACTGGAACGAGACTTGCGCATGCCGGTCGCCCGAGATCCGCTCGAAGATTTCCTGGATGATGCGCGACTTGCCGATGCCGGGTTCGCCGAACTTGACGACGACCTGGCCGTCGCCGCCCTTTGCCTGCTGCCAGCGGCCCATCAACAGCGCAATCTCCTCCTCGCGGTTGACGAGCGGCGTCAGCCGCGCGCCCATCGCGGCGGCGAAGCGGGTCTCCACCCGCGAGGCGCGCACCACGTGCCAGGCCTGCGCCTTCTCCGAGATGCCCTTCAGCGCATGGACACCGAGACTGCGGTAGTCGAACTTTCCCTTCAGAAGCGACTGCGTCGAGGCGGAGATCACGACGCCGTTGGGCGGCGCCAGGGCTTGCAGGCGCGCCGCGAGATTGACGGTTTCACCGACCGCGGAGTCGCGCTCTTCGGTGCCCTGCCCGACGAGGTCGCCGACCACGACGAGGCCGGTCGCAATGCCGATGCGGACGGCGGGCGAATGGTTGAGCGCGCCCCGCGGCTCGACCGCGCGCGCGGTCGACAGCACCCGCACGATCTCGAGCCCCGCACGCACCGCGCGCTCGGCGTCGTCCTCATGTGCGGTCGGATAGCCGAAATAGACGAGGATGCCGTCGCCGACGAAACGGGCGGCAAAGCCCTCGTAATGCTTGACCACGCGGACGCAGGTCTCGCGGAAGCTCGCGATCATGTCGCGCACGTCCTCCGGATCGAACTGCACCGAGAGCGAGGTGGAATCGACCATGTCGCAGAACATGGTGGTGAGCTGGCGCCGTTCGGCCCCGACCTCCGCCCGGGTCTGCGGGCGTGCCGCCGCCGGAGCCTCCGCCGTTTCAGCCTGGAATAGCGCCGCCATCGCCCGCTGGAGCCGCTTGCGATCGCCAAGCGGCAATCCGAGCTCGACCAGATCGGATTCGGTGAGATCTCCCAGGACGTCGAGATCGAGGCGGTGCTGTTCGAAAAGATCGGAGTAGTGGCCGAGGCCGACTCCCTCGAGCCAGCGCTTCAGCCCGCCTTCCGTTGCCGTGCCCGGCTCATTCTCCAGCATGGTGATTCTGCCCGACCTTCACTCCGTCGAAGGGCTTTGGGGCCCCTCAACCACAGATTTTGGGGCCCGAACTTCACCTCAGACTGGACGCGTTCCCTAACTCTTGAGAAGAATAGCCCAATCAGATCAAAAGGGAATGGCATTGTCGGACATTGCATCCGCAGCGGGATCGGTCGGCGCAAGCCTGGAAACGAAGACCTTTTCCCATATCGGCGGCCTTCTCGACTTCCACGCCCGCAGGATTCCTGAGGCGCCCGCTATCCTCGCCCCTGGACGGCCGGCCCTCACCTATGGCGCGCTTGGCGAGCGGACGCACGATCTCGTGCACACGCTGCGTGGGCTCGGCATCGCGCCTGCGGACAGGATCGCCGTTGCGCTGCCGCGCGGCGCCGACAGCGCGCTGGCGCTGATCGCGGTCGCCTCAAGCTGCGCCTGCATCCCCGTCAATCCCGATCTGACCGCGGACGAGCTGCAACGCTATTTCAGCGAATTGAAGCTGACGACGCTCGTCACCCGCGCCGACATGAACTCGCCCAGTCGCGACGTCGCCAAGGCGCTCGGCATCGCCGTGATCGATTTCGTGCCGGGGCCGAAAGACGATCTCGGCGGCTGCACGTTCATGGGCCCGAAGATCGGACCTGCGAGCACGAGTGGCGCCTCGCGCGGCGACGACGATGCCTTCATCCTGCTGACGTCGGGCACGGCGGCGCGGCCGAAAATGGTGCCGCTGACGCATCGCAACGTGTGCCTCTCTGCCTATAATGCGGGCCGCGTGCTGTCGCTCACGTCCCATGATCGCCTGCTCAACGTCTTGCCGCTGTTTCACGCCCATGGCTTGATCTCCGGTCTTCTGACGGCATTAGCCGCGGGCTCGAGCGTGATCTGCACCGACGGCTTCGACGCCTCCTCCTTCTTCGGCTGGATGCACGAGCTGCAACCAACCTGGTACACGGCGGTGCCGACCATTCATCGCGCGCTGCTGACGGCGGCGGAATCCGACCCGGGCCGCGTCCGGGCCTCGTCGCTGCGCGTGATCCGCTCTGCCTCGGCCTCGCTTGCGCCCGCGATCTTGTCCGGATTAGAGGCGGCGTTCGGCGTTCCCGTGCTCGAAACCTACGGCATGACGGAGGCGGCCTCGCAGATCGCGGCCAATCCGTTCGAGCTGCGCAAGGTCGGATCGGTCGGCCGCGCCGCGGGCCCCGAGATCGCGATCATGGATGAGGCGGGCCGTGCGCTTGCGAGCGGCGAGCACGGCGAGATCGTGCTGCGCGGCGCCAACATGACGCGTGGCTACCATAACGACGAGGCGGCGACAGAGGCCGCGTTCCGCAACGGCTGGTTCCGGACCGGCGATCTCGGCTATCTCGACGCCGACGGCTATCTCTTCATCGTCGGCCGCATCAAGGACGTCATCAACCGCGGTGGCCAGAAGATCTCGCCGCTCGAGGTGGAGGACGTGCTGCTCGGCCATCCGGCGGTGCTGGAGGCCGGGGTGTTCGCCGTCCCGCACCCCAAGCTCGGCGAGAACGTCGCCGCCGTCGTGGTGCTGCGGCAAAATTCCGAGGCGAGTTCGGACCAGCTGCGCCAGTTCGCGCGAAAACGTCTTGCGGCCTACAAAGTGCCGAGCCTGATCCGCAGCGTGGCCGCGCTGCCGAAGGGCGCCAGCGGCAAGGTCAAGCGTAACGCGCTGGCCGGGTTGATCGCGGAGACGACGGATGCCGGCGAGACGCGCCTGCCGCGCAATGCGCTGGAGAGGCAGCTCGCCGCGATCTGGGCCGGCCTCCTGGAGCTGCCGCAGGTCGGCATCGATCAGGACGTCTTCGCGCTCGGCGCGGACTCGCTTGCGGTGACGCAGATGCGCTCGCGCCTGCGCGAACGCTTCAGCGTCGACTTCTCGTTCGAGGACATTTTTGATTGCGCCACGGTCACGGCGCTTGCAGCCCGGCTGGAGACCGCTGCAACGCATCGCGATGCGGCGCTGCCGGCCTGGCGCCAGGCGGCAGCGGTGACGGCGGACGCGCCGCTGTCGTTTCAGCAGCAGCGGATGTACCTGCTCTCGCGGCTCGATCCGACGCGCTACAATTACAATGTCGTCGAAGTCGCGATGCTCAAAGGCCGGGTCGACGTCGCCGCACTATCTGCGAGCCTCACCGCGATCTGCGCGCGCCACGAGGCGCTGCGCTCGGTGTTCATCGAGCGGCAGGGCGAGCCGGCGCAGCGCGTGCTGCAATCCCCACCGCGGCTCGAGCGGATCAAGCTCAAGCCCTGCCCTGCGGACAAGCGGGCGACAATCATCCGGCGTAAGGCGCTCAAGCTCGCGCAATACAAGTTCGATCTGGCGCACGAGCCGCCGCTGAAAGTCACATTGCTGTCGTTCGACAAATCCAGCCACGCACTGGTCGTCAACGTCCATCACCTCGTCACCGACGGCTGGTCGCAGCGATTGTTCTGGGAGGAGCTCGCCGCCCACTATGCCCCGGCACACAAGAACGACGAGGCGGCGTTGCCCTCGCCCACCTTCCAGTATCGCGATTTCGCACTCTGGCAGCAGGGCTGGGCGCAGACGCCGGCGGCGAAGGAGCAGCTCGATTACTGGCGGACGCAGCTCGAGGGCGTCACCACACTGCCGCTGCGGACCGACCGGCCACGACCGGAGGTCTGGAGCGGTCATGGCGCCCGTCACTATTTCGAGTTCTCCAGGACGCTTTCGGGCGACGTCCGTGCGCTGAGCCAGGCCCAGGGCGTCACGCCCTTCATGACCCTGCTCGCGGCCTTCCAGTGCCTCTTGTTTCGCCATACTGGACACGAAGACGTCGCGACGGGATCGCTGATCGCCAACCGCAACCAGATCGAGAGCGAGCGCCTGATCGGGTTGTTCGCCAACACCCTGATCCTGCGCAACGATTTTGGCGGCGACCCGAGCTTTGGCGAAATGTTGCGGCGGGTGCGTCAGGTGACGCTGGACGCCTACCGTAACCAGGACCTCCCCATTGAGGAGGTGCTGCGCGCGCTGCAGATCGCGCGAAGGACGGACGGCAATCCGCTGTTCCGGATCATGTTCATCCTCCAGAACGCCTCGATCGAGGCGGCACGCTTCCCCGGCCTGTCCACCCGGCCGCTGGAGGTGGACCCGAAAGTGGCGCGCTTCGACATCACGCTCGAGCTGGTCGAGGCCGATGGGCGTTTCACCGGCTTCTTCGAATACGCCACCGATCTGTTCGACGCGGCAACAATCGAAAGCATGGCCACGCAGTTCAGGACGCTGCTCAAGGCCGTCATTGCCGATCCGGAACAGCGCATCTCGCGCCTGCCGCTGCTGACCGCGGCCGAACGCCGGCAGCTGCTGGCGAAAGGCCACGGCGTGCCGGCCAACTTCGCCTCGCGCGGAAATCTCAGCGAACGATTCGAGCGCCAAGCGAAGAAGATGCCGAACGCGATCGCGGTGTCGGACGGCCGCGCATCTCTGAGCTATCGCGAGCTGGCGCGCCGCAGCCAGGCCATCGCGCGCTGGCTTCTGCGCGAGGGCGTCGGGCCCGAGACGGTGGTCGCCTTGCTCGCCGAGCGCGGCCTCGATCTGCTTGCCGCCATGATTGCGGTGCAGCGCGTGGGTGCGGCCTTCCTTAACCTCGATCCGGACCAGCCGACCGCGCGACTGGCGACCATCCTCGGATCGAGCTGCGCCCGCGTGCTGCTGACCGGGCGCGCCCAATCGGCCATGGTCGAGGCGCTGCTCGAGCCGCTGGTCGAACGCATCCAGGTGGCCCAACTCGAGGACACCATCGCGCCAGGGATGACCAAGCCGGCCCGCGCCGCGCGGCGCGCAGCCTCGAGCCTTGCCTATCTCATCTATACGTCCGGCTCCTCCGGCGCGCCGAAGGGCGTCATGATCGAGCAGCGCGGCCTGTCGAACCATCTGGCGTCGCTGATTACCGAGCTGAAGCTGTCGCCTAAGGACGTGATCGCGCAGACCGCACCGCAGAGTTTCGTCATTTCTGTCTGGCAGTTCCTCGCAGGCCCCATGGTCGGCGCGCGCGTGCATGTCTGCGGCACCACGATCGTGCCGGACCCGATCCTGCTCGCGCGGGAGATCGAGCGCGAGCACATCACCGTGCTCGAGATCGTCCCGTCGCTGCTACGCTTGATCCTCGATCGCATGGACGAAGTCCCCATCCGGCGCGCCTTTGCAAGGTTGCGCGTCCTGATCTCGACCGGCGAGCCGCTGCCGGTGGATCTCTGCCGCGCCTGGTTCGCCCGCTGTCCGAAAGTGCCGCTGATCAATGCCTATGGGGCGTCGGAATGTTCCGACGACGTGTCGCTGCACCGTCTGACCAAGGCGCCGGCGATCGCGACGGGCAACGTTCCGGTCGGCGCGCCGCTGCCGAACACCCAGCTCTACGTGCTCGACGCAAACCTGCAGCCGCAGCCGGTCGGCGTCACCGGCGAGCTCTGCATCGGCGGCGCCGGCGTCGGCCGCTTCTATGTCAACGATCCCGCGCAGAGCCGGCAGCGTTTCCTGGCCGATCCGTTTTCGCGCCAGGCCGGCGGCCGGCTGTACCGCACCGGCGACCTCGCGCGCCGCCGCACCGATGGCACGATCGAATGCCTCGGCCGCGCCGACCATCAGGTCAAGGTCCGCGGCTACCGCATCGAGCTCAAGGAGATCGAGAACACGCTTGCCGACCATCCTGACGTGCGTGCCGGCATCGTCGAACCGCGCCGCGAGGCCGGCGGCGATGTCAGGCTGATCGCCCATATCCTCGCCAAGCCCGGCAGCCGGGTCAGCGCCAGCGAACTGCGTGAATTCCTGAAGAGCAGGCTGCCCGGCCATGCCATTCCGTCCGCCTTCCTGTTCGTGGACCAAGTGCCGCTCAACGCCCATGGCAAGATCGATCGCTCCGCGCTGCTCGCGCCCGCGCAGCCGGAAACGACCGGCCCGGATGCCACCGTGCCGGCGCGGCGTTTCACCGAAAAAGTGCTCTCCGACATCTGGATCGACCTGCTGAAGGTCGAGAGCCTCGGTGTCACCGACAATTTCTTCGACCTCGGCGGCCATTCGCTGCTGGCGGGCCAGGCGATGGCGCGTGTCGCGCGCGCGCTCGGCGTGTCGCTGCCGATCAAGACCATTTTCGAGGCGCCGACGGTCGAAGAGCTTGCCCGTCGGGTCGATGAGGCCGTGGCAGCGAAACCGCACAAGCCTGCCGCAAGCGTCTCGCGGCTGATCGAAAGCGGACCGCCGACGCTCTCGATCGCGCAGGACCAGATGATTCGGATCGAGCAGAACCTGCCGGGCCTGCCGCTGTTCAACCTGCCCTTCGCCTTCCGGCTCGATGGCCCGCTCGATCCGGCCATCCTCGCGCAAGCATTCGGCGACATCGTGCGCCGCCACGAATCGCTGCGGACGGGTTTCGGCTGGAACGGCGAAGAGCCTGTCAGCCGCATCGCCACCCCCAGCGAGCTCGGCCCCGTCCTCACCGTCGAGGTCGTCGGCGACGGGCGGCCGCACAACAACAAGCGGCGCAAGGCGCTCGAACTGCGGAAGATCGATCTGCTGATCCAGCAGGAGACCTATACCCCGTTCGACACCGCGCGGCCGCCGCTGCTGCGGGCGCGGCTGTTGCGGCTCCATGCCGACGACCACGTGCTGCTGCTGACGCTGCATCATGCCATTGCCGACGGCTGGTCGATCGGCGTGCTGTTCGAGGAATTGTCCGGCCGCTATGCGGCGCTTGCCGGGCGCCCCGCGGCGCCGCTACTGAGGCCGCCGCCGGCCTTTTCGGACGTCGCACGCTGGCAGCGCTGGTGGTGCGGCACCGACGCAGCCCGCCGCCAGGCCGCCGACTGGACGGAGAATTTGCGCGGCGCGGCTGCGATCTTCGAGGGCGAAGCGGACCCGGGCGCGTCCACCGGGCACTATCCGCTCGGGCTCGAGCCAGATCTGATCGCACGGCTCACCGCGTTCGCCGGTCAGCACAATGGCACGCTGTTCATGTGCCTGCTGACTGGCCTGAAGGCCCTGCTGCTGGCGCAGACCGGCCGCACCGACATCTCGGTCGCCACCGCCATGGCCAATCGCGCCCAGCCGGACACCGACCGGATCGTCGGCCCGTTCGAGAACACGGTGATCGTCCGCACGACAATCACGCCGGATCTGTCGTTCGCGCAGGCCCTGAGCCGGGTGCGCCAGAGCGTGCTCGATGCGCATGCACGGCAGGAGCTGCCGTTCAACATGCTGGCCGAGCATCTGGAGCGGGAGGGGATCGACCCGGCCGCGCTGCTCCAGGTCTATTTCACGCTGCAGAATCCGCTGCGCCAGCCGCTCGATCTGCCGGAGATTGCGGTGCAATCGATCGGAAACGTCGCGCGCGAGGGCCAGCCGGTGCTGCCGATCGACCAGACCTGGCTGTCGCTGATGCTGAAGGAGCGCCCGACCGGAATCACGGGTTCATGCAATTACAAGCACGAGCTGCTCGACGGCGGCACGGTCCGTACATGGATGGCGGATCTCGTCGCGCTGCTGGAGGCGGCCGTCGCTCAGCCCGGCAAACCACTCGGCCGATTGCTCGCGCGCAAGGCGGCATGACCGGCCGTACACGAGGGCGAATACAGGTTCACTCGTCAAAGCTGTGCATGATCAAGTTGCATCTTGATTATTTGGCGCCACCGCGCAAGATTATTCCCGCCTTTTTGATTTGGATGATTATTTTCAACCGGGGGAGTGTGTTATGGGTTTCATCAAATTTACCAAGGGCGCCTCGTTGAGCGACAAGGACCGCAAGGCCCTGCAAAAGCTGCTGGCCGGCGAGAAGAAGAAGCTCCAGTCCGCGCTGAAGGACGTCGACGCCAGCCTTTCGATGCTGGGCGGCTTGAAGAAGGCCAAGAAGAAGAAAAAGTAAGACTAGTCGGCAGGGACGCCGCACGAATCTTCAGGCTTCATTTTTCGGCCTCCGGTTTTCAAATTGGGCCGCTCGCTCGTCGGGCTGGGGTCTCGCACAAGCTTGCGCCTGTAAACCGGCCTGCAAATCGACAAGAATTTGCCTGGGTGGACCGCTAAGACCGGTCCGCTTGGTTGATTCTTGCTCAGTTGATTCTTCCGTCAGAGCTGGGGATTTGGCCTCTGCCTGACGCCAAAGGCCCAATTGATGGCAGACGACAGAATTGAACTGTTTGTCGGACTGATCGCGACCATTGACGCGCCGGGGGCGGCCGATGCGTGCCGACGGCTGCTTTCGGTCGACGAACGAATCCGCGCCGACCGCTTCATGTTCGAGCGGCATCGGCGACAATATATTTTTGCACACGCCATGCTCCGTCTGGCGCTGTCGCGGGTCGCGCCGAATGTCGCTCCCACCGACTGGTCCTTTGGGACCGGCCGCTATGGGCGGCCGTTTGTTGCATCGCCCAAAACCTCGACCGCGCTGCATTTCAGCCTGTCGCACGCCGACGGCTGCGTTGCCTGCGTCGTATCCGGGCACGAGGCTGTCGGCGTCGACGTCGAAACCGTGTCACGGCGCGTCGCCCCGCTTTCCACCGCGAATCGCTTCTTTGCGCCGGAAGAGGTCGAAACGCTGCGCAGGCTGCCGGAGCCGGCGGCGATCGAGCGCTTTTTCGACTATTGGACGCTCAAGGAGGCCTATCTGAAGGCCAGGGGCTTCGGGCTCAACCTGCCGCTCGACGCCTTCGCGATGCAGGTGTCGCGCGAGGCCATCGAGATCAGCTTCAAGCCTGATATCGCCGACGATCCCTCGGGATGGCGCTTCTCGCTGTGCTCGCCCTCCCCCTCGCATCGCCTCGCGATCGCCGACGGCTCCCGGGCGGACGGCGGCCTTCCCATCACTCGCAATGCCTGGCCGCTCCAGGAAGCGGCTGAATGACGACCTCGCGGCTGCGCGTCTTTCCCGCGATCTCGCGCAACCGCGATCCCAAGCAGTATGTCGGTGAGCTCATGCGGGTGGCAGAGTTCGCCGACCGCAGCGGCTTCGAAGGCATTCTGCTGTTCGAAGGCA
The DNA here is from genome assembly GCF_054063675.1 of Bradyrhizobium sp. USDA 376. NCBI lineage: Bacteria > Pseudomonadati > Pseudomonadota > Alphaproteobacteria > Hyphomicrobiales > Nitrobacteraceae > Bradyrhizobium > Bradyrhizobium sp. USDA 376. The sequence goes on from NZ_JBSSGN010000001.1 coordinate 9,007,637, forward strand.
ACGACGTGTTCGTCGAGCCCTGGGCCATGGCCCAGCACATCATGGCGAAAACGACCCGGAGTTCGCCGCTGATCGCCGTCAACCCGGTCTACATGCACCCGTTCACGGCGGCGAAATTCGTCTCCTCGCTCGCGCAGCTCTACGGCCGCAAGGTCTATCTCAACATGATCACGGGGACCGCGGTCAGCGACTTGCAGGGCCTCGGCGACGAGCAGACCCATGCCGACCGCTACATCAGGCTCGGCGAGTTCGTCGCGCTGATGCGCCAGCTGCTCTCGAGCCCGCGGCCGGTGACTATCGAGGGCCGGTTCTACCGCGCGAGCAACCTGCAGCTTCGTCCGCGTCTGCCGGCGGAGCTGATGCCGGAATTTTTGGTCGCCGGCCAGTCCGAGGCGGCACAGCGCGTGGCCAGGGAGACCGGCTGCATCAAGATGCAGATGCTGCCGCCCGATCTCGATCATGGCCTCGATGCATCAGGCATGAATTTTGGAATTTTCGCACGCGAGAGCCGCGAGGAAGCGCGGCAAGCAGCAAAGGCACGCTTCCGCGACAACCCCGATGATCGCGAGCTGCTCGCGCTCACCGTGGAGAACAGCGACTCCGTGTGGAAGCGGCGACTGTATGAGGGGCAAAGCGGCGAGCTTGCGGACAATGGCTACTGGCTGCTGCCGTTCCTGACCTTCCAGGCGGACTGCCCCTATCTCGTCGGCAGCTACGAGGAGATCGGCGCAAAGCTGAGGGCGTTTGCGGCAAAGGGCCTGACCACGATCATGCTCGACATGGTCGCGGACGAGACCGAGATGCAGCACGTCTGCAAGGCGCTGGCGGCAAGCGGGATGTTCTAGAGGTCCCGAGCGACGCTGCTTCTTCTCCCTCTCCCCGTTCTTACGGGGTCGCGACGAGCTTCGCTCGCGCTGAGAGGGTTGGGGTGAGGGGCCTCTCTCCACACGTTAGGTTGCCGCGAGACCTGTACCCCCTCACCCGGATCGCAAGTGCGATCCGGCCTCTCCCCGCAAGCGGCAGGGCTATCGCAGATGGCTTCTTGGTGACGGCCAGAGCAAGCGCCTCGTCCTTCGAGACGACCGCTCCGCGGTCTCCTCAGGATGAGGCTAAGCAGCATTGCCCCCGTTGAAATTGCTGCCGCGCACTCCGCCCTCATCCTGAGGGCCCGCCATCGGCGGGCGTCTCGAAGGATGCGCTGCGGGCGAGCTATCCGCCACGCATCTTCATATGCGATTCCCCTGCCGCAAGCGGGGAGAGGTTAACCTCACCTTGCCTCTTCGAATCCGGCCAGCACCGAAGTCAAATTCGCGCCGAGGATATCCGAGAGATAACCGCCCTCCTGCACGAACACGGTCGGCAGGCCCATCTTCGCGATGGCCTGGCCGATGCGGCGGAAGCCGGGCGTGGTGACGGCAAGGCCCTTCAGCGGATCGTGCTCGGAGGCGTCGAGGCCGAGCGCGATGACGAGGGCGCCGGGCGCAAAGGACTCGATCGCCTTGCGGGCGACGTCCATCGCCTGCATGTAGCCGTCGTCACCGGTGCCGATGGCGAGGGGAATGTTGAGATTGGCGCCGAGGCCCAGGCCTTCGCCGCGCTCATGCGCATAGCCCCACACATAGGGATAGTACGCGACGGGATCTGCATGGATCGAGATCGTATAAACGTCGGGCCGCGCGTAAAAGATGCCTTGCGTGCCGTTGCCGTGATGGACGTCGACGTCGAGGATCACGACCCGTTCGTGCTTCAGCCGCAGATGTGCCGCCGCGATCGCGCTGTTGTTGAGAAAGCAGAAGCCGCCGGCCATGTCGCGATAGGCGTGATGGCCGGGCGGACGGCAGAGCGCATAGGTCGCATCCTCGCCATCCATCACCATTTGCGCCGCCGTGACCGCAACGTCCGTTGCGGCACAGGCCGCCGCCCAGGTGCCCGGGCCGATCGGCGCCGCGGTGTCGGCCGTGTGCCAGCCGAGCTTGCCGACGATGTGGGTGGGATAGGTCGCGGCGTGGCGCACGGGATGGATGTTGCCGATCATCTCCGGGCCGGAATCGCCAAGCGCGGTCCAGGCGTCCCAGGCTTCGCTCAGGAACGACAAATATTCCGGACTGTGGATGCGTGCGCGCGGCCCCTGCCCGAACGTCGTCGGTTCGACCAATTGATGCTTGCCGTCCTTCAGGCCCTTGAGCAGGCGGTCGGCGCGCTCGGGCTGCTCGGTGGTGCGCTTGACGACGCCGCGAACCAGGAAGAATTGCGGATCGTGGCTGCGGTGCAGTTCGGTATGGACGGCTTTCACTCAAACACTCCGTGGTCGCTGAGGACTCTGGTTTTGACGCGTTTTCTTTACGCGAACCGGTTTCCACTTCGCTCGAAAACGCTCTAGTGCCACAGATGTCTTGATGCCTGCGGCGGCCAGATGCAAGCAAGAAGAATGCCGTCCTTGCCACACTGCTCCGCACGGAAAGCAGACCGCCTTTAAGCGGCTCGGGCTCAACAGCGGCCGCGCTGGAGGCAGTGCTCGCGGCCCTGCTGGTCGGTGCGGAAGGCCTCGATGAAGCCGCCCTGGCGCTGGGTGACGAAGACGGTCTTGCCGTCGCTGCCGCCGAAGGCAAGGTTGGTCGGCTCCTTGGCCCTCAGCGGGATCTCGCGCTCGACCGCGCCGGTCGGCCTCATCAGCGCGATCGTGCCCTTGAGAATGCGCGCGACATAGAGACGGCCGGCAACGTCCGTGCGCAGGCCGTCGATGGTGTCGGGCTGAAACGCCTTGACCAGTCTTGCCGCGGTGAGCTCGTTGCCGCTGATCGCATAGGACCAGATCTGGCCGCTGCTGGATTCGCCGACATAGAGCGTCTTGCCGTCGGGACTGAGATCAATGCCGTTGGTGGTGCCCATCGCGCGCGGCGCCGACATCACCTGCCCCTGCACAGAACCGTCAGCGGCTTTGGCGATGCGCCAGATGTGGCCTTCACGGCCCTTCCAGTTCGGATCGCTCGCATAGATCGTGCCATCGCGCGCGATGGTGATGTCGTTGGGCTGGCTCATCTCGTCGGAGTGAAACCAGACGACGGGCGCGCTCGCGCCCCTCGGGATCGCGAAAATGTTGTGCTTCTTGTAGTCGGCGATGAACATGATGCCGCTGCGATCGAAGCGGATCGCGTTGCCGACGCTGCCTTCGGGGAGGGTCGTGAACAGCTCCGAAGCGGCGGCGCCCGCGGGCAATTTGCCGATGGTGCCGGGCTTGCCGAGATTGACGACGAACAGATTGCCGTCGAGATCGGCGGCGGGCCCTTCGATGCCGAAGGTGTATTCGCTGGCGGGCGACACCTGCACGCTGTCGAACAGTTTTGTTTCGGCAGCGGCCGGCGGCGTCGCGACAAGCAGGATGCTACTGCACAGGCACCAGAAATTCCTGCCGGATGTAATAGCCATCGTCGTCGGTGCACTCGCCATTCAGATAGGGATCGGCCGGCCGGAAGAAGCGGCTGAAGCCGGGTCTGTCTACAGCGCTCCTTTGTGTCACGACGACGACCTTGGCGGCCGGTATTTCGCCGCATTCCTTGTTGGTTTTGCTGAAAAACTTCCGCTGCGGCGGGCCAGGCTTGATCCGCATCCGCGTGCCCGGAACCATTTTGGCGACGAGCAGGTCCGCGGTATCGAGCAGGCGCGTGTAGCCGGGTTCGGTCTTGGGCAGGCTCTCGCCGCCCGGCGGCATCAGCTTCTCGGCCCCGAGGCCGCGCAGGCGCGTGCGCAGCCTGCCGGCGTCGGGATCACCAGGATAGATCCAGCCGTCCTGCGACAGCATGAAACGGAGCGCCGCTCTGTCCTTCTCCGCGTCCGTTTGGCCTGCCTTCAGGCCGAAATCGGAATGGCAGCCGAGGCAGTACTTCTCGACGAGGCCCTTGCGCAAGGTGGTGAGGCGAACGCTGTTCTGTGCATCCCTGGCGACGAAGGCCGCGAGCTGGTCGATCATCGCCTGGCTGCGCGTGTCGCAGGGCAGCGGCTGAGGCGGATCGCCCGCGGCGCGATCGATCCGGATCACAGTCTGGTTCTTGTCCTCGACCAGCCAGATCGCGCCGTCCTCCGCAACCGTCATGCCGACGGGAGCACCTTGCGGCCGCGCACCGTTGACGCGGTGCCAGCCTGCGATCAGCTCGTCGAACGGTGCGGCGGCGACCTCGCCGGCGTCGGTCTGGAAACTGCGCGTGGGATCGGCCGCGCAACTGACGCGATAGCGCACCGGCGGAGCGCTCGGCCTGGGAAAGCCGTGATCGTCGACATCATAGATGAGAACGCGGCTGCCGGTCGGACGATAGCCGTGCAGGCCCACCAGCAGCTTGCCCTCCAGCTCCGGAAATTTGGCGCCGTGGTAGTAGAGCATCGCGAGCGGCGCGCCATGCGGCGGCATCAGCGAGAGCGGCGGCTTGTAGAGCGCATTGGCTGAGCAGAGCGCTTTGTAGATCCCCGATTGCAGCACGAGCTTGAATTCGGGGCTCGGCGTCGACAGGTCGTAGCAATAGGGCCAGCCATAGTGCTTGCCCGGCTCGATCGCGTTGATTTCCTCGTTCGGCTTGAAGATGTCGGGCAGGTCGCGGGCGTTCTCGCCTTGCAGGAAGGCGTAGCCGGCATCCGGAAAGTTCGGGTGCAGCGCCAGCGCCATCGAGTTGCGCAAGCCACGCGCGTAGACGGTGTGTGGCGGGTCGGGGTCGCCAGGCTTCAATGCCGGGAAGACGCCGCCTGCGGGCGGCGTGAACAACCAGATCGCGGCCATCGCCGAGCCGCCTTCGGCCGCGGCGCAGGGCTTCGCGATCGGCGCCGGCGTGATGCAGTCGTCGCTGTGCGAGCCGACATTGACGAACAGCCGCCCGTTGCGATCGAACACGAACTGCTTCAGCGGATGCGCGCTCTCGTCGAGCTTCGTGCCGTCAGGCAGCGTGATTCGGCGCCCCGGCATGTGGCGGATGATGGTCTCGACCGTGCTCCGCGGATTATCCGCGAGCGGATCGAACCGGAAGATCGCCTCCGCGGTCGAGGCATAGAGCTTCCTGTCCGGGCCGATGACGAGGCCGAACGGGTATTCGAGCCCCGTCAGCAGCTCCTTGAAGCGTTGCCCCTGGGACGCGCGCGGATCAAGCAGCAGCAGCCGCCCGTCGGTATGGCCCCAGCCGCCCATGTCGGCCACCACGAACAGGTCACGGCCGGGCACCTGGATGATCGAACGCGGGAATTTGAGGCGGTCCTCTTCGCTGGCGACGAGGCCGGCGCAAAATCCCGCCTTCATGTCGATCTGGATCCTGGGAAAAGCGAGGTCGCCGCTGCCGCAGCTATCCGTACCGATCGCGTAGCCGCTTTTCCGGACCGGCTCGGACGAAGCCGGGGCGAAGCCGAGCAGCGCGACGGCCAGAACCGCTGCCAGGAAGCGCAGATTTCGCCGTTCGCTCCCGAATGTGAACTGGTTCACGGTCGCCCCCCCCGACTTCCCGGGGACGTTGTTCCATGGCGCCTGGGCGACGTCCAGTCATCACTCGCCTGTGATTAAACCTGTAACGACCTTGGTGCCGACCAATCTCCGTAAATTCCCTTACCGGGCTCGACCCGAATGTTTCGCGAATGCTTGGGGTGGTATCGATTTGCCGTCCCGCTTTCTACAGGAGGCGCTTATGGTCCAGGTCTACTTTCACTGCTCCAACACCGAGGGCACGCTGATCGACCGCTACGGCGCCGCCGTCGCCAGTCTGACCGAGGCGCGCGACCGCGCTGCCCAGATCATGCACTCGATGATCCAGACGCCCGGTGCCGAAGACTGGCGCGACTGGGTGATCCACGTCAGCGATGACGACGGCGAGGAGATCTTCGATCTCCCCTTCACCGCCATGCTCGGCAAGCCGCATTGAGGTCGATGTCATGATACTCGCTTCACTGAGCCTGCTCCGCCAGCCCCTGACCTTCGTCGCCAGCAAATGGCAGACGCTGGTGAAGGTCGCCGGCAACCCCTACCGCCCCGAGCTTCACTACATGCGCGGCCCTGGCCCGAAATGGCGCGCCAAATATCAGGCCAGCCGGTTGGACCGCTCGCTCTGAGCGCAGGTCCGTCCCGCTTTCCAGCTCCTCATCATCATGGCCGGGCTCGCCCCGGCCATGATGCGTTTTGGGGGACGGCAGCGCCCTTCACCGTCCCGTAAACCTCGCCTTGCGTTTCTCGACGAAGGCGGTGCGGCCTTCGATGGCATCGGCGCTCTTGCGGATTACGGCCTGAAGCTCGATCTCGCGGCGGAACTGCGCCTCGTAGCTCGCGTGCTCGCTCTCCTCGACCAGCGCGCGGGTTGCGACCAAAGCGCGCGTCGGGCCCTCCGCCAGGCGGCGCGCCAGCACCAACGCCTCGTCCATCAGCTTCGCGTCGTGGACGACCTGCCGGACCAGGCCGATCTCCTGGGCGCGCTCGGCCGTCAGCGGCTCGTTGAGCAGCATCAGCTCGAGCGCGCGCTGCCGGCCGATCAGGCGCGGCAGCAGCCAGGTCGAGCCGAGATCAGGCACCAGCGCGATGCGGCTGAACACCTGAATGAAGCTCGCCGAGCGCGCCGCAACGATGATGTCGCCGGCCATCGCAAGGCTGAAGCCGCCGCCTGCCGCAACCCCGTTGACGGCGACGACGACGGGCACGCGGCATTCGCGGAGTGCCCTGAAGGCCGGCCAGTAGAAGCGCATCACGCCCGCCGCGATGTCCTCGCCGAGCGCCTCGGACGCCTTCAGGTTCTGGCCCGAGCAGAAGCCGCGCCCGGCGCCAGTCAGGACCAGGGCACGCACGTCCTCGTCCTGCGTCATCTCGGCGATGGCGGTGGCGAGCGCGCCGAGCAGGTCCGGCGTCATCGCGTTCAGGCTCGCGGGCTCGTCGAGGGTCAAAATCCCGACCGCACCATCCCGCGCTTGTTTCACACCTGCCATGTCGCGTCTCCCTTTGGATGTTCTCGTTGGCGGCAATGTGCCATTGTCCGCGCGCTCCGCCAATGCGAAGCGTCGACGTCAACGCAACGAAGCAAGACACGGATCAAGACGACATCATGCCTCACCAGTTCAGCCTCGCCCAAACCGTCCGCAAACCCGCCATCAAGTCCAAGGGCGGCATTGTCGCCTCGCAGTCGCGACGGGCGGCTGAAGTCGGGGCGCAGGTGCTGGCGGCAGGCGGCGACTGCGTGGACGCGATCGTTGCGACCACGATGGCGCTGAACGTGCTGGAGCCCTGGAACAGCGGCATCGGCGGTGGCGGCGCGATGGTGCTCTACCGTGCCAAGGAAAATCGCTACGAGGTGATCGACTACGGCATGTGTGCGCCGCAGAGCCTGCGCGCCGCCGACTATCCTATCAGCGGAGACCGCATCGCTTCGGATCTGTTCCCGTGGCCGCGGGTAAAGGACGATCGCAACGTTCACGGTCCCGCCGCGATCGCGGTGCCTGGTGTGGTCGCCGGCATGGAAGAGGCGCACCGTCGCCATGCCAGGATGCCGTGGAAAGACCTGGTTGCGCCTGCAGTCGCACTCGCCAGCGAGGGTCTGCTGGCTGACTGGTGGACCACGCTGACGATCGCGGGTTCGGCCGCAGATCTACGGCGCTATCCCGCGAGCGCGGCAATGTTTTTGAAGGATGGCCTGCCCCCGAGCCCGCCCTGGAGCATCGAGGCTGAGACACGGCTGCCGCAGGACAATTTGAAGGCGACGCTGTTGCACCTCGCCGAGGCCGGACCGCGCGACTTTTATCAAGGCGATCTCGCCAAGAGCATCGCATCCGACATCAAGGCCGATGGCGGCTCGCTGTCGGTGGAGGATCTCGCAGCATTCCGCAGCCATCTGCGCGAGCCGCTGGCGATCCCCTATCGCGGCGGCAAGGTGTTTGCGACGCCGGAACTTACGGCCGGACCGACCATGGCGCATGCGCTGCGCCTGCTGCAGCAGAATCTGAGACCGGGACGCGAGCCCGATGCGGCCGCCTACAGCGAGTATGCGCTCGCCCTGCAGGCGGCCTATCGCGAGCGGCTCAAGGATATGGGCGATGCCGACGGCAAGCGCTCGCTCGGCGCCGAATATCTCGCGCCCGCCTGCACCACGCATTTCTCCGTGGTCGATCGTGACGGCAACATTGCGGCGGTGACGCAAACGCTGCTCTCGTCCTTCGGCTCGAAATATGTGACGCCGCACACGGGCATTCCCATGAACAATGGCATCATGTGGTTTGATCCAACGCCGGGCACCACTAACTCGCTGGCCCCCGGCAAGCGCTGTCTCACCAACTACACGCCCGTCATCGCCGAGACCAAGGACGGCAAGCGCCTTGCGGTCGGTGCCTCCGGCGGCCGCCGCATCCTGCCTTCGGTCATGCAACTCGTGTCCTTTGCGATGGATTTCGGCATGGACCTCGATGCCGCCATCCACCAGCCGCGCATCGATTGCAGCGAAGGCGCGATCGTGCTCGGCGACACGCGGCTGCCGGCGGATGCACGTAAGGCTCTCGCGGCGCGCTTCGATTACAAGGAGGCGCCGGTGCAGACCCTGCCGCAGAAGTTCGCCTGCCCGAGCGCGGTGATGCGCGACGGCGAGGTCAATTCCGGCGCAGTCGAGATCTTCCAGCCCTGGGCCGATGCGGTGGTGGAGGCCTGAGTCCGCTGACGAGAGGGCGTGCCAGTGGTGAACTGCGGGCACGTCGCAGCTGAGAATGTGCCAGCACGCGTTGAGCCGATGCGCGATTGCGCATCTCTACGAGCGTCACGACTCCTCCACATTTGCAGGGAACTTAGCTGCACATCGTTCGTTCATTGAACGGACAAGTGCGCTCGCCCCCACTGGAGGACACATGAAGAAACTTGCGCTCGCCGCGTCGCTGATCGTTGCAGCTGGCCTCACACTCACCAGTCCCGTGATGGCCAAGGGCGGTCATGGACACGGCCACGGTCATGGCCATTCGATGGGCCATCATTACCATGGCACGCCGCCCGGATGGTACCATGGGCGCAAGGTCGGCTGGCGCGGTCACGGGTGCCCGCCCGGACTGTGGAAGCAGGGCCGCTGCTGACGCCATCTGCAATTCCCAAGGCGCTGCCCCTCACAGGGCGGCGCCTTCTTCATAGGCCGAGCCGGTCCCGCACGCGGCCCGCGATCACGGCGGTCGTCACGCCGACCGGCCAGAACGCGTGCATCGGGATCGGCTTGATGCCTGATATGGGCATGTCGATCTCGGCCTTGGCGCCGCCGATCAGGCGGCGGGCAAGCTGCGCACCCATCGCCGTCGAGAGCGCAACGCCGCGGCCGTTGCAGCCGAGCGAGATCAGGACGCTTTCCGCGGGCTCGTGCACATGGGGGTAATGATCCCCGGTGATGGCGAGCCGGCTGTTCCAGCCGTGGGTCCAGGCGACGCCCTTGAGCTGGGGCCACAGCCTCTCCGCATAACGCATGAGATAGGCGACGTCGTGCGGCGAGTAGATCCAGCGCATCGGGCCGCGGCCGCCCATCAGCAGGCGGTTCTGCTGGTCGATGCGATAATAGACGGTGATGTGGCCGCTCTCGTAGAGCACGGGGCGCGTCGGCATGATGGAGCGGGCGACCGCGTCGGAGAGCGGCGCGGTGGCGGCGATCGAGGAAAATACCGGCACGATGGTGCGGCGGAGCGCCGGCCAGAGATCGTCGGTGAAGCCGTTGGTCGCAAGCAGCACTTTCTCCGCATGCACGACCGCGCGCGGCGTCTCGATACGCCAGCGGCTGCCGTCGCGGCGCAGTGACAGCGCCGGCGTCTCGCCATGAACTTTCGCGCCTGCCGAAATCGCGGCGCGCGCAAGGCCGCGGGCATAGCTGAGGGGATGCAGATCGCCGCCGCGGGTGTCCAGCATGGCACCAATGTAGCGGTCGGTGCCCGTCATCTCGCGCAGCTGATCGCGGTTCAGATAGGTCACCGGCATGCCGCGGCGGATGCATTGCTGCGCGGTCGCCTCGATCGCGGCAGCACTGGCCCCGTTGTAGGCCGCGCGCAGCGTACCGTTCTGTCGCGCCTCGCAGGGAATCTGGTAGCGACGGATCAGATCGTGCGTGAAGTTCGTCGTGCCGTAGGAGAACTCGATCATGCGGCGGCCGAGCTCGGCGCCGAAATCCGCCTCGATCTGATCGGGGTCGTGCTTCAGGCCGGGATTGGTGTGGCCGCCATTGTTGCCGGATGCGCCCCATCCCGGCTCCTGCGCCTCCAGCACCAGCGCCTCGACGCCCTGCTCGGCGAGATGCAGCGCGGTGGACAAGCCGGTGTAGCCGCCGCCGACGATCGCGACGGAAACGCTCTTGTCCGTATCGAGCGGCGGCGTCGCGACCGGCGCAACGGCGGTGTCGGCGTAGAGCGAGGACGGCAGAGGCAGGCGCGTCATGGCGAAGTCCGGTCAGAGCGGATGCAGCACGCGGCGCAAGAAGTCCTGCGTGCGCGCGTGCTGCGGTTGATTGAGCACCGATTTTGCGGGCCCCTGCTCGACAATGACGCCGCCGTCGATGAACAGCACGCGATCGGCGACGTCGCGGGCAAAGCCCATCTCGTGGGTGACGACGACCATGGTCATGCCGTCGTCGGCGAGCTTGCGCATCACGCCGAGGACGTCGCCGACCAGTTCAGGATCGAGCGCCGAGGTCGGCTCGTCGAACAGGATGGCCTTGGGCTGCATCGCCAGCGCCCGCGCGATCGCGACCCGCTGCTGCTGGCCGCCGGAGAGCTGCGGCGGATGGGCGTCGGCCTTCTCGGCGAGGCCGACCTGGGCGAGCAGCGCGCGGCCGCGCTCGAGCACCTGGGCGCGCGGCTCCTTCTTCACGAAGAGCGGACCTTCGACCACGTTCTCCAGCGCGGTGCGATGCGGGAACAGGTTGAAGCGCTGGAACACCATCGAGACCTGGGTGCGGATATTCACGATCGACGGCGCGTCGCGGTCGACCTTCAAGCCTTCGACGCTGATTTCGCCGCGGTCGTAGCTTTCGAGACCGTTGATGCAGCGCAGGATGGTGGACTTGCCGGAGCCTGACGGCCCGATGATGCAGACCACCTCGCCCTTCTCGACGGAAGCCGTGATGCCCTTGAGCACCTCGACCTTGCCAAAACTCTTGTGGACGTCGTTCAGCTCGATCATCGCTTGCCGGCCCGCTTCTCGAAATGACGAACCAGCAGGATCAGCGGGATGCTCATTGTGAGATACATCAGCGCCACCAGCGTGAACACGCTGGTGTTCTTGAAGGTCGAGGACGCGATCAGCTTGCCCTGCAGCGCAAGCTCGGCGACCGTGATGGTCGAGGCCTGCGAGGAGTCCTTCAGCATCATGATCATGACGTTGCCGTAGGGCGGCAGCACGATGCGCACCGCCTGCGGCAGCACCACGCGCCGCATTGTGAGCCACCAGCCCATGCCGATCGACTGCGCTGCCTCGATCTGGCCCTTGTCGATGGCCTCGATGCCAGCGCGGAAGTTTTCCGCCTGATAGGCCGAATAGGCGATGCCGAGCCCGAGGATGGCGGCTTGCAAGGCCGACAGCGTGACGCCGAGATCGGGCATCACGAAGTAGAGGTAGAACAGGAGCACGATGATCGGGATGCCGCGGATCACGTTGATCAGGCTGGCGCTGAGCATCGACAGCGCCTTGATGCCGGAGACCCGCATCATCGCCCAGATCAGGCCGAGCACCGTCGAGAGCAGCAGCGAGCCGATGGTGACGACGATCGTCAGTGCGACGCCGTTCATCAGGATCGGGAAGAACTCGGCGGCGTCGTGCCAGAAGCCTTTCATCGGGCTGCCTTCGATCGATCAGGTCTTTCCAATCAGCCCTGCGCCTTCTGGCCCCACTTCTCCAGGATCTTGTCGATGGTGCCGTTGGCCTTCAGCTTTGCCAGCGAAGCGTTGATCTTGCCGAGCAGCGCGGTCTCGCCCTTGCGCACGCCGATGCCCACCGAGCCGACGGTGACCGGCTTGTATCCGTCGACGAGACGAACCTCGGGAAAACCACCCTGCTTCAGATTGTAGGCAAGGATCGGATAGTCGGCATAGCCGGCCTTGAGACGGCCGGTGTTCACGTCGCGCAGGATGTCCGGAATGGTGTCGTAGGCCTTGACGTCCGCGAACAGGCCGGACTTCTTCAGCGCATCGACGAAGGCGGTGCCGACCTGGGCACCGACGGTCTCGCCCTTCAGGTCTTCCTGGGTGGTGTAAGCCTTGGTGTCGGTCTTCGGCACCACGAGGCCTTCACCATAGCTGTAGATCGGGTCGGAGAAGTCGACGACCTCCTTGCGCGGCGCGGTGATGAACATCGCAGCCGCGATGATGTCGATCTTGCTCGAGGTCAGCGACGGGATCAGCGCCGAGAACGCCATCGGCTCGATCTGCACGTTGAGGCCGGCGTCCTTGCCGACCTCGGTGATGATATCGACCATGATGCCCTGGATGGTGTTGGTCTTGGTGTCGAGGAAGGTGAAGGGAATGCCTGTCGGCGTCGAGCCGACCTTCAGCACCTGCTGCGCCGAGCCGGGCACGGCGGCAAACAGCGCGAGCGCCGCAACGGCGGCCTGAACAAAACGCTTCATCACATCCCCCTTTGGGTCCGGCCCATGGCGGCGCTCGCGGATGTCTTGATCGCAGACGTTGCGGGCCAAGCCGTTTCGGCCTATTTTCACCAATATGAAAATTTGGTCACACTTTTGCAGGTGATGCAAGCGGTTTTCATGCACATGAAGGAAGCGGTTTGACGTGAGCGGTGGCAAAAGAATGCGCAAACCGGCCGCCGCAAAGCCGGCCAGGAAGGTGAAAGCCAAGGCCGTCGCCAAGCCGGCCGAGCCTGCGATGGACGTCGCGGTCGGCCGCCGCATCCGCGACCTCCGGCGCGTCAGGCAATTCTCGCTGGAGACGGTCGCGGCACAAACGGAGCTGTCGATCGGCTTCCTCAGCCAGATCGAGCGCGGCCTGTCGTCGCCGTCGCTGCGCGTGCTGGCGACGCTCGCCGACGTGCTCGGCGTCGGCATCGCCGCGCTGTTCGGCGCGAGCCCGAGCGCCGATGGCGCATCCGACCAGGTGGTGACCCGCGGCCTGCAGCGCCCCGAGCTGAAGCTCTGGCGCACCGGCGTATCGAAGCAGTTGCTGAGCCCGGCCAGCGCCGACAACCGGCTCAATCTGTTCCTGGTGCATCTGGAGCCCGGCGGCTCCACCGGCGATGAGCTCTACACCCACGACGGCGAAGAGGCCGGCCTGGTGCTCGAAGGCGAGATGATGCTGACGGTGGACAGCGAGACGTGGTCGCTGAAGACCGGCGACAGCTTTCGATTTGCAAGCCGAAGGCCGCACCGGTTTTCCAATCCGGCGCAGGATGCGAAGGCCGTGGTGTTGTGGGTGAATTGCGTGACGGGAGCGGGGTAGCTCACGGTCATTCCGGGGCGGCTCGCAAGAGCCGAACTATGGTGCGCAATTGCGCACCTGAGAATCTCGAGATTCCGGGTTCGCCTCTTCGAGGCGCCCCGGAATGACAGCGTCAATCACCCAAACCGATACTTGTACCGCTCCACCGACAGCGCGCTCACATCGATGTCCGGCTTCTTGCCCGACACCATGTCGGCGAGCACGCGTCCCGAACCGCAGGACATGGTCCAGCCGAGCGTGCCGTGGCCGGTGTTGAGGTGGAGGTTGGCGTAGTGGGTCGGGCCGATCACGGGCGGGCCGTCCGGCGTCATCGGACGCAGGCCGCTCCAGAACGTCGCCTTGGACAGGTCGCCGCCGCGCGGGAACAGGTCGGTCAGGGAATGATCGAGCGTGGCGCGGCGGGCGTCATACAGCTTGCTCGAATAGCCGGAAATTTCGGCAGTGCCGCCGACGCGGATGCGATTGCCGAGGCGGGTGATCGCGACCTTGTAGCTCTCGTCCATCACGGTCGATTCCGGCGCGCCGGAGGCGTCCTTGATCGGCACCGTGATCGAATAGCCCTTCACCGGATAGACCGGCAGCGAGATGCCGAGCGGCGCGACGAGCCGCGGCGACCAGCTGCCGAGCGCGAGCACGTAGCTATCTGCCTGCAACAGGCCGGCACTGGTCGCAACGCCGCTGACGCGCGCACCGTCGGTGACGATGCGATCGATGCCGGTGTTGAACATGAAGCGCACGCCAAGCGCCTGGGCATGCTTGGCCAGCGCCTGCGTGAACATGTGGCAGTCGCCGGTCTCGTCCTGCGGCAGGCGAAGCCCGCCGGCGAACTTCTCCTTCACGCCGCCGAGCGCCGGCTCGACCGCGATGCAGCCCTCGCGGCTCAGCACCTCGAAGGGCACGCCATATTGCTTGAGCACGGCGATGTCCTCAGCCGTGCCGTCGAGCTGGGACTGGTAGCGGAACAGCTGCAGCGTGCCCTGCGACCGCTCATCATACTGGATGCCGATGTCGCGACGCAGATCGCGCAGGCAGTCGCGGCTGTATTCCGCGATCGGGATCATCCGGCTCTTGTTGACCGCATAGCGCTCACTGGTGCAGTTGCGCAGCATCTTGAGCAGCCAGACCCACATGACTGGGTCGAGCTTCGGCCGGATCACCAGCGGGCCGTGCTTCATCAAGAGCCACTTGACCGCCTTCACCGGCACGCCGGGACCGGCCCAGGGCGAGGAATAGCCGGGCGACACCTCGCCGGCATTGGCGAAAGAGGTCTCCAGTGCCGGCTCGGGCTGACGATCGACGACCGTCACGTCGTGGCCGGCACGTGCGAGGTAGTAGGCAGAGGTGACACCGATGACACCGCTGCCGAGGATCAGAACTTTCACGCTTCGTCAAACTCCCGCGGCATCACGCTCGCCGCTGCAAGGAAACAACTCGCAACGGCGAGAGCAATTATCAGGCCACCTTCTTGATGGCGTCGCCGAGGATCGAGACCATCTGGTCGATGTGGCTCTTCTCGACGATGAGCGGAGGCGACATCGCGAAGCTGTCGCCGCTCATGCGCAAGTAAAGGCCGGTGTTGAAGCAGTCGACCATCACGTCATAGCCGCGCGCGCCGACGACGCCGTCGCGCGGCGCCAGCTCCACAGCGCCCATCAGGCCGCAATTGCGGATGTCGACGACGTTGGGCAGGCCTTTGAGCGAATGCAGCGCATCGCGCCAGTATTCGGCGATCGACGCACCGCGCGTCAGCAGGCCTTCGTCCTTGTAGATGTCGAGCGTGGCGATACCGGCGGCGCAGGCGGTCGGATGCGCGGAATAGGTGTAGCCGTGGAACAGCTCCATCTGGTTCTCCGGGCCGACCATCATGCCGTCATGCACCTTGCGGCTCGCGAACACGGCGCCGCAGGGAATGGAGCCGTTGGTGATGCCCTTGGCCGTCGTCATCAGGTCGGGCGTGACGCCGAAGAAGTTCGCGGCGAACGGCGTGCCGAGGCGGCCGAAGCCGGTGATGACCTCGTCGAAGATCAAGAGGATGCCGTGCTTGTCGCAGATCTCGCGCAGGCGCTGCAGATAGCCCTTCGGCGGCGGCAGCACCGCGGTCGAACCGGGCACCGGCTCGACGATGACGGCGGCGATGGTCTCGGCGCCGTGCAGGGCGACCAGACGCTCGAGATCGTCGGCGAGCTCGACGCCATGCTCGGGCTGGTCCTTGGCGAAGGCGTTACGGGTGAGATCGTGGGTGTGGCGGATGTGGTCGACGCCCGGCAGCAGGGTCGCGAAGGCGCGGCGATTGGCGACCATGCCGCCGACCGAGGTGCCGCCGAAGCCGACGCCGTGATAGCCGCGCTCGCGGCCGATCAGGCGGGTGCGGCTCGACTGGCCGTTGGCGCGATGATAGGCGAGCGCGATCTTCAGCGCGGTATCGACCGACTCGGAGCCGGAGTTGGTGAAGAAGACGCGATCGAGGCCCTTCGGCGCGATCTCGGCGAGGCGCTCAGCGAAATCGAACGCCAGCGGATGGCCCATCTGGAACGTGGGCGCGAAGTCCAGCGTCATCAGCTGTCGCTCGACCGCGGCGGCGATCTGCTTGCGGCCGTGGCCGGCATTGACGCACCAGAGGCCGGCGGAGCCGTCGATCACCTTGCGGCCGTCGACGGTGGTGTAGTGCATGCCCTCGGCCGAGGAAAACAGGCGCGGCGCCTTCTTGAACTGCCGGTTGGCCGTGAACGGCATCCAGAACGAGTCGGTCTTGATAGTGTTCGGAATCTGATGAAGGGTCACGGCCGCGCTCCTTTGCTGACCCGCTAGCAGAGCCACGGCTTCAAAAGCGCAACAAGTCCTTTTCTGGCGGTCTGCAAGCCATTGATTTCGCTGGGGCGGGTGGTCCATATTTGCGCGATCCGCAACACCTGCAACACGGGACTTGGCCATGAGCGTCGACATCGGTGGACGGCTGCGATTCATCCGGGCGCGCCACAAGCTGTCGCAGCGTGAACTCGCCAAACGCGCCGGCGTCACCAATTCGACGATCTCGCTGATCGAATCCAACCAGATGAACCCGTCGGTCGGCGCGCTCAAGCGCATCCTCGACGGCATCCCGATGGGGCTCGCCGAGTTCTTCGCGCTGGAGCCGGAGTCCAGGCGCAAGATCTTCTACCGCGCGGAGGAGCTGACGGAGGTCGGCAAGAAGCCGATCTCGTATCGGCAAGTCGGCGACAATCTGTTCGGCCGCAGCCTGCAGATCTTGAAGGAGCGCTACGAGCCCGGCAGCGACACCGGACGCGTCCATCTCGTCCATGACGGCGAGGAAGGCGGCATCGTGATCTCAGGGAAGCTCGAAGTCACCGTCGAGGACGAGCGTCGCATCCTCAATCCCGGCGATGCCTATTATTTCGAGAGCCGCCGCCCGCATCGCTTCCGCTGCGTCGGCGGCAAGCCGTGCGAAGTGATCTCGGCCTGCACGCCGCCGACGTTCTGACGAGCCATCAGCCCCTCCGCAATCATACTGAGCCACCGGTATCTTACGGTGCTTGAGCCAGCTCAATTTCTGCGGGCCAAAGCTCTATATATTGGGAGCCGTAGCCGAGCAGCCTGGCTTTAGAGGTGCTGAGGTTATGGCCCCGGACTCCTAGGCACTCCGGGGCCGCTTCGTAACTGGGCCCGCAGATGAAGATCACGCTCGCCAATGCAGAAGCCGCGCTCGACGAAGTCCAGTGCGATGCCGACAAGCTCCATTCGCGCGAGCTGCGCAAGGCCATAGCCGACTACATCGAGATGCAGCGCGCGGCGCTGAAGGCGGTTCGCAAGAAACTGCATTAGCGACGCGCGGCGGAGCGAGACAGTCTCGCCCCGCCTTTGACCTCTCAGAGCTGTGTCAGCAACTCCTCGATCCGGATCGGGAAACGGCGGACGCGCACGCCGGTCGCATGCCACACCGCGTTGGCGACCGCACCGGCGCTGCCGGTGATGCCGATCTCGCCGACGCCCTTGATGCCAAGCGCGTTGACATGCGGATCGTGCTCCTCGACCGTGATCACGTCGAGCGGCGGCACGTCGGCATTCACGGGGATGTGGTACTCGCCGAGATTGGCGTTCATGATCCGGCCGGTGCGGCGGTCGGTGATGGCTTCCTCGTGCAGCGCGAAGGACAGGCCCCAGATCATGCCGCCGAACAGCTGGCTCTTCACCAGGTGCGGATTGACGATGCGTCCTGCGGCAAAGGCGCCGACCATGCGGGTGACGCGAACCTGGCCGAGCTCGGGATCAACCTTCACCTCGGCGAACACCGCGCCGTGGGCGTGCATCGCATATTCTTCCATTGCCGCAGGATTTGGCGCGCCGGTACCGCGGGCCTCGACCTCGGCAACGCTGGCGCGCGCCAGGATCTCGGCATAGCTCTCGCTGCGGCTCTCGTCGTCGCGACGGATCAACCTGCCGTCCCGTGCGATCACCCCCGCATTGCCGGCGCCGAACAGCGGCGAGCGTTCATCGTGCGTGGCGAGATCGGCGAGCTTTGCGATCACGGCCGCGCCGGCGCTATGAATCGCCGCACCCGCAGTTGCCGTGTGCGCCGAGCCGCCGGCGATGCCGGCATCGGGCAGGTCGGACGTGCCGGCCTTGAATTCGACGCGGTCGATATCGAGACCGACGGCATCGGCCGCGATCTGGGCCAGCGCCGTCCAGGCGCCCTGCCCCATATCATGCGCGCCGATCTCCATGACACCGGAGCCGTCGCGGCGGATCGCTGCGCGCGCCTCCGCCTGGAACATCAGCGCCGGGAATGTCGCGGTGCCCATGCCCCAGCCGACCAGAAGACCGGCGTCGTCGCGCATCTGCCGCGGCTGGAGCGAGCGCTTCGCCCAGCCGAACCGCGCCGCGCCCTGCTCGTAGCAGGCACCCAGTGCCTTGGACGAGAACGGCTTGCCGGAGATCGGCTCGACCTCGGCGTAGTTCTTCAGGCGGAAGGCGAGCGGATCCATGCCGCAGGCCCAGGCCATCTCGTCGATCGCGCTCTCCAGCGCGATCGAGCCGGTCGCCTCGCCGGGCGCGCGCATGAACAGCGGCGTGCCGGTGTTGACGCGCACGGCATCGTGCGAGGTGCGGATCGCGGGCGCCGCATAGAGCGTGTGCGAGGCGTCGGCCGCGGGCTCGTAGAAATCGTCGAAGGTGCTCGACACGGTCCTTGCGTGATGATCGAGCGCGGTGAGGCGCCCCTCGCCGTCGGCGCCGATGCGTAAACGCTGGCGCGTCGGCGCGCGATGACCGACGGGGCCGTACATCTGCTCACGGCGCAGCACCAGCTTCACAGGCCTGCCGACGAGCTTTGCCGCCATGATGCCGAGGGTCGGCGGACCGGCCATCAATCCCTTGGAGCCGAAGCCGCCGCCGAGGAACGGGCTGCGGATGTGGATCTTGTCGTGCGCGATGCCGAACAATTCGGCGATGCGCGCCAGCGACAGCATCAGGCCCTGGGTCGGCATGTCGATCTGCAGACGGTCGCCATCCCAGTGCGCCACGATCGCATGCGGCTCCATCGCGTTGTGATATTGCGGCGGCGTCTCGTAAATCGCGTCGATCTGCTTCTCGGCCGAGGCGAGGCCCGCCTCGACATCGCCGCGGTTTACTTCCGTGGGATTGCCGACGCCGACGACCGGCGGCACGAAGCTTTCGCCGGCATCGAGGCCGACGAGCGCGGGCTGCACCTCATATCGCGGCGCCAGCAGCAGCGCGCCTTCCGTCGCCGCCTCCAGCGTCTCGGCAATCACGACGGCGATCGGCTGGTTGGCATAGCGGATCTCGTCGCTCTGCAACACCTCCATCCGGAACACGAACGGATTGGTCTTGATCTCGGGATCGACCGCGAGCTGTGGCTTGTGGTCCGGCGTCATGACATCGACGACGCCGGGATGGCGCTTGGCTGCCGCGACATCGAGCGAGGCCACCCGGCCGCGCGAAATGCTGGCGACGGCCATCACCGCAAACAGCATGCCGGGCGGATGATTGTCGGCGGCGTAGGTCGCTTGCCCCTTGACCTTGAGGACGCCGTCGCGGCGGGTCAGCGGCTGGCCGATGTTCGAGCCGTGCCGCAGATAGGCGGGAGCGCTGGTGAGATTCAGCTCAGGCATGGATGGCTCCGGACATGGAGGCAAAGGGAGAGGCCGGCAGCGCGGGGATACGCGCAGACGTACCGGCAGCGGCGAGGGTCAGCGCGCGCACGACGATGCGGCGCGCGAGCTCGATCTTGAAGGCGTTGTCGCCGGACGGCTTTGCGTCGGTGAGCGCGCGCCAGGCGGCTTCCTGGAACGCGTCCGCCGTCGGCGCGACGCCCTTGAGCACATCCTCCGCAGCGTTGGCGCGCCAGGGCTTGGCAGCGACGCCGCCCAGCGCGAGCCGCGCCTCCGCGATCCTGCCGTTCTCGATGCGCAACGCGGCGGCAGCCGAGACGACGGCGAAGGCATAGGACGTGCGCTCGCGGACCTTGAGGTAACGCGCATGCGCGGAAAATCCACGCGCTGCAGGCGGCAGGCGCACCGCGACAATGAGGTCGCCGTGCTCCAGCGCCGACTCTCGCTCGGGCGCATTGCCAGGCAGGCGATGCAGCGCATCGAGCGCGATCTCGCGCCGACCGTTCCTGCCTTCGATCTCGACGACGGCATCGAGCGCAACCAGCGGCACGCAGAAGTCGGAGGGATGGGTGGCGATGCAGCTCTCGCTCCAGCCGAGCACCGCATGGCCGCGGCTCTCGCCGTCTCTCGCGTCGCAGCCGGAGCCGGCCTCGCGTTTGTTGCAGCGGCTGGCAGTGTCGTAGAAATAGGCACAACGCGTCCGCTGCAGAAGATTGCCGCCGACGGTGGCGGCATTGCGCAATTGCGCCGATGCACCCGAGAGCAGCGCTTCGGCCACGGCAGGATATGACCGCGCGAATTCCGGGTCATGCGCGAGATCGGCATTGCTCACCAGCGCGCCGATGCGCAACGACCCGTCGGCGAGCGTCTCGATTGCGTCGAGCCCGTAGAGATGCGTGACATCGACCAGGCGATCCGGACGGCTGACACCGCCCTTCATCAGATCTAGCAGGTTGGTGCCGGCGGCAAGATAGACGGCGCCCGGCTGTGCGGCGGCGGCAACGGCATCAGCGACCGTGGCCGGCCTGACATAATCGAACGGTTTCATGCGGAGCGCCTCTGGTTGGTTTCGTCCATCCCCGCCTGCGCCTCGAGCACGGCATCGACGATGCCGGCATAGGCGCCGCAGCGGCAGAGATTGCCGCTCATGCATTCGCGGATGCGTTCGGGATCATTGCCGGCCTGCGCCTCCTGCATCATGCCGATCGCGCTCATGATCTGGCCGGGCGTGCAAAAGCCGCACTGGAAGCCGTCATGGGCGATGAAGGCCGCCTGCACCGGATGCAGCTGGTCACCGCGCGCCACGCCCTCGATGGTGAGGATGTCGGCGCCGTCATGGCTGATGGCGAGCGCGAGGCAGGAGTTGATACGCTTGCCGTCGACGAGAATGGTGCAGGCGCCGCACTGGCCGCGGTCGCATCCCTTCTTGGTTCCGGTGAGATGGAGGCGCTCACGCAGGAGATCGAGCAGCGTGACGCGCGGATCGTCGAGGACGAAGTCGCGCCGCGCACCGTTCACGGTGAGGCTGATGGAGTGGTTCATACAAGGCTCCGATCAGATATGGACATAAGTCATCGCTCGGCGCGCCACCGCCGTGACCGCCGTCGAATGGCGCCGCCCGAACACGATCCGGGCCGGCACTTCAGCAAAGATACGGAGGCACCCTCCGCTTAACAAGGGCCGCTGGAAAATATTTGGAATTCATCAAAGGCGTGCGCATACAACGCGATGAAGCCAGTCGAGGGTTCAACCTAACCAATTCGTGATCTACATTGCCTGATATGGACGACCACACCGACCAGACCCGAAAGCCCCGCGCCGATGCCGTGCGCAATCGCGAGCGCGTGCTCGAAGCGGCGAAGGCCGTGTTCAGCGCCGGCGGCCCAGAGGCGAGCCTTGAAGCCGTGGCGAAACGCGCCGGCGTCGGCATCGGCACGCTCTATCGGCATTTTCCGGCGCGCGAGGATCTGTACGAGGCGGTTTACCGGCGCGAGGTCGAGCAGCTCAGCGAGCTTGCCGAGCAATTGAAGACTACGAAGGACCCGGTCGATGCGCTCAGGCGCTGGCTGCGTTCCGGTGTCGAATTCGTTGCCACCAAGAAGGGCATGTCGGCTGCGCTGGCGCTGACATATCAGAGTACTTCCGAGCTCGCCGCCTTCTCGATGGACCGGCTGACCAAGGCGATCGGCTCACTGCTCGACCGCGCGGTCGCGGCCGGCCAGATGCGCGCCGATATCAGCCCGGAGGATCTGCTGAGGGCCTTGATCGGCATGTGCTACATGCACGATCAGCCCGGCTGGCAGTCGTCGGTGCTACGCATGCTCGACGTGTTCGTGGATGGTTTGCGGGTGCAGCCGCCCAGCAAGGTCAAGGCGCGCCCGTCCAAGACGACGAAGCCGGCGACGAAGCGAAAGCGCTAGGCCGTGTACTCATAAAAGAAATGTCGGCTCCTGAGGGCCCAGCGGAAATCTGCTGATCGGCCTGAGCATTGCTGCCTGTGACCCGAAGCGGACAGTCGCCTCGCTGCGACCAATTATTCGTAAGGGGCTTGAGAGCCTTATTCTCTACTAGGGACTTATGGTATCTTCAGCCTGCTCTGATGTTGCCGGCGCAGTCGGGAGGCCGACATGGGACGTCGCGAGTTCATCGGGATGGTTGGCGCCGCATGCGTGTCGGTGTCGCCATTCGTTGCGAGGGCGCAGCGCTCAGTACCGGCGAGAGTAGGATTTCTTGGCGGTACGTCGTCGCCTGTCGGCCAGACTCTGCTTGCTTGTTTTCTGTCCGGTTTGCGCAAATTTGGCTGGACTGAGGGACGAGATTTCAAGCTGGAGCTTCGGTGGACGGAAGGCATCGTTGATCGATATTCCCAGTTTGCCGCCGAACTTGTCCGATTGAATCCGGACCTGATCGTCGCAACATCTACACCTGGAGCCCAGGCCGCCAAACGGGCAACGACCCGTATTCCGATCGTTTTTGCGGCGGTAAGTGACCCAGTGGCCAGCGGTATCGTGGAGAGCTTGGCGCGTCCCGGCGGAAATATCACCGGAGTGTCGAATTTCCTGCCATCAACAAGCGCCAAACTGATCGAATTGTTGAAGGCGGTCGCGCCGAACCTCACGCGCGTATGTGTCCTGCATAATCCCGGCAACGCTGGCAAGATGTTGGAACTGCTGGAGCTCAAAACCGGTGGACAGGCCTCCGGGGTCTTTATCGAGCCGATTGAAGTCCGGTCAACTGACGATCTGGAGAGGCTGTTGTCTGCGGGCTCGCATTTCCATTGCCAAGCACTCATCACACTACAGGAGGCGCTCACTTTTGCCTATCGGAAGCAGATCGCAGAGTTTGCGGTACAAAACCAATTGGCGACGATCTTCCAGGTCAGAGAATATGTCGAAGCCGGCGGCTTGATGTCCTATGGGTTGAACTTTTGTGAGAACTATGGCCGCGCGGCCTATTATGTCGATAGAGTTCTAAAGGGTACGCATCCAAGCGATCTACCAGTCGAGCTGCCAAAGACATTCGAACTCATCATCAATCTCACCACCGCAAAGTCGCTCGGCATCGCTGTTCCGCCAACCTTGCTTGCCCGCGCCGACGAGGTTATCGAATGAGATGATTGCTGTGGTGAATGAGTCCGGTAGCGTCATGGAGCTGCCAAGGGCAGCCCGTGACCGAAGCAGCCATCCTGTCGCAAGCAAGCAGCAGGGTGCGGCACAATAGCTTTGGTTTGAAGCTGGACAGATCAAGCTGGCCGGTCCCGCTGCAAGTGCAAAGAGCCTAGGCAGACTCCCGATGCCGGCGGGCAAATTGTGCTGTTACGTCGATCACCTGGTGAAGGATGAAAGCGATGCTTATTGTCTCTCTCTTTGGCGGTTGGTCTCTCGGCATTATTGGCGGATTGCCCGACGACACTGCCAAGACTCTAGCATCGTCCTGTTGATGTCCGCACCTGGCCCATCGGCGACCTTCAACGATGTCTGCTGTTTGTGCCGCCGTTGAGGGATGAGCGGGCATCGGGAGCACCAAGCCAAGCGCGTGATTTATGAGTACACGCCCTGGCGCCGCAGATGTGCTAGGATCGCCTCCGTCGGGATATCCACGCGGAGCCTGTCATGCGCATCGCAGCCTTGCTGGTCGCTCTCATTGTTGCCTGTAGTCACGTTTCGGCGTTTGCCGACGATGTCGCGACGGCTCAAAGCGTCATCCGCGCCCAGGAGCAGGCGTTCGTCCGCGACGATGCCACGGCCGCCTATTCTTATGCCGCACCGGCGATCAAGGAAATCTTCCCCGCACCCGACATCTTCATGTCGATGGTGCAGAACGGCTACGCGCCGGTCTATCGTCACAAGAGTTTCGAATTTGGCGAGAGCAAGAGCGAAGGGACCTGGATCGCGCAGCGTGTCCACATCGTCGATGCCAATGGCGAAGCGTGGGAAGCTCTGTACACGCTCGAGCAGCAGCCGGACGGCAGTTACAAGATCACCGGCTGCTCGCTCCTGAAGGCGGGGCAGGCAGTTTAGGTGGCAAAACCCGGACCGGTCTTGACCGAGCCCATCCGCGAGCGGATCAGCAGCAGCACGACGATGCCGATGTTGAGCGCGTTCCAGGCGACGCCGTTGGCGAAGGCCGCGCCGTAGGAGCCGGTGGCATCGAAGATCACACCCGAGACCCAGCCGCCGAAGGACATGCCGAACACGGAAGCGAAGATCACGATGCCGACGCGGGTCGCCGCCTCGCTCGCCGGCATCGCCTCGCGCACGATGATGGCGTAGCTCGGCACGATACCGCCTTGGAACAGGCCGAACATCGCGGAGATCAGATAGAGCGAAGTGAGGCTGTCGAAGAACAGATAGAACACCAGGGCAAAACCCTGCGCCAGCGATCCCACCAGCAGCGTGCGGATGCCGCCGATCTTGTCGGCGAGATAGCCCGAGCCGATGCGGCTGACGATGCCGCAGCCCATCATCAGCGACAACATCTCGGCGCCGCGCGCCACGCCATAGCCGAGATCGCCGCAATAGGCGACGATATGCACCTGCGGCATCGCCATGGCGACGCAGCAGGAGATGCTGGCGATCGAGAGCAGCGCCGTCAGTGTGTTGGTCGAGAGCTTGAGATCGACCCGCGGCGGCGGTGCCTTGGCGTGGTCGCGTATATGGTCGTCACCCAACTGCGCGCGCAGAATGAGGACCAGAAGTGCCATCGTGCTGGCACAGACGATGCCGATGCCGATATGGGTGTAGCGCCAGCCGGCGGTCTGCGTGCCCCAGCTCACGATCGGCGGCCACATCGTGCCGGCGACATAATTGCCGCTGGCGACGATGGTCACGGCAAGCCCGCGATAGCGCTCGAACCAGTGCGAGGCCTCCGCCATCAGCGGCGCGAAGGTCGCGGAGGTGCCGAGACCGATGAGGAAGTAGGCGGCCACGAACTGCCAGAGCTGGGTCGACAGCCCCGCGAGTACGTTGGCGACGCCGAGGAAGGCGATGCTGATCGCCATTGCGGGTACGATGCCGAACCGGTCGGTGATCTTGCCGGCGATCACGCCCCCCAGCCCGAAGCCGAACATCATCAGCGTGAAGGCCAGCGACACTGCGCCGCGCGTTGCACCGAATTCCGCCTGCACCACGGGAATCACAACCACGACCGCCCACATGCCGACGGCGCCGATCGAGCCGATCACCAGCGCAATGACGAGCCGTATCCAGGCCTGACGGGAATCAGGGCTGAACGAATCAGGTCTTTGTTCGGGATGATTTGGCGCGCGCACGGGCCCGACCATGACCCGCGGGTCGCCGCACGGTCAACCAACGTGGCGATATATTGGGCATGCGCGGTGCGCTGCGGTAAGAAGGAGCTTGGCGAATGCGCGTTTTGCCATTAGTTTGCAATCAGCGTGTGCAATCTTGCCGCGCAAGGAGCCTATCGGCGGAATGTTGTTGCGGTTGACGCGATCGATGCGGATGAAGGTGGGGCGGATCATCGCCCTCGCTTATCTGTTCTGCGTGCTCGCGCCGGCCGCAAGCCTTGCTTGGGGCAATGGTCCGGCACCGTGCCTTGGTGACGAGGCTGTGCTGGCTGATCTCGTGCCGGTGCATCACCAGATGGCGAGCCATCAGCACGGCGATGCCTCGCACGAACATGCGGGAACCCACGCTCATCACCAGACCGCTGCGAAGGACGCACCCGCTCCGCACAATCATGGCGGCAAGGGAACCGTCGGTCCGTGCTGTGCGATGATGTGCGTCAGCGCGCTGCCGGCCGATCTGCCGATCGTCGCCACACCGGTCCAGCCGACGTCCACCTGCGCGCCCGAGATCGTGGCCAGCCTGCACAGCGCGGCGCCGCCCCGGCACTACCGCCCCCCTATCGCCTGATCTGACGCGACGACGTCGGTCCGAGCGCGCTTTTGCGCGCGCGAACCTGTGGTCTCCAGATCAGGGATGAATCATGCTTACGCTTTCCGGGGCGAAGTCCGCCGCCGCATCCGCAGCGCGTGGACGACACCTTCCATTGAATTGGCCGCTGCTGGCCGCGATTGCGCTCGCGCTATCCGGCTGCATGCCGGCGACGACACAAGTCGCAAGCGCCGACCCCGCCGATCCCGCGGCGAAGGTGGCACGCGTCGGCTATCGCTCGACCATTGCGCCCTATACCAGCCTGCGGCCTGCGACGCCGGCGCCGTGGCGCGGCCGCAACGACGCCGTCACGCCGCAGCCGAAGCAAGACCGGTAGGACCGCGCCATGGCACACCATCTTTCGCGGGGCCTGCTCGTCCTCGGCGCGCTCGGCCTTTCCGGCTGCGCCGCGTTCTCGCCCGACAGCGGCATGACGGCGGTCTCGGACCTGACGAGCCAGACCATCAACAAGGACGTCGCCTTCGTGCGAACGGCGGAAGGGGCTGCCGCAGTCGACGCGCGCCTTCGCCAGTTGCTGGCGCGGACACTCAGCGCAGAGGCGGCCGTGCAGATCGCGCTGCTCAACAACAAGGGGCTGCAGGCCGCCTATAACGAGCTGGCGCTGGCCGAAACCGAGCTGGTGGAGCAAAGCCTGCCCCCCAATCCGGTGTTCTCGATCTCGCGAATCTCGGGCAATGGCGCGAGCGAGATCGAGCGCCAGGTCGTCGGCGACATCCTGGCGCTCGCCACCCTGCCGTTCCGCTCCGACATCGCCCGCGAGCGCTTCCGCGGAGCGCAGCTGCGCGCGGCCCTGGCGACGCTGCGGCTCGCCGCGGACGTGCGCCGCGCCTATGTCCGCGCCGTTGCCGCCAACGAGATGGTGGTGCTGCTCACCGACGCGAAGGCGACGGCGGAATCGACCGCGCAGCTTGCGGTCAAGCTCGGCGAGACCGGCTCACTCAACAAGCTCGACCAGGCCCGCGAGCAGGTGTTTTACGCCGAAACCACCGCTGATCTCGCCACCGCGCGGCAGACGGCAACGAGCGCGCGCGAAAGGCTCGCGCGCCTGATGGGGCTGTGGGACGACGGTCTCGACTTCCGCTTGCCCAATCAACTGCCGCCGCTGCCGCGACGACCGCAGGCCTTGCCCACTATCGAGGTCGACGCGGTGGCGCATCGCATCGATCTGCAGATCGCGCGGCTGGAACTGGCGGCGCTGGCAAAAGCGTTGAACCTCACCGAGGCGACGCGCTTCGTGACGCTGCTCGATCTCGCCGGCATCTCCCGCCGCACGCAGGATCCGGAAGGGCCGCCGTTCCGCGAACGCGGCTTCGACGTGCAGTTCCAGATTCCGATCTTCGACGGCGGCGAGGTCCGCGTGCGGCAGGCGGCGGAGACCTACAATCTCGCCTTCAACCGTCTGACCGAGCGGGCCGTGAACGTTCGCTCGGAGGCGCGAGACGCCTATCGCACCTACCGGTCCGCTTACGACATCGCCAGCCACTATCAGCGCGAGATCATCCCCTTGCGAAAGATCATCACCGAGGAAATGCAGCTGCGCTTCTCCAGCATGCAGGTCGATATCTTCGCGCTTCTGACCGAGGCGCGGCAGCGCCTGGCGTCGCTGCGCGGCGCCATCGACGCCAGGCAAAGCTTCTTTCTCGCCCAGGCCGACCTGCAGACCGCCGTCAATGGCGGCGAGACGTCAACCACCATCGCCGCGGCAGCCCCTGCCGATGGCGGCCACTGAGATGGAGGCCAAGATGTTTTCCCGCCGAGGATTTTTGGGCAGCGCCGCGCTTGCCGGCGCGTCGGCCATCAGCGGTCGCGTCCAGGCCGCTTCGATTCCGGAAGCCCCGCACATGGACAAGGTGACGATGCAGCCGCCGCTGCACCCCATCAGCGGGCCCGACTATCGCCCCGTGGTCACGCTGAACGGCTGGTCGCTGCCGTTCCGCATGAACGGCGACTGGAAGGAATTCCATCTCGTCGCCGAGCCCGTGGTGCGCGAGTTCGCCGAAGGCATGAAGGTGAATTTGTGGGGCTATAATGGCCAGTCGCCGGGCCCGACCATCGAGGCGGTCGAGGGCGACAAGGTCCGCATCTTCGTCACCAACAAACTGCCCGAATACACCACCGTGCACTGGCACGGCATGATCATTCCGAGCGGCATGGACGGCGTCGGCGGATTGAACCAGCCGCACATCGAGCCGGGCAAGACCTTCGTCTACGAATTCGAGATGAAGAAGAGCGGCACCTTCATGTACCACCCGCATTCCGACGAGATGGTGCAGATGGCGATGGGCATGATGGGCATGGTCGTCGTGCACCCGCGCGATCCGAATTTCCGGCCCGTCGACCGCGACTTCGTCTTCGTGATGAGCACCTATCGCGTCGATCCCGGCACCTATCTGCCGCAGGTCAATGAGATGACCGACTTCAACATGTGGACCTGGAATGCGCGGGTGTTTCCGGGCATCGATCCGATGCCGGTGCGGCTCGGCGACAAGGTGCGCGTGCGCATCGGCAATCTCAGCATGACCAACCATCCGATCCACCTGCATGGCCACAGCTTTGCGGTGACCTGCACCGATGGCGGCTGGATTCCGGAGAGCGCGCAATATCCGGAGACGACGACCGACGTGCCCGTCGGCGCTGTCAGGGTGTTCGACGTGCTCGCGGACAATCCCGGCGACTGGGCGTTCCACTGCCACAAGTCGCACCACACCATGAACGCGATGGGACACGACGTGCGCAACCTGATCGGCGTGTCGCGCAAGGATCTCGCCAAGGCCGTCGGCAAGCTCGCGCCGGATGCGATGGCGATGGGCTCGACCGGCATGGCGATGGGCAACATGGAGATGCCCGCGCCCGACAACACGCTGCCGATGATGACCGGCACCGGCCAGTTCGGGCCGATCGAGATGGGCGGCATGTTCACGGTCGTGAAGATCCGCGAGGACCTCGCGCGCGACGATTACCGCGATCCCGGTCCGTACAAATTCCCGCAAGGCACCGTCGCCTACGAAGTCACCGCACCGGCCGCAGAGCCGGCGCGGCAAAAACCAGGCAATCCGCCGATGAAGAACATGAAGATGTGAGCGTTTCGATGAACCACCAACTGGAGACCACAATGAAGAAGACCGTCACCTTCGTCCTCGCGCTGGCAGCGCTCTCGATTTCGTCCGCCGGCGCGCACGAAAATCACGGCCATACGACCTTTTCAGCGGGCGAGCCCGGCGATCCCAAGAAGCCGGCGCGCACCATCGAGATCGCGCTGAGCGAGATGTCGTACGAGCCGTCGAAGATCAATGTGAAGCGCGGCGAGCAGATCCGCTTCGTGCTGCGTAATGTCGGCAAGGAGGACCACGAGTTCCTGCTCGCGACCACCAAGGAGAACCTCGCGCATGCCGAGGTGATGAAGAAGCATCCGCACATGGAGCATGACGATCCGAACGGGGTGCGGCTGGCCCCGAACAAGACGGCCGAGATCGTCTGGAAATTCACCAAGGCCGGCACATTCGAATTCTCCTGCCTGATCCCCGATCATCGCGAGTACGGCATGGTCGGCCGCGTCACCGTGAAATGAGCCAAAGGAGAGAGCCATGAACAAGACCATCCACATCGCCACGGCGCTCGCCCTGAGCGCAGGCCTGACCTTCGGCGCGGTCGCGGCGCAGAGCGCTTCGATCGGCGGCGAGGTCAAGAAGATCGACGAGGGCGCGGGCAAGATCACGCTCAAGCACGGCCCGGCCAAGAGCCTCGGCATGGAGGAGCCCATGACCATGGTCTACCGCGTCAAGGACCCCGCGATGCTCAAGCAGGTGAAGGTCGGCGACAAGGTGACCTTCGAGGCCGAGGAGGCGTCTTCGGGGTACACGGTGACGAAGATGGAGAAGGCGAAGTAAGGGGCGCTTTGCCACCTGCCCCGTCATTCCGGGATGGTCCGCAGGACCAGACCCGGAAGCTCGAGATTCCGGGTTCGGTGCTTCGCACCGCCCCGGAATGACGCCCGCCCCCCGAAACGCCCCTCCCAGCAGTCTTGCCGCACCCTCCGTTAACCCTTTGCTAACCATACACCGGGCAAAAGTTGCCGGGTGAAGTCGAGTGTCGTCGGCCGCGTTAGAACGGGGGATCCCCTGTGGACGCCAGTGCGGTGCCTCACTTTCGGAACGGCGGCCCATCGGCCGCCGCGCAGACGTTTGGGGCGCGCGGCCGGCAGTCGCGCGGGGAGGCAGCTACCATGGTCGACGTCACCGCGGGACAGGGCGTAGGCGGCGGAAAGCCCGGCGTCCCCTCCCTCAACGAGATCGTCAACGTCCTCAAGCGCGGCGACATCGCGCTGGCGCTCGGCATCCTCACCATCCTGGTGGTGCTGATCCTCCCCCTGCCCGCGATCGTGCTGGACCTGTTCCTGGCGATCTCGATCACGCTCTCGATCCTGATCCTGATGACGTCGCTGTTCATCCAGGCGCCGCTGGAATTCTCGGCCTTCCCGACCATCCTGCTGATCTCGACCATGCTGCGCCTGTCGCTCAACATGGCCTCGACGCGGCTGATCCTGTCGCATGGCCACGAGGGCACGGACGCCGCCGGTCACGTCATCGAGGCCTTCGGCAGCTTCGTGATGGGCGGCAATTTCGTCATCGGCATCATCGTCTTCGCCATCCTGATCATCGTCAACTTCGTGGTCATCACCAAGGGTTCGGGCCGTATCGCCGAAGTCGCCGCCCGCTTCCACCTCGACGCCATGCCCGGCAAGCAGATGGCGATCGACGCCGATCTCTCGGCTGGCCTGATCGACGAGAAGGTCGCCAAGCAGCGGCGCAAGGAGCTGGAGGACGAGAGCGGCTTCTTCGGCGCCATGGACGGTGCCTCCAAATTCGTCCGCGGCGATGCCATCGCCGGCCTCCTGATCGTCTTCATCAACGTCGTCGGCGGCATGATCATCGGCGTGGCGCAGCAAGGCATGTCTTTCGCCGACGCCGGACGCAGCTACACGCTGCTGACGGTGGGTGACGGCCTCGTCACCCAGGTGCCGGCGCTGATCGTCTCGACCGCGGCCGGCCTGCTCGTCTCCAAGGCCGGCGTCTCCGGCGCCGCCGACAAGGCGCTGATGAAGCAGTTCTCCGGCTATCCGCAGGCGCTGGCGATGTCCTCGGCGGTGATGCTGGTGCTGGCGGCCCTGCCGGGCATTCCGACCATCCCCTTCCTTGCGCTCGGCGCCGGCGCCGGCGCGCTGGCCTGGCACGCCCGCAACCACAAGCGCACCGCGGTCAAGGCCGAGGAAGCCGCCAACGCCGCGCCCGCTCCGGGCATGCCGGGTGCGCCGGGCGCGGCCGCGGCAGAAGAGCCGATCTCGGCCGCGCTCAAGATCGACGACCTCAAGATCGAGCTCGGCTATGCCCTGCTGCCGCTGGTCAACGGGCCCGACGGCACCGACCGCCTCACCGAGCAGATCAAGGCGCTGCGCCGCTCGCTCGCGATCGAGATGGGCTTTGTGATGCCGGCGGTGCGTATCCTCGACAACGTTCAGCTCGAGGCCAACACCTACATCATCAAGATCAAGGAGGTCGACGCCGGCACCGGCAAGATCTGGCCGAACCAGTTCATGGTCATGGACCCCGGCGGCAGCCAGGTTCAGGTGCCCGGCATCCACACCACCGAGCCGACCTTCGGCCTGCCCGCGACCTGGGTCGATGCCAGCCTCAAGGAGGAGGCTTCCCTCAAGGGCTACACCGTCGTCGACGCCGCGACCGTGCTCTCGACCCACCTCACCGAGCTGCTCAAGGCCAACATGTCGGACCTGCTCTCCTATGGCGAGGTGCAGAAGCTGCTCAAGGAGCTGCCGAAGGAGCAGAGCGAACTGGTCAAGGACATCGTGCCCGGCCAGGTCACGGTCTCCGGCATCCAGCGCGTGCTGCAGCTGCTGCTCGCCGAGCGCATCTCGATCCGCGATCTCTCGACCATCCTCGAAGGCATCGCGGACTCGCTCGCCTTCTCGCGCAATCCGTCCACCATGGTCGAGCATGTCCGTGCCCGCCTCGCCCGGCAGATCTGCGCGCAAAACACCTCCTACAATGGCTATCTGCCGCTGATCGCGCTGTCGGCGCGCTGGGAGCAGGCCTTCGCCGAATCCATCATCGGCCAAGGCGAGGAGCGCAGCCTCGCCATGCAGCCCTCGAAGCTGTCGGAATTCATGACCGCAGTGCGCGAGGCCTTCGAGCGCGCCGCCCGCGAAGGCGAGGCGCCGGTGCTGGTCACCTCTGCGGCAATTCGTCCGTTCGTCCGCTCACTCGTCGAGCGGTTCCGCGCCCAGACCACCGTGCTGTCGCAGGCTGAAATCCACCCCAGAGCGAGGTTGAAAACGGTCGGAAGCATCTGATTTGCCTTAAGAAGCCGTGTGTTTTTCGGCCACAGGCAAATGGTTTTTGAGTTCCTGGTGCCTTGTGGACCAAAGGCCAGAAGGGCGCTCGGAAAGCACATTACAGCTTTGAAATAATTATAAAAAAGAACGATCAAGCGCCGCTTTTGATCGCGATCTTTCACGTCGTGTCACGCCCTTGTGATCGCCTCTTGGGAACGATCCGCCCAATACTAGGTTGTTGGGCACCGGAAGCATGAACCTGCCTCAAACGGCCGGCGACTACTTCGGGTAGGTGGCGGCAGGAGGCTTCCATGAACCACTCGATCTACAGCGCCGATCGCGCGACCCATTTGAAGATTGTGGTCGTCGCCCTCGTCGCAGGGATCGCGGTGGCGGGCTTCAGCATCACGGCACGCTCGGGTTCGGATGAAGGTCTGACCCAGACGGCCCGCGTCATCAAGGCCGGCAAGCCGGTCGTTATCACCAGCTCGAACGCGTCCCTCGTTCGATAAGGAGATCTGACAAGTTTTGTGAATTCACGCGGCCCTTTACCAGCCCCCCAAAGTCGCCACGTGGATATGTAGACGACCCCAACCCCAAGTCGACTACAGAAAGCGCCCGCCCCCCACGGGCGCTTTCTCACGTCTGGGGGTATGTTGCACCGTTCTCTCCTCTCGTCTCCGAGCCGCGCTGCGAGGGCACAATTGCATCATCATCTTCGTCATTGCGAGCGCAGCGAAGCAATCCAGGATCTTTCCGCGGCGGCGGTGTCCATTCCGTCATCCTGAGGTGCGAGTGGCGCAGTGCACCTGCACTGCGTCGCGAGCCTCGAAGGATGAACGGCCGAGACGCAGCTGGGCCGTCGCCCTTCGAGGGCCGCTGAAGGAGCGGCCGCCTCAGGGTGACGGAGATCGGTAAGCGCTCGCCGCAACATTGGACGTCTGAAACGTTAGACACGTCTTCGCCTTCTCGCGGCTCATCTCGCCCGAGCTTTGCCTATCAACTCACCCTCGATTGAAAGAGGGCGCAGGGAAGACCGGGTGCCGGCTGGCACCCGCGGTCCACTGTGCGAGGTAACAGTGAGAAGATCTGCACAGCGGCATACAGGTGAAGCCTGAACATCCGGCCTTCCCTGCGCAGTGGGCTTACGGCTTATGTCGCGCTCTCCCCGGGGAGCGATGCACTATTGCCCCCGTCGCCTTGCGGATGATCGATGCGAGGACCCGGTTGGGCCGCACGCATCACCGCAAGACTTGGCGCACAGACCCCGGGCGCCAGGACCACACGATTTTGCCGTACGCAGATCGCACCGGTCGTGTGCGCGACGTTTTTGCTCACGGTCGCCCGCCCTGCAAAAACCTTCGCGCCGATGTGACCCACGTCCACCGCCGCCCGGCCCACGTTCGTGACGATCGCGATACGCCCCTCTTCCTTGGGCCGGGTTGCGCGACAAATACGCCGTCTCCGAATTTCGGTAAAGTAGAATATTTTTGTCGGTGGGGGTTGCCCCACGGTTAGCGTGTTTTGCCCGTCGGGCACCGCGAGGGCTTGTGGCTGGGCCGACCCGACGAAACCCGAACCCTCCTCAATCTACATCCCCAAACTCCTAGGCGATAATGGATGAGAGATGTCGTCACGACCTGATGAACGAGAGCAGGTCGGGGTTGAGGACATCCGCATGCGTGGTGAGCATGCCGTGGGGATAGCCGGGGTAAGTCTTCAGTGACCCGCTCTTCAGCAGGTCGACCGCGCGCGGCACTGAACTTGCGAACGGGACGACTTGATCAGCCTCGCCATGCATTACCAGCACCGGCACGGTGATCTTCTTGAGGTCTGCGGTGTAATCTTCAAGCCAGGAGTCGACGGTTGCGTAATGAGCGAGGGCACCGCCGGCCATGCCCTGGCGCCACCAGTTGGCAATGATCGCCTCCGAAGGCTTCGCCCCATCCAGGTTGTAGCCGTAGAACGGATTCTCAGGGACGAAACGGTAGAACTCCGACCGGTTGCCCAGCACGCCTGCCCGGATCGCTTCGAACCACTCCGGCGGTTGACCGGACGGGTTGTCCTCGCTCCGGTACATGTTCGGCGTCAGTGAAGCGACCAGCGCCGCCTTCGCGACGCGCTCCTGGTGGCGAGCGACATAGCGAGCCACCTCACCGCCACCTGTGGAGTGGCCGATGTGGATCGCATCGCGCAGGTTGAGATGCTCGGTCAGGGCCGCGAGGTCGGCAACCCAGTGGTCCATGTCGTTGCCGGTGCCGGGCTGGTCGGACCGGCCGTGGCCGCGCCGGTCGTGGGCGATCACCCGGTAGCCGTGGCGAAGGAAGAAGGTCATCTGGGCGTCCCAGTCGTCCGCTGTCAGCGGCCAACCGTGGCTGAAAACGATTGGCTGACCTGATCCCCAATCCTTGTAGAAGATTTTTACGCCGTCTGTCGTCGTGATCGTGGGCATCGAGTCGCTCCATCTGCGCTGTTAGACATTCATCGAAAAGTTTGCGGCCGGAATTTTAGAGTCAAAGCCCCCAGCGAGCCCTTTCCTTGGCCTCGAGCGCGGGGATCACTTTGCTGAAGCAGGAGCCATCGGCCCAAAGGCCATGGCAGAAGACGATGCTGGGCTTCGGCGTCGACATTGTTCTTTGTCCCTTTTTGGTTGCAGACTGCGAGACGGTAAATCTCCCTTTGGCCGATGACCAAGACCTTGTAGGCTTCGAGCTATGCCTGGAAGATATACGAGGGGTCATGGAACTCCGGCACCTGCGCTATTTCGTTGCCGTCGCTGAAGAAGGCAGCCTGCTGACCGCCGCCCAGCGGCGACTGAACACCTCGCAGCCATCGCTGAGCCGGCAGATCCGCGATCTGGAAGCCGAAGTCGGCGTACAGTTATTGGAGCGCCAGGCGCGCGGCGTGACGCTGACCGCCGCCGGAAGAGTGTTTCTTGATCATGCGCGGCTGGCGCTGCTGCAGGTTGAGGCTGCAACGGAGGCGGCCCGGCAGACGGCGCAACCGCAAAGGCCCGTTCTTTCGATGGGTTTTCTCGTCGGGTTGGAGGTGATGTGGCTCCCCCAGCTTCTGCGCATCCTCCGCGAGGAAGCACCCGATGTTGAAGTCACACTCAGCACGCAATCTTCACCAGAACTCGCGCTCGCGTTGATGCGGGGAAAGTTGGACATAGCTTTCCTTCGTCCCGAGAAAGACAACGAGGGCGTCGTCTTCAAGATATTGGCGAAGGAGCCCTTGATTGCCGTGCTGCCGGCCGAACATCGTCTGGCCTCGCGCAAGAAGATCCGTCCCCAGGATCTCGCCCGCGAGATCTATGTCAGCTCGGCAAGAACGTCGCCCGTCTTGCAGGAGGTCATACAGAACTACGCATCCCGGGTCGGTATTACCCTGAAGGCGAAGTACGAAGGCGAAAACATATCGTCAGCCATGTCGCTCGTGGCCTCCACGGGCGGAATCAGCCTCGTCCCGCTCTATGCGCAGAACATGCTGGCACCGAACGTCGTTGCCAGAGCGCTCGAGGGCGGCACGCCAACAGTCGATTTGGCGCTGGGATACAATCGGGCCAATCCGTCGCCCCTGCTCCGCCGTCTCTTGTCCCGCGCGGATGAATTGGTCGCAAACGTCCAGAACCAGAGCATCATACGCTACGTTGAAGCTCAATAGCTGGCGGCGTTGGACGTCTGCTTCGGGTCATTTGCCGACGATTGGCCGATGGACGCATGGCCCGGCTCAACGGCGCGGCGCCCCATAAGTCGGCGGCGGCGCCTGCACGGTCGGCGCGGCGGCGGCGAAGAGTTCATCCTTGCTGCCGGTGAGCGGCGGATAGATGCGCTTGCAGTTGATGGTCTGCTTGGTTGCCTTCGCAGCCGCGCCGGTCGTGCGGACCTCGCGATCCCACCCTTCCGTATAGAGCGCACCCCAGCCGCCGAGATCGAGCACGGTGACGTACCAGTCGATCCGCAGCGGCAGCATCGGTTCACCGACGAGATCGGCCACCACATTGTGGCCGGCGAAGCGGCCCATCGGCCGGGCGAACTGGCAGGACATCACGGTCGGATGCAGCCCATCGACGACGCTGGAGGCAACGTCGCCGGCCGCGAACACACAAGGCAGATCCGCAACGCGCATGAAGGGATCGACCAGCAGGCGCCCGAGGCGATCGCGCGCACCCGGAAAATTTTCGGCCAGCCGGCTCGCACGCATGCCGGCGCACCAGATCACGGTCTGGGTCGGGATGAACTCGCCCGAGCTCAGGCGAATGCCGGCGGCCTCGATCGATACGACGCGCGCGCCGAGCCGCGTCTCGACATCGAGCGAAGCCAGCGCCGTCGCGATGACGGGACGCGCATGCGCGCCGATGGTGGCGCCCACGGCCGGATTGGGATCGACCAGGATGATGCGGCGGCTGCCGGTGATGCCGGCCCGCGCCAGCCTGTCCGGCATTTCGGCCGCGACCTCGATGCCGGTAAAGCCGGCGCCGACCACCACGACGGTCGAACGCCCCGGCGACGGCGCGCTGCGTCCGAGCGATGCGAAATGATCCTCGAGGCGAAGCGCTGCAGCATAGGTGTCGACGTCGAACCCATGGTCGGCAAGGCCCGGAATGTCGGGACGCATCACCTCGCTGCCGAGCGCCAGCACGAGGCGATCATAGCTCAGCGTCTCCTCACCGCCGCTGGTGACGAGCGATATCCTGCGATGCACCGGATCGATCGCTTCGACCTCGCCGAGGCCGTGCGTGACGCCGATCGGATCGAGCAGTTGTGGAAGCGGAAGCGCGACCTCGCTGAGGTCGGTCTCGTAATTGCGCACGCGGATGTTGTGATAGGGGTTACGGTCGATGAGGCGGATCTCGATGTCACGCCCCGCCGCACCCATCTCGTCGCGTTTGCGCGCGGCGCCGATGGCCGCCCACAGACCCGCAAACCCGGCGCCGAGCACGACGATACGCGCCATGTCCGCCTACTCGCACTTTCCAAGGATCCTGCGGCCTGCCCGCGCAGGTAGATATAGCCCATTCGATCGGATCGACCAACTGCGGCGGCGCAAGGCCGCTGCACGAAATCGCAGGCCCAAAATCGCAGGCCTAGGCCTCACGCAGTTCCGACGGCGTCGCACCAAAGCGCTTGCGGAAGGCGCGGTTGAAATAGGACAGGTCGGAGAAGCCCGAGGAATGCGCGATGTCACTGATCTTGCGCGCCCTCGCCCGGGGATCGCCGAGCTGCTTTCGCGCGAGCAGCAGGCGCTGCTCGAGCACGAATTCGGTGAAGGTGGTGCCGGCCTGCTCGAACAGCCGCTGCGCCTGGCGCGGGCTGAGCCCCGAGCGCGTCGCGACTTCGGCCAGGCAGAGATCGTTGCGACCGAGCGCGGCCATCACGTCGGCCTGCATCAGGTCGAGGCGGGCCGCCGCGTGCCCGCGTCCGCGCGCGAGGCTTGCGTGCTCGGCATCGGTGCCGAGCAGGAGACCGACGAGATCGACCATGTGCTGCGCGGTCAGGCGCTGGCCGACGGCGTCGAGATGCGGCGCGTGATTGGCGGCCAGTGCATGGTAACGGAAGATGGTCTCGGCGACCGCGCCGTCGGAGAGCACCTGCGAGAGCTTGTCCTCGGCGCGCGGATTGATGTCCAGCAGCGCGCGGCGCGGCATGCGGATGCTGGTGAAACGATCCTCAATGGTGTGGCCGACGGTGCCGGTGATGCCCATGTCGACGAGCACCATCTGCGCGGGCGCAAGCTCCACGGAATGGCCGTTCTGCCCGACGCGGACGAGGCCCGCATGTGCCGCGATCAGGACGAGATCGTCGCTGCCATCGGCAAGGTGGCTCTGGGTGCGCGAATATTGCGCGGAGGCGCCTTCGGGAATGGCGAGCACGATATTGTCGACCACGCTGACCTGGAGCCGGCAATCGATGCTGTCGCCCTGGCTCGGCCCGATGTCGAGGCCGCAGGCTCCGACGGCCCGCTCGCGCCAATGTTCGAAGGCCGGGCCGTGCGGCAGGCCTGCATATTGGTGAATGAAGATGCCCGGCGTTCTCGCTGCATCCATCTGATGTCTCGCCCCTCTTCGGCACAATGATCGGCCGCGCCGACTGCAAATTCCGGGGATTTGACGCGGCGAATTGCGGGGAGGTTCAAACCGGGATGGGATTTGGCCGGGCTTGTCGAAATGCGACGGCGGGATGGACGGCGGCGACAGGAACCGATGAATGATTTGTCGCGGGCCTCCGAACATTCCAGCGTCATCCTGGACCAGCGAGCGGAGCGAGCGCCGATCCAGGACCCATTGCCACAGGATCGAGTGGTTGTTCGCCGGTATGGCCACAGCTCACTGCTACCACGGGCTCTTGGGGTAATGGGTCCTGGCTTTCGCCAGGACGACGATGAAGCACCTACTTCTTCGCCGGCGGCTGTTGCTGCGGCTGCGCCGGCGGCACGGTCTCGATCAGCTTGCCGGAAAACACCGGCGCCGAGGTCGGCTGGCCGCTCGGCGAGCCGCCGGCCTGCTCGACGGTGACGGCGTAGGTCGCGCCGTTGACGAGGTCGGCATCGTAACCGGCGAGCAGCGGACGCGCGGTGAACTCGCCGGCGCCGATCACGCCGAGCGAGCGCGGGCGCGGCAGCTTGTCGGAGATCAGCCAGAGCTCGAAGCTCTTGCCGGGCTCCGGCGTGGCGCCGACCTTGCGCACGGTGAAATTCCGCGTCGCGCCGTCGATGGTGAGGATGAAGGCCGGGCCGCCGCCCGGGCCCTGCAGCAGCGCGACATATTGCGCGGACGCGGCGAGCGGCGCCGGCGCCTTCACCTCGACGGTCTGAATCCGCGGAGTGGGACGCAACGCGCCCGGCAGCGCGTCGGGCTGGAAGATCTGGAGCGACAGCGTCACCAGCAGCGCGGCCGCGAGCGCGCCGATGGCGGATGCGATGGTGCGCCAGCGCTTCACGCGGCCTTCGAGCCGGATCACATTGCTGTTGTCCACGACCGGCGGCGGCGGCGCATGCACCACGTCCGGATCGGGCGCGTGGACCTGCGGCATGAAGATCGGCGCGACGTCGGACAGCGTATCCGAGGCCGGCCGCGCCGCCTCCGGCTGCTCCGCGGCCGAAGGCTGCGGCTCGGCCGGCGGCGCGCTGTCCGAAGGCGGCGGCGACACGGCTTCAAACGAGGAAGCTTCAGGCGCGGGAGGCGGCGAGGCTTCGGCCTGCGCGGGCGGCTCCTGTGCGAATTCCGTCCGCGCGAGCTCGGCCCTGATGTTCTCCCACACGATCGGACGCGGCTCGATCGTGCCGACCATCTGGTTGAGGACGCCGAGCCGATAGGACCAGGCCTGCACGATTTCGGCGAATGCCTTGTCCACCGCCATCATGGTCTCGACCTGCGCGCGCTCGTCGGCGTCGAGCGTGCCGAGCGCATATTCCGCGGCGAGCGCGATATGGTCCTCCGTGTAGGCCATCACTTGCAGTCCAGAACCTTCCTCGTCGTCCGAGCCATCACAATCCGAGGCACTCCCGGATATCCAGCATGCTGCGCCGCAGCCACGTCTTCACCGTGTTGACGGGCGCGACAAATTTCTCCGCCAATTGCTCGCGGCTCCAGCCGTTGTAATAGGCGAGCAGCACGAGCTTCTGACGGTCCGGCTCGAGCCGACCGATGCATTCCAGGAGCCGCTTCAGCTCCTCGGTCATCTCCCGGCGCGCCAGCGGATCGGGACTGTCGGCCGCAACCTCCATCGCCTGAGGCTCCTCCTCGATGGAGGCTTCCGACTTCTTGCGCACGATGTCGATCGCACGGTTGCGCGCGATCGACGCCATCCACGTGATCGGCGACGAGAGCGCCGGATTGAACTGGCCGGCGCTGTTCCAGATCTTGACGTAGGTCTCCTGAATGACCTCCTCTGCGAGATCCTGCCGACGCAAGATACGGAGCACGACGCCATAGAGTTTCGCGCGCGTCGCGACGTAGAGGCGCTCGAACGCGGCCTGATCGCCCCCGGCGACCGCCTCGATCAGCCCGACCAGCTCTGCTGGCGTCAGCATTCAGCCCCCTGAAACGCGGCCCGTCGCTTCCCTTCACCTCTCCCCGACGGGGAGAGGTCGATTTGCGCAGCAAATCGGGTGAGGGGGCGCAGGACTAACGGCAGACCGTCACCCCTCACCCGGCGCCCCGCGCCGACCTCTCCCAAGGGAGAGGTGGGCACCGCCGTCGCTGGCACAGCATTCATTCCCGCTACCATAGCGCGCGGCAAAGCCGACCACCAAGGGGCGTGGCGCCGCGCTGTGGACAGCCCATACGAAAACCCGGACCTTGCGGGTCCGGGTTTGGCAAATCCTCGGCAGTTCTTGCGGCTAACGCCTCAGGCGACGGCGCCGATGCGGGCGCGCATCAGGCCGATGCTGTCGAGGTCGGCCTGCTCGCGGGCGTTTTCCTCGGCGCGTTCGCGGGCCTGGTCGCGCTCGTCGAGGAGCTCGACCTTCTTCAGCTCCTCGAAGGCCTCGGCCAGCGCGGCCTTGGCCTCGTCGAGCTGGCCCTTCAGCTCGTCGGCCGAGCGGGTCAGGTTCTCGCGGCGCTGGATCGCGGCCTTGGCGTAGGTCGGATAGGCGAAGTGCGAGGGATCGTTGATCCCGGCACGCTCCTGCTCGGTCTGGATCTCGCGTTCGAGATCGACCGACATCCGCTGGAAGTCGGCGATCATGGTCTCGATCTGGGTGACCCGGCGGCGCTTCTCGTCGACCTGGAACTTCTTCAGGCGGATGAGGGTATCACGTGACTTCATCGACTCGTACTCCCCAGAAGTCCCCTAGCTGCAAGACATACACACATTGGGACGGCACCGGTCTCCCCACAGGCCCGATTAGGGCCAAGACCGGCTCTGCTACTCTGTGGGATCGGATGATGAACTGACAAAGTTAGCGTTCCGTTTCCAAATTGCCGAGGATTTGCGCCAACTGCCGATAGCCGTCCGCCAGTGAGGCATTTTCGTCCTTGCGCTGCCGCAAGAACGCTTCCAGCGGCTCGTGCAGCCGGATCGCCTCGTCCACCTCGGGGCTGGAGCCGGCCCGGTAGGCTCCCAGCCGGATCAATTCCTCCATGTCGGCATAGGTCGCCATCACCGCCCGCGCCTTCTGGATGGTCGGCCAGAACTGCGGGTCGGCCGATTTGGGCATGGTGCGGGAGACGGATTTGAGGATGTTGATGGCGGGGTAGCGGCCGCGCTCGGCGATCGAGCGCTGCATCACGATGTGGCCGTCGAGGATGCCGCGGACGGCGTCCGCGATCGGCTCGTTGTGGTCGTCGCCGTCGACCAGCACCGTGAAGATCGCGGTGATGGCGCCCTCGCCGAGGCCCGGCCCGGCCCGCTCGAGGAGCTTCGGCAGCTCGGTGAAAACGGTCGGCGTATAGCCCTTGGCGGTCGGCGGCTCGCCGGCGGACAGGCCGATCTCGCGCTGGGCCATGGCAAAGCGCGTCACGGAGTCCATCAGGCAGAGCACGTCCTGGTCCTC
Source organism: Bradyrhizobium sp. USDA 376 (assembly GCF_054063675.1). Classification (NCBI taxonomy): domain Bacteria; kingdom Pseudomonadati; phylum Pseudomonadota; class Alphaproteobacteria; order Hyphomicrobiales; family Nitrobacteraceae; genus Bradyrhizobium; species Bradyrhizobium sp. USDA 376. Next base: position 9,049,420 of record NZ_JBSSGN010000001.1, read on the forward strand.
GTCGCGGAAATACTCGGCGACCGCGAGCGTCAGATAGGCCGCCTGGCGGCGCATCAGCGCCGGCTCGTCGGAGGTCGCGACCACGACGACGGAACGTGCCAGGCCCTCCTCGCCGAGATCATCCTGCAAAAATTCCTGCACCTCGCGGCCGCGTTCGCCGATCAGCCCGATTACGCTGATCGCGGCATCGACGTTGCGCGCGAGCATCGACAGCAGCACCGATTTGCCGACGCCGGAGCCCGCGAAGATGCCCATGCGCTGGCCGCGGCAGCAGGTGAGAAAGGTGTTCATCGCACGCACACCGAGATCGAGCGGGCTACCTACGCGCTTGCGCGAATGCGCCGGCGGCGGCGTATTGCGGAACGGCATCGGCGAGGACCCCTGCGGCAGCGGCCCCTTGCCGTCGATCGGCTCGCCCAGCGCATTGACGACGCGGCCGAGCCAGGCCGCACAGGGCCGCACCTGGTTGGCGGCATTGGCGATGACGGCCTTGCAGCCGCGGCGCACGCCATCGAGCCCGGCGAACGGCATCACCACGGCATTGTTGCCGGAGAAGCCGATCACCTCGCAGGGGATGAAACGGTTGGCGCCGGTTTCGATCACCAGCCGCGCGCCGACCGACATCGCATGGATGGGACCTGCCACCTCGACCATCAGGCCGCGCACGCCGACCACACGGCCATAGATGTTGACGCCGTCGATGTCGCCGATCTGTTCGGCAAGGGCCTTCATGCAAGAGCCTTCATAAGGGGCGCGCCTTCATAAGAGGGCTTTCATGAGGTGATCGCCGTCGTGCCCCCAGGCCTTCACGGTGAAACTCTTAAGTTTCGCCATATTTCTGAACGGCGCTTAACTTCGTGTTTACCCGCATCATTAATCATTGCGTCACTGTCTTTGTGACTGAGCGTGACTCCCCTTCAGAAGAAGGCTGAGTCGCGGGAGTCGGTTAGGCCCGTCTCTTAAAGTGGAGCTTGAACGGATCGGAGTAACGAAAGCTGCTTCCTGCGCAAGACCTTACGGCGATTCGACAAAAATTGCACCGGGGGGACTTGCGTTCCAGAATCAGAGTTTGTTAACCATCTGTTGTCAGGATCCGAATCAGTTGTTCAAAGGCGTTTTGTTGAGTGCCGCGAATGCGGCCGACCTGACGCCCAGGAGCGGCGACTATGGGGAACTGGCATGCGCGTTTTGCTGATTGAAGATGACAGCGCCGTCGCGCAGTCGATCGAGCTGATGCTGAAGTCTGAGAGCTTCAACGTCTACACGACCGATTTGGGGGAAGAAGGCGTCGATCTCGGTAAACTTTACGATTACGACATTATTCTCCTCGACCTCAACCTGCCCGACATGTCCGGCTACGACGTGCTCAAGCAGCTCCGGGTCTCCAAGATCAAGACACCGATTCTGATCCTCTCCGGCCTCGCCGGCATCGAGGACAAGGTGAAGGGTCTCGGCGTCGGCGCCGACGACTACATGACCAAGCCCTTCCACAAGGACGAGCTGGTGGCCCGCATCCACGCGATCGTGCGCCGCTCCAAGGGCCATGCCCAGTCGGTCATCCAGACCGGCGACCTCGTCGTCAACCTCGACACCAAGACGGTGGAAGTCGGCGGCCAGCGCGTGCATCTGACCGGCAAGGAGTACCAGATGCTGGAGCTGCTCAGCTTGCGCAAGGGTACGACCCTCACCAAGGAAATGTTCCTCAACCACCTCTATGGCGGCATGGACGAGCCGGAGCTGAAGATCATCGACGTCTTCATCTGCAAGCTCCGCAAGAAGCTCGCCAACGCTTCCGAAGGCCGCAACTTCATCGAGACCGTGTGGGGCCGCGGCTACGTGCTGCGCGAGCCGCACGAGCACGAAGAGCGCATCCCCGCCTGATCCTGGGTTTACGTCGCAAGCCCTCCCGGGTTTGCTCCTCCCAGCCTGGACCCCGCCGCAAATGGCGGGGTTTTCGTTTTTGGGGACGTCTTCGCCCTCCCCGCAAGCGCAGGGCCATCGCATATGGGCTGGTGGGGCCTGAGCAAGCGCCTCGTCCTTCGAGACGACCGCTCCGCGGTCTCCTCAGGATGAGGCTGACCGGCAGCTTTGGCTGCCGAATTGCCGCCACATACTCTGTCCTCATCCTGAGGGCCCGCCGAAGGCGGGCGTCTCGAAGGATGGCCGCAGGCGAGCTTCCCGCCACGTTTTCCTCATATGCGATAGCCTATCCGCAAGCGGGAGAGGTGCAGCAACCGCTGCCGATACGACTTCATCCCTCTCTAACGTTGAACCGCTACGCTCTCCCCGCCGACGAATGGTCGCTGCACGATGGGGGAACGATGATCCTGCAATCACTCGCCGGCCTGCCCGCCTTCCTGGTCTATTTCTGCACCGGGCTGATCGCGATCGTGGCGTATCTGTTCGTCTATACCCGCATCACCCCCTACAACGAGTTCCAGCTGATCCGCGACGACGAGCCGGCCGCCGCGATCGCGCTCGGCCTCAGCCTGCTCGGCTTCGTGGCGCCGCTGGTCAGCGCCATCGCGCATTCGGCCAATGTGCTCGACTGCCTGATCTGGGCGATGATCGCGCTGGTCGTGCAGGTCATCGTGTTCTTTCTCGTCAAGGTGCCGGTGCCGAACCTGTCGGCGCGGATCGCCGCCGGCGAGCTTGCGCCCGCCATCTGGCTCGGCCTGTCCTCGCTCGCCGCGGGCCTCCTCAACGCCGCCTGCATGATCTACTGACAATGATCCAGTGATATGGCCGACAAACCCACCAGCAAGGAGTTCAGCAGGCGCCGGCCGCGCCTGCCGGCGGACCTGCCGCTGCCGCCGAGGGAGCAGCCGGTGAAGCGCTCCGGCCATGTCGCCCTCCTCGTGATGGGCACGATCGCGGTCGGCACCACCGCCTACACGCTGATGCCGCGGCAGACGTGCGAGCCCCCTCCTCCCGGGACGGATCCAACGGTGCAGACGAGCACCGCCTGCAGCAGCAGCAGAAGCAGCTCCTCAGGCGGCAGCGGCGGCTCGGGCTCGTCGTCACGATCGAGCTTCTTCAGCAGCGATTCCTCGAGCCATTCTTCGTCCAGCACGTCATACGACTCGGGCCACAGCAGCGTGAGCCGCGGCGGCTTCGGCGCGTTCGGCCACGGTTTCTCGGGCGGGGGCTGACCTATGCAGCGCATCACCTGCCTCGAGCGCGACGACTGGCGGGAGACCGCAGCGCAATGCGGCTTCGTCTTCCATACCATCGGCGGCGACCGCTATTGGGACGAGCGCGCCTATTACGCCTTCACGCTCGACGAGATCGAGCGCAGCATCGAGACGCCGACCGGCGAGATCGACGCGATGTGCCTTGAGCTTGCCGGCCGCGTGATCGGCGACGAGCGGCATCTGCGGCGCCTGAAGATTCCGGAGGCATTCTGGAGCCTGATCGCCGAGAGCTGGGCGCGCGACGACCGCAGCCTCTATGGCCGGCTCGACCTGAAGTTCGACGGCAAGGGGCCGGCAAAGCTGCTCGAATACAACGCGGATACGCCGACCTCGATCTTCGAGGCCGCCGTCTTCCAATGGACCTGGCTCGAACAGGCGATCGAGCGCCGCATCATTCCGTCGCGTGCCGATCAGTTCAACTCCATCCACGAGCGGCTGATCGAGGCCTGGAAGACGATCGCCGCCGGCCGTCACCTGCATCTCACCGGCACCACAGGCAACGACGAGGACGCCGGCACGCTCGCCTATCTCGAAGACACGGCGCGCCAGGCCGGACTCTCGACCACGCTGCTCGACATCGAGCAGGTCGGCTGTCGCGATGAGGACGGCGGCTTCGTCGATCTCGACGATGGCGACATCGCGCTCGCCTTCAAGCTCTATCCCTGGGAATGGATGTTCCAGGACGCCTTCGGCGCAAAGCTCAAGGACGCCCCGACGCGATGGATCGAGCCGCCATGGAAAGCGGTGCTCTCCAACAAGGGCATTTTGCCGCTGCTCTGGGAGATGTTTCCGAACCATCCCAACCTGCTGCCGGCCTTCTTCGAGGATGACGCGCGGGCGGCGGAGCTCGGAACGTCGTATGTACGCAAGCCGCTGCTGTCGCGCGAAGGCGCCAATGTCACGCTGGTCTCGGGCGGCACGCCGCTCGACGAGCAGTCGGGCCCCTATGGCGCTGAAGGTTTCATACGACAGGCGCTGTCACCGCTGCCGAACTTTTCCGGCTTCTATCCGGTGATCGGAAGCTGGCTGGTGAATCACGAGCCGTGCGGACTGTCGATCCGCGAGGACGAGAGCCCGATTACGGGCAACGGCTCGCGGTTTCTGCCGCATGCGATTTTGTGAAGCCGTCATTCCGGGGCGCGACAAAGTCGCGAGCCCGGAATCCATAGCCACAGGCGGATCGAACAGCCCCACGTCTAACCGCCTGCCTGTTTCAATGGCCTGTGGTTATGGATTCCGGGCTCCGCGCTGACGCGCGGCCCCGGAATGACGAAGAGAAGCTCACCTCGCCGCGGCAACCTTCAGCAGCTGCGGCATCAGTCCGCCCATCGCGCGACCGGAGCGCGCGGGATTGAGCTGATAGAGGCCGCGGCGCTCGGTGATGGGACGGAACACGTCGGTGATGCCAACGACGGATTCGGCGGCGCCGAGCAGCAACGTGCCGTCGGCCTCCATCGCCTTCGCCATGCGCTCGAAGATCACCGCCTTGGTGTCCTGATCGAAATAGATCAGCACGTTGCGGCAGAAGATCACGTCGAACGTGCCGAGATGGGAGAAGTCCTGCAGCAGATTGAGCTGGCGGAACTGCACCATGGCGCGAATGTCGGCATTGAGCTGCCAGAGCTCGCCGACTTGCGCGAAGTATTTCATCAAATGCTGGATCGGCAGACCGCGCTGCACCTCGAACTGGCTGTAGACGCCGGCCTTGGATTTCTCCAGCACCTCCTGCGACAGATCGGTGGCGACGATCTCGATGCGCCAGCCGGCGAGGACCGCGCCCATCTCCTTCACGCACATCGCGATCGAGTAAGGCTCCTGCCCGGTCGACGAGGCCGCCGACCAGATGCGCAAGCTCTTGCGCGCTGCGCGCGCCTGGATCAGGCCCGGCAGGATGGTGTCGCGTAAGTGGTCGAACGGAATCTTGTCGCGGTAGAAGAAGGTCTCGTTGGTGGTCATGGCTTCGACCACGTCGGTCGCAAGCCGGCCGTCGCCGTTCCTGATCTTCAGCACGAGATCGGGAATGCCCGGAAGACTCGCCCTGCGGGCGAGCGGCAGCAGCCGGCTCTCAACCAGATACTGCTTGTCGGGCGACAGATCGAGGCCCGAGCGCTCCTTCAGGAACTTGCGCAGATAATCGTAATCCGCGGGCGTCACGAGCGGTCTCCCGCGAACAGGCGGTTGACCTTGGCGCCGATCTGGTTGAGCGGCAGGATCGCCGCGCAGATGCCGGCATTGGCGGCCGCGCCCGGCATGCCCCAGACGACGCTGGAGGCTTCATCCTGCGCGATGACGCTGCCGCCGGCCGCAACGATGTCCTTGCCGCCGCGCATGCCGTCCGAGCCCATGCCCGTCAGGATCACCGAGAGGATGGCGCCGTGCCAGATGTCGATGGCGGAGGTGAAGAGCGGATCGACCGCGGGCTTGCAGAAATTGACCGCGGGGCCGTCGTCGAGCGCGATCAGCGTGTCCACGCCACTGCGCGCGAGGCGCATGTGCTTGCCGCCGGGCGCGAGGTAGATGCGTCCCGGCTTCACCGGCTCGCCGTCGACCGCCTCGGCTGCCGGGCGGCGGCTCGAGCGCGCCAGATGCTCGGCAAGAATGGTGGTGAAGGTCGGCGGCATGTGCTGGGTGATCAGCACCGGGAAGCGGTCGATGACAGGCCCGAGCTCGGTGACGAGCGCCATCAGCGCCTGCGGACCGCCGGTCGAGGAGCCGATCAGCAGCACCTTCGGCGCCTGGGTCGAGAACGGACGCGTCGACAGCGCTCCCGACGACGGGGCATGCACGGCCGGAACGGGCGCAGGCGCGGCAGGCCGGACGACGGCCGGTGCGCGTGCAGCCGGGGCCGGGCTTGCCGGCGCGAGCGGCGGGCTCGCAACGGCAGACTTGCGGCGCAGCCGCGCCCCGAGATGACGGATCTTCTGGATCAAATCGTGATGGAAGGTGTCGGCGGCCGACGCCTCGCGCGTCGATTCCGGCTTCGGAATGTAGTCGGCCGCGCCGAGCGACAGCGCCTTGAAGCTGATCTCCGCGTTGCGGCGGGTCAGGGTCGAGGCCATGATGATGACGAGATCGCGCTTCTTCGCCAGCAATTTCGGCAGCGCCGAGATGCCGTCGAGCTCGGGCATTTCGATGTCGAGCACGGCAACGTCGGGGTTGATGCGTTCGAGCTGGTTGACCGCCTCGAGCCCGGTGCGCAAGGAAGCGGCGACCTCCATGTCGTGCTCGGCGCCGATCCAGCGCGAGATCAGACCGCGAATGACGACGGAGTCGTCGACGATCATCACCCGCAGCGGCCCGGCTTCGCGCGACGTGCCCGTGGTCGAATTACCTGCGAACGCAACACTCATTACTCACCAACTCAGACTGAAACGGTTCAGTTGAAAACAATCGCCGAAGGATCCGTTCAGCCTCCGGGCGTTCGCTCAGATCAGGCCGACTTCCTGGAATTTCGCCGTCACGATGTCCTTGTCGAACGGCTTCATGATGTACTCGTTGGCGCCGGCGTGCAGAGCACGCGCAATGTGCGCGACGTCGTTCTCGGTGGTGCAGAACACCACCTTGGGCTGGTCGCCGCCGGGCATGCGCCGGAGATGGCCGAGGAATTCGTAGCCATCCATGACCGGCATGTTCCAGTCGAGCAGCACCGCGTCGGGCAGGCCGCGCTTGCAGGCCTCCAGCGCCTTCTCACCGTCCTCGGCTTCGAGGATCTGGAAGTCGAGGCCCTCCAGGATCCGGCGCGCAACCTTGCGGATGACGCTGGAATCATCAACGACGAGACAAGTTCGCATGTGAACCTCTGCTTCCTGTCCCCTTGCGGGGACACTTCCAATTACTGGCACGTCGGCGGCAATGCCGCCGTATCAGGCCGCCATCATCTCGGGCGCGAGCTCGAGGACGCGATCGACGTCGAGCACGACCATGAGCTGGCCGTCGAGGCGGTGGACGCCGCCGGCGAGCTTGGCCATGCGGGGATCGAGATTGACGGGGTTCTCTTCCATGCCGGCCTCGGGCAGGCGCAGCACCTCGCCGATCTGGTCGATCAGGAGGCCGTAGGATTCACCGCGCAGGTCGACACCGACCGCCATCGGGGTCTTGCCGTCCTCGTCCCTGGGCAGGCCGAGACGCGAGCGCATGTCGACGACGGTGACGATGCGGCCGCGCAGGTTCAGCACGCCCGCGATCTCGCGCGAGGACAGCGGCACGCGGGTGACGCGCTCGGGCATGAACACGTCCTGGACGCGGGAGATCGGCAGGCCGAACAGCTGGCCGCCGATCATCGCGGTGACGTATTCGACCATGGCGCCTTCGCTGGATTGGGTCTTCTTGGTCATAAGCTTATCTCCTGATCCCTGTCCTGCTTACGCCGCGGCCCGGCTCAGCTCGGAGGCGCCGGCGGCGCCCGCGGTCTGCTCCTTCAGCGCCGCGATCAGACCGGGACGGTCGAACTTGGCGACATAGTCGTGGAAGCCGGCCTGACGGCCGCGCTCGATCGCCGCCGGCGACACCAGCGCCGACAGGCCGATGATCGGCGTCGCGGCGAGGTTGTTGTCGGAGCGGACAACTTCCGCGAACTCGAACCCGTTCATGTCGGGCATCTCGATGTCGGTCAGGATCACGTCGAAGTTTTGCGCGCGCAGGGCGGCGAGGCCCTCCTGCGCGGTCGGCGCGGTGCGGACGCGGTAACCGGCCGCCTTCAGCACGGGCGCCAGCATGTTGCGGAAGAAGGCGCTGTCGTCGACCAGGAGCACCGACTGCGAGTGCATCGACGGCTTCATCTCCTTGCGGGTGAACCAGTCGGCGAACGCCATGGGCAGGAAGTGGCCGACGTCGATCACTTCGGTGGCCTGGCCCTTGATCACGGCCGAGCCCAGAATGCCCTGGCTGGAGCCGCCGACCTCGATGTTGAGGCGTTCCTCGACGATGTCGATGATCTCGTCGACGACGAGGCCCATGGAGCGGCCGTCGTCGGCGAACACCAGGATCGGCTGGGCGCCCTGGCTCGCAATGGTGACGCCTTCCATGGCCACCAGCGGCATCAGCTGCTCGCGGTACTGCACCATGTAGCGGCCGTTCGAGAACTCGATCTTGTCGGCGGGCAGCTCCTCGAGGCGGGTGACCAGCCCGAGCGGGACCGCCTTGGGCTGCGACGAGCCGGCGCGGAACACGAGGAGCGACGTGGTCTGCTCGCCCGAGCCGATGTGATGCGCGCCGTTCTCGTCGCCCATGTCATGGGCCGAGGAGCCGGCGGCGCCGAGCGCCTTGGCAATGCCGTTGGGGTCGATGATCATGATGACGGCGCCATCGCCCAAAATGGTGTTGCCGGAGAACATGTCGATGTGACGCAGCTTGGTCGACATCGGCTTGACCACGATTTCTTCGGTGTGGAACACGCCGTCGACGACGATGCCGAAGGTCTGGCTGCCGACCTGGGTCACCACGATAAAACCGTTCTCGGGATCGCTGGCGGCGCCATCATCGATCTTCAAGAGCTTCTTGAGGTGGATCAGCGGCAGCAGCTTGTTGCGCAGGCGCAGCACCGCGGTGTCCTTGATGCGCTCGATGCGGTGCTCGGAGTTGGCGCGGGCGCGGACCAGCTCGACCACCGAGAGCTGCGGGATGGCGAAGCGATCGCCGGCGGCCTCCACGATCAGGGCCGAGACGATGGCGAGGGTCAGCGGGATCTTGATGGTGACTGAAGAGCCCTCGCCGGCCACCGACTTGATGTCGATGGTGCCGCCGATCTGGTCGATATTGGTGCGCACCACGTCCATGCCGACGCCGCGCCCCGACACCGAGGTGATGGCGGCTGCGGTGGAGAAGCCCGGCGCGAAGATGAACTTGTGGATCTGGGCTTCGCTCATCTTCTCGAGCTCAGCCTCGGTGACGAGACCTGAGGAGATGGCCTTGGCCTTGATCCTCTCGGTGTTGAGGCCGCGGCCGTTGTCGGCGATGCAGATGATGATGTGGCCGCCCTCGTGATAGGCGGACAGGCGAATGGTGCCCTGCTCGCCCTTGCCGCTGGCCAGGCGCTCGGCGGGGGTCTCGAGGCCATGATCGGCGGAGTTGCGCACCATGTGGGTGAGCGGGTCCTTGATCAAATCGAGCACCTGGCGGTCGAGCTCGGTGTCGGCGCCGTGCATCTCCAGCTCGATCTGCTTGCCGAGTTCGCTCGAGAGGTCGCGGACGATGCGGGGCAGCTTCTGCCAGGCATTGCCGATCGGCTGCATGCGCGTCTTCATGACGCCTTCCTGCAGCTCGGCGGTGACGTTGGAGAGGCGCTGCAGCGGCACCTTGAACTCGGTGTCCTCGTTGCGGCGGGAGATCTCCAAGAGCTGGTTGCGGGTCAGGACCAGCTCGGAGACCATGGTCATCAGATGCTCCAGCGTATCCACGTTGACGCGGATTGACTGGTTGGCGATGCGATCGCCCTCGACGGCGGTCTCGTCGGCCATCGACTTCTTCGGCGCGGCCTTTTCCTTGGCGGGCTTTGCCGCTTCCTTCGCAGCAGGTGCCGGCGCTTCAGCAACGGGCGCGGGCTCGGCCTTGGCGACGGGCGCGGGGACCGGCGCTTCGATCGCGGTCTCGCGGAAGGCGCGCTCGAGCTCGTCGAGCGAGACTTCGCCGGGACGCAAGGGGCGCTCCAGCGTCTGATCGATCAGCGTGCCCGTGGTCATCTCTTTTGCGGGCGCAACGGCAACAGGGGCTTCCGGCACCAGCGGCGGCGCCTCGGCAACGGGAGCCGAACCCGCGGCCATCGCCGCCATGCCCTGCTCGACCATCGCTTCCAGCTTGTCGATGAGGTCGCGGTCGTTGCCTTCGGGCTCGGCTTCGGTTGCCTCTAACCCAGCCAGAATCTCCTTGATGCGGTCGATCGAGGACAGGATCACCGTCACCGCTTCGGCGGTCACCGGCATGCCGTCGCGGAATTTGCCCATCAGCGTCTCGCCGGCATGCGCCAGCGCTTCGAGCCGCGGCAGGCCGAGGAAGCCGCAGGTACCCTTGATGGTGTGGACCAGGCGGAAGATGTTATCCAGGATCTTGGCGTTGTTCGGCTCCTGCTCGAACTTCACCAGCTGATTGTCGACGGTGTCCAGGCTCTCGCTGGTCTCCGTCAAGAACTCCCGCAACAGATCATCCATGAAAACAGGCCTTCATACAGGGAGCGCGCGCACGAGGCGTGATGCGCCATTTCGGAATGGGGCCAGCTTCACCGCAAAGCGTTTAATAATGGTTGAGTATGTGGAAAAGAACGGAACCAACAAAGAGATAAGGCGCTCCGGACAAGCCGAAGCGCCTCGTAAAGATTGGCTTAACCTCTGAGCGCGCGCTTTGCGCGTTTACGAAGCGGTAACGATGATCGCTTCGCCCTCGGGCTTGAGCGTCACGGTGAGCCCGCAGGCCTGCGCGAGCAGCCGCGTGTAATAAGGCTGGATCGCGTGCGCATCCGCGGCAGGTCCGCGCTCGCCGCTCAGGAGCTCGGAGATGTTCTGCGGCAGGCGCGCATTGTGTCCGGTCGCGGTGATGCGGAAACTCATCGTCTCGCCCTCGCCGATCGGATCGACCGTCAGCATGCCGCCGCGCGGGATCGTATGCTGGGAAACGACCAGCATGTTGAGCAGCAGCTTGACGCGATTCTTCGGCAGCAGCAGCCGCGGCAGATTCCAGGTGATCGAGCACTTGCCGTCCTCGATGTGGCCCCTTGCCATGGTCTGGGCGTCACCGAGGTCGATCTGGGCGCCGGAGGATCCGGCGGCACCGAAGGCGAGACGGCAGAACTGGAGGCGGGCGGAGGCGGTCTTGGCGCTCTTGCGAATCAGGTCGAGCGCGAACTCGCGGTCTTCCGGCTTGGGATCGTCGTCGAGCACTTCGAGCCCGTTGACGATGGCGCCGACGGGGCTGATGAGATCGTGGCAGACCCGCGAGCACAGGAGCGCGGCGAGTTCGAGCATATCGGGAGCAGTAGCGGTCGCGGGCGACGAGGCGTCAGACATATAATGGGGTCCTGGAGGGTTCCTGGAATTGCACGGCGCTGGACGCCGCGAATCACGCATGCTTGACGGATGCTGCGGGTTCTAACATTCGCCAGCCTATGCCAGCTAGCTTGCGATAGGTTCGAAGCGGCCATAAAGGCTGCGGGCGAATCAACTGAGGGGCGAGAGTTGCCGATGAATGAGGCATGCAGGTGAGGATCATCGACGCCGAGGCCGCATCCGGATTGATGGAGCCGCTCACTGCGCTGGTGGTGAAGGCGGGCGACGCGATCCTTGGCGTCAACCGCGCGGCGATGCGGGTCGACGGCAAGCAGGACGGCTCGCCGGTGACTGAAGCGGACCTTGCCGCCGACCGCATCATCGCCGACGGCCTGGCCCAGCTTGCGGGCGACGTCCCGACGCTGTCGGAAGAGCGGACCCAGCTCGCCTCCCCGCCGTTCCAGGGCAGCTTCTTCCTGATCGATCCGCTCGACGGCACCAAGGAGTTCGTCGCCGGCCGCGACGAGTTCACCGTCAATCTCGCGCTCGTGACCCAGGGCGTTCCCTTGCTCGGCATCGTCAGCGCCCCCGCGCTCGGGCTGCTCTGGCGCGGCATCGTCGGTCGCGGCGCCGAGCGCGTGCGGTTTGACGGCGTTACCATCGGTGCCGCCGAGCCGATCCACACCCGCAGGCTGCCGGCGCAGGGCGAGCCCTGGGTCGCGGCGGTGAGCCGCTCGCACGGCGATCCCAGAAGCGAAGCGTTCATCGACGGCCGGGCCAACGCGGTGCGAAAGACCTGTGGCTCCGCCGTGAAATTCGGCCGGATCGCGGAGGGCAGCGCCGACATCTATCCCCGGTTCGGGCCGACCTCGGAATGGGACGTCGGGGCCGGCTGCGCGGTCGTGACCGCGGCCGGCGGCAGGGTGACCGACGGCAAGGGCGGCGCGCTCAGCTTCGGCCAGCGAAGCGACACCGGCTTCATCATCCCGGAGTTCATCGCCTGGGGCGACCCGCAGGCGCCAGGTTGCTACTGACTGAGCTGCTGCTGCAGCGCCGGCCAGCGCTTGCCGACCTCGTAGAGGAAGCGCTCCGGATCGGCGGCGAAGGCGTCGCGATTGGCTTCCCGGCTGAACAGGTACAGCCGCTGCGCCACGATCGCGAAGAAGCGGGGGTTGCCGGCGACGGTGACGCCGCGGGCGATGTCGGCGGGGTCATAGCCGCCGTACTGGGGGCCATAGACCTCGGGATGGGCCAGGAACGAGGCCCGGTTGCCCTCGTTCCTGAAGCGCCAGACCGCGCCCCAGAGGTTGGCCTCGAACTCGGCCGTGCCCTGCTCGGCGGTGCCGTCGACGAAATAGCCGACGGGGTCGAACCCCTCGATGGCGACGCCCGAGAAACGGTTGACGACGATCCGCTCGGTGGTGGCGGCCTCGACCGGCCACCCCAGGCAGGCGAACCAGATGCCCGCCAGCAGGCAGACGACCCGGCCGATCAAGGCAATTCCGGGGCGCAAAGGGCTATCTTCCTGCCGTTGTGCCGTCATAGTTGCTGCGGATAACATCCGAGTCGAGGGGACATCCGGCGCAACCTAGGGCCGTGCCTGTTGGCGTCAGGTTAAGGAAGCAACCGGATTCGATACCAGGGGTTCTTTTATGACTTTCGCATCACGCCTTGCTGCGCTCGCGCTTGCCGCCATGGTCGGCTGGATCGCGCCGGCCTCGGCCCAGCAGGCGCCGCCGCCCAACCTGCCGCCGCCGCAGCGCACCCCGACGCCCAACACCTATGGGCCGGACGAGCTGGTGACGGCCGGTCACCGCTTCTTCGGCAATGTCTCGCGCGGGCTCGCCTCGATCATCGAGAAGGCGGTCAGCCAATGGGGCCTGCCGAACGGCTACATCCTGGGTGAGGAAGGCTCCGGCGCCTTCGTCGCCGGCCTGCGCTATGGCGAGGGCACGCTCTACACCAAGAACGCCGGCGACCTCCGCGTCTACTGGCAGGGCCCCTCGCTCGGCTTCGACTGGGGTGGCGACGGCGCGCGCACCATGACGCTGGTCTACAACCTGCCCGCCACCAACGCGATCTACCAGCGCTTCGCCGGCCTCGACGGTTCGGCCTATATCATCGGCGGCTTCGGCATGACCGCGCTCACCGCCAACAACATCGTGCTGGTGCCGATCCGCTCCGGCCTTGGGCTACGGCTGGGCGCCAATATCGGCTATCTCAAATACACGCCGCGCGCGACCTGGAACCCGTTCTAGGGCTCCTTCTGATCCTGTGACGGATCAAGGTTAACGACAGGCCGGGGCTGGCTTTTTGCCGGCCCCGCATGCATTGTCGTTGGTAAATTTTTCCTTAGCTTTGGGAGTTCTGGCCCATGGTCGAACCGATCATGTACCTGGCGATCGGTTTCCTGCTGGCGATGCTGTGCGGACTGGCCATCGTGCCGCTGGTGCATAACCGCGCGGTGCGCCTGACCACGCGCCGGCTCGAGGCCGCAACCCCGCTGTCGATGGCCGAGATCCAGGCCGACAAGGACCAGCTCCGCGCCGAATTCGCCATGTCGGCCCGCCGGCTCGAGATGAGCGTCGAGCAGCTCAAGAACAAGACCACGAGTCAGCTCGCCGAGCTCGGCAAGAAGAGCGACGCCATCAACCGCATGAAGATCGAGCTGGGCGAGAAGAACGCCACGATCTTCGCGCTGGAGGCGCGCGAGAAGGCGGTGAAGGAGCAGCTCCGCGCCACCGAGGAGGAGTTCAACGCCAAGACTGAAAGCTTGCGCGCCGCCGAGATTGCGCTGGCCGACAAGCAGCACGAGCTCGCCAAGATCAACTCCGAACTGTCCGACCGCTCGATGATGGCGGAGAGCCGCCAGGTCGAGCTGGTCGCGGTGCGCACGCAGATCGAGGAACTGAAGAACCGCGTCGGTGATGCCGAGAAGGAATTCGCCGCCACGCAGGCGCGTCTCGCACACGAGCGCACCGAATCCGAGACCGCCTCGCGCGAGCTCGGCGATGCGCGCGGCCGGGTCGAGAATCTCGGCCAGCGCGTCACCGAGCTCGATCGCCAGCTCCTCGTGCAGGTCAAGGAGGCCGAGATGCTGTCGGGCCGCGTCGCCGATCTCGAAGGCCGTCTCGCCACGCAGGGCAAGCTGCTCGCCGAGCGCGACTACGAGAACAACCAGCTCCGCCAGGCCAATGAGACTTCGGAGCGCACTGTCAAGGAGCTGCGCGTCGAGATCGCCGCCCTGAGCGGCGGCAAGTCGTCGGCCGCGTTCGAAGGGCTGCGCGCGGAAAAGACCGCGCTGGAAGAGCAGCTCCGCTCCGCGCGCGACGAGCGCGCAAAGCTCCAGCGCGACATCAACGCGATCCAACAGCAGGCGGAAAGCTCCTGGGCGACCGAGCGCATGGAGAACGCGCTGCTGCGCGAGCGCATCAACGACATCGCCGCCGAGGTCGCCAAGTTGGCGATGCAGCTCGAAGGCCCGAACTCTCCGATCGAGGCGCTGCTCGCGGCCGAGGCCGGCCAGCCGCCGAAGCCGGCGCCCCGCCCGGCCAACGATGCCGCGACGAATGGCGCGGCCGCAGCCACCCTGCCCGAGGGCGGCGGAACGCTGGCCGAGCGCATCCGCGCGCTGCAGGCCCATGCCTCCCGCGCCCGCCAGCAGGGCGCGTAAGCGGGCCGAAAAGGCGGGTTTCTCTGGCCGAGGCAAGGTTTTCCGGTCCCAAGGCGCCTGGAAACTTGACACCTCAAGCCCGCACTTCTAAATCGCGGGCTCCAATGCGTCGGCCGGCCGAAAGTCCGGCCGCCTCCATGATGGTCCCGGGCGCATAGCTCAGCGGGAGAGCGTTCCCTTCACACGGGAGAGGTCCAAGGTTCGATCCCTTGTGCGCCCACCATTTCAAACCTGAATTCAATGATTTAGTCGCTGGCTTCCCCTGTAATGTGCCCCAAAAAAGCGGGGGCACAATAGGGGCACATCGGCTCCTACCTTGGTCAGTCGTTTCCGAGAAGCCAACCATCCAAGAGCAGACGGCAGGCGCGTTATTGCCGAGCATGTTTTCGTAAAGAGCATGCGATGCTGCTCTAGACTTGCGAGCAACAGCGACGACGCGCGTGAAGGCTTTGGTCTAGTCCGCAGCGCATGAAAGCGCCGCTCGCGATCATCGCGGATTCGATGGCAATTCCCGCCGAACATGGACTGCGGAGGTCTAGGTGGTTACAATTATGGGTTGACTCGTCTGGGGGCAGACGGGCGTACGAACAAGGGGGTAGGCCGTCTGTCGACCATCACCGCGACTGATCTCACGTCCGCGCTGACAGGGAATCCGGAAGCACTCGACGTTCACCTCATGTTGGTGGAGCGCGACGTCCTCATCGAGGGTCATTCGGTCAAGATCCACTGTCATTGCCTCACAGTGGATGGAAACGGCCGCGTCCAGCCGCACCGGCTGGCGGAGTTCATGCGGAACGCCGTAGTCGACTATGCGATACCGCGCTCGAAGCTCGCTGCAGCGAAAGCGCGCGACGCCAAGTACAATAGCACCGAGGCGGTCGCCGAACTCGTCGAGCGCGCCAAGCGGTCGTTCACCGATTTGGCGAAGACCGGAGAGGGCGGCGAGATGCTGCTGTTCTTATTGGCCGAGCGCTTCCTCAAGCTGCCTCAGATTCTGTGCAAGATGGATCTCAAGACAGACACGCGCCTACATTACCATGGAGCCGATGGGGTGTACGCTGGCGTGATGCCGGAAGGCATCCCGAAGCTCTACTGGGGTGAATCCAAAATCTACAAGGACGCGGGAGCCGCGATCCGCGACTGCCTCGCCTCACTCGCTCCCTTCCTCATTGAACCAGAACACGAGGAAACCGACAGGGAACGCGATCTGGTGCTCCTGAGCGACAAGGCCGACCTCAGTGATGCGACGCTCACCGACGCGCTGAAGAAGTATTTTGACAAGTCGTCGGCGATGTCCAAGCGGGTCCAATACTGCGGCGTGGCCCTGGTGGGCTTCGACGCGCCGTTCTATCCGAAAGATGACGTAAAGGCGATCGCGGAGGAGATCGTTGAGGCCTCACGCGCGGAACTGGCCGTTTGGAGCAAAAGGATCGGCGAGCGGCTCAAGTCGGAGAAGCTCGACCAGATGGAAATCGAGCTGTTTTGCATCCCGCTGCCGTCGGCCGACGGCTTCCGCGCCGCATTTCTCAGAGCGATGGGGATTAAGACGGAATGAGCCTAGTCGGTCTCCAGTCGTGGCTTCTTCAGGAAGGAATTCGCGACGATCTCGATGCGATCATTCGACTCACCGTGCGCACCGAACTTGACAACCTAGTGCCCGAACCCGCCGCCCCCTCTGCCGTGGCGATCGATTGGCCAAGGCTGCTGCTCGCCGGCAGCATATTGGCGCGGTCCGATCAACGGATCGACCAGGAGGCCGCGCTCCGGATCGCAACTGCGGCGATCTCTCTGACGGACGATCAAGCACTCAAGGACGCGGGCGCTGTCCTGTTGGGCAAGCTCTCCAATTACCGGGCCATCACGCTAGCCAACGATCGCCACCTACTGACGGCCGGTCTCGACCGGACGGCTAGGTGTGGCGCTGCGCCTTGAATCCCAGCGGCGCGAGATGGACCGTTCCATCCTGGTGGAATCGAGCGGCGCTTGGCTGCAGGTGAACGATTTTCAGCAACGCTTCTGGCCAATGCGGGCGGAGGAAGTTGGCTCTCGGCGTCCGCCCCCACTGCCTCCGGGAAGACGTTTCTCGTCCTTCAGTGGTTGATCGACCAACTAAGCGCGGGTGACACCCGGGTCGCAGTCTACCTCGCCCCTACCCGCGTGTTAGTTTCGGAGATCGAGACCACTCTCCAAGGTCTTCTCGGCAAGACCAAGCGCATCGAGGTGTCGTCCCTTCCCCTCCGTGACAAGTACGAAGCGGCGCGCGCTGGAGGCGCGCAAGTAATTCTAGAACCTATCTCAAAATTGAAGATCAGCGTCGATCGGCTATAAAGGAAAGATGATTCGGCTGACGGACGAGCAATGGGAGCGCATCCGGAAACACTTTCCGGAAGAGCACATTGCCGACGGCCGGCCGGGCCGGAAGCCGATTGCGACACGTCAGGTTCTCGAAGCCGCTCTTTGGATTTTGAACACGGGCGCGCAGTGGCACATGCTGCCGCAGTGCTATCCGAACTATAAGACCGTACACCGTCGCTTTCAGAACTGGTGTCGCAATGAAGTGTTGCGGCGCGTTCTGACCGATATAGCCAACGAACTTCGTGAGAAAGGCTTGCTCGACGAAGAGGAGTGTTTCATCGACGCGACCTTTGCGATGGCCAAAGGCGGCGGTGCAGAGATCGGCCCAACGAGGCGCGGAAAAGGCTTAAAAATCATGGCGATTGTGGATCGCCACGGTTTGCCGCTTTCAGTGAGCACGCATGCCGCGAACCATCACGAAGTGCGCTTGGTACAGCTCTGCTTCGACTTCTACATGATCGAGGCCAAGCCAGAGAACCTGATCGGCGACCGCGCCTATGACAGCGATTCGCTCGACGATGAACTGCGCTCACAAGGCATCGAGATGATCGCGCCACATCGTTCAAACCGAGTGAGGTCGCTCACCCAGGACGGCCGCAGGCTCCGTCGTTATACTCGGCGTTGGCTGGTCGAACGCTTCTTCGCCTGGATACAGTGGCGGCGGCGCCTGCTGGTCCGCTGGGAGTTCTATCCGCAAAACTTCCTCGGCTTCGTCCAGCTCGCTTGCCTGCTGATCCTGTTTCGACAATTTTGAGATAGGTTCTAGTCTCCACGCAGGAGCGGCTGCACCTTCTCGCCAACGTGCTCGGCGACGCGTTCTCAATTGACCTGCTTATCGTGGACGAGGCGCACAAAATCGAGGACAGCCAACGCGGCGTGATCTTGCAGGACGCCGTAGAGCGGGCTAGCCGTGCGAACTCGAAGCTGAAGGTCGTATTCATCAGCCCCGCGACACAGAACCCGGAGGCATTGCTAACGGACGCGCCCGACGGTGTGCAGACTGTCGCCGTCGACAGCGACGCTCCCACCGTTCTCCAGAACCTGATCGTCGCGAACCAAACCCCACGCAAGCCGAAGCTCTGGAACCTGACCGTCCGACAGCAGGGTTCGACACTTCCAGTCGGAACGCTCCAGCTCGCAAGCACGCCAGCGGGACTTAGGAAGCGCCTCGCCTTCATCGCCGCAGCGGCGGGCCAGAGAGGCGGAACGCTCGTCTACACGAACGGCGCCGGAGAGTCGGAGGATGTCGCCGATCTGGTTAGCCAGCTCCTGCCTCAGCCTGGCTCAATCGATCCGGAGCTTGCACAGCTCGCCGACCTCGCCCGGAAGGGCGTACGCCCCAACTTCCGCCTTGCACCGCTCGTTGAACGCGGGGTCGCGTTCCACTTCGGCAATATGCCATCGACGCGGCATCGTGGCGCTTCGAGAGACTGGCCGCCGAAATGGACCCGAGCCGCATGAATGTGGTGAGCAGATAGGCGCCCGAGTCCTTGAGGTTGGCCGAGATGATCCGCGGGAACATCGAGTGGCACCGTACCACCGGTAGGACCTACAGCCTTCCGGTGCAGATCCGCAACACGATGGAGCTGGTCGAGCAAGTCGCGCGATTCAAGGCGCCGAAGTATCTGTCCGCCTACATGGATGTCCTGCACATGCATCTCCGCCAGATCAACCGTGAGGACCTGATTGATCACGGCTTGGACATCGGCACACAACTTGAGTTTGGTATTTCGTCGAGGACCCTCCTCTCACTCATGGAACTCGGTCTCTCCCGCATGAGCGCGGTTGCCTTGTACGAGAAGACCGATCTCAGTAAGGAGGAATGCGTGGCGTGGGTCACCGAACGCGAAGGTCAGCTCGAAGCCATGGATTTCCCGGTCATCATCGTCCGCGAGCTACGCGAGCGGCTTCTGCCGCTCGACGACGTGGACAGCAATTCTACCGCTTGATTGGAATGGAGGTTTCACATGCCCGCGAAGCCGATCGACCTCGGCCCACTGCACTTCGCCAAAAGAGGTGACGCCGTTGCTTATTTGAATGACATGCTTCACCGGTACGACGTGGGCGATCGGGTTGGCGCCAATGACACAGTGATTCTACGAGCGGCACTGGAGCACCATCCCGATGCCGAGGCCAAGAAGGGATGCGGAATTACCCACTTTAACGTCCGAACTGCTGACTTCGGTACGAAATGCTTCTGGTTGAACCGTACTGACGGAGCGACCGAAAAGTTTTCTCATAGGGCCTGTATCTACGGTACCTAGCTAAGCAATTCGCCGAGCTCGGTTGCATAGCGGTGCGCAGTTCTCGGCCTGGTCGGGCAAGATTTTCGCAGGTTCAAATTGCGGAGGCGCAACCACCGATACCGACATTCGGTTCAAGTTGCGATCTGATGGCTTAAGACCACGGCGTCCCGAACGCAGTGAGCATCTTCTAAGTTATTGATCTTTCTTGGTGTGGTGATCGTCCTCGTCCCGTTTTGTTCACGGTCGTTTCACCCAATTCGTTGCGATTTCATTGCTGCCTTTCGCAACGAGAACGGCGCTCGCTGAAACATCGAGCGTGCGTGTGGCAACGCAACGAGTAGGTTGCCGGCCGCTATTTCGCAGAGGGTCGACTTCCCGCGAGATCTCCAGGAGCGCCAGCAAGTACACTGATAGGGCGTTGCCGCTGCTCGACGGCATGAAGGCGCCCGAGAAAATTGTCGAAACGCGCCGCGGGAGATACTCAAGCCAATTTCGCCTAAACCGGAGACACCGGCGCCAGATCCAGACGAAGACGATATTGAGGATGATCTCGACGAAATCGATGAGGCGTCGCGGCAGGATCCGAAGTTGCCGCACTTTATTCACAATTCACACGGGGATGCAGATCCGCGGCCGCTCAAGGCATGGCTAATCAAACGGCTGATGCCAGCGGTGGGGCATGGCTTGCTGTCGGGTCAGTGGGGCGCCGGCAAAACATGGTGCACCATCTTGGTGCACGGTGAGCGAAGCAGATCGGGTTGGCGGGACGTTGGCCCATGCGCCGTTCTTCGTGGCGAGCTCCTTAATCCAGTCGGCGTCGTAGCCACGTCAGAAAGCTGCATCGATCCGCGCTTCAGACAAGATAGTCGCTTTCTGGCAAGCCGATTCTCGTGAGCCTCGTCGGGCGTCAGCGCCAGCCGGACCGGCAGGCCGTTGGCATCCACGAGTGCATGAATCTCACTGCGAGGAGGTGGAGGCGGCCGGCTTCGTACTGGACGCGGAAAGCACAATGCTCGCGAACAAGGACGATCCGCACTCGATGAAGGTGTTCGATCCCTCGATCAAGGGCGAGACCGATCGCTTCGCCTATCAGTTCGTGAAGCCATGACAGGTCCGGGATGTAGGATGGACGGAACTTCCTCTAATCGAGCGGCACATCAAGTTGGATTGTTGTGCCCTTTGGCTCGTTTGATGAGACCGCGATGCGTCCATTGAGTTGGGCAAGCAGGCTCTTGATCACCTTGAAGCCCAGGCTCGCTCGCGGCTGGTCCATATCGAAATCCGCCGGCAGTCCCACGCCCTGATCCGCTACCACGACATGCAAATCGGCTCCGCGCCCCGCGCCCGCCACCTGGATTTCGCCGGACTTGTCGGAGTAGGCGTGCTTCGCCGCGTTCGTGACAAGCTCATTGATCAGGAGGCCAAGCGGAATTGCCTTGTCCGCCGGAATCATCAGGTGGTCGAACTTACAGTCAATCTTGTAGGCGAGCGTTTCTTGCAGCTTCCTGCAAAGCTCGCCCGCGAAGTCCGCAATATCGACAAACCCGATCCTGGTGCTGCGCCACAGGTGGTCGTGAACCTGGGCGATCGTCGTGATGCGGGAAGCGGCGTCCTTGAGCGCGTTTTGAACTTCCTCGGACTGTGCGCTGCGGGACTGGACGCGGAGCAGGCCTACCACCGACGCCAGGCTGTTCTTGACACGGTGGCTCATCTCTCGAGTCAACATGGCTTGGTGCTCGAGGGCTTTTTGGAGCTCGGCGTCGGCATGCTGCCGCTCAATGGCGATGCCGAGCAGGCCCGCAAAGCCGGCAAGGAAATCAGCATCCGCGAGATCGAACTGACCCGAGTCAGCGCTGTCGACTTCCAGAACACCAAACGGTAGATGACCTTCGCCGCCCCGCGCGATGAGAACGTTGATGGCGCGCTTGATGCCGTGCTCCGACAGTAGTTTCGGCGTTCGAAAGCGGGTTTCTTCCTGCAGGTGGTTGGAAATGACGATTTGGCCGGTATGGAACGCGTAGCCGGCGGGAGACTCCAGATCGACGCCCAGGGATATCTGGCCGATCGTCTCCGGCGCCCATCCGACGCCTGCGCTCACCAGCAACCGTTTTTCCTCCGGCATGTACTCCAGGACCTTGGCAAAAGGTGTTTCGAGACCCTGGGCACAGAGCTGCGTCGCTCGTTGGAGTATCTGGCCGATGTCGCGGGTCTGCAGCGCGGTTCGGCCGAACTCGCCCAGCAAGGACTGTTGCCTCAACCGGTACGGAAGTTCCTGTCTGGTTGCCCCGGTCGATGCGACGGGAGACGTCACGGATTCTGTCCCCGTGAGGGTTGGCATGAACTCGTCCCTTCGAACCCTGGCTGGCCCGCCTTCGGCTTGTAGCATGATAAGTTACGCGCCTAACCTCTTTCCTAGCGTCTAGTGCTTGGCGCGGCCTTGCTGGAAAATACCCTAGTAGGATCTCAATTATGGAACTTACTGTTCCACCACGTCTTACCCTGCCGCGCGACTGCGACGAGGCAGCCAGGGGGAGATTGGCTTTGACCGATGCGGTTAAGATTCTGGTCGTCGAGGACGACAAGCTTATTCGGGCCTATGGTCGAAGAAGCTCTTTCAGACGGCGGCTTTGCGTCCACCCTGACGGCGTCTGGCGAGGAAGCCATTACTCTTTTGCAGGCAGGACGACGAATCCAAATTCCGGGCGGTCGTGACCGACATCAACCTGCTGGGAAAGCTCGATGGATGGAAGGTCGGTCGCTCTGCCCGGGAGATCGATCCGACGATGCCCATCATCTACATGACCGGCACTCACGGGGAGGAATGGGCGTCCGAGGGCGTCCCAAACAGCCTACTGCTTGCAAAGCCCTTTGCCCCTGCTCAGATCGTAACCGCGATATCGCAGCTTCTTAACGCGGCCCCGCCGATCCCGCCCGCAGACTAGCGAGCCGGTCTCATGGGCGAGAAAGCTGAAGAACCAATCAAGCCTCGCTGGGCTAGTTCGACTAGGCTATCGAGGCCGAGCGGGCCGCATTGGAGGGCGCTCGTAAGCAACGCCCGTTGGGAGAAGCAGAAGCACAAGCTGAACTTCGCCGCGCGCCGGGCCCCAAAAAACATAGTTCACGCCGCCGCCGTTGCGCATCGCCATCAATGGCGCGGCGCAGGCCAACGTGCACCAGATCGAGTCCAAGGCGGCCTGAGCGAACGCGTATAACGGCCCGGCGTTTCAGGCACTACCCCCACTCGTCATCGAATGGGGGAAACGATGAACCCGCCCGGCGGAAGGCCGCAGCGCCGCTTTTCTACGGCGCGCGCACAAACCACCTGAAGGGACGGCTCGAAATCCGTCTACCCGGCAGGTGCACGCTGCCGCTGAGCGGCATTAGAAGCCATCCCTTCCATTCGGCAGGAGGTGCGCGATCTCCGTCGCAAGTTGAGCTTGCGTGTAAGGTTTCGCGAGACGTGCGACGTCTACCACTTCGCTTCCTTCCAGTTCAGCGAACCCCGTCGCAAGCAAGATCGGAAGTCGAGGATATTGGCGGCGCACTTCTCGGGCCAATTCGATTCCTGTCATTCCTGGCATCGCGTGGTCGGTTATTAAAAGATCAGCAGCTAAGCCACTTTCAAGAAGCCGCAACGCCTCAATGGCGGAATGCGCTTCAATCACCTGATGTCCCAGGTCTTCCAGCAGATCGACAGTACTGCCGGCGATCAGAAGATCGTCGTCTACAAAAAGAATCTTCGCTGGCGCCGAGGCTTGGGTAACGATGTTCGGCGCGCGTCCGGAAGGCGGCGACGTTTCACTGGCAACGGGAAGCCAAAGTCTGGCGGTTGTCCCGCTTGAGGGGGTGCTTTCGAGCCGCAGGGCACCTCCGGATTGTTGCGCCAGGCCGAACACCATGGACAAACCCAAACCCGTGCCCTTGCCGACTCCCTTCGTTGAGAAGAAAGGTTCTACGGCCCGGGCCAGCGTTTGTGCGTCCATTCCTTCTCCAGTATCTCGCACCGAGAGCACCACGTATCGGCCTGGTTGGACACCAAGCTGATCGTCGATGTCGACAATTTGCTCGGACAGCCCGATCGTGAGGACGCCGCCAGTAATCATAGCGTCCCGGGCATTCACGGCGAGATTGAGCAGAGCCATTTCGAGCTGGTTCGGGTCGACGTCGACGACCGGCATATTGTCTTCGGCGTGAAGCTCGATCCGAACCATCGGACCCACCGAACGATCTATGAGGCCTATCATGTCTTCCACAAGACTTCGGACGTCTGTAGCTTGCGCCTTCAGTTCCTGCTTGCGCGCAAAAGCGAGTAGCCTTTGTGTTAGAGTGGCGCCACGGCGGGCGCCCTCCATGGCGCCATCCAGGAGCCTGTGAAGTCGAGCATCTTCACCTAGTTTTTTCGAAAGCAGGTCGAGGTTGCCGATGACAGCCATAAGCAGGTTATTGAAATCGTGCGCGACCCCGCCGACAAGTTGGCCCAACGCCTCGATTTTCTGTGCCTGCAGCAACGCTGCCTGGGCCCGCTCGCGACCCGCAATTTCTTCCCGGAGTTGACTGTTCGCCCGCTCAAGGTCAGCCGTTCTCTCCGCAACCAAACGCTCCAGTTCGGCAGAGGCGCCGCGCTGCGCCTCAAGGTACGCACGAGTTTGATACTGTCGTCTTCGAGCGCGCTCTGCGGAAAGTACCGTGGCCTGAAGCGTGATGGCCTGCAAGGGGCGCTCGAGAAAGCCCACGTTACGCAGGCGAATGACCAACTCCCGCCTGAACGCGGCAAACATGCCACCTTCATTGCGGTTGGTCAGTACGACAAAGGGTTGATCGGACCACGGTGGCTGACGGCCCACCCAGTCCTCCAGAACGCGGGCATTATTGCCGTAGAGCGCCTCCTCCGCCACAACCACGACTTCGATGACCCACTCGAGATTCTCTATCACTTCCTGAAGCGTGTTGCAGACCACGGGACGTAAGCCTGCCCTTTCGATCAACTTGGCAACAGTTGCCGCGTCCCGTCCAATGGGCATCAGGACCAAAACCACGCCTTTTGGCGTTTCAGGCCGGACCATCGGTGTCCCGAGGCATCAAAGGTGCCTCCTCCCCCTTGTACACCGGCGTACCGCCGAAAATGCCACTGAAACCCTTTAGCGGGGGTCCGACGGTGATGCCTTGGTGGCTCAGTTTGAATTCTCGGATCGTATGTTCGTGATTGCCGCTTCGCTTTTTCACGACGGACAGTGCGCGCCGCACGCTGCCATCAAACTCGAAATAACGCAGCATCAGCACGCCATCGGCGAGATAACTAATGTCCAGCGGCGTATCCATCGGTCCGACGAGGCCATGCTGAGCCAGCACGAGGATGGTCAGGGCGCCGCGATGACTGAGATAGCTCAGCAGCTCGTGCATCTGAAGAATCAAAAAGCGCTCATCCGGCATCGCATTGAGATAGCCATTGAGGCTGTCGATTATCACTACCCGCGCGTCAGCACGTTCTACGCTGCTCCGCACCGCGTCGGCAAACTCGCCTGGCGCCATTTCAGCAGGGTCGATTTGCTGAAAATCGATCAAGCCTTTATCGAGCCCGTCTTGAAGTGGAAGTCCCAAACGTCTTCGCTCGCGCACTCACAGTGCCGCGTCCTTCGTCGAAGGCAAAAATCACGGAGCGTTCGTTTCGGGCTGCGGCTGCGATCGCATAGGTAAGCGCCAGCGATGATTTTCCAACGCCCGCTGCACCGATGAGGAGCACATTCGTTCCGCGCTCAAGGCCACCGCCCAGAAGAGTGTCCAGTTCCGGATTGCCGCTCAAGACGACGTCGCTGTCGAATTCCTTATGATGTTCTGCTGCGACAAGTCGGGGGTAAACCATGAGACCACCATGCCGGATGGTGAAGTCGTGAAATCCCCCCTTGAATTCGATACCACGCATCTTCACGACACGAAGGCGTCGCCGCTGCGCGCCGTAATCGATTGCCAACTGTTCAAGAAGCACAACGCCATGGGCGATCGAATGCAATTGCAGATCGTTCTGCTGTGATGAAAGGTCATCAAGCAAAACCACAGTGGACTTGCGACCTGAAAAGAAGTGTTTCAACGCGAGGATCTGACGGCGGTATCTAAGGGGGCTTTGTGCCAGCAGGCGAAGCTCCGACAGGCTATCGAGTACAATTCGCGCCGGCGCCAGTGCCTCGACCCGGTCAAAGATCATCTGCGTGGTTTCGCTAAGCTCCATCTCGGCCGGATGCAGCACCGTGAGTTCCTGGCTCGGATCCAGCGTGGTCTCAGGCGGGATCAATTCAAAGATTGTAATGCCGTTGAGCGACCACCCATGACGCTTTGCGACCAGACGCAATTCTTGCTCAGTCTCCGATAGCGTGATGTAGAGGGTCGGTTCGCCGACGCGAACTCCTTCCAGCAAAAATTCCAGAGCGAGGGTTGTCTTGCCTGAACCGGGTTGGCCTTCAAACAGATACATTCTCTCGGGATCAAAGCCGCCTCCGAGAATGTCATCTAGACCAAAATTTCCGGTGGAAATCCTCGGGAGCTCACAGCCGTCGAGCAACCGCTTTTCCTCATCCATATCAACCCCCGTTTCGCCGCAGGCGGAGCCGCCTTTGATTTATGGAAACTTCTGCTCCCGGGCAGGGTTCCCCGGCCAAGCCGGAGCCTCGACGGCGATACTCACCACTTGCGATCCTGTGGTCTTAAGCATTGCTCGGCCGGCCACGGCGACAGGGGCACAATGCCACGGTGTACGGAACAATCCCGCATCCAAATACGTTGAACCTGTTTGGGAGCGCTCCACCCGTTGAAAACACTGCAAACAAAGCTCGACGGGGTCGCCGACGCGCGGCCGCTTCAACTGCTCATCGACTCCATCGTGGACTACGCCATCTACATGATCGATGTAGATGGCACCGTGCGCAGTTGGAACTCCGGTGCCGAGCGATTGAAGGGCTACTCAGCGGACGAGATCATCGGCAAGTCCTTCTCATTGTTTTATCCGCCCGAGGATCGCGCGAAAGAGCTTCCCCAAACAGCGTTGAAAATTGCGGCAGAGACCGGCCGGTTCAGTTCCGAAGGGTGGCGCGTCCGCAAAGACGGGACCCGCTTTTGGGCGTTAGTCGTCGTGGATGCGATCCGCGACGAGCAAGGTCAGGTGATCGGCTTTGCAAAGGTCACGCGCGACATCACAGAACGTCAGCAGGCCCACAACGATCTGCTGGAGAGCGAGCGACGATACCGTCGATTGATCGAGGCTGTTGTCGATTATGCGATTTTTCAGCTGGATCCTGCCGGCAATATAACCACCTGGAATCCGGGTGCACAGCGCATCAAAGGCTACGATCCGGATGAAATTATCGGTCAGCACTTCAGTCGCTTCTACACGCCTGAAGATATTCAAACTGGCGTACCGAAACGGGCGCTCGCCGAAGCGGCCAAATTGGGACGCTTCGAGGCTGAAGGTTGGCGAGTGCGAAAGGACAGCAGTCGCTTTTGGGCGTCAGTTGTCATCGATCGCATCACCGACGAGGCCGGCGAATTGGTTGGGTTTGCAAAAGTAACGCGTGACGTAACCGAGCGAAAGCAGGCCCAGGACGAACTCCAGCGCACTCAGCAGCAGTTAGCCGCCTCTCAGAAGCTCGAAGCGGTAGGCCAGCTCAGCGGCGGGATCGCGCACGACTTCAATAATCTCCTGATGATCGTGCTTGGCAACCTTGAGACCGCGGAGCGGAACAGCCGCGGCCTGACTAACAGCACGAATCTTCAGCGGGCACTCGCCAATGCCAAGCGGGGCGCGCAGCGTGCCGCAGCACTGACTAGCCGCCTGCTCGCATTCTCCCGTCGGCAAGCGCTGGATCCGCAGCCTATCAATCTGAATATTTTTCTGAATGGATTGCAGGAGTTTCTGCAACGTACCCTCGGTGAACGCATCGAAGTTCAAACCGTCGGAAGTGCGGGTCTCTGGTCGATCGAGGCTGATACCAACCACCTCGAGTCTGCCATTATCAATCTCGGTATCAACGCACGCGACGCGATGCCGGATGGCGGTAAACTCACGGTCGAGGCTATGAACGTATTAGCTGACGAGGACTATTGCCGAGTGAATCCTGAGCTCTCCCCGGGCCATTATGTCATCGTTTGCGTAACAGACACTGGGACCGGGATGACCGCGGACGTCCTCAATCATGCTTTCGAGCCTTTTTTTACCACGAAAGAGCTCGGGCAAGGGACAGGCCTCGGACTTAGCCAAGTCTATGGTTTCGTAAAGCAGTCGGGTGGGCACGTGAAGATCTACAGCGAAGTCGGCCAAGGTACCAGCATCAGAATGTATTTCCCCCGCTACCATGGAGATACTCGACCCGCCGAGGGTAATGCAGACGAGTTTCGCCCGGAAGGTGAGAAACTGGAGACGATACTCGTCGTCGAAGATGATACGGACCTGCGTGCATATGTTTCTGAGCTTCTGCGAGATTTAAATTATCGCGTGGTTGTGGCATCCAGCGCCCAGGCTGCCTTGACCATCCTTCTGCAGGAAGAGCCGAAGGTTGATCTTGTGCTGACGGATGTCGTCATGCCGGGAATCAATGGACGGGAGATGGGCCGGCGCGCACAGCAGATCCGCCCAGGCATCAAGATCCTGTACATGACAGGTTACTCGCGAAATGCCGTGGTCCACCAAGGGCGCCTTGATGAGGGCGTCGAGCTATTAGAGAAGCCGATCTCTCAGGCAAAACTCGCTTTTCGTGTGCGCGAAATGTTAGACCGGCTTGACCAATACTGAATTGAATTCGCGCCAGCGCAGGCCGTGATCCGGTACACAGGTCAATTCTATTCGCTCTTCTTGTTGGCCAAAGTGCTCCGCGTCGAGAATCTGACGGCGAACTACATGCTTATCGGCGCGACTATCATCACCGTGCCTCTGTATGTCGTGTTCGTCAGTCTTTCGGACAAGATCGGCCGCCGCAAGGCGTATGTCGCTGTGGCCCGAGTATGCGTGGCCGCACCCCAACTTTTTCGGCGCCCGCGGTCGACCTCAGTCGAAATGCGGAGGCGTACAAAATCGCGCCAATGACGGAGAGAGTGTCAGTCAATCCCAAATGAAAGATAAAGCATTTTTAAGTTTCTTGGGCGCCAAAACCCGCCATTCGAGCTACGGCCGAACACAACTGTCTGCGGCATGCTCGAGCATTTCTCTAAGACAGAGGCCGTTAGAATGACCTATGAAAAGAACGAGGGCCGATGGCCCTCGCAGTCTGGGAGAACAGACAAAAGCAGTATCCGGCAGCCGTCATGACATGGTCGGCATGACGAATTCGGCACCGGCCCGTATTCCGGTTGGCCAGCGGCTTGTCACTGTCTTCATTCGCGTGTTGAAGCGGACGCCTTCCGGTCCATGCATGTGATGATCGCCGAAGATCGACGCTTTCCATCCACCGAAGGAGTGGAAGGCCATCGGCACCGGAATCGGAACGTTGATGCCGACCATGCCGACCTTGATCTGGTGAGCAAATTCACGAGCAGCATCGCCGTCACGTGTGAAGATCGATGTCCCGTTGCCGAACTCGTGCTCATTGATCAGCCGCGCGGCCGTCGCATAATCCGGTGCTCGCACGACCGAGAGCACTGGCCCGAAGATCTCCTCCTTGTAGATCTTCATGCTCGGCTTGACGTGATCGAACAAAGTCCCGCCCAGGAAGAAGCCGTCTTCGTAGCCCTGCATTTTGAATTTGCGTCCGTCGACGAGCAACTTCGCGCCGTCCGCAACGCCCGCATCGATGTAGCTTCGGACCTTGTCCAGATGCTGCTTCGTGACGATAGGACCCATCTCGGCCTCGGGATCGGTACCCGGCCCGACCTTCAGGCCTCGAACCTTCGGCTCCAAGGCTGAGATCAGCTTGTCCGCGGTCCCCTCGCCGACCGGCACGGCAACAGAAATCGCCATGCAGCGTTCGCCGGCGGAGCCGTAAGCGGCACCCATCAGTGCATCAACCGCCTGATCCATGTCGGCATCGGGCATCACGATCATGTGGTTCTTGGCGCCGCCGAGAGCCTGACAGCGTTTTCCGGTATTCGCGGCGGTCGAATAGATGTACTGCGCAATGGGCGTGGACCCTACGAAGCTGACCGCCGAGACGTTCGGATGATGCAGTAGCGCGTCGACGGCTTCCTTATCACCCTGCACCACGTTGAAGACGCCATCCGGCAGGCCGGCTTCCTTCAGCCATTCCGCCATGATTAGCGAAGCGGATGGATCACGTTCCGACGGCTTCAGGATGAAGGTGTTTCCGCAGGGGGCTCCGCTTGAACTGTTCGAGCAGCCTCGTACGGGCTTTGTGGCCGGCTTCCTCGGGTCTCCGTCGATCAACCTCGTCCCGGCGACCTCAAGACAAGCGGCGGCTGCGCCGCAGTTGTGTTTCAGTCCGGCGGTGCGCTGACGCTTCCGAATGCAAGAGCCAAATTGCGGACAGGTGCGGATGGCCAAGAAGTTCTGGTGGGCATTCGACCCCAGCACTTCAGCCGGGCTGGCGGCGGACCTCCGCGCGACGGGGTGGTCTCCTATTCGGCCGTCGTCGACCTCATTCAGCCGACGGGGACCCGTACATTCACCACCATCAAGATCGGCGGCGTCGATGCGGTCGCGGAGTTGCAGGCTCATGACGTCAGCAGCCATGGCGAGCGGATCAACCTCGCCATCGACCTCAATCGCGTGGTGCTGATCGATCCGGCCAGCGGCCTGGTCATCTCGTAACGAGCGCCGGCAATCTGGAGAACGGGAGGAAAAAATGGCGTCGAGACTGTTTGCCACCGGAATTGGAGCTCCGGAGGGGCCGGTGTGCCTGCCCGATGGATCGATGCATGTGACCGAAATGTCCGCGTCGACCCTTTGCATCACACGGCTTGACTCTCGCGGCAATCGCAGGGTGATCCGGACGACTGGCGGGCGTCCGAACGGGTTGACGACTGATGGCCACGGCCGGATCTGGATCGCGGAAGCAGGCCTCCGGGCGCTGATCTGCATCGACGACGGCGGAAACGAGATCCGGCGCATGCAGGGCGAAGGTACGGACCGCTTTCTATTTCCGAACGATCTTTGCTTCGGCCCGAACGGACTGCTCTACCTGACCGACTCCGGCATGGCGGCCGAAGATTTCATCAACGGCCAGGCCTTCGTCGACGGCTATATGGACCTTGATTGGGACGGCCGTGTGTATGAGATCGATCCGGCGGCCATGAAGGTGCTACGCGTGCTCGATCGGAAGATCCGCTTCACCAACGGCATTGCTTTCGGCTCCGACAATCACCTCTATGCCAACGCGTCCTTCACCGGCGAGATCTACCGATATGACGTGCTCGGCGAAGCCTCGCCTAGACGCGAGGTCTTCGGCAACGTCCTGCAACCGAATGCCAATCCCGATTTCAAAGGTCCGGACGGGATGGCCTTCGGCACGGATGGCCGCCTCTATTGCACGGTCTACAACCAGAAGAACGTCAGGGTGCTGGACCGACGGGGTGAAGTCGTCGACCGGCTGATCCTGGATGGGCCGCAGCCGACGAATTGTGCCTTCACGCTCGAGGGCAAGAAGCTACGCGTGACTGAAGTCGGCAAGGGGCAAGTCGAAGAGATCGATATGCCCTGCGAGGGCCTGCCGCTGCATCTGCCGAAGTTCGCCTGACGAGGTGCCTCGCGGTTTTGTCCCGCAAGGCGTCCCGCAGATGCGTCAAAGGAAGCCGATCGATAGCCAGGGCACGGCCGCGACGATCAGCGTGCCGATCAAAAGCGCGATCATGTAGCCCACGATCGGCTTCATGCCCTCGTCCGGGTTGATGCGGCTGATGGCGCAAGCCGCGTAGTAGCCGACGCCGAACGGTGGCGCGAACAGGCCGATGCCCATCGCGAGAACGACCACCATCGCGTAGTGGACATCGTGCACCCCGACCTGCCGCGCGATCGGGAACAGGAGCGGGCCGAACAAGACGATGGCCGGGATCCCTTCCAGAACGCTGCCCAGGATCACGAAGGTCACGATCGTCACGGCAAGGAAGACAGGTACTCCGCCGGGAAGGCTGGTCATGAACTTTGCAAGAGAGGCAGAAAATCCCGACTGGGTCAGCGCCCAGGCCATGCCCGTCGCCGCGCCGATGATGAGCAGGATCGCCCCCGACAGCGAAGCCGTCTCGACCAGCATCGGATAGATGCGGCGCCAGTCGAACTGCCGATAGATGAAGAGTCCCGCACAGGCCGAGTACAGGATCCCGATGGTCGAGACCTCCGTTGCCGTCGCAACGCCTTCGACGACGGCGGTCCGGATCACGAATGGCAGCGCGATGGCCGGTATCGCGATCACAAAGGCGCGGCCAATCTGCCGCCCCGTCGCCCGTTTGACGTGAGACAGGTCCTCGCGGCGGTATCGCCACCACACCACGGCCGCGAGCATGATCGCGAGCACCACGCCCGGAAGCAACCCGCCGGTGAACAGCGCCGAGATCGACACACCGGTCACCGAGCCGATCGTGATCAGAACGAGTGACGGGGGAATCGTCTCGGTCTGCGCCCCCGTCGCGGCCAGGAGCGCAACGAGATCGCCGGGCTTGGCCCCACGCTGCCGCATCTCGGGAAACAGCACTGGAGCCACCGCAGCCATGTCCGCCGCCTTGGAGCCGGAGATGCCTGAGACCAGATACATCGCCCCGACCAGCACGTAGTGCAGTCCGCCACGCACGTGGCCCAAAAGGCTTGCCAGGAAGCTGACCATGGCGCGCGCCATGCCCGTCATCTCGATCAGAAGGCCGAGAAAGACGAAGAGAGGCACGGCAAGCAGGATCAAGTGGCTCATGCCCTCGTCCATTCGTCCGATCATCACGACGTCGGGCGTGCTGGTTGTCAGGGCGAGATAGCCGACCGTGGCGAGGCCAAATGCAAACGCGATCGGCACGGCCGCAAAGACCATCGCGCCGACCACGAAAACGAAGAAGATCAGAAGATTCAGATTGCCAAGTGCCTTCAAGACCGGCGCCAGCAGAATGAACGTTCCGATGATGCCTGCGACGATCGCCAGGGAGGCCAGCAAGCTGCGCAGGCTCGCGATGCGGATGAGCCGGAGGACGGCTGCGATCAGCATCAGCCCGATGCCGATCGGCAGCGCTGCCGCACGCCAGGTGTTGACGATCTCGAGCGCCGGAGTGGTGACGAAGGCCTCGTCGGCGGCGAATTCATAGGCCGGCCAAACGACGAGCACGAGAAATGCCAGCGACGCCGCGGCCGCTATGACATCCAGGAACGCGCGGAGCTCCGCACTGAGCACGCCGACGATGGCGGTCATCCGCATGTGCTCGCCGCGCTGGAACGCAATCACAGACCCGAGCATGGCGAGCCAGAGGAAGAGAATGCCGGCAAACTCGTCGGACCAGACGATCGGCGAGCGGAATACGTATCTGCCCACGATGCCCGCGGACAGCACCACGATCTCCGCCAGCACGAGCAAGGCCGCCGGGACTGCGACAGCGTGGCCAAGCACCATGTTCGCTGTCACCACCCATCGGCGCGAATTCGCTTGAGATCTGCCGGCCGCGAGCCCGGTATCCACATGCGGCGTATGGCTCACGCTGGTCATGATAGCTGGCCCGCGGCTTTTTCAAGGTGAGACCATGCCTCCTCGCCAAACTTGCCCTTCCAGTCGGCGTAAAAGCGGGTCTTAGACAGCGCCTGGCGGAAAGCGGCACGATCGACGTCGATGAACTTGAGACCTTTGGTCGACAGATCGGCGCGCAGGGACTGGCTGAGCTTTGCGATGTCTGCCCGCTGATCGACCGCGGAGCGATCGAGCTCGCGCGTCACGATCTCCTGCACATCCTTGGGCAGGCGCTCGAAGGCGCGCTTGTTGCCCAGAATCCAGTAGCCATCCCAGACGTGCCCGGTGAGGCTACACGTGCTCTGCACTTCGTAAAGACGCGCGGTCGCGATGATCGGCAACGGATTCTCCTGGCCGTCGACGACCTTGGTCTGCAACGCGGAATAGACCTCGTTGAAGTTGATCGGCGTCGGCCCGGCGCCGAGCGCCTTGAAGAGCGAGGTGAGCAGCGGCGCGGGCGGAACGCGGATCTGGAAATTCTTCAGATCATCCGGCGTCCGGACCTCGCGGCCCGACGAGGTCACCTGACGAAAGCCGTTGTCCCAGGCCTTCGAAACCGCCATGATTGGCGTCTTGGCGATTTGCGCCCGGATGTAAGTGCCGAGGTCGCCGTCCATCGCCTTCCATACGCTGTCGTAGTCGGCGAATGCGAAGCCGGTGTTCACAATGCCTGCGCTAGGTACGAGGGTGGCAAGAATCGAGGACGATTGGTTGAAGAACTCGACGCCGCCGCTGCGAACTTGGGTCAAAAGCTCGGTGTCGGAGCCGAGCTGGTTGGCCGGAAATAGCCTGATCTCCAGCCGACCGCTCGTCGCTTCGCGGATACGGTCGATCGCCTCTTGCGCCCGGATATTCACCGGATGCGTTGGGTCCTGTCCGGTCGCGAACTTGTAGACGAACTCGGCGGCAGACGCCGGGCGGGTGAGAATCCCGCAGAGAGGAACGGTGGTGGCGGCCATCAACAGCGAACGGCGACTGATGCTTCCGGGCTTCGATGCAGTCATGTTTTCCTCCTGGTCCTTCATTGACGTTGCTGCCCGTTGCATCAGCGCAGGCTGACGTGCAGCTTTCCGGGTTCTTCGCTTGCCGGCTCTCGACCACCGGCATTTGGGCAGGAGCAATCACTCGCCGCCGCAACATGCGACGGGCGTAGCTCCTCACCTGGGCTTGGCTAAGTTGGCGCTTAGCGCCGGTACACTAAAGCCACCGCTTGATCTGCCGTGCGACCTCTGCGGTGGAAATCCCGTAGCGGTCGTGCAGGGTCGGAAGTGCGCCGGCGTCAAGAAACTCGTCCGGCAATGCGATCTGGCGGAAGGGCGGATGGACGCCGGAACGCATCAGAAGCGCGGCAGCCGCCTCGCCGAGACCGCCAATCGTTGTGTGGTTTTCGGCAACGACGACCAGGCGGCCCGACTTGCCGGCTTCACGCAAGATCGTCTCGGTATCGAGCGGCTTGATGGTTGGAACATGCAGCACCGCAATATCGATGCTGTCGTCTTTCAAGGTCTGTACGGCTTCGAGCGCGCGCATGGTCATGATGCCGGATGAGATGACCAGGGCGTCCTTCCCGTCGCGGATCAGCTTGGCCTTGCCGAGCTCGAATTTGTAGTCGTACTCGTCCAGAACGACCGGCACCTGGCCGCGCAGCAGGCGGGTGTAGACTGGCCCCTGATGCGCCGCGATGGCAGGCACCAACTGCTCGATCTCGTGGGCATCGCAGGGATCGATGACCGTCATATTTGGCATGGCACGAAATAGCGCGAGATCCTCTGCGGCCTGGTGACTCGGGCCGTAGCCCGAGGTCAGGCCGGGCAAAGCACAAACGATCTTCACGTTGCGGTCTTCCTCCGCAATCGTCTGGTGAATGAAATCGTAAGCCCGCCGAGACGCGAACACCGCGTAAGTGGTCGCGAAAGGCATGAAGCCTTCGGCAGCGAGGCCGGAGGCGGCGCCGAACAGAAGCTGCTCGGCCATGCCCATCTGGTAATAGCGGTCCGGGAACTCCTTTGCGAAGATGTACATGTCGGTGTATTTGCCGAGATCGGCCGTCATGCCGACCACCTCAGGGCGGTGGCGCGCGAGTTCGACGAGCGCGTGTCCGAACGGCCCCGGTCTGGTCTTCTGCCCCTCGGCTGCGATCGATGCGATCATCGCTGAGGTGGTCAGGCGCGGCTTGCCCGGCTGCGGTGCTGATCTGACGGTCTTCATGCCTGCCTCCCGGCTTCCAGCGCGGCAAGCGCGAGCTGCCATTCGTGCGGCTCGACGCGGATGAAATGGCTCTTCTCGCGCTGCTCGAGGAAGGGAACACCCTTCCCCATCAGCGTGTCGGCGACGATGATCCGCGGCTTGAGTTCGGGATGGGACTTGGCCGCGTCGAAGGCGGCGACCACGGCATTGAGATCGTTGCCGTTGACGCGCTGCACGAACCAGCCGAAGGCCTGAAGCTTCTCGACCAGCGGCTCGAACGCCATGACCTGCGTGGAAGGACCGTCCGCCTGCTGATTGTTGACGTCGACGATGCCGATCAGATTGTCGAGCTTGTAGTGGCCTGCCGACTGGATCGCCTCCCAGACCGAGCCTTCGTCAAGCTCGCCATCGGAAAATAAGGTGTATACCCGCGCTCCGGATTTCTTGCGTTTGAGTCCCAGGCCCATGCCGACGGCGATGCTGAGTCCGAGCCCGAGCGAGCCGCCCGACATTTCCATTCCCGGTGTGTAGGAGGCCATGCCCGACATCGGCAGGCGGCTCTCGTCGCTGCCATAGGTTTCGAGTTCTTCCTCGGGGACGATCCCCGCCTCGATCAAGGCCGCGTAGAGCGCGATGGCATAATGCCCGTTGGAGAGCAGAAAGCGGTCTCGCTCCTCCCAGGACGGATCTTCGGGTCTGTAGCGCATCGCATGGAAATAGGCGACGGCGAGAACGTCAGAGATGTCGAGCGCCTGTGCGATATAGCCTTGGCCCTGAACTTCGCCCATGCGCAGGGCATTGCGGCGAATATTGTGGGCGCGGTCCGTCAGCTTGGGCGTGTTCGTAAGCGCGTTGGTCGAGGTTTCCATCGATCTGACCCTTGTCTCGCTGGCTCAGTGGATGAGCATGCCGCCGTTCACGTCGATCACGGCGCCGGTTACGTAGGCGGAGAGATCCGAGGCCAGGAAGGTGTAGATACCGGCGACGTCTTCGGCCGTACCGAGACGATTGAGCGGAATGCCTTCCAGGATCTTCGCCCTCATCTCGTCGGTCAGCTTGCCCGCGGTGATATCGGTGCCGATCAGGCCGGGCGTGACGCAATTGACGCGAATGCCGTCCGGGCCGAACTCTCGGGCCATCGCCTTGGCGAGACCAAGTACGCCGGCCTTCGCGGCCGAATAGTGCGGGCCGCCAAAAATTCCACCACCGCGCTGGGCCGAGACCGACGACATGCATGCAATCGATCCGGCTTTCCGTCCGCGCATATGCGGGATCACCGCCTGGGAGAGAAACAGGATGCCCTTGAGATTGACGTCCTGAATGCGATCCCAATCGGCTGCCGAGATCTCCAGGAACTTCACCGGCTGGGTGATGCCGGCATTGTTGATCAAAACATCGGTGCCGCCAAAGGATTCGATCACGCGGGCGACCGCCTGTTCGCAGGACGATTTGTCGGCGACGTCGCACCCTAGTCCGATATGGGAATTTCCGAGCGATGCCGCAGCATCCGTCGCAGCGCCGGCGTCAATATCCAGAATGGCGACCCGAGCGCCCTCGGCGGCGAACCGCCGGGCGGTGGCAAGCCCGATCCCGCGCGGCGAGGCCGCGCCCGAAATGATGGCCGTCTTACCGCTGAGCAGCATCAGTTCCTCCCGCAAATTGTTCTTCCTTGGCGCTTAGGAATGACCCGCCGACCGCCAACGGACAAACGCGCAGTTGTCACGGATCGATGAATCTGGTTCACTTATGGGATGCTGTCGAATATCCCCATATCGGCAATTCGTGCCTTTGAAGCGGCTGCCCGCACCGGATCGTTTCGCGATGCGGCGAATGAGCTTCACCTGACACCGAGTGCCGTTAGTCATGCCATCCGCAAGCTGGAGGGCACCCTTCGGACCGCTTTGTTCGAGCGCAGCGCACGATCCGTGCGACTTACGCCGGCCGGCGAGAACCTGATGCGTCACACGGGAGCGGCATTCGATCAGCTCCGCCGTGGCCTAGAGGAAGTTGCCGCGCGCGGACCACAATTGGTGCGCGTCCATTCCGCGCCCAGCTTTGCTGCGCAATGGCTGGCACCACGGCTTGCACAGTTTCTCGCTGCTTACCCGAAGCTCGAGGTTCGGCTGGCTGCAAGCACGGACTATGCGCGCTTCAGCAACGATGATTTCGATATCGACATCGTCTACGGTCCGCCACGCGCGGAGGGCGTCGAAATTGTCCCTCTGCCGGAGGAGACGGTCACGCCGCTCTGCTCGCCCTCGCTCGCAAAATCGATCAGGAAGCCTGCCGATCTCCTCGATCAGACGCTCATCCGCTCCGACGTGAAGCGGGTGCAGTGGCATCAATGGTTCACCGCGAATGGGTTAGAAGCACCTGCGCTTCACGGCATGAGATTCGACCGAAGCTTTCTTGCGATCGCGACGGCTGCAGAGGGATTGGGCGTGGCCTTGGAATCAACGCTTCTGGCCGAACGCGAACTGGCGTGCGGGCGCTTGGTCGCTCCATTGGCCGGACGCGCCAACGATATCCGCTACGTCGGTCACCGCTTGATCTACCCGCGCGCAAGCCGACAAAGATCGTCGGTACGAGCTTTTGCGGATTGGGTGGTGGCCCAACTCGGCGGCGGAGATGTTCGCTCCTCGCAGTGAGACCTCATCGAGATATTCCTGAAGCTGATGCGGAAATCCACCGCGTTTTGAGGATCTGCCCTTCATAGGAACCCCTCCGACCGCGTGCACGTTGCCGTATCGCTTCAGGACCCCCTGCCTTGGAGCGCCCCAACAGCGGCCTCCGCGTTGCCCCCGCGGGGGTCGTTTTATCGCGAGGCACAATGGACGAGGGTTGGAGAGTAGTGTTCGCGATTAGCGCCACTGCCGTGGTCGCCGGGGGCGCGCCTTCTTTGCCATCCGGTTTATCATCGGTCTGCACCTTTAAGGTCGCCCCTTACCCGTATTTTTCCCTAGGTCCAAAGTCTCACATCCACACACCAGTGGAGAAAGTGTCATCGGGGCACTACGGCTTGCGCTCCCGCATCGGTTGCAGTTGGATAGAGGAGCGAATTTACAAGAGACGTTTTTGAGGGGGAACAATATGAGGGCAGCAACGCTCGTTGCCGGGCTTTTTTTGGCAATCGGAATAATTGGACCGGCCGATGCTCGCGGAGGAGGTCACGGGGGCCGTGTCAGCTATGGCGGCGGACACCACACCTCAAGCCACGGCGGCAGCTTTTCAGGCGGCTCGGGATCGTTGCACCGCGGCGGGACCTATGTGAATTCAAACACCGGGAACCGTTACGGCACCCACCAATAAGAGGAAGCGCAATGGCGAAGTCGACCCGGAATAGCGGCAAGCAGTCGACGTCAGGCGAAGTGAGCCAACTCAAACAACTTGTGAAGGGCAACACACCGACGCGAGTGATCGGCCTGAAGTTGGGCCGAACCGAAAACGCGATCTACAACAAAGCATCTGAGGAAGGAATCTCACTGGCTCCGACGAACCAAAGCCCCTACGGCACGAAGAAGTAGGTACGGAGATCATGCTGAGACATTGGCCTGCGGCGCTTTGCATGGCCCTCGTGGGTTCGGCTTATGGTCAGGCGCCTGCTCCGGCCGCGCCCAAAGCCGCTCCTGAGCCGTCGGCCTATTGTCGATCTTCTGCGCAAATACTCTTTCAGGGTGGAGCTTCGGACGGCGACATCGCCGCCGTCGCGAAGATCTGCCGCCGTGGCGATGTCATCGCCATCAGCACCAGCGCACAAGGTTCAGTATTCTAGGTCGGTCGCCTATGTGACTTTACGAAGTCAGTAGTCGTGATGGGTCCACAGACGCTTTGCGTCCTAGGAGCCGAACGAAGCGTGAGGTGACCAATCCGTGATCGTGATCATGCCCTGCGCGGCGAAATCCAGCTACTGGTTGCTCGCTCGACTGTCACGTCACCGCGACATGTGACATCTACCGCAAAAGCTTCTTTAGCGCAGCGTCGCTCGCTAATCTTGAACTTAAGCGTCGAGCCGCTCCCTGTTGGTTCTCGCCAAGCGTATCTTTGATGATTTCCGTCGCTCGGGTCATCACCTCTTTTCGGACGGATGGGACGGCGCGGATCATCGCCGCAATTTCAGCCTCTGACATACTCTTATTGGGATCCAACTGACGGAGTTCGGCGAACCTTGATTCAACCGCTTTGATTTTTGAGTCATCGAACCACAGAGCAACGCTCTTCTGAGAGTCCGCAATTTTTTGTCGCTTTGTCAGCATCCATATCCTGCGTTCCGACGGGCGAATACATTTGGCCAACTAGGGTCCAGACTCAATTGAGCCAATATGCGACGAGAGCGGCGAGATGAACAGCGGCCAAAAAATTACGGGCGAGCTTGTCATATCGCGTGGCGATGCGCCGGAAGTCCTTGAGCCTGCAAAAGCAGCGTTCGATGACATTTCGTCCTTTGTAGGCGCGTTTGTTGAAGCGATGGATGACGACACGGTTAGATTTATTGGGGATTACGGGCTTGGCGCCACGACGAATGATTGCGCCGCGAAGCTTGTCGCCATCATACCCTTTGTCGGCGAGGAGCACGC
The DNA here is from genome assembly GCF_054063675.1 of Bradyrhizobium sp. USDA 376. Taxonomy (NCBI): domain Bacteria; kingdom Pseudomonadati; phylum Pseudomonadota; class Alphaproteobacteria; order Hyphomicrobiales; family Nitrobacteraceae; genus Bradyrhizobium; species Bradyrhizobium sp. USDA 376. The sequence continues at coordinate 9,089,247 of NZ_JBSSGN010000001.1, forward strand.
TCATGGGTGGCGCGAGCGCCAGGACATCGGGAGCCGCAGCGATATCGGCATCCTGGCCTGGAGTCAGATGCAGGACGACCGGCCGGCAGAGCGGATCGCTCAGCGCATGGATTTTTGTCGTGCGGCCTCCGCGCGAGCGGCCGATTGCTTGATTGTGCTCCCCCCTTTTCCGCCGGAGGCACACCGGTGAGCTTTAATCGAGGTCGAGTCGAGCGACAGTACGACGCCGTCTTCGCCAGGCTTGGCCAGCGCTTCGAAGATTGCGCACCATCGTCCTCGCTTGGCCCAGCGATTGAAGCGATTGTAGATCGTCGTGTAAGGGCCGTATTCACGTGGACAATCACGCCATCGTGCACCCGATTGCAGCATGTGAATGATGCCGCTGACGATGCGTCGGTCGTCGTCCCGATCCGGCCCCGTCAGTCCCCTCGGCAGATGCGGTTCGATACGCGCCCATTGCCTGTCGTTCAGCCAAAACAAACCAGCGCGCATTCTCTCGCCCCCGAATCAACACGTAGGCAAGAGAATCACGTGGCGCTATTTAGGTACAGACCCTAGCCAACCAAGTTTTGCCTGAAACGTGTCTGTCAATTGCAAGATCTTCGCCGCAACGCAGGTTGCTAGGTGGAGATCGGCCTTCACAGCGATGGAAAGTTTGAGAAACGCTATGCAGTCTACCTGAGATCTGTGCCCTCGGAATCCAGAAAGAAATAGCCAGGCTCGTTGTAATTCAAAAGCCGGCCCATAAACTCCGAGATCTTATTTCTCGCCCGAAGTCCAACGATAGGGAGATCGGATTTCACAGCAGGAGCCTGGAATTGACCGACCTGTCGTTCTACGACCAATTCGAGACTGCGCACCGGTGCAATGGCAATGTACGGTGCCTTGCATCCGCCCGCTGGCCCGCGAGGTACTAGGTCGCAACTTTGCGTTAGCACGATGAAGAATAAGTTCTTCGGATGGTGGAAAAAATGAGGATGAACTGCCTCCAGTAGAGCATCCAGCTCTAGTACCCGGAATCAGAGCTGAGTGATACGGCGGCCTTTGAAACGGCGTTGACGGACCTTTTTCTTGGTCCAGACGAAGGGCTCGGCTCTGTCGTTGTATGCGTTGACGTAGGCATCGATGTGTTCCTGAAGCTGCTTGAGGCTCGTGAAGGAGGTGCCGCTGAGCGACTGCCCCTGCAAGATGGAAAACCATACTTCGACCTGATTGAGCCATGGCGCACTTGTCGGCGTGAAATGAAATTGCACGTTGGGGTGGGCCTTGAGCCAGTCCTCGTTCTTTTTATGGGTGTTGAGGTTGTCGAGGATGACGTGAAGCTTGCGGTTCGGAAAAGCCGCGGTGACGCTGTTCATGAAATCGAGAAACTCGACGCGGCGCCGGCGTTTTGAATGGGTCGCGATGATCTTTCCGGTGGCGACTTCGAGCGCCGCAAACAATGTTGTGGTGCCATGCCGCTTGTAATCGTGGCTTTGGCCGGTCAAGGCGCGGCCATTGGGCAACTTCAGATAACCCTGCGCTCGCTCCAAAGCCTGGATCGAGGGCTTCTCGTCCACGCACAGCACAATGGCCTTCGCCGGCGGCGCGACATAGAGGCCGACAACATCGGCGGCTTTGGCCGTAAAGTTCGGGTCGTTGCTCTCGCACCAGGACTTGCGAGCCACCAGGTCAATCTTGTGGCTGCGCAGGAACCGCCAGACATATTGGACATCGACATCGCCCAGCGCCTCGGCCAGAAGGGGGCCGGTCCAGCGCGCAAACCCTTGCGGTGGCGGCTTATCCAGCAGCTTCAGAATCCGCTTGTCGGTCGTCTTCGTATAGATCGGCTGCTTGCCAGGCCGCGGCTTGTCTTGCAGCCCTTCAAGGCCATGGTCGGCATAGCGATGCCGCCAAAGGCTGACAATCCGCGGCTGGACCCCAACTTCCTTGGCGATCGACCGGGTGCTGCGCCCATCCGCCGCCAACAGAACTATCCGCGCCCGCTTCAAATCGCGCTGCAACGTCACCGGTGAGCGACAGCACGCCTCAAGCACCTTGCGATCTTTCCTCGAAAGGTGGACTTCTCTTGCTTCGGGTATCATCCCGACCTTGAATCACGACTCACGTTCCAAGAAAAGTGGGTACTAGCGTCCTTCGCAGAACGTCCCCTTGCATCAACTCCGTGCTCGAGAACGCCGTTGTCTCATATGCAAAGTGCATGGGCCAAGCATGAGCGCGGATCAGGATGCAGTTTTGGATGCGAACGTATCCGAAGGTGAGACTCGCCCCTCCAGTTCATCATTCAGCCGGCGGATCGCTTGTCGCGTCGACACATTGGCCGGCTCGATTGAGACGGTAATTTTTGTGAAGGCCCCAGACTTGCTAATCTGCGTTCGGTAACTACTGCGGCACTCGGTTCGGCATGAAACGATGTTGCATCTCTGCCCTTGGTGTTAACGACTGCGTCGACAGCACGCCATTCCTGTCTGGTCACCGATGTCGATGAAATTCTGATGTTTTTCGAACTCATTGCATTGCCCCGTAAATGTTTGTCAAAAGATTGCACGCCATCTCAAAACTGCTTTGCATTCGGTAACGTACAGAGTCTTTCGCACTTTCAGGATTGACGGCTTCCTCTAGAATGAAGGAGCTTTGAATGAACGATGGGAATGCCATGGGTCAGGTGATCCAAATTGATGAGGCCCGGATTCGAGATCACCTGGGCGAGATGGTCCGCGGGACGGTGGAAGAGACACTGAACGCCATGCTGGAGGCCGAAGCGGACCAGCTGTGCGGTGCTGGGCGTTATGAGCGCAGCCCGGCCCGGCAGGACACGCGGGCAGGCAGCTACGAGCGAACGCTGCAGACCAAGGCGGGCGACGTCAATCTGAAGGTTCCGAAGCTACGTCGGCAAACCTTCGAGACGGCGATTATCGAGCGCTACTGGAGGCGGGAGAGCTCGGTCGAGGAGGCGCTGATCGAGATGTATCTGGCCGGGATTTCGGTTCGGCGGGTCGAAGACATCACGGAGGCGCTGTGGGGCACCCGGGTCAGCCCGAGCACAGTGTCGAACCTGAACAAGAAGATCTATACCAAGATCGAGGCGCGGCGGAATCGCAGGATCGAAGGCGAGCATCCGTATCTCTACCTCGACGGCATCGTGATGAAGCGCAGCTGGGCTGGTGAGGTTCGCAACGTGTCGCTGCTAGTGGCCTCGGCGGTCAATGCTGAGGGGTTCCGGGAGATCCTCGGCATCTGTGAGGGCGCCAAGGAGGACAAATCCGGCTGGTCCTCGTTTCTGCGGCATCTCGTCGATCGCGGTCTCGGGGGCGTGCAGTTGGTGGTTTCCGATGCGTGCCGAGGTCTTGTCGAAAGCGTTGCGGATTATCTGCCGGAGGCCCGCTATCAACGCTGCATGGTGCATTTTTATCGCAATGTCTTCAGCCACGTGCCGTCGACCCGGGTCCACGAGGTGAGCCACATGCTCAAGGCCATTCATGCCCAGGAGAGCCGCGCCGCGGCCGACGAGAAAGCCAGGACCGTCATCGCGGATCTGCGGGCAAGCCGTATGGCCAAAGCTGCTGATCTCGTCGAGCAGGCGGTTCACGAGACGCTCGCCTACTATGCCTTTCCTGACATCCATTGGCGGAAGATTCGAACGAACAATCCGCTCGAGCGCATCATGAAGGAGATCCGGCGACGAACCCGTGTCGTCGGCGCCTTCCCCGACGGTCAATCCTGTCTCAATTTGGCGGCGGCCCGGCTGCGGCACATTGCCGGAACGGCGTGGTCGACCAAATGCTACATGAACATGCGACCGCTCTATCAGCCACAACTCTCTGAAACCGGAGCCGTCGCCTGATCAAAAGTGCGAAAGATTCTGGACAGTACCGCCAAATCCCGAGACGAAGAAGAAAGATGTGGTTTGGTTCGCGCTCGAGGAGAGCCGGCCGCTGTTCTGCTTCGGCGGCATCTGGACCGAGTTCAGAGGCGACCGCGGCACCAAGTCGAAGCCGATCCCCGGCCCCACCTTGTCTACGGCTTCCTGACGACGTCACCCAATGCGGTCGTCGAGCCGATCCATCCGAAAGCAATGCCCGTGATCCTGACCACCGAGGAGGAGCGCGACATCTGGATGCACACTCCCTGGGATGAGGCAAAGGCGCTGCAGCGCCCGCTGCCCAACGACGCCCTGAGGATCGTCATGCGCGGCGCAGACAAGGAAGACAAGATCGCTGCGTAGGCTGCATTTGCACGGGCACCAGTTGAATGTACTTTTTGCCGGAGCGCTCGCGGGAATGCGACTGAGACGCTGACGTCCCGTCTAGGTCGCATGTGTGTCTGCTCGGGTACGCGGCCCAGAGCGTCCGCGATCTGAATGCGGCTCTTCTCTCCCCGAATCCTGAAACGCCTTCAAGATGGAGTTCATGTCGTATTGGCGGACGACCTGGATGCAATTCATCAGGTCGAGTTCAAGCTCGCCGTAATTCAGCAGGGTGCGGCCGATTATCGCCATCTCTTTCGGGAAGATATTGTGAATGGGAAACATGTGGTCTGCCTGAGTTAGCTCTTTCAATTACCCACATCTCATACCTAGCTAATTACCCTGAAGCTGGAAGGCCAGAGGGGGCGAAAGCGCTTCTGAGAGCAGAACAGGATAAGCACATCCGTGCATACCTGCGGCAGTGCCTGCATTAGCCTTTGAGGTGCTCAAATGATCTGCGACGCAAAGTGGCACGGATCGGTTCGTCGATATATCGCTTAACAAGAAAGCTAAAAGCGATTGCAACTAGAGTCATGCTTGGTACCGCTAGCGCTGCATGGATCTGCGCAACCCAACCTGCCGAAGTTCCGCCGAACAATAGCATGAGTGGAACGTAGTGGGTCATATAAAGCGGATATGAAAGATCTCCGATAAACTCGCTAAAACGGTTGATCGACGGACTCCCGATTGCATTAGCGCCCAGCCAAACAAGGAGCGGATATACGATTGTGACGATCAGGAAATCGTAGGGCTTCCAAAGGAAGGGCCAAAAAAAGGTCGCAAGCATGATAAGCGGAAGGTAATATGCTGCCCCTGGCAACAGCGGTTGCCTGCCAATACGGCAAGCAACAACGCCCGCGATAAATGAAAAACCTACCCGTACAAAGCCAATCCAGAAGGTTCTGCGGTCGAAACCGCCGTTTAGGCTTCCGAAATCGTAGCACGTGTATGCCGTTGCAACCGCGGCGAAGGCGAGCATCGCTAGCAACCATCGAAGCGATAGTTGGCGCAGACAAAGAGCAAACGTTAGGCTCGCCACATACTCGCAAAGCAATGACCAGGCGGGAGCGACAAAAGGAAAAATAGGAAAGCTGGGATCGTGGACAAATAAGTGCGGCAACAGAAGTACGCTGCAGGTGAGGAGAATAAAAAACTCCGTGACACTAAAATTGAATAACGCGGCAGCCATAGGCGCATAGAATCGTCCGATTACAACCACAACGAAGCCCAACAAGGAGCCAATTACGACGAGCGGATGCAGTCGTATCAGACGCCTTTTAATAAGTTCTGTGGGTGACAATTCTACGCGAGAAGGGTCGTAGGCAAATGCCATTACATACCCTGACAAGCAAAAGAAAAAATCTACAGCGAGATAACCGTGAGGAATCCGGTTCTGAGGACCGAACTGAAAGGGTTCATAAAAATGTAAAACGGCGACACAGATGGCAGCAATTCCCCGCATGCCGTCAAGAATGCTCAGTCGCGCGACCTCTTTGGCAGCCAGCGACCCGGGGTCTTCGGGAAAGGCGTTGGGGGGCGGTAAATTCGGGGAGGCGCAGCTGGATTTGAGCATCGCGTTCGACATGTAGGATTCTGCAATTCTATTAACGCATCTGTCGCATTTCTTTACATATACATGCATATACATGCATATACATGCATATACCGTGTGCCGCTACACGGTCTGAGCACCGTCAACTGCTAGCCCGGCCTATTCGTCAGAGGGCGGCTTTTGGGCCCGATTGATGCGGCCGCACATCTTGTCTGGCGAGGCGCACAGGATTGCCTTCGGCTTTTCACCGCCTGACGACCCGTACTTTGCAACGCGCTTGAGGGATGGGGTGGGTGAACGGGGGGCGGACGCCCCGCCGGTCAAGGACCGAGCGGCAGCAGCGCGCCTGGCAAACGGCGGATCAGGTCGGCTCGGGACATGCCGCGGCAAACGCAAGGCGAATGCGGCTCGTGGTCTCGACCACACGGGCAGCGATTTTCAAGAGACGAAGACGCAGCGTCGCGAACTCGGCAGCGGCCAATTCCCGGACTTTGGGAATCGCCTCGCGCACGGTCAGCATCAGCCAATAAGCGGCCGTATGGAGCGCGAGACGGACCTGGTTGGCGAGCGCCGAACGGCAGCTGGTGCGGTCGGAGGCGAGCTGCGTCATATGCAGCTTGATCAGATTCTCGGCTCGGCCGCGCGCGCATTGTAAGCGGCAAAGAGATCTTTCAATTACCCACACTTGACGTCGGATTTGAGCGGGGCGCCGCGGCCGAAATCTTGAATCAGTAGAATCTGTTGTGATTCGTTGTTGAGCACCTGATTCGGAAGTGCGGGGTGCTCGATGGGCTTGGTGAAGGAACGCGCGGTGGCGCGTGCTCAGCGATTGACGACCGGTATCGAGACGTGGGTTGATCGGGAAGTTGCGGGATGCGAGTTTAAGGATGAGCGGCTTGGTCGCCGGTTCTGCAAATTGCTCGCACAAATCGGGAGCGACATGGGTCAAAGCATCCCGTTGGTTTGTCAGGATTGGGCCAACACGAAGGCCGCCTATCGATTCTTCTCCAACGAGCGGGTCGACGAGGCGGATATTCTTGGCGGTCATTTCGAGGCGACGCGCGAGCGCGTAGCGGCGAGGGAGGGACCGATCCTCGTCCTCCATGACACGACGGAATTCAGCCTCAAGCGCGAGAAGCCGGATCTGATCGGCTTTACGGGCAAGACGGCAGGACGCACGCAGTGCGGCATCCTGATGCATTCGAGTCTCGCCGTGACGACCGAGGGGCTTCCGCTAGGACTGTCGGCAATCAAGTTCTGGACCCGCAAGAAGTTCAAGGGGACGACGGCGCTGAAGCGAAGGATCAATCCGACACACGGGTGCCGATCGAGCAGAAGGAGAGCATCCGCTGGCTCGAGAATTTACGGCAATCGACCGACCTTCTTGCTGCCCCTGGACGATGCGTTCATATTGGTGATCGCGAGAGCGACATCTATGAGCTGTTTTGCCTGGCCGAGGAGGTTGGAACGCATTTCCTGGTGCGAACCTGTGTTGATCGGCTTGCCGGGGACGGCAATCATACAATTGCCGACGAAATGGACGAGGTTACGATCAAGGGTCTGCATCGGATCAAGGTCAAGGACGACAAAGGCGATCCCGACGACGCCGTTCTTGAGATCAGGTATCGCAAGATACGCGTCCTGCCGCCGATCGGCAAACAGACGAAATATCCCGCACTCACTCTGACCGTGATCCATGCTCAAGAGCGGGGAAGGCCGAAGCGGCGAAAGAAAATCGAGTGGAAGCTCCTCACCGATCTCCCGGTCCAATCGCGCACGGACGCCATCGAGAAGATCGAATGGTACGCGTTGAGGTGGAAGATCGAAGTCTTCCATAAGATCCTCAAATCGGGCTGCAAAGCAGAGGACTCAAAATTGCGAACTGCTGAGCGTCTGGTCAATCTGATCGCGGTCTTCTGCATTGTGAGTTGGCGCGTGTTCTGGATGACGATGCTCAATCGCTCCTCGCCGAATGCCATACCGCAAACGGCGCTGACGGATCCCGAAATCAAGCTTCTTGATCATTTGGTGAAAGACCGGGGTGGTAATTGCTCTCGACGAAGCACGCTCTCGTACTATGTCGTCAAGATCGCGCGGCTCGGAGGATACTTGGCCCGAGCCAACGATCCGCCTCCAGGAAGTACCGTGATCTGGCGCGGACTCTCGCGGCTGAACGACATCGAACTTGGAGCCGCAATCGAGGCAACAACTATGGGTAATTGAAAGGAGTTAGCTTGCTAATGGTCTACGGCTTGAAATGGATAATCGAGCGAAGGAACTCGGGCATCTCAGGGCGCGTGGGACACGCATACTCAGTCGGTGGGGCGCCATCCTTGAAACCCAAGCCATAGCGGAAGGCGATGACGAGGTGTGCGGCATAATTCGTTAGTTCTTCAGTGCTGAATACCTGGGCTTTGGTCAGAGATCGCTTTTTCGAGCGAAGGTGAAAGACGAAGTCGTCGCCTTCATACTCCCCAGCGATAGAGTGAACGACGTTATTTCTGACGTAGTGGATGCCTTTTAGTATTGGCCTTAGTTCATCGAAAGCCTTCTGCGCTGGGGCCGGTAATTCGGAAAGCTTCGACAGCTGGTGAATCTTTTCCGCCCGCTGGTCTGCACTCAGGGTGAAAACGACTATTACTGCTTCATCATCGGTGAGGCGAAGAATGACTTTCAGGCAATTTCCCAGGATGTGCTCGATGTGGGACCAGCGCAAAGCCAGGACGCCGAGCTTGGCGTACTCAGCATCCGTGAGGGCTGGCTCAAAATTATAGGGTGTGGGGATCATGACGTCGCCCTGTTAAGACGCGGCCTTAGCCGCAAATTCGCTTTCTGGTCCATGCATGATCAGCGTTGCGCCTCTGCAAACCATCGCCCAGTTCTCGGTGCTGGAAAAGCCTGGTGCAGAAATCTTTATGGTCGCGTCGAATCTGGCGGGCGCTGGCGCGTTCTGAACGTGAACGATTCCGGCCGCAGGTTGACGGTCACCAAAGCCTCATCTGCTGGCGCGCCCCGTTATGGCGGTACAGCCCAAGCGCCAAGCGGCTTGGTTGCTGCGCGTATGAAATCGATCTACGACGGTCATTCCTCGAAAGGCCTCGATGTGAATGAGGCAACAGCAGCTATGATCAAGGAAGGGCGCAAAGCCTACCGCGACTACCATCTCGATAGGCACCGCTTTCTGCAATACGGTCAGGACGTCATTGTATTTCCTTGGTCAGGTGCACGCCTCGCTCAGACAATGGTGCTGGCTTTACGTCGAGAGGGCGCAAAGGCTTCGATCGAAAACTTTGCCGTCTTTGTCGAAAAAACATCTGCGGCCGACCTTAAGGACCTCCTGGTCGCAATCAAGGAACAAGGCCTACCTGAAACGGACGAGCTGGCGCGCGAGGCACGCCAACTTCAATCTGACCGCTTCGATCGATATCTAATTCCCTACCATCAGCGCCTGGCATTTAGCCGGCGCTTTCTTGTACGAGAGGGCTTTGCCGAGCTGATCGATGACCTGCTTGCTGCGGATGCCGTAACGGTGGGCTAGCCTCAGAGTTTGTGAACGAGTGCTGCACCGGAGCTTGACCCAACTATCCGATCCACCCCCGCGAAAACTGAGGCGCACGTCTGCTGGGCGGATGATCTTCGCCCGAGTCGGGGCGACGCAACGGCGATCAGTTGTTAATCCACGGCATCACGAGGCAGATTTGATTAGAATCATATTGGTAGCGGCTCCGCTTGTGATCACCGCGCCTGCGAATGCCGTTTACTTCACTTACTTCCGATGGGAGTCGTTACCTGCGCAGATCCGCGCTGCCTACATGGCCGGTTTCTACGACGCGCTGATTAGCGTTGCCTCTGACGAGCAAGATGCCAAGGCAGGCACGCATTATCAATTGCATTTCGAAGAGCAAAATGACAAACGTCCAGCTCGCAGACAATGTTCGCGCATTTGCTTCGACCCGTCCTAACCTTCAGACCGCAGGAGTTGGGGGAGCTCTAATCAATTATCTGATTGAGTTCTGTGGAAAGCCCCAATAGATATGAAGGTGGACCGATTGATCGCGGCGTCGATTAGAAAGATTGACCTGGATCGCCTTATCGAGGGCTATCTTGAGCACGACGATGAAGCATAAAGGCGTCTCTGAAGTCGCGCTCGGGGCACTAGTGGCTACTGCCTTCTGGTTGATAGTAGGCCTACTGGTGGGCGATCCTGCACGCTTCAAAGACTTCGCCGGCCCGGCCGCAACGGTCTTCGCTGCAATTACTGCTGGCTGGATTGCCTACCGGCTTGGTCAGAGCCAAATCGCGGTCGCCAAGGTTCAAGCGGATATCGCAGAACGAAATTGGAAAACATCGAACGAAAAGATAGTGCTTGATCTCTTTGATAAGCGGCTCGCCATTTTCGAGGAGATTAGAGGGATAGTCGGTGAGGCATGCCGTAGCGGCACCGCTCCTGACGAGCTATTCTTTCGGTACGGACGAGCGATCGATCGCGTGCCCTATTTCTTCGGCGAGGACGTTCAGAAATACCTGGAAAAGATCCGTCTGCATCTAATCAACCTAAACCTCGCCAACTCGATGATGCAAAATCTCATCGATCCGGAGCGTCCGACATGGGTCAAAAAGCGCGGAGACGAGTTCATGGCGATAACCAAGTTCTACGAAGAAGCTCCACGCCTTTTCGGACCGTACATGAAAGCCCATCAGACAGCTTAATCGCGCAGAACGCGGGCAGCCGACGGCCTCGGTGCGCTACCTGGGACGATCCTCCAGAAGATCGAGGTACATGCAGGGTCACATAGCCCTTGGCACCGTCTAGGAGCACCTTGACTTGGGTGGCAGTCGCTCCCGGTCCAAGGATGACCCCTTTCCGGCCACTGAGGCGAGGCCCTGCTGACAGGGCAACGACTATCCGGCGACCAGCAAATAGCTCGTCTTTGGCAACCAACAGAGATCTGCCGAATTCGGCAGGGTACGGTTTGTGTTCCGCGGCATCGCCCGTCATATCGCAAGTCCGTTGCTGCGGAAAGCGAGATCTAGTGCGCTACGGCTTGCGCTCGCGCTTTGGTTGCGATTGAATGATCGCCGCCAAGGGGGGCACCGGTGGCTACATTTTTGAAGGTTGTTTCGGGGGTCTATTTGTTTGTCGTGTGGCTCGTCTTTGTTGGCGCGCTTCGCACTCCAGCACCACCGACCATAGGTTCAGACCTACTATTCCACTTGGGAGTATTCCTGGCTGCGGTGTGCTTCTCGATCCCAGCTGTCATCCTGTTCGCATTCGGTCAGATGGTCGGTGAGCTTCGTTCGATCCGGCACTACTCCCGCCAGCAGGCAGAGCATCTGAAGGCGATGCGGGCGTACTACGAGCCGCATGGGGGTTAGTTAGTGCAATGCATCGCCCCCGCCGCATAGAATTCGTAGTCATCGCGCGCGGCTGCAGCTACTTCAGGGACAGATAAGGGATCATGTACGAATGACGGTTCGCCTTTTTCGTCACGCTCGTTCGCCTTTTTGGGGACTGCACCGGCAGAAAGCGCACCGACGTTCGCCTTCTGGTCATCCAAAGGCTCACCATTGTTCGCCTTCTGGTCAGAAGAAGGCGAACCGAGCTATCGCTGAAAGTTGGTGACGGCGGGAATCGGGAAGGCGGCATATCGTGGGGGTGCTTGACGCCTCCACTTCTCCACCGAAGGAGCGATATGCCGTGTTCAACGATAACGTCACCAAGCTGATTCAGCCAGGAGTGTTCGACGACCAACTCACCGAAATCTTGCGTAACGGGGCCCGCGCTCTGTTGGCGCAGGCGGTCGAGGCCGAGGTCGCGGACTTTCTCGGCAAGCATGCCGATGTGAAGACCGAGGACGGCCAGCAGCGTGTGGTCCGCCACGGTCACCTGCCGGAGCGCGAGGTGATGACCGGGATCGGTCCAGTCTCCGTCCGCCAGCCGCGTGTGCGCGATCGCGAGGCCGCCGCCGCCGATCCCGACCGTATCCGGTTCTCGCCATCGGTCGTGCCGCCCTACATGCGGCGGTCGAAGTCGATCGAGACGCTGCTGCCGATCCTCTATTTGAAGGGGATCTCGACCGGCGACTTCTCCGAGGCGCTGGCGGCGCTGCTCGGCAAGGATGCTGCCGGGTTGTCGGCATCCGCCGTTGGTCGCCTGAAGGACGGCTGGCTCGACGAGTACGCCGCGTGGCAAAAGCGCGATCTTTCGGCCAGGCGCTATGTCTACATCTGGGCCGATGGCATCCATCTCGAAGCTCGCCTCGAGGACGAGAAGCAGTGCATCCTGGTGCTGATCGGCGCGACGCCGGAAGGCCGCAAGGAACTGGTCGGCTTCACCGATGGCGCCCGCGAGAGCGCGCACGATTGGCGCGATCTGCTGCTCGATCTGAAGCGGCGTGGGCTCGACGTGTCGCCGCGGCTCGTCATTGCCGACGGCGCGCTCGGGTTCTGGAAGGCCGCCGGTGAGGTCTGGCCGACAACGCGCGAGCAGCGCTGCTGGGTGCACAAGATGCGGATTTCACGGATCGTGAGCATCGATTTCGCGCGATCGTGAGCACTGAATTCAGACGATCGTGAGCAGCCCGCTACGGCCGATGGGAGATAGAGTCAGTGTTCTGGTTGGCCGTCAAGGGTGATGGTTTTGGCGCTGCGTTTTCGCATGCTTTCTCCGGTGAGCTGGAGGCGGTGGGCGTTGTGGACGAGGCGATCGAGAATGGCGTCGGCGACCGTGGGGTCCCCAATGGCTCCATGCCAGGTGTCCACGGGGAGCTGACTTGTGACGATGGTGGATGCGCGGCCATGGCGGTCCTCGAGGATTTCGAGCAGATCGCGGCGTTCCGCGGCGGTGAGCACCGATAGTCCCCAATCATCCAAAATCAGAAGCTGAGCGCGGCCGAGGCTTTTGAGGAGCCGAGCGTAACGTCCGTCTCCGCGCGCGAGCGCGAGCGCCACAGCCTTGGAACGCGATGATAGAGGACTGATCGGTTGTCGCGGCAGGCCTTGTGGCCGAGCGCGCAGGCTAACCAACTTTTGCCCAGGCCGGTTGCCCCGGTGACGAGCAAATTCTCGTGGCGATCGATCCAGCGACCTTCGACGAGTTTGGCGAAAACGGCGCGGTCGATGCCCCGCGGGGTGCGCAGATCGACGTCCTCGACGCAAGCAGTCTGGCGCAGTGCGGCGATCTTGAGGCGCGTGGTGAGCCGCCTGGTGTCGCGTTCGGCGGCTTCGCGGTCGACCAACAGGCCGATGCGATCTTCGAACGGCAGGGCTTCGAGATCGGGCGATCGGCGCTGCTCCTCGAAGGCCTTGGCCATTCCGGTCAGGCCAAGCTCGATCAGCCGTTCGTGGGTTGGGTGGTTAAGCATGCCGGGTCTCTCCTTGCTTCAGTGGAAGTAGTCGCGTCCGCGGATGTTGCCGTGGCGCAGGGGCTGGTGCTCGAAAGATTCGTCGAAGAACGTGCGATCGAGGCCGTTCTGGAGGATCGATCTAATCGAGGCGACGGAGCGCGCCTTGATGAGGATGCCCCTCCGGCAGGCTGCGTCGAGGCGTTCGGCGCCGTAGCTTTTGACGAGCGCCAGAATGCCAAGGCAGGTTCGAAAGCCTTGTTCTGGATGGGGCCGGGCGTCGATCACGGCCTGGAAAAACGCTGCTGTCGAAGGACCGATCCGCTCGCCGGCGGCGATCACCGCGGCGGGGGTCCATTTGCCGTAGCGGCGATGGGCGCTGGGCATGTGGTCGGCGATGGTGGTGTGTCCGCGTCGGTTGGGCGCGCGGGCATGGCTGGCGATCCGCTGGCCCTTGTGGAAGATCTCGACCGTCCGATCGTCGATACGGGCATCGACCAGCTCGCCAATCAGACGATACGGCGCGGAGTACCAATGGCCGTCGACCTCGACATGATAATCGGGAGCGAGGCGGCAGCGCTTCCAGCGTGCGAAGGCATAAGGCTGATCTGGCAGCGGGGTTAGCTTGGGTTTGTCGAGTTCGGCAAACAGTTCGGCGCGGCTTGAGCCGAAGCCACGCATTTGACGAGCATTGAGTTCGTCGACGAGTGTCTTGATGGCGGCGTTGAGCTCGGCCCGGGAAAAGAAGCGCTGATTGCGCAGCCGGGCCAGAATCCAGCGCTGGGCGATTTGCACCGCGACCTCGACCTTCGCCTTGTCTTTTGGGCGCCGCGGCCGTGCGGCGAGAATGGCCGTGCCGTAATGGCTCGCCATCTCGGCATAAGTGCGATTGAGGCCGGGATCGTAGCGGTCGGGGTTGCTGACGGCGGCTTTGAGGTTGTCGCAGACCACGAACGTCGGCGTTCCGCTCAAAAACGTGAACAAGTTGACGTGGGCCCGGATCCAGTCGGCCAAGCTCTCGCTGGGGCAGGCCTCGGCGTAGGTGTAGTTCGAAGCGCCCATCGCCGCGACGAACAGCTTCATCGGCTGCACTTCCCCGGTCAGGGGATCGACGATGTCGATGGTGTCGCCGGCGAAATCCACGAACACCTTCTCGCCGCCCAGATGAATCTGCCGCATCGAAGGTCGGACCCGCCCCTTCCAGGCCTCGTAGGTAGTGCAGAACCACGTGTACCCGAAACCGTCGGGATTAACGGCGCGATACTCCTCCCAGAGCAGGCGACGGGTTACGTTGCGCCGGCGGAGCTCTTTATCGATGTAGCTCCAGTCGGGCACCGGCCGCTGCGGGCTCTGAGACGCTGGTCGTGGGGCCGGGAAAAGCAAAAGCTCCAGGTCTTCATCGGTCATTCCCTCCGGAAGCGGCCAGCTCAACCCAGCAGAGCGGGCGCGGCTCAGGTAGCTGTGCACAACGCCGTTGCTGACGCCCACGCTCCGCGCGATGGCCCGCTCTGGCAGGCCTTGAAAATGTTTTAACCGAAGGACTTCCTTGATCCGGCGCATCGACAATCTCTGGGTAGGCATTGGACTTCCTCGTTAACCACGAGGTCATCCCTAAGCCGGTTGAGTTGTCGGCCGAAGCGCTGCAAGGCTCCGAAAGCCTTGCTCACGATCCCGCGAAATCGTTGCTCACGATCGTCTGAAATCTCTGCTCACGATCCCCTGAAATCCGCGCTCACGATCCCGCGAAACGCGCACACAAGACCACCAACGTGCTCGCCAAGCTGCCAAAGAGCCAGCAGCCGAAAGCCAAACGCGCGCTGCAGGAGATTTGGATGGCGGAGTCCAAGGCCACCGCCGAGCTGGCATTCGACGCCTTCATCGAGAGCTACACACCCAAATACGAAAAGGCGGCCGACTGCCTCGGCAAGGATCGGGACACGCTGCTGGCTTTCTACGACTTCCCCGCCGAGCACTGGAAACACCTGCGGACGACCAATCCCATTGAAAGCACCTTCGCCACCGTGCGCCACCGCACGATCCGATCGAAGGGTTGCCTGTCCAACAGGACGGCGCTCGCGATGGTCTTCAAACTGGCCGAGGCCGCGCAGAAAAGTTGGCGTCGACTCGATGGTCACAACCAGTTGCCAAAACTCGTGCTCGGTGTGACATTCAACGACGGGATTGAGGTCATCGCCAAGCACGGCTGACCGTGAGCCCAAAACCGCCGCCGCCTGACCGGCCCGGCCGTCACCAAAATTTGGCGATAGCTCAGGCGAACCCACATTCGCCTCTTCGAGAAGAAGGCGATAGGCATTGACGTAGGTCCCGCCTTCCTTGACCTCGAACTTGAGGTAGCCGAACTCGGCTAACCGTCCGAGGCTCAACTGCACGCCGCGGACGCCCTTCTTCCCAAGATCTTTAGCGATGGTGGCCTGCTTGCGGCGGGCTAGATCGGTCTCGTGATCGATCGCATCGGCGATATACCAAAGCACCCGGAAGTCTTGATCGGTAATGCGTAGATCGCCATTTGCGCGCGTTAACAGATGGAGCTTTCGCCGGGTCCGGTCCTTGTCGAGAATTGCACTCACGGCCGCACCATCTTCCGCGCCAGGGCAGCGGCGAAGGCAGCTTGCATGGCGGTTCCGGATTGCGGCTCGGGAGACTGGGTGCTAAATTCGAGGCTACTGGA
Organism: Bradyrhizobium sp. USDA 376; assembly: GCF_054063675.1. NCBI lineage: Bacteria > Pseudomonadati > Pseudomonadota > Alphaproteobacteria > Hyphomicrobiales > Nitrobacteraceae > Bradyrhizobium > Bradyrhizobium sp. USDA 376. The sequence continues at coordinate 9,105,077 of NZ_JBSSGN010000001.1, forward strand.
CTTTTGATTGCGATCTGGGGCTGCCTTAGCCGAGGCGGCCCTTCGCATTTTTGGCCCACCATCCGGCGGCTTTTGATTGCCAGTGCGCGAAAAAGCGCTTGCGGATCAATCTTGCCCGAACGGGCGGTTTGCCAATCTAAGCCATTGATACCGGCTGATGTGCTTGTTCTGCTGGGATCACCAATTATTTCAATAACTTAGTCCGCATTTGTTCGTCGACATCGTGTTGCGCCTGTTGCGCAAAATTACCCGATAATTCCAGCGATTGCCAACAACTCCCGGCTGCTCGGCGCGACATGGCCCGCGACAGAAAGGGCTGTGAACAGGTCGTAGCACGCTCCCCCATTTCTCGCCGATTGTGTGCACAATTGGCGCGCGCCGAATCGGGCCGACGGGGAGGTCGAGCGCTACCGTCTTGCCGAATGGCTTCAAAAAAAGAGAGTTGACAATAATCCGCAATTAAAGGGCCGATTGACAGAAGAGTTTTAAGCGCAACAAGCGCGACCCGTTGATGAGGCCTCGATCCGCGATCTCCATCAGGGCGAGCGGCCATGCTATCGGTCGCAATGATAGGCCGTATACATGAACGCACCCGACCGATATCCAAATTGCTGCTGAAATCCCTTGCATCCGCGCGGCCGTCTATACATGAATCTCTCGATGAAGCCGTTCTGCATCGGCTTTCCCGGCGCGATGAAGTGCCAGTCGATGACCGTGTCCTTGCTCCAGGCCAGCATGGCGTTGCAGGTGAACTCGGTGCCATGGTCGGACGCGATCATTCCTGGCTTGCCGCGTCGCTCAACGATTTCCTTCAGTTCGCGGGCCACCCGCCGCCCCGGATTGACGTCTCCGGAATGGCGCCCAGGTATTCCTTAGTGACGTCGTCGACGATGTTGAGAATGCGGAAGCGCCGGCCGTTGGCGAACTGGTCGTGGACGTGCAGTCTCAGGGCGGTGTCGCTCATGCTCGCTCCATCGGGCGGCGGCGTTGCGTCGGATCGGGCCGACGGCAGCGCGCGCACGCCGCCGCCTCCTGCGCGTTCAGGCCGGCGCGCGCTGGCCTCCCCTCACAGCGTCGCTGCGGTAGCGGCTGGTCGAGGTCCGGTAGTACTGCACGCGGATGGCCGCCATGGCCTCGATCAATGGTCCCCACGGCGCGGGAAAGCGTTCTTCCGCCATCACCCGGTGCAGCATGCGCGTATGGCCGGCCAGCTCGTCGTTGAGGAACTCCACCACAGGCATAGCTGGATAGCGCTGCAGCAGCAAGATCACCGCGTTGTCGGCCTCGCCGGCCGACCTGTCCTTGTCGCATCCATGCAGATCGTTCTGCAGACGCCCTATCGCGGAGATGAGCCGCAGGACCTGGCGAAACGCCGGACGCGCGCGCAAGGTCGCCATATCCAGCCCCCACAGCAAGGACAGGCAACAGAACACGTTCGCGTAGGCGATCGAATCGATGCCGTTGTGCAGGTACTCAGCGTAGGACCAGCGTTCCGCCGCTACCGCCTGCGCGTGTCCGGCGCGCAGCGCCGCGGAGTAGCACCGGGTATCGTCGAGAAGCTGAGCATAATCGCGACGATCGTAGGCGAGCGTGGCCAGCGAAGCGCGCAGCACAGCGCAACCCTCGAATCCGGGGAGCGCGCACGGCACGCCCTGCCCCAGCGCTTGCTCCACCGCGGCGAGCTGTTCCGGCGAGATCAGGCCAAGGTCGTTGCAATCGTCGAGCCAGAACAGCAGCGCCAGTTCGCGATAGAACGTCACTATCAGCGTTTCGTCCTGCGGATCGCGACCGGTGCGGGCGCTGGTGCCGCGCAGGCTCGGGTGGATGCGCTGCAGGATGTACTGGCCGCCCCTGACCGCTTCCACGGCATGCTCGTCGGCGAATCCGGTCAGGGAACGTCCCCACTCCAGCACCTGCTGCACCGCGCGTTCAGTCTGGATCATGGCGCCGCTCCTGCCCCCTCGGCCAGGACGCGCCGCCCCCAACGAAGCGCCAGCCACAACCCGGCGAGTTCGGCCACGCGCACGACCCGAGTGGGGCAATACAGTTCCTTGCCGATCCACAGCGGCGTCTGCGGCAATCCATGCGCCGCATGGCGGGCGAGCATCCACTCCAGCGCACGCGCCACCACCTGCGCGATGCGCCGGCGCCCTGTCGCCTCTTCGCTCCCATCCATCACGTGCAACGCAAACAGCGCATAGGCGGTTTCCTCGAACGTGGACCCGCGACCCGCGCCCCAGCCACCGTCGTCGCGCTGCGCCTGCAGCAGCGCCGCCAGCGCGCGCTCATCTCGCCACTGGGGCTTGCCTTGCGCCAGCGCAGCGACCGCATGCGCGGTGGGATACAGCCACGAAACGTGCCATTTTTCGTTGTCCCATAGACCGTGCGGGTTGCGATTGGCCTCGACGTACGCGCTGGCGCCCGCGGCGGGCTTTCCCAACAGTCGCAACGCATGCAGGGCATGAATGTTGGTCGACACCGAGGCATTGCGTTCGCCGGGGAAGGTGACGAACAGCTCGCCGATTTCGAAATGGCGCAACGCATCGACCGCCGGGTCACGGCCTGCAAGGTGCAGGACGCACAACGCAACGGCGGTGTCGTCCGCATCAGCCGCGAAGTGCAAGGCCGGGCCCAGACCGTGCACGCCCAGACGGGCGTCGAGCTGCGCGACGATCACGCGAACCGCCTCCGCGAGCGCGGGATGCGCGAAAAGCCCGGCCAGATGCAGGGTGTACAGCGACCAGCATGGCTCGAACACATTGATCGGCCAGACGTTGGGAAAGACACCTTCGATGCCGCTGCGCGTCGCCCGCGATGCCATCTGCAGATACGCATCGGCGCGCCCGACCTGCGGCGTGCTCCCCCGTGTCACGGCCTGGGCACGCCACGCGGCGGTGGCCGCCGGACTGATGCCGATGCTGCCGTCGTCATCCGGGCATGCGGTGGTCGGCGACGTCCCCCAGGCTTCCCAGGAGTGTAGCAACGGATGGCCGCTCGGCAACATCGCCACCGCCCCCAGCTTGACCAGGCACGCTTGCCGCAATGGCAACAGCGCAGGATGGCGCGGAAACGCTACGCCACCCAGCAAGGATGCGGCCTCACCGCAAAACTGCGGCAGGATCAGCTCCGCGCCGATCGGCGCGTCTTCTGGCACCGCATGTGCGTAGGGATCGGGCTGGCGCTGGAGGAACCTCGTTGCAGTCTGGACTGCGTCCGCAGCTCCGGGAAGAGGATCGGCACGCTGCAATGCCAGTAACGCCGCCCACGTGGGCGCATGGCGGAACAGCGGGAAGTCCGCGCTTCCCCATCCGCCGTCGGCCTGTTGCTGCGCGATGAGCCACGCGTATGCGTCCTGCCGACCGGTGACGTTGCCGTGGAAGCGCAGCGCCTGCGCCGTGTCGTAGACGGACGGACCGACGCTGCCGCCATCGCTCATTTCGCTCAGCAGGCGGCGCAATTCGGAAAGGATATGTTCGGACAGCGCGTTCACGCGGGATGTTCCGTTTGCAGAAACGTGCGCCGCGGCGGGCAACCGCTGCGATCGGCGCCGCGGACTCGGACACAGTGCAGGATGCACTCTGCCGCCGGCCGATCGCAGCGGCACAGGGGCGACTCGATGCGGACGGGCGCGCTCATGCGCGTGGCGCGTGTTTGAACAGATACGCGTTGGCCCACTGTATGAGTTGCGCCAACCGTTCCGCACGCGGCCCCAGCGGCGCGATGGCCTCGCCGGCATCGCGCAACAGATCCAGCGCGAACTGGCGTGCTTCCTGCAGTCCCATGATCGACGCGCAGGTCGGCTTCTGCGCCGCCGCGTCCTTGCCGGGGGTCTTGCCCAGCGCCGCGGTATCCGCTGTCACGTCGAGAATGTCGTCGATCACCTGTAACGCCAGGCCGAAACAGGCGCTGTAGTGATCCAGCGCACAGTAAAGTGCAGCGTGCGCGGCATTCACGCCGACAGCGCATAGCGCGCCCATGCGAACGGACGCGCGCACTAGCGCTCCGCTCTTCATCCGGTGCATCGCCACGATCCTGTCCAGCTCGACGTGCTTTCCAACCAGCGACAGATCTATGGCCTGCCCGCCTGCGGCCCCCTCGGCGGACACCGCCTGCGCCAGTTCGCGCACGAGCGCGATAGGGGTGTCGCCCGGCGCATTCAGGCTCGCCAGGGTCAGGAAGGCGTGCGCCTGCAGCGCATCGCCGACCAGGATCGCGGTGGCTTCGCCGAACTTGACGTGCACGGTCGGAAGGCCGCGGCGAAGCACGTCGTCGTCCATCGCGGGCAGATCGTCGTGGACCAACGTACAGGCGTGCATCATCTCGATGGCGGCACCGACGTCATCGAGCATGTGCGCCGGCGTGTCGGCCAGTGCGCCGGCAGCCAAACAGAGCAAGGCGCGGGTGCGCTTGCCGCCATGCAAGGTGGCGTAGCGCATCGCCGCCATCAGCTCGGTCTCACCGTCGTCTTCGGCGCAGAGAAGACGCGCCAGCGCCTCTTCGACCCGCTTTGCGCCGTCCTGCATCCAGATCTCGGGCAGCAGCCTGCCGGATGCGCCGCGCGCCTGCGCGCCCAATATGCCGTTCGCGGAAACGCCAGCTCGGTCGTCGTGTGGCGTGGAACCAGTCTGCATGTTGTTCATGTCCTTGTACCTGCCAGGAGACGGCCACGGCGAGCGGCGAGCCGCCGCGGTGTTGCCGGCCTCGCACCGAGCGCGCGCGCCGAGTGCAGCAATGCCGCGCGTCGCCGGCGCCGCTGCCTCACCACACGGGGCATGCGATGCCAGCTCATGAGAATCCGATGCGGATAGTCATGGACGGATGTGCGGTCGGGTAATAGCGCCGGCCTTTTTCGACGCCGCTCAGCAACCGCGGCCGCACCCCGGCCTCGTGCATGGTCAGCGCCAAGGCGATACAGAACTGCACCAGTTCCAGCCATACCAGGTGGTAGCCCATGCAGAAGTGTGGGCCGGTACCGAACTGCAGCATGTCCACCGGCCGGATCGGCTCGGTGCGTTGAAGCCACCGCGCCAGCCGAAACTGATCAGGCGCCTCGTGCAGCAGCGCCGAGGTCGAGAAATGCAGCAGCGGGATGCACAGATCGGTGCCCGTAGGAATGCGCTGTTGGCCGAGTCGCAATTCACGCAGTGCGCGACGCACTAGGAGCGGCGTCGCCGGATGCACGCGCAGCGTCTCGCGGAACAGCGCCTCGGCGACCGGACACTGCGCCAGGTCCGCGTGCCGAGTCGGCACCGCGCCTACGCGTTGCGCCTCCTCGACCAGGGCGTCCCACAGCCCAGGCTGCCGCGCTAGCTCGATCACCATCCAGGCCATCGTCGAGGCGGTGGTGTCGTGACCACCAAGCAGCAGCAAGCGAATATTGGCGACCAGGACGTCATCGGAAAGCGCATCGTCGCTGCGATCGAAGGCGCTCACCATGTCGTTGATCAACCCGGTGCGCGAGGCATGTTCGCGCGCGGCGCGGACGAACTCGCGCAACCGCGCATCGATCCAGTCGCGGGCGGCGCGGCCCCGCCGCAAGGGCAGTCCGGGCAGGTCGACCGGGGGCGCGACGATCAACTGCAGCAGTTGCCGGTACTTGCGATGCCATCCCGGCAGGTCCTGCGCGGGGATTCCCATGAGACTGAAGATGAGCTTGAGCATTAGATCGCCGGTTTCGCGCAGGATGGTGACGTCGCCCCGTTCCCGCCACCTCTGCACGCGCGCCCGGATGACGGGCGCGAACAGCTCGCCGATGCCGGCCAGGGTCAGCCCCTTGGGCAGAAGCGCCGCCTGGATCGCATCGCGCGCCTGCCGGTGCGCGATGCCGTCCTGGGCGACCAACGTTCCGCCAAACAATTCGGGCGCGATGTCTTCGATCAGCGCCGAGGACACGTCCTTGTGCCGGAGCAGTGCGAGAGCATCCGGATCCAGACTGGTCATCAGGTGTCCGGCAGGGCCGAAATCTAGCCAGAAGTGGCTGCCCAGCGTCCGTTCCGCACGCCGCAGCAGGCGCGGCAGGTCGCAGACGACGGCGGGAAGATGCCCGACCAAGGGAAAAGCGCCGGGCACGACCGGGATGTCGTGCCGCAGCCGATGCCGACGGTTCAGCGGGTTGAGCAGCATGTCCATCAGCAGCGCGGCGCCGCGTCCGCTTCTGCGGTCTCGCCGGCAGGCCGCGCGGCGCGGCTGTTGCCACCGTCGGCGTATGTCGGCACATGCGCCAGCATGCCGCCGTCGATGCACACGACCTGGCCAGTGATGAACGCAGCATCGTCGGAGAGCAGGAACGCCACCAGCGCGGCCACGTCCTCGGGGCGGCCGATGCGCGGCAGGAGCTGGTGACGGCGCAGATGGGTTTGCATGCACGCGTCCAGCTTGGCGAGGAGTCGCTCGGTCATGATGAGACCCGGCGCAACCGCATTGCAGCGGATCTGCGCATGACCGTACTGGGTGGCAAGTGAGGACGACAGCATGTTCATCGCCGCCTTCGACGCGGCGTAGGATGTCAGTGCGGTATCACCACTGAGCCCCTGGCACGACGACATGTTGACGATCGCGCCACCGCCGCGGGCGATCATCCGGGGGATGGCCTGCCGGCAGCAGAGCAACGTGCCACGCAGATTGGTCGCCATGGTCTGATCCCAGACCGCTAGCTCCAGCTCGAGGATCGCGCGGTCGCGCGGGGTCAGATGCATCGCGCTCGCGTTGTTCACCAGCAGGTCGACCCCGCCGAAGTGCCGCTCCGCCGTCTCGAACAGCGCTGCCACCGCCTGCGCATCGGCGATGTCGATCGCCAGGGCGAGCGCGTGGCCCGCTTCGGCCGCGATCTGCGCGGTGCAGGCGATAGCCGCCGAGCCATCAATGTCGGCCACCACCACTCTGCCGCCCTCGCGCGCGATGGCGAGGGCGCATGCCTTGCCGATGCCGGCGCCGGCGCCGGTCACCACGGCCACTTTGCCTTCAAACCGTCCCATCGTGTCATCCTAGATTGTGCTGGTCTTTCGCGGCATGCCGCTCGGCCTCCGCTGGAGAAGGCGCAGGGTCGGCGCTGGCGGGCTCGCCATCGCCAGCGTCGCTTTCGATGACCCGAATGGCGGCGACCGGGCACTGGCTGGCCGCGAGCCGCACGGCGGCGTGCAGCGCATGCGGGACCGTCGCCACGCACACTTCGGCCACGCCGTCCGGTTCGCGCTGGCGAAAGGTGCCCGGCAGCGTCAGCACGCACTGCCCGCTGGTTCCGCACAGATCCTGGTCGACCATGACGCGCATCTCAGCTCCCCTGCGCATGCAGCCGCACCGGCAGCGCGCGGAACGTCCGAAGGAACGCCGAGGGCTCCCGGGTCGGCTGCCCGGCAAATGCCAGCGTGGGGAAGCGGGCCTGGATCCGCGGCAGGCTCTCGGCCAACTGCACCCGGGCCAGTTGCGCACCGAGGCAGAAGTGAATGCCGTGGCCGAAGCTCAGCATGATCTTCCCGTCGGTCGACATGCCTGGACTGGTGCCGTAGAACCGCGCGGGATCGAAGCGATCGGGATCGGCGAAGGCGTCCGGGTCGCGATTGCCGGACGCGATCAGCACGCGCACGTCCGCGTTCTTCGGAATCACCACGCCGCCCAGTTCGATGTCGCGCTGGGCGATACGCGGGATGGAGCTGAACATAACGGGCGCGTCGCAGCGCAGGACTTCTTCGACGAATGCCTTCACCCCCACGGCGTCTCCCTGCAGCCAGTGCCGCTGTTCGGGATACGCCAGCATCGCCAGGACCGCATGGTCGATGCTCGCAGCAGTGGTGACGAAACCGCCCAGCAGCATGCCCCACAGCATGCTGATCAACTCCGCATCCGACAGTGTGTCGGCATCGTCGTCATGTGCGCCGACCAGCATCGACACGATGTCGCGGCGGGGATCGGTGCGCTTGCGCTGTATGAGGTCGCCGAAGTAGGCCCGCACCCTGGCGCTGGCCACGTCCGCCGCGGCGAGCTGGGGATCGCTGGCGTGTGGGCCCAGGCCTTCCAGAATGGCGCCGATGCCGGCAGCGAGCTCGAACATGTCGTCTTGGGGCATGCCGAACAGTTCGGCGAAAACCAGCATGGGCAAGGCCAGCGCGAATTCCCGATGCAGGTCCACCGGCTCCCCGCGCTCCAGCGCGGGCGTTATGCCGTCCAGGCGCGCTGCGACGATGCGCGCGATGCTCGGCCGCAGGTTGTCGATCTGGCCCATGGTGAAATCGCGCGAGATCAGCCGGCGCAGACGCGTATGCGTCGGTGGGTCCTTCATCGCTAGCGTGGACGCCAACAGATTGAGCGACGGGCTGGTCGCCGCACGCGAGAAATAGCGCGCCAGTTCGCCGGGCGCCGGACCCCGAAACGCATCGCCCGTGGCCTTGAGCGCCCAGTAGATGTCGGCGTGGCGGCTCAACAAAAAGAGGCCCGACGCCGCGCGATGCACCGGATCGTGCTCGCGCAACCATCGCATGAACGGATACGGGTCGTGGATGCACGCTGGCGACGCCAGTTCGGCGAAGGCGTCCCGGCATGCTGCCGTGGTTTCTTGCACGTCCATCCTGGTTACCTGTTGGCGGGCTGATCTGACCGGCGCGCGGCAGATTCCGGAGAAGATCGAGATCGCCCGTGGCGTCCGCGACATCACCAGAGCACCGGGAACTGCTCGAACCCGCCCGTGATGATCTCCTTGCGCAACTTCAGTTGTTCCGGCGCCACGGCCAGGCGCAGCGCGGGAAGGCGCTGGAAGATCGAACCGAACACCACCTTGAGCTCCAGCCTGGCCAGCGCCACGCCGATGCACGCGTGCGGCCCGTAGGAAAAAGCCAGGTGCGGCTTTTCCTGGCGTTCGATATCGAAGATTTCCGGGTCGTCGAAATGGTGCGGATCGAACGACGTTGCCGGCAGGCCGACCAGCACCTTGCTCTCCGCGGGAATATGCTCGCCCGCGATGGTCACGTCGGTCCTCGGATAGCGCATGATGCCATCCCAGCCCGCGCCCGGCGGGTACATGCGCAGGATTTCCTCTACCGCCTTGTCGACCAGGGACGGATCGCCGACCAGGCGTTCGCGCTGTTGCGGATGGCGGAACATGGCTAGCAGGCCGAATTCGATCTGTGCGACGGTGCTCTCGTGCCCCGCCACCAGCATGCCCGCCGCCAGGCCAACCGCCTCTTCCTCGCTCGCCTTGCCCTGGTCGACCGCAGCGAGCAGATCCGTCAGCAGGTTGTCGTCCGGATCCTGGCGCTTGTCGCGCATCTTGCCGCGAATGTAGGCGCGCAGTTCTTCCCAGGCCAGGCGGGACGCGCTGCGCGGGCCGCTTTCATGCTGGTGCGTCATCACCTCATCGGACAGCCCGGCGAAAAAGGCGTGATCCTCGTAGAGCACGCCCATCAGCGCGCTGATGACCATGGCCGGAAGCGGAAAGGAGAGGTGGCGCCGCAGGTCGGCGGGCTGGGGCTGGGCCGCCAGCGTCTCGAACAAGTGCGCGGCGATCGCTTCGACCTGCGGCACGAGCAGCTTCACCCTGCGGTTACTGAAGGCCGGCGCCACGATCGCGCGTAGCCGGGCATGCTCGCGCCCCTCGTGCGAGACCAGCCACCCCGGCGAACCGAGAATCACCGAATCCGGGGTGAATGCCGCCGGCGGCATTCCCGCGGGCCGGAACGCCGCGTCGGACAGCACCGCCTTGGCCTCGTCATAGCCTGTCACCCACCAGCCTTCGTGCCCGGAGGGGAAGCGCACGCGGTGGATCGGACCGCTGGCGCGTAGCGCCAACATCTCGGGCGAGGGCTCGATGTGATCGACGCGCCACATCGGCAGCGTCGGCAAGGGTTGTTGTTCGGACATGGTGGCACTTCACTCTCTAAGCGATGGAAGGGCGGAAGGTGACCGGCAGGCGCTGCGGGCAGCGAATGACGTAAGACGGCATGTAGACGACGTCCTCCGCGGCGATGGTCAGCGCCAGATGCTCCAGCCGCACGAACAGCGCGGGGAAGGCGCAGCCCAATTCTAGACGCGCCAGCGCTGCGCCCAGGCAGAAATGCGGCCCCTGGCCGAACGACAGGTGCGGGTTGCGCCGCCGGGTGACATCGAACCTGTCGGCATCGCCATAGATCGACTGACCGTACGGATTGGTGAAGGAGGTTCGACCGTGCCCCCGATGTGTCCGCCAATATAGCCTCCGGACCAGTCCCACACCGTGAACAGAGCAAATCGCGTGCCGAAGTGAATTCGCAGGCTCAGCAGGCACTACATAGCTGCGCGTAGTGTCAGGTTTCTGGCATTCAGTCTCAATGCCGACAACGGGCGCAGCAAGTGCCCGACAAAGGCCTGCTCTCGCGCTGAATGTGCGGGGCAGCCCTTGCGCGAAATTTCAAGCATCTGGATTGGCTGCAGCAGGTGTGGTTCGCCGGAAACCACTCCGATGCCGCCGGGGTCATCGAACGCGATCGCGTCAGCCTGTCCGGAGGGCAAGACCTCGCCGCCTTCGTGGCTCTGGTTACCTAGATGCGGAAGCTCGGGGACGGGGCGCGGTCGCAGCGTCACGATGCCGGGAGTGGACTGAGCGCGAGCTAGATAAGGCGATTCAAGCTATCCTTGAGGGGGTGCCGGCAGCGAAGTTGAAGGACAAGATCGGCACTCTGGAAGCACGCAAGCATGAGCGTCTGCTCAAGGCCGTGCAGCAGCGCCTTGATGCAAACACAGAGGCGATGCGCCAGCATCGCGAGACAGTCGAGCATCCGTTCGGCACGATAAGGCTCGCATGGGAGCGACGCAATTCTTGAACCAAACGCTTCCAAAAGTAGCTACGGAGATGCCTCTCGGTTCTGGCCTTTAGCGTAGGGCGCATTAGGGTCTGTACCTAAATAGCGCCACGTGATTCTCTTGCCTACGTGTTGATTCGGGGGCGAGAGAATGCGCGCTGGTTTGTTTTGGCTGAACGACAGGCAATGGGCGCGTATCGAACCGCATCTGCCGAGGGGACTGACGGGGCCGGATCGGGACGACGACCGACGCATCGTCAGCGGCATCATTCACATGCTGCAATCGGGTGCACGATGGCGTGATTGTCCACGTGAATACGGCCCTTACACGACGATCTACAATCGCTTCAATCGCTGGGCCAAGCGAGGACGATGGTGCGCAATCTTCGAAGCGCTGGCCAAGCCTGGCGAAGACGGCGTCGTACTGTCGCTCGACTCGACTCGATTAAAGCTCACCGGTGTGCCTCCGGCGGAAAAGGGGGGAGCACAATCAAGCAATCGGCCGCTCGCGCGGAGGCCGCACGACAAAAATCCATGCGCTGAGCGATCCGCTCTGCCGGCCGGTCGTCCTGCATCTGACTCCAGGCCAGGATGCCGATGTCGCTGCGGCTCCCGATGTCCTGGCGCTCGCGCCACCCATGAGCGTGCTCCTCGCCGACAAAGGGTATGATGGCGACAAGCTTCGCGGCGAAATCATTCGTCGTGGCGCCAAGCCCGTAATCCCCAATAAATCTAACCGTGTCGTCATCCATCGCTTCAACAAACGCGCCTACAAAGGACGAAATGTCATCGAACGCTGCTTTTGCAGGCTCAAGGACTTCCGGCGCATCGCCACGCGATATGACAAGCTCGCCCGTAATTTTTTGGCCGCTGTTCATCTCGCCGCTCTCGTCGCATATTGGCTCAATTGAGTCTGGACCCTAGATTAGCGACCAGCGCCGGGGTGCATTCTGTGGCGCCGCCCGCAGCGGCGCAATCGCTGGAGTCGCGCCCCTCAGGTCCTGCAGGGAGCACCCTGGCAATTTGGAAAACTCCGACGCTTTCACCGTTCGAAGATAAGGTGCCTTGTCAATCAAGACTTTGGCTTTTCAGGATGAAGCTGCTTGTAAGAGTCACAGCTGGACCAATATCGATGCGCCGGCTTTGCGTGCTTCAAAGTTGATGTCGTGGAAAGTCATATTCTGCGCACAGTCGGTCTGGATCAAGCGCGTGGTTCGATAGCGGACGGCATGGATTGTCGCCGCAGCAATTGTTTCTTGGCGACGTCAGTTGAGCAAACCGCAGGCGGCCATTGCGAAACAGAATTGCAATTTGTGCCGACCGTCATGGATAGCGGGGTGCCGCCCCCCCGCTTTCGATGCCGGCACAATCGCAAGCCGGCACGCAGCCGCCTATCCGCTGCAGATTTGCCCCCGCCGCGACCGAACGCAAGCGCCGGCCGACGCATCCGCGCCTTCACAGAAGGCGTCAATCACCGCGGCCTGAAGGCCCAACTCACTGCATCCTTTGCGTCGTGATTGTCGACAAATGCTGCCCGTTGGGATTCCTGTAACGATTGGCGAGGCTTTGTAACAATGAAGCCATCTGGTCAGGATCTGATCGAACAGTAAATTCTCCATAGTTAGGGTCGAAAAGCGTGGTCGTTCCATTCGAGGCCGACGTCGCCACTGTGTGGGCGCCGCCTTCAGCGAAATACAAGCTGAGTAAATGGTTCGATCCGTCTTCATTGATTTCGTTCACCATGGACTTGACGTTCGAAGACTTGCCGAATGCGAATCTCTTCTCTTCTCCAGCCGGTTCCAAGCCTGCTTCCTCCAAAATGGTATTTTGTGCCTGAAGGTCGGCCTGAGAAGATCCTGCTCCCCTGCTTCGTAACTGATCCTTAAGACCTTGATATTGCTGCTGCCGTTCAGCCGCTGAGGCGTGCGTTTGCGATCCGGGTGTAAGCGCACTCATTCGGGTTGATGGGCTGTTGCTAAGATTGCGGAACCACTCCGCAGTCAGCCCGACGCAGATGCCGTCCACATTCGCATCACGCAGGTCGGCCGTTCTGTATTCGAACAAGGAGGTGGCCGGACTAGAGCTGGCCCCGCAAATTCGGACAGTAGCTTGAGTGGATTTTCTGCCTGACAGCGGCGAGGATTCTTGCTGCGAATCAGGAGCGAAGATGACGAAGAAGAGCCGCCGGACGCATTCTCCGGCATTCAAGGCGAAGGTTGCTTTGGCTGCGGTCAAAGGAGACAAGACACTGGCGGAGCTGGCGCAACTGTTTGATGTTCATCCGAACCAGATCACGATCTGGAAAAACCAGCTCCTGGAAGGCGCCGCCGGCGTGTTTGGGCATGACAAGACATCGGCCGAGACGCCGGTCGATTTGAAGGCGTTACATGCCAAGATCGGCGAGCTGGCGTTGGAAAACGATTTTTTGTCCGGCGCGCTCACCAAGGCGGGCCTGCTGAGCGCAAAGCGATGATCGACCGCGGTCATGATCTTTCTATCGTGCGCCAGGCGAAGGTCCTGAAGCTGGCTCGCAGCACGGTCTACTATGAACCTCGGCCAGTTTCGGCCGAGGACCTTGCCTTGATGCGTCGGCTCGATGAGCTGCATCTCGATTATCCCTTCGCGGGAGCGCGTATGCTGCGATCGTTGCTGCGGCGGGAGGGGGTATACGCCGGTCGCCGCCACATCGCGACGCTGATGAAGCGCATGGGGATCGAGGCGGTCTATCGTCGCCCGAACACGAGCAAGCCGGCTCCGGGTCACAAGATCTACCCGTACCTGTTGCGCGGATTGAAGATCGAGCGGCCCGACCATGCGTGGGCAATGGACATCACCTACATTCCGATGCGGCGTGGCTTCGTCTATCTCGCGGCGGTCGTCGATGTGTTCAGCCGACGGGTCCTGGCCCATCGCGTCTCGATCACAATGGAGGCGGCCTTCTGCGTCCAAGCGGTCCAGGAGGCGTTGGCGAAGCACGGCAGGCCCGAGATTTTCAACACGGATCAGGGCAGCCAGTTCACCAGCCTCGAGTTCACCGATGTGCTGCTGGACGCGAAGATCGCCATCAGCATGGACGGCAAGGGCGCCTGGCGCGACAACGTGTTTGTCGAGCGGCTCTGGCGCACGGTCAAATACGAAGAAGTTTATCTCCGCGCCTACGACAGCGTGTCCGAGGCGCGAGCGTCAATTGCCAAGTATCTGGCCTTCTACAATCAGGGACGCCCTCACTCGAGCCTTGACGGGCGCACGCCCGACGAGGCTTACTTCGGCACGCAAGCTATGGTGATGGCCGCATGACCGTCGCCGACGATTTTGTCGTCGCTCTGGTCGGGCTACGCCCTCCCGACGCAACGACAAAATCGTAAAGCCCCGCGTTCAGCATAACCCGGCAGGAATCCACTTAAATCCAGCGGGGCGCTGTCCAAACAACCGGGGCCAGCTCTAACCATCGTGTCGCCTGTTCCCATCCTAAGGGCGAAAGCGAAGAGGAAGGCATCGGGAGTTACGAGTGGGGCTTCGGTTTGAGCGAGTGGGTAAAGTCCGGCCTTTCGTCCCAAGTGCGTGCGCAGATTGAGGGGTATCTCTGTTGGCCGCTGCGGAGCTTTAGCGTAGGGTTCCCTAAAAGGGAGGCTGAATAGATGCTTACGTCGCCGACGGTTGGATTCGTTAGGACTTGGCAGGAGGAGTCTAAGCGCTGGACATACACCCTCACAACTTTACTGGGGGATTGGTTGAATCAGGCAGAGAGGCAATTCGGCACGCGTGATCGGAGCTGGACGATCCTTGGAATTGAGGTGGGAGGCCCTCGCCCTGGTGTTTGGTTTCCGCAGTACTCGCAGGAAAGCAGATGCGTGGTGATTCATCTGAGCGACACTTGTCAGTCGAATGAAGAGCAAGCGCGTTTCGAACTGTCTCAGGAAATAGTGCACCTCCTTACCCCGAACGGGGGTGGCGCCGCCCTTAACATTGAGGAGGGAATTGCCACCCTGTTTGCAAACCTGGTTGGGCCAAGGCACGTGAACGCCCCTTCTTATGTGAAGGTGTTGGGCTATGTGGAGGAACTTCTGAAGATTGACCCTGAGGCGATCATTAAGCTGCGAGCGAATAGCGATAGGTTTCAGGATTTCACTCCGGAGTTTATCCAGAAGCGGGTTACAGGCGTGTCTGATCAGCTAGCCTCCGACCTTTGCACGCCCTATCGGGACTAGACTGGTGAGTATGCTGTTCGAGCAAACCTTGGCCCAGATGGAGGCGTGATCGTGGTCTGGGTCTTTGGCTTCGGGTCTCTCACCTTTGATGGATGGCAGTCCGAGTTCGGCTGCGCGGGGTCTCAGCGCGCAACGCTTCGTGGCTATCGTCGAACCTTCAATAAGAAGTCAGTGGTTAACTGGGGGACCAAAGAGAACCCTGGCATCACGCTGAATCTGGAGCCGTTTGATGGGGCCAGCTGTGAGGGAGCCGCTTTTGAGTTTCCGGACAATGACAAAATACCGGTCCTCTTACGTGCTCTGCGAAAAAGAGAAGCGTGTGATCCGACAGATCTGCAGGTGCTGTTGGCCGACGGGCGCTCGGTAGACGCCAAGGTATACATCTATGAGGGAGTAAACCCGCTCGGTTCGACGATAAGCACTGCCAAGAAGGCAGAGATGATCCTCAAGGCCCGAGGCACTAGTGGCAGTGCACTGGATTATGTGAGGAGGAATTTTGAAGGCCTGCACGATGTGGGTTTAGAAGATCCGGCCGTTACCGAGCTATGGCAAGCAGTGCAGGCTCTCCGGGGCTAGGATTTGCCTTTGAGGGTATGGGAGAGGGTATAGCTCCGGCAGATGAGCTCGGTAGCGAGGCGATAGCAGACCATCCGTCCCGGCTGGGGCCTCGTCAAGAATGCTGCCTCAAAGTGTGACATCTATCACATTCAGGCAGGTCTAAGTCGCTGATTTAGCACAAATGCTAGCACAGAAATATTTCTACGTTGATTTAGTGACGATATCTCAATTGCTTGCGTCGATTACCATCCGTCTCGAATCGTGGTGGCTTGGTCCTTAGAGAACCATGTCTCCCCTCGTCGCGAAAGAAGGCTATCCTATACGCAGATTGTCTGCGGACACTTTGCCGGAGCTGCCGGTCTTGCGCTCGAAGCTGATCCGGGCCCCCTCAGCAAGGGAGGTGTATCCGGCCTTCTCGACTGACCTGATGTGCACGAATACGTCGGCTTCGCCATCATCGGGCTTGATAAATCCATAACCCTTTGTCGCGCTGAACCACTTCACAATACCGGTTGCCACTACAATGTCTCCATCTCAAACAACAGCGATCTAAGTATGGTTTGCGAAGGGCATCAAGCCGGTGCGCGGGGTATGCAATGTTGCTCCGGCACGATATGGAGCAACATCGTCGCCGGGCGTGAGCTTAGGGAGGGGCTAGCTGGAACGCCCATCGCGCGCCCTCAGCGGCTTCCGGCGGAGGTGCCGGCGACTGGCACTGTGGTCTTGTCGGCCCGGCGCAAGCGCGGGAAGCCTACTTGCAAGGGGTTTCTCAACCATGCCTTCGAGCGTTCGCTCCTGAGAGTCAGGTACGCTCTTCTGTTCCAGAAGAGCAAGAAAGGCCCGCCCTTTGTCCGTTATGATCCATTGTCCGGGTTCCCGCGTAACCAGCCCTTGTCCGAAAATATTGAGATCCGGCGTCTGCGCCGCCAATCGCTTCGTACGATCCGTCCACTCCGGACCGCTGGTGTAGAACACCGCCAGGTAATCCTTGAGGACGGCAAGGCTCGCCCGGCCCTCCGGTTGGCCGGCGAGAATCCTAAGTATCGAGACCTGAAAACTCACTTTCTCCAACCAAACGCGGTAGCACCAAAGCCGCAAATCTTAGCGGCACCTGCCGGACCCCGCGCTCCACTTTAAAACAAGAACCTCAAAACAAATGCTGATGCGGATCCGGCAGATTGGGACGCAAATGTAGACCGTAAACGGTACGAGAGGCCCACGGAGCCACGGACTTGGTGCGGACGGCCTACGCACCGCGCTTGAAGCGTATAGGCATCCAGAACTGCCGGAGGGCCTCGACGGTTGCTGGAATGTTGCGCCAGGCGTTTTGGATGATGGGCTGCGTTCCCAGCGTGCGCCGGGCCGGGGGTAGCAAGGGTCGACCGGCGTCGTCGATGCAATGGACCAAGATCGGCCGCAGCATAAGGTGTTCGGTTCCATTCGGGGGGAGAAGCCGCGACCAGACGAGAAGCCGAAGCTTCATGACGGCGTAGAAGCCCATGCACCAGGGCTGCGGGTCGACTTCGCCGTCCGGTGATCGCACGAACAGCGGCTCGAAGCTCTCCGGTCTCGTCGACAGCGTCTCGCTGATAGCGTTGTGGCGCATCAGCGTGGCGGCGATTGCCGAGAACTCCTCGGTGTCGTGATTGAAGGCGTCGGGATCTACGCCGAGGAGCGGGCACACCCATTCCTCGGACGCCATCGAGACCGGCCCGGCGACGACCGCGGCCACCGCGCCATCGAGCATGGAGAGCGACGTCGCCCGCGGATGCCGAAGCGTCGGCGACCTGGCGCGCTTGCTGATCCATTGCCCGAGCCGTTCGAACGACATGGCATAGTCCGCCATCGTCGTCTTGCGTGCTTTTCGCGTTCCCCGCCCTTGCTTCGGCTTCGTCATGCCACGGCCCGCTTTTCGGCTTCGCGTGCGGCCTTCCAGTTCCAGGCCAGAAGTTCGTGAAGCTGGTTGGTCTTCGTGGCGCCGCTCACCATGCGATCGAGAACGTCGACGAGATACGCCTCGGGGTCGAGGCCATTCAATTTCGCTGTGTTAAGAAGCGAAGCGAGTATCGCCCAGGTCTCGCCCCCGCCTTCGTCACCACTGAACAACGAGTTCTTTTTTCCGATCGCAATTGGCCTGATCGATCGTTCGACCGTGTTGGTGTCCGGCTCGAGCCGCCCGTCATCCAGGAACGTCGTCAGGCCCTGCCAGCGTTCGAGCATGTAGTCGATCGCCTTGATGAGCGTCGAGCGGCGGGAGATCCCGTCCTTCACCGCGATCAGACGGGCCCTCAACGCCTCCATCAGCGGCTTCGTCTCGGCCTGTCGCGTCGCGCGGCGTTCCCCAGCATCGAGACCGCGGATCCTCTCCTCGATCGCGTAGACGGCCGCAATGCGCTCGATGACCTCCGCGGCGAAGGGTGAGTTCGTCGTCTTGTGCACCCTCACGAAGTTGCGGCGCGCGTGAACGAGACAATACGCCAGCTGGATCTGGCCCGACATCATCGCATCGCCCGCCAGCGAGGCGTAGGCGGCATAGCCGTCGACTTGCAGCACGCCTTCGAAGCCGGCTAACTGCGCCACGATCTCCTTTTTGCCGCGACCACCTGCGAACACGTAGGCGACCGCCGGCGGCGCCGGCCCCTTCCACGCCCGATCGTCCGTCGCGTGCGCCCAGAACTGGCAGATCCTCGTGCGGCCGCGTCCCGGATCGAGCACTGGCATCGGCGTCTCGTCGCAGAACAGCCGCTCGAAGCCGTGCATAGTCTTCAGTTGCAGATCGTAGAGGCCCCTGACCAGCCACGCCGCGCTCCCCATCCAGCGCGCCAGCGTCTGACGGTCGACGACGACACCCTGACCCGCCAGGATCTGCGTCTGGCGATAGAGCGTCGATTGCCAGGCATATTTGGCCGCGGCGATATGCGCGATCAGCGCCGTCGTTGCCATGCCGCCCTCGACGAGCCGCGCCGGTGCCGGGGCCTGGACAATCGGGCCCTCACAGGAGCGGCAGGCGTATTTTGGACGGATCGTGCGGAGCACGCGCAGCCACGCGGGAACCCGATCGAGCGCTTCGCTGCTCTCCTCGCCGATCCGATGCATCTGACCCGTGCAGCACGGGCACAGCGTGGACGCCGGCTCGATCACCCGCTCGACCCGAGGCAGATGCGCCGGCAGCGCGCCGATGTTGCGCTTCGCTTTGCGCCGCTCCGGCCGCGGCGCGTCCGGTTTGTCGTCATTGGCCGGGAGCTGTGAGCCGGCGGTCCGTTCCAGATCAAACGCGATCTGTTCGGCGCAGACGATCGCCGCGCGCTCCGATCGTGCGCCGAAGATCAGGCTCTTCAACGTGGCGATCTCTGCGCGCAGATCATCGTTCTCGCCTTCGAAAGCCAGCACCATCTCGGCAAGAGCCGCAGGGTCAGAGGGGAGATCTTCGGGGCGAAGCGCCATATCGCAGAGCTACACGAACGCACTCGCAATCGCCAGCAAAACAAGACGCTTCAGGCAACCTTCGTCGGCCGCTTCGTCACCTTCGGGACCACACGCGACCACTCCGCAAGACCTTCAATCAGCATCGCCAGTTGCGCCCCCGTCACCGGCATCGTACCCTCGCGAACAGGTGGCCAGGCAAAGCCCCCATTCTCCAGCCACTTCGTCGCTAGAACCATTCCCGAGCCGTCAAAAACCAGTAGCTTCAAACGATCCGATCGCTTCGATCGGAAGACATAAACGTCACCGCTGTAGGGCTTGCCGCCTAATCCCTCCGCTACCAGCGCGACAAGGCCATGAACGCCTTTACGAAAGTCAATCGGCTGCGTCGCGACGAACACACGGACCATTGGACCGAAAGAGATCATCGCGTCGATCTCACCGCCGCCAGCACGCGCTCCAGCGTCGCGGCGTCGACGCCGACGGGCACGCGCACCGTCGCGCCCGCGATCATCACCTCGATCCGCTCGGCCGGATCCGTCAGAACATGCGCCTTATCGATCGCGTTCGGCTGCGCCTCGACGGCGGCCTGGAGCCTGACTTGCACGAACTGCGGCGCTTCGCTCGACGCGAGCCGCGCCTGGCGCCGCCACACACTGAGCAGTCCCCGGTTCACCCCGTTGCGTCGAGCCACCTCGGAAATGCTCGTCTCCGGATCGGCACTCTCGGCCACGATCCGCGCCTTCTCCGCATCGCTCCAACTGCGCCGTCGCCTCTCCCCTGTGATCACCTCGATCCGCTGATAGGAGGCGGCATCATGCCCGTCTTGATGTCTGTCTTGATGCATGGAACGAGCGTCCCTCGCGTTGTCAAATCCACGCGCGAGTCTCGCTCATCCCGTCCACCTAAACGAGGTGGGGTCGTCGTACCGCTATCTGTAGACCGTCCTTGTCGAGCTGGGGAGGCCCTTTGATTCTATTCCTCGCTCGTTCCTGCAAGGCTGTCGGGCTGTCAAGCGTCGAACCGGCCTGATCATGGACAGCCCAAAGCTTGGCAAAACGGAGTTTGCGCCTCTCAAAGAGACAGGTTTCGAGGACGAGTGTTCGATCTAGTGTCGCCGCGTCCATACGAACGCGAATGGATGCCCCAAAGGTGTTCGCCAAAATCGTAATTCGGATGTCGAGCCTGGTACAATCTGAGGTGACGTTGCCTGCTCTTATCCCCCGTTTAGCAAAGGATTGCGGCGCATATGGGCGAGTTCATGCTGGATCTCGACGCCGCTTCAGCTTCACGGCCCTGCATCCGCTAGCCTGTCGGCCTAAGCAGCCGGACCCGAGCCATGATCGGTCGGTAAGCTGCTCGGTCGAAAGTCCGATCTAAAAACGCGAAAGGCGATTGCCGACAGCGATAGCGGGACTTCCGGCGAGCTTGCGCTCAGTATCGTACCTCGCCCGCAGCTCTTGACTGATGCCCATTATTGCGTGAACGAGAGGCGTCAAAATTTGGGAATGGCAGCTGAGAATGATGGATGTGGTTGCTGAGGCGAACGCCTCGGAGTTACCGCGCATTTTGCACAAATCCTCCCGGCGCTCGTCTTGGATTCTCGTCCTCTTGGTCTTCTTTGGTTTGTGTGCCGCGGCAGCCTGTGTTTGGACTAACATGGAGACAATTTTGGCGAGGTCGCAAGTGCTTGGGCCCGCGCCGATGCATGGCTTGTCACCTGAGGTTAGGGAAGCTCTGCTGGAGGTTCGATCCGAGCAACAACGGGCGAGCGATGTAATCGCAGAACTCAATCGCAATATCGGTGCGCAGCAAGCCGATTTGAAGCGGATGACGGACCAAATCGAAGCGTTGACCGCGAAGATCGAATCCTTGCAGAGTTCACTCGCTGCTGCGTCTGCGCCGCCAGTCTCTTCTCCGCCTGCAGCCCAATCAGCTTCGAAGCTGGCGAAAAGAGCGGTCCAGCCCTCTAAGCCAGAAGGGCCAATTTCCGTTGGCGGCGCGCCGCTGATCCCTGAGCCAGGATCTGGCCAGCATTGACGGAAGCGCTTGGGGGATCTCCGCCTCAACCAATTCCGCCTGAAGCTTGTCGGCTGTGCGTCTGATCCCGGTCTGCCCGCGTCCACGCACTGCCAGCAACCCATACTGGGGGTCCAAAGGTTGGTTTTGGTGCCAGTATACAGGAGGGTGGAGTATCTCGACCGCAAGCCGTCAGGCATGACTCTCAATTTCAGCTTCAATCATTGGAGCAAAGGCTCCGAGATCGGCGCGAGTTCTGCATTCGCGTTGTCGCTGTCCACGAATTCGGACATGCCCTCGGTTTTACGCATGAACAGAACCGCGACGATGCGCCGGAGGCGTGCCGTAACGAAAAAGCTTCCGGCTCGGTCGGCGATTATAAGGTCACACCCAATACGATCTCGATTCAATAATGAACTATTGTAATCCAGCATGGAACGGAAAGGACAACTCAGCCCACTCGATATCGCCGCCGTCAGGAAATTCTATCCCTCCCGACACTCGGTCTCTTACTATCCATGGGCGCGCCCGCGCTGGCCGATCGCGCGGCGGTGCAGATTGCTGCGCGCTACAATGTCAGGACGGTTCACGTCCAGTACGTTGGCGTGATGTACAACGACAACCAGGAAGTCGGCGGCGGCTCCGGGCTGCTCATCGGCGACAGCCTCGTGCTGACCAACAGCCATGTGATCGGACGCGAGGAGAACTACAAGAGCTTCGACGTCAATGCCCGCCTCGGGTCGCGCAATGCGAATCCCATCAAGGTCACTGCGGTTCATCGCGACGATGCCAGGGACCTGGCTCTTCTGGAGCTGTCGCAGTCCGCCGGCAATAGCCGTGGCGCCTCTCGTTGCCCGATGCCTGTGATCAACGACAACCAGCAGGCCCCGATCTATTTGCTAGGTTATCCTCTCGATCTGGATCTGAGCATTTCGAGCGGTCTGATCAGCAGCCAGACGAGCCCGAACGGCCGACGGCAGACCGACACAATCATGAATGTCGGCAACAGCGGCGGACCTGCATTCAACGAGTTCGGCGTGGCGGCATCGTCAAGTGGAACGAGGCGCAGGTTTCCGGTGTCAACTTCATCATTCCAGCGACCGTGATCACCGCAAGCCCGCTCTACAGCATGATCGCAGCCCTACCACAACCCTCTGTCTGCTGGACGAAATGGGTTGACACGACGATCTTCTTTGAGAACTGGAGCAAGCTGAACTCCACGCATGTGCAGACCCAAGCCAACGCTGGGGTGAAGATCCCCGAAATTCTTGCCGGAGCGATCCACACGATACTGCCCGAAGACCGCCGCCTTATCGTGAACGTGCCGGTATCACAGCTTGACGAACCGAAGCAGATCGAGCGCTCCTATACGGTGGATAAAACCAAGGACGACCACCCCGTCGTCTTTGCAGAGCATACTGCAGACTATGCCGAGACGTTCCCTGCAGAGCCCGGCTATCGCATTGCAGGGTGCACGTGGCACGTCGAGACCGGAAACGGCGCCAGCAATATCGCTTGTGCGGTCAACGATACCGGCGCGCAGGCTCGCTTCACCTACAAGCTCACGAGCGGACCTGCCGTCGACAGATACCGCGGATGGCTCGGCGCCACTGTCAACGTTTCCCAGATCCTTGCGACGCAGGTGCCGATCGATGGTCATGCTTTCCTTACCGGCCTGCGCTTCCAACGGGCTGCATCGGCTCGGCCCCGCTTTCCGGCAGGTTCAGGCGATACTCGTTGTCCTCTTCTGCGCGCTTGCGGCCGGTTGCGCCCACCAGGGTCCTGCTTCGCAGCCGGCGAAGCCGCATATCCACAAAGCACCACAGAAACATGTGAGCGCGTTCAGGGGATATGGCTATCGCTACGACCCCGGCTATTACCATGATTTTCGGCGCTATCATGGTTATCGGACGTGGCGGCCCACCGCCGGCGAGGCGAGCGAGGAGGCACCTCCCGACAAGAGCACTACCGGGTCCGACGTTGTGGTCAACAAGTCAGTCTTATTGATCGAGGAACCGCAATTCACGCTTAACACTGCACGCCATTTGCGGACCGCCATAAGACGCGAGGCGGCCACTGTGGTGCTTGTAGAGGTGGATGACCTCATCTTCGATAAATTGAGCCGCCTCTCTCAGATACGGTCGTAACGGGCAATAACCAGCTAGACGTTCCTCCGACCGAGCCGAGGGAAGCAGGCGCGTCTGCGCCAGAACTCTTCCGAGACGATGGGTGGTCACTGGGCGCTGAGACCTTGGGCTGCGGCTTTGAGGATGCGCGGGAAAGTGCGCCAGCCGCGTTCATGAGGAGGAACCGATCGGTGTAAGAGTAAACTGTTGCGGATGGCGAGACGGTAGATCCCTCACGCATGCTGGTGCAGGCAGATCCATATTGCATCCCAACTTCCTTAGCGTTGTAAGGCACGATAAAGCGCGGTGCTAACCAGCTATAATGTCGCGGCCATTACCCCAAGAAAGGACAGATCGTATGGGATTGCTCAAAAACGTACGAGCGGAGCATTCCTGGAAAGGCCCCCGGCCATGTGGCCGATCGAGACTCAGCATCTGCCGACGAGAACACTCCCCGGCCGCTCTAATGATTATTGTACCGCTACGAGCAGCTGCTGAACCTCTTGCGGCCTGTGAAGAACAGTTGTTGCTTTTCAAGTTGAGAGGCGCCGCATCGGGTTCATATTTTGACTGCGACGGGAACCTAGCTGCCGAATATTGCAGAGAGCGATTGAGCGCACAACCGCAGAGTTTCCATTGTGCGTGTCGTAGCCAATGTTGTCGCTTATCTAGACAGCTTGGTGGTCGCCCGTTATGCGCGTTACGCTACTCCGACCATCGATGCTGACTGGCACCTCACCGGCGACGGTTGCGCGATGAACGAGGCGATGTTGGTCGCCGTAGTCATTCACTGCATAATGTTGTGTAGCGCGATTGTCCCAGATCGCTACATCACCATCCCTCCAACTCCAACGCACAGTGTTTTCGAGCGCAGTGATATGAGACTGAAACAAATCGAACAGCTTCTGGCCATCGTATTTCGGCAGGCCAACGAAGTTTTGCACCAGAGCGCCGAGCACGAGCGTGCGTTCGCCAGTCTCCGGGTGCACGCGCACAACGGGATGCTCAGTCCGATAGATTGTTTTAGTGAAGACTTCGTCCAAGTGCTTCTTGTCGAGCTCGCTGACGCGGGCAAGTATTGCGTAGTCAAAGGCATTACTGTGAACGGCCCATAGCCTGTCTGCAAGCCCTTGGAGCGGCGGCGCTAGGTCGAGGTAGGCCGAGGCGGTGTTTGACCAGACCGTATCGCCACCGAAAGGTGGCATCACAATGCCTCGCAGCACGGCGATCTTAGGGTAGGCATCGACGAAGGTTCCATCAGTGTGCCAGAGATCCGCCCGGCTACCTGCACGGGTGGAATCAAGCTCGATGATCGACGCTGTTCCCTTGATCGCACCGAGCGTTGGATGAGGTGTCAACTCTCCGAAACGAATGGCAAAGCTCTCCTGCTCCGCATCATCGAGGTGGAGCTGGCCGCGAAAGAAGATGACCTTGTGCTCCAAAAGCAGCCCATTGATCGAGGCAATCGTCTGCTCCGGTAAATCGCCTGACAGTTTGACATTTCGGATTTCTGCGCCGATGCGCACTGCGCGTTTAATGACATCGGCGCGAGGAATGACATTGTCCGACAAGATCATTGCAGTCATGGTCCCATCTTGCGTAGCCCCTAGGCCACACTATCCGCTCGACCAGGCAGACCAGCGCGAGCGGCGACCGCTAGCTGGATCCGTCATCATCTATGGGTAGCGAGTGGCTCCCGTTTGAACTCACGCGACTTCGAAAAGGTTACCGCAGCATCCGCTTCATCGAATATTGAACAAATCCCTAGTTCGATCAATTGCTAGCAGTGGTAGTTGACCGCGGCGAAAGCGTTGTATTTCGCTGAGCGTTTGCTCTTGCGTCCGCTGCCCGATGAATAGGAATCTGTTCGAATGCACGGTCACTGACACCGAAGCGATAAGAGGTCCCCTAAGAGCTGCCCGTTCCTCGCCGCAAAACGTCGATAGAACGGCAGCGTCCGGAGAACGCCGGCCGAGGTTCGGGCCATTGACGGGGGCGGTCTTCGCAGCCGCGGCGTTCGATGCCTTCGCCGGTATGAGGGAACATCTGCGCGCCACAGCACGCCTCCTTCGCTTCGACCGGGTTGTTTGTACGCTTGAAGACGAGGACTGTGTAGCAGACGCCATCCCGGATGTCGGCAAGAGACCACGGCTTCTCGCCCGCTTTGTAATAGACACCAGTCGTGAGATTCCACGCGACGGTGCGTCATCCTGCATCTTGCGGGAAAGCTCGCCCTTGCTGTTGAGGTATTCGCGCGGGGCAATGGCGGTCTGCGCACGAGCTGGGTGATCGCCTCGCAGCCAAGTAGCCTGGCCCTGAGCTGGTTGTGGAAATGGTTTTCGAGCAAGTGCTTCTCCGCGGCCACATTGGCGTCGTCGAAGAAGACGCCTTGGCGCTGTACCGCTATTTGGAGAAGAAGCCTATATCGCCCTGCGGTGCCAGGATCTGATGTTCGGTAATCCATCCGAGTATCTGGCGAAGACGGCGGAAGTGCTTTCGATCCAGCTCAAGCCCGATCTTGTCGCGACCGACGTTGAAATGAAGGCTTCGCGCGATTTTCTGATCCACAACGGCGGCCTGATCAATCAGCTCTACCTCGACGAGGCCGGCCGCAAGCTCGGGGCAAAATCAATGAAGAACTCGATATCTACGAAGAGTTTTCGCGGACGTAGTCAGGAACGCCAAAATGTTATCCGGCGCTATCCAAGAGAGACCGAGCAGAAATATCGATGAAGACCCAACTCACAGAGTGTCGCCGGATCGGTAGTGTTCTTTCCGTACGCGGACAATGTGACCTAGCTTACTCGCGATATAGAGCTGGCCCCGCAAATTCGGACAGTAGCTTGAGTGGATTTTCTGCCTGACAGCGGCGAGGATTCTTGCTGCGAATCAGGAGCGAAGATGACGAAGAAGAGCCGCCGGACGCATTCTCCGGCATTCAAGGCGAAGGTTGCTTTGGCTGCGGTCAAAGGAGACAAGACACTGGCGGAGCTGGCGCAACTGTTTGATGTTCATCCGAACCAGATCACGATCTGGAAAAACCAGCTCCTGGAAGGCGCCGCCGGCGTGTTTGGGCATGACAAGACATCGGCCGAGACGCCGGTCGATTTGAAGGCGTTACATGCCAAGATCGGCGAGCTGGCGTTGGAA
The DNA here is from genome assembly GCF_054063675.1 of Bradyrhizobium sp. USDA 376. Lineage (NCBI taxonomy): Bacteria > Pseudomonadati > Pseudomonadota > Alphaproteobacteria > Hyphomicrobiales > Nitrobacteraceae > Bradyrhizobium > Bradyrhizobium sp. USDA 376. Next base: position 9,131,327 of record NZ_JBSSGN010000001.1, read on the forward strand.
AACGATTTTTTGTCCGGCGCGCTCACCAAGGCGGGCCTGCTGAGCGCAAAGCGATGATCGACCGCGGTCATGATCTTTCTATCGTGCGCCAGGCGAAGGTCCTGAAGCTGGCTCGCAGCACGGTCTACTATGAACCTCGGCCAGTTTCGGCCGAGGACCTTGCCTTGATGCGTCGGCTCGATGAGCTGCATCTCGATTATCCCTTCGCGGGAGCGCGGATGCTGCGATCGTTGCTGCGGCGGGAGGGGGTATACGCCGGTCGCCGCCACATCGCGACGCTGATGAAGCGCATGGGGATCGAGGCGGTCTATCGTCGCCCGAACACGAGCAAGCCGGCTCCGGGTCACAAGATCTACCCGTACCTGTTGCGCGGATTGAAGATCGAGCGGCCCGACCATGCGTGGGCAATGGACATCACCTACATTCCGATGCGGCGTGGCTTCGTCTATCTCGCGGCGGTCGTCGATGTGTTCAGCCGACGGGTCCTGGCCCATCGCGTCTCGATCACAATGGAGGCGGCCTTCTGCGTCCAAGCGGTCCAGGAGGCGTTGGCGAAGCACGGCAGGCCCGAGATTTTCAACACGGATCAGGGCAGCCAGTTCACCAGCCTCGAGTTCACCGATGTGCTGCTGGACGCGAAGATCGCCATCAGCATGGACGGCAAGGGCGCCTGGCGCGACAACGTGTTTGTCGAGCGGCTCTGGCGCACGGTCAAATACGAAGAAGTTTATCTCCGCGCCTACGACAGCGTGTCCGAGGCGCGAGCGTCAATTGCCAAGTATCTGGCCTTCTACAATCAGGGACGCCCTCACTCGAGCCTTGACGGGCGCACGCCCGACGAGGCTTACTTCGGCACGCAAGCTATGGTGATGGCCGCATGACCGTCGCCGACGATTTTGTCGTCGCTCTGGTCGGGCTACGCCCTCCCGACGCAACGACAAAATCGTAAAGCCCCGCGTTCAGCATAACCCGGCAGGAATCCACTTAAATCCAGCGGGGCGCTGTCCAAACAACCGGGGCCAGCTCTACCCCAAGCTCGATCAGAAGATGCGCCAGCCGGTTGGCCCGCGCGTTGAGCTCGCCATAGCTCAGCCGCTCGTTTTCGCAGACCAGCGCCACCGCCTCCGGCGCCTTTTGCACCTGCGCCTCGAACAGCTCATGGACGCACTGCTCTGTTGGATAGGCCTCTTCCGTCCGGTTCAGATCCTCCAGCAGATAGGTGCGCTCCTCAGCCGGCAAGATGTCGAGCTCGCGTACCGGCGTATCCGGGGCATGCTCCAGCGCCTCTGCCAGCTGCTCGAGCGACCGCTGCATGTAGCCGCAGATCCGATCCGCCGAGATTGGCTCCGCCACCTGCACAGTGAGGCCCAGCGCCTCGCCAAAATCCTCAACCGACAGGGTCAGCGGATAGTTAGTGCGTTCCTCCCCGCCCAGCCATTCCATACCCGACAAGACATCATCCGTCCCGGAGCCGGGCACAGCCGGCGCCTTGTTGTGACGATAGTTCAACAGCGTGCTGAACAGCGGCGCCGACGCCGCAATAGCGCTGCAGCGCTGCGCCAGCGCCAGCGAGGCATGCTCATGTGTCAGCAGCTCGGCCAGCCGGGCGTGCGTGGTCCGCACGCTCGCCTCGACGGCGGTCCCATCAAGATCAAGCCGCAGCGGCAGGGTGTTGATGAACAGTCCCATGGCGCGGTCGGCGCCGGCGCTGCCCTGCAGGCGGCCCAGCAGCACCGTGCCGAACACCACCTGCTCGCGGCCGCTGCTGCGCGCCACCACCTGCCCCCACGCCAGATGGCACAGGCTCGCCAGACTCACGCCCAGCCGCCGCGCCTGTTCCGCCAGCCGCGCATGGAGCGCTGGCGGCAGCATCCGATACGCCTCACGAACCCCGCCGCCGTCGCCGCGCACCTCGCTCAAGTTGAAGGGCGTGGTCGGCTCGTCGATGCCGGCCAGCAGCTCCCGGAAGAACGCTTCATCCGCCTTGGCATCACCGCGTAGATGCGCCTGCGCCACCAGATTGCGGAATGGCTGCGGCGCCGTCAGCTCATGCTCGCGCCCCTCCAGCTTGGCCCGGACTTCAGCATGCATCACGTCCCGGGTTGCGTGATCCCCGATCAGATGATGCTGCAGCTCCAGCAACAGCCAGCGCGCGCTGCCGGGCTCGCGCGCAATCACAAACCGCAGCAGTGGCGCCCGGCCGAGCTCGATGCGGTGCCGGCGCGGATCAAACCGGTTCCTGAGCTGCTCAGCGCCAGCGCCATCAGCGCCATCCAGCTGGACCTCGATCACCTCCAGTCGCGCCTTCCGCCACACCACCTGGACCGGCCGCGACAACCCCTCCCAGACAAACGAGGTACGCAGGATGTCATGCCGATCTACCACCCGCTGGATCGCGGCAAGATAGCGCGCGAGCAGCCCACGCTCGGCAAACGCCATCTGCGACACCAGGAGGTATGGATCGCCCTTTGCCGCTAGCAAATGATGGAACAGGATGCCGTCCTGCAGCGGCGACAGACCGTAAATGTCCTGGATGTTGCAAACCCCGCCGGGTACCGTGGCGATGATCCGGTCGATCTCGTCCTGCGCGAGCTCGATCAGCGGCAACATCTCCGGCGTTATCGCCACGCTCCGCTCGGTGATCAGGTTGGCCGGGACTGCCACCTCGTGATGGCGGCCCAGGCGTGCGGCCAGATCCGCGAGCACTGGCTTGACGAACAAGGTGCGCACCTCGATGCGCAGTGACCGCCGCCGCAGATGCTCCATCATCTGCACCGCCAAGAGCGAGTGCCCTCCCAGTTCGAAGAAGTTGTCGTGCCGTCCGACCCGCTCCAGCCCCAGCAGCTCGGCCCAGATCTGCGCCAGCACCGTCTCCATCTCGCCCTGAGGCGGCGCGTAGGTCCGCCGCGCATATGCCTCGTCGCCCGGGGCCGGTAGCGCTTTTCGATCGAGCTTGCCGTTCAGCGTCAGCGGAAGCGCCGCCAGCCGCACGAACGCACTCGGGACCATGTAGTCCGGCAGCCCCGCACTCACATGCGCCCGCAAACCGCCGGCAAGATCAGATTCCTCAGCTCCGGCGGCAACGACATACGCAACGAGCCGCTGCTCGCCGCCACCATCCTCGCGCGCCACCACCACCGCCTCGCGCACGGAGGCATGCTCGCAAAGCCGCGCCGCAATCTCGCCCGGTTCGATGCGGAAGCCGCGAATCTTTACCTGGTCGTCGTTGCGCCCTAAAAACTCCAGATTGCCGTCCGGCAGGTAGCGCGCCAGGTCGCCGGTCCGGTACAGCCGGTCGCCCTCGACAAAGGGACTGGGGATGAACCGCTCCGCGGTCAGCTCAGGGCGGTTCAGGTAGCCCCGCGCCACCCCCGCCCCGCCAATGCAGAGCTCGGCCACCGCACCGAACGGCACAGGCGCGCCATGACCATCCAGCAAGTAGACCCGCGTGTTGGCAATAGGGCGGCCAATCGGGACGATGGCCTCATCAAACTCAGCCGGGCAGCTCCAGGATGTCACGTCGATCGCGGCTTCAGTCGGACCGTAAAGATTGTGCAGGGCGTCCAGGGCAATACGCGCCGAACCCTATACACACTGGCGGCAGGGAGCGCCTCGCCGCTGCATAAAACCTGCCGCAGCGATGTGCAGCGGTCAACACTCTTCGCATCCAAAAAGCTGACCAGCATGGATGGCACGAAGTGAACCGTCGTGATGCGCTGGCTGACGATCAAGTCGACCAACGTATCGGGATCTCTGTGCGCACCGGGCGGCGCCAGTACCAGCGTTGCCCCTTCAAGCAAAGTCCAAAAGAACTCCCAGGCCGAGACATCGAAGCTAAATGGCGTCTTCTGCAACACGACGTCTGTTGGTTTCAGACCATAGGCGTCCTGCATCCAGATCAGGCGATTAACGATAGCCCGATGCTCATTCTGTGCCCCTTTTGGCCTGCCGGTGGATCCCGAGGTGTAGATCACATAGGCGAGATTGCGGGAGGTCAGGCTGAGCGCGCGCCGATCAGGATCCGCTTCCGGCAGGCTGGCCCAGGCCGGCGCCGCAGCATCGAGCTCCACCACGCTCACCTTGGCCGGCACATCCGCGCCGAAGGCGGCACGGCCGGCCACATCGGCCAGCAGCAGCGGCGGCGCCGCATCGTCGAGCACCTGATGCAGCCGCGCCGACGGATAGGCCGGATCCAGCGGCATATACGACCCGCCGGCCTCGAGGATCGCCAAAAGCCCCACCACCATCATCGGACTGCGCTCGACGCAGATCGCAACCGGCTGGTCCGGCCTGACCCCGAGGGCGATCAAGTGATGCGCCAGGCGGTTGGCCCGCACATTGAGCTCGGCATAGCTCAGTTGCTCATCTTCGCAGACCACCGCCACCGCATCCGGCGCCTTGTGCACCTGCACTTCAAACAGCTCGTGGATGCACCGCTCCGCAGGATACGGCGCCGCCGTCCGGTTCAGCTCCTCCAGCAGATACGTGCGCTCGGCAGTCGAGAGCAGCTCAATCCGGTGGACCTCTTGCTGCGCATCGGCTGCCATCGCCCGCAGCAGCGCCAGCAGATAACCACGCTGCCGCTCGATCGTCGCCTGATCAAACAGCGCCGTGGCATAACCCAGCGTTCCGGCGATCTCCTCGCCATGCTCGCCAAGGCTGCGGATTTCACGGATCGTGAGCATCGATTTCGCGCGATCGTGAGCACTGAATTCAGACGATCGTGAGCAGCCCGCTACGGCCGATGGGAGATAGAGTCAGTGTTCTGGTTGGCCGTCAAGGGTGATGGTTTTGGCGCTGCGTTTTCGCATGCTTTCTCCGGTGAGCTGGAGGCGGTGGGCGTTGTGGACGAGGCGATCGAGAATGGCGTCGGCGACCGTGGGGTCCCCAATGGCTCCATGCCAGGTGTCCACGGGGAGCTGACTTGTGACGATGGTGGATGCGCGGCCATGGCGGTCCTCGAGGATTTCGAGCAGATCGCGGCGTTCCGCGGCGGTGAGCACCGATAGTCCCCAATCATCCAAAATCAGAAGCTGAGCGCGGCCGAGGCTTTTGAGGAGCCGAGCGTAACGTCCGTCTCCGCGCGCGAGCGCGAGCGCCTCGAACAGCCTTGGAACGCGATGATAGAGGACTGATCGGTTGTCGCGGCAGGCCTTGTGGCCGAGCGCGCAGGCTAACCAACTTTTGCCCAGGCCGGTTGCCCCGGTGACGAGCAAATTCTCGTGGCGATCGATCCAGCGACCTTCGACGAGTTTGGCGAAAACGGCGCGGTCGATGCCCCGCGGGGTGCGCAGATCGACGTCCTCGACGCAAGCAGTCTGGCGCAGTGCGGCGATCTTGAGGCGCGTGGTGAGCCGCCTGGTGTCGCGTTCGGCGGCTTCGCGGTCGACCAACAGGCCGATGCGATCTTCGAACGGCAGGGCTTCGAGATCGGGCGATCGGCGCTGCTCCTCGAAGGCCTTGGCCATTCCGGTCAGGCCAAGCTCGATCAGCCGTTCGTGGGTTGGGTGGTTAAGCATGCCGGGTCTCTCCTTGCTTCAGTGGAAGTAGTCGCGTCCGCGGATGTTGCCGTGGCGCAGGGGCTGGTGCTCGAAAGATTCGTCGAAGAACGTGCGATCGAGGCCGTTCTGGAGGATCGATCTAATCGAGGCGACGGAGCGCGCCTTGATGAGGATGCCCCTCCGGCAGGCTGCGTCGAGGCGTTCGGCGCCGTAGCTTTTGACGAGCGCCAGAATGCCAAGGCAGGTTCGAAAGCCTTGTTCTGGATGGGGCCGGGCGTCGATCACGGCCTGGAAAAACGCTGCTGTCGAAGGACCGATCCGCTCGCCGGCGGCGATCACCGCGGCGGGGGTCCATTTGCCGTAGCGGCGATGGGCGCTGGGCATGTGGTCGGCGATGGTGGTGTGTCCGCGTCGGTTGGGCGCGCGGGCATGGCTGGCGATCCGCTGGCCCTTGTGGAAGATCTCGACCGTCCGATCGTCGATACGGGCATCGACCAGCTCGCCAATCAGACGATACGGCGCGGAGTACCAATGGCCGTCGACCTCGACATGATAATCGGGAGCGAGGCGGCAGCGCTTCCAGCGTGCGAAGGCATAAGGCTGATCTGGCAGCGGGGTTAGCTTGGGTTTGTCGAGTTCGGCAAACAGTTCGGCGCGGCTTGAGCCGAAGCCACGCATTTGACGAGCATTGAGTTCGTCGACGAGTGTCTTGATGGCGGCGTTGAGCTCGGCCCGGGAAAAGAAGCGCTGATTGCGCAGCCGGGCCAGAATCCAGCGCTGGGCGATTTGCACCGCGACCTCGACCTTCGCCTTGTCTTTTGGGCGCCGCGGCCGTGCGGCGAGAATGGCCGTGCCGTAATGGCTCGCCATCTCGGCATAAGTGCGATTGAGGCCGGGATCGTAGCGGTCGGGGTTGCTGACGGCGGCTTTGAGGTTGTCGCAGACCACGAACGTCGGCGTTCCGCTCAAAAACGTGAACAAGTTGACGTGGGCCCGGATCCAGTCGGCCAAGCTCTCGCTGGGGCAGGCCTCGGCGTAGGTGTAGTTCGAAGCGCCCATCGCCGCGACGAACAGCTTCATCGGCTGCACTTCCCCGGTCAGGGGATCGACGATGTCGATGGTGTCGCCGGCGAAATCCACGAACACCTTCTCGCCGCCCAGATGAATCTGCCGCATCGAAGGTCGGACCCGCCCCTTCCAGGCCTCGTAGGTAGTGCAGAACCACGTGTACCCGAAACCGTCGGGATTAACGGCGCGATACTCCTCCCAGAGCAGGCGACGGGTTACGTTGCGCCGGCGGAGCTCTTTATCGATGTAGCTCCAGTCGGGCACCGGCCGCTGCGGGCTCTGAGACGCTGGTCGTGGGGCCGGGAAAAGCAAAAGCTCCAGGTCTTCATCGGTCATTCCCTCCGGAAGCGGCCAGCTCAACCCAGCAGAGCGGGCGCGGCTCAGGTAGCTGTGCACAACGCCGTTGCTGACGCCCACGCTCCGCGCGATGGCCCGCTCTGGCAGGCCTTGAAAATGTTTTAACCGAAGGACTTCCTTGATCCGGCGCATCGACAATCTCTGGGTAGGCATTGGACTTCCTCGTTAACCACGAGGTCATCCCTAAGCCGGTTGAGTTGTCGGCCGAAGCGCTGCAAGGCTCCGAAAGCCTTGCTCACGATCCCGCGAAATCGTTGCTCACGATCGTCTGAAATCTCTGCTCACGATCCCCTGAAATCCGCGCTCACGATCCCGCGAAACGCGCACCAAGGCTCAGCTCCAGATCGTACTTGGCCTGATCAATCTCCTCCCCGGCAGCTTCGACACTCAGCCCCGGCAGGTCCAATGGCCCAACCGCATTGTTCTCCCAGGCCAGCATCACCTGGAACAACGGTGTGTGATCAAGAGCCCGGGGCGGCTGCACGATCTCCACCACCTGCTCGAACGGCAGGTCCTGATGCTCCTGCGCAGCCAGCACCGTGCGCCGCGTCCGCTCCAGAAGCTCCGACACGCGCGGCTTGCCCGACAGGTCCAGCCGAAGCGCCAGAGTGTTGACGAAGAAGCCGATCAGCTCTTCGATCTCGCGGTGCCCCCGATTGGCGCTCGGCACGCCAATCACAAGATCGTCCTGCCCGGACAGACGCGACAGCACCGCCGCCCAGGCCGCCAGCACCGTCATGAACAACGTCGAGCCATGCTGCAGGCTCAGCCGCTTCAGCTCCCGCGTCAAATCCGCATCGACGGTGATCGGGACCGCGGCCGCGGCAAACGACTGCTGGGCAGGCCGCGCATGGTCCGTCGGCAAGACAAGACGGGCTGTGCCCGCCAGCGCGCTGCGCCAATACTGCGCCTGCTGCTGCAACCGTTCCCCCGACAGCCATTGGCGTTGCCAGGCGGCGTAATCCGGATATTGGATCGCAAGCGGCGGCAGAGGATCGTCCTGCCCGGCCTGGAATGCCCGGTAGAGCTGGCTAAGTTCACGCAGCAGCACGCCCATCGACCAACCGTCCGAGACGATGTGATGCTGGGTCAGCAGGAAGACGTGTTCCTCGTCGGCGGTGCGGATCAGCCGACCGCGGATCAGCGGACCGCGCGCAAGATCGAACGGCGTGCGCCCCTCATCATGGCACAGATCCAAAAATGCCGCTTCCGCATCCGATCTCTCCCGCAGATCATGCTCAACTATTGGCAGACCCGCGTCCGGCGGCAAAACCTCAACCCGGGGCTTGCCCTGGGTCGCGACAAACACACTGCGCAGCGCCTCATGACGTGCAAACAGACGGTTAAGGCTGCGCTGCCAGGCGCTGCGGTCGAGCATCCCGCGCAATCGCAAGGCCAGCGGAATGTGATAGTTGGTGCTGCCTTCGTTCAGCTGAGCCAAAAACCATAGCCGCTGCTGCGCAAACGACAGCACAAGCGGCTCATGCCGCGACACGGCTGCAATCGACGGCAGCTCTTGCGGACCCGAGCAGCTCAACAGCTCGACGATGCTTGCCGCCAGGTCACTCAACACTGGCCTTGCGAACAGCGTCGACAGTGGCAGTTCGACCCCGACAGCCTGTGACAGCCGGCTCGACATCTGCACGGCCAAGAGCGAGTGGCCGCCCAGTTCGAAGAAGTGGTCGTTGCGCCCGATGCGCTCGACACCAAGGAGCTCGGCCCAGATCTGCGCCAGCGCCGTTCTGGCGCGCCAGCCACAAGCATCTGATCGCCTATGTGGTCTGCGCGCCCGAGGTCCGGTACAGCCGATCGCCCTCGACAAAGGGAATGGCGATGAACCGCTCGGCGGTCAGCTCAGGGCGGTTCAGGTAGCCCCGTGCCACCCCCGCCCCGCCAATGTAAAGCTCGCCGACCGCACCGAACGGCACGGGCGCGCCATGGCCATCCAGCAGGTACACCCGCGTGTTGACGATTGGACGCCCGACGTGAGGCATCTGGGGCCAACATGACGGATCAGCTGCAAGGTGGTGCTCGGAAATGACGCTGATTTCCGTGGACCCATATTGATTGATCAATCTCGCGTTCGGATGTGCTTCGAAGAACGTCCTAAGCAGTGGAGTGGCCTGCAATCGCTCGCCGGCTGTATAAAGCTCTCTTAAAGAGGGCAGCTGCACGCGCTGCGCGCTCCAGACTTCCGCAAAATGATTCAATGCCACGAACGGGAGGAAAAGCCGCTCTATCGCCTCCCGCTCTATAAACTCCAGCAGGTCGGAGAAGTGCCTCCGGGTCTCTTCCCGCACGAGCACAAGCACTCCGCCGTCCTTCCAACAGATGAACAATTCCTGACAGGACACATCGAAGTTCAGGGTCGCGAATTGAAGTGTGCGCAGTTTTGACGTGCCAATCCCCGCAAGCGAATTCACAAGCGCGCCATGGGACATTTCCACGCCCTTGGGGATTCCGGTTGAGCCGGAGGTATAGATGACATAGGCGAGATGGCGCGATGTGAGGCCAAGCGCGCCCGGGTCCGGGTTCGAAGGCGGCCGCTCGTCCCAAGTCGGGGTCGCCGTCTCCAGATCGACCACCGTCACACCGGCCACGGCTTCGGCACCCAATGCGGTTCGACCGGCGACATCGCAAAGCAGCAGTTTCGGTTCTGCATCGCCAACAATCTGCCGCAGCCGCGCCGACGGATAAGCCGGATCTAGCGGCAGATACGCGCCGCCCGCTTTCAGGATCGCCAAGAGACCAACTACCATCGCCAGGCTGCGTTCGAGGCAGATCGCCACCGGCTGGTCCGGCTTGACCCCGAGCTCGATCAAATGATGCGCCAGCCGGTTGGCCCGCGCATTGAGCTCGCCATAGCTCAGTCTCTCCTTCTCATAGACCACCGCCACCGCTTCCGGTGCCTTTTGCACCTGCGCCTCGAACAGCTCATGGATACATAGCTCAAACGGATAAGGCGCCGCCGTCCGATTCAAATCCTCAAGTAGATACGTGCGTTCGTCGGCGGCCAGAATGTCTATTCGGCCGACAGGCTGACCAGCATCGGCCATCACGCCGCGTAGCAAAGTTTGCAAATGCTGCGTCATGCGGTCGATCTGCTTCGGAGCTAATCGAGCGGCATCAAAATGCCAGCGGAACGTCCCATCCAGAGCGCAAACCTCAAAGGTCAGCAAATCGCCGCACAAGGCATGACCAGCTTTGCGGTTCGTCGTCAGAGCATCAGCGACGGGACAGCTCTCTGTCGTGATTGCAATGCCAATCGGCCAAGGCTGGCGCGCCCGTAGTGCCTCCACTCCTCGCAATGTCGGGTAGCGCGCGATAAGATCTCGGGCAAAGCTTGCGTGCGCCCTCAGCTGAGCGACTTCGGCCGCTACGGTTTTGCGCACTTCTTCAAAATCATGAGCAAGCTCAATGCGAACATCCATCGGCACGACGGAGGCCATCACGAGTTTGGAGCCAGTTTGCAATCGGTCCCATGCAGTCTTCCATCCCAGTTGAAACTCTTTTTGCCCCATGATCCGAGCGAGATAGATCAGCCAAGCTGCTACCAAATATTCCGAGCGATCTTGTGGGGAAATAGCCAAACCGCTTGGGCTAAACCATGAACTCGACTGCCATCGGGACGGCGCCGCAGCCACGGACGATGACACGAAAGGAGGATGCAATCTGCTAAACTGCTCGAGCCGCCGTCGCCAAAACTCCTCCCCACGCGCCCGCAGTTCATCCGCGGCAGATATGCTCTGCACCTGATCATCGCTCAAGATCGGAAGGCGTCTTCCTTGATTCACGCAAATCGCTCACATCGGTTCGGATCTGTTTTCGGGCTTTGGCTGGCCTGCATTGATGTGACGAAACCCTTCGCCAAAGCGGATCACTCAATCTTCCGCCAACGTTCCGCACCACCAAATATGGTGGCGGCGGTATCGCAGCTGCTACTCAAGCGCGTCAGCGTTTCTGGTAAGCGTTCTCATCGAACGACTTCTCCTCTATGGCGCCCTTTAGACGATTACGCATGTATCGGGCCAAAGGTGAAATCGAGTGCAATCAATGCGATAGCCACAGCGGTGCTGTGTCAGCTGTCCAACAGCGTCGCCAGACATCGTACAACTGAGCGCGCTATCAATCGCACAAGACCCCGCCCGCCGGGTATTCCGGACAAGAAAAAAAGGGACCTGGAATGCCAAAGTAAATTTGTCAGCTCAACCTAACCGCATCGCGTGGGCATTTCGTAAAAAGTCCGCGCGTGCGGTACGAGCCAGTGCTGGATCGCTCGAGTAAATGTTTCTCGCAATTAGCGGCAGTTCATATTGGATTGGCGTTTCTTCGCATCGCTCAATATGTGGAGCCTGCCGGGTCGTCCAGCTTGTGGCGCTCGGTTCCGGTGAGGGGCGGGTTGAAGATGCTAACGAGGATCATGTCCTTGTCCGGTCCCCCGCGCAGGAGATGCTTGTCATGCTTGTCAAGCACATACATGTCGCCCCGGCGAATAGGAAAGACATTGCCGTCCATGTCCTCGACCTCGCCCTCTCCACCGATGCAGAAGCAGGCTTCGAGATGATTCCGGTATTGCAGAAGAGAAACGGTGTTAGCGCGCACGATGGTGTGGCAGATGCTAAAACCCATGCCGTCCTTATCCGTCAGAAGGCGGTGGCTCGTACCATTGCCCCCAATCGACGAAGTGATCGGTTGCTTCAATGTCGTGCAGACTACGCACAATCATGGTGTTGCCCGATTCTGATTGATCCAAAAGCTGGAGGCCGTTGTTCTGCTCCGGAACGGCGCCTTCCCTGTCGCGCGGCCGACTGCGGTCTCCGTCGAAACAACCGACCGTCGGCCGCGGAGAACCTGGGCAGTAGTCCTACGGGATCGGCTACACGCAAAAGGCCTGCCATTTGCCCGACGGCGACTAGTAAAAATATCGGTACGAGGGTATTTCGCAGCCGATCGGCGCGTACCAACTTGATGTACCACGTCTCGGGCGGTACCGCCGCTTGCCTGTGTATTCACCAGAATGCTGCTGGAGATACTGCCGCCGACATAAACTGTCTCCACTCGCAGATTTGGCAAGTCGTTTCCTTCCTTGCTGTGCCTCTCGCCGCGAATACGGTTCCGCAGCGTTTCAGCCAGCAGAGCAAATCTCATGCCGTGGTCGCAGACCGATGAACGATGAAGTTGTGGCTGTCTCAGCTGGCTAGTGAGAACGATTTGGCTAGGCGTGTAGCCAATCTAACAAACTGCCGAGATATGGCCGAGTACAAACAAGTCCTGAGCGAGAACCGGTCGAACAGTGGTGCTTTTTAATCCGCTGGTGAAGAGGTCCCGGATTGAAGTCAGTGATGCTGCTCGAAAGTGTTTGGCGATCGGACTCGACAAAGCCCGCCGCGATCAGAACCCGCAAATTAGGTACAGCCCGCGGTACAGAGCGGTTTTTGAGGATGCGCAGCTGGGAGGGTCAGCCGTGGGGTCCCACCGCGCCTCGGATCAGGCCGCCCGGAACGCGCGCGTCGTTCGCGGCTCCGCGACTAGTTTGCCGGCATGTCCGCCCCTTCCGGAGGCTAAACGCGAGCGGGAAGGTCTCGGCTGAAAGCAACTCCAGCGCGGTCTGCTCTTCGGTGAGGCGTTTTTCGATGAACTGACGTTCGACATCCGACAGGTTCGACTTCAGCAGGCGACGATAGCGGTGGATGTTTGTGCGGTGAGCACGAATGCGGGCCAAATATTCATCGAGCATCCTGGACGCTCCTGAGGTCGTCGCAATCTCTACGAAGAGATATTCAGGCGAGCATGTCGTCGATCAACGCGCCACCCGCCATCGCATCTCGGAAGCCGTTCGGCGGGCAGATAAGGACAATGGCAGTTCGTGACAACACTCCTTCCGCTAGCGTAGCATTTCCATCGCCACGACCCGCAGCGTTCTTGGCTCACCATACGCCGTCTTTCTGCTCGGCTAGTCGCTCAAACAGAGCTGGGCGCTTGGAAGGCGCAAGGAATAGTCGGTCACGCTCCCGGCGCCGGACGCTTGTCGCTAACAAGCTCGCCCGTCAGTATTCTCTTCCGAGGAGCTGAACATCGTTTGCCGATGTGCTATACGCATCTTCGTTGAGAACAGCTTTGTTTGAGAGTTTCGATGTCTCTTTCGATTGGACTGATTGTCGACGGCTATGTGAAACTAAACAACCGCAGCGCGCTGGAGAACCTTCTGGCGCATCGGCGGGAGTTGCTGCAGCAGTTGAACTGCGTTACCGGCATTGATCCGAAGCCAGCGATCGCTCAGGTCAGTCAAGACATCACAGTGATCGAAAGGGCACTTGCGGCGCTCACACAGGAGTAAACAGCAACGGCGCACCGGCTCGCGTGAGTTGACGGCGCTCCGGCGCCGAACACTGACTTCGCCCCCGTTTCCGGACGAAGGTTATTGGAGCGTCGCCTCACCGGCATCGTGGCGCGCAAGGGTGCGTGCGCCAAGGCTTGGATGCGGCGTCTGCTGTGCGAGCTGCTCTCTCGTTTCAAGGATCGGCCGGGCACCGAGCAGCGCGCCAACCGATTCACATCAGATAACGCCGCGTCTTGGGTGACGTTAGGCCACCATCGATTTGCGACCACGATACACTCTGCGAGCTGGATCTTCAGCACTGTGACTTGGAAATTCACCTCAATGACAAGCCATGTCCTAGATCTATCGCCACATCGTTGGTGCTCTGGAAAGAGCTTCCTGACCGATCTGTTTAAGCAGATCGGGGCGCGTCTCACCTCTGGTGGCGGCCTCCAGGATTCTGGAGGCAACGTAGGCGCGGACGCCGGCGTCATACGGTGGGACGCTCACGCAAACCTCATCCAGGATCGTGCGCAGAAGCGTGATCGTGCCAACGTCCAGCATTGAGAGATCTCCCTCATACCATCGGGGAAGATAATGGGCATTTGCTGGACCGCAACTCAAGTACATCGGATCGCATGAGCCTCCGCGACTGCCGGTCGGCCGATTTCCAGCGCGGTGCAATGTCCAGCACCTCTGCGATCGCTGATCCATTGCGGCAGCTCGCTTGATCGGCCTGCGTTTGTCTTCTCGTCGGCCGTCTGGGCCTAGCAGACAAGCTTGCTAGAGCTCAGAGGCCAATGTGAGCTCCCTGCGATCATGCTCTGCGATGATGTACAGCATGCTCGGCCATCTATTGCGCGCCGGACTGACTGGGCGGCTGCCGCAGGCCAATGCTCGCACGGTGCTAGCTCGTTGCCGAGCCTCATCAGGTTCAATTGCGGCCAGAGGATTTGCCGTTTATCGCGCCTGCTGCGCTTCGGCATACCTGCCCCGATGGAGTTGGTAGAAATAGCTTGCCACTGCTCCGATGTCGTTTCACAAGACGGCACCTATCGGCTCCAAACCCGAGCGCCTGGCATCCTACACTGTAGAGGGACATCGCGACCAATTCTTGCGGTGAAGCATATCTTTGCGTCAAAAACCAGCGCCCGCCCGACGTCTGGCGACGAAATCGGGCCAGGATCCGGCGCCCGCGCTTCACTGCCCCCTTGACTCGCCCCTGGCCGCTCTTAGGGAGCTTCGGCTTTTTGCAGCTTGACGAGGTCGTCTGCGCCATCGTGAAGTAATTTCATGGTCATGGGCGCGTGGTTGTTGATCCATAATCGCACGTATTGGCAGCACACGATTTTGAGCGAATCTCCTTTGGCGATGCCCGCTTGCAGGCGGATGATCTCGGCAGCGTGGAGCGGCCCCGCCTCGCTCCACCCCGTCAGCGGCAGAGCCAATCTCCAACCGACATCATGAGCTCGAGCGTGGGGGAGTTGTTCAGCACGCAAAGGGCAGTTCCGGATCGTCTTCGAGAGTTCTTCCAGGATGTTGAGGATTTCAGGGCCAGCCCATCCGGTTCGACTGCTCCTGAGCGCAATCACTTGCGGATCTCGCTACGATGGCGACCAGGACAGGACTACATTGTCGATCAACCGCGTGGAGCCGACGTACGCTGCGACACAGAGCACCGCCGGATAGCGCAGAGGGCTGTCAGCAATCCTTAGAGTCCCAGGGTCGACAAGCTCAAGGTACTGTAGTCGATCGACCCTTTCCAAATGCCTTCTTGCAAGCGCAATCAGCGTTGCGGCGTCGCGTTCCCCTGAGGCAAACTCATGCGCTGCGGCGAACAAGCCACGGCTGATCGCCAAGCTCCGATCACGTTCTTCCGGGCAGAGATAACGGTTGCGACTGCTCATTGCCAGCCCATCTGGCTCCCGCACGGTTGGCACAGTGACAATCTCGATCGGAAGATTCAGATCAACCGTCATGCGGCGTATTACCGCGCATTGCTGAAAATCCTTCTGTCCAAAGTACGCGACGTCCGGCTGCACCATGTTGAATAGCTTGCAGACGACGGTCGCTACACCACGAAAATGTCCAGGCCTGAAAGCTCCGCAGAGCGGCTTTGCGAGTTCGCCCGGCTCGACAAAGCTCTCAAATTGAGCCGGATAGATCTCCTCTGCACTTGGCGCGAAGATGATGGAGACCCCGGCACTGCCGCATAACGCTTCATCGCGCGCGAAGTCGCGGGGGTACCTGCTGAGATCCTCATTTGGGCCGAACTGAGTGGGGTTGACGAAGATGCTAACGACAGTGACGTCGCAGTGTTCCCGGCTGGCCGAGATCAAGGCCAGGTGGCCGCCGTGCAAGTATCCCATCGTCGGAACGAATCCGATGCGCTTTTCGGCATTGCGAACGTCTGCAAGGGCGCGACGCAGCTCAGCCACCTTCGTAATTACTTTCATTTCTTACCTTGAGGTTGAACTGGAGGGCACCCAGTTGGCGACGGCATGCCGAAGCTGATCAGGAAGCCGATAGCACTCCTCTGAGCCCGGGAACGCCCCTTTGCGGATATCGGCAGCCCAGCGCGACAGCGCCTCCTGGAACAACTGGAATCCATTTGTATAGGCACGAACGAATTTGGGGCGATGGCCTTCGGTTAGCCCCAAGACATCATGAAACACGAGCACTTGGCCCGAGCAATCGGGTCCTGCTCCGATCCCGATGGTGGGTATCGTGAGAGATTCGGTCGCTCGCGCCGCGAGCTCGGCAGGAATGCCCTCCAGGACAAGCGCGAAGCAACCGGCTTCCTGCAGACGGTGCGCGTCATCGAGCAACCGCAAGGCGGTATCTGTTGTCCTTCCCTGCACTTTGAATCCACCCATGACGTTGACGCTCTGCGGGGTCAGACCGAGATGTCCCATCACAGGAATGTCGCAATCGACCAAGGCGCGTACCATCTCGATGCGTTTGGCACCACCCTCGAGTTTCACAGCATCGGCGCCACGCTGTAAAAAACCTCCTGCATTGCGAATCGTATCCTCAGAACCGACATGAAAGCTGAGAAAGGGCATGTCGGCCACAAGCAAGGCATGAGGCCTCGTGCGCGCAACAGCCTCCAGGTGATGATTCATCATGGCCACGCTGACGGGCAGCGTGTTGTCGAATCCCAGGCAGACGTTTCCAACGCTATCGCCGACCAGGATGATATCGACAATGGGATCCGCGATGCGCGCCGCAACCGCATCGTAGGCGGTGGTCATCACGACACGCCGTCCTTTATCCTTCCACTGCTGCAGTGCCGGAATCGTGACACGCTCTAGAGGCTGCTCTGAACTGTGGCTCATATTGAATCCGCTCCGCACACACCGTCGGCGCTTCCTAGAGAACGCGGGAGAAACCTGTCAATGGCATGGAGGATGGAGATCCCAGTTGTCTAGAACTGGGGAACAGCGCAAAAACAGTCCAATGGTCGCGCAACCATGAGACAAGACCTTCCTCATCCATTTCACCACCCGATGGCTCGTCTTCACGTGCAGTTTCAGCGGCTATGCCAGCCGCGCCCTCAATCGAGGAGCGGCGCTCGCGACGAGCCACCATCTGCACGCGTTTCTGGGCTGATTGCAGTCTCTCCAAACGGTGACGGCGACCGGACCGAGCGCAGATGCGCGCAGTGGGGACTTCGTCTTTAGGGCACATCTCCGTGTCTGCCCGCTAGGGGGACTCGTGAGACTCCTGCTTCGGCGCCTGCGCACCGAGCAAAGCAAACGGATGGCAGGCCAGGAACGTCCAAAGGTGACAGGCCGCCGTAAGCGCAGCGAGAGTCGCGGTCGAGTAGATGTCGTCGCGAACGCGCTCAGACCGCGCCAGCCTGCTGGCCCTGTAGGCCGTGAAGTCGATTATTTTCGCCGATGTTTCTGTCACTTGATTTCCACGTGCTCTAGAGGGCCACTCGAATTCTCTGACCAGGGCCGTACCGGCACAACTCAGTCCATTCCTAAGCCGCTCGAAGCCAACGAAGCCATTTCTGATCGGCCTCCCGCCGCGCCTTGAAGCGGTTGACGCATCTCTTCGAGCAAAGAGCCGTTCGCCAGCAGTAATGGCGGATCAGCCCAAACTTTCCGCCGCATATCGCGCAGCAAGTGGCTGAATGGTCGAGGGAATTACGGAAGCCAATGTGCATTCTCGCCTCCTGTCAGACATTTACCTGGGAAGCCCCGCTGCCCTCTGACCACAGCACCACGCGCGCACCGAAGGTGCGGCCCGCCCGGCGGTCCGTCTTCCTGGTTGTTGCAGCCATCAAGAGCCTTGACTCTGATGTGCGGCTGCCTCGCGAAGCAGTACTTTCCGCAGATAGCCTCGCCGAGAATTTGGTCAAGATAATTGATTTCTCTATCGTGATTTACGCAATTCGCTCGACATTTCGGTCAAATGCTGCGCCTTGCATGACTAGCCCGCAGAATTACTGCGGCAGTTGGATCGGGAGCGCTTAAGTTGGGGGCTGCATCCTCGTTGCACTATCAAAAGCAGCAATACGGGCACTTTCCCTTCCAAGATCCTGTCACTGCAGACGATCGCACAGTCTCGTGCATCTCACATCAGCAAGTCAGCAGCGTCGCGGATGGCAGTATAGATTTCATCAAGATCGGCCGCCGTAACGCAGTAAGGCGGCATCACGTAGATCGTGTTACCGAGTGGGCGTAACAGCAGATCCCGCGCTTGGAAGAAAGCCAAAAGCCTCGGACCGATGTCCGCCAGATAGCCGGCATCGCGCGTGTTGAGTTCAACCGCTGTGACTGTTCCTGTGCGCCGCACGTTTGCGAACCGTGAATCGAGGCGGAACGGCGCGAGTGCCTGTTCTTGCATCCTCGCCAAGGATGCCAGCCGCCAGCGATACTCCTGATCCTGCCATAGGTCCAGATTAGCCTTGGCGGCGGCACAGGCCACTGGATTGGCCGTATATGAGCTCGAATGAAAAAACGTACGCGTGCGATCTTCAGAATAATGCGCATCGAAAATATCGGCACGACACAGTGTGACGGCGAGCGGCAGCGCCCCAGCCGTGAGGCCTTTCGAATAGCAAGCAATATCGGGCGTGACATCGGCCTGCTCACACGCAAACAAGGTACCCGTCCGGCCCCAGCCTGTCATGACCTCGTCCGCAATGAACAGGACGTCAAAGGCTTCGCAAATCCGCTTCATCTCTCTTAGCACCGAGGGCGAATACATCAGCATTCCACCGGCACCCAATATCAGGGGCTCCACGATAAAGGCTGCGGGATGTTCGTTTCGACACGCGTTTTCAAGCGCATCGAGAGCTCTTTGCTCACAATCTCTTGCCGGGAACGGAATCGAGGTCACCTCGAACATCAGCGCCCCGTAGGCCGCATTGAAGATGCCTCGGCTACCTACCGACATCGCCCCGATCGTGTCGCCATGGTACGAGTGCTGCATCACCACAATTTTGGTTCGCTCTCTTCCGGTATTGCGCCAGTAGCCGAGCGCCATTTTCAGCGCGACTTCGACGCTGGTGGACCCGCTATCGGAGAAGAACACATGTTCGAGCGCTGCGGAGGTGACCTTCAATAGTTCCGTCGCAACCTGCTCAGCCGGGTCGTGAGTGTATCCGGCGAAGATGACCTGGTTGAGCTTGCCTGCCTGTTCTCGGATCGCGTTCACGATGCATGGATGGCAATGGCCGTGGGTCACGACCCACCAGGAGGAGATTGCATCGATAAGGCGTCGGCCATCTTCGGTGTAGAGATAGGCCCCTTCTCCCCGGACCACCTTCGTCATGTCCCGCTGTAGAGCATGCTGCGTGAACGGATGCCAGATCGGCGACCTCTTAGCTGTCTTCATAGGTTCAGGAAATCGCTGCTAACAAAGGAGTCTTTGAAAGCGGCCTGCAGCCTATCGTTTGTGAGGGGAACAAGCCACGGGAGCCGTCCCAACCAACGCACTCTCCCGATCTCGCAAACCGCGCTTTCAGTTTCGGCGTTTCTTTCGCCAATGAACGCAATCCCAAGGATTCGAATCTGACGCTTCCGCAGAGCCTCTATGGAGAGCAGGGAGTGATTGATTGTGCCCAGTCCCGTCCTTGCGCAAAGCACGACGGGAAGCTGCCAGCGCTCGAAGATGTCGATGTAAAGCGTGCGCGCTGTCAGCGGCACCATGAGTCCGCCGGCGCCTTCGATCACGAGTCGCCGCTCGCCGCTGTCCGGCAGTCCAAGCGTCTCTGTATCTATGCGAACGCCGTCGATCTCCGCTGAGTGATGGGGCGACGCGGGCGTCCGAAGTCGATAGAGCTCCGGGACAATCCGATCGGACGAGAGGCCACCGAGGCGGCGGATGCACTCGGAGTCGATCTCTTGTTCGAGTCCAGCCTGGACCGGCTTCCAGTAATTCGCGCCGAGAAGCCCGGCGAGCCCTGCGGAGAATACCGTTTTGCCGACGCCGGTGTCCGTACCAGTCACGACGATCCGTTTATTCATCGAAACGAGCCCCTCGTCACCTCAACCAGCGCATCGAGCATCGCGCGCACGTCCGCTTCGCCAACATTGAGTGTCAACGAAATTCGCAAGCGGGCGGTGCCTGCAGGGACGGTTGGCGGCCGAATTCCGCGGATATCGAAGCCGCGCGCCTGCAGAGCAGAGGCAAGTCGCATTGCATGAGCATTGTCACCTACGATGTAGGGCACGATCTGAGAGGTCGATGGTGTGCGCAAACCAAGCGAGGTGATCTGCCGATGCGCGAACGCAACGAGTTTGGCCAGCCGTTGCTGCCGCTCCGGCTCTTTCTGCAGGGTGAGGAGTGCCTCTCGAACGGCAACGGCCATCAATGGTGATGGGGCGGTGGCAAAAATAAACGGACGGCAGCGGTTGACCATGAAATCGCGCAAGATGCCGGAGGCCGTAACAAGTGCACCCGCCGCACCGAGCGCTTTGCCGCAGGTATGAACGACGATGAGATTTTCGCGCTTGTCATAAGGGGCCGTGAGCCCTCGTCCTTGATGCCCGTAAGCGCCTGTGGCATGTGCCTCGTCCACGATCAGAAACGCGTCTTGGCGATCGGCGATTGCCACTAGCTCTTCGAGTGGAGCGAAGTCGCCATCCATACTGTAGAGACTTTCGGCCACAATCCACACGCGGCCCGCTCCACCTTTGTTTCGCCAGGCGCGAATTGCGTCTTCGACTGACTGGGGATCATTGTGCGCGTGAATTCGACACTCTGCGCGACCGGCCCGCGCCCCCTCGTGAATACTGGCGTGCACGAGCGAATCGAGAACGAGCAGATCGCCGCGCTGCGGGAGCGTTGTCAGGAGGGCAAAATTTGCGATGTAGCCGCCTCCAAAGAAAAGCGCTGCCTCCGCGCCAAAGAAACTGAGCCGCTTCTGTTTCGAGCCGTTCATGCTCCTCGCAATTGCCGCGCAGAAGCCGCGACCCGCCGGCTCCAACCGGAGTGCCCGCCTCGAGCGCGGCGACCATCGCCTTTTTGATGCGCGAGGCGTTCCCGAGCGCCAGATAGTCGTTCGATGCGAAATCGATCCCCACGCGCGGCTTGAGGCAGCGCAGCCGTTCATCTTCATTCAAGGCATTCAACGCTGCGACGTAGGGACTAAGTCTAGCTATTTGGATCGACCGCATTCATCACTCCGAGGATCGCATCAAATCGCGCAAAAATGCGTTGGCCGTTTAAGAAGGAAGGATGGCCCGTTAGGTTCAACTTGCCAGGATGCGATTGTCTCGGTCCACACGCACAATGCGCGGCTTGAACATCTTTGCTTCGGCCTCGTCGAATGAGGCATATTCAACGATAATGATCTTGTCTCCGGGCATCACCAGTCGGGCGGCCGCACTGTTCAGGCTTATCGTGCCAGACATCGGCGGCGCCTCGATCACGTAGGTGGCAAAGCGCGTCCCCGTTTCGACATTGTAGATTTCGGCGCGCTCGTTGATCACCATTCCTGCTGCCTCCAGGAGCGTACGATCTATCGAGATCGAGCCTTCATAGTGCAGATCGGCTTCGGTCAATGAGGCGCGATGGATCTCGCCCTTCATCAAAGTTATCTGCATTTCTCACCTAGGCTGGATGTAGGGGCAACATATTGCGCGCACTGCTTCCGTCAGGCGAGCCCGGACGTGATGCCGAGCCGGGCCAGCAAATCCGCGTCGCGATCAACTTTCGGGTTTTTGGTGGTCAAGAGCACGTCGCCGACAAAGATTGAATTTGCGCCGGCCAAGAAGCAAAGCGCCTGCAATTCATCGGTCATGTATTGCCGCCCGGCGGACAAGCGAACCACACTCCTCGGCATCATGACCCGCGCGGTCGCCAGCAGCCGGACCAGCGCGATCGGATCGGGAGGCTCCGCGGTGTCTTCCACCGGTACGCCCTCAATCTTGTTCCACAGGTTGATCGGCACGCTTTCGGGATAGTTGGGAAGATTGGCGAGCAACACGAGCATACCTAGGCGGTCCTCGACGCGCTCGCCCATGCCGATAATCCCGCCGCAGCAGATCTTGATGCCGGCATCGCGCACATGCGCCAGCGTATCGATGCGGTCCTGGAGGCTGCGGGTGGTGATGATCTTGCTGTAAAACTCGGGCGATGTGTCGACGTTGTGATTGTAGAAGTCAAGGCCGGCCTCGGCGAGGCGCGCGGCATGCTTCGGTGTCAGCGTGCCGAGCGTGACACACGTTTCCATGCCGAGACCTTTGACCGCGTTGACCATGTCGCAGACGGTATCAAGATCGCGATCTTTTGGCGTGCGCCAGGCCGCGGCCATGCAGAAGCGCGTAGCGCCGGCATCCTTCGCGCGCTGTGCGGTCGCAACCACATCGGCGCAACGCATCAGACGGGTCGCTTTCAGGCCGGTCGCGTAATGCGCGCTTTGCGAGCAGTAGCCGCAGTCCTCCGGACAGCCGCCGGTCTTGATGCTGAGCAGGCTCGCAGTTTCGACGTGGTTTGGATCGAAGTTCTTGCGATGAGCGCGCTGCGCCTGAAGCATCAGGTCGGCAAAAGGAAGGTCGTAGAGCGCCTTAGCCTCTTCGACGTTCCAATGATTACGAACCTGCGCCCCGTTGCTAGCTTTCTTTCGTTGGACTTGCACAGCAGCATCCATAACCCAATCTCGCTCAGTTGTAGATAATCGCGTGAATTATCTATAGTCATCGCCCTCGAAGAGATGCTAATCGAGCTGCCTCGCAAATGCACCGATTATTGCGGTAGATAATCTATGATCACTGCTGACAACATGACGATGGTCGCGCGCATCGCGGACTCAATCGCTGAGCGCATTATCAGCGGCGCCTTAGCGCCAGGCGCACCACTCCGTCAGGATCACGTTGCACGAGAATTCAATTCCAGCCACGTCCCCGTGCGCGAGGCCTTTCGGCACCTGCAGGCACAACATCTTGTTGTCGCTGTGCCGCGTCGCGGTGTTCGGGTTGCCCCGCTCGATACCCGTTCAGTGAAGGAGATCGCCGAAATGCGCGCCGCGCTCGAGGTGGTGGCATTGCGCCATTCGGGGCCAAGACTGACAACAGCTCATTTGGCTCAAATCGAGCTCGCCCTAATCGAAGGAGACAATGCAAAGACGATCGAGGAGTTTGAGATGGCCAACCGCGCCTTTCACCAAGCCTTGGTCGCGCCGTGCGGAATGCCGCGTCTGCTCGCGAGCCTCGATGGATTGCAGCTTGCCAATTCTCGATTGGTGTTCGCGATGGCGCGATCGGTGGGCTGGCGACCGCGCTCCAATCAAGATCACCGCCTGATTCTGCAAGCCCTGCGAACGCGCAACGTCGATCACGCCTGTAACCTGCTCACGCGGCACATTCAAACCATTGAGCGACTTGCCCTTCCGGCGTCCTGAGCAAATCTGGCAAGCTCCATTGCAGATCGCCGACGGTTGCAAGCGACGATCATGCGGCAAGCGACTAGCCTCATTGCAACCGAATCTATTCCCAGATAGTTATGGCACCCGCTAGCGACATCTCCACGGACGGCCATGATTCGTCACATCGTTTTCTTCAGCGCCAAGGACGAGGCGCATATCCACCAGATCATCGAAGGTCTTTCGCTTCTCAGCACGATACCGCATGCGCGCCGGCTTGAGGTTGCCCGTAACCGCAAGACCGATCAGCTCGGCAACGATATCGACATCGTGGTCTATGGTGAGTTCGACAGCGAGACAGAGCTCGCAGCGTACAAAGCGCACGATCTCTACCAGGAATCGATTAAACGGGTCCGACCGCTCCGCGAGCTGCGGTTCGCGGCCGACTACGATGTATCAACAGATACCCCTTTCGCCTCCACGGCAGGATGATCCTGGTGCTGTCGCAGCAAAAAGTCCGCCGCCGGCGTAACTTGGCAATGGGCCTCATGTTTCGGCCCAGCACAGATAAGAGTCATTCTCATCGGTGGGGCAACAGATGGAACGGCACTTTCACGACGTCAGCCGCCTGTGACCGATAACCCGATGTACGTTCGCGAGTTGCAGTGGGTTGAACCTGTCACAGCGATGCGACGTCTTGGGCATCGATCGCATCTCACGTTTCTCGATAGCGCAGCAAGGCACGAGCTGCTTGGGCGCTACTCATATCTAACGTGCGACCCCTTCAGCACCTACAGGGTCGCGAACGGCCAAGCCAGTTGGAACGGACTGACTCTCGAGGCCGATCCATGGAAGGTCCTTCGCACGCTACTCGCGAAGTACCCGCAAGAGCATCGTCCCGATCTCCCGCCATTCCAGGGAGGAGCGGCAGGCTACCTTGCCTACGACATGAACAGGACATTGGAGCGATTGTCTGCCCCGCCAATTGCCGGTCTGGGTTTGCCCCAATCCATCCTGCATTTCTATGACGTGGTCATCAGCTTCGACCACCGGGATAACAAATGCTGGATCGTCTCGACCGGATGGCCGGAGCAGGATCGCGTGCGACGGAGCGAACGAGCGCTTCGTCGAGCCGACGAGTTTGCAGCATTGCTTGCCGGTCCAAACGCGCCACAGAAGGGTTGTCCCAGCAAAGCGGGCGCGTGGCGCTCGAACTTCAGCCGCGACGGCTACATTGCGGCGGTACAACGCGTGATCGACTTGATTCTCGCGGGTGACGTGTTCCAGACAAATATTGCGCAGCGTTTCAGCACCCGCCTGTCGACCTCGTTTGATCCGCTCGCCTTCTATTGCCAGCTACGATCATTGAATCCGGCGCCTTTTGCGGCCCTGCTGCGATGGGGAAAGCTGACCATCGCATCAAGTTCGCCGGAACGATTCCTGAAACTTGAGGGGCGACAAGTCGAGACACGCCCCATCAAGGGCACGATAGCGCGTTCGCCTGATCCCAAGGAAGACCACCGCCGTGCGGCTGCTCTCCTCGCTTCCGAAAAGGATCAGGCCGAGAACACGATGATTGTCGACCTTTTGCGTAACGATCTGTCACGCGTTTGCACTGCGCATTCGGTCGGGGTTCCGGCCCTATGCAATCTCGAGTCCTATGCCTCGGTGCACCATCTCGTGTCGATCGTTACGGGGAAACTTGCCGGAGACGAAGACGCCGTTAGCCTGCTCCGCGCTTGCTTTCCCGGCGGCTCCATTACGGGAGCGCCAAAGCCGCGGTCGATGGAAATTATTACAGAAATCGAGCGCATAGCGCGAGAGGTCTATTGTGGGGCGATCGGCTTCATCGGCTTCAACGGGCACATGGACACCAGTATTGCGATCCGCACTGTCACGATCGACGGCGACCTGGCTGTGTTTCATGCGGGCAGCGGTATAACGGCCCTGTCGAAGCCCGAGGCCGAATACGAGGAAACGCTCACCAAGGCAGAGCGAATCTTTGATGCATTTGGTACTGAACCAGCTGGTGCATTTTGATTGTCATCGTCGATAATTACGATTCCTTCGTGTTCAATATTGCCCGCTATTTCCACAAGCTCAGTGAAGCAACGGAAGTGATCCGAAACGACGCTATCAGCATCAGCGAGCTCGTTGGTCTCAACCCGCGCGCGGTGGTCATATCGCCCGGCCCCTGCACCCCAACTGAGGCAGGAATATCGACAGCAGTGGTTCGCGAACTTTCAGGACGCGTACCAATTCTCGGCATCTGCCTTGGACATCAGTGTATTGCAAGCGTTTTCGGAGGACGGGTGGCGCGTGCGCGTCGGCCCATGCACGGTCGGCGCTCATACGTTGCGCATGACGGCCGAGGGTTATTCAAGGGACTGCCAACCCCGCTTGACGTCGGACGCTACCATTCTCTTATCGTCGCGCTTGATCAGTCATGTGCGCAGAACCTCGTAGTGACAGCGCGTTCGGAGGAAGGCGAGATCATGGCCCTCACGCACGGCTATTATCCCACCTATGGGGTCCAGTTCCATCCCGAGTCGATACTTACCTCACAGGGGCACGTCCTGCTTAAGAACTTCTTGCGACTCGCACAGGATTTCCGAAACCGCGCGGAGCAATGAGAGGCTCGGCCTGCCAATCAAGATGGTGGACCGTCGGTTTTCGACGTGGTTGGAAGGCGAAGCCTCATATGGCAGGCATTTTGTGGTAATCCGCGCTGTTCCGTGCTTGGCTCTGCAGTCAGCGGCCCGCCTCCGACGGAAACCAGCCCCTGCGGTTTCGAGGACCGGACGTCTCTCTTGGCCGGCTTGGATGTGGTGCGCGCGGGGGGCAAAGAAGCAGCAGGAGCAGGAGAAGCAACAGGCGCCGGATTCTGCAGCCCCTCGATTCTTTGGGTCAGGGTTGCGATCTGATCCGAGATCCGCCTTAGCTCGGCTTGCTGCGCATCGACGTTGCGATTGAGCTCGGCAATTTCATCGGCTGTCTTCTGCTGCCCTGATTGGATCCATAAAAGGACGTCCCTATGCTCAGGTGACAAGCAAAGCGCGCGAGGCACGACTTCGTGCGCCGGCGGCGCCTCGCAAACGTTTCGATATTCGTCAAAAAATAGGCTCCTCCGGCGCCCGGTTCGCCGCGCTTGTTAGAATCTCTTGTATTTTCTCGGCAACATTTGTTCTTTCTGGAAAGGGAATCAAGTCCTTCACTCATTCACTAAACACATTACTTTGGTCCGCTATTTGACTACGCGTTCTTGTCATTTCGCGATAAACCTTCCTTCTCTTTTTGTATCTTTCAACAATATTGCTCTGCTCCGCCGTCTTTAGCCCTCACTGAAGTACGCGCGGTAGTCTCGATGCGCGGCGAATTCGCATGGTCCTGAGCGCAGAAGGGACAGATCTCAGTCTCTTCGCCCTCGATGCGATGCATACCATCGCCCACCCAGCGTTCGTCTGCCTCGCCGATCGCAGAGAAATGTCGTTGCACTTGTGCAACGGCGAGAGCTTCCAGGTCCGGAAGATTTCGGCCCAAGAGAGTGTTGATTTCGACGACATCGAAATGTCGGCAGGCCCATCTCGTGAAAGTCGTGGTGACGTCGCAAAGCATCAGACGATTGCGCGGCAGAGAGCGCGCGCTGCCTCCGCAACCGCATCGGCAATATTTGGTGATTTCCTTGAGGGCACAGAAGTCGTCGACGCTCAGCCTGCCTCGCGCTGGTGCCGGAATGGCGCCCTCGCGAGCGCGGAGCTCACGATTAATGTTCCTCATGTCCCAAGCTGGCCTACATCCAGTCCTTCCGACGCACTACAAATCACAAAATTTACTTGCTGACCCAACCAGTCGCCTTGACCGGCAAAATGTAACGATAGCGGTACGACGACCCCACCTCGTTTAGGTGGACGGGATGAGCGAGACTCGCGCGTGGATTTGACAACGCGAGGGACGCTCGTTCCATGCATCAAGACAGACATCAAGACGGGCATGATGCCGCCTCCTATCAGCGGATCGAGGTGATCACAGGGGAGAGGCGACGGCGCAGTTGGAGCGATGCGGAGAAGGCGCGGATCGTGGCCGAGAGTGCCGATCCGGAGACGAGCATTTCCGAGGTGGCTCGACGCAACGGGGTGAACCGGGGACTGCTCAGTGTGTGGCGGCGCCAGGCGCGGCTCGCGTCGAGCGAAGCGCCGCAGTTCGTGCAAGTCAGGCTCCAGGCCGCCGTCGAGGCGCAGCCGAACGCGATCGATAAGGCGCATGTTCTGACGGATCCGGCCGAGCGGATCGAGGTGATGATCGCGGGCGCGACGGTGCGCGTGCCCGTCGGCGTCGACGCCGCGACGCTGGAGCGCGTGCTGGCGGCGGTGAGATCGACGCGATGATCTCTTTCGGTCCAATGGTCCGTGTGTTCGTCGCGACGCAGCCGATTGACTTTCGTAAAGGCGTTCATGGCCTTGTCGCGCTGGTAGCGGAGGGATTAGGCGGCAAGCCCTACAGCGGTGACGTTTATGTCTTCCGATCGAAGCGATCGGATCGTTTGAAGCTACTGGTTTTTGACGGCTCGGGAATGGTTCTAGCGACGAAGTGGCTGGAGAATGGGGGCTTTGCCTGGCCACCTGTTCGCGAGGGTACGATGCCGGTGACGGGGGCGCAACTGGCGATGCTGATTGAAGGTCTTGCGGAGTGGTCGCGTGTGGTCCCGAAGGTGACGAAGCGGCCGACGAAGGTTGCCTGAAGCGTCTTGTTTTGCTGGCGATTGCGAGTGCGTTCGTGTAGCTCTGCGATATGGCGCTTCGCCCCGAAGATCTCCCCTCTGACCCTGCGGCTCTTGCCGAGATGGTGCTGGCTTTCGAAGGCGAGAACGATGATCTGCGCGCAGAGATCGCCACGTTGAAGAGCCTGATCTTCGGCGCACGATCGGAGCGCGCGGCGATCGTCTGCGCCGAACAGATCGCGTTTGATCTGGAACGGACCGCCGGCTCACAGCTCCCGGCCAATGACGACAAACCGGACGCGCCGCGGCCGGAGCGGCGCAAAGCGAAGCGCAACATCGGCGCGCTGCCGGCGCATCTGCCTCGGGTCGAGCGGGTGATCGAGCCGGCGTCCACGCTGTGCCCGTGCTGCACGGGTCAGATGCATCGGATCGGCGAGGAGAGCAGCGAAGCGCTCGATCGGGTTCCCGCGTGGCTGCGCGTGCTCCGCACGATCCGTCCAAAATACGCCTGCCGCTCCTGTGAGGGCCCGATTGTCCAGGCCCCGGCACCGGCGCGGCTCGTCGAGGGCGGCATGGCAACGACGGCGCTGATCGCGCATATCGCCGCGGCCAAATATGCCTGGCAATCGACGCTCTATCGCCAGACGCAGATCCTGGCGGGTCAGGGTGTCGTCGTCGACCGTCAGACGCTGGCGCGCTGGATGGGGAGCGCGGCGTGGCTGGTCAGGGGCCTCTACGATCTGCAACTGAAGACTATGCACGGCTTCGAGCGGCTGTTCTGCGACGAGACGCCGATGCCAGTGCTCGATCCGGGACGCGGCCGCACGAGGATCTGCCAGTTCTGGGCGCACGCGACGGACGATCGGGCGTGGAAGGGGCCGGCGCCGCCGGCGGTCGCCTACGTGTTCGCAGGTGGTCGCGGCAAAAAGGAGATCGTGGCGCAGTTAGCCGGCTTCGAAGGCGTGCTGCAAGTCGACGGCTATGCCGCCTACGCCTCGCTGGCGGGCGATGCGATGATGTCGGGCCAGATCCAGCTGGCGTATTGTCTCGTTCACGCGCGCCGCAACTTCGTGAGGGTGCACAAGACGACGAACTCACCCTTCGCCGCGGAGGTCATCGAGCGCATTGCGGCCGTCTACGCGATCGAGGAGAGGATCCGCGGTCTCGATGCTGGGGAACGCCGCGCGACGCGACAGGCCGAGACGAAGCCGCTGATGGAGGCGTTGAGGGCCCGTCTGATCGCGGTGAAGGACGGGATCTCCCGCCGCTCGACGCTCATCAAGGCGATCGACTACATGCTCGAACGCTGGCAGGGCCTGACGACGTTCCTGGATGACGGGCGGCTCGAGCCGGACACCAACACGGTCGAACGATCGATCAGGCCAATTGCGATCGGAAAAAAGAACTCGTTGTTCAGTGGTGACGAAGGCGGGGGCGAGACCTGGGCGATACTCGCTTCGCTTCTTAACACAGCGAAATTGAATGGCCTCGACCCCGAGGCGTATCTCGTCGACGTTCTCGATCGCATGGTGAGCGGCGCCACGAAGACCAACCAGCTTCACGAACTTCTGGCCTGGAACTGGAAGGCCGCACGCGAAGCCGAAAAGCGGGCCGTGGCATGACGAAGCCGAAGCAAGGGCGGGGAACGCGAAAAGCACGCAAGACGACGATGGCGGACTATGCCATGTCGTTCGAACGGCTCGGGCAATGGATCAGCAAGCGCGCCAGGTCGCCGACGCTTCGGCATCCGCGGGCGACGTCGCTCTCCATGCTCGATGGCGCGGTGGCCGCGGTCGTCGCCGGGCCGGTCTCGATGGCGTCCGAGGAATGGGTGTGCCCGCTCCTCGGCGTAGATCCCGACGCCTTCAATCACGACACCGAGGAGTTCTCGGCAATCGCCGCCACGCTGATGCGCCACAACGCTATCAGCGAGACGCTGTCGACGAGACCGGAGAGCTTCGAGCCGCTGTTCGTGCGATCACCGGACGGCGAAGTCGACCCGCAGCCCTGGTGCATGGGCTTCTACGCCGTCATGAAGCTTCGGCTTCTCGTCTGGTCGCGGCTTCTCCCCCCGAATGGAACCGAACACCTTATGCTGCGGCCGATCTTGGTCCATTGCATCGACGACGCCGGTCGACCCTTGCTACCCCCGGCCCGGCGCACGCTGGGAACGCAGCCCATCATCCAAAACGCCTGGCGCAACATTCCAGCAACCGTCGAGGCCCTCCGGCAGTTCTGGATGCCTATACGCTTCAAGCGCGGTGCGTAGGCCGTCCGCACCAAGTCCGTGGCTCCGTGGGCCTCTCGTACCGTTTACAATGTAACAACGACTGGTGTTGCGCTGCTCTCCGTTCAGGAGCCGTGATGGCGGCCATCGGCTCGACACTCTTGCGATCGCAAGGCATCATCAGACCGGCGGAGTAATCGCGAAGCGGTTTGGCTCGGCCTCCGTCCCCGATCACGCTCGTAAAACCCTCAACATACGCCGAAAACCTCGACGCGACGTCCCCCATTTTACCCGACCCATCTCAGCCTCTCCGCACGCCGAATAGATGAGTCTTCTCAAAAATAGGAATCTTCTCGGTAAAAGCCGCGACACTCTGATTAAGTAAGACTACGCAGTAGTGAGCAGGCAGTGGAAGCCGCGCAATGTCGAGGGGCGGCGCTCGGCCGAATGCCTCAGGCGCGCCGTGAACTTTGTCATCGACCGGGTCTTTGCCATTGGCAACTAGGCCCAAGAGCAGCTTGGCCTCCTTGCGAGCAAGCTCTGGTGTCCAAGGGCACCGTGAGGACCGATGGTGACGAAGCGGTGGCAACCGAACGCTGGGTACTTGAGAACGTATGTCGCTTTGTCGCGTTGACGTTTACGGCGGGAAACGGCACGCCTTGATCATCCGTATGGAGCGATCCCGGATACGGTTGATGACGAAGTCTAAAGCCATGTCTAAAGCCTGGACGTATACGCGTCGTACGATGCTGTTGGGCAGTAGCTTCTTGGGTAGCGCGTTTTTCGGGGGCGTTACGCTGCCTACACCCAATCGGCCGCAGCGCAAGGTTGCCATGGTGTTGAAGGCGGTCGACTCTCCCTTCGTCGTTGGGTGCACACAAGACGGCATTACCTCCTTGCGTTATCGTAACGATGCGTATGACACGGATTATGTTCTGCCTGGAGCCGTGCTGGGGACGGCTCACGCTAGAGTTCGGCGTGCCGGATCCGAGTGGCATACGCTTCGAACCGGCGTTGATGCAACGAAGCCGATGCATAGCGCGGCCCTTGAACTAGCAGCCCGCGATGCCGGCGTCCTTCTCACGACCCGCCTCGCAGTCGACGAGGCTGGATTGACGTGGGAGATCATGCTGCGGAACGACGGCATGGCGAGCGTGGAGGTTGGCGACCTCTATTTTCCCATGCCGATGAACACCGAATTTCCGGCAGGGCAACCGGCATCGGTGGCTGTTTTGAAGCACAGCTTCGTCTCGGGGCATGGATCGCACATCTTCTGGATTCGCGGCAACAGCACCGGCCCCTTCCTCATGCTCTTACCGGAAGCGGACACGTCACTGGAATATTGGGATGTCCACAAGGATTCGGCCGAAGCCAGTGGGACGTGGTGCGCCTACATCTTGGGCGGAGCGGCCGCCGGCGAGGCAGTGGCGGCGGGGACTCGCTGGCGACAGCCGACGCATTCCCTGTCCCTGTCGCCGGCCGAGCAACGGCGTTACCGTCTCCGCTTCCAATGGGTTGCCAATTACGAGGCGGCGCGCAGGGCTATCGCGGACGCCGGTCTGGTGGACGTGGAAGTGATGCCGGGCATGACGGTTCCCAATGACCTGCATGTCGACATCGCGCTCGCGTCCTCCATTCCGGTGGAGCGAATCGAAGCGGAATTTACCGGCGACACGGTGGTGCAACGGTTGCCGGATCGGGCTGGCAGGCGCCTGTGGCGGGTTCGCTTTTCGCGATTGGGCGAGAACCGGCTGACCCTGCACCAGCCGGGTGCGCGCCAGACATTTCTTGAATTCTCCGCTACCGAGCCCGTCGAGACGATGATGAAGAAGCGCGCAACCTTCATCGTGAAGCGGCAGCATCGTGACCCGTCCAAATGGTACGACGGTTTGTTTGGCGAGTGGAATATGGAGACGCAGGTCCTGCTTGGCCCGGACAATTACGACCGGATCAAGGGTTGGCGCATCTACGAGGTGACGTGTGATGATCCCGGGCTGAGCAAGCCCGCTTACCTCGCGACCAAGAATGCCGAGCATCCTGATGTGGCGGAAGTGGCGGCGCTGGATCGGTATATAGACACGTTCGTCTGGGGCGGGCTGCAACGTACCACACAGGAGGCATACGCCTACGGCCTCTACGGCATACCCGATTGGAAGCAGAACAGGGAAAGCAGCGATCCCGGCCCGAAGGGTCGCCTGCATATCTGGCGGCCTTATGACTATCCGCACATCTTCGCGATGTATTTGGCCATGCACCGCATCGCGCGTGACCATCCCGCGATACCCACCCGCCAGAGCGCACGAGATTATTTGGTACGCGCCTACGGTACGGCGCTGGCCATGTTCACGGTGCCGATGCGCGTGGTGATGTGGTCTGCCTACCGCACCGGCTTCTACAACGAATGTGTGATCCCCGAACTGGTTTCGGCGCTCACGACGGCGGGCTTGACACGCGGGGCGGCGACGTTGGAGGCGCACTGGGCGCGTAAGGTGCGCGCCTTCGTCGATCCGAAGGCGGACCTGTTCAAGTCTGAATATCCGTTCGATTCCACAGCCTTCGAATCAACGCAGGCACTGGCGCGCTCGGCCCTTGACGACCCTGTCGCCATGGGGGTTTCGAAGGCGGCGGCGCGTGCCTTCTCGGAGCGTCAGATCGCTGCAAATCTGTTCTGCCGTGGCTGGCTGGAACCTGCTTATTACTATCTGGGCAGCGATTATCGCCACACTGCGGGCGACGCCTATACGCTGACTTACATGGCGCAGATGGGTGGCTGGGCGCTGCTTGATCATGCGCTGAACGATGCAGACGACCCGCATCCGCTCCTTCGTCTCGGCTATGCCTCACAACTCAGCGCGTGGGCTTTGCTGAACAGCGGCCCTGCGTCGGCGGGTCATGGCTATTGGTATCCGGGCGAGGAGAATGACGGCGCGGCCGGTGGCGGCTTCGAGCCGGCGCCGAGCGGCACCACATGGCTCGGTCAGCCGCATCACCGTGGAACGTGGTATTACTCGTGCGAGATCGACCTGGGATTTTGTGGGGCGGTCCGCGCTGCTGCGACGATCGTTGCCGACGATCCCATCTTTGGGCAGGTTTGTCACGGTGGCATCATGGAGACGTTCGCTCACACCCTGCGTATCTGGCCACGTGATGGCGTGCGGCGACGGCTCAACGTGCGGCTCCAGTCTCTTCGATTGGACTTGGTGCTGCTCGACGCGCGATTCCGGGCGGATCGACCGATCATTCTGAATTTGGGGGCGGGGTGGATCAGCCTTACGCCTGAGCCCTTTGCCCCATCTGGATCGGGAGTGTCGTTCGAATTGCGGTACGATGACGGGAGAAAGCGCAAGGAAGTCATCGACATCACGGACAGCCAGCTCGTCGTCCGCTTGCCTGCGGCGCGCTTACCGCGGGTTCAGGTTCGCTAGACTCTAGTGTTGCCGATTATGGGGTGCGATCGGCACTTATGGCCTGCTGTTCCACGCGGCTTCCGAGCCGATGACGATCATCCCGGCAAATCCCGAGCATCTCGGCGCACGTATCCGCATCACCGCCGTGCTGCATACCTCGGGTTCAGCGCCCGTGGACGCTTTTCTCGCCGGAGGAGGCGCCGGATCTCCACGACCTGACCGGCGCTGCGTTAGCCCAACTATACGCGCTCTACGAGACGACGGCCGCGCAAGGCGATCTCCGCGTCAGCAAACAGGTCCGCGCGGTTCACCTGGAATCACAGAACTTAAACTGAAAGTCGCTGACGAAGGATACCTCGCCAATATCGGTCCCGGTCGGCTTACGCGTTCGCGTGCCGCTTCTGGCGTTCTTAAACGATCGAAATTTACTGCTGCGCCCGCTTGGGGAATACGATCTACGTCGTGCCCCCGTCTTGCGTCACAGCGGCAGACCTCGACGAAATCTACACCGCAATAAATGATACAGCCGATGAGCTGGTATAGAGGGGCCGCAATCTATCCCCGAAAACACGCCAGTGCCGATACTCTGTGGAGTGACGCAGAACGTGTAATCGCCGGAGAGACCTGTGAGAGCCTCGATCCCAACCCGCAGGAGCAAGGATATCGTCTGAAGACTAGAGCGGCGTCAAATGAAGAGTGCTCTCGATGAGAGCGCTCGGGAGCACAGATCGATCTCAAATATCTTCGAAGCGACGAGCCCGTTCCGCACTGTCTTTCCACCTGTTGAGGCAGCAAGGCTTCCGGTAGCCAAAGTGAGACCGGCGCATCGTGCGCTTCGGCCCATGACACCGCGCTAGCCAAGTATTGGTGGGGCAGTGGCCGCGCGGCTGTCGGTATTGAGACAAATGTCAGCAGCTTGACGACACACGCCGCGACGAAGTGCCCGCAAAGCCTGCGAATTCACTTCGGCACGCGACTTGCTCTCTTTGCGGCATCATCACCAATCGCAGCGCGATGGTCTTCGGGACGGACTCGGCGCGTGTCGCTGTTAGCGTCTGCTCCGCCCCGACGGTTTGCTGCGGCCATAGCTTATGGACGCTCGGTTATGGACCGAGAAACTGCAGGGGACGTGTTGAATGCGACCTGGAGTTCTTCTTTTGGGAGCCACGACAATTGCGCTCGTCGCAAATGGTGCGGCGAATGCGGCAGACCTTGAGCCGGAAGTGAAACTGCCCGCGGCGGTGTGGAACTGGTCCGGAGGCTATATTGGTGGACACGTCGGCGGCGGGTACGGCCGAACCTCCTTCAGCAATCCCTACGGTCCGTCAATCTATGGCGGCATAGTCGATACGCCGACGTTCCTCGCAGGTGGCCAGATCGGCTACAATTGGCAGAAGAACGGCTGGGTGTTTGGCGTCGAACTCGATGTCAGCGGTGCTGTCTCAGACGGCACAAATACCTGCCTCGCGTCGTCCGGCTTTGTCGTGAGTGCAAACTGCAAGGCAGGTCCGAACATCTTTGCCACCGCGACCGGTCGTGTCGGTTACACGTTTGGCGCGTCGGGTGGCACGCTGGCCTATCTCAAGGGAGGTGCAGCTTGGCAAAACAATCAGGGCGACGTCATCAATAACCATGAAGGCGGACTCGTGCCACAGGAGAAAACCCATTTCGACTACGGTCGCATCGGTGGCATCATCGGGCTGGGCGTCGAGCAGGCGCTTACGCCCGCATGGTCGGTCGCAGCTGAGTATGACTATCTGAATTTCGGTGGCCCGAGTGTCGCGACACCTCCGACGGTGCAGGGTCCGCCGTTCGCAATTGTTCCGGCGAACACAACGAGCCCGTCCAGCAACTATCACATCGGAAAGATTGGATTGAATTACCATTTTGGCGCCGACCCGTGGACGGCGCAATGGTCCTATGTGCCGCAGTACGCGAAGGCTCCAGTCGGCGCGCCGCCGATTGCTTATTCGGATGGTTGGTCGTTCGAAGGCGGATCGCGGCTCTGGCTCAGCCGCGGACGATTCCAATGGGACCACAGTGTAGCGCCCTACTTGCCTCTAGACCCCAGCGTCCTTGTATCGAGGCTCACCTATCATGGCCTTGACGGACTTTCGGGAGAGCTATTTGGCCGTGTCGACAGCCCATCGGGAGTGTTCCTGAAGGGCAACATTGGCCTCGGGCGCTTCGATAAAGGAAACATAAACAATGAAGATTGGCTCGCCGATCGGGAACTCTCCTATATCAACAACGCATCACGGCAACGAAACGGACGGTTCACCTATTTTACCGCAGACTTAGGTTACGATTTCCTGCGCGGCGCCAACTACAAGGTCGGCGGATTTATCGGCTGGACCTACTACGAACAGAGTTCCGACTCCATCGGTTGCACGCAGATTGCCCACCCCCGCTACACTTGTCCGGCGAACCCAGACACTATCATCGGCAGCCAGAATACTCAGTGGAATGCACCTCGTGTCGGCCTAAGCGCCGAAACCATGCTCTCTGAGCGCTGGCGCTTAAACACCGATGTCGCCTACCTGTCCTGGACCGATTTCAAAGGGCGTGACCACCATCTCTTGCGCGACGAGACCACCTTCGATGAACAGCGGGGCAACGGTGGCGGCGGCGTCCAGGTTGAAGGCGTGCTGTCCTACTTCTTCACCAAGAACTTCAGCGTCGGCGTCGGCGGGCGCTACTGGTCCATGTGGACCAAAAAGCGGGGCGACTCTTTGTGCAGCAGCAGCGGCTGCGTCGGTGATCCGGCCATATTCGCGAAGTACAGCATGGAGCGCTGGGGTACGTTCTTTCAGGCCTCCTATAAGTTTGATTGAAAAGATCACACCTCAAACCAAGCGCCGGGCGTCTTCAACGCTACGAGTAACGCACATTTTCTCTGCATGAACTCCAACATTAGCGGCACAGACCCCCGCAGTAGCCCTGCCGGCACCGGCCAGAAGAATGATCTCCAGAACTGTCGAAGAGCCCAAGCTAAATGATCTCAAAGTATCTCCGACGTTCAAAGTCGGTGACCCGATGTTGAACGGCTTGCCACTCCCAATGGCGCGAGCAAGAAAACGCTCCAACAAACCTTTCTCCAAAGACATCACTGGCCGCTGCAGACTCTGCAAACCGAGATGTTGCCTCTGATAGGCTTTGAGGCAGTCTCGCGGACGGACGACACATTTCCACGCTTGCATCACCGACGATCGAAGCCGGTAGTGCCGGACCTGTCTCGACGCCCAATATTCCCGAACCAATCGCACATGCTAGCGCGAGATATGGGTTCGCGTCTGCGCCAGGCAGCCTATACTCCAGGCGATGGGCAGATGGCTCTCCCGGAATGGCGCGAACCGCGCAGGAGCGGTTGTCGTCTCCCCAGCTTGGACAGATTGGTGCCCAGGAGCCAGGTACCAATCTCTTGTAGCTGTTGAAGTTTGGCGCAGCGAGCACACAGAACTCATTCATGTATTCTAGTTGTCCGGCGATAAATTGCCTCATAAGATCGGAGACGTTGCCGAACGCATCACCGTCGTAAAACGCATTTTGACTATCCGAGGACATGGAGATGTGAATATGGCCGGACTGGCCAGGCCATTTCTCGGAAACCTTGGCCATGAATGTAGCCATCATGCCTCGCGTTTGCGCCCAGGCTTTTATCATCGACTTGAATATGGTTGCTCGATCGGCGGCTTCCAGCGCATCACAATGACGAAGTGACGCTTCGACCACGCCAGGTCCCGTTTCAAAGTGTAGTCCGCTGAGAGGTACTCTAGCCTTCTCACAAAGCGCCAAGATCTCACCGAACAGCTCATGTTGCGCGATAGAGCGCGCAATCGAGTAGCCGAACGGGCCGCGAGTTAAAGGAGCCCATTCACCGAACGGCTTTTCTTCAATCGTGTCTGCGTTCTCCTTAAATAGTATAAACTCAAACTCAAACCCGGCAGTGCAGTCGTATCCGTGGTCAGCAGCCCTTCGTAGGACCTTACGCAGAACGCCGCGCGGGCAGATGTTCTCATGCGCGCCCGTGAACTCCGCGAGGTAGAGATATTGAGAGCCGAGATGAGACACCGAACGGCCGGTGCCTGATAGAATCCGCAGGTCAGCATCTCCGAACGCTGATAGCGGCTTTTGCGTGAAACTCGCCGGAATGACCCGGTCCGTACAATCCCACGCCAGCACCGCTTCAGAGAACTTGATAACTTTATCTCCATCCGAGAGATCTTCACCTAGGGTCTGTACCTAAATAGCGCCACGTGATTCTCTTGCCTACGTGTTGATTCGGGGGCGAGAGAATGCGCGCTGGTTTGTTTTGGCTGAACGACAGGCAATGGGCGCGTATCGAACCGCATCTGCCGAGGGGACTGACGGGGCCGGATCGGGACGACGACCGACGCATCGTCAGCGGCATCATTCACATGCTGCAATCGGGTGCACGATGGCGTGATTGTCCACGTGAATACGGCCCTTACACGACGATCTACAATCGCTTCAATCGCTGGGCCAAGCGAGGACGATGGTGCGCAATCTTCGAAGCGCTGGCCAAGCCTGGCGAAGACGGCGTCGTACTGTCGCTCGACTCGACCTCGATTAAAGCTCACCGGTGTGCCTCCGGCGGAAAAGGGGGGAGCACAATCAAGCAATCGGCCGCTCGCGCGGAGGCCGCACGACAAAAATCCATGCGCTGAGCGATCCGCTCTGCCGGCCGGTCGTCCTGCATCTGACTCCAGGCCAGGATGCCGATATCGCTGCGGCTCCCGATGTCCTGGCGCTCGCGCCACCCATGAGCGTGCTCCTCGCCGACAAAGGGTATGATGGCGACAAGCTTCGCGGCGCAATCATTCGTCGCGGCGCCAAGCCCGTAATCCCCAATAAATCTAACCGTGTCGTCATCCATCGCTTCAACAAACGCGCCTACAAAGGACGAAATGTCATCGAACGCTGCTTTTGCAGGCTCAAGGACTTCCGGCGCATCGCCACGCGATATGACAAGCTCGCCCGTAATTTTTTGGCCGCTGTTCATCTCGCCGCTCTCGTCGCATATTGGCTCAATTGAGTCTGGACCCTAAGACGTGTTTGCCTCGCAGAACGCCATCGAAGTCGCTGACGCCGACCATCGCCGCGCGGGCTGGATTCGCTCCGGTGAACCTGGGATCAGTTGGCATTAGTCGCGATCCTGCATCACTAAATCGAACACCTGGTCCATCCGCATTGCTCGCAACTTGCGATAGTCATTCTCAAGCGTAGTCAAGTCGCTATTCACGAGATAAACGATGCCCGGTGTCGACGCCAAGTCGATCGTGGGAACAAGCTCTTGACCAATCGGAACGAATGCAATGGCGTCTGCGAAGCTCGGCAGCTTGCGGATTGCTTCGAGTCCCGGGTAACCGGCGACGACACCGCCCATATCTGAGATCAACGAGACGCAAAGTGCGTGAGCCTGCCGCTTGT
The DNA here is from genome assembly GCF_054063675.1 of Bradyrhizobium sp. USDA 376. Lineage (NCBI taxonomy): Bacteria > Pseudomonadati > Pseudomonadota > Alphaproteobacteria > Hyphomicrobiales > Nitrobacteraceae > Bradyrhizobium > Bradyrhizobium sp. USDA 376. The sequence goes on from NZ_JBSSGN010000001.1 coordinate 9,170,194, forward strand.
AGGGCCCGCGCAGCCTCATATATTCACCAAAGCCCTTGGGATCTGCGTAGCACCAGGCCGTCAGGGTCATATGGTTGTGCCCCAACGCCATCGTTCGTGCTTTTGCCGACATGGTCCCTTGAAGCCTCGCTCCGAAGTCAACCAGAACTGGTCCCCGATGATCGACGATGATCTCAGCATGAGCCGGTCCCTCGGCGATCTGAAGCGCCTGCAACGCTCGTTCCAGGTAGTCGGACAGCTCCTGAACGATTGGTTCGCTGCCGTCCAACAATCTCTCGAGTGAACAGACCGATGATGCTCGCTCGATAGGAACGGTGTCATACGTCCAGGCCTCCGTAACGAAGGCATTCCCGTGGATCGAGATGGCGTTTACGGTGTATTGTTGACCGTTTATTTTTTCCTGCCCGAGGGCAAAACGATTCAACGCTCCGACACGGTTGGTCTTCCCGACAATCGCGCTTAGTGCCCGCTGAATGTCAGCATCTGTCGTGCAAAAGAATACATCCTCGGTTCCCGTACTGTTCAGAGGTTTGATCACGATCTCGTCGAAGTTCGCTTCGCGCTTCCAGCTTGCGATTTCTACAGCATTGTCAGACACGACTTGTCTGATCGATCGCACACCGGCATAGGTCAGCGCGCAAGACAATCGCGCTTTGTCACGCCGAGCAGCCGATAGAGCGGTGCCGTTTGAAGGTAAGCCCAGCCGCTCCGACAACGAATCGGCGAGTTCGACTCCAGACTCGCAGCCGGCGATAACGAACTCAAATTCTCTGCCATGGAGGGCCTGAAGATGATATTCAACGATGTCGTCATACCCCATGCGCTCGCTGGGGCGAATGACTTCATCATACAGGTTAGCATCAAAGTGCGCTTGGAATATGGGTGGAATCTGTGCGGCCGACATCACATGCACGGTTCCAATGCCATAGCGCTTGAACTGTTCCGGTAGATATCGGCCGGTAGAGTATGCGTCTACGATTACACAATTCCGTTCTTTCATGCGGATCTCCGATACTGCAAGTAGATGTTGCTGACGGCGACAGCCGTAATGAGAATGTTTCCAAGGAACGTATGTGACGAAGGCACGATGCGAGAATCGAAGTACTGGAACAGGAAGGTGACGATAGGGGCGGTGGACAGGACCATGTTGACGGTGAAGGGCTCGACGTAACGAATGCCCTGCTGGATCAAGAGCAAAGGAACAATCATCGTCGAAACGCCAACTGCTGCGATCGCAAACCAATGCTGCGAGATCTCAGGCACGATGGATGAATAGTCCACCAGTCCCAGCAGCAAGATAATCGTTCCATAGAACCGATGCGCCAGCACTTGCCGGCCGGAAAACCCACGGTCGAAAAGCAGTTTGACAAGTACATTTGTGAGGGCGAGCGATAGGCCGGCCACGATGGCCAAGACTATTCCAAAGGACGATCGAGCCCCCCACTCCACGCCTGCGTTGCCGCTGGCCGAGATCCAAATCATGTAACTCGCGATCATCGCGATCGAAGCGCTGACGACGATGTCGGATGCTGGCGGAACTCCCTGGCGCCTGATCACGGCGTTTAGCCACACAGTTGCGGTGGGCCCCAACGCCACCATGAACGCGACGACGATCGCAGGTTCAACGTATTTCAAGCCGATAAATAGGCCGATCCAGCTGATTGCTGTCACGACGTTGAGTACGGCGAAGACCAAAAGGGACCGATTCCCCACTCCTGCCTTGCTTGTGTCGTGGCGCGCCAAGAGATTGAACGTCAGACAAACCACGGTAAATGACAGCAGGAGCGCGACGAACGCATCTGCTCGCTGAAAATACGCTGCGGCATAAACCTCGCCTGCCGCACTCACGAGGACATAGAGGGCCACAAAGAGCACTCCCAGCGCGAACCTATTCGTCAATCGTCTACCCTTCCCGTGCCCGCGCGACGGGGCGCGGCCCTCGCAGGGACCGGGCCGCGCGCATCGATTTTGAGGCATTCAACTTTCGGCCTGTACTGACCACGTTTGGTTTGAAATCTCACGATCTGCCCTAGTGATTCTTCGTTCCGCGGTACACAACACAGGCCTCTCCGAATGCTTTGAAGAGTTGCTTGCCGAGGAGATCGGTTGAGACGTGCCATTCGGGGTGCCATTGCACCCCGATTTGCAGCGTCGGCGCGCCAATCACCGAAGCCGCCTCAACAAGACCGTCAGGCGCCCACGCCTCCCGCCTCAGCGCCGGGGCAAGCGCCTCGATGCCTTGATTGTGCAGCGAGTTGACTTGGGCTTCGATCGTCCGGGCGATTGGGAAGAGCGCGCCGTCGGAAGATATCCTGACGCTGTGCGCGGCATCGTACTGACGGTCCCTGGGACGGTCTGGCTTCTCGGCATGCATAGCACCGCTTTCGAGGCTCCACTCCGCAAGCGATGGGCGGAGTGTGCCGCCGAAATAGACGTTGAGCTCCTGAAGCCCACGGCAGATGCCCAAAATAGGCATTCCGAGCGCGATGGCGCTCTGTATGGCTACGGCAGAAAGCCGGTCCCTAGGACGGTCAAGGATCCCAGCCTCAACGTCCCGATCAGGATCAACTAAGGATGCAGGCGCTGACAGGACGGCGGGGTCGACGTTCGATTCATCACCTGTCAAGACCACACCGTCCAGCCGGCGCATGATGGCCGTGGCGAACGCCTCCCCAGCATCTTCCGCGTCGACGGTCGGCAATACGACGCAAGCAACTCCCCCATGACGATGGAGTGCCTGCACGTACTTACGGCGTAACCAGTCGCGATGCACACCGTCGACCAGAAGACGGTTCGAAGTGACGCCGACAACGGCTCGCGCGCGCTCGGGCTGTTGCAGACTCACGCCACCTGGCCCCGCGTCCGGACGGCGGCAACGGACTGCTCATACAGCCGTCGATTTCGCTCTTTCAACTGACTTATGACGCTAGGCTGACCTTGAGGTCCCTTGACAAAGAGCCCGCCCCAAGTCGCGGCGACCTTCGCGTAGTTCGGATCCTGCATTCGGATTTTCTGAGCCTTGCGCAACAGCCAAAACGGGATACCGGGCGAAAGGTGGTGCTCAAGGTGGTACTCATCCAGATTCTGCCCAAGAATGGCTCGCTCGAGGAAGCTTCCCTTCCGATTTCTGGTGAGATAGACGTTCTGCGTCTCGGTTTCGCACATTGGCGAGTGCTCGGCGAGTTCGACGAACCAGCCGAGGACCTGAAATGTGGTGAGATAGGGCACGATCCAGAACAGGACGACAATATGGAGCAGCCCAAGAACATATGACCCGGCCAAGATGCTGATCCAGAAGAGATAGAAGCCATACCTGTCAATCAGTATGCCTGAGCGGCTCTGATCCTCGGTATCTTCGACCGAAAACCGGTTGGTCCAGAGATACTTCAGATAGGCCACTGTCGCGCCGCCGAAGATCGGCTTCCAGATGATGTTGAAAGCGTATCTCTCTGGACGCTGCACGTCATAAACGCCGCTGGCCAGGAAAAACTTCAGGTCGGGATCCTTGTCGGGGTCGCCGAGATAGGGATGATGCAAGTAGACATGTGAGATCCGATAGGCCCAGTGTCGCTGGAACAAGGGATAGGAGGCGAACAGAATGCCAAGAACATAATTCCAGGTGGTGTTCTTCGCGAGCGTGCGGTGAGCTGCATCGTGAGCGATGGTTGTCAATCCGCGCTGATAGGCACCAATCAGGAGAACGGCCAGCGGGTAGAGCCACCACGAAACAGACACGGTCGCAAGCGTGCACGCTGCGATAACAGCGTAATCTTTCGCAATGTAGGCGGCCCCTGTGATGTTGTCGGGCCTTAGCTCCGAAAGTTGCTTATTGATCTCCCGGCTGAATTGAACGGCCTCATAGCGTGATGACCTCAGTTTCCAAGCGTCTGCCTGATTCATGAGAACCTCTTCCTAATTGCCTTGCAGGTTGTCAGATTGCGGAAAGCGCCTTGTCCAGATCGCGCAAGATGTCATTGACATCTTCGATGCCGACACAAAGCCGGATTGAGCCGCCAAATATGCCGGCGGCTTCGCGCTTTTCCCGCGGGACGGTGGTGTGAGTCGTCGAGACAGGATGAGTCACGAGCGTGCGGGCGTCTCCCACATTGGAAACGTGATACATCAAGTCAATGTTCTGGATGAACTTTCGCCCGGCCAGTTCGTCTTCCACCTCGAACATGACCATCGCCCCGTGTCCATATGCGGTGTTGAGTGTCTGTTCGACGATTTCCCGATCGGCGCCTTCGAAGAGACCCGGGTAAAACACCCGACGCACTTTTGGATGCTCCTTTAGAACTCCAGCCACGATCCTGGCATTGGCGCAGTGCTGCTTCATGCGAAGCGGCAGCGTTTCAAGCCCTTGGATCAGTTGAAAGCTCGCAAACGGGGAGATGGCTGCACCGGTATCGCGTAACCAGGTCATGCGAGCCTTGAGGAGAAACTCGCTCTTTCCTAGGGTCCAGACTCAATTGAGCCAATATGCGACGAGAGCGGCGAGATGAACAGCGGCCAAAAAATTACGGGCGAGCTTGTCATATCGCGTGGCGATGCGCCGGAAGTCCTTGAGCCTGCAAAAGCAGCGTTCGATGACATTTCGTCCTTTGTAGGCGCGTTTGTTGAAGCGATGGATGACGACACGGTTAGATTTATTGGGGATTACGGGCTTGGCGCCGCGACGAATGATTGCGCCGCGAAGCTTGTCGCCATCATACCCTTTGTCGGCGAGGAGCACGCTCATGGGTGGCGCGAGCGCCAGGACATCGGGAGCCGCAGCGATATCGGCATCCTGGCCTGGAGTCAGATGCAGGACGACCGGCCGGCAGAGCGGATCGCTCAGCGCATGGATTTTTGTCGTGCGGCCTCCGCGCGAGCGGCCGATTGCTTGATTGTGCTCCCCCCTTTTCCGCCGGAGGCACACCGGTGAGCTTTAATCGAGGTCGAGTCGAGCGACAGTACGACGCCGTCTTCGCCAGGCTTGGCCAGCGCTTCGAAGATTGCGCACCATCGTCCTCGCTTGGCCCAGCGATTGAAGCGATTGTAGATCGTCGTGTAAGGGCCGTATTCACGTGGACAATCACGCCATCGTGCACCCGATTGCAGCATGTGAATGATGCCGCTGACGATGCGTCGGTCGTCGTCCCGATCCGGCCCCGTCAGTCCCCTCGGCAGATGCGGTTCGATACGCGCCCATTGCCTGTCGTTCAGCCAAAACAAACCAGCGCGCATTCTCTCGCCCCCGAATCAACACGTAGGCAAGAGAATCACGTGGCGCTATTTAGGTACAGACCCTAGGTCATCGACATCGCGCACGGCGTTGTGCCAGACAATTCCGCCATGCGCTTCGTCGGGACCATTGAACAAGGGGAAGCGAGAAGCTCCGCGATAGCTAAATTTACCGCTGTCAACGATTAGTCCGCCGAGGGTCGTGCCGTGGCCGGAGATATATTTTGTTGCAGAGTACGTTGTAACTGCAGCGCCCAGGTCTGACGGCCGGCATATCAGCGGCGTAGTCGTGTTGTCTACGACCAGAGGCACGCCGTACCTCCGGCCGATCTCCGCAAGCTGTTTAACGGGAAGCGGAATCAGACAGGGATTCGATATTACCTCTCCGAACAGGCAGATGGTGCGATCATCGATCGCTCGCTCGAACGTCTCGGGCCTTCGAGGATCTGCTGTCCTCACGCTGATTCCCAAACGCTTTAGGGTGTTGTGGAGCAGGTTCCAGGTATTGCCATATAGATATGGAGAGGCAACGACATTGTCCCCTACTTCGCCACTTGAAAGATTGACGATAGCAAGGAACGTCGCCGCTTGACCTGACGCAACGGCGAGCGAGTCGCTGCCCATATCGACAGCGGCGTAGCGCTTCTCGAGCGCGCGGGTCGTGGGATTGATAATCCTCGTGTAGGTGAACCCATCGGCCTTGACGTTGTAGACGTCCGCGATGTGGTTGAGATCGCCATCGAGTTCATAAGCTGTATTCTGGTAGATCGGCACTGCGACGGCTTTCGTCACCGGGTCGCGCCGATAACCCGCATGCAGAACAGCAGTCTCGGCGGAAAACGGCAGCTGCCGGTCTCCAACTGCCTGAGCCGGCATCTTTACGCGCGCGGCATATGCCTCTTGGTCCGGCGCCGGCCTTGCTGACCGGGCCTGACCGGACCGGAAATATGAACGAAAAGCGCATCCCAACCGCTCAATCCAGCTGGATTGGATTTCCCCAATGCAACCGACGCGAAAGCTTCGCGTCGCAAGGTGCAGCTTCGAGTAGACGTAAAGATTGTGGGCCGCCAAGTGGCGATACAGCCCATCGAATCCTTCCTGGTCTACTATGCCGGGCGGCGCACTGAACGCAACGCAGACCGGCGACTGCAACTCGGGGGACAGCAGCGGAGACACTGTCCCTTCGAGTTCCTTGATGAGGTCGTCTCTGACCTTCTCGTACCGGAAGCGTCTGGCATCAATGCTCTCCTCATGCAGAATCTTCAAAGCCATTGTCGTTGCCTGAACGATGTGGGTGGGAGGGGTCGACCGCCACTCACCCGTGCGCTCGAGCGAGCGCCATTGATCTCTCACATCGAGCACAAACGATCTCGGTTCTTGAGCCGCATTCTCCAGCAGCTCGCGCGACGCAATTACAAACGCTACTCCCGGCGGCCCTTCTATGCATTTGTTGCTCGATGTGACCAGTACGTCTGGTCCACGCTGGCTCAGATCGATATTGAGAGCGCCGAAGGAACTCATTCCATCAACGATGGTTTTTACGCCACAACGCCTCGCCTCTTCCACGATCTCTTGCAGAGGGTTGACGATTCCGGTTGTCGTCTCACAATGCACGAAACACAGGTGCGTAACGCCAGGATTTCGGCTCAGATACTCGCCGATTTCTTGCGGATCCAAAGGATCGGTTGCGCGCTTGACGAGCTTCAGCGCTTCGACCCCCCACAGCCGCAAAATTTGTAGAACACGCTCGCCATAGATGCCGTTTACGCAGACGAGCGGCCTGTCGGCTCGGGACACAAATGAAGAGAGGGCAGCCTCCATTGCAAAGGAGCCCCCTCCTTGAATGGGCACCACCGAATAGTCCTTAGCGTTTCCCAGCAAGTTGAGCATCAGCCGCCTCATGCAGGCGGTCACCTCCTTGAACTCGTCATCGCGAGATGCGAGATCAAGCTGCATCTGGCTCTTCACCGCCAACGATAGCGACAATGGACCAGGCGTCAGCAAAGAGCGCTGTCTTGTCAAACCATTCCTCCTACATTGTGTTCGTCGATGACCTGCCGTACGCGCGCCATCGCCCCGGAGGCGCGCGTATGCCTTCCTCATCGATAGCTTCGAATGAAGCGCCTTGAAACGCGGTCTCGTTTCGCGTCGACCGCTCCAAAAGGCCGCCGGATGACAACCTTCAATTTCTCATTGCGGATGGAGAGCAATCCTTCACAAAGCTCCCCGTTGATGCGTTTCAGACCTCCCAGATAGCCTTTTTGCGCTGAACGCTCGGGCGCAAGTGGGCGCCGACGCTCGCTCTCATCCAACTGTCACGCATGTGCAGGCTTGGGCGTGGTCGCCTCTGGCGCTATGAGGCGCCGGTCGGCCGGCGGTCTACCTGTAAGACTGCCCAGTCAGGCAAGCTTTGCCGCCAGAAAGGCGATGCAGCCTAGATCGTCGCGCCCGGACGATAGGCAGGCACACTCGATAGTCTTCGTTCGCAGCGGGTGTCCAATGCGTTTGCTTGGGACTTGATACATTTTCACTCCGTCGCTCGTGGAGGGATTGGGACGCACATGGCTGTCTGGGCGAGCTCGAAGATCGTACAACTTGACGTTACGGGCGTTTCAACCCTCTCCGGAATTTTTCTCGCGGGACTTTTTCCTCACGTACTCCCGTTTGGCAGCGACAAGTCGACGCAAGCAGCGGAGTACGAGGGATTCACAGCGAGGTTCAATAGTTTGAACGTTAGATCTGGATCGAGCGTGAGTATTCCGCGTGCGAGCGCGATTCTGCGGCGAAATGACGGGATCGTTCCGTTTACGTGCAATCCGGCCAAAAGAGCCATATGGAGGTACGAAGCTTCTCGGCAGCCCGGGCGAGATCCTACTGGATGCTGTGCATGACGGTTTAAACCTTCCGCCATAGCTGTTGTGTCACGTCATTGCGCTCGCAATGGAGCGGCGTTGGCAGCCCGCGGCGAGCCACACTTGATGGCGATCCAGCGATCTTGGATGCTTGCGCGAGCAGGAATCAGTTCGACACCTTTTGGCGAGCGGCCTTGTGACACAACATGTCGCCTCGATTTGCCGGGAGTACGTCGAGCCAAGTCCAATGAAGTTGCGCGCTTTATCTTGGAAGCGATTCCTGGGCTTTCAGCATCTCAGTTACTTAACGCCGCTTCGCCGCGGGACGTCTCACCGAGCGATATGGCGGCGGTGAGCGTGCGGTTTTACGGCGGTTCCAAGGCGTGGGCGGCGAGCAAAAGTTGCCGGCATCCCAGCGCTCGTTGCGCGCAACTACCTCGCCGATGAGGCACTCTGGTTGGACGACGGTCGCACTTCGTACTTGTCCTGCTCTCTCCTCTGCAGGCCGGCTCGTTGATGCGAGCTCGCGTCCGACGTGGTCTACGGGCGCGGTCGAGCACGCCAGCGGTTGACCAGAGCGGATCATCAAGTGATCATCTCTGTCGCTTGCCAAGGATGAGCTTCGCTTCCTTTTCGGCTGCGCCTATGGCGCCTTCATGGCGATCAACCAGGAAAGGCGGAACGGAGCATGACCCGAACACGCGGCGGGGCTTCGTAGCTCAGGATGGCGCATGTTCGTGACAGCATTGCCTCGCGATGCGAAGGTACAGGCCTACGCCGAAGGTATTCGCCGACGAGCGGCGGCCAAAAAGGGAAGAAAGCTTGCCAGACGTTACCATCGCCAGCGTCCTTAGGAGATGCTGAGGATCTGCTCAAGCCGCGGGACCTCCCCTCGCAACGTCTCGATAGCCACGTCTCGGTTCTCCGAAATGTTCAAAGCAGTGTGGACCGGCTCTCCAGCGTAAGATGAGCCGGGCAATCCTCCCGCATTGGTACTTCGCATATCCCACCAGGTGCGGAATATACGGCGATAGGGTTCAGTTACCTCCCGCCCCCTGTCTAGAACTCCGGATTTCTGGGCATGCAGCAGTTCCTGCTCATATCCGAGTTCCAGCAAAAGCTCGGCACCGACCAGATCGGTCACGGTTTGCATCTCCTCGACGCACAATTGAGATTGCCGTGATTTGACTGAGCTTCCGTGGATGGCGTTTCGTTCCACGTTTTTTCGATCCCCAAAGCTGCTGGCTTGAAGATAATCTGCTCGTCCTATGCTAGCCGATGCGACGCCATCTGGATCACAGCCGAGCCCTGTCAGTACACGTTGGATTTCCTCGTCCGGACGCGCCACGAGCAGTTCGTATTGCACCAAATGGGCCTGCGGGCGAGTACGTTGCTCGGCGAGCCTAGGAAGACCCAAAACCAAATCGGGGAGTGAAGATATTATGCCATCGGGCAGACGAAGCATGAGATCAGTGAGACTGGAAACGCTGACCGGCTGCGAGCTGTCTGCCCGCCATGGAATCCCAGGTCGATTTCAATGAAGCGGCGATGGCGTAGGGATTGCGCATCAGAAGGATGTGTGGCGCTTCTGGATAGACGGATTCAACAAAGTCAAGGACCGTCCATAGCGTGGTGTCTTATCTATGATGATGCGCTTACCCGCTTCTGCCAGATACTGATCGTATGCTGCTTCTGCAAAAGCGCGGCTAACGATCGCGCGGTCTATCCGTCCTAAGAATTCGGAGGTTGCGGCCTCAATCAGTGCGCTGCCCCCCGGATGGCGCCGATCCACCTTGCCAAACGCCTCGAGCGCCAACATTAACCAGGGTTCAGGCGGAGCCACAATGTCTGGATGGAGCTTCAGCAAATGAGCCAGGAGTGTGGTCCCAGATCGTGGAAGACCGAGAGAAAGCACACTCAGGTGAACGACCAAAACGTCCGCTTATCGTCAGGCGCTCGTGCTGGGCACGCGCCCCCCTGTCGGCGCTAGCTCGATTGGGCGAAGCAAAGCGAGCCGCCCGATCGCATGAGGACCAACAGCTTGCGTACAAAGCGACGAAACGACAGAATTTTGGCTGCTACTCATGACCTAAGACCCATTCACTTTGATCGGGCGGGATCACAGAAGGGTAACTGCAATCGCGCCTCCGATTGCTCGACCAATAGAACGAAATTAAGCAACTGCTCAATTGCAGCAAGATTGACTCGGATGTAGGAAGGTTGGAAAGAACTATACGGACGTTTGCCGAAGACCGCGCGAGCACATGGCAGGTTGCTACGTATGTAAATGCGACTGCACCTCGCTGATTCTCGGCATACTCCAAGACATTTCGGGATATGAGCGGAGTGCTGCAAAGAATCAGGTCATATCGCGGGGGTCACACTTGAGTGAGCGCCGCGGCTAGCCGGTCAACACATTGGATTATAGCTCCGGCCAACTTTCTTTCGACAAGCGCAATCGTCCAAGCCGCACGAAGTATTTGGGTTAGCGGATCCGCAACGTCGCTCTTCCCCTGACAGGGGCTAAGGAGGCTGAATGACGGACCTGATCCAACATGCCACGGGATAACGCGATCAGCAAGCGCGCTTGGCCGCGTCTCTACTCACGAAGACGAGATTTTTCCGCCGTTCATGTGGAACATCCTTGGTAGGGCTACGAGCAAGACAATGTCTTCAATGCCGATTATGAATCACGACCGGACATAACCTTTTAGACCAACACTTTCTAACAAAGTCCATCAATGAGGATGCTGGAGCCCCACCGCCACATTGAAACGCCATCCAAAAAACCCCTCAGCGCGAATCGGCAAACCCAATTTGCTAGAGAACCTTCTATGGGCACTGAGGGCGGCCTGCGAGCCGCCCTACCGTGCAAGTACCAGCGCGGCCCAAGCTACCGCTGATGTCCGAGTCCGATTCCAAGATTTAAGGCCTTCTGGCGGAGCGCACCGACACTGCGTTTGGTCATCTTTGCTATTTTTATCACCGGGGTCCTGGCCTTCGAGTGGACTTTGAGCTCCTTGATATCTGCCTTCGTCCATTCGCGCCGCTTAACGCTTTTCTTAGTTGCTTTCTTCACGATGAATGCTCCTTTTTAGCGGAGCGGCTTGTAACTGCGGATTTCACGGATCGTGAGCATCGATTTCGCGCGATCGTGAGCACTGAATTCAGACGATCGTGAGCAGCCCGCTACGGCCGATGGGAGATAGAGTCAGTGTTCTGGTTGGCCGTCAAGGGTGATGGTTTTGGCGCTGCGTTTTCGCATGCTTTCTCCGGTGAGCTGGAGGCGGTGGGCGTTGTGGACGAGGCGATCGAGAATGGCGTCGGCGACCGTGGGGTCCCCAATGGCTCCATGCCAGGTGTCCACGGGGAGCTGACTTGTGACGATGGTGGATGCGCGGCCATGGCGGTCCTCGAGGATTTCGAGCAGATCGCGGCGTTCCGCGGCGGTGAGCACCGATAGTCCCCAATCATCCAAAATCAGAAGCTGAGCGCGGCCGAGGCTTTTGAGGAGCCGAGCGTAACGTCCGTCTCCGCGCGCGAGCGCGAGCGCCTCGAACAGCCTTGGAACGCGATGATAGAGGACTGATCGGTTGTCGCGGCAGGCCTTGTGGCCGAGCGCGCAGGCTAACCAACTTTTGCCCAGGCCGGTTGCCCCGGTGACGAGCAAATTCTCGTGGCGATCGATCCAGCGACCTTCGACGAGTTTGGCGAAAACGGCGCGGTCGATGCCCCGCGGGGTGCGCAGATCGACGTCCTCGACGCAAGCAGTCTGGCGCAGTGCGGCGATCTTGAGGCGCGTGGTGAGCCGCCTGGTGTCGCGTTCGGCGGCTTCGCGGTCGACCAACAGGCCGATGCGATCTTCGAACGGCAGGGCTTCGAGATCGGGCGATCGGCGCTGCTCCTCGAAGGCCTTGGCCATTCCGGTCAGGCCAAGCTCGATCAGCCGTTCGTGGGTTGGGTGGTTAAGCATGCCGGGTCTCTCCTTGCTTCAGTGGAAGTAGTCGCGTCCGCGGATGTTGCCGTGGCGCAGGGGCTGGTGCTCGAAAGATTCGTCGAAGAACGTGCGATCGAGGCCGTTCTGGAGGATCGATCTAATCGAGGCGACGGAGCGCGCCTTGATGAGGATGCCCCTCCGGCAGGCTGCGTCGAGGCGTTCGGCGCCGTAGCTTTTGACGAGCGCCAGAATGCCAAGGCAGGTTCGAAAGCCTTGTTCTGGATGGGGCCGGGCGTCGATCACGGCCTGGAAAAACGCTGCTGTCGAAGGACCGATCCGCTCGCCGGCGGCGATCACCGCGGCGGGGGTCCATTTGCCGTAGCGGCGATGGGCGCTGGGCATGTGGTCGGCGATGGTGGTGTGTCCGCGTCGGTTGGGCGCGCGGGCATGGCTGGCGATCCGCTGGCCCTTGTGGAAGATCTCGACCGTCCGATCGTCGATACGGGCATCGACCAGCTCGCCAATCAGACGATACGGCGCGGAGTACCAATGGCCGTCGACCTCGACATGATAATCGGGAGCGAGGCGGCAGCGCTTCCAGCGTGCGAAGGCATAAGGCTGATCTGGCAGCGGGGTTAGCTTGGGTTTGTCGAGTTCGGCAAACAGTTCGGCGCGGCTTGAGCCGAAGCCACGCATTTGACGAGCATTGAGTTCGTCGACGAGTGTCTTGATGGCGGCGTTGAGCTCGGCCCGGGAAAAGAAGCGCTGATTGCGCAGCCGGGCCAGAATCCAGCGCTGGGCGATTTGCACCGCGACCTCGACCTTCGCCTTGTCTTTTGGGCGCCGCGGCCGTGCGGCGAGAATGGCCGTGCCGTAATGGCTCGCCATCTCGGCATAAGTGCGATTGAGGCCGGGATCGTAGCGGTCGGGGTTGCTGACGGCGGCTTTGAGGTTGTCGCAGACCACGAACGTCGGCGTTCCGCTCAAAAACGTGAACAAGTTGACGTGGGCCCGGATCCAGTCGGCCAAGCTCTCGCTGGGGCAGGCCTCGGCGTAGGTGTAGTTCGAAGCGCCCATCGCCGCGACGAACAGCTTCATCGGCTGCACTTCCCCGGTCAGGGGATCGACGATGTCGATGGTGTCGCCGGCGAAATCCACGAACACCTTCTCGCCGCCCAGATGAATCTGCCGCATCGAAGGTCGGACCCGCCCCTTCCAGGCCTCGTAGGTAGTGCAGAACCACGTGTACCCGAAACCGTCGGGATTAACGGCGCGATACTCCTCCCAGAGCAGGCGACGGGTTACGTTGCGCCGGCGGAGCTCTTTATCGATGTAGCTCCAGTCGGGCACCGGCCGCTGCGGGCTCTGAGACGCTGGTCGTGGGGCCGGGAAAAGCAAAAGCTCCAGGTCTTCATCGGTCATTCCCTCCGGAAGCGGCCAGCTCAACCCAGCAGAGCGGGCGCGGCTCAGGTAGCTGTGCACAACGCCGTTGCTGACGCCCACGCTCCGCGCGATGGCCCGCTCTGGCAGGCCTTGAAAATGTTTTAACCGAAGGACTTCCTTGATCCGGCGCATCGACAATCTCTGGGTAGGCATTGGACTTCCTCGTTAACCACGAGGTCATCCCTAAGCCGGTTGAGTTGTCGGCCGAAGCGCTGCAAGGCTCCGAAAGCCTTGCTCACGATCCCGCGAAATCGTTGCTCACGATCGTCTGAAATCTCTGCTCACGATCCCCTGAAATCCGCGCTCACGATCCCGCGAAACGCGCATTGTAACATAGTTTTCTCGGCGCGACGACGGTAAAAAAATAGACAATATTATAGGACATCGCGCCAAGTGTAAGCTTTGGCATGTCTTCCGAAGCGAGGTGTCTGCACTGTTGCAGCTGCGCAATTGTAAACTTCATACGCACGTCGCGTTCTGATAGCGTTCCAATCGACGCCTTTATATCCGGAGCTAAACAACCGACACGCTCTCGAATAAGCGAGAGCCAAATCGCGATAGAGATCAACAGGTCCAAATAAGGAGGTGCGCCCAGAGAACGGAAAGATGTTGTGTCTCCGCGATATTGCTTAGAGAGGTGGCTGACGAGAATGATTAAAGGCACACTCACCTTTGATCACGCGCTCTTTGTCAAGTTCGCTTTTGGTCGTATTCAACTCGCGCAAAGAGCGCCGCCGCTTGATGGCCTCGACTGAAGTGGTAGGTTATTGGTGAAGTTCACGCGCGCCGCGCCTCACATCCAAAATGCTCATATGTCGAGCTCGTTCTCCGAGTGCAGCCCGCTGCCAGTGATGCCCTCAATTCCAGTGCAAGATCATCATGCCCAATTTTCGGGATAAGAAATTTGCTGAAAATCCAGCACGACTGGCGTCCACCGCCGATCAGGACACCACAGGCGTAGACCGCTTAAAGACGAGCAGAGACCTTCGTCGGCTGCCTTCGCCAACCAATACATGGGGTTCTTGGTCCCCTTCTCGTATTTGACCCGGATGCCTTCCGGGAAATCAGTTTAGCCGACCGTCTCGATGACACTGATGTGCACGAAGAGGCCAAATCCTTCGTCCCTCAGGTCAATATCTTTGGTCGCGTTCAACGACTCCACAACACTGATTACAACGACACTGTTTCTAGATTGAACTTCGCAATCCAGTCGAACTGCATCACCACCAGCAAGGGTTCAAGCGGCTTTCCTCCACGTCGACATCGGTTTACGTCGGCTCAATCGCATGCCGTGGGACGCTTTCTGCCCGTGTTCGCTTCCAGCCGAGAAACCAAAGGGAGCGGCAGCTCAGCTTTCGGCTCTTGCGCGATCTCTCGCTCAACCTGCGCCTGCATAGTACCCCGATCTAAGTTTTCGAGCGCCTCAAGTACTCTCTTCCCTCTTCGGTGATAATCCAGCACCCGGCCTTCCGCTCGATCAGCTTTTGGCCGAAAACATCGAGTGGGGTCGCGCGGCTCGCAATCCGCTTCATACGGTCCGTCCACTCCGGGCCGCTGCTAAAATAGATAGCCAAATGCTGCTTAACGACTTCGATACTCGCCAGACCGTGCGGCTGCAGGCGAGTATCTTCAGTATCGACAACTGAAAACTCGCGCACGCCATCGACTTAAGGAAAAGCCCATATTACATATTTTGAGGTAAGCTCCAGAGCTGCGAGCCGCTTTTCAAAAGAGAGCTTCCTCCTAAAGCCGATTGCACGACACCCGCCTGCCGTCGCCGCGGTAAGCAACGCTTTTCGACTGCATCTTGCCAGGACTCTTCCGAAGAACGGTTCAGCATTAGATAGCTGCGTTGACTAGGAGCGTGAGGTGGTCTCGACTGCCGACTTCGACCGACTTGAGATCAAACGACGTCGGTAGTAGCCACGCCGTTGTACATCCTGACGAATGACGTCGCTCACGAAACGAACCGCCCGCTTCTTTCGTTTCCAATTCCCGCCCAATCCCGCGGGGATCGCAAAGCCTCTCGGCACGACCAAAAGATCGTTTCTTTGGTTCAAATAGATATCGAACATGTGGTGGCTCTTTTTCGCACAAGCGTAGATCGGCTGTTCACCGATCTGGTGACATCGAAGCAACAGTTTCCTTTAAGTCACTGGACGATCAAATGACATTCAAAAGCTCCCGTCCTGATAAGGGAAGACGGTCACGCGCACAATGGTGCCGCAAGATGTGAGCGTGTGCACGTCCCGACTTACGGCGCCCGGAGAGGCACCCGTCAATGTCGACCTCAAACGCGGCGGAGAGTCTATCTAGGTGGCTCAACTACGGCAATGCCAGCCTACGCTACGATTTTTCTCCCAACTAGCTGATGCAGCATAAGCTTTGCCAGGTATGAGGCTCCCAAAGCAGCGGCTTAGCAGATCGTTGCCCGGAAAGCAGACGATCGTCGGTACTAGCTGAAGTAATCCTCCGGCCCGCCTTCGCGAACCGTGTCGAGAGTAACGCAATGGAACCCACCGCCGAAGATCCGTCTATGGCGGCGCCGAACCGGGACAACCTGAAAGCTGAACTGTTCAAGGATCCGAGCCAGCTCGGGGCAGGCGTCGTTGACTAAGACGACGTCAGGAGCGACCGAGAGGACGTTGACATCAATGTAAAGACTGGACAACAGCAGATCGTCGTCGTTGTAAGCCGGAAAACTATTTTTGGTTGGCTCGGGCGCTACTATCATGTCCCAGTTGCGCATTGCTTCTGGCAAATAGTCCGCCACCTCGCGAGACCGCACGAGCAGCGGCCCCGGCGCAAGCGCTATGACCATACTATCAATATGGCTATCGCAGAGCTTGTAGGCACGGTGGATCCGAAATCGTCCTTGCAAATGGCGCTCAAGCCAATCACATGGCATCGCGTGATTCTTGGTAGCGATATTTACGACGAGGTCGCGTCCAACACGCAAACACTGCGCACCGTCCCACATCATCTCGAGGCCAACGTCATAGGGATGTGTTCCGGGATGGTGGATCGGTTCCGTTGGACCACCGGTCGTTGACAGGGCGTAGGAGCGGTCAAATGAACGGTTAGTCATCAACGGGCGCGGCATCACTGACCATCGCGCGCCTCGGTCGAAATAGGACGCGAAGATTGGCTTGAGAAATTGCGTCTCGAAGTATCGTGAGCGGAGCATAGGAGGGGTCTCGATCAATTCGTCTCCAACCACTAACGCTATGTCGCGGACATTGAGCGGCGGCACGACTGCGGCCAACCAAGCAAGGGTGCGAACCTCCACGGTGGACGCATCGAGTGTCATCGGTCGATGCACGGTCACGTTAAGCTTCCGCAACGTGTTCACAATTCCTTCGACGTCCTCATTCAGTTCGTCCAGGTAGCGGTCCTTGATCCGATGGCGGACCCGCGTGCCAGCTTGTGTGCCCGCTGCCGCAGAGGACAGACGCGGAGCAGCGCGATCGTCTGTTCTCTACCCACTGGGATGATCCCGCCTTGGCCGGCTGGTCAGATGCGCTCTACACCATTGCCGGATACGTGCTCTACACCACGAATTCAACCTATCTGACCTGGCAGGTTCGCCGGCGGATGACGTATTTGCCGTCCCTTCGGGATTCCATATACGGCTGCCGGCGTGGTTCAAATTGTATAATTGGAACGTTTGCCACAGTAAGGCTACCGCACGGAATGGCAGCGGGCGGAAGTAAGGCTGATGCGGAGCACCGCTGCCAAGGTTCGAAGTGGACGCCGGTCACTGTAAAAGGGCAAAGTCTCATCCGATTGAAACGCGGAGCCGGACACAATGTCGTAGGCATGCTCGACGAACACGTCGTCGCGCCGGATGCCATAGCCGAAGAATACCATGACTGGCGAGGACGCCGGTGAATGTCACGGGCGTGAACTGAGAGCATTGGCCGGAGTTGAAGACCTTAAACTTCCTTGGAAACCCGGAAAGTGCGACGCCCTTGCAACTCAGGAGAGCTCGTCCTCGCGGAATGCTCGAAGATGATGTGGACGGATTGGCTCATGCAGGCGGTGTTCGAAGCTCCAGTACATCGGCGAAGATTGTCCAATCGCGGACCCGCCTTTGCCGGCAGAAATCGGTCTCCGCCTGCTGAGCAGCAGCACTCAGCGAGGCGGCATCGACCTTGAATGCTGCCTGGCACGCACGATGCTCGCCGCCGGCATCGTCGCAAACGATCTTCATAAACCGGACGCTAAATGAAGGCATGCCCCCTCTCTTTGTGTGGTTTGCTTATCCACTATTCTGCCATTCGCGCGGGGAGTATTTGATTTGCCTCAAGGAGCATCCCAAGAGGTCTGTCTGATCCTCCGAAGATAGGCCAAGAAAGTCCGCCGTGAACTTTACGAGTTGTCCGCGATAGTCTTGTGAACGACTGCCGCAAGTGCAGGCTTATCGCGGGCTGATTTCTGCCATGCGCCGGCGGCTATGCGCGCAAGCGATCGCTGGGCACCAAGAACCCCGAACTTGCATCGGCGGTCCACCTGAAGACGCGATTGCAGAAGCCGCTCATCACGCTTGTCCTAGCCCACGTTTCGATAAGCCCGGTCCAGGACTTCAGCGCCGGAGCTTAAGGTCTATCAGCGCCCGGCAAGGCCACCGAGTGAAAGGCGAAGCATCAATTGACCGTCGGCGTGCACGGAGCAATGGCGAAAAGTTGTCCTAGCCATGGGCGTGGGTTGCACCTCAATTCAACGCGTTGGTCTGTTGCAGAGAACGCGAGGCGCTGGCTGAAGCGCGAGTTCGGAACATGTCGACGAGCGTCTGCGGCTGGTAGCGGTCACGAGCCTCCGATCCCGGACGCGCACAACTTTTTGACAAGCATCAATGCTGCAGCGGCTGCCTCTGATAGAAGTGGTCTTCTAGTAAGGTCAGACGCACGGCGGACCGAAATGCTTGACGCCCATGATGCTTTCTTGCCCGGGTACCCGCTGCCGTTCCTAGGACTGCTACCAGACGCAGCCGCAGCCGCGCGGCGGCCAATGACCGGCCACATGATAAATTGCGCCGACTTGCGACGGCATCTACTTTATCGGCCTGCGGGACGGCCCTGCTATGGGCTCAGAGCGATGCCGCCCATCTAACGGTGTTAAGAAAATGCGCGCGTGAGGGAGGCCCCCCACACACAACCAACACGATGACGCCGGAGGATAAGGAGATGTGTCTCACCAACAAGGGACGTGATATGACAGACGGCCGGACCATTTACCCTGCTCCGGGCCGGATTACTGGAGCTGGAGTCCAGTCTAACTTGTGCAGCACAGCTACAAATATCAACGGCCGAGGCCTTGAGCTGATCCAAATCAATTCGACCAAAGCTCAGATGTCGTTTCGTGGCGCAGATCTAAATATTTCAGTTCGCGAGCGGATCATGTTTCGTCACAACAGCGCATGGCCGATAGCCCTCCGCCGCGGCTGACGCGATCGAGAACGCGGGCCATCCGAACGTTATCGGCTTGGGCCCGTCCGCGCAGAACCCAAGCGATGTGCGCGGTGTTAACAAGGTTATCTGAATTTGTCACCCCGCAGCTATGAACACCGCCCAGCATCTAATGATCTGACATGGGAGCAGCTTGGAAAGGCGCCGCCCTTCGATCAGGATCTGGAGATTGCCGTGATCGAGGGTAATTCAATTCACCGGGTGGTCTTTCCTTGCCGCCGGATCTTCGGCGGATGGATCAACGCGAATACCGGAGAGCAAATCGCTGTGCGGCCGACGCATTGGCGTATCTGGCCCGGATAGCCGTTATTCCAAATGGATTGGCGTGAGTTGGGGTACGGAGTGCCTTTGACGTCCTCTCTTCGGAAACTATCTAGCGTGGATTGATTGAGGGAGCCTGACGGCATCTCCGAGCGGACCGAATCCGCGCCGGTGCCTTGCGGTGTCCGTCAAGCATTAGTTTTCTCATTGCTGTCGCGGCCGTTGCCAACGTGCCCATGAGCGACAAATCACAGCCTAGACGGCCGCGTACCATGGCATGATTGAGCTGCGGCACTTCTGCTTGAATGGGTCGCAGATTTTCGGCGAATGTCGTCGCCTTGATCGAGCAGCCGGCAATTCTCCCGCGGCCGACGAAACTAGCGTAACGCGTCACCATCTTTTCTCCGAGACCGTACCTTCCCCGGTCCACGAAGTGGACCGGGCATTTTGTCAGCGGCAAGGATAGCCTCGATAATGTGGAAAGCGTAAATCACCATAACCCAATTAGCTTTGTCGAGAACAGACCGGAGCTCGGGATCAACGGATTTGCGGATCGGATGCAGCGCGCAGTTCGCGCGCGGCAGCGACCATGTTGGCGAGCGCAGGCCGAACCTCCTCCCATTTGCGCGTTTTTAGGCCGCAGTCCGGATTGACCCAGAGCTGAGAATCCTGCAAGCGCGTCCGAGCTAGCACGATCAGCTCCTTCATTTCGTCCGTCTCGGGAACGCGCGGAGAGTGAATGTCGTACACGCCCGGTCCGATTTGATTTGGATATTCGTACCTCCTGAACGCATCCAGCAGCTCCATTTTCGATCGCGACGTCTCGATTGAAATGACATCCGCATCCATTGCAGCGATCGCACCGATGATGTCGTTAAACTCTGAGTAGCACATATGTGTATGGATTTGCGTTTGATCGGTAACGCCCGATGAGCAGATGCGGAAGCAATCTCCGGCCCAATCGAGATATGCCTTCCAGTCCGACCGGCGCAATGGCAATCCTTCGCGAAGTGCAGCTTCGTCGATCTGTATCATCGCCGCACCGGCATTCTCGAGATCGCGGACTTCATCGCGCATCGCGAGCGCAAGCTGACGGCAGACCTCGCTTCTAGGAATATCATCGCGAACAAACGACCAGTTCAGGATCGTCACCGGTCCGGTCAACATCGCCTTCATCGGCTTACTAGTTAGTGATTGCGCGTAGCGCCACCATTCCACGGTGATCGGCTTCGGCCGCACTACATCGCCAAACAGGATCGGGGGCCTAACGCAGCGCGAACCATAGGACTGAACCCATCCATTCCTTGTAAATGCGAAGCCGGCGAGTTGCTCGCTGAAGTACTGCACCATGTCATTACGCTCGAATTCGCCATGAACGAGGACGTCAAGACCGATGTCCTCCTGCCAACGTACGGCGCGGGCTATCTCCTCTTTGAGGAACCTGTCGTATTGCTCCTCGCTCATCGCACCTCGCGCATGCGCCGCGCGAGCATTTCGCACCGCTGTGGTCTGCGGAAACGATCCTATCGTCGTGGTGGGAAAAGCCGGTAGTCCAAAGCGTTCCCTTTGGATCTCGGAACGACGGGCAAACGGGGTGGCGCGCTGGCGCATCGTCTGATCGATCGCCCTCATTCGGACAGCGACGTTGGCATTATGGATCTTCGGCGAGGTCCGGCGGGCAGTCGCAGCGCATTCCGACTCGGCAAGAGCTAGCCCAACATTCTGGTCGCCTGCGAGTACCCGCGCCAGGATCGCAAGCTCACGCATCTTCTGAACCGAGAAAGCAAGCCAGCTCTTGACGTCGGACGCGAGCCCGGTCTCGAGTTCAACATCGACCGGCACGTGAAGCAGCGAGCAGGATGGAGCGAGCTGTACACGGTGCCTGCCAAGCTTCGCAATCGAGGGCTTCAGCCGCTGACGGAGCGACGGCAAGTTCGACCGCCACACATTCCGGCCGTCGATGACACCGAGCGACATGACGAGATCACTTCGGCCGTCAGCAACGATCTGATCCAATAGTTCTGGCGCTCGAACCAAATCGACGTGCAGACCGGAAATTGGCAGGCTCAAGGCAGTATCCAGATTGTCGCCTAGGGCGCCGAAATAGCTCGCAAGCATGATCTTGATAGCGGGTCCCTCCTTTGCGAACCGGTTATAGGCGTGCAGCAACGAATTTCGCGCCGCCTCATCCAGATCAAGGACCAGGCAGGGCTCGTCAAACTGAACCCAACTTGCCCCTCGTTTGGCTAATTCATGCAGAAGGTCGATATAGACGGGTATCAGATCATCGAGGAGAGAGAGGGGCTGGAACGCACTATCGGTACTCTTGCCGAGCTTTAAAAATGTGACCGGCCCGATCAGGACAGGGCGGGTCTGAAAGCCAAGAGCCCTCGCTTCCTCATACTCTTCGACGGGTTTGCGAGAGCACAGTCTGAACGCCTGTCCCCGGTAAAACTCAGGAACCATGTAGTGGTAGTTGGTATCGAACCACTTGGTCATTTCCTGCGCGGGCACGCCAGATCCCCGCGGGCTCTGGGCGCAACTCGCATCCTGCTCGCCGCATTGCGATCCGCGGGCCATGGCGAAGTACGTTTGGAGCGAAACGGATTCTCCGTTCGCGGCGTAGATCTCCGGGATTGCGCCAACCATGACGCTTGTATCGAGCACCTGATCATACAGCGAGAAGTCGTTTGACGGAATGATCGTGACGCCGAGCGATTTTTGACGAGCCCAGTTCGCTGCGCGTAGGCCGAATGCGTCTTCGTGCAACTGCTGTTCACTAATCTTTCCAGCCCAGTAGCTTTCTAGAGCGAGCTTGAGCTCACGCCTTGGGCCGATGCGTGGCGTTCCGAGCGTAGCAACTGGAAGAGAGAGAGGAGACATAGCGTTAACCCCTGTTGGGGACAAAGGCCATGGCGGACGCAGGCAGGAGAAGTCGCGCGTGCGACGGCTGCTTGGCGCACCACCGAGACACCCCGCCCGTGGACCAATATATTGTCGGGGCCGGTCTCCTGGCTTGCTGGTCATCGCTGCTGTCCGGCCTTCCCGAAGCCGTGCAGGCTTCAGCGACATCGTCGGACAGCGGCTCGCCGCTCACAGTTGCGGGGGCAGAGCCGGCATTTGCACCGGCTTCCCTCTTAGCTCCGGATCAATGGGAACCGGAGAACCTCGACGACTTGGATTATCGGCAGGAGAACTCTTCCGTCAACCTCTCAGATTATGTGCAAGCTAATCTGCGACATCCGCTAGCCGAATGACCGTGCATCTCTGTGACTTCACCATCTAGAAACATTCTCTCATCAGAGATGTCATAATCAGACATATCCTTCTCAGATGCCGGATAAGCATCGGAGCTGCCTTGAGGCGGAGCCGCACGCTAAATTGATGAAAGGGACAGAAGCAGCCTGCCGGCGGGAGTACCGACGTTATATCAGAGCGCTTTCAATGCGGCTTTGCGATTTCCAGAGGTTCGCCCAGCACCTCAGCTAGCCAGCTCTTCGCTCAACTAAAGGATCTGCGGCGAATAGGCCAAGGCACGTGGCGAAATTTAGCAACTGGCGAGGGGTTGATTTGCGTGCCACCCAGACTTCAGAGCTGGGATCAAGCCGGCTTGGTGCTTGGCAATCACGCAGCTCGAACGCGGGCGGCACGATAGCGAACCACACAGCTCAATGGCGGCAAACCCACTTCCGTCCACAGGCATCCGGCATCGAGGCGTTCAACTCTTCTGCTAAATATCCGGTGCGGGACATGGATGCACAAGCTGCGGCGGATACGCCAAACAGAAACATCGAAAACATGCAAAGGTCGGAAAGTCGACAAGAGTGACACAAACTCCGTGAAATTTTCCGCCTATTGCCTGGCACGAAGAATGCAGACCCTCGGAATGCCCAGTCTCCTCCTCTGGGCAGGTCCAGCTCAGCCAATTGACGCAGTCGCTGCCGGGGAAGTTAGCTGCGCATGACATAGAGGGGAGCGCCTGCTCGCGCGGGACAGCTAGCGGGTGCATCCCCGTAAACTTCTTGCGATGGCATAGCAGGTTCGAGGTTGCCTGCTTCACAAGATATTTGGATGAAACGCGATAGGCCGAGGGTTATGAAGAGAATGCCTGGAAGACCCGCGCTATGGCTTAGCGTGGTCGGATTTTTAATCTGCCTCGCCTGGCCGGCTGCCATGAGCAATAATATTCGGGCCAGCGACAGTCCCCTTGTCGAACGACTGAAGTCAACTTGGCGAGCGCAAGATGGTGAGACGATAGAACAAATTATCTCCAATGTCTCGAAGGTGGCACAGTTCGTGCCTCAAATGTGGGGCGTTGTTGAACTTGGCCAAAACGACTTTATTTTCGTTTCGTGGACCAGACACCGGGACAACAAATCGGACGAACAGTACGTTATCGCCTGGAAGATCGCCCTCGACGGCACGCTTGAACTTGCGTCGACTTATGCGAAGCCGATGGAATTGGGCTGGCGCGCCCTGGCGCTCTCCCTAATCGCCAGTGAAGTCGCAGATGGCGAAAGGGACGCAAATCTTCGCTTTCTGCATGATCCGGCCAACTTCAACTTTGTGACTACCCCGCAAGGCCGGCTCGGCGATCTTCTGCGGCAGGGCCGCTGCACTATCATTGAACCAGTTGGAGTGGACTACTTACCGAAGCGGAATGATAAACCGGCCGAGAAGGGTGGCGTGTGGCGCGTTCTGCTCTTGGTGAATTGTAGTATCCAAGGACCACGTTATTTTACACACAACGGGGTCATCACTTTCGAGAAGAGAGAAGGACAGGATTGGGAGCCACAATCCTCCTTTGCCAAACGCATCGCGAAATTTCCCCCTGGCTCCTGGTTCCAACGCACCGAGCCAAAAGAAGAGGAAGACTTAGGAGAGCCAAGGCCTGAGTAAACCGCCGCAGAGCAACATCTTGCCGCAGTGGCGGAGCGCCTCGAACCTATTGCAAGACATACGCGCTCTACACTTGCTTTGTTTTAGCATCCGCAACGGTCCGGGTGCCTTTCTCGCAGCAGTCCGTCCCGTCGCAAGAAGGTCGGGCCGCGCGATTCCGTTTGTTCCGCCTAGTGTCAGCGGCGCGCACGAGCTTGCGAGATGTGGTTTTCCCGCCTTCACTCCACCCGGTGTGAGGACATCAGTTTGCGTAGCAACGTCGAAGGCACCAGGAAATGAGTGCTGAGACGAAGCCGGCGAGGAAGTTACCGGAAACCGTTCACCGGTAGCAACCCAGCATACCGCTGGGCGCTTGCGCATTTCGGAGCGTGCAGACCGGGAAGCTCAGAGCCGTACGCAAGAACGTCGAGGACCAGACTGGCTCGGCCCTAGCTTATCTGGCACCCATTCGTCTGCACGTCATAGATCCGGATTTCGAAGCATGGAAAACACTTCTATAACTGTGCTCCACCTGCCCTGGTCGACATCAACGATCATCCTGCCGGGCGGAAAAGGCATCGGATTTGCGCGGTTTGCTCGCGCAAGGAGCTAAGTTATGCGCGGGCGTCTACGCTGAACTCCATTGCGTCTTCTTCTAAATCGGTCAGAGCGAGCCAGACAAGATTTTTCACATCTTTTCGTGTGAAATGCGAAATTTCATCGCAGAACCGTCGGCAGCGGCAAGATTGCCGCTGGGAGCCGTGGCCGACCAGAACAAGGTTGCTCCTCAACGCCTGACTCCACCGCGAGCGCCGGCGCTTCATAGTCGGTCTCCTTTTTTGCAAAACACAACATTCCGGGGTTCGGGTTTGTTCAGCATCGCCCGTTCGGCCCGCCCGCGAGGATTTCCCCCTCAGGTGGAGGGTACAGCGCGGTCCTAGTGAGAGAGCCGATGCTCGAAGAATACCGCCGCCCGCCCCGAAGAAATCACTTGATCCTTACGCAGCGTCAGGCCGTAGGTTCGCGTTCCGGCGAAGCGCTCATAGAGCGCTCGGAAATGCCGGCGGAATAACGCACATAATGCTGTCAAGCAGTCGAATGTATCGGCACCGTATCGTGCGTGAAACGTGGATCAGGAGCGAAAGGTTATTGTCGGTGAACCGCGGAATTATGTTCGCATTGCTCGCTCTCGTCACATCTCCGGTCTGCGCCGCGACGCTCAGCGGTGCTCCGCGCATCCTCGACGGCAATACGATCGAGATCGAGAAAACCAACGTTCGGCTCTCAGGCATCGAAGCTCCTGAGACGGACCAGATTTGTCTCGACACCAACGGTCGCAAATGGGCCTGCGGCGTAGCTGCTCGCGACGAGCTTATCAAGCATTCAAATGGGCGAACCTGGGATTGTCACACCCAGAGAGTCGATGAGTACAGACGAGCCCTCGGTAACTGCTTCATCGAAGGCGAGAATGTGAATGTCTGGATGGTACGCTCGGGCTGGGCACTATCGGCTGCTGCATCTCACGCTGTCTATGAGTTGTCGGCAAGCACAGCCCATGCCGGACTGTGGTCGGGAGCGTTCATCGCTCCGTGGGACTGGCCTCGCCGCAATAAGGGCACGATGATCATCGGCGCGTGGTCGGTTCCGATCGACGCGCAGGAAGTACTGCTCGGATCAGTCCTGCTGTCGGAACCACCGTCCCCCGAGTGCCTGATAAAAGGCACTGTCGAGCGCAGCGGCGAGCGGATTTATCACCTGCCAGGGCAAGCCAGCTACGAACTAATCGATATGACGAAGAAGCGCAGCGAACGCTGGCTTTGTAGCGAAGCGGAAGCCGAAGCCACCGGGTGGCGTAAGGCCGTGCGATGAGGCGACACATGCATGCAGCCAATTCTCCAAATATGAACCATTTAACCAGCACTGCGCGTTCGCGCCGTTCGCTGTTGTTGTTTGCTGCTTCGACAGTTTTCCTACGATTCGGCAATAAAATTGCCGATGCAAGGGAAGCAAAAGGCACGCCCAAGCCAGATAACCTGCTGTCGCCAGATGCTGCCCTGAAGCGGCTGCTGATGGGAAACGATCGTTATGTCCAGGGTACATCGCGAGCCGACGATTTCAGGCGCGAGCGTTCGGCTTTGGTCGAAGGCCAAAATCCATATGCGGCGGTTTTGAGCTGCGCCGACTCTCGCGTGGCGCCCGAACTTGTGTTCGACAGCGGGCTCGGTGATCTGTTTGTCTGCCGCGTCGCCGGCAACTTCGCTAATGATGATACGCTCGCCAGTATGGAATATGCGGTCGCAGTACTGAACACGCCGCTAATCCTCGTACTAGGCCACGATCATTGCGGCGCGATAGACGCTACGATCAAGTCGCTCCATCAAGATAAGCCGCCGCCAGGGCACATTTCATCCCTGGTGACCGCACTTGCTCCCGCGGTGAACGCATCTCTAGGGCAAGCCGGCGATATATCCGCCCACGCAACCCGAAAAAATGTGATCGACAATGTGAACAAACTCAGATCGACGGGCCCGATTCTGACGGCTGCAGTTGAGCAGAACCGGCTGAAAGTCGTCGGAGGCCTGTATCGGATCGGCACCGGTAAGGTCGATATTGTCAGCTGACGCTAGCACATTCACACCCGAGGCGAATCATCTGCCGTGTGATACGGCCCTTCCGTTCCGCTGTTTGGTCCACCGTCTGCGACAAATGCCCCGGATACCATCCGCTCCATAATAATGATCACTTCGGGAAGTCCTTCGGTATGCGTGGCGTCTTGATTCTCCTCATGTTCTACCTACTCATGTTAGCAACACGCGGCGAGCATCAAGAAACGCACCTAACGCGTCCGACAGCGTTCATGCCTCCATATTGAGTTGCAAACCCAATAGCGTGGTTCCGGTAGCAGATAGCGATGAAGCGCATTGCCTGGCTGTGAACTCCAGAGCCGGCGACGAGAGCTATGGCTGATTTTGGGTGACGCGGCCTGATCAGGCGGCGTGGCTTTCAGTGTTCGGAATGACTTCGATTCCGTCGATGAACTTTACACCGGCGATGACTTTCGGCAACTGGTTCGTGCTCTTCAATCGCCGCCAGGTCTTCGATGCGGCGTCGATGAGCTTGAACACCATCAGCTTCGCAGTTTGTTGCGACAGCGATCCCTTGGTCCGCACCGTTCGGTGGCGCACCGTGGCGAAGACGCTCTCGATCGGGTTCGAGCTGCGTAGGTGGATCCAGTGCTCAGCAGGGAAGTCGAAGAAGGCGAGCAGCGCATGGCGATCCTTGATCAGGCACTCCACCGCACGTCCGTATTTGACGTGGTATTTCTCGACGAAGACGTCGATCGCGGTTTCAGCTTCGGCCCGGTGTGGGGCCAGATAGATGTTCCGCAGGTCGTTCTTCATGGGGCCCTGCACGGATTTGGCGACCTTGTCGAGTACGTTGCTCACTTTATGGCACCAGCATCGTTGGTGCCGCGTGCCGGGAAAGGCCTCGTCCAGTGCCTTCCAGAAGCCGAGGGCGCCGTCGCCGATGGCGAGTTGCGGGGCAATCCGTAACCCGCGTTGCCGCAGGTCGATCAGGAGTTCGCGCCAGCTCTGCGCGCTCTCGCGCACGCCGACCTGGAAGCCGATCAGCTCCTTCTTGCCTTCCGGCGTGGTGCCAATCAGCACCAGCATGCATTCGCTGTGATCTTCCATGCGGGCCTGCAGGTACACGCCATCGGCCCAGATGTAGACATAGCGACGCGCCGACAGATCGCGTCTCTGCCAGCGTTCGTACTCGACCTGCCAATCGGCCTTCAGGCCGGCGATCACCGAAGGCGACAGGTTCGGCGCATCCTTGCCGAGCAGCGCCGAGAGCGCCTCCTGGAAGTCGCCGGTCGAGATGCCGCGCAAATAGAGGACCGGGATCAAGGCATCCAGGCTCTTCGTCCGCCGCGCCCATAGCGGCAGGATTGCCGAACTGAAGCGGAGGCGGTCGCCTGGCCCGCTCGCTCCGCGGTCGCGGACCTTGGGACGAGCGACCTCCACCGGACCGATGCCGGTCGCAATCTCGCGCACCGGACCGTGCCCATGTCGGACCAGGCGCGCTCGACCGTCGGGCAGCGTCAGATTGGCCGTGCTGGCCAGAAACGCGCCAACCTCGATCTCGATCGCCCTGGCAAGCAGGTCCCGCGCGCCGGCACGAACGATATCGGTCAGTGGATCATCAACCGCGGACGGCTGACGGAAAGCAAGAACATTGGTAGTCTCGGTCATGGCGTATCGCTCTCCTCGAGAGGTTCTGGCAGGCTCGTCACCCGCCTCGATACGCCGCCTTCCTCACACCGTCATCACCCAGATTCCGCCATAGCTCCGGCGACGATCCTGAGATCTTCTAGCTCCGATCGAGCACGCCATGAATGGTGTTGCTTTATCACCAAGCTCAGCCAGGGCTGCAGATCACATAGAACAACCAGCAGGACTGCCATCATTCGTTATGATAGTCTCGTTCGCCGCCAAGGACCCGGCCCGCAATGATAAGGCCGTTGAAAGCATGGTTGTTTTCACCACGATCTCGCATGCGCTGCCTGATATTGCACACAGTCGCGCGACCCGCCCGCTTTGGACAATTTACTATCCGTCCTCCATAACGAGTTCGACACGAGACGAAACTGGCAGCTCGCAAATTGCATAGCGTGTACGCGAAACCCATCAGGTTGTTAGTCGCTGCGGACACAGTAAGTTGTGCCAGATTTGTCCGCCCAGGCGAATACCAGAACAATGATTCAAATGTTGCGCACCGCGTCTGCCAGCCAGAAATCATCTAACAACCGATAGATTTGGCAAGCAAGCTCTTCAACCACGGCGTCGCTCAGTAGGAAACAGAAGACTAGCTTCAGAACGTGGATCCCTCATCAGTCGTAACGCTCGTGGCGCAGGCATGCTGCGCGAATTTGGCAAGCTCGGCCAAAATCTCAGCATTGGAAAACCGCCGAAGAGGGAGGCGCCGGCGGCTGCAAAAGAGGTCGACAGGTCAGAATTCTGCCCGAATTTCTTGCGTCCTGTAGGACAGAAGGTAGACGGCTCGTGTGCTGCAACGAGCCTCCTAAGCTCCCCGGGGCCTCTTCGAAGCGCGCCTTGTCTTTGCTTGCATGAGCCGGGTACTCTTGCAGTGCCTCGAACAGATTTGATCGCGTAATTCAGCGTCTTGAGCTCCGTGCGTTTGCTGAACACCAGCTGTCTGGAGGTCCGCTTCTAACCAGGCGCTCCCCGCAGTCGCACGAACAGCTATTGGGCTGTTGGTAGCATCGGGAGATCGGAGCGGGTCTTAATTTTGGCACTAACGTTGAATCTGGCCGGTCGGCGATCGAGGTCCGCTTCTGTCGGTTTGCTTGCGGCTTGTTGAGTCAATGACATTGGCGGAAAGTATACACGAAGACACGAGCATGTGTGGCACGGCGCGGCGGAATGATCTCGCGAGATTCGGACAAGGCCGGCAGACATGCTTAATGGCACGCCGATTGCTGAGACGATGGAAAACTAAGTCGCAGGCTTGAGCGCCCTCCCGAGCATAGCTCAGGAACTCCAAACGATAGCGGTACGACGACCCCACCTCGTTTAGGTGGACGGGATGAGCGAGACTCGCGCGTGGATTTGACAACGCGAGGGACGCTCGTTCCATGCATCAAGACAGACATCAAGACGGGCATGATGCCGCCTCCTATCAGCGGATCGAGGTGATCACAGGGGAGAGGCGACGGCGCAGTTGGAGCGATGCGGAGAAGGCGCGGATCGTGGCCGAGAGTGCCGATCCGGAGACGAGCATTTCCGAGGTGGCTCGACGCAACGGGGTGAACCGGGGACTGCTCAGTGTGTGGCGGCGCCAGGCGCGGCTCGCGTCGAGCGAAGCGCCGCAGTTCGTGCAAGTCAGGCTCCAGGCCGCCGTCGAGGCGCAGCCGAACGCGATCGATAAGGCGCATGTTCTGACGGATCCGGCCGAGCGGATCGAGGTGATGATCGCGGGCGCGACGGTGCGCGTGCCCGTCGGCGTCGACGCCGCGACGCTGGAGCGCGTGCTGGCGGCGGTGAGATCGACGCGATGATCTCTTTCGGTCCAATGGTCCGTGTGTTCGTCGCGACGCAGCCGATTGACTTTCGTAAAGGCGTTCATGGCCTTGTCGCGCTGGTAGCGGAGGGATTAGGCGGCAAGCCCTACAGCGGTGACGTTTATGTCTTCCGATCGAAGCGATCGGATCGTTTGAAGCTACTGGTTTTTGACGGCTCGGGAATGGTTCTAGCGACGAAGTGGCTGGAGAATGGGGGCTTTGCCTGGCCACCTGTTCGCGAGGGTACGATGCCGGTGACGGGGGCGCAACTGGCGATGCTGATTGAAGGTCTTGCGGAGTGGTCGCGTGTGGTCCCGAAGGTGACGAAGCGGCCGACGAAGGTTGCCTGAAGCGTCTTGTTTTGCTGGCGATTGCGAGTGCGTTCGTGTAGCTCTGCGATATGGCGCTTCGCCCCGAAGATCTCCCCTCTGACCCTGCGGCTCTTGCCGAGATGGTGCTGGCTTTCGAAGGCGAGAACGATGATCTGCGCGCAGAGATCGCCACGTTGAAGAGCCTGATCTTCGGCGCACGATCGGAGCGCGCGGCGATCGTCTGCGCCGAACAGATCGCGTTTGATCTGGAACGGACCGCCGGCTCACAGCTCCCGGCCAATGACGACAAACCGGACGCGCCGCGGCCGGAGCGGCGCAAAGCGAAGCGCAACATCGGCGCGCTGCCGGCGCATCTGCCTCGGGTCGAGCGGGTGATCGAGCCGGCGTCCACGCTGTGCCCGTGCTGCACGGGTCAGATGCATCGGATCGGCGAGGAGAGCAGCGAAGCGCTCGATCGGGTTCCCGCGTGGCTGCGCGTGCTCCGCACGATCCGTCCAAAATACGCCTGCCGCTCCTGTGAGGGCCCGATTGTCCAGGCCCCGGCACCGGCGCGGCTCGTCGAGGGCGGCATGGCAACGACGGCGCTGATCGCGCATATCGCCGCGGCCAAATATGCCTGGCAATCGACGCTCTATCGCCAGACGCAGATCCTGGCGGGTCAGGGTGTCGTCGTCGACCGTCAGACGCTGGCGCGCTGGATGGGGAGCGCGGCGTGGCTGGTCAGGGGCCTCTACGATCTGCAACTGAAGACTATGCACGGCTTCGAGCGGCTGTTCTGCGACGAGACGCCGATGCCAGTGCTCGATCCGGGACGCGGCCGCACGAGGATCTGCCAGTTCTGGGCGCACGCGACGGACGATCGGGCGTGGAAGGGGCCGGCGCCGCCGGCGGTCGCCTACGTGTTCGCAGGTGGTCGCGGCAAAAAGGAGATCGTGGCGCAGTTAGCCGGCTTCGAAGGCGTGCTGCAAGTCGACGGCTATGCCGCCTACGCCTCGCTGGCGGGCGATGCGATGATGTCGGGCCAGATCCAGCTGGCGTATTGTCTCGTTCACGCGCGCCGCAACTTCGTGAGGGTGCACAAGACGACGAACTCACCCTTCGCCGCGGAGGTCATCGAGCGCATTGCGGCCGTCTACGCGATCGAGGAGAGGATCCGCGGTCTCGATGCTGGGGAACGCCGCGCGACGCGACAGGCCGAGACGAAGCCGCTGATGGAGGCGTTGAGGGCCCGTCTGATCGCGGTGAAGGACGGGATCTCCCGCCGCTCGACGCTCATCAAGGCGATCGACTACATGCTCGAACGCTGGCAGGGCCTGACGACGTTCCTGGATGACGGGCGGCTCGAGCCGGACACCAACACGGTCGAACGATCGATCAGGCCAATTGCGATCGGAAAAAAGAACTCGTTGTTCAGTGGTGACGAAGGCGGGGGCGAGACCTGGGCGATACTCGCTTCGCTTCTTAACACAGCGAAATTGAATGGCCTCGACCCCGAGGCGTATCTCGTCGACGTTCTCGATCGCATGGTGAGCGGCGCCACGAAGACCAACCAGCTTCACGAACTTCTGGCCTGGAACTGGAAGGCCGCACGCGAAGCCGAAAAGCGGGCCGTGGCATGACGAAGCCGAAGCAAGGGCGGGGAACGCGAAAAGCACGCAAGACGACGATGGCGGACTATGCCATGTCGTTCGAACGGCTCGGGCAATGGATCAGCAAGCGCGCCAGGTCGCCGACGCTTCGGCATCCGCGGGCGACGTCGCTCTCCATGCTCGATGGCGCGGTGGCCGCGGTCGTCGCCGGGCCGGTCTCGATGGCGTCCGAGGAATGGGTGTGCCCGCTCCTCGGCGTAGATCCCGACGCCTTCAATCACGACACCGAGGAGTTCTCGGCAATCGCCGCCACGCTGATGCGCCACAACGCTATCAGCGAGACGCTGTCGACGAGACCGGAGAGCTTCGAGCCGCTGTTCGTGCGATCACCGGACGGCGAAGTCGACCCGCAGCCCTGGTGCATGGGCTTCTACGCCGTCATGAAGCTTCGGCTTCTCGTCTGGTCGCGGCTTCTCCCCCCGAATGGAACCGAACACCTTATGCTGCGGCCGATCTTGGTCCATTGCATCGACGACGCCGGTCGACCCTTGCTACCCCCGGCCCGGCGCACGCTGGGAACGCAGCCCATCATCCAAAACGCCTGGCGCAACATTCCAGCAACCGTCGAGGCCCTCCGGCAGTTCTGGATGCCTATACGCTTCAAGCGCGGTGCGTAGGCCGTCCGCACCAAGTCCGTGGCTCCGTGGGCCTCTCGTACCGTTTACCTCCAAACTTGGCTCGACCCGGCTTGTCCGACGTATGAGCACACGTCCATGGAGAAGACATGACATCGCATGCCCCCCCGACCAGCCGCCGGAGATCCAGCCCGGCAACCACGGGCCGATGTCGCGCCGCCGTCTACCGGCTGTTTTGCCGGCCAGCCTCCATGCAACGGCAACAGCTACATCTCAGTCTGGCTTCCCGGCCCTTAAATTGGGAAGCTACCGTGCGCAATCTCATGCAAGCGATATCAACTGCGACAGCTCTGAGAATGTCCTCCAGCCGGTATCGTATCACCCAGCTTCGCCCCGTGCGCAGTCAATGGCTGACGCACGACCATGGTCGGCACAAGACGCGGAGGACGATCTATGAACGCTTCACCCGAAAAGCAATGTCCTGTATCCCACACCGCGGCTGCGACCTGGGATAATCTGTCGCCGCTACTTGTCGAGATCCGTGCGCGTCGCAACGAGTTTGGCCCCGCGCAGGAAATTCCAAAAGAGATCATCGACGGCTTCAGGCGCATCGGTATCTATCGGGCTATGGTCGCGAAGCGATTCGGCGGCGAGGAGCGAACACCAGCCGAATTTTGCCGCCAGATCGAGCGCATCTCCGAGGCCGACGGATCCGCCGGTTGGGTCGCCAGCTTCGGGGATGGAGCTCGCTACCTCGCTGCTCTTCCGGACGACACGCTTCGAAAAGTGTACGCCAATGGACCTGACGTCGTATTGGCGGGTGCGCTCTTCCCGCTCCAGCCCGCCAGGCGATGCGCCGGCGGATTTGTCGTGAACGGCGTGTGGCCATTCGCTAGCGGCTCGCCCGGGGCGGATTTGATAGGAGTTGGTATAACACTGGAAGACGATCCGGCCGGAGACCTCCCGCGTGTAGCGGTGATTCCGGCAGAGAAGGTGACAATCCGGCCCAATTGGGACGTCATCGGACTACGAGGCACCGGAAGCCACGACGTTGTCGTCAGCGACGTCATTGTGCCAGAGCAATGGACCTTGATCCGCGGCGGTCCGGTGACACTTGATGGGCCGATCTATCGTTATCCGTCCGTCGCTTTCGCTGCGCAAGCGCATGCGATCGTCGGCATCGGGATTGCGCGAGCCGCAATAGACGAGGTGATCGCCATGGCCGGAAGCCGCGCCTCGATCACTGGAGCGCCCGTGATGGCTCAGCGCGGCTATGTCCAACTTGAAATCGCCAAAGCCGAATCCATGCTACGTTCCGCTCGTTCCTTCTTTTACGAGGCCACGGAAGAGCTGTGGAAGCAAGCGCTCACGGGCGAGGTAAATCTGAGCACCACGATGCAAGTGCGGCTCGCCGCGACGAACGCCGCGCGGCAGGGCGCTGAGGTCTGCAGGATCTCGAGCGGTCTTGCTGGAACTGAGGCGCTCTATACCAGCAGCAATCTAGCACGCGCCATGTGCGACAGCTTCGTGGTTGCCCAGCACGCAGCTTTAAACGAGGGAACGCTTCAGAGTGCTGGCCTCGCCCTGCTCGGAACTGCAATACAGCCCGGCTTTCCATGAAGTAAGGGGATCAGGCGCGGGCAACAGGCCACGCGAATGGATTACCGGACCGGCGTCATGAAGTGGTCTGCTGCTGAGGACGTGGCGACCTTGTTTCAATGTGAACAAAGACACTACTGGGCTCTCCCTCCTTCAAAACGAAACCTCGTATCCTGGACCATTCGTTCGTCATCCAAACACGGCGATGTTTTTTGAGCCTCTACGCCCCTGCCCGATCATTGACGTGCCGAGCGGGATCTACCTGAATTTCTGCGCAACGGCTCGCGGTTCAACCGACGAACTTTCCAAATCACCGAGCGACGGGGCTCGACTCTCGCGGGCTGTGCCGCCTGGGCGCACGGTGCAGCACTGCACGGCGCAATATCCTGGCACTCGACCTTGCCGCTTATCGATGCGGCACGCCGACACTGGCAAGGGCAGTACGACATTGATGTGAAGCGTACCGTGCACCTCCATCGGAATGATGGATCAATCTGGCTCTTGGCCGCTGCTGGCGGATCGGCATCGACGGCGCGGAAGAGACGCTGCGGCCGCATGAGATCGCGCATCGCCTAACCGGCCATCTTCCGGCTGAAGAGACCCATGTCAGCCCTCCAATACAGCCAGCCCTCTGCCGTTGGGATGGAGTGACATTAGCAAGCTAGACCCGGTTTGGGGCGCGCCGACGAGGCCGCGCGATGGATTGGCGTGATCGGCAGTAGATCCTGGCGACTGCCGGTAGAGCGGAACCGACGAAGCGGCGTCATGAATGTGCGAACGCCTTGCTGCTACATCGGCTGTCCGATCGCCACGGCAGCGCCACGGCGCCACGGCCTTAGCTCCTCAGGATCGGATGGACCCGCTGACTGCCATGGCGCTGGCCGCACCCTACGGACCGGCTGGCGCTCACGCCGGCCCGAAACCGCACACCAATCGGGCTAACGATAGCCGCCCGCCTTGACGATCACCGTTGTGCGGGTGCGGCCATCACAGAGTCCGTTGATCAGGCGCGGCATGAATGAGACGCTAGATATGAGTAGCTGCTAGACACGCGTATTCCTGAGCAATACATCACCTTCCACTGCGCGCGGATAGTGAGCCGCCACTTCAAATGATGGCAATAAGCTAAGAATGGCTTGCAGGCTCAACTGCCCTTCGTAGAGCTCGCGATCACTATATTCGGTGTAGATAAAGCGCGTGTTGCTCAAGGTCCGCATACCGCCGGCGATAACGTCGGCTTCGGCTCCCTGAACGTCCATCCAGATGAAATCGACTCCGTCCAATTTGGCTTCGCTGCACCAGTCGTCAAGCCGCCGTGTTTCAACCGAGACAGGCCGATCAAACCGGACCCAATCATACTCGGTAAGATGATTCTTTGGGCGGCGTATTGAACCGGACAGGTCCCAATCTTTCGCATCCCCATCTGCATTACTCGGATGGAAGTCGATCGTCCCGTTTCGGTCACTGATGGCAATTTCTAGCAGCTTCACCTTATTGAGGGATGGACCGAGCTTCTTCTTGAAGCGCGCGATCGCTCGGGGGTCCGGCTCAAAGCAGTAAAGCTCGGGTTGCGGGCACAGCTCGAGGAACTTTTGCGTATCAGTCCCATCATTGCAGCCAATATCCAGGATGACCGGATTCGGCTTCTGCAGAAGTGAGACGATGTGCTGATGTACTTCTACGGACGACACAGATGCTCTTCCATGGTGCGCGGAGATCGGATGAATTTTGACTTGGAAGTCGATCACACGCCGGAAGCAGCTGCACAACGTATATCAAGGTATATTGCTCTTAAATCCGCCAATCCCTTCGATCCTCGACAGCTGTTTGGATGCCATCGACATCAAAAGGAGGGAGTCTATCGAGCACCTCGCGATGCAATTCTCGACCCTATCGCCGGAAAATGCGGCCTCAGTGAGTCAGATCGCCGTCTTGGCTTTTTGCCAGCCGAAAGAACGCCTTGGTTCAAGCGCCACCTGCCGGATATGATTTATGGCACGTGCCGAGCAGAGTGGCCCCTCGTGCATAGCAACAGCCCCTCATCTCGATGACAATTGCGCAAAAATGCGCGCTCTCGGCTCATGGCCGCCATCTCAGATAGTAGCTCCCGGCACTCTCTTCCTCGGAAACGCAGGCGAGGAACGCAACCGTGAAAGCACAGCGGTACGCGATGTCCGGCGCAATCAAGCTTTCGCGGCGCGTGCAAATTTCTTCAAGTGCTGCCGGCACGATGACCAGGGTGAATTCAATAGGGTTTGAGCGCCGCCGCTGGACACCGCTTGTGGACCGCACGCTTTGTCCGCCACAGCTGCTAGATGGTGCCGTCAGGCGATCACGTGCAATGCCGGCACCGCCGCCAACACGCGCAGTCTTCCGAACTGTCCAACGGCCCCCGGAGCAGCGTTGAAGTGTTCCCGGGATCAAAGCAGTATTCGAAGAAACGCAATGTCATTTTCACGACAGCGGGCGGGCTGGTGCACCTCTACGCGTTTGCTTCTGGACAACACACGCGCAGCCGCTGAATGCTTCAGCGGAACTGGAAGGGCAGATCGCTTAGCGCATTTCTGGCCTGACTCTTGCT
The DNA here is from genome assembly GCF_054063675.1 of Bradyrhizobium sp. USDA 376. Taxonomy (NCBI): domain Bacteria; kingdom Pseudomonadati; phylum Pseudomonadota; class Alphaproteobacteria; order Hyphomicrobiales; family Nitrobacteraceae; genus Bradyrhizobium; species Bradyrhizobium sp. USDA 376. The sequence goes on from NZ_JBSSGN010000001.1 coordinate 9,207,077, forward strand.
ACGGGCTGCTTGTCACATTGTGCTTAACTCCAACTTGTTCAGACGCTCAGGAGACCTCTATGAAATTCCGTCCGCTTCACGACCGCGTCGTGGTCAAGCGTATCGACGCAGAAGAGAAGACCGCCGGCGGCATCATCATCCCCGACACAGCCAAAGAAAAGCCATCGCAGGGCGAAGTCATTGCAGTTGGCCCGGGCGGCCACGATGATAGCGGCAAGCTAATTCCGATCGACATCGAAGTCGGTGATCGCGTGCTGTTTGGCAAGTGGTCCGGCACCGAGGTCAAGATCGATGGGCAAGACCTGTTGATTATGAAGGAGAGCGACGTGATGGGTGTTCTCACCGATGTCTTCTCCAAGAAGAAAGCCGCCTAATTCACAGCAAAGCTCACCCCTCCTGAGGAGAGCCCATCGGGCGCGCCAAAGGATGACTTAATAGGGACTGAAGGAATTTTCTATGTCAGCCAAAGAAGTGAAGTTCGGAGTAAACGCGCGGGACCGTATGCTGCGCGGTGTCGACATTCTCGCCAACGCCGTGCAGGTCACGCTCGGTCCGAAAGGCCGCAACGTCGTGCTCGACAAGTCGTTCGGCGCACCTCGAATTACCAAGGACGGCGTTGCCGTCGCCAAGGAGATCGAGCTCGACGACAAGTTCGAGAACATGGGTGCCCAGATGGTGCGTGAGGTCGCTTCGAAGGCTGCGGATGCTGCTGGCGACGGTACCACCACCGCGACCGTCCTGGCCGCTGCGATTGTGCGAGAAGGCGCCAAGTCGGTTGCCGCCGGCATGAACCCGATGGACCTCAAGCGCGGTATCGACCTTGCGGTCGAGGCTGTGGTTGCGGACCTTCAGAAGAACTCCAAGAAGGTCACCTCGAACGACGAGATCGCCCAGGTCGGCGCAATTTCGGCAAACGGCGACCAGGAGATCGGCAAGTTCCTCGCCGACGCGGTGAAGAAGGTCGGCAACGAGGGTGTCATCACCGTCGAGGAAGCCAAGTCGCTCGAGACCGAGCTTGACGTCGTCGAGGGCATGCAGTTCGACCGCGGCTACATCTCGCCCTACTTCGTCACCAACGCCGACAAGATGCGCGTTGAGATGGACGACGCCTACATCCTCATCAACGAGAAGAAGCTCTCCTCGCTGAACGAGCTGCTGCCGCTGCTCGAGGCCGTGGTGCAGACCGGCAAGCCGCTGGTCATCGTCGCCGAGGACGTCGAAGGCGAAGCGCTTGCGACCCTGGTCGTGAACCGTCTGCGCGGTGGTCTGAAGGTCGCGGCCGTCAAGGCTCCGGGCTTCGGCGATCGCCGCAAGGCCATGCTGCAGGACATCGCGATCCTGACCGGCGGCCAGGCGATCTCGGAAGATCTCGGCATCAAGCTCGAGAACGTCACGCTCAACATGCTCGGCCGCGCCAAGAAGGTGATGATCGACAAGGAGAACACCACGATCGTCAACGGCGCCGGCAAGAAGGCCGACATCGAGGCGCGCGTGGCCCAGATCAAGGCGCAGATCGAGGAGACCACCTCGGACTACGACCGTGAGAAGCTCCAGGAGCGTCTCGCCAAGCTCGCAGGCGGCGTCGCGGTGATCCGCGTCGGCGGCGCGACCGAGGTCGAGGTGAAGGAGCGCAAGGATCGCGTTGATGACGCGATGCATGCGACCCGCGCGGCGGTCGAGGAAGGCATCGTCCCGGGCGGCGGCGTCGCCCTGCTCCGTGCTTCCGAGCAGCTCAAGGGTCTGCGCACCGAGAACGACGACCAGAAGACCGGCGTCGAGATTGTGCGTAAGGCGCTGTCCTGGCCGGCCCGCCAGATCGCGATCAACGCCGGCGAGGACGGTTCGATCGTGGTCGGCAAGGTCCTCGACAACGAGCAGTACTCTTTTGGTTTCGACGCCCAGACAGGCGAGTACAGCAACCTCGTTTCCAAGGGTATCATTGACCCGGCCAAGGTCGTGCGCATCGCGGTCCAGAACGCCTCTTCGGTGGCCGGGCTGCTGATCACGACGGAAGCGATGGTTGCCGAGCTGCCGAAGAAGGCTACGGCTGGTCCAGCAATGCCTGCGGCCCCCGGCATGGGCGGTATGGACTTCTGATCGGCCTCCTTAAATTCTCGATGGCATGCAAAACCCTGGCGATAATGTCAGGGTTTTTTGCAGCGAGCGGTCTGTAGCCTGCCAGTCGACGAAGAATACAGCCCATGGGCCTATCGGCCTATCCATGTGCGCGGCGGCAGGCCCCGGCTCAACTTGCTTGTGACCGTTCCTTGGCGGCGACAGGACCGCGTCCGGCACGACGCGCTGAGGGGATGGAATGTGTCTATGCTAACGATATTTTACGTTGGTCGTCCACTAGGCAGATGGCTGGGTGCTAGGCAGCAGGGCATGAACCCGCGCAGGCGCTCTCGCCGGATGCATGCCGTCGGGTTCGTCAGCTTTTGGACAGCTATTCGGTGTACAATGACTCTTGAAGTTAGCGGCGCGTGGTAGGGACAGCGCTCGCCCCGAGTATGCGTGGGGATTTCGGCGCCGAGTCACGCTCCTGCTAACTTCAACCAGTCGCGCATGCGCGGCAGAGACAGCGTCTGATCCATCCACCCGACCAGCGCCCCCGCTGCTTCCCGCGTAATCGGATCCACGCTACCGGGCGCCGGTCATCCGAATTAGCTAAATACCCCCCATGCGAGCGCTCCGCGCAGGAACTCCTCGTCCAAACTTCGCGATGTCACTCGCACTATTCGGCACTTTAATCCGTGAAAGAGTGCTCCAGCTCGGCGCACAATTCCATTGAGAAGCTTGGAACAACACAGCGCTGCAATATCACTGAGTCAGATCGCGGATGAGGTCCTCACCGAAGCCGTCAATCAAGTCCAGCGACGAGAGAAGGCGGATTGTCGCGGAGCTCGTGGCGAGCGATGACTGGCTTTGAGGCGCCGGTGCGACGGCAAGCCGATGCCCCCGGCAGCAGCTATTTGGTTGGTGAGTTCACTATAAAAGCGGCTGGCGGTGATTCCGAAGCAGATCGGCTCCAGCTAGTGCCGACTCTGTGGATGCTTGGTTGCCGACCGGCCCCCTGAGCGCGATTGGGCGTCGGGTAACGCAACCCTACGAGGAGGTTAGCCTAACGGGCCGCCGGTCCGGCCTGAGAGGAAGCGCAGGCGATTGCTCTGACACGCGATGGCGCGGGGCTCACAAACCTCAGTGACCGGCGAACCTATGTCGCTAAACATTCCCCTCTCTGCACTACTTCCAGAGAACTTCCATCGAGAGCATCGATTGAACATCCACAGAAACCGCGGCGGGTGAAACAAGGCGGGCGATGCGGCTGCCTCGTGTCTACCGATGAGGTTCCGCGCGCGGGAATAGGGCAAGGTCCGTTGCATTGGGATGCCCATACCTGATCCTTTGTGTGACGACCGCCGAAATATCACGTTTGTTCAGGGTGCTATAGCGCTCGGCAAGACTCTTAAACAACCCTCCGACCTGATCTGACGGAACAGTAAATTCGCCATAGTTAGGATCAGAGAGGATCGTCGTTCCATTCGACGTTGCCGTTGCAATCGTGTGGGTGCCGGCGCCAGGTTGGACGAATTTCAAGCTGACCAAATGGACGGATGGATCCTGCGCAAGCTCGTTTACGATCTTGTCGATGCACGAAGATGTACCAAACCTATATCGCGTCTCTTCAGCAGATGGTTCTAGGCCGGCGTCACGCAAGATTGTGCTTTTTGCCTGGAAATTGTGAGACCCTTCCGCCTTATCCTCTTTCAATTGAGTCTTAAGCTTTTCAGACTGTTCCTGCCGTCTTGCCGCCGAGCGGTGATTTTCCGTGCCCGGGAGCAGAACCCCCATTCGGGAGGAAGCGCTGCTTGGGAGATCAAGGAGCCACTCCGCGGCCAATCCAACACAGATTCCACTGACATTGGCTTGGGGCAATTCCGCCGTCCTGTAATCGAACAGAGGACGGACAGGGCTAGTGGCAACGGATAACTCGGAGCTGGAGGACAGAGAGGATGTGCTGAGGCCCGAGGTGTTTGAACTATCATCGATTGCATCTGAGGTATGCGGCTTGCTGAAGCAGAGCCCCATTCTATCGAACAATTCGCCGGGCGCCAGGCTCTCCAGCCGCGCGATTTCGGTGAGTGTTTGGGCACATTCGCTACCGTCTGCGGGCCAACTCGATTCCTCAGCTTGCTCAGTATGTGCGTATTCGCCATCGACTCGATTATACATGCTGGTTCACCGGCTTCTTCCGCGTGCGTCTCCTCAGAGGGCGCGCTGCTCACATCTTGCCTGCGACCGATATCGCGGCAAACTGACGAGGAGCTGGCCACCACACAAGCTTAGGGAAGCTATCGCCGTCATGGCAAATTGGCTGTGCGACAGTCCCAGCTTCCGGGCGCTGCTGCAGGTGTGAGGCGGTGGCCGACCAGCTAGTGACTCTTGCACAGTGAAAGAGGTCGCGCTCGTGTAATTTCAGCTTCAGTCAGGATGATGGCTGCGTTAGACGATGCCTTCACCAAACCAGGCTCGGTCGTGGGCTTGAGATCGATCTCACCCTCATCGTGCCGCGCCGCCCGGCGCCCAAAACTTCGCCTCCAAAGAGCGCGCAATTCGCGTCCCCAGTTCGCCCCGTGATCGGCTATCAGCGAGCGAGATGCTGTTGTTCGCTCTGAGGCTGCTCCTGTTTGACAGCGGCATTTCATCTCAGCCCGCCTTGCACGCCGCAACGGCCGAGCGAGCCTGACATACACCCGCTTGTGACATCTCATCGGGACGCCGAACCGGTGCTTGTGCACCCGCTCGGCCTCACCTTGTGCTCGGATATTGTAAACTCAGTCCGTCATGCTGTCGCGCTCATCCGCGCGAACAACGTTGCCGCATCTGAGGGACTCAATCCAACGACGCCTACGAAGCTCGGAGACGGCATCGGAATGTCTCGATAAATGGGTCTCCACAAATGAAGGCAATATCGGCTGTTATTCACATAACGCGAATGTGGCGGATGCAGTTGCATGACGCACTCTTCTTCATCCCAGAACATGTCTTTGACAAAGCACATCTCCTCCCAGTTTGGACAACGCCGCGGTGTCGAAACAGCGACATGCTCCCACCCAGGACGGACAAATGCACTTATCTTTAGTTCACACCCGCAAGGCCCCTGCACAAAGAAGAGACCGCAAGGGCCTGATCCCGGAGCAGTCGCGAACCGGCCATGCTGCACCCGGCCCGCCTCCAGCTTGTCTACCACCTGCGCTCGCACGCCCGCTCCTTTGCCTCTCGGATAGCCCTGAACTCTACGTAGAGGACGTTGTCGCGCAACAAGTCAACCTCCGCGATTCTCGGCCCAGCTTTCCTGAACCACTCTACAACGCACCATCCGCAAAAGCGGTAGATGTCTATCATCACTCACGCTCCTCTAGTTATGCCTCTGGTGCTCGAATTGCGCTCGGTGCCGCCGGTTGCCTGAGGACGGGCGGCGGCACGATCTGTACGTTGAGTTAGGCGACCCGCCGATCGAATCTTCCCGCTACTTATGTAAGTCCGCCATTGAGCCTCTCCGCGGCGAAGCAGTCTTGATCGGTGCCAGGCATTCACTGCTCATCGCCGGCAGAGCGCACATCACGCTTGAGCATGCGAAGTCGGCGGCTCTTGAGGCCTCATCTCGTCTTCAATGAATTGTCCCTCATCATGCCATGCTCTCCTATTGGCGGCGGAATCCAGACTTCATGATGCTCGCAGTTGCCGCACCAGATAGCTCCGGGCGACATTGCTGCTTCTGCGGGAGTGTACTTGATCCCTTGCGGCCTTCTCGCAAAGGCTGAACAGTCCTAATGCGTCAATTATGTGAAAACCATTCAGTTTTATGGCGTCCAAATCGGCTCGTACATAGCCGCAGACGTCTGGAATGCACTTCTTAGCTGGCACATCCAGCGGACCGCTGCGACCTCGATCGTCAGCTAACGGTCAGGAACAATGATTAACCGATCTCATTGGCTGCCACTGCAAATATCGCTCGATTTATAGGCCTCACTAAGATGCGGCCCTTAACGCGTTGGCTACGTGACCTTGCCCCCATATGTGGAACGGCCCGCGAGGCAAGAGCTTTTTCAGTCGATTTCACACATTGGAACGGTGCGGTCATATGTCCGGCCTTTGCGCGCGGCACAATATGGCCGCTGGCCTCGATGAGATCCGCGGAACGAGGAGCTAAATCAAGTTTACGCGCTTGAGCGCATTGGGGGCAGTAGCTTCACTCGTTTCGGGATTTCGTCCCATGGGTTCATCGCCTGTTGTTGCACCTCGCCCTCTGCCGGCCTGCGCCGGTCAGATCGTTTTGGCGGTCACTGCGTCACCGCGGCAATCGCCAATGGGTCGGGACGCCGATAAATTTCACCCTTGTCCAGGAGCGCCCAGATGATCCGCGCCGTCTTATTGGCCTGCGCGACGGCGGCAACCTTGAAGGGGCGTCTGGCGAGAAGCGCCTTCAGCCACGGCCGCGCCCGAACGTCGTTTCGGACAAGCCGCAAGACGGCCGTTGCCCCGACAACGAGGATAGAGCGGAGTTCTGGATTTCCCATCTTCGATATTCGTCCCAACCGCTCTTTGCCTCCGCTTGAATGAGGCCGCGGCGTCAATCCCAGCCAGGCGGCAAAGTGGCGAGCCGACTTGAACCCGCCGGGATCCGGCACAAGCGCTTTGATGGTCGCCGCTGTAATGGCGCCGACGCCAGGGATCGTGGTCAACCGACGCATGTCCTTCGTCGTGCTTGGCCTCCGCGACGATTGCGCGCTCGAGCCTCTCGATCTGGTCGGCTGAAGCTTCAATCTCGTCGGCAATAGCCATCAGCGCGAAGCGCGCTGCTGCGGGCAGGCGTGCATCTGTCTCATCCCGTATGATTGCGACCAGCGCCTCAACCTTTGCCAGGCCGGCGGTGGCGATGATCCCCAATTCTGCCAGATGCGCGCGCAACGCGTTGACCGATTGCGTTCGCTGCCGCACTAGAAGAGCGCGGGGTCTTCAGCACCATCGCGGCAGCCTGTTGCTCAGCCGTCTTAATCGGCACGAAGCGCATGGTCTTTCGGGTCACCGCTTCGCTGATGGCCTCAGCGTCCGCCGAATCCGTCTTGCCACGCTTGACGAAGGGTTTGACATAAGCCGGCGGAATGAGCCGGACCTCATGACCGAGAGCTGCGATCTCGCGCGCCCAATAGTGGGCGCTACCGCATGCTTCCATCCCCACCAGGCATGCTGGCAGCTTCTCAAAGAAACGCAGAACTTCGCTGCGCCGTAGCTTCCGGTTGAACACGGGTGAGCCCTCGGCATCCGCCCCGTGAACCTGGAAAACGTGCTTGGCCAGATCCAGCCCGATGGTGATAACCTGTTTCACGGAACGGTCCCTCCTTTGTGGCGTTCGAACAACGACCACGTTCTAGCACTTTGATGCTGTTGGAGCGGGCCGTTCCACCACATCAAGTTTTATCCGGTCCTGAGTTCGCCCCGGCTGTTGGATTTGCTCGGTTGGGCGGTGGCAGCGGCGGGAGCTGGCGCGGAGCCATCGGCATAGCGCAGCGCCAGATCCCGTCGCGGGTTGCAGGTGAAGGCAAACTCCGATGGTGTTTTCCATCCGAGTTGCGAGTGAGGTCGCGTATCGTTGTAGTCGGCCCGCCAATGTCCGAGTTCGACGCGGGCCTGGGCCAGCGACGTGAACAGCGTCTCGTTCAACAATTCGTCTCGGAGACAGCCATTGAAGCTTTCGATGAAGGCATTCTGCGTCGGCTTGCGGGGCGCGATGTAATGCCAGTCGACACGGCTCTGGTCGGCCCATGTCAGGATGGCGTTGCTGGTCAATTCGATGCCGTTGTCGCTGACCACCATTTTGGGCTTGCCGCGCTCAATCATCAGCCGGTCCAGCTCCCGCGCCACACGGGTGCCGGAGAGTGAGGTGTCGGCCACCAACGCCAGGCATTCGCGCGTGCACTCGTCGACCACGGTCAGGATGCGGAAGCGGCGGCCATCGGTGAGCTGGTCCGAGACGAAGTCGAGCGACCAGCGGTCATTCGGCGCTATCGGCACCACCATCGGCGCCCTGGTCCCGAGCGCCCGCTTGCGGCCACCACGGCGACGGACCGCGAGCCTCTCTTCCCGGTAGAGCCGGAACAGTTTCTTGTGGTTGACCAGATAGCCCTCCCGCCTGAGCAGAACATGCAGGCGCCGATAGCCGAAGCGACGGCGCACCTCGGCAATCGCTCTCATGCGTTGGCGTAGGGCCGCGTCGTCCGCCCGGGTCGTCCGATATCTGATGGTCATGCGGCAACAGCCGATGGCTTTACACGCCCGCCGTTCGCTCATCCCGTGGGCGTCCACGATCGGCCAAAAGCCGCTTCAGCCGCGTGTTCTCATCCTCCAGCGTCCTCAGCCGCTTGGCCTCCGAGACCTCCATCCCGCCAAACTTGGCTTTCCATTTGTAGATGCTGGCTGCGCGTTTCGCGGGATCGTGAGCGCGGATTTCAGGGGATCGTGAGCAGAGATTTCAGACGATCGTGAGCAACGATTTCGCGGGATCGTGAGCAAGGCTTTCGGAGCCTTGCAGCGCTTCGGCCGACAACTCAACCGGCTTAGGGATGACCTCGTGGTTAACGAGGAAGTCCAATGCCTACCCAGAGATTGTCGATGCGCCGGATCAAGGAAGTCCTTCGGTTAAAACATTTTCAAGGCCTGCCAGAGCGGGCCATCGCGCGGAGCGTGGGCGTCAGCAACGGCGTTGTGCACAGCTACCTGAGCCGCGCCCGCTCTGCTGGGTTGAGCTGGCCGCTTCCGGAGGGAATGACCGATGAAGACCTGGAGCTTTTGCTTTTCCCGGCCCCACGACCAGCGTCTCAGAGCCCGCAGCGGCCGGTGCCCGACTGGAGCTACATCGATAAAGAGCTCCGCCGGCGCAACGTAACCCGTCGCCTGCTCTGGGAGGAGTATCGCGCCGTTAATCCCGACGGTTTCGGGTACACGTGGTTCTGCACTACCTACGAGGCCTGGAAGGGGCGGGTCCGACCTTCGATGCGGCAGATTCATCTGGGCGGCGAGAAGGTGTTCGTGGATTTCGCCGGCGACACCATCGACATCGTCGATCCCCTGACCGGGGAAGTGCAGCCGATGAAGCTGTTCGTCGCGGCGATGGGCGCTTCGAACTACACCTACGCCGAGGCCTGCCCCAGCGAGAGCTTGGCCGACTGGATCCGGGCCCACGTCAACTTGTTCACGTTTTTGAGCGGAACGCCGACGTTCGTGGTCTGCGACAACCTCAAAGCCGCCGTCAGCAACCCCGACCGCTACGATCCCGGCCTCAATCGCACTTATGCCGAGATGGCGAGCCATTACGGCACGGCCATTCTCGCCGCACGGCCGCGGCGCCCAAAAGACAAGGCGAAGGTCGAGGTCGCGGTGCAAATCGCCCAGCGCTGGATTCTGGCCCGGCTGCGCAATCAGCGCTTCTTTTCCCGGGCCGAGCTCAACGCCGCCATCAAGACACTCGTCGACGAACTCAATGCTCGTCAAATGCGTGGCTTCGGCTCAAGCCGCGCCGAACTGTTTGCCGAACTCGACAAACCCAAGCTAACCCCGCTGCCAGATCAGCCTTATGCCTTCGCACGCTGGAAGCGCTGCCGCCTCGCTCCCGATTATCATGTCGAGGTCGACGGCCATTGGTACTCCGCGCCGTATCGTCTGATTGGCGAGCTGGTCGATGCCCGTATCGACGATCGGACGGTCGAGATCTTCCACAAGGGCCAGCGGATCGCCAGCCATGCCCGCGCGCCCAACCGACGCGGACACACCACCATCGCCGACCACATGCCCAGCGCCCATCGCCGCTACGGCAAATGGACCCCCGCCGCGGTGATCGCCGCCGGCGAGCGGATCGGTCCTTCGACAGCAGCGTTTTTCCAGGCCGTGATCGACGCCCGGCCCCATCCAGAACAAGGCTTTCGAACCTGCCTTGGCATTCTGGCGCTCGTCAAAAGCTACGGCGCCGAACGCCTCGACGCAGCCTGCCGGAGGGGCATCCTCATCAAGGCGCGCTCCGTCGCCTCGATTAGATCGATCCTCCAGAACGGCCTCGATCGCACGTTCTTCGACGAATCTTTCGAGCACCAGCCCCTGCGCCACGGCAACATCCGCGGACGCGACTACTTCCACTGAAGCAAGGAGAGACCCGGCATGCTTAACCACCCAACCCACGAACGGCTGATCGAGCTTGGCCTGACCGGAATGGCCAAGGCCTTCGAGGAGCAGCGCCGATCGCCCGATCTCGAAGCCCTGCCGTTCGAAGATCGCATCGGCCTGTTGGTCGACCGCGAAGCCGCCGAACGCGACACCAGGCGGCTCACCACGCGCCTCAAGATCGCCGCACTGCGCCAGACTGCTTGCGTCGAGGACGTCGATCTGCGCACCCCGCGGGGCATCGACCGCGCCGTTTTCGCCAAACTCGTCGAAGGTCGCTGGATCGATCGCCACGAGAATTTGCTCGTCACCGGGGCAACCGGCCTGGGCAAAAGTTGGTTAGCCTGCGCGCTCGGCCACAAGGCCTGCCGCGACAACCGATCAGTCCTCTATCATCGCGTTCCAAGGCTGTTCGAGGCGCTCGCGCTCGCGCGCGGAGACGGACGTTACGCTCGGCTCCTCAAAAGCCTCGGCCGCGCTCAGCTTCTGATTTTGGATGATTGGGGACTATCGGTGCTCACCGCCGCGGAACGCCGCGATCTGCTCGAAATCCTCGAGGACCGCCATGGCCGCGCATCCACCATCGTCACAAGTCAGCTCCCCGTGGACACCTGGCATGGAGCCATTGGGGACCCCACGGTCGCCGACGCCATTCTCGATCGCCTCGTCCACAACGCCCACCGCCTCCAGCTCACCGGAGAAAGCATGCGAAAACGCAGCGCCAAAACCATCACCCTTGACGGCCAACCAGAACACTGACTCTATCTCCCATCGGCCGTAGCGGGCTGCTCACGATCGTCTGAATTCAGTGCTCACGATCGCGCGAAATCGATGCTCACGATCCGTGAAATCCGCATGCTGGCATCGCTGACGCCGTGCTTCCGGCACAGATCGGCAACCGACACGCCAGCTTCGTGCTCCTTCAAAATCCCGATGATCTGCTCTTCCGTAAAGCGGCTGCGCTTCATGCTCTGGTCCTCATATCGGCCAGAGCGAACTTCAATCTGGATTAAGTCCACGGGGCAAGGTCATACGGCATGACGCTCGCGAGGCGCTCACCTTTTGCTGTCGAGTAGGCCGAGGGAGTTTCACCCTCGGCCGCTCACAGATCCGGAGGTGATACTCTCGCATCATCCGGCTCCTGTTATCCAACCGTAGCCCGTCCAAGCTTTTGCCAATGGACAAAGAGCTTTGGATTTTGCTTCGCCATCTCGTTGAGTTTCCGCAACGACCGTCCCCGATGGCCCTTCAGTTGCTTGTACTTGCACCGAAGCCACGCGCCGAGGCGCTCATCGAAGTACTCATAGAGCCTACGCAGTTCCGTCGGGTAGAATCGCCCGTAGTATTGATCCCAGCCCCGAAGGACGGGGCTGAGACTACGCGCGATGTCTTCAAGCGGAAGCGGCGAGTGCTGAGGCAAGCGCCATCCTCGAATGCGAGCCCTCATCTCCTTGAGAGAGTTCGGACTCACGCCCGGAAGGAAGCAGGTGAAGATCCTGCCCCACCGGTTCTTCGCCATACGGGGGCGGAAGCTAAAGCCCAGGAAGTCAAAATGGATCTGCGGGTAGGACCGCCGTCGATTGCTGTCAGCGCAGTAGACCACTTTAGTCTTCTCCGGATGCAGCAATAAATGGCAGTCAGCAAACCGTCGTTCCAGCGCCGATTTGAGTTCCTCCGCTTCCTGCCGCGTGCGGCAATGGCAGATGATGTCGTCGGCGTAGCGTTCGAACGGAATGTGGGGATAAGACCCCTTCATCCAAACATCGAACACGTAGTGCAGGAACAAGTTTGCCAGGATTGGACTGACCACACCCCCTTGAGACCTGCCTGTCGTCCTCGCCCGAACCGATCCATCGGGCATCTCGACCGGAGCCTTAAGCCACCGCTCAATGTAGAGCCGGATCCAGTCAGCTTTCGTGTGTCGATAGACCGCGCGCATCAAGAGTTCATGATCGATCGTGTCGAAAAAGCTCTTGATGTCGAGATCTACGACCCAGTCGTGCTGCCAGCACCGCTTACGCGCCTGCTCTATGGCCTGATGGGCCGATTTTCCGGGCCTGTAGCCGTAGGAGTCCGGATCAAATTCTCCATCCAACACCGGCTCCAGACACCGTTTGACCACCATCTGGGCGATACGGTCCGCGACCGTCGGTATGCCAAGAGGACGAATCCCACCGCCGGCCTTAGGAATCTCGACCCGCCGCACTGGTGGCGGGAAGTAACTTCCTGACACCAACCGATTCCACAGCCGGTAGCGGTGGTTCTCAAGATCGCCGGCAAAGTCTTCGAGACTCTGGCCATCGACGCCCGCCGCCTTTCCCTTCTTCACAAGCTTATAGGCTTCCCACACCATCCGCTTGGTGATGGGCAACGGTTTGCCGGAGTTCACCGTGCTCCTCCCGGTCTTCCCGGTTGGCGCAGTGACGCCGGCAGGATAACGCAACCCCTTTGCTCCACGGCCATTACAGCCGCTTCCTCACTATTACGGGTTGCTCCGCCCCTGACGCATTGCGTCAGGTTCCGACGTTCCGTGTTGAAGCCTGTGACGAGATCATGCCGCCTATGCACCGGCTGCCGCGTGGGCCGTAAACAGGCTCCGCCCACACTCCTCCGAGCGCTACTACCCCACGCCCGTCTTGACAGCATCTTGAACCCATTTCGATACGTCATCGGCGGTTCGCTTGCACTCATCTTCTTGTCACTTACCTGACGGTTTCATTCACCGCCTTTTTCCTCATCGCTCACCACCGCGCCTTTTGAACGCGGCAGCATGAGGTGGTTTGAAGCCTGCCCCTGAAGGCCGGCTCCGGGAGGCCAAACTCCCATCTTCAACACAGCATCACCGGCGTCGCCGCCGGTGTTCGTTGCACACGGTAATGCGGGTTTTGTTTCCGACAGGAATGTCGCGACTCCGACGTCGCGCAGCGGCTCCGTTTGACCAACCCATCAAATGAAAGGCGCTGCCGACAGTTCTACCTTCTGGCATGTAGCTTGCTGCGTGGGCCGAACGCGACCTTGCCGTTCCGAAGATACACGAGCAATCAATCGGCCGAGTGGTCGCGACGCAACGAACATCGTTTCTCCTACCGCCCTATGAAGAGAGGACTGCTAGCTTATGAGTGATAGGAGGCATGCAAAGCTTGGCATATTTCTGTTGGCCGGCGCTCAGCGCAATGAGACGTACATTCGCGCGCAACAAAGCCCCCAATGATCAAGCATTTCGGCGCCGATCGTCCCTCCTTGCAACCGCAGAGAAGGTGGAACTGGGAGCTCCTCGTCGCACTTCTCATAAATGCGGTGCTTTGGGCTGGAATCTACTTGGTCATCACAGCCTTCTTCTGACAGCCTCCCGTGCATGGCGACCGCGCGAGGCTTCTAGGGCCTATCGCATGCTGCAGCCGCCACGGCTGCGAATAACCTGATGCCGGCGCGCAATTCGCGCTGCGACCTGGATTTAGAGTGCGCTGTTCCGGCGACCGCAATAGGAATTCCGACGCATAACCCAGATGTCTGAAATGAAAGACACTGATATGCCGTTGCGGCCGCGGCTAAGTGCCAAAAATGACCAGTAGCAGCTCGACGTACCGCGCAGGTGGCATCCGGGCTTCCTCGTTAGGCGCAACGGATTGACTGCAAGTGAGAACTGGTACTCCGCATTACCGTTATGTGAAAGCTAGCTTTCGAGAAGCTGACGAAGCAAAGAGACCTGAAGGAACGTTGGGCAAGCGGCCGGCTCCGCCCTCACGTCCTATGGCATAGGACGGCCCGGCCGCCTCGCTCCTCGCTCCCGCAACGCTCGGAGCAGGCGGGATTGACTTGCTTGTTGAGCGATATCAGCCTCGCCCTTGGGTTGGGTATAGTTCAAAAGGCTGAAGCCTTGATTGGCCGTAGCAGCGCTTACAGCTCTTGCTCAGGCCACGTATCGTCCTCATTTTTGCGCATCCGCCACACGAGGGCGCGCTGCGCTAACTTGTCGTATTCGAAGGCAATCTTAAGCAACCTGTCTTTTGCTTTCCCGTCAACGAGCGCTGCCGCCTTCTTTCGCGTTGCTTGCGCGCGGCCTCGCCAGTGATCGGGTTGGTAGAGTTTGCTTTTCGGATTCATGCCGAGAGCATGCAATTCGTAGATCAAACAATTGCGACACCTACGCTCCGTATCATCACGTAGGAGCGACGCTCGTGGCTCGGCTGCCGAAGCGGTCGATCCCTAGTCCACAGCCCCCGACAGCTTTAGACCATCGGTCTTATGAAGAGACTTTGAATCGCATGCATCGTTAGATTGTACGAGTTGGGACAAGTGGGGATCACCACTGAGAGCCAGGGGATTCCTGACATCACGACATTTGCGAATGCTTCAAATATGTACGCTAGCCCAGGACGACGAAATAGAGAGCCTAACACCATCCGGTGCAGGCCTACCCCCGATTCATCGAATGTCATTCCCGGCGGATGACGGGCTCCGTACAATGAGAACCGCAAAGTAGAATAACGAGCTTGCCGACAGCCAGCTAAGCAGATCCGCAGCTTTCCGGTTGGCAGATGATGCGCTCCGCACACAGCAAGAACAAAACGTCACCCCACCCGAATTGAAGGAATGTTATGATTCAGAAACAACGAACTAAGTTGGCTTCGGACCTCGGACTTCGCTACGGCGCCATCGCTCTTGGCCTGGCAATGACAACGGTCATGCTCGCGCCAGCCAACGCGCTTGATCAAGCGCCGACCGCAGAGGAGAAAGAGGCCTGTATGGAAGACGTGTTACGCCTTTGTAGTAGTCATATACCAGATCGCTTTGCTATCACTGTCTGCCTCAGATCCAAGCAAGATCGCCTCAGTCAGCAATGCCGATACGTGATCTCCGGGCGGGACATCGGCAATCAGAGCAGCAGATCGAAGTGAAGGTGCTACGACTTGTCCGCCCGGCTCCTTACCAGAAGTCGTCCCAGCTCACGTGCAGCACATCGCACGAAGGTTAACCGGCGGCCCCCGCCACGGCGGCGCCGGAAGCCAAAAGCCTTGTGACCCTCCTAATATCGCCGGCAAGCAGGCTCGAGACGACGCTATTGTTCTGGTATCAAGCGACTGCAGTCCTCTGACCAGCCGCCGGCGTCCTATCTAGGGCACCATCGAATGGAGAGGGCTTGACCCTCACGTAGCGTCAGGTTGTAGCGTCGCCACAGATGCTCACGTTTCATCTGTCGGCCGCCTGTTGGACAAGTGCGGCATAGCGAGTGCGAATAGACAGGCAGCTGCAACAAGGCACTCGGCTGCAAAGACGTCTGGCTGAACGGTCGCAGCTCAGATTGGACAAGGGACGTGCACAGTTCGATGGAACCGCTCAAGTCGATCATCGCGAAAGTTGCCACGGGCGCCATACTGACGCGCGAGGAGGCTGCGTCAGCGTTCGACAGCATGATGTCGGGTGACGCAACTCCCTCGCAGATCGGTGGCTTGTTGATTGGGATGAGAGTCCGCGGCGAAACAGTCGAAGAAGTCACCGGCGCCGCGTCCGCAATGCGGAATTTAATGCCCAAGGTGGAAATGCAATGCGACCCCATCGATATCACTGGTGCGAGCGACGGGGCGATGCGTCCGCTCAACGTATCGACGTGCGCTTCCTTCATCGTCGCCGGGGCCGGCGTTCCTGTCGCCAAGTATGTTAACCGCGCTGCGACTTTGCGTTCAAGCACCGCAGACGTGTTGGCGAGTCTAGGCGTAAAGGTCGATCTCAAGCCTGATGCGATCGCACGTTGTGTGCACGAAGCCGGCATTGGCTTCATGTTTGCGTCAGCCGGCTATCCTGCGATGCAGCGCATCAGCCAGATCCGAAGCGTGCTTGGAACCCACACAATGTTCAATCTAATCGAGGCTTTGTCTAATCCGGCCGGCGTCAAGCGGCAGATCCTTGGAGTTTTCGCTCGCAAATGGGTGCAGCCATTGGCGTACGTCTTGAAGAACCTGGGTGCCGATTCGGTATGGGTTGTTCATGGCTCGGACGGGCTCGATGAAATATCCCTCGCCGGGACAAGCTTTGTTGCTGCGGTCGAGGCCGGTACAGTCCGCACGTTCGAAGTGACGCCGGAAGAAGCCGGGCTCCCCCGCTACCGCGCCGATGCGCTGGAGAGCTGTGATTGCGAGTCTCATGCCATTGCGTTAGAGAAAGTGCTCGACGGCCTCCCAGGCCCTTTTCGTGATGCCGCACTTTTGAACGCGGCGGCGGCACTGGTGGTGGCCGGTCGTGCCTCGAACCTACAGCAAGGCGTGGCACTTGGCCAAGAATCACTTGATCACGGCGCTGCAGCCGCCCGGCTGACTCGCTTGATTGCGGTTTCAAACGCCTAAAGCTGAGCTGGCTGAGGCTCGACTAATGCGATCAAGAGTGCAGCTTACGTGCGCAAGAATATTGCAGCTGCAAATGCGCGCCACTTCTGCGGAATTTGAGTGAGCGCCGCTGACGAAACAACTCGCGCTGAGCAGGTGTCCGACAGCCACCCCTTTGCCGACTAGAGGCTGTTCTCGGCCCGGTTGCTGAGGTGAGGACCCGCGGCGCAACGTGCGTTACGCGCCAAAGGAGACAATGGATGATGCCCTGGCAGAGGATGGAAACACTGGGAACGATCGCAACAATAGAACACATCATCCGGAAGTTTCGGGAATTGATCGATACAGATAGCTCCATCCCGCCAGAGCTGCGGCGTGCGCTGCACGATACCCTGGATGAGCATCTTTTCGAGGCAAAACGACGTGTTCTGCTGAGAGCGCATTAGGTGCGCCGTTGCCGCCTACATGCCGAGAGACTGGCAGGCCAGCGTGGCGCTTTACGCAAACGCCAAAAACACTTGCCAAGCTTGGCTTCGATATCTCGCCTTCTCAGACTGACCGCCGATGGTGATTCCCGCATACGCCCCCTGAGCAACTCCAAATTTCGCCGGAAGCGAGCGGCGACGTGCGTTGGGTACGCCGCCGACGCGTTCGCTGGATCTCTCCTCAATGGCCCTCATTAACTGGGGCTCGCCCCCCTCACGGCGGCGCTACATGTTCGCGATAGCCCCTTGGGGGACTGCTTGGGCCAGCATTACCTTGGTCACGTTTTCATAGGCCGCAAAAAAGGGGCTTGAATCTGACGTAACGTTAAATCGTACGCTCTCGGGCGTGGCACCTATCGTGTGAGGGACTGCGAATGCCTCAGCTGGTCATATCCGCTGACCGATGGCCGGTCATGCTCCTCATTGTCTATAGTCCCTCGCTCGGGAGGGCTGTGCAGCGAGTTCCGATCGCGGCGCCAGAGCTCGCACGTAGCTCTAAATGGTTCGGCATTTCTGATCCTGACAATATGGCCGCCGGCGGCCACTTCGCCACGGGAGCCGATAAGGTCAGAATTGATCGACGTGGAAGTCTATCGGAAGCGCTTAGGTGGCGCCCGCTTCCTGAAGCTGCTCGTCTCGCGCAGCAACGCACAAAACTCAGTTCGCCGAACCCGCCACCTTCAAGCTCCTTTCCGCACCTGGCAAGGCGTTTCGACCGTGCAAGGTTTGGCAGATGGTGAGCCCGCGCGGGTTTCGACGAGTGGCCCGCGCGGGCGACTCCGCGTGACCAGCGCGGCATCGGAAGAAATTGTTTGGCAGGCTGGAGCAGCAAGTTGAAAGACCGCGATGGCCTTAAGAAGGTCCTGTTAGTTCATCATGTTGAAGGCCAGTGCCGTTGCATCATCGGTTTCAAAGATGGAGATATGAGAGCGGCCTATATGTGCGGCGAGCCTGTATATCAAAAACGCGGCAAGAAGACCTCTTCGTGGTGTGCCGATCATTACCGGAAGATGCACACCGCAGCTGAGCAGAGCGGAGTGATCGATCGATCGGCAGATTTCCCTCGAGCGATATCCATCGTTCGCACCCCATGACAGCCATTAAAAGAAGGCTTCCGCCAAGACCGTGTGAGCACAGCCTGTACAAGCGCCAGCCGAAGCATATGACCGGGGCCTCGTCAGGATTTGGGAGGCCGTTGCGGGTGGCGCAAACAGAATGCGCGGACCTGACACGCATGAATAGCAAGCTGAATTTTTCCACCCCGGCCGAGGGAAGCGCTACCTATACCTTTGACAAGACCGCGATTCATTTCGAACGGAAGCCGTCCAGCTATGTCATCCTC
Organism: Bradyrhizobium sp. USDA 376; assembly: GCF_054063675.1. NCBI lineage: Bacteria > Pseudomonadati > Pseudomonadota > Alphaproteobacteria > Hyphomicrobiales > Nitrobacteraceae > Bradyrhizobium > Bradyrhizobium sp. USDA 376. The sequence goes on from NZ_JBSSGN010000001.1 coordinate 9,225,439, forward strand.
AATCGATACATTGAGCGGATCGCTCGCGCCTTGGAGAGCCAGTTTGGTGCCCTGAGAGGAGCCCGACTCGAGATCCCCAGCCTCGCCGGCGACAATGGACACTGCGAGGCCGATGGATCTATTCCGCTTCACCGCGGCAAAACAACTCTCGATTATTTCAAGCGAGAATATCTTTCCAGCAAGAATAGAGCGAGTGCTTACGGAACATCCAAATGTAGCCGAATGCTGGTCGGTCGAGCCGTTGCTCGATGGGAAGACGCACCCGCCGCTTATGTGACCAAGCGGCGGCGACTGCCGGATCGAGGCGCAAGCGCTGATCGCCCATGTTTGGTCAGAGCCCGTTTATCGGGCTCTGCGAGATCATTTCATACGCGGCCGAGCCATAAATTGAGATCGGCAGATTCGAGGCGGGCCGTTCTCTCCCGCTGCATCGCAGGTGACATCGAGATGGCGCAAATTCTCCCCTCTCCCAGAGCCTTGCCACGGCATGGCAACGACTTCGTGGTTGCCATGACGATCCCATCCTGATCACGACCAGATGTCCGGAGGTCGAGAATGCCGCGAATCCTGATTATGAATGCCGGTACACCTCAGATGTCGGGCGCCCACCTAACAAAAGCTCAACTTTCGCTGGCCGCCAACTCGGCATTTCGTTCAGCGTGGTTTGCTCAGGAGGGCGACCTGATAGTCTCTCCGGTAGTGATCCCGGCCGATCTGTTATCCTTCATTGGCGAAACGCTCAATTTCCATTCATCGGCTCTTCGCCTGCTTGTACCTGCGAGCCGCCAATCGACAATCCTCGATGATTGTACGTTACTGTCCAAAACTGTTGTCGAGCGGCTCAAAAGACATATTCGCCAGAAATCAGACTGGCAATTGTATCCCTGCTACTCTACTGAAGGCGTCGCACGCTTGGCGGCCATTCTAGGCATACCGAAGACCGGTGACGACTTCGCTTTGCAGCGCGGGCCTGATCTGTTGAATCGCAAGAGCCACTTCCGTCAATTGGCAACAAGCGTTGCACTTCCGCTCCCCCATGGATCAGTCGCGACAGACCCAAATGGACTGTTCAAAGCCGTCACCTCCCTCAAATCCGAGACCGGCACGGTCATTGTAAAGTTGGATAATGGAGCTGGTGGAGTTGGAAACGTCATCCTGACCAGCAATAAGAGCGATCCGCTACCTGGAGCCAGAGATACTCGGTGGGTTTCGTGGCCGTCGTTTGATCCCGAAGCATTGTGGTCTGAGATGACAACAGCCTCGTGTAAGACGCTGGTCGTGGAATCGTACCACTTGGCCCGATCTTTATTCTATCTCGAGTATACAATCCAGGATGATGCATCAATCGCTTTTGTCAATAGTGGAAGCATACGTCTGCGTAAAAGCGCAGACCGATCCGAAAGAGCTCTGATCCGGACGGGACTTGAGCTTCCAAGCGACTTGGAGGAAGAGCAATTGTTAGCTGCCCAGGCCCATGCCTACCGTTTTGTGGCACTCGCGCGAGACCTGGGGTATCGCGGAATGATCAACATCGACGCCATTTTCGCACAAGACGGGCGGTTGCTGTTCAATGAAGCGAACGGCCGCTGGGGTGGCGGCTCGGTGTTACACAACATTGCCGTCCGGCTGCTAGGCGTCGACTATTTCGGCTGTAACGTTATTTTATCTGTGAGAAATGTGCGATCAGCATCCTTCCGGGCGGCGCATGATCGTCTCGTCAAGGATGGACTTATATTCGACCACACACGTAAGGAGGGCGTGATCCCGCTTGCTGCCGATGAAAAGGCTGGCACTGTGGAGTGCGTTGTGATTGCGCCGAACAGGCCCGCGGCCCACGATCAGCAACACCGACTATTGAAGTCGTAGCAAACATCGTCAGCCGCTCAATTCATCGCTTCGAAGCCTGGGATACACCATCGCGCACCGGGAACGCGCGCCTCCCTTCCTTCACGTGGCGACGAAGGTGCCCCAATCACCGAGCAAGCTTTGGTCGGACGATGAATGGTGGCCCTATGAGAGTGCTCTTGTTCGGCCCGGACGAGACCAGCGGTGCGCCGAAGCTTGTACAGCGACGAGCGTCATGGCGTAAGGCTGCCAGCGCAGTTGCCGACCCCAAAAGCTAATCGCATTGCACGTCCTGCTTGGCCGATTTGCGACGCCTACGTTGAAACTCGACAATACGATGGGCGATTGCACTCGCTGGCTTGGGTTTATGCGAGTTTCACTATGAAATAAGCGGCCCCAAAAGACCGCACTTTGCCGGCACGTAAATTGCTGCATAGGAGCAGGAGTTGCCGCAAAGAACGCGGCCGCAGCAGCTATCTTCGGAGCCCCAATGAGGCTGATCCGATTGATCTTGTTCGACTTGGCTTTGATTCTGCTTGCATCTGGAGTTGCAAAAGCCATGAATGTGGCCGCTGGCGCAAGTTCCGCATTTGTCAGGCAGACTGCTCTGCGCGAGGTGGCACCGAGCTCCAAGCATGGTGGTCCCTACTACAGCCAAACGCCGCTCGTTCCCGGGCAGCCGCCGGACAACCCCGGTCGGGACCAGCTGGCTGACAATTCCGCGGGGATGCAACCCAGCTTTGGATGTGTGGTCCGTGAGTCCCGACGCCCGACTAGCTATATCTTCGATAGCACTGAGAGGCTCAATCTCCCGCCCCGTGTGATGCCGTCGATCTGCAATCCTATCGCCTCGCCTCTCAGCCTCCTACCTGCGGGCAGCGGAATGGTCATCATGGCCTTTGCGACCACTCTCCTCGTGATTGTGGTGATTGTGGTGGAAATATTCGGCCCATTGTAACGGCGTGAGGCCCCAACCGCTCCCCTTTCGGCGCCCGCGATACAGCTCGGCATGAGCGGATCCGTGGAGGAGGAACGATGGCAAATACCATGCTCGAGCCAGTAGCAAGGTGATCGTCGCGTCGAGGTGATCACTGGGATCGTCGCCGACGATGGACGGGCGAGGAAAAGGCCCGGATCGGGGCGCAGAGCTTGGAGTAACAATGACACGACCAAAGCGATCACTTCATCGCCACAGCCAAGCCCTAGATCCACAGGCTTGTGCTGGCCTGCCTGCTGGATCATCTCGCCAAGCGCGTCCACGAACTCACGCCCGGAATTGGTAACCTCAGAACGTCGCTCATGCCCCATGAGCGAGGTCGGCCATCCGCTCAAGACGCCCAACTAGGGGCCGTCACCGGACGCGTACGATCAATGTAAGCCATCGCTTGCGACCAGACTCGTGTCGGACCTCACGAAGGACCCGCAAGATGGGAAAGCCATCAATTCCCCGGAGAGCTCGCTCAGCCCACGATTTGCAGAGACCCATACCAGGCGCGGCACGCTAGGGCCGAGCGTTAGAACCCTCGATGATCCGGCGGTTCACGCCGCTGCGTTTTGAACAGAAGTATACGAGGGATCGGCGCTCCCCGCTTGATACCGGCTTTACCTCATGCCGGACCTTACAGGTTGTGACAAGCACAGCGCCAAATGGCGGCCGGAATACGTGTTGTTCGTACCCGGTTGGATATACCACGAATTCACCGCCGTCGAAGTCTCTCGCTAGCTGCACAATCACCGAGTACTCGAAATCCGGATCACTCGCCGCATCCAAATGAATGCCGATAAAGGACCCCGGCGGCATACGATGCATCTGGCATCGGCGAACCACGTAATCTGCGGATGCTCCGAAGATCTTTCTTAGCGCGAAGCTGCGATCTCTACTTTCGAGCAGCTCCATGATCTGACCCGAAGCAGTACCACTCACGTTGCTAGGCGCGTGGCCGGGCGGGTCTACCCTCACGCGCTGGACAAAGACGCTGTGCAAGTCGCCCGCATCTCCCTCCCGCACTTCTTCTTCCGGAATCTCAGCCTGCAGCTGATCGATCCTGGCTATGTCGTCTTGAGTGAATAACATTTGCGGGGCGATTACGACGGACCCCTTTACTAGCAGCTCAATCCGGTACTTTGTCAGGACTTCTTCTGAAAGAAGACAGGATTTATCTTTCATTGCGCGCGCCATTCGAGCTCACTCCTTTGATCTTCGAAGCATGACTCCGGGTCCTGCTGCATTGACAGGAATGCTTGCTCCCAATGCGCGCCATCGAACTCAGATATTCTTAAATGCTCGATGGTCTTTTTATCCAGACATCGGATATTTACGCTGTACCCGGAGGGATTCGACCTCGGCCTATAGAATGGCTTTACGCCACAAAGCCGGCAAAACGTGTGCCGCGCAATATTCTTGTTGAACTGGTATGTCGTGAGGAACTCTTCGCCGCACTCGATGCGCAGCTTATCGCCAGGTACGAGCAAGTGGACAAATCCAGACATTTGACAAATTGAGCAATTGCATCGAACTGCAGAGAGCTCTCGAGGTGCATTGACGTAGAATTTGATAGCGCCGCAATGACAACGGCCATGATGTTGCATCTCGGAGTGATCATCTCCCGTACGCGCCGCCGTTCCGAGCAGATCGCGACACCACTGGACGCTGAGCCGATAGGCTCGGCCGAATTCATTCAAAAAGCGATCATTAAGGCCAGGCTGCACAAGTTCACCAATCAGCCGGCCTGTCATTTCTCCGTGGTACTTCTCCGCGGGATCTTCTCCGCCGACATGGCCGCGAAAATACTCAAGATCGTCCGGCCGCGCCTTGAAGGTTTTGACCAGAGTGGTCCACAGCGACTGGATCATGTCTGCAGCATGGAGCTCAAAGGCGACCATGTAGGCGCAACGAACCAGGGGGTCTTTCGATGACAATCCGGCATAGAGAGAATGCAGGTACTGCTTCGTCCTGTCGCTATAGTTGGGCCTTATCGCTCTGCCGAGTAGTCGTGCAGCATCCTTTCTCAAGAGGTTGGAGTGAAAGTTTTCTGTCAAAAGAATATCGGGCAACGCCGCCTTGCCGCCCCGGAGAATCCCGCCATGGCCACCGGTCTCATCCCAGCAGATAAAATTCGCGACCACGCTGGTCAGTTCAATGTCCCTCCCAATGTCCCGATTTTGATGCATTGCATCGAATATGAGGTCCCTTTGCGACCCTGCCTGCAGGTACGGGAACGCCTGTGACATCGCTAGGTATTCAGGCAGCAGGCTGGCGACCTGGTCTCCGGACATCTGGGAGGCGAACGGATGCGGGCCGAACAAGGCTCGCACTCGCTCAGTCAAGTACTCGCAGGATAACTTCGGAGGCTGATCCGGTGCAAATCGAGACGCTTGAGATATCATTTGACTCCCTGCAGATGAGAAGCGAAACGGTCCTTGACGAAGCTACCTTCATGTCCGGGCCGACTATTGACCGCGCTGAGTTCATTGGCTTCAAAGGGCCTAATGTTGCGTTCACCTTTCACGCAAACTTTCGTCGTTCTCCTGGCCACGGCAGATTGCGGTCTTCTCTGTCCTGGTCATGCGCATCGAAGGGACTTCGTTCATTGAGGGAGCGGCGAGGATCCGGTTGGCTTCCAGTCCAGCAGCAATCCGATGCCGCAATGGCAGCCACGGCGAGCATGCGCGCGGAGAATCGTCTTGGATACTTCGCCGCGCATGCCATTCTGATGCTAATGCCGCATGCGCGAATGACACGCCTAGTCGCGCGGTGCAGCTTTGGCTGCCTGAGCAAATGAATGAAGCCCTCGCGGTTGCTGCTGCCGCCATTTCATCGAACCGCTGTCAACTTGGTACAGCATTGTGAAATCCAATTCGTGCCTACCGACCTCACAGGGCCTCAGGTCGTTCGTGGCATGCCGCTCGCCTGTTCTTCGCATTCGCGGTTACCCCCTCTTAATTTTTACTGGCTAACAGCAACCATCATGCCAACTCTTGAATTTGCTCCGTCAGATTCCGAAGAAGCTGGTATAACACTTGTGACCTATCCTCATAGCAAGTGCATAGCACTTGAGAGGCTGCGCACCGCCGTCAGGAACGAAACAGCGGCTGTTCACATACACACGGCTGCTGAATTGGCGGATTGCTTCAAAGGCGCCGCATAGGTTGGCTTTGCTCCTTAAAGCCAGCGACAGGGCTTTGGACGTGCAGACGGCAGCGCTAGCATGGTGACCCGGGTTGCTGACGTATTCCGTCTTTGCTCGCGACCGGTACGGAGGAAGCAATGGTCTTCCACGGTCGAACACGACAAAACGGAAGATCTGAAATATGCGCAGGCCTGTTTGGCCGTGCCCCGGCAATCCTGGGCGGCTCCGGACTCGATCGTAGCGATAACGTGCTCTACGGAACATGCGGCCTCAGCCGATGGCGAGATCGACGGATGGCATAGCAAACTCTTATGGTAGCTTACCGCGTTGCACAACGACATGTTGCGCTCTCATCGACTCGGGTGCGAGCGTTGATACATTTCTTGGAGCGCGTTGCTAACATTGCCCGGACAGTCCAGATCGGGCGTCACGAGCAAGTGTCGCCAGATCGGTTTCGAGCTTCGGTTGATTCAAGAAGATTGCGTCTATTAGCGCCTGCGCCGGCTGCTCGGCGGACTCAACCAGCGCCGCCCTCTCGGCCCGCGCAGGGGGAGCGAACACACGTTTGACGACAGTCGGCGAGCCCTTGAGCCCACATTTGGAGATGTCTTCGACACCTGCATCTTGCGCGCTCCATTTCACGATTTTGGCTCGCGCGGCACGCAAGGCATCCGCCATCGCGCCTCGCCGAATCTGATTCGTCGCCTCAAGCATGGTGATGAGGCAGGGCAACCTAGTGTGCAGAACCTGCACACCGCCTTCCGAGCGCCGCTCCGCTTCAATTGTTTCATTGGCGACGTCCACGGATCTGACCTTCGCAACGTAAGTTAGCTGCCCTACGCCCAGTCGCTTCGCGATGCCAGGACCAACCTGCGCTGTATCGCCGTCGATGGTCTGCTTTCCCGTGAAGATGAGGTTTGCCGGACCATATTCCTTGCCAATTTTCCGGATCGCTGTTGCAAGCGCATACGTAGTGGCCAGCGTATCCGAGCCCGCAAAGCAGCGATCAGTAAGTAGGACGGCGCGATCAGCACCATAAGTCAGCGCCTTTCGCAACGACTCCTCTGCCGATGGCGGCCCCATGGTAAGCACGGTAATTTCGCCACCGAACCGATCGCGCAGCCCCAGCGCGGCCTCGAGCGCGAATAGGTCATACGGGTTGATGATGGTCGGCACTCCCTGACGCATGATTGTATTGGTCACGGGGTGCACGCGGATCTGCGCCGAGTCCGGAACTTGCTTGATGCAGACAATATTATGCAAGGTGTTGCTCCTAAAGTTACGTCAGTTGGGAAGAGAACAGCAAGTCTTGTACCATCCCCGCCGCTTGGGACCGCTCGCTGTCACAAGGCTTAACACCGGGTAGTGCGCCCTCTCTACCCCGCGCTTCCTGAAAGGGATGCCGGCACAAAGCAGGCTCGGACAGCGCTGTTTCGCAGCACCACGCTGGCAAGTGGCGGCGGGACTGCTTGCGGATTGACTGCCGCTAATCCCCTGCAGGCCCGGACCGGTCGAGGGTCATTAAGCATTGCGTTCGCCAATCCGGCTTGATTGAGATAAGGATGATAGCTCTTTGCATTTCGAGCAACCGGCGGTTCGCGATTGTGCGACTCGCAAGTGAGGCTCTCCGCCCCATCTGTCGCTGAATAGTTGAGCCCTTCTCGGGGTCGTGGCAAGCCGACGCCCCCGGCGGTCCATTCCCCTCAGATTGCTAGATTAACTACGCGGACCGTCTTCACTTATCGATTTGGCGGAATCAGTCCAGGCCGATGCGGGGCGCTCAGAACCGCTTTATCTCGATTCCGTATTTCCTCAGCGCGTAGCCGACTTGGCGCGGGGTTAGCCCGAGTAGGCGCGCTGCCTTGGCCTGCACCCAGCCAGACTTTTCCATAGCCGCAACGACCCGCTCGCGATCAGCCATTCTCGCACCACTAACGAGAACTGTGCCGGAAGGTGCCAATGAGCCCGGTTCGCAGACAGCCTGCGGCGGAGGGGCCGTTTCAGCCAGCGGGATGATGGACTTTGCAGGCACCGGTTGCATCGGTGCCGCCGGGTCTGTCTTGCCATACGATGTGCTTTTCCAAAGCGTCGTGGAAAGGCATTGGCCTTGGCTGCATGCAAAGTCACTTCTTACAATCGATGTTCCGGCACTGAGTGTCGCGGTCCGCTCGATGCAGTTCTCGAGTTCGCGGACATTTCCCGGAAATTTACAGCTCATCAGTACATCGATCGCACTCGCCTCCAGAGTAAGAGAGCGGCCGTTCTCGCTGTTAAACTTTCTGAGGAACTCTCTTGCGAGCAGCGGAATATCACTGCGTCTTTCGCGAAGCGGCGGCAACAACAAGGGAACTACGCTAATACGATAGTAGAGGTCCGCGCGGAATTCGCTCCTTGCCACAGCCTCTTCAAGGTTCCTGTTGGTTGCAGCTATCACCCGAACATCGACTTTAATCGTGTGATTGCTGCCGACGCGCTCGAACTCCTGCTCTTGCAGAACTCGCAGCAACTTCGCCTGGAACGGAGGTGAGATCTCTCCGATCTCGTCAAGAAATAGCGTCCCTTTGTCAGCAAGCTCGAAGCGCCCCTTGCGGGCGCTGACAGCACCGGTAAAGGCACCTTTCTCATGGCCAAACAATTCCGATTCCAGGACCGTCTCGGGGAGCGCCGCGCAATTCAGCTTAACGAACGGCCGCTTAGCACGAACGGACGACTCGTGAATGGCCTTGGCTACCAGCTCCTTCCCGGTACCGGATTCGCCACGCAGCAGAACCGTGCTGTTTGATCTGGCTACAACGACAATCTTCTCAAGCAGTGCGCTCAGCGCCGGGCTGTCGCCAATGATCCCGTGTGCCTGAAGCTGCTTGCGCTCGCGAGCGGGCGGCCCACGATCAACTGTCTGTTTCTCTAGCCGGTCCTTGTCCACCAACGATTGTTCGCGATCGCCGGCGAACAAGCGATGTAACTTGATCGTTTGTCCTATCACGTTCGCGACCATGGCGAGCAGCCGCGCATCGTACTCGAGAAGACTTGAACTGCCTTCCGGGATACGGTCGATCGTCAGCGTACCAACGACCGTCGAATCAACGCGAATCGGGACCCCGATGAACGCTACCGGTATACTATCAGAGGCGCCGAGAACCTCCCGGTCGGCAGCGCTGAAGGCCGTCTCGGCGGCTACATTCTCGACCATAAGAGACCTGCCTGTCGCTACGATCTCGTGGATTGCTTTCTGCGGCACGCACGTCCGGTAACGTTCGTCAGTGCCTTCGCTCCAGCCGGCGCCAACTGTAAGTTCTGGAACGCCGTCATCGTTGAACAGCGAGACGAGGCCGTGTCGCATCTGCACAAACGATTGCAGAAGACCGAGAACGTTGGCCAAGGTGACTTCGAGCCGGCCGGGAGCATTTAGTATTTTCGATATTTCGTAGATGCCGGCCAGCGCGCTCTCATGCGACGGCTCCCCCGGGGGGGCACGCTCCGGTTCCGGCTGCGAGGCAGGTCTTTCGCTCGAGGAGGGGATATGCAGCATAAGCCTGTCTCCGTTTCCTTGATCATCCTCCCTGGACCCATGTCCGGATTGGCGAGGTTCGTTTTGCATGTCACTCTCGATCTAGCGCCAAGTGTTGACGAGATGACATCGAACCGTGACACTTTTTCATGGCACGACAGTAAACTTGCCGTGTGCCTTCGATTCATTTTCTGTTGATTGTATGCGCGTGGTCAGCGGAGAACGTGAGTCCGTTGGGAAGCTCAAGTCAGCTTCGCCGCCGGGCCGGCCGCTTCACAGATGCTGGCCACCGTTGATCGGCACCTCGGCACCCGTAACATAGCTCGCCGCATCCGAGCATAGGAAGAAGATGACCTTGGCCACTTCGTCCGGAGTACCCACTCTGCGCAGCGGGATACTTGCCACGACGCGCGCTTCCGCGTCGGGCGACAGCATGTCGGTCCTGATTTCGCCGGGCGCGATCGCATTGACGCGAATGCCATGCGGCGCATAGTCGTGGGCCAATTCGCGTGTGAGGCTCGCAAGCGCAGCTTTCGAGGTCGCATAGGCGCTACCGGCGAATGGGTGCACCCGCGAGCCCGCGACTGAAGTCACATTCACGATCGATCCTGACGCGGCTCTTAGCTCATCAAACAAACCCTGCGCCAGCAGGATCGGAGCCACCAGATTAAGATGAAAGACCCTCATCCAGGTATCGGTTGAGGTGGTCAACGATGTCATCCGATCGCCTGTGGGCGTTTTCGGCGACACACCCGCATTATTCACCAGCGCGTGCAAGGGCGCACCGGCCAAGCGTTTCTTAACCTCGGTGATTGCGCGCGGCAGCATTCGATGATCGCCGAGGTCGACCTGGAAATGATCGTCATTCCCAGCCTCCCAGGGGCATCGCTCGCCGTCGAACGGTTGGCGTGCGCAAGAAATGATGCGCCAGCCTGCCTCCGAGAATAGCTTGGCAGTGGCATGGCCAATTCCGCGCGATGCGCCGGTGAGTAACATCACCTTCGGTTCTCCACGATCAACGCGCGCATTAACGGCGTCAACGAGGCGATCCAAATGTGCTTCGGGCAGCGGACCTCGGATCAGATTGTCATTTGGCAGATCGAGACCCACGGCCGCCTCCTCTACTTTTGCGCCCGCGCACGCGTAGCAGGATTTGCGCCACTGCGATGTACGTAAATGCGCTTCCGTTTTGCGTCCTAATGTCGCGCACGCGGAATGCTTGGCGCATTCAAGACAGCGGAGGTGAGCTTTCTGACAGCGATGGTGACTCTGCTACGTAAGTTCGCGAGCACTCGCCCGCTTCATGAAAGGGCTACCCAGCCCGCGTTCGCTTTCACGATCGCACAACCGTACGAGCCTGCGGCTGGCCGGCGCCTCTCGTCGAAGTCGAAAAATGCCCGGGGATAACGGCCACGGCCATTAGCCGCCCCAACATAAAACTGATGTACCAAGCTTGCACGTTAGATTCGTCGGCGGCCACTTTTGATCTATCGCGCCATGCTCTGAGCGGCACTGGATTTCGCGGCGCTAGTTCCAAGCATGAGCTGGCGAGCTGAAATGTTCATCCGTGATTGAGCGTTGTTTAGCTTCCGTCTGCGGCCCGCCCGAAGCGAAGACGAAGGCGTGCTCCTTCTGTAAAACGCAGCGGCACTTTAGGGCCGTTGTTGTCGAAGCCGCGCCTTAGCCGAACGCATTCGGCCGCGGCTTCGTTCTCTTCGCCCCTGGAACGTTGCGGCAATGACAGCCCGCGGGCCAGAAAATCGTCGCCCGGAGAAGAACTTCCACGGCTATCGGACGTAAAGAGCGGCGGTGAGATCGATCACGCGGGTTTGCGACTTTCACGAAGCCATAAGCGCTTGCGAGTTGTCTTCAATCAGGATCAACCGGCCCGGATCGTTCAAATCGAATTCTATAACGCGTGGGGCGAAAAGACGCGCATAGCGCGTAAAAGCGCTCGTTGGCGGAAAACGGATCACCGTGTCGCAGCGGGCAAGGAGATACATCTCGGTGAGGGCAGAAAAGCCGCCTTCAGCTCCGAGGGCGGGATGGTGCAATGGGCCCGCTTGAGGCGCCTGGAACTGCTTTGGAATCGCGAAGACATCGGGAAATTTAACCGAAACCTGCTCGAGGACGAGCGCACTGTCCGTGCACAGGAACGCCCTCACAGGTTTTGCGTGGGATAAACTCCTGGCCTCATCAATGGCATTGTAGATCTGCCGCAAGGCGCGCTCCGTGTCCGCCCAGTAAGGGGCATGCCCCATAATATCTTCGCCATTGCCATGCCGGACATGAATGCCGATTACGCTGTACGGCTCAAAGTGCTCGCGGTAGATAGCATCAATCCGGGCCTGAATTTCAGGCCGCGGCTTAATACTCCGGAAGATTTCGCGTTCCGCTTCCTGATCGCAGCGCCACATCAGGCAGGCATCACACACAACCGTGTTAGCGTCACTATCTCTCTGACTTTGGAACAGTTGATCGAGTTGATCGCGTTCCCTGAAAATCTGCTCGTCCGGTCGATAGATGCAATCGAAAGATGGCTTGTTCCACCATGTTGGAAAGAATGGTCCTGGAAACGAACGCGTATTGATGTCGTCATCGCAAATTACTCGCACTCCGCCAATGTCTTCAACCGGTTCGAAGAAGACTGGAAAGGCATTGGTGAATGGTTCATCAAGATAACAAGATCCCCGCCAATCAATGGCTAGCGTCCGTCCTGTCTGCTTTGCAAATCGCCAGGCTGCCGCGAGTGACCACAGACAGTCGCCAAACCCCGTACGTCGCCGGGACACTACGAACCGATCATTGCTCGAACCGCTAACCATCTGCCTTGCCTTTTCGCGCGCTCCTGGTTGGACAAGAGACGTCAGTACAGACGTCTCGCGTATCTTCTCGCCCGGCGTCACGGCCTGAAATCGCGGTGCCGGCGAGCTGCATCGGTAGAACTTCATAGCAGGGCTATCCGTGACGGGCCGCGTTCTCTCAATACGATCGTCCTTTCTTCAACGGTGTTGCATCGACCTGCCCGAAGCCCGAAGCCCGATGCCCCGCTCTGCATCGGATGGCCTGGTCCCCTCACATGCACGCATGGGCGTGGCCATGCGCATGAGTCATGGCTATGTTCCGCTTTGTACATTATCGTGACGGCAAGCCGCGTGCAGCGGATGCAGGCGAACGCCCCGAAGCTCCCATACGAGCCGCAATTCCTTCACAAGATCTTCACGCTTGGCCTGGTCCAGCAGGGCTGTGTCGAAAAGCGACCCGAGCGACGCCTCGCCCTCGATTCGCATCAAGATCTCGAAAAGCTCAGGTGAGATACGCATACTAGAGTGGGCGGAATGTCCCATGCGGATCTCGCAGACCGTTTCCTGCCGATCTGGCGCTATGTGGGAGCGAACACGATGAAGGGATGCGTACGGCGGCAATGACGCAGCCAGCGCACTCCAATCCTGCAGTGATGCTGGCCGCTTCCTGACGAGGAACGGCCCAACAACAAGTCCGTCCAGATCAGTCGTCAAAAACGTGGTGATCGCATCTGACACGGACTGCACGATCGGCTCGGCATTGTTGTTAAATGAGGTATTTAGAAGAATCGGAAGGCTCGTTCGCTTCTTGAACGCATTAATGACGTCCCAGTAGGCGGGGTTTGTCTTGCGCGATACGGTCTGCAGCCGAGCCGTCCCATCAACGTGCGTGATCGCACCGAGCACGTTACCCTTGGCTTCACGCACGCGAACTACGAAGTTCATGAAGGGGAGCTGCCGCGTGCCGTCGGGGAGCTCAAAGAACTCGCTCGCATCCTCCTCTAATGCAGATGGCGCAAAGGGGCGATAGCTCTCGCGCTTCTTGACCACCGCGTTGATGCGATCCTTGTTTTCCGCAGGCCGCGGGTCCGCTAGAATGCTGCGGTTACCAAGCGCACGTGGGCCGAACTCAGAGCGCCCCTGAACCCAGCCGATTACAGCGCCATTTGCCATCCAGTCCGCCGCACTGGATGCTATGTCATCACTTCGTTGAATGTCGAGGTGGCCTGACCATGCGTTGAGCTCAAGCTCTGTGGCTTGCTCGTTCCCAAGATCGGGCCCCCAATAAACGTCCGGCAGTCGCTCGCGCGGCGCTGGCCTGCCTAGCTCGCTTGATACCATTAATGCAGCGCCGAGTGCGCAACCGGCGTCGTGCGCCGCGGGTTGAACAAAGATGTCGTCAAATAGCCCGGAATAAAGCAGCTTACCGTTCAGCGTGCAATTATGGGCCACCCCGCCAGCTAGGCACAGGCGTGTCATGCCCGTCGCTTTACGATGGTGCCGCAGGGTGTGAAACACGATCCGCTCCAGCGCTTCCTGCAGCGACGCGCTGACATCTCGATGCTGTTGGGTGAATGGCATTCCCTTTCGCCGAACCTGGATGTTGCGCAAAAGGGCTGGTCCGATTCGATCCAGGTGAACGCGATAGCCACCGCTGTCCAACAACTCGTAGAACTGCGCGAAGAGCTCGCGATAGCGATCGGGATCACCATACGGTGCAAGCCCCATCACTTTGTATTCGTCGAACATCCCGCAGCCGAGATATCGGATCGTCTCGAGATAGAACAGCCCAAGAGAGTTGTGTTCCGGGAAACTTACAAGCTGCGCAATTACGGTCCCGGACCCTACCGCCATTAAGCCTGAGAGAAAATCGCCCCCGCCGTCGATCGCAAACACCAGACTTTGCTCGAACCCGGACATGGCAAACGCGCTCACGGCATGTACTTCGTGGTGATTCACGAAGGAAACCCGGACGGATCGATCTCGGCCCCGAATTCCCGTGCCAACAGCTGCCGCAGCAACAGTTTGGGGTCCAACGGAACGGGCTGAGAAACAGAAAGGCGCTCGAGCATGGCTTTGCAGTAAGCTTCAGTCGCGTAGAACGCGATACGGTCGATGTCGCCGAGCTCGACTCCTGCGGTAGAAAGGCAGTATCGGATCGAATTGCTGGGGAACTTGTTGGAGTGCTTGACGCGGTTGAGGCGCTCCTCTTCGACAGCAGCAATTACGCGGCCGTCCTGCACAAGTACCGCAGCGCCATCGTGAAGAAATGTATTCGGCAGCTCCGGAGAGCTTTCATAGATTCTGTCAAGGCCGCCACTCAGTCCTATGCTCAACATCCCGTTCTCCATGGAAGGCCATGCCGTCCCACCGATCTAATCTGTACAGTCACGCGCAGCCGGTGCGCGTGCCAGGCAGCACAACACGACTTTGCAAGGTCCGATCGGCCGAACAGGCGGCCGTAGAGCTGGCTCGATCGCGGCTTCTCAAGGCCGTTTCACAAGCTGCTCTGACAGACCAGGTCACTCGCGAGCTACCGCGGAACGCATCATGACACTGCATCGCTTTGACTTCTCCGTTTCGCTGAACTCACGTCAACGCAGCAGGCGGCGCCGAAATAACGCGATCGACGCGAAAAAGGGCAAGACCGCGTAAACGCAGAGCGCGCCTACGTGTAGGGCGGCATTGTCGGCGCCGCGCTCAAGCATCACTGGGCGAATAAGGTCGACCGAATGTGCCAGCGGCAACAAGCCGGCAAAGTGCTGAAATGAGTCGGGCATTTGGCTCGTCGGAAAGACCGCGCCACACAAGAACACCATGGGCGTAAGGACGAGCGACTGGTAAAACACGAAGTAATCGTAAGTTGGCGCAAGAGATATGACGACCATTGCCAGGCTGGCGAAGACAAGGCCCGTAAGGGCGATTGTCGGTATCGCACAAAGAACCGACGTCCAGGATGCATAACCCAGGGTGGCAGCGACAATCCCGATTGCTGTCCCGGCTAGAACGGACTTACTGGCCGCCCACACCAACTCACCTAGAACGATATCGCCAAGCGTGAGCTGTGTGAACAAAATTCCCTCCCAGGTGCGCTTGACATCCATCCGAGCAAAGGCTGCGTACAGAGTTTCAAAGGTCGCGGATGTCATAGCGCTAATCGCGACCATACCCGCCGCCAAAAACGCAATGTACGAAGTCCCCTCAACCCGTCCCACAATGAGTCCGAGCCCAAAGCCAAGGCCAAACAGATTGGTTATGGGATCTGCGAGGTTGCCGAGAAGCGATGCAAGCGCGACTTTCCTCCATGCCAAGTAATTTCGACGCCATACCGCGGTCCAATTGTACGCATTAGCCGGCATGACCGACGCATAACCATCATCCATCGCTCATTTCTCCATCTCGCGCCCGGTCAACCGCAAAAACACGTCTTCGAGATTCGGGGGGCGCTGCAGAACGCGAAGGTCCGTTCGCCCGCGCAGGTGCACGCTGATTTCGTCCGGACATCGCGCGTAACAAAAAAGCGTCTCTCCACTCACTTCGATATGCCGCGCATACGGCCTGATCAGCTCCCGGAGTTGATCTAGATCACCGCCATAGATCTCGATCACGTTGCAGCCGATATGCTCGTCGATCAAGGCGTCTGGCTTGCCTTCGGCGATTTTGCATCCACTCTCAAGCACGCATAGCCGATCGCAAAGGCGTTCGGCCTCTTCCATGAAGTGAGTGGTCAAGAGGATCGTCTTGCCGCGCGCAAGAAGAGCCCGCAGGCGTTCCCAGATCAGGTGGCGAGCATGCGGATCGAGCCCCGTCGTCGGCTCGTCCATCACGAGTAGATGTGGATCATTGATCAGAGCGCGCGCCAGCGTCAGCCGCCGCTTCATACCACCGGACAAAAGGGAGACGCGCACGTCCGCCTTGCTTTCAAGCCGCGCAAACTCAAGCAACGAGGGCACAACCGCTTCGATCGTGCGAGCGCTCATGCCGAAATAGCGGCCAAACACAAGCAGGTTCTCCCGCACGGTGAACTCGGGCTCAAGGTTATCGAACTGCGGCACCACGCCTACGCGCACGCGCGCCGCACGAGCGCGGGAAGGCACAGGCTCATCGAGGACCGTAATCTTGCCTCGATCGGGGGAAATCATGCCGAGGAGCATGCGTGCAATCGTACTTTTGCCAGCTCCATTTGGCCCAAGCAGCCCGAAGCACTCTCCGCGCGCAACCGAGAACGACAGGTCATTGACGATAACCTTGTCCCCGAATGACTTTCTCACGCCGACAAGGTCGATCGCCATATTGGACATGTTCATCTTAGGCTGACAGAAGTCGTTCCGTAGGCGATGACTTCTTGATGACCGTTTTGCTCCAGAGCATGCCCTCGCACCACACATGCTCGACGCGCCCCCATTGGCATGCCGCCGCAGCATCGGGAAAGAATCCCCGTCCATGGAGGTTGGCGCTCGTGGTGCAGAGCAGCGGAATGCCGGTGAGTTGCTCAAATTCGATGAGAAGCGCAGCAATTTTGTGAGGAGAGTTGCGGGAAATTGTCTGCAGCCGCGCCGAGCCGTCGAGATGTACCACTGCCGGGATCTTGTCGCGCCAATTCGCCCGGGTTTGGTGATCGAATAGCATGTAAGGATCTGGCGTACCCGGGCTGAAGATCTCCGGCGCACGATCTTCCAGACAGATCGGCACCACCGGCCGGAAGTGTTCGCGCCGTTTGATGTCGTTGAGATGATCCTTCATCTCCGGGGACGTTGGGGCCGCAAGAATGCTTCTACCGCCCAACGCCCGCGGCCCGAGCCCGGCACACCCGGAAAGAAAGATGACGGGCTTGTTGTCAGCAAGAATCGAGGCAAGTTCAGGCAGACTGCACGGCGCCGCCTCCCAGTCCGGCGGAACCTCGCTCTCCTGCAGGGCGGGGCCACTGTAAACTGACCATTCCAACGGCTCGAAGCCATCTTGCGCTGCCATAGCGCCGCACGCCGCGCCGATTGCCGAGCCACTGTCATTTGGAAACGGCGGCACCCAGACATCATCGAATAATCCGGTCGCGCGAAGCGCGCTGTTCCATTTGATGTTGAGACCGCAACCTCCGGCGATGCATAGATTTCGCGCTCCCGGAAGCGACGAGTGCCGTAGCAGAACCATCGCGATCTCCTTAACGAGAAGACGTTCCAGAAACACATGAAACGACGCGAGGACGTCCTCCGCGCGCTTGGCCTTCAGGCGCAATGCGCTTGACTCGAAGAAGTCGTGAATAACTGCGAGAGACGCTTCCGCATTGTTGATGTTTTCGCGGTAGCGACGAGCCTGCTCCGTGTCAGCCGCTGAGCGCGTTTCATAAAGCTCCTGGAACACTTCCACGATGCTTTCGTCCACGGAACCAAGCTCGATGTAGGCCATCAGCTTGCCAGCAATGCCCAAATCCCAACTGGAGCGGTTCGGCTGCCGGTATGGGCCGAAGTGAAGGCCCGCGGCGGCATAGGCATGGCCAATCATCGGAAACAGCGATCCGATGAGCCGCGCGCCCTGGGGCTCGACATAGTAAAGGCGTGGAAAGATACAGCCGTCCCATACCAGACACAACGCGGGTTTCCCCGCGCTGGCGAAAGGACTGGTGCTATATGCTGAGGCGACATGGCCCGTGACATGCGGGTAGCTCTTATATGGAAACTCCTCGCCTCCGAGGAGGAGGCCATAGCCGTCGACGGAATCAAGGAGGCCCTCAGCATGACGCTCGACATATGGCGCGCCTTTTAGCGCGACCGGCACCGCTCCGCTTAGGAGCTGGAACTGCGATTCATTCTCCCCGTCCCAGCCATCAATCACGAACTGATCGATGTCGCGCGGATTCAGGCCATGCTCCGCCAAGGCGAAGACGACTGCATCGAGATTGTCGACGGACTGATAGCGAGGACCATTGCCGCGCTTCTCTTGCTCGACGCAAAAAAGACGCCGACCGTCCTCGACGACAGCAATTGCTCCGTCATGTGTCAACTTTATTCCGCAGATGCGCATACGTCCTCCTGGCCTAATGACCGGCGTTTGATTGTGCCGACGCGCCGCCCGGCTTCAGAAACCGGACGATCAAGCAGTCTTCGCTCGCCGACCCGGTGCAGCAGTGCCGGCGCTCGATCTCTGATAGGCTCTCATTGAAGAGAGCGATCACCGTCTCAGCACCGGCAGCATGCCCCCAGCGTTGACATATTTCATCACGCGCAGACCCGAAAATGAGAGTCTCATCTGGCGCAAGCATACTCACCAGGTTGCGGATAGCCGCATGCATCTCGACGACGTCCCTGAGGTAGTAAAGAACCTCAGCCACGACAATCAAATCGAATTGCTTAGTGGTCGAGAACCGCTGAATGTCGCAGGTCACCCAACTAATATGTGACCATTTCCCGGTCCGCAGTCGCGTTCGCTCGATTGCCTGCGGCATGACATCCACGACCGTAAGTCGCTCGCATAGCGGCGCCAGCATCTCCGTGAATGCACCGGCTGCACATCCTACTTCGAGCGCAGACGCCGCATCTCCGTCGCGGCGCGACATCCGGAGCATTTGCGCGTATCGCTGCTGCTCGAACGCACTAGTGTCGAGGCGCCACGGGTCGTCGACAGCCAACTCTCGCTCTAATAACTGATGGTTTTCGTCCTGAGTCATCAGCCGACCACTTATTTGTAGACAGTCGAACGATCGCGACCGGAAACACTCTCCGTCGCCGCCAGGCTCGATGGAGGCTGCGATAACGCCGCCTTACGAATAGGAGCAGGCGCCCCCCTACACCAGCAGGACTTCGTCCGGCATTCGGGTGCAGGATGACAGGCTGTTTCCCCTCTTCCGTCGGCATATCGGTGACTTTCCGAGATAGCCAATCGCTATTGCTCAATGTACAAAGCGCATAGGCCTTCAAAGGCAGTAAGAGACAGATATTGATCGGCGTGTGGAGCGAGAAGCCGATAAACCGCAGCTCGCGGGCACGAAGCGCTGCCACACAGCACCGGACCGTAGTCATTGCAGCAATCGTCAATCCCGTCCACCAGGGTATAGAGCCATCGATCAGGAGCTGTGCGAGCGCAGCAAGTGATGAAATGGCGAGGAGCAATGGGCCGAGATTTTGCCCGATAACGTCTAGCGTCAAATAACCATCGAGCTCTGGCAGCAGGCGCCAAGCAAGAAACGTATCTCGAAAGGTACTTCGCGCCCAGCGGAGTTGCTGTCGTAGATATGGCCGAAGACTGTGCGGGACGACTGTGGCTGCTATGGCGTCCGGAACGTATTCGGTTCGAAACCCCGCCTTGAGCATGAGTATCGTTAGGTGGCGGTCCTCGCCGAAATCGCTCGGCTTCCCACGAAAGAATTGGGCTTCATATTGATCAAGAAGCAAGGCGAGCGCGGAACGCCGATACATGGCACATGGGCCGCAGCAACACATGACGGCACCGAAGCGCGCCTGTGCCGCGCGCTCTTCGTTGCACGCGAGCCAATATTCCATGTCGATCAGCCTGGTCAGCCAGGTCTGGTTGCGATTGCTCGCGATCAGCTGACCCATGGCCGCACCGATTCCCGGGTCATGCATCTTCAATACAAGCTTCGTGACGACGTCGGCAGCAAGTATCGTATCGGAATCGACGTTGAGAACCAGATCACCGGATGAGCTGCGTATCGCTGCGATCTGCGCCTTGCGCTTTCCCACATTGTTCGCCAACAAGATAAAACTGAATCTCGGATCGCTCGCATATATCCGGTGTACAGGCGCGACAACGTCGCGGTTTGCCGATCCGTCATCGACCACATATACCTGCATCTTTCCGGCGTAGTCTTGACTGGCAATCGACTCCAGACATTCGGCGAGTGTGTTCGGATTCTCGTTGAAGCACGGCACGATCACGTCCACAGCAGGAACGACCACCTCGGCTTGTCCAAGGTTGTCCAGCGATGAGTTGATCGCCGGCTGAGCATAAAGCGCTTGCACGCTCTTATAGATCGTCGATAGGAGCGCATAAGATGAAACGGCGGCAGCACTGGTCGTCGCGAGCAGGTCCATGGGGTGTCGTTTTTTCAGTGGAGTTGAGGGAGTGGACGGATTACAAACCCGCGCCGTTGTAGTGCTGGAATGAGATATGCCAGCGCCGTCCTGGTCTGATCGCGCAGCGTAGAGCCACTGGGCAATCCCTCCTCATCGGGAGGATATCCGTCGTGCAGGAGCACAATTGCACCCGGGCGTACGTTCGCCAGTACGGAATTCACAATTGCATCAACCCCGGGGCGGGACCAATCTCTAGGGTCGACCGACCAGTGCAGAGCCGTGAGACCAGCGCTCGCCGCCACTGCGAGCACATCTCGCGTCCATATGCCGTAAGGCGCTCGCATATGCCTGGGCGAGGCCAGCGGGCACGCCAGACGGATGGCTTCGCTCGCCGTCAGCACCTCGTCGTGTAGCTCCGTAGGTCCGCATCTGGATAGATCAGGATGGGTCATCGTATGGTTCGCAACCTCATGCCCTTCCGCAATCATTCGTCGGATGAGTTCAGGATGCTCCGTCGCGTACGTCCCGATGACGAAGAATGTCGCGGGGACCCGATGTTGCGCCAGGACATCGAGCACCTCTGGCGTACAAAATGGATTTGGCCCATCGTCAAAGGTCAAATGGACAGCTCGACTTCCGCCCGCGTCAGCGTAGTCGCAGCGGACAGTAGATAGGGTGGAACGCTCTGTCACAACTCAGGCCCGTTACGATCGATGACAGTCCCGGCCGGCCATTCGCTTATCGAGCGTCCGACCGGAAACACCACGACGATCACGTCTTCGATGCGCGTCGGCGATAAATTTGGATAGACATCCGGCAAGGTGGAGCGGACGCGAATGCCACGCATCAGGGTGGCGAGCCCCTGCCTTTCGACCAGTCGGGTCAAATGTTTTTCGAGGGCCGAGCGAACCGCGCCAAATCCGAATGGAACGCCGAGCTCCTGGAGTGCGGGATACATCACGCGCATTGCGTGGCCTATCCCGTGCCCCTCGAGATCGGGGCGCACCGCATACAACCCCAGTTCGGCCACAGGGAGATCGACTTCACCAACTTTGATGAAGCGGCGCAGTAGCCCGATGTGAGCCGCTACCCCGCGCGCGTCGTAACCAATTACGCGGAGCTCGGGTCTTGCTCCAGCCCAACTTCGGCTCCGCTCAAACGGCTGCGCATTGAACGCACCCGTCGGTCCGTAACTCTTGCGGAAGAACTCCGCGAGCTCGGCATGATCGGCGAGCTGCAGTTCACTTTCCCAACGAAGGCTCCACTGCACTTGAGCGCGCCCAGAAGATCCTTCCGCAGTCGGGGAGACGGCAATGTTCATGGCGAGCTTCCTTGCGCCGGTGGAATGAAGAGCGGGGATGGTCACGTCAATTCGCTATTCGCCGAACCGCCGATGAATGCTGAGATGCGCCGCCATGCTCTGTCGGAGCTCGGCACTGCTCGCCTACTCCGCGCCGCTGGCCTTTGCGCGACGGAGCGTTCGCTTGATTGCACCCTCGTGCGGTTGATGCCGCGCTCACGATAACTCGGAAGCTGCCGACGAGGCGGTTGGGCTAGCCAGAACCTGTCTGCACCAGCGAGCTTTTGTGCCTGCAGTCGCATCGCCCTCCGGCGCTTTGACGTCTGAGGGCCGGCCATCGGCGCGCAAGCCTCATCGATGGCGCATCGGAGCGGCATCAGATCACACTGGCTTTTATACATCTTCGACACGCCCCACATGCACTGGACAGGCGAGCCATTTGGAACGGCGCCTGGAATTCTTGGCATCCGCAACCTGCGTCTGCCTCTATTCTTCGACACTAGAATGAGGCTGAACGCGCCCTCAATTGTACGCGGGTAAACCTGAAATATGGAAACGGATGATATCCGCATACCAACGTTTATCGGGACGCGCTTGGCGTTCGAACGGCCACGCTTAAGGAGAAACAACAACGCGCGCCCATGGTGCGCTCCCACGTCTGGGAGCTCTTCTCTTAGCTCACGTGAACGACCGGAAACCATCGTGGCGCGTCTAATTGCTTTTTCCAAACTTCAGTTTGCTATCCAACCTCCCCCAGTTTGGTAAAATCGATTGTTTCGATAGAACACATCCACACGATGGATAGACTCATCACATGCGGTTCAAGGGACTTGATCTAAATCTTCTCGTTGCGCTCGACGCCGTGATGACGGCGCGCAACCTCACAGCGGCGGCTCGCAAAATCAATCTGAGCCAGCCTGCTATGAGCGCTGCGATCGCACGGCTGCGCACCTATTTCCGCGATGAACTCTTTACTATGAGAGGTCGCGAACTCGTCCCGACACCTGGCGCGGAAGCGCTTGCAGGTCCGGTTCGCGAGGCCCTGCTGCACATCCAACTCTCAATCATATCGCGGGACGCGCTCGACCCTGCTCAATCGAGCCGACGCTTCAGGGTCATTCTCTCAGATTTCATGACGATCGTTTTTTTCCGCAGAATTGTGGACCGCATGGCGCAAGAAGCCCCCGCGGTGCGCTTCGAACTGCTGCCATTTTCTGATGAACCGGATGAGCTGCTGCGGCGGGGCGAGGTCGACTTTCTCATTCTGCCGGAACTTTTCATGTCGAGCGCGCACCCTAAGGCGACGCTGTTCGACGAGAGCCTCGTATGCGTCGGATGCCGCGCGAACAAGCAGCTATCCCGGCAGCTTACGTTCGAACAATACATCTCGATGGGGCACGTTACTGCCAAGTTCGGACGCGCACTGAGACCGAACCTCGAAGAATGGTTTTTGCTTGAGCACGGCCTGAGGAGACGAATTGAGGTCGTCGTGCAGGGCTTTAGCCTGATTCCGCCCCTGTTGCTAGACACGAGCCGTATCGGCACGATGCCCTTACGACTGGCCAGGCACTTCGAAAAGCGGATGCCGTTGCGGATCATCCAACCGCCCCTCCCCCTGCCCACATTCACAGAGGCCCTGCAGTGGCCCTCATTCCACAATACCGACCCCGCGAGCATCTGGATGCGTCGGATATTGCTCGAGGAAGCATCCAACATGGCATCTGGGGACCAGGAGCCTCCAACTCGCAGGCGCTGTTAGGCTTACCTTAAGCTGCGCTCTGAACATCCCCGGCACACTGTAGAACCTTCGACGTGCCCCGTTTTCTTTCGTCTCTCCAGGGTATGGAGGTGAGAAGGAGCCACAGACGCGCAATGCGACGATCGGTCGCGAAGCCTTTTCCAGTTGTGCGCGTGGTGACCTCGAAGGTGCGGTTTGATGCGCTCACGACGCATTCAGGCTACGTCCGGCAACCATCGGAGAAGAATATGCCTGCCGTGCAAATGTTTGGCTCTATCACTAAAATGTCTTGAACCGCACATTGCGTCAGGTTGTAGGTTGCTCTCGTGACAAGCGCTGCACGACCCAGCTGTCGACACCGCGCTTTGGCACGCTGACGAACACTGGGCTGATCTGCCATCAGCGGACTGAACGACCCTGCTGCGTGGCCGGCCGGAACCGGCAAGACCAATTAGCTTGGAGCTCCCGACGCTTTCCCGCCGCTGCCGATCGGCTTTCCGCCTGCTCTCCATTGTTGCGGTCATCTCGCAAGCTTCCTTTCCCGGGCGCAGGAATGAGCCGATGTCCATTGGGGCGGGCCAAGACGATTGCTCCAGGCGCTGGCGCCACCGCACGCTATTGCGCAGCAACGACGTTTGTGCCGGATAGGAAGAGATGCGTTTCAAAGGTCTGGATCTAAATCTTCTGGTCGCGCTGGATGCTCTAATAACTGAGCGCAACCTCTCGTCAGCCGCACGCAAGATCAATCTTAGTCAGCCGGCAATGAGCGCAGCCGTTGCCCGGCTGCGCAAGCATTTCCGTGATGAACTGTTTGGAATGAGGGGGCGCGAACTTGTCTTGAGCTCACGCGCGGAAGGGCTCGCGGCTCCTGTGCGCGAGGCTCTGATGCACATTGAACTCTCGATTATGGCCCGACATCCGTTCGACCCAGCTCGATTGAACCGCCGATTCAGGATCGTCCTTTCTGACTTCGTAACAGTTGTGCTCTTCCGAAATGTCGTAGCACGCGTCACGCGAGAAGCCCCCGCCGTCAGCTTCGAATTGGCTGCGCCGACCGATGAACACGAGCTGCTCCTCCGCCGCGGTGAAGTCGATTTTGTTATCCGGCCAGATTTTTTCATGTCCAGCACGCACCCCAGAGCGGCCCTATTCGAGGAGCGACTCGTCTGCGTAGGCTGCTGCACCAATAGGGAATTACAACCCCGGCTTACATTCGATCGATATATGTCGATGGGTCACGTTGCAGTTAAGCACGGAGGTGCGCCCCGGACGCCAGTTGAGCATTCCTTTTTGACTGATCTCGGACCCACGCGGCGCATCGACATCCTCGTGCAGAGCTTCAGCATGATCCCGCCTCTCATAGTTGGGACGAACCGCATAGGCACGATGCCATTAGGGCTCGTGAGGCATTTCCAAAGAACGATGCCCCTTCGGATCGTTGAGCTTCCGCATCCATTCCCCGCCTTCACCGAGGCGGTCCAATGGCCCTCACTTCACAACAGCGACCCGGGAAGTCTGTGGATGAGGGACATTTTGTTTCAGGAGGCCACCCGCATGGCAACTACACAAGAGCTCCGTGTGACCAGCAGCCCGGAAGACGCGGAGCCCCCGGGACATTTCGTGCGATCCGTCTCACCGTTGCCGTAAGCACATTCGCGAAGTCTACGAACCTCACATTCCAACACTTGTCTCAACACACAATTCCTGCTCGCCTGGCTTGCTCTTATTGCCGGGGGAAAGGATCCTTGCGGCAGGCAAGAGGCGCTTTCGCTCTTCGCACCTCCGCCTCGGGGGCGAGAAACGGCAGACTGCCGACTTGATGCTTTTAGGGACGGGAACGGAACGGGGCCGGCGAGCGACGGAGCAATGCCTTCGCACTGAAGCTAGGCGTTTACGTTGCAACGGCCGCGGCAGGGCGCAGCTCTCTCAAGAAGGTAGGCCAGGCACGGAGCTCTTGCCGTCAACTCCCTGGGTCGGTAGTTGCTCCCGATGAACGGAGATGATCAGCTTATTCGGATTCCTACCACCGTTCATTGTGAGCATAGAGATCGTCGGACTTGCCGTGCCGTCGAAGCTAGCATCGCGAACGCGTGTGGCCTGAACGCATCACACAGCAGCACATCACATCCTCATCGCTTTGCGCCGCAGGTATGACTTCTTTTGGCCCTACCGCAGCCAAACGTCTTGACGACGTGCGCTGCGCTTGACTCAATTTCAAACAAGGAGCTGAACGTTGAAGCTTTGCAGCGGGGTGTTCGATCCAGAAGAGCTATCTGCCCTCGGACGGCTTTATGACGGCGCCGTCGACGCGCTACCTCCGTCGATGCGGAGTCCAGAAAACTGCGCAGCAATCGCCAAACTTATCCTGGAGCGTACGGCGGCTGGCGAGGCTGAACTGGCACGCCTGGCGAACTTGTTGATCACCCTTTCTCCTGAGGGTTGATCAGCCGCCATTCTAAGGATAGTCACCACTCGCGCGCATGAATTAAAGGCGATTCAACTGGAGCTTAGAAATCCGCTTGAATCATACGTGACGTCAGGTTGTAGGCTTTGAAATTGAACAACATGAACAGAGCTACACCAAGACGGCGTCGATGGCGCATTGGCGAACTTGCAGAGGCGACCGGAGTAACGGTGCGCACGCTGCACCATTATGAGCACACTGGACTGCTAGCAGCGACAGAGCGCACTGAGGGCGGTCACCGGATGTATGACCGCGAAAGCGGGCAACGGGTTCATCAGATTCGCGCGCTGCGTGAGCTTGGCTTCTCGCTCGTGGAGATCCGTAAAGCTATGGAGGGGACG
Source organism: Bradyrhizobium sp. USDA 376 (assembly GCF_054063675.1). Classification (NCBI taxonomy): domain Bacteria; kingdom Pseudomonadati; phylum Pseudomonadota; class Alphaproteobacteria; order Hyphomicrobiales; family Nitrobacteraceae; genus Bradyrhizobium; species Bradyrhizobium sp. USDA 376. Next base: position 9,251,596 of record NZ_JBSSGN010000001.1, read on the forward strand.
ACCTCACTCACGGACTTGCTGCGCAAACATCTAGAGCGCATAGAAGTCCAAGTCGCGCGCACAACTCTGTTGCGCGACCGTTTGCGCAACATGACCATCGACAGCGAGGCGCAGGTAAGTGTGGATGAGCTGCCTGCCACCCTGAACGCCATGTCGCGCGCCGAGACGCGGAGTCAGACGTCCCGGTGCACCTGCAATTTAGCTGCGGAGCGAGAGGACCGCTGGCGGCGAATCCGTGATGATCTTCGCGACTGCATGGATGGGGGCGAGCACCCTTGCGGAGAGCGCGCAAAGGCTGTCGCGGTTGCAGCACGCTTGCTGATCAGCGAAATCGCCGGCGACGATTCACGTGTTTCGATGATCCTGAAGGTACTTGCACGATTAAGCGCGCCCCGCAGTCTGGCTGGTTGGGATCCCTGTCTAATGCAATATCTCGATCTTGCCCTTGGCGGATTGGAGGATCAGCCTTACTGACGCATTCATGGCGGGTTCCACACGCCGGTTAGGGCAAGCTAAGAAACGCTAGGTGAACCGGCCGCTCTCCGACGCGGCTTGGAGTTTTACGGAATCAAACGGAAGGATTGTCACCGCCGGTCGATCCGCGTCCCTGACGCCTCCATCGCTCTTCCCAAAAGGGCTTGATCCGCACGTAACGTCAAGTTGTAGATCTTACCGTAGTTGGCGGCTCGCCCGGCCAACGCAGGTTTGCCCAGCAAGCAACGCCTGTCTACAGGCGTGGTTGACTACAACCAGTTGCGGTTCACTTCAGGTGAGCATTGGAAGCTCTACAATGGTAAATAAGCGGCATGCCTCTCTTGCGCCTGCGGCGCTTCTCTTCTGCGCTCTCGTCGCTCCGTCTGCGCGCGGCTCTGAAATAAAGATCGCCGTGGCTGGCCCAATGACCGGAAGCAGCGCTGCATTCGGCGCGCAAATGCGCGATGGTGCGGCTGCGGCGGTCGAGGTCCTGAACGCCTCAGGCCAGCTTCCCGATAATGCCAAAACTATATTGAGCGTCGCTGACGACGCCTGCGACCCTAGGCAAGCTGTCGCAGTCGCGAATAAGCTCACGACAGAGCGGATCCTGTTGGTGGTTGGCCATTTTTGTTCCTCTTCGTCGATCCCGGCCTCCGACATCTACGCGAAGCTGGCATCGTCCAGGTGTTACCAGGCTCGTCAACTCCTCAACTAACAGAGCACGGCCTTGAGACTGTCTTTCGGATCTGCGGCCCGACGACCAACAGGGAGCCGTTGCCGCCGAGTACATTCACACGAATTATCGCCTCGAGAAAATCGCGGTGCTGGACGACAAGAGGACTGCTGGCAGGGGGATTGTCGACGTGGTTGAAGCCCGGCTTCATCGATTGGGACGGCAGGTGAGCCGGCAAAGCTATGTTGCCGGTGAAAGGGGCTTCAGAGCCTTGCTCTCAAGAATGGAGAAGGACCGGCTGCGCGTCGCCTATATCGGCGGCTACCACACCGAAGTCGGATTGTTGGTACGCCAGGCAGCAGAAGCAAAAGCAGACCTCACGGTCATGGCGAACGATCCGCTGATGACCTCCGAATTCTGGGCCATTACCGGCAGCGCTGGGAATGGCACATTGTTTACCTTCATGCCCAACCCCGCTGGGAACGCCAATGCTGCCAGTGCGGTCGCCGGACTCAAAGCTTCCGGGCTGCCCGGTGAAGGCTACACACTATACGCTTGTGCCGCTGTGCAAGCCTGGGCAGAGGCGGTGAACCGGAGCGGCTCCTTCAATGCTGACCGGGTCGCCAGCGCGCTTCGTTCCCGACCGATCGACCGGTTCGACAAAAGGAGGGACAACTCGGCTTCTGGATTTTTGGTTTATCGCTGGCGCGACGGTCATGTCGAGCGTGTCAAGAAGTACTGATTTTCATGCAACGCAGCATTCCCCACGCGAAGTATCTCGAATGATGAGACGCCCTCAGAACGTTGTCGCAGCAATGCTCGCTAGCGCTTTTATATTCGCTGCTTTTGCAGCGTTTTTCGCGCTCGCTGCGGCGCTCGCAGAGCTACCGAGCGCCGCCCTGCCGAAGGTGCTACGCCCGATGATAGACAAATAGCAGCCCCCTTGTCTGATCCCGTCTGCAGCACTGGCCTCGGAGGCGGCCATTTACCGTTCTGCTAGGTTTGAAGGCATGCCCCTTATGCAGCCAGTGATCGAAGGTTGAGGACTAGGAAAGCGAAGCTAACGATTCTTTATGGACAAGCACGGATTTTGTTGGAGACGTTCGCCTTCTGTCAGATTCGTGCCCGACCAGCATCTACGCATTCTCTAGCCTGGATTATATCGCGCAATCTCAGATCCACGAATGGAAGAGACAGCGGGACGGCACGAAGCAATCAGGCCCACTACCTAGACTATAGCCGAGTATACGGGTAGCGAGAACTGGTGGATAGCCGGCGCCGGGATGCATGTCTCTCTTGGCCGCGGGGGCACCAAGGTTTTGGCGTCCAAGTCAACGCTACTCGTTCCGCTACTTCGTGCGCTCTCAAGCATGGCGGGTCATCAGCGGCTCAGCCGCCTGCCCGGGCATTCCCTATGCTTCCTAGCCCGGATAGCAGGAGAACCAATCAACCGGCTCCGATGAAGGCGGTGAGATTGCTCGCCTGCGCTATCAACGAACTGGATGCATCCCATCAACACTTTCTATTTTACTAATTGAAGCCAAACACCGCATAAGTCGATCGCCGGCTTACGGAAGGCAGTGTTCACGAATGTCGCGTGATAATGGATCACTTGGTCGCAGAGCAAATCACGTGCTTCTTGGCTGCTTCGAGCAATGTTTGACGGCAAGACACGTGGGGGCACGAATGCAGTGCGGTGACCAGTCGCAGTTGGCGCGCAATCTACACGACGTTGCCTGCCCCTTTGGGCATGATACTTGATTGCTCTAAGAAGACAGCTATCACGCACACTCGGCGATGGTAAATGCCTCCGCAGCGTAGAACTCGGGCAGGTGAGTTGGCCTTCGCAGGGGTGCGGGCTGGACCTTTCGCTCTGACCAGGCGGGTCGCCTCAACAGTCCGGCGCTGTTGCCGCGGCTCCAAGCAGAGCAGTACAATCAGCTGTGTGGCCCCGAACAGAGTCACCGCTGTTGCCGAACGCACTGGGCGGCTCGAGAATCCATTCAAATCCCGCGCCATCGGCAACGCTTTTCGTTTTTCCCTAGACGCTCATTGCACTTTTGCAATCCTTTCGCGGCACATATGTGCCCCCTCTTCCAGGGGACCGGAAGCGCCTCCTGTGCAGCAGTCATTTGTCCAGCGAAGCGTCCGCCGTTTGGCGAACGGGAAACGATACCTCTACTCCGCCTGTCTTGCATTTCACCACTTTGGAGAAATACCGTGGAACTTGACCCTTCCAATTCACGCATACAAAACCTCGAGGATCGCGTCGACCTGCAACTCGACATCGTGGCTGGGCTCATGCGCGAAGAAGGCAACGAGCTGGAAGCGATCCGATTACTTAATGCCCTCATAGGCCAAATGATCACCGCGGAACTGGAGCTCGGCCAGCTTGGCGATACAAGAACCGGCCACGGACGAATGCGATTGTCGCAAGACCGTGGCGTTTACCACCCCGAGGACCTTCAGATTCTGGGACGCCTTTTTGATCAGACTGTGGCGGCATTACCGGCCGCGCTGCGGACTTCCGCCAATCGATTGACGATCGCCAAGCTCATTCTTTCACGTGCGGCAGCGGACTGAGATTTCATTTGCGCTTTTTGGAGATTGATGGCGTTGAGCGGACGTTTATGGCTGGGCTGACAGTTACACTTAGGCCGCACACACCAGGGATCGACATTTGCTGTTTATGGGCTCACCGTCCGTAAGCGCGCCGCTTCCGCTGGCCTTTCATATGGCAACAGTTCGCCACCACTTTCGAAATCAGGCTTGCTCTATCTCACGCCGCCGGCGACGCATTCGATCTAGCTGGGCCTTGCTGTCCCTCGACGCCTTTCACGAGCTGCAAGTATCCAAAGCTCGGAAGCGCGCCGCCGATCCCACGCTGCGCCGGCTTTCCTACGCAACTCCGTATTGAACCCACACCGACGGCGCCCGGCCCTTCTTTGCCAAACGACTAAGAATCCGCCGTGGGGAAAGTGCAATTGCCCTTGCATCTCGTTCCCTCTCTTAGGCGCCTGACCGGTAACAAACACCACGGCCGGAGCAGAAAGCCACGCGCAGGTGAATATCACACGGCAATAGGCGTCGAGACTTGTCGCAAAGCAGACAAGTCTCATCCGGAACAGGCTACATCACCCCAAATCCGACGTCACAAGCGCCATTGCGGTTTGAACGCTTCTTGAGAGTGGGAAAAGAGTAGGCGGCCTTTTTCATCATGCTGGGCTTTAACCGCAACCCGTGGGGGCCGATCTTCCGAATGAAGGAAAAGCCACAATTTGGTGACCGACCAAGAGGCCCACGACGGCAATGAAGGGCACGACAACTCGTACTCGCTTCACTCTTTTCAGAATTTCTTCGAATTGCGCGGGCATTACGGCGTTCGGTCATCGCAACTTCAACAAGCATCTATATCCTCTCCTGAAGTCCCGGGAGTAGCGTGGAAGAGGTTGAAGAGCAGATGTCTTTCGTGCTGAGACACGCAACACAATCCGGTTGCTTTTGAGAAGGTACTTCCTTGTATCAGGATGTCGAGGAGCGTTAGAGATGGATCAGATCTTTTCCGAGCAGGTGCAGGTGCCAGATGCCGTTGTGAGCGTCGCATTTGACAAGGCTTGGAGCTTTGTCGAGAAGGATCCGCTGCTGGCACATAATCTGAAGGCCGTCCTTCATAGCCGATTGCGCACTTACCTCGAGTGCTCGATAAGAAACGGCGAACGGAATGCTTTGAATCTGGCCAACGAGGCGATACGCAACTTGCGGGCTGAACTGGCACCGTCGACCGGGCAATGACTCGCTTGTGCCTATTGCGGCGAGAGCATCCGGCGCCGTTAAGGCATTTAGGGCGCCTCATACGGTGGAAAATTCGGGCCAGTGCGTGGTCGAGCAGACTTTTCTCTAATCATGTGCGGCCCCGCTGAAACGAGAGCGCTCGAGAAAGCTGTTGCCTCTGCAGCTCCTCTGGCGGCCGAGACCAGGAAGCTGAACACCAGGCCCAGACGGCGGCGAGACGGGGCGCCGCGCTGGTATTCGCTCGCGCCAGGAAACCGACCACGGTGACCTTGAGCTCGGCACGATCTTGCGCAACTTCAAGCAAGAGCACTGTCTAGCACGCAGTGGGCTTCCCGACCCATCAATCAAGGTCGAAGTTGACGGACCATCGAGCTAGACTTGTGGTCGTTCCAGAGCCAAAGCGATCGAGCCTGCAATCGATCGGCATCGCGTTGCTCGCGATTGCAAGCGATAGCACGTCCGTGTTGCCGGAAGAATGACCTTAAGCGCCTGAGGCGTGCCATCGATCCAGTACTGTAAGTGCGGCTGGGCGTTGCCGCAGCTTAGCGACGGAAGGAGCCGAACACCTTTTGGCTTTGCTCCGCGTCGCAGGTGATCATGAACGATCATTTTCAAAGAGGATGATCCGCGCGAGGCGACCACTGCCGAGCCACAGTGTCTCGGTAGAAGCAAAGCAGCGGAAACCGCGAGCTCCGCAATCTGACGCCGCGGGCGATTGGGCACGTTTCTTTCCAAGACATGTTGTGCGCCAGTTACAGCAATTCGCGTTCATGTTGTTAAACGGCACGGTGCCTGGGGCACCTAAAGGAAACAACACGCGAATGAAAAAGATTCTTATTCTGACTGCATGCATCGGCGCACTCTGTGCGGCCGCCCCCTCATTCGGCACGGATCTGGCCGGGCAGCCCGTCAAGGTCAAGGCGGCACCGCTGCCGGTCGCGGCCCCGATTATCGATTGGTCCGGCTACTATATGGGCGCAAACGGTGGCTGGGGAACGAGCCACAATTGCTGGGATTTCAATGGCATCACTTCCGAGGGCTGCCATAATTCGACTGGCGGTACCGTTGGCGGCCAGATCGGCTATCGTTGGCAAATCTTCAACATGGTGTACGGCCTCGAAGGCCAGGGCAACTGGGCCGACTTCCGCGGCTCCAATGTCAGCACCGCCTTCCCGACAGACACCGTTGGCACCACGACAGATGCATTCGGCCTACTCACGGGCCATATCGGATACGCGTTCAATGCTGTGCTCCTTTATGGCAAGGGCGGTGCTGCGGTGACCAGCAACACCTATTACGTCAACTCGGTGGCAACCGGCACCGAGCTTGGCAAAAACAATGATGTGCGTTGGGGTGGCGTGCTGGGCGCCGGTGCCGAAGTCAGCCTCACGCCGAACTGGTCAGCGGGCGTCGAGTATAACCACTTGTTCATGCAGCGCAGCAACATAAGCTTCCCAGCGGCCCTTGGCGCGGATCGCGCGCACCAGGACGTCGATCTCATCACGGCACGGCTCAACTACAAGTTTGGCTGGCCGTTCGCCAGATAAAGATCTCCACGCGTTTGGATGAATCGGGACCCCGGCCCGCGGTCGGGGTTCTTTCCTCAGCTGTTCCTCTCCCTAGACCCCTGTCCGACGTCCCGAGCAAGCGGTGCGGGCTCATCTGAGCAAAGAATCACCCGCTGGTGGAGAGAGCCATGCTCCGACCAGTGAGCATTAGATCGGCCGATTCCACATCTTACCGACCTTACGAAGCCCCAGAACCTCACCCAGCGCGAGATGCAGACTTGCCCAAAGGAGGGTTATATCTGCGAGTTCACCGAAAGCACCGTGCTCAACTTGCCAGAAGCTGGAAGCCAAAGATGTGACAGTTGGCGGTCGTTCCTCAATTGAATTCAAAGAACATCGAGGCGAATAGCTATCGCGACTGCTTGAATCCGGCTGGTCGCACCCAGCTTTCCCATCGTATTCTTGACATGAAAATTGACTGCATTCTCGCTGATTTCCAGGATCATCCCAATTTCCCATAACGATTTTCCTTCTCTGACGCCATTGGCCGCATTCGTTGCTCTGCCGGCGACTGCGCCAGGATGATCGCATCGTCAAACAACCGAATAGCGTCATCATCCTTGCTCCGAGGCGATCGACAAAGTGCTCGCTGATGGCGAGCTGGCGAACTCGGAGATCATCGCCTGTCGTCCGTGCGGATCGACTCCATGCGAACACAAGGATGCTCCATCTTACTCATGCCGGCAGTGATAGAAGGGCCGAGGGCCCCGGGACTGTGCTGGCGACAAGAACCGAGCGCACGCACGGCTAGATGCTTGGGTCGGTTTAGCTTGCATGGCGAGAAAACGCAGTCGCGTCCGAACGGTGCTTCGCTTTGTCTCTCGGGCGAGCACGAGGAGATCTTGGGCTCTGAACTACACGTAAGGTAGAGCACGCACCTTTCAGTGCGAGACTCGATCTGCGTCTTGTCAGTACCAATTCCCTGCTTTGAGATGAAGACAACAGAAGTGTCATCTTTTTTCCCAATCTTGCGAATCATCCATCGCTAACCTGTCGCTGATTCTCGGCGTGTGACAGCGTCGGTGACGCGATCGATGAGCTGAACGGAAGATCCGATGCAGACGCCATACTCCCCGCATCGTTGTCCGGCATTTCATCGGGCCCGTCCGGCAGGCCCGGTACAAACGAACCGAACGGACAGAAATGGGCCACGTCAAAAACGCAACAAGCGATAGGCGCAGTCGCGAAACCTGTTTGATGCGGAAGACACTTTGCATGCGCATTCCAGAAGGAGAGGCCCCCGGATCGGACTAGCAAGTGCCATACCAACTGTTGATTTCGCCAAAATCAATCGTCGCAAAAGGACTTCGAATGCGGACGGTTGGTTGCGAGGTAGGTGCCTCGAAGCATTCATGACATGGGGAGGGAAGGCGACAGTACCATTGCGAGCTGCGGCACGGGGTAAGCTACAGCAACAAATGCAGCTCACCTCGGCAGCTCACCTCGGCCGCCCCCTCGAGTGCCGTCCTCTCAGGGCCTCAAACGCCCCCTATTGGGGCCCAGTCAACTACCAACCTCGGCAATTGATGGGAGGGTCCACACATGGCACTCGCTAAGGAACTTGAACTGACTACACCTCCGGCCGCACGATTCCGGCGAACCGCTTAGATCCGCCCCGAGCGGAAATACAATTAGGCCGCACCAGATGCACGAATCATGATGGGCTTGCTAATAAAACGGGCGAAGATCGTCGCCAAGATATGTGAAGCATGACTTCCCTGCTCTTCGCGATCATCTCCCTGCTATATGCGAGCGTTGGCCAGGCTGGCGGGACTGCATTCCTCTCGCTAATGGCTTTTTTTGGTATGTCATCGACAGAGACGCGCCCCACGGCGCTTGGTCTCAACATTGTCGTCGCGGCTTATTCTACTTGGCTGTTCAACCGCAACAAGGTCGTTGACTGGACAATCCTGCGCCCTCTTCTCTTTTCGTCAATGCCAGCGTCGCTTGCCGGTGGCTTGATTGTGCTCGAGGAGCACATGTACAAAACACTAACCGGACTCGTTCTTCTTCTGGCGAGCGCAGTGATGATCATGCAGCGGGGACGAGCTGTCGATCGCGTCGGCGAAATTCCGCTCCGGGAAAGCGTGAGCATTGGCGCGGTCCTTGGCCTCGTTTCTGGCCTGACTGGGGTGGGCGGCGGTGTGTTCCTCGCCCCGACGCTCATCGCACTGAATTGGGCATCACCGAGGCAGACCGTCGCGCTATCACCCCCTTTTATCCTGGCCAATTCCACAGTCGGCTTCGTCGGAGCTCTTTTCACCGGGCAATTTCCCTCTCCGGATTTGGCTCTATACGCTATCTTCACGCTGGCGGGGGCGGTCGCTGGAGCAGTAATCGGCCTGAAATGGTTGAGCCAGACAGCCATCAGATTCATACTGGCGGCCGTTCTGCTCGTTGCCGGCATTCAATTGGTTCGCGCTTAAAGTGGAAACGCGCATCTTTCATGCGGGCGATCCCAGCGCGGTCAGATCGAAGTACAAGGTTTCTGCGAGCCGCGGCTCAAGCCTGGTCCGAGCGCCTTGCCCAACACTGAAAGCCGCCAACACGATCGCGAAAAGCCGTAGGGTCGAGCGAGGGTGAGGCGGATCCGAGCGCGCTCCGCATCGTCCTGAGGCGGACGGTCAGTACTAGATCGCATCCGATTCGCGCTTCCAATCGACCTGCAGGATCAACGTCGGGCAGGCCGGGCGAGCAAACGAGGCGTACGCCGATCTCGGCTATGGCCTGGCGCGACGCTTCAATCAAGCGTGCCGGACGAAGAGCACCTGATCGATGGCGATCCGGCAAGCTCTCACTACCCTGAGGACCGCGCCAGGGTGCGCATTCGACTTGGTTAGGAGCGATAGGGCGATGAACTCTCAATATAGTATTTCTGCAAGGCCGCGCAATCTCCTTTCTCGCGCGCGTGTGGGCTGCGTCCTCATGGAGAATATTACGAAGATGATGTCCACGCTCGATTGGTTTTCGAAACAGACACTTTATCGATCCAGTGTGAATGGACTGGAACGCCAGGATGCGAATCCCATTTTCTGTAATCATGAGGCACAACCTTACACCCCGGCTCCTGCATACATGGCCTCCAGCTCGCAGCGTAGGAATGTTTTGTGACGGGATGATCGACGCCTCACCAGGCGACTTATGTGGAACCGAATCTGGAGGTCCATCGCATTGATGCGACGCCAATGAAGACTCGCTGCATAGATATGCGATCTGGCCGATCAACAGCTGCAACGGCGTTATCAGAAAAAAAACGCCTCAACCGATGAAGCAGAATAGAAAGTACAGCAAATCGTTCCGAGCTCGCGTTTGCCATCAGCACGACGTCCAACTCGTTGTGAGTTAGTGACATGTATTTGGATCTGAACGAGACGCCGGCGAACCAAGGCGTCCCGACGCACTTTGCCGGGGGCGTGAAGTGCGCCGGGGCCACCCCAACATCATCAGTACATCCGTGATGATGCTTGCGGCAATGAGACAAGCAGCGTGGCGGAATTGAGGCTCATTGATTTTATGCTGGAAACCAAAAAAGTTTTTCGTGAGCTGCTACAAAAGACTTGAATCGCACGCAGCGTCACGTGCTGCAATCGCACATCGCACATCGCACATCGCGCTCTGCTCTAGCAAGTCACTTATCTCCGTGACGCTCCGGCCTTGAACGGGAGGCATCCGTCGATTGCGGAGCAACCACGTCGGCCTTTCCTCGGAAGTCCAGCAACAAGCTCAGCTGCCCTGCTGAGGTTTTAAGATCCCTGTTTCCGTCGCAAAAAGGCAGCACGCCAGGGGGAATGCGGAAACGACGCTGCCCGATGAGCGATTGATACTGCGCACGGCTAGTCGCGGTACACCGCGCTAATTCGAGCGTCCTCGTAGAAATTCATATGCCACCATAAACGTCCGAATAATTGCGGACGAGCGGCGCTCACTTCCAGGCATGAACCCCAACGCTGCGTTTGGCCGTGACGTCGAGAGCAGGCCAGATCTCAGGAACCGTTAGACGCGTTTGACATAACGCAAAGACATAACAGTGGGCATCGGTCAGCTTTATGCCGCTCGACCATGAGAAAGTTAGGCTTTGCAGACGTCTCTCCTGAACAAGTATTGCGACGCTCGCCTGCCTTGGTACACCATATACCCGACCGTGCCGGATTTCTCCGCGACCGTCGGTGCCAAGACTTGTGAGACATGGTTGAGGCGGCTGCCGCCCGACGATCCCGTGTCGCTATACATCCACGTTCCGTTCTGTCGTGCTATCTGTTGGTATTGCGGCTTCCCTACAAGCCTCACTCGCAGCGAGCGACCGATCCGCAAGTACTTGGCGACGCTGCATGCCGAGATACGTTTGGTCGCAGAGCAAGCGCCTCGCGCGCTGCCGGTAAGCGACGTGCATTTCGGCGGCGGGACGCCGACTACTATTGCACCGGCCGATTTTCTCGCCTTGATGGCACTCCTGCGACGCTGCTTCGCGTTCAGCAAATCAGCTACCATCGCCATAGAAATCGACCCACGTGCGTTCACGGCCGAGATGGTTGAAACATTACAAGTGGCCGGCGTCAATCGCGCGAGCATCGGCGTGCAAAGCTTCGACGGGGTGGTTCAGAGGTCGGTCAACCGCGTCCAGAGCGAGGTGCAGACGGCGTCTGTCGTCGAAAGCCTTCGCCAGCATGGGATAAGCCGCATCAATTTCGACCTCCTCTTCGGACTGCCGCATCAGACGGTGCGATCTTGCGTGGACTCTACACGGACGGCTCTGGCCATGCGGCCAGACCGGCTTGCAGTTTTCGGCTATGCTCACGTCCCCTCCTATATGAAACGTCAGCGCCAGATCGATGAGACGGCGCTGCCGGATAATCTCGCCCGCGCCGAGCAAGCCGCGGCTATCGCAGATACGCTGGTCTCGGCTGGCTACCGCCAGATCGGGCTCGACCATTTCGCCCTGCCCAACGACGAGCTCGCGCTGGCGCAGAAAGCCGGTCAGCTTCGCCGCAACTCCCTGGGCTATTCGGCTGATACCTGCAAAACCGTGATCGGCTTAGGTCCGTCAGCCATCGGCCGTCTGCGTGAGGGTTACGTTCAGAACGAGAGCGCAACCGCTTCCTATCACCAACACATTCAGGCTGGTCGTCCGGCAACCTCAAAAGGCTACTGCCTCTCCCCCGAAGATCGCCTCCGCGTCGCAATTATCGAGCGTCTGATGTGCGATTTGCAGGCCGACGTACCAGCGATCTGTGCTGCTCACGGATTTGATCCAATTCCTCTTCTCAATTCGGCCGACCGGCTGGGAATGCTCGCCGAAGACGGGATAGTGGACATTGAAGAGGGATTCATTCGGGTCAAGCAGGAACACCGGTTTCTCGTTCGTGCTGTTGCTGCCGCATTCGACACCTATCTCGACCGTATCCCTATTAACTAAGCCGCGCATGTGAGCAGATCTCAAACATTTAAGCTCTTCGCGACGGAATGATCTGAAGAGGCACCTCCGGCAGACAGGCCAGATTTCGAGGATGCAGCGGCGGTGTCATGACAACGATCTTTCAGATATGGCCTCAAACCGGGAGGGCTGACTAAAGGGAAGCTGATTTGAAGGAGAAGCGCAGCGGATTCCGCCGTTCAGGGCCACGGCTCGATCATGCCGAAAGGGCTCTGCCCCACCTCCCCCTGCTCTTGATGATGGTGACGGCCTCAGCGACGTGCCGCTGGAGACGCCGGCGCCCGCACCAGCTTCGGGAAATTTACGGCTGGAGGCAGCTTTGCGAAGCTACGGTCCACCTCCTCGAGCACAGTTGGACACTCGACGACGCCTGCAGCGTCCCAGACTCAAGGCTCGGCTGTCTTCGGTCCGGCGATCACTGGCGCGCCTCCGACGGAAACAGGTCCCTGTGGTTTGGACCGCCCGAAGCGTTTCCTGGCGGCGCTCGAAACAGCCCGGGCTGGCGACAAAGGAGGCTCGGAAGCAGCAGAAGGGACAGGTGTTGAACTCTGCAGCGCATCGATCCGCGAAGTCAGTATGGTGATCTGATCCAGGACCCCTTTGAGGACATCCCGCTGGGCATCGATCCGGCGGTTGAGTTCTGCGATCTCATCACCATTTTTCTGCTGTGCCCACTTTATCTCGGACAAGGATGCCCTGTCCTCCGGTGGCAGGTGCGGATTTCACGGATCGTGAGCATCGATTTCGCGCGATCGTGAGCACTGAATTCAGACGATCGTGAGCAGCCCGCTACGGCCGATGGGAGATAGAGTCAGTGTTCTGGTTGGCCGTCAAGGGTGATGGTTTTGGCGCTGCGTTTTCGCATGCTTTCTCCGGTGAGCTGGAGGCGGTGGGCGTTGTGGACGAGGCGATCGAGAATGGCGTCGGCGACCGTGGGGTCCCCAATGGCTCCATGCCAGGTGTCCACGGGGAGCTGACTTGTGACGATGGTGGATGCGCGGCCATGGCGGTCCTCGAGGATTTCGAGCAGATCGCGGCGTTCCGCGGCGGTGAGCACCGATAGTCCCCAATCATCCAAAATCAGAAGCTGAGCGCGGCCGAGGCTTTTGAGGAGCCGAGCGTAACGTCCGTCTCCGCGCGCGAGCGCGAGCGCC
>NZ_JBSSGN010000002.1:0-120587 GCF_054063675.1 Bradyrhizobium sp. USDA 376
GCGATAGCGGTACGACGACCCCACCTCGTTTAGGTGGACGGGATGAGCGAGACTCGCGCGTGGATTTGACAACGCGAGGGACGCTCGTTCCATGCATCAAGACAGACATCAAGACGGGCATGATGCCGCCTCCTATCAGCGGATCGAGGTGATCACAGGGGAGAGGCGACGGCGCAGTTGGAGCGATGCGGAGAAGGCGCGGATCGTGGCCGAGAGTGCCGATCCGGAGACGAGCATTTCCGAGGTGGCTCGACGCAACGGGGTGAACCGGGGACTGCTCAGTGTGTGGCGGCGCCAGGCGCGGCTCGCGTCGAGCGAAGCGCCGCAGTTCGTGCAAGTCAGGCTCCAGGCCGCCGTCGAGGCGCAGCCGAACGCGATCGATAAGGCGCATGTTCTGACGGATCCGGCCGAGCGGATCGAGGTGATGATCGCGGGCGCGACGGTGCGCGTGCCCGTCGGCGTCGACGCCGCGACGCTGGAGCGCGTGCTGGCGGCGGTGAGATCGACGCGATGATCTCTTTCGGTCCAATGGTCCGTGTGTTCGTCGCGACGCAGCCGATTGACTTTCGTAAAGGCGTTCATGGCCTTGTCGCGCTGGTAGCGGAGGGATTAGGCGGCAAGCCCTACAGCGGTGACGTTTATGTCTTCCGATCGAAGCGATCGGATCGTTTGAAGCTACTGGTTTTTGACGGCTCGGGAATGGTTCTAGCGACGAAGTGGCTGGAGAATGGGGGCTTTGCCTGGCCACCTGTTCGCGAGGGTACGATGCCGGTGACGGGGGCGCAACTGGCGATGCTGATTGAAGGTCTTGCGGAGTGGTCGCGTGTGGTCCCGAAGGTGACGAAGCGGCCGACGAAGGTTGCCTGAAGCGTCTTGTTTTGCTGGCGATTGCGAGTGCGTTCGTGTAGCTCTGCGATATGGCGCTTCGCCCCGAAGATCTCCCCTCTGACCCTGCGGCTCTTGCCGAGATGGTGCTGGCTTTCGAAGGCGAGAACGATGATCTGCGCGCAGAGATCGCCACGTTGAAGAGCCTGATCTTCGGCGCACGATCGGAGCGCGCGGCGATCGTCTGCGCCGAACAGATCGCGTTTGATCTGGAACGGACCGCCGGCTCACAGCTCCCGGCCAATGACGACAAACCGGACGCGCCGCGGCCGGAGCGGCGCAAAGCGAAGCGCAACATCGGCGCGCTGCCGGCGCATCTGCCTCGGGTCGAGCGGGTGATCGAGCCGGCGTCCACGCTGTGCCCGTGCTGCACGGGTCAGATGCATCGGATCGGCGAGGAGAGCAGCGAAGCGCTCGATCGGGTTCCCGCGTGGCTGCGCGTGCTCCGCACGATCCGTCCAAAATACGCCTGCCGCTCCTGTGAGGGCCCGATTGTCCAGGCCCCGGCACCGGCGCGGCTCGTCGAGGGCGGCATGGCAACGACGGCGCTGATCGCGCATATCGCCGCGGCCAAATATGCCTGGCAATCGACGCTCTATCGCCAGACGCAGATCCTGGCGGGTCAGGGTGTCGTCGTCGACCGTCAGACGCTGGCGCGCTGGATGGGGAGCGCGGCGTGGCTGGTCAGGGGCCTCTACGATCTGCAACTGAAGACTATGCACGGCTTCGAGCGGCTGTTCTGCGACGAGACGCCGATGCCAGTGCTCGATCCGGGACGCGGCCGCACGAGGATCTGCCAGTTCTGGGCGCACGCGACGGACGATCGGGCGTGGAAGGGGCCGGCGCCGCCGGCGGTCGCCTACGTGTTCGCAGGTGGTCGCGGCAAAAAGGAGATCGTGGCGCAGTTAGCCGGCTTCGAAGGCGTGCTGCAAGTCGACGGCTATGCCGCCTACGCCTCGCTGGCGGGCGATGCGATGATGTCGGGCCAGATCCAGCTGGCGTATTGTCTCGTTCACGCGCGCCGCAACTTCGTGAGGGTGCACAAGACGACGAACTCACCCTTCGCCGCGGAGGTCATCGAGCGCATTGCGGCCGTCTACGCGATCGAGGAGAGGATCCGCGGTCTCGATGCTGGGGAACGCCGCGCGACGCGACAGGCCGAGACGAAGCCGCTGATGGAGGCGTTGAGGGCCCGTCTGATCGCGGTGAAGGACGGGATCTCCCGCCGCTCGACGCTCATCAAGGCGATCGACTACATGCTCGAACGCTGGCAGGGCCTGACGACGTTCCTGGATGACGGGCGGCTCGAGCCGGACACCAACACGGTCGAACGATCGATCAGGCCAATTGCGATCGGAAAAAAGAACTCGTTGTTCAGTGGTGACGAAGGCGGGGGCGAGACCTGGGCGATACTCGCTTCGCTTCTTAACACAGCGAAATTGAATGGCCTCGACCCCGAGGCGTATCTCGTCGACGTTCTCGATCGCATGGTGAGCGGCGCCACGAAGACCAACCAGCTTCACGAACTTCTGGCCTGGAACTGGAAGGCCGCACGCGAAGCCGAAAAGCGGGCCGTGGCATGACGAAGCCGAAGCAAGGGCGGGGAACGCGAAAAGCACGCAAGACGACGATGGCGGACTATGCCATGTCGTTCGAACGGCTCGGGCAATGGATCAGCAAGCGCGCCAGGTCGCCGACGCTTCGGCATCCGCGGGCGACGTCGCTCTCCATGCTCGATGGCGCGGTGGCCGCGGTCGTCGCCGGGCCGGTCTCGATGGCGTCCGAGGAATGGGTGTGCCCGCTCCTCGGCGTAGATCCCGACGCCTTCAATCACGACACCGAGGAGTTCTCGGCAATCGCCGCCACGCTGATGCGCCACAACGCTATCAGCGAGACGCTGTCGACGAGACCGGAGAGCTTCGAGCCGCTGTTCGTGCGATCACCGGACGGCGAAGTCGACCCGCAGCCCTGGTGCATGGGCTTCTACGCCGTCATGAAGCTTCGGCTTCTCGTCTGGTCGCGGCTTCTCCCCCCGAATGGAACCGAACACCTTATGCTGCGGCCGATCTTGGTCCATTGCATCGACGACGCCGGTCGACCCTTGCTACCCCCGGCCCGGCGCACGCTGGGAACGCAGCCCATCATCCAAAACGCCTGGCGCAACATTCCAGCAACCGTCGAGGCCCTCCGGCAGTTCTGGATGCCTATACGCTTCAAGCGCGGTGCGTAGGCCGTCCGCACCAAGTCCGTGGCTCCGTGGGCCTCTCGTACCGTTTACGAATGTGCGTCGTTGGCAGAATTTACGGATGTTGGTATATCCCGCTGCGGTTTGGCA
This sequence comes from Bradyrhizobium sp. USDA 376, assembly GCF_054063675.1. Classification (NCBI taxonomy): domain Bacteria; kingdom Pseudomonadati; phylum Pseudomonadota; class Alphaproteobacteria; order Hyphomicrobiales; family Nitrobacteraceae; genus Bradyrhizobium; species Bradyrhizobium sp. USDA 376. Next base: position 3,221 of record NZ_JBSSGN010000002.1, read on the forward strand.
GTATCTAAATCACCTGCCTGTGGATGCTGTGCGTGTTGCTTGCCGGCCGTGGAGCCATCTTCGAAAGCCTGCAAATCGCCGTGCGCCTGTCCGCTATTCGAATCTTCTCCCGCGGTTTCATGCTTGGCGTACCCCTCGGCTCCGGAGCTGTTGTCGGACTCAAGCAGCGCCTTTTGCGATTGACCGTGATTTAAACCGTCTCCCGGGGCCTCATGCTTGGCGTGCCCCTCGGCGGCTCCGGAGCTGTTGTCGGACTCATGCAGCGCCTTTTGCGATTGACCGTGATTTAAACCGTCTCCCGTGGCCTCATGCTTGGCGTGCCCTTTGGCTGCTCCGGAACTGTTGTCGGACTCATGCAGCGCCTTCTGCGATAAACCGTAATTTAAATCGTCTCCCGGGGCTTTGCGCTTAGCAGCTTCGGAGCTGTTGTCGTAAGCGCGCAAGTCCGATTGCGATCGATCCTGATTGGACCCGTTATCCCGACCTGTCTGCGTTGGGTCACGCTGCGAGGCTTCGTTCGTGGCCGCCGCAACAACGTCAACGGTCCCCGAACCTCGCGGAATAGTGATTTCTAGGTCGCTGCCGCCACCCTCCGCATGGGCATTGCCGACATAAAGCTCGCCACCGCCTTTGGCAATTGTATCGCCTTGAGCGAACTCGAATGCGAACGCCCCATCGTACACGGCCGTGCCGCCGAAATTTGCGAACCCGGGAAGTGCGGAGGCCAGTCCGTTGGCGTCGCTTGCGGTAGATGAATTGACGATTTCATCGTCGAAATCGAACGCCCGCACGGCGTGGTTGGCACCATCGAGCTCGTAGATCAAGGCGGCGAAAGCTGCAACTGTGAAGATGCTGTAGCTGCTCGAACCCGGCCTCGGCGCGTTGAGTGTTGCCTGCGCAAATAGGCTCGCGGCAATCTCGGCCACGGGATCGACGATTTTGCTGTTCGATGACGTCCCAGTTGCGGCGCCGGCGCGGTCCTTACTCACGCCTCTGGCCGGGGTGCCTCCTGATGCTGCTTCCTTGCGGCTGATTTTGATGGTGACGACCTCCGCGCAGCCGTTTGCGGGCATGACCGTGAAACTTTCGGTTGCGGCGTGACCTGGCGAATCGTCCAATGCTGCCAGGATCGCAGCTGCCAGGATACTCATCGCGCCATAACGGCGGGACAATGCCAGCGCGGCGAGCTCCGTCCGGCTGTTGATTCCGAGCTTCTGTCGCGCGTGGTCGATGTGAATCCTCACGATCTCCAGAGAGACACCGAGCATCCGAGCAATTTCACTGTCCGACAAACCTTCGGCGACGAGATCCATGATCGTCCGCTCGTTGACGGTCAGAACCGCCAGAACGTTATTGCCGAACGAGGCGATCCCATTAGCCTCGTTACCGACCCTAGCCAGGTCGGACCCCGGTTTTTCCAGCCTCAGGGACTGCACCAGCGCTTCTGGTTTGGCGTTCATCGAAATCGCGCCGCAAGCACCGGTCGCCAGTGCCCTGGCGAGATCGCCGCAGGCGACAGTAGCAGTGAAGAACACCAGCCGGGAGGAAAGACCTTCGTCGTCCGCGACGGCGAGGATGTCGGAGGCGGTTACATCGGTGAATCCGTCCTCCAGTAACACCACGTCGGGGGTCAAACTGCGAATGGCCGCAAGGCAACTTGCTCCATCAAGACAGCATGCGACTACTTCGAAATCGGGCTGCGCTCCGAGCAGCGATGCAAAACCCTGCAGAACAATGGGACGTCGATCTGCTATCACAAGTCGAACGCGACGCATGGGCTTCCTTCGCTAGGCCTCGCGCACAGCATGCGAAGCGGCGACTTAACTCCGCTCGACTGATTGCGTTCCTAATTGTCATAATGGGTTCGTGCGGACGCTTCTGACGATGAGTTCAACCAGTTAGTGACAGCTCCATATTCGCCTCTTAGCGGTCCGTCAGAGGTCTACCGCTCCAAGTACGGGGAGGGGGCTGCAGCTTGAAGGTGATTGCTGGTGATCCCGCTTGTGCAATCGAGGAGTGAAGCGCTGCTCTTCAAAAGCCATTTTATCCCGTAGAATACCCTTCGGCCGGCCGTAAAACTATCAAAGAGAATTCGATTCTTAAGCAGGTGAGCGGAACGCTCGCCGATGTCGATATTGCGCGAAAACTGCCGAAAAAAGGGATCCCAGTCGACGACTCTTCACCGGTACAAATCGATCTCGACTGCAATCCGGACAAGGTCGGAGTGATTTTTAGCGCCGAGCTTGGACTTCAGCATGGAGGTCGTGTTGGCAACGGTTTTATAGGAGATGCCGAGTTCGGACGCGACTTCTGAGATTCGGTCGCCACGACCCAAAAGCCTCAGGATCTCGAGTTCGCGTGGGCTCATCTGCGTCAAAGGACTGGCCTTGATCGCCGCGCCCGCGAAGGTTGTCGCTTCAGCCAGACGCGGTGAGACGAAGCGCTCCCCGGCTGCAACCTTCCGGATGGCCTTGGCGAGGAGACGGGGATCATCGCTCTTTGAGACATATCCCTGAATGCCCATCTCCACAGCGCGCACCACGAACGCTGGATGCGGATTCCGATTTATTCCGGCCGGGTATTCCGACTTGAAGCCGGCCGGCATTCCGATTTGAAGTCGGCCGGGTTTTTGGAAGTCGGCGTTTTCGTTTGGATCAGTCCCTCAGGCATCAAGTCCCGCGTTGATCAACGTGGGGAAGCGGATGCCGGCCAAGAGAGAACTGACCATGCGACAGATACGACAGATGCTGCGGCTTGCCCGTGATGGGGTGAGCGCCCGGGAGATTGGGCGCACGCTCGGCGTGGCGCGCAGCACCATCCAGGACAACCTCAAGCGTGCCTCGACTGCCGGGCTGGCGTGGCCTTTGGCGGGCGATCTGACCGACGCCGTTCTTGAACAACGTCTGTTTGCCCATGCCGGCGTCAGGCGCGGCTTTCGCCGGCGCCGGGAGCCGGATTGGGCCTCGCTGGCCTGTGAGCTGAAGCGGCCTGGCGTCAATCTGATGGTGCTGTGGGAGGAGTACCGGGCGGTCCACCCGGAAGGTTATGGCTACAGCCGGTTCTGCGATTTATTCCGAGAATTCGACCGGCGGCTGTCTCCGACGATGCGGCAGGACCATCCGGCCGGCGACAAGGTCTTTGTCGATTACTCCGGCAAGAAGATCATGATCGTTGATCGCGAAACCGGGGTTGTACGCGATGCGGAGATCTTCGTCGCCGTGCTTGGCGCCTCGAATTACACCTACGCCGAGGCGACCTGGACGCAGACACTTCCGGACTGGATCGAGGCCCATGTCCGGATGTTCCGGTTCTTTGGCGGGGTGCCGCGCCTCGTCGTCCCTGACAATCTGAAGTCCGGCGTGCACCGGGCTTCGTTCTACGACCCTGAAATCAATCGCAGCTACGGGATGATGGCGTCCCATTACGGCGTTGGCGTCCTTCCGGCACGGCCAAGAAAGCCGCGGGATAAGGCAAAAGTGGAGGCCGGGGTTCGGTTTGCCCAGACCTATATCCTCGGGCGGCTTCGTCGCCAGACCTTCTTCTCGTTGGCCGAGGCGAACGCAGCCATTGCCGCTGCGCTGGAGCGGATCAACGCGCACATCATGCGCCGGCTCGGTGTCAGTCGCCGTCAATTGTTCGAGACGGTCGAGATGTCGGTCCTGGCGTCGTTGCCGGACGCCGATTATCAGTTTGCGGAATGGCGCGTGGCCCGCGTCTCGCTCGATTATCATGTCGAGATCGACGGCTTCTTCTACTCAGTTCCACACGGCCTGATCCGGGAGCAGGTCGACGTCCGCGCCACCACCCGGACCATCGAGCTGTTCCATCGGGGTTCGCGTGTTGCGGCTCACCAGCGCCGCTACGGCGGCCGCCGGCACGGCACCGATCCCGACCACATGCCCAGCGCGCATCGGCGTTACGCCGAGTGGACTCCCGAGCGGTTCCGTCGCTGGGGACGATCGATCGGGCTAAACACTGAGGGTCTCGTCCTCGCCATTCTGGCCAATCGGCCTCATCCCGAACAAGGATTCCGGACCTGTCTGGGTGTGCTTCGGCTGTTCAAGGATCCCTGACGTCTTCTACAACAAGGATCGGAAAGCCTTCGACAAAGGCCATATCGTTCGGCGCGACGACGTTGCTTGGGGTAAAACCTATGATGAGCTTCGCCGCGCGAATGGCGATACCTACCACGTGACGAATTGCTCCCCTCAGGTCAAGGAGTTCAACAGGTCGAACTTGGGCGACGCCAATTGGGGCGACCTGGAGAACAACGTTCTTTCCGAAGCGGCAAGCGAGCGGCTCTGCGTCTTCGCCGGTCCGGTGCTGACGGACAACGATCGTGTCTTTACCGGAGTGGGCGACGGAGCGACGGTCCTGAAAGCCAGGATACCGGAGAAGTTCTGGAAGATCGTCGTCGCGCGTACGGCGGATGGGTGCGCAACTTTCGGCTTCATGCTCGAACAGGATCTCTCCGACGTCGAGTGGGAGTACACACCATCCGATGAATTGGTGCCGTTCATGTATCCAATTTCCGACATCACCGATATGACCGGCGTCCGCTTCGGTTCCATCGTGCTAGACAACGATCAGTACTCGACCACCCGCGGCGTCAATGTCTCGCTCCGCAGCGGCGCCAAGCGAAAGCGGAAACCAAAACGGTCGTAGGAGCAACGGTGACTACGCTCCTCACGATCGTTCTCGTCCTATCAGGAACGGTCCTGACCACCGCTGGCACCGCTATGCTGGCCGCGTCGGCGATCCAGGCGCTCGCTACTGCTTTAAGAACGAATGTCGCTACGGAAGCGCAGGCGATCGACGCCGATGGCGTGGCGAAGGTCCTGGAGATGCTCTCCAAGCTACCCCAATGGCTGCTTGCGATCATCATCGGCAACGTTCAAATATGGCTCGCCATGCAGGCCTCGGCAGGGCAATGGCGGTGGCCGTTTTGATCGGCAAGGTCTCAAGGAAGGATCGGAAATGAGCGACATTAAGACGTTTCGGGACCACTTCCTCTCAGTGTACCAATCGGCAGCCGCCGACTACGTCTCGCAGAAGGCGAAGGACGCCACTACCGAGACTACCGCCGAGGAGGCCGACCCGCTGATGGAGGCCGTCAACGAGGTCGCGGCGGTAAGGGCGAACAACGGCAGCGAGATCCCGGATACCGAAGAGGGTATCGCCGACATCCCGAAGATCTGCGCCAGTCTTGGACTCCGATACCTGGAGGCGCTGGTCAGCGGCGACGCGGCAAGAGCGGCTCGTATCGAAGAACAGATGACAGGCGGCACCTGCGATCCGAAGTGGGCTTCCACGCTCACGGAGTATGCGAAGTTCTTCGGCGTGAACGGCACCAGAGGCAAAATTCCGTACGTCCGCGCAGCCGACGTCGGCTCCCGCACGATACCGATCGCGGCCGGAGCCCGCATTGCGGTGTTCGGTGATTGGGGCACCGGCGCTCAGCCCGCGCGTCGCATCTTGTCGAGGATCAAGGACCAGAAGCCCGATGTCGTCTTGCACCTGGGCGACATCTATTATTCCGGCACGCCGGCGGAGTGTAGGACGAACTTCGTCGACGTCGTCAGATCGATCTTCGACGATTCTATGCCGGTATTCACATTGGCCGGCAATCACGACATGTATAGCGGTGGGCTCGGCTATTACGATCTCGCCAGGAACCTCAACGCCGGAAACCAGGCGCAGAATGCGAGCTTCTTCTGTCTAAGGTCATCGGACTCGGCCTGGCAGATACTGGCGATGGACACCGGTTTGCATGACTACAGTCCGATCTCGGTCACCGACGCGCTGACGTTCGTCGAGGAAGATGAACAGCAATGGCTAGAGCAACGCGTTGCGGAGTTTTCGGGACAAACCATCTTGGTCTCGCACCACCAGTTGTTCTCGGCATTTTCCCAGATCGGCAAGCCGAGGAACGACGGCAGCCTTCTGGCCTACAACCCGAACCTCCTGCAGTTGTTGGACCGTTTGAAAGCCAAGGGAAAAATTGCGGCATGGCTGTGGGGACACGAACACAATCTATGCATCTATCAAACGTATCTTGGGCTTGAGCGCGGGAGGTGCATAGGTCACGGAGCGATCCCGATCTTCGCGGAAGAGAAGCCCTACGACGTACTAAAGGGCATCGCCAACCCGCCTGCGTTGATAGATGGAACACAGCTCAACGTGAGCGACGGCGCATATGAGCACGGGTTCGCCATCGTTTCGCTTGGACAGGCCGGTCGCCTGACCAAGGTTGAGTACTTCACCGAAAGCCGCTCAATGCACGAGGAGGAATTCTAGCTTTCACCGTCAAACCTCGCCAACCAAGGGGCCGCGAATTGGGCGAAGATGCGCGCCGAGTGCATCCCGCGCTGCCGCTGCATCAGGCAGCCGTGGCGCGCGGAAACGGTGGCACGGCGCTGAACTTGATATGTGCGACGGCGCTCTCTCGTCAGTTTCGCTCCTTGAGCTTTCCCGCTCCGCCTGCTTTCTGATGCCGTTCAGGGCACCGTAGCGGTATTTGGAACTCCCTCGCCCGCAAGCAGATCTCTCTTCATGAAGCGTTGCGTATGGATCCGATAGCAGGCAGTCCGGTTCCAACAATATCTAGTGTACGAGACTGACCAGATCGCCCTGACGAAATTCGACGCCGGAGAAATTGACTGCAACGCTCGTAGGTAACCTTTCCCGCCATTGAAGCAAAAATGGGATGCGTTCGAGATGCTTCGATAGCCGCCGGAGATCAGATCTAGTTCGAGGAATATCTGATCCTCCGGGTCCAATTATCTTGTCCGCTCATCGTCTCGCTTGTGCCCGCGCAGGTCGGCATCGACGCCCCGCTCCGCGCCGCGGCGCCGGCTATTGGCAAGCTCCGAAAGTTCGTCCTTCAGCGCATGCCGGCGAGTTTCGGCAGCAGGCATGTCCTTGACGAATTGCCGAATCTGGCGCGCGAGCACATGATCTGCTGCCACTCCAGAGCGCTGTAGCTCGGCGGCATAGTCGAGATATCGCCGCCTGATCGCGTCCTGACGTGACTTAATCTGTTCGTCCCAAGGATGTTTGGCAGTCCTGCCGCCCCTCACCTCCGAAAGCACTTCCTTACGGGCGAGCCGATCGACATCGGGTGTAACCTTTCGCTTGCGCAGAGCGAGCACCGCCCCGCAATCGGCCTTTCGAACCCGTCCGCGGGTTCGCCGCGGCGTTGCCTCCGCCGCGATCCCGCGAAGTCGGAGTTCGCCGGCAAGCCGTTCCCGCCAGGCCTGAAGATCCGCCTTGCGGGGGTTGAGGCGCTTGCCGTCATGGCCGAGGGACCGAACGGTCAAGTGCACGTGGGGATGTTTGTCGTCGAGGTGCTGGACGAAGACGTAGTCGTGATTGCAGCCGAATGTCTCGATAGCAAATGCCCGGGCTGAATCCTTGACTGCGATGGCATCGGTGCCAGCCGGCATCGACAGAATGATGTTGATCGACAGCGACCCATCGCGGCGGCGTTTGTTGTCGAGGCCAGCGTCATCCTCCCATCGTTGCTGCAGATCTTTCAATCCGGATCGACCCGCCAGCGTCGCGCCCTGCTCTGTTTCCGCACCGAGTTCGCCGTTTCGCGTGATGTATGCGAGGTGCGACTTAAGATGCGCCACACCCTTGGTCCGGCCGGTGATCTTGACCATCACCTCTGGTGCTCGGCGCACGATGCGTTCGAGCTTTGCACGCATCACCGGCGTAAGGCGGCCGGGAGCGGCCGGATCGGGGATATCCCACTCGGCCCGCCGTGGGCGCCGATTGGGCGTTTCCCAGACATACGAGATCGGCGGAAGTTCGGAGGCCGGGTCGGTCGGCCGCGGCGAGTAGCGTCGACTCATCACCGCCCATCCCAATAATCAGCGTTGCCATGCAGCGCATTACGTAATTGCGCGAGCTCTGTTTCGATGACCAATTTGACCTCTTGAAGTGCGGACAGATCGGGCTCAACCGACCTGCCCTGCAGCACACTGGTGTTTGCAGCGCGCGCGATCTGGTTGATGTTGCCGCCGATCCGATTGAGCTCGCGAACGATAGCGCGAAGCGCGGCATGCTCGTCCGGGGAATACTGCACTGGCGACCCCAATCGCGAGCGCACCAGCGCGACGATCCAGCCGGTTCGTGTCATGCCACGCTGATGTGAAACTTCCGCGAGCTGCCGCATCTCGCTCTCGCGAAATCGTACCGTCACCTTCTCCGGCCGTCCGACCGGCAACGCCAAGCCGCGCCGCGCCGGTGCATTGAGTGCATCAGCAATGAGACGCCGCAGCAGCGCGGATTTGCCGCCCTGGGTAGCTGCAAGAACTGAGAACTCCGCCGCGACTTCGTCGGAGACGCGAAGCGAGATCAGAGCCATGCACTCCAATCCCAATCGCGATGTAATACATCGCTGGCGCGAAGCCTATCCTGCACTAGAAAGCAAAAAAATGCGCCTCTTGCTGTTGGTTCAAACCAATACTCTTGGTGTTCAGGGCTCGCCAGGGCAAAGCCATCGACGGCCCCTACCCCCTCTGCCGAATTCTGCTCGCGGCGGGCCCGCGGCGGAGTAGCCATCGCGAACACCGATCCGTCGGCAAAGGAAACGAAGGCACTAACTGACATCGGCGATGTGGACCGCGACTTTCCAGCAGCCTGCGCTCTCACTACAGCGCTATGGGGAGCGCGTTCGGCCTTCGGCTGCTGCGCTAACGCGCCATCCTTCGGATGAGAAAGTCGCTCCGCTGGCACACGCCGATTGTCTGTCTCCGCGGCTACGAAAGTGTCGAACGAGTTCATCTCGGCAGGATCTCCTCAATCGTCAGTGCCGACGCCGGAACTTCTTCTGCGTGGTTCGCACCGTCGACCAACACCACGGCGTGACGGGAGCCCTGCGTCGCGAGTCGATCGACAACAAGCTGTCCGGCCCTGTTCTGATACCGAACCCTGATTGCCAGCGGTGTTGCCAACCTCGATTGTGAAACGACGCGAGCTTTTGGCGGTTGATCCTCGGTTGGTGATTCTCGGCCGTTCGCAGTATTGCGCGGGAGCACTGTTTCCGGGAGGGAATCGGATTTTTCGGATCGAGGTTGTCCAGCAGGCAATTCGTTCCGGGGATTGGCGCGGCCGCCCTCCGCGCGCACGTCCCGGGCCAGTTGCCGAGCCTGCGCGTCGGTGAAGCTGTCCTGCGTCACGCATACCTGTTCGATCTCGTCAGGACGCGTGCGCCAAGCCTGGTAGAGTTCATAGACAGCACGGATCGAACTGCCCTCAAGTCGCGTCCGGAGGAACTCCGGCATGCCTTGAACCGACGCGTAGCGCGACACCCAGTCTCTCGGCTTGCCTAGCTTACGCGAGATCTCCGCTTGGGTATCGCCGGCGTCTATTCGGCCTGCGATAAACCTTGCGATCTCAGGCGCGCGCAAATCATCGCGCTGGATATTCTCGATCATCTGCGCATATCGGTCCGGCAAACCGACGTCTTGAACAAACGCAGGTATTTCACGTAGCCCCGCGCGCCGCGCAGCGCGGTACCGGCGCGCCCCCATGACGATGACGAAGCGTCCATCCTCATTGGAACGGCGAAGCATGATGGGTTGCAGCACGCCATGTTCGCCAATCGATTGTGAAAGCTCCTCCAGCTCCTGTTCGCTGAAGTTGCGGCGTGGTTGATCGGGGTCTTCGTCAATGCAGTCGATCGCGACCAGGAGCGGCCGCCCGGTTGCTGCGGTAGGGTTTGCAGCGGCGTCGACGAGTTCCTTAAAACTGAGATCGAGCGTCATCAGTCGTCTCCTCATCAAGCCGTTCTGCGATCTTCGCGAGAACCGCGCGGATTTCCCGGCCCGCCTCCTGCGCCGACCGTCGCTTCAGACGCCACACCGGCATGCGTTCCGCCACGGCTTCGGCATAGCCGTCACGAGCAACGACCTGGCCCGGAAACACGTACCTGCCCGCTTCGCGCAACAACTGCTCCAAATGCGTTCGTTGCCGAGGCGACTTGGTGTTGAAGTTCGAAGGCAACAAGCCGAGAAATGTCATGTCCTGGCGGCCGTACCGCCGTTGAACACCGATCACGGTCTGCATCAGACCTTTAACGCCCTTTACGGAATAGTCTTCCAGGTAGATCGGCGCCAGCACATGCGTGGCCGCAACCAGGCACGCGACGCTGCGAAGACCAAGCGATGGCGGCGTATCAATCACGCAAATATCGAACTGCTCGGACGCGCTGGCGAGGTTCTGCTGCAGGGTCATGACGGCGGCAGCGTTGCCGCGATCGACATCCGTCAAGGAGCTGTCGGCCGGCGCCAATGTGATGCCATTGCTTTCGCCAGCGATAATCCGCGCCGCCGGTTGGAAGAGATCAGCCGCCGAGGTCGATCCGGCATGCTGCCTAAGCGTGTCTGTCGCGTTGCCCTGCGCATCAACGTCGATCATCAGAACCCGGTGGCCAGCTTCCGCCATGAACCAGGCCAGATGCACAGCAAGGGTTGTCTTGCCGACACCGCCCTTTTGATTGTTGACGACGATGGTATTCAAAGACTGATCCGCGACGGCACTGGCTGCTGACGTTTCATCGATGTTTTCTCCGAACCCGGCTGCGCCTGACCCTACGCTCTTGGTGAGATTCGCCTCTGCGTCCACCGGTGTTGGTTTGAACCAACACCGGTGATGGACTGGGCGCGGTCCGGACAATCCTGAAAGCCGGACACAAAATCCCCTGCCAGAAGAGTCAGGTCGGCCGAAGTGGCCGACGAGTGACATAGAGCGATCATCGAGAAGCAGCGTGCCGACCGCGGTATTCCGCGGCAGACGGGCTCCTCGCAAGCCTCCGTCGTGGCGAGCGATCGGTCCCGATCGCCGGCGCGAAGGTTTCAAGTGCTGGCTCGGCGACTGGCGGGGCCGTAGCACTCTCGCTTCTTGTTAGGCGGCTGCGCGTTCGGTTCCCTGCTCAAACCGTCTAAACACCCCGTCGACCTGATTTGACCGTGTGAATCCGTTGAAGCTCGCGCCGAGCCCGCGGAGCGGCCGCCACACGAGCCAAGCATTGAATTTCGGGAAGATCGACTTTAGTTACGGTTTTTCATAGAAAGTTACGATTCTTCAGGACTGCACGATGCGCTCAGGCGTGCGGACGGAGATCGTCGACATGCCCGACAGGACGGTCGATCTGCTGTTTCGTTTCCTGCGGATGATCGTTCAATGATGGTTGTTTTGGTCCTGGCAAGCGGACACGCTCGGCAATTTCGGCCACTGCTCTATGAAGCCGCACAGATCATGGCGACGCGGGTCCCGAAATGGTCCTGGTTCAAGGCGTGGGCCATGCCGCTCGAAAGGCTTCACGGGCGAACGCCGCGAGGCGGCAGCAAATGGGCTCCTGCCTCCGTTAAGAACCTGTTCCATCGTGCACGCCGATCGGGTCTGCTCAGGGTGGCGGCGGAATGATGGTCCAGCCGGACGAAACCAGAGAAACACTGGCCGGTCTGGTTGAACGGGTTACCTTTCACAATGAGGAGAACGGCTTTTGCGTGTTGCGGGTCAAGGCACGCGGCCGACGCGAACTCGTCACCGTCCTTGGCCATGCCGCCGTGATCTCTGCCGGCGAGTTCATTCAGGCCAGCGGCAACTGGAACAACGACCGGCAGCATGGCCTGCAGTTTCGTGCCCGGTTTCTCAAGGCGATGCCACCGACAACGCTGGAAGGCATCGAAAAGTATCTCGGTTCGGGCATGATCCGTGGCATCGGCCCGGTCTACGCGAACAAGCTGGTCAAGGCCTTCGGCGAGCATGTCTTCGACATCATCGAGGCCGAGCCCGACCGATTGCGCGAGGTGACAGGCATCGGGCCGAAGCGTGCGACACGCATCGTCGCGGGCTGGGCCGAGCAACGCATCATCCGCGACATCATGATCTTTCTGCACACAAACGGCGTCGGCACGTCGCGGGCCGTGCGCATCTACAAAACCTACGGCGCCGACGCGGTGCAGTTGATCTCGGAGGATCCGTATCGCCTGGCGCGGGATATTCGGGGCATCGGCTTCAAGACCGCCGATGCCATCGCGATGAAGCTCGGCATCGAAAAGACGGCGATGATCCGCGCCCGCGCCGGCATCGCCTATGCCCTGACCGAAGCACTCGACGACGGACACTGCGGACTGCCAAGGGACGAACTGCTCCCTCTGGCCGTCAAGCTGCTCGACATCCCTGACAGCATCACGACCACAGCCCTGCAACTCGAGCTGGAGGCCGGCGTGGTGATCGCCGAGGCCGTCGGCGGCCGGCCGTGCATCTTCCTCGCCGGACTACACCGGGCGGAACAGTCGATTGCGATACGGCTCCGGTCCCTTGTGCATGGCCCCCTGCCCTGGCCCGAGATCGACGCGGACAAGGCGATCCCCTGGGTGGAGGAGAAGACGGGTCTGTCGCTGGCCGACAGCCAGAAGACCGCCGTCCGCTCGGCGCTTTTGTCCAAGGCGATGGTCATCACAGGTGGCCCGGGTGTCGGAAAAACCACCCTGGTCAACGCAATTCTCCGCATTCTGGCAGCCAAGAAGGTCGACATGCTGCTGTGCGCGCCGACCGGCCGTGCCGCCAAGCGCCTGACCGACACCACCGGCCGGGAAGCCAGGACCATTCACCGGCTGCTCGAGGTTGACCCGAAGAATGGCGCCTTCAAGCGGAATGAAGAGAAGCCACTCGATTGCGATTTGCTGGTCGTCGATGAATCCTCGATGGTCGACGTCCTCCTGATGAACGCCCTGCTCAAGGCCATCTCCGACAGGTCAGCGGTGATCTTCGTCGGCGACGTCGATCAACTCCCTTCGGTCGGCCCCGGTCAGGCGCTGGCCGACATCATCGCCAGCGGCGCGGTACCCATCGCGCACCTCACCGAGGTCTTCCGGCAGGCGGCCGAAAGCCAGATCATCCAAAGCGCGCACAGGATCAATCGCGGCACGCTGCCGGATCTGTCCAAGCCTGACGGCGACACGGATTTCTATTTTGTTCAAGGCGACAGCCCGAAAATCGCGGCTGAACGCCTCATCCACCTTGTGAAAGAACGCATCCCGGCTCGCTTTGGCGTCGATCCAAAGCGCGACATCCAGGTTCTCTGCCCGATGAACCGGGGCAGCATTGGCGCCCGCTCTCTCAACATTGACCTGCAGAAGGCGCTCAATCCCAGGCTGGAGCCGAAGATCGAGAAATTCGGCACCACGTTCGCAATCGGCGACAAGGTGATGCAGATCGAGAATGACTACGACAAGGAGGTCTACAATGGCGACGTCGGCTATGTCGAAGCGATCGCCCTCGACGCGGGTGAGATGGTCATCGATTTCGATGGCCGATCTGTTGGCTATCAGTTTGGTGAACTCGACCAGGTCGTGCTGGCCTACGCCACGACGATTCATAAATCGCAAGGGTCAGAGTATCCGGTGGTGGTGATTCCCGTGCTGACGCAGCACTACGCCATGCTGCAACGGAACCTGCTCTACACCGGCGTCACCCGTGGCAAACGCCTTGTCATCCTGCTTGGCCAGAAGAAGGCGGTCGCCATGGCGGTCAAGAACGCCTCCGGTCGACGCCGCTGGACAAAGCTGCGGGAATGGCTCGATCCGGCTGCGGGTTGATGAAGCGCTCCGAGCTGGCGTTCAACTGCTTGCACCGTGAAAACGCGATCAGAAGTGGCCGCGGCCGCGCTCCCATCCGGCGGTTGCCGCGTCATGTGGCATGCCGGCGGCAGCATCGAGTGGAGCTTCGGCCATATCTTGAAAGAGGAAGAGTCTGATATGGATCGCGCAGAATATCGAACGGAAGATACGCTATTTCCTGGGCCATAGATTCTGGCTGGGCGTGCCGCACGGCCACCGGAGACTATGACCTTCCCGGCCGCGTTCACGACCGCATCACAGCTACACAGCTAATCAACAGCGAATGTTTCCGCCTCTACGTCGAGAAGATTCGGCGAAGCGACCGGCGCGGGCATGAGTGCTCCCCCAATTCAATAGGCGGCGAGCGGGCCGGTTGCCGTCGCAACTCGCACATGGATGGATTTCGACGCAAAGACCGGCACGTTCTGCCGCCCCGTTCGGGATCGCTTGGTTCGTGCGGCGGGCGGGAAACTCTATCTGGTCGAAGAACCGACCGAGCCCGACGAACGCGAGGTCGTTAGGCCTCTCAGCCGTGAGCAAGCGTTTTACTGGTTGCGCTATTACTCATGGCAAATTGAACGTACGGTGATCGAGAGCGCGAAGCCTGAAAGCTCTGATCGCTCCGAGCGGCCGGGGCGCATCGGTCCCGCTTGCATGACCGGCAGTTGAACGAGGCACCAAAGCGCCCCTTGCGGGTAGGCGCAATGCCGCTAGGCTTGGCGTCGGGCAGGACGCGCATACCCCATACAGAGGTCAACCACACAGGGGCAAACATCAATGACGCACAGGCAAGCGCTGGAAAACCTGCGGGTGCTCGTGAGGATTGCCCAGGAGGCCGACGACGTGGCGGCGGTGCAAAGGATGTTGCGGGAAATAGGGGCGCTGATCGCCAAGGCGCTACAGGGCCGACAATGCGAACCGCACTCGTAGGCCTTATAGGGCTTTTCAATGTGAATTGGTTGCTGTTGATCGTTGCTTTTGTCTGTCTTGCCGCTGCAGCGGAGGGCTTTCGAGCGCAGGCTGGATTCGACTCGCTCGGTCGCCGCGCGTTGAGAAGTTTGCACTGTCGGATGGCCAACGCCGAATGACACGTTGGCCTCGGGGGCGAAACAACCGCCGCCATTGGAGCAGCAATGAGCGCGAAACGCATATCGCCCTGCCGTCGCCGCAACTTGGCGCAGCGCCTGTACGGGTGGCGCCCGCCGATCGCGACATGCAGCTCGTTCGATCGCATCGGCAGGCTCCCGCTACGGTCTACCGCCGATCGAAGTCGGACCCGACACCGGCACGAGCTCTTTCCCATCGCATCAAGCCCGCCGCTTTTCGTGCAGCCGCGAATTGATCTGCGACATCAGGATCGGCCCCAGGGAAAATTCCCCGACCTCCGCCTTCCCCGTTAATCCGCGCAAGTAGCCGCCGGCCGACCGGATTGCGGTGCCACGCTGCAGGATGCACGCGACGACGACCGCCGCCTGCGTTTCGCCCATGACGGTTTGCGCCTCCTCCCAGGCGCTTGGGCTGATCCCGAGCATCGATCGCACAACGGCCGCGGTGGCCAGGAAATCGCGCCAGTTCGAAATCCCATCCTTCGCATAGTCGATGATATCGGGGCATGCATTCAGCACCATTCCCAACGGATACGCCCCTTCCGCCACCCGCGATGGTTGAGGTTTGGGCTCAGGTTCCGCCGCCCGGCCGTCTGGAAGGCCAGGTTCAAGATCAGTAAAGGGGTTTGGGTTTGAATTCTGTATGTGGCGCTCAGTCTGGGACTCATTGGCGCTTAGATTTTTGGATTTAACATATGTTTCCAACAGATTGAGCACATCATCGGCGAGCTGCGACAGCTCCTCGGCGATCGGCTCGAGCTCCTGACGCGTGGCCGTACGCGGAATCTGATCCACGATCGCGCGAAACGCCGCATGGACCTCCTGCCAATCGGCAGGCCCCTGCCCTGCTCTCCGGGTCGGGACGCCTTCCTCAATGCCGGTCGCGATCATCTTGGCAAGATCGCGCCGGCACAACGTTATCCGCTCACGCACCAGCTTGAGGGCGCGCGCTTCCGTCTCCACCGCGGTCGCCAGGCTCTCAAACTCTTCCGAGCGCACGACGAGGGGGGACAGATCGAACCCGAACGCGAGTTCGATCTCGCCGGCGTCATCCTTGCGGGCGTAGCGTTTGCCGTTCGGGCTGTCGCGCCGGACAATCAGGCCGGCGTCGACCAGCACCGCCAGATGACGGCGCAGCGTAGAGGACGGCATGCCGTGGGCGCGCAGCGACAGCTGGCGGTTCGACGGAAAGACGATCAGATCGCCCTCCCCCGTCAGCGCCGTCTCCGGATGAAACGTCAGAAGGGCGTTCAGCACCGAGAGCGAGCGCTCGGACACGCCGAGGCGCGGCCGCGCGGCGCAGATGGCCTGGTAGATCTTCCACTTGTGCACGACCTTTTCGGGCGGGCGCGCCGTTGCGGCCATTTGGCTTGCCACATGGGCAAGCGTCAGCGACCGCCGCCCGAAGGGCGTCGTTGGGTTGTGAGGTTGCATTGTCCTTGCCTCGTTTCAGGCAAAGAAAATCCGCCCGCCAAAACGGCGGCCAATCCCTCGCGGGACTCTTGACTGCGATTCGCGAAAGTGCGATTCTCAACACTGCCAAGTAGATGAGAAGGGCTTCCGGGATTCGTTTCGGGGGCCTTTTTCTTTTGCCGTTAGAGTTCCTTAATTAGGTTTCCGGGTACGCAGTTCACGCCTTGCGCTCGGCTCGAAACCCATTCGGCTCGAGTGCAAACTGGGGCGAGGCTTCTACTCATCTCCTCGCGCTGATTGTCGGAACGTCTCGTAGAGCTCAGGCAGGCGTTCCAAGATGAAATCTCCGAAGGCAGGCGCCAGCTTCTCGTCTACGGAGAGGATGAAGCGATCAGCGCTTCGGTCGATCTTGGCGACCTTCTTTCCGTCCCCGGCCGTCCATATCGTAGGCTTGCGAGCGGCTCGCTCACGGACAGTCACAGCGGAGAGCACCAATGCGAAGCGATCGTCTGTATTGGCACTGAGAAAGCGAGAGCTGGCAACTAGGTTGTCGATCGCCTTGGTCGATGCCTTCTCGCCGAGCCGCTCGGCGAGCTCGATCCAACGTCGGCGGCCGACTTTTGGAGCCCGCCCGATCACTTCGGCCAAAGCTGTCGGAATCGCCCGGGCAGTCGAGATCATTCGCGAAAGTTCGGTCTTGTCGACCGACAGCGCAGCCATGATCGTTTCGCGTTTGAACTGACGATCTTCCAGAAGCGTTGCGTAACGCGCACGCTCGATAAACGACAGATCCTGGCGATCGCCGTTTTCCTTGCCCTGGGCAATGACGAGGTCGTCATCGGAGAGCTCTCGCACAATGGCGCGCACAGCACGCGCAAGTGCCCTCACTGCGCGGACGCGCCGGTGTCCGTAGGCGATCTGAAAATGGCCGGCCTTTGTCGGATGCGGACGCAGCAGAGCCGGAACGATCTGGCCCTGTGCCCTGATCGATTCCACCAGTGCTGCGTGATCGGCTTCCGTCCCCGTCATGCGATCGGGCACGATCGAGTCCTCGATCAGCGCGGTGTCGATCTCATAGACGGCCTGGCCGCTGGCGAGCTGTTCGGAGAGGGCCTTCGCAGCGTCCCGTTGCGCGGACAGCTGTTCGAGCGAACGGCTCATCGCGCCTACCGCGCCGCGGCTTCCCAGTGTCGGTTGGCTCAGAGGCGCTGAAGCGATCGGCATCGCTTCGGCGTCCTTGCCGCTAGTGCTCTCTTCGATCAAATCCGCAAGCAGGTTTTTTCGTCCCATCAGGTTCTACCCCAGGCAGCTTGGACGAGGTCTTGGATCTCTCCATTGACGGCGTCGAGAGACTCCATCGCCCGATCATAGGTGGCACGCGTGAACTGTTGACGCTCCACCTCGTAGAGAGTTTGCTTGGTGATGCCGGCATCCGAGATCGCGGTGCTCTTCAGGACCATGTTCGTTAGGACGCGTTCGTCGAACAACGATCTCATGAAAGTCACCATCTGCGTTTGTGGTCCGTCGCTCGGCTCGCAGCGGGTCACGAGGTAACGCATCCAGTCATAGTCGGTGTTACCACCTGCCTTGGCCACGACCGACATAAGGTCGGAGGTCATGAGCAGAAACTGGCACATCGACATGACGTCCAGCATCTGCGGGTGGACTGGGATCAGGATTGAGGTCGCCGCACACAACGCAGAGAGTGTCAGAAAACCGAGCTGCGGCGGGCAGTCGATTACAACGATGTCGTATTGATCCTGCACCGTTCCGAGCGCGATCGCGACGCGAGCGAAGAACAGCGGATCGCCCTCCTGCTTGGAAGCGAGAGCCTTTGGCGTTTCGTGCTCGAACTCCATGAGTTCGATGTTGCCGGGGATGATGTGCAGTCCGGAGAAATAGGTTGGCCGGATGATCTCGGCGAGCTCACGGCGCGATTCGTCATAACGAATGGCCCCGTACAGCGTGCCGTTATCTTCGACGTCGAACTCCGGCTGGTAACCGTGAAGCGCTGAGAGCGAAGCCTGCGGATCCAGGTCGACCGCGAGCACTCGGAACCCTTGCAGCGCGAAGTGCTGGGCAAGATGAGCCGCGGTGGTCGTCTTCCCGCTCCCGCCTTTGAAGTTGACAACGCCGATGACCTGGAGGTGCTCCCCCGCAAGTCGCCAGGGTCTGTACCGCCGCGTGCTTTTGCCCGTCTCATCGAGATAGGCGCGCAGGCCCTGGATATCCTCGAAGGTGTAAGAGCGGCGTCCCGTAGAGCTTGTTTCGGGTTGGGGCCCCTTCCCTTCCAAGGAGAGCTGTCGGAGGTATCCGTCGTTGACGCCGATAAGCTTTGCGGCCTCACCGGAGGAGAAGGCCCTCAGCTGCTTGCGCGCGCGGGGCGGAAACAACTTGAGCCGATGAGCTTGAAGCTTGGCCGACAACGCCCGCGCGTCGGCCGCGATCAGGTCGTGGATCGGCTGTCGATCCTGACCGGTGCTCGATAGGTCGGTTTGCTCGAGGGCTGCTGCCACGGCACTCTCACGTAGTTACGATAATCCGATGCTCTTACGGCTAGAAAGCGTGGCTAGTAAGCCCGATTCTGATCAAGCCCGCAAGGAATTAAGGGTAAACAGATTCTTAATAGGGCTTTCGGCGCAGTTTCGGGGTGGCGCGCCTCGGCTCCAGTGGGGTCGAGATACCTCGTGCACGGATCGCTCTGGCCGCCCCGGACCCAGTTTCTACCATGGGCGCCAGAAGTTGACCGCGGTCAACTTTAAGCGGCCAGGTCAGGAAAGTTGACCGCGGCCAACTCGGGCTATGCCGCGAGCGAGCGAAATTTGTCAGCCGATCATTCGTGGACCGCGAGGCGCACCGCCCTACCCTGCGTACGTTCCGCCTCGTTGTAATAGCTCGCCGCTTGCTGCACGGAGCGGTGCTGCGACTGCTGCATGGCCTCGGGCAGCGGCACGCCCTGGCGGGCCGCCTCCGTCAGATACCCCGACCTAAGACCATGCGCGGCAAACTCCCGCGGCTCCAGTCCGGCCAGCGCGCAGCGCCGCTTGACCATCAGGTTGATCGACTGCGGCGTGAGCGCCCGCTCCTCCACCGCCTCCCAGCGGTCGATGGCCCGGAACACCGGCCCCTGACTGATGTCGGCCCGTACCAGCCATTCGCGCAGCGCCACGACGGGCGGCCCGACCAGGAGCACCCTCCCCGCCTCGTCGGCATCGCCCGTCTTGGTGCGGCCGAGCTGGATCGCCAAGCACGGCAACGCCGGCGATTTCGGATCGGTGGGGTCCAGCGGCACCGCTGGCTCGTTGCTGAGCTGCTCGACGCGAAGCCCCGCCACCTCGCTGCGCCGGCGCCCGCCCGAGGCGAAGGCGAGCAGCAGAATCGCGAGGTCGCGGGTGTCGGCGAGTCCGTCGGATGAACAGGTGGCGAGCAACCGATCGAGCACATCACGGGTGACCGCGCGCTTGCTCTTACGCTGCCGTGGCCGCACCGAGGCCCGGACCGCAAGCCGCAGCGCCGATCGCAGGCCCGGCGATGCGAAGGGACCCTCCTGCCCTTTCCAGCGATGCAGGGTACCCCAGCTCGCCAGCCGCCGCTTGACCGTCGACGGCGCGTGCGGTCCGCCACTGCGCAGGAGCAAGGCGACGCGCAGTCGGGCCGCCACCTCGGCCGGCATCCCGTGCTGTGGATCGACCTCGCGCCTGGCCGGATCCCACAAATGATGCGCCACGAATTTCAACGCCAGGCCTTCAGACGCCGGCCACGGCAACGCTACCCCGGTCGCCGCCACCGCCCAGCCCTCAAGATAGGCCAGATCCGACGCCAGCGCCCGCAGCGTGTTCTCGCCCATCCCCTGCTGGGCGAGATGCTTGAGCGTCGCGACGTCGCCGTCGGTCAGCAGTCCGGCAAGCCAGTCGCGCCGCTCCATTGGCAGAATCGCCGACAGCGCGTCGAGCTGCAGGGCACGCCGACCCTCCGGGTCGGACAGCGGCGCGCGCGAGGTGACGTCGTCCATCGCCGATGCTCCGCTAAAATCCGTAGGTCCGGTCGGCCCAGCGCAACAGGACGCGGGCGTCGCGGTCGGGCAGACGCACGCGCTGCGTCCTGAAGCCTTCGGCAATCGCCAAGCCGACATCGGGATCGACCCAATGGCCGTGGGTCATCAGGAAGAACCAGCCGAAGGGCAGGCCGAGCTCGCGGTCGACGGCTTCGATACGGTCCATCAGGAGGTGGACCGAGGCGTCCGGCGTTGGGAGAAGCCGCGCTTTGGGCGGCCGGAGCGGCCGAGGAATGAAACCGATCTCGCGCTCACCCTTGTAGGTGGTGTCGCGAATATCGAGCGCCCAATGCGCAAAGACCCGATGCTTGCTCGCGCTCGACTGCTCCCAATCCTGAAAGAATCGGATCTCGCGTGGCACGTAATCGAACCAGTCAGGCACGACGTCGAGGAAGGGGGTGTCGCGGACGCCATCGGGCCCGACCTCGCGGATCACCCGCCGCTCCATCTCGGGCCGCTTGGCTTCGCGGCGATCGCGTTCGCTGCGACCGCAGCGCTCCAGAAAGCTGCGGATATGGACGAAGGCGCCGCCGGCGCGGTTGAGCAGGCGATACACAGGACCGGCCAGGCGGTCCGTCTCAGGCAGTTGATCCCGTCGGGGCCAACTTGGATCAAACAGCTCCTCTTCACCAAACGGACGATAGTCTGGGTTGACGATCGGGCCGGCACGCCACTCGATTTCGCGGCCGAGCGCGATCTGGATGTAGTCAGCGGCAGCGGGGCCGGTCGGCGCGAAGACGAAGGCACTGGTGCCGCGCCATTCAGTGATCTGCAGATCCGTTTCTTTCAGGCGTAGCCACAGCGCGTTGGTATCGCCGCCGTCCTTGGCGAGCTCCGCCATCATCCAGGGGCGAAGCTCGCCGAGGCGTGTGCCGTCCGGCCGAATCACCGACCGCGTGTCGCGCCAGTAATCGTCGTCGATGCGCGCCATGCTGAATTCAAACCCGGAGAAGGCGCGGGCGAGGGCAGGGACGAGGTCGTCGTCAACCGAGGCCGGATCGAGGGCAGCCGCGACAGCCTCGATGGAACCAGCGTCCGGAAGACGGAGAGGGGCGGCGTTCATGGGCAGTTAACCATAATAGTCCACCTCATGCGCAGCGAAGGCCGGGCGTCTTGTGCGAGATTGCCCGGATTTCCGTATGTCGAATGCGCGATCGGCGGGCTGCCCGCGTCGTGGACCTGCGGGCCCGGACGCGCGGAGCCAGGGCAGCCCTGCCAAAGGCATCGCCAGCCTTCCTTCGGTGTATCCGCTGTGCTATATACGGATACACGACACGGTCTAGAGGAATGCGCCATGGCCTTCCACATCAAGAACCCCGAGACCGACGCGCTGGCTCGCAAGGTCGCGGCGCTGAAAAAAATCGGTCTCACCGAAGCGGTGCACGCGGCACTCACCCATGAGCTCGAGCGCGAGCAGGGCAAGCCGTCTTTGGTCGACCTCGGCATCCAATTCTGCCGGGATCTGCGCGCCAAGGGCAACCCCGCGAAGGGCCAGCCGGCTGACAAGGCCTTTCGCGACAGCCTGTACGGAGACGATTGATGTTCATCGACGCCTCGGCGCTGACCGCGCTCCTGACCGACGAGGACGAGGCGCGGGAGCTTTTGGCGCGGCTGCAGCAGACCGGAACGCGTCTGACTTCGCCACTGGCGGTGTGGGAGGCGGCGGTCGCGGTGGCGCGCGTGCTGAATCTTTCGGTCAGCGCCGCGGCGGAGGCGGTCGAGAGCTATCTCGCGCTGATGGAGATCGCCGTGGTCGCGGTGCCGCCGGAGACGGCACGGATCGCACTCGACGCCTTCGACCGGTTCGGCAAGGGCCGACATCCGGCGAGCCTCA
Source organism: Bradyrhizobium sp. USDA 376 (assembly GCF_054063675.1). Taxonomy (NCBI): domain Bacteria; kingdom Pseudomonadati; phylum Pseudomonadota; class Alphaproteobacteria; order Hyphomicrobiales; family Nitrobacteraceae; genus Bradyrhizobium; species Bradyrhizobium sp. USDA 376. The sequence continues at coordinate 25,262 of NZ_JBSSGN010000002.1, forward strand.
ATTTCGGGGACTGTTTTGCCTATGCCTGCGCCCGACATCTGGGCCAGCCCTTGATGTTCAAGGGTGGCGATTTTCCACAGACCGATATCGAGGCTGCCTGACGCCCCGCGGCGCTCGGCTGCGGCGCCAGCGTCCGACCGGCGCCGCGGCGGGGAGGGGACTTTCTCCTCCGGAAGGGGGACAAGGGTCGGCATGGGATGCGATCTCTCGCCGATCTGAGGCTTAGCGGGTGCGATTTCCGGGCGTCTGGATGGCCAGACTCGCTGATTTGCCCCTCAACGTCTATCACTATCGATAAGGGGTGGTTATCGATAGTCAGAGTTGTGAAAAACTGGCATCGCTGTGACGGAACCTAAAGCTGTGATAGTTTCCGTTGCGGCGATTCACGTTAAGGTTATCAATATCTTGCAATGCGGCTACCAGATCCCCGATCCATTGCCATGGACCAAGCTGGCCGGGCCGCTGGCCGCTGCCGAAGACGCGTTGGCCCGGCTCGATGAGCGCCTCGCTAAAAGCCCGATCCGCGACGGCTGGATCGCCCGAACTCACTTCACTGATGCCTGCGCCAGTCTGTGGCTCGAGGGCGAGCTCGTCCACCTCGAAGATCTTGTCCTCCACGACGCCGGCATGGATATCCGCAGCCCCACCCACGAACTGACCCGCGCCCGTACTGTTCTGCGCGCCCGCCGCCGCATCGCCGAGGCCAAACCGGATTGGGCCCTGTCGCCGGCCGGCCTCGCCAAGCTGCGCGGCCGGCAAGGGGTGGCCGGTTGTGAAGATGAGACGAGTAACCGGAATAAGGGAAGACCGGCGGCGAACGAAGCGGAAGAAGCCGACGGAGAGGCGAGATCGGAGGGACACCTTGCCATCGCGACACCCGACGACCGGCTGGCCGACGCCTTCGCCGCGGTCGACGCCGCAATCGCCAAGGCCAATCGTGCGTTGGCCGGTGAGATCGCCAGTCAGGTGCGGCGTTTGCCGGAACGCGATCCATTGGTTTACGACCTCGACTGGGACGAGGACCAACGGATGCAGGAGTGGAGCACAATAATCGATCGGACACGCAATCTGCCGCCCGCGCTGGCGGCCGCGATCGCCGACGACGCGTGGAGCACGATCGAGCCGCTGCAACACACACCCTGGCTTGGCCGACTGCTGGCCGCGGCCCTTCTGCGTTCGCGCGGAAAGACGCGCTCGCACTTGTCCTGCCTGCATGAAGGACTCAAGGCCATTCCGCGCGAGCGGCGAAGGCCGCGCGATAGCGCAGGCCGCCTCGCCGCCCAGCTCGAGGCGCTCGCGGCCGCAGCCAAGGCCGGACTCAAGGATCACGACCGCTGGCTGACTGCCCGTACCCTGCTCGCTCGCAAACTTACCGGCCGCCGCTCCACCTCCCGGCTGCCGGCGCTGCTCGACTACGTGCTGTCCCATCCGGTGGTCTCGGCCGGCATGATCGCGGAGGAGCTGAAGATCACGCCGCGCGCCGCCCAGGACCTGGTCGCGGAGCTCGGCTTGCGCGAGGCGACGGGGCGGGGACGATACCGGGCGTGGGGGATTCTTTAGAAAGGACCGTCCGACAGCCATTTGCCTTGTTTAAATCGGGTAGTAACCCCATCGTGAAACGCTGCATTTGCAGTTATGATTCGTGGAGCAGGAGAAAGTAAAGCACAGCCATGGCCCGTGGGGAGTTGATGAAAAAATTGCTCGCCAGCTACGGTCGGGACGATGAGTTCCGCGCTGTGGCGGAGCAAATCATCGACGAAGAGGAAAAGAAGAACAATCGCGTGCTGGCGCGTAGCCTGCGCAAGACCCTTGAGGCCGGCCCGAGCCGCCCAAGCGGTCCGAAGGCGCTCGCGCCCCTGCTTCCGTTCCCTGAAGCGGCCGCCGACTTCATCGAGCGGATCGAACCGCGGCACACGCGCAATGATATCGTGCTCGGAGCGACGAACGTTCGGGTGCTGCTTGGCCTCGTCAAAGAGTTTCGCCGCGCCGAGGACATCCGGCGGCACGGGCTAAAAGTTCGCTCCAAGCTCCTGTTCTGCGGCCCGCCGGGATGCGGCAAGACGCTGTGCGCGGAGATTTTTGCAGCCGAACTCGGACTGCCGCTGTTCCTCGTCAAACTCGATCGGCTGATCTCGTCCTACCTCGGCGAGACGGCCGGCAACGTTCGCAAGATTTTTGAGTTCGCCCGCAAGCAGCCCTGCGTTCTGTTCTTTGACGAGTTCGACGCGCTGGCGCGCTCGCGCGACGACAGCAGCGAGCACAATGAGCTGCGCCGGGTCGTCAACAGCCTGCTGCTGTTCATCGACCACATTCAGCCGAAAGGTTTCCTAATCGCCGCGACCAACCTCGATCAATCACTCGATCCAGCCGTCTGGCGGCGCTTCGACGAGGTCGTCTGGTTCGACAAGCCGGATCGCGCAATGATCGGCCGATTCCTGCGGCTCAAATTCAAGAACGTCGCCACCGCCTTCGATCCGCTGCAGCATGCGGCGGCTCTGGAGGGCTATTCCTATGCCGAGATCGAGCGCGTCTGCACCCAGGCGGTCAAGACAATGATCATTGATCGCCGGAAGCAGGTGCAGGCGCGCGACTTCAATCACGCCTTGGAAGACGAGGCGCGCCGCCGGGCAGGACAGTCTCGCCTCGCGCCGCCGAGCTAGGCGCGCCGTGGCCCGATACGATCACCTCGAACTCGTTCGGCTTCCGGAGCAATTCGAGCGGCGCAAGCATGGCGGCGGCGGCCCACCGCCGGCGCGCGATCGCGACCAGCACACAGCCAAGCTGCGCGACGAGCTCGACGCCGCGACGCAGGAGCAAAGGCGGCGCCGCAAGCCCGAATTTGTCGACCCCTCCCTAATCCTGCGCGTGCAGATGACGGGCCCCCTGCTTGAGGAAGAGTGGGAGCGGCTGGGGCTCACGGTGCTATCGAGCGACGCGGACCGCACGCTGGTGCTGTTCGCCTCGAGTGAAGACATGCGGGATTTCCGCGCCCGGCTCGATGCCTATCAGGGCGGCCCGCCGCCCGGGCAGAAGCACGCCCCCTACATCAATTTCGTTTCCGGGATCGAAAGCATTGGATCGGTCGAGCCGCGCGACCGGATCGGTCCAAGCTTAAGGGAAGAAGGATTCGCGGACGTCGATGACTTCGTCCCGCAGACATCCTATCTGGTCGACATCGAGCTTTGGGATCTGGGCGAACGTCGCCTGCGCGAGCGCAAGGTTGAGGACGTCATCCGCTACGTCGAGGCGCGGGCGGGAGAGGTCTTTGATCGCTATGTCGGCCCCTCGATCAGCATGTTTCGTGCGCGGCTGACGGGCGAACTGTTGCGCACGCTGCTGGCGGTCGAGGAAATCGCGGCGATTGATCTGCCGCCGGCGCCGGACGTGACGACGGCCGAGGCGCTCGAGATGGTGCTTGCGGAAGCGCCGGCACTGAACGCCGTGGCCGATGATGCCCCGTTGATCGGCATCATCGACAGCGGAGTCAACGATCACCCCTTCCTGGCGGATATTCTTGTCGGCGCGATTGGCGTCCCCGCCGAGCTCGGCACCGCTGACGTGTGGGGCCACGGCACCCGCGTGGCCGGCGTCGCCGTGTTGGGCGATCTGCGCGCGCAGCTTGACGCCGGCGCGTTGCAACGGGGCGCTCGCCTTTGTGCGGCCAAGGTAGTGAACGACCAAGGTGGCTTTGACGATCGGCGCCTCGTGCCCTCGCAGATGCGCGAAGCGATCGCGACTCTGAACCAGCGTTTTGGCTGTCGGGTCTTCGTGATTGCGCTGGCCGACCGCCGCCGCGTCTTCGACGGTGGCAAGGTCGGAACATGGGCAGCCACGCTCGACGAATTGGCGCGCGAGCTCGACGTCATCATCGTCGTCTCGTCCGGCAATCGCATGCCGCGCGGCGGCAATCGTCTCGAACAGGCGGTGACCGAATATCCGCGCTATCTCCTGGAGGACGCCAACCGGTTGTTCGAGCCGGCCGGCGCCTTGAACGTCATCACCGTCGGCGCGCTCGCGCACGGCGAAGGTCTAGATCCCGATCGCGCCGACGACGTCCGCGTTCGTCCCATCACGCGCCTGCATGAGCCGGCCCCGTTCTCGCGGATCGGACCGGGACCAGGCGGCGCGACCAAGCCCGACGTCGTTGAGATCGGCGGCACGTTGATCTTCGATGCCGTCGTCGCGCGGCTGCGGGGAGGCGAGGATGTCGGTAGCGCCGGTGTTCTCACGCTGCATCACAGCTATCTCGATCAGCTCTTCACTGCGGGCTCGGGCACGTCCTATGCCGCGCCGCGGGTTGCCTTCAGCGCCGCTCAGATCCTGACGCGCTTCCCGCAGGCTTCTGCCAATCTAGTGCGCGCGCTCATTGTGGGGTCTGCGGAAATCCCACCGCCCGCCAGCGAACGGCTTCAGCTGCTTGGTGGAGACGCGACCCGGGCGATTGTCGGTCATGGCCTGGTGAATCTCGAGCGCGCCGCATTCTCGGACGACGCGCGCGTGACCCTCTACGCCGAGGATGAGCTCGCCCTCGATCATTTTGCCGTCTACCGAATTCCGATCCCGGAAGCATTTCAGGCGGGAAACGGCGAGCGCTGCATTCGCGTGACGCTGGCATTCGATCCGCCGGTGCGCCACACCCGGAACGACTATGCCGGCGTCGGCATGAGCTTTCGCCTGGTGCGCGGCTGTCAGCCCGACCTGATCTTCGATCATTATCGCAAGCGTGAACAGGACGATGGTCCGTTTCCAGAACTTGCCGCGCGATACAATTGCAATCTTGCTCCCGGACCGCAGGCGCGCGAAAAGGGGACGGTTCAGTGCGCGACCGTCACTTTCAAACGCGGGGTCGAAGAGTACGGCGACAGCTATTATCTCGTTGTGCGCTGCGAGAGCGGCTGGGCGACGCATGTCGATCGGCAGCAATTCGCGGTGGTGTTGGAGCTTCTGCAAAAAGCAGAAGTCCAGCTCTATGAGCGGGTTCGACAACGGATTCGCCTAGAAGCTTAACGCCGGTGGCGTGATGGAATAGGGCGGCCGCCCCAAATTTAGTGATGACTTCGGCGCAAACCGTCGCGCCCGATGACGAACGGATCGTCCCATTTGCTCGGACGGCAGAGGTAATTTTGGGTCGCACTCGCGCGTTTGCCGGCAGCACGCGTCCATGATTTTGCAGCGTTCTCCTTGCCGCCTACGGTGAAGGCCCCGCCTCGCGGCGGGGCCACCTGCGCCGCATCTCAGTCACGACTCGGGCGAGACCAGATGAGCGAGTGCCCTTCCTCGCCTTCGACCTCAACCAGCGTCGCGTAGATCGGAGCCGGGAAGCTCGGGTCGTCCAGCTTGACCGAGTGGTACTCGCGGCCCGTGTCCTGGGACTTCTTCTTCCACATCGCGCCGAACTCGATGTTCGCGCCCGCGAAGATGCGGTAGTCCGGGGCCTTGTCTGAAGTGCGTTCGGCCGGAACGATCTTGGTCTTGACAGTGCCTAGAGCGAGGGTCTTGACGGTGCCGACGAAACCGTTGCCGTTGACGGTGAAGTTGCCGATGGTAGCCATGTTCGTGTCCTCTTTCGTCGGGCCGCGACCATCGCGACCTCGATGGCTGTCGTTGACCGGAGGCGATCGGGCCGCACCCGAAGGGCCGCCACGCAGTAGAGGGCGGCCAGGGCGAGGCTTTCTTGTCTCGCGAGGAATGGGCGCGCAGCGGCCAGGGGAAGAAAGCCGAGAACGGCCGTTGCGGTCTTTTGATCGAGGCGGAGCACAGCGACGACGGCCTTCGGTTAGACATGCCAAATCGAGGACGCATTGGGCGCGACAGGCCGAACGATGAGGATACGACTGAGCGTCAGGCAAGCCACACCGCACGACGACGGGCGCATTGGTGAAAGGCACTCGCGCGCGCCGCGTAAGCTTTCCGCCAGTCCAGCGGACGCAATAACAACCCCGGACTGTCGTATCGTGATGACACCAGCCTTCTGCGGCTTCGGAAAGACGCTCACCCAGAAACAGACGGGCATCTCGGAAGCCATAAGAACCCGCCCGGCGCATCTCGCCTATGCCGTCGGGATGGTAAGCGCCGCCTCTCCAGTCGCCGGCACAGGCATGACGCCGCACAAAAGAGCGGCCCCCGCCGTGAGATGAGGCCTTCGTCATTGTCTAGAAAGGTGAACGATGAGCGCAAGCGGCCGAGACACGGATCGTTGCGCCTCATGCCGCTTGGTCGATCTCGGCCGGCTCGGGCTGAAGACCGTGCAGGTAAGTCACCGCGCGTTGCGCGTGGGCGGCCGCGCTGAAGATAAAACGCCTGTCGTTGGCCAGCACCTCCAACCACGACGCAAGGTAACTCGCATGATCGGCACGCGGCTCGAGTTCGGGCACGATACCGAGGTCCGCGCTGAGGAAGCACGCGCCAAGTTCCGCAACCAGCTCTTCACGGGCGCGCTCGCTGCGATCCTTTGCGTAGCGGCTGAGATCGCGATTGACGCGATGCGCCGGCGCAGTCCAATGCACGCATTCATGCGCGAGCGTGGCGGCATAGCTCTCGGCGTCACGAAAACTCTCGAATGGCGGCATTTGGATGAGGTCGAGCGCCGGCGCGAAGAAGGCCTTGTCGCTGCCGTGCCGGATGGTCGCGCCGGTGTTGGCGAAGAAGGCGTCTACATGCGCGAGACGCTGCGCCGGTGCGATGCTCGGAGCGGGGCGCCCATAGTAGTGATCCGGAAGGTCGTCGATCTGGTCGACGCAAAACACGGTATAGGCGCGCAGGAACGGAACCGTCCGTTCGACGTCGTCGCCATGCTCATCGGTCTCGGTCTTGGTGATCTTGTTGGCGTAGACCACCATCGTTCCGGTCTCGCCCTTGCGGATGTGGCCGCCGAGCTCGAGTGATTGTTTGAACGTCATCCAGATCGGTGACGTGAAGCCGCGCGCGACCGCTTCCGACCACAGCAGCACGACGTTAATGCCCTGATAGGGCATGCCGTTGTGGCGCAGCGGGCGCGTGATGCATCCAGCCGTGGTGGCCGCATCCCACGGCTCGACCCACGGACGCACACCGCGCTCAAGGTCTGCGACGATGCGATCGGTGATGCGCGCATAGATGTCGGCGCGGGGTTTGGTTTCCTTGCCAGTCATGATCCTACCTCCGTTGGAGGCCGCGCCCGTCGCGGCCCGTCACGGCGGTCCGCTGCGAAGGCCTGCGGGGTCGCGCATCCGGTGACGCTGGTGGTCGGGGTGAGGGGAGAGACGCCGGACCGGAACGCAGTGGAGGACGGCAAAGCCGTTGCGCTGCCGCGCCGGCCGGAGCATCGACCGAAAGCCGGTACGGGCCGCGGCGTGCGCTTGATCCCGGGTCATTTCTCTTTGCTCTTTTGCGCCGTCGCGATGTGCGAGATGAAAACGGCCGGCCCGCAGGGGCCGGCCAACATCGGATCGTGAGCGAGACAAGGCGGGGCCGAAGCCCCGCCGGCGGCATCACCCGAATGCTGCCATCTGAACTTCGGCCGCCTTGCGGCTGACGGTCTCGCCGGCTTGTTCGGGCTGGCGCTCGAACGGCTTCCAGCTCTCGCCGACGACGTGCTCGTAGGCTGCGGCGGCGCCTTCGGCCGCCATGCGCAGTGCGTGTGCCTGAACGGCGACCTCGGCGGCGAATTCGCGCTTGCGCTGGGCGGCGGATTCGAACCCGACCGGTCCATCGAGGTCTTCGTCGCGCGTGTCGTTGGCGAGCTTTGCCGTCGCCTCGCGTGCTTCGGTGACCGCGCGGCTGTAGAACTGCCCGGCGCCGTGTGCCGAGCCGACATAGGAGCCGACGATGCGCTGCAGGTGAATCTGCATGGCGCGTTCGTTGACGCCTTCGCCGAGCGCGTCGGCGGTCTCGCTGATGAGCCGCTGATGGAGATCGCGGATGCCGTCGCTGTCGGGGACGGGGAGGCCGAAGCTCTCGGCAATGCGGGTGGCCTGGGCTGCGTCCGGGCAAACGAGCCGGACCATTTCGATGGTGGTGCCACGGCGAAGCGGGACGACGCGGGCATTGGTGCGGGCTGCGCGAGCGGTCTTGGTCATGTTGAAGTCCTTTTCTGGTTTCGCCGTCGGGTTCGGTCCGGCCCCTGCCGGCTCTCCCCTCGGGTGCGGTCGCCCAGCGCCGCCGGGATGAGGGCCGCTTCAAGGTCCGGGCACCGCCAGGCGAGCAAGGTCCGGTTGCGGACAAGCGGGGTCCCAGACTGCTGGGCCCTGCGCCGGACGCGGCCGGGCCTTGCCGAGATCGGCGGTCTCCGGTCGCTTGCGACTTGGCCTTGAAGCGGACCGCCGGGGGCGCAGACCGCAGCAAACCCGAGGGGGAGAGGCGACAGAGTACGGGCGGGTTGGCGATACCGGAAAGGTTCGATCTGGCCTCCGCCGCTTCTGTGCTCGCAACGTGTGGCCGGGGATGCCGCGGTGTATGCACCGGCGTTGGTCCGCTATGCCGCCGCGCCATCCGCTTCCCCGGGCGATACGCGGCCGGGCTGCGACAGTCGTCCGTGCGATGGGCGCGCACCGGGTCGTTACCAGCGGCCCCAGACGCCGGCGCATATCGGGCCCGCAACGCTCGCGGCATCCTGCCGAGCGAGCTTGCGCGCGAGAGCGTCGATCTCCGGCTGGCGCTCTGCCGTGATCGCCGCAAGATTCGAACGGTAGCATTCGAGAAACGCACTCGGGTGGGGCCACTTGCCGCCGCGGTATGCGGACTGCTTGCGACCAAGCTGTGGGATCACCGCGGTCATGCGGCGGATGATCTGCCGGTCGATCATGTCGAGCTGGCGCTGCGTCTGGCGCTGCGCCTCCTCCATGCGCGAAAGCTGGGCGAGGCGTTGGGGAGAGGCCTTCATGGCGATGTCCCCCTCTGCCAGGCGATGAAGCTCGACGGCCCGGACCGGGTGGCGGGTCTCATCGACGACGAAACCGAAGCGGCCCATTCGGTACTCGTCGGACGGAACCAGAAAGCGCCGCTCCTCGGTGCCTGCACCGCGTCGGCCGCCGGGCGTGGCGACGACTTCGACAAAGCCGGGCTGCTGGTCCGAGGCGATCGCCGACACGACGATCCAATCGCCGGCATGCTCGTGCTCGAAGGCGCGCCGATCCTTCTCCCGGGATTCGCCAGGCTGGAGCACAGTCCCAAAGATCGCCTCCCACGCATCAGGCCAGCTATCCCTAATCGTGCGCTCCGCAGCGCCGCTCGTAGCTGGTGAACAGGTGCGGAAAGGTGATCGCCACGATCGCCCAGCCCTCGTCCTCCTTATATGATGATTGGTCAAGCCATCGGCTCTCCATTGTTTTGCTCCATTAGTTTGGCCTCCAGTATCCAGGTGAACCCAGGTCTTTCCTCGACCGGTAAACAGCCGGGACAACCTTATATCCGGTCGCTGCGCCAAGCAGCGGCACCACATTCCCGCATTCGATGGGCTGGGCTCAGGAAGGCGCTACCATCCTCATACTCGGCTGTTTAAGCCAAAGAAGACTTCCGGTTCGCCCGCCTGGATCTGCTGAAGCTGATCAGGCTTCAGTAGATGACGATGTGGAGCAGTTTCTACGCATTCTTCAGCTTCGCCCCGTCAATCACGACGCCAACCGTCACATATTTCCACAAAGCAACGAGTAGTTTGCGGGCGAGTGCGACAACGATTTTCTTGCGCTGGGCAGAACCACTCGATGCTGCTCGCTGCCGGAACCAGCGGGTTAGAGCATGATGTATTTACACGGAAACATAGCCTGAGTTTTTGAAGTAGTTGGTGCACTCCTCCTGGGAGAAGAGATCGAGGAGTTCACCAACCTTCCGCCAGGTTGCCTCCACGTCACGAGGTTCTGCGGATCGCATGAGGTGTTTGAGTTTGGCGAAGACCTGCTCGATCGGGTTGAGGTCAGGGCTGTAGGGCGGCAAGAAGATAAGGTGGGCTCCTCTGGCGCGGATAGCTTGGCGAGCCGCTTTGCCCTTGTGGCTGCCAAGATTGTCGAGAACGACGATCTCGCCCGGTGCGAGGGTGGGTGCCAACACCTTCTCGACGTACAGCGTGAAGAGTTCACCATTGATGGGACCATCAATCACCCAAGGCGCACTGATCCGATCATGACGCAGCGCCGCGATGAAGGTCATGGTCTTCCAATGGCCGAAAGGTGCAGATGCTTGGAGGCGCTGCCCACAAGGCCCCCAGCCGCGTAGCGGCGCCATATTGGTCTTGATCCACGTCTCGTCGATGAAAACCAACCGCGTGACGTCAATCCTGCCTTGATGCGCTTTCCATCGGGTCCGCTTACGGGCGACGTCTGGGCGATCCTGCTCGGCTGGTAGAAGCGTTTTTTTTGAAGCTGAGCCCCTCGGCGTGAACAAAAGTCCACACCGCCCGCACGTCTGTCTTGATCCCCCGTGCAGCCAGCTCCTGCGTCAGCTTGCGCAAGGTGAATGGCCCCGAGCGAATGCGTTTGCGCAGCCAGTCGGCGTTGGCATCCGACAGAACCCGCTTCTTGTGGCCGCCGATCTGGCCGGGCGCCAGGCCTCCGGTATCACGCCTTAGGTTCTTCCACTTCGTCACGCACGAGGGGCTGATCTGTAGCGCCTCTGCGATCGAACGAACCGTCTCGCCCGCGTCAGCGCGAGCCAAGGCGCGTTCACGGATGTCTTCCGAATAGGGGCGCGTCATCCATGCTGGCCTCCGCACTCCAGCATGGAGCTTGAATCAGAAATCGCCCGCTCTGGGAACCCCGATTCCAGTCAAAAACATCATGCTCTAGCGCAGAATCAGGCTGATGGCGCAGCCAGAGCCAGGCCAGCTGTATCATCGTGGTGCGTAACCGCGGGTTGCCAGCTTTCGACACTCCTTGATCACGATCAACGGATCCGCTCTGCCACGGTGTTGGTGCTAATCCCGCGTAAGCCGCGATTTGTCGGCGATTGTCAAAGTGCCTGTAAAAGCCTTCCGTCCAGAGCAGAGATGCGAACTCAGGTCCGATACAACGCACGTTCTCGAGCATGGAAATGGCGCTATTTGCCTCTTTCCGTTCGGACGCCAGAAGCTTATCGCGCTCCGCCTCGATCACTTTGATCTGCTCGATCACCAATTCAAGACGGTCAAGTTCTCGCGATATCTGGGCTTTCAAGAAAGGTGCGAGCGGCCGACCATCGCCAGTGCGAAGCTCTTCGAGGCGAGATCGTCGATCGCGATTCAGTGGTCGGTAGCCCGAAATACCTTGTGCGAACAGAAGTCCCTCAATCCGGTTGACGTGCGTCAGTCGCTCGACAACCAGGGCTTTCCTTTCCCGGACGAGCCGACGCCGGTCTTCCTCGTCATGGGATGGAATCCGAACCATCGCACATGTTCGTGGCTCACCCCGTTTGAACGACATAAGTGCGCGGACGAGTGTTTCTCCGTCGATAGGATCGGTTTTAGCTCGGCGTGCTTTTCTGGGCACCGCTATCGATGTCGCATCCACCACATGGCTCTCAACACCTTCGTCGGCCAAGACGCGATGGACCCAGAACCCATCAAGGCCTGCCTCCTGGATAACGATCACGGGGAGCCAAGAATCGGTCTTACGGTGCGCCCTGGCGCGGAGCTCGTTGAGCAAGCTGAGCAGCCGTCCGATCTGGCCGGCTGGGAGACCCTTCCGCGCCATCTTGGTATCGATGGCCGGCACGAATGAAGTCACCAGCCAAGTTGACTGGCTCAACTCCACCGAGACGTAAATTGCCTTGGCTACATCCATCCGGGTTTCCGCTGCTTGCTGAGACATCACTTTCATCTGTACTCGCTCCCCATGATTACGACTTGCCCAGCCTTTCGCCGGCCGGCGCCGACGTCAATCATGGGACTCGTACCAGCCACCCCGCGCGCGCAGCATCGAATGGACGCTGCGGTTGCGTTCGGCGGAAAGATGAAAGCCGCCGTGTCCTGCCGTCGAATGGCAGACGACGCCTTCCGCATAGACCGTCGCGCCCTGCGATGGGCCCCAAGGCGTGTTCGCTGTGGAGGCGATGTCGCGGCGGCCGAGCGCACGCTTCTCGCGCTGGTGCTCGGCGTTCTCCGCCACCTTCGCGCGGAAGGCGGCCTCGTCGGCGAGGTCGCCCGAACGGCCGTGGAAGTCGGAGAGCTTCCATTCGGAGATCGGCCGGCCGATGCACCAGCCGGTCGCGAGATAATGGCGACCGTCGCGCGCCGGCAGCATGGCGAAGGTGGTGTCGGCAACACGCGCGGCGAGGAAGCCGTCGCTGCTGCGACCAAACTCGACCTCGGGAAATCCGGCGGCCGAGTCATCGGTCATAGTGGTAGGGAGTGTGGGCGCGGTCATGCGGCTGTCCTCCCCTCCGCGACGTCGGCCGCGACCGCATCGGCCGTCACCTCGTCGAGAACGGCATTTGGATAGCCGTGGCTCTGCAGCCAGGTTTCGGCATCGGCGCGGCTGCCGGCGAGATAGACCAGCTCGGCATCCTCGCCGGGCCGGTCGAGCACGCGGACCGTACCGAGCTTCGGGCGTTCGGTCACGACGAACGCCAGGTCGCTATCGACCGGGAAGGTCCGGTGAACGCGAAGCACCACGACACCGCCACCGCCATAGTCGCCGGAATGCAGCGTGAAGCTTGCGCCGATGACCGTGTTGCCGATGCGGCGTTTGGGCTGTTTGCGGATCAAGCGACCGCCGCTATTGCGGTGTTCCCAGGCCGCGAGCTTCTTGCGGTGCCGCTCCGGCGGCCGCGGCGTGCCGTCGGAAAACCGGACGAGCGAGCCGAGCGGGGCGAGGTCGTAAATCAACTGTGCGGACATGACGTCCTCCTGTTCATGGGGGCGAAACGGAGCCGCCGCCGGATCAACCGGCAGCGGCGTGTTGTTCGGATTGGCGATGCCGGGCGGACTATTCCGCCGCCTCGCGGAACGCCTCGTCGTCCAAGGCTTCGCCATCGTCGGTATCGCCGGCCTCCGGGTCCTCCACCTGGTCGTCGGCCGCGTCGTCTTCGGCGACGGCGTTCTTCGCCAGCCACGACAACAAGGCGACCTTGTCGGGAGCGAACAACGCGGCTGGATGCACGAAGCGACCCTCCCTGAAGTGCTCAACCAGGGCGATGCGGGTGTCCTTCACCTTCTGGCGCGGAAGAACCGGCGTGTCCTTGCACGAGCCTTCGAGCGCGGCGCGCGACAGGCACGACAGGTAATCGTCCGTGCCCATGTTCGGCAGGAAGTTGTCCGCGCCGACCACATCGCCGGCGATGCGCGCTACGATGCCGCTAGCGTTGCGGTTCTCCCGGCACGACAGGACTTCCGTGAGGGTTGAGCGCGCCGCGACGCGGAGCGTGTCGATATCGATGACGAGCTTGCCATCCTGATCGAATAGCGACGCAGCATGGCGTGCTAAACGCCGGTTGCCGTAGTAGGTCCCGCCGCTGCCCGAATCGACCGAGACGTTCTGGCCGGCGAAGGCGAGGATCAACAAGGCCATCAGCGTGTCATCCTCGATCGGCGCGCGGGCCAGCGCCTCGTGCAGCGCGTCCGTTCGGAAGTCGCCGATCATCTCGAGGCCCTTGCGCGTCACGTCAGGACGCGGCATCGAAACTGTTGCGGACTCATCCGCAGCGTCGCTGTCGGCCGCCGCACCCTTGCCCGTCGCCTTCTTCGCCGCGGGCATGCGGTAATGCACGCTCTGCACCCGGCCGTCACGGTCCAGATACATCGCGGTGCAATCGCTCTTCGAGGCCTTGCCGTAGACGCGCTCAGCCTTCGGCGGCAGCTTGACCTCGCCCCAGGTGGTCGTCTCAGCGATGACGCCACGCTTCGGCAGGTTGTTCGTCATCCATTCCTGCTGCGCGCCGAGGAAGGCCTCGACATCCGTGGTATAGCGGCTGTCCTCATCTGCTGGCGCGAACAGATCCTCTGCCCATTCGATTCCGTAAGCCTGGGCGAGGTCGTCGCCAAGCTGGCATCACGTGCGTACATCCGGGCCCTGGTCAGAGCCTGCGCCACGCTAAACCACGACACCTGCGGATCGGCCTTGGAGGGCTTGTGCTTCTTCCAGACCTCCTTCTGCTCATCCAGCAAGGCGGAGGCGATGGTGCGGAGCTGCCGCTCGTCGGGCATGTCGCCCTTCGCCATGTGATCGAGCATGGCGGGCAGCACGTTCGCCAAGAGACGGAGCTTTCTGATCTGTCGCACCGGCAGCGCCAAGGCGACGCCGATCGCTTCTTCGGTCCAGCCGAGAGCGACGAGGCGTTCGATCGCGCGCCACTGGTCGACGGGATTGAGCGCTTCCCGGGCGATGTTCTCGATCATCGCGCGCATGGCGCCGTTGTCGTTCGCCGCCTCGTCGACGAGGACGTCGATCTCCTCGAGGCCGGCCGCGATCGCCTGCTTCACGCGGCGATGACCGGCGTTGATGACATAGCCGTTGCCGCCGCCAGTCTCAGGCGTGATGACGGGCGGCTGGACGATGCCGACGGCCTTGATCGTCGCCAGCAGCAGGGCGTCGGCCTGCGGTGTCGACTTCGACTGGCGCATGCGGTCCGGATTCTCCTTCAGCGCACGCGGATCGACCTTAATGAGTTGCATGGGATTTCTCTGTTCGGGGTTCGCGGACCGCGGCTCGCGGGTCCTTTTCCGTCTTCTTTCCGAAGACATCCCCCGGCCCGCGGAGCGGTCGGGCCGGCACAACAGCGGCCGAGCATCCCTGTCCGGCCGGACAAGCAGGGCTCTTAAGCCCTGCGAAGGACGACGGGCCGGGATCGCGCAGGCCGCGGTTGAGCGTCAGCGTTGCCGGCCTGACCGATCTGCGAGCGGGCTTTCTTTCCTTCCTCGTCACGCCGCGATGGCGTTCTCCCCACTCCCCTCCACATCGCTCGCAAGGGCCTTCTCCACCTCCGCCAACTGCCGGCGCTTCTCGGTAAGCTCGGCGGCGAAGGCGAAGTCGCCGTCCTCGCGCGCCTGATACGAGGCGAGCCTGCGGCAGGCGTCGGCGAGACGCTGGCGATAGCGCTCGATCTCGCCCTCGAAATTTTCCAACCCATGCTCCAGTCGCGAGATCGCGCCGAGCGGCGTGACCGTGACGGGCAGCTCGATCTCGGCTCCCGCGCCGGTGCGTAGCAGCACGGTGGTGTAGCGGTAACCGTCGCGGCCGAAGCGTTCGCCGGAATATTCGAGGTCAAAGCCGCCTATCGTCGCGACCACAATCTCGCCCTCCTGCTGAAGCTGCACGAGGGTCAGGATCTCCTTCATCAGCGCGCGACCGGCCTCCTTGCGCTCCACATAGCGCTTGCCGGCCACGCTCGCGGCGAAGGCGTCAGCGGCCGTCGCAACGCGGCGTTCAATATCCTTGCCGACATCTGCGATCCGCCGCGTGCAGAACTCGATGTCGCGCTCCGCGTCGCGGATCTGCCGGCGGACGGCGTGTCGATCGTCGATATGCGCCGCGCGGAGACGTTCCAGCCGCGCGATGTCGGCTTCCAGTCCCGCCTTCTCCATCAGCCGCTGGTCGCCGCTGGCGATCGCCTTGGCCATCGCGAACTGATTGGCCTGGCCTTCGCCGAGGTCCTCAAGCCGGCGGATCGACGTGTCCCCGGAGAGCGCCGCGGCGATGAAACGGGCCTTGCGTTCGTTATTCTGCCACATGCTCGCGTCGAGCGATCTCTCCGTGGCATAGGCAAAGATGTCGATGACATCGTGCTGGTTGCCCTGACGCTCGATCCGGCCCTCGCGCTGCGCGATCTGCGACGGCAGCCACGGCACGTAACGTCGAGGTGATGGAGCGCCGTCAGCCTGAGCTGCGCGTTCACGCCGGTGCCCATCGTGTCGGAGGAGCCGATCAGGAAGCGGACCTTGCCGGCGCGCACGTCGCCGAACAAGCGCTGCTTGGCCTCGGACTTCCTAAAGTCCTGCATGAAGGCGATCTCGGATCTGGGCACGCCCATGCGGACGAGCTCGTCTCTGATCCAGCTATAGGCCGAGAAGCCGCGCGTCTTCTCGACGCTGATCGTTCCGAGGTCGGAGAAAATCATCTGCGCGGCGCCCGGCAGCTCGTACGGCTTGCCGTCAGCGCGCACGTAACTGTTGTCTGACGTCTCCTTCCAGATGCGGAAGGCGTTGCCGACGAGGAGATTCAGCTTGTTGTCCGGCTCGTTATCGCAGTCCGGGTCGACCAGACGCAGGTCAATCGCCGCATGCCGTCCGTCCGTGATGACAGAGAGCAAAATGTCGTCACCCGGCTCCGGCGGCCGGTCGCGCGTCTCGATCGCCTTGATCCGCGCGTCGAGCAGGGCCTGGTAGCGCTTGAACGCCGGTGTCGGTTTTGCCGTCAGAATCTGCTGCTTGTCGGTCGAGATCGCCGGAACCTTCACATATTGCCGCAGGTCATCCGGTAGCACCACGTCGGCGAAGGACCGGAACATGGCGATCAGCTCGGGGACGTTGACGAAGGTCGCGAAGCGCGTGACCGGCTTGTACTTGCCGGACGGCTGAAGCTCGAGCTGGGTCGAGACATCGCCGAAGGTCGAGGCCCAGGCGTCGAACTCGTGCAGCCCGCGATCCAGAAGCGCCGCGTAGCCGAGATAGCGCTGCAGCGAGAACATCTCGCCGAGCGTGTTGGTGATCGGGGTGCCGGAGGCGAGCACCAGCGCGCGGCCCGGGTTCTTTGTCTCGATGAAGCGGGACTTTACATAGAGATCCCAGGCGCGCTGCGAGCCGTTGGGGTCGACGCCCTTCAGCGTCGACATGTTGGTGGCGAAGGACAGCTTGCGGAACTCCTGCGCCTCATCGACGATGATCTGGTCGACGCCGATCTCCGAGAGGGTGAGGAGGTCGTCCTTGCGCGTAGCGAGTGCTTCGAGCCGTTCCTTCAGGCCCTCCTTCAGCCGCTCAAGCCGCTTGCGCGAGACACGGTCCTCGCTCTCGACCTTGGTGAGCAGTTGCTCGTACAGCTCGAGCTCGTCCTCGATCATCTGCTGCTCGAACGCGGACGGCACGCCGATGAAGCGGAATGCCGAGTGCGTGATGATGATCGCATCCCAGGTCGCGGTCGCGGCGCGCGACAGGAAGCGATGCCGCTTGTCCTTGGTAAAGTTGGTCTCGTCGGCGACGAGGATGCGCGCGACCGGATAGAGCGCCAGGAACTCGCGCGCCGCATGCGCCAGGCAATGGCCGGGAACGACGAGCATCGCCTTGGCGATCAAGCCGAGCCGGCGCTGCTCCATGATGGAAGCCGCCATGGTCATCGTCTTGCCGGCGCCGACGGCATGGGCGAGATAGGTCGCGCCCGAGGCGATGATGCGCCAGATGCCGCGCTTCTGATGTCCGTAGAGAACGAATGCGCCCGAGGCGCCCGGCAGCTTCAGATGCGAGCCGTCGAAAGCGCGCGGCACGATGTTGTTGAAGCGGTCATTATAGACCCGCGCCAGGCGATCGGTCCGATCCGGACCGGACCAGATCCAGTTCTGGAAGGCAGTCTTGATCTTGTGCAACTTCTCCTTTGCCGCCTCGGTGTCGACCACGTTGAGGACACGACGCTCGCTATCGCCGTCCTTGATGGTGTCGAAGATCTGCGGCACCGAGGAATTGAGCGCATCGGACAGAAGCTGGCCGGCGTGCCGCCGCTCGGTGCCCCATTCGGATGTGCCGGCGGCCATCCAGCCGAGCTGGCGGGCTTCCACGGTCCACGACGCCAGTTCCGGCATGTGGTGGATCTTGATCTCCGCGCCCATCGTCTCGTGGACGAAAGCGATGATATCGGCAGCGGGGAATCCACGGCGCGCCGAGCCGCGCGGTGATGTCTGAGGGCCGGAGGTCGGCGGGTTGCACCTCGCGCAGGGCCGCCACATTGCGCTCATATTCGGGGTCGAGCGCGGCCGCGGCTTCCGCCGCCGCGAGCTTCGATCGAACGGCGCCTGAAAGATAGGCGTCGGCGGTCTGCCACGACCCATCGGCCGGATCGCGGAAGATGGTGCCGCCGAGTTCGGCGATCACGTCGTCCGCATCGCGATGCACGAGCTCGGCGATGTGATCGGGATCGACATGGCCGCGCTCGTTGAGCACGACGGCCAGAGCGTCGGCGGCGCTGGTGATGACCGGCGGCGCCGGCGGGGCGATCACCCGCTCGGTGAAGATCGGGCCTGGCCTTGCCGTATCGGATTCGAGGTCGTAGTCTTCGATCGAAGCCACCAGCCAGCAGTCCGGATCGTCCAGGAATGGCTGGAGGTTCGGCCTGCGGTGCGTTTCACGGACCTCACCGGTCTCGTCGTCCTCGGCCGTCGACACGATGGTCGTGTTGATCGGCCCGAAGGCGCACGAAGTTCGACCAGGCGATGCGTAAGCGGACCTGCGCATCCTTCCACGGGCGATCAAGCTCCTGGCATTTCAGCACGTCGCGCACCGCATCGCGGATCGGGATCAGCTTCTGGATGATCCGGGCATGCTTTTCCGGAATGCCGTCGGCGCTGCGGCCCTTGCGCACCGCCACAGAGATCGGCTTCCCGTCGAGGATCTGCATCAGGCAATGCCGGTGATCGAGGAAATAGCTGCCCTCGCGCGCCGTGAGGCTCGCCGCGCTCTCCGACTTCGCTGGCACGGCCTCGTGCTCGCTGTCAGAGTCGATCGCCTCCGGTTCGCCATCATAGATTGCGACCGGAAGGAGGGTGATCGCGTCGGCGAGCGCAGCCGCGAGCTCCTCGTCGGCCTTGGGTAGACAGGTGTAGGTCTCGCCGAACGGGCCGGAGGTCAGCGCGTGCGCGCCGAGCACAAGACGGGGATGGCGTGCAAAAAAGCGGTTGACGCGGATGGCGCCCTCGTCGTCGGTCGCCGGGTGCACCTCCTCCAGGTCGAGCCATGATATGTCGCCTTCGGGCTCGCCGTACTTGCGCCGCCGGAAGAATAGGATGTCGACCACGACGTTGGTGCCGGCATCGGCGCGGAAGCTGCCTTCCGGCAGACGGATGGCACTGAGGAGATCGGCATGCTTTGCGATCAGCGCGCGCGCCGAGCCATCCGCCTTGTCCATGGTGCCGTGCGAGGTGACGAAGGCGGCGAGGCCACCCGGCTTCAACAGCTTGATCGCCTTAACGATGAAGTAATCGTGGAGACGCAGACCGAGCGAGCGCAGCGCGCGGTCCGAGCGCACCGTGCGATCGGAGAAGGGCGGATTGCCGATCGCGAGGTCAAACCGCGCCGGCAGATCGATGCGCGCGAAATCGCCGGTAACGATCCGCGCCTGCGGCTGCAACAGCCGCGCGATGCGCGCCGTGACGGGATCGAGCTCGACGCCGGTGACGTGCGAGACATGGCGTAGCGCTTCGGGCATCAGCGCCGGAAACAGGCCCGTGCCGATGCCGGGCTCGAGCACGCGTCCGCCGCGCCAGCCGAACCGCAGCAATGCCGCCCAGATCGCCCGCACGATGAACTCCGGCGTGAAATGGGCGTATTGCGTGCAGCGCGCGAGCGAGGCGTAGTCAGCATCGTCGATCGCATCCTGCAGATCGGCGCCGATCGCGTCCCAGCCCTTCGCGAACTCGGTTTCGCCCGGTCGGCGGAAGACCCCATTGGCAAGCTCGGTGGCGCCGAATCCGGTGAAGCGGATCAGTTGCCGCTGCTCGTCAATCGTCGCGGGCCGCTGCTCGGCCTCGACCTGTGAGGCGAGCCGGACCGCCGCGACATTGTCGCGGGCGCGCTGCTTCCAGTTCCTTGCGAGGCCGCGCGCATCGGCAAGGTAGAAATTGTCGCCGCGCTTGCGCGAGCCGGCCGGGGAGGGCTGCGTCGACGAGACCGCCGGCCCTGCGGGGACCGACGGCGACGGCGGCGGATCGTCATCATGATCGTCGTCGCCGCCGGGATCGGGGCCGAACGCGGTAACGCCAAGGCCGAGACTGGATGAAAGGTCGGTATTGCCGAAGAGGTCGAGGGTGAAAGGATCGTCATGCGCCATGGGAAATGTCCTCCAGTTGGGCGCGCGCCGCCGTCCGCCGGCGCGGGCTGCGACGGACGGCACGGCGTTGCGGGATAGACGGAGAGCCGGCGCCAGGGCCGGGTGCGGAAATGCGACGCCCCGAGCGAGGCCGGGCTGCCGCGGGGCGGGGAGGGGAGGGGAGGTCGGGCTAGGCCGCGGCCGTCTCCGGCAGATGGCGGAACTGCACCGGCAGCTTGGCCGCGATCTCTGCCTCGGTGAGGTCGTCGAGGAGCTTCAGGACCGTGCCGCTCTGGCCGGCATAGACGAGTACAGTGCGGCGGCCGCGCATGGCCTGCGGCCAGCGCTCGCCAGCATAGCCGCGATAATCGTCATGCGTGCTCGACCAGATGTGGTCGAGCCGCTCGTCGCGCGTCATCGCGTGCACGGGCCGTGACTCGTGCTCGATGATCGCCGCCTTCATCCGCTCCGGCGACAGCCGATCTGAAAGATCGCAATAGCCATGGAACCAGCGCCGCTTTCCGTCGATGGTGAGCGCGAAGAAGATGCTGGTGACGCTGCCCGTCATGAATTCGCGCATCGCGAACATGTCGGCGCGCATGAACAGCGGGGGCAGGATCTCGAGCATGTAGTCGTGCTCCCGCTCGTTGGTCTCAAACCACTCACCGGCGAAGAGATGCTGGCCTTCACCTTCGGCCATCGCGGGGTCACCACGATGGCGGTTGAACAAGCGGTGCATCTTGCGCGTCGCAACGCCTTCGAAGACTTTGCGGATGCTGGGGGAGGTGTGCATGGGCGGCTCCTCTTGGCCTGGCCGGACTGACAGCGTGAGCGATCCGCCTGATCCCTTCGTCACTTCAGTCTTTCATCACACCTCCTCGCCGGCCGCACCGAAGGTCCGGCGGGTCAAGGGCCGCGGAACGCGGGCGAAGCTTCACCCTTGACGCGCCGGCCGGGCATGCGGCAGCGCTTCATTTCCATTTCATTTTCCCTCCCTCATTGTTCGATCCCCTCTTCCTTTGCTCAACACCAAGGCGTCAGAGAGTCACTCAGTTGAAGGCCTTGGCGCGGCGCCCCCACGCAGCCGGCGCGTCACCCTGGCGAGCCGCATCAGTTAGACGTCAGGCGCTCAAATCCTCATTCCAGTCGCCGGCGCACGGCCGCAAACGGGCATAACGCGCACTTGCATCTGCGGCGATGGCACGAATTCGGTCGGCGTAGACCTCGCCTTGCCGATTGTTGTCGGTTGCTGCCACGAGCCAAACATTGGCGCGCTTGGCCAAGCCGCGGATGGCGTCATCGGTCGCGGGCGACCAACCGCCGCCGGTGCTGACATAAAGGGTGTCAGGCCGCAGGACCTCGATTGCGGCGAGGCTCATCGCATCTATGGCGGCCTCGGTGATACAGATCCGCTCGGCCCCCTCCGACCCGAAGCGAAAGAGCTCCTTGCTGCCGTCCGTGGCGAAGCCCCGCCACGACGGTCCACGCTCCTCCCAGCCTGTGAGCGCTCCAGCAGAATTGCTGTGCGCCGCCCACATGCTGCCTAGGGGCCCCTCTCTCAACAGGTCGCTAGCGACCGTCTGCTTCACGATGTCCGCCGGCAGTCCGCGCTCGCCGGTAAGATAGCGCCAGGCTGGCGAGCCGGGCCGCAGCGTGACGCGATATCCCCACCGCTCTACAATCGACGCAAGGGCCTTGGCCCTTGCCGGGCGCTGCCACGCTGGTGCCGCAGGAACGAAGCCAACCACATCCGCAACACGGCCGCACGCCTCGACAAAACCACCAGCACCGAGGTGTTCGGCTAGCGAAAACACGTCCCCTTTCGCCGGCGACAATGGATCGAACCAGCCGCGGCCCTGGTGGATGACGATGATGATGTTGGTGTCGCGGCGATACTTGATCGCCCGCCGGGTGCTTTCCTTGACGTCGACCTTCCAGCCGTCTTTCTCGAGCAGGGCTGCGCAACCAACCTTTTTACGCAGCTCTTCAATTTCTTGCTTGTCCATTTATCTGCACCGGGTCGCGCAGGCGACGTCCGGCCCCTTCTTCTGTTGGTCTCACTTGTTCCTAGCCTTGCGGCACGTCCCCCCGACCGGCCGCGAAGCCTGCCGGAGGCAAGGGCGCGCGGACTAGCTGTCGAATTTGTCAGCTAGGTGGGCGCGGCGAAGCTTCCCTTGCAGCCGGCAAGGCGCCAGCGGCAGCCGGTCACCCGGCTCAATGAGCCGGGCACCAGGGATCGTCGCATCCTGATTCCCGTCGTATTCGCTGGAGACCATCACACCGAATTCGCTCTCAGCCTGGAAAAGGATGACCGGCACCATCAGCGTGCGGGCAAGATCGAAGGCGTGGTTCTGAGCGAGGGTGAGATTGTGCGACATTGAAAGGCTCCCGTCTTGCGGCGGGGACCATCCCCGCTCGACAGGCGCCGACGTGTTCGGTGGCGGTCGCGGTCACCTCGAGAGGCGAAGCCGAAGAGGTCGCACGCTTGCGTAGCGAACCCCTTGCGGGTTGATCGTAGAAGGCCGCACCAGAACCAAGGAAGCCCATTCGAGAGCGGAGTTGGTCCTTCACCGGAAGCATGTGAGCCGAAACGCACATCGTTCGCCCGCGGATGCAGTATCGGTCTGATTGACTGCGAGAACAGCCGCCGTCTTTTGTCCGGAGCGACAGTCGATTTGCCCACCAGGCGATTACTCCGCGCAATTGGGCTTCGATGTCCTCGAGACCATAGGCATCGCTTGCATTTAGGGGGTTCAGGTCCGACGCGAATACGCGGGAGCTTCCGATGAATTAGCAGCTGCCTTGTTCGGGGACTCGGGCCGTTTCGCGTCAGGGATGGCGGCCCGTAAGGGGAAGACCCGCTCCCGGGGCTTCAGCGCAGCCTCCAGCCCGGCCCGCAGGGCGGCGCCCACTTTGTTTGCAGTCAGAGGCGCACAACACCCTATAGTTTCGGAGACCGCTCGTTGAGCACCCTCAATGGCTTTCATCACCGGTATTAACATTCTGAATCGATAGGCCTGATCGATTCGATAACTTAATTGGACGACGTTTTCGACAGGTGCGATTCTTGCGCATGTCTGAACTCACGGTGCCATACCTCGTGCTCCAACGTTGCGATCCGGCCCGCAATATGGCCAGGTTCTATGTCCTCACGATTGAACCGACTCTGTTCGGTGATACGGCGTTGGTGCGCGAATGGGGACGTCTGGGCCACCGCGGCCGCCGGCGGATCGATCTGTTTGCCGGGAGGGTCCAGGCCGTCGAAGCGCTCGAGGCTTGGCTCGTCCGCAAATCACGCCGTGGTTATGTACCAAAGAATCCCGTGCCCTGAGTGCAGCGGCCCAGTATTCCCACCTGATTGAACCGTCGATCTTCGCAACTCCTTGCAAACCGGACAGCCGTTTTGCGCATTACGGGAGCAATCCCTGCCGAAGCGCGAGAGCCACAGCGTGCGGGAGGGTTAATGCAGCAAGATTCCGCCGGGCATTATCCAAATGAAATTTTACGCCGCGCGAGCCAACACCGAGGAGCTGAGCAATATCCTGCATCGTCTTGCCCTCGGAGATCCAACCCAAACATTGCCTTTCGCGCTGGGTCAAGGTGCAGACCTGCTGGGCGTACCGAGGCGTCCGTCCAATTCCGGCAGCGCTCACATGGGCATGGTAGGTGAGCCCCACCGTTTGCAACATATCTTGCGAGCTCTCGACGAAGCGATCGAGTCCAAGGCTGCGCTCATCCACCGCCAGCGTGAACGCCGCAAACCGGTTTTGGCTTGAGGGAATGCGAATGGTCAGGCCGGTCCTGATCTTGAAGCTGAGCGCATCATCGAACAGGCGGCGCTCTTTCGCCGACTTTGCGCTTCGCGCCTCACGACCATCCCACAGGAACACACGGCTCGTGTTTCGCGGCTTCTGAAGAACGGGATCGATGTTGTGATAGCCTTCGCGAAAATAGTGGCTGGTCCAGCTCTTCGGATAGGATGAGATCAGAATGGGGCCATTGGCGCGCTGACCAAAATAGGCAAACCACCGGAATCCCAGGGCATGCGCAGCTCGTTCCGCAACACGCCGAAAATCATCTTCCGTATGGGCAGCGTGCAGACAATCGACGAATTCATCGCATGCTCTTTTGACATCTTTCATTGCGCCACTTCAGTCTTTTCTTAGTTCCCACAACGCGAATATTCGGATGATTCACGCTCTACGTGCAGACATTTATTGCGACGTTGCGGCAGCTTTGCGGCACGAACAATTGGATATCACCCTGTCAAACCTACAGCAGCAACGCGGACATACGACGGAGGAGAACAACCTCTGACTGCAGCCACCCAAAACAGAATATTTTCTCCACGTGTAGAGGCTAAGGAATTTCATTCCCTGCGCTGTCAGACCAGCGCATCACGGAACAACTTATACAGTTTCCAAAGTGCGCGCGCGGATAGCCGTGCCTTGCGACCACGGTTCGTGACCCAGCAGATCCATAGCGCCCTGTCAGAACTGACAGCGCAACGCCGTGGCCGTGGCTGCTTTCCTGATCTCGAAGCTGTGATTCGTAAGTTTGAGGTTAAGAATGAAGGTCATTGTGCGTAGCCGTGCGGCACTCCTGCGCGACTCCGAACTAACGCTAGGAATGCACCGCCTGCGAGGGCGTGTGTTCAAGGAACGGCTCGACTGGGACGTCTCTGTCTGCAACGGATTGGAGATCGATCAGTACGACACCTTTAAGCCAACTTATCTCCTGGTGCTCGAGCAGAACGACGTTGTTGGTTGTGTTCGGCTGCTGCCCACCACCGGGCGCAACATGCTCGCCGATACGTTCCCGATGTTGCTAGATGGCAACCCGGCGCCGGTGGCGACCACGATCTGGGAGAGCTCGCGGTTTTGCGTTGACACCAAGAGTGCGGCGGCAACAGCAGAGAATGGTCTGCGCAAAGCGACGTTCCTGCTGTTTGCAGCCATGATCGAATGGGGACAGCAGCACCATCTTCATGCCATCGCAACAGTCACTGACCTGCGCATGGAACGCATCCTGCGCCGGGCCGGATGGCATCTCGAGCGCCTCGGGACGCCTCGTCAAATCGGGGTGACCAAAGCCGTCGCTGGATTGTTGCCGATCAGCGAGGAGGCTCTCGGCGCGATCCGAGCGACCGGGCAGATTTCAAGGGGTGCGATTGACGCGCCATCAATCCTGGCGATCGCCGCCTAGCATCCAACGTCTTCAGCTCCTGACAAGAAGGCTCTCAACCATGGATCTTGCTGCATTCGCGGCCCTGGTCGAACGATGCGCCCCGACCGCAATGGCCCGGCCACTGACGACCATCGTGCGGCAGGCGAGCTCGTTCGAGCCGCTGCTCATCACGATTCAGGGGCGCAAACCGATTCCGATTCAGGCAACCGACCGTGACGAAGCCATCCAGCTCGCAACCGAGGCCATCGCGACTGGCCAGCAAGTCCGAACGGGTCTCGGTCAACTTGATGCGGCGGAAACACGAAACGCCGGGCTGACGGCTAGTACCACCTTCGATCCGTGCCAGCACATTGCCGGGCTTGGCAGATTGTTCGATGCGCGACTGCAAACGGCGAGTATAAAACGCGCAGACCGCGACCAGGCGATTGCCGAGGTTGTCGCGAGCTTCGCGCCGAACGCATCCGGTCACGTCTCGGAACCTCGCATCGAGCCGATGGCTTCTACCGGTCGCGATCGCCCCACCGGCGATACGACAATCAATCCACCCGCAGCCTCTGCCCGCGAGCGCCGGCCCTGGGACGTTTATCGCTCGGGAATGGGCACGTCAGCCTTTGTTTACGAACGATGAGAATCGCCGTTTTTCATCTCAACTCAACCGCGGTCCGGGCTGGGGTCCGGCTGCAGTGCCACTCGGAGCCGTGCCATGACTTCTCCTGTTAAACACTCCGCTGCCCTCCTTTGCATGGGCACCGTTCTCAGCATCGCGCTGGTCGAGCCCGCGTTTGCGCAGACCGCGAACATCGAAGGCGTGCTGCAGAACATCGTCAACATGCTGACCGGCAACGTCGCCCGCCTGCTGGCGACGCTGGCCGTCATCATCGTCGGCATCGCCTGGATGTTCGGTTACCTCGATCTGCGCAAGGCCGCCTATGTCGTGCTCGGTGTGGCCATCACGTTCGGCGCCTCCGAGGTGGTTTCGACCTTGACTGGGGGTCATTGATGACCGAGTCCGCGCGTCTCACGGAGGACACCCTGTTCCTGGCCTGCACGCGTCCGGCCATGGTCGCCGGCGTCACGATGGAGGCTATGGCGCTCAATGTGATGTTCTCCTGCATCCTGTTTCTGGTAGCTGGCAGCATTCTCTACGGCTTGGTCGCAATTCCGATCCATGGCCTTTGCCGCATCATCTGCCGGCACGACCCCAACATGTTCCGGATTCTGCTTGCCTGGATCGAGACGCGAGGGCGCACGCGCAACGCGTCATTTTGGGGCGGATCGTCCTGCACGCCGCTCAAGCTCGTTCGGCGTTATCGAACAAGAGACCTTGGCTATGCGTAACACAGCGCTCAAGACCCGAGAGATCGGGCCTGACGTCCACCTGCCGTTCGGCCGGCATGTCACGGATACGGTGATTAGTCTCACGACACGAGCGCTGCTCACGGTGATCAGGCTCGACGGCACTTCGTTCGAAACCGCCGAGACGGCGGATCTGAACGACCTTCACGCTAAGCTGAACCTCACGCTGCGCAACGTGGCGGATCCACGGCTGGCGCTATGGACCCATCTGGTGCGCCGTCGAACGTCGGACTACCCGGCCGGTACGTTCCGCTCGACATTTGCAGCCGCGCTCGACGCGCAATATCGCAACCGGCTCCGCAACGAGGCGCTCTTTCGCAACGATCTCTATCTGACGCTGGTCTGGCATCCCGGTCGTGCCACCACGGACGTGGCCGCGGCGTTCTTCAAGCAGCTTGGCCGAAACGTTGGGCATTCCCTCGAGGTCGACAGCGATGCCTTGAAGCGGCTCGAGGATGCGAGGCGCGACTTGGTCGCGGCACTGGAGCGTTACGGTGCCCACACCCTTGGATTGGTTGAGCGCAACGACATCATGTTTTCAGAAACCATGGAACTGCTCCACGCCATCACAAGCGGGGAATGGATGCCGGTCCCGTTGCCGCAAGGGCCGATCGGCCCCGCGCTCTATTCAAACCGAGTCATCTTCGGCCGCGAAGCCATCGAAATCCGCGGTGCCGGCGGATCGCGCTTCGCTGGCATGTTCGGGATCAAGGAATATCCGGCGTCCACCCGGCCTGGGCTGCTGAATGCACTGCTTTCCGCGCCGTTCGAGATTATCCTCACGCAATCTTTTGCGTTTCTATCAAAAGCCGACGCCAAGACCATTCTGACCCGCAAGCAGAACCAGCTGGTCTCGGCGCAGGATCCGGCGGCCTCGCAAATCGACGATCTCGCTGACGCGCTCGACGATCTCGAATCCAATAGGTTCGCGCTCGGCGATCATCACCTCTCGCTCCTGATCTATGCGGAGACGCCTTCCCAGCTACAGGGGAATATGAGCGTGGCACGACGGGCACTGGCCGATGCCGGTAGCGTGGTCGCGCGCGAAGATCTTGGACTTGAAGCGGCTTATTGGGCGCAGCTCCCCGGGCTGTTCAAGTATCGGGCACGAACGGCGGCGATCAGCTCCCGCAATTTCGCGGCGTTTTCCCCGTTTCACACCTATCCTACCGGGAGGGCTGCCGGCAACCATTGGGGTCCGGCGGTTGCGATGCTCAAAACAGCCTCCGGCTCGCCGTTCTACTTCTCGTTCCATCACGGCGACCTCGGCAACACCTTCATCTGCGGCCCGTCCGGCTCCGGCAAAACCGTCGTGCAGAATTTCCTGCTGTCCCAGGCCGAGCGGCTTGGCGCCACTTACGTGTTCTTCGACAAGGACCGTGGCGCAGAACTCTTCGTACGCGCCGCCAGCGGGACCTATCTGGCGCTCCACAACGGCCTTGTGACGGGCTGCGCGCCGCTCAAGGCGCTGGAGCTGACGCCGGCGAACCTGTCCTTCCTCGGCACACTGATCCGGAAACTCGTCACGCCGGAAAACCGGCCGCTGACGGTGACCGAGGAGGAGCGGATTGATTCCGGGTTACGCGCTCTTGGTCAACTGCGGCAGGCGGAGCGCTCGTTCGGGGCGCTGCGGGCCTTTCTCGGCCAACAGGATCGCGAAGGGATCGGCGCCCGGTTGGAGCGATGGTGCCGGGGCGCGCCTTTCGGCTGGGTGCTGGATGGCGAGCAGGATGCCATCGGGTTAAAGACCCGGTTCATCGGCTTCGACATGACCGATCTGCTGGATCATCCCACCGTTCGCACGCCGCTCATGATGTATCTGTTCCATCGTGTGGAGCGCCTGATCGACGGGCGGCGCCTGATCATCGACATCGACGAATTCTGGAAGGCACTGGGTGACGAGGCATTTCGGGATCTCGCCAACAACAAACTGAAAACCATCCGCAAGCAGAACGGCGTCATGGTGTTCGGCACGCAGTCGCCCCGGGATGCGCTGGCCTCGCCGATCGCGCACACGATTGTCGAACAATGTCCGACGCAGATCTTCCTCCCGAACGCGCGTGGGACGCGCTCGGACTACGTCGACGGCTTCCATCTGACGGACACTGAATTCCGCCTGATCAAGGAGGAGCTTGCGCCCGAAAGCCGGCGGTTCCTGGTCAAGCAGGGCCACAACTCGGTGGTGGCGGAACTTGATCTCAACGGTTTCGACGACGCACTCGCCGTGTTGTCGGGACGGACGGAAACGGTCGAACTGCTCGATCGCATTCGCAGCGAGCACGGCGACGATCCGGTCCAATGGCTGCCGGTATTTCACGCGGAGCGGAGGAACGTCCGATGATGGTTCGGCGAAGGTCGGCGGTGTTTGCCTCCGCGTCCGTAGCGGCCCTCCTGATGGCCTCTCCGACAGAAGCGGAGATTGTGTTCGACCCTAACGTCTTTGCAAGGCAATTTGAGCAACTGACGGAACTGAAGAGGCAGGTCGAGACCCTGACGTCGCATCTCAAGGTGGCGCAGGATCAACTGAACCAGGCCAAGCAGCTCTATGACAGCTTCAACAAGCGGACCAACGCAAACGACGTTGGAGCGCTGTTGAACACGCCGCAGTTCCGGAAAGTTCTGCCCCAACAATTCTCTGATATCGAACGGCTCGTCGCGGGGCAGGGTGGCGGCAACTTCGCCGACGCGATCGACCGCTATCTGTCGCAGAACCGCGCATATGCCGGCAACAGCGGCAATTCGTACTATCAGAGCGAGCTCGACCGGATCGCGCGGCAGACCGGCGCCAAGCACTCCATGGGCCAGGCTGTGTACGACACCGCTTCGCAGCGTATCGACGCACTTGAGGAACTGAGAACCCGCATCAGCACGGCGACCGATGTCAAGGAGACACTCGACTTGTCCGCGCGGCTGCAGGCTGAGCAGGCGCTGCTGCAGAACGATGTGCTCCGGATGCAAGGCCTCGCGATGATCCAGCAGGCCCGCATGGACATGGATGGGCAGCGGGAGCGCGAAAAACAACGACAACTGATTGATGAAATGAAGGCGGCCCTGCAATGACAATCAAAGCATCCATTCTGGTGATCGCTGTCACCGCCGCTCTTACTGGCTGTAACGAGGATCGGAGTCAGCAGACGAAGACCGTCGGCTGGTTTCTTGACCATCGGGACGAACTCGCCATGGCGCTCAAAGCATGCCGCGACAATCCCGGAGAACTGGGAAAGACAGCGAACTGCATCAACGCGAATGAAGCGCGTAACAAGGTCACCATTCAAGAGATGAAAGACGCCATGAAGTAAGGACCGCTGCGATGGCCATTGACGTCTTTGACAGTTTTCTGAATGAATTCGAGCAACCCATTACGGCGTTCGTGTCGACGTCGGTTTCGAATCTGGCATCGTACATCGATGGCCCGCTTCGCGTGGCCGTGATGCTCTATGTCGTCCTCTACGGTTTTGCTGTGATGCGCGGCGCGATTTCCGAACCGATCATGGAATTCGCCTGGCGGGCGATGCGGATCGTGGTCGTGGTTCTGCTCGCGACCAATTCAAGCGCGTTCCAGCAATACGTCACAGGCCTGTTCTTCGACTCCTTGCCCAAGGAAATCGGCAATGCATTAGCGGGCTCAGGACTAAATACCAGTTCCGGAGCGCCTTTCGATCAGCTTCTCTCGAAAGGGATCGACGTTGCGAACAAGATCTACGAACAAGCCGGTCTGACCAACATCGCGCCGACGCTGATTGCCGCGATTCTCCTGGTCTTCGTGGCGGTTGGCTCCTTCCTGCAATTTGCCATCCTGCTCTACGCCAAGGTTGGTCTCGGCGTCGTGATCGCGCTCGGCCCTATCTTCATTGCGCTCGGGCTATTTGAGGCCACGCGGCCGTTCACAGAAGCCTGGCTTCGGCAGGTCGCCAATTTCGTGATCCTTCTGGTCCTGGTGGTCGCTCTGGTCGGGCTGATGTTAACGACCGTTACTGGCTTCATCGACAGGTTTGCGACAAACGCCGGCACAGCCGGCGAGATGGTGGTGGCCGCGGTCGCGATCAGCGCTGTGCTTGGTCTGTCCGGTTACATCGCGCTTCAACTGCCGGTCATCGCAGGCGGTCTTGCCGGGGGTGGCGCTTCGCTAGCAAGCCGGCTGGTCACAAGCCCAATGATCGCCAACGCCACCGCCGCCGCCGGCGGCGCCTATGCCGGTGCCCGCTGGTCGGCCAGCCGCGGTCTCGACGCACTAAGAGCGAGCCGGCAGGGCGGCAGTATGCGGCGCACGCGATCGACGGGAACGACAGCGGCATAGGCAATAATCGTCGGCAACAGACGAGAAAGACAAACAGGGGCATCAGAACGATGTGGCGTCGACTATTCATTATCAGCGTAATCGGATTTCAGCTTGGGGGCTGCGCGATCTGGTCAAAGGGACCGCCGTCGTGCGATGGCCAGGCTCGCCGACCGCTCAATCGGTCGCTATGGGATTGGGAGACCGGCACGCCGTTGGCCGCACCGGAGCCGGCAGTTGCGCCCTCCGCGCCGGCACCAGTCATCCGCAAAGGCGAGACCAGCCCGGAACCGTCCCCAGCGCAACTCGCCGCACCAGGCCAACAGGCCGCCGTTGCAGCCTCTTACCGCGCTTGCGGCAAGGAGGCGTGAGATGGTCGGCCACGATGACCTGAAAGCCTATTTCGACAATGCGCGGCGATGGGAACAGGACCTGTTGCTATCGGCGCATCGCTCGCGGCGAACGGCATGGGTGATTGCCGCATTTGCCTGCGCGTTGGCGGTCGCCTCGGTTGGCGCGGTCGCAGCACTTGCGCCGCTAAAGACGGTCGAGCCGTTCGTGATCCGGGTCGATAATGCCACCGGCATTGTGGACACCGTCTCCGCCCTCAATTCGTCGCCGGCGCGCTATGATGAAGCCGTGACCAAATATTTTCTCGGGCGCTACGTTCGCGCACGTGAAGGTTACAGCTATCCGGAAGCCGAAACAAATTTTCGGACGATTTCACTGCTCTCGGGGCAGGGCGAACAGGCGCGGTTCGCGGCCTGGTACCGGGGCTCCAATCCCGAAAGCCCGCAAGTCGTTCAGGGCCGTTTCGGGGTGGCGACAGTGCGGATCAAGGCGATCTCGCTCCTGGCCGACAATGTGGCGTCCGTGCGCTTCATGAAGGAGAGCCGCAAGGGCGAGGAGACCCGCGTGACCCATTGGGTCTCCACCCTGACGTTTAGCTATGCCAACTCGCCAATGTCCTCCGCCGACCGTCTCATCAATCCCCTCGGCTTTCTGGTCTCGGAATATCGCGCCGATCCGGAGGTCGTGCCATGAAATCATTCGCTCTCTTGATGACCTTCGCCTTGGGATTCGCGGGGCCGGTGTTGGCGTTGCAACAGCCCTCACCGGGTCAGCGTGATGCCCGCGTGCGCACGGTGACCTACGATCCGGCCAACGTCGTTCGGGTCAATGGCGTGATTCGAGCGTCAACCCAGGTGTTGTTTGCCGACGATGAGGAGGTTGCGCACGTCGCGATCGGCGATGCGATCGCATGGGAGGTCGCACCGGCAGGCTCGATCCTGTTCCTTAAACCCCGCGAGAAACATCCGCCAACCAATTTGCAGGTCGTCACGACCCGCCCTGATGGGCGCAAGCGCTCGTATCAGTTCGAGTTGTCGATCGCCGAGACGACGCTGGCGGACAGCTACTTCGTCGTCCGCTTCGCCTATCCCGGCGACGAGATCGAACGCCGGCGTGCGGAGGCGGCCGCCCGCGGCGCCGAGCGGGAAGGCGCGCTGATCGACCAGACCTTCGACCTGCATCATGCCTATGGCGCCCGCAACTGGCGCTTTTCGGCACAGGGTTCGATCGACCTCGAGCCTGAAGCCGTGTTCGACGACGGCAAGGAAACCACGTTCCGCTTCGCAGGCAACCGCGAAGTCCCCGCGATCTACCTGATCAACTCCGACGGCTCGGAAAGCCTCGTGCCAAAAGATGTTCGCGGCGAGCTCGTGGTGGTTCATGCCACGGCGCGGGAGTTCCGGCTGCGCAAAGGTGACAACGTGCTTTGCATTTTCAACGAAGCGTTCGACCCGGTGGGGATTAACCCGGGCACCAACACCACCAGCCCATCGATCGAGCGGCGGGCAAAGAAATCACCATCAACCCCAAAGCCACGATAGGCGAACGCGACATGACCGAACATCACGATGAGACGATCGCCGGCGATCGTGGCATTACGCCTGTGGGAGGAGGGGACAATGCTCGCGCGACGATGCTCAAACGCGGCTTCGGCGCCCTGGCGCTCACCGCATTTGCCGCTCTGATCATCTGGGGGACCTGGAAAGGCGATAAGCCGGTCAGCGATTCCGCCCGGAAGCTGGTGATCCGCCAGGCGGCGGCCTTCGAGCCTATCCCGGAAGCGCCGGCCGCACCTGCTACCACGGCCTCAATTGGACCCGCGCCGGTCCCAGCCACGCCAGCGGCTCCCGCACCCGTCTCCGACCAGCTTCTGGAGAGCGCCCGGCGCGCACCCGTGCTGGCCTATAACAGGCCGAATTCCGCTGGACGCCCGGCCCACGACAGCGTGACCGGAAGTGTCGTCACTGATCTTTATGGGTTCGGGCGGGGCGAGCCGCGCAACGACCTCGCCGACAAGCTGAAGCCGACCCCGATCGAGGGTGTGCGCGCAGCGCGGCTTCCTAACCGCAATCTGCTAGTCACCCAGGGCACCTCGATCCCGTGCGTGCTGGAGACGGCGATGTCCTCGGACGTAGCTGGTTTCGTTTCCTGCGTCGTCGTGCGGGACGTGATGTCGGACTCCCCCGGCAACGTCGTGCTGATGGAAAAGGGCACACAAGTGGTCGGTGAATACCGCGGCAATGTACGGCGTGGATCAAAACGCCTGTTCGTGCTGTGGACCCGCGCCAAAACGCCGACGGGCGTCATTGCAGCATTGGCCTCGCCCGCCACCGACGCGCTGGGCCGCGCCGGCTTCGACGGCGATCTCGACACCCATTTCTTTGAACGGTTCGGCTCGGCGCTCCTGCTGTCGGTTGTCAATGATGCCTCCTCGATCGGGCGTCAGCAGCTGCAGGACAGCTCCATCCAGATCAACAACACCACTGGCGCGACCAACAGCGCCGCGGCAATCGCTGTTGAGCAGTCGATCAACATTCCGCCGACGCTCAACAAAAACCAGGGCGAACTGGTCAATATCTTTGTCGCCCGCGACGTCGATTTCTCCTCGGTCTATCAATTGCGGCGGACCGAGACCCGCACGCAGATATTGGACCGCACGCTCCCCGGGGTCCTCGCCGCCCCAGCCGTGGTGACAAAGTGAGCACAGTCCACTCCATCGAACGCGACGGCAGTCGGCTCGTGCTGGCGCGCTATCTCGAGCCGCTGGCTCCGTATCTCGCAGATAAATCCCTGACCGAAATCGTCGTCAACCGCCCCGGCGAGATCTTCGTGGAAGGTCCCAGCGGCTGGACCCGGCACGAAGCGTCCGCCCTGACACATGCCTATCTTTCCCACCTCGCAATCGCGGCCGCCGGCCACACCCGTCAGGACATCGGGCCGGAACATCCCGTGGTGTCGACCACCCTGATCGGCGAAGAACGCTGCCAGATCGTGGTCCCGCCGGCGGTGCCAGCCGGCACGGTCAGTCTCACCATCCGGAAGCCGTCGGCCTTGACGATGACACTGGACGCCTTTGAGCGGACAAAACTGTTCGATGAGATCCGTATCGCCAATGACCAACTCACGGCCGACGAAGAGCAGCTTCTCGCCCTGAAAGAGGCCGGCGCCTGGCGCGACTTCCTCCAGCTGGCCGTCTCAACGCGCCGCAACATCATCATTTCCGGGGCGACTGGTTCGGGAAAGACGACGTTATCCAAGGCATTAATCGCGGCGATCCCGGCACAAGAGCGACTCATTACCATCGAGGACACGGCCGAGCTTGTGATCCCTCATCAGAACTGTGTACGGCTGCTCTACGCCAAGGACGGGCAAGGTCTCGCCAAAATTGGACCGCGCGAACTTCTGGAGTCCTGCCTGCGGATGCGGCCGGATCGCATCCTGCTGCAAGAGCTGCGCGACGGGACGGCATTCTTCTATCTGAGGAACGTGAACTCAGGCCACCCGGGATCGATCACAACGGTTCATGCCGACAGCGCCCGGCTCGCCTTCGAGCAGCTGACCTTGTTGGTCAAGGAAAGCGCAGAAGGCCGCGACCTGCATCGCGACGACATCCGCTCGTTGTTGCTGCTTCTCGTCGACGTCGTCATCCAGATGCAGAAGCGGGACGGCCGCTATCGCATTTCGGAGATATATTATGACCCCGTTCGCAAACGCGACCACCTCAGTTAGGGCGGCGCAGGCGATTGCGGTCGCGCTCGCGGCTTCCGCGCTGTTCCTATTCATCGCCTCAAACGTGCTGCTGCTCGGGCTCAGGCTTCACGATGGCGGCCTGCACTGGTCGGAGATCGCCACGGGCTGGCCCCGTTACGGCGCCGACCCTCGTTTCGACCGCTGGCTGACCCTGTCGACCCTCACCGGCGTGGTCGTGGTTTTTGGTCTGCTCGGCGCGATCTTCCGGCACCGTCCTCTCCCGCTTCACGGCAGCGCTCGTTTTGCTTCCGAGCGCGAGATCAAGGCCGCTGGCCTCAGATCCAAGGAAGGCGTGCTACTCGGCCGCAAGGACGGTGCACTACTCTGCTTCGGCGGATCGGAGCTGGTCATGAACCACAAGAAGTTTCGACGTCTGTATCGCGAGGAACGGCTGCAAGTCCGCCGGCGTGGCGGCCGTAAACGGGCGCTCGGCAGCAGGGCGCCAATGGCGATCCCGCAAGGCGCCAACCAGCGCTGGAGTCTCGACTTTCTGTCGGATGCGTTCGCCGATGGCCGACGGTTCCGGATTCTGGCTGTGGTCGACGACTTCACTCGCGAATGCCTGGCGCTCGTCGCCGATACTTCGCTGTCGGGCCTGCGGGTCACACGCGAGCTCGATGTCATCATTGCCTGGCGCGGCCGGCCGGCGATGTGCCTGTCCGACAACGGCACTGAGCTGACCGGAATGGCCGTGCTGCGCTTCAGCCAAGAGAGGCAGATCGAGTGGCACTACATCGCGCCCGGCAAACCGACCCAGAATGCCTTCATCGAGAGCTTTAACGCCCGCCTGCGCGATGAACTTCTCAATGAGACGCTGTTCACTTCGCTCGCACAGGCGCGAGCCGTGCTGGCGGCCTGGAAAGACGACTACAACAACGCCCGGCCGCACAGCGCCCTGGGCAACCTCACGCCGACCGAATACGCCAAACGCAACGCTCTTGGGCCGCAACGGGACGGGACGCTGCGCTATGCCGAGGGCTCCGCGCCCCGCCCCGTTGCTTCACCGAGCCCCTTGGGCTCATATTCAACCGGGACTCTTTCCATTGCTGGATGAAGCGAGGGGCTCAGACCACCTTCTACAATCAGGGACGCCCTCACTCGAGCCTTGACGGGCGCACGCCCGACGAGGCTTACTTCGGCACGCAAGCTATGGTGATGGCCGCATGACCGTCGCCGACGGTTTTGTCGTCGCTCTGGTCGGGCTACGCCCTCCCGACGCAACGACAAAACCGTAAAGCCCCGCGTTCAGCATAACCCGGCAGGAATCCACTTAAATCCAGCGGGGCGCTGTCCAAACAACCGGGGCCAGCTCTCCACCGAACCCGTCACCAAGCGCGCGCGCAACGGCAGCAGCATTCTCACCGACCGCATGTGCCAGAAGCGCGTCACCGAGCGGGACAAGATTTACGACCGCAAGTGCCCCGGTCTCTACGTCAGCATCATCCCCGCTGGCGTCGCGACCTTCAGTTTCAAGTTCACCGACCCGACCACCGGCAAGCAGCGGTGCAAATGGCTTGGCATCTATAGCCCCGAGACCTTCACGGTCGAGAATGCCCGCACCGCCGTCTACGCCCTAAAAACCCGGATCGGCAACGGCGAGAACGTCGCCGAGACGCAGCGCCAGCAGAAGGCGCAGCGGGCCACGCGCGGCAGGACCGTAGATGAGATCATCAAGGAGCGCATCGCGTGGATGAAAACCGCCGTCCTCAAGGCGGACGGGGAAAAGCGGCCCCGGATCGAAAGCTGGGAAAACGTTGCGCGCCATCTGCGTAACTTCCTCTGCCCTCGGCTGGGCAAAAAGCTCGCCAGCGAAGTCACCAAGCACGACATTGCGACGCTCTCGAACGATATCGTTGCAGGCAAGATCGGCGTTCCTTCGGTAGCCAATGCCCGCCATATGCGCCGCGCGGCCTCGGGCCTGTTCAATTGGGCGTGCGAAGCTGGCCGCGACTATGTGACCGCCAGCCCTTGCGTCAACCTACCGAAGCTCGACGAGGAGCATCCGCGCGACCGCGTGCTGACCGAGGACGAGATCAGGACGCTTTGGCACGGTCTCGACCGCGAGGACTTGCCGTGGGACCGCAAGACACGGCTCGCGATCAAGTTCGCATTGATCACGATGCTACGTTCGGGGGAGATGCTGCCGATCCACCGCGACGAACTAAATGCCGAGAACGGCACCGTCGATATCCCGGCGGCGCGCGTCAAGAAACGGCGCGTGATCAATCAGCCGTTATCCGACCTTGCGCTGGAAATCATCAAGGCGGCGATAGGCAATTACGAATACGCCTTTGTGGGTCGCTTTGGCGACGCACCGCTATCCCGCCAAGCGATGTCAGGTGCGCTGACCGGAACCAAGGCAACGAAGAAGGGGAAGCGTGTTACGCGCACGCCGGGCATCTGCGAACTGCTCGGGCTCGCGCCGTTTACGCCGCATGATTTGCGGCGGACGGCGGCGACGATGTGCGGTGAGCTTGGTCTGTCGGAGGCCGGTATCTCGCTCTGCCTCGACCATCAGGCGAGCAAGGACGAAAACGGCAAGCCGCTGCCATCGGTCACCCGCAAGGTCTACAACCTCGCCACCCGCATCCGGGTAACAAAGAAACGCGAGGTGCTAGATGCGTGGGCTGTCAAGCTTCGGCGGATCATCGGCGACCCTGTCGGCCAAGCAAATACCAAACTACGGCTTGTCGCCTGACCTTTCCCATCGCCCCGCCGGATCGGCCCGCCCCATCGGCGGGCCTTTTTCGTCGAGAGCCCGGCCCGCCCAAGGGCCTATTCGGAGGGCCCTCGGCCCGACGACGGCGAAGCAAACGCCCGGCTGCGGCTGGTCGCCTAAAGCCCCGCCCCTTCCGCTCTCACCAATTCAAGCTTTGGTGTCGCTGATTGGCACGCCGTGACGCCTTCTTGTTTGTGTGCGCGTAATACGGGTTGGCGAAGCACTGGGCTCCACGACCCGATGCCGACGCCTGACACTGAGCCAAAGTACCATAGCCACACCCAATGGAAGTGCCGTCTATGGTGGCTACCTGCACGCAAACGGGATAACGCGGATCGTAGGTCTGAGCCTGTACTGCGGAGGGGGCCGCCATCATTCCCATCACGAGGATTATCCCGATCAGTGCGCGCATTTCAGCCTCCGTCCGCTTTTAACGCCATCCCCGGAAGTTGGCGCGGATTGATAGCGCGGCCCGGTCATTCGTTTACGTGTGCGGCCCGGCCCAACTCCCCGACGCTCGCCGCTACGTAGCGGCGGGTAAGCGCCCATCCCCGCGCCCCGGCCCGCCCATGCGCTTACCCGGAGGCCCCGGCCCGATGCCCCGCCGCCCGGCGCGCGCACCAGCGGGCTTTACCCGAGCGATAATCGGCCCGATCCGGCTTCAAGGTCCGCCTCGGTCATCGTCAATTCCGTGAGGCTCAATTTCCGCCCGCCTCGGGGGTTGCTGCCCCGCGCCGCTAGCCGCTGCCGGGCATGGGCCTCCGAAAACAGGATCAGAAACTGCGCCTTTTCGGCCTTGGAAAGCGCCCGCCAATTCGCCCACGCCAGTTCTAATCGGTTGATCATCATGCCCTCGTGGCGGATCGCCGGGGTGGCCGTGGCCGTCACGCGCGCGGCCCCTCATCGCCTTGGCATATAGGCGGCATCAGCCGGGCACAAAACGGCGAAACCGAAAATGGAAATATCCAGATGGCTCGGGGTCCCGCGTTCCCGCGTAATGTTTTCGACCCCATAGTACCTTGGAAAGCGTTCGGGACGGGCATCGCCGCCGGTCGAAGTGCGGCCCAGCCCACGGAGATCACCAAAAGTCAGAGACAAGCACGGGCAATTGCGCCTATACCTGTGGTAGTAATGGGAGGGGGCATATTATGTCGTGGAGTTGGGCAGTATTCTTCGTAAGCTTGGTCGTCTGTTCAGTCGTTGTGATGTTCGCGCGCGGTGCAATGAATAGCTCGAATGTCGCGCAATACGGCGCTAGGGGCGACTATCGAAGCGAGCCGGGTGCGGCAATAGTCGGGTCAATTCTCGCGGGGGCAGTGTTTGCTGCAATCATTACGGTGATCATCGGCGCATTCGGCTGAGGTATAACGCGACCTCGATGGCCGTAACGGCGTAACGTAACGCGGATCATGCAAACACCCTTGTCCTATCAATGGCCGATGTTCGCTTTGCACACGGCGGGCACCACCCGGCTCACGGTTTGCGTCGGTCAATACGCCTTGAAGTTTGGTCGATGGCGGAGTGGTGGCGATGCCAATCAACGGGAGTGGATCGAGTGGGTCCGCGCGACCCCTGATAGGCGCTTGATGCTCTGCCCGATACTTTGGGCAGCGCCGTTCGGGGTTCTCAACATCATGCGGCGCGCCGTCCCGCTGACGCGGCAGCAACAGCTAGCCCTGCTCGATAGTGATGGTTTCCCTGATTGGGATTACATGCCGGGCGGCCCCGGCGAGCCATTCGAGTACAAGGAAAGCGACTGGGGATATCTCGACGGGCGGCTTGTGGCGCTGGACTACGCTGGTGCGAGTGACGATTAAGATGAAAACGGCGACAGCGGGACGTGTCCAGACGGGGGGTGCAAAATGAACTGGGGGCGTGGGCTATTCCGGTTGTGGCTGATATTTGGCGTTCTTTGGGCCGCAGTCTGGATCGCGATTTTCGTTTTGGATCATCGCTTACTCGAAGCGAATAGGGCCTTCGAAATTGAAGGTCGCTTTAAAGAGAAATACGAGGTCGTAGCGCCGGCGACCGTAACTGAGACCGAGGTCGTCGCTTTCGCACAGCGAAACCAGCGGGCCGATTGTTCCGAGAGCAAGACGGGGCCTTGGTGCAGCTATCCGGTCAAACTGCAAATGCAGAGAAAGGCGATCAATCCGATTGCCATCTATCTGGCCCTTGGCGTCCCGGCAGGGATGCTCTTGATCGGGGGCGCGCTCTATTGGGCGCTATCGGGCTTCCGCCGAACCACGTAAGGACAAATTCTCAAGCCATGAGCTATTGCTCCGACAACCAGTTCCCAACGGATACGCGTCTCGCCGACATCCGCGATTTTTTATTACTACTCGGCTACAGAAAGTTGAGCGGTTGGGTCACCTTTGAAGATGTCAGCTTTGAAAGCTATGGGTGGCACGACACCGAAGATCACAAGTCATGGTCGGGAGTTGAACTATCTATTAACAACAAGGGCGGTCGCCTCTCGGTCTCTACTCGTACGCCCGTAAGTCGTAGCTATTACGATTTGGAGCAACAAAATCGTACCATCTCCGCCCTTCGCAAGAGATTTGGAGGCACCTTTCGAACCGACGCGGGTAATGGCCGATACCAGCGGGCAGAATTCGGTCCACCGCCTCCAGCGGCATCCGGCTGCCATTTGGCATTCTCACGTTTCGGAAGCAACTTGATCAGGGCATCTCATTACGCGCAATCCCTCGTCTTCCCCCATCATCCTCCTCGGAAATCCGACGATATAATCGTGCAGCTTGGAATGCATCCGCAAACCCTGTCCGGCAATATGCTGATGTCATTTTCCGTTTCTATCGTCGAAGACTATCTAAAATCGTGCTTTATCGCCCTCCTAAGATACTCGCCCCAGAAGGAACAATTTCTGCGCGGGGCGCGCCTCAATGGCGATCAGCTAAACCGAATATCCAATCGTGAATACAGCGTCGAGCAGGCGGTCGCTGAAACATTCTCGTTTCAGCGCATATCAACTGCGTGCAAGAACTTCCAAAGCCTCGACAGAAAACTTGACCTTGCCAGTGTGCTTCGGAAGCCTTTCCGTCGAAGGCGAAAAACGCTCTACGATACACTGGAAGAACTCGTGGATAAGCGAAATGAGTTTGTTCACCGAGCGATTTTAGACTTGGGCCTGACCGATGATGTAGTGCGCGAAGCGCTATATGATTTGGAGGTCGCCATGACGCGGGTTCAGCGGGCAATAGTGAACCGGTATAATTGGCCGTATGAAAAAACGTGGCATGTAGGTCGGCCTTCAAAGGCGACACGGCCGAAAGCGGCCAGCGGCACGACCGACCAATTGTAAGATTTCATTTTCTAGGCCGCTTCCGTCCCTTTACTTCTGCGATGATCTTGCCGCTGGTCGGATGAACGTATGTATGCATTTCCGTCACTTGATCTTGGATGGCGTCATCCAGAATGCGCTCGAAATCGTGCTTTGCAATCGCCAGCAAGCGATGATCTCGCTTGTGATACGAATTCACTAAAAATTCAATCACGCGGTTTCGATCATCCAAAACGTGTATGAAGATATAACTATGCATGATCTCGCTCATCAGGTCGAACGCGCTCATTGTGACCGTTTCTGATTTTGTCATGTCGTAGTCATCGGCGTCACTTCCCGAGAACCTCGAAACGCGATCAGAGAGTGGCCGCAAGGGGCGAAAGGCTTCGCAGTGGATCGAGCGGTCACGCACTGCATCAGTCAGCTTTCGATTTTCCATCATCTTCCGCAAGACAAACGCAGATAAGAATACCGCGCGTTCGAGATAGAACCTTGCTCTCTTGGTCTTGGCATTTTTAGACCATTTTCGGAGCAGGACGAGATGCCGATTTAATTCCATTTTCCATGGATAACTTTCAAAAATCATTCCCATTTTCCATCGCTACAAACTTGCCGGAAAGCTCACATAATCCTGGATAGGTACCATGGTCTCAGAAAAACTCCGCACCCGCCGCCCGGAATTGTGCTCCTGTGGCGCAAGCGCGAGCTAGCCGACGCAATCAGCGGGCCCGTGCGCGATCCTGCCGGGCGATTAGCTGGGCGAAGTACCGAAGATAGGCAAACGTCCGGCAGCGATACCAGCTACACGCCGTGGCTTGACGATGGCCCCAATCCGTATATAGCCCGAAGCGTTGGGGGGCGTGGAAGTGCAGAGCATCACAAGCGAAACTTTCGCCATGCTTGTCATGGGAGCGTGGCTCGCGCTCGGGGCCAAGCTGTTACTTAATCGATACAGCAAACAAGCGGAAAAGAAGCGGAAAGCAGAACGGCGGGCCCTGTTCGAGGCCCGCCGCGATGAGCGCGACGACAAGCGGCCAACAATGCTTGAGGCTCTGGAGAGCGAACTAGATGCGTATCGCAGCATCGCAGTCCGGGGCGATGATGAGGCGCAAAGAAACAATGCGCTGTATGCGCGCATCGTCATGGAGGATGATCTAGGCCGCTACGCCGAAGGTCCGAGGCCCTATGCTGATCTTGATCAGGCGCGCCGCGATATTCTTTTGGCCCATGCCCGCAAAGACGCTGCGGAGGCTCTTGCAACTAGCCGGACGCTGTTGCTGGAGGTTCGCAGGCTCACGAGCGCGCTAGACGAGATTAATCGCGTCCTGTTTTGGTTGTTCGCGGCCTATTTGCTTTGGGCTTGGTGGAAGTCAGGCTTCGCTCTTTGGTGGCAGTGAGGCGCGACGACCGTGCAAAAAGATATGACAGCCTATGGCAGGGCCGACTTGTTGCAGCAGCGACTGGGGCTTAGTCCATCGGTCGGCCAGAAAATCGCAGCGATCATTACATTTGCCGGAGCCATCGAGCATCATTTAGAACGTGCGCTGTGGAAGGTCCGCAGCATCGATCCAAAGGGGATCAAGCCTGACACCGATGCAAAAATGATCTCTGATTTGATCGCCATGC
The DNA here is from genome assembly GCF_054063675.1 of Bradyrhizobium sp. USDA 376. Lineage (NCBI taxonomy): Bacteria > Pseudomonadati > Pseudomonadota > Alphaproteobacteria > Hyphomicrobiales > Nitrobacteraceae > Bradyrhizobium > Bradyrhizobium sp. USDA 376. The sequence goes on from NZ_JBSSGN010000002.1 coordinate 67,717, forward strand.
TGGAGAAATTCGCAACCGGCCTAACCATTGGAGACGAGCGGAAGTTGCTTGAGGGATGGTGTGCGGCGGCGCGCTCAGGGTTTGTTATCAGGCACAATATCGCGCATGGTGTCCCGGTAAATCTTGGCGAGGCTCTCGGCTATTTGCGGAACACGAGATGGCATGGTGAGATACGTAAACGCGGGTTCGGCGACTTCTGGGCGGAGGAAAACACGCTCGATCTCGTGAGAGAGGCGATGGCCGTTCTCCTGCGTATCGTCGTTCAACTGTCAAAAGAAGATGTCTCGCTGAAAGAGATTGCGAGCCCGCTAGCCCTCAAGGCACTTGGAACGGCACGTTCGGTCCTCGGGGAATTCGCCAGTCAGGATTACAATCCAAGCTTCGAAAAATACTAGGCGTTAAGCCGCAGCCGCCTTGCGCGCAACCCATTCAGCATTGAGTTTTCGAAGGTCGGCATAAGTGTACTTATTTTTAGGCCTTGTTTCTAGAAAATCGAGCACCGGCTTTGCTTCGTTGAAGTTACTTGTCAGCGTGTCGCCCCAATACGAGTAGCAGACGTCCGGATCGAGGACCTTCTCTTTGATGCCGACCGCGACCAGTTCGTGAACATTAAGGTACTTCCGGATCGACAGATATTCGTCACGTGTTGTTGCTGAGGTGCAGAAAGCTGCTGCATTAGGCGCGTTACCCATCGCAATCACGCCCTTATGGAAATTGTCGTAGGCAGTCAGCATCTTTTCGTCGGTCTCAGTCTTTAGAAATATATCAAATGCCGCGCGTTTTCTTGCGGTGGTGCGCTGAGAGTACATATTGACTAGCGCGATTATCCCGGCTGCCGACGCTATGCCCGCAGTTACCCATTGTGGCAACGATCCGTAGTCCATTTCCATCCCCCAGCGTTCCGAACGCTTATACCAAACCCAGAATGAGCGCATAGTAGCAATCAAGTTCATCGAATGGGTGAAGACACTCGGACGCTAACCCTTTTTTCATGCGAAGCGGCGACAGTCGCTCCCGGCCTTGCGTATCACGGGCCGCGTTTCTGGAAAGCCGTCGCGCCGATCTCAACCCGTCGCGACGGCTTTGCTTTCTTGCGGGTCGGCATCGTCCAATCGGCCCTCGCCGAAGACGTTGAGTAGCAAGCCAAAGGCTGCGCCAGTCGAGATCGCGGGCTGCCCCCGATGCTGGGACAAGGCAGATTAAAAATCGGAGCTATCATCAAGCTTATTCGCGCCGCACGGCTCGCGCGTCCGGAATGGTCATGTACCGTCTGGGGCAAACGCGGTCGCCAAGGATCGGGCCGCAGATGCAGTGGAGTGATGCCGATGATCGACGTCGCGATAAAGGACATCATCGTTCCCGAAGGCCGCCGCCCGCTTGACCCTGCGAAGGTCGCGGAGATCGCCGCATCGATCAAGGCTGTTGGGCTGCTCTCGCCAATTGGCGTTGACTTGAAATTTTACAGTGAAGTCCCAGAGGGCTTCACCTTAATGCCATATACGTTGGTCTGGGGCGCGCACCGGCTCGAAGCTTGCCATAGCCTCGGTTGGGAAAAGATCGCCGTGATTGACGTGAGCGCAATTTGCGAAGACGACGAAGACGCCACTATAAAGATGATGGAGATCGCCGAGAACCTGCACCGCGCCGAATTGACGACGCAACAGCGTAACGAGCATTTGGCCGAATGGGTGACGCTGCTCGAAAAGAGGCCGCCGCCTATATCGGACGCCGAGCAGCCGATATCCAGCAAACCGGGACGGAAGCCGTCGCGGGCCGTCGCCTCCGTCGCCAAGATATCCGGCCTGACCACGAAGACCGTCAAGGAGGCGATCAAGAGCACGAAGGTCTCACTCGCTGTCAAGGCCGCCGCCGACAATGCCGAGCTAACCCAAAAACAGCGGCTCGCCATCGCGCGCTTACCCGAAAACAAACAGATTGAAGCCGTCGCAAAACAGGCGGTGATCAACATCGCAGCCGACCGCGCCGAGCAGACCGCAGTGGCTAAGACGCCGAGCGCGGTCGAGGTGTCAGTTGCCGTTCTCGAAACCTACATGGGGACAAAGCCAAGCAATAACTCAGCCACGCTCTTCCGTGCGCTTGAAGACTTCAAACGTATGCGCGCGAAGATCGATATCGATGCCGATGTTGCAAGCCTTTCGGAGGAGGATCGTCAGACGCTGAACTCAGAAATCGATCTTGCCTATGATTGGCTCAGGCTCGTCGGGGCCGCCTCACCGACAAATAGGAACACTCGCTCCAAGCAACTCGTTGGAGAAGTTCTGCTACTCGTGAAGCAACTGACCGACAAGGAACGTAAGCAACTCAAAACACGACTGATGGAAAAATACCAATGGTTCCGCGCGGCACAATCGGGGGCGGCCCGTGTCGAGGGCGGCTGACGCGTGACCCGGCCCGATGCAGACGGGGCGGTCTTGCCCATCAAACTCGCGGGCGGGGCTGGCTAGCGGTTGCGTCACGGTTTACGGAGAGCTCGGCGGTGGCGTCCCGGCGCTTGCGCTGCCGGTACTTGGCTTGTCGATCGGCGGCGGGGGATCGGCGGGCCGATGTCGGGGTCGCCAGTTTTTCAGGCTCGATGATTTCGGACGCCGGAAGCCGCCGCTCTTGAGAAGGGGAGCAGCATTCCGGCAGCGCTAGATCAATCAGGTCGGAAACGAAGTCGGCAAGATTTCGCCGGGCGATATAGATCGTGTCCGGCGGGTTGCCCAACGCGTCTTGTTGCCGCAAGGTTACGTTGCCTTCGTCGTCGATCTCGACTGAGATTTCATCCTGCGTAACAGCCAGGAGCAGAACGTCGGACTTGCAGTCGTCGGGTGAAGCGGTCATGAAGATGTCGTCGGTCATTTGGTTTGGTCGCCTTTTGGTCGGAGACATTGCCCGCGTCCCGGTTGCTGCCGGAACGCGGGTTTTTATTTTGCGGCTCTGCATTCCTTGACGCGCCGGGAGGATTGTGCTTTCCGTTATCGGACGAACCGCCTTCGCCCTCGGCCATGCTGCGCGCCGGTTAGTTGGTTGGCGGTGGCGACGAGGTGCATAACGTCTCGCCCCACCGCCCCGCGCGCGCCCGGCCCATGTGCTGGCGCGCGCATCCGTGTTTATCTGGGCGCGCCAACATACTTTGTGACGTGCGATCCACTGTCAGAAGGCAGCGGCGTCTTTGCGATGACGAGATCAAGGCCGAGCAGTGCGCGCACATCGCAATCCTCGCGATGGCTAACGGCCATGCCCCGGCTTTGCGCGGTCCAGACAGCCAATGCCTCGGCTCGCTCCGTCGCCAAATAATCGGCGGCGATTGTCGCGAGCGCTTTCGCCCGCTCGACCTCAGACATGGAGGCACCATTATCGCTGACCTCATCAGTTTCGGCTGAGAGCCGCGCTATCATGCCGGGCATGTCCCACCACGCCATAAAATTCCGAACGTCAGTTAGGTGGCCGAAGGCAATCGCGCCCGGACCCGCGTTGTGGACATCGAACCGGTGCATCGTGAGCGGCCAACTGATCGGCGCTCCATGTTCGATGCTGCTCACCGCATTCGGCTTCCCTAGCTCGGCCCATTCCTCAACCTCGACGACCATGGCAGTCTTGCGAGCAGCGCTTGGAAAACAAGCGCTATCCACGCGGTGGCGCTCAGCCGCCAATTCCCGAAGGCGGAGGCGGCGATCCTCGATAGCGGCGAGGATATCGGCACCTTCCTTCAACTCCGGCAATTTGCCGTCGTACTGCACCACCGCCGTGCCGCCCGGCCTGCCGGACCTAAGCCACGCATCGCAAGCACCGGCAAGCCGCAGCAGGGTTTGGTTCTTTGCACCGCGAATTTCCCCGACTTCAAGTTTCCGGCTCAACTCTGCGGAAATTTTATCGAGCCTTGCTTGCTCGGTGCGGACCTGAAAATCGTCGTCAGGCAAATTTTGACCGCCGTCACTCCGCGCTTTTTGCAGGTCCCGAATACGGCTTTCAATTTGCCTTTTCTTATTTTGAAGCTCCTGCACGTCCGAATAATTCGACCGAGCCAGCAAGCTCAATTCTTCGCTTTCTTCCCGAATTCACAGGGAAGAGGCCCTCGTCGAGACAAGATTTACATGGATCTGTCCTAATTGACTCAACTCACCGGCCTTGAGCAGGAGGAGTGCGTCCTCTTCGGGAAAGTGGCCTGACCGCGCCGGACGCTGCTCTGACCCTCGTGTTCACTGAAAAGGTGTCCTTGTCAGTTCCTCCTGGCATGTCTTTCCATGCGTTCAACGATGGATCCTCTCGTCTGCGCATCTATCGTTCGTACTTCGGACGTTCGGATCGAACAGCGGGACCCTCATGAGAACCTCTCCGGTTCTGCGTACTTTATCGAATCCGTGAGGCGAAATACCGTCCCCTGAATCAAGTACAGCACCAGCGTGCTCTGTCCTATTTCCATGGCGATAAAGCGGACCACTCGATTTGAGCGACCAAATCTCCAGCATTGCAAGAAGAGCTCAATCATGATCGCTGAGGCTGCCGCAGAGCCAAAAAGCATCAGAAGCCCCCGTGGGTCGGTCAAAATCCCCCGGGTATGGTCACTTGAAACTCCCCCACCTGATGATCGCCGTCAGCGCCGCTGAACAGCAGTAGCCGGTCAGGCAGGACGTTTATGTTCGACCCCTTTAGCCAGCAAGGGGCCGGGGAGTTGAACGTCTTGAAGCGACATCTGCAAAGCACCGTACTTACATTACTTGATCGCAACACCAGCCAGCGCGAGATTCACCGGCTGACGGGTGTCGATCGCAAGACGATCCGGCGTTATCAGGCGCTGCGGGCCGGTGCGGAGGCAAATTCCCCCGGGGAAGTGACCACCGGCTCGGTGAGCGCGGACGGCCAAATTCCTCCACCCCGACCACCGGCTTTTGGGACATCGGAAGCGACGGTCACCAGCAGCCTGGCCCGTTCGGCTTGCGAAGCGCATCGGACGTGGATCGAAGAACAGGTCCGGCTGAAGCGGAACGCGCAGGCGATTTACCAGGACCTGGTTGATCAATTTGGCTGTAAGCGGAGCTTTTCTCCCATTTGATTGACTGGTTTCGCTTCGGCTTTCGCTCTGCGATCCTTGGCTTGTCAGAGAGCCGAGAGGAGACTGAAGGCGATGGAACAATCGGGGGAGGAAGCCGAAGCTGATGGCTTTGTGGGGAAGCTTACGCGCCGGACGCGTTCTGGAGGCCGGTTATGGTCTGCGGAGATCAAGGGGCGCGCTGTTTTCGAGAGCATGAAGCCCGACGCCCGGGTATGTGATGTCGCACGGCGTTATGGTGTGAAGGCCCAGCAGTTGACGAGGTGGCGCAGATTGGCGCGTGCTGGCCGGCTCGCATTGGTCACGGACGACGCGGCGGATTTCGTGTCGATCGAGCTGAGCGATCCAGTGGCGTCAGGCAAGAGCGAGGGGCCCGTCGAGATTACGATTGGCAAGGTTTCGGTCCGCCTGGATGCGGACGTGTCGGCGGTGCGGATCGCGGAGATCGTGACTGCGATCGAGCGCGGCGCATGATCATTCCGGCGCAGGGACTGCGGATTGTGCTTGCTGTGCGTCCTGTTGACTTCCGGTGCGGGCACGACGCGCTGGCCGGTCTTGTGCAAAACACGCTTGGGCTCGATCCGCATTCGGGCCTGATCGTGGTTTTTCGTTCGAAGCGCGCCGACCGGCTGAAGATTTTGCTATGGGACGGCACGGGCCTCGTTTTGGTCTACAAGCGCCTTGGCCGCGATGGTCGTTTCGAGTGGCCGCAGATCAGCGACGGCGTCATGCATCTGACGCGCGTGCAGTTCGAAGCGCTGTTCGATCACCCATGTTGATGCCCCTCCTTGTTAGGCTGACAGATTCTTAGATCAAGTTGCGCGATGACGTGGTTTCGAAGGTCTCCGATGGCGTGAAGAACGGATGGTGTATTCGGGAAGAGATAGGCGCCGCTGGGCTGGCGATCAATTAGCAAACGCTTGGTTCGGATCTGAACATAGAGCCAGTTTACTGGAATCTCGAGCCTTCGGGCCAGTTCGGGCGGGCTGAGGTATGAGTCGTCATGCTCCCATCGGCTGCGCTGGGCAGTTACCTTGATGGCGGCGGCACGACGGAGCCGCCCAACGGTGATAGGCAGCACCTTATCGGCGCAACGGGGAGAGCGGTGACCTTCCCGAGTAAGGATTGTGGCGATCTTGTCGTCTGGGACGCCGTCGCGAGCGAGCGTCAGAAGGCGTTCCCGCATCTCTGTGCCTCGCGTCAATCTGGTGAGAGCTATGGCTGATTTTGGGTGACGCGGCCTGATCAGGCGGCGTGGCTTTCAGTGTTCGGAATGACTTCGATTCCGTCGATGAACTTTACACCGGCGATGACTTTCGGCAACTGGTTCGTGCTCTTCAATCGCCGCCAGGTCTTCGATGCGGCGTCGATGAGCTTGAACACCATCAGCTTCGCAGTTTGTTGCGACAGCGATCCCTTGGTCCGCACCGTTCGGTGGCGCACCGTGGCGAAGACGCTCTCGATCGGGTTCGAGCTGCGTAGGTGGATCCAGTGCTCAGCAGGGAAGTCGAAGAAGGCGAGCAGCGCATGGCGATCCTTGATCAGGCACTCCACCGCACGTCCGTATTTGACGTGGTATTTCTCGACGAAGACGTCGATCGCGGTTTCAGCTTCGGCCCGGTGTGGGGCCAGATAGATGTTCCGCAGGTCGTTCTTCATGGGGCCCTGCACGGATTTGGCGACCTTGTCGAGTACGTTGCTCACTTTATGGCACCAGCATCGTTGGTGCCGCGTGCCGGGAAAGGCCTCGTCCAGTGCCTTCCAGAAGCCGAGGGCGCCGTCGCCGATGGCGAGTTGCGGGGCAATCCGTAACCCGCGTTGCCGCAGGTCGATCAGGAGTTCGCGCCAGCTCTGCGCGCTCTCGCGCACGCCGACCTGGAAGCCGATCAGCTCCTTCTTGCCTTCCGGCGTGGTGCCAATCAGCACCAGCATGCATTCGCTGTGATCTTCCATGCGGGCCTGCAGGTACACGCCATCGGCCCAGATGTAGACATAGCGACGCGCCGACAGATCGCGTCTCTGCCAGCGTTCGTACTCGACCTGCCAATCGGCCTTCAGGCCGGCGATCACCGAAGGCGACAGGTTCGGCGCATCCTTGCCGAGCAGCGCCGAGAGCGCCTCCTGGAAGTCGCCGGTCGAGATGCCGCGCAAATAGAGGACCGGGATCAAGGCATCCAGGCTCTTCGTCCGCCGCGCCCATAGCGGCAGGATTGCCGAACTGAAGCGGAGGCGGTCGCCTGGCCCGCTCGCTCCGCGGTCGCGGACCTTGGGACGAGCGACCTCCACCGGACCGATGCCGGTCGCAATCTCGCGCACCGGACCGTGCCCATGTCGGACCAGGCGCGCTCGACCGTCGGGCAGCGTCAGATTGGCCGTGCTGGCCAGAAACGCGCCAACCTCGATCTCGATCGCCCTGGCAAGCAGGTCCCGCGCGCCGGCACGAACGATATCGGTCAGTGGATCATCAACCGCGGACGGCTGACGGAAAGCAAGAACATTGGTAGTCTCGGTCATGGCGTATCGCTCTCCTCGAGAGGTTCTGGCAGGCTCGTCACCCGCCTCGATACGCCGCCTTCCTCACACCGTCATCACCCAGATTCCGCCATAGCTCATCTGGTGACGGAGTTGACGCTCATCTTCACTTCGAGCTCCGTCACGGCGCCTCCCCGCCAGACGATCCTAGCCAGGGCCAAGTCGCGCTCACCGCGGTCGAGAACGACCTTTTCGATGAGACATCGCAACAACGCCTTGCGATGCGCATCCGAGATAGTCTCGTCACCCCATATCTGCGGGAGGCGGCCGGTGAGGCTGATGACCTTGTCGTTGAGCTCCTTGCTTATGGCCACTTGTGTGATGGCTTTGGGCGGCGTCTGTCGGGCAAGCGCCTCTTCGGCGGCGCGCACGTCGTTTAGCGCCGCTTCCCATCGACGCTCGAGTTCCGAGGCGACCAACCGATTATCTGGATCAGCTCGGTTGAACTGCCGTTCGGCGAGCGCCGCCGTGTATCGCTTGCGCTCGAGCTCTCGTTCTGCACTGGAGCGTAGCGCATTGTTCGTCTGCTGCTGCACCCGGCGGGAGCGCGACAAGGCATCGAGTTCGGCCGGCGCTAGTGCGGTTAGGAATGCGTCGCCAACGGCTGCATCGATATGGGCGGCGCGGATGTGTTGGCAGGTTGGCTGACCTTCCTGGGTACGCAGGTGATTGCATACATATTCGCCGCCGCCCTTGTAGCGGACGTACATCTTATGGCCACATCGTGCGCACCAGGCAATGCCGTGGAGCAGGAGCTCGCCATTGCGAGGCGCGCCGCGGGTTTTGATGCGCATGTATTCGGCTCGGTTATCTCTGATGACGGATCGGATTTTTTCATAAATTGGCCAGTCGATATAGGCTGGATATCGATCTTTAACGACGATCCGCCACTCCTCCATCGGCCGCGGAGCCTTTTGTGGCAGGGCCCCCTCCCGCTTCGGCGGCCGGAAGCGGGTTCGTCCATAGACAAAGGCGCCCGCGTATGCGGGGTTCTTCAAGATCGCCGCGACGGCAGCCAGCGTCGCGCGCGTCCAGCACAAATCGCCATATCGATCACGACGCGGCAGTTCCAGGTCACGCTCGTTCAACGCTCGCATGACCTTGGCAACGCTGCGCAGCTGCAGGAATAACTGGAAGACGAGACCGAGCCGCCCTTGCACGGCCATGTCGGGATCCTTAACGACCACACCGCTCGGGTCCCGCATCAGCCCGATTGGCAGCATAACCGCAAGTTCGCCGCGTTCGGCTTTGGCCAGCAGGCCGGCGGTCAGCCGGCTGCGGATCGTATGTAGCTCAAGCTCGGAGATCGAACCCTTCAGCCCGAGAAGCAACCGTCCGTTGGGAGTGCCCGGATCATAGACACCATCGCGGTCGGCGATCAGGCAGCCACGTAGACCACAGATATCCAGGAGCGGATACCAGTCGGTACAATTACGCGCCAAGCGGGTCACGTCGATCGACAGGATGAGTCCCACTTCACTCAGGCCAACACGGCCAACGAGTTCCTTGAAGCCGTTACGCTGTGCTATAGACGCGCCGCTCAACCCGAGATCGGCATCAATCACGTCGATGGCCGCCTCACGCCATCCGAGTTCGCGGGCGCGCTGGCGAAGCGCGTATTGAAGGCGCAGGCTCTCCTGATTGCTTACGACCTGATGGGGCGTCGACTGCCGGATGTAGACTACGGCTTTGCGCGCCAAGTGGCTTGGTGTGACCAGCTCGGACTTCATGAGGGATCTCCGCCAAAATTGCGGCGACGTCTTCGACGATCTGGCGTCGGAGCGCGGGCGTCAGCGTCGACCAAAGATCGGCTGGATCCATGCTCATGTGCGTCGGGACAATCCGCTGTCGATAAAAGCTCGAGTAGAGCCTCCATACTCAGCTTAATCTGATTTGCCTCTTGCTCATAATATTCGATTGCGGTTGCTTGAATCAGAAGACTGCTTCCTGCGCGATACTCAACTTCATACGAAGCGGGAATGCCTCGGCCTCGCTGACCGATCTTCCTAATCACTCGATATGAGCGCCCCCACAAAGGATGGTGGGGGTCCCGAACCTCGACCACCTCCGGAAATGATTCGTCAGACTCACTATCAGGAAGCGAGTGGGCGAACGGATTGTCGCGACGCCAGCTGCGGCGAACTGACTCAGACCCGCCAACCTGTTTCGCGCGGGGCTTTGGGATGATAGCTTGCGGATGTGCCGCCGTCCCCCATTGATCCCGCCCGTCTTGCAGCGCTGCCCGCCGATTTGCGCGCGCTCTTCCGCGCGCAGGAAGCGATGATTGAAGCCGAGCGTCGTCGCGCAGACGATGAATGCTCGGCGCGCCTTCATGTCGAGAGTGAACTGGCTGCGTCCAAAGAGAGCGTCGAACGCCTCGAACTGCTCGTGAAGGAGTACGAGCGCGCACGTTTCGGTAAACGCTCGGAGAAGTTCAATCCCGATCAGATGCAACTGGTTCTCGAGGACATCGAGATTGCCATCGCCGAAGTCCAGGAACGCCAGGACGGCACCGGCGGATGTAGCGGGGGTGGCTGCACGTGCGCCGAGTCTTGTCGTAGCGGCAGCTCTCGTAGGTCCAATAAGTGTCTAACAGGGGGCAAGCGGGATCACGCACCATTTGGCTGATCTCATGCCAGGTGATGCCGCCATGGGCGTGAAGATAAGACGCGGCCACCCTGTCCGAAATCCCCTGGAAGCTGAAGGTCTCCACCATCCAGTCAAATAGCGGCGGTGTCCTTCGAGCGCGCACGATCTGATGGAGGTCCGGATCTGGTGAGCTGACGCTGATCTGAGGCGCCAACGAGGGCAGGCCAGTGCCATTGCGGCAAATGGCGCCGATCAAGCTGGCCGCGGATCTGACCCCCGCTCCGGTGGGGCGGCGGGGTTGCGCCGGCACTGCCAATGATAGGGACTTCGCTAAATCAAAGATACCAGCCTCCTCTGGGCGTCGCTGTCGCCATCAATATACCGCTCGGTCGTTTGGATCGAACGGTGGCCGGCCAGGAGCTGGACATCCCTTAAGGAGCCGCCGGCCTTGTGAACGAGCCGTGCGGCTCGCGTAATGAAGGTTCGTCGTCCGGAATGAGAGGAGCAGCCGCTGAGGCCAATCGCTTGAAACGCGCGATTGAACCAGACCACGATGCTGAGTGGCGTCATCGGTCCGCCGCGTTCCGATCGCGCGATTGGTCCGTTTCCCGGAGATAGCTTTCGTAAGGCGATGAGTGCCTGTCGCAGATCCTGTTGGACCGGGATTCGGCGGCCGTGTCGCCTTTTTGCGACGCTGTCCCGTACCTCGATTGTCGCGCCGATCTCGCCTTCGGCGCCTTCAACCATATCCCATGTCAGCTTGGCAATCTCGGCGGCGCGCAAGCCTGCCTTCAGCGACAAGAGGACGATAACGCGATTTCTATCCGGGTGCCGGGTCGTGCCGGCGAAGAAGAGCAAGTCTCGCGCCGCTTGATCAGAAAGTATCTTGGCTTGCTTGCCTGCCATCTCGATCAAACCGAATGCCAGATTCTAGCCGTTCGGCCGATCGCTGCAACACAATAAATGCTTATCAGTTCGTTTGACGCGATGACCTTTCGGAAGAGATCAGCGCATCCGGATGAGGGGTGCTCGGCGACTGATGAGGCTTTGAGAGAAAGCTTATCAGTTCGCGTTCGGTCCGATGTTCGATCGGGCTGAAGAGAGACGGTCATGCTCGCCGAGGAGTATTAGCCTCGGCGATGGCGGTCGGGTCGAAGTTGACCCGGCCGCAGAGTTTCAGGAAGTAAAGCGCCTCTCACAAATCGCTTAGGTTACTCGGCACTTCGCCGAATTTCCTGATGATCGTCGCATCGCCGAAATCGCCCATGGCAGGATCGCCTGATCTGCAGAAGGCGACTGCTCCGACATTTCCCGGCTTGTGCGATAGTACTTCGGCGCGGACGACCACGGCTGAAGCGTTGAAGCATTCCACAGCCTCTCCGGGCGCGCCACCATCGTCAGCAACGACGAACGGAAGCGCCACGTAATAGGTCACCTGGGGCATAGCTCACCTATCCGGAGTAGGTATGAAATCTTCCACGCACGTAGGCGTGTGAAACCGCCTTCATCAGTTCGCTGACTTCCGATTCCAAATAGTTGTTCGCGACGATTAGCGCCCGAACGGTCGCGCGCAAATCACCGCCGCAAGCGGCCACCGCCTGATCGATCGCGGTCTCAAGTTCGTCCGCGTCCTGTGCGTTCGGTTGAGAGTCCGAAGACATCGACGCTGTTCCTGATTGACCGACCGACCCATATGTTCTTATGTTGTTCTCATGGAGTCAAGCCGTCGTTTCAGCCCGCCCTGGACGCTCGTCCGGGAGAATTCCGAGTGCTACGTGGTGCGGGATGCCAACGGCGTAACGCTGGCGTGGATCTATTGCCGCGACGAAGCTCAGCGCTACAGTTTTGGCGTCGGCAAGCTGACCTCAGAAGAGGCGCGACGGATCGGCAGAGCAATTGCGCGACTTCCGGAATTCCTGATGCCGCGCCTTGGGTTCTATCCGCGCGGCGAAGGCAAGCGCTATCGGCCCGACCGGCCTTACCATGTTGCGCTTCGCGACCAATATCTCCGAGAGCATTGGGCGGAGATCAACGCGCTGTGTCGCCTTAATAGCCTGCCGTTCGACGCAACCGGCGAGGTGATTCAGAAAGATGGCGTCTGGCGCGTGCACGAATTCACCTGGCAGATGGATGCGATCCTTTTCTGGGACCGATTTGAAGGTCGTTGGCTACGAGGTTCGGACTTTCATTATCCAGAAAGACCGCCAAATTTGCGGACGCTAAAGCCGCTGCAAAATTGGCCGAAATTTGATCCGCGCGACGTTCGATGAAGGTGTTCGTGGACAAAGTATTGCAAAGCTAGCCCGTCCTATTCGTGAGAGTGCGGCTTTTTGGCCCGATTGATGCGGCCGCACATCTTGTCTGACGAGGCGCACAGGATTGCCTTCGGCTTTTCACCGCCTGACCACCCGTACTTTGCAACGCGCTTGAGGGATAGGTTGGGCGAACGGGGGGCGGACGCCCCGCCGGTCAAGGACTGAGCGGCAGCAGCGCGCCGGGCAAGCCGCGGATCAGGTCGGCTTCGGGACATGCCGCGGCGAACGCAAGGCGAATGCGGCTCGTGGTCTCGACCACACGGGCAGCGAGTTTCAAGAGACGAAGACGCAGCGTCGCGAACTCGGCAGTGGCCAATTCCCGGACTTTGGGAATGGCGTCGCGCACGGTCAGCATCAGCCAATAAGCGGCCGTATGGAGCACGAGACGGACCTGGTTGGCGAGCGCCGAACGGCAGCTGGTGCGGTCGGAGGCGAGCTGTGTCTTATGCAGCTTGATCAGATTCTCGGCTTGGCCGCGCGCGCAATACAGGCTGTCGTAGATCCACTCGGCCGAGCCGACATCGAGGCTGGTGACGACGAAACGGATGTCGAGGCCGAGCATCGTCGCCTCAATACGGGCGACAGTGCGCCGTTCGCGATCCCAGGACTTTGCCTTGTGGCGGGTCTCGGTGCCACGCAGAACCGGCAGGTTCTCGATGGCGCGTCGGGTGCGGATGTCGTCGGCGACCTCGTCGACTTTTCTGGCGAGAGGCTTGGTGCCGGACAGACCGAAGATGTAGTCGATGCCGTTGGTCTCGCACCACGCCATTGCCTCCGGCCGGGCATAGTGCCCGTCGCCACGGAACGTAATTTGCGTGTTGTGCCATCGCGTGCGGATATGCCGTACCAGGCGGCGCAGATGGGCACGCACCTCGACGCCGCCCGGCGTCTTGCCGGGCCGCAGCACGACCGCCACGGGCCGGCTCTTCTCCGTGTCGTAGACGTGGATCGGCAGAAAGCAGCGTTCATCATAATGAGCGTTGAACAGCGAGAGCTGCTGATGGCCGTGGACGACGTCGCAGGTATCATCGATGTCGAGCGTGACGGATGCCGGCTCGTGGGGGTAGCTATCCATCCATGCGTCGACCAAAATGTAGGTCAGTCGGATCACGTCGCGCAGGCGCGGAGCATTCTCCAGCCGCGACAGCGTCGGTTGGGAACACAGATCGCGGCCCGTGTCCGGCAGCCGTCCGCAGGCCAGCTTGAATGCCGGATCGGACCGCAGATGATCGAGGTCGTCGGCGTCCTCGTAGCCGCAGCAGATCGCGAACATGCGCGCGCGGAACATATCGACAAGGCTGTGCACGACCCGCGTCGGATCGCGCCGATCCGGGAACACCCGGGCCAGATTGTCGGCCAAACCGAGACGCCGCTCGGCCATCGCCAGAAGCATCACGCCCCCGTTCGAGGTTAGGCGCCCACCATCGAAGGCAGCTGTGACTTTCTTGGCGTGAACGGCTGGAAACGAGAAGGGCGGAATCGTATCGTCGGTCATGGCGGGCGTGGCGTTCGCGGTTGGAGGTGATGGGGTTGGCTTCGCAACCGAATCCTACGCCGCATCAGCGCTTTACACCACGCTCGCCAGCCTCTCAGGCGCCCTCTCGCGAATAAGACGGGCTAGATTGCGTACTGGATTCCGACGGAATTCCGCTGACAAAGCGAACGAGGCGGTATTCGGCGATCGACGGCAAGAGCGCCTCTGTAGTATTAGAGCATATTAATCCGTTTTATACTCTCGCCGATCAGCTCTACGTTGAGCCGCAACCTCATGCGCTGCCTGACGAGTTTGACTTAGCTCGTCCTATTCGAATGAGTCCGGCTGAAATCGCAATCGCCCGCTCGCATATTGGTGTTTGGCGGGATATTGCGCAATCCGCCGCCTCTTATGCCCTTGTGGTTGAGGACGACGTCTGGTTCGAACGCAATTTTGCTCGCGTTTTCGATCAAGCTTGGCAGGAACTGAATGATGCTGTCCAGACGGAGCCAGCATTTGACCTACTGTACCTATCTTATGCGGAGGCGCGTCACGGCGCGCCAAAAGAACTAATTTCCGACAACCTATTTCGTCCGGAGCGCGGGCTCTGGTACCTATCCGGCTATGTTCTCTCAAAAAGGGGGGGCACAGGCACTTCTTGACCTCCTTCCTTGCCGAGGTCCAATTGACCTATGGATCAATCAGCAATTCCAAAAGATCGGTGTGCTCGCCTTACGTTGTCCAGTGATCAATCAGCGCCCTGATATCCTATCGACGAACTCATATTCGATCCTTCCTGCTCTGACAAAAATCGGCGTTCTCGATTACAGCAGCGCGGCCCTATTTCAACAACGACCGCAACATTTCCCAGTGGTTGCCTTCGGCAAGCCGGGGACCGGGCTGTCATCCTGCGATGGCGCTCTCTATGCTGGGCTACCGTTGCTGTAGCGATCTAGATCGGATTCCAGACGAAGAATTTAGGAGGCTTCTCGCCGGATCACGGACCACGTTCGATGCCTACGTTAACGTAGGCTCGCTAGCGCCGGAATTGCGCAAGCTTGTTTTGCGCTACCCGCGCGCAAAGTTCATAATCACTGCGAGCGATGAAGCCGGCGATACATATAACGAGCACTTGCTGGAGGTCTTGAAGGGAGCCGACGTCGTGTGCTTAGAGCGAGATGATGATACTCGCGGCTGGCGCATGATTTGCGATCACTTGAGACTACCCCCACCGGTGGCGCCCTATCCGGTTGTCCTAGAAATCGGGCAACGTAAGTATCGGGAGGTCACCGATGCGACTTCAAGATTTCGGGAAAGGCAGCTTCGCCACGATCGGTTGCCATGGATAGTAGAGCCGAGCGCCGGGTGGAATGGAATTAGCGCGATCACTACCGAGCAGTTGGCTTTTGGTTCGAGGACGGCCTTTCGTGATGATCTGAGTGATATCAGATCAGCGCGATGGTTGCTGAGGAGTGATACATTTCCTGGAAATCTTGGACTGTTTCGGCCAGCTAACGTGTCCGCCCGATCGGAAGGTGGCGTTTCGCTCGTCGTCCGCCGAGAATCCCTCGGTGTTCGCGATTTCAGTGCGGCAGCATTCTCAAGCCGAGACCACTTTTTGTACGGGCGGTTCGAGGCCACTCTACAAGCAACAAAAATATCAGGCCTGGTGACAGGCTTCTTTCTCTACCGGGCATCGCCTCGCCAGGAGATCGATATTGAAATAGCAGGTAACCGTCCGACATGTCTCCTTATCAATGTCTTCTATAATCCTGGCTCAGAGGGAGCAAAGTTTGACTATGGGTATCGCGGAACGCCAGTGGCTATTCCATTAGGATTTGATGCATCGAAAGCATTGCATCGGTATGCGATCGAATGGGATTCGAGCTATGGCTGATTTTGGGTGACGCGGCCTGATCAGGCGGCGTGGCTTTCAGTGTTCGGAATGACTTCGATTCCGTCGATGAACTTTACACCGGCGATGACTTTCGGCAACTGGTTCGTGCTCTTCAATCGCCGCCAGGTCTTCGATGCGGCGTCGATGAGCTTGAACACCATCAGCTTCGCAGTTTGTTGCGACAGCGATCCCTTGGTCCGCACCGTTCGGTGGCGCACCGTGGCGAAGACGCTCTCGATCGGGTTCGAGCTGCGTAGGTGGATCCAGTGCTCAGCAGGGAAGTCGAAGAAGGCGAGCAGCGCATGGCGATCCTTGATCAGGCACTCCACCGCACGTCCGTATTTGACGTGGTATTTCTCGACGAAGACGTCGATCGCGGTTTCAGCTTCGGCCCGGTGTGGGGCCAGATAGATGTTCCGCAGGTCGTTCTTCATGGGGCCCTGCACGGATTTGGCGACCTTGTCGAGTACGTTGCTCACTTTATGGCACCAGCATCGTTGGTGCCGCGTGCCGGGAAAGGCCTCGTCCAGTGCCTTCCAGAAGCCGAGGGCGCCGTCGCCGATGGCGAGTTGCGGGGCAATCCGTAACCCGCGTTGCCGCAGGTCGATCAGGAGTTCGCGCCAGCTCTGCGCGCTCTCGCGCACGCCGACCTGGAAGCCGATCAGCTCCTTCTTGCCTTCCGGCGTGGTGCCAATCAGCACCAGCATGCATTCGCTGTGATCTTCCATGCGGGCCTGCAGGTACACGCCATCGGCCCAGATGTAGACATAGCGACGCGCCGACAGATCGCGTCTCTGCCAGCGTTCGTACTCGACCTGCCAATCGGCCTTCAGGCCGGCGATCACCGAAGGCGACAGGTTCGGCGCATCCTTGCCGAGCAGCGCCGAGAGCGCCTCCTGGAAGTCGCCGGTCGAGATGCCGCGCAAATAGAGGACCGGGATCAAGGCATCCAGGCTCTTCGTCCGCCGCGCCCATAGCGGCAGGATTGCCGAACTGAAGCGGAGGCGGTCGCCTGGCCCGCTCGCTCCGCGGTCGCGGACCTTGCGATCGAGAACGTCGACGAGATACGCCTCGGGGTCGAGGCCATTCAATTTCGCTGTGTTAAGAAGCGAAGCGAGTATCGCCCAGGTCTCGCCCCCGCCTTCGTCACCACTGAACAACGAGTTCTTTTTTCCGATCGCAATTGGCCTGATCGATCGTTCGACCGTGTTGGTGTCCGGCTCGAGCCGCCCGTCATCCAGGAACGTCGTCAGGCCCTGCCAGCGTTCGAGCATGTAGTCGATCGCCTTGATGAGCGTCGAGCGGCGGGAGATCCCGTCCTTCACCGCGATCAGACGGGCCCTCAACGCCTCCATCAGCGGCTTCGTCTCGGCCTGTCGCGTCGCGCGGCGTTCCCCAGCATCGAGACCGCGGATCCTCTCCTCGATCGCGTAGACGGCCGCAATGCGCTCGATGACCTCCGCGGCGAGTCATTGGGCGATACCGCCATGAAGGCCGCGCTATAAGCGTTGATGAGCTCTTGCCCGATACAACAGGTTTAATCAGCTCGCAGCGCACGCAATCGTCAGTTCATGCGTCGCGCGAGCTGCGTCAATCGTCCGCTCGGCTCACCGCGATGGTCGCCGAACCTGAGTTGTCCTTGTAGAAGGTCGTCCAATCATGGGCCCAGACCGCGTCGTTGACATAGAGAAAAAGCTCTCCATCCCGCCTAGGAACTACAATGGCTTCGAGGTTGTTTGACTTGGGATTGTCGCTCGGCTCAAGGACCCGCTCGTCATTCCCGGTCGATCCAACGCGCGCTATCACCTTAAACGGCTCGACGAACAAATGACGCTTGAGGGGCCAATAGATCACCTGCCGGAAGCGATCCCACAGGTTTAGGTTGGAGACATCGACACCACGCGTGCTTACCGTGAAGTGGCCGTCCTTCCACCCGTTGGCGGCACCGGGCGGCGGGGCCGTTATCTTCACCCGATATTTCTGGCCTTGCTCAACCCATATCCCCGTGCCCTTGCAGACAGAATCGGTCCTCAGAAGATTGTCGATGTTCTTTGTCACGCGATCGATAGAGTTCGGACGGATCTCGCAGCTTGAGGGGCATATGGCGAAACCTGCACTTACTGGAGATGCGTTGGTGGGTTGAGCAGTGGCCGCCGTCTTACAAACTGGAACACGATACTCGCAGTTTCGGGCTCGGGGATTGCATTCCGCCGCCGGGCGTATGCGCAATTCACAGGTTGCCGTACCTTCAAGACAGGATACGACGCGACCGTCGTCGCAGGTGGGCTGTCCCGTATGACAGGAAGCAACGGTCGCAGCGGGGCAGGCCTCCAAACCCTGGTTAGGTTTTTCGGCGTTGGGCTTATCGGCGATGTTCCTACTGGTGGGGCAGACCATCCCGAAGCTATCTTCGATGCTGAAGGCGAGATGGCTGCCAAAAAGAAGGGCGAGTGCATAAAAGCTCACCGCAAACAAAAGCGGCAAGATTATCATCTTAACGCTGCGGACTGAGTATCGATACAGTGCGGCGTTGCGCAGATGTTTGACCAGGAAAGGCGGCGTATAGAGTGCCAGGAGTGTGCAGACTAGGATCGCACTGACCGGTTCCGTAACATGGTTATTCAGAAAATCGATCGCGGGCCAACGCGCAGGAAGATAAGAATGCGCTACGGCGTAGGCGACAATGGCCGTCAAGAGCAGTCCGCCAAGCACCTGGAGAATCGTCAGCTTCGCCGGCGAAAAATTGCGCCAGACGCGCTCCATCCTGTCTTCGATGTTGCTACCTAGCCATACGCCGAGCCAGATAAGTGCGATGACAATGATTCCGAGCACCAAAAAGTGGCTAGGGTCTCGCGCGTAAGCTTCAATCCAGATGGACACAGCGCCGGGCAAGATCTGGCCCAAGCCACGGATAGCGGCAGAAACCAATGTAAGCTCGGTGGCATACTCGGCGGAACTGTCGACTTTGGTGGCCAGTGGATAAATCAGGGTATAGAGCGACGCGAACACCGTAACGAAGTAGATGAAACGCCGACGCCAAACCACGTTCCAAACTTCTTCCTGATTGCTACACCGCGCCTGCGCGTCGGTCGAGGTTTCGTAGCTTACCTGCGGCTGAATGCCGTTATCGGTCATGACCGTGTACTTCTCGGGAATGCCGATGGGCGCGTAGCGATGGGCGCCCTTGCGCGCGCGGTTGATGGCTGTTTCGTGAATAACCGGTGGACCGTTGTCGACCAAATCAGTCTTGCGCAAAGAAAAGCGCATGTGACTCAGATCATCGATTTTGCGAGGGCCATAGCGGTAATAGCCGCCCAAGCCGTTCCGAGAGTCGTAGAGACGGCCATCCTTGTCCCGCCGCCATTCGGCATAGACGATCATATCGGGATCGGGATCGTTCGGTTTATTCGGCGCCGTCTTGAAGTGAAGGCCGCGGGCCTCCGCTTCCTTCATGATCCAAAACAGAGGTATGTGCGCCAGGGAGTCGTCGGGGTACCCACCGCCGACATTTGAATGTACGCCGGAAAACCAGACCTGAGAGAGCTTTTCCTTTGGAACACCGTTTTCGTTCCAAAGGACAGGATGAAAGGTGGTGCGCTCATCGTCGAGCGACAGCGCATGACAGGCGCGCTGGATCCTTTGGTGGTTGAATGTCCTGTCAGGCAGCTCCAGTGGCAAGATCCATTGGCTGACGCCCCGCGCCATTTCATCTACCGGTAACCCGTAGGCCGCGACCGTATCCCACAAGCCGAGGAATTCGATGCTCGTGACCGGTGTATTTTTTTTCTGGTCGTAACGATTGCCCAAGAGGTAGAGCACTACGTTGCGCAGGAGCCGACCAATACTTTCAAGGCGAAGAAGTGTGTGAAAGCGCTCCGACCGGTAAGCGCGGTACGCCATCTTGGCTTGCTGGTAAATTTCTTCTTCGGTGTTGCCGGTGACGAGACCCTGATTAAGGATCAGGCCGATTACGACGCGCATCGTGAAGGCGCCGCGGCTGAAGCCGAAACCGTAAATTTTGTCGCCGGGCGTGTAGTTCACGCAAAGGAATTTGTAGATATCAAGCACATTGCGTTTGAGACCCCAGCCGAACGCGCCACCTAGTATGGCAAGGGGCTTGAAGGACGATGTGCCGACGCCATCGTCGTAAAAGGCAATCTGTTCCTCTCCGCGGAGGTCCAAGCTTTCGAAAACACGCCAGACGTTCGATTTCCATACGCGGTTCGCTGCGTTTCCGGTGCCGTCGGACAGCAGGATGATGTTTTTTGGTGCGGACATGAGCGTCTCCAAACCAAGATTTGGAAAGGGTGCGAGATCTCTGAATTCGAGTTGTATAAACAAGTAAAAGTTGTATCGTGAAGCAGATAAAACGTTCGCGTCAAATCGTTTTGCAGATTTATCAACAATTGGTTTCGGATTGTTCTGGGCGAGCTGCAGGATGTGGCTTTGGTGGAGTGAGTGAAGTGAGCGACAGGTGGCCGGAGCATGATCGATGAGAGCAGTTGGGATGCACGCGTCCAGCACATACGGCAGTTCACCTGGTGCGAACTTCTTAAGACGCTGCGATCCGGCTTGGGTCGTTGCGGGAGGGTAATACGTTGAATCTCGAATGTTCTCTGCATGGGAAGCTCAATCGCACCAGGGTGGTGTACTATTTCACCCTCGTGGTGCTCGCCGTTGCTACTGCGTGGGGTCCGTCGGCTTGGACGGCGGAGCCCGAGAGGAAGAGCGGCTACGCAATCGGTTCCGAGCAATGTGGCGGCCGCGGACTCTCCTTTCCCAAGGTCAAGATCGATATGAAGAAGGGGTTCTGCGCAGGGCTGGTTCTGAGCGAGGAGGATGGTCTAAGATTTCCGCGCTCCATCGTGCAGATCCCCGGTCACGAGCAGTTCGTGATCGTCGACATGGGGGGCTGGAATCGCACAGATGGCCGGCTGCTGTTGCTCGATCCGCACGCAGCGGAAGGCAGGCGCCTCAAGGAAATCATCACGAACCTTGAATACCCGTTTGGTCTCGCGATTGGGCTGGACAAGAAGGTCTATGCGTCGACCCATGAGACGATCTTTCGCATCGATCCGCTAGCGGGAAACCCGAGCAGCACAATCGAGACGATCATCCAGGGCTTGCCAGGTCGCCGGATCACCCTTCCTGACGGCACAAGGATCACGGAGAGCAGTCATTCGCTCAAGCATTTCATCTTTGATAGAACAGGGCGGATATTCGTCAACATTGGCTCGCACAGCGACGACTGCATCACAAAGCCGCCGATCACCAAGCCGTGTGCCGTCGGTGAAGGCACTTCGCCCCTTGCCGCGATCTGGATGTTCACACCGCCGTCTGGCGGCGTCTTTCCGGCCCTCAGGCCGAATGATCCAAATCCACCGCGCGAGATCTACGCGCGCGGCCTTCGCAACTCGATGGCGCTAGCCGTTCATTCCCGGTTTCCCGACGCTGGTTATGCCTTCCTGCAGGGCGAGAACGCGAGGGACCTACCCGATATCTTCACGCCAAACGAGGAGATCAACGCGATCGAGAAGGGCAAGCATTACGGCTGGCCGTATTGCTTTGATCTTTCGTCGGCAAGCCCTGAGTTCAAGATCGTGTTGCAGGCGGGGTCTTATAAGAATTTCTGTAACAATACGGTAGCCTACAAGCCGCCTTTCTCGCTGCTGCCGCCACACGGTGCGCCGCTCGGCATGCTGTACTATCACGGGAGCAAGTTCCCTGAGCTCGACGGCAAGCTGCTCGTGGGCCTGCATGGCTACCGCCCGACAGGAAGCCGTCTTCTAGTTTACGACGTGGATGGCCGCGGCTTCCCAAAAGTAAGCTCGCCGCCCGTCCGGTACCAGGTCAGCTGCAGCGCGGAGCCCAGTCGCGCCTTTCAGACGGATGCCGGCAATGTTCCGGCCGCTTCCTACGAGGAGCTGATATCCGGCTGGCACAGGGTGAACGGCGCGCGGCCGCAGGGCGCGCCCGTCGGCATGACTGTCGCGGCCGACGGCGCGATCTGGATCGTCGAGGACAAGAACAAGTCTATCGTCCGCCTCGACCGAGCTTCGGGCAACCCACCCGATCCATTGCCGTGCGGCGTGCGGACGTTAGAACAGATCGATGAGCTTGCGAACTTCGTCGCGAACGACCCCAAGAACAGTACCCGGCTGACATCCGTCCGGGCCAATCTTGTCGAAAAGCATTGCCTCGGTTGCCATTCCGATTTTGGGCTCAAGAAGGGACAGCCTGAAGCAGAGAAGGATCAAACCGTGCTGCGCTTCATGCTCGCGCAGGATGGCTGGATATATCCGGGTGACCCCGATTCTGGGAAACTGCGCATCCGCCTCCGGGGGCTCGGTGCAGAGAAGCTGATGCCTCCAGGAGGCGAGAAACTGCCCCAGATCGAGCCGGGTTATGTGCAGGTCCTCAATCTTGCCGACTATCTCGCCGGGACAATGGTTCCGGGAACCAGAATGAGGATCAAGCCCGGGACCGTCCAAAGGCCATTCTTTAGCAAATCTGGCAAGGAATGCGGCGAAATCCCGACAACGAAGGTCGTCGTAGTGACACAAAAGAACGCTGCAGGTAAGCCCGGTTTCAGCCGCTTCTATCGGCCGGCGGATGTTTTTCTCAACGGCGAGTGTACCGACGCGGATGGCTACTATATCCGGCAAGACCTTCTGGTGCCTTTGTAGTGCGGTCCTAATCTTGGCCGCGGCACCGGCGCGCGCCGAGCAGAGACTATTCGAAAGTGTCCAGGCCACGCCTGCGGGCGAATACACGTCCGGCATCGAAGGGCCCGCCGCTGACCTCGACGGCAATCTCTATGTTGTCAATTTCGGCAAGCAGGGTGCGATCGGCAAGCTCGCGCCCGGAAGCACGGCTTCTGAAAAGTTCATCGACCTTCCAGTAGGCAGCGTAGGCAATTCAATCCGCTTTGCACGCGACGGGAAGATGTTCATCGCGGACTACAAGGGGCACAATATCTTTGTGGTGCGGAAGGGAAGTACAACACCTGAAGTGTGGTTTCACTCCGACCAGATGAATCAACCCAACGACATGACCATCGCGCGCGACGGAACGATCTATGCGACGACCCAAATTGGAAGGGCCGCAGCGGCCAGATTTGGCGGATTACGCTTGCCGCAGACGGGACCGTGCAGGGACAAGTCATGGTTCCGCCCCGCGCCATGGGGACGACGAACGGCATTGATCTCAGCCCAGACGGGAAAATTCTCTATGTCGGCGAATCTGGGAGCGGCCAAATTTGGGCGTATCACGTTTCCGGAAACGAGCTGACCAACGCGAGACTCGTAAAGACGTTCGATCGCGATACAATCGATGGGGTTCGCACCGATGTTGCGGGTAAGTTGCTCGTCGCCCGTATCATGAAGGGGACAATTTCAGTCCTGACTCCAGACGGCAACGTTCAGAAAGAGATTGCACTCCAAGGCAAAGAGCCATCAAACCTCGCCTTCGGCGGCAAGGACGGCAGGACGATTTTTGTCACGCAGCGCCAGGGTGGCTTTATCGAATCCTTTCGCACAGACCAGGAAGGGCGCGAGCACTGCCTGCAAAGAGCGGAATGCTAAGCCTAACTGATAAGCTTTCGAGCAAAAACCTTATCAGTCTGAACGAGCGGGCAGGGGACGCTCGCCAGTGCCATGACTTGACGTGGGTGTCGCCGCGTAATGAACGGTTATGGAATGGCCGCTTGTGGCTGCCCGCGTTTGGCGGATGACAACAAATTTCTCTAGGCATCGAGATGCCCCCGGCTTCTTTCCGACCTCTTCAATTATGAGAAATCATTTTGTGGACGAGATCATCGCCGGATCGCTGGGGACATCAAATCGCAACGACCGGGCGGCTCCAGTGGAGGCGGCACCTTAACGCATTATCACGGACGACTTCCCGTTCAGCGTCTTTGCGTTTGTCGCGCCTGAGCGGCGATCTCTCCCCGGCGACGAAGCTGCAGCTTTTCTAGGGAGCTATGGCTGATTTTGGGTGACGCGGCCTGATCAGGCGGCGTGGCTTTCAGTGTTCGGAATGACTTCGATTCCGTCGATGAACTTTACACCGGCGATGACTTTCGGCAACTGGTTCGTGCTCTTCAATCGCCGCCAGGTCTTCGATGCGGCGTCGATGAGCTTGAACACCATCAGCTTCGCAGTTTGTTGCGACAGCGATCCCTTGGTCCGCACCGTTCGGTGGCGCACCGTGGCGAAGACGCTCTCGATCGGGTTCGAGCTGCGTAGGTGGATCCAGTGCTCAGCAGGGAAGTCGAAGAAGGCGAGCAGCGCATGGCGATCCTTGATCAGGCACTCCACCGCACGTCCGTATTTGACGTGGTATTTCTCGACGAAGACGTCGATCGCGGTTTCAGCTTCGGCCCGGTGTGGGGCCAGATAGATGTTCCGCAGGTCGTTCTTCATGGGGCCCTGCACGGATTTGGCGACCTTGTCGAGTACGTTGCTCACTTTATGGCACCAGCATCGTTGGTGCCGCGTGCCGGGAAAGGCCTCGTCCAGTGCCTTCCAGAAGCCGAGGGCGCCGTCGCCGATGGCGAGTTGCGGGGCAATCCGTAACCCGCGTTGCCGCAGGTCGATCAGGAGTTCGCGCCAGCTCTGCGCGCTCTCGCGCACGCCGACCTGGAAGCCGATCAGCTCCTTCTTGCCTTCCGGCGTGGTGCCAATCAGCACCAGCATGCATTCGCTGTGATCTTCCATGCGGGCCTGCAGGTACACGCCATCGGCCCAGATGTAGACATAGCGACGCGCCGACAGATCGCGTCTCTGCCAGCGTTCGTACTCGACCTGCCAATCGGCCTTCAGGCCGGCGATCACCGAAGGCGACAGGTTCGGCGCATCCTTGCCGAGCAGCGCCGAGAGCGCCTCCTGGAAGTCGCCGGTCGAGATGCCGCGCAAATAGAGGACCGGGATCAAGGCATCCAGGCTCTTCGTCCGCCGCGCCCATAGCGGCAGGATTGCCGAACTGAAGCGGAGGCGGTCGCCTGGCCCGCTCGCTCCGCGGTCGCGGACCTTGGGACGAGCGACCTCCACCGGACCGATGCCGGTCGCAATCTCGCGCACCGGACCGTGCCCATGTCGGACCAGGCGCGCTCGACCGTCGGGCAGCGTCAGATTGGCCGTGCTGGCCAGAAACGCGCCAACCTCGATCTCGATCGCCCTGGCAAGCAGGTCCCGCGCGCCGGCACGAACGATATCGGTCAGTGGATCATCAACCGCGGACGGCTGACGGAAAGCAAGAACATTGGTAGTCTCGGTCATGGCGTATCGCTCTCCTCGAGAGGTTCTGGCAGGCTCGTCACCCGCCTCGATACGCCGCCTTCCTCACACCGTCATCACCCAGATTCCGCCATAGCTCTCGCGGGCGGCATGTCGTGTCGAGAGGCTGCGGCGCACTTTCGAGTGGGCGTGTCGAGCGCGATCCGGTGGGTGGCGCAAGCTCGAAGGACAGGTGAGGTGACGCCGAAGCCACAGGGCGGCGATCGACGTTCGCGGGCGATCGAAGGGCAGGCTGAGCGCATCCTCGCACTGATAGCGGCCAAGCCCGACAACACGTTCTGAGGAACTGAAGGCGGCGCTCGCCGCCGATGGACACACCTTCAGCGTCTCCGCGTTGTCACGCTTCTTCCAGCGTCGGAAGATCACGCTCAAAAAAAGACCGTATATGCCACTGAGCAAGAGCGGCCGGACGTCCTGAAGAAGCGGGAAGAGTGGAGCGACGGCCAGATTGGCCTCGATCCTGCCAAGCCCATCTTCATTGACGAGACATGGGCGTCGACCAACACGGCGCGCATGCGCGGGCGTGCGCCCCGTGGCCAGCGGCTGCGGGCCTCCATCCCGCACGGCCATTGGAAGACGACGACCTTCGTTGCAGGCCTGCGCCTGTCGGGCATGGTAGCGCCAATGGTTCTCGACGGGCCGATCAACGGGCTCGCCTTCCAGGCTTATGTGGACCAGGTGCTCGTTCCAGAATTGCGGGAAGGTGACGTTGTCGTCATGGATAATCTCGGCAGCCACAAGGGTGCAGGCGTCCGCGCAGCTCTATCGGCCGATATCTCAACTTCCATAACAGCAGGCGTCTCCATTCGGGTCTTGACGGCAGCACGCCGGATCAAGCCTACTTCACCCCGCTGCCACTCCGCATGGCGGCCTAACCCCGGCAGAGGCTCCACCTATCGACGCGGAAACTCTGTTCAGACTCTCTCATGGACATTCTGCGCGATGTGATCGGCCTCCTTGCGATCCTGACGGTGCGCAGATCCTCGTCGCTGCCCGCGCCTTCCGTCAGCCGACTCACGAATTTCCTGGGCATGAATCGCCTTGAGCATGTAGCTCACCTCGCGAACCTTATTGATGCTTCTTGCTTTCGCAAATTCGGCGGTCAGGAACTGCTGCCGCCAGCGCAGGGTGAGCTATGGCTGATTTTGGGTGACGCGGCCTGATCAGGCGGCGTGGCTTTCAGTGTTCGGAATGACTTCGATTCCGTCGATGAACTTTACACCGGCGATGACTTTCGGCAACTGGTTCGTGCTCTTCAATCGCCGCCAGGTCTTCGATGCGGCGTCGATGAGCTTGAACACCATCAGCTTCGCAGTTTGTTGCGACAGCGATCCCTTGGTCCGCACCGTTCGGTGGCGCACCGTGGCGAAGACGCTCTCGATCGGGTTCGAGCTGCGTAGGTGGATCCAGTGCTCAGCAGGGAAGTCGAAGAAGGCGAGCAGCGCATGGCGATCCTTGATCAGGCACTCCACCGCACGTCCGTATTTGACGTGGTATTTCTCGACGAAGACGTCGATCGCGGTTTCAGCTTCGGCCCGGTGTGGGGCCAGATAGATGTTCCGCAGGTCGTTCTTCATGGGGCCCTGCACGGATTTGGCGACCTTGTCGAGTACGTTGCTCACTTTATGGCACCAGCATCGTTGGTGCCGCGTGCCGGGAAAGGCCTCGTCCAGTGCCTTCCAGAAGCCGAGGGCGCCGTCGCCGATGGCGAGTTGCGGGGCAATCCGTAACCCGCGTTGCCGCAGGTCGATCAGGAGTTCGCGCCAGCTCTGCGCGCTCTCGCGCACGCCGACCTGGAAGCCGATCAGCTCCTTCTTGCCTTCCGGCGTGGTGCCAATCAGCACCAGCATGCATTCGCTGTGATCTTCCATGCGGGCCTGCAGGTACACGCCATCGGCCCAGATGTAGACATAGCGACGCGCCGACAGATCGCGTCTCTGCCAGCGTTCGTACTCGACCTGCCAATCGGCCTTCAGGCCGGCGATCACCGAAGGCGACAGGTTCGGCGCATCCTTGCCGAGCAGCGCCGAGAGCGCCTCCTGGAAGTCGCCGGTCGAGATGCCGCGCAAATAGAGGACCGGGATCAAGGCATCCAGGCTCTTCGTCCGCCGCGCCCATAGCGGCAGGATTGCCGAACTGAAGCGGAGGCGGTCGCCTGGCCCGCTCGCTCCGCGGTCGCGGACCTTGGGACGAGCGACCTCCACCGGACCGATGCCGGTCGCAATCTCGCGCACCGGACCGTGCCCATGTCGGACCAGGCGCGCTCGATCGTCGGGCAGCGTCAGATTGGCCGTGCTGGCCAGAAACGCGCCAACCTCGATCTCGATCGCCCTGGCAAGCAGGTCCCGCGCGCCGGCACGAACGATATCGGTCAGTGGATCATCAACCGCGGACGGCTGACGGAAAGCAAGAACATTGGTAGTCTCGGTCATGGCGTATCGCTCTCCTCGAGAGGTTCTGGCAGGCTCGTCACCCGCCTCGATACGCCGCCTTCCTCACACCGTCATCACCCAGATTCCGCCATAGCTCGCGCAGGGTACTCACATCTCGTAGACCGCGAACATTACGTCGCATGTCAAAGTCATAGCATTCTCGTCGCAAACGCGACCTCATTTGTTGTTGGTGCGGCTCCAGGGCATAAGGCAACTGCGATTGGCGATTGGCAGACAAAATCCGAGTGACCCAACAGGGCAAGAAAAGCAGATCCCAGAAACGAAAGGCCGGCGCGATGGCAGGCTCCACCATCTTGTCATAGCTTGCTGCGCCTAACTAAAAGGCCGAAGCGAGGCATTCAATTATGCTGTCGAACAGCGTTCTTTGACGTAGTTGGCACGGTCTTTGATAGCTGCTGCCCACACAGAAAGGGAGACAACAATGAAGACCGATATGTCAGCCTATGGCGTAACGGAACTAACTCCTCAAGAAGCATCTGCAACTTCGGGAGGTTGGTTGTGGACGATTGTGGCAGTGTTGGCGGGCCTAGCGGCATCCATCGCCGCTGGCGGCCTCTTGCCTAAATCTTGAAGCCAAGAAAGCGAATGTGGTCCTAGCTGTCGCGGGATGCTGCCGCGCCTGTGCGTTTTGAACGGCAACTCTAGAAGCGGGCTTGGTCGTATGGAGCCGAGTCAATCGAGCGTTCCTATAGCGGCACGTGTGGCTGCCAAGCCACGTGTGGCTGCCAAGCTAGGCGCTGAGCGGGCGCGTTCACTGACAGGTGCAGATTGTCGCGCCTGCTCGCAATTAGGCGGCGCTGAACGAGGCAGACTGAGGAGTCTTGGGTTCTCACTCCACAGTTGGCACGACTCTTGAGTCCTCCTTCGTGCGGCCGCCAGAGCGGTCGACCGGCATCACTGAAAGGAGAAAAAAATGAAGACGGATGTGTCAGCGTATGGTGTAACCGAACTATCGCCTGAAGAATCATCTTCGACCGCGGGAGGGTTTTGGCCGATTGTGGCAATAATTGCCGGAGTAGGAGCCATTATCGAGCTATGGCTGATTTTGGGTGACGCGGCCTGATCAGGCGGCGTGGCTTTCAGTGTTCGGAATGACTTCGATTCCGTCGATGAACTTTACACCGGCGATGACTTTCGGCAACTGGTTCGTGCTCTTCAATCGCCGCCAGGTCTTCGATGCGGCGTCGATGAGCTTGAACACCATCAGCTTCGCAGTTTGTTGCGACAGCGATCCCTTGGTCCGCACCGTTCGGTGGCGCACCGTGGCGAAGACGCTCTCGATCGGGTTCGAGCTGCGTAGGTGGATCCAGTGCTCAGCAGGGAAGTCGAAGAAGGCGAGCAGCGCATGGCGATCCTTGATCAGGCACTCCACCGCACGTCCGTATTTGACGTGGTATTTCTCGACGAAGACGTCGATCGCGGTTTCAGCTTCGGCCCGGTGTGGGGCCAGATAGATGTTCCGCAGGTCGTTCTTCATGGGGCCCTGCACGGATTTGGCGACCTTGTCGAGTACGTTGCTCACTTTATGGCACCAGCATCGTTGGTGCCGCGTGCCGGGAAAGGCCTCGTCCAGTGCCTTCCAGAAGCCGAGG
The DNA here is from genome assembly GCF_054063675.1 of Bradyrhizobium sp. USDA 376. NCBI lineage: Bacteria > Pseudomonadati > Pseudomonadota > Alphaproteobacteria > Hyphomicrobiales > Nitrobacteraceae > Bradyrhizobium > Bradyrhizobium sp. USDA 376. The sequence goes on from NZ_JBSSGN010000002.1 coordinate 96,918, forward strand.
GCGCCGTCGCCGATGGCGAGTTGCGGGGCAATCCGTAACCCGCGTTGCCGCAGGTCGATCAGGAGTTCGCGCCAGCTCTGCGCGCTCTCGCGCACGCCGACCTGGAAGCCGATCAGCTCCTTCTTGCCTTCCGGCGTGGTGCCAATCAGCACCAGCATGCATTCGCTGTGATCTTCCATGCGGGCCTGCAGGTACACGCCATCGGCCCAGATGTAGACATAGCGACGCGCCGACAGATCGCGTCTCTGCCAGCGTTCGTACTCGACCTGCCAATCGGCCTTCAGGCCGGCGATCACCGAAGGCGACAGGTTCGGCGCATCCTTGCCGAGCAGCGCCGAGAGCGCCTCCTGGAAGTCGCCGGTCGAGATGCCGCGCAAATAGAGGACCGGGATCAAGGCATCCAGGCTCTTCGTCCGCCGCGCCCATAGCGGCAGGATTGCCGAACTGAAGCGGAGGCGGTCGCCTGGCCCGCTCGCTCCGCGGTCGCGGACCTTGGGACGAGCGACCTCCACCGGACCGATGCCGGTCGCAATCTCGCGCACCGGACCGTGCCCATGTCGGACCAGGCGCGCTCGACCGTCGGGCAGCGTCAGATTGGCCGTGCTGGCCAGAAACGCGCCAACCTCGATCTCGATCGCCCTGGCAAGCAGGTCCCGCGCGCCGGCACGAACGATATCGGTCAGTGGATCATCAACCGCGGACGGCTGATAGCGGTACGACGACCCCACCTCGTTTAGGTGGACGGGATGAGCGAGACTCGCGCGTGGATTTGACAACGCGAGGGACGCTCGTTCCATGCATCAAGACAGACATCAAGACGGGCATGATGCCGCCTCCTATCAGCGGATCGAGGTGATCACAGGGGAGAGGCGACGGCGCAGTTGGAGCGATGCGGAGAAGGCGCGGATCGTGGCCGAGAGTGCCGATCCGGAGACGAGCATTTCCGAGGTGGCTCGACGCAACGGGGTGAACCGGGGACTGCTCAGTGTGTGGCGGCGCCAGGCGCGGCTCGCGTCGAGCGAAGCGCCGCAGTTCGTGCAAGTCAGGCTCCAGGCCGCCGTCGAGGCGCAGCCGAACGCGATCGATAAGGCGCATGTTCTGACGGATCCGGCCGAGCGGATCGAGGTGATGATCGCGGGCGCGACGGTGCGCGTGCCCGTCGGCGTCGACGCCGCGACGCTGGAGCGCGTGCTGGCGGCGGTGAGATCGACGCGATGATCTCTTTCGGTCCAATGGTCCGTGTGTTCGTCGCGACGCAGCCGATTGACTTTCGTAAAGGCGTTCATGGCCTTGTCGCGCTGGTAGCGGAGGGATTAGGCGGCAAGCCCTACAGCGGTGACGTTTATGTCTTCCGATCGAAGCGATCGGATCGTTTGAAGCTACTGGTTTTTGACGGCTCGGGAATGGTTCTAGCGACGAAGTGGCTGGAGAATGGGGGCTTTGCCTGGCCACCTGTTCGCGAGGGTACGATGCCGGTGACGGGGGCGCAACTGGCGATGCTGATTGAAGGTCTTGCGGAGTGGTCGCGTGTGGTCCCGAAGGTGACGAAGCGGCCGACGAAGGTTGCCTGAAGCGTCTTGTTTTGCTGGCGATTGCGAGTGCGTTCGTGTAGCTCTGCGATATGGCGCTTCGCCCCGAAGATCTCCCCTCTGACCCTGCGGCTCTTGCCGAGATGGTGCTGGCTTTCGAAGGCGAGAACGATGATCTGCGCGCAGAGATCGCCACGTTGAAGAGCCTGATCTTCGGCGCACGATCGGAGCGCGCGGCGATCGTCTGCGCCGAACAGATCGCGTTTGATCTGGAACGGACCGCCGGCTCACAGCTCCCGGCCAATGACGACAAACCGGACGCGCCGCGGCCGGAGCGGCGCAAAGCGAAGCGCAACATCGGCGCGCTGCCGGCGCATCTGCCTCGGGTCGAGCGGGTGATCGAGCCGGCGTCCACGCTGTGCCCGTGCTGCACGGGTTGCGGATTTCACGGATCGTGAGCATCGATTTCGCGCGATCGTGAGCACTGAATTCAGACGATCGTGAGCAGCCCGCTACGGCCGATGGGAGATAGAGTCAGTGTTCTGGTTGGCCGTCAAGGGTGATGGTTTTGGCGCTGCGTTTTCGCATGCTTTCTCCGGTGAGCTGGAGGCGGTGGGCGTTGTGGACGAGGCGATCGAGAATGGCGTCGGCGACCGTGGGGTCCCCAATGGCTCCATGCCAGGTGTCCACGGGGAGCTGACTTGTGACGATGGTGGATGCGCGGCCATGGCGGTCCTCGAGGATTTCGAGCAGATCGCGGCGTTCCGCGGCGGTGAGCACCGATAGTCCCCAATCATCCAAAATCAGAAGCTGAGCGCGGCCGAGGCTTTTGAGGAGCCGAGCGTAACGTCCGTCTCCGCGCGCGAGCGCGAGCGCCACAGCCTTGGAACGCGATGATAGAGGACTGATCGGTTGTCGCGGCAGGCCTTGTGGCCGAGCGCGCAGGCTAACCAACTTTTGCCCAGGCCGGTTGCCCCGGTGACGAGCAAATTCTCGTGGCGATCGATCCAGCGACCTTCGACGAGTTTGGCGAAAACGGCGCGGTCGATGCCCCGCGGGGTGCGCAGATCGACGTCCTCGACGCAAGCAGTCTGGCGCAGTGCGGCGATCTTGAGGCGCGTGGTGAGCCGCCTGGTGTCGCGTTCGGCGGCTTCGCGGTCGACCAACAGGCCGATGCGATCTTCGAACGGCAGGGCTTCGAGATCGGGCGATCGGCGCTGCTCCTCGAAGGCCTTGGCCATTCCGGTCAGGCCAAGCTCGATCAGCCGTTCGTGGGTTGGGTGGTTAAGCATGCCGGGTCTCTCCTTGCTTCAGTGGAAGTAGTCGCGTCCGCGGATGTTGCCGTGGCGCAGGGGCTGGTGCTCGAAAGATTCGTCGAAGAACGTGCGATCGAGGCCGTTCTGGAGGATCGATCTAATCGAGGCGACGGAGCGCGCCTTGATGAGGATGCCCCTCCGGCAGGCTGCGTCGAGGCGTTCGGCGCCGTAGCTTTTGACGAGCGCCAGAATGCCAAGGCAGGTTCGAAAGCCTTGTTCTGGATGGGGCCGGGCGTCGATCACGGCCTGGAAAAACGCTGCTGTCGAAGGACCGATCCGCTCGCCGGCGGCGATCACCGCGGCGGGGGTCCATTTGCCGTAGCGGCGATGGGCGCTGGGCATGTGGTCGGCGATGGTGGTGTGTCCGCGTCGGTTGGGCGCGCGGGCATGGCTGGCGATCCGCTGGCCCTTGTGGAAGATCTCGACCGTCCGATCGTCGATACGGGCATCGACCAGCTCGCCAATCAGACGATACGGCGCGGAGTACCAATGGCCGTCGACCTCGACATGATAATCGGGAGCGAGGCGGCAGCGCTTCCAGCGTGCGAAGGCATAAGGCTGATCTGGCAGCGGGGTTAGCTTGGGTTTGTCGAGTTCGGCAAACAGTTCGGCGCGGCTTGAGCCGAAGCCACGCATTTGACGAGCATTGAGTTCGTCGACGAGTGTCTTGATGGCGGCGTTGAGCTCGGCCCGGGAAAAGAAGCGCTGATTGCGCAGCCGGGCCAGAATCCAGCGCTGGGCGATTTGCACCGCGACCTCGACCTTCGCCTTGTCTTTTGGGCGCCGCGGCCGTGCGGCGAGAATGGCCGTGCCGTAATGGCTCGCCATCTCGGCATAAGTGCGATTGAGGCCGGGATCGTAGCGGTCGGGGTTGCTGACGGCGGCTTTGAGGTTGTCGCAGACCACGAACGTCGGCGTTCCGCTCAAAAACGTGAACAAGTTGACGTGGGCCCGGATCCAGTCGGCCAAGCTCTCGCTGGGGCAGGCCTCGGCGTAGGTGTAGTTCGAAGCGCCCATCGCCGCGACGAACAGCTTCATCGGCTGCACTTCCCCGGTCAGGGGATCGACGATGTCGATGGTGTCGCCGGCGAAATCCACGAACACCTTCTCGCCGCCCAGATGAATCTGCCGCATCGAAGGTCGGACCCGCCCCTTCCAGGCCTCGTAGGTAGTGCAGAACCACGTGTACCCGAAACCGTCGGGATTAACGGCGCGATACTCCTCCCAGAGCAGGCGACGGGTTACGTTGCGCCGGCGGAGCTCTTTATCGATGTAGCTCCAGTCGGGCACCGGCCGCTGCGGGCTCTGAGACGCTGGTCGTGGGGCCGGGAAAAGCAAAAGCTCCAGGTCTTCATCGGTCATTCCCTCCGGAAGCGGCCAGCTCAACCCAGCAGAGCGGGCGCGGCTCAGGTAGCTGTGCACAACGCCGTTGCTGACGCCCACGCTCCGCGCGATGGCCCGCTCTGGCAGGCCTTGAAAATGTTTTAACCGAAGGACTTCCTTGATCCGGCGCATCGACAATCTCTGGGTAGGCATTGGACTTCCTCGTTAACCACGAGGTCATCCCTAAGCCGGTTGAGTTGTCGGCCGAAGCGCTGCAAGGCTCCGAAAGCCTTGCTCACGATCCCGCGAAATCGTTGCTCACGATCGTCTGAAATCTCTGCTCACGATCCCCTGAAATCCGCGCTCACGATCCCGCGAAACGCGCAACGGGTCAGATGCATCGGATCGGCGAGGAGAGCAGCGAAGCGCTCGATCGGGTTCCCGCGTGGCTGCGCGTGCTCCGCACGATCCGTCCAAAATACGCCTGCCGCTCCTGTGAGGGCCCGATTGTCCAGGCCCCGGCACCGGCGCGGCTCGTCGAGGGCGGCATGGCAACGACGGCGCTGATCGCGCATATCGCCGCGGCCAAATATGCCTGGCAATCGACGCTCTATCGCCAGACGCAGATCCTGGCGGGTCAGGGTGTCGTCGTCGACCGTCAGACGCTGGCGCGCTGGATGGGGAGCGCGGCGTGGCTGGTCAGGGGCCTCTACGATCTGCAACTGAAGACTATGCACGGCTTCGAGCGGCTGTTCTGCGACGAGACGCCGATGCCAGTGCTCGATCCGGGACGCGGCCGCACGAGGATCTGCCAGTTCTGGGCGCACGCGACGGACGATCGGGCGTGGAAGGGGCCGGCGCCGCCGGCGGTCGCCTACGTGTTCGCAGGTGGTCGCGGCAAAAAGGAGATCGTGGCGCAGTTAGCCGGCTTCGAAGGCGTGCTGCAAGTCGACGGCTATGCCGCCTACGCCTCGCTGGCGGGCGATGCGATGATGTCGGGCCAGATCCAGCTGGCGTATTGTCTCGTTCACGCGCGCCGCAACTTCGTGAGGGTGCACAAGACGACGAACTCACCCTTCGCCGCGGAGGTCATCGAGCGCATTGCGGCCGTCTACGCGATCGAGGAGAGGATCCGCGGTCTCGATGCTGGGGAACGCCGCGCGACGCGACAGGCCGAGACGAAGCCGCTGATGGAGGCGTTGAGGGCCCGTCTGATCGCGGTGAAGGACGGGATCTCCCGCCGCTCGACGCTCATCAAGGCGATCGACTACATGCTCGAACGCTGGCAGGGCCTGACGACGTTCCTGGATGACGGGCGGCTCGAGCCGGACACCAACACGGTCGAACGATCGATCAGGCCAATTGCGATCGGAAAAAAGAACTCGTTGTTCAGTGGTGACGAAGGCGGGGGCGAGACCTGGGCGATACTCGCTTCGCTTCTTAACACAGCGAAATTGAATGGCCTCGACCCCGAGGCGTATCTCGTCGACGTTCTCGATCGCATGGTGAGCGGCGCCACGAAGACCAACCAGCTTCACGAACTTCTGGCCTGGAACTGGAAGGCCGCACGCGAAGCCGAAAAGCGGGCCGTGGCATGACGAAGCCGAAGCAAGGGCGGGGAACGCGAAAAGCACGCAAGACGACGATGGCGGACTATGCCATGTCGTTCGAACGGCTCGGGCAATGGATCAGCAAGCGCGCCAGGTCGCCGACGCTTCGGCATCCGCGGGCGACGTCGCTCTCCATGCTCGATGGCGCGGTGGCCGCGGTCGTCGCCGGGCCGGTCTCGATGGCGTCCGAGGAATGGGTGTGCCCGCTCCTCGGCGTAGATCCCGACGCCTTCAATCACGACACCGAGGAGTTCTCGGCAATCGCCGCCACGCTGATGCGCCACAACGCTATCAGCGAGACGCTGTCGACGAGACCGGAGAGCTTCGAGCCGCTGTTCGTGCGATCACCGGACGGCGAAGTCGACCCGCAGCCCTGGTGCATGGGCTTCTACGCCGTCATGAAGCTTCGGCTTCTCGTCTGGTCGCGGCTTCTCCCCCCGAATGGAACCGAACACCTTATGCTGCGGCCGATCTTGGTCCATTGCATCGACGACGCCGGTCGACCCTTGCTACCCCCGGCCCGGCGCACGCTGGGAACGCAGCCCATCATCCAAAACGCCTGGCGCAACATTCCAGCAACCGTCGAGGCCCTCCGGCAGTTCTGGATGCCTATACGCTTCAAGCGCGGTGCGTAGGCCGTCCGCACCAAGTCCGTGGCTCCGTGGGCCTCTCGTACCGTTTACGGACGGCTGACGGAAAGCAAGAACATTGGTAGTCTCGGTCATGGCGTATCGCTCTCCTCGAGAGGTTCTGGCAGGCTCGTCACCCGCCTCGATACGCCGCCTTCCTCACACCGTCATCACCCAGATTCCGCCATAGCTCGCCATTATCGGTGCAGCTACAGGTGTTGGCGTGGTTATAGGTGTGCTCCGTTGAAGATGATGATTGGCGCAGCCTCTCGTGCGTCATAGGGAATGGTCGTGGCGCTGCGGCGAGCTTTACGACGCGCCGCAACGAAGGACCGCAACTGGAGGCGGGGAATGTTGCCATCCCCGCTCCTCTCAGACCCGGACGAGCGAATTACCCGCATCCGGTTCTTCGCGCGTAATCAATCGCTCACGGGAGCGAAATATTGTTGGACGATCTTGGCTGTCGGTATCGGATGCCGCGCGAGCATGGCCCGGATGCGAAGCTCGGCAGATTGGAGGGGCGTCCACGCAGTGCGCGCCAGGCCAGGTCAGTACTCTTCGGTGAATGATCGACGTTGACGTTCCATTCGACACCTCCGGGCTCAATGAGCCTACTACAGGTGTCCACTCATTCGGAGGAGGTCACAGCAAATTCTGCAACTCTAGCTGACCCCTGTTTGCGTCTGCCACAAGCGAAGGTAAGCGGCTTCACCCAGCAGATCAGTATGCCTGCCTTCAGCAACGATCCGCCCCTTGTGTAACATGACAAGCTTCTCGGCAGTGCGGATGGTGCTGGGTCGGTGAGAGATGACCACGATGGTCTTGCCGGCGCCACGCAAATCATCAAGGAGCTGGTTAATGGTGGCTTCGGCAACGGAGTCCAGAGAAGAGGTAGGCTCGTCAAGGATCAGGATGTCCGGATCCCGATACAGAGCTCGGGCCAACGAAAGGCGCTGCTTTTCGCCGCCAGAGAGCCGTACGCCGTTTTCGCCTAGATAGGCCTGGAAGCCTCCCGGCCAATTCTCGATCGCCTCCCGCAGCCCAGTTTGATCGCAGACCTTCATGATCCTGTCGATCTCCGGTTCGAACTCGCCGAGCGCGATGTTCTCGATCAGCGAGCCTGAGAATACGTCCGTCGACTGCGGTACCGAAGCAATAACCCTACGCAAGGATACGGTCGAGAAGTCTTTAAGGTCATAGGGACCGATCCGAATGCGGCCGCTTTCGAGCGGGTAGACGTTCTGCAGCAGCGCCGCAAGGGAGCTCTTGCCTGAGCCGCTTTCTCCCACCACGGCCGTCATTTCACCTCGACGAAAGGTGAGGTTAAGATCTTCAAAGAGCTTCGGCTGCGAGCCATGGCGGAAGGTGACGTTCTCCAGGCGGATATCACCAAGCTCGGATTTGGTGGCATCAATACCGCCGCTGCGTGCCGGCTCAAGGTCGAAAATCTCGAACAGGCGATCCGCCGCGATAAACGCGTCCTGAACGATTCTGTTGGTTTGGATCAGGTTGGCGACAGGCCGGGTGATATAGCCGAGCAGTGCGTAGCAGGAAAGTAACTCACCCGGAGTCACGGCCTGATCCATAGCAAGCGTCGCGCCAAACCACATTAGCAGGATTGTGAAGAGAGTTGAGAGAAAGGTAGAAGCATTGTCTCCGACGATCGAGATGAGGCCGGAGCTGTAGACCGATTGCAGGGTCTTGACAAAGCGAGTTTCCATCTTAAGGCAAGCGAAGCTCTCCACGCCGAAAGTCTTGACCGTGGAAACAGCTCCGAGTGATTCAACCAATTGCGCCTCCAGTTCGGCGGCATTCTCCATGATCGCGCGCTGGCGCTTCCTATTGAGTCGGTTAACGGTCCAATAGACTAAGACATATAGTGGGATGGAGATAGCCACGACCAAGGCGATCTTCCACGAGTAGATGAACATCAGGCCGAACGAGAACAGTATGACCAGCATGTTGACGAACATGGTGATCGAGACGTCGTTCAGAAAGCTCCTGATTTTCACCGCATCATTCATCCGGGAGACGATTTCTCCCATGCGCATGCTGTCGAAGAATTTTTGTGGTAGGCTTAGGATGTGATTGTAGTAGCCGAGGATCAAGCAGACATCGATCTTCTGACCTGTTTGCAGGACTAGCCGGTTTCTGAGCAGGTTGATTACGATCTGCGGCACCAGGATCAGCAGCATCACGACGCTCATGAGATTGAGCAAATTGCGGTTGCCCGCTGTGATCACGTGGTCGACGATCTTCTGGACGTAAATGGCTGTCGACAGCCCCAGGAGGGTGGTTACCAGTGCGCCGACGAGAGCCTGCGTTAGCGCCGCTTTGTGCGATGCAAGCAGCCGGGCGAAGCGGAGAAGAGGTGAGGTGGTCTCATCGCGGCGCTTGAAGGTGTCGGCCGGAACCAGGAGCACCAGGACGCCAGTCCATTGCCTCTTGAATTCTTCATGCGATAGCTTGCGGATTTCGCCGTACGCGGGGTCCATGACGGTGACCCACCTCGTGTCGATCGCCTGGATCACTACGAAGTGGTGCAAGACATCCTTGATGATCACATGCGCGATGGCCGGCTTGGGGATCTTGTACAAGCTGTCGAAGCCGCCCTTGACGCCCTTGGCAATGAACCCCAGCTGATGAGCCGCTAGCAGAAGACCCGACACGGTGGTGCCCGATTGGTCCGTCGACGCATACTGGCGAATGCGCGACAATGGCAACTTGTAACCGTAGAAGGCTCCAACGGAAGCGAGGCTGGCAGCCCCACAATCCGTGATGTCGCGCTGCTTGACTTTGATGATTTGACCCAACATGGCGGCTCACCGGCTTCTTGGAATGGATAATTAACGAGCCGCTAGGACCGGGTTGAGCCAATCGTCAATCTCATTGTAGAGAAGTTGCAGCAGAGTGCGCTCCGCCACGAGAAAACGGGCTCTCACCGTCATGCCTTTCTTCAGATGACCAATGATGCCATTTGTGAGCTCGAGGTAACTGCGAGAAAGCGCGCAGCGAACCTTGAAGACCGGGCTCTTCTCCTGCAGGGTAAAGTCCTGCGCGACGTCTAGCACTGTCGCGTCAATCATCCCCCATTGATTGTAGTTGAAGGCATCGACCTGGAGCCTCACCGCCTGGCCAGGCTGCACGAAGCCGATGTCTTTGGGCGAAACGTAGATATCCGCCACCAGTTCGCCGTCGGGCGAGACCCAACCGACAGTTTGCCCCGCCTGGACGTAGCTGCCTGGGGTGACGCCGTTGAATTGCTCGAGTGCGCCGGACACGGGAGCGCGAATCTGGGTCAAGTCGCGTTCGTTCTCAAGTTGGTGCAAGCTGGCGGTGAGTTCCTGAAGGCGGAGGTTTGTATCGAAGAGCTGCTGATTCCATTCGGCGGATTTGCTCCGGACGAGGATCTCGCCCTTCACCTCGAGGCTCTGCAACGCGAAAGCCTTTTCTTCAACCGCCTTGGTGGGCGCTGCAGCAACCGCGACGAGTCGCTGAGCGCGCTCGAGTTCTGCCGCGGCGTTGCTGCGGGCATATTGGTTCTCCCGCAACAGGTTGAGAAAATGCAGGCGCTCGGCCGTGGCGAACTCCGAGCGGAGGCGGACTGGGGCGTCGGACTGTGCGCCGGAAGAGATCAGGGCCTGGAGGTCGCTGGCACGATCGCGCTTCAGACGGATTTCGCCTGTAAGCGCACCGATCTTTTCCTTAATGACCACATCGTCGAGAGCTAGGATCTCTCGTCCTTGTGCAACGAGATCGTTCTCGACGGCAAGAACACGAGAAATTCGTCCGGAGACGGGTGCTATCAGAGGAGTTTTCTCGATTGTGGGACGAATGGTACCGGCACTTTGAGCAGACAGCGTCACGGTGATGACTGGCAGCGACACAAACGTCGCAACGACAGACAACACAATTATCTTGTAGATCGCCAAAGATCGTCCTGATTCTCGCGATAGGATGCTCTCTGCAGTGTAGCAGACCGTCTCCGGAGGCAGCATTACATCAGCCATAGCAGCCCTGTCACGGATTACGACGATTGGCAGTGCCAAACGACTCATCAGGATTGAGCGACGCACGGGGAAGGTGCGCCAGCTATTGTCCTTCACACCTAAGGGTAGCCAACTAACGTATCGACTTTCATTGTTATCTCCTTGTCAGATGTGGAACACTCGCTGGTGCTGCTCGGCCAATTTCGTTGATTACCCGAAAAGAGGTGTGGAGCGATCATGCGATTGCTCCACAACAAATCCAGAGCAGCCGCTTTGTATTTGATTTGCATTCGATCCTGCCACTCAGCTGAGAGCCCCCGCACGCCGGTGAAGTCTTATCGTTGCGCCCGCGACAGAGCCGTTGAACGGAATTTCTCAAACGTTCAACCGCGGCGCGCCCAAAGACCTTTCGTCCGGCACGAAACTTTCGCGGGGCGGCATGAAGAAGAGCCTGCCTGGCGCCGCAGGCAGGCTGCAGACACTTTTGCAATTAAGGGCTAGGCTCCTCAGGGCAAGGAATTGGAATGATGCTGCAACCACCGCCCTCAATGGGACGAACCTCCCAACCGCAACCGCGCCACGTCCGAGCGATACCTTCCTTCCCACAGTTGCCCATGCTTCTTCAGGAGTCAATTCCGGAAGCTGACATATAGCTTCTCATGTTGTTTCCTTTTCAATAGCCGTGAGTGTGGTCGACCAGCAACTGCTGCCGACCCCGTAGCAACTTCAAGTCTCGTGCCAACTGCTCAGGAACGGCAGAAAACGCTCTCCTTGCTTTTATGATGCTAAACAGCAAATGTGCGGCAGACCGCCCGAACATCATTGTGGTTGCAAATGCGACAAATCGAACAGGGCGAACACGGCATGCTTCAGGAAGCCTTCGAGCTATCCGCCAGCTCACGTCGCTACCACCGCCCAACCTGGGCAAATCCAACAGCCGGGGCGAACTCAGGACTTGATAACACTTAGGGGCAAAAGGTCATGCCCCCTCAGCGTCACGAGCAATTGCCCCTTCTTGAGGAGAGAGCGAATGAACGAGGAACGAATCACGGAAGGCTCCTCGTGGATTGATCCACGGGGGGCAGGTGATGAAGACGCCGGATGACGTGGCGGACGTGTTGCGCCTGAGGGCGTGCGGCTGGCTCTGAAGCGGATTCCGCGGCAGCTGGGCTGCAGCCATCTCGGTGAAAGACTACGTGGTGGCGGGCGGGGTGAAACGTTCAAGTCGCCTGAACGCCCCGAAACGACTCCATGGCCTTCAGGGTTGGCTGCGCGAGAGGTTCATTCGGCATCGCGGCAATGCGGATGTCGCCGCGGCCCCACTAGGTCGCTTTCGGTATCATCAAAGAAGCAGCGGGGCGAGCTGAGCGATCAAATCCAAATCGCTTGGCAGGCTTGGGCAAAGAACGGCGCAGAGTGCGACGCGTCGGGGCGCATAAAAGCGATTGTTCGCGTCGGTTTGCATACGTCCAGAGTGTGTTTCAGCTGCATGGCGTTGATGGGAACGAGCAGCCGGTTTTGCGGCTTAAATTGAGCCGCGGGCTGGTTTAGAAGTTCTTCAAGCGCTGCCGCGTGCGCTTGTGGCTCTGGAGGCCTGCGGGCATCGCATTGTTAGGCGTGGGAATTGCAATCAAACCGGCATGAAGTGGCGATGATGCCGATCGCAATATATTTGCGTGCGGCAAGCCGGCCGAAACTGCGTAAGAACTTTGTGCCCATCAAAAGTCCCGAGCAAGGGCGCACAAATGTTGGAGCGTGTGCGCAACCAGTTCATCGGCAGGCGGACCCGGTTTGCCAATTCAATCCGCGGCTACGCCGCAGAATACGGCTTTGCCGCGCCTAAGGGGCTTTCGCGGTTGCTGATCGACATTCAGGCCGACGCAAAGTCTCCGACTTTACAAAGCAGCTGGGTGGACGCTCTGGCAGCAGAACTGGCGCACGTCGAGGACCAGATCGCAAAGGTCGGCAAGTAGCTCATGCAACTCCGCCGGAGTAAAGAGATGAGTGAACGGCTGCCGGCTATCTCGGGGGTCGATTCGATCGTTGCGAGCTGCTGTCGATCAAGGTCGTGGATGCGCGCGGGTTCAAGTCGGCAAGAAACTTTGCGGCATGGCTCTGCCTGAAACTAAAGAACCGCTCGACGGCCGGAAAGAACAGGCTTGGCCTGACTACACGCGCCGGCGACAGCATCAAGAAGTGGCTCGAGCGGAAGATGAATTAGGGACGGCGAGGGAAAGCCGACATCGGAATGCGCGTCGGCACAACGAAAGGGAATGCTGGATACGCGCCGCGACATGAATGTCCAGCAGACGACGTTGGCACGAAGAGACCGCCGCGCTTTTCACATACGCTCCGGCAAAAAAGGCCTGTTTGGCGCCTCTATCGCCACTCCGCTGCGTGGCACGCGATTTGAATTCTCTGCGTTGCGGCAGCGGCAGCTGACGCCTTGTAGGAAAGGAAACAACTATGGATATCTCAGATTATGGCGTAACCGAACTGACTTTCGAAGATGCGTGCGCCGCTGTCGGCGGTCAGCCTTGGTGTGTTTGGAACCCGGATGAGCAGAAATGGTCCTGCCCCCCCCTGAGCTCTCACGAGGAGCTCTTGTAAAGGCATTTTGTAGCCGGTCCGCGGCGCAGCCACGGACCGGCTTACCCCAGAACTCCTTTCGCGTGTCCGTAAGGACGCAGCCCTGGAAGGATTTCTGGTTCATCGTAGCCACCAGCAGCGAAGATGAAACAGAAATCCGGACCGGGCAAAGCGTCGGCAGACCAAGTGCGAAAGGACATTCGGCGCCAGAACCGCCGGCAGTATTCGGCGGAAGAGAAGATCCGCATCGTGCTGGAAGGATTGCGCGGCGAGGAGAACATCTCCGAGCTTTGTCGCCGAGAAGGCATTGCCGCCTCGATGTGTACTACGGCTGGTCCAAGGAGTTCTCGAGGCCGGCAAGCGCCGCCTGGCCGGCGACACGGCACGAGCTACGACCTCCGGCGAGGTGAAGGACCTCCGCCGGGAGGCCGCCGCCTTGAAGGAGGCCGTCGCCGATCTGCCCCTGGAGAACCGTCTGTTCAAACAAGTATGAACGGAGATGGGGAGGACGAGGCATGAGGTATCCCGCCTCAGAGAAGGCCGAGATCATCCATTTGGTCGAGCAATCGCACCTTCCGGCCAAGCGCACACTGGACAAGCTCGGGATCCCGCGCGCCACATTCTATCGCTGGTATGATCGCTACCGCGAGGGAGGCGTTGAGGCGCTGGCCGATCATCGGTCTCGACCAGACCGGGTCTGGAACCGCATCCCGGACGATGTGCGGGGCCAGATCATCGACCTGGCGCTGGAGTTACCTGAGCTGTCGCCACGCGAGCTGGCCGTGCGGTTCACCGACGAACGAAAGTACTTTGTATCCGAGGCGTCGGTCTATCGGCTGCTGAAGGCGCATGACCTCATCACCAGCCCGGCCTATGTGGTGATCGAGGCCGCGAACGAGTTCGAGGACAAGACGACGGCGCCGTCGCGCACTGGCCAAGGCTTCTCAGCGACAATGGTTCGAGTTACGTGGCGGATGATCTGGCCGAGTGGCTCGACCAGAAGGGCATGCAGCATGTGCGCGGCGCTCCGTACCATCCTCAGACCCAGGGAAAGATCGAGCGCTGGCATCAGACGCTGAAGAACCGCATCCTGCTCGACAACTATTACCTACCCGGTGATCTCGAGCGTCAAGTAGGAGCCTTCGTCGAACACTATAATCACGTCCGCTATCATGAGAGCATCGACAACCTCACGCCAGCCGATGTCTACTTCGGCAGGGCTGAGGCGATCCTCGCAGAACGAAACCGCATCAAGCGCGACACCATCGCGAACCGCCGCTTGCAGCATCAACTGCAGGTCGCTTAAACTCTAACCCTGATGAACCAGAGCCTCCCTTCTCAAAAAGCCTGACCAGTCTCAAATTATCTGACGACGGACAAAAAGCTTCGAACGCTCAGGACATCCTTTGTGTTACGACCGTCGATATATCACGTCGGTTCGGGTTCCTGTAGCCGCGCACCTCCGAGCAGTCCTTGCACCGCATGTAGCGCTCCAGTTCATGAACCGGCGTCGCCTTCGGTCGCCGCACGATGTCCAAGGGCGACGGTCTGGTGCGTGTCGCAGCCAAGGCAGCGCACTTCGAGGTAGCGGTAACCGGCATTAAGCGCATCGCCGAGCGTGGGCGACGGTTGCGCGGGCCCCTGGAAACCGAGCATGCGCGCGTTCCACGCCGCAACGGCGAGCCGGTCGGCCTCCTTCCGCGCTTCGGTCGCCCGTTCTGCCGCTGCCCGGACCGACCCACCGTAAATGGTCTCGCGTGATTTGGTGCCCATCGCGCGAGCATCGCCCGGAGGTAGAGCGTCGGCAAGCCGCTACAGCTTGCGGTGGATAACGCGCCGGGCACAACGGAGGCGACCACGTCCCAAAAGCGGCGGATCAAGCTGCTATCGTTTCCGGGTTTGCACGAGCGTGGTCACGACCACTGCCACCAGAACAAAAACAACGACGATGGCGAGTGCTTCAAGGGACCCCATAGCGCTGATCTCCGTCAGGCCGGTCTCTTCCCTAATGTTAATTCATCAGAAGGACGGTCGCGTGCGACAAATCGCTACTGTGCGCTTTCGTCTCCGCGCATATCCAATGACGGTCACAGAGCTGGCCCCGGTTGTTTGGACAGCGCCCCGCTGGATTTAAGTGGATTCCTGCCGGGTTATGCTGAACGCGGGGCTTTACGGTTTTGTCGTTGCGTCGGGAGGGCGTAGCCCGACCAGAGCGACGACAAAACCGTCGGCGACGGTCATGCGGCCATCACCATAGCTTGCGTGCCGAAGTAAGCCTCGTCGGGCGTGCGCCCGTCAAGGCTCGAGTGAGGGCGTCCCTGATTGTAGAAGGCCAGATACTTGGCAATTGACGCTCGCGCCTCGGACACGCTGTCGTAGGCGCGGAGATAAACTTCTTCGTATTTGACCGTGCGCCAGAGCCGCTCGACAAACACGTTGTCGCGCCAGGCGCCCTTGCCGTCCATGCTGATGGCGATCTTCGCGTCCAGCAGCACATCGGTGAACTCGAGGCTGGTGAACTGGCTGCCCTGATCCGTGTTGAAAATCTCGGGCCTGCCGTGCTTCGCCAACGCCTCCTGGACCGCTTCGACGCAGAAGGCCGCCTCCATTGTGATCGAGACGCGATGGGCCAGGACCCGTCGGCTGAACACATCGACGACCGCCGCGAGATAGACGAAGCCACGCCGCATCGGAATGTAGGTGATGTCCATTGCCCACGCATGGTCGGGCCGCTCGATCTTCAATCCGCGCAACAGGTACGGGTAGATCTTGTGACCCGGAGCCGGCTTGCTCGTGTTCGGGCGACGATAGACCGCCTCGATCCGCATGCGCTTCATCAGCGTCGCGATGTGGCGGCGACCGGCGTATACGCCCTCCCGCCGCAGCAACGATCGCAGCATACGCGCTCCCGCGAAGGGATAATCGAGATGCAGCTCATCGAGCCGACGCATCAAGGCAAGGTCCTCGGCCGAAACTGGCCGAGGTTCATAGTAGACCGTGCTGCGAGCCAGCTTCAGGACCTTCGCCTGGCGCACGATAGAAAGATCATGATCGCGGTCGATCATCGCTTTGCGCTCAGCAGGCCCGCCTTGGTGAGCGCGCCGGACAAAAAATCGTTTTCCAACGCCAGCTCGCCGATCTTGGCATGTAACGCCTTCAAATCGACCGGCGTCTCGGCCGATGTCTTGTCATGCCCAAACACGCCGGCGGCGCCTTCCAGGAGCTGGTTTTTCCAGATCGTGATCTGGTTCGGATGAACATCAAACAGTTGCGCCAGCTCCGCCAGTGTCTTGTCGCCTTTGACCGCAGCCAAAGCAACCTTCGCCTTGAATGCCGGAGAATGCGTCCGGCGGCTCTTCTTCGTCATCTTCGCTCCTGATTCGCAGCAAGAATCCTCGCCGCTGTCAGGCAGAAAATCCACTCAAGCTACTGTCCGAATTTGCGGGGCCAGCTCTCTTGGCTCTTAAAAGCCTACACGCCTTGACCGATCAGTCGATGATTTTCACGACCCGGCGCGTGCGCGGTTCGACGATGACACGGCGGTCGTTCACGACCGCGTAGCGATACTCGGTGTAGTTCGGCACCGGGCGCAAGACCACGGTCGGGGGCAAGGGCTCGCCGACGACGACGCGCTCGTGGATCACGACGGAGTCGTCGCGCGGAATTCCGCCGAGCACGGCATTCGGAATTTCGAGGCCGGCGCCAACGGCCGCACCGACGGTGCCGCCGACCATCGCGCCGACCGGGCCACCGATGTCGCCACCCGCACGCGCGCCGTCCCTAGCGCCCTGTTCGGTCGTCGACTGGGCAAAGGCCGCAGTCGACGCCGCCAGCAGCGACACAGCAGCCAATGAAATCGCAAGACGGGTTTTCATGTCCACTCTCTCCAGTGGTTGTTGATGCGCCGTCAACCGCTGGGCCAGAGCATTGTTCCGGTTCCTCCGATGAAAGGCGCGTCTGGAGAATGTTACTGCGTAACAGTTCAGGCCGCGGCGGCGCAGCGTTGCTGTCGGGCATACGTTGCTAAGACGGGTAGCTCTTGATTGGAGAGCCGCAGTATCATGGGCCGGTTGCAAGAAGTTGCGATGAAGAAGGCTATCGCAATTATTGCAATCTTTTGCTCGACGGATTCGAAATCCGCGTTTTCTTGAACGACGCGTAGCAAATCGGATACACTGCGGCAAATCCTGAAGAAGGGTGGGTTCGGGTGATTCAAGGCGAGCTCGGCCATCATAAACGGCGAGGTCGTGATGCCGGCCGCCGATGGCAGCACCGATTTCTCCGTCTTGCAGAACGACATGGTCGACCTTGCCGGCATAGATTAGGTGGTCGCCCTTGCGCCTCGCGAGATAAATACCGTCCCATTTGCCCTCGTCGAGCGCGAAGCCGGCAATTGTTAAGGTCTCGCGCTGGGCGCATGTCTTTTTGATCCAATTGTTGCCCCGGCCGCTGGCGTAGATGCTGTCACGCACCTTCGAGACTACGCCTTCGAGCCCCACCTTGCAGGCGTGCGTGAACATCTCGCGGCCATCGATCTCGAAGCTATCGCTTAACTGTAGGTCGCTGCCGGTGATGATCTTCTTCAGCGCCGCCTTGCGCTCCAACAGCGGCTCAAGGGCGCCTCGACGACGATCGTGCTCGTCGCCTTCGACCTGCTTTATCTCAACGGCAGGGACCTCTGGGTCGAACCGAAGCTGCTTGCTGAGATCGAATACCAAGCGAAGTCGGCCGAGGGGAAGGTGCGGCATCCGTTCTTCAAGGGGTGCGAGGACCTGTAACGGCGCGGCGATCGGTGGCAAAATTTTTTCAGCCCCCTCTTGAAACCAAAACCGGCTTTGCTAATTTTTTTGTCGCCATCTGACGATGGTGTCCGGGCGCCTCATGGGCCCGGGCCAAGAGACGGGCACCGTGTCCGGTGCCGCTCGTAGACATCTTGCTCTTAGGAGGATTTGGCTATGCGCACCTACGATTTTGCCCCCCTCTGGCGCTCGACCATTGGTTTCGACCGCCTCTTCGACCTCGCAGAAACCGCTCAGCGGGCCAGCGAGGACAATTACCCGCCCTACAACATCGAACGGCTGGCGGAGGATCGCTATCAGATCTCGCTGGCGGTGGCGGGTTTCTCGCCCGAGGATATCGTCATCACCGCCGAGCAGAACGTGGTGACGGTTGAAGGCAGCAAATCCGACAAGACCGAACGTGATTTCCTCTATCGCGGTATCTCGCACCGCGCCTTCAAGCGCCAATTCAGCCTCGCCGAATATGTCCAGGTGAAAAGCGCCGCATTCGACAACGGCTTGCTGACCATCGAACTCGTCCGCGAGATTCCGGAAGCGATGAAGCCGCGCCGGATTGCGATCGGCGATGCCTCGACCGGCAGCGTGCGGAAGCTGGAAGCCAAAGCCGCCGCCTAGTAGAGGCGCCATGGAGCCGCGCTGCAAGTCGTGCGGCTCCCATCCATTCGTCAATGAAAAGGAGAGGACCATGCGGCCGACGACCGCTGACGACAACGTTTTCGACTTCGACGCGCTGCTTCATCCCGGCACGGTCTTTGAGACACCGAAAGACGTTCTGGATCACCTGCCCTGACGCTGGCCGAGAAGCGCGCAATCTTGGCATCATGGGCGTCCGACGCGTCCGCGATCGCCTCTTGCCCGTCGATGCGCGCACCTGCCGGCCTCAAGAAGCCGGTATCGATCGACGAAATCTTGGACGCGTTGCGCGCCTTGGACGGTGGCCCCCGGACGCCACCCGGCGGAGCTATGGCGGAATCTGGGTGATGACGGTGTGAGGAAGGCGGCGTATCGAGGCGGGTGACGAGCCTGCCAGAACCTCTCGAGGAGAGCGATACGCCATGACCGAGACTACCAATGTTCTTGCTTTCCGTCAGCCGTCCGCGGTTGATGATCCACTGACCGATATCGTTCGTGCCGGCGCGCGGGACCTGCTTGCCAGGGCGATCGAGATCGAGGTTGGCGCGTTTCTGGCCAGCACGGCCAATCTGACGCTGCCCGACGATCGAGCGCGCCTGGTCCGACATGGGCACGGTCCGGTGCGCGAGATTGCGACCGGCATCGGTCCGGTGGAGGTCGCTCGTCCCAAGGTCCGCGACCGCGGAGCGAGCGGGCCAGGCGACCGCCTCCGCTTCAGTTCGGCAATCCTGCCGCTATGGGCGCGGCGGACGAAGAGCCTGGATGCCTTGATCCCGGTCCTCTATTTGCGCGGCATCTCGACCGGCGACTTCCAGGAGGCGCTCTCGGCGCTGCTCGGCAAGGATGCGCCGAACCTGTCGCCTTCGGTGATCGCCGGCCTGAAGGCCGATTGGCAGGTCGAGTACGAACGCTGGCAGAGACGCGATCTGTCGGCGCGTCGCTATGTCTACATCTGGGCCGATGGCGTGTACCTGCAGGCCCGCATGGAAGATCACAGCGAATGCATGCTGGTGCTGATTGGCACCACGCCGGAAGGCAAGAAGGAGCTGATCGGCTTCCAGGTCGGCGTGCGCGAGAGCGCGCAGAGCTGGCGCGAACTCCTGATCGACCTGCGGCAACGCGGGTTACGGATTGCCCCGCAACTCGCCATCGGCGACGGCGCCCTCGGCTTCTGGAAGGCACTGGACGAGGCCTTTCCCGGCACGCGGCACCAACGATGCTGGTGCCATAAAGTGAGCAACGTACTCGACAAGGTCGCCAAATCCGTGCAGGGCCCCATGAAGAACGACCTGCGGAACATCTATCTGGCCCCACACCGGGCCGAAGCTGAAACCGCGATCGACGTCTTCGTCGAGAAATACCACGTCAAATACGGACGTGCGGTGGAGTGCCTGATCAAGGATCGCCATGCGCTGCTCGCCTTCTTCGACTTCCCTGCTGAGCACTGGATCCACCTACGCAGCTCGAACCCGATCGAGAGCGTCTTCGCCACGGTGCGCCACCGAACGGTGCGGACCAAGGGATCGCTGTCGCAACAAACTGCGAAGCTGATGGTGTTCAAGCTCATCGACGCCGCATCGAAGACCTGGCGGCGATTGAAGAGCACGAACCAGTTGCCGAAAGTCATCGCCGGTGTAAAGTTCATCGACGGAATCGAAGTCATTCCGAACACTGAAAGCCACGCCGCCTGATCAGGCCGCGTCACCCAAAATCAGCCATAGCTCGGTGTTGCGGCGACCATTGCCGGATGACGCGCTCAAGATCGTGATGCGGGGACCGGACAAGGAAGATAGGCCGTCACAAGCGGACCGGAGGACTAATGTTTAATCTGATAATGCGCGCATTCGATTGGGCTTCGGGTCGAGGGACCATTGGCGTTGGTCGGATGTTCGAATACACCGATGCTCACATCGCGGCACAGTTCAGGCAAGGTGAAGATATTTTGTTGGACCGGCTGACCGCTCTGCCGTGCCTCTTCATGGGGGAAGGATGGGGGGACGAGATTGCGTACGTCGGTCAAATCAACAGACCTCGTCGCATGGGCCGAGATGTCACTTTTGAATTCAGCCTTGATGCTGAGGTTCCTCCAATTCAGAATAGGACGATCTACGAAAATCGCATGTCGCTGGACATGCCCGAAGATTTCGAATTCTCTCGAAATCATTGGGCTGTAAAGGACGTTGACCTTTACCGCTTCCTACTTCGCAGCGTCAGACCCCGCCGCCAGCGCCCGACGGTGTTTCAAATTCCTGAACACGAGAACATTGAACCGGCCCTCGCGTCGGCGATGATGCCATTCGACGCGGGATTTGCCGCCGTTTTCGACAGCATACGCCTGGCAGCTGGTAACGTCGGACTTCTGTGTCGACGGGCTGACGACATTTGGGAAAATGCCGCGATCATTCAAGATGTGGTCGCACTTATAGATCGTTCGCGCATTGTTGTATGCGACTGTACGGGTAGAAATCCGAACGTGTTCTACGAAGCCGGTATCGCCCACACCCTCGGTCGAGAGGTGATCCTAATCACGCAGAACGAAAATGATATTCCCTTTGACCTTCGACATCTCCGGTATGTCCGCTATCTCAATAACGCCGAGGGACGCGCTGCGCTGATCGGAACCTTGCAGGGTCGGATGCAGACCATTCTTGGGCACTAGCACCCGGAATCAGAGCTGAGTGATACGGCGGCCTTTGAAACGGCGTTGACGGACCTTTTTCTTGGTCCAGACGAAGGGCTCGGCTCTGTCGTTGTATGCGTTGACGTAGGCATCGATGTGTTCCTGAAGCTGCTTGAGGCTCGTGAAGGAGGTGCCGCTGAGCGACTGCCCCTGCGAGATGGAAAACCATACTTCGACCTGATTGAGCCATGACGCACTTGTCGGCGTGAAATGAAATTGCACGTTGGGGTGGGCCTTGAGCCAGTCCTCGTTCTTTTTATGGGTGTTGAGGTTGTCGAGGATGACGTGAAGCTTGCGGTTCGGAAAAGCCGCGGTGACGCTGTTCATGAAATCGAGAAACTCGACGCGGCGCCGGCGTTTTGAATGGGTCGCGATGATCTTTCCGGTGGCGACTTCGAGCGCCGCAAACAATGTTGTGGTGCCATGCCGCTTGTAATCGTGGCTTTGGCCGGTCAAGGCGCGGCCATTGGGCAACTTCAGATAACCCTGCGCTCGCTCCAAAGCCTGGATCGAGGGCTTCTCGTCCACGCACAGCACAATGGCCTTCGCCGGCGGCGCGACATAGAGGCCGACAACATCGGCGGCTTTGGCCGTAAAGTTCGGGTCGTTGCTCTCGCACCAGGACTTGCGAGCCACCAGGTCAATCTTGTGGCTGCGCAGGAACCGCCAGACATATTGGACATCGACATCGCCCAGCGCCTCGGCCAGCAGGGGGCCGGTCCAGCGCGCAAACCCTTGCGGTGGCGGCTTATCCAGCAGCTTCAGAATCCGCTTGTCGGTCGTCTTCGTATAGATCGGCTGCTTGCCAGGCCGCGGCTTGTCTTGCAGCCCTTCAAGGCCATGGTCGGCATAGCGATGCCGCCAAAGGCTGACAATCCGCGGCTGGACCCCAACTTCCTTGGCGATCGACCGGGTGCTGCGCCCATCCGCCGCCAACAGAACTATCCGCGCCCGCTTCAAATCGCGCTGCAACGTCACCGGTGAGCGACAGCACGCCTCAAGCACCTTGCGATCTTTCCTCGAAAGGTGGACTTCTCTTGCTTCGGGTATCATCCCGACCTTGAATCACGACTCACGTTCCAAGAAAAGTGGGTACTACATCGTCGAACCGGGCGATCGTCGCATCATCGAAGAGATCGACTGAGTTCACATCGAGGAGAAACGAACATGAAGACAATCGCACTTGGCGCCGTGGCCGCAGCGGTGCTGGGATCGGCGGCGGTCGCCGCCCCGCTCAATCCGACCGCCGCCGTCGACGGAAGCCTCCGCCATCGACCAGGTCCGCCTGGTCTGCAACGAGTATGGACGATGCTACCGGACCCGCGGCCCCCGCTACCAGCGCTACTACGGCGATGATGACGGGTACGTGGTGCGCCGCAGCTACGGCTCCTACGGAGGGCCGGGTTATTACGACCGCGGCTACGGCTACTACGGCGGTGGCCCGAGCGTCGGTTTCAGCTTCAGGACCCGTAGCTGGTGACCTAGGAAAAGGCGGCTCTCGGAGAGGCCCTTTCCGCGCTGCGGCGACGAGCATAAAACGCCCCTAATTAAACGCCCTCTATTTCGTAGGACACAAAAAACCCCGCCGGCGACGGCGGGGTTTTCCATTTGATGCTCTCTGCCCTCGTCCGGGGTCCTTGGGTGAAGCTCCAGATGCTCGCTTGGCGACCCGTCGCGCCGCCCTTCCGAGGCGGAGCCTCGGCGTCGTAGTCGCCTAAGTCAACGCCCTCAGCAAGATAGAACGGAGAACTGTTGCGCAGCCGCACCATCTCGCGGTCACGGCTGATAAGATTCGATGCGAGCTTGCCGAGCGGTAGCGCAAGGAGGTCCTCCCACTCGCGCACGAAGGGCCAGCTGCGAACTGGGCTTGGCGGGCATGAGCGGCCTCGCCCTCTCCACCAACGAAGGGTCGCGACGAAGCATCCGCGCTATCAGCCGATCTGCCACCAGCTTCGCGGTGTCGCCTACCACTCCCTCGTTCAAACCGTCGCTCACCATCTGGTCTGGCCTTAGGAATATAGCAGCCGGGTGATGTCGCGGGAGAGCGCCGAGAGGTCCCAAGGCGACGGCTGGTCCCGTCCAGCCATCGAGCAGCTCCTCTACGACCCTGGATACCTTGGTCTTATCCTGGATCGCCTTGATGGCGTCGCGAGCGCCTCGAGGGATGCTCGAATGCTGTGGTGAACGCCGACTTGGCCGACACGGATGATCTTGCTGTTCTGAAGGCAGCACGGCCCATTCGATCAGTAATTGCTACACAATCAAATCGTGAGCCGCATGGAGATTGGCGTGCCCTGAGTGATCGTGGTGCGCATCCGAAATATCAATCCCGTCAGCATCCTGGACCGGCTCCTGCCCCTCGCGTGCAACAGCATGCTGACCATCTCCATAGGTTTTTCCATTTCCGTGGCTCAGTTGCTGTAGGTCATACATGTCTGAAAACGTATTGTCGGCGCCATTTTTAAAATGAAAGGAATCGCCAAGTTCCGTGCCAACCGCTGATTTGGCCTGATCTGCGCTGCCGGAAGAAGGCCCGCTCTTTCCAGCAGTCGCAATCTTCAATGCCGAATGTG